>NZ_JAQIIO010000009.1 GCF_027891095.1 Aliiroseovarius salicola | reverse complement strand
CTTGGCGGTGACCATGGCCACACGGGCGCCCGCTTCGTAGAACTTGGAAAAGAGTGTCGGTGCACGCAGGAAGCGCACATCGTTCATCATCACTTCTTCGCCGGTGTCCGGGTCAATAAGGTAGTTGCCGCAGATCCCGTGCACCACAGGTGGACGACCCGTGGCAATCGACAGGTTATTCGGGTTGGTGAAGGACGGGATCACCGAATGGGCCAGACGGTCCGTGCCTTCCTCGCGCATCCGCTTGAGGTTCGGCATCAGACCTTTGCCGATGGCCACCTCAAGATATTCTGGTTCACACCCATCAAGGCAGATCGCAATCGCACACACTTTGGGATTGGCGTAGGCGCGCCCGTTCGCAACAACAGGAGATTGAATGGTCATTATGGTGTTCCTTTATGTATTCAGGCGGCCAGCTTGGCGCGTTCTTCGAGGGCCAGAGCGGGCGGGCTTGCATCTGCGACACCCATCACTTCCAGCGATTCCTTGGCGGCAGCAACAACCTGCCGCATGATATGTTCGTCCATTTGCCCGATACAGCCGACGCGGAAACTGTCAACGACAGTCAGCTTGCCGGGATAGATGATGAAACCCTTTTCCTTCATCAGCTCATAAAAGCGGTCGAAAACAAAGTTTTCATCTGACGGGCAAAAGAAGGTCACGATGATGGGGGACAGCCAGCGATCCTTGAGCAGCGTTTCAAAACCCAGTTCGCGCATCCCGGCAACCATCACGTCACGATTGCGGGTGTAGCGCGCCCCGCGTCCGGCCACGCTGCCTTCTTCTTTGTGGGCACGCAAGGCCTCAAGGAAGGCCGCCACAACATGAGTTGGCGGAGTAAAGCGCCATTGACCCGTCTTGTTCATATGCGCCCATTGCGCATGAACATCCAGGCTAAGCGAATGGCTGTTGCCCTTGGCGGCTTCCAACTCGGAATTGCGCGCAATGATAAAGCCAAAACCGGGCACACCTTCGATGCATTTGTTTGCTGACGATACCATTGCCTCGTAACGGACATCCGCCACTTTCAATTCAATTGCGCCAAAGGCCGACATCGAATCGATCAACAGCTTGCGACCTGCGGCATAGACCGCTTCGGAAATTTCCTCGACCGGATTGAGGATACCGCTCGACGTCTCGCAATGGATCGCAACCACGTGGGTAATCGCCGGATCATCGGCAAGAATTTTCGCCACCTCTTCCCCGCGCGGCGGAAGATAGTCCCCCTTGTTCAGCACAATGTGCTCGCGCCCAAGATACTCCAGCGTCTGGGCTGACCGCATCCCATAGGCGCCATTGGCCAGAACCAATGCTTTTCCGTCGCGCGGAATGAAGGATGCCAGCATGGCTTCAACCGAAAACGACCCAGATCCCTGCATGGGAACACAGTCGAACTCATCCGACCCTTTCCCTAGCAATTCCAGCAGCATAGACCGCATTTCACGAGTCATCGCACGGAAGTCATCATCCCAGCTGCCCCAGTCCTTCAACATCGCCTCTTTGACGGCATAAGACGTGGTTAGAGGCCCGGGAGTCAGGAGGTACGGTTCTCCCAGGCGAGGGGGTGCAATTCTGGTATTTGGAGCAGTCATTTTGCATCTCCGAAATGGTCTGTCACGAATAGCATTGCAGCAAGAAGATCTATATGTGAAATTGCAATTGGCAATCGTTATATAGGCGCGGCTTATAGATGATCGCAGGATCGACCCTAGAGGAAATCAAATGCGCCACAGACAATTGAAAGCCTTTCACAATGTGGCGCGTTTTGGCGGATTTTCCCGTGCTGCAGAGGCGCTTTTCCTGACCCAACCAGCGATTTCCGAACAAGTACGAAAACTGGAACAGGACCACGATACGCTACTTTTTCATCGCGAACGCAAAAGGGTTCGGCTGACCGAAACCGGAGAACAGCTGTTTTTGCTGACCAAACGGTATTTCGAGGTGGAAGAACAAATCGAAGAGTATCTCTCGCAGAAAGGTTCCGCGGTGGAAGGCGAACTTCGGGTTGTTGCGGACTCGGCCCACCATGTGACGGAATTGCTTGGGGAATTCCAGAAACGCTATCCACATACCACCATTTCACTGCGGGTCGGGAACACTGAAAAAGTCGTCGAGGAGTTGCGCGCCTATAACGCCGAAATCGGTGTCGTCGGAAGTGTGTCCCCCGGCAAGGATATCACCGTACTCGATCTTGGTGCGTCCGAAATTGTTGCCTTTGCCGCCCATGGCTTGCTGCTGGCCTCTCAAGAAAGCGTTTCTTTGAAAGATCTTGCCAAGTTCCCGCTGGTGTTTCGCGAGAACGGCTCAAAGACCCGGCAGAAACTGGAAGAGGAAGCACTTCGTCAGGGTATCACCCTGACCCCAACCATTGTTGCGGAAGGGCGGGAAGCGGTGCGCGAAGTAGTGGCCTCTGGTGCTGGGATCGGCTTTGTGTCACTCGCGGAATATGTTCATGACACACGGTTCAGAAAGATAAGCCTTTCCGGCACTCAGATTTCGATGAGCGAGTCCCTCGTCCACCTGACCCAGCGCCATGACGTGAAAGTCATCCGCGCCTTCATGGACATCGCCCGCAAAACGCAAATCTGACATGGAAACTCCGCCGACACCTGCGTGCGGCGGAGTTTCTTATCTTCTCAAGCTGACAATTATCGCGCGCGCCAGGCCTGTGTTTTCTTCAGGATCCCGCGCGAAGCAAGCAGGTGAATGACCCGCGCCGCTGCATTGGTGTAGAAAATCATCATCCCCATCGCAGCCGCCGGCGCGATGTCCCCCGCGTCATCCATGTTCAACACAGCAATCGAGGCCAGCGTTGTCTTTGGCGAATAGAGGAACACCACCGCTGACACGGTCGTCATTGCATTCACAAAAAGATAGATCGAGATGTCTAACACAGCCGGCAGGCAGACCGGTACCGTCACACGCGAGAAGAGCTTCAGTGTGGGCTGTTTCAATGAAGCCGAGACACTTTCGAACTCACGATCCATCTGCTTGAGCGCCGTCACAGCCGTCAGGTGCGACACGGTATAAAAGTGCGTTACCGTACAGATCACCAGAATCGCCATTGTCCCGTAGATCGCATTCAGCGGATTTGACGGATTGTTGAAGAAGAAGATGTAAGCCAGACCCAGCACCATTCCCGGAATGGCCATGGGCAGCATCGCAAACATCTGGAAGATGGCCCGCCCGGTGCGGAACCCGTTTGATTTCTCAACAAGGTAAGCTCCGAAGAACACCACTGCCGTGCCACAAATTGCAGTCAAAAGACCCAACTTGATTGAGTTGAAGTATGACGCCCAACCGCCGCCATCCATCTTGTCAAAGTTATAGTTATTCAGGCTCAGGCTCAGGTCATAGGGCCAGAACTTGATCAGAGCCGCGAACTGACACACCGCCAGGAGGCCAATGATGAAGAACGCGACAAAGCAGCAGTAGACAAAGAAGATGCGGTCTGTTTTCGCATTCGGTGTCGGTTGATAGGGCACAGACCGGGCCGTAAGTGCGGCAACCTGCTTCGATTGAACCATCCGGTCGATGGCAAAGGCGAGGATTGCGGGTACAACCAGAACAACCGACACCACAGCACCCATCTCAAAGTTCTGCTGGCCGATCACCTGTTTATAGATATCCACCGCAAGAACGTTGAACTGACCGCCGATCACCTTGGGCAAGCCAAAATCGGTGATCACGAGGTTGAACACCACGAAGGCTGCCGAAATCAGGCCATAACGGGCGCCTGGAATAGTGACCGTCCAGAAGGTCCGCCACGGCGTCGAGCGCAGGCTGGTCGCAGCCTCATAAAGACGCCCATCCGAGATCGCCAGCGCAGTTGATATGATGAGGAAAGCATGTGGGAAGGTGAAAAACACCGATCCGATCACAATCCCGATTGGCCCATAAATACTGGCTCCAAATAGAAGCTCCTTGAGCATGCCCTGATTGCCGAAGAGATAGACCAGAGCGATCCCCGGCAGAAGTGACGGAACAAGGATCGGCGCCATAGCCACGAGGCGGAACACCCCTTTGTAGCGCATGCAGCTGCGATTGAGTGCATAGGCAAACCAGAATGCCAGCGTCACCGTGACAATGGTCGACACCACTGCAATCCAGAGCGAATTCTTGATGGAATTGAACAGTGCCGGCGTCGAGAAGTAGTTGATGAAGTTGTCCATCCCTGTGGACTTCATCGGGCGCAATTGAACTCTGCGGAAAGTGTTGCTGTCCAGAGTCACCCATTCAGTTGAGTCTTGCAGCGTGGACCCCACAAGGAAGCGCCCGGTTTCCGCTGTATTGCGGATTTGATACATGACCGGGCTGCGGAAGCTGAAATCCGGGAAGAACTTGGTCACGCCAAGTCGACCATCGGATCCGGTGCTTAGATCAAGGTCTTCATAGACTCCGGTTTGTGCATTCAGCTCGGAACCTGTCAGGATTGTGCCGTCAAAAACGCCGACTTCATCACTCACTTGGAATTCGTATTGGGACAGTTCAAACCGGTATGTCGAAAAGGATTTCGACAGCATGGCGTAAAGCGGGAACACCAGCGTAGCGATCAGATAAAGCGCGATCACAATCATGCCACTGCGCATGATGATATCATCGCGGCTGATCTTGCCCTTGATCACCGGGCCTTCAGGCATGGTTGTCAGATTGGTCGTCGGGCTGCTCATCACGATGCCTCCGGGCGCTCAAATGCCATCAGACGATCGATGGGCATTTCGATGACCATGGTCCTGCCCACACCCAGCTCCAGGCGACGCACAGCATTGATCGAGAAATCGGCAATCAATTCGGACTTACCGAAACGCTCATTGCGCAGGCGGCAACGCCAGAACGAACCGAGGAACTCCATCTCATGCAGCAGCACATCAATGCAGTTGCGATTGGGGTCATCAGATTCATAGCCCTCTTCGTGAGGGATAATGTCTTCCGGGCGAACAGCAGCAACAACAGGTGTGCCATCCGCAAAATCATGTTCGTGACAAGCAAAGGTTTTTTCGCCCACCGATAGGCGGCCCCCTTTGGTGACAGTGCTTTCAATCTGGTTCATTTCACCGATGAAGTCGGCCACAAACAGATTCTTGGGCTCACGATAGACTTCTGTGGGGGAACCAATTTGTTCGATCACCCCGTGGTTCATCACAACGATCCGATCCGCCATGGCCAGCGCTTCTTCCTGGTCATGGGTCACCATCACAGTGGTCACACCCAACTTGCGCTGGAGCTCATGAATTTCGTGACGCAGGTGAACACGTACTTTGGCATCCAGCGCGGAAAGGGGTTCATCAAGCAAGAGCAGGCCCGGCTTGGTCGCAATCGCCCGTGCCAACGCAATCCGCTGTTGCTGACCGCCCGACAGTTGGGCCGGGTATTTTTTGCCCTGATCCGGTAAGCCAACCAGCTCCAAAAGCTCTTGGACACGAACGGCAATTTCGGATTTGCTACGGCCGGTGTTTTCCAAGCCAAAGGCGATGTTTTTCTCAATCGTCAGGTTCGGAAACAGCGCATAAGACTGAAAGACGATCCCGAAATCCCGTTCTGACGGGGGCAGATTCGAAACATCTTTACCGTCCTGCATAACCGTGCCCTTGGTCTGCAGATCCAGACCAGCAATGGCGCGAAGCAAAGTGGTCTTGCCGCAGCCGGAAGGGCCGAGGAAACAGATGAACTCACCTTCGTGGATATCAAGCGAGATATCCTTCAGGGCCAGAAAACTACCAAAAGCTTTCCAGAGATTATCGATACTGAGATAGAGCTTGTTGGTGACAGGAGCTTGCATCATGGGGTCGATCCTTACAACAACGCCAGCTGCCTGCCCGGTCAGGCATCGCAATGAACGTTGAACGCGAGTTTGTATTTTGAGTGGCGGAGTGAGAATGAGGGGCATCCCTGCCCCTCATCAGGCCAGAGTTACTTGGCTTCAGATTTGCCGTCGTAACGGGACTGCCATTCTTTCAGGATTGCAGCGCGATTGTTGGCTGCAAACTCAAAATCGTTGTCGATCATGGCATCGAGCAGACCGTCCGGGAAATGCTCAACCGGTTTGGCAACTCCGGGATAGGCCACAACTGCATAACCAGAGTTATACATCTCGTTGGCCTCTTTAGTCACAGTGAAGTCAACAAGTGTTTTCGCGGCATCAAGATTTGCCGTTCCCGCGACAATGGCCGTGGCTTCCATATCCCAGCCCACGCCTTCGCTCGGCACGATGATCTCAAGCGGCGCACCGGCGGCTTTCGATTTGGCGCCACGGAAGGCAAAAGACACACCAATCGGGATTTCGCCCGCGGCGGCCAGTTTACATGGCTTGGAACCGGAGTGGGTATAGCGCGCGATGTTTTCATGCAGCGCGTCCATATATTCCCAACCGCCTTCTTCACCAAAGAGCTGCAGCCAGCTCGAAACATCCAGAAAGCCGGTGCCGGACGAGTTCGGGTTCGGCATGATTACATGACCGGCATACATCGGGTCGGTCAGATCTTTCCACGACGATGGCGGTTTCAGACCGTTCTTTTCAGCTTCAACCGTATTGTAGCAAACCGATGCAACCCAGGCATCCATCCCAACCCATGCTGGCGGGTTATCCCCATCAACAAATTTGGCGTCCAGCTTGTCCACGCCAGCTGGCGCATAGGCTTCAAGCATGCCTTCGGATTTCAGCAGCAAGAGCGAAGTGGCAGCGAGCCCCCAAACAACGTCGGCCTGAGGGTTATCACGCTCAGCCAGAAGTTTCGCAGTGATAATACCGGTTGAATCGCGTACCCAGTTGATCTTGATATCTGGATGGCTTTCATTGAATTTTTCAGCGTAACGCGCCAGATCTTCCGCTTCAACCGCAGTATAGACAGTGAGTTCCGTTTCTGCTGCCGCGCTGGTGGCTAGCATTACACCCGCCGCCGCTGCGGCAAAAATGGATGCCTTACGTTTCATAATTTTCTCCTCTGTTGGTCTTTCAAACCAGGTTCTGGATTCTTCGTGATCTTCAGTAACCACGGCCAGTTTCGCATGTTTCATCAACAAGAAAAGTCGATAATACCTACAACATCATTATTTTTTCCTATAGATTGCCTAAGCCCCCCTTTGCCACTTACAACTCGTTGTTGCTATTAACTTTTTCACGCATCACATCGACATCCGACATGGTGCCAGCAGGTTTGAGAAGGCAGGGAAGATCAATCATGAGTTCTCTTCTTTCTTGCCCGCAGGTGTCAGGAGAACGTCCACTCCCCAGCCGTCCAAGGCCTGGGCAATCTCCGCATCAGGCGCTTCGTCTGCCACCAGCAAATCCACCCGGCTTGCAGTCACCCCGCGATGCGGCGCGTTTACACCGCATTTAAGATGATCCAGACCAATGATCAGCATGTCGGCACAGTCTCCGATCACCTCGGAAAGAGCTGCTTCAGCAGGATTGGTGAACAGGAAACCGTGTGTATTGGTCAGTCCATCTGCACTCAGCACCGCCATGTCGATCGCAAAGCGCCGTGCCTGCCGTTCTGTCACCGACCCAAATGTTCCGCGCTCATCACTTTTCATTTCGCCACCCAGGAAATGCACCCGGTTATCGCTTGTGCCAGCCAAAGTCTGCGCAACACCCACTGAATTGGTCACCACTGTCAGCCCGGAAATTTTGCGCAATCGCTCTGCAACAAACGCGGTGGTTGTTCCCACATCCAGAAAGATGGTCATACCCTCGCGCACTCGCTTGGCGACGGTCTTTGCAATCCGGAGTTTTCCATCCGGATTGCGTGCCATTCGGGAGAAGAAACTTGGATCACCCATTTCGCCGACCAGGTAAGCCCCGCCATGCACCCGCTCGACCGTACCGAATTTGGCAAGTGACTTGATGCCCCTGCGCACGGTTTCCTCTGAGACATCGAGATATTTCGCAAGCTCAGATGAACGTGCCGTCCCACCCAGACGACGCAGGGCAGTGAGAAGTTCCAGCTCACGGTGCGAGTGGTTGGTGGCATTGGTCATTCAGGCGCTCTTTCGGTCAGTTCCCCACAGGTAAACCACATATACCCACATTATTGCAACATACGAGCGCATATAAATGTGTTTTTGTCAACTTCACCCACCAACTCCGTCATAAACCCACAAAGCATCTAAACCGCCTCTACAGACATTACCACCGCGACTTACTGTGCAGAGTTCAGATCGGTCGATAGTAATGGATTACGCCCATCCCGATCAGGAGTGCGCAGCTTATCCGCCCACCTTTGGGCGCTCGCTTTTCGGGTCATATGGGGCGCGCAATTGAACCGTCGCTGCATATTTGACACCAGCAAGGTCAATCTCAAATCGACCCGCACGGATGTATTCCGCAGTGATAGGTTCCGGCGCATCCAACTGGCATAGTGCAACCGCCGCCCCCAGCGTGTGTCCATAGGCTGCCGAACGAACTTCACCGATTTCGACTCCATTATACAGGACGGCCTCCCCCCCCCAGAGCTGTGGCGCGCCGTCATCAAGCACCAATTGAACGATCCGGGTTTTCAGGTGTTCCGGGTCTGACTTGGCAGCGAGCAGCGCTTCTTTTCCGATGAACCCACCGGGCTTTTCATAATCAACGGCGAAGTTAAGGCCGGTTTGTAATGGGGTGATGTCAGGGGTCAATTCCCGGCTCCAGGCACGAAATCCTTTCTCAAGGCGCAGGCCTTCCAGCGCATAATATCCGGCATCTGTGATGCCAAATTCAGCGCCCGCCTGCATCAGGTCGTCATAGACTCCTGCCGTGAACTCTACCGGGACAATGAGTTCCCACCCCAACTCACCCACATAGGTCATGCGGTTGGCAAGGACCGTGGCATAGCCAAGGTCAATTTCCTGCACAGTCGCAAAGGGGAATGCGGCGTTGCCCAGATCCGACTTTGTCAATTTCTTCAAAACATCCCGCGACTTCGGCCCCATTAAGGCGAGCACCGACCAGGCGGCGGTTACAGCGGTCAGGAACACATAGGCATCATCACTGAAATTATTGCGGATCCAGTCCGCATCGCGCACGGCTTGTGCCGACCCGGTGATCAGCATGAACTCCTGCTCCTTCAGGCGCAGAACCGTCAGGTCACTTTCATACCCGCCGCGCGCATTCAAAAGCCCGGTATAAACTGTCTGCCCAACAGGCACATCCACATTGGCGGCACAGATCCGGTTGAGCTCACTGCAAGCATCGCGCCCCTGCACCATCAGCTTGGCAAAGGAGCTTTGGTCAAACAGAGCAACACCTTCTCGGGTGGCCTTGTGCTCGCGCGCCACATTGTCATGCCAGTTCTGGCGGCCAAAACTGTATTCTGCTTCGGGTGCCTGCCCGTCAGCGGCAAACCAGTTGACCCGTTCCCATCCCATCTTAGACCCAAACACGGCGTTTTTCGCTGCAAGTCGATCATAGAGAGCCGAACGGCGGAACGGGCGCGCCGTGTGCAACTCGCGATTGGGCCATGGCATGGCGTAGTGTAGACCCAGTGTTTCCTTGACCCGGTCATGCAGCCACGTGGGGTTGTTGTTGAAATTGGCAAAGCGGCGGATATCGACGGCGAAGAGGTCTGAGGTCGGCGCGCCTTCAACGATCCACTCTGCAAGCGCCCGCCCTGCCCCACCGGCACTGGCAATTCCCATGGAATTAAACCCGGCACCAACAAAGAAGTTCTGCAGCTCGGGGGCTTCACCGAGCAGGTAATTGTTGTCTGGCGTAAAGCTTTCAGGCCCGTTGTAAAACTTTCGCACCCCAGCCTCAGCCATTTGCGGCACCCGGATCAGGGCATTTTCCAGAAGGATTTCGAATTGGTCCCAGTCATCGGGCAAAAGTTGGAAGAAAAACTTGTCCGGGATGCCGTCCATCGCCCAAGGCTTTGCCTCGGGTTCAAATCCGCCCATCACCAGCCCCCCGGTTTCTTCCTTGAAATAGATGTATCCATCCGGATCGCGCAGAACTGGCAGGTCCGGATTTACCCCTTCGATCTGTTCGGTCACAATATACATGTGCTCGGCAGAGTGCAGCGGCACGTTGACCCCGCACATTTTGCCAATCTCGCGCGCCCATTGACCTCCGCAATTCACCACGACCTCGGCATGGATGGTGCCGTGATCTGTAACGACACCGCTGACGGCACCTTTATCGGTCAGAATATCTGTGACCTTGATCCCCTCGATCACCTTGGCACCCCCCATGCGGGCCCCTTTTGCGAGGGATTGGGTTAGGTCAGTCGGGTTGGCCTTACCATCCCCCGGCATCCACAACCCGCCTTTGACATCATCCACCTGCATTACCGGCCATTTGTCCTGCGCTTCCTGTGGGGTGATCACTTCGACATCTACCCCTTGCGCGCGCGCTGCTGCGGCAGTTCGCAGGAGCATGGTCATCCGATCATCACTTCGCGCCACAGTGACCGACCCACATTCCATCCAGCCGGTTGCCAGCCCGGTTTCTTCTTCCAACTGAGAATAAAGCTCGGTCGAATAGCGGATCAGATTGGTCATGGCGGGTTGGCTGCGCAGCTGCCCCACCAATCCAGCCGCATGCCATGTGGTGCCACAGCTGAGTTGGCCCTGCTCTAGCAGAACAACATCGCGATGCCCCATTTTTGTCAGGTGATAGGCGACCGAACAGCCAACAATACCACCACCGATAATGATATACTGCGCTGCTGCGGGAAGGGACGTTTCAGCCATTGCATTGCTCCATGCGAAGGGATTCGTTGCCTCACCCTAACGACACTTTGCATTTATTGGCAATTATTTTCTATTCTTGGCATTATGCCAACACCACTTCAATCTCTTGATGTGCCAGAGCGTCTGCCAGCTCCGCTTTTGGCAACTGATCAACCACGAGCGCCGCAGAGGACGGAAGCGGCTTCATTGCAACTTGTCCCACAACGCCAAACTTACTGTGATCGGCCAGAATAAAAGGTCTCTGCGCTCGTTGCATCATCAGGTGGCGCAGATTGGCCGCTTCCAGCGAAAAATCGGTGAACATGGTTCGCGCGCTGATCCCCCCTGTCCCGATCAGCGCAAATTCCACATGAAACCGACTGAGGTGGTCAAGCGTATCCAGACCCATTGTTGCATTTTCTGAGCTGTCAAATCGCCCACCAAGCAAAGTCACTTCTGCACAGGGGGCCATGACCGCCGCAATACTCAAATCATTGGTATAAATAACCAAATCACGCCTCACCCGGGCAAGCTCTCGCGCTGCGGCACGTGCGGTGGAACCATTATCGATGATGATGCTTGATCCGTCCGGGATCATTTGCACAACACGTAGACCAATCTGTTCCTTGCCTGACGGATTGCTTTGGGAGCGGTCCGCCATGGGGGGTTCCTGTTTGCGAATACTCGTGGCGCCACCGCGCACTTGGTTGAGCTCTCCCGCCTGCGCCAGCAACTCGATATCCTTGCGCACTGTTTCGCGCGACACGCCGAGGCGTTCGGTCAGGTAACGAATAGAAACAGCGGGCTGGTGGGCCACTTCGCTCAGAATGATTGCGTGGCGCTCAGAAGGTAACATGGCATCTCCTTGTTCCTGGTCACATTTCACCAATTATGCCAAATTTTGCAAAAATGGTCCAGACGGATTGCAAGATTACCGGATCACCGCCCCACATCATCCGGCGCAATTGCCACGGTCTTCACGATGGCATTGATCGCCTGCCCCGGCGCAAGCGCCATCCCGTCTGCTGAGCGCCGGGTGATCCGTGCCAGAAGCTTTCCGGCAGGCGTTGTGATGGCTACGATTGCGCCTGCCACTTTGCCCATTCGCACCTCATCGATCTTGCCGGGCAACACATTCAGCGCTGACATGTCCTTTGGCAGATCTCGCGCAAGGATCACATCCTGCGCAGCGATCCGAAGGCGCAGACCGTGCCCGACCGGCTGTGTTATGCGTGGAACAAACAGGGGGATGCCGCCAGCATTCAGTTCGGTTAGACCATCCTCGTGGTGGTGTGCAACATTCGCTCGCAACAGCGCGCCGACCGCACGGGGGCCTTGCGGCGCAAAGCCGGGATCTGACAACACGTCTTCGGCCGGGCCAACCTGCAAAATGCGCCCCTGATCCAGCGCCACCACAGTTGTCGCAAGTCGAGCAACCTCTTCCGGGGCATGACAGACATAGAGGATCGGCAGAGAGACTTCGTCTCGCAGACGTTCAAAATACGGAAGAATCTCGGACTTACGCGCCTGATCCAAAGCCGCCAGAGGCTCATCCGCCAAAAGCATTCTTGGGCGGGCCAAGAGGGCACGCCCAATGGCAACCCGCTGCTTTTCACCACCGGACAGGGCGCCGGGCCGGCGTGACAGAAGCGGACCAATCCCCAACATCTCGACCACTTTGCCCAAACTGGCAACGGGTGGACGATGCTGCGCGAACCAAGCGCCAAACTTCAGGTTCTGCTCAACGGTGAGATGGGGAAAGAGCCGCGCCTCCTGAAAGACATACCCCAACCCGCGTTTGTGAGGCGGCAGCCAAACACCCCGGTCGGTGTCGCCGAGAATATCTTCGCCAACCTGAACCCGGCCCTGATCCGGCCGCAGCAACCCAGCCACGGCATTGACAACCGTCGTCTTGCCGGACCCGGACGCACCATAAAGCACAGTCAAACCGGGGGGCGCCATAAATTCGAGATCCAGATCCGTCCCGGAAAAGCGATGTTTAAGACTGACCTCAAGCATCCTGCCCCCCAATTCTCTTGGCCACTTGGCGGGCAAGAAGTTCGGACGCAATCAGCGCAGCCATGGCGATAACAACCGAAATGACCACAAGCCGCGTCGCTGCGGCTTCGCCTCCCGGCACTTGCAAAAACGCATAGATGGCGGATGGCAGGGTCTGGGTTTGGCCTGGGATGTTGGACACGAAGGTGATGGTCGCCCCAAACTCTCCCATGGCTTTGGCAAAGGCAAGGATTGCGCCGGTCAGAACGCCGGGTAGGATCAGTGGCAAGGTGACGGTGACAAACACCCAAGGCCGCGAAGCCCCAAGCGTAGACGCCGCCTGTTCCAGCTTCGGATCCACCGCTTCGATTGACAGTCGAATGGCGCGCACCATCAGCGGGAACCCCATGATCGCCGCAGCCAATGCCGCCCCCGTCCAGCGAAACGCAAAGCTGATCCCGAGATAGGAGAGCGGTTCGCCCAACACTCCGTTGGGCGCAAAACCCACAAGCAAGAGGTAGCCGGTCACAACCGGCGGCAGGACCAGTGGCAAATGCACCAATCCGTTAAGCACCTGCTTGCCGAAAAACTGACCGCGCGCCAGGATATGCGCCACCAGCACCCCGGGCGGCAGGGCGCAGATCGTGGCCCAAAACGCCACCTTCAGCGACAAGCGCACTGCTTGCCATTCTTCGGGGCCAAGCCACTCCATCACGGATCCACCCCCCTGAAGCCATGAGCAACAAACAGGGCTTGTGCCTCAGAAGATCGCAACCAGTCGAGTACGTCCTCAGATCCCTCCGCCGCTCTGTGCGTGAGGGCTGCGGGGTAGCGAATAGGCGGGTGACTGTCTGGGGGAAAAACTCCAATAACCGAAACGCGCGGGTCTGCCATTGCATCACTTTCATAAACGATCCCAAGTGGGGCAGCCCCCTGCGCCACCAGAGCAAGTGCCGCGCGCACATTATCTGCCTGCGCCACCATCGGGAAAAGATCATCCCACCAGCCAAATGATTGCAAGGCAGCCTTGCCATAGATCCCGGCGGGCACTGCCTCGACCAAGGCCATGGACAAACGCCCCTCACCCAAACGCGTCTTAATATCGAAATCGGATGTGAGACTATTTACGGGGTCAACCTCACCTTCCCGCCCAACCAGCGCCAGACGGTTGGCCACGAGATCGACACGAGTATCCGCTTGGATCAAACCTTTAGAAGAGAGGTGATCCATCCACCCAGGATTGGCCGAGATATAGAGATCCGCAGGTGCCCCATATTCGATCTGTCGCGCCAACGCAGACGATCCTGCAAAGGACAGCGTCACTTCGTGACCGGTTGCTTGGGAAATCTGCGGGACCATGTCTTCCAGCGCCGTCTTCAGACTGGCGGCAGCAAAGATCGTGACCTGTCCGGCCATGACCGGCAGGGCAAACATCAGGGACAGCGCTGCCCCGGCCAGAGCATTGAACAGGCGCAAAAACATGTGGGAAGAGTGCCGGGTTTACCCCCGCGCCACAAGGCAAAAACGGGCATCCGTTGGCCCTGACATCAAATTTTGAATTTGCCTTTTCAAGGCATTGCACAAACCCGATAGGGTTTGTGCGTCGACAGGTACCGATTTTGACTATTTCGCGTTGAAGGTAAAAAGCTGCTGATCGGCAAGCCGATACCCGTTGATCAGTTCTTTGGCGCGATCCGATGTCAGCCATTCCTCAAGTTTTGCCGCCAGTGCCGCCTGCACATGGGGATGCTTATCCTGATTCACCGGAAGATAGGCATATTGGTTGAATAGAACCGGATCACCGGCAAACAAAAGCACCTCATCCGCCTTGTTGGCGAAGTTAAGCCAGCTGGCACGGTCTGACAGGATATAGGCACCCATGCCAGCTGCCGTATTAAGCGACGCCCCCATACCGGCGCCCACTTCACGATACCAATCACCTGATGGGGCAACCTCAGCAGCCATCCAGAGGCTCATTTCTTTCTTATGGGTTCCGCTGTCATCCCCACGACTGACAAAAGGTGCGTTCGCGTCCGAAATCTGGCGCAACGCATCTGTTGCTCGTTCAGCCTGCGCAATACCCGCCGGATCCGCTTCCGGTCCAATCAGGACAAAATCATTATACATGATCTCGCGGCGATGGGGGGCAAATCCCTCCGCAACAAACGCCTCTTCCGAGCTGCGCGAATGCACTAAAATGGCATCCACATCCCCTGCCCGGCCAAGCTTCAAAGCCTGCCCGGTGCCGACCACCAGTAACTGCACCTCAAGATCCAGATCCTTCTGGATTTCAGGCAGAAGCACCTCGGCCAGCCCGGAATTGTGAAAAGACGTGGTCACCGCCATTTTCATCTGCTCCGCACTTGCAGCCCCGGCCATGGCGATCAGGGCGATTGCCCCGACAAGGAGGTGTTTCATTCGACAATATCTCCGTTCAGGAATGCCCGCGCTGCGTCCGTGGAGGCCGCGGTAAAAAACTGATCTGCTGGGGCGGCCTCATGGATCTGACCCTTGTGGATGAAAAGCACATCCTGCGCGAGGCGGCGCGCCTGCCCCATGTTATGAGTCGACATGATGATCCGCCGTCCCCGCGAAATCTCGTGGTTCAGAACGTCTTCGATTTCACGCGTGGCCCGTCCGTCAAGTGAGGCACAAGGTTCATCAAGGAACAGAAGTTCCGGACGCAGAGTGAGCGCGCGCCCAAGGGCAAGCTTTTGCCGCTCTCCCCCTGACAGAACGCGCGCGGGACGGTTCAGGGCAAACGTGAGCCCTACCCTTTCGGCCACTTCATCAACCCGCGATGATATTTCGGATTTCGACATGTTACGTAATGACAACGGATAGGCCATGTTTTCGCGCACTGTTCGGCGCATGATCACCGGGGACTGGAACACGAACGCCTGCGCTGCGAGCGCTTCTGGCCGGGGAGACGCGTAGGTGATCTCACCTTTGCTCAACCGTTCAATCCCATGCAATGCCCGCAAGAGTGTTGTCTTCCCTGCCCCGTTTGGGCCAATCACGATGGTCACCCCCTGCCCTTCCAGAGACAGGTCCAATGGGCCAATCAGGTCGCGGCCCCGGCGACGCACGGTGATCGCACGCGCATGAATTGGGAACATGCTCACCAGCGGCCCTCCTGTTCGGTATGGCTGAGCGTGTGAATGGCAATGTTCACGGCAATGGCGAGAGCTATCAGGATGAAACCCAAACCAAGCGCCATGGCAAATTCACCCTTGCCGGTTTCCAAAGCAATCGCAGTGGTGAGCACCCGGGTGTGATTGTCAATGTTGCCACCGACAATCATGATTGCGCCAACTTCACCGATGGCCCGACCGAAACCGGCGAGGGAGGCGGTGAGCAGCGCCCTGCGTCCATCCCAGAGCAATGTTCCCAGGCGCTGTGGTATCGTCGTGTTCAGCGAAATCAGCAAATCCCTGTAGTCAGACCAGAGTTCACGCAGGGCTTGCTGTGTAATTGATGCAATAAGCGGCACGATGATGATGACCTGTGCAATCACCATGACCGTGGGGGTGAAAAGCAGCCCCAACACTCCAAGGGGGCCGGATCGGCTGAAAATCACATAGACGATCAATCCCACCACAACAGGTGGCAGACCCATCAATGCGTTCAGGATGGCAATGGTCAGCCGGCGATACTTGAACCGACGCATGGCCAGAATCGCCCCCAATGGAAGAGCAATAGCCGACGCAATCACAACTGCGGTACAAGTTACGGCCAGACTGCGCAGGGTGATTTCCACCAGATCGCTGTCAAATGTGATCAGCAGCCGCACGGCCTGCGCCAGCCCCTCCCACAACTCTCCCATGGAACCCCTCCGTTCAACTTCCGGCGCAAACTACCAGATTTACTCCATCTGGAACGGCAGGTTCCGACAGGAGATGGGCAAGATGCGCCCAGTATCCTGTCGATTATCAGCCTTGCAGCGACACCCACAGCACTTTGGCATCTTCTTCGCTGGTCGAAACACATCCATGCCCCATGCCGCTGTCGTAATAAACGCTGTCACCTGGCTTCATCTGAAGCGGGCGATAGTGTTCGGTGTAAAGGGTGAGTTCACCCGACAGGACAAACATGAACTCTTCACCACTATGGCGGACCCAGCTGTCAAAATCCGCCGCTTCGCGGGCTTTGATGGTCGAAATATATGGCACCATCCGCTTCGACGAGAGCTCATTGCACAAGAGTTCATGGTCATAGGTGCGTGTTTCTTTGTGCTCACCTTGGCCTGATGGGGTGAAATCGCGCCGCCCGGAAATATCTGACTTGCCGGTTTGAACAAACAGTTGTGGTGTTTCCAGTTCAAGCGTCTGCATCAACCTGCGAATGATGTCGAAGCTGGGTTTGGTCTGATTGTTTTCGATCTTGGATAAAGTCGACCGACCAATGCCTGCCGCTCCCGCAGCTTCCTCTAGCGTCAGCCCCTTTTCCTTACGCGCTTCACGAATCATTTTACCCAGAATTTCCCCGTCCGGAGCCTGTTCAGCTTCAGAGGTCACAACATTCTCCTCACGTGGAATCCACTCCATTTGCGCAATTCTCCCTATTTTCTCAAAGCTTATCCATGACTACTTCACATGTCAAAATCCCTATTTGAACACTTTTGTTGCTTATCGGGAATTTGTTTCCTATAAGGAACACGTCTCGCGTTACCTAGGGGAAATGACGTCGTTATGACCCCCAAAAGCGACGCAAGCACGAATCAAACCACGCATATCGGGTCAGGCCGGTTAAATGCGCGGGGGACAGAAATCATGGGGAGGAAACCATGGAAGCGTTAAATAACATTGTAGGCGCCATTAATGGCGTTGTGTGGGGGCCGCTGATGCTGGTCCTGATTCTTGGGGTAGGCTTCCTGCTCCAGGTCATGCTGAAATTCATGCCAATCCGGAAGGTTGGTATGGGCTTTAAAATGCTCTTCAAAGGGCGCGAAGCCCAAGGCGAAGGGCAGATCAGCCCGTTCAATGCCCTGATGACCTCGCTCTCGGCCACCATCGGTACCGGGAACATCGCTGGTGTCGCCACCGCAGTGTTCCTTGGCGGGCCGGGTGCGCTGTTCTGGATGTGGATGACCGCCCTTGTGGGGATGGCCACCAAATACGCAGAAGCCGTCTGCGCGGTGAAATTCCGCGAAACAGACGAGCTGGGCAACTTTGTTGGCGGCCCGATGTACTACATCAAGAACGGTCTTGATTCCAAATGGTACTGGCTCGCGCCAGCCTTTGCCCTGTTTGGCGCAATCGCCGCCTTCGGGATTGGCAACGGTGTGCAGGCCAACGGTGTGGCCCAGGTGCTCGATTCGAACTTCGGCGTGAACACCTCGGTCACCGGTGTGGTTCTGATGGTTCTGACTGCAGCCGTCATCTTGGGTGGTATCACCCGTATCGGTATGGTTGCTGGTAAGCTGGTTCCGTTTATGGCGGTGAGCTATATCATCGCTGGCCTGTTGGTTCTGCTGATCAACATCGGTGAAATTGGCAACGCCATCTCGATGGTCTTCACCTATGCGTTTACCCCGTCGGCTGCGACCGGTGGTTTTGCTGGTGCTGCCGTGTGGGCCGCGATCCGCTTTGGTGTGGCCCGTGGCGTATTCTCGAACGAAGCTGGCCTTGGTTCAGCTCCGATCGCCCACGCTGCTGCGTCGAACAACAGCCCGGTAAACCAGGGTCTGGTTGCCATGCTTGGTACATTCATCGACACCATCATCGTCTGCTCGATCACTGGCCTCGCCATCATCTCATCGGGCGCTTGGACCTCGGGTGAATCGGGCGCAGCCCTGACCTCGCTGGCCTTTGAAACCTCGCTGCCGGGTATCGGTGGATCGCTGATCGCCATTTCCCTGTCGATCTTCGCCTTTACCACCATTCTTGGCTGGTCGTTCTATGGCGAGAAATGCGTGGGCTTTTTCTTCGGCTCCCGTGCCCTGATGCCCTACCGCATCCTGTGGATCGTGATGATCTACTTCGGCGCCACCGCAGATCTGGGCTTCATCTGGCTCTTGGCTGACACGCTGAATGCCATGATGGCCATTCCGAACCTGATCGCACTGGCCCTGTTGTCACCGATTGTTGTGAAGCTCACCAAAGAGTATTTCGCAACGGAAGGTGGTGCTTCAGAGCCTGCTGAATAAGCCAAAACCGGGGGGCCGCAACCCGGCCCCCTTTCTCCCACATTTCATACGGAGATATGAAGATGGCTACTAAAATTCTCCTGACGATTGACCACACCGATGATCGGTCTTGGAAAAAAGCGTTGCCGCTGGCTCTGGAACAGGCAAAATTCTACGGTGCAGAACTGCATGCCGTTGAGGTTGTTCCGGAAATTATCCAGCTTCCGAATCTGCCCGAAGGGTATGGGTCTGGTGCAAAGGACTATGTTCGTGGCAAGATCGAAGCAATCTTTGCCGCAAATGATGCAGCCCATGTGCCGATTCACATCGAACAAGGCAGCGTGTACCGCGAAATTCTAAAGCTGGCCCATAAAGAAGGCTTTGACCTTATCATCATTGCCTCGTCCAAAGGCGATTTCCCGAATTATGAAATCGGCCCGAACCTGGCGCGCGTGGTGCGCAATGCCCACTGCACTGTGACTGTGGTTCGCGATTAATTAAAACCTAAGAGTGCCGGTACACGGCACTCTCTCCAACACCAGATAACCCGGCGGGATCTCCGCCATCGCATAAGGAAAGGCACTGAAATGACTGATGCCCCCAAACGCACCCCGCTTTACGACCTGCATGTGGAACTTGGCGGCAAGATGGTTGATTTCGCCGGCTGGGACATGCCTGTGCAATACCCGATGGGGATCATGGGTGAACACAAACATTGCCGTGAAAAAGCAGCGCTTTTTGACGTGAGCCACATGGGTCAGGTGATCCTGACAGGCGAAAACCTCGGCGAAAAGCTCGAGACCATCTGCCCGCAGGCCTATGCCACCCTGAAAGAGGGCAAGGCGCGCTACGGTTTCTTCACCAACCCCGAAGGCGGCATCATGGACGACCTGATCGTCTCGAATGCCGGAGATCATTTCTTTGTCGTGGTGAACGCATCGATGCGTCATCAGGACATCCCGCACATGAAGGCCAATCTGGACGGCGTCGAAGTGACCGAGATCTTCGACCGCGCGCTGGTTGCCGTGCAAGGCCCTAAAGCCGAAGACGTGGTGGGCGAGCTTTGCCCTGCCGCCCGTGACATGAAATTCATGGAAACCACTGTTGCCGACATCAATGGTGTCGAATGCCGCATTTCGCGTCTGGGGTATACCGGCGAAGATGGCTATGAAATCTCGATCCCGGAAGACAAGGCCGAAGCCGTGGCCCGTGCCTTCCTTGCCCATGAGGATTGCGAACCGGCCGGTCTGGGTGCACGCGACAGCCTACGCCTCGAAGCGGGTCTCTGCCTCTATGGCAATGACATCGACAACTCCACCTCGCCGATCGAAGCCTCCCTAAGCTGGGCCATCGAGAAACGCCGCAAGGAAGAAGGTGGTTTCCCGGGGGCTGATCGCGTGCAACGCGAGCTGGCCGAAGGTGCCGCCAAGAAACTCGTCGGCATCAAGCCCGAAGGCCGCGCCCCGGCCCGTCAACACGTGGAAATTCAAGACCTTGATGGTAATACTATCGGCGAAATCACCTCGGGTGGCTTTGGCCCCACCGTTGGCGGCCCGGTCGCCATGGGCTATGTTGCCAAAGGACATGGAGACGCGGGTGAAAAGGTGAACCTAATCATCCGCGGCAAGGTGCAACCGGCCGAGGTCGTAGCCCTTCCCTTCGTCCAGCAGAATTACAAACGCTAAGTGCAATCCGAATAGTGCAAGGCGGTTTTCAGACCAATTTGCGCGACACAGAAAATCAAGATCCCAAGGAGTGTCACAATGACCACCTATTATTCCGAAGAACATGAATGGCTGACCGTTGAAGGTGACGTGGCCACCATCGGCATCACCCAACACGCCGCAGATCAGCTGGGCGAAGTTGTGTTCATCGAGCAGAAAGAAGCTGATGACGAATTTGAAAAGGGCGACGAGATCGGCGTGATCGAATCCGTGAAAGCCGCGTCGGAAATCTACGCCCCGGTCGATGGCACAGTGGTTGAGGTGAACGAAGACCTCGAAGGCAATCCCGGTTCGCTGAACGAAAGCCCGGAAAGCAACGCCTGGATCTACAAGATCAAGCTCGCCGACGCCTCTCAGCTGGATGATCTGATGGATCTGGACGGCTATAAAGCTTTCATCGGCTAATCTTACCGCCGTCACTTATCCCCTGCCGGTCATGTTTCACTCTGGCGGGGAAACACCCCACGCAAAGGATCTCAGCATGGCCTTCAAACTGACCGACTACGAAGCCTATGATTTCGCAAACCGCCGCCATATCGGCCCCTCTCCGCAAGAGATGGCCGACATGTTGAAGGTGATTGGCTTCAAGACGCTTGATGAGCTTATCGACGCCACCGTGCCGCCCGCCATTCGCCAGAAAGAGGCGCTTGATTGGGGCGACGCGATGACCGAGCGCGACGCGCTTTTCCACATGAAAGAAATTGCCAATAAGAACAAGGTTCTGACCTCGCTGATCGGTCAGGGCTATTACGGCACCACCACCCCTGCCCCGATCCTGCGCAACATTCTGGAAAACCCGGCCTGGTACACCGCCTACACACCCTACCAGCCCGAAATTTCCCAAGGTCGCCTAGAAGCACTTCTGAATTTCCAGACCATGGTGTCGGATTTCACCGGGCTTCCCGTGGCCAACGCGTCGCTCTTGGATGAAGCCACCGCAGCCGCTGAAGCCATGGCGATGGCCAAACGCGGCAGCAAGTCGAAGTCGAATGCTGCGGCCTTCTTCGTCGACCGCAATTGCCACGCCCAGACCATCGAGGTGATCAAGACCCGCGCCAAGCCGCTGGGGGTTGATGTAACCGTCGCTGACCCGTCCGAGCTGGAACCCGGCGCTTATTTCGGCGCGATCTTCCAGTATCCGGGCACCTATGGCCATGTCCGTGACTATTCCGCCGAAATCGCCGCCCTGCACGAACACAAGGGCATTGCAATCGTCGCCGCTGACATCCTGGCACTGGCGCTGCTGAAGTCCCCGGGTGAGATGGGGGCCGACATTGCGATCGGTTCGACCCAACGCTTTGGTGTGCCGATGGGCTATGGTGGCCCGCACGCCGCCTATATGGCGACCACAGACAAGCTGAAACGCTCGATGCCGGGCCGGATCATCGGAGTGTCGATTGATAGCCGAGGCAACAAGGCCTATCGCCTTGCCCTGCAGACCCGCGAACAGCACATCCGTCGTGAAAAAGCCAACTCGAACGTCTGCACCGCTCAGGCCCTGCTGGCTGTCATGGCATCTATGTATGCGGTTTATCATGGCCCCGATGGGATCAAGGCAATCGCTCAGTCGGTCCACCGCAAGGCCTCGCGCCTCGCCGCCGGTCTGGAAGAGCATGGGTTCAAAGTGGATCCGAAAGTGTTCTTTGACACGATCACCATCAAGGTCGGTCCGCTGCAGAAAACCGTCATGGAAGCGGCCGTTGCCCGTGGCGTGAACCTGCGCGCTGTTGGCAACGACCGCATTGGCATCTCGCTCGACGAACAGACCCGCGCTGAAACCATCGAGGCCGTCTGGGGTGCCTTTGGCATCGAGAAAGAAGATGACAGTGTGGCCAACCGCGCCTATCGCCTGCCCGATTATGCGCTGCGTGAAACCGAGTATCTGACCCACCCGATCTTCCACAAGAACCGGGCCGAGGCGGAAATCACCCGCTACATGCGTCGTCTGGCCGACCGTGACCTTGCGCTTGACCGTGCCATGATCCCGCTCGGGTCCTGCACCATGAAGCTCAACGCCACGATCGAAATGATCCCGGTCACCTGGCCTGAATTTTCCAACCTGCACCCGTTTGTGCCGGAAGATCAGGCACTTGGTTATAAAGAGATGATCACCGACCTGTCAGATAAACTCTGCCAGATCACCGGTTATGACGCGATTTCGATGCAGCCGAACTCGGGTGCGCAGGGCGAATACGCGGGTCTCTTGACCATCCGCAACTACCACGAGTCCCGCGGCGAAGGGCACCGCAATGTGTGCCTGATCCCGACCTCGGCCCACGGCACCAACCCGGCCACTGCACAGATGGTGGGTTACAAGGTTGTGCCGGTGAAAGCGGATGAAGACGGCAACATCGATGTAGCTGATTTCAAAGCAAAAGCGACCGAACACTCGGAACAGCTTGCCGCTTGCATGATCACCTATCCCTCGACCCATGGTGTATTCGAAGAAACCGTGCAAAAGGTTTGCCAGATCACTCATGATCACGGTGGTCAGGTCTATATCGACGGCGCCAATATGAACGCTATGGTGGGTCTGGCCCAGCCGGGTAAGATCGGCGGTGACGTATCGCACCTGAACCTGCACAAGACCTTCTGCATCCCGCATGGCGGCGGCGGCCCCGGCATGGGTCCAATTGGTGTGCGTGCGCATCTTGAGCCCTACCTGCCAGGTCACCCGGAGCTGAACGATGCAATCGGCCCAGTTTCGGCAGCACCGTTCGGTTCACCTTCGATCTTGCCAGTGTCCTGGGCCTATGTGCTCTTGATGGGTGGTGAAGGTCTGACGCAAGCGACGAAAGTGGCAATCCTGAACGCCAACTATATCGCTGCCCGTCTGAAAGAAAGCTATCCGATCCTCTACACCTCGGAAACGGGCCGTGTGGCGCATGAATGCATCCTCGACACCCGCCCGTTGGATGAGGCCGGTCACGTGACTGTGGATGACGTCGCTAAACGTCTGGTCGATTCGGGCTTCCACGCCCCGACCATGTCCTGGCCGGTGGCGGGCACGCTGATGGTGGAGCCAACCGAGTCGGAGCCAAAGGACGAGCTGGATCGCTTCTGCGATGCAATGATCTCGATCCGTGGCGAGGCGCAGGATATCATCGACGGTAAGATCGACGCCGAAAACAACCCGCTGAAGAACGCACCACACACCGTGCGCGATCTGGTTGGCGAATGGGACCGCCCCTACACCCGCGAAGAGGCCTGTTTCCCGGCCGGTTCGCTGGGCGTGGACAAATACTGGTCCCCTGTAAACCGCGTCGACAACGCCTATGGCGACCGGAACCTGATCTGCACCTGCCCTCCGATGGAGGCCTATGAAGACGCGGCTGAGTAAGCCACGAAAGCCCCCTGCCCCGCCGGTCACCGGCGGGGCATGACCCACCGCAGGAGGAGAGCTCTCATGAACCAGATTTCCCCCGCCATTTCCGCGCAAAACGGAACAGCGCCTCTGACAGCCCCGCATCTAACGATGCACCGGGTGAACATCATTCTGCCTGACACGGCCAGCGCGGCCAGTACACAGATGTTCATCGATCTGTTCACGGCCGCCAACGATCTGGCGCCAAACAGTCTCTATGTGGTCGAAACACACACACTTTCCGAAAGCCACACGAGCGATCCGTTGTATTGGCGCGACCGTTCTGTGCTGTTTCTCGGGGATATCCGATCGCGCTGGTCTTTTTCACGTGAAGAGCGAGGGCGCGCCCAACAGATCCTGCGTCTGGCAAATCGCTCCATTTTGGTCGGCGGAGCCATCTTTTTGATGTGCCAACCCGGACAAGCAATGGATCTACCACTCGCAATTCATCCGAATTTCCTAGCAGCTGCCGAAGAAGAGGGACTGATCAGCGACAACACGGGCCGCAAATATGCAAGCTCGGGGCGCATTGACAGCGCAATCAGCAGTTTTGCCGCTCTTTCCCTGTTGCTGGAACTTTTTGCACGTCGTCACGGCGAATACGTCGCCGGTGCCGTGGGCGATTATGTTGGTCTTGATACCGGACTGGAACGGATGCAGAGCCGTTTCGCGCTGACGATCCGCCAGAAATCCGGCGGTGACCGGCTTGTCTGCGCAGCGTTAGAGACGATGCTAACCGAGCTTGAACATCCTCTGCCAATCGAAGAACTGGCTGAGCGCCACAATATCTCTTCCCGCCAATTGCAACGGCGCTTCATGGATCTGACGTCGGAAACGCCGCTCACCGTTTATCGCAACCTTCGCCTGGAGCGCGCGCATCAACTGATCACGTTAACCAGCATGCCTTTGCGAGAGATCTCGATTGCAACAGGGTTTGGCGCCACATCGAACCTCACCAGGTGGTTCCGAACTGCCTATGACATAACTCCCTGTGCATTGCGCCAATCTTCCTACACAGCAAATGCCGCCTGAGGATGCCCTCCCAGCCTCAGGAAAAGGTCTCTAACTTAGCGGTTAGAGACCTTCTATTCTTTAAAGATCGTCGAACAAACCCGGTTCCAAGTCTTCCCAAAAGGCAAATATTGCCTCGACATTCAGGGCTGACGTCCAGCCGTGTCGTTCAAAATCATCCCGCGCGTCTGGGTCTGACAACTGGCTCATAAACAATCGACGGTCCGCATCTTTGCGCGTTGGAGAGCGACCGGATACCGCTTCCATGACACGGCCCAACTTGGCAGCGCGGGCGCGCGTCTTTGGTGTGACCGCCCTACCCTGCATAGCTTCTGTCGGCTGATAATCCTCCGAAATCGCGGCCGAAAGGTATTTCACCGGGCTTTTTACCCCATCCCGCGCCTCAACCAGATCAATTTTCTCAGAGACGTAACTGTCACCATGTTGCGCAATCCACTGACGCGCCAAACGATCACTGACCCCGAGGCTTGCCAATCTTGTATAGGTTTCGGTGTTACGCACCCCTTCCCCATCATCGATGTCCAGGATCGTCAGTTGAGGATTGCGTTTGATCAGGAACCTGATGTCGGTCACGCTGCGGCCCATTTTGCGGGTCTCGGGCGTCACAATGATGTCGCTGACCTTGTTCACCTCAGCGACTGCGGGCTTGATGATCTTGGCATTGAGGTGCTTGAAGCTCTTATAATAGTCGCTGTCATCCACCCCCATCAGCCGACGGAATATCTCCAGCGACCACCAGCCGGTTGACCCCGTATTTACAAACCGGAAACAGTTTTCATAGAGCGCAAGCGCATGGCCGCCGGTGAACTGCCGCTGAATATTCAGATTGATCAGCGCAAAAACCTTAGGGTCATGCAGCTTTTCAGCCAGCGCCGGAGAATAGGCATATTCACAGATCCCACCTTTGAGCTTGGCATAGGAGAGGAGCGCCGAGACTCCCCATTCCTGCCGCCCCGCCTCATCCAGCATGTCCCATTCTGCAACCGTTTCAGCGAGCCCTCGCAATGATGCCTTTAGCGTATCGAAGTCGTTTGAATTGTACCCGATCATCGTGCACAGCGTGCGCGCATCAATCCGGTGGCTGGGCTGAGATGTCAGCGTATCATAGGCGTTGAGCAACAAAACGTTAGACAGCTTACGTTGCAGCAGCGACAGTTTTCCGGAAACGTGTATAGCAGCCACGTTCTTCTTGACGCTATCGCGTCGCAATGCGCCAGTAAGGCGATCCTTGGGAATCGGGTCCATCTGCTCGACCTCTTGTAACTTGCGCCATATTCGCATGTTAGGAACCCACGCACAAGACTACGACGGGTCCCCGAAATTGCGAACCCCATCCCGCATTCGGGTTCTTTTGAATACTAAAGGAACCCAAACACAGGACAGCTCTGGGTCTTAAACAGTGAAATATCCCCTAAAAACCCTACTTATCCACAGAAACCGGACTCATCCCCCCCTCTTCCTGCGAATCGGTTACCATGGAACCGTGCTTGGGTGCGTGACGTCCTGCAAACAGGGACCTTTCATACCGGAAGCAGATACCTAAGTTGTCTTAACCGCATGTAATATAACTACTATTTTGCACCAAAACTCTTAAATACAATAAACAATAGAAAGCATTGTTGAGGCTTTTCAATAAGGTTTCGTGGCGAAACCAAGTGACAAATCGTCCGCATGTTTCAATTGCCATTCACATGTCACATGGTTTACCAAATAAATGCACAATAAGCGCACATATTGGGAAAACCATGGCAAGAGCAGTTCAGACACCACCTCCCCCATATTTCAACATCAACCCGGAAGAGGCCGCAGAAAAACTGGCTGATCCCATAAATACCGCACGATTCGCAAAAGCAGCAAGCTTTGCAGCTCGTGGTCGAGATGATCTGGCAAAGCGAGGTTACGCTCCAGATGGTCGCAAAAGATTGCGCCGGTTTTCGATCTGGGAAATCTGCAAGTACCTGATCCCCGTGGCACCAGCGCATTTTCGGCGCGTCCTGAAGCAAAACCCCTCTCTGCCACAGGGCGAGGGTGAAGGTGGATCAAAATGGTTCTCGTTATCAGATGTGCTTGCGCTGAGAGATCACTTTGCCGCTGAGGGAGTTTCAACACGTGAATACCGCCCTTGGCGACCTGAAGGTGTGGATGCCAAGGTGCTTGCCGTTGCTAATTTCAAAGGTGGTGTCGGTAAGACTTCAACAGCAGCCCATCTCGCCATGTCAGCGGCGCTTGATGGGTACAAAGTCCTAGTGGTTGATCTGGACAGCCAGGGATCGATGACCTCCATCATGGGCGGGCAAGTGGAAGATGAATGGCAAACCGCGTTTCCACTGATGGCCAAGCACTACGCACAGTTTCTTGAGGATGAGAACAAGGTTCGAGCAGCCGCAGGGCAACCTACCCTGCCCCTCGACGAGACGCTGAAAGAAGCGTTGGATTTTGATGCCAAGCGTGTGATCCAAAATACCCACTGGCCGAATATCGATCTGATTGGGGCCCAACTGAACCTTTATTGGGCGGAGTTTCAGGTTCCAGTGTGGCGCATGCAATTGCGATCCTGGCCTCTTTGGGATGCGTTGACGGGCTTTTTGGAGAACGAAGGGTTGTTGTCCGAATATGACTTGATCATTCTGGATACCCCCCCAGCCCTCGGGTATTTGACCATCAACGCACTTGCGGCGGCGGATATTTTGCTGATCCCGCTTGGGGCGTCCTTCCTCGAGTTCGATTCGACAGGTCGGTTCTTTGATATGCTGTATTCCACCTTCGCATCGATCGAAGAAGGTGAGAATGCGCTTCGTCGGCAGCATGGTTTAAGCGAAATACGATTTGAATGGGACGCCGTGCGGGCTCTGATCACCCGGTTCGATGCCTCACAACAAACAGATCTTGCGAATGTGATCCAAGCCTATTTTGGTGATTTCATGACCACATACAGGCAGGACGTGACTGCGATGGTCGGGCAAGCAGGCGAGCAGGTGAACGGGATCTACGAGGCGGACTATCGAGAATTCAACCGCGACACCTATGTCCGCGGTCGCGAGACCTTTGATCGGACATGGGCTGAAGTAAAGGAGCTGATCCTCGGATGTTGGTGGCGGGATCTTCAGATGATGAGCAGTGAGGAGGAGGCATAACATGGCACGTAGGCGTAAACTGCAGGCACCAAGTGCCGAGGATCTAACAAGACTTGAAGAAGAGTTTCGCCGCGAAACCCCCATGAAGGGGGCGATGGCACCAATTGCGCAGGTGGCCGCTGATGCGGCAGGACAAAGCCCGGTTGTGGATGCTGCCGCTCGTGAGAAACTGGCCAAGGACTCTGCAGATGCTGACCGGTTACGGGACGCAGAGAGCAAAGGATTGGTCATGACCGAGGTGCCCCTCGATCAGATTGATATGAATGACATGATCCGCGATCGTGCGTCCGTTGATCAGGTAGAATTGAGCGAACTAATAGACTCTATTTCAGCTAATAGTCTCAGATTGCCTGTGGAACTTTACAGGTTGAAGCAGCCGGGTGACGGGAAAACATACGGCGTTGTGTCCGGATACCGGCGCCTTCTGGCGTTAAAGCACCTTCATGACCAGACGGGCGAATCGAAATTTGCGACAGCAAAGTCTCTAATTAAGCCGATAGAGTCTGTTCCCGAGGCATTTGTTGCCATGGTCGAAGAGAATGAAATCCGTTCGCAGCTCAGCCATTTTGAGCGAGGGCGGATTGCAGTCGTTTCGACACAAAATGGCGCTTTTGAAACTGTTGAAGACGCGGTCCGCAAACTCTTTGCATCTGCTTCGAAGTCGAAGCGATCAAAGGTGCGATCTTTTGCACATGTGTTTGAAGAGCTTGGGGACCTGCTTGGCTTTGCCGATCAATTGACCGAGAAGCAGGGGCTTCGTTTGGCTTCAACTTTGCGGATGGGCCACACGCAGGAACTGCGAGAGGCAATGGCGAGCCGTCAACCGGCGAACTCTGAGGAAGAGTGGTTATGCTTGCTTCCAGTTGTCGAGAGTGCAGAAGAAGGACCCAAGGATCAAAGCCGGGGTGGGCGCCCAAAATCCGCATCAAGGCCAAAACCTGGGACCGGCAGGCTGAAATCGCTTTGTGCTGGAGAGCCGGTGGTTTTGTCGCGTGATGAGGACGAACAAGGTATCCTGCTACGGTTTCAGGGTAAGGGTGCAAGCAAAGAGCTGGTGGACGCGGCAATCGACGAGTTGCGCGCGTTGTTGGGGAATTGACCCTTCAGGTTTCGCCGCGAAACCCGATGCTGGCTTTCGCAATCTGACAGACAATCACAATTTCGTTGATGCAATGGACGTACCGGAGAAGGGCGTTCATAGACTTTAGATGAAGTTTGATAGTTTGAGTTGACTTGGAATCCGACATGCTCGATCGTGCGATGAGAAAACTGATAGATCCGCCTTTGAATCTGCTAGGTGAAAGGGTGGCATCGCTGGGTGTGTCCGCGAACTCAGTAACGATTTTCGGTTTGCTGCTTGGATTGGTTGGTGCAGTATGTATTGCACTTCAATTCTACACCGCCGGTCTGATCTTCGTTCTAGCGTCGCGGGTCGCTGATGGGTTGGACGGCGCGGTGGCGCGCGCCACCAAAACAACCAATTTCGGTGGCTATTTAGATATCTCCAGCGATTTCTTTTTCTACGGTGCGGTGCCGTTTGCATTTATTTTGGCCGATCCAGATGCAAACACCCATGCAGGGGCTTTCTTGCTGCTGACATTCTATGTCAATGGCGCAAGTTTTCTGGGGTATGCAATCTTGGCAGAAAAGCATGGTCGAGAGACAACTGCGCAGGGTGTGAAATCGCTATACTACTCTAATGGAATACTGGAAGGCACTGAAACAATTGTATTTTTTGTGATATTGTGCCTTTTCTCCAATTGGTTTTCTTTGCTCGCATGGGGATTTGGGTCACTTTGCCTTCTGACCGCCATGCTTCGCGTATACGGGGCACATCGTGCCTTTGACTGATCACATGAACTGGGAGAAATTATGAAAACGAACTGGTTGAAAGCCTCTGTTCTTGGTGCGCTGCTGCCTTTGGCTGCAATGGCGGATACAGATCCAAAAGATTGGGGCGCGGTGTTGGAGGAGGCGCGGGGGCAGACCGTCTATTGGAATGCCTGGGGTGGGTCCCCCACAACCAATGCATTTATCGCTTGGGCCGGTGAGCGGGTGAAAGCGGACTATGGCGTCACTGTTGAACACGTCAAACTGACCGATACCGCCGATGCCGTCACGCGCGTCTTGTCTGAGAAAGAGGCAGGTCAGGATGCAGATGGCGCCATCGATCTCATCTGGATCAACGGTGCGAACTTTGCCGCGATGAAGCAGTCGGGGCTGCTTTTTGGTCCGTTTGCTGAAGATCTGCCGGGGTGGGCCAACGTCGATGTTGAAGGCAAAACGGTTCAGACGGATTTCACGGTGCCGGTGGAAGGGTATGAAAGCCCCTGGGCCATGGCGCAAGTTGTGTTCATGTATGACACGGCAGATATCGAGGCTCCGCTTCCCTCTGCGCAAAAAATCCTAGAGTGGGCCAAATCCCACCCTGGTCGCTTCACCTATCCCCAGCCCCCGGATTTTCTTGGAACAACCTTTTTGAAGCAAATGCTGGTCGACTTACTGGACGACCCTTCGGTCCTGGTCGATCCGGTCGCTGACGATTCCTATCCCGCAGTAACGGCTCCGCTCTGGGCCTATCTCGATGAATTGACACCTGTGCTGTGGCGAGAAGGGCGGGCGTATCCACCGACCGGAACGCGTCAGATCCAGCTGATCAACGATGGCGAATTGGATATGGCGATTTCATTCAGCCCCGGGGCGGCCTCTACTGCGATTGCGAATTATGAGCTTCCAGATACAGTGCGCACCTTCGTCCTGGAAAAGGGTACCATTGGGAACGCTTCCTTTGTGGCCATCCCCTATAACTCCGGTTCAAAAGAGGGGGCGATGGTGCTGGCGAATTTCCTTCTTAGCCCGGAAGCACAGGCAAACGCTCAGGACCCGAATGTGCTTGGATACGGAACTGTTCTGAACGTTGCAGGGCTGTCCGATGAAGACCGCGCTCGGTTTGATGCGCTGGATCTTGGCATTGCAACTTTGTCGCCGGATGAGTTGGGGCAGGCGCAAGCAGAACCGCATCCCAGCTGGATGACCCGAATTGCTAAGGACTGGCAAGCTCGTTTCGGAGTGACCGAATAACCAGAATAGACACTCATCCGGCGGTTCGTCTCGTAACCGCCGGACAGTTTGGAAGCTGAATGGCAAAATCCCGATCCTTCTTTCCGATTCTTCCTGCGCTGACCTTGCTGTTATTGCTTGGGCCGGTGTTGGCAGGGCTTGTCGGGACGATTTTGCCGGGCTTCGGCCATCTTCCGGCGGCGGGATTATATGGTCCTTCACTGGATCCGTTTCGGGACCTGTTTGACTGGCCGGGGTTCTGGCCTGCGGTGCGATTGTCTGTTGGCACGGGAGTTGCCGCGGCGGCAATCTCGCTAACAATTGTTGCGACCATTCTCGCGGGCTGGGCAGGGACACGCGCTTTTGGCTGGGTCGAGCGCCTGTTGTCTCCGCTTCTGGCAGTGCCCCATGCGGCGGCGGCTTTCGGGCTGGCGTTTCTGATTGCGCCGTCCGGCTGGTTGTTTCGGCTGGTGTCTCCGGGACTGACCGGGTGGCAGCGGCCCCCTGATCTTCTCATCCTGCAAGATCCGATGGGTTTATCACTGATAGCGGGCATGGTGATCAAAGAAGTGCCATTTCTGCTTTTGATGTCTATTGCCGCAATGGGGCAGGTGGGAGGTGCGCGCCGTTTGGCTGTGGCGCAATCCATGGGCTACGGGCGGGTAGCGGCCTGGATGTTCACGGTGTTTCCGGTGGTTTACGGGCGTATTCGGTTGCCCGTTCTGGTCGTGCTCGCCTGGTCCATGTCCGTGGTGGATGTGGCGGTGATCCTTGGCCCTTCAACACCGTCGACCTTATCCGTGCAGATTGTGCGCTGGATGTCAGACCCTGACCTTGTGTTTCGTCTGCGGGCTGCTGCCGGCGCGTTGGTGCAGCTAGGGCTTGTTCTCGGGGCGGTCGCCGTCTGGTGGGGGCTAGAGCGCCTCTTGGGGCGGCTAGGGGCCTCTCTGGCGCATCGGGGGCTGCGGTTGGGGGCGGACGCCCATATTCGGGCTGGAGGGCTCCTGTTGGCGCTCCTGACGGCTCTCTTGCTGTTTTTGGGGCTGCTGGGGCTGTTTGTGTGGTCTTTTGCTGGCTTCTGGAGCTTTCCAGACCTTTTGCCGGATCAATTCACCCTGCGCAGTTGGCACAGGGATAGCGTAGGCAGCTGGCAGGCTGTCAGCGAAACGGCTGTAATCGCCGGGGCCGCAGTTGCGGTCGGATTGTTCCTGACGCTTGGTTGTCTTGAGGCAGAAGAACGCCACGGGCTTCGCCTGACCCAGCGCGGAATGTGGCTGTTGTATTTGCCGCTCCTCATACCGCAAACCGCGTTTCTACCGGGGTTGCAGACCTTGATGCTGTCTCTGGGGCTTGAGACGGGCAGGGGAGCGGTGGTCGTTGCGCATCTGGTTTTTGTTTTGCCCTACATTCGCCTGTCGCTACAGGATCCGTGGATGCAATGGGATCGACGGCAAGCGGTGGTGGCAAAAGCGTTGGGGGCATCCCCTGATCGTGTCTTATGGCGGGTCAGACTGCCCATGTTACTCGCCCCAATCCTGACCGCCGTTGCGGTGGGGATTGCCGTGTCGGTTGGCCAATACCTTCCAACCTTGTTGATAGGTGGAGGGCGCGTGGAAACACTCACAACCGAAGCGGTTGCCTTGGCATCCGGAGGGGATCGCCGGGCCATTGGCGTGTTTGGATTGTTGCAAACCGCCGCAGCTCTGCTGCCCTTTGCCTTGGCATTGATTGTGCCAGCGCTGGTCTGGAGAAACAGAAAAGGATTGCGGGATGGATGATCACACAGCGGGTCTGGTGCTTGATCACGTTGAGATCCGGCAGGCGGGGCAGGTTTTGGTGCAATTGAACCATCGTGTGAAACCCGGTGAGGTTCTTACGCTTATGGGGCCTTCTGGTATTGGGAAATCAACACTTCTTTCCGCGATAACGGGCGCGCTTGCCCCGGTGTTTGAGCTGTCTGGTCGGATCTTGCTGAATGGGCGTGACATCACGGAATTGCCGCCCCATCAGCGGCACACAGGTATCCTGTTTCAAGACCCGTTGCTTTTTCCGCATATGTCGGTTGGCGCTAATCTGGCCTTTGGATTGGCCCCCGGAGGTTCGCGCCAAAACCGGCAGGCAAGGGTGGAAGAGGTTTTGGCTGAGGTCGGCTTGGAAGGATATGCCTCACGGGACCCAGATACGCTTTCCGGAGGTCAGAGGGCACGGGTTGCCCTGATGCGGATGTTGTTATCCGATCCTCAGGCTTTATTGCTGGACGAACCATTTTCAGGATTGGACGCCAGCCTGCGCACCAAGGTCCGAAATCTGGTCTTTGAACGGGCCAAAGCCTGTGATTTGCCCGTTTTGATGGTGACCCATGACGCCGAAGATGCGAAGGCGGCTGGTGGCGAGGTGATCACGCTGGGGGTATGACGCCCAGTTCGCGCATTGCTTTTTCCACCTTCGGCAGCACGGCATTAACAGCTTCTTCCTTCACCGGTCCAAATCCGCGGATATTCATTGGGGCAGACAAGATCGCTTTAGCTATCTCGATTTCATGTTCTGACTTCGGAGAGGGCAGGGTGGTCAGGATTATTTCAAACCATGTGATCAACTGCCGTTCTTGCCGCCGCTCCTGAGACAATCCAAACGGATTAATTGTGCGTGAACGGAGGAACTTGAAATGCGCCAAAATGGTGAAAGCCCTGGCCATCCAAGGTCCGAACTGAATTTTTCCGGGACGTCCCCGGCTGTCAGTTTCGCCTGCGAAACCCGGTGGGGCGAGATGGTAGTTGATGGTGAACCCAGGTTCGAATTCATTCTCCAAACCACCCAAAAACTCTGGATCTAGATGCAGGCGGGCCACCTCGTACTCATCTTTGTAGGCCATCAGCTTGAAAAGAGACTTTGCCGCCAAACTGGTGAAGTCATCCCGAATATGTTCGGGCATCCGATCCTGGAAGTGGCGCAACGTATCGCGGAAGCGAAGAGCGTAATCTGCATCCTGATACGCCGTCAGCTCTGCTGCACGGTGTTGAATGATATCATCCGCAGTTTTCGGGGCAGGGGAGGGGGCTGGTTCCGCTAGGGCGTCCGGTACTTCGGCCATGATGCGCCCAAGGTCAAACGCCTTGTTGTTGTTCTGAAGCGCCACACCATTTAGCTCAATTGCCTGTTTTAGTGCCGCTTCGCTGACCGGAACCAATCCCTTCTGCCACGCATACCCAAGCATCATCACATTGGCGTAGACCGCATCCCCAAGAAACCGCTCCGCGGCGCGGTTTGCGTCGAAACCCGACAGGTTTTCCGCCCCGATTGCCTCTGCGATCACCTTTTGGCGTCGATCGACCTTCAAATTGGCATCCCGGTTCAGCACCACATCCCCGGTGGGCATCTCTGCATGATTCAGCACCAGTTTAGTGCCTTTTCGGTAGTGCATCGAAGCTTTCGGAGAAGAGCTGACCACAACATCGCACCCAATCACCGCATCGGCCGCTCCGCTATCAATGCGCACCTGATGGATGGCGTCAGGATTGCGACCCAGGCGGATGTAACTCAACACAGTCCCGAATTTCTGGGCAAATCCGGTGAAATCAAGAACGCTGGACCCTTTGCCTTCAAGATGGGCGGCCATTGTGATCAATGCGCCCACCGTGACCACACCCGTTCCGCCAACGCCCGTGACCAACAGGTCAAAGGGTTCCGTGAGTGGTGGAAGTTTGGGAGTGGTCAGGCGGTTCAGAAGTGGCGGTAGGTCCACCGAAGTTCCGGACCGTTTGCGGCGAGTGGCGCCTTCGACGGTCACAAAACTGGGGCAAAACCCTTCCAGGCAGGAGAAATCCTTGTTGCAGGAGGACAAGTTAACGCGCCTTTTGCGCCCAAACTCCGTCTCGATTGGTTCGATACTCAAGCAATTGGAGGCAACGGAACAATCTCCGCATCCTTCGCAGACACGCGGATTGATCACCGCAAACCGCTTGGGATCTTCTGCCGTGCCACGTTTGCGGCGGCGGCGCTTTTCAGTGGCGCAGGTTTGCTCATACAGCAGGACCGTTACACCGGGGATCTCACGCAATTCGCGTTGCAACTTGTCCAGTGCCGAACGGTCATGGAAGGAGGTGCCGCGCGGAAAATCTCCGGGGTTGAACTTGCTGATGTCGTCGGACACCAGAGCGATCCGCTCGACCCCTTCTGCGCGGCAGGTCTGGGCGATGCCTTGCACTGAAATCGGACCATCAACCGGCTGTCCGCCGGTCATCGCAACCGCGTCATTGTAGAGGATCTTGTAGGTGATATTGGCGCCCGCTGCGACTGCCTGTCGAATGGCCAGTGATCCGGAATGATACCAGGTGCCCTCGCCAAGATTCTGGAACAGATGTTTGCCCCCGTTGAATTTTGACGCCACCAGATGCGGCACGCCTTCGCCCCCCATCTGCGCATAGCCGCCAGTGTTGCGGTTCATCCAGCTGGCCATGACATGACAGCCAATGCCCGAGGCTGCCTTTGATCCTTCCGGTACGCGTGTTGAGGTGTTGTGCGGGCAGCCGGAACAGAAATAGGGGGTGCGGGTGGCACCGGGTACGCTGATCGACAATGTAGGTGGTGCCATCAGGGCCCGGGCCTTTTCGACCAGACCTTCTTCAGGGAAAAAGTGGTCAAGTCGTTCTGCAACATGTGGCACAAGGTCCAGCGGGCTGAGTTCGCCGGTCCACGGCAAGAGCGGGTCGCCGGCAGCCCGGTGTTTGCCTACCATTTTTTCTGGTTTGTCGCCAGGCCAGTCATAGAAATACTCTTTGAACTGGCTTTCGATGATGCCGCGTTTCTCTTCGATCACCATCACTTCGCGCTTATTGCGCACAAAGGCCAGCGCGTCTCGCCGGGCCAGTGGCCAGACCATGCCAACCTTGTAGATATCGATGCCCAACCGACGACAGGCGGTTTCGTCAAGACCCAGCAGGCGCAGAGCTTCCATCAGATCGAGATGCCCCTTGCCGGTGGTCACGAAACCAAACTCGGCATCTTTGACATCGTAAATTCGTTTATCGATCGGATTGGCCTCGGCAAAGGCTTCGACAGCCGCCAGTTTAAACTCGATCCGTGTTTCGATTTCTGGGCTGGGCAAATCCGAGGGGCGAATATGCAAACCACCGGCAGGAAGCGCGAACTCGGGATGCGAAAAGTCCCTATCTTCACGCAATTCTACCGACTGACCGGATTCCACCGTTTCCGAGATGGCCTTGAAACCAACCCAGGTCCCAGAAAAACGAGACAGTGCCAATCCGTATTCACCGAACTCAAGATACTCGCCTACAGATGCAGGATTGAGCGTCGGCATGAACCACGACATGAAGGCGACATCTGATTGGTGCGGCATAGAAGATGAGACACAGCCGTGATCATCGCCGGCCACAACCAGAACCCCCCCTTTGGGGGAAGACCCATAGGCATTGCCGTGTTTGAGTGCATCGCCGGACCGGTCAACGCCCGGCCCTTTCCCATACCACATGGAAAATACGCCCTCGACGTCACAATCAGGGTCTAACACAGCTTGTTGCGCGCCAAGAACGGCGGTTGCCCCAAGGTCTTCATTGACGGCGGGCATGAATGAAATGCGTTTTGCGTCTGTGAGATCTTTTGCTCGCCAGAATTCCAGATCGAGAGCGCCCAGTGGGGAGCCGCGGTAGCCCGACACAAAGCCGCTCGTGTTGAGTTTTGCTGCACGATCCCGTCTGGCTTGGTCCAACATGATCCGAACCAGAGCCTGGGTTCCTGTCAGAAACACGCGCCCATTGGTCTTGGTGTAGCGGTCTGTCAGTGCGTAAGTGGGAAATTCGGGGGCAGGCTGGGTCATTGTTGGCGGCTTTTCTGAACAAGTTTATCAATTGTCGCCATATCCCAGCGAAGAAGTTGACCAAAGTTCTGGTCAAAAGCACAAACAGACGGGTAAAGTAGTCAATAACACCATCAAATATGGATAAATTTTGCAGTGGATCTCGATAATCTGGATTGGAAACTTCTTTCGCTCTTGCAGAAGGATTGCCGCATCTCAAATGCAGATCTGGCACTTGCAGTTGGATTGTCCGCCTCATCATGCTGGCGCCGCGTTCGGGCGCTGGAGGATGCGGGTTTAATTCGCCGATACGCGGCCCAATTGGATCCTGCGCGTGCCGGGATGGGGTTTCAGGCGATCGTGCATGTTCAGCTTACCCGTCACGATCCTGAAAAACTCGCCGAATTCATCCGTGTCATCGATACGCGCCCCGAAGTGGTCGAGTGTTTTGCCACCACAGGTCAGGCAGATTATCATCTGCGCGTGATTGTGCGCGATCTGGAAACCTACAATCAGTTTCTTGAAACCGTGCTCTTCCGCCTGTCTGCCGTGGCGAGTGCACAAACCAATGTGATCCTCCGCAGTGTGAAATCCTATCAAGGGATCGGTTCACAGGTATAGGCAACCGCCTGATTGGTCTCTGGTTTGCCCCGGATGTTACCCGCGACCTTGCGCCCGATCTGTATTTTCTTGCGGTATTTCTTGAAGGAAGTCCTTAAAAGCAGCGGAACAGTTTCGATTCCATGACTTGGTTGCGTGGATCTATGGAATGAAGGACCACAAGTGGTGCGAGATACGGCAGGATCTGAAATCACCCTCAGCGGGGTGAGTTATGGTCAGGATGGCAAACCCATCCTGCAGGATCTTTCGGCCATATTATCCGCTGCTCGGATTGGAGTGGTCGGACGCAACGGTTCGGGGAAAACGACGCTTTCGCGTATTGTGGCCGGGTTGATCTTGCCAGATGCGGGGACGGTCTCGGTGGCCGGTATTGATCCCGGGTCAGATAGGAAAGCTGCGCTGTCGACAGTTGGGATCCTGTTTCAGAACCCTGATCATCAGATCATCTTTCCCACAGTGCTCGAAGAGCTTTCATTTGGGTTGACCCAACAGGGCCACAGCAAGGCGGAGGCCGAGAACCTGTCCCGGTCATGGCTTGCAGATTATGACGTGTCTCATTGGGCCGAAGCCCATGTCAGCCGATTGTCTCAGGGCCAAAAACAGCTTGTGTGCCTGATGTCGGTTCTGGCCATGCAGCCAAGATGGCTGGTGCTGGACGAACCGTTTTCCGGGCTGGATTTGCCAACGCGGGCCCAGCTATCGCGCCGGTTGGAGCAATATAGCGGCAATATCTTGCACGTCACGCACGCGCCCGAAGATCTTGCAGGATACGATCATGCGATTTGGCTGGATCAGGGGCGATTGGTAGGGCAGGGGGCACCAGGCCAGCTGATCCCTAATTACATAGACGAGATGCAGCGGCAGGGGGCGGGTAATGATCTCACTGACCTCGCCGATTAGAACCCGCGCACATGAGTGGCCTGCCGGGGTGAAGCTTTTGGCGCTGGCGGTCGCTACTGCGCTGCTGTTTTCCGCCCGAACCGTGATGCCGCAGGCCTTGGCCTTTGCCGGGATGGTCGTGCTTTACATCTTGCCCGGACCAGAATTTGCCCGTGCCGGGTGGCGATCTGTGCGGATCATCTGGCCATTTGTGGTTTTGATCGTGCTCTGGCATCTGGTCACGGCAGATTATGCAGCGGGTCTGGTGATTGTGCTGCGCATGATCACGGCCGTGGGTTTGGCCAATCTGGTTACGATGACCACCAGTCTGAGTGAATTCATTGCGGTGATCCGATGGATCACAACCCCGTTGCGCCGGTTTGGTCTCAGGTCTGAAGCATTAGAAGTGGCCATTGCGCTGGTAATCCGCTTTACACCGGTTCTGGTCGAAAAGGGGCACGGGCTGCGCTTGGCATGGCGCGCACGGTCCACCCGGCGTGCTGGGTGGCGTATTGTGCTGCCATTCACGGTTCAAGCACTGGATGACGCGGATCATGTTGCAGAAGCATTGCGCGCCCGAGGCGGGTTGCAGGCGATGCAGACCAACGAGAATAAATAATACGATCCTGAAGGAGTGAGGGATATGGAACGGAATGTAACTTTGATCGCGCTATTTGCGGCGCTGATTGCGGCCTTGGGATTGATCCCGCCAATTGCGCTTGGGTTTGGGGTGCCAATCACCGCCCAAAGCCTTGGCGTCATGTTGTGCGGTACAGTGTTGGGCGCCAAACGCGGGACACTTGCAGTCTTGTTGTTCTTGCTGCTTGTCGCCATTGGTCTACCGCTTCTGTCGGGCGGCCGAGGCGGCTTGGGCGTGTTCGCAGGGCCGACCGCAGGGTTCCTCGTCGGTTTCCCCATCGGTGCCTTTGTCATCGGGCTGACTGTCGAAAAGATGCGGGTGGGCAATCTGGCCGTGATCGCAGGTTTGGCCGCCATGATCGGCGGCATTGTCGTGGTTTACCTCTTTGGCATCCTCGGATTTTCCTTTGTGACTGGCAAAGGGGTTGGCGCCTCAACCACAATCATGGCCCCGTTCATCCCAGGTGATGTGATTAAAGCGATCATCGCCGGTGTACTCACTCAGGCGCTTTACAAGGCCCGCCCAGCAAGCGTTTTGTCGCGCGCCTGATCGCGAAACCAACGGATCGGAGCGGCAGACCGCTCCGATTTTTCCCTGTGCCGGGATCAGGCGCTTTGTCTCATCATGCGCGCCATGTCGAGCATTCGGTTGGAAAACCCCCATTCATTGTCATACCAGCCAAAGACGCGCAAAAGCCCACCGGGGCTGACGGAAAGTTCGCGGCCTGAAATAATCAGGCTTTCTGGACGCATCCGCAGATCCGATGAGACCAGCGGTTCTTCGGTCCAGCCCAGCACGGGGCTTTCCAGTGCTATTTCCTTCAATCGCGCGCGGGCAACCTCTTCGGGGATTTCGTTTTCCACCTCAACCACCAGATCAAGGCAGGACACGCTTGCGGTGGGCACGCGAATGGCACGGGCTTCGATCTTGCCAGCCAATGCCGGAAGGACCTTGCCCACCAGTTGATGGGCCGAGGTGGTGGTGGGGACCATCGACAGCGCCGCCGCGCGTGACCGTGCCGGATTGGCGCGGGGTTTGTCCACGGTGGGTTGGCTGCCGGTATAGCAATGCACGGTGGTCATATGCCCGCCCACAAGCCCCCATTCGCGGTCGACCACCGCCAGAAGCGGGGCCAAGGCATTGGTGGTACAGGAGGCGTTCGAGATGATTTTTTGGTCCCCCAGATCCTTATCATTGGCACCCAGAACCACGGTGATATCGGCCTCGTCCGAAGGGCCGGAGATCAGCACGCGCCCGGCGCCGGCAGCAAGCCCGCGTTCAGCCATCGCGCGTTTCCCGGCCATGCCGGTGCATTCAAACACGATGTCCACATCGGATAGGTCCATCACGCTGATATCGGGATGGGCGTGAAAGGGGATAGCTTTGCCATCGACCAGCAGTGCTTCGTGATTTTCCTCGACCGTTCCAGGCCAGGGGCCAAAAACGCTGTCATATTTGAACAGATAGGCACATGTCTCGAGCGGTTCGATGTCGTTGATGAACACGACTTCGAATTCCGACGGCTCCGCCAACAGGATGCGCAGGATCGACCGGCCGATCCGGCCAAAGCCATTCAGGCCAATTCTGATTTTCCCCGTTTCGGGCGCAATGGATGACATGTTCGGCTCCGTAACCAGACAGCAACGCGGCCAGAGAACGTTACCGCGTCACGGGGTGCAAGTGGAAACTGCACATTTGGCGTATTGGTTGGGCAGGAAGTCGGGAACTGGCCCAATCCGCTGTCTTTCACTATTTTCAGGTTTTGGCGACGGAATGCCTGGTTCCATCCGTATCACGCTAAAGAAACGCCCGGCGCGGTCGGGCCCGCACAGATACGAGGATGCCGTGACCCAGCCCAAAGGGTATTCGCTTGCCCAGATCCGCCTGCATTGGATCGTTGCCGCCCTGATCGCGGCGCAATATGTGTTCAAAGGACCGATCGAAGAGGCTTGGAGCGCCTTTCGTGATGGGGCGGAGATTGCCTTTAACCCGCTGATCTTTGCTCATGTGGTAGGTGGGATGCTGGTGTTGCTCTTTGCCCTCTGGCGATTGACCTTGCGCAAGACCCGTGGCGCGCCGCCCCCGCCGGAAGCCGAGGCGAAGCCGCTGAAGATTGCGGCTCACATCACCCATTGGACGCTATATGCGCTGATGATCGGGATGCCGATCAGCGGTGGGCTGGCGTGGTTTGGCGGCGTGGAACAGGCTGCTTTTGCCCATAATGTGCTGAAGGTGCCGCTGTTGATCCTGGCGATCCTGCATGTGCTGGCCGCGCTGTTTCACCAGTTCGTGCTGAAAACCAACCTGATTGCGCGGATGAAACGGGCCGAGGTCTGATCTGTCCGGGAACGGGCCTTGTGCGGCCCGTTTTTACATCTGCAACAGCCGCCCAAATCCGGTCTGCGAGTGATGCAGCCCGGCAAGCTGCATCATGTGCCAGGCCAGCGCCTGATTGCTGGAGAGCGCGGCCACGCCAGTGTGTGTTTCGATTTCCTCAAGGATGTTCAGACAGCGCAGGTTGGTGCAGGAAATCACGATCGCGTCACAGGGCTGGGCCTCGGCCACCTTGATCGCCGCATCCAGAATGGCGCGTTCGGTGATGCGTGCGACCATCGGGTCGCGTCCTTCTTCAAAGGACCCAAATCCGGCGATGTCAAACCCAGCCTCTTCCAGCTTTCCCCGCATCTTGGCCGAGACTTCGGCCACATAAGGGGTCAGGAAGCCTAGCCGTTTTGCCCCCAGATGCCGCCCTGCTGCGATGATCGCGGCCAGAGGGTCGGTGATTTTGGCATTTGGGCAGACGGATTGAATCGCCTTTGCCACATTTTCTGACCCGATCACGGTCGAAGCCGAGGTGCAGCCATAACCGATGACGTCAAAATCCAGCGAGGGCGGAAAAAGCCTGACCGCGGCGGGTAGATCCGCTTCCATTTGCGAGAGCGTCTCTGCGTTAACTTCGGCCACCATCGGGATGCGCGAATGATAAAGCGCCACGCCGTCGCGCGGGATCATCCGGGCAAATTCGGGCTCCAGTGTTTCGTCTGTTTCCAGCACCACAACGCCAAAAGTGGCGCGTGTGCCGATGCCATTATCCGTGTCGAAGTTGAGTTTCATGAGATCACCGGAAGTTCAGGGGCTGCCCGGTGTGAAATGAGTTCTGCCCCATCCGACCGAACAACAAGGTTTTCTTCATGCACCATGATCCGTCCGTCGCCGTAGGACAGGGACGGTTCCAGCGTCAGCACCATACCTTCCTCCATCACCGTGTGATCCCACGATACATGCGACGGCCATTCGGTGAGCTGCATACCCAGCCCATGGCCCAGACGGCCTACATCGCCGCCCGCATCATCCAGCTCGGCAATCACGCTCTGCATGGCATGGAACAGCTCGGCGCAGGTTGTGCCGGGGTTGGCGGCCGCAATCCCTGCCTCTGTCGCGCGCCACAAGACGTCATAGGCCTGACGCGAGGCATCATCGGCACTGCCAATGGCCCAGTTGCGGTCGAAATCGCAGAAATACCCGTCCCATGTCATGCCAGTATCCAGCATCATGATGTCCCCCCTTTGCAAGGGGCGGCGTGAGGGGGGCGAAATTACGTCGTGATAGCCGCCCTGATCGGCTCCGCCAACCAGATAGGGCACGTCATCGGCGCCCTGCAAAAGCGCTTCGCGGCGGAAGGCGCGGAATGTGTCCTCGAACGCCTGCCCCTCATGGGCCAGCGAGGGCACCTCGGCAAATGTGTGTGAGCCGATGGCACAGATCCGATGGAGCTTTTCGATCTCGGCTTCGGATTTCACCATGCGCAGGCCCCGCACGATGCCGGTGCAATCGGCAATGCTCAGACCGGGCAGCCCGGCCACCAGCCGCTCGTAATCGCCAAGTGGCATGCGCAGCGCAGTTTCATGGCCTTTCATGACACCAATGGTGGCACCTTTGGCGGCGAGCGGCGTGAGCAGCTCAGTCAAAAGGCTGATTCCGTCATCCTCAGGCGCAGGGGCCGACCATGTGCGGATATCCTCGATCCAGGTCTGGCGCATCAGCGCTGCGCCGATTTCCGGGATCACTGCAATCGGTTTGCCTTCGGCAGGCACAAACAGGAACCACGGTCGGGTTGGGCTTTGCCAAAATAGCGTGTGAAACCCGCTGAAATAGCGTACCTCCGCTTCGGTGAGCAAAAGCATCCCGGCCATGCCGGTCTCCGCCATACGCGCCTGCGCTTTTTCCGTGCGTGCGGCGAATTCCGTGTCAGTAAATCCCCGGATCAGGGCGTCAGACATGCTCTATCCCTTTTTCGTTCTCAGCCATGATGGCGGCGAAAATCGCCGCGTCGGTCACACCTTCCGAGCCGATCAACAGCACGCGTGAACCTGCATCCAGCCCCAGCTTGGCCGACAGACCCGCATTCTGGCGCACGGCGATCAAGGCGGCAAGCCCGGCCACGGCGCTTTCGCCTGCCTCGACGGCCTCGTCACCAAATTCGGGTCGGGCGAGCAGACGCACGGTGGGGGGCACGATGTTGTCGGGGATGGTCAGGAAATCACTGGCTTCCTCAGCCAAAATCTCCCACGCCATTTCCGACGGCTCGCCACAGGACAACCCGGCCATGATGGTTTCTTCCTGAATGGCGACATTGGTGGGTTGGCCCGCCTTGGCGCTGTCAAACAGGCAGGCGGCGAGGTCAGGCTCGACGATCACAACACGCGGGGCGGCGTCGCCCCAATATTGGCGCAGCCCTGCGGCCACGGACGCAGCCAGCCCGCCAACGCCCCCTTGCAGGAACACATGGGTCGGCGCCTTGTCCAGCGCTTCACACGCCTCGCGGGTCATCACGCCATAGCCTGCCATCACGTCGCGGGGCGGCTCGGTATAGCCTTCCCACGAGGTGTCCGAAACCACGAACCAGCCGTTTTCTTCGGCTTCGGTTTTGGCAAGGATCACCGATGCGTCATAATCCCCGTCGATCCGCACCACATCTGCGCCCAATTCGCGCATCGCTTCCGCCCGGCCTTCGCTGACTTCTGCGTGGATATAGATCCGGCAAGGCGCGCCGACCCGCTGACAGCCCCAGGCAAGCGAGCGGCCATGGTTGCCGTCGGTGGCCGAAACCAGCGTGATGTTCGCGATCTCACCTGCGTATTTGCCCGAGCGGATATCGGCCAGCGTAACCTCTTGCCCCAGACGCGAAGTAAGCTCGCGCGCCAGCACGCGCAGCGCCGCGTAAGACCCGCCAAGGGCCTTGAAACTGCCAAGCCCAAAGCGCGGCCCTTCGTGTTTGTAGTGAATGGCGCCTACACCGATGTTCTCTGCGATCCCGGCAAGCGAGACCAGCGGGGTCGGGGCATAACCTTTCCACGCGGTGATTTCCGCCCAGCTGTTGGCGAAATCCTGTTCCGACAGCACTGAAAAGGCCGCTTTGGATGGTTGCGGATTGCCTTGTGCATAGGCGAGGGTGGCGGTGGTGAATGCGTTGTGCATCAGCTGTCCTTTCGTTTGGGCAGGCGGTCACGGACCAGCTGCACCCAGAATTCTGCGCCGATTGGCAGCAGAGCGTCGTTGAAATCATAATCTGCCGCATGAAGCGGCTGGCCGTTTGGCCCGTCGCTGCCATTGCCCAGAAGCAGGAATGCGCCGGGTACGGTGGCGGTGAACTGGGCAAAATCTTCGGAAAAGCTCATTGGTGGGCGGTCGCGGATCACCTCGCAGCCGGCGGCCTCGCCCGCGCGGTAGACCGCGTCGGTGGGGGCTTCGGCATTGATGGTTTCGATGAATTCGGCGTTGAACTGAACTTCCACAGTCACGCCATGGGCTGCGGCAATGCCACCCGCAAGCTGACGCATGAAACGCTCTACTCCCTTGCGGTCCTCGGGCAGGCGGGCGCGCACGTCACCCTTAAGCGTGGCGCGGCCCGGCAGCACGTTGCGCTGCCCATCGGTCAGGAATTCGGTCACAGACACCACCGCCCCGGCACCCGGAGCCAGCTTGCGCGAGACGATGGTTTGCAGCGCAAGCACCATCTCGGCGCCCACGGTGATTGCATCCACCCCCACATGGGGCATCGAGGCGTGGCCGCCACGGCCCTGAATGGTGATTTCAAACAGGCTTTCGCTGGCGCAGATCTGCCCCGCGCGGGACGAGATCTGACCCAGCGGGGCGCCGGGAAGGTTGTGGATTGCGTAGACCTCGTCAATCGGGTGGCGTGTCAGCACGCCCTCTTCGATCATCGCTTTGGCGCCCAGCCCGTGCTCTTCGTTGGGTTGGAAGATGAACACAACGGTGCCATCGAAATCAGGGTCTTTTGCCAGACGCTCGGCTGCGCCCAATAGCATGGTCATGTGCCCGTCATGGCCGCAGGCATGCATCTTGCCGGGGATGGTCGAAACATATTCGTGGGACGAAGTTTCCTGGATCGGTAGCGCATCCATATCGGCCCGCAGCCCGATTGCGCGGTTGCCGGTTCCCGATTGCAATACGCCGACAATGCCTATGCCCTCATGCACCTCGATGCCGAGATTGCGCAAATGATCCGCCACCAGTTGCTTGGTCCGGGTCTCTTCAAAGCCCAGTTCCGGGTGCCGGTGTAGATCGTGGCGAAGATCTGTCAGATTGGTGAGAAAATCGTCCATTGTTCCCTCATGAAGGTGATCGACATAGAATCACGCGGAATTTGAGAGAGGTGTGGTATCATTTGCTAAAAACTGCGATTTAATTTATTTCATTATGGCCTATTTGAGATTGGAAAGAGAATGGATGGTAAGGATCTGGAAATTCTGCGTCTGGTACAGGGGAATTCACGACTGACTGCTGAGGTGATCAGTCAGGACGTAGGCCTTTCCGCACCGGCCGTGCAGAAGCGACTGCAAAAGTTGCGTAGCGCGGGTGTCATTGAACGTGAGATCGCTGTTTTGTCGCCTGCAAAGCTGGGTCGAGAGATGACGATTATCGTCGAAGTGGTGCTGGAACGCGAAAATCGTGCATCTCTGGATGCTTTCAAGCGCAAGATGCGTCAGGCCCCCTGTGTCCAGCAATGTTACTACACCACTGGAGAGGGGGATTTTGTCCTGATCCTGACGGTCAAAGACATCAAAGAATATGAAGAGTTCACCCAGGAATACTTCTTTGATGAAAGCAATATCAGCCGGTTCAAGACGGCTGTGGTGATGGACCGGGTGAAAGCGTCTTTGGACGTTCTTTGACGGTCAGATTACGACGCGCGCGCAGCCTTTCAGCGCGGCAGCATCATCTGTGATCACCCGAACCGGGGCGTGCAGCCCGTCGGCAAGAGCCATTGGTGCGGAATAGGTCTGGATGAACCTGTCGCAGGCCGGGCTTGTCAACAGTGTCCGGGCCACACCTCCGGCAAAATACACTCCGCCTTCCGGAAGGAACGACAACAGCAGGTTGCGGGTGAGTATCGCGAGAAGTTCAGCATAGAACTCCGCAAATTTTATTTGCGCCGCGCCCATATCTGCCGAGAGGACATGTTTCGGAGGCATGGGATCCTTTGTCACAAGCGCATAGGCGCGTGACAGGCCGCGACCAGAAAAGAGATGCTCGACGGTCATGAATTCATCAGCTGCGGAACTGATCCGGTTGGCCAGAGCGTGATGGATATCGACGGGCAGGGCGGCGTGGCCCAGCTCTGCGTTCAGGCAAAATGGCTCGCCGCCGCGTAAGAGAACCGGGCTGACGTTGAACCCGGTTCCAACACCCACGATTAACGCCTGCTGTGGGTTGGTTGCGTCCGTTCCCCAAATTGCGTGAAGGCTGTCTTGGTCAAAGGTGGGAACGGCCTGCCCCAAGGCCCCAAGGTCATTCAGAAGCAGGGAAGGGATGTTTCCGTATCGCGCTGAAAGATCGGTTGTGCAGAAGCTCCAATCCCGGTTGGTCAACCGGGCCGATCCTTCCCCCACCGGCCCGGCCACAGCCACCGCCATATCCGTGAGTGTGACGGCGCTTGCGTCGCGCTGATACTGTGCAATCACATCCGTAAAGGATGCGAAATCATCATTGAGAAAGCTGCGCACGCTTTCCCCCAGCAATTTCCCGTCACGGGCAAGACCAATACGGGTATTGGTCCCGCCCACATCTGCAACAAGCCGCATGGCGTCAGTTCAACCTCTCACCGGTTCCCGGTTCGAAATAGGACACTTTGGCGAGGTCAAAGGCAAGGTCAAGGGGCACGCCCGCCTGAGCTTTGGTCTCGGCATGAAGCCGTGCTGTGACCTGTTTGCCGCCCAGTTCCGAGACCACATAGGTATCGGCACCCGCCGGTTCGACCATGTCGATCAGGCATTCGGCTTCCTGCACATCTTCACCGGCGCGGAACCCCGCTTCGGCAATGTCTTCAGGACGCAGACCAAGGATCACGTCCTCAGGCAAATCGGTGGCATGGTGATCGGTTAGGACCAGAGGTGCGCCATTTGAGCGTGCGATCTCGATCTTGGTGCCATCGCCGTTTTTCTTGGCGCGGGCCGGGATCAGGTTCATCGCCGGGCTGCCCATGAAATCCGCCACAAACAGGTTGGCCGGGTGGTTATAGATTTCCGCAGGCGAACCAATTTGCTGCACGATCCCGCCCTTCATCACCACGATCTTGGTGGCAAGAGTCATTGCCTCGATCTGGTCATGGGTCACGTAAACCATGGTGGCGCCAAGGTTGTGGTGCAGCTTTTTGATCTCGGACCGCATCTCGACCCGCAGCTTGGCGTCGAGGTTCGACAGTGGTTCGTCGAAGAGGAACAGTTTGGGATCACGGACCAGCGCACGACCCATCGCCACCCGCTGCCGCTGACCACCGGACAGCTGGCCAGGACGGCGGTTCAGAAGCGGTTCGATCTGCAACTGCCCAGCCACTTTTTCCAGTTTTTCTGCCTGTGTCGCCGCATCCACCCCGCGCACTTTCATGCCGAAGGTGATGTTCTTGGCAACCGACATGGTAGGGTAGAGTGCATAGCTCTGAAACACCATCGCAATATCGCGATCCTTGGGGCTGACATGGGTCATGTCGCGTCCATCAATACTGATGGTGCCCGAGGTGATGTCTTCCAGACCGGCGATGCAGTTCAGAAGTGTGGACTTACCGCAACCCGAGGGGCCGACCAGAACAAGGAAATCTCCTGGTTCAATTGCCACGTTGATGTCTTTCAACACCTCTACGGGACCGTAGTTCTTATAGAGGTTCTTGATGTCGAGGATAGGGGCCATGGGTTTACCCTTTCACTGATCCGGCGGTCAGACCGCGGATGAAATATTTGCCAGCAACGGCATAGACGATGAGTGTGGGAAGCGCGGCGATGATTGCTGCAGCCATATCCACGTTGTATTCCTTCACTCCGGTGGTGGAGTTCACGATGTTATTGAGTGCCACGGTCACGGGTTGCGTGCCCGCCTGACTGAAGCTCACGCCAAACAGGAAGTCATTCCAGATTTGGGTGAACTGCCAGATGACCGTCACCACGATGATCGGCAACGACAGCGGCAGGAAGATCGACCAGAAGATCCGGAAGAACCCAGCCCCATCCACTTTCGCCGCCTTCACCAGTTCTTGCGGAATGGTGACATAGTAGTTGCGGAAAAAGAGAGTGGTGAAGCCAATCCCATAGATCACGTGAACAAAGATCAGCCCCGGAATGGTGCCAGCAATGCCCATCCAGCCAAGCAGCACTGCCATCGGCAAAAGCACAACTTGGAACGGGATGAAACACCCAAACAGCATCAGCGAGAAGATCAGGTTTGCGCCCTTAAAGCGCCATTGGGCAATCACATAGCCGTTCACTGCTCCAAGAAAGGTCGAGATCAGCACGGCGGGAACCGCCAGCATAACCGAGTTCCAGAAGTAAGGCCGCAGACCTTCACATTGGATGCCGGTGCAGGCGCCCGACCAAGCAGTACGCCAAGCCTCGAATGTCACTTCGCGCGGGAAGGCCACCAGCGACCCGGTGCGGATCTCTTCCAGGCTTTTCAGCGAGGTGGTGACCATCACAAAAAGCGGCATCAGGTAGAAGAGTGCAAAGATGCCGAGTGCAATGAACAGAAGCCAGCGCAGGGCGATCCGGCCCCAGTTGCGGCCCTGATCCTGGGCATGGGCGGGGGAAAGCGTGATATCAGTCATGTTTCGCCCTCAGTTCTGAATAAAGATAGGGAACCACGATGGCAAAGACGACCGCCATCATCACCATGGCCGAGCTCGCCGCCTGACCAATATCGCCGCGTGAAAACGCCATGGCGTACATATAGGTCGCGGGCAGGTCGGTCGAATAGCCGGGGCCACCGCCAGTCAGCGCGATCACAAGGTCAAAGCTCTTGATCGCGAGGTGTGCCAGCACGATGAAGGCTGACAGGAAAATCGGGGCCATCGAGGGCAGGATGATCGCGGAATAGATCCGGTAGGTCGGGATGCCGTCCACTTGAGCTGCCTTGATGATCTCGCCATCAACAGAGCGCAGACCAGCGAGGAACAGTGCCATCACGAAACCTGACGCTTGCCAGACAGCGGCGATAACCACCGCATAGATGGCCTTGTCCGGGTCGATCACCCAGTCGAAGGTAAAGTTTTCGAACCCCCAGCTGCGGACCATCGCTTCGATGCCCAGACCAGGGTTCATGATCCATTTCCAGGCGGTGCCGGTAACGATCATCGAAAGCGCCATCGGGTAGAGGTAGATGGTGCGCAACACGCCTTCGGTGCGGATCTTCTGATCCAGCAGGATGGCTATCAGCAGCCCCAGCACAATCGCGATCACAATGAACAGCGTGCCAAAGATAAACAGGTTGCCCATGGCCGTGTCCCAGCGGGGCGAGGCAAACAGGCGGTCGTATTGGATTAGACCTTCGATTTCGTATTTCGGAAGCAGACGCGAACGGGTCAGAGATACCCAGGCAGTCCAGCCGATGAAACCGTAGACAAAGATAAGAATGGCCACAAAAGAGGGTGCAAGCACCATCTTGGGAATGTGGCGTTCCAGCCATTCTTGCATGGCGAAAACCCCTCGGGTTTGTGACCCCGCCCCACACAAGTGCAGGGCAGGGACAGGGAGTAGTTTACATCGAGTTGGCGACGGCGTCAGCCAGCTGGTTCACGGCGTCTTGCGACGACATGTCCGAGTTGAAGTGTGCCGTAACAACATCGGTGATCGCACCGGATTGCGCGCCGCGCAGGGCCATGCCGTGGGCATAGGACGGCAGCAACGAGCCACCTTCCGAGCTTGCATTCATGTCAGCCGAAGAGGTGTGGGCGCAGCTGTCAAACTCGTCCAGTGCCACATCAACACGTGCCGGGATCGACCCTTTGTTCAGGTTGAACACTTTCTGGAAGTTCTTGCCGACAATCAGCTTGGACAGAAGTGCCTGACCCGCCTGCTTGTCGTCACCATCGACTTCAAACATGGCAAAGCTGTCCACGTTGTAAAGGAAGCCATCACCCGGCGTGGACAGGCACAGGAAATCCTTGCCCGGCACTTTGCCCGCTGCGAGGAACTCGCCTTTGGCCCAGTCACCCATGATCTGGAAAGCGGCTTCGCCGTTCATCACCATGGCCGTGGCCAGGTTCCAGTCGCGACCCGAGAAGTTTGCGTCGACATAGCCGCGCATCTTGCGCATCTGGTCAAAGACGGCAACCATTCCGTCCGATTTCAGAACGTCCATGTCAAGGTCGACAAAGGCTTTCTTGAAGTTTTGCGGACCAAGGATGCCAAGGGCCACAGCTTCAAACACTGTGGCGTCCTGCCAGGCCTGACCGCCGTGGGCCAGTGGGATGATACCAGCGGCCATGAGCTTGTCGGCGGCGGCGTTGAATTCGTCCCATGTGGTGGGCATTTCGATGCCGTTGGCGGCCAGAACGTCAGCGTTGCCCCAGATCCAGTCGATCCGGTGCACATTCACAGGGGCCGCGCACCACACACCTTCGCACATCATGTGACCTGCGATTGAGGCGGGCAGTACATCGGCCCAGCCTTCGGCGTTTGCCACAGCCGAGATGTCAGCCAGGACGCCTTCTTCATACCATTCCTGAATGGCAGGGCCTTTCAGCTGAACAGCGGTCGGCGCATTGCCCGACAGAACACGCGCACGAAGCGCGGTCATTGCAGCGTCACCGCCGCCACCGGCGACCGGCATATCGGTCCAGGTGCCGCCATTTTCGGCAAATTCGTTTTGCAGCACGGCAACGGATTTTGCTTCACCGCCTGAAGTCCACCAGTGCAGAACTTCTGCCTGAGGTTCGGCCATCGCCATACCGGATGCCATGATTGCCACGGCCGATGCGGCCGCAAATACGGAATGTTTCATATTTTCCTCCCTAATCGGTCGCCCTCCCGGCAACCTATGGCCAAATCCTGCGCCTTGAGAGGGGCACCCGGCAATCCCTATTCCCGGATCAAACCTGTTCCTTGATCAGATTTTCCGCCAATCTGTTACACGCTGTTACCTTGCCGTTGATTTTGTTGCACGATGTTACAAACGATCAGTCGCGGGGGAATGTGTCGCGGCTATTGTGGCATTCCGGGAGGAGAGCGAATGGCCATTTCACGGCTTCTAGTGGTCGAAGATGACCTTGATACACGCAATATGCTGACGCAGTTTCTGCGCCAGAACGGGTTTGTTGCGCTGCCTGCCCAGACCGAAGGGGAAGTGCGCCAGCATCTCAGTTCCGGTCGGATCGACCTCATTCTTCTGGACGTGATGCTGGGGGATGAAAACGGGATCGAGATCTGCTCTCGGTTGCGGCATGAGCAGGATGTTCCGATTATCCTCGTCTCTGCCCTCTCTGCCGATCACCAGCGTATGGCAGGATATGAGGTCGGGGCGGATGACTATATCGCCAAACCTTTCAATCCCCAGCTTCTGCTGGCGCGGGTGCGGGCGGTATTGCAGCGGGCCCGTCGCAGCGCGTCACTGGCTTATCGCCGTCGGATCCAGACCTTCCGCTTTGGGGGCTGGATCTATGACGGAAAGCGGGATGAGGTGCGGTCCCCCGAGGGATTTCAGGTGGCGCTATCGCAGCGTGAAACAGCTTTAATCAAAGTGTTTCTGGCCAATCCGCATATTCCGCTGACCCGCGATGAGATTGCTGCCGCACTTGATGTGACCGGGGAAAGCGGTGGCGACAGTTCAGGGCGTGCCATTGATGTTCTCGTTGGTCGGCTGCGATCAAAGATCGAAGAACATCCAAAAGACCCCAGATTGCTGCGGACCGAACGTGGTGTGGGATATGTTTTCGCAGTGGATGTCTCGGTGGAAGACGAATGAGACAGCGTTTGCGTACCCTTGGCCTGCTGCTCATTCTCGCGGCCTTTCTGACCGGGTTGCTTGCCAGCTGGCTATGGTTGTCGTCAGCGCGGGCGTGGCAGATGCATCTCTCCGACAGCTTTGTCACGGGCTTCTCTTTGCATGAGACACTGCGCACCGGAGGGTCCGCGCCGAAAGATGTGATTGTCGCGCCCCTGAATTTTGCAGAAACGTCGCTTGCCCAATCGGGATCCTTTTCACAATTGTCCAATGTGCCAACCCCGGGTTTTGTCACCCAGGTTTCTCTTTTGCCGGGAAGCGGTCGTGATGCGCAGGGTGAAGTTCTGTCACTGGCAATTGTCTCGGGCAGTATGCGCTATGCAGTGTCCGACATCGTGTCGAAGGAGGGGCAGTCGATTGCGCAAAAATTAGGTAATGTTACCAAACTTTTAGCAACTTATTGCAGTGAGCCGATCCTGATTGCGCGATTGGGGCAGGGGGATTGGATGCGGCTGGATGGGACAGCGATCTGGGGGTGTGGGGCGGCGCCACGTGACTTCAGGCTTGTGGCTGTGCTTACTGCCGCCCTGGCGTTGGCGATCCTTTATTCCTTGGTCGCCGATACCTCTTCCATGTTTGATCGTTTCGCCCGTGCGCTGCGGGGTCGGCGGCGATTTGGCGGACCTGCAGCCTATGCCGAAAGTGGTCCGGAAGAGCTGCGCGAGATCATTACGGCGGTGAATACCCATCTGGAAGCAGAGCGGGACCAGTTGCACCGGCGCGCTGTTGTTTTGTCCGGTGTCAGCCACGACCTTGGCACCCCGGCCACGCGGTTGCGTCTGCGCACGGCGCTGATCCCGGATGGCGAACTGCGCGACAAGCTTGAGGCGGATATCGACAGCATGACCGACATGATCGACAGTGTCCTGACCTACACAAGGTCTGAGTTAAGTGTCGAAGAGCCAAGAAAAATCTCTCTTACTTCTCTGGTCGAAGCGCTTGTGGATGATTACCGGGACATGGGCAGACCTGTCGAATTGCAGCGCCTAGAGCCTCAAATGGTCGAAGGGGGGCAGTCCGTTTTTGCGGCCCGCTATGGTCAGGGGGCTGTGCCTTATGAACACAGAATGTTGGTGACTGGCCGCCCGATTTCACTTCAACGCGCGGTCTCTAATCTGATCGATAACGCCCTGAAATACGGACGTCGGGCGACGGTTGAGCTGGAAGCAAATTCCGAACATGCAATTGTGACGGTTGAGGATGAGGGGTCAGGGTTTTCTGCGGCTGATATCGAACAGCTGTTTGCACCGTTTAAGCGGGGGGACAATGTTGGGGCGATCAATGGTTTTGGATTGGGTCTGACCATTGTGGCCACGGTTGCGGAACAGCATGGTGGGTCGCTCCAATTTGAAACCGGGGCGCATGGGTTACGCGCGCGGCTTGAGATTTGCCGAAACTGAAGCTTGCAAGTTTTTGATGGGTGAAGCGGCCAAACTTTAAACTTTTTAAAGACACAGAAGCGAAGTCTTTAAACTTTTAAACTCCAAAAAATCGCGGGCTCATTTGCGTTTTTGGGCAATCAGCCATGTCGGATGATAGGTCAGAGGCACGCGGCCATCCTGCTCGAACCGGTGGCGGTAGCCTGCGCAAAACTCCTGCAATCGTGCCTTGGTCCAAACCTCACGCGCCGCGCCATTCACACCGGTTTGGCGAAGATGGCGCAACACCTCTTGCGGAGAGGTGAACCAAAGACGTTGGATGCGACCGCGGGCTTCATGAATGATATACTCACCTGTGCTGCTGGCCAAAGCAGAAGCCAGCGTGTCAGCGTGGCACAGCCCCGGAGCCTGCGCGGTTGACCCGAGTGTGGCCAATTCCCGGTATTGCTCCGGGCCAAATCCGGACAAAGCCAACCAGCCTCCGGGCGCAAGGTGATCCGCGGCGCGGGTCACCAAGCTGGCCGGATCAGCCATCCATTGTAATGTCGAGGCAGAGGCAATGAGATCCGGCGCGTCTGGCCAGCCAAGGTGACGGATGTCACCGGGCAGAAAATCGGCGGCCTGTTCGCGCGCCACATTGGCGGCGCTTTGAACCAGATCATTCAGGGTTAGATGGTCGATCCGAAACCGTGCCCGTAAAGCGCGGGTCAGATGGCCGGTGCCGCAACCAAATTCAAATCCGCGGGCAAATTGCGTGGGAGCACCGTGATGAGTGAGGCGTCGTGCCAGCCCTTCGGCAATCGCCGCCTGAAGGGTGGCGTTGGCGTGGTAGGAGTGGAAATTGCGGGCAAAACTGCGCCCGACACGATCTGCAGATGGTGTGGGATGTGCGGTCATGTCAGCCAGCCCTCCCAGCTTTGCCCTCCCGCAAACGGCATATGCTGCGCGTCAATTTCCTGCACCTGATCCGATTGATCCGCCCATGCGGTGCGTTGCGCGTGGGTCGGAATGATCCTGTCTTTGGATGAGATCCAGATCCGGTCGAATTTACGCGGTTTGGCAGATCCTCGATTGGCGATGGCGCGGAGCTCTTCTTGGCGGGCTGCAATGTCGAGGGTTGCGGGGGTGGTCAGCCCGGCACGACGACAGAACCGTGAAAAACTGGCATCGGTCAAATTATTGGCGGTGGCCGCAATCATGTCAGGAGCAATGCCGCGTTCAGCATCGGCCGGGTATGGGGTGCCGTTCACGGCAATCAGTCGATCAGGAAAAAACCCCGTGCTCTCCAGCCAATGCAGGGCGGAGGCGACGCCGAAGGAATAGGAAAATACGGTGAATGAGGTATATGTCGCCCGGCTTGGGGCAGGGGCGTCGAGGTGTCGGTAGTCGTCGAAGAACAGAATATCCTGCGGTCCGGACAGGGCTGAAAAGGGTTCAGGGCCGAGGCCCCATCCGCCGAAAACGACGATGAGGTCGCAGGCTCCGGTCTGTTTCAGCCATGTCGCGTTCATGCGGCACCTTTTGCCAGGTCAACCATGGCTGAAGTCACGCGCGACAGTTCGTCCGGCGAGATGATGAAGGGCGGCATGCAGTAGATGTTATGGGCGAAGGGGCGTAGCCAGACGCCAGTCTCAACCGCCTTTGCATGTGCGATGCGCGGATCGACCCAGCCCTCCATTTCGATCACACCGATGGCACCCAGCACCCGGACATCGCACACGCCGGGTAGGGTGCGGGCAGGTTCCAGTTCGGCCCGCATCTGCTCTTCGATGGCAGCGGTCTGGACCTGCCAGTTGCCTTGTTCCAAAAGAGACAGGCTGGCAATCCCGGCGGCACAGGCGAGCGGATTGGCCATATAGGTGGGACCGTGCATGAAGACACCCGCCTCGGAGTTGCCTATCCCATGAGCGACTTCGCGCGAGGTCACGGTGGCGGCAAAAGAGATGTGCCCCCCGGTGAGTGCCTTGCCCAGACAGATAATATCGGGCGTGACGCCCGCGAGGTCGGCTGCAAAGAGATGCCCGGTGCGACCAAAGCCGGTGGCGATTTCGTCAAAGATCATCAAGACGTCGTGGGCTTCGCAGAGTGCTTTGGCACCTTTGAGCCATTCCGGGTGATAGAAATACATGCCGCCGGCGCCTTGCACGACGGGCTCGACAATTAATGCGGCGATGCGGTTGCCCTTCTCGATCAGGAGCTTCGACAGCGCGGCAAGGCCGTTCCCCACCGGATCTTCGGGCCAGTCCTGATCGATGGTCACGCTTGGGCGGGGCAGGAAATGCTGGATCTGAAGCGCCCCGCGAAATAGGCCATGCATCCCATTGATCGGGTCACAGACCGACATCGCTTTCCAGGTATCGCCGTGATAGCCGCCGCGAATGGTGGCAAACTCGACCTTGTCTTCATGGCCCGTGGCGATATGGTATTGCACCGCCATTTTCATCGCCACCTCGACTGATACCGAACCGCTGTCGCAATAGAAGATCCGGTCCAACCCGTCGGGCAGCATACCCACCAGCTTGCGACCCAGCTCAATCGCGGGGTCATGGGTCAACCCGCCGAACATCACATGGGGCAGGGTGTCGATCTGCGCGGTCATTGCGGAGGTGATCTGCGGGTGGCGATGACCGTGGATCGTGCACCACCAGGATGACATGGCGTCGATCATTTGCCCGCCATCATCGCGGGTCAGCCAAACCCCTTCGGCCCCGGTGATCAGGTGCATCGGTCCGGGATCTGCCACATTGGTATAGGGGTGCCAGAGATGTGCTGCGTCAAAGTCGCGAGAGGAAAGGTCAGAGGTCATAGTGCTGCCCGGATTGTGGTCATGTCGATGGCCTTGACCCCTTCGGCCAATGCGCCCGGTGTCAGCTCGGAAAGGGGCGCGAGGCGGCCGAGATGGGTCACATTTGCCATCTGGGCGATGGTCTCTTCCACCTCGGGTTCCGCCGCGCCGTTGAAGATTACGCCAATGACATTGCAGCCCGCGCCGCGCAGCGCCATCAGAGAAAGCGTGGTGTGATTGATCGTGCCAAGTTGTGTGCGGGCCACCAACACAATCGGGGCCTGCCAGCGGGCAAAGAGATCAAGATAGAAATGTTTGCGATTGAGCGGCACCATCACGCCACCGGCACCTTCGACGACCAAAGCGCCGTCGACCTTTGGCAGGGACAGCGCGTCAAGGTCGATTTCAACGCCCGCGTCTTCCGCAGAGAGATGCGGTGAAGCGGGCAGTGGCAGGCGATAGGTTTCGGGCAGGGGGGTGACGCCGGTCAGGCGGGCCACCAACTCGCTGTCGGTTTCATCTTCCAGACCCGATTGCACCGGCTTCCAATACTGGGCGCCGAGGGCCGCGGTCAGCCCGGCAGAAACAACAGATTTCCCAACACCGGTATCCGTGCCAGTTACGATCAGCGGAGTCATGAGGAACTCTCCTTTATCTGACCGGCGCAGACTTCGGATATGGCTTCGAACGCCTCAGTGATCTGCTGGTTGCTGACATTGCCGGTGATCGAAAGCCGTAGGCGCGAGGTGCCAGGGGGTACGGTTGGCGGGCGGATGCCGCGAATGTCGAAACCACGGGATTGCAATGCGCTCGCTGCGCTCATCACCACGTCATCCGCGCCCAGAATGACTGGGATGATCTGGCTGGGCTGGTCGCAAAGACCCAGCAGGCGGGCGGCCTCATCATGGGCATGGGTGATGCGTTTTTGTGCTGCAAGCACAAGGGTGGGGCGGCGGGTAAGCTCTACCAACACGGCCCGCACCAATGCGGCATCAAAAGGTGAGGGGGCGGTGGCAAAGATGAACGGACGCGCCCGGTTGATCAGCGTGTCGATCATCACACGCGATCCGCAGATAAGCCCGCCGGAGACCCCCAGCCCTTTGCCGCAGGTGTGCAATGTCAGCAGGTGATCCCCCAGATCCCCGGCAAGCTCGTGGGCCAATCCCTCGCCACGTGTGCCAAAGATGCCTGTTGCGTGGGCTTCATCCACCACAAGGACCGCACCTGTTTCGCGGGCGAACATGGCGAGATCGGAAAGCGGGGCGATGTCCCCTTCCATGGAATAGACACTTTCTGCGGCGATCCAGACCTGACCTGTTCCACCATCTGCGCGCCATTGGGTCAGCACATCGCGGGCGGCATCCACATCATTATGGGCAAAGCTACGGGTGTCCGCGCGACCCAGTCGCATCCCTTCATGGGCAGAGGCGTGGACCAGTTCGTCATGCAGGATCAAATCACCCGCAGCGGGAAGCGTGGAGAAAATGGCTTGATTGGCCTGAAACCCGCCGCCCATGTAAAGCGCGGCTTCGGTTCCGAAAAACGCGGCGGCCTCACCCTCCAGCGCCTCATGTTCGGTGTGATTGCCGCGCAACAGGCGTGATCCGCCGGACCCAAGCGGCACCCGTCTGGCTAGCGCGTCCTGTGCGGCGTCGGTCAATACGCGCGATCCGCTAAGACCAAGATAGTCATTGGACGCAAAGTCCAGACCTGAACGCGGGACAAGCTGGCGGCGACGATGTCGCGCCGCCAGCGCATCCAGCGCACCGGACAGGCGTAAGCTCACGCTCATTCAGCGGCCTCAACCGAAGTATTGGGAGGGGTCATCGGACGCAGGTTTGGGATCGGCGGTTCCTGCTGGGCTTTCTTTTTGCATTCCATATGGTCTTCCGCGGCCATCGGTTTCAGACCCAGCTTTGCAAACAGCGCCATGTCTTTGTCGTCTTCCGGGTTGTCGGCGGTCAAAAGCGTGTCGCCACAGAAAATCGAGTTGGCCCCCGCGAAGAAACACATCGCCTGCATTTCATCCGTCATGTCGCTGCGCCCGGCAGAGAGGCGCACGTGCGAGGTGGGCATCATGATCCGGGCCACCGCGATAACGCGGACAAAGGCAATCGGGTCAATCGGTTTCAGGTCTGCAAGCGGCGTGTCGTCCTGCGGCATCAGCATATTGATCGGCACAGAATCGGGCGCTTCTTCGAGATTGGCCAATGTGACCAGCATGTCGACCCGGTCTTCGCCCTCTTCGCCCATGCCCAGAATGCCGCCGGAACAGACCTTGATGCCGGCCTCGCGCACGCGGTTCAGCGTGTCGATCCGGTCTGAAAAGCTGCGGGTGGTGATGACTTCCGGGTAGAACCGTTCGGATGTGTCAACATTGTGGTTGTAGTAATCCAGCCCCGCATCGCGCAGACGGAACACCTGACTGTCATCAAGCATTCCCAGCGTCATGCAGCTTTCCATGCCAAGTGCTTTGACCCCTTCGACCATGGCAACCAGCTGTTCCATGTCGCGTTCCTTGGGTTCACGCCAAGCCGCGCCCATGCAGTAGCGGGTGGCGCCAGCCTCTTTGGCCTTGCGCGCCTCACTCAGAACACGTTCGACCTCAAGCAATTTGGAAGCGGAGAGTTTTGATCCGTTGCGCGCAGATTGTGAGCAATAAGCGCAGTCTTCGGCGCAGCCACCGGTCTTGATCGACAAGAGGCGGGACATTTGCACCTTGTTTGGGTCGAAATGGGCGCGATGTACGGTCTGCGCCTGAAAGAGCAGGTCCATCAGCGGTTGGTCATGCAAGGCCAGCGCCTCTTCCCGGGTCCAGATCTTCTTGCCGTTTTCCATATTATAGATAAAACCTCGCTAGGTGTCATTTGGGTGGAAATATTATCTATAGTTTAGCAAAGCGCAAGAATTCTTTCTGCGCGGCAGCGGAAACTGGCAAAATTCTGCGGGAAACAGATGTGTTGGGGTTATTCGGCGAGGATCACTTTCTGCGCGGAGAGCGCACAGAACTCGACCGGCTGCCCATCCGGTGCGTCGGTGCATATGTCACCCTCTGCGAGGGGCGTGATCTGAAAATGATCCTGCCCAGACAGCGTCACCTTGTAGCGATTGAGCGGATCGTCAGGCGTGGTGCTTTTATAGGGGGTCAGGCTGAGATCGGTTTCCCCGCAGATCGAGGCGAGCACCGTATAGCCCGCGTCTTTCAGCACCGTTGTGATCTGGGTTTTGGTGGCTTCGCAGGCCGCAAGGCTGTCGCGTTCCGATAGTGTCATGCGCACATCCCCTTCGGCATTCAGGGTGAGAACCAGAAAGGCCAGTTTCAGCATTACAATTGCTCCCTAGACGAATCACGTATTTGATCGATAGCGCATCGGATCCGTTCAGAATACCGATCAGGTCAAGCGAGCTTACAAAAACGACCACTCTGGTCGGAAAATGTCTGACACGGCAGTGGTCTGCATGTATGCGGATGGTGCGCAACAGGAGGGGGTCACATGGCATTGTCATTGGGCGTTGATACCGGCGGCACCTATACGGACGCGGTTCTGATCGAAGATGAAAAGACGGTGATTGCGGCGGCGAAGTCACTGACCACGCGCCATGATCTGGCGGAAGGGATCGGCAAGGCCGCCCAAGCGGTGTTTGATGAGGCCGGAGTTGCGCCTTCAGATGTCACCTTGGCCTCTCTTTCCACCACACTCGCCACAAATGCTCTGATCGAGGGGCAGGGTGAGCGGGTCGGGCTGGTGCTGATTGGCTTTGACGAAAAGGACATGGCTCGCAATGGGCTGGCTGATGCTATTGGTGATGACCCCCATGTGCTGATCGCGGGTGGGCATGATTACGCGGGCAACGAGGCCGCCACATTAGATGAAGAAGCATTGAGCCTCTGGCTTGAAACATATGGTGATGACGTATCGGGCTTTGCCGTGGGGGCGCAGTTTGCTACGCGCAACACCGGACACGAACGCCGTGTGCAGGAGATTATTCAAACCCGCACCGGCAAGCCAGTCAGCTGTTCCCACCATCTGTCGGCCAAGCTCGGGGGGCCGAAACGGGCGCTGACCGCGGTGCTGAACGCACGCCTCATTGGTATGATCAGCCGGTTGATCACCCGGGCGCAGGTGCGGCTTGAAGAGTTGGGCGTAGACGCCCCTCTGATGGTGGTGCGTGGCGACGGGGCGCTGATCTCGGCGGAGTTCGCACTGGAACGCCCGATCGAGACCATCCTTTCTGGTCCCGCCGCCAGCATCGTCGGAGCACGTTGGATGACCGGGGCGGTCGAGGCTTTGGTCAGTGATATTGGCGGGACCACCACCGATGTGGCGCTTTTGAAAGATGGGCGGCCTGCGATTGATCCCGAAGGGGCCCGTGTTGGACCCTATCGAACCATGGTCGAGGCGGTGGCGATGCGCACCACCGGCCTTGGAGGGGATAGCGAAACGCATTTGGTCTCGGGTGGTCTGAAAGGTAAGATCACGCTTGGTCCTCGCCGTGTATTGCCGGTGTCATTGATCGCCACCGAAGCCCCGGATCTGGTGCATGAGACACTGAAGGCACAGTTGAACAGTTCTTATGTCAGCGAGCATTTCGCCCGATTTGTGCGCCCGGTCAAAGGTGCGCTGCGCACCGGGCTTTCCGCACGCGAAGCGGGGCTTTTGGAGCGGATCGGGGACGACATTCACGCGCTCGGCAATGTGCTGTCGACCCGGCTGGAATATATGTCACTCAAGCGACTGATCGAACGCGGGCTGGTGCAGGTCTCTGGCATCACACCCTCGGATGCCAGCCATGTTCTGGGGCTGAATGACGCCTGGGATCGGGAAGCTTCGGAAATGGCGTTGCGGCTTTTTGCGATGCAGCGCACCGGGGCGGGCAAGCGACTGGCGTCGACTGCTGAAGAAATGGCGCGGATGATCGTCGATCAACTTACCCATCAGACCGCCGTGGCCCTTCTGGAAAGCGCCTTTGCGCAAGAAGAAAACGGGTTTGACCTGCCTGCCGAAGACCTCGCCCGTCATGTCCTGACCCAACGCGGCTTGTCGGGACATCGCGGGCTGCTGCGGATCGATGCGGGGTTGAACTTGCCGGTTGTGGGATTGGGCGCCTCGGCACCGACCTATTATCCAGCGGTCGGAGATCGGCTGGGCTCCGAGATGAAACTGCCCCGCCATGCCCATGTGGCAAATGCCATCGGTGCGGTGGTGGGTCGGATCACCATCCGCCATACCGCCAGTGTGACCAGCCCGTCCGAGGGTAAATTTCGGGCTCATCTGGACGAAGGACCGGAAGATTTCACCTCAGCAGAAGATGCGATGAAACGGGTGGAAGAGGTGCTGTTGGCGGTGGCCAAAGCAGAAGCAGAGGTGGCGGGTGCTGAGGGCATTCACACGCAGGTCCATCGCAACATCCGCACCGCGACGATTGATGGGCGCGAGGTGTTTTTAGATGCGGATGTGGTGGGGGAAGCCTCCGGGCGTCCCCGGATTGCGTCATAGCAGTGAGGGGCGCTGCCCCTCGACCCTTCGGGTCTCACCCCGAGGTATTTTAGGCAAGAAAAAAGTTGGAGTGGATCGGTGGCCTCGTTCGAGGGGCCACCGGTTTTGAGCGCATATTAGCTGGCTTGTGCCAGAAGTGAGGCATTGCCACCGGCCGCCGTGGTGTCGACGCAGATATGGCGTTCGAGCAAGCAGCGTGGGCCGAAATCTTCGTCCGTGATGAGCGGGACCAGCGCGCCGGGGCGATCCGCAAGCGCCTTGCGCATGGCGCGCAGGGTTGTGTCATCGGCCCAGGCAATCACCGCATCGAACCCGGTGAGGGTCGCAAGCGTGGCCGGATCAAGCGTGCCATCCACGGCGTTGTCACCTGTGGCACCCGGCGCGACGATCACTGCGGTGCAGCCATGAGCGCGGGCAATTTCGGCCTGTTCACGGGCGGCGGTGAGCGTTGGTCCGGTGCAGAGGAACAGGCCGCGGCCATAGATCGAGAGCATGTTCGATTCTCCGGTCGGTCCCGGCAGTTCTTCGCGCGACAATGCCTGGCGGGCGGGGCGAGGGGTGGCGTCGAGCACTGATTGCAGGGCCGTCGTTTCAGCCGACGAAGTGGCGGCCCCATTCACGACACGGGTGGCCGATTGAGTGAAGCGTGGAACATAGTTCGGCCCGCCTGCCTTTGGGCCGGTGCCGGAAAGGCCCTCGCCGCCGAAGGGTTGTGAGCCCACAATGGCGCCGATCTGGTTGCGATTGATATACATGTTGCCGACAGAGAGCTGCGAGGTGACCTGTTCGATCCGGTCATCGATACGCGAATGCATTCCGAAGGTCAGTCCAAATCCGGTGGCGTTGATGGCGGCCACTACGTCGTCGAGTTCAGTCGATTTAAAGGTGGCGACATGCATGACCGGGCCGAAAACCTCTTTCTCAAGATCTGCGATGCCATCCACTGACAGAACGGTGGGGGCGATGAAGGTGCCGCCCTCAGGCGTGGCGAGTTCCTTCAGCAGGCGGCCTTCGGCACGCGCAGCTTTGATATAGTCGCCGATTTCTTTGTGGGCGCCAGCGTTGATTACCGGGCCGGTGTCGGTGGTCAGGCTCCAAGGATTGCCGACCACCAGTTCGTCCATTGCGCCATAAAGCATGGTAAGGAAGGTATCGGCCACGTCCTCTTGAACATAGAGCATGCGCAGCGCGGAACAGCGTTGGCCAGCGGATTGGAAGGAGGAGGCGACGATGTCCTTGATGGCCTGCTCGGGCAGGGCGGTACTGTCGACGATCATCGCGTTCAGCCCGCCGGTTTCCGCGATCAGCGGTGCGCCGGGCGCAATCTCTTCGCTCATGGCCCGGTTGATGGTCTGGGCGGTGGCGGTGGAGCCGGTGAAACAGACGCCTTTGATGCGCGGATCCGAGGTGATCTTGGCGCCGACAATCGAACCGCGACCGGGCAGGAGTTGCAGGGCGGTGGCGGGCACGCCGGCTTCAAGCATCAGCCGCACGCCGATCGACGCGGTGATTGCGGTGGGTTCAGCGGGTTTCGCCACCACGCCGTTGCCCGCCGCCAGGGCCGCCGCAATCTGGCCGGAGAAAATGGCCAGCGGGAAGTTCCACGGCGAGATACAGGCCATGATGCCACGGGCGGGCTGTTTCTGCTCTAAACCACGGGCGGCATAGTAGCGCAGGAAATCCACTGCCTCTCGCAGCTCGGCAATGGCGTCCATCGGGGTCTTTCCCGCCTCGCGGGTGAGGGCGGCGAAAATCTCGCCGAAATGTTCCTCGTACAGGTCAGCGGCGCGGTTCAGCGCTTCGGCGCGGGTGGCCGCATCGGCTTGCCATGGGCGGGCCGCCGAAAGCGCGGTTTCCACGTCATTTGCCGAGACTTGTGTCACATGGCCTACTTCGTCCGAATGGTCAGCGGGGTTGATCACCGCATGGCCTTCGTCGCCTTCGATGTCCCCGGCGATCATCGGGCCGACCTTCCAGTGATGGGCCTTGAACGGGCTGCGGGCGGCGTGGATCTCGGCAAGGTCATCTGCGTCATGCAGATCCCAGCCCTTCGAATTCACACGTTCCGCCCCATACAGGTCCGCCGGGCGTTTCACAGCCGCGTTGATGCCGCCATTGCCATAGGCCTCAAACGGGTCGGCGGCGACGATCTCGGCGGGGACGTTTTCATCTACGATCTGGTTCACGAAAGACGAGTTCGCACCGTTTTCGAGCAGGCGACGCACGAGGTATGCGAGCAGGTCACGGTGTGCGCCAACGGGGGCATAGATCCTGCAGCGCGTGCCGTTCTGTTTCAGCACGATGTCGTGCAGGCTTTCGCCCATCCCATGCAGGCGCTGAAATTCAAACGCGGTTTTGTCATCCGCCAATTCCAGAATGGCCGCCACGGTGTGTGCGTTATGGGTGGCAAATTGCGGATAGATCCGGTCGGTCTTTTCCAAAAGCTTGCGGGCGTTGCAGATATAGGAAATATCGGTCGCCACCTTGCGGGTATAAACTGGGAAGCCATTGAGCCCCTCGACCTGCGCGCGCTTTACTTCGGTGTCCCAATAGGCGCCTTTCACAAGGCGGACCATGATCTTACGGTCAAGCTCTTCAGCCAGCGTATAAAGCCAGTCGATCACCTGTGCGGCGCGTTTGCCATAGGCCTGCACCACCACGCCGAATCCGTCCCAACCGGCCAGCGACGGGTCGCGCAGCACGGCTTCGATTACATCCATCGAGATTTCCAGCCGGTCGGCCTCTTCCGCATCAATGTTGAAACCCATGCCGGCGGCTTTGGCCTGTTGGGCAAGCTTCAGCGTCACCGGCACCAGTTCCGCCATCACGCGGTCGCGTTGGCCGACTTCGTAGCGCGGGTGCAAGGCGGACAGTTTGATTGAGATGCCGGGATTTTCGCGAATGTCATGCGAGCGGCATTCGCCCGCCAGATTGGCAATCGCCTCGGAATAGGCGGTCAGAAAGCCCGCGGCATCCTCGGCTGTCAGCGCAGCTTCCCCCAGCATGTCATAGGAATAGGTATAGCCCTTTTCCTCCATGCCTTTCCCGCGTTTCACGGCCTCTTCGATGGTCTGGCCCAGCACAAATTGCGCGCCCATTTCCTTCATCGCGCGCCCGACGGCGACGCGGATCACCGGCTCGCCCAGACGTTTCACGGCACCTTTCAGCGTGGCAATCACCCCTTCGCCTTCCTGCAGCACCTTGCCTGTCAGCATCAGCGCCCAGGTTGAAGCGTTCACCAGCGACGAGGAGGATTGGCCGAGGTGCTGCCCCCAAGATGAGGGCGCGATCTTGTCTTCGATCAGCGCGTCAATCGTGTCGGCATCCGGCACACGCAAAAGCGCTTCGGCCAGACACATCAGTGCCACACCTTCGCTGGTCGACAGGCCGTATTCGGCCAGGAACACTTCCATCAGGCCGGGGTCGCTGTGACCACGGATATCCTCGACCAGCCGCGTCGCGGAATTGCGGGCCACGGCGCGTTCGGATGCGGTAAAGGGGTGGGCGGCGGTCAGGTCGTTCAGGACCTCACGTTCGTCACGCAGGTGGTTAAGGCGCAGGGTGGTGCGGATGTCGGTCAGGCTGGGCATGAATTCCTCCCGGAAAAGTCGATTTTCCCAAGGATATGCGAAAATGAAAAGTCAGGTTGACTTATTGATCTAGATATTAGGGCATGATGCCCTATTATCAAAGAAAATACACTCTGGATGGATCGCGATATGGCTGAAATCGGGCAACTGGACCGGTATGACCGGGAAATCATGAAGATTCTCAGCGGCGACGGGCGCTTGCCAGTCACCGAACTGGCAATCCGCGTGGGCCTGTCAAAGACCCCCTGTCAGGTGCGGCTGAAACGCCTGATTGCGGAGGGGTACATTCAGGGGTTCAAGGCGATGCTGGACCCGGAAAAGCTCGGGCTTGATCAGGTGGTGTTTGTCGAGGTCGAGCTAACCGACACGACCGAGGCGGCGCTCACGGATTTCAACGCTGCGGTGCAGGCGGTGCCGGAGATCGAGCAATGCCACATGATCGCGGGTGCATTTGATTACCTGTTGAAACTGCGCACTCGCGACATGCACAGCTATCGCGAGGTGCTGGGCCGGGTGATTTCGGCGCTGCCCCATGTGGGAAGCACCTCGACCCATGTGTCGATGCAATCGGTCAAGGATGATGCGTTCTGAGATCGGGCGTCAGCGGGGCAGGGTGCGGAGCACCTCTCCCACGCGTCTGACCAATCGCGATATGTCGGCCTCGTCCACGCCGGAAAAGCCGAGAACCAGCGCCTGTCGTGCAAAGGGCGTTTGGCAGTAGACCGAGAGGGGCAGGCTGTCGATGCCCGCCTCAAGAAGGGCGCGATGGGCGATCTCATCATCAACACCGTCCCGCAGCCAGGCCACCAGATGCATCCCCGCGTCAGTTGTTTCGGGCGTCAGCACATCAGGGCAATGGGTGGCGAGGGCTTGCATCAACACATCCCGGCGCGCGCGATAGAGTTTGCGCATCTTGCGGATATGTTCCACGAACCGCCCGTCTTTCATGAAACGCGCCATGGCCTCTTCGACCACGGTGGAAGAGTTCTGCCCCAGCAGGTTCCGGGCTTGCGCAAAGCTATCGGCCAAGGCCGTAGGCACCACCACATAGCCCAGACGCATCGCGGCAAACATCGATTTTGAAAATGTCCCAGTATAAAGGACCCGTTCCGCTCCATCGAGGGCGGCCAGCGCGGGCAGGGGGCGGCCACGAAAACGAAACTCGCTGTCATAATCATCTTCGATGATCCAGGCACTGGCATCCTGGGCGTGGTTCAACAGGGCAAGCCGTCGTCCCAGGCTCATCGTTGTGCCAAGGGGCTGTTGATGGGAAGGGGTGGTGAAAATCAGGGAAGGTCTCGGTTGGGTGCGGATCGCGTGATCCAGATCCAACCCTTCGTCGTCAATCGGCACAGGGGCGACATTTGCCCCCATGAACTGCATCACATCGCGGCCCGCAACGTGACCGGGATCTTCGTACCAGACGGTGTCACCCCGTTCAAGCAAGACAAAGGCGATCAGGACAAAAGCCTGTTGTGCGCCAGAGGTGATGATGATCCGGTCCGCCTCGACTTTCATTCCGCGGGCGTCCCGAAGGTGGCGGGCAATTTCGTGGCGCAGGGCAAGACTGCCCTTGAACTCGCCGTAACTCATGCCGTGCCGGTCTTCCTGAGTGATCGCCTCGGACAGATATTTGCCCCAGAGCTTTGCCGGAAAGTGATCCAGCGCCGGGACGCCGGGGCGAAACGGGTCGATCTTGCCATAACGGGCGGCAGCTTTGGTGCCGGTCAGGGCGCGGGCGCGATCTGAAATCTCAACGTCTGCTGTGCGGCTTTGATGTTTTGGAGTGCGAATACGCGGAAAGGCCTCAGTATCGAGCCCATCTGCCACAAAAGTGCCTGACCCGGTGCGGGCCGTGGCATAACCTTCGGCGATGATCTGATCATAGACATTGGTGACGGTGATCCGGGAAATCCCTAGATCCTGCGCTAGCTCGCGTGTGGACGGGAGTTTCTGTCCCGCCGCAAGGGACCCATCCAGAATGAGCCGCCTCAGCGAGGCCTCCAACTGCCGGTAAATGGGCACATCACTATCGCGATCAATGGTGACACTGTGCAGCAACGCACCGCCTGCTAATTTTGACATGGCCACTCTCCACGCCACTCTCTGTCGATTTTGACAAATGGGCTTATTGATTGTGCAATAATGGGTATAGGTAATAAAGCCACTTCTGAATAGCCTCGCTGTGAAATCGCCAAAAATGGCGCCAATGCGCTCGCATCAGACAGGTGTGCCATGACCAAGATCGAAGAGTATGCTTTCCCGAAAGGCCTGGACCTATTGCGCCGCTGGCAGGCAGAGGAGCCGGGGGCAAAGGAAGAAATGCGGCAGGTGTTCGACGCGGCCATCGCGGGCGAGTTTGACGCAAATTTCGCGGTCAAGGCGGATCCGAACCGGGTCAATTCGGTGGCCTCGGTTCATATGCTGGCACTGGCGGTTCTCAATGATCTTTATGGGATCGAGACGCGGGAGTATTACCACGAAGACCCCTATCGTTATGTGCGGGCCAATCTGGCGGTCAGCCGTTTGATGGGGGTGAACAAGTTTTACATCACATGGGCGCTATATGCCTGGACCTGTGAGCCATTGGGGCAGGTGATGATGTACCCCGATAAATTTCCGCCCGGTGCCGACCCAGATCAGATGCTGATCAACAAAGAGAACTGGCGTGAGCTGACCACGCCCGATTTCACCACGGGTGTGCCCCAGACGATCTCCAATATCCTGCGGGTGCATGAGGAACTGACCGGCTTGCCGCCGCTCCTGCAAATCTCGGCACCCTATTCGCTGGCGGCTGATATTTACGGGCAGGAACCGCTTTTGGCGGATGTGGTGCATGACCCGGATGAGGTGAATGCGCTGCTGGATCATTTGGGTGATGTGGTGCTGGGCCCGTGGATGGATCATCATATCGAGACGTTTCCCAATGGCTGGATTGAACTGTCTGACGCTTCGGGTTCGCCGTTTTTCATCGGGCCAGAGAATTGCAAGGCCATGTCGATCCGCTCGATCCGCCATATGCTGGAGGACAAGCCCTATGCCGACCGCGTGTTTGACAATAATTATCGCGGCGACCATGTGGCACTGGCCAAACCGAAAACCCGCGGCTCGCGGCGGCGGGGCAGGAGGGCTGCGGTGGCCGAAGAGGCTCAGGTGCCCGTGAATGAAAACCCGGCGCTCTTGTCACTAACTGACGCCAAGGTCAGCGTGAACCCTGTCTTTATAATGCGGTTGGACGCCGATTTGGTGGACATCTCGTTTTATGAAGAGCAGGCCAAGGCGCGGAACCTGCCGCTGACCTCCGGCATTGGGTCGCCGCAGATTGATCGAAATTCGATTGAGGATCTGGACGCAACCAAAGCGGCGACGCGCGCGCAGGCCCGCGAACATGTGGCGGCGATAAGACGGGTGTGTGAGGCGGTGGATCTGCCCTCTGACAATCACGTGGGCATGCCCTGGCCCAGCCATATCTATTTCGAGGATGTGAACCTTCATTCGCAGTTTGATCTGGTCGAGATCATTCTGGAAGAGGTCTATAACTCAGCCCCCTACAGGCTGACCGCGCAGGCCGCTGAATAGCGCAATCGCTATTTCTCCGACTGGAGGGGAGCCGTGCCCCTCTCTTTTTTGTGGGTGAGACTGCAGACCGGATTGGTCCGGTTCGAGCCCATCGCAGACATGGGCCAAGCCGTTACGGCATCAGCAAATGGACGAACACAGGGGCTTCCGACGAGGGTCCAAGAACAGCAAACAGGTTGGCGAATTCGCTTTGATCGATGGTGACGTCTTCCAGCACCCCAAGGCTTTCCAGAATTCGTGGAATGGTCTCGGCATGTGCGACAATCAGCACGGTGTCTTCTTCATGATCGAATTCGAGAACGTCCACCAAACCGGCAGTGTCGGCTCTGGGTAATGCGTCGGCTTGAAGACTGAGTGCGTCTGCGATTATTCCTCCGGTTTCCTGGGTCCGCAGGGTATCCGAAGTGATAATGGCATCAAGGCCAACGTGCTGCAGCATCTCGGCCCAATCCGCTGCGCGTTGCCGTCCTTCAGGTGTCAGTGCAGGATCGGCCCCTGATAGCTCTTTCTCACAATGCCTGATCAAATACACCGCGTCCTGCGCAGCCGCAGAAAAGCTGGTTGCAACAAACAGCAGTAGACCAATACTGAATATTCGCATGGACTAGCCCCTTTGCCGTTGGAATGCGGACATTCTTCCAGCACCGCCGCTTAAAATCAAGAAAGGTCGGTGCCGTTGCGAATGGCGGCTTGGTCCGCAAAGCGGACAAATACAGATTGCGAGCACACATTTTTTCCTTGGCTTTTTTAAAACCCGTCGGGCACTGCTCGTCTTTTGAGTGACGCCCAGATCGCTTCGATGCTGGGGGTCGAGGGTTTCGGCGGGTGGAACGCGCAGATATCCACTTCAAGCGCCCATTCCGGGCCTCCAATCGGGGCGATCTGCGCATCTGCCGTGTCATCCACCGCGCTTTCAGGCAGCCAGCCGATGCCATAACCGGCCGCGATCACCTCTTTCAGCACATCCGACATGTCACATTGCACCGAGATTTTGTGTGGAAGGGCGGCCCCTCCGGCGCGGGCGCGTTCCTGTACATGCTCGTAAAGCCGTGCGAAATACGCTTTCTGCGAATAAGACACCATCGGGAAGGGCGCACGCGGTGTACCGGGAAACCCAAATGCCTCGCGCTTCGCCTCATCGCGTGTGGCGTAGGGCTGGAACAGATCGCGCCGGATCACCAGCCGTTCATGCTGATCGAGCGTATCGTGGGTCGGGATGGCCGGGCAATCATGGGCAAAAAGGATATCCGCATCCCCGGCCAGATACCGCGCCACCACATCATTGGTGGTACCGACAATCACCGAAAACGAACTGTTGTGCTTGCGTTCGATGATCGACAAAACCCGTCGAAACTCAGACCGCGCCAGCACATTGGGCATGGCAATGCGTACCTGGCTCATCACGTCAAACTGGCTGGTGCGGATCGAGGCGCGGGCATCGAGCAGGCGATCCACGGCGATGCGCGCACTGTCCAGAAACTGCTCTCCCGCTTCGGTCAGGCGGACAGGCACGGCGCCTTTGACAACCAGTGGCGTGCCCAGCCAATGTTCCAATGACTGGATGCGCCGGGAAAAGGCGGCTTGGGATACATTGCGAAACTCGGCCGCACGGGTGAAGTTCTTGAGCTCCGCCAGAGCCAGAAAATCCTCAAGCCACCGAACGTCCATCTGCCAGGTCCCGATCCCAAGTGTCGAAGTCGAAGACCTAGCAGATGCAGGATTTATTACAATCCGATTGCCCGGTAATATTCTGCGATCCGGGCGATGGTCACCACATAGCCCGCAGTGCGCAGAGTTGTGTTCGCGGGCAAGGTTCTCTTGCGTTCCATGATGTCGTCGAACGCCTGCACCATGATCTCTTCCAAGCCAGAACGCACCACATCAATCTCACGTGCATCGCGCGAGATTTGCGTGCGCTGCGGTTCCTGAAGGGGGCGGCCGGCAATTTCTTCCAGCGCGTTCACAACGGCGGTGCCGGCGCGGATGTTCTGGCGGCGGTCCATCAGGCCGAAAGGCAGGTGGGTGATGTTCTTGACCCATTCGAAATAGCTGACGACCACACCACCTGCATTTACATAGAGGTCAGGCAGGACAACGATGCCGCGCTTGGTCAGGCACTCTTCTGCGTCTGCTGTCACCGGACCGTTGGCCGCTTCGACGATCAGCGAGTAATTCACGTCATTGCAGTTTTCGAGCGTGATCGCGTTTTCCTTGGCTGCCGGGATCAGGATGTCAGCGGCCATATAGGTGAGGCCCTGTTCGCTGGGCACAGTTTCGGCACCGGGGAAGTTGGCCACCGATCCGCTTTCAGTGCGATGTGCGGCCACGGCTTCCACATCCAGCCCGTCTGTGTTGAAGATTGCGCAGTCATGCTCGACGATGCCGACAATCTTGGCGCCATCCTGTTCAAGGAACTTCGCAGCGTGGTAGCCCACATTGCCGAACCCCTGTACAACAACGGTCAAGCCCTTTGGCGTTTTCTGGCCAGCCACGGGTGCGGTGTCGGGATGTGAAAGATAAGATTGAAGGGCATATTGCAGACCGCGACCGGTGGCCTCGACCCGGCCAGCGATACCGCCGCGCGCCACGGGCTTGCCGGTGACACAGGCGTTCTGGTTCATTGCGTCCGAGGAGCCGATGCGACGGTATTCGTCGGCCATCCAAGCCATTTCACGTTCACCGGTACCCATGTCGGGGGCGGGGACGTTGCGGCCCGGATTGATCAGATCACGGCGGGCAAGTTCCTGGGTGAAGCGGCGGGTGATTTTTTCCAGCTCATCTTCGGTCCAGGCGTTGGGGTCGATGGCAAGACCGCCTTTGGAACCCCCGAAAGGCACGTTCACCAGCGCACATTTCAAGCTCATCAGCGAGGCCAGTGCCTCAACTTCTTCCTGATCCGAATCTGGTGCATAGCGGATGCCACCTTTCACGGGCTCAATGTGTTCGCTGTGCACCGAACGCCAGCCCTGAAAGCTGTGAATACGCCCGCGTAGTTTCACGCCGAAGCGGACTGAATAGGTCGAGTTGCATTGCGCAATCCGTTCGGCCAACCCGTCGGGCAGGTCGAGATGCGAGGTGGCGGTTTCGATGAAGTGCTGAACGCTGTTGAGGAATTCTTGCTGGCTCATGATGCTTTCCGAAGGTCTTCCGTTATGTCTCGCCCCAAATCACTGGAGCATTGGCGTTACGGAAACGGCAAAGTGGTTCTCATGTCCAATGCAAGTCTTGCATCGCTTATGCAGGATTTGTGGGAGTGGTAGGTTTGTGGACGAGATGAGCCGCCAATATTTGGCGTTACCAGCTTTGTAACCACATAGAAATGTCGGTGGTTTTGAAAAGCGCTGGGGGCCATCATTGTGCCAAAGATTGCCAGAGGATGCCGTCGACAAAAGTGCAGTCGCCAGTTTCCGGTTTGGAGGCGCAACGGATTTTGGTCGCGTCGGCAGCTAGCACCTCGTTGCCATTGCGGACAATCGTAAACTCATCATCTTCGGAGCCATCTTGGTGGAAGCGCACTCGGAACAACCAATGGATGTCACCCGCGTCATAGTCCTGCGATGCATAGTGAATATTGCCGCAACTCCGCATGAGAAGCGCATCTTCGCAAGCGTCTTCCACACAAAGTACGGTTGCCCGTGATGAGTTTGTAAATGCAGGGCTTCCGGTGTCATAGCAGGCGGCACTCGCTTGCGTCGTGAAGGCAAGCGTGCCGCACAATACACCGAAGCAGATGCCTTCTAATGAAGCCTTCAAATATTTGCTCCTCTCAATTGGCGTGAACACGGATAAATCCTATGCCTGAGGCAAGGCAGAGTGCAACTGTTCAGCGGCGAGAGGTTAATACCGCGCGCGCCTCTACATAACAGAGATTCACATAATGCGTCTTATGTTAAAAAATGAGGCAGGGCCGGTGTCCGTTTAGGTCGCAACTTGTGCGGTCTCTGCACGACAGCTGACGGTAAAGATCAACAAAAGCTCCGGCCAAAACGCGGCCAGAGCAAATTGCATGGCCTGTTTCAGGTCATCTCATTGATCTTGGGATTGGTTAGCCGACAATCATCTGTTTGAGTTGTAATGCTTCATGTTCCAGCTCACGCAGTCGGTAGCTGACCAGGTCACCGATGGAAATCATGCCGCAAAGCACCCCATCTTCGAGGACTGGCATGTGTCGGAAACGGCCTTCGTTCATGCGCTTGATCACGGTCACAAGCGGATCATCCAGCGCGCAGGTCTGCACGTCTGACGTCATATTCTCTGCCACGCTTTGCGGCAGGGTCTGGCCGGGTGTGTCCGCCAATTTGCGCACGATGTCACGTTCCGACAGGATGCCTTGAAGTGCTCCGGTCGCATCTGTCACCATCAATGCCCCGATCCGTTTGTCCCGTAGGATTGTCACAGCCGTTTTGATGGTGTCCTGCGGTCGAATGGAGAAGAGATCTTTCCCCTTTTGATCCAACAGCTTGCGAACGGTTGCGGCTTCGTGTGGGACAATCATATCGGTGGATTGACTGTGCGAATGTGGCTTGTTCTTATCGCCCCGCTTTGGTGCTTGGTAGGATGTTGGCATTGGCGTAACCCTCCGCATATTGCCCGTATTGATCGTCCGCGTTGATCCTATATAAGCAAGCGTAAACCAGAATTGGCCCAAGGGGAAAGCCCGCAATTGGAATTTGAATCGCTTACTCTTACCCCATTCACGGCGACCATCGTGTTTGTCCTGGCGGTTCTGGCGGGCCATCGCTATCGGGCGGTGTGGAAAGCCGAGGGCCCGCGCTGGCAATTATGGCTTTATGGGATCGTGGCGGCATTGGGACTGATGCTGCTTGGGTTCTTGCCACTGGACGTGTAATCCCAGGCGGTCTGACAATGACGGGCAAATGCGCGAGAATCATTCTTTTTTAAAGCCGCTTTATTTACGAACCGGCATGAAAAAACCGGCCGTTGCGGGCCGGTTTATGTGTTTCAGAGCGAATCACTGATGGATTGAATCAGCCTTTGGCGGCAGCTTCTTCCATCATTTTCTGCTTGCGCGGGCATTGCAGTCGTTCGCGCAGCGGGCTGTCCGGGTCAATTTCCTTGTTGCAAACGAGGCAATGATCCGCATCGCTGATCGCGTTCAAACCGCCACAACTTCCCTTGATCCGCTTGTCCATGAAAATCACGCCCAGCGACATGCCGAGCATGACCAAAAGCAGTCCCCCGAAGGCAAAAAGGAAGGTTGCCATGGCGATTGCTCCTTTCCCGGATCAGGCCTGAAGGGCGCTGTAGCGCGCGTTTGGCGTGGCGATGAATTTCAGCTCAGAAGCGCTGGGGTCACGTTCAACAAACAGAACGGCCAAATTCAGGTCTTCGGCGATTTCCATGCCGCGCTCGCGGCCCAGAATGAGCATCGCAGTGGCCCAGGCATCTGCCATCATTGCGTTCTCGGTCAGCACGGTGGCCGAGGCGGTGGTGTGGGTCACGGGACGGCCAGTTTTGGCGTCCAGCAGGTGGGAATAGCGCACCCCGTCCTGCTCGAAATAATTGCGGTAGTCACCCGAGGTGGCGAGGCCCATATTCGACAGGCCAACAACCGATTGTAGGCCTTCGGTGGTGGCGTCCGGCACTTCGATGCCGATCTGCCATGGACGACCCGCCGGGTTCATGCCCGCAGTGCGCAAATCGCCCCCGATTTCAACGAGGTAATCGGTGATGCCAAGACGCTCCAGCGCCTCACCCACGCGGTCCACACCGTGGCCCTTGCCGATCGCTGAGAGGTAAACTTCGGTGCCGTCGCGCCCTTTGGTCAGGCTGCTCGATCCGACCGAGATATTGCGGCTTTGACCCGATGCCATGAGGGCGGTGGTGATCGCGTCTTCTGACGGCATCTGAGCACCCGGATTTTTCGCACCAAAACCCCAGAGATCAATGAGCGGCCCGAGGGTCACGTCAAACTGGCCATCGCTGGCTTCGTGGACGTCCTGCGCGGCTTTCATCACATGGGCGAGTTCCGGCGACACGGATATGGTTTCGCCTGCGCCTGCGGCGTTGAACCGTGAGATTTCCGAAGCTGCATCCCAGTTCGACATCTGGGTGTTGACCTCAGCCAGTACCGTGTCGACAGCATCCTGAAGTTCCGACGTGCTGTGTGCGCCGTCACGGTCAATGGCGGTGATGGAATATGTCGTCCCCATCGTCGCGCCAGTCAGCTCGTGCACGACTTCGCCGCGCTTGCAGGCCAGAAGGCCCAACGGAAGGAAAAGGACGGTGCGTCGGGTAAACGCCAAAGGATTAGTCACGGTCATGGCCTCTATGTGCAGGAGGGATCAGCTTTGCGCGGAATTTAAGGATATTGGCGGGAACCTCAAGCAGGTTTGGAGAGATTTGGTTAGGTTTTGCGCTATCAGTGTCCGAATAGGGGTGGAGCTTTACCGTCAAGGAATGGTAACCCCTTCCGAAACCGCAAAGCAGAAATACGATACCACTGTGCAGACCTTCAATTTGAAAAAAGGGCTCGACCTTCCGCTGAGTGGCGCGCCCGACCAGACCGTTCATGACGGCCCGAACGTTGGCACTGTTGCCGTGCTCGGCGCTGACTACATCGACCTGAAACCACGTCTGGCCGTTCAGGAAGGGGATGAGGTCGCCTGTGGCGCGCCGATCTTCGCCTTCAAGGACAGTCCCGAAGTGCAAGTGACCGCTCCGGTCTCGGGCCGCGTGAAATCCATCAACCGCGGCGCGCGCCGGGTTCTGATCTCGGTCGAGATTGAGCCAGCCGAGATCGACGCCGCTCCGGTCGACTTTTCGTCGGTCGGGGATGTGGCGACCGTTGACGGGCTTGTCGAGCGCCTGTGTGCTTCCGGTCTCTGGACCTCGTTCCGCACACGCCCCTATTCGAAAGTGCCCACGCCGGACACACGTCCTGCCGCGCTTTACGTGACCGCGATGGACAGCGAGCCGTTGACGGCAGACGCCGCCAAGATCATTGGCGCCGAGGCGGAAGCTTTCCGTGCGGGTCTGAAAGCGATTGCTGCCCTGAGCGAGGGTAAGACTTATCTGTGTCAGGCCGCTGGCGCTGACATTCCGGGTGCCGACCTGCCCGAGATTGAGGCCGCTGCTTTTGCAGGCCCCCACCCGGCTGGTCTGCCAGGCACACATGTGCATTTCCTAGAACCGCCCACGGCCGCAAAAACGGTCTGGACCATCTGGTATCAGGATGTGATCGCCATTGGGCACCTGCTTTTGAATGGCTCGCTGAATTCCGAACGTGTGATTGCGCTGTCCGGTCCGCTTTGCACCAATCCGCGTCTTGTGAAGACCGTGATGGGTGCTTCGATGGTGGATCTGACCGCAGGCGAGCTTGAGGCGAACACCCCTGCCCGCCTGATCTCGGGCTCGATCCTCAGCGGTCGACTTGGCGAAGGGCCAAGCGCCTATCTGGGGCGTTATGACCGCCAGATCACCGTGATCGAGGAAGATGACAAGCAGATCCCGATGGGCTGGATCCGTCCGATGTTCAGCAAATACGCTGTGCAGCCGGTACTGGGCTCGGCGCTGTCGTCAAAGCTTTACGCGCTGACCTCGAATCTCAATGGCGGTCGCCGTGCGATGGTGCCGACCGGCACGTTTGAAGAGCTGATGCCACAGGATTTCCTGCCGACCCAGCTTCTGCGTGCGATGTTGGTGATGGATACCGATCAGGCACAGGCGCTTGGCGCGCTGGAACTGGCCGAAGAAGACCTTGGTCTGGTCGGTTTTGCCTGCCCGGCAAAATATGAATACGGTTCGGCGCTGCGCGATTGTCTCGCCAAGATCGAGAAGGAGGGCTAACTCATGGGGCTCAGAAACTTTTTCGATCGCATTGAACCGAATTTCACCAAAGGTGGCAGGTGGGAGAAGTATTTCCCGATCTATGAAATGGTCGAGAGCTTCCTTTACACCCCAAAGACCGTAACCACCGGCGCGCCGCATGCGCGTTCCTACGTCGATATGAAGCGGATCATGACCTATGTGGTGATCGCGACCATTCCGGCCATTCTGGTTGGTCTTTATAATATCGGCTTTCAGGTGAACACGGCGTTTGAAACGCTTGGCCCGTCAGGTTGGCGCGCCACGATCCTTGATGCTCTGGGGATCGGCTTTAACGCTGCGAATCCCGTTTTGAACATGCTTCACGGGCTGCTTTACTTCCTGCCGATCTATATCACCACGCTGGTGGTTGGCGGTATCTGGGAAGTGATCTTTGCCACGATCCGCCGTCACGAAGTGAACGAGGGTTTCCTTGTGACTTCGATGCTTTACACCCTGATCATGCCGCCGGATGTGCCGTTGTGGCAGGTTGGTCTGGGCATTTCCTTTGGTGTTGTGATCGGTAAAGAAGTCTTTGGCGGGACTGGCAAGAACTTCCTCAACCCTGCCCTTGTGGGCCGCGCGTTCCTGTATTTCGCCTATCCGGCAGATATGTCGGGCGACACGATCTGGACACCGGTTGACGGGTTTTCGGGCGCAACGAACCTCGCTGTGGCCGCATCGCGTGGCTATCAGGAGATCGTGGTTGGCGGCACCACCTGGATGGACAGCTTTATCGGGATCGAACAAGGCTCGATTGGTGAGACTTCGGTTCTCGCCTGTCTGATCGGCCTTGGCTTCCTGCTCTTCACCAAGATCGCCAACTGGCGCCTGATTGTTGGCTGCCTTGGCGGGATGATCCTGTTCTCGTCGCTCTTGAACCTGGTCGGATCGGACACCAACCCGATGTTCGCCATGCCGTGGTACTGGCATCTGGTGCTGGGCGGCTATGCCTTCGGTCTGGTCTTTATGGTGACCGAACCTGTCTCGGCGTCGCACACCAACATGGGCCGCTTTATCTACGGAGCGCTCATTGGCTTCATGGTGGTGATGATCCGCGTGGTGAACCCGGCTTTCCCGGAAGGCATGATGCTCGCCATTCTCTTTGGCAACGTCTTTGCCCCGCTGATCGACTATTTCGTGGTGCAGTCCAATATTCGTCGGAGGGCCCGTCGCAATGTCTGACGCAAATGCAAACAAAGGGATGATCCGCCGTTTTCTGGATCTGCCGACGGACTCGGTCGCCAAAACCATTTTCATCGCCACCACGCTTTGCCTTGTGGCCTCGATGATTGTGTCCGCTGCGGCTGTGGCTCTGCGCCCAATCCAGGAGGTCAATAAGCTCAAGGACAAGCAGGTCAACATTCTGCAGGTTGCCGGTCTTTTTGATCCGAGCGAGGATGTAGTTGAGGCGTTTGGTGCGTTTGAACCCCATGTGCTGGAAATTGCCACCGGGCAATTCACCGAAGAATTTGACGCAACCACGTTTGATGATCGCGCAGCAGCTGGTGATCCGGAGCTGTCGATTGCGCTGGCAGATGACCCGGCCTCAATCGGTCGGCAAGCGAAATTTGTCACTGTATACCTTTTGCGCAATGCAGATGGGTCGCTTGATAAAGTGGTGTTGCCGATCCACGGCTATGGCCTGTGGTCGACGCTTTATGGCTTCATTGCCATCGAAGAGAACGGCAACGACATTTTTGGTCTGCAATTCTATCAGCATGGTGAAACGCCGGGTTTGGGCGCTGAGGTGGACAACCCGCGCTGGAAATCACTCTGGTCGGGCAAGAAGCTGGCAGATGACGCTGGCGCGCTGCAAATCAGTGTGACCAAGACCGCACCTGCCGCTGGAGCTGACCACCACATCGATGCGCTGGCCGGGGCCACTCTGACCACGGTTGGTGTGCATAATCTGGTGCGGTTCTGGATGGGTGAGGCCGGTTACGGCCCGTTCCTGACCAATCTTAAAGCGGGAGAGTTCTGATGTCGCAAACCCGGAAAGAGATGCTGGTCGACCCGTTGGTCGACAACAACCCGATCACCCTTCAGGTGCTGGGCATCTGTTCGGCGCTGGCGGTGACATCCTCGCTGCAGGTGGCCTTTGTGATGTCGATTGCCGTGACCCTGGTGACGGCGTTCTCATCGATGTTCATCTCGATGCTCAGAAACCACATTCCCAGCTCGATCCGGATCATTGTGCAGATGGTGATCATCGCCTCGCTGGTGATCCTGGTGGATCAGGTGCTGAAGGCCTATGCGTTTGAGATCTCAAAAACGCTCTCGGTTTTCGTGGGGCTGATCATCACCAACTGTATCGTTATGGGCCGCGCCGAAGCGTTTGCCATGAAGAACCCCCCGGTGGCGTCCTTCATCGACGGGATCGGCAATGGTTTGGGCTATGGGCTTATCCTGATGATGGTCGGCGTGATCCGCGAGCTTTTCGGATCGGGCAGCCTGTTTGGCGTGACCGTCTTTGAGACCGTGAACAATGGTGGCTGGTATGTGCCGAATGGCCTTTTGCTGCTGCCGCCGTCGGCGTTCTTTATCATCGGCCTGATCATCTGGGCGTTCCGCACATGGAAGCCTGATCAGGTGGAAGAGCGTGAATACAAGATCCAGGTTGTGGGGGACCACTGATGGAAGCTCTTATTTCACTGGCCGTAAAGGCCATCTTCGTTGAAAACCTCGCGCTCAGCTTCTTCCTTGGCATGTGTACCTTCATCGCCGTGTCGAAAAAGATCTCGACCGCGATTGGGCTGGGCATCTCGGTGATGATCGTGCAGGCGATCACCGTGCCTGCCAACAACCTGATCCTGACCTATCTGCTGGCGCCGGGTGCGCTTGGCTGGGCGGGCTTCCCCGAGGTGGATCTGACCTTCCTGGGCCTGATCTCCTATATCGGTGTGATCGCCGCACTGGTGCAGATCCTTGAGATGGTGCTCGATAAATACTTCCCGCCGCTTTACAACGCGCTGGGGGTCTTCCTGCCGCTCATTACCGTGAACTGTGCCATCCTTGGTGGGTCGCTCTTCATGGTGGAACGGGATTACAATTTCGCCGAAAGCGTCACCTATGGCCTGTCGTCGGGCTTTGGCTGGGCGCTTGCGATCACCGCAATGGCCGGTGTGCGCGAAAAGCTGAAATATTCAGACATCCCCGAGGGCCTGCAGGGGCTTGGCATTACCTTTATTACGGCGGGCCTGATGGCCCTGGCCTTCATGTCCTTCTCGGGCGTGAAACTCTGAGGCGGAGCGGAACATGACCACATTTGCATTAGGTATCGTTCTTTTCACGCTGATCGTGCTGGCGCTTGTCTCGATCATCATCGCGGCGCGCTCGAAACTGGTGTCGACCGGGAACGTGAACATCACCATCAATGGTGAGAAAACCGTATCGGTTCCGGCGGGCGGGAAACTGCTGCAAACGCTGGCTGAACAGAAACTCTTTGTCCCCTCTGCCTGTGGCGGCGGTGGCACCTGCGCACAATGTCGCGTGAGAGTGCATTCGGGCGGCGGGTCGATCCTGCCCACCGAGGAAAGCCATATCACCAAGCGTGAAGCCGCATGTGGCGACCGTCTGTCCTGTCAGGTGGCCGTGAAACAGGACATGGAAATCGAAGTCCCGGAAGAGGTGTTCGGCGTCAAGAAATGGGAATGCACCGTGCGTTCCAATGAAAACGTCGCCACCTTCATCAAGGCGCTGGTTCTGGACCTGCCAGAAGGCGAAGATGTGAATTTCCGCGCGGGTGGCTACATCCAGATCGAAGCCCCGGCGCACCAGCTGAAATACACTGATTTCGATATTCAGGACGAATATCGCGAAGATTGGGACAAGTTCAATCTGTGGCAATATGAGAGCACCGTCTCTGAACCGGTTGAACGTGCCTATTCAATGGCGAACTATCCGGATGAAAAGGGCATGATCATGCTCAACGTTCGTGTCGCCAGCCCGCCCCCGGGCACTGAAGGTATCCCGCCGGGTCAGATGTCGTCCTTCATCTTCAACCTGAAACCGGGTGACAAGGTGACGATTTCCGGCCCGTTTGGCGAGTTCTTCGCCCGCGAGACCGAAAAGGAAATGGTGTTCATCGGCGGTGGTGCAGGTATGGCACCGATGCGTTCACATATCTTTGACCAGTTGAAGCGCCTGAAGAACAAGGATCGCAAGATCACCTTCTGGTACGGTGCGCGCTCGAAGAAAGAGATGTTCTTTGTCGAGGATTTCGATGAGCTGGCCAAGGAGTTCCCGAACTTCACCTGGCACGTGGCCCTGTCGGATGCGATGCCCGAGGATGAGTGGACCGGCTATACCGGCTTCATCCACAACGTGTTGTATGACGAATACCTCAAGGATCACTCAGCGCCAGAAGACTGTGAATACTACATGTGTGGCCCGCCCATCATGAACCAATCCGTGATCAACATGCTGCTTGAGCTTGGTGTGGATCGCGAAGACATCATGCTGGATGATTTCGGCGGATAAAAAATAAACCCCGGTTGGAAACAACCGGGGTTTTTCTTAAGATATGCGGCGTCAAAGCTTCGGCCGTGGAACTAGGTAGACTTCTTTTCCAGTACCAGAAACGTCATCATGCCCACAGGCGGCAGGGACCTTTGGTCTGCCAGAACAAGACGTGGATCCTGCAGCACCGTTTGCAATTCGAAATCAGAATGCCAGCCGATCATGTTGGCCAACGGGGCAGAGAGCTTCGCAATCAACCCGATCATCCCCGTGTCGTGCTTGAAATGATTGGTGATCACGACCTTGCCACCCGGTTTGCAGACGCGGGCAATTTCTTCCATGACCCGCTCTGGTTCAGGTACAACTGACAGCACATGCATGGCGGCGACATTGTCGAAACTGTTGTCGGGGAAGTCCAGATCACGGGCATCCATCTGGCGCAGGTCCGAGACATGGCTCAGCCCATGCTCGGCCACCTTGCCCTGCGCCTTGGCGAGCATCTCGTGGCTGTAATCGATGCCGGTCACCTGCATTTCGGCAGCATAATGCGGAAGGGCAAGACCTGTGCCCACCCCAACCTCCAACACGGAACCGGGATGTGCATTGAGATAGCTTACTGCGGCGTGGCGTCCAGCTCTGGTCGCCGCGCCAAAAGTTTGGTCGTAGATCGGGGCCCATCGGGCATAGGACGCCCGGACGGATTTGAGGTCCATAGTGTTACTCTATTGGCTGGTCTGGGTGTTAAGGTTTGGCTTTTTGCTTCAGCGTGCTGAGCCAACCCAGAATGACCAGCACAGTGTAAAATGCGCAAGACAGAAGAAGTGTGATCCAGACATGGGTCACAATGCCCGCACCAAAAATGCCAACCCCAACCAGAACGAATTTCACATGTTCGCGGTTGATACGGGTGGATTTGAATGATGGCGTGGGAATATGGCTGATCATCAAATAAGCGATCAGCAGAAGGTAAACGACAATCGCCCCGACCGGCAGCGGGTCCAGGGCAGGAAAGGCGCGGGTCAGATAGATAGGGACCAGCGCAAGAATGGCGCCTGCGGGCGCCGGAACACCTGTGAAGTGCGACGTAACATCATCGCCCCCTTCGGATTTGTTGCCCACGTTAAACCGCGCCAATCGGACGAGGCAACAAACCGCGTAGACCAGCACCGCAAGCCAGCCGAGCGAGCTCGTATCCTGCATCCCCCAGAAATAAAGCACCAGGGCCGGGGCCACGCCAAAATTCAGCATATCGGCCAGACTGTCGAGTTCGGCCCCCATTTCAGATTGCCCATTGACCAGTCGGGCCATGCGCCCGTCGAGCCCATCCAGGATGGCCGCAAGCATAATGAAACCGACGGCCCAGGAAATGTGCCCCTGCACCGCGTATCGAATGGCGGTCATCCCCGCACAGACCGCCGCAACGGTCATCACATTCGGCACAAGCTGGATCAGCGCCACCTTACGCGCGGGTTTGGGGCGCATCTCATTCATGCAGCGTCCTCGGGTGCATCTGCGGTGCCCAGTTCGGCAATCAGTGTCTCACCCGCAACCATGGTCTGACCAAGACGAACCATCGGTTCAACGCCTTCCGGCAGATAGACATCCAGGCGCGAGCCAAAACGGATCAGTCCGAACCGTTCACCCAGACCAAGGCGCTGCCCTTCACCGGTGAAACACACGATGCGACGTGCCACGAGGCCGGCGATCTGCACCACGGCAATGTCGCGCCCATCCGGCATTTCGATCCGCAGGCTGTTGCGTTCATTGTCTTTGCTGGCTTTGTCGAGCGAGGCGTTGAAGAACTTGCCGGGGCGATAGGCAATCGCTGTGATCTTGCCACCGACGGGCATCCGGTTCACATGGCAGTTGAAGACCGACATGAACACGCTGACGCGGGTCAACGGCTTGTCTTCCATCCCCAGTTCTGCCGGAGGAACAGCCGGTTCGATCAGGGACACAACCCCATCTGCTGGGCTGATAATCACGTCATCGCGCAGCGGCGACATGCGCTCAGGATCGCGGAAGAAATAATAGCACCAGACCGTCAGGCCAACGCCGACCCAGCCAAGCGGTGCCCAGATCAGAAAGAAAACCAATGTAATGGCGGCGAAAATTGCGACAAACCGGCGCCCTTCGGGGTGCATCGGTTTGACAAAGGTAGACATCATGTTCACGGGGAAATTATCCGTTTGGGAAAGTTGGCGCCAATCTACGCTGGAATTGGCGGAAATCAAGCTTGAACCGACCTTTCTGCCCTGCACAATGAATGTGGCTTATCCATTTGTCAGCGTCTGCCCCGATCCGAGAGACCCTCACCCCCTGCCCCTGCACAGTTTCGCACAATCTCGGACATCTCCTGAAAGACTGGTCCCATCGGGCTGGATCGGCGCCAGATCATGCCAATGGTACGTTTGGGCTCGGGGTCGCTGAAGCGGGAAACAGAGACGGGGGCCGATCCGGTTTCAACGCCAACTGCCATTTCCGGGATTAAGGTTACGCCAATCCCGGCCCCGACCATCTGCACCAGGGTGGCAAGAGAGCTGCCATCAAGCATCTCTCGCAACTCGCCCCGAGGATTTGATGAAATATCGCAGAACGACAGGGCCTGATCTCGAAAGCAATGCCCTTCCTCCAAGAGCAACAGCCGCATCTCGCGCAGTCGATCGCGGCTTGGCACTGGTTTATTTGCGTCGCCCTCAGGACGTACCAGAACAAAGCGTTCCTCAAACAACGCAATTTCGGCAAACCGTGGATCCGATATTGGAAGCGCGAGGATGGCGGTATCGATCCGCCCCTCGGCAAGTTCGGACAACAGTGTCGAGGTCTGGGTTTCCCGTATGTGGATCTCGGTTTCATCATATTGTGCGCTTAGCGCATGGATGATGCGCGGCAACAGATACGGCGCGATGGTGGGAATCACCCCGATGCGCAGTGATCCCACAAGACGCCCTTTTGCGGTGCGCGCCAGCTGTTCAAGATCATCAACCGAGCGTAGGATCTCGCGGGACCGGCTCAGGAAGGCCTGACCAAAGCGGGTCAGGCGCAGATGACGTTGGCTACGCTCGATAAGCGGTGTGCCCAATATTTCTTCCAATTCTTTGATTTGTACCGACAAGGCGGGTTGCGATATGGCACAGGCTTCGGCCGCACGCCCAAAGTGGCCGGTGCGCGCCAAGGCATCAAAATATCGAAGCTTTCTCAGAGTAATGTCTATCATAACCTTAGGTTATCATGACGATTTGAAAAGGCAATTTCACTTTATGAAACCTCCCCCATAGGCTGAAGCTATATAGGTGCGTTCCGCGCCCGACTTCACACACATTTCAAATGGAGAAAATTCATGGACGGAAATCCCGCAGGCAAATGCCCCGTGGCCCATGGGGCGACTTCTACCGGCACGCGGTCAAACAGCGATTGGTGGCCAGAACAGCTTAACCTTCGCATCCTGCACCAGCATGATACGAAGTCAGATCCGATGGGGGCAGGCTTTGATTACGCCGAGGCCTTCAAGTCGTTGGATTTGAAGGCTTTGAAGCAGGATCTCTACGAGCTGATGACCGACAGTCAGGACTGGTGGCCGGCCGATTACGGCCATTACGGTGGGTTCTTCATCCGCATGGCCTGGCACTCGGCTGGCACCTATCGCAATGCAGATGGGCGCGGTGGCGGTTCCACAGGGAACCAACGTTTTGCTCCGCTCAATTCATGGCCGGACAATGGCAACCTCGACAAGGCACGGCGGCTTCTCTGGCCGATCAAACAGAAATACGGCAACAAGATTTCCTGGGCCGACCTGATGATCCTTGCGGGCAATTGTGCCATTGAAAGCATGGGCGGCAAGACATTCGGTTTTGGCGGCGGACGGGCTGATATCTGGGCCCCCGAAGAGGATATCTACTGGGGCACCGAGGGTGAATGGCTGGGCGAAACGCGCTACTCTGGGGATCGTGATCTGGAAAACCCGCTGGCGGCTGTGCAGATGGGTCTGATCTATGTGAACCCCGAAGGTCCAAACGGTGAGCCCGACATCCTTGCCTCTGGTCGCGATATTCGTGACACCTTTGGCCGGATGTCGATGAATGACGAGGAAACCGTGGCACTGGTCGCCGGGGGCCACACGTTTGGCAAAGCCCATGGTGCAGGCGACCCGGATCTGGTTGGACCGGAGCCGGAGGGCGCGCCGATTGAGGAAATGGGATTTGGTTGGATCAATGCGCTTGGGACGGGCCATGGGGATGACACCACCACCAGCGGCATCGAAGGCGCGTGGACCGCAAACCCAACCAAATGGGACAATGGATATTTCGACCTGCTCTTTGGCTATGACTGGAACCTGACCAAATCGCCGTCCGGTGCATGGATCTGGGAACCCGTTGGTGTAACGGATGAGGACATGGCGCCGCAGGCACATGATCCATCGAAGAAGGTCAAAACCATGATGACCACCGCCGATATGTCAATGCGGATGGATCCGATCTATGGCCCGATTTCCAAGCGGTTCCATGAAAACCCGGAAGAATTCGCAGATGCGTTCGCGCGTGCCTGGTTCAAACTGACCCACCGGGATATGGGGCCAAAAGCGCTCTATCTCGGCGACGAGGTTCCGGGTGAAGATCTAATCTGGCAAGATCCGGTGCCTGCTGCTGATCATGCTCTGGTGGATGATGCCGACGTGGCCGCGATCAAGGATCAGATCAAGGACCAAGGGCTTTCGGTGCGTGATCTGGTCAGCACCGCCTGGGCGTCGGCCTCGACGTTCCGGGGATCCGACAAGCGCGGCGGCGCCAATGGGGCGCGTATCCGCCTTTCTCCGCAAAAGGATTGGGCGGTGAATGAACCCACGGAACTGGCACGTGTGCTGGGAGAGTTGGAAACCCTCCGCGACGGTTTCAATGCGAAAGCGAGCGGCGGCAAACAGATCTCATTGGCGGATATGATTGTTCTGGGCGGCTCTGCCGGTGTCGAAATGGCTGCGAAGGCCGCTGGACATGACATCACTGTTCCTTTTGCACCTGGCCGAATGGACGCCAGCGAAGAGCAGACCGATGCTGACAGCTTTGACGTGCTCGAGCCGGTCTCGGACGGGTTCCGCAACTATCAGAAGACCCTGTTCACTGTATCGGCAGAAGAGCTTTTGCTTGATCGTGCGCAACTTCTCACGCTGACCGCACCCGAAATGACGGTGCTTGTCGGTGGCTTGCGTGCAATGGGCGCAAACCACGAAAACGCGGCGCATGGTGTGCTCACGGATCGCCCCGGACAGCTCACCAATGACTTCTTTGTCAACCTTCTGGACATGAGCACCGCATGGTCGCCAAGCGATGCGGATGCCACCGAGTTCGAGGGGCGCGACCGGGCCAGTGGGGATGTTAAATGGACCGCCACGCGGGTGGATCTTGTCTTCGGCTCAAACTCGCAATTGCGCGCCCTCGCCGAGGTCTACGCGCAGGGCGATGCGGGTGAAAAATTCATGTCGGACTTTGTCGCGGCATGGGTGAAAGTAATGAATGCGGATCGGTTTGACCTGAACTGATCTGAAAGTACGATTGCAAAAGGCGGCGCATATCATCTGCGCCGCCTTTTTGTTTGTTCAGGTGACATACGCGCCTGAAACGTGACTAATAATCCCGCTCAAAAAAGATCCCAAGCTTGCTTTCCCCTTCTGAGGTGACACTGCCCCGTGCTTTGAGTGACGAGTTGATATTGAGGTTCAGGTTCACCTCGCTGGTGCCATCAGATCCGACGGTCACATCCGTATAGAGATTTTCCGAGATATATTTTCCGGCCCGCACATTGGTCACACCTTCTGAATCGGTCGTGACATCCAGATCATCCAATCCAAAATTGCCCCGCAGGTTGCCAATGATCCCTTCGCCGCCCTTACCCGCAAGGGTTCGAACCGCCGCCGCCATACGCAGGGCCTGAAGCGGAGAGATTTGGGTGATGCTGCGACCAAAGAGAAGGAGTGACAGCACCTCATCCTGTGGGCGTTCCGGGGATGATGTGAAATTCACATCAGGCTCCGAGGCGGACCCTTCAACAATGATTCGCACATCAACATCCTCTGTTTGGCTTGTCGCCACAAACCTCAATAGTGGGTCAAAATCCCCCTGTATGCTCACCAAGCCCTCGGTCAGATCCAGCCGTTTGCCCAGAATATCCAAACGGCCACGGATCAGATTGAACTGGCCTTGCGGTACCACGTCATGACTGGTGCCCATCAGGTGCAGCTCGCCTCCTAATTCCGCATCCAATCCACGGCCGCGGACAAAAACTCGAGAGGGGGCTGATACGCGAATGTCCAGCGGATAAGGCGCGCCCGCAGCTTCGGCATCGGTGCTTTCGATCAACCCGGCATAGTCTCGCGTCCGGCGCACGGCAGCGGGTTCGTTGATATGCGTCAGCTCTGCGATGATCGGAACCGCACTTGGCCCCGCTTCTGGCACGCGGATCTCGGTTGGGCCAAGCGCCAGCTCGGCCTGAAGCACAGCACCACCGGACAGGGGACCGGACAGGCGGGCCCGGCCATCAACTGTGGTGTCGTAAAGTTGACCATCACTCAGATGCACGGAAGTTGCCCGCATCAGCATTTCAGAGACAAAAGGCGCGGTCAATCCGACGCTGCCTTCTGCGGTGATCTGCCCCCCAGCTTTCACATTGGCGATGGCATTGATTTGGGCGCGTTCCTGCGCCAGTCGCACTGAAACCTCTTGCAGGTCCAAGACAATCTGCTGCGCTGGCAGGATCAGCTGCCCGTCGACCACACGGATATCGCCGCTAATAGAAGACACTGCGAGCGGGCCGTTCACAGCCAGATCAAACGCGGCCTGACCCGACAGAAGCCGTGGACGGATCAACGGGTTCAACATGGCAAGATGCGTGGAACCGTCCAGTTTCAGATCAGCCCGCGACGCATCTTGGGCGACCTGACCGCTCACGTTCAGATTGGCCTGATTTGGTCCGGTTCCGGACAGATCAATCTGCCAATTCTGATCCCGAAGAGCGGCCGTGCCGGTCATGGTGGCAGGCCCGGATATACCGGTGGTCACGCGTGCCAGATCCCTGAGGGTTGCGTCAAATTGCAGAGATTGCCCCTCGGCGGTGCCCTCTCCTGTCGCGGATATACGCAACTCTGGTGTGGTGAGATCCAGCGCGTCGAGTAAAATTGGGGCTGCCTCTTCATCGGTTCGATGCAGTTTGGCGGTCACGCTGCTGGATCCACCAATCAAGGGATCAAGCATCGGATTTCCTATTGCCAGATCCCGGCCAGCACCGGATAGCGCAAGCGTGAATGCCCCGCTTTGCACCTGCATATCACCTTCGACGGTGAATTCGATCGCCCCTGAAACAGGCTGACCTACCAGCCCGCGATAGGGGGACAATGCGCCAAGTTTGCCAGAGATCTTGCCACTGGCTGTCTCCAGCTGACCGGAATTCATCCGAAGCTCAGCATCGCCTCTCAACTCAGCTTCGCCCGGCCCGGTGCCAGAGAACTGAACGTCCCAAACATCCCCGGACTGAACGGCGGCACCTTCCAGTTTTGCCGGACCTGACAATGTTGGTTCGACACGCGACAGGTCATTGAGGGTCAGGGCAAACTGCCCGGAACTGGCATCTGTTTTCAGATCTGCGGTCAAAGAGGTCCCGGCATGTTCAGATGTGATTTCAAACCGGTTGATCCGCGTCCCCGCGCCATCGCGCTGCACATCAAGGTAAAGATCGGTATCCCCTGAAACCAGCGGATCAAACTGGGGTTGGCCAATCGCAATGTCCAGCCCGGTCCCGGCCAGTTGAAGATCAAATGCGCCACCAAGCAGGTTGACCTCTCCTTCAAGGATCAAATCAGCGGCACCAGAGAGATCGACACCCGACAGACCCGCAAAGCGCGAAAGATCCTGAGCGGACAGCGCGAGGCGTGGCAGAGGTGAAAGAACCCCGCCCTCAGCAAAATCACGCAGGCGAAGATCTCCGGTCAACTGGTAATCCTCTCCATTAAGAGCCAATTCCGTTAGATCAAGAGGTGCGTCTTCCTGCCATTTCAGGCTCAGTTGACCAGTTACACGCGGGCCAATGGCTCGGGCTAAAGTGGGGTCGGATGGTGTAATTCCTTCCAGTGTCATGGCGATGTCGCCCAACACTTGTCCAATTGCGGCCCCATCGCCGCGCACCAGCTGCCCACCGGCAGAGAGGTTCGCAATGTTCAGAGAGAGATCCGGGCGCCGTAAACCAGCCACTTGCATATCAGCGCGCCAATCTTCCCCACGTGCGCTGTCATAAGCAACATTGAGATCCATCCCTTGAACGGTGGTTTCTGGACCCGACATTGGCAGCCGTACAGTTGACCCATCCGCATGTGACACCCGCCCGGTGAGTGCAAAATGTTCCGGCCAGCCCTCAGCCGAAATCGACAGGTTCCCCTGAATTGCCAGGGCTTCCGTCTGCAGGTTCATCTCATCCAGCTGCATTGCGCCGTCTGCGCCACGTTTGCCACGGGCAACCAAAGCGATTTGGTCGCCAAAAAAGTCACGGAATTCTGGGAGAAACACCGGAGCGATATCGCCGGACAGATTGGTGCTAAAAAACTGGTCCTCGCCGCCTTCTTCGCCGGATCCGGACAGTGTCACCTGACCAGCCAACCGCTCTTCGCCATCTGTTGCCAGACGAAGATCGGCGGTGAAATCATTCAGTGGCCCCTGTCCTTTGATCGACATGTCCACAGTCGGTTTTCCTGGCAAGTCGATCAGATTGGCAGCGATCCCGTCTTTCCCTTCTACCAGGGCAAGGGAGAGGTTGAGTTGGCGGGTGCTGTTCTCAAATTGCCCCTCGATCCCGAAACGCCCTTGAGCACCATCTGTGCGGTCAAGTTCAAACCTTGCCCTCCCCTCACCTTCAGACAGCTGCATGTCGCCATCAAGCCGCAAAACCGCCGCCTGCCCGACCACCGGTTCTCCGATCACGATACGGGGCGACGAGATGCCGGCAACCTCCACCGATATGGGCAATTCGGGGAGAGAGAAGCCTGTGGATTCGGGGGATGGCGGGGTGTCGACTGCGGTTGGCAGCCGCTCCAGAATGATCTCTTCTGCGGACAGCTCCGAAATATCCAGCGCACCGATCAAAAGTGAAGACCTGCTCCACCCCAACCCAACTTGGTTCAGGGTCAGCCAGATCCCATCATCATCGGCTATGGTGATCTGCTCAATCGTGGCCCGCGAAGACAAAGCACCGGCAAACCCGATGATACGAATGTCGCGCCCCACATCAGACAGGCCATCCTCGAGAAAGCCTTGAATATAGCCGCGGTCGTTCAATTCATCCTGCGACCGGTCATCCTGTGCCGCGACAAAACCCGACCACAGAAGCAGCACTGCCCCGAAGAGCCATATGGACATCACCCGGATCAAAACGCCTGTCCTATACCGATATAAACCTGAACCCCGTCTCCGGTTGCGCCCGAAACGGGATACCCCACATCCAACCGCAACGGGCCAATTGGTGTCTGGTATCTGAGCCCAAGCCCGGCACCGGAATGCCAGTCACTGTCATCGCCAAAAAAGCCACTTTCACCAATGTGGCCAGCATCAAAAAAGCCGACCACGCCAATTGTATCTGTGATCTGGCCGCGCAGCTCTAGCGACAGGGCAAGATAGCCCTGCCCGCCGGTCAGGTCGTCCCCTTTGATCACGCCGAGTGATTGGTAGGGTTGCCCCCGAACGGAATTGCCGCCGCCAGAATAAAACAGATAATCTGGTGGGATATCATTGACCTGCCCAGCCAACGCCGCTCCGATCTGAGCACGCCCAGCAAGCACAAAGCGGTTCTCGTCGCCAAAGCCTCGGTACGCCCGCCCATCTGCATAGAGGCGCGCGCCGACCCCATCACTGTTCAGGGATAAAAACGGCGTGGCCTCAGCCCTGAGATAAAACCCGTTTGCCGGATTGAGGATATCGTCTCGCCGGTCCCATGTCAGAGTGGCGGGTAAGGTCAGCAAGAAAAAATCTCGGTCCCCCAAAAAATCGGTTGTCTCGGAATACCGCAGACCAATCCCAAGTTCAGCTTCCAGCGTGTCGGACAGGATCCAGTTCACCCCGCCACCCAGCTCTCCTTTGCGGGAAATGAACCCGGGCTCATCTTCATAGGCAAGGTTTGCAAAGAGAAAACCGCCGGTATCCGGGCCAAATGTGGCGGGTTGATCAAGTCGCGCCCCAAGCTCGTAGTCGATCCCACCACTTTGCCCTCCGATGCCTGACACCTCGCCATCCACACGAAAGCGCTCTGCCCCACCCAGAAAGTTGCGGTGCATCCAGAACCCGGTGAGGGTCAGGCCCTCCAACGAAGAAAGCTCGGCCCCCGCGCCAAAACGGCGCGGTTTTTCATCCACCAGCGCCAGCCCGATATCCATGGTGTCACCCGTCCCCAGCTCATCCATTTCAGTGAGAGAAACCGAGGCAAAAGCCCCGGTACGGCGCAGACGTTTGGCAACGGTTCTGAGTTTTTCAGGCGAAAACACCTCGCCACTTGGGAAACCGGCAATGCGTTGAATGCGGTCCGCCCGCACATTGCTCTGCGAGGATTGTAACAACTGCCCAAGGCGCACCTTTGGACCGGGGTTCAGAATCATCCGGGCGGATATTGTGTTACGAGCGTGATCTGCGGTCAGGGACTGATCAGACAATGACACTTTGGCATGGCCCGCGTCTCGCCACGCCTCAGCAGCCCCATCAAGCGCCGCTTGAATAGCGGTACTTTCGGCTGCCGCACCGGGGCGGAACTCCTCCGGCAGGGCATAGCCGGGAACCAGGGGGGTAACATCTGCGGTGGAAAACTGAAACGCGGGGCCGGGGGTGACAGAAATCGAAATCCGGTTGATCTGGCTCGGCACCTCAAACGGAGGAATATTCGCGGCCTCGCGGCCATCCAGCCTGATGTTTATGACACCGCTATAATACCCGTTGGCATAAAGCGTTTCGGTCAGTCTTCCGTAATCGGCAAGCGCCACCGCCATGAGCTCGCGCGGATTGCTCACATCTCGCGATTGAGCATCTTTGATCAAAGACGCGGCTTTTAGTGTATCGGAAAGGTCGTTATCTCCCGACACTTCAAACACAACATCGTCAAGCGCGGTAGCAGGAGCAGGCAATGCCGCGAATGAAAAGCAGGCAAGAAAGGCCAAACACGCCATACGAGACCGTGATCGGACCGCAGATAAGGTCACAGCATTTCCCCCCGAGCACAAAATCGACAAACAAAATCTGTTTATAGCCTATCCGCCCAAAAGCAAACCTGCCACCGCTTTCATCCCCTCTCGCGATTTCTTGCTTCCAATAGCGGACTATGCCTCTGCTGCACCACGCGCAGCCCGATGCTGAAGCCAGCGATCCCGCAGGACATCAAATGACCAATTGAATATCACCGCATAGATCAGGAAATAGATCACCGCCGCGATATCAAACATTAATGCAGCCCAGAATCCCAGATCCAGAAGCACCATCAACAGCGGCAGCGAGACCGTGACCAGCCCCACTTCAAATAACAGGCTATGCACCAGCCTGAGCGTGAGCCCACGCGACAGGCGATCAAAGCCGAACGCATGATCAAAACCCCAGTTGTAAGCAAGGTTCCACAGCATCGCGATCACACTCATTGTGACGCTGAGGCCCAGCATCAGATGCGGCTGATGGCCCGTTATCCAGACCGAAAGCGGCACAAAAGTTGCCAAGGCGATAGCCTCAAACAGCGTTGTGTGCAGCAGGCGTTCCTTAAATGTCATCTTGATGGGCATGGGGTACTCTTCGTCGAATTCACTTGCTCCTGACTAAGGTGGTTCCTTGATGGAACAAAGTTAGATACCATCTGTTTTGCTTATGAAAGGTGAGTGCGATGTATACGCTGGAACAGTTGCGCATGTTGGTGGATGTGGCGGACACCGGTTCGTTTTCGGCCTGTGCGCGCAAACTGGGCAAAGCGCAATCTGCGGTCAGTCAGGGCATCGCAAATCTGGAAGTTGATCTCGATCTACAACTGTTTGACCGCTCGACCCGCATTCCGACACTGACGCCCGACGGGCATCGTATTCTGGATATGGCGCGTGCAGTTCTGGTGCAGGCGACTCAGCTGGATATTGGCGCGCGTTCCATTCACAAGGGGGATGAGGCGCATATCCGATTGGTCGTGGATGACGCGCTGCTCCTGCCACAGCTGGGTAACACCTTGGACCGCTTCGGGAAGGCATATCCCGCAACCCGGCTTGAACTTGTCACAAGCGCAAGCCCGGATGTGGCAGAGATGATTGCGAAAGGTCAGGCGGATCTGGGCATCTTCTTCACCCCAATTGCCTTTGATGACAGCACGGATGTCTGCTTTATCGGCAACCTGCCTTTTGTAGCGGTCTGCCACCCTTCCCACCCATTAGCCAAACGAACTGAAATTGCCGCGCATGACCTATTTCAGCACCGGCAATTGCTGATCCGCGGGCTTCAGGGGCAGGCAGTAGAGATGCTCAACCTCGTGTCGGCACAAGCCTGGTGGACCAACAGTTTTCAGGGACTTCTGCACATGTGCCAGCAAGGGTTGGGCTGGACCTATCTTCCCGACCACATGGCTGCCCCACTGATTGCAGCAGGACAGCTTCACCAGATGCAGGTGAGTTTCGATCACAAACCTTGGAGCCCCCCCGTTGAACTGGTCTACCGCAAGCACAAGGTGATGGGGCCAGCCCTGAGCTGGCTCAAGGAAGAATTGAAAACCTTATTGTAAATTCGGGGTCAAACTGACCCCGAACTCTCATTTGGCACGTTGAACCATTCCGAACAGATCACGCGGATCGTCGGGGTCTGCGAGCATGTCTAACGGTTCGAAATAGTCAGTCCCTTCGATCGCCAGCTTGACGTAACGCAGAGCCGAGAAGTCCTCGATCGCAAAGCCAACACTGTCAAACAAGGTGATCTGGCGGTCGTCCTTGCGGCCTTCGACCTGTCCGGTCATCACCTGCCACATCTCGATCACCGGATGATCGTCATCCAGCGCTTGAATTTCACCTTCGATGCGCGTCTGCTCGGGGTATTCCACAAAGATTTCCGAGCGCAAAAGGATATCGCGGTGCAGTTCCGTCTTACCCGGGCAGTCGCCGCCAATGGCGTTGATATGCACGCCCGGTCCGACCATGTTGTCGGTCAGGATGGTTGCGTATTTCTTGTCTGCGGTGCACGTGGTGATGATCTGCGCGCCCTCAATGGCATCTTCACCGGTCTTGCAGGACACGACGGTCAGCCCCTTGCCCGCAAGGTTCGCCGCACATTTCGCGGTGGCTGCCGGGTCGGTGTCATAAAGGCGCACGGTGTCGATGCCGCAAAGCGCCTTGAACGCCAGACACTGGAATTCCGACTGCGCACCATTGCCGATCATCGCCATGGTGGTCGTGCCTTTGGGCGCAAGGTATTTGCCCACCAAGGCCGAGGTCGCCGCCGTCCGCAGCGCGGTCAGGATCGTCATCTCGGTCAGAAGTGTCGGATAACCGGTATAAACATCAGCCAGAAGGCCGAAGGCGGTCACGGTCTGCAGACCCTCGGACGTGTTCTTCGGGTGCCCGTTTACATATTTGAAGCCATACGCCTCGCCATCCGAAGTTGGCATCAGTTCAATCACCCCATGAGGTGAATGGGCGGGCACGCGCGGGGTCTTGTCAAAGCTTTCCCAGCGTTTGAAATCGCGCTCGATCTCGGCAGCGATACCGACGATCATCTCTTCCAGGCCCACATGGTGAATGAGCTTCATCATGTGATCGACGGAAACAAAAGGCACCAGGGCCTTGTCAGACGGTTGCAACATCTGAAACTCCTTTAGAAAGAACGGGTTGGGCGATCAAAGATACGACGCCCCATAAGAGAAGCGGTGAGGTCCACCATCAGTTTGGCAGTGCGGCCGCGCTCATCCAGAAACGGGTTCAACTCAACCAGATCCAACGAGGTCACCAGCCCGCTGTCACACAGCAATTCCATCACCAAATGCCCTTCGCGTTCCGTTGCACCACCCGGAACGGTGGTACCAACCGCAGGGGCCACGGAGGGGTCAAGAAAATCCACATCCAACGAGACATGCAGCATCCCATTGGCCGCACGGACCTTTTCAAGGAAAGCCACCAAAGGCGCCTTGATTCCATGTTCATCAATCGCGCGCATATCCACCAGCATGGCATGCTGATCTGCAAGCGCGGCATGTTCCGCAGGGTCCACAGACCGCAGCCCCATCATGCCCACATGTTCAATTTCAACCAGCGCTGAAGGGGCCGGGAAATCGTCAAACCCATCTTGCCCAGTGAAATAGGCCACCGGCGTGCCGTGCAAATTGCCGCTGGCGGTGCTTTGCGGAGTGTGAAAGTCGCTATGGGCATCCAGCCACAGCACGAAAAGCGGACGGCCCTGTGCCTTGGCATGGGCCGCCATCCCGGCCACCGATCCCATCGACAGCGCATGATCGCCGCCCATGAAAATCGGCATCCCTTTCCCTGCGGCCTCTTGCGCCACTCGAGTCAGCGCATGGGTCCATCCCACACAGTCCGGCAACGAGACAAGGTGCTCATGTTCCGGCAAATCTACCACATCCGGGGCCACATCGCCCAAGTCATGCACCTCATGTCCCAGCTCGGTCAGCGCCTCAGCCAGACCCGCCACACGATAAGCATCTGGCCCCATCCGGCAGCCCTGACGCTTCTTGCCCGAATCCATGGGCGCTCCAACAAGGAAGATGTTTGTCATGTTCATGACCCATCTTTTGGCCAAGAACCGGCTTGTCGGAAGGGGATAAATTGCCCAATATGGGCCAACATTGCTCATACTGGATAGTCATCATGGACAATTTGGATAGGCGCCTTCTTACTCTGCTGCATCGGGACGGCCGCGCATCAGTGTCAGAGCTTGCCGACCTGCTCGGAGTCACCCGCACCACTGTGCGTGCCCGCATGGATGCGCTGAAAAAGCGCGGCGAGGTTGTCGGGTTTACCATCGTCACCCGGCAGGACGTGGCCCCCAACCCGGTGCGCGGGTTGATGATGCTGGGCATCGAGGGGCGCGGCACCGAACGACTGATGTCCCGCGTCGCAGCGCTTCCACAGGTGATGGCGGTGCATTCCACCAATGGCACCTGGGATCTGATCGCAGAGATCGGCACCGAGACGCTGGAAGAACTGGATCAGGTGCTGTTTTCCATTCGCCGTATGGAGGGGATCACCCGATCCGAGACCAATCTGCTGCTTTCCACCAAACGCGGGCGATAATCTGCCAAAGCTCAAATTCGCCCCCCTTCCCCTTGCCTTGCACCAAGGCTAAACAGGTCATCCGAACAGGAGAGATCATGGACACCAACACCCGCATTTCCCAAACCATTGCCACCGATATTTCCGCGTCCGCCCAACAGGTTAACGCCGCGGTTGGGCTGCTTGACGGTGGCGCTACCGTGCCCTTCGTCGCGCGTTACCGCAAAGAGGTCACCGGAGGGCTGGACGACACGCAGCTCAGGAAACTTGCCGACCGGCTGACCTATCTGCGCGAGATGGAAGCGCGGCGCGAGGTGATCCTGACCAGTATCAAGGATCAGGGAAAACTGACCGACGATCTGGCAAAATCCATCGCGGCAGCCGATACAAAATCCACGCTCGAAGACCTCTACCTGCCCTACAAACCCAAGCGCCGCACCAAGGCGATGATCGCGCGGGAAAACGGGCTGGAGCCGCTCTTGGAAAAGATCCGCAATACCCGCTCCACGGCCCCCGAGGTCCACGCCGAGGCGTTTGTCACCGAGGCCGTTCCGACGGTGAAAGACGCGCTCAATGGCGCGCGGGATATTCTGGTTGAGGAACTGGCAGAAAACGCCGAACTGGTTGGTGCGCTGCGGACGTTCATGCAGCGCGAGGCATTGCTGACCGCCAAAGTGGTGGCCGGACAGGAACAGGCCGGAGCGAAGTTTTCCGATTATTTTGACCATCAGGAGCTTTGGTCCAAAACCCCCTCACACCGCGCGCTGGCTATGCTGCGGGCGTCAAAAGAGGGGGTGATCACACTAGACATTGCACCGGACGAAGACGGATCCGCCCGCGCCGTGGATATGGTTGCCGCCCGACTGGAATGCGCAGGTTCTACCCCCGGCGATACCTGGCTGCGCACCGTTGCCCGATGGGCCTGGCGGGTGAAGCTGGCGTTGTCGATGACGCTGGACCTGATGGCCGATCTGCGCGCCCGGTCCCATGACGAAGCGATTGACGTGTTTGCCCGCAACCTCAAGGATCTGCTGCTTGCGGCCCCCGCCGGGTCGCGCGCCACCCTCGGGTTGGATCCGGGCATTCGCACCGGGGTAAAGGCTGCTGTGGTGGATGCGACTGGCAAATTGCTCGACACGGCAACGCTCTACCCGTTCCAGCCGAGAATGGATATGCAGGGGTCTGAAGCGGCAATCCTTGCGCTGATTGCCAAGCATGATGTGGAACTGATTGCAATCGGCAATGGCACGGCCAGCCGCGAGACCGAACGGCTGGTGGGTGACACGCTCAAGCGCCTGCCCAAAGGCGTGAAAGCGCCCACCAAGGTTGTGGTCAGCGAGGCGGGCGCCTCTGTCTATTCCGCGTCTGAACTGGCCGCGCGCGAGTTTCCCGATCTCGACGTGAGCTTGCGCGGCGCGGTGTCAATTGCCCGCCGCTTGCAGGATCCGCTGGCGGAACTGGTGAAGATCGAGCCACAATCCATCGGGGTTGGGCAATATCAGCACGACGTGGACCAGCGCCGCCTGTCGAAATCCCTGGAAGCGGTGGTTGAGGATGCGGTGAACGCGGTTGGCGTCGATCTTAACATGGCTTCCGCTCCGCTGCTCGCTCATGTTTCTGGCCTCTCGGCCTCGCTTGCGCAATCCATTGTGACTCATCGTGACATCAACGGCGCGTTCCCCTCGCGCAAATCACTCATGAAGGTCTCGGGCCTTGGGCCGCGCGCCTTTGAACAATGCGCGGGGTTCCTGCGCATCCGCGAAGGCGACGAACCGCTCGACGCCTCTGCTGTTCACCCTGAAGCCTATGACGTGGCCCGCAAGATCGTGTCGGCCTGCGGGCGGGATCTGCGCGATCTGATGGGCAACGAAGGGGCCTTGAGGTCGCTGAAAGCTGCCGATTTCGTAAGCGGCGATTTCGGCCTGCCCACCGTACGCGACATTTTCTCGGAGCTGGAAAAGCCGGGCCGCGACCCGCGCCCGAGCTTCAAAACCGCAAGCTTTACCGATGGTGTCGAAGAGATGTCGGACCTGAAATCCGGGATGGTTCTGGAAGGCACCGTGACCAATGTCGCCGCTTTTGGCGCCTTTGTGGATATCGGTGTGCATCAGGATGGGCTGGTACACATCAGCCAGCTTGCAGACCGGTTCGTCAAAGACCCGCATGAGGTGGTGAAAACCGGTGACGTGGTCAAAGTGACGGTGACCGAAGTGGACATCCCGCGCAAACGCATTGGGCTGACGATGCGCAAGGATGGCGGGGCGTCGGCCAAGGAAGATCGCAAATCCCGTGGTCCGGGCAAACAGCAGGATCACCGTCCGCAACGCGGTGGCCCAAAAGGGGGCGGACGCAACATGTCCTCTGGTCCGAAAAAGGCTGGTGGGCAGCAAGTGGGCGGGCTCGGCTCAGCGCTGCTGGATGCGATGAAGAAGAAATGATGTGCATGGGGAGGGATTAACCCTCCCCTACCCGTCAAACCGGGAACCGCTCGCGGGTCCGGTTGGCAAAGGCGACCAGAGACAGCATCACCGGAACCTCGACCAGCACACCCACCACTGTGGCAAGGGCCGCCCCTGATGACAGGCCAAAGAGGCTGATCGCTACGGCCACTGCAAGTTCAAAGAAGTTCGACGTGCCAATGAGCGCACAAGGCGCGGCGATCCGATGTGGCACGCCCATGCGATGGGCCGTGAAATAAGCCAGGCCAAAGATCCCATAACTCTGGATCAGGATCGGGATGGCGATGAGCAGGATGATCATTGGGCGCGACAGGATTTCTTGCCCTTGAAGTGCAAACAGGATCACCACGGTGGCGATCAACCCGATAATGGAAAAAGGCTTCACCCGTGCCTGAAACGATTCGATCCTCGCCGGGTTGGCCAGCAAACGGCGGGTGAGAACCCCGGCGATCAGCGGCAGCACCACAAAAAGACCCACTGACAATAGCAGCGTCTCCCACGGGACGACGATGTCAGTCACGCCAAGCAGCAGCGCCACGATCGGGGCAAAGGCCACCACCATGATCAGGTCGTTCACTGAGACCTGCACCAGCGTATAGGTCGCGTCCCCGCGCGTGAGCTGCGACCAGACAAATACCATCGCCGTGCAGGGGGCAGCACCCAGAAGGATCAGCCCCGCAATATAGGATTGTGCATCGGCGGGTGAAATCCACGGAGCAAAGAGGAACTCGAAAAACAGCACGCCAAGGAAGGCCATGGTGAAGGGCTTGATCAGCCAGTTGACCGACAGGGTGATCATCAACCCTTTGGGCTGGCGAGCTACGTCACCCACCGCGCGGAAATCCACGCCGACCATCATCGGATAGACCATCGCCCAGATTAGCACCGCCACCACCAAGTTGACCTGCGCATATTCCGCCCCGGCAATAGCCTGCACCAGACCGGGGGCCATCGCCCCAAGCGCGACCCCGGCCAACATCCCAGCGGCAATCCACAGGGAAAGATAACGTTCAAACAGCCCCATGAGGCACCTCGTGTTGTGTTAGTTTCGTAGCACCAAGGGCGGAAAGGCCCAGCATGACAGCGGCCACGGCAAGACAGGCGGTCAGACCGCCGAACTGATAGCTCGCGCCCGACAAGACCGTGCCAATCAGCCGCCCGGCGGCATTGGCCATATAGTAGAACCCCACGTCCATCGTCACCCGTTTGGTGTCGGTGAAGGCAAGGATCAGGTAGGAATGCAGAGACGAGTTCACCGCAAAAAGCGCGCCAAACACCAGAAGGCCGATGACCAGCGTGACTGTCAGCCACATGTCCGGCGCCCCTGCCCCATAGACAATGATCGCAAGGATCGCTGGAACAATGGCGAGCATCGCAGCAAAGCGCGTGGCCATGCCAATCAACTCTCCTGCCTCGCGCGATTTTGCCCGAAGCAGCCGTGGCGCGTTGGCCTGCACCACGCCGTAAAGGATGATCCAGACCGCCATGAAAGAGCCTACGAGGAAAAACGCGCTGCGCCCGCTCGCGTGGCTGCCATCTGACAGGACCGAGTGGAAATAGATCGGGATACCCACCACAAACCACACATCCCGCGCGCCAAACAGAAAGACGCGGGCGAAGCTCAGCCAATTGATATTGCGGTTCTTGGAAAACACCTCGCGGAACTTGGCGTCCTTTCGCCCGGTCGGAAGCCCCGAGGGCATGCGCGCGATGACAGCAACAAGGATCACGGCAAGCACTGCGGCCATGCCCAGAACCGCCACGTCGAACCCCGCCAATGCCAGAAGGGCCGCGCCCAACAGGAAACCCAGCCCTTTCACTGCGTTTTTCGACCCGGTTAGTACGGCAACCCAGCGAAAGAGCCCATCGCCCTCGGTCGGGGCCAAAAGCTTGACCGCCGATTTCGAGGACATCTTGGCGAGGTCCTTCGCCACACCGGATACGCCCTGCACCAGCATCACGTACACCACTGACAGGCCAACCGCCCAAGTGGGGTCAAGCTGCACGAGCGCCAGAAGGGCCACGATCTGCAGGCCAAGCCCGGCATACAGCGTTGAGGTCAGGCCAAACCGCGCGGCGATCCACCCAGCTGACAGGTTCGTCACCATGCCGGCGATTTCGTAAAGCACAAAGAGATAGGCCAGCTCGACTGGCGAAAATCCGAGGGTGTGAAAGTGCAAAAGCACCAACATCCTCAGCGCCCCGTCGGTCAGCATAAAGGCCCAATAGGCAGCGGTGACGGCCATATAGGCCGCCATGCCAGATCTTGGGCCATTTGGTTTCGTCACAGTGATTTCCCCACCATCAGGGCCACATCCACCAGACGATGCGCGTAACCCCATTCATTGTCATACCAGGCGTAGATCTTCAGCTGCGTGCCATTGATGACCATGGTCGACAGCGCGTCGATGATAGAGCTGCGCTCGTCATTGGTGTAATCGGTTGAGACCAGCGGCTTTTCTTCATAGCCAAGGATCCCCTTGAGCGGACCATCGGCGGCGGCCTTGAAGGCAGCGTTCACCTCTTCAGCGGTGGTTTCCTTCTCCAACTCGAACACGATATCTGTCAGTGACGCGTTCAAAAGCGGAACCCGCACTGCATGGCCATTTAACTTGCCGGTCAGTTCGGGGAAAATCTGGGTGATTGCCTTGGCCGACCCGGTGGTGGTCGGGATGAGCGAGTTCAGCGCAGAACGTGCACGGCGCAGATCCTTGGCGGGGCGATCCACGATGGTCTGCGTGTTGGTCACGTCATGGATTGTGGTCATGGATCCATGCTTGATGCCGAATTCCTCCAACACCACTTTCACCACGGGCGCAAGACAGTTGGTGGTGCAGCTTGCGGCGGTGACGATGCGGTGGGTGTCGGCGTCATAAATGTCATCGTTCACGCCAAAGACGATGTTCGCCGCCTCGTCTTCCTTGACCGGGGCTGAGACCACCACCTTTTTCACACCAGAATCAAAATATGGCGCGAGTTTCTCGGCGGTTTTGAACGCACCCGTGCAGTCGATCACCACATCCACGCCATCCAGCGGCAGTTCCGTCAGGTTGCGGGTGCAGGTCACGGGGATCCGGGTGCCGTCGATGCTGATGCTGTCCGCATCATGCGAGAATTCAGCGGACCAGCGACCATGCACCGTGTCGAACTCCAACAGATGAGCGTGCATTTCCGGGTCACCCACGGCGTCATTGAGAAAGGCAATCTTGGCGCCGCGTTCCAGAAGCGGGCGCAGGGCAAGCTTGCCCATACGTCCCAAGCCATTGATGGCATAGGTGGTCATTTACTTCTCTCCAGTCATGGGAATTTCGTCGATTTGGTTTTGCAGGGAAAACCGGTCGAGCAGTTTGGTATCCAGTGCCGCAAACAGGGTCAGACGGCGGTGCATCTCGCCATAAAGCGTTTGAAATGCGAGCCCCTTCTCGGCGTCGGACCCAGTTGCATGGGCAGGGTCAGGCACACCCCAATGGGCGGTGACGGGTTGGCCGGGCCAAACCGGGCAATCTTCGTTGGCAGCCATGTCGCAGACGGTAAAAACAAAGTCGAACGCCTCGCCTTCCAGATCGGACATGTGTTTGGGCTGTAACCCGGACACGTCATGGCCCTTGTCTTCCAGCAATTGCAGGGTTGCGGGGTGGAGCACCACGGCGGGGCGCGTTCCAGCCGAAAAGACTTCGAACTGGTCCCCGGCGAGGTCTCGCAGGATCACTTCGGCCATGATGGAACGGGCCGAATTGCCGGTGCAGAGAAACAGCACTTTCTGCTTTTCATGCGCCTCGGCAAAGGCCCGCGGTGTCGCACAGGCGGCGGGACGGCCCCGGCAGCAATCGTCATAAAGATAGGACACCAGACTGTCCGCCCCATCGGGATCAAACCGGTACAGCAGGCTGCGCCCATCCCGTTTCTGGGTGATCAGCCCGGCGCGCGACAAGGCGCCAAGATAGACCGACATCGTATTGGGGCGCACCTCAAGCACGTCAGCCAACTCGCCCGAGGCAACGAAGTCCGGATAGCGGCGCACCAGAAGACGATAGAGCGCCATACGCCCGGCATGTCCCAGAGTGGTGAGTCGGTCGATCTGTTGCTGATCCATGGGGCGAATCCCTCTTCATTTCATAATTTCATGAATAATGGATTTGTGTAACGGATGTAAGACAGATATGGCGCGTCGCGTTCCTTTGATACCAAGAGCGAGATTTCCTGAAACAGATCAGTGCGTCCCGTTATGCAGTTCCAACCCTAGGTCGGCTGTGCGGGACGAAGCTGACCTTGGCGGAGTTGACAGAAAGTACCGGTTTCCATCAGAGTGGCGTTCATTCTGAATCTGTGAAGGCTCAAATGAAAGATCTTGTCATTCGCCCTTTAGCGGCAAGCGATAGCAAAGAGTGGCGTCGCTTATGGACAGCATACTTGGAATATTATGAAACCTCCGTACCTGTTGAGGTTTACGATGTGTCGTTTCAACGGTTGTTGTCGGATGAAGCAGGCGAATACCAATGCCTCATCGCTGAAATTGAAGGCAAACCAGTTGGGTTAGCACACTTTCTCTATCACCGGTTTATGTGGACTATTGAAGATACCTGCTACTTGATGGACTTGTTCGCCGATCCTGAAGTGAGGGGAAAAGGCGTCGGGCGAGCTCTTATTGAAGCTGTCCACAGCGCCGCCAAGCAAGATGGCGTCCCCAGTACCTATTGGGCCACTCAAGAGTTCAACTACAAAGGACGTATGTTGTACGATCAAGTGGCATCCAGAACTCCATTTATTATTTATGAGAAGGGCGACTAAGGGCTCGAACCGACCATTTGTGTCACTCGTCAACCTCGAAATCAAAGCCATGTGACGTTCGACAACAGAACGTAACCCACGCAAGACAAAACGGCCCGCGCGAGGCGGGCCGTTTCATAATTGTTCAACCGTGATCAGTTGTCGTCGTTTTGCAAGGCATTCGGATCAAACACATTACCGAACCCGGAATTGTTGCCACCACTATCTGTGGGGGCCGCATCACCGGCGTCGCTGTCGGAACCTTCAAGCGTGCCCGGAGCGAAGACGCTGCCAAATCCCGAGTTGTTCGACGGTTTTGGCGTGGATTGCGTTTCCGCCCCACCTTCTTGCTGGGACTTCTCCGCCGCATCTTTCGCACGCTGATCGCGCAGCTCTTGAATGCGACGTTCGGTTTCCAGACGCTTCTGCTCCTGCACACCCGCGATACATTGATCCGGGCTATAGGCCATGGCAGACCCCACAACAGTGGCCGTTCCGATCAACAGAACGATCAGTGCAATGGCAGCCGGGTTGCGGCTGAGGAAACCGGGCACCTCGACCTTACCGGCCAATTCACCAACTGTGGCATCCTTGCGCGCTTCGGCAATTAACGCCTTGCGCTTGATATTTGCCTCGTTGACCAGTGCAAAGAACACGGTCAGCGCCACAATCATGAAGGCCAGAGCCGAGATCGCCGGGGTGATCCCGTAACGCACTTTCTGCGCCAGTTCGATGGTCAGCGTCGGGTATTCACCGAAGGTGAACGTGGTGGTGTTGTAGTTCTCGAACGAGGCCAAGAACGCCAGCACACCCGCCGAGGCAATGGCCGGGAACATGAACGGCATGAGCACTTTACGGAACGCCTGTGCATGGGTGGCACCCAAGTCCAGCGCAGCCTCTGTCAGCGTCATGTCATAACGCTGCAGACGGGCCACCAGTACCAGCATGCAGTAGCTGGCAATGAAGGTCGACTGACCGATGATGGTCAGAAACAACCCGTTTGACAGGAAGCTGTCCGCCCCCAGCCCCAGCATCCGGTTGATACGATCCCAGAACACGAGGGTTGAGATACCCAAAACCACGCCCGGAATAAGGATCGGGGCAATGATGATCGTGTAATAGGTCGCCCGAAGCTTGGGCCAGATCTGGGTGAGCATCAGCGCGCCCGCCAGACCCATCGATACCGACATGATTACTGTACCGATTCCAACCAGAACCGAGTTCCAGATCCCGTTGAGGATACGTTCATCCCGGAACAATGCGCCGAACCAGTCGAAGGTCAGACACTCCCACGGAGTCATACGCGGGAACCCCGGCGAGTTGAACGCGGTGGCCGACATGATGATCAGCGGACCTAATAGATAGGCAAAGAAGATCGCCAGATAGATCCAGATCGAATAGCGAATGATTTTATCAGGGTTCATTTGCCGATATCCCCCATGTTCACTTTGAACAGGCGCATCACAGCCAGAACCAGCAGGATACAGGTGACAAGCAGCACGATCGCGTAGGCCGCGCCTTGTGGCCAATCGGAGTTGTCATTGAACTGCTGATAAATAAGCTGGGTAAACCAGAGCGACGATGGTCCGCCAAGGATCTGCGGCGCCGCCAGCGCACCGGCCGACAGCATGAACACCATCGTACAGCCCGAGCTGATGCCCGGTTTGGCATAAGGGATCACCACCCGCCAATGAATCCGCCACCACGGGGCACCAAGGTCACGGGCCGCCTCGATCTGGTTGTGATCAAGACTTTCGATCACGTTGTAGATCGGGAAGATCATCAACAGGATATAGGCATAACCCAGACCCGCATAAAGCGCGACATCGTTGCGGATGAAGTCAAATGGCGTATCAAAGATACCGCTGCCCACGAGAAGCGTATTGAACACCCCGGTCTCGCCAAAGATGATCCGCAGCGCAAAGGCGCGCAGGATCTCATTGATCCAGTAGGGGATGATCAGCATCAGAGCAAAGATGCGGATGTGATTGCCCTTGGTTTGACCCAAGTAGTAGGCAATCGGATAGCAGAAAGCCAAGTTGAACAGTGTCACCAGAACCGCCGCCACCAGGGTGCGGTAGAACACGGCAAGGTCAACTGCGTTATAATCCTGCGACCCGCCTTCCGGGCCATAGATCAGGTATTTGTAGTTCTCCAGCGTATAGACATCCTTTGGCCCGCCGATTTCGGGGGGCGGCAGGTTTGGCCGGAACGAGAAATCAAGCATCGACAGCTGGGGCAGAATGATCAGGCCAATGACCCAGAAGAGGACAAGCCCCAACATGATCGACCCCATCAGCGTGCCGTTGCGATTAAAAAACTCCTTGAGGAAGCCAGGCATGATACTCCCCCTTACTCGCTTGCCAGTTCGCCGGCAGGCACCACCACAGCGTTGGACACGTCATATTCCAAGGTGATGGGCTGACCGGTGTGGTCGTCAAAGCTTTGGCCAAGGTTCGGGATTGAGATTTTGATCTCTTTACCCCCGTCACCTTCGGTGAAGATGTTATAGGTGTTGCCCTCAAACTCCTCATGATTCACCTGCGCAGTCACATAATGGTCACCCTGCGTGCCCGTGGGGGCAAGAGACAGAGCTTCGGGACGGATGAACATCATTGCATCATCGCCAACCTGCAACTTGCCTTGGTTTGCGGTCGAAATGCGCGCATGTAATTCACCTGACCGGTTGGTCGAGATCAGGGCTTCGTTGCCGATGATCTTGCTCACCTTGCCGCGGAACACATTGTTTTCGCCGACAAAGCTCGCCGCAAAAGCGGTCGATGGATCGTTATAGATGGTTTTACCATCACCGATCTGATCAATTACGCCTGCGCGCATCACCGCAATGTCATCCGACATGGTCAAGGCTTCGCCCTGGTCGTGGGTGATGTAGATGAAGGTAATGCCAACGCGCTGCTGGATTTCACGCAGCTCGGTGCGCATGTGCTGGCGCAGCTTGAGGTCAAGTGCGGAAAGCGGTTCGTCAAGCAGCAGCACATCAGGCTCGGCACAAAGGGCCCGCGCGATGGCCACACGTTGCTTCTGACCACCCGACAATTCCGAAGGCAGCTTGTCCCCCTGCCCCGGCAAAGCGATCATATCGAGAAGCTCATCCGCACGTTTGCGCCGTTCACGGGCGCTGGCGCCCTGAATTTCCATCGAAAAGGTGATGTTTTCCCAGACCTTCATCAGCGGGAAAAGCGCGAGATTTTGAAAGATCAAGGCGGTGGGGCGTTTGTTCGGCCCGATGCCCTGCATGTTGTTCCCACCGATCAGCACATTGCCTTCGCTGGGGTCCAGAAACCCTGACACGGCCCGCAGGATGGTGGTCTTGCCACAGCCCGACGGCCCAAGGAACGAAAAGAAATCGCCCCCTTTGATGTTCACATTGGCGTCGCGCACGGCGACGAAATCTCCAAAGCGGATCCATAGGTTTTCCAGATCGACGCCTACTCCGGCACTCATATGGCTTCTCCTTCAATGGCACGCACGTTCCCCGTCCCCTCACTAAAGAGGGCACCGTGAAATGCCTGCAGAAAACGGTTGGGTGGCCCTGCCCGTTGGGCAGGGCCACAGGAAAGCGCGAATTAGGCGCTTTTGAACTTGTTGACGAACTCCGTACGGATGTCCGCATACCACGGGGCCTCAGCAGGCCACGGGTTGAGGTTCGCCAGGCTATCACCCGGGTAGGCCTCGGCAAAGTTCTTCTTATAGGTGTCACCCGAATAGGTGTCTGCGCCCAGCACCGGCGAGTTATAGCCATGGCTATCAATCGCCTTACCGGCGGGCTCTTTACGATAGGCATATTCAACGAAGGCATAGACCTGCTCTTCGTTCTTGGCCCCGATTGGCATCGAGATGCCGTCGACCCAAGCCATCGCACCTTCGACAGGCGCCTGATAGTGCACCGGCTCACCTGCCGATTTCAGTGCCAGCGGCGGACCGTCCCAGGTCTGGCCAACCACAACACCTTCATTCAGAAGGCCGTTCTTCTGGGTGTCAGCATCGTTCCAGATCAGCTTGATGCGCGACTTACGTTCAATGGTCCAGTCAGCCACCTGACCCCACACTTTCCGCATGGTGTCTTCATCTTCGTAGGCGGCCCAGATCGAACCTGGTTCCATCTCGCCCGACGCTTCCATGTAAAGACCGGCGCCCAGCATCATTGAGTGGGCACGGCCCATGGTCTTACCGGCATTTTCTTCCGACCATACGTCACCGTAGCTTGGTGCGTCACCGGCCGGCAGCCATTTGTCAGTGCGATAGGCGATCCCTTCGGTGCCCCAGATATGCGGCAGCCAATGGGCGCCCTTGCCACCAAAGTCCCATGCATCGGTGCCGATTTTCGACATCGCCGGGTTCACGGCGTCAATGTTCACCTTCGACAGGTCAAACGGTTTCAAGAGTTCCAGCGGACCCCATTGCAGCGACCGGTTGTTGGTCGGCGACACAATGTCAAAGCCCTGACCCTTGGTGGCTTTCATCTTGTTGATGATCTCTTCGTTCGAACCAATACCGGTATAGTTCACCTTGATGCCGGTTTCCGCTTCGAAACCTGCAATGAACTCGGGCGGCAGATAGTCCGACCACATCAGGATATTGATCTCACCCGACGAGGCCAGGGCGCTTTTCACATAAAGCGGCGAAGCCAGTGCAGCGGCCCCTATCGTGGTTGCACCCTTGAGCACCGTACGACGCGTAAGGTTCTTGTTGGTTGTCATGATAAACTCCCGTTGGTTTTGTTTTTTATATTGTGGCAATAGTCTTGGTTATTTCCGGCGCTACGGATAGCGCCAATTACAAACCGTTTTTCGGTCCAATTGGTCCTAGATACTCCCACTTCAACCATCTCAACATTGGGTCAAAAAGCAAGGAATTCATGTTTCAGCGCAAGGACATCAACAAATTTCACTCCACGAATTGGTGGAAGTGACGTTGCAGAGTCGCCAATTTAGTCGATTCGCCACCCAGCGAAATCGACATCATCCCAGACTGAGAGCGCAACAAACCCGACTCGCATTCCCTCAAATTACCGCGTCGAAGAGAGCTCTTAGATTCCCCTGCGTCAGTTTCACGGGATTTCCGCCGCATGAGGGGTCTTTGATGGCGCCTTCGACGAGGGAGTTCATCTGGTCGGCGGAGACACCCATTTCCGAGAGTTTGCGCGGGATCTCGAATGTGTCGTTGAAGTTCTGCACAAATTTCTGGAACCCGGCAAAGCCACCATTGATGCCCAGATAATCTGCGGCGCGGTCAAAGCGGTCGGTGATCTCGCTGGCATTGAACTCCAGCACCGCCGGCATGCAGACCGCGTTGGTGGTGCCATGGTGCGTGTTGAAGATCGCGCCCACCGGATGAGACAGCGCATGGATCGCACCGAGCCCCTTCTGGAAGGCGGTCGCGCCCATTGCCGCGGCCGACATCATATGAGCCCGTGCCTCAAGGTCGGTGCCATCCGCATAAGCACGCGGCAGATAGTCGATCACCAGCCGCATACCCTCGAGCGCAATGCCTTGCGACATCGGGTGGTAATGCGGGCTGGAATAGGCCTCGACGCAATGGGCAAAGGCATCGAGCCCGGTGCCCGCCGTGATGAACTTCGGCATTCCCACCGTCAGTTCCGGATCGGCAATCACCACTGACGGCAGCACTTTCGGGTGGAAGATGATCTTCTTCTCATGGGTGACCGAATTGGTGATAATGGATGCCCGCCCCACTTCCGACCCGGTGCCGGCCGTGGTCGGCACCGCGATGATCGGCGCAATCGCATCAGCGTCTGCCCGCGTCCACCAATCGCCAATGTCTTCAAAATCCCAGATCGGCCTATTCTGCCCCGCGTAAAACGCAACCATCTTGCCCAGATCCAACCCTGAGCCACCGCCAAAGGCAATCACCCCGTCATGGCCGCCTGCCTTATAGGCGTCGACACCGGCATGCAGGTTGATCTCGGACGGGTTTGGATCGACCTCGGCAAAGATCCCGCGGCCAAGTCCCGCGGCTTCCATGATATCAAGCGTCCCCTTGGTGATCGGCAGATCCGCAAGCCCTTTATCTGTGACCAGAAGCGGGCGTTTCATGCCGGCCTGCGCACAGGCGTCCGGCAATTCCTTGATCCGGCCCGCCCCAAATTTCATCGCGGTCGGATAGGACCAGTTTCCTTGCAACATCATGATGTCACCTTTTTCATATGATAGCTTTTCGGGCGGGTCAGGTTGTGGAAGCCAATCACGGACAGCCCGCCACCGCGCCCGGTGTTTTTGCAGCCGGTCCAACAAAGACCCGGATCCAGATAGTCCGCCCGGTTCATAAAGACCGTCCCGGTTTCAACCTGATCTCCCACACGGGCGGCACGGTCGAGGTCCTTGGTCCAGAGGCTCGCGGTCAGGCCAAATTCACTGTCATTCATCAAGGCAATCGCCTCTTCGTCGGACGAGACCTTCATGATGCCCACCACAGGCCCAAAGCTTTCATCCCGCAACCCTCCTTGTTGCTTCTCGACAAACCAATTCTGGGGATCGCTGCCGGTTAGCTTTTGGCTTCCTGCATATCTTCTATCAACCGTGTCTCCAGAAGCTGACCATGCTTGTAGAGAAGAGGGTATGCGATAGCGGCAATATGGCTGTTGAACTCCCGTAGGGCCCTCAATGTTTCCAGATGAATGTCCGATGTCTCGAAACTTTCTGCCATACCGTCTTGCAAACGCTTAAGGTGGCGCTTTCGGCTCTTTCGCTCCGCTTGTTTCAACTCGGTCTTTTCAAGGCTCAGAATACGCGCACTTTCGAGATCGTCCGACACGAGAACATTGGAGGCGAGTTTCAAGTTGGCCGCAATGCATTCATGCATACGGATCAACTCGTTCCAGCCTTCTTTGGAAAACCGGGAGTGTTTTTCGTGCATCTCACCCGCCAGAACACATAGCCGCTTTGCCACCACATCCCCTGCCGTTTCCAGACGTATCGCATACTCCATCAGATCACGCGCGGTTTTCGCATTTTCCTTCCCAAATTCGTTTTTCCCGGGAAGCGAAGCAACGAAATCGCGGATGCCCGCCAGACACTCATTCACGTCGTGATCTATATCCTGAATGGCCCGGATCTTGACCGGGTCCCCATCGCGGTAGAGATCCAACGATGGGCGGAACATCACTTCGACCAGTTCCGACATGCGCAACAACTCTTTTTTCAGACTGGCGATTGCCTGTGCCGGAAGCCCGATATCGTTTGGATCCAGTGCAGATGAAGGGCGAATATCAATCCCGTTTTTCAAGGACAGATCACTGCGTTCCGGCATGAATCGCACGATGCTGGAGGCAATGAGCGAGCCAAAAGGCATGGCAATCACCACCAATACAGCATTGAACAAGATATGCGCCACCACCAGCATCTGACCGGTTTCAGGCACATTGATGGCCCCCGATCTCAGGAATACATTGCCGACGAACAACGCAGTCACGGCCCAGACACCACGCAAGAAAAAGTTGGCGAAGGGCACTCTTCGCGCAACGACATCCATACCTCTTGTCAACCAGATCGGGATCAGGGCGGACCCAAGGTTGGCACCCAGAACCAGAGAAATGCCTGCGGCAAAGGGGATGGCGTCGATTTGCACCAGCGTGACACACATCAGGATTGCAGCAACAGAAGAGTGCATCACAAAGGCGAGCGCCGCACCGACGATAAATGCAGTGAGATAATCCCGCGCCAGATACTCGGCAATTGCAGGCAGAAATACGCTGTCACGGATCGGATCCATTGCTTCGCGCAGGAACCGAAGCGAGATCAGGATAAAGGCCACCCCCATCAGGATCCGTCCAGCCTGTCGCCAGGAACGGCTTTCGACCTTGACGAACAGCCATCCGCCGACGGCCAGCAGCACCGGCACCAACCAATCAAGCTGGAAGGACAAAATCTGGATGATCAGGGCAGAACCAAGGTCTCCCCCCAGCACGATGGCCAGCGCCGCAGGAAATTGCAGGTACCCTCCCGCAACAAATCCTGTGGCCAGCAGTGCCACGGCGGCTGAACTTTGCAGCACCATCGCAAGCATCACACCAAGGGCCGAATTGTAGAGCGGCCCACCTTTGGCGGTCATCATCCGTTGAAACGACGCCCCAAAGCTGCGTTCAATCCCGGTGCGCACCATTCTCACGGCAAAAAGCAATAGCATGGTTGCCCCGGCAAGACTTATCAGGAAACTCAGGATGGCCATCAGTTCTTCACCATATTCAGCATTTGTTCGTGCAATTCGGGGGTTGCGGCGGAGATGACCCGCCCGTCGCTCTCCATTGTCAGTGGGTCACCTGACCAGTCGGTCATCACCCCACCTGCGGCTTCGATCACCACCGATACAGCGAGAAAATCATAAGGCTGCAAGTCATAGTCAATCACCGCATCCACATGCCCCATCGCCAAAAGCGCATGGGGGTAGCAATCATAGGCCATGCGGCGGGTCTGACCTGACTGCATCAGGCGGTCAAAAACTCCCGGGTGGTCGCTATAGAGCTTTTCGCCCTCATTGATATAAAGAACTGCCTGATCCAGATTGGTTTGATCTGAGGCCCGGATCGGAGCCCCATTCAACTGTGCACCATGTCCACGTACACCGATCATAATCTCACCCAGCGCCGGCATGCCAATCACCCCGATCTCTGGCTTCCCATCAATCAGATGCGCAAGCAAAAATCCAAAAAGCGGGTGCCCTGACAGGAAGGAACGTGTGCCGTCAATCGGATCGATTACCCACAGATGGGGACTGTCCTTGTCGTCCATTCCTTCTTCTTCACCAAAGATCCCATGCTCGGGAAACATGGCCTCGAGATAGGCGCGCAGCTCGGCTTCAACTGCCTTGTCTGCCTGCGTGACCGGGCTTTCATCTGCTTTAATCTCAATGCCAAGCGCACCCCTGAAATAGGACATCGCCGTTCGTGCCGCGATTTCCGCCATGGCTTCAGCGTGTTTGATAAGGTGGGGCAGTTCAGTCATGAGATATCTTCTTCTTGCCCGCTGGAGCCAGAACAACATCGACCCCCCAGCTTTCTAACGCTTGGGTCATCGCCGCATCAGGCGCTTCATCAGCAACCAGCAAATCCACTCGGTTAGGGGCCAACCCGCAGTGCGGTGCTTTCGCACCATATTTGTGATGATCCAGACCGACCACCACCTTGTCAGCACAGTCCGCCACAACTTCGGACAAAGAGGCTTCAACAGGATTAGCAAACAGGAACCCGCGTGTATTGGTCAGCCCATCTGCACTCAGCACGGCCATATCAAACGCGAAGCGACGTGCCTGCCGTTCCGTCACCGATCCAAAGGTTCCGCGCTCATCGCTTTTCATTTCGCCACCCAGGAAATGCACCCGGTTGTCACTGGTGCCAACCATAGTCTGCGCTACACCCACCGAGTTGGTTACAACCGTCAGCCCAGAAAGTTTGCGCAATCGCTCTGCGACAAACGCCGTGGTTGTTCCCACATCCAGAAAAATGGTCATGCCTTCATATACCTGCTTGGCGATCGCCTTTGCGATCTGGCGTTTCCCATCCGGGTTGCGCGCCATGCGGGAAAAGAAACTTGGATCACCCATTTCGCCGACCAGGTAAGCCCCGCCATGCACCCGCTCGACCGTGCCGGATTTGGCAAGTGACTTGATCCCTCGGCGCACAGTCTCCTCTGAAACGTCGAGATATTTTGCAAGCTCGGAAGAACGTGCTGTTCCGCCCAGCCTCCGCAGAGCTGCGAGCAGTTCAAGTTCCCGATGCGAGTGGTTGGTGGCTTTGGGCATTGACATCTTTCTTTCGGTCAGTTCCCCACAATTAACCCACACCTACCCACACAATTGCAACCAAAAACACCATAAAGCACGAATTTTGCAGGATCGGGAGCAGTATTTCCGTCACAAACCCACAAATGCTCTGGACCGAAACCATTATATTTGCCTATGTGGGGGAAAGCCATGGGGGGGACCGATGCGCAACCGGAAAAACGTACTCTTCATCATTATCGACCAGCTGCGGGCCGATTGTCTGACCGGAGCATTGGCGGAACATGTGGAATTTCCCAATCTACGCGGCCTGATGCAAGACGCCGTGACGTTCGAGCGGCACTTCTCAGTCACCAACCCCTGCGGACCATCGCGCGCGTCTATCCTGACCGGGCAATATTCGATGAACCATCGGTCGGTGCGCAATGGAACCCCCTTGCGCCACGACACCCCCAACATCGCCAGCGAAATGCGTAAAGCAGGCTATCTGCCAATGCTTTTCGGCTATACCGACACGTCAGGTGATCCGCGGGCGCATCACCCCAATGATCCAGCGGTGCGCAGCTATGAATACCCGATGACCGGGTTCCATGAGATGGTCGAGATGCGGCTGGAGCAATCCCTGCCTTGGCAGTCTCATCTGATCCGCAATGGCTACAAATTTGAAAACTACCTCGATGTTTACAAACCCGTCTCTCCATCCGGGGGCACCCCCAAGCTGAATGACCCAGCCCTTTACCGCGCAGAACACAGCGACACGGCATTTCTGACCGGTCGCTTTCTGGACACAATGGACGCCTATGCCCGGGATGGCTGGTTTGCCCATCTGACCTATATCCGACCACATCCGCCATTGGTGGCCCCTGCTCCCTACAATGACATGTATGACCCAGTGGACCTTCCGCTTCCCACACGCAAGGACACCGCAGGCCAAGACGCGACATTGCACCCGTTTTTGCCCCCGGCGCAGAGCGCCACAACGCCCGCAGATTTTGTCGAAGGCTTTCCAGACCTCGACGCAACAGATGGCAACATTCAGACTTTACGCGCTGTTTATTTGGGGCTGGCCACAGAAGTGGATCATCACATTGGCCGGGTTATCTCGTTTCTGAAAGACAGCGGGCAATATGATGACACGCTTCTGATTGTCACGGCGGACCATGGCGAAATGCTTGGAGATCATCATTTGTGGGGCAAGATGACGTTCCATGATGCCGCCTATCACACTCCGCTGATTATTCGTCTGCCAGACAATAAAGAGCGCGCGGGCATTCGGGTTTCGGCGCCCACTGAATCCATTGACGTCGTTCCAACGATCCTTGAATGGGTTGGACAGGATGTTCCCAATTCGATGGATGGGAAGTCGCTTTTGCCCCTTCTGACTGGTCCCGCTCCTGACACTTGGCGTCGTTACTCATTCTCGGAATTGGATTTTGCAGATCCCGCCTCACCAACGACATGGCAGACCGCTCTGGGCTGTTCGGTCAGCAGTTCCAACCTCGCGATATTGCGCGATGGGCGATTTACACTGGTTGAGTTTGCCTCCGACCATTTGGACCCGGTTTTGTTTGATCACCATGGCGCGGGTGAGATGGAGAATGTGGCGGAGAACCCGGATTATGTCAGCGATCTTGCTCGATTGTCACGACAGATGCTGCGCCACCGAATGCAAAATATGGATCACACATTATCGATGGACATGATCACCAAATCTGGTCCGCAAAAATTCTCCCGGACCCGGTAGGGACAAAGCCCATAGGCCAATCTTATAGATCAATTGCGAAAACAGATTTGTATCCGCCACCTACCTTCCCGCACTGTCAAATGAACAGGTCGGCGGGGGAGCAGCATGAAAATTTTAAGAACGGACCAAGAGTTGCAGACACCATTAGTGGACGCAGCCCTGCTCGAAGCGGGCCACGAACTTGTCCTGCTGCCAGACGGAGTGGATGAAGAGCGGCTTATTTCCGAGATCCGTGACACGGATCTTTTGCTCATGTGCTACACACCCATCACACGCCGGGTCATTGAGGCAGCCCCCAAGCTGCGCGGGATTGTGAAATATGGTGTCGGCATCGATGCCATCGACATCCCGGCCGCAGTGGAGCACGGCGTCACCGTCGTCAATATCCCGGAATATGCCGAAGAGACTGTGGCAGAAGGTGCTTTCGCTCTGCTGATTGCGCTGACCAAGAAACTCCCCGCCCTTAACAACCAAATGCACCGAGAGGGCTGGGCCTGGCCCGAACCACAATGGCTGGGGTCGGATATCGCCGGAAAGACGCTCGGCATCATCGGTTTGGGCAAAATCGGGCGATCCATGGCGCGCATGGCCGGACAGGGATTTCGCGCCCGCGTCATCGCCTATAGCCCCCACACGCCGGAAGAGGAGATGCGCGCGATTGGTGTCGAGAAATGCGACACGCTCGATGCGCTGCTGACCGAAAGCGATTTCGTCAGCGTGCATAGCGTTCTGAATAATGAGACCCACCGGATGATCGGGGAACGCGAGCTCAAGCTCATGAAATCCTCCGCCATCCTGATCAACGCTGCCCGTGGGGCGATCATTGATGAAGAAGCAATGGTGTGCGCCATGCGTGAAGGATGGATTGCCGGGTTGGGGCTGGATGTGTTTAGCCAAGAACCATTGTCACTGACAGGTCATCCGATGAGTGAGCTTTTTGACCTCCCGAATGTAATCCTCTCGCCGCATCTGACCTTCTATACCCATGACGCCATGGAGCGGCTGGAACAGGAGACCCTGGAGCGCTGTCAGGAGCTTCTGGACGGACGTGATGTGCTGGTAAAATCAGCAGACCCACGCCTTCGCGTCCAGACAAAGGGGGTGGTTTTCGACGAGTGATCCGGTCACTCGATTGAAGGCTTTCTCCGGTCCCGTTGAAGATGAACCTGATACGCATGTAATTCGTTTTCTATGTCTTTGTCGGACCAACCCATATGAGGGGCCGCCACCTGTGCGACTTGCTCTGCAGCGGCCAGCCCCTGATCCGCCTCCCAACCAAGCCCTAGTCGGCGCATCATCAGATCGGCGAGGCTTTCAGGGTTTTCAGTTCGTGCGCTGTCTGCGATCGCCTCAGATGAAACTGCACCTTTAGAATTGGTGATCTCAGCGGATGTATAGCGGATCTCTTTGGGTGCGAGCGACGGGGGCAGGATGGGCCGAATTCGGTCCACAAACCGATGAGCCACACGGCGATGGGTCACAACCGGACCGCCAGTTAGGGTGAACATGCCTTTCATTCCATCCGAGGCGAGATCATGGATTTTGATCTCGCGGCTGCCCAGATCCTGCTCTTTATCAAAAGTCAGCGGATTCACCCCGGCCCAGCTGTAAAGTACGTCTTTCCGCGTGAGGCTCAGGGACGGAAGGCATCGGTTTGTTTCCCCCAACATCCAGTCAATTTCCTGATCGGTCGCGTGAACACCTGTTGCATCCCCGAAAAATTTCGTGCGCGTCAAACCGACATAGTGATACCCACGCCAAGGCAGGCAGTAGAGTGGCTCGCCAAGGCTGTTATAGGTGAACACCCCCCAATCCCGAAACTCGGGGGGTAATTGCACTGCAATATGAATGCCCTTGATCCCCTGGCACTTTCGAGGCGCGCTATTCCCGGTTTGGGCGTTCACCAGATCGACCCAGGCACCAGCAAGATTGAGCACCATCCGGGCGCTGACCCAAAAGGGCTGACCCTCTCGGCGGGTAGGATTGAGGCGCAGATCCCAGCCATCATCCTCATTTGATGTCAGCTCTTCGACCTTCATATAATTGTGCACCTCCGCCCCCATCCGACGCGCATCAAACAGGGCATCAAGTGCAATCCGCTCAGGCCAGTCGAAAATGAACTCTCGAAACACGGCCACAGCTTGCAGTTTGTCGGGATCCCGAAGCCGTGGGGCAATTGGCACTTGGTCAAACTGATCCGGTTTGTAGCGGCGATAGTCGAGGCTTTCACCTTTGGGGCTGGTCATGCGCAGGAGCGCAAAGGCTGCATCAAGCTGCCATGGGGCATAGGGATCGTCTTTATAGATCGGCAATGCAAAGTTGATCGGGTTCACCCGTTCGGGGATCGTCCGCGCGATTTCATCACGGGCGATCATGTCAGCCCGAACTGTACCCATTGATCGCACAAACCTGTCTGGTCGCAACAGCATCTTTCCGACACTTGTGCCATCGGCAAGGTGACGCAAACCGCAATGCAGGAGGCGGCTTGAACGGCTGCTGGCCCCGTTTGAAAAATCATCCTGATCAACCACCAGAACACTGTATCCGGCGGCAGTCAGGTGCTGAGCTGTAGAAGCTCCGTTGATCCCCGCGCCAATAATGGCGACGTCAAACTTCTGCCCGTCCAAAGGTTTCATTTGCCTCTCCTCTACCGGGTCACTGCAATCGCTGCGATCCCTGCCCCGACCACAACCGCTGACAACAATCTCTGTGTCTTGGGACCTTCGCCGAACCAGACCACACCAATCAATGCGGCAAAGATAACCGAGGTTTCCCGGAGGGCCGAAACCATTCCCAGCGGTGCGATGGATTTGGCGTAAAGCACAAGCGCATAGGCCGCGCCAGAAATCAGCCCTCCGCACATACCCATGACCAGCAGCCGGGTCGGCATGGCGCGCACCCTCTCCCACCGTGTCGGGAACACGTAAAAGACGATCACCAGCTTGGCGGTGAAGAGCCAGCCGATATAGCTCATTGCATGGCCCGACAGACGAACGCCCATCCCATCAATCAGGGTATAACTCGCCACGATCACACCAATCCCCAGTGCCGCCAGCAAGGCGTTGGCGGGCAATGCACCAGTAAAGGCGGAACGGGATAAAATCATGATCCCGGCAGATACGCAGAAGATGCCGAACCAAGCAAACACTGGAAGGCTCTCGCCCACCCAAAACTGCGCACCAAACGCCACCAGAACAGGGGCGAGCCCGCGCGAGATTGGGTAAATGAGGCTGAGATCTCCCAACCGGTAGGCCGTGTTGAGCAGGTAGAAATAAACCCAATGCACCATGATCGAAGCGATCATGAACGGCACGGACGCGAGATCCGGCAAGGGCGACAGCCCCGCCATCACCAGCCCTGGAAAGACATGCCCCAGCGCGATGCAGCCCAACATAACTGTCTTGTCACCGGACCCTTTCACCAATGCATTCCACAGCGCGTGCAAAAGGGCGGCGGTCAGGACAATAAGGCCGATGGCGGGGGTCATGCCACCTCGTTTATCGCGGTCACCACGATATCAAGCGCCCGGTCCAGATCCTCGCGTGAAATGGTCAGGGGTGGGGACAGGGTCAGCACACACCCTTGCGAGATTTTAAAGCTCAGACCCGCCTCAAGGCAGAGGTAATAGACCTGTTCGGCCAGCGCGTTGCCCGGGGTTTTGTCGGTACGGTCCTGAACAATCTCGACCCCAAACATCAAACCGCGTCCGCGAATGTCGCCCACGATGGGGACATCCCCCAAACGGTCCTGAAGCCGCGCTTTGGCATAATCGCCCAGTTCCGCCGAACGATCTACCAGACCCTCTTCTTCGATGATCTCGATTGTGGTCAGGGCTGCGCGAGCGGTAACGGGGTTCTTTTCATGGGTGTAATGACCGATGGCGAAGTCTCCGCACACATCCAGGTCACGCCGCGCAACGCATGCGGCAATCGGCAGCACGCCGCCACCGAGGTTTTTGCCCATGGTGACAATGTCGGGGATGATGTCGTCATGTTCAAAAGCGAACATCTTGCCGGTCTTGCCCAGCCCGGTTGGAATTTCATCCATGATCAGAAGGGCACCGCGCGCATTGCAGGCCTCGCGCACCGCTTTCCAGAACCCGGCAGGTGGCACGTAAGGCACGGCGCGCATCGGTTCGGCAATCACAGCGGCCACGTCCCCTTCTCGTTCCAGCACAAAGTCCACCATCTTTGCGCAAGCCAGTCCACAGACATCGGGACCCGCGTGATTGTAGGGACAACGGTAGCAGGCAAAGGGCGCCACATGTTCGGCCCCTGCCAAGAGCGGCCCGGCGATATGGCTGCGAAACGTTGCTTCGCCCCCTACACTTGCAGCCCCAAAACCCGCCCCGTGGAACGCGTCCCAGAAGCTTACAGTTTTGAACCGACCTGTCGCCGCACGGGCAATTTTCAGCGCCACTTCGTTGGCGTCCGATCCACCTGTGGTGAAAAGTGTCTTCCCCAGATCACCGGGGGCAATTTCAGCGAGCTTCTCGGCCAGTTCAACCGCCGGATCATTGGTAAAGCGGCGCGGCGCAAATGGCAGATCATCCAACTGCGCCTTGATCGCGGCGATCAGTTTGGGATGACCCCAACCAATGTGATGCACCGAGTTGCCGTGGAAATCCATATAGCGCCGCCCATCCAGATCTTCGACCCAGATCCCTTCAGCCTTGGCAATGGTGCTGACGCAGGGGCTGGACAGGCTTTGATGCAGAAAGACTTCGGCATCACGATCCAGAAGAGGCTTCGATTTTGGTCCGATGGATTTCTTGAGCCACGCCTTGCGGGCTTCTGACGTATTGGATTCACCTTCTGTATGTACAATCGTCGCCATGTCGGACCTCTGCGTTTCTTTTTAAGAAAAAAGTGAGACCCGATGATCAGGCCTCACCAGTTACGGGAACAATCGGGAGGAGCACCCCCCCCAATTGGGGGGAACTGGTTTCCCCAG
>NZ_JAQIIO010000008.1 GCF_027891095.1 Aliiroseovarius salicola | reverse complement strand
GCACGCCCTGATCCTCGGGCGCGCGCAGACAGGCCTGCAGGCGTTCGCATAAGCGCATGAGAATGACCGGCCGCTTTTTTCCTCTTGGCGGCCGGATCATGAGGAAAGCCGACATTGATCTCCCCATGATTTTGCAATGGCTTTCCTCACCCCTTTTCTAGACCTCACGAGAGGTCCTCCCAACATGAATATGACGAGAGCCACCATGAAGCAGAACCTGATTGCCGGTGAATGGCTGGACGGCGCGGAAGCTGTCCCGAACCTCAACCCCGCGGACCTTTCGGATGTGATTGGCGAATACGCCCATGCATCGGTTGAGCAAGTCAATGATGCTGTGGCTGCGGCCAATGCGGCGCTGCCCGCATGGGCAAATGCCTCGCCTCAGGTGCGGTCGGATCTCTTGGAAGCGGTCGCTGCCGAGATCTTCGCCCGCAAGGATGAGATTGGCACTATTCTGGCCCGTGAAGAAGGCAAAACGCTGGCGGAAGCCATCGGCGAGACGGCTCGCGCCGCTCAGATCTTCCGGTTCTTTGCTGGCGAAGCGATCCGGGTGGCAGGTGATGCGATTGCCTCGGTGCGCCCCGATGTGGATGTGGATGTGGTGCGAGAGCCCGTGGGTGTGGTTGGAATGATCACGCCGTGGAACTTCCCCATCGCTATCCCCGCATGGAAAATTGCACCTGCGCTGGCGTATGGCAATACGGTGGTGTTCAAACCGGCGGACCTGACGCCGGGATCTGCGCATCTTCTGGCCGAGATCCTTCACAAGGCGGGCGTGCCAGCTGGGGTGTTCAACCTCGTCATGGGGCGTGGCTCTCTTGTGGGGCAAGCCATCGTTGATCATCCCGGAGTGAATGCCATCACCTTCACCGGTTCCGTACCGGTGGGTCGCAACATGGCCGTTGATGCCGCGCGCGGTATGAAAAAGCTGCAGATGGAGATGGGCGGCAAGAACCCGATGGTGATCATGGATGACGCCGAAATGGACATTGCCGTGTCGACCGTTCTCAATGGTGCCTTTTTCTCGACAGGGCAGCGTTGCACCGCTTCGTCGCGCATCATCGTTCAGGCGGGTATTCATGATGCTTTCGTCGAGCGGCTCGCGGCTGAAATGCAGGCTTTGACCGTGGGCAACCCGCTGGATGTGGCGACACAGATCGGGCCGGTGGTCTCTGAGGGGCAGTTGAATGGCAACCTCGGCTACGTGGATCTGGCCCGCAGTGAAGGAGCTGAGGTGATCGGGGGAGAACGTTTGAACCGTGACAATGAAGGCTTTTTCCAGGCACCTGCGATGTTTGTTGGGGCCACGAACCAAATGCGTTCAAGCCGCGAAGAGATCTTTGGCCCTTGTGCTTCGATCATCAAGGTCGCGGATTTTGATGAAGCGCTTTCAGTATCGAATGACACCGAATTTGGCCTGTCCTCGGGGATCTGCACGTCGAGCCTCAAATATGCTCGTGAATTCAAGCGCCGCTCACAGGCGGGCATGGTGATGGTGAACCTGCCCACAGCCGGGGTGGACTACCATGTGCCATTTGGCGGGCGGAAAGGGTCGAGCTATGGCTCGCGCGAACAGGGGCGCTATGCGGCCGAGTTCTACACCACAGTGAAAACAGCCTACAGCTTTGCGGGGTAAGGAAATGAGCATTCAATCAGTTGGCGTGATCGGGGCAGGGCAGATGGGCAACGGGATTGCCCATGTCTTTGCGACTTCGGGCTATGACGTGGTTCTCAATGATGTCTCACAAGAAGCGCTGTCTGCTGCGATTGGACGTGTTGAGAAAAACACCGCTCGACAAGTGGCCAAAGGCGCCATGACCGAAGAAGCGCGCGGGGCAGCGTTGGCCCGCATCCGCACCACGCACGAGTTGGGGGAGCTGGGCGGCACGGATCTTGTGATCGAGGCGGCCACTGAACGGGAAGAGGTCAAGGATCAGATTTTCGCGGGGCTTGCCCCGTCGCTTGGCGCAGACACGATTTTGACATCCAACACGTCGTCGCTGTCCATTACGCGGTTGGCGGCAAAGACAGACCGTCCCGACCGGTTTATGGGATTTCACTTCATGAACCCGGTGCCAGTGATGAAGCTGGTTGAGCTCATTCGCGGTATTGCGACCTCGGACGAGACCTATCAGAGCCTGTTGAGTGTGGTCGAAAACCTTGGGAAAACCGCCGCCAGCGCCGAAGATTACCCGGCCTTCATCGTGAACCGCGTTCTGATCCCGATGATCAACGAAGCCTGTTACGCGCTTTATGAAGGCGTGGGGTCGGTGGCGTCGATTGATGCCTCGATGAAATTGGGGGCGAACCATCCGATGGGGCCGCTGGAGTTGGGAGATTTTATCGGTCTGGATACGTGTCTGGCGATCATGAACGTCCTGCATGACGGTCTGGCAGACACCAAATATCGCCCTTGTCCTCTTCTGGTAAAATATGTCGAGGCAGGGTGGGTTGGCCGCAAGGCCGGTCGCGGCTTCTATGATTATCACGGTGAAGTGCCGGTTCCAACTCGCTAGATTGGTCCCGTCGCGCGTTATAACCCATCCCGGACGGTCCTTCGGGGTGGGTTTTTTTATTTGGAATTGATCTCCCGCATAGACAGGGGTTGAAATACATTCAAAAAAGAGCATATGAAGTCCAATCACGCGAACGGAAGGGATCCCTCATGCTGCGCACTTTCATTACGACACTGCCGTTTTTGGCGCTTCCGGCCCTTTCGATGGCCGAGATCAATTACACTGTTACCCCGGTCGAGGTGACCGATTGGAAAGCCGTGTTTGGAAAGGTTGAACCCCGTGACAGCGTACCCGCCCGCGCGCGTCTGGGCGGTACAATGACCGAGATTTTGGTGAGCGAAGGGGATTTGGTTCAGGAAGGCCAGAAAATCGGTCTTATTTCGGATGAAAAACTCGCCCTGCGTCTAATTGCTGTGGATGCCACGCTTGCCTCGCTCACGGCCCAGCTTGAGAATGCCGAGGTTGAACTCAAACGTGGTGAAAGTCTTGTGGAGCGTGGTGTGGCGACCGCCCAGCGATTGGACGCGCTGCGTACCCAGGTGGATGTGGTGAAAGGGCAGATTGCCGCCACTGAGGCTGAGCGTCAGGTCATAGAACAACAAGCTGCCGAAGGCGCGGTGCTGGCCCCGATCGCGGGCCGAGTGTTGACCGTGCCTGTGACCAAAGGGGCGGTTCTGATGCCCGGTGAAGTGATCGCCATGGTCGGTGGGGGCGGCGTGTTCCTGCGCCTCGCCGTGCCGGAACGCCATGCAGCTGTTTTGACTGAAGGGGTCGAGATCCTGATCGGTGCAGACGGGCAGGAACAGGTTGGGCGTCTCGCCAAGCTTTACCCGCAGATCGAGAACGGTCGGGTGATCGCTGATGTCGAGGTGCCAGAGCTAAATGCCAGTTTCGTTGATGCGCGCGTTCTGGTGCGCCTGCCCGTGGCTTCTTCAAGTAAACTCGTCGTTCCATCAGAGGCCGTTGCGACCCGTATGGGATTGGATTTCGTGACCGTCAAAACTGGCGATCACTTGATTGAACGCACCATTGTCGCCGGAGAAACCGTGGTTCTGGACGGCGTCAACATGATCGAAATTCTCACCGGACTTGTGCCGGGCGACGTAGTTGTGGACCCGATCCAACCAAAGGCAGGAGGCGGCCATGAGTGATCATTCCCACAATACACCGCTTGGAATTGCAGGCGGGCTGACCAAGGCGTTTATCCAGTCGGCACTTACCCCCCTGATGATCCTCGCAGCGCTTGCCGTGGGGTTGGTGGCGCTTGGCGCGCTGCCCCGCGAAGAAGAGCCGCAAATCTCGGTGCCGCTGGTGGATATCCACATTCAGGCGCCGGGGTTGAAGGCTGAGGATGCGATGAAGCTGGTGACCGAACCGATGGAAACCATCGTTAAGGGCATCAACGGGGTCGAGCATGTTTATTCCTCGACCCGCGACGACTATGCCATGGTCACTGCGCGCTTTCTGGTGGGCACCTCGTCTGATGCCGCGATCCTGCGTGTGCATGATAAGGTGAACGCAAATATTGACCGGATCCCTGTGGGTATTCAGAAGCCGCTTATTGTCGGGAAAGGCATTGATGACGTGGCGATTGTGTCGCTCACGCTGACACCTGATCCCCATGCGGGCGAGATCACCGCAAATGACATCACCCGCGTGGCGCGTGAATTGCAGGTCGAGATGGCTAAGATTCAGGATGTAGGTCTGACCTATCTCGTCGGTGACAGCAATGAGGCGATCCGCATTGCACCGGATCCGGAGCGGTTGGCGCTTTACGGCATCACACTGCAACAGCTTGCGGGCAAGGTGGAGGGGGCCAATCGTGCGTTCTCAACTGGGCTCATCCGCGACAACGGCGAGCAGATTGCGCTGGTGGCAGGCAAGACCCTGCAGGCCCCGGCTGAAATTGCCAACCTGCTGCTGACCGCCCGTGATGGCCGAGCTGTTTACGTACGCGACGTGGCGGATGTGAGCTTTGTTCCCGACACCTCCCAAAGCATCGTCAGCCAGATCACCCGTGACGAACACGGTCTGCACCGCACCCCTGCGGTGACGCTTGCCATCGCCAAGCGGGCAGGGGCCAATGCCGTCGTGGTGGCCGAGGAGGTTCTGCACAAGGCCGAGGCGCTCAAGGGCAGCCTGATCCCGGACAGCATCACCGTTTCAGTGACCCGTGACTATGGTGAAACTGCGAATGAGAAAGCCAACGAACTGCTGTTCCACCTTGGCCTTGCGACCGTATCCATTGTTGGCCTGGTACTCTTCGCCATCGGCTGGCGTGAAAGCATCGTGGTTGCGGTGGTCATCCCGGTGACCATCCTGCTCACGCTTTTTTCCGCCTGGATCATGGGCTACACGCTGAACCGCGTGTCGCTCTTTGCACTGATCTTTTCAATCGGGATCCTGGTGGATGACGCGATTGTGGTGATCGAGAATATCGCCCGGCACTGGGCGATGAAAGACAAAGCCGACCGGGTGACCAAAGCCATTCGTGCGGTAGCCGAAGTGGGCAACCCGACCATTGTGGCAACGCTGACCGTGGTGGCAGCCCTTCTGCCGATGCTCTTTGTGTCCGGGCTGATGGGGCCTTACATGTCGCCGATCCCGGCCAACGCCTCTGCCGCGATGATCTTCTCGTTCTTCGTGGCGGTGATCATCACGCCGTGGCTGATGATCAAGATTGCTGGCAACGCACCTGCTCATGATCACTCTGATGAAGGTGGCCATGGCGGTCGTCTTGGTGCGATCTATTCCGCCGTGGCCCGACCTGTGCTTAAGACCAAGGCACGCAGCCTCGGCTTTCTCATAGCGGCCATTGTGCTGAGTTTCGGCTCTCTTGGCCTGCTTTATACAAAGGACGTGACGGTTAAACTCCTGCCCTTTGACAACAAATCGGAATTGTCCGTGGTGATTGACCTGCCCGAAGGGGCGTCGGTCGAGGCCACCGATGCCGTGGCGCAGGATGTGGCGCGTCTGGTGATGGATCTGCCCGAGGTCGTCTCGGTTGAAACCCATGCTGGCACCGCCAGCCCATTCAACTTCAACGGCCTCGTGCGCCATTACTATCTGCGCGAAGAGCCGCAATTGGGTGAAGTGGCGATCCTTCTGGCTCCGAAACATGACCGGGACCGGTCCAGCCATGAGATTGCGCTCGAAATCCGTGCTCTGATTTCTGAACTGGACCTGCTGCCGGGCACTTCGATGAAAACCGTCGAACCGCCCCCCGGCCCGCCGGTGATCGCGACCCTTCTGGCCGAGGTCTATGGCCCCACACCAGAAGCCCGCCGCGAGGCGGCCACGAAAATCCGTGAGGCCTTTGAAAGTGTGCCTTACGTGGTGGACGTGGATGACAGCTTTGGCACGCAGCCGCGGAAGATCCGTGCCGAGATTTCCACCGATGCGTTGGAATTCCATGGCGTGCAGGAAGGCGACGTGTTCCAGACACTGGCGATGCTGAATACCGCCAATACAGTGGGCTATTCTCACCGGGGTGACGGGCGCAATCCTGTCCCGATTGTGATGGAGCGCGACAAGTCGGATCGGGTGCTGGATGAACGTTTCCTGTCGACCCCGATCCCTGCCAACACCCTGCCGGGTGCGCGTGGCGTGGTGGAGCTTGGCGACGTGATCACGCTTGCCGAGGAACGGGCCAGTTTCCCGATCTTCCGCCACAATGGCCGGACAGCCGAAATGGTGCAGGCCGAATTGGCAGGTGATTTCGAAGCTCCGCTTTATGGTATGCTCGCGGTCGCGGATGCGCTCGACCAGATGGAGTGGGAACCGGGAACAAAACCCATTATCCGCATGAACGGGCAGCCGGAAGATGAAAGTTCCGTTACGCTTCTATGGGATGGCGAATGGGAAGTGACATGGATCACTTTCCGCGACATGGGAGCCGCCTTTGCGGTGGCCCTGCTCGGGATCTATATCCTTGTCGTAGCGCAATTCGGATCGTTCAAACTACCGCTGGTGATCCTCACCCCGATCCCACTGACGTTCCTCGGGATCATGGCCGGGCACTGGCTATTTGCCGCGCCCTTCTCAGCCACGTCGATGATCGGTTTTATCGCGCTGGCAGGGATCATTGTGCGCAACTCGATCCTCTTGGTGGACTTCATCCGCCACGCTGATCCGAGTACGGACAAGACCGAGATCCTGATTGAGGCAGGCGCAATTCGCTTCAAGCCGATCTTGCTTACGGCGATTGCTGCGATGATTGGTGCAGTGGTGATTTTGGCAGACCCGATCTTTCAAGGGTTGGCCATCTCGCTTCTGTTCGGGCTCTTGAGCTCGACCCTGCTGACCGTGCTGGTTATTCCGGCGATTTACAAAGTGTTCCGCACGTGAACGTACAAGGGGTGCCTCATTGGCGCCCCTTAATTTTCGCTACGATTTACCCGTAGCCTCCAGTGCCCAAGCCAACAGTGCTTCTGGTTCTGGGGGGAGTTCTTCAGCTTCACCGACATAGTCGCGAAACGCCTCAACCGTGGTACCTGCCACACCGATCAGTGCGGGCATGTCACGCGACAACGCTTCGCCGACTGCATGGCGAAATCCGCGCCCCTCTGCTTCCTGCTTGCCGAACTTGTTGACGATCAGAAGGTCAGCCCCAGCGGCAATGTTCGCTTCTGTTGCGGCGACAGATTGCTCAAGGGCTTCCGGGTTCAGTTTGCAGCCATTGGCCCCTGCGCCCAGATACTGGCTGATGCGGATCTTCGGCCCATCGGGCAGCACCAGCACATCCATGTCACAGTGAAATTCTTCCTCGCGCTCGGTGTCCAGTTGCACCGTACCCGCCAGACGTACACCTTTTGCGGCCAATGCCTCGGCCACACCAGCCAGAAGTTCGTTGGTTTTCCCGCGCCCCGGCGCAATCACATAGGCAAGTTTCATCTCTTTTCTCCCATTATTCTCGCATGGCAGGCGCGGCACCTTATGTCAAATCACTGGCGCGTCAGGGCTTGTATTCGAGCGGGTCTCGTGGCCTCCTGCCGATAAGCAAAAGGAGCGAGAGATGAAACTCGACACACCCGAGAATACGGCCCCGGATGATGCCGCCAACCGAAAAAGTATCGCTCCAGTGATCTGTTATCCGCCAGAAACATTGCCCCCCGTACCGCTGGATCTTTACCGAGCGGCCCGGGCAACAGCGCAAAAGGTGGATGAGGTGCTGATCCCAGCCCGGGATGCCAAATGCTTCTCTGTTCCGGCAGGGCAATTCTTCCGCATTTCATCAGTTGAGGGCCCGCAGGTGGGGGATCTCAATCTGTGGAGCGCCAATGACGTTCGCGAACGGTTCTACTCTGGCAAAACCCGTGCGCTTCACGGCACACATGTTTCCACCGGTGATCGTCTTTGGACCAGCTTTCCACATATGCGCCCAATGGCCACGATCACGGCGGACACATTGGATTGGTACGGCTTTGACGCCTTTGGAGGGTCCGTGCATGACGTGATCGGAACACGCTGCGATCCCTATACAAACAACCTGCTCTCTGGCGGGCAGTATCACCATTGCTGCCACTCTAACCTTACCCGCGCTCTGGCAGAACATTTGGGGCGATCCTGCGATGAGGTCGAATCTCATGTGCATGACGTATTAAATGTCTTCATGTGCACAGGGTTTACCCGCGACACGGGACAATATTTCATGAAGGCCAGCCCGGTGCGCCCCGGAGATTATCTTGAGTTCTTTGCAGAGATTGACCTTCTGGGCGGCCTCTCGGCCTGCCCAGGTGGCGATTGCTCCTCCGAACACAGCTCCGATACTGCGGCCTGCTATCCGCTGCTGGTCGAAGTCTTTGCTCCGGAAGAGGGAAGCCTCCCAGGTTGGGTCTCCCCTCAGCGCAATGGCTATGATCAAAGCCACGGGGTCTGAGGTCCTACCCTCTATTTTCTGGTTTCAAATATCCCGGGGTGTGCGGCAAAGCCGCGAGGGGCAGCGCCCCTCAGGCTCACGAAGTGAGCCACTCCCAAGCCTGTTGACCGTCAGGTCGTAAAGGCGCGGGAGCCTTCCCGCGCCGTTCATTCATGCAAATGCTGCGTTCAGAGCGATCTCGACCATGTCACCAAAACTCTTCTCGCGTTGGTCAGAGGGCAGCGCTTCGCCGGTCAGAAGGTGATCTGACACGGTCATAATCCCAAGTGCCCGCACCCCGTAACGATTGGCCAGAGTGTAAAGCTCAGCCGCTTCCATCTCGACGCCAAGGATCCCATGGCGCTGCATCTGTTCATCCAGATCCTTGCGCTCGGAATAGAAAGTGTCAGACGAATAAATTCCACCCACATGCACGCCAACATCCACCGATTTTGCCGCTTTAACGGCTGCGGACAGCAGGGAATAGTCTGCGCATGGGGCAAAGTTCAACTCGCGGAACATGGTCGAGCTGGGGGTCGAGGTCGACGTGGTGGTCATCGCAATGATCACATCGCGGACCTTCACATGTTCCTGCATGCCTCCGCAGGACCCGATACGAATAAGTGTCTTGGCTCCATAGTCACGGATAAGCTCATTGGCGTAGATCGACATGGACGGCATTCCCATGCCCGATCCCTGGATGGTCACGCGATTGCCTTTCCACGAACCGGTAAAACCGAACATGCCGCGCACTTCATGCACCAGTTCGGCGTCATCCAGAAAGGTTTCCGCCACCCACTTGGCGCGATAGGGGTCGCCCGGCATCAACACGGTTTCAGCGATCTGGCCTTTTTCGGCTCCGATATGGACTGTCATGGGATCCTCGTCACATGGAAGTAAGTTGAACATGAGTTGGTCGAGTCTGTAGGTGCTCGACAATCATCAGGGCAGGATGCCTTTCCTGATCAGAAAGGTCAAACAGGCCATCAGAGGTCGCAGCGATGAAAACCTGTCGAAGGGTTGACTTTGTGCCTATGGGCGGGGCCTCATAGCGTGACCCTATTGATCAGACAGATATTGAGCAGATAACGCAGGTGACCTGATGAGGCGTTACGGAATTCTAGGTACATTATGTCTTGCCTTGCCGTTCGGAGCGAATGCAACCGTGGCACAAGGGGCTGAGGAGTTGGCTCTCGTAAAACTTATCTTCGCCCAGTTGCAGGTGATTTCGATTGAGAAGAACCGGGAATACTGTGGCTATATCGGGCGTGATGCTGAAGGCAAGGTGGCTTTTTCCAAGGCGCGTCGTGGTCGCAAGGGGACCTGTGCGCCCGATGACCCGGATGAGCTCTCGCTGGTCACGGCCTCTTATCATACGCATGGAGCCTATTCGCCCAACTATGTGAATGAACTACCCTCGGTCGAGGACATGGAGGGGGATGAAGCTGAAGGGATTGATGGCTGGGTCGCCACGCCAGGCGGGCGGCTGTGGTATGTCGACACTGAAGAGATGGTGGTGCACCAGATCTGTGGTCTGGGATGCCTTCCCTCAGATCCACAGTTTATCGAAGGGGACACCGGCCTGATCGAGCAGAGCTATTATTATGACGAGCTTGTTCAGAAGATCGAAGAGGCGGGCGGGTAGGGGCTTTGCCCCTCTGCACCCGACTGTGTCGTGCGAATTCACCCCAAGGTATTTGGGGCAAGAAAAAAGGCGCGATGTTGGTCCCGCGCCTTTCTGAGTTTTGAAACCATCCGGGCCGTTACTCGGCAGCCACCGTTTGCGGGGCGACCAACGTGACGATATCCTCCATGATCAGGTTCAGTTCAAAGTCCTTCGGTGTGTAGACTTTGGCCACACCCAATGCGCGGAGCCTCTCGGCGTCTTCGTCGGGGATGATGCCCCCGGCGACAACCGGGATGTGGCCCAGACCTGCAGCTTTCATGCGCTCCATCAGTTCTTCGAGAAGCGGGATGTGCGAGCCGGAGAGGATTGACAGGCCGACCACATGGGCGCCGGTCTCTTGGGCAGAGGCCACCAGCTCTTCGGGTGTCAGGCGGATGCCGTCATAGGTGATATCCATGCCGCAGTCACGGGCGCGGGCGGCGATTTGTTCGGCGCCGTTTGAGTGGCCGTCCAGACCGGGTTTGCCAACGAGGAACTTGAGTTTCTCACCCAGCTGTCCCGACACGGCGGCGACGCGTTCTCGGATCTCATCCAACCCTTCGGTACGGTTCGATGGGTTCTTCGACACGCCCGTCGGTGCGCGGTATTGCCCGAAAGTTGAACGCATCACTTCACCCCACTCGCCAGTGGTGACGCCGGCTTTGGCGGCGGCAATCGATGAGGGCATGATGTTGGTGCCATCCTTGGCAGCGGCCCGCAGGTCGGCCAGAGCTTTTTCTACGGCGTTCGCATCGCGGGCCTCGCGCCAAGTATCCAGACGCGTAATCTGGTCGGCTTCGGCCTCGGCATCCGCCACCATGATCGCGCCGTCACCAGCGGTGAGCGGGCTTTCAGCGGCTTCGGTCCATTTGTTCACGCCAACCACGGTGGTGTCACCCACCTCAATCTTGCCGATCCGTTCGGCGTTGCTCTCCACCAGACGCGACTTCATGTATTCGATCGAAGAGATCGCACCGCCCATGCCGTCGATCTGCGCCAGTTCGGCACGCGCGCCTTCCTTGAGGGCGGCGACTTTGCGTTCCACGGCGGGGTTGTTGTCGAACAGGTCTTCATATTCCAGAAGGTCCGTTTCATAGGCCATAATCTGCTGCATCCGCAGGGACCATTGCTGATCCCACGGGCGTGGCAGGCCAAGAGCTTCGTTCCAGGCCGGAAGCTGCACCGCACGGGCGCGGGCGTTTTTCGACAGCGTCACGGCGAGCATTTCGATCAGGATGCGGTAGACGTTGTTTTCCGGCTGTTGTTCGGTCAGGCCAAGCGAGTTCACCTGTACACCGTAACGAAAGCGACGGAATTTCGGGTCTTCGACGCCGTAACGTTCGCGGGTGATCTCGTCCCACAGTTCCACAAATGCCCGCATCTTACACATTTCGGTCACGAAGCGGATGCCTGCGTTCACGAAAAAAGAGATGCGGCCGACCATGGCCGGGAAAGCCTCGGCGGGGACCTTGTTTTTCAGGTCGTCGAGCACTGCAATGGCGGTGGCAAGTGCAAAGGCGAGTTCCTCTTCCGGCGTCGCGCCGGCCTCTTGCAAGTGATAGGAACAGACGTTCATCGGGTTCCACTTGGGCAGATGCTCGCGCGTATAGGCGGCCACATCGGTAATCATGCGCAGGGACGGTTTCGGTGGGCAGACATAGGTGCCGCGCGAGAGATATTCCTTAATGATGTCGTTCTGCACCGTGCCCTGCAGTTTCGAAACATCTGCGCCCTGTTCCTCGGCCGCCGCAATATAAAGGGCAAGCAACCACGGGGCAGTGGCGTTGATCGTCATAGACGTGTTCATCTGTTCGAGCGGGATCTCGTCGAAGAGCGCACGCATGTCGCCCAGATGCGCGAGCGGTACACCCACCTTGCCCACTTCGCCACGGGCAAGAACGTGGTCACTGTCATATCCGGTCTGGGTCGGCAGGTCGAAGGCCACGGAAAGCCCGGTCTGACCCTTGGCCAGATTGGTGCGATAAAGGGCGTTCGAGGCCTTGGCAGTCGAATGGCCGGCATAGGTGCGGAACAGCCAGGGACGGTCTTTGGTGCGCTCTTCAGTGGTCATGACGTGACTCGCTCTATGTTGCAGTGCAGCATTTTTCGCAGACGCAACAATATTACGCAAGAGGGAATTTGAAAGTTAGGATTATTGCGCGACAAAATTCTCCGACGGGGCGGACGCCCAACGGGTGAGCCCCCGGTTTGGGTTGGCACGCTACGCTTTGTGGCACCCCTGCTTTCGGGGTGAGTATTTGGTGCAAGTGGAAAACAGTGACATCATGGCAAGGAAAAGGTGATCTTTACCTTTCACCAGAATCCTGAAAAGGATTTTTCATGACGCAGGCGGTAGAACTTCCTCTTTGGCTATTGGTGCTGATCCTCGGATTTGCCACCGTGACCTTTGCGTCGCATTTCCTTTTTCCTTCGGTGCGCTGGTTCTTTCGCAAGCGTTTAGAGCGGGCCGTGGCGCGGCTCAATGAGCGGTTGGAGCGACCGATTGAGCCGTTCAAACTGGCGCGGCGCTATGACATGGTGCAGCGTCTTTCTTATGATCCCGAGGTGGCCAGGGCGATTGCAGAACATGCAGCCGAAGAACAGATCCCTGAACAAGTGGCGTTTGAAAAGGCACAGCGATACGCACGTGAGATCGTGCCGCGGTTTTCAGCCACCGCCTATTTTGGGTTCGGGATCCGGTTGGCAAAACTCATTAGCCGCGGATTTTACCGTGTTCGACTTGGTGCCTTTGATGAGGCGCGACTGAAAGAGGTAAGCCCCGATGCCACGGTGGTTTTCGTTATGAACCACCGCTCCAACATGGATTACGTGCTGGTGACATGGCTGGCAGCTGAGCGCTCGCATCTGTCATACGCAGTGGGCGAATGGGCGCGGGTCTGGCCTTTGCGCGCGCTGATCAGATCGATGGGCGCCTATTTTATCCGCCGCAGAAGCCGCAATGCACTCTATCGCAAAGTGTTGTCACGCTATGTCCGTATGGCGACGGAAGGTGGTGTGACACAGGCGATGTTTCCGGAAGGGGGGCTGTCGCTGACCGGAGAGGTGGGAGCGCCCAAAATGGGTCTTCTGAGTTATATCATTGATGGGTTTGACCCTGAAACCAACCGTGATGTGGTGTTTCTGCCGGTCGCGATGAACTATGATCGGGTGCTGGAAGACCGCGTTCTGGTGGCAGCCAATGTCAAAGGCGTGCGGAAGTTCGGGCTGCGCTTTAAATATGTGGCTCACCATGTGGGCACACATCTGTGGCAGCGGATCACCCGGCGGTTCCACAGATTTGGCTACGCAAGTGTTTCCTTCGGTTCACCGGTGTCGCTGAAAAGCTTCATGTCCGAGAATGACAAGAAGGTGCCTGAACGTCTTGCACAGGATCTGATGGGTCGTATCCGCGCGGTGGTTCCGGTCTTGCCGGTGCCGGTGGTGGCGGCTGTGATGTTGGAGAAGGACAGCCATTCACGCGATGAGGTGGCTGACCGTTTTCAGACGCTGGTGGCGGGAATGGAAGCGCATGGTGCGCATGTACATATGCCGCGTAACGATTTGGACTACGCCGTTGAGGTCGGGCTGCGGCTTTTGGCCATGCGGAAGCTTATTGTTGAAGAGGGTGGGCGCTATAGGGTGAATACATCCGACCGTGCTATACTTGCCTTCTACGCCAATTCCATTGCGCACTTGTCAGAGGCGATCACGCCGATTTATCTGTCGGATCTGTCACCCGCTGAGGTCGCGGACGTCGCAAAGCTGTAACCTGACCTTAACGTCATCTGCGACATAAAGTTACAAATAATGGTGAATTGTGGTTGCAATATTGCTGACTGATGCGTAATGCTGCATTTGCAGCCGCGTTTCTGCATCGCGGCAATTAGAATCACTGCTTGTAGTTGACAGGAGGCCACCATGGCTTTGGATACGCAAACCGGCATCGCGGAATACGATGCACCGAAAAAAGATCTCTACGAGATCGGTGAAATGCCCCCAATGGGTCACGTACCGAAACAAATGTATGCTTGGGCGATCCGCCGCGAGCGTCAGGGCGAGCCTGATAAGGCGATGCAGGTTGAGGTGGTCGACACCCCCACGCTGGACAGCCATGAGGTTCTGGTAATGGTGATGGCCGCTGGTGTGAACTACAACGGCATCTGGGCCGGTCTTGGTGTGCCAGTCAGCATGTTTGACGTGCATAAGCAGGACTACCACGTTGCCGGGTCCGACGCTTCGGGCATTGTTTGGGCCGTGGGCGACAAGGTGAAAAGCTGGAAAGTGGGCGACGAGGTTGTGATCCACTGTAACCAGGATGACGGTGACGACGAGGAATGCAACGGCGGTGACCCGATGTTTTCGCCGAGCCAACGGATTTGGGGATATGAAACCCCAGATGGGTCTTTTGCTCAATTTACCCGCGTTCAGGCCCAGCAATTGCTGCGCCGCCCCAAGCATCTGACCTGGGAAGAATCGGCTTGTTACACGCTGACGCTGGCCACGGCGTATCGGATGCTGTTTGGTCACCACCCACATGAACTCAAGCCCGGCCAGAACGTATTGGTTTGGGGCGCCTCGGGTGGTCTGGGCTCTTATGCGATCCAGCTGATCAACGCGGCTGGTGGCAACGCGATTGGTGTGATCTCGGACGAAGACAAGCGCGACTTCGTGATGGGGCTGGGCGCCAAGGGCGTCATCAACCGCAAGGATTTCACCTGCTGGGGGCAATTGCCCACGGTCAACACGCCAGAATATGATGCCTGGTTCAAGGAAGCGCGCCGCTTTGGTAAAGCCATCTGGGACATCACCGGCAAGGGCAACAACGTAGACATCGTGTTCGAACACCCAGGTGCTGCGACCTTCCCCGTGTCCAACTTGGTCTGCAAGAAGGGCGGCATGGTTGTGATCTGTGCAGGTACCACCGGCTTCAATTGTACGTTCGACGTGCGCTACACTTGGATGCACCAGAAGCGTCTGCAAGGTTCTCACTTTGCTCACCTGAAGCAGGCTGCTGCAGCCAACAAGCTGATGATTGAACGCCGGATCGATCCCTATATGTCGGAAGTGTTCCCCTGGGATGAAATCCCAGCCGCGCATTTGAAGATGTACCGCAACGAGCACAAGCCCGGCAACATGTCGGTGCTGGTTCAGGCACCGAAAACAGGTCTTCGCACGCTGGAGGATGCTTTGGAAGCGCGCAGCTGATCTGATTGAATATACCGATACTTTGAAACCCCTGTGGCTCGGTCGCAGGGGTTTCTTTCTTTTGTTCTCTCTTCTTTAGGGCGAATCACTTTTAAGAAACTCGCCGTAAGGGGCGCGGATCACGTTTGAACGGGCCATTTGCGGAGGGTGAGGACATAAAGTTTCAATGCTTTGAAATTTTCTCACTCACTATTTTGGGGGAGTAAGAACCGGTGAATTAACGGTTTTTATCACTCATGCTAAGGTTGTGTTGTGATGGAACTTAAAACGGGGCTTTACATGGCGAATGAATGGATCATTGATGTTCTTACCGACCTGATGGCTTATGCTCGAAAAAACGATCTTTCTGTCACGGCTGAGGCGCTGGATGATGCACGTCTCATAGCTTTGACCGAGATTGCGAATGCTGCGGATCGGAAAGCGGAGATGATGCAGCCACATGATAGACAGCCTGGAACAGCAGCTCGATAGTATTCAGAACGCGAGTACGCTTGAGGATTTGCAAATCGCGACCGAAGCCTTGCGGGATTACTACAAGGTGCTTCATGTGGTCTACCACTGGGTGAACTCGATTGGTGAGCGTTTCGGCGCGGGAACATATAGCCCGGAATGGGTCGATCGCTATGTCGAAAAAGATTATCTGAGGATGGATCCCGTAATATATGGTTGTTTTCAACGCTTTACTCCGGTAATTTGGAAAGAACTCGATTGGTCATCCAAGGCGGCAAGAGCCATGTTGGGGGATGCTCTTGATCATGGTCTGGGCAACCAGGGGTATACGATCCCGATCCGTGGCCCTTCCGGACAATTTGCCCTGTTCACGCTGAACAATCATGCAGAAGACGATGCGTGGACTGCGTTTATTTCCGACAATGCCCGCGACCTGATGATCCTGGCGCACGAACTGAATAAAAAGGCGCTCGAGTTCGAGCAGTGGGGGGACGCTGCCACCACTCCGATGTTGTCCCCCCGCGAGTTGGGTGCCATGACCTGTCTGGCGAAGGGTATGAACCGTGCACAGGCCGCGGCGGAGATGCAGATTTCAGAGCATACACTCAGAGTTTATATCGAAAGCGCCCGGCATAAGCTGGGAGCGATGAATACAACCCATGCGGTTGCGCGCGCCCTGTCAACCGGTGTGATTATCGTGTGATCTCGTGATAGGTCTTAATCGGGTCTGAACCCGGCGTGCGCTCGGCTGGCCGGTGTTAACGCCTGTGGCGGCAATGTGTCCTCAGCTGATCGGACACAGGAGCCTCCACAATGCTGCGTTACCTCTATGCTAACGACCTTTCTCGTTTTCCCTTGCTGCGTGACACGATGTTTCGCGACCGAACGGAACAATTCTCTAAGCGCCTAGGTTGGGATGTAACGGTGAATGCGGCTGGGGAAGAGCGGGATCAATATGATGACCTCAATCCCCTCTATGTTATCTGGGAAATGGCCGATGGTCGCCACGGTGGATCCATGCGCTTTATGCCCACAGTGGGGCGCACGATGGTCAACGAGCATTTCAGTCACTTGACCGGTGGGGTGACAATTGAAAGCCCGCTGATTTGGGAATGCACCCGCTTCTGTCTTTCCCCAAAAGCCGACAAACGGGCATCTGCAGCCCTTGCGCTGGGGGCCGGGGAACTTATGGACGCGTACAAACTCAAGCATTATGTTGGCGTATTTGACCCGCGGATGCAGCGCATTTATCGCCTGATGGGTCTGGAGCCGGACGTGATCGGCATGGAAGGTGAGGGTCGCGATGCTATTGGGGTTGGGCTGTGGTCGATGGATGCCAGCGCATTTGAACCAACCCTGAAGCGCGTTGGGGTTACGCGTGAGATGAGCTGCGGGTGGCTGTGTTATTCGCTGGCTGGCAAGCCCGTCCCATCGCAGGGCGGAACGATTGCCGAGACCGCATAAGGGACTCTGCCCCACTCTGCGAGCGGGGCCTCACCCCGGGATATTTAAGGCAAGAGGAAGGCTGAAGTAGGAGTTTCGCCTTTTCGCTTTTTGTTCCACGGGGTAGGGTCTCGCCATGAGTGAGCTGTCCCCCATTACGTTTTCCGAAGACCAAGCCGAAGCCCATGATCGCGTTGCAGAAATGTTGCGAGGGGCGGGTGTGAATCTGGACGATGCGCTTCTGACACCCATGTCGGACGGAAAGGCGCAGGTTTTTGCGGTGATGGGCAAGGCCGGATCGGGCAAGACCATGCTGTTGGCCGAGCTATACAAAGCGTTAGAGGCGGCGGGCGTCGACATTGTGTCCGGCGACTATGAGAGCAAGAAGAAAAAGGATCGTCGCACGCTGGCCATTCTGGCACCAACCAACAAAGCGGCTTCCGTTTTGCGCATGCGTGGTGTGCCTGCGACCACCATTCACCGCATCCTCTACACTCCCGTCTATGACCCGGAATACGAAAAGATTGCCGAGTGGCTGTCCGGTGAAGGGGAGCGACCTGAGATTGAGGGTTTGACGGATGAAGCGTTGGACCGGGCTTTTGCGTTTTATCAGACGAACAAATCCATTCCCGGCGCTTTGGCCGCAGCGGGGTTGCGCGGGTCGGACTTCATTACCGGTTGGAAACGGCGTGGTGATCCGCTGGACATCGGCTTTGTCGACGAAAGCTCTATGCTTGATGACAAACAGTTCGATGATCTGCGCGAGATTTTTCCGACCCTGATCCTGTTTGGTGATCCCGCGCAGCTGGCCCCGGTGGGGCAGTCGGGCACGATGGTGTTCGACAAGCTGGGTGATATGCGCAAATTGGAGCTGCACCGCATCCACCGTCAGAAAGAGGACAATCCGATCCTCGATCTGGCCCATGCGCTATCTGACGACAGTCTGAGTTTTGACGCGTTTGAACGTATGATCGAAGATGCGGCGCGTCGGGATGAGCGTGTACAGCTGGCGCCTCGGGTCAACGCCGACCTGATGGCGCGTTCGCCCGTGCTGGTGTGGCGCAACAAGACACGGGTTCGGCTGATCTCAGCTTTCCGAGGGGCGTTTGGGGCGCCCGCGGAGGAGCTCATGCCTGGTGAGCCATTGATTTGTGACGGGATCGAATTGCCGCTCAAACACCGCAAGAAGAGGATTGATCTTGAAGCGCGTGGGCTGATCAAGGGCGCGCAATGTGTCTATCTCGGACCCGGCAAGAAACCGGGATTTTCGCGGTTGCATGTGATTGGGGCGGAGGATCCACAGGTTTCAGCAGCCTCGATCGTGAAAATTGAGTTGCCCGATGAAGAAGAACCTTTCATCCCCTTTGCCGCCCGCATGGGGGCAGCGTTCCTGCATGGGGCGGCGGTGACGATCCACAAGGCACAGGGCAGCCAGTGGCCGGATGTGCAGGTTTTTGCGCCAGACCTCTATGCAGCAGCCCAGATGGGACGAAACGAGGCTGGAATTCCGCTCTGGAAGCGGCTGGCCTACGTGGCGATTACCCGTGCTGAACATCGGCTGCACTGGGTCACACGCTATGCAATGGCACGCCCGACGGACGGGTTGCGTGTTGACGACCTACGTGCCCCGGCAGCACCGTTGACGCTTCAGGCTGAGGGAGGAGAAAATGGCTAGTATTCTGATCACTGGAGCAAGTTCCGGCATCGGTCGGACGGTGGCCGATCTGTTCCTGTCAGAAGGTTGGACCGTTGGGCTACTGGCTCGGCGCAAGGACGCGCTTGAAGCTGTGGCTGAAGGTCATCAGAACGCGGTTGTGTTGCCTGCAGATGTATCTGATCCGTCCGCTGTCGACCGCGCTTTTGAACAATTTACTGATCGCACCGGTCATCTGGACGTGCTCTTCAACAATGCGGGAGTATTCACTCCGGCCGCTGCAATTGACGAGGTCTCGGTCGAAGATTGGAACCGCGCGGTGAATGTGAACCTGACCGGCATGTTCCTGTGTGCCCGCGCTGCCTTTGCCCGGATGCGGGCACAGGATCCTCAAGGTGGACGGATCATCAATAATGGCTCGATTTCCGCGCATGTGCCCCGTGAAGGTGCCGTGACATATACCGTCACCAAACATGGAATTACCGGGCTGACACGGCAATTGAGCCTAGATGGAAGGCCCTTTGATATTGCATGCGGGCAGATCGATATCGGCAATGCGCGTACCGAACTTTTACAGGGTATTGCCGATGAGGCGGTTGCGCGTGGCGAAGTGCCGCCACCAACTATGGATGTGGATGATGTGGCCCGATCAGTCCTGCACATGGCCAATCTGCCCCCAGAGGCCAACGTACAGTTCATGACAGTGATGGCCACCAAGATGCCTTACATCGGGCGAGGTTAATGTCTGTGTCGATCACGTCCGGGATCAAGTGATGGAGCATTCCTCGACGGCATTTTTTAGAAACCTGACATTCGAGTTTTGTCGCTAAACTTGGACTGATGGAAAATGATTCATCAACCGCCGAAACGATTGGGTCAGCCCCTTAGGATGAACCGGAAAATCGACGATGCGCCCCAGCCAGCGGCTATCGCGATAAACAGCGACAAGAGACCGTAGATCAGCGGTTGGTTATGGGCGAGATTGTAGATCCAGCGTTCAAGTCCCACCTTCTGCACGTTGATCACCGTCTCATAGCTGGCGGCAACGTATCCGGCACGGGTGAGCAAGATCCGGGTGCGATACTCGCCTTCAGTCAGGTTCGATGGAAGCGCGATACGAGTGTCGAACAATGTATCCTGGCGCACGGTCACATTGTTTTCGAGTAAACGGTAGGTTCCATTGTTTTCGCGAATGCGAATGAGGGCTTCGGTGAATTCGGTTGGATCAATGTTGGTGAAGATATTGTCGCTGATCGTGATCGCCCGGTTGACCGATACCAGATGGCGCAGATCATCGAGAATGTTGATGGATCCGTCCAGCGTTGAAGAGGCGGAAACCGCATAGAAACTTGGGGCAGACGCGATGTCGAGCGCATCGGTATTGACCCAAATCCCAAACCTTTTGTCTTTTTTGCGTACGGTGACCGGAACATTTGGCCCTTCGACCACCACCACCACTTCAAGCGGTTCATCCGCAGGAGCGGGTGTTTCTCGTTTCACGGCACCAAAGATCAGGATTTCGGATCCCACAAATGTGGCGTTGATCGACACCATATTCTGGCTGAGACCAGCAACCACCTCTTCCTTGGCATGGGCTGCGGTCACCCCCAGGATCAGAGCGGAAAGACAAGCGATGAGGATGCGCATCAGTGACCGCCCCCTGCGCCGATTTCAAATAGCTCCGATGGTTGGATAAGCAGGTCCAGAGCCAGTTTGCCGCAAACCGCAAGCACCATGATGGCCAGCAAAATACGTAGCTGCTCTGCCTTTAGTTTGACCCCGATCCGCGCCCCGATCTGGGCCCCGACGACGCCCCCGATCAAGAGCAGAACCGCAAGCGCCATATCTACGGTATAGTTGGTGGTTGCGTGCAAAAGCGTTGTGAAAGCGGTCACAAAGATGATCTGGAAAAGCGAGGTGCCGACGACAACCTTGGTCGGCATCCCAAGCAGATAGATCATCGCGGGAACCATGATGAACCCGCCACCAACACCCATGATCGCTGCGAGGATACCAACCAGCACTCCGACAAGGATCGGCGGAATGACCGAGATATAAAGACCAGAGGTGCGGAACTTCATCTTGAAGGGCAGGTTATGCACCCAGTAATGCTTGCGCCGGGTTGTCACCACTTTGCCGCCTCGCGTCTTCATGATCGCATTGAGGCTTTCTAGGAACATCAACCCACCGATGATGCCCAGAAACAGCACGTAAGACAGTTTTACCAACAGGTCGACCTGCCCCATGGCTTTCAAAGTGTTGAACAGCTGGACGCCAAGTGCTGCCCCGATCAGCCCCCCGACAAGCAGGACCAGCCCCATTCGGAGATCAACTGTCTTTCGTTTGAAATGCGCGAGCACACCGGAAAAAGACGAAGCCACAATCTGGTTGGCTTCGGTTGCTACCGCTACAGCGGGGGGGATGCCGATGAAGAACAGAAGCGGCGTCATCAGAAACCCGCCACCAACACCAAACATGCCCGACAGGATCCCGACGATCCCGCCAAGGCCGAGAAGCAGAAAGGCATTCACCGAGACCTCGGCGATCGGAAGATAGATTTGCATCAGCGGACCGGATGTAAAGAAAAAGCGCTTTAATTCATTTTATTGCGCAGTTTCAGGTCATTCGTCACGGGTTAAATACCTGCGAACCAGTTTTTCCAGTTTTTTTGCTCCAAGTGGTGCCATGGCTTTGGTGTGTTCGTGGCTGATAGCCTCATCTGAAAGGCCCTGCGCCATGTTGGTGATGGTCGAGATCCCCGTGGCGCGCATTCCGAGAAACCTTGCAAGAATCACTTCCGGCACAGTCGACATGCCCACTGCATCAGCCCCAAGCGTGCGAATGGCCCTGATTTCGGCAGGAGTTTCAAAACTCGGTCCCGAGTACCAGGCGTAAACACCGGGTTTAAGCGCGATGCCCTCTTCCTCGGCGATTGCGGTGAACTCCGCCCGCATATCCACATCATAGGCTCCGCCCATAGGCACAAACCGCGCATCAGTCGGTTCGCCAATCAGCGGGTTAAGGCCCGAAAAGTTAATGTGATCTTCGATCAACATCAGATCTCCCGGTGGGATGTCCTGACGCATCGAACCTGCCGCGTTGGTCAGGATCAGTCGGTCGGCGCCCAACGCCTTCAGCACCTCAAGGGGAAGCCGCATCGCATCCGCCTTGCCGCTTTCATAGTAATGCGCACGCCCGCCAAAGACGGCGACGCGGGTGCCTTCCAGATTGCCGATCACAAGGTTTGGGTTGTGCCCGGATACACCCGCATGGGGAAAGCCATCCAGCTCGGAATAGGGGATGGCCACGCCGTCCACCGCATCCGCAAGATGGCCCAGACCAGATCCCAGAACGAGACCGACGTCGACCGGTTCGGGACCTGCAAGGCCCCGAACTTTCTCTGCAATTGCCTCAGCGTTCTTTGACATAAGGTTGACCCCCGGCTTTCGGCGGGATGGCCTTGCCAATGAAGCCTGCCAGAATGATCACAGTCAGGATGTAGGGCAGGGCCTCCATGAACTGCGATGGCAGGGTGATGAAGCCCAGATCGATCTTGGGATATCGGATCGCGATGGCCTGAAGCAAACCAAAGAGCAGCGTCGCCCCCAGTGCCGGCACCGGCTTCCACTTGGCAAAGATCAGGGCGGCCAGCGCGATAAAGCCGCGTCCGGCGCTCATTTCCTTACCAAAGCCCGAGCTCAGCCCGGTGGCCAGATAGATCCCGGCCAGACCGCAGAGAACACCCGCAATCACCATCGCTGTATAACGCAGGCGGATGACGGAAATCCCTGCCGTATCCACCGCTGCCGGGTTTTCCCCAACAGCGCGCATGCGCAGGCCAAAGCGCGTGCGGTAAAGCACGTACCAGACTGTTGGCACCAGCAGGAGCGCCACATAAACCAGCAATGTGTGTCCGGACAGAAGGGTAGAATAGATCGGACCCAATATGGGCACATCCCTGAGTGCATCCGCGAAGGGCAGAGTGATCGGATTGAACCGCTCAGCCCCTTCCAGGGTCGGGGTTCGCCCTCCGAGCCCAAACCATGTCTCGCCCACCAGAACTGTGAGCCCCGAGGCAAGGAAGTTTAGTGCCACACCCGAGATCAGTTGATTGCCGCGGAAGGTGATCGAGGCCATGCCATGCACCAGCGAGAACACCACCGACACGGTCACGCCGGCCAGAAGCCCCAACCAAACCGATCCGGTAAGTGAAGCAACCGCCGCCGAGAAGAAGGCCGACACAAGGATTTTACCCTCAAGCCCAATATCGAAAATGCCGGAGCGTTCCGAAATCAGGCCCGCCAGACAGGCCAGCAAAAGTGGAGTCGCCATACGGAGGGCACTGTCGAGGATTTGAATGATCGTCAGAAAATCCATGACTTACGCCTCCTTCTGCTTGGCGTCGCGGGCCTCGGCCCGCTTGGCGGCCCGAATGAAAGCTCGCTCCACCGGCATTCGGATCATATTGTCCAAGGCGCCTGTAAACAGGATCACCAGACCCTGAATAACCAGCACCAGCTCGCGCGGGATCGACAGCCAAAGCGCCAACTCACCGCCGCCTTGATAGAGGAAGCCAAAGAGGAGCGCGGCGAGGAAGACCCCAAACGGGTGGTTGCGCCCCATCAGGGCCACCGCGATGCCGATGAAACCCGCGCCTTCGACAGAGTTCAGGATCAGCCGTTCGCTTTCACCCATCGTGTTGTTGATCGACATCATGCCCGCAAGACCGCCTGAAAGAAGCATTGCAATCATGGTGATCTTCACCGGCGAAATGCCCGCGTAAACAGATGCGCTCTGGCTTTGCCCGAAGGACCGGATTTCATAACCAATGCGTGAGCGGAACAGCAGAAGATAGACCACGATACATGCCACGACGGCTACGATGAACGACACGTTCACCGGCGCGGATTTAGAAAATGCAATTCCAAAGGGCGACAAAAGGTCATGGAATGTGGGCAGGTTGGTGGTCTCCGGGAACCGCGCCGAGGCCGGATCCATCGAGCCTTTCGGGCGCAGCAGGTTCACCAGCACATAATTCAAAAGCGAAGCCGCGATGAAGTTGAACATGATGGTGGTGATCACCACGTGGCTGCCGCGTTTGGCCTGCAGATAGGCAGGAATGGCAGCCCACAGTGCCCCGAAAAGTGCGCCACCCAGCATCGCAAACAGAATTGCCACGGTCCAATGCGGGAAGGGGATGTAAAGGCAGACCAGTGCCACGCCTAAACCTCCAAGTACGGCTTGCCCTTCGCCGCCGATGTTGAACAAGGCTGCCTGAAAGGCAATCGACACGGCGAGGCCCGTGAAGATGAAGTTGGTGGCGTAGTACAGCGTATAGCCCCAGCCATAGCTCGACCCCAACGCGCCGGTGACCATCAGTTTCACCGCTTCAAACGGGTCCTGCCCAATGGCGGCGATCACTGCCATTGAAATGGCAAAAGCCAGCGTCAGGTTCAAAAACGGGATCAGGGCAACGTCCGCCCATTTTGGCATCTTGTCCATCACGCTTGCCCCCCGTTTTCGCCCGATCCATTTTCCCCAGCCATCAGCAGGCCAAGCTCTTGTTCATTGGTGTCGGCAGGCATGCGTTCCCCCATGATATGACCGTCAAACATCACGGCAATACGGTCGGAGAGAGACAGGATCTCTTCCAGTTCAACGGACACCAGCAAGATCGCCTTGCCCTGATCACGCAGCGCGACGATCTGTTTGTGGATGAATTCGATCGCACCAATATCCACACCACGGGTGGGTTGGCCCACGATCAGCAGATCGGGATTGCGCTCGATCTCACGGGCGACAATGATCTTTTGCTGGTTGCCGCCGGAAAAGCTTTTGGCGGCGAGGTGCGGATGCGGCGGGCGCACGTCGAACCGGTCCATCTTGTCCTGCGTGATCTCGACCATTTTGGAGTTATCCATCAAAAGAGCGTTCTTCTGGATTTCCGGGTCGTTGTGATAGCCAAAGATCATGTTTTGCCAAGCGGGAAACTCCATGATCAAACCGCGGCTCTGGCGATCTTCGGGCACGTGGGCGATACCGCGTTCACGGCGCGAGCGCGCGTCGGATTTCTTGCCGGTCAGATCCAGCTCCTGGCCTTTAAGGCGCACAGATCCAGTCGCTTGCGCATAGCCTCCAAGGACTTCCATCAGCTCGGATTGACCGTTGCCGGACACACCCGCAATTCCGAGGATTTCGCCTGCGCGGACATTGAGGTCGATCCCCTTCACGCGTTCGACACCTTGGTCGTCGATGACGCGCAGGTTCTCGATCTCCAGCACGTTTTCACCCGGTTTGGCTGGCACTTTATCCACGGACAACAGAACCTTGCGGCCCACCATCAGCTCGGCCAGTTTCTCTGGGCTGGTGTCTTTTGTCTTGACCGTATCGGTCATCTGGCCGCGCCGCATCACTGACACGGTGTCAGTATATTCCATGATCTCGCGCAGCTTGTGGGTGATCAGGATGATTGTCTTACCCTGTGCGCGCAGCCCGTCGAGGATGCGGAACAGGTGATCCGCCTCGGCGGGAGTCAGAACCCCGGTGGGTTCGTCGAGGATGAGAATGTCGGCCTGACGATAGAGCGCTTTGAGAATCTCAACCCGCTGCTGTTTGCCCACGCCCAAATCTTCGATCAGGGCATCGGGATCGACCCGCAGCTCGTATTCTTCAGCCAGCGCCTTGAGTTCCTTACGCGCCTTGGCAAGGGAGGGCCGCAAAAGGGCACCTTCTTCCACCCCAAGGATCACATTCTCAAGCACCGAGAAATTCTCGACCAGCTTGAAATGCTGAAACACCATCCCGATGCCGGCGCGAATGGCGGCCTGGCTGTCGGGGATCTGAGTTTCCTGCCCGTTGATGAAAACCTGCCCCTCATCGGCCTTGTAGAAACCGTAAAGGATGGACATCAGCGTTGATTTGCCCGCGCCATTTTCCCCGATGATCCCATGGATCGTGCCGGGCTGGACGGAAATCGAGATGTCCTTGTTCGCCTGCACCGGCCCAAACGCCTTGGAAATCCCGCGCAGTTCAATGGCTGGGGCAGCAGAAGACTGCTGCCCCGTTCCGTTTTGATGCTCAGTCATGATCAGAAATCAAGCACCGGGCAGCTGTCATTGGTGTAGTAGGCCACCACGTCGATGTCGCCTGCGATGATTTTGGCTTTCGCATCTTCTGCTGCGGCTTCCATATCACCCGAAACCAACGACGCATTGTTGTCGTCAAGAGCATAGCCTACACCTTCTTCGGCCAGACCAAGACGGACCTGGATGCCGGTTTCAAGATCGCCGCCTGCTTTCATGGCTTCATAAACAGCCACATCCACACGTTTCAGCATCGAGGTCAGTACCTTGCCCGGATGCAGGTGGTTCTGGTTTGAATCCACACCGATCGACAGAACGCCATCGGCGTCAGCAGTCGCTTGCAGAACCCCAATACCGGTGCCGCCAGCCGCGGCATAAACCACGTCAGCACCTTGCGCGATCTGTGCCTTGGCAAGCTCGCCACCGCGTACCGGGTCATTCCAGGCGGTCGGCGTGTTGCCGGTCATATTGGCGACGATTTTGATGCCCGGATTGGTTGCCAGCGCGCCCTGGGCATAGCCACAGGCGAAGTGACGGATCAGCGGAACATCCATGCCGCCAATAAAACCAACCGTGCCAGATTTCGAGGCCATGGCCGCCAGAACACCGACCAGATAGCTGCCCTGATGCTCTTCAAAGGCGATCATCTGAACGTTCGAGGGGATTTCCGGCAGGAAACCGTCGATGTTGACAAATTTAGTGTCCGGGTAATCGGCAGATACATTGGCAACCGGGTCAGCCATGGCAAAACCGGTGGTCACGATCGGGCTGGCGCCCGCTTCGGCAAAGCGACGCAGGGCCTGCTCTCGCTGTGCTTCGGACTGCAATTCGATTTCCAAATACTTGCCGCCGGTTTCGTCCGCCCAACGCTTGGCGCCGTTATAGGCCGCTTCGTTAAAGGATTTGTCGAATTTACCGCCCAGGTCGAAGATGACGGCCGGATCAGCTAACGCAGCACCGGCGGTCACGGCAACTGCGGCAGCAGCGCCAAGAAGGTTCTTCATCAGGGTCATGTGGTTCTCCCGTTTTATTGTTGTTTGGGACCTGAGGGTCCAAATTTGACCATCTGGTATGATTCCCATTTATACGGCGATGCTATCGCTCGCGAAAGATCATCCGGGATTTTGGTCAGAGGGCAAGGGGAGGGTCAATAATAAGTTGTCAACAAAGCGCATTCTACCCGTTTTTTAGGGTGCTTAACCTAAAGTCAGGTGCTTTTGCATCAGGATCGCATCCTGCTTTGAACCATCCGGGCGGGCATAATAACCGACCCGTTGGCCGGATTCGTTCCACCCTGAATTGCGGTATAATGACAGGCCGGGGATGTTGTCGGCGGCGACTTCCAGAAAAAGAAGCCCTGCTCCGCGCGCAGCACTTGTCGCCTCGAACCGCCTGAGTAGATCCCGGCCCAAACCATCCCCGCGTGCTTCGGGCAGCACAGCGATGGTCAGGAGTTCGCTTTCCCCTGCGATTTCGCGTCCTAGTGCAAAACCGTGTTCTGCAACCTCTGCAAACACAAATTGCGACGAGAGGAGATCAGCGAATTCCGCCTCGCTCCAACCACGAGCATTGTCAAAGCTCGCGGCATGGATCCGGGCAAGGGCGTCGGGATCGATCATGATCAATCCAGAATGACGGGGGCCGGATCGCGCGGTGGGGCGGCGTCCGCCGTGCGTATGTAAAGGGGGGCAGGACGGGGTAGCTGCACATTGTGCATACGTGCCTTGGTTTTGCGGGCTATGGCTTCTGTGAATGGAAATGCAGCGGCGACAACCTGCCCTCCGGTCCGATTGGCAATTTCTCCAGCGCGGTGCCCAACCACATTTGCTTCTGCCTTTGGGTTGGGCAGGGGGATGTCATCGAAGCTGGTCAGTATCGGGGAAGAGGCTGTGCCATCATTGAAAGCCTGTGTGTAGAGCATCTCGCGGCGGGCATCCACGCTGCACAGGATCGTGGTATCAACACCAAAAGCCAGGGCCTCAAGGGTCGATACGCCAATGGCTGGAATGCCCAGCGACAGGGCCAGCCCACGTGCAGCGGACACCGAAATGCGGATACCGGTGAAATTGCCGGGGCCAACTCCAACGCCAATCGCGTCAAGATCGGACCATGATGCCCCCCCCTCGGCCAGCACCTCTTCCAGCAAGGGCATCAACCGTTCAGCCTGTCCTTTTGCCATCTCCTCGTGGCGAAGCGCGACAATCTCATCCCCGCGCAGCAAAGCGGCCGCGCAATGCGCGGCCGATGTGTCAAATGCCAGAATGATGGGGTCAGGCTGCAACAGGGCGCACCTCAACCACTTCCGGGATGTAGTGTTTCAGCAGGTTTTCGATCCCCATCTTCAGGGTCAGCGTCGATGAGGGGCAACCAGCACATGCGCCTTGCATGTGTAGATAGACGATGCCGCGATCAAAGCCGTGGAACGTGATGTCGCCCCCGTCCTGCGCCACGGCAGGGCGCACGCGGGTGTCCAGCAGTTCCTTGATCTGCTCCACGATCTCGCTGTTCTCCCCAGTGTGTTCCGCGTGACCAGAGGCCGCGATGCCGTCGGCCGCCATGACGGGCGCGCCGGACTGGAAATGTTCCATGATTGCGCCGAGAATTGCCGGTTTCACATGATCCCACTCAACCTCATCCGCCTTGGTTACGGTGACAAAATCTGCACCGAAGAAAACGCCCGTCACGCCGTTGACTGCAAAAATGCGGGTGGCAAGCGGCGAAGCGTCTGCGGCGTCCTTCGACGGGAAGTCGGCGGTGCCCGTTCCCAGCACGTCCTGTCCGGGCAGGAATTTCAACGTAGCGGGGTTTGGCGTGGATTCGGTTTGGATAAACATGGCGCACCTTCTGGAAGCGTTTTGGTCAGCCATCGGGCTTTATCCAAAACGTTTTAGTTGGGATTGATATGCGCCTGAGGGGGGCAACTGTCAAGGTTGGGGAATGAAACGGGTGACATCCGCTGCGCTTCGTCGCGCTCACGGTGGCCTCGCTTTGCTCGGCAGGGGCTTTGCCCCTCTGCGCTGTGCGCATTCACCCTAAGGTATTTCCGGCAATGAAAATGCAAGGAAATCTGCTTTTTTCTTGCCTCAAATATCTCGGGGTGAGCCTCTTCGAGGCGAGGGGCAGCGCCCCTCAAGGCTCACAAGCTGCGCCGCGCCCAAGCCTGTCGACCAAAGGGAGAAAAGGCGCGGGAGTATTTCATGGTTCGGATCAGGTGATCTCTTCAAGTCGGTCTTTGGACATTTCTCCGGGCACGATGGTCATGGGGACGGGTAGTTCCGCCGATGCGCGCATCATCTGGGTGATGATAGGGCCAGGGCCGGATTTACCGGATCCTGCGCCGAGGACCAGAACGCCGATATCCGGATCCTCACGAATCTGTGACATGATCTCGGGCACCACTTCTCCCTCTCGAATGACCAGTTCCGGGTCTACACCCTGCCGGTCGCGCATCCATTTGGCGAATACTTCGAAATGCACGGTGATCCGCTCGCGGCTTTCCTCGCGCATGATGTTGCCGACGCCGATCCAGTGGTTGAACTCATCCGGCGGGATGATTGAGAGCACTTCGACGCCGCCCCCGGAATTGGCCGCGCGCATGGCGGCAAAGCGCATGGCGTTCAGGCATTCGCGGCTGTCGTCGAGGATCACGAGAAACTTGCGCATATTGGTCCCTTATGCGGCGCGCCCTCTGCGGACGGGCCTTCAAACGGGCTCAGTCTGCCCGAGGGGGGCGGTCCTGTCCATTGCTTTCCGTAGGTCCAGACCGCGCAATATGTGCGGCGTAAGTGGTAATCACCAAAGCCAGCAGGACAAGCCGGACCACATGTGCCGTGGCCACAAAACTTGGGTCAGCTCCCATTGCAACGCCCACGATCACCATGGTTTCCAGCCCTCCGGGTGCAAATCCCACCAATATGTCCAGAAGCGGCAAGCCCGAGATCCATGCGGCGGGAAGTGCTGCCATTGCGGCCAGCCCGGTGGTCAACGTGACCACGATCACTCCGGCAATCAGGTTGCGCCGCAGCTCTGGCCAGCGGATGCCGACAAAGCGCGTGCCGATCAGGCACCCCATTAGCACCAATACTGACTGGCTTATCCAGGGCGGCAGATTGCCGTCGACAATTCCCCCCAAGTGCAATGCCGCCGCCGTGATCATGGCGGCAAGCAATACCGGAGCGGGCAGCCTAGCCTTGGCGAGAAGTGGCGCGATGGCAATCGCTGCCACCAGTTCGATCCCGATCATCGGCCATGAGGATACGGCACGCCCAACCGGCAGACCCGGGCCCAGTTCCAACCCTGACAATCTGGCGGCCAAAGGGACAAACAGGCTGATTGCGAGTACCCTGAACGATGCCAGCAAGGCAGGTCGGGTCAGCGCGATGTTCAGCGTGTCTGCCAATGAAACCACAAGGCTCAGATGTCCCGGCGCGGCTGACAAGAACCCTTCAGTGCGGGAAAACCCCATATGCCGGGTGAGCAGGCGCTGTCCGACAAACGGTGTTGCGGCGGTCAGGCAGGCCAGAATGGCAAAAGCCAACGGCCAGCGTGCAATGGCGGCGATGCTGGTGGGCGTGACCATTGACCCCACTGCGATGCCCACAAGCACAAAGATTACGTTTCGCAGAGGCATGGCGATGGCGGTTTTCATGCCCATCACGCTGGCAAATGCCACGGCCAATGCCGGGCCTGCCAGCAGACCCAGCGGCATGTTGATCGCCCAGGCAAAGGCCGCCCCTACCGCACCGACGCAAATCGTGAGCGCCGTTTGGCGCAGATCAGCTGGTACGACCATCATCGGAATGGGCCCAATCCCAGTAAAGTTCACGCGCGCGGCGAGCAACGGGGCCAAGTTGATACATGGTGCCATCAAACTCGGTCACTGGTGTGATCTTATGCATGTTGCCGGTCAGGAACACCTCGTCCGCCGCACGGAAATCATCGAAGGTAAGGGTGCATTCATGTATTTTGACTCCCTCGGACCGGAGGTTCTTCATGTGGCGCGCACGGGTGATGCCGGCAAGGAAGGTGCCGTTGGCAATCGGGGTGAAGACTTCGCCATCCCTGACCATAAACACATTCGAGGACGCACTTTCCGCGACATTTCCCAAAGCATCCGCCACCAGCGCATTGCCATACCCTTTCGACACCGCTTCTGCGACCATCCGGGCGTTGTTGGGGTAGAGGCACCCCGCCTTGGCATTCACCACCGCGCTTTCAAGCACGGGGCGGCGAAACCGTGTGGTGGTGAGGGTGGTTGTGGCCGTGTCTGGCGCCAGTGGCACCTCTTCCAGACTGATGGCAAACCCGGTGGCGTTCTGCCCGGGTAAAATCCCCAACGCCCCACTGTCCAATCCCCAATACATCGGGCGGATATAAACGGCTTGGTCCGGGGAATAGGCAGATAGGCCTTCGCGTACGATCTCGACCATATCTTCAGTGGAAACGGTTGGCGTGAGCATCAGCGCCTCTGCCGAGCGGTTCACCCTTTCACAATGGGCGCGCAGATCAGGTGACAGCCCATGGGCATAACGCGCACCATCAAACACCGTGCTGCCCAGCCAGCTGCCATGATCGGCGGCCTTCATCACCGGAACATCCCCGTCATGCCAGCTGTCGTTGAAATAGGTGCGGATATTGCTGCCAAGCGCCATGGCCGGATCCTTCTGATCGGGAAGGGTAGAGGTTGCGGTGATCCTAGCGACCCGACAGACCTTGTCCAGAGCATTAGAGCGCGGGGAAAGCTCCCCCGGGGAAAGGACCGACCCCCGAGGGAGGGCGCATGCCACGTGGAATGGATCGGCACGCACTTGCCCGCGAGGATCCTGACCGGACGGGCAAGCCGGTTAGGAAGGGGAAACGGCGGGCAGGGACAGGGTAGCCGAGGAAAGAATCGATTCTGTGACAGGTCTATCCACTGCAAGAAGCCTGAACTCAGCAGGCTCAGTTTAGCCCATCGGTCAGATCGAACGGTGCGTAGTCGACTCGTAACGTGCGTCGTCGCTCATTGGATTCTTTGGCAGTTGCCGATGATCCAGATCGATGCAGGGTCAACATGGCGAGGACAAGCACGTCCCCAGCTTCTGCAGTTGTTATTTCGGTTGGATAGGTTCCGGCGATTTCTGATGCCCGGGGAGAGGAAACCTTACCTTCGCGATGGCTGCCAAGGGCGATTTCCATCGCGCCGTTTTCAACCGTGCTACGATCAAGGTGCACACGAACAAACAGCATAGTTTCAAGCTGTTCCAACGGTGGTTCGCAATGCCAGATGCCCGCCTTCTGTGACCAGTTGGTGTAACCGGGGACCTGTGTTTTTTCGGCAAGCTCAATGATGCGATCCTGATGCCAGGGCACACCCCAGTTTGCTTCTTTGCTTTTGTCAAATGACAGGAGCCGAACCTGTTGCATATTAGGCCAGGTTTGAGTGATCAGCTCATTAAACCCCATGTCGGGCAGAGTTTGGAAAAGAGGATCGGTATGAGCGATCCGCGCACCGGGTCGCCCCTCCATTACTGAAAGATTTCGAAGGCCTTCCAGCTCTTCCTCAGTCAGGGCCTTGCGAAGCCAGACCCGCCCTTCGGATTTCAACTGTTCACGATAATGATCCGGGTCCATGAAAAGTGTCCTGATTTCTAGCGGATACCTATTTCCGCAAGCGCCGAAGCAAGCTCGGAGGGCAGATCATCATCGCCCTCTCGCAGTTCGGGCAGGTCGCGGGGCGCGTCTTCGGGTTTAAGATAGCGCCAGCCCTGAAAAGCTCGGCGGGGTTGGGATTCGGTAAGAATGACGTCGTTCGAGAGGACAATGCCACAGCGGCGGATCCCATCCTGCCCGATCACCTCTTCGAGCCGCAACACCTCTTGCCGGGCCAGCACCTGCCCCTTAAAGACCCAATATAGCGAGCCGCCGTTCACCAGTTCAGATTCGCGCTTGGGCCACATTCGGGTGACATGCACCGGATTGGGTCGTCCGGTCTCGCCCCGGCGCATCTCTTGCCAGGCGGTCAGATCTTCGACTTTTTCCGCTCCAACGCAGAGTTTTAGCAGGTTTACATAGCTCATAGTATTTACCAGATGTATGTGGCGCTTTGGTGACGACACACTAAATGTTGATATTTTTTTAACAAAGCTGGTGACAGCCCCCACATTATTGGTATAAATGCCATCCCTGACAGGGAGGGGCAAGCCGCTGCCAAAAAGCTATGTCCCAATTAAAATCAACAAGATAGCCAAGAGAGAGCTTTGATGACTCGTTTTGCCGCCCCCATTGCCGAACAAATCTGGGACATGAAATACCGACTCAAATCGTCGGAAGGGGAGGCGCAAGACAAGACGGTTGAAGATACCTGGCGTCGGATCGCCCGCTCGCTGGCAGAACATGAGCCGGATCGCGAAGGCGACTTTTACGACGCGCTGGAAGATTTCAAATACCTGCCCGCTGGCCGCATCACCGCAGGTGCTGGCACGGGTCGTTCGGTCACGCTCTTCAACTGCTTCGTGATGGGCACGATCCCGGACAGCATGTCTGGTATTTTTGACATGCTGAAAGAGGCGGCCCTGACCATGCAGCAGGGTGGCGGCATCGGTTATGACTTCTCGACCATCCGCCCGCGCGGTGCGGATGTGAAAGGCGTTGCCGCAGACGCCTCTGGCCCGCTTTCCTTTATGGATGTTTGGGACGCGATGTGCCGCACCATTATGTCGGCAGGCTCGCGCCGTGGGGCCATGATGGCGACCATGCGCTGTGATCACCCGGATATCGAAGACTTCATCACCGCCAAATCGGATGCCGCCCGCCTGCGCATGTTCAACATGTCGGTGCTGGTGACCGATGACTTCATGAAGGCGGTGAAGGAAGATGGCAGCTGGGATCTGAAATTCGGCGGCAACGTCTATCACACGGTTGAAGCCCGTGATCTGTGGAACAAGATCATGCGCGCCACCTATGATTACGCCGAACCCGGTGTGATCTTTATCGATCGCATCAACCAGATGAACAACCTGAACTATTGCGAGCAGATTGCGGCAACCAACCCCTGTGGTGAACAGCCCCTGCCGCCTTATGGCGCTTGCCTGCTGGGCTCGGTCAACCTTGCCCGTCTGGTGAAAAATCCGTTTGAGAAAAACGCCAAGCTGGATCCGAAAGCGCTCGATAAACTGGTGCGCACAGCGATCCGCATGATGGACAACGTGGTCGACGTGTCGAAATTCCCGCTGGAAGCCCAGCGTCAGGAAGCACAGGCCAAGCGCCGTGTGGGTCTTGGTGTAACCGGTCTGGCCGATGCACTTCTGATGCTCGGCCTGCGTTACGGGTCGGACGAAGCTGCAAAGCAAACCGAAGCCTGGATGAAGCTGATCGCCCGCGCATCGTACCTCGCGTCGGTTGATCTGGCGAAAGAAAAAGGTCCGTTCCCGCTGTTTGATGCCGAGGCCTATCTGAACTCGGGCAACATGCTGCAGATGGATGATGACGTGCGCGAAGCCATTCGTGAACACGGCATCCGCAACGCGCTGCTGACCTCGATTGCCCCCACCGGGACCATCTCGCTTTACGCGGGCAACGTGTCTTCGGGCATCGAGCCGGTCTTCGCCTACGCCTATACCCGCAAGGTGCTGCAAAAAGATGGCACCCGCACCGAGGAAGAAGTGGTCGACTATGCGGTGCAGATGTGGCGCGATAAGTTCGGCGACAAACCGCTGCCGGATTACTTTGTAAACGCGCAGACGCTGGCCCCTGCGGACCACGTGAAAATGCAGGCTGCTGCGCAGAAATGGATCGACTCTTCGATTTCCAAAACCATCAACTGTCCGGAAGACATCTCGTTTGACGCGTTCCAAAGTGTCTATATGCAGGCGTGGGAGTTGGGCTGCAAAGGCTGCACCACCTATCGCCCGAATGACGTGACCGGTTCGGTTCTGTCGGTGAACGAAGAAAGCGAGAAGGCACCTGAGGTCGAAACCGGTGCCGATGTGGTTTACCTGTCAGAACCGCTGGGTCGTCCGCAGTCGCTCGAAGGGCATACCTACAAGGTGAAATGGCCTGACAGCGAACACGCGATCTACATCACCATCAATGACCTGCTCATTAACGGCCACCGCCGCCCGTTCGAAGTGTTCATCAACTCGAAGAACATGGAGCATTTCGCCTGGACGGTTGCCCTGACTCGCATGATCTCCGCCGTGTTCCGTCGCGGTGGCGAGGTGAGCTTTGTGGTCGAAGAACTCAAGGCCGTGTTCGACCCGCGTGGCGGGGCGTGGATGGAAGGGAAATACATCCCGTCGATCCTTGCTGCGATCGGCGGTGTGATCGAGCGCCACATGATCGCCACCGGGTTCCTTGAGGCCGAAGGCATGGCGCCGAAGTCAGATCCGCAAGCCGAAGTTATCGCCGTGGGTGAAGCCCCGCGCGGTCCGGCCTGCCCAAGCTGTGGTCAATTCGACATGCGCATGGTCGAAGGTTGCATGACCTGCGGCAGCTGCGGCCATTCCAAGTGCGGTTGATCTGACGCTCAGACAGTTGTTGTTGTGGGACACGCCATAACTTGGCCACTTAGGGGTGATTTTTGACCACTCTGCACAGATCAAATGACCATCGGCAGGTAACCTGTCGGTGGTTTTTTATATTTATCAGTGGGTTACCATGTTTAAGATGTTTCGGCTTTGGCATGAGGTAGTGGTTCGCCGTCATTGAAACGTCCTGTTGATCTTCCGCTGATTTCGTTCCCTAAGTGTTCTCACGGGCTCCGGAGCCTTTCATACACAATCGCCGAACCAATACGGTTCAGGCCTTTGGCAAGAACCACATGGGTTCGCGCTCTGAAAGGAATCCACCATGACGCTTTCGAAAATGCCTATACCATTTTGTTCCCTCAAATTTGTCGATGAACTCCCCCGCCTTAGAGAGGTTGATGATCGCCTGAAGGAAACCTTGCGGGAGATAAAGAACCGGAAGCTGATGGCAGCGGGAAGCGTTGATCACAGCAATGATCCAGTCCTATGGCATCAACTGATCAACGTGTGCTGTCAGACTAATTCGAACTCGTCTCAGCTAGGCCCGTATGGCTGTCCATTATCCCGCGCAAAGGCTGCGCCACTCAGAGAGAGCGACGGTTCGGTTGAGCTTGAAATGTTCACGTTTCGATAGGCTGCGGTCCTGATTGAAGTGGTTGAAGACTGAGGAGTGGATGGCGACAAATTTTTGCAAACTTCGCATACGCCGAAACCGCGACATGGCGCGCTCTCGTCGTCGAAAAGGAAGATGCGAGTTCTCAATCCGGTTGTTTAAATAGCGACCAGTTGACTGCTCGTCCGCGTTTCCAATCTCGCGCATGGCAGCCGCATAGGACCGAAGACGATCTGTAACGACAAGCTCTGGCTGACCATATCGCTTCATCACCTTCCTCAAGAATTTAAGGGCTGCGCGCTTGTTTCGACGCTTGGTGACGTAGCTTTCCTGCACCTCTCCTTCGTGATCCACGGCCCGCCATAGGTAGTGCCGCTCGCCGTTGATCTTCACGAACACTTCGTCCAGGTGCCACTGCCATCGTGAAAATGCACGAAGCTGCTGAACTCGTTTTCTCTGAATTTCCGATGAGAACAGCGGTCCAAATCTGTTCCACCAATATCTCACGGTTTCGTGGCTGATATCGATGCCACGTTCATGGAGCAAATCTTCCACATTGCGCAGCGAAAGTGGAAACCGAACATACATCATTACCGCGAGGCGGATGATCTCAGGGCTGGTTTTGAAATAGCGGAAAGGGGAGCGTTTAGGCATGGCAGGATGCTTGATTAGCGTCCTGCCCGTCTCAACCCGGTTTCCTCTGACAGAGCCGGTTGGCTTGTTCAAGGTGTGGGTTTCAGCAATGGCTCATCACTTTCACCTTCGCTCAGCCGCTTCATAGCCACCGGGTTCCAATGCGTTTGGACGCGCGCGCTTGTGGCCCGATATACGTCCATTACGTCCCTGAAATAGCTTATTGAAACCACCGCCAAACATGTCGCCGGGGCTCTTAGTCGACGTTCTCATCGTCTATTCTGCGCAAGAAGTCAGCCCCCGCGCCATATCGTTGATCAGATCGCCATAAAGCGTCGTGCCGGGGGTGAGCTTGGTTCCCAATGGGTCAATCACGCGGATCGACGCCTTGGTGTCTTCAAACACAGTTTCGAACAGGCTTGAATTGAATTGCGGCTCGGTCAGTGCGCAACGAATGTCGGCCTGTTTGATTGCGGTCTTCAGTTCAGCAATGCGGGCGGGGCTGGGGCGCGTGGCGTCGCTCATTGAAATCGCGCCTGTCGCCGCCAGATCAAACCGAGCTTCAAAATACTGATAGGCGTCATGAAAGACGATATACGGGGTGTCTTTTAGTCGAGCCAACTGGGTGCGGATCTCGTCAATCTGCCGCGTCAATTTCGCCTCGGCCCGTGCTGCGTTGTCCTGATAAGCCTGTGCATTGGCTGGATCCAGATTGGACAGAGCCTCTGCTATGACATCCAACCAGATGCGTGCGTTTTCCGGGTCAAGCCAGACATGCGGGTCGGTGGCGCCGTCTGAATGGTTGTGCGCGTCGTGATCATGCTCGTCCTCATGTTCCTCAGGCGCAAACAGCGCGGTTTCCCGGTTGGTCAGGCGCATCGTGTCTTTATGTTCCAGCAATGCAAGCTGAGATGTATTCGCTGAGATTGTTCGCAGTGGCTTTTCCAGCCAAGGGGTAAGTTCCAGCCCGACCCAGACCACCAGATCCGCATTTTCCAAAGCGGCCGCTTCGGATGGGCGCATCGCATAACCATGAGGCGAGGCGCCGGGCGGCAGGATCAAATCAGGTGTGCCAACGCCTTCCATAACCTGTGCAACAATCGAATGGATTGGGGCAATGTCGGTGACGACATTGGGGCTTTCGGCCAGTGACGGACTGGACAGAAGGCAGGCAAGCGACAGGAGGGTTGCGCGAAACATGGGGCCTCATTCGGGTCAGTTGGGCGGTTTTGGGGTGTTACTCTATAACAATCTGCTGCTTGCTATATGTAATACTATATCATATCAACCGCTAAATGCTCTCAGCCTAGAAACCGGATTTCCTATGAACACGCTTGGATTTGCCCAACATGATCACCGCAGCTGCATCAACACCGCCCTGGCCGCGGCAGAAGCGCATTGTGCGCGAGAGGGGTTGCAGCTGACCCCGGTGCGCAGGCGGGTGCTGGAGATCTTGTTGGAGCGTCACACAGCGTTGGGCGCCTATGACATCCTGGATGTGCTGCGCAATGAAAATCTCGGCTCGCAACCGCCGGTCGCTTACCGGGCGCTGGATTTCCTTGTCGCCCATGGGTTTGTTCACAAGATCGAGCGACAGAATGCGTTCATTGCTTGCGCCCATCCCGACGAAGAGCATGCCCCGATCTTTCTGATCTGTCGCGGCTGCGGCAAGGTGGCGGAAGCGCATTCCGACCTGTCCGTCGGTCGCCTTGGAAAGGCGGCTGATGCAGTTGGGTTTGCCATCGAGCGGATGGTGGTGGAGGTTGAGGGGCTCTGCCCTGCCTGCCAGTCCGCTCCGGAAGGGGCGCCCGCATGAGCTTAATCACAACCGACGGGCTAACCATGCGGCAGGGGGGCAAAACCGTCCTCTCCAACGTGGATTTTTCCATTTCGAAAGGCGAGATTGTCACCATCCTCGGCCCTAATGGATCCGGCAAGTCCACGCTGCTGCGCCTGCTGATCGGGGCGCTGCGCCCCAGCGCCGGCAAGGTGGTCCGGCAAAAGGGGTTGAAGATCGGGTATGTGCCGCAAAAGCTGCATATCGACCCGACATTGCCCCTTGCCGTGTCGCGGTTTCTTCAGCTGCCGGGAAGGGTTGCGCCTGCTGCGGCCAAAGCAGCCTTGCAGCGGGTGGGGGCAACGGGTTTTGAAGACCAGCAACTGGCCAGTCTCTCTGGCGGTCAGTTTCAGCGGGTGCTTCTGGCCCGAGCCCTGTTGTCGCAGCCCGACATTTTGGTTTTGGACGAAGCCACGCAGGGGCTCGACCAACCGGGATCTGCTGCTTTCTATTCACTGATCGAAGAGCTGCGACAGGAGCTGGGTTGCGCCGTCCTCATGGTCAGCCATGAATTGCATGTGGTGATGGCCGCCTCTGACCGGGTTCTCTGCCTGAACGGCCATGTCTGCTGCCAAGGCGCACCGGAACACGTGGCATCAGCGCCAGAATACCGCGCACTCTTTGGGACGGGCACCCATGGGGCGCTGGCGCTGTATCGCCATGAGCATGACCACGACCATGACCATGACGGGCATCACCATCACGATGGGTGCGACCACGATCACGCCCACACCCATGATCATTCCCATCAGGAGGGCAGCGTATGAGTTTCCTGGATGGTTTCATGATCCGCGCCGCCCTCGCCGGGCTTGGTGTGGCTTTGGCAGCCGCCCCGTTGGGCTGCTTTGTGGTCTGGCGGCGCATGGCGTTTTTTGGCGACGCGACCGCCCACGCGGCCATTCTGGGCGTGGCCCTTTCCCTGACATTCGAAGCCCCGATCTTTGCCGGTGTCCTTATTGCCGCGCTTGGCATGGGGTATATCGTGTCCACTTTGGGCGCGCGGGGGCATGCAATGGATACTCTCTTGGGGGTATTGTCACATTCCGCGATCGCCTTCGGCCTTGTGGCGGTGTCCTTCTTGTCCGGCGTGCGGGTTGACCTGATGGCTTACCTGTTTGGCGATATCCTTGCAGTGAGCCGTATGGATCTGCTGGTGATCTGGGGTGGGGCCATATCGGTTTTGGGGCTCTTGTGGTGGCGCTGGTCAGCGTTGCTCACGGTAACGCTCAACCCGGATCTGGCTGCCGCATCCGGGATCGACCCAAAGCGCGAACAATTGGTGTTGACCCTTGCTCTCGCGCTTGTGGTGGCGGTCGCGATCAAGGTTGTGGGAGTGCTGTTGATTGGCGCCATGCTGGTCATCCCGGCCGCGGCAGCCCGCCCGCTGGCCCAGACACCCGAGCGCATGGCGCTGGGCGGTGTGGTGATTGGCGCAGCTTCTGTGATCGGCGGGTTGCAGTTGTCATTCTGGTTTGACACCCCAACCGGCCCAACCATTGTCTGTGTCGCGGCATCCTTATTTGTGGCGGTGACATTGGCGGACGCTCTTCGCCAGGCGGTGCGCCACTGAGGGATCTCAAGCCGCGCCTTGTTTGATTGCCGGGGGGATGACATTGCCGCGCATGTGGACCCGCACCGGTGTGACCTTTTCGCAAGGGCACCTATCCAAAAGGTTAAGAAACCGCTTAACACTCCGAATCACCCGTGTTAACTTACCGTTAATAAAAAAATAAAATGGCAGGTTACGGGCATGAAGACGGGCTTTCACGGCACGTTTGTCATCTCTTGGGCGCAGTCGGAAATTGATGGATTGGCCAATGCAGCCAAATCCGCATTGGGTGTAGGTGCCATTTGGCGCTGGACCGGCGAGGCTCTTCGGGTTGACGGACCGCAGGACATTCTGAGGCTGGAACACGCCTCGGGTGAAGCTGATCAACGCAAGCGGGCGGCGCGCATTGTGCACAAGCTTGTAGGGGCGGCGATGGACCCGCAGATGTCGATTTATTCAGCGCAGGTCGAAGATCCGCTTCTGAACATGGGCTTCAAGGTCACCGACGGACACCAAAGCTATACCATCACGTTGATTGAAACAGGACCCGAGCGCTCTCCGCTTCTGATGTTTGTGGATGATGTGCCCCCGGCGAACGCGGATCTGTGGGTGGTCGAAGCCAACCTCGAACCGAGCCACATGAACCGGCTGACCGACCAACCCACAGGTGTGATCTGTTTTACCCCCGGCACGCGCATTCGCACCCCCGAAGGCGAAGCCCGGATCGAGGATCTGTCTGAAGGGGATCACATTCAAACCCGCGACAATGGCGCCCAGAAAGTGCTCTGGATCGGCACGCGTCGTATCTCGGGTGCCCGTCTGTTTGCCATGCCGGAACTGCGTCCGATCCGGGTGCGGGCAGGGGCTCTGTCCACTGGCGAACCGGATGAAGATCTTCTGGTGTCCCCACAACACCAGCTGTTGCTGCGCGGTCCCCGTGCGCTAGAGTTGTTCAACACCGACGAAGTGCTGGTCCGGGCGCAGGATCTGGTGGATGAACGCCGGGTGATCGTTGACAGTTCGGTGCGCGAAGTCACCTATTACCATCTGCTTTTGGAGCGGCACGAAGTGGTCTGGGCCAATGGCGTCGCTGCGGACAGCTTTCATCCCGCCGCCACTGCGCTCGATGCTGTCGAAGCAGGGCAACGCGCCCGCCTGATCGAGATGTTTCCGGCGTTGGATTATGACCCTATGGCCTATGGCGCCTATGCCCGCCGTACGCTGACACGGGCCGAAGCGGCAATCATGCAAGGGGTGGCATAAGCATTGACGTGAATTGCGGGCAGTCTCCTGCCGCAATCGCAATCTATGGCCTGATGATGAAGTAACCCTCGCTGTCCAGCTCCATCAGCCGCACCACACCTGCCGGAACGACCTGTGCATGAGCAGAGATCGGCGGAGAGGCTCCCTCTTTCTTCGTCATACCTTTGATCGTGTTGCCGCAGGCGCTGAATGTCACCTCTGGGATGCTCGCCGAAATGCTGGTAATTCTGTCGATCACCGGAGACGTATCCTCACGCAAGAGGTGAAGCCCAGCATTGAAAGCAACAATTTCAATTTCGTAGAGTTCGCCGGCTTCGCTCATTCCACGGGCGAAATTTGTGGCAACATTCAGGGCTTTGTTGAACGTTGCAGGGTTGTTGTCGCTGATCTGCAGGGCCAGCCGCTTGATATCGTCATCCCCTTCGTCGGCATAAACAGGAGCAACCATGATGGCGATAATCGTGCTTAGTATCGTCAATATTCGGCGTATCATTGATGGTCTTCCTTCTCTGTTGGATAAGGAAGGATACTTCTACATATGCGAATGAGTCTAGGTATCTGGATGCTGATCTCGAACTGGGTGCCGTTTATTGTTCTGATTGCTGAGGTGCAGCTTCGGCCCGGGGCTTCTTCAAACGCTTACCTATCCGGGCAATTAGCCCGTGTTCAGCGATGTGCCGTTCATACGCGCGGTAAGAGGGGGAGGGTCGCAGGCACCGCTCTTCGCATTTTGCACGCAGGTAGTAGATACAGTTCACCCCGGCCAGCGAGAGGCAGTTTGACAAACCGGTCACAACATCCGCTGCGATGAATGGAATTTCGATCAGCCACCAAGTGGCATTCTTGGAGATATATTGCGGGTGTTTGGTGAGGTTGAACGGAAACCCGTAGGATACGCCGCGATAGGTCAGGTTGGAAAACCGCAGCCCCATGCGCATTGTCCCCATGGTGTAGATCGCCAGAAGGGCCAGGATTGTTGTCCCCCAGATCCCGTAGAGCACCGGGTATTCCCACAGCCAGTTTCCCCAAGTGTAGCTTGGGCTGAAATAGTCAAAATATTGGCGGGAAAACATTTGCCAGAACGGCGCGTAGCACAGGATGCAAACGACCCAGCCCAACATGGTAGATTCCGTCCAGCGAATTTGTGAATTCAAGAACCGGGCCGCAAAGGCATACCCCACCACCACGAGGCTCAGATCTGCGAAAAAGAAGAACCGATACATGAACTCGTAGACGCTGGGAAATCCCGAGAACGCGCCGAGGTCGATGCCCTGTAGATAGTCCCAGTCATAGACCAGGTAACAATACATCAAGGGCGTGAAGAATCCTTTTACACACAGGCTCAGCATATGGGCGCTGATCTTGTCATAGTCGATGTCGCCGCGTCCTAGAGAAAGCAGCATATATCCCAGATGCCAGATCCCGTCTCTTGGCCGAACCATCGAGAAATGTGACAACGTTACATTCGCAAAGATCACAAAGAGGAACAGCGCCCAGTAGTCCGAGAGGGTGGTGAAAAACGGGGCATACCACTCGTCTTTATAAAGATCGGCCACAGTGTAGAACGCGGTCAATAGGGCCAGCGTTGCCACCAGCCCGACCATCTTGACCCCATAGTCCATCTGATAGGCGGAATTTGAGAAGTTCCGGGGATCAAACCGAAGCCCGGTGCCCGCGCTGTTATGGATCTTGAGGAAGACAAGCTCATAAAACGCAAGGACGAGAAACAGGGACAGGATGTAGAGGTTGCAGGCGTCTCTTGGCGACAGGAACTGAGTGTCGGGCCACAGGAAAAACAGCGATGGTATGGCCGTGGCCGCCACCCAGCCCGATGAAAGCGGAATATAATAGGCGGGGCGCTTCATTGAGGTTTTGGACTGTGCCATGTGAGGTCTCGAAATAGTCTGCCTGTATTTGATTGATAACTAGCACATTTTATTTACATGCAGGGAAAGAAGTTTGTGAGGTGCAGGGCTGAATTCGAATTTCGTGACCTCGCGAGGTGAAATCCGCCTCTCAACCTGTTGACTCCCCCATCCATGGCGCTATAAGCCCCCAATCCGGTTCCGAGAGGTGCCGGTTTCATTTGGTGTTGGTGGCCCTCGCAAGAGGATGCCTGTCACGCCCGAGAGCCCCGGGGTTTCAGCTTCATGAAATTCAGGACCCGGTTCAAAGGCGAGAGGACAACGCCCTTCGAAAACTTAGAAGGAGATCAGCCGTGACGAAACGTACGTCTGCCAAGTATAAAATTGACCGCCGCATGGGCGAAAACATCTGGGGTCGCCCGAAGTCGCCGGTGAACCGCCGCGAATATGGCCCCGGCCAGCACGGCCAGCGCCGCAAGGGCAAACTGTCGGACTTCGGTCTGCAGCTGCGCGCCAAGCAGAAGCTGAAAGGCTACTACGGCGACCTGACCGAGAAACAGTTCCGTCGCATCTACGGCGAAGCCGAGCGTGTTAAAGGCGACACAGGTGAAAACCTGATCGGTCTGCTGGAGCGCCGTCTGGACGCTGTTGTGTACCGCGCCAAATTCGTTCCGACCGTATTTGCTGCACGCCAGTTCGTGAACCACGGCCACGTGACCGTGAACGGCAAAAAAGTGAACATCCCTTCCTACCGCGTGAAAGAAGGCGACGTGATCGAAGTGCGTCAGAAGTCGAAGCAAATCGGTCTGGTTCTGGAAGCTGTTGCTCTGGCCGAACGTGATGTGCCGGACTACATCGAAGCCGACCACTCGAAAATGACCGCCACCTTCACCCGCACCCCCGGCCTGTCGGACGTGCCTTACCCGGTGATGATGGAACCGAACCTCGTGGTCGAATTCTACGCGAAGAACTAATCTTCGCCGCACCACAGAATTTCCGAAAGGGCTGCGCATCGCGCGGCCCTTTTTTGTTGTGAACAGGAAATTTGCTCGTGGTCAGGATGAAAACCGTGCCCTGATGGCATCTATGTCCAAAGGTTGCTCAGTGAGTCCTTCCGGGTCCCATTCGCTGCGCTCGGTTTCAAAGAAGTCCCCACCATAGACATGGATTGCCGCTGTCAGACGGTTGATCGGGTTAGTGACTGAATGAATGATGTTTGGTCCCATCGGACAGACATCCCCCGTGCTGAGCGCCTTCGCTCCTGCCGCTTCAATCAGACCGTCGGGGTGATCTTCTACACGGCGCCAGAAGATATTGTCTTCCCGGCCTCCATAAATCCCGATGACAGCCCACATTTCGTGATTATGTGGCTGAAGGGTGAATTGAGGTTTCCAGGCCAGGTTCAGAATTGTCAGATCGTCGGATTGGTAAAGTGGAGTGATGCCGGGCTCGGTTGGCTCCCCCAGTGTCTTCAACATGCCTGCCGGATCTGCCACGGCCCTGGATACCAGCTCTTGAACGGATTTATGGGTCGGGTCTTTTGCAACGGCATCTCGGCAATCGGCAACAAAGCTATCAAGGTCGAACATTGTATCGCCCTCCTTTTTTCCAGATGCAGAATTTAACAGATGAAGTATAGCACAGTTTCGTATGGCCCCTTTCTGGAACCCAGCTGTCCCGACGAACGTTCTGGTCAGATTCACATTTCAGTGTGGTTCTCTACGAATATTGGAATTGGCAGCTGAAATCTGAGATGATCCGATCGGATGCTCGCAAGCTGCGAGACATTTCAGGGTACGAAAGGTGAGGTCATGAATAGAATTCATGTTGCTGCCGCGCTGATGATAAGCCTTGCAACTCCTGCGTTTGCAGGACATTGCCCCGCTGATGTGAAGCGCATTGACGAAGCAATTCTGACCGTTGAGGGGATGTCTGCCGAACAATTGGATGAGATCAGGGCGATGCGGAACGAGGGGGCAGAACTCCACAATAGTGGAAGCCACAGTGCCTCGTTGAAGGTTCTGCACGAGGCCCTCGAACTGCTCGGAAGTGACGGCCATTAATTGTCGCGCGTGATTTGTTGGTCTGGGACGGTCATGCCTGTTGCCTGACAGTCAGGTGACGGGTGGTACTCTTTGCGGCGAAGTCGGCAAAGTTGCGGGCGTCCAGAATTTGGTAAAGCTAAGTTCAAAGAAAACCCGTTTAAACACAACCTAAGAGGTTGTAGCATTCGAACGCGCAGGAACGGCGCGCGAAGGTTCTTTACTTACTTGTTGGCATCCCGTTCACCTGACCACATAAACCGAGCATTTCGCGTGGCTGGCCACATAGCCTGCATTTGACGCAATGATATGTTCGATAAAACCGGGCACATGGGAGGCCATCACGATCAGGTCAGCCCCCAGATCCTCGGCAGCTTTTATGAGTACGCGACCCAGGTCGGCTTCTACATCAACATCCACTAGTGTTTGCGTATCGACCGGAAGCCCAATGCGCGCGGCGACTTCGGAACCATATGCGGCGAGTTTTTCACTGAACTCTGTCGGGTTGTGTGCTGCTGCCGAGGGGACGCTTCCGGTAACACCAACCAAGGTGACTTTTGCGCGCTCAGGTGCAGCGACCACTCGAACGGCGGATATCGCGGCTTCCAGTGCGTCTGTATGTGCAAGATCGACGGGAACTAATACGGATTTGGTCATAACAGGCCTCCTTCCATTTTTGCTCAAAGATATAGGGGCATGTTTTCAACATCTTCACCATGATCTGGCGCAACCTTCAGTTGGATGGCTGGGAAGCGAGGTGGAAAGTGCGATTGCCGTGCAGCAAAGCCTCACCTCACCACCGATCCCACCTGTTAGCGCTTTCCCCCTTTCCCCTCTCTTTGAGCGCCACTACAACCGCCCATAGAAGGAGTAACGGTGATGGCGAAGATTGAGCCCCAACCCGGGATCATGACAATCAAACCCTATGTGGGCGGCGCGGCCAAGGTGGCAGGTGTCTCCAACGTGGTGAAGCTGAGTTCCAACGAAAACCCGTTTGGGCCAAGCCCGGATGCGGTTGAGGCATTCAAGCGGGCGGGGCATGAGCTGCATCGCTATCCCAACACCGATCATGCGAGTCTGCGCAAGGCCATTGGCGATTTGCATGGGCTGGATCCCGAGCGGATCATCTGCGGTGTCGGCTCTGATGAGATCATCACCTTCCTCTGTCAGGCCTATGCCGGGCCGGGGGATGAAGTGATTTACACCGAACACGGCTTCTCCATGTACAAGATTTCAGCACTTGCCGCCGGGGCGACTCCGGTCGAAGTGCCAGAGCGCGAGCGCTTGGTTGATGTGGACGCAATCCTTGCGGGTGTCACCAAAAAGACCCGGCTTGTGTTCATTGCCAATCCCGGCAACCCCACCGGCACGATGGTGGGTGTGGGCGAACTGGCACGCTTGGCCGAAAAGCTGCCAAAACGGGTACTGCTGGTGCTGGATGGTGCCTATGCGGAATATGTCGAAGGATTCGATGGCGGCGCGTCTCTGGTCAGCATGCGGGAAAACGTGTTCATGACCCGCACGTTCTCTAAGATGTATGGGCTTGGCGGGCTGCGCATTGGCTGGGGCTATGGCACCGCCGAGGTAATCGACGTGCTCAATCGCGTTCGCGGGCCCTTCAACCTGTCGATGCCGCAGCTTGCCGCCGCTGAAGCCGCGCTTCGGGATCGCGAACATGTCGCAAAGTGCCTGTCCGAAAACACCCGACTGCGTGCTTGGTTGGCCGAAGCGCTGGCCGAGCTTGGGGTGCCGTCTGACACATCCTGCGCAAACTTCATTCTCGCGCGTTTCGCCAGTGAGGAAGAAGCAAACGCCGTGGATGATTACCTGCAGTCCGAGGGGATCATCGTGCGCCGGGTGGCAGGATACGCCTTACCCAATTGCCTGCGGATCACCGTTGGGGATGAACCGTCATGCCGCCGGGTGGCGCATTTGGTGAGGCGCTTCAAAGGGGTGATCCCGGATCCCAACGGGAAGGTGGACGAGAAGGAAGGTGAGGCATGAGCCAGATCTATGATCGTGTCGCCCTGATCGGCCTTGGGCTGATCGCATCCTCAATGGCCCATGCAATACGCCGTGGCGGGTTGGCGGGCGAGATTGTTGGCACCGCGCGATCGGCTGAAACGCGTGATATCGCGCGTGAGCTGGGATTTTGCGACCGGGTTGTCGACAGTGCTGCCGAAGCCGTTAAAGGCGCTGATCTTGTTGTGCTTGCCGTGCCGGTGGGTGCCATGAGCGCCGTCGCTGCTGAAATTGCCCCACATCTGGCCAAGGGCGCGACCGTGACCGATGTGGGGTCGGTCAAGCAAGCGGTGATCGACGCCGTGGGCCCGCATCTGTCAGAAGATTTGCATTTCATTCCCGGCCACCCGCTGGCAGGCACTGAACATTCCGGCCCACGGTCAGGCTTTGCCGAACTGTTTGACAACCGTTGGTGCATCCTCGTTCCGAATGGGGCGGATAAAGATGCCACCATACGTTTGCGCAAGCTGTGGGAAGGGTTGGGGTCAAATGTCGAAGAGATGGACCCGGAACACCATGACCTTGTGCTGGCCGTGACCAGCCACACGCCCCACCTTATCGCCTATACGATGGTGGGGGTAGCAGATGATCTGCGGCGGGTGACCGACAGCGAAGTGATCAAATATTCCGCCGCCGGTTTTCGGGATTTCACTCGGATTGCGGCCTCTGATCCCACCATGTGGCGTGATGTGTTTCTGACCAACAAGGACGCAACACTAGAGATCCTTGGCCGGTTCACCGAAGAGCTGTTTGCCCTGCAGCGCGCCATTCGTACCGGGGATGGAGACGCGCTTCATGATTACTTCACCCATACCCGTGCCATTCGTCGGAGTATTATTGAAGCTGGCCAAGATACAGATGCACCGGATTTTGGACGTGTGGGGCAGCACGAGGTGAAAAAATCATGATCCGCAGGGGCGCAGGATATCTTGCGCTGGCTGCGCTCTTGACAGAAGCGGCGTGGGCCAATGCACCGATACGTTCCCTGCGTCCAGAGTTGCGCCCCGAGTTGCATCAGAGCGGTGACATGGTGCGTTCAACTTCTATGGTGGTTGTGCATATTGAAAGAACCCTGCGTCCACGTCCGCGTCCGGGCAGCGTGGTGATTGAACAACCAACGCCTGTGACTACGGCCAGGCCGGTGTCTGCGGGGGCAGTATCCGTGGCTGGTTTCAGCCATACCGCAGTGGCACGATCACTTCGTCCGATGTTGCGACCAGCCAGTTTCCGGGAAGTCCAGTCGGTCCCGACCGTGGTGGCCACCACCACTCCGGCCATTGTTCCAAAGGCGACCGGACGGGTTGGCAAGGTTTGCGGATTGCGCAGCATTCGCGGACAGAAGGTCAGTGCAATCCCGGGCAAGCTGCGTGGCTGTGGATTATCCGAGCCGGTGAAGGTGAGCGAAATATCAGGGGTGCGGTTGAGCACGCCAGCCATCATGGATTGCACCACGGCCAAGGCACTGGACAAATGGGTGCGCAATGGGGTTGCGCCTGCGATTGGGCGTCTGGGCGGTGGCCCGGCCGAACTCAAAATCGCGGCGCATTATTCGTGTCGCACACGCAACAACCGCCCCGGCGCCAAGATTTCCGAACACGGCAAGGGCAAGGCGGTCGATATCTCGGGGCTGACACTGAAGAACGGAGCGAAGATATCGGTTCTGAAAGGGTGGCGAGATCCGGTGCAGGGCAAGGTTCTGAAGGCCATGCACAGTTCCGCCTGTGGGACGTTTGGCACCGTGTTGGGGCCAAATGCAGATCGCTATCACAAAGATCATCTTCATCTGGACACAGCAAAGCATCGAGGCGGCGCTTATTGCCGGTGAGGTTGCAAGAGGGGCGCAGCCCCTCGGCCTGACGGCCTCACCCCGAGGTATTTAGGGCAAGAAAAAAGCAGCATGACTGGCGCTTGTATGGGTGTCAGCGGAGACGAACAACGGGCGCGCGGCCTATGGGCAACGGCCCGAGGGTCATATAGCCACCTGAAAACCCAAGCGGTACATCGATGGTTTCAGGATCTCCGGAGAGCCCGGCGATCAATCCCAGCGCCCCCATGACCGTGCTTTCGAAGGCTGGGTCCAGCAGGCCGGAGGATTTGGCCAAAGTGACCATTTGGCGCCAGTTCTCTGCCTTCACCGTGATCTCGCCTTCTGGCACCCCGGCTGCATCAATTGTCACATTTCCGGCCATTCGAAGGTTCATCTCACCCCATTTGGCGGTCAGAAGCTGAAGGTCGATCTCGGTCGGCTGCGGGCGGGCGCGTTCGATCGCCAAAAGATCCCAAGGCGCATCAAACCCAAGCTTGGCTTTCAGCGTCACCCCTTCAAAGACCGGGGGAAGCACCCCCTCAGGGCTGAGGCTTTGCACAAAGGAAGAGGCGGGCACGAGGTTCTTGGCTTCGAAATGAAGCTCATGTGCGTTTTCCTGTCCTTCAACCTGACGGGTGGCGATATTTGCGTGGCCCAGTTTGGCGATCCAATCCTGAGATGATGTCAGCGCCAGATCCTCAATCACAAATGACGCACGATTGAGAGGTAGGTTGGGGGAGGGGTCCACCACCAGAGACCCTTTGAAATCGGTTGAGGTAATGTCGATCTTCTGATCCGGGGTCGAGAGGCGCTGCACTCCGGGCCAGACCGCAATCAGATGATTGGGTTTGTAGCTGAGGGTCAGGATCTGAAAGCTTTCGGCGTCCCAGGCCAGCCCGGTGTCGGGATCTGCCAGCGATAGCCCTTCGGCCACCATGTCAAACCGGTTGGGAAAGCCCTGCACCCGCAGACTGTCATAGTCAGCAACCCAGCCTTCAGCGCGGCGCTCGTCAAGCCAGCCGATATATCCGCGCTCAGTGGCCCCCGCGCCAACCCACCAATAACCGGCCCAGAGACCGGCCAGAACCAGAGTGATCACGATCAGTTTGCGCATCTTGCTTTCCTCTTTACCCGTGGCCCCTTATATGGGGGTCTTGTGACGGACGAAAAGGGCGTGAGTATGAGCAATTCGGAATTGTGGGTCTTTGGATACGGATCACTGATCTGGCATCCCGGGTTTGACCATGATGAGACCACGATTGCGACACTGGGGGGCTATCACCGGTCGTTCTGCATGCGCTCGATCCATCATCGCGGCACCGAAGAGAAACCCGGTCTGGTGCTGGCTCTGGATGCCGAAGAGGGCGCGTCTTGCCAGGGCGTCGCTTTTCGCGTGACCCCCGGCACGGAAGACAAAACCATGGCCGAACTGCGGGAACGCGAGTTGGTGTCATCGGCTTATCTTGAGAAAAACCTGATGCTCACCCTTGCCGATGGGCGCGAGGTTGAGGCGGTGACCTATGTGATCGACCCGGATCACGTCCAATACTGCCATATCGAGCTGACCGAACAGGCCCATATCATTGCCACCGCCGTGGGTGGGCGCGGTCCAAACACCGACTATCTTTACAACACCGCTGACCATCTGGCGGAGTTGGGCATTGAAGATCCCGACCTCACTTGGTTGTCTGCGCGCGTGCGTGAAATCACCGAGGTTCTGAGCTGATCTTGCGCAATGCCCCACATCGTTCTTGGCAGGGCGGGATTTCCTGCCTATCCTGAGCCAAAGCATTCAGGCGATGGGGAAAACACCCGATGGAAGAGCCAGATCGCAGGCCGCCGCAGGCGCGCCGCAAAGAGGCCGAGCCACAATTTTCGCAACCGTTTCGCCAGATCTTCGTGATGCTGGTGGTGCTGGGCCTTGTGGGGTTCGGTGGATTTGTTGCTCTGCCACAAGTATTGCCAGTGTTTTTGGCGAATCTCTACCTCAACGCCTTTATCGCGCTGGTCTTTGTGTTCGGCCTTCTCGCCTGTTTCTGGCAAGTCTGGCAGGTGGCAGGATCCGTGATCTGGATCGAAGGTTTTGTCGGTGAACGTGAAGGGCACAACCCAGACCGGGCGCCACGTCTTCTGGCCGCTCTGGCCAAACTGCTCTCCACACGGGGCGCGCGCCTGCAAATCGGGGCGTCCTCGTCACGCACCATTCTTGACAGTGTGGCAACCCGGATTGACGAAGCGCGTGACATCACACGTTATATCGTCAACCTGCTGATCTTCCTTGGTCTCCTCGGGACGTTTTTCGGTCTCGCCACCACGGTTCCTGCTGTGGTCGAAACCATCCGTTCGCTGGCCCCATCTGGGGATGAAGGCGGTGCGGAGGTCTTCAATCGGCTGATGACCGGGCTTGAGGAGCAGCTGGGCGGCATGGGTACTGCCTTTTCCTCGTCCCTGCTGGGGCTCGCAGGATCATTGGTCGTGGGTTTGATGGAGCTGTTTGCAGGCCACGGACAAAATCGGTTCTATCGCGAGTTGGAAGAGTGGCTTTCGTCGATCACCCGTGTTTCCGTTGCCTCGGGCGACAGCGAAGGGGACGGGGCCGCGGTGGCATATCTTGCGGCCATGTCAGAGCAGGTCGAAGCCATGCAGGTCATGTTCACCCAAACCGATGTGAACCGAGCGATGCTTGACGAACGGTTGGGGCAGCTTGCGGGGACGGTCGAAGGGCTGACCTACAAAATTGCCGAGACGCAGATCAATCGTCCCGAGCCGCCGATGCATCAGATGAATGAACTGAACCTTGCCATGTCCCAGCTGATCGCCGGTCAGGACCGGGTGATTGAAGCGCTGGAAGGCAAAGGCGAGGTGGGCACCCATCCCGATGCGGAAAGCCGGATGCGCCTTCGGTCCATTGATGTTCAGATGTTGCGGATCCTTGAGGAAATGCAGGCCGGGCGGCAGGAAAGCCTTGCCGATCTGCGGCAGGATCTCGCCATGCTCATCCATGTAATCCGCGTCGCTTCGGGTCAGGATCAGGTGTAACCGATGGCAATGTCGCGCCGTTCCACCAATCGGGTCAGCGGGTCAATCTGGCCCGGTTTCGTGGACGCGATGACCGCGCTTCTCCTCGTACTATTTTTTGTCCTGACCATCTTCATGGTGGTGCAGTTCATCTTGCGTGAAACCATTTCCGGTCAGGCGGATGAGCTGGATGAACTGACCCTTCAGGTGGCTGAACTGGCGGATGCATTGGGGCTGGAACGCAACCGCTCCGAAGTGCTGGAAGGGCAGGTGGGGCTTTTGAATTCGACCCTGACCGAGGCGCGCAATATCGCCGAGGCGCAAACCGCGCTGATTGCCCAGCTCACCGCCCAGACCGAGGTGCAAGAGGCTCAGATCTCGGCGCAGGCCGCGCAGATCACCAGTTTCGAGGCGCAGGTCGCGTCGCTTCTGTCGCAACGGGATGAAGCTTTGGCGGCTGGCACGGCAATGACAGCCACAATCGAAGAGCTTGTGGCAGCACAGGCCAAACTCATCACCGAACAGGAAGCGTTGCAACTTGCTCTTGTACAGGCGCGAGACGAAATCGATGAGGGTGTGGAAGCCGCTCGGCTCGACGCCGCCCGCCGCGAAGCGCTTGAGGCGCTGGTCAAGGATCTTGAAGGTAAGGTCGAGGAAGGACAGCAAGCGCTGAGCGACGAAGAAGTGGCCCGGATTGCAGAAGCCGCTGCCGCCCAAGCCCTGCGCGCACGTCTGGAAAATGCGGATGCCGAGCTCACCGCAATGACACTGGCACTTGAGGCGCAGCGCAAAGAAGCCGAGGAAACGCTTACCCTTCTGGCGGCTGCGAAATCCGCGGGCGTAGACCTTGATGCCCGACTCGCTGCGGCCCTTCTGGAGCTTGAAGCGATGAGAGCGGAAGGTGTGGATGCGGAACGACTGGGAGAAGAACTGAAAGCTGCACTTGCCGAACGGCTGGCGGCGGAAACGCGAACCGAAGTTGCGTTGTCGGATGCCGAAGAGCAAAAGCGCCTGCTGTCCATCGCCAACCTTGCCTTGGCTGAGGAAGAGGCTGCCAGTGCTGAAAGCCAGCGCCGGGTGGCGCTTTTGAATGAACAAGTGGCCGCCCTTCGTGCGCAGCTTGGCACATTGCAATCCATCCTTGATGACAGCAGGGCGGAGGATCAGGCGGCGCAGATCCAGATCCAGCAATTGGGGACGGAACTGAACGCAGCCCTTGCCCGCGTGGCCGCAGAAGAACGCAAACGCGCCGCCCTTGAAGAAGCCGAACGCAAACGGCTTGAGGAAGAAGCGAAAGAACTCGCCTCATACCGCTCTGAATTCTTCGGCAAGCTGCGCCAAATTCTCAGCAATCGCGAAGGGGTCAAAATTGTTGGCGACCGTTTCGTGTTCTCATCCGAAGTGCTGTTTTCGTCAGGCCGGGCTGTGCTGCAACCCGAAGGTAAGGCGCAGGTGGCGCAGGTGGCCGCACTTCTGTCCGAGGTGGCGGACGAAATCCCCCCCGAAATTGACTGGATCATCCGTGTGGACGGTCACACCGACAACCAACCTTTCACCGGCATTGGCAAGTTTCGCAACAATTGGGACCTGAGCCAGGGGCGGGCATTGTCGGTCGTCGAATATATGATCGACGCGCTGGGCTTTCCGCCGGATCGGCTGGCCGCCACCGGATTTGGGGAATACCGCCCGGTCAATCCGGCTGATACGGAAGAAGCCCGCGCGCAGAACCGGCGGATCGAGTTAAAACTGACCGAGCGTTGAGTGTGCCCCACGCCACGTGGGTCTGGCTTACCACGTGTTTCGCGTCTCAATTTCACTTAGGCAACCTTCACAAATCGCCATGATTTGCGCATGACCATCCGAGCTGTCATCCTACGCCCCTTGCTCCGGAAGCACATGGTCGCAGGCGCTGCATTACGCCATGCGAAATGGAAGGTCCGGGTCGTAGTCCTTGGCTTCCACGAAACCAAGACCCTCTCCATGTTGCAGATGCCTGCAAATGAAAGCCGGGCGATGCTGTCCGTGCTGCGGGCAGTCCATTCTGCTGTCTTTTGACAGTTTGCGTGCCATGTCTGCTCTTGAGTGTGGCCTGTTCGTTATGGCATCCACATCGCGGTTTCATGTCAATGGGCAGGCCATGAAGGCAGAGAGCGGGCGATTGCCCGATGAAAGTCAGACCGGTGTCGCGTTGATGATCGGGCGGGGGAGAGGTGAGGCGCGCACTACGACCCAACAAATGAAAACGGCCGCGACTGGGATCGCGGCCGAAATTGATTTTAGGCAGAAGATGCTCTTAGTCGGCGGTCAGAAGAGGAGGCTTCTTCTTCGGGCTGATCTGGCGGCTTTTCGGTTTCTCCATCCGAAGTTCCAGCTCGCCGGATTTGACACCAACCTGCACCATGCCGCCTTTGGACAGCTTGCCAAAGAGCAGCTCTTCGGCGAGCGGCTTTTTGATGTGCTCCTGAATGACACGCCCCAGCGGGCGGGCGCCCATCCGGTCGTCATAGCCTTTATCCGCAATCCACTCGGCCGCGGCTCGGGTCAGTTCAATGGTCACACCGCGGTCCAGAAGCTGGGCTTCCAGCTGCATGACGAATTTTTCGACCACTTGCAGGATCACCTCTTTGCCAAGTGGGGCAAAGCCGATCACCGCATCCAGACGGTTGCGGAATTCGGGAGTGAAGGTGCGTTCGATGGCGGCGGTGTCTTCGCCTTCGCGACGATCCCGGCCAAAGCCGACGGCGGCCTGTGCCTGTTCGCGAGCCCCTGCGTTTGAGGTCATGATCAGGACCACGTTGCGGAAGCTCACGGTGCGGCCGTTGTGGTCGGTGAGTTCGCCGTTATCCATGACTTGCAGAAGGATGTTGTAAACATCCGGGTGGGCCTTTTCGATCTCATCCAAGAGCAGCACACAATGAGGATGCTGGTCGACCCCATCGGTCAGAAGGCCACCCTGATCAAAGCCAACATAGCCCGGAGGCGCACCGATCAAGCGGCTGACGGCGTGTTTCTCCATGTATTCCGACATGTCGAAGCGCAAGAGTTCCACACCGAGATTGTCGGCCAATTGCTTGGCCACCTCGGTTTTGCCGACACCGGTCGGCCCGGCAAAGAGATAGTTGCCAATCGGTTTTTCCGGTTCGCGCAAGCCTGCACGGGCCAGCTTAATGGCAGAAGACAGGGCTTCGATCGCCTTGTCCTGGCCGAACACCACGCGTTTGAGCGATTTTTCCAGATCGCGCAGGGTTTCCGCATCGTCTTTCGAGACGTTTTTCGGCGGAATGCGCGCGATTTTGGCCACCACGGCCTCGATCTCTTTCGTATCGATCAGCTTTTTACGCTTGTTTTCCGGCAGTAGATGCTGCGCGGCCCCGGCTTCATCAATCACGTCGATTGCCTTGTCAGGCAGCTTGCGGTCATTCACATAGCGGTCCGACAGTTCGACGGCGGCTTTGATCGCATCGGCGGTAAACTCCACACTGTGATGTTCTTCGAAATAGGGTTTCAGACCCTTGAGGATTTCGATTGCGTCATCAACCGTTGGCTCGTTCACGTCGATTTTCTGGAATCGACGGCTGAGCGCGCGGTCTTTTTCGAAATGCTGGCGGAATTCCTTGTAGGTGGTCGATCCCATGCAGCGCAGTTTGCCGCCCTGAAGGGCAGGCTTCAGCAAGTTCGAAGCATCCATCGCCCCACCCGAAGTGGCACCCGCACCGATCACAGTGTGGATTTCGTCGATGAACAGAACCGCATCGGGATGGTCTTCCAACTCTTTCATCACCGCCTTCAGGCGCTCTTCAAAATCGCCGCGATAGCGGGTGCCCGCCAGCAGCGCGCCCATGTCGAGCGAAAAGATTGTGGTTTCCGATAGGATCTCTGGCGTCTCGCCCACCACGATCTTGGCGGCCAGACCTTCAGCGATGGCAGTTTTGCCCACGCCCGGATCACCCACCAAAAGCGGGTTGTTCTTGCGGCGGCGGCACAGAACCTGGATCGAGCGTTCAACTTCATGCTCTCGCCCGATCAGCGGGTCAATGTCCCCCGCACGCGCCTTGGCATTGAGATCCACGCAATATTTCCCCAGCGCGGTTTCCTTTTCCTCAACAGGTTGCGCCTCGGACATTTCTTCTTCGAAATCAGGGGTGCCGGACACCGGGCGTGCGTCACCAAAGCCAGGGTCTTTGGCAACACCATGTGCGATGTAGTTCACCGCGTCATAGCGGGTCATGTCCTGTTCTTGCAGGAAGAAGGCGGCGTTCGACTCGCGTTCGGCAAAGATTGCCACCAGCACGTTGGCCCCGGTCACTTCGGTGCGACCCGAGCTTTGCACATGGATTGCCGCGCGTTGGATCACCCGCTGGAACGCGGCGGTGGGCACCGCTTCATTGCCCTCGACATCGGTGATCAGGGTGGCAAGCTCATCTTCAATAAATTCGATCAGCGTCTTGCGCAGGTCGTTCAGGTCTACCGAACAGGCCTGCATGACCCGTGCGGCATCCGGTTCATCGATCAGCGCGAGGAGCAGATGCTCCAATGTGGCCAATTCGTGCTTACGCTCATTTGCCAGCGCCAACGCGTGGTGAATGGCGTCTTCGAGTGGTTTTGAAAAAGACGGCACTTGGCTTCTCCTCGTTATCTGCGCGGGGCCTTGGGTTCCTCGCGTGGGTCTGATGCACCGGACAGGTGCCCCAAGACTGGCCTCATATGATTAAGTTTCGGTTTTCCCGGCGCGGCTTCAAGGGGTTTTTGGTAAATTTCTCGGGAAACCTGTGTGACTGACCCGGAAATTCCCCCTGATTAGAGCCAGGGTGTATTGGTATTTGGAACGGCCTATGGGTCAGGCCGCCCACATGTGAAGCACCTCAAGATATTGATATGTTACACCTAATTCCAGCGATGGTGAACGCGTGAAATGGCGAAATCATCAAAACGTGTCTTTTCGGCGTCGGATTTCGGCGAAAACCTCTGTATCGGTTGCATCCTCCATGCCCAGACCGGATTTGACCGATGGCAGATGGGCGCGCAGGAAAGGGTTGGTTTCTCGTTCAAGGGACAGAGGCGCGGGGACGGTGGGCAGGCCCTGTGCGCGGGCCTCTTCGATATCTTGCCGGCGGGCGGCAAGGGCGACGTTGTCAGGTTCGATGGTCACCGCAAAGGCGGCATTGCTGGCCGTGTATTCGTGGCCTGAACAGATATTGGTATCGTCAGGCAGCTTTGCAAGGGTTGTTAGGCTCGACCACATCTGATCCGGTGTTCCTTCGAACAAACGACCGCAGCCCATGACCATCAGGCTATCACCTGTAAAGGCGGCGCGGGCGGCGGGAACGTGAAAGGCAATATGGCCCACGGTATGGCCCGGTGCGTCCAGCACGTGAACATCATGGGTGGCAAAGGAAAAACTCTCGCCAGGGGCAAGCGCGTCGGTCAATGGGGGCAGGCGGTGGGCGTCAGCCACGGCACCACGCACGATCGCGCCTGTTGCGGCGACCAGATCCGCCACCCCGTCCACATGGTCATAATGGTGATGGGTCAGCCAGATCTCGGTCAGCTGCCAGCCTCGCGTGGCCAGCTCTGACAGGATCGGAGCCGCCTCTGGTACATCCACCACAGCGGTCGAACCGGTCTCATTGTCATGCAGAAGATAGGCGTAATTATCGGACAGGCAGGGCAACGTGACGAGAGAGAGCATCCGGGGATCCTTTGCGGTTTTTTCGTGGGATCCGACAAGAAGGCGATCGGCGGGATTATCGGTGTTTTCGTCGGTCCAGAGGCCAGTCTTGCGCAAATGGCCGGTAAGCTCAATACTGGTTTCATGGGGATCTGAAGTATTGGAAGCACCGATGGCCGGGGAAAGACCTCACTCCACCGCAACCCCCCTGTCCTCGCAGGACGGGGCCAGCGATGACGTGCGCCTTTCCGCTCCTTCCGCTGAGCGGAATATTGCTCCTATCGTGAAAGCTCTGAAACCCTATCTGCCCGCGCAGGGCTATGGGCTCGAGATCGCATCGGGTACGGGGCAGCACGCCATCGCCTTTGCCGCCGCCTTTCCCGGCATCGTCTGGCAGCCCACCGATATTGCAGATGAACGATTGGATAGCATTGACGCCTGGCGCGCGCAGGCCGGACATCGCAATATGCGGCTGGCGCAGTATCTGGATGCTACCGATCCAGGATGGTGTGCGAGCGGGTTTGACGTGATTGTCACCGTGAACCTTATGCACCTGGTCACCGATCACGACATGACAGCGGTGATCGCCGGGGTGGGGCGATCTCTGGACAACGGTGGACGTTGGTGCCTTTACGGCCCGTTCAGATCCGGGGGCGGGTTCCGCTCGGAAGGGGATCTGATCTTTCACAATGCGCTGCGCAAGGATGACCCCACCATCGGCTATAAGGAAATCGAAACCATCGGCGAAATAGCCGCAGCCCACCGTTTGGTGCGTGTGGATTTGAGTGACATGCCAGCCAATAATCTGATGGGGATCTTCGAGAAACGGCCATAGCAACAGCCATTTATAATGGCCCGTCATCTATAAAGGCCCGTCATCCGTCGCTCTGCATATCCTCCCGACATGACCTGCTCCCAACCGTGCCGCCGCTCTCCCCAACCGTCGCCTCCCTCACTTCAAACCAGAGGCACCCAGCGGCCCCGCTTTCGGAGCCCCTGGGGTAGACCCGCCTGTCTTCTTCTGACCGGAAATATCCCGGGGTGAGCGCAAAGCGCGAGGGGCAGCGCCCCTGACCGAGCGCCACGAGGCCACCGGCAGCGCGACGCAGCAAAGGCAAATGTCGCCCACCACAAACTGTGCCACGCATTTGATCAGCCCTTCTGGCATTTTTCGGAAACTGCGTTACTGTGCCTTGAAAAACCACAATGTTCCTCAGTTCCAGGCGTTCCCATGCATCTCGATGTGCAAGACCTTCGAAATTTCTATTACCGCAGCATGTTGGGGCGTGCTGCCCAAAAGGCGGTGCGGGATAAGGTCGTGGCGCTCTGGTCGCCCGAGCGATGCAAAGGACAGACCGTGGCCGGGTTCGGATTTGCGGTGCCTTTGCTGCGCCCCTACCTCAAACCGGCCCGTCGGGTGATCGGGATGATGCCGGCGCCGCAGGGGGTGATGCCGTGGCCCATTGGCATGAAGAATGTCTCGACGTTGGTTGAAGACACGATCTGGCCGCTCGAAAACGGTGTGGTGGATCGACTGGTGTTGATGCATGGGCTTGAGACCAGCGAAAACCCAGCCTTCCTTCTGGACGAATGCTATCGCGTGCTGGGGCCGGGCGGGCGCGCGCTTTTTGTGGTGCCGAACCGGGCCGGGCTCTGGGCGCGCTCGGACAAGACGCCCTTCGGTTATGGCCGCCCCTATTCAGCGGGGCAGCTTGAAGCGCAGCTCAAAACCTATGGGTTTAATGTCGAGCGTCACCTCTCCGCCTTGTATCAGCCCCCGTCGAGCAAGCGGTTCTGGCTCAAGACCGGCAATTTCTGGGAACGCGCCGGCATGCAGTTGCCGGTCGTGATGGCCGGCGGGGTCTTGATGGTGGAAGTGTCGAAACAAATCCCGGCCCCGAAGCGCCCCGGCCTTGCACAACGCGTGCGTCAACCGCTGAAAGTGCTGGAGGGGATGGGGCAGCCGGTGGTGGAGCCCGCAGGGCGATTGTCTGTCACCGCGGAGCGCCACCCGAAGTAAGAGTATCAAGCGTTGCGAAGAATACGTTTATGGTCGAATGGGGATCGTTGAAGCTGCCGGAACCGGAGTTTTTACGTAACTTCGGGCAAGACTATATTTGCGGTGAATTTACTCCTGAACCGGGGTCTGAAATGCCCGATTGGACCGAACAACGGCGCGACGCTGTTGTGATGTTGCTGTTTTGGTATTTGGTAGAGAACGCATCAGCCGCCAATCGGAGTGATCCGTACCCATCCAAGATTGAATTCAAAAAAGATGTGCCTGAGTTTTTTCTCTGCACGTATAGCAACCCCGTTTGGAAGCGTTGACATCGGGGACAGGGGCTGCGGGTGCAGCACAGGTCCAAATGGAGTGGCACGCGTTTGATCAGGGCGAAGAGCGAGCAAGGCCCCGACGGCGCAATTCGCTCTGATTTGGCGAGAATCACATGGCTGATCTGCCCCGAGATCATTGGAAAAAGGGCAGTCGCACAGACGTATTGGTAGATTCGTTAACCTGAGAACGGGTTTCGGTATGCAATTGTATTCAGAAATTTGACGGTCATTTTAACAACCACCCCCGGCATTTTCTCCTATCCGTAAAGGGGTCTGGGCCAATCCGCAGGTGGTGCAGTGTCATAAAGGTCCAATATGTTGGCGTTAAACCCCACCAAGCCTGTTGCGAGGAAGGGTTTTCCCTGCTACATCCCGACGCGATTTAGATGACACGCGACAACCGCGGCATCTGTAGGCCGCCCCGATGTGCTTCACGGCACGTCTCGAAGGGGCTCAAGACATCGGAAGGGTGGACGTGTCCGAACCAGTCGCGATCTCTGCTGGAATTGCCCAGCGATATGCCACGGCCGTTTTCGAACTGGCTAAGGAAGGCAAAGACCTGAAAGCTGTTGAAGGGGATGTTAATGCCCTTGATGCGGCTCTCGCCGATAGCGCCGATTTCCGCAACCTGATCTCTTCACCGGTCGTAAGCCGGGAAGAACAGGGTGTGGCTATCGACGCCATCGCCAAGAAAATGAAACTTTCGCCAATGGTGGCAAACACGCTGGGTCTGATGGCCCAGAAGCGTCGTTTGTTTGCATTGCCTCAATTGATCGCTGCGCTGCGCGCACTGATCGCCGAGGACAAGGGTGAGGTGACCGCTGAGGTGACTTCGGCCAAGGCCATGACCAAGGCGCAACAAGACAAGCTTGCCAAGGCGCTCAAGGGCACCACCGGCAAGGATGTGAAAGTGGACGTGGCCGTTGACGAAAGTCTCATCGGCGGCCTCGTTGTCAAAGTGGGCTCGCGCATGATCGACACCTCGATCAAAGCCAAGCTCAATGCACTGCAGAATTCCATGAAAGAGGTCGGATAATGGGTATCCAAGCAGCAGAAATTTCTGCGATCCTTAAGGACCAGATCAAGAACTTTGGTCAGGAAGCCGAAGTGGCCGAGGTTGGTCGCGTGCTCTCCGTCGGTGACGGTATTGCTCGCGTACATGGCCTCGACAACATCCAGGCTGGTGAAATGGTCGAATTCCCCGGTGGTATCCGCGGAATGGCCCTGAACCTTGAAGCTGACAACGTTGGTGTTGTTATCTTCGGTTCGGACCGCGACATTAAAGAAGGCGACACCGTAAAACGTACGAACGCAATTGTGGACGTGCCGACCGGTGACGAACTTCTGGGTCGCGTAGTTGACGGTCTGGGCAACCCGATCGACGGCAAAGGCCCGATCAAAGCAACCAAGCGCGGCGTTGCCGACGTGAAAGCACCGGGCATCATCCCGCGTAAATCGGTTCACGAACCGATGGCAACCGGCCTGAAATCGGTTGACGCGATGATCCCAATCGGTCGTGGCCAGCGTGAGCTGATCATTGGTGACCGTCAGACCGGTAAAACCGCCGTTGCTCTGGACGCGATCCTGAACCAGAAATCCTACAACGACGCCGCTGGCGACGATGAATCGAAAAAGCTGTACTGTGTGTACGTGGCCGTTGGCCAAAAGCGTTCGACCGTTGCCCAGCTGGTGAAGAAACTGGAAGAATCCGGCGCGATCGAATATTCGATCATTGTGGCTGCGACCGCATCCGACCCGGCGCCTATGCAGTTCCTGGCACCCTACGCCGCGACCGCAATGGCCGAACACTTCCGTGACAATGGCCGCCACGCGCTGATCATCTATGATGACCTGTCGAAACAGGCTGTGTCCTATCGCCAGATGTCGCTGCTTCTGCGCCGTCCGCCGGGACGTGAAGCTTATCCGGGTGACGTTTTCTATCTTCACTCGCGTCTTCTGGAACGTTCGGCCAAGCTGAATGAAGATTACGGTTCTGGTTCGCTGACCGCGCTGCCCGTGATTGAAACCCAAGGTGGTGACGTGTCCGCGTTTATTCCGACCAACGTGATTTCGATCACCGACGGTCAGATCTTCCTGGAAACGGAACTGTTCTACCAAGGGATCCGCCCCGCTGTGAACACCGGTCTGTCGGTGTCGCGCGTTGGTTCCTCGGCTCAGACCAAAGCCATGTCTTCGGTTGCTGGCCCGGTGAAACTGTCGCTCGCTCAGTACCGCGAGATGGCCGCGTTTGCCCAGTTCGGTTCGGATCTTGACGCATCGACCCAGCAGCTTCTGAACCGTGGCGCACGCCTGACGGAACTGATGAAGCAAGCCCAGTATTCGCCGCTGACCAACGCCGAGATCGTTTGCGTGATCTTCGCCGGTACCAACGGTTATCTGGACAAGGTTGGTGTGAAAGAAGTTGGTCGCTATGAGACCGGCCTTCTGAACCACCTGCGTTCCAAACACGCCGATCTGCTCGAAGACATCACCAACAATGACCGTAAGGTTAAAGGTGAGCTTGAGGACAAAGTTAAAGCAGCGCTGGACGCCTTCGCCGCTGACTTCGCTTAAGGGGGGCTCTGAACGATGCCTAACCTTAAGGACCTCAAAAATCGGATCGAGAGTGTCAAAAACACTCGGAAGATCACGAAGGCCATGCAGATGGTGGCCGCCGCAAAACTGCGGCGGGCACAGGAAGCTGCCGAAGCAGGTCGTCCCTATGCAGAACGGTTCAACACCGTTCTGGGTAGCTTGGCGGCCGCCTCGGCTGGGGGCAATGCACCCATGCTTCTGTCCGGCACCGGCAGCGATAAGGTCCACATGCTTGTGGTCATGACCGCTGAACGGGGCCTCTGCGGTGGCTTCAACTCGTCGATCGTGAAAATGGCACGTGCCAAAGCGGACGAGCTGCTCGGTCAGGGCAAGACGGTGAAAATGATCACTGTCGGCAAGAAAGGCCGCGAACAGCTGAAACGCGAGTTCGGCGACATTATGGTACACCATGTCGATCTGTCCGAAGTGCGCAACGTCAGCTACGGCAATGCCCAGGGCATTGCCAACGATCTTATCCATCGTTTCAACGAGGGTGAGTTCGACGTGGCGACGATCTTCTACAACACGTTCGAAAGCGTGATCAGCCAGGTCCCGACGACTACGCAGGTTATCCCTGCCAGCTTTGATGCCCCTGAAGAGGGCGCAGATGCGTCGGTGGTCTACGATTACGAACCGTCGGAAGAAGGTATCCTGAAAACGCTGCTGCCCTCGGGCGTGGCCACTCAGATCTTCTCGGCTCTTTTGGAAAACGCTGCCTCGGAACAGGGCGCGCGGATGTCCGCAATGGACAACGCAACCCGCAACGCAGGCGACATGATCGACAAGCTGACCATTCAGTTCAACCGGTCACGTCAGGCAGTGATTACCAACGAACTTATCGAAATCATTTCGGGCGCTGAGGCGCTCTAAGGAACCGGAGAAACAACAATGGCTAACGCTAAAGGTAAGATCACTCAGGTGATTGGCGCCGTTGTGGACGTTCAATTCGAGGATGCCCTTCCCGAAATTCTGAACGCGCTCAACACCGACAACAATGGCAACAAACTTGTCCTCGAAGTGGCACAGCACCTTGGTGAAAACACCGTCCGCTGTATCGCTATGGACGCATCCGAAGGTCTGGTCCGCGGTCAGGAAGTAACTGACACCGGCGCACCGATCTCGGTGCCGATCGGCAACGCAACTCTGGGCCGCATCCTGAACGTCATCGGCGAGCCGGTTGACGAAAAAGGCCCGGTCAAATCGGACGCCAGCCGCCCGATCCACGGTGACGCGCCTGCATTCGAAGACCAGTCGACCGAAACCGAAATTCTGACCACCGGCATCAAGGTTATCGACCTGCTGGCCCCCTACACCAAGGGTGGTAAAATTGGTCTATTCGGCGGTGCCGGCGTGGGCAAAACCGTTCTGATCATGGAACTGATCAACAACATCGCTAAAGTGCACTCGGGTGTGTCCGTGTTCGCTGGTGTTGGTGAACGTACCCGTGAAGGCAACGACCTTTACCACGAGATGATCGAATCCGGCGTTATCGTTCCTGATAACCTGGAAGAATCGAAAATTGCGCTGGTTTATGGCCAGATGAACGAGCCTCCCGGAGCACGTATGCGTGTTGCTCTGTCGGGTCTGACCCTAGCGGAACAGTTCCGTGACGACACTGGCTCGGACGTTCTGTTCTTCGTCGACAACATCTTCCGCTTTACCCAAGCTGGTTCGGAAGTTTCGGCTCTGCTGGGCCGTATTCCTTCGGCGGTTGGTTATCAGCCGACGCTGGCCACCGACATGGGTGCCATGCAGGAACGTATTTCGTCGACCAAATCGGGTTCGATTACTTCGGTTCAGGCCGTATATGTTCCCGCGGATGACCTTACCGACCCTGCACCTGCAACCTCGTTTGCTCACCTTGATGCGACCACCGTTCTCGACCGTTCGATCTCGGAAAAAGGCATCTACCCGGCGGTTGACCCGCTTGGTTCGACCTCGCGTCTGTTGGACCCACTGGTCATCGGTGACGAGCACTATAAAGTTGCTACCGACGTTCAGGAAATCCTTCAGCGCTACAAATCGCTGCAGGACATCATCGCCATTCTTGGCATGGACGAACTGTCGGAAGAAGATAAGCTGACTGTTGCGCGCGCTCGTAAGATCGAACGCTTCCTGTCGCAGCCCTTCGACGTGGCAAAAGTGTTCACTGGCTCGGACGGTGTTCAGGTTCCGCTGGAAGACACCATCAAGTCGTTCAAGGCTGTTGTGGCTGGCGAATACGATCACCTGCCCGAAGGCGCCTTCTACATGGTTGGCGGCATCGATGAGGTGATTGCCAAAGCCGAGAAAATGGCCGCTGACGCTGCTTAATCTGGGACCGCGACGGGGTGAGGAAACTCACCCCCGACCATCCTGAAAGGAGACCCTAAATGGCAGATACGATGCAATTCGACCTGGTATCGCCCGAGCGCAGCCTGGCTTCGCTTCAGGCCACCGCAGTTCAACTGCCCGGGGCCGATGGCGACATGACGGCCATGCCGATGCACGCGCCGACCATCACCACGCTGCGTCCCGGTATCGTGAAAGTGGAGAGCCCTGAGGGCGACGCCGCTTATGCCGTGACCGGTGGGTTTGCTGAAATCACCGCCAATGGCACTTCGGTTCTGGCCGAACGCGCCGTTCCGGTGGCGGAAGTGACCCAAGAGGTTGTGGACAGCTTTGTGCAAGACGCCGCCAACGCGTCCGACAACGCCACCGCAGAAAACCTCGACGAACTGGCAAAACGCACCGTCGACATCGCCGCACTGGCCAGCGAACTGGGCTTCAACGCCAACTCGTAAGCTACCCGGCAGATAAGAATTTAAAAACCCCGTCCATTGAGGCGGGGTTTTTTGTTTGAATGTCCCGCTATGAGCCCATTGTGTCGAATGCTGCGAGGGGAACCAACAGCGGCTATTCAACTTGATCTATCGCGCGTAATGTATGTGCATGAACAAATTTCGAAACGCCCAGCCCTCCGACGCAATTCGATGTTTTGAGATCGAGACTTCTGCCTATGAAGGCGACGAAGCAGCAACCCTCGAAAAGATATCCAAGAGGATTGAGGTCTATCCCGATGGTTTCCTCATTCTTGAGATCGAAGGCGAGACCGTTGGCTTTATGAATTGCGGATGTGCGCACAACGTCGAAATGTCAGATGAGGAGTTCAAGGAGCTTGTGGGGCATGACCCTAACGCTCCAAATGTCGTTATAATGTCTGTCGTCGTTGATCCGGCCCAGCAGGGAAAAGGCCTTTCACGGGCATTGATGGTCGAGTTCGTAGGACGCATGAAAAAGATGGGAAAATCCGCAATCTACCTCATGTGCAAAGAGCATCACGTCCCGCTCTATGAGAGATTTGGGTACAGATATTTAAATCCATCGACCTCTGGCCATGGAGGAATGACTTGGCATGAGATGTCCATGGAACTTTGAACCGTAGTTTGGTTGAGCCGCGCAGAGCAGACATTCAACCTTGCGACGGGATAGCCCGCTTTGCCCGCATCACTGATATTCGGTCTACAATTATGCAAAAGCAAGATCTGCTCTGGACTCGCACAGGAAACCCAATCCCATACTGGAAAAACTTTAAACTTTCCCCTTCCAGCCCCTCAGAACTTTAAACTTTGCCCGTCTGAGCCTTTAAAAACTTTAAAGATTGCACCTCGCGCCGCTTCCGGGCAGAACTTGACCCATTGGTTAAGTGATCGCGGTGAAAGCTCCCATGAAAAATCGCTCCGCCCTCTGGTTCATCCTTGCCACCCTGTTGCTCGACGCAATCGGGATTGGCATCGTGTTCCCAATCATGCCGGATCTGATGCAGAAAGTCGGAGCGACCAATACCGCAGACGGAGCGTTCTGGGGCGGGATATTGATGGCGTCTTACGCCGGGATGCAATTCCTCTTCGCGCCGATTATTGGTGGATTATCAGATAGTTTTGGGCGCAGGCCGGTGCTTTTATTGGCTCTTGTCACGCTCTGTATTGACTATGTGATCATGGCGATGGCCACCACGTTCATCTGGCTTTTGATTGGACGAGCCATGGCCGGGATCGCGGGCGGAACCTACATTACGGCGACGGCCTATCTTGCGGATATCTCGAAACCCGAGGAACGCGCAGCGAATTTTGGCCTGATCGGGGCCGCTTTCGGGATTGGATTTGTCATGGGGCCCGCCATCGGTGGGGTGGTTGCCAGTTGGCACATTACAGCCCCGTTCTGGCTTGCAGCCGCAATGGCAGGGATCAATGTCCTGTTCGGAATTTTCGTTTTGCCAGAAAGCCTTAACCCTGAAAAGCGCCGCGGATTTGCCCGCCGCGATCTAAATCCATTCAGTTCGATCCTTGATGCATTTCGCCTTCCGGGGCTGGCGCTGCCACTGACGTTGCTGTTCCTGTTTGAGTTCGCCAACATGGTCTACCCCGTACTTTGGGCCTTCTGGACCCGTGAGGTGTTTGGCTGGGGCACCGCCCTGATTGGTGTGACCCTTTCGGCCTATGGGATCGGAATTGCGATCACCCAAGGGGGCGTGATGCGTGTGCTTATCCCGCGCTTGGGTGAGTATAAAACTCTCATCTTTTCAATGGCCTGCGCCACAGTCGCGCTAATCGTATTTGGCCTGACAGCCAGTGTTGTGGTGATGTTTACCTTCCTCGCGGTGGCCGCTCTGGCCGATATGGCACCCCCGACGATGACGGCAATCATGGCCAATAAAGTGTCCGAGGACCGACAAGGCCTGTTGCAAGGGGTGATTGCCTCTCTTGCTTCGATTTCGGCGGTGCTTGCCCCAATGGTAATGACCGGACTTTTCCAAGAATTTGCAGCAGAAGACGCCTATATTTACTTGCCCGGCGCGCCGTTTCTTTTCTCCGGCCTCATTCTGCTCGCGATCTTTCCGTTCTTTCTGAAGCTGCGTTGAGTGTCTTGAAAAGGCCGAAATTATTTGGCCAAATCACAGAGGTGAAGTAGCGGGTTCAATTATGAAGAAATTTAATCGCAATCAATTGGGTGTCGAACAGGGCAGCCGTGTCTTGTTTTCAGATTTCGAACACGACGGGAAGATGTGGACCGGCAGCGGGCCGCGAGAGTTTCGTGAGCCTGTCAATTTTGACGGGCGGTTTTTCGAGCTTCCATCGGTACAGGTTTCGATTTCCATGTGGGACATTGCTGGCGAGACGAACCAGAGGGTGGATATCACAGCCGAGAATATCTCGCATGACGGGTTCGAGATCGTGTTCAAAACCTGGGGTGACACGCGGGTCGCCCGCATTCGAGCCGATTGGCTTGCGATCGGCAGCTTGTCTGATCCGGATGACTGGGATGTTGATTAGCCGGGCAGGCCGGCGCAATAGAAAAAGGGCCCTCTCGGGCCCTTTGTTATTTTAAGTAATTGTAATCACTTAGGTATACATGCCTTCGTAAAGCGGCTCGAGCGTGTCATGATCGAAGAGCGAACTGACCGACATGCCGCCCCAGATGTTCTGGATCGCTTGGGCAAAGATCGGTGCGGTGGGTACGATGCGGATATTCGGCGCGTTTTTCACATGGTCGGTCGCCTCAATCGAATCGGTGATCACCAGAGACTTCATCACCGAGTTGGAAACACGCTCGACGGCGGGGCCGGACATGACGCCGTGGGTGATATATGCGTGGACTTCGCTGGCACCTTTTTCCATCAAGACTTCGGCCGCCTTGCACAGGGTGCCAGCAGTGTCGCAGATGTCGTCCACGATAATGCAGCGCTTGCCGGTCACGTCACCAATCACGGTCATTTCAGCCACTTCACCAGCTTTCTCGCGACGTTTGTCGACGATGGCGAGCGGAGCGTTGATCCGCTTAGCCAGTTCACGTGCGCGGCCAACACCACCCACGTCCGGCGAGATCACCATGACTTCGTCGAGGCAATCCTTGAAGTGATGCTTCACATCCAGTGCAAAAACCGGGCTGGCATAAAGGTTGTCCACCGGAATGTCGAAGAAGCCCTGGATCTGGGTGGCGTGCAGGTCCATGGTCAGAACCCGTTCAATGCCAGACTGGGCAATCAGGTTGGCGACCAGCTTGGCCGAGATCGGCGTCCGCGCCTTGGTCCGGCGGTCCTGACGAGCATAGCCGAAATAGGGGATCACGGCGGTGATGCGGGCCGCAGACGAGCGGCGCAATGTGTCCGAGATGATCAACAGCTCCATCAGGTTGTCATTGGCCGGGTTTGATGTCGGCTGAATGATGAACATGTCTTCACCACGGACGTTTTCGTAGATCTCAACGAAAACCTCCTGGTCGTTGAAGCGTTCGACGCGGGCATCTACCAGCCCCACGCGTTCACCGCGATGAAGCGACATGCGCTTGGCGACAGATTTGGCAAGTGGTTGGTTGGCATTGCCGGAAATGAGTTTCGGTTCAGTGATCGAAGGCATGGTCGTGTCCCCAAGTGGCCCGTATGACAGAATCGTGACGATGGCACCCCCTTACCATCCATGCAGATTCCTTTAAACAGGTTGGTGAAACAAGGAGGGCAGAAATTGGCGCATATTGACTATTATTTCACAGTCCTTTCGCCTTGGGCGTATCTTGCCGGGGCGCGGATGGAAGAAATGGCGGCCCGCCATGGGGCCAGCGTGACCTACAAGCCAATGGATATCATGTCGATCTTTGATCGTACCGGGGGTGTGAAGCAATCGGAACGGCATCCGAGTCGAAATGAATATCGGATGCAGGAACTGCAGCGTTGGTCAAAATCTCTGGAGATGGAGCTTACCCCAAATCCTGCCTTCTGGCCCACCAATGCAGCTCCCGCGTCTTACGCAATCATTGCCGCGCAAAAAGCGGGTGGTGGAGATGTCGGGGCGCTGGTGCAAAAGATCCTCCGGGCCTGCTGGGCCGAGGAGAAAGACATCGCGCAGGATGAGGTGATTGGCGATGCGCTTGAGGCCTGTGGATTCTCGCGCATGTTGACGATGACTGGGATGCTGGAAGGGGCTGAGGTCTATTCCAGAAACACTGATGATGCGGTGAAGGCCGGTGTATTCGGGTCGCCTTTCTATGTCACGGATGATGACGCAAGGTTCTGGGGACAAGATCGGCTCGCACAGCTTGACGCCCACCTCGCCACCCGCTGATAAGCGGGTTATGGCAAAGGATACTCTGGCTGGCACTGAAATACATTGGACCCGGATGGGGCAGGGGCGCCGGGAGGCGCTGCTGCTGCATTGTTCTCTTGCCCATCTCGGGGCATGGCGCGGCGTGGCAACGCAGCTTTCCTCTGACCTGTCTATGCTGATGATGGATTTGCCCGGCCATGGGCAATCTGGGGATTGGGATCCTGAACGGGACTACCAGACGCAAGCAGCCGAAGCGGCGTTGGCGCTACTGGACACAGAGGCGCAGGAAACGGTTGATCTGGTCGGGCACAGTTTTGGAGCTACTGTTGCCCTTCGCGTTGCCCAAATGGTTCCAGAACGGGTGCGAAGCCTGACTTTGATTGAACCGGTTCTATTTGCTGCTCTCAGCAACCATCCGCAATATGCTGGGGAATATGACGATGTCGACGCCTTTATGAAGGGAGCGTTTGCAGATGCGATGCGGGCCGGGGATCATATCGAGGCTGCGCGTCTGTTTCATGGTGTTTGGGGTGGAGCTGTGTCCTGGGAACGACTGCCGGTGATCCTGCGCGATGACATGGCAGCACGTATTCACCTGATCTCGGCCTGCGCTCCGGTGACCTCAATGGATGTGCATGGGCAAGCCGCACCTGGGGCACTGGAAGGGCTTAAAATGTCTTGTTTGCTAGTTGAGGGGCAGGGCACACCACGCATCATCGCTGCGATTCACGATGTCTTTGAGGCGCGGTTGCCGGATGCGCGCCGCGTGGTGATCGAAGGGGCGGGACACATGTCACCGATTTCGCATCCTGAGCGGGTGGCATCTGAGATCCGTCGTTTGCTAGAGCGTACTCCGGCCGAAACCACGGTCTAAAGACCTGATATCGTTGGGCGCGGCCTCGGCTTTGCCTCGGCTCAGGGGCTTTGCCCCTCGCCCTGCGGGCGTACCCCAAGGTATTTGCAGCAAGAAAATACCGAAGGCTCTAGCGTCGGATCAGGTTCAGAAACATGTCGATGTTTTCATCGGTGGCGGACCAATCGGTAACGAGGCGTGCTTCTAATAGTTCGTCCGGGTCATTGCCAATCAGATCGTCATTCCACACAAGATACACGGCCCCGGCATCATGCAAGAATTGATGGCCTTGCCGCGACCAGCGGGCGAAGCTGATATTGGCTTCGGGTTCGAACATGTAGGACGTGCCTTCAACCTGTTTTAGACCGCGTGCCAGACGTGCATTGGCGGCGTTGGCGCGACTTGCCAGATCAAGCCACAATCCATCTTCGAGATAGGCCAGCATCTGGGCAGACAGGAAGCGATGTTTTGAGAAGAGATGCGCGCCGCGTTTGCGGCGGAGTTCAAATTCCCACGCGTGTTTCGGGTCAAAGAAGATGACGGCTTCAACCCCCATGCAGCCGTTTTTGGTGCCGCCGAAGCTGACCACATCAATGCCCGCTTTCCAGGTCATCTCAGCTGGAGTGCTGCCTGTTGCCACCACCGCATTGGCAAAGCGCGCGCCGTCCAGATGAGTGGCCAGACCAAATTCTTTGGCAACGCCCGTCAGGGCGGCGATTTCCGCCACGGAGTAGACTGTACCGCGCTCGGTCACATTTGTGATGGAAACAGGTCCGCGTTGCGGCCCATGCACGCCACGGGAACCTTCCTTGGTAACTGTGGTGCGCAGGGTTTCCGGTGTCATCTTGGCGTTGATCGACGGTACCAATGTGAGCTTTGCCCCACCGGTGAAAAACTCGGGCCCGTTGCATTCGTCTTCATGGATATGTGCTTCGGGAGTACAGAATATCGTTTCGAATGGTTGGCTCAATGTGGCAAGCGAGAGCACATTTGCAGCGGTGCCGGTGGCGACCAGAAAAACCGCTGCATCGGGGGCTTCAAAAATGTCTCGGATGCGTGCCGTGACCTGAGCGTTCAAATCGTCCGCCCCATAGGGCATCGCATACCCATTGCTCGCAGCACCGATCGCTTCAAGGATTTTCGGATGCACCGGGCCGGTGTTGTCAGAGGCAAAATACATCAGTGGGGCTCCTCGATCAGATGCTCTTCCCATTCTTCTTCGGGCACGTCGAATTCCGGGATGGTCCAGCCTTTGACAGACCTTCCTTCTTCATGCATTCGTTCTGGCCCACCTGCAACAAGCGGATGCCAATCGGCAAGTGGCTTTCCTTCGTGCCGCAGGCGATATGCACAAGAGGCGGGCATGAAATAGGCAATATCGGCGATATTCTTCTGACTGAGCACAATGCATTCCGGCACGAAATTCAACCGGATGTCATATTGCGCGCAGCGGCAGGTTTCATTGTCCAGCAGGCGACAGGCGATGCGGGTGAAAACCACCTCACCAGTCTCTTCATCTTCTAACTTGTTCAGGCAGCACTTGCCGCACCCATCACAGAGGGCTTCCCACTCTTCCGGGGTCAGATCCTGCAAAGGGCGTTCCCAGAATTTCTTGCGCAAAACAGGGGCCATGGCGATGCTAATTGCCCTGACCGGACAGGAAATCCGCGGACATGCGCAGGTCGCGCAGGGGGCGCACCTTTTTGATGCTTTCCTGATAAAGCGGGTGGTCCTTGAAGGCGATCAGCTGGGCCTCGTCGTCAAATTCTCCATAAACCACGAAATCCGGGTGAGTACCCGGAATTGGGTCGGTTGCCAGATTGCACCCCACCTCAAGGAACCGTTTGTGCGGAATACCCTGCAAGAGATTAAGCCCATCAAAGATCATGTCCCGATCATTGGGATTGCGTGCGGTGAAAAAGACGACATGTCGGATCATGATATCTCCTTTCAGCGCGCCGCGAGTATCTCGCGCGCAGTGGCGCAATCGGCGTTCATTTGGGTGATCAGTGCTTGCAGGTTTTCGAATTTGCACTCGGGGCGCAGATATTCAATCAGGGCGACGGACAGATGTTCACCGTAAATGTCGCCTTTGAAGTCGAAGATGAAGCTTTCAATATTCGGCAGGTTCTCTCCGAACATCGGGCGCGTCCCCATTGAGGCTGCACCGCCATAAGTGCCTTGATACGGTCCTGTCAAAATATCGATCTCTACCACATAGACACCGAATCTTGGTGGATGCAGACCCGCGATGGACATGTTGGCGGTTGGGAAACCCAGATCGCGTCCGCGCTGGTCACCCCGAATTACCTCGCCTTCGATCCTGTGCAAATGCCCCAGCATACGGGCGGCATCCTGAGGTCGCCCATCGGTCAGCGCCTTCCGGATCGCGGTTGAACTGACTTCTTCGCCCGCATCGTGCATCAGTGGGGCGATGGTCACGCCAAACCCAAGTTCCTGCCCCAGGGCAATCAGGTCATCCGCATTGCCAGCACGCCCCTTGCCAAAACAGAAATCCGCGCCAACAACGATATGGGCAAGCCCCAGCCCGTCAACGATCACATTTTGCGCAAATTCGCGAGGCGTCAGCGCGGAAAGCGTATCGTTGAAACTGAGTTCATAAAGGCGTTCAACATCCAGCTTCTCCAGCCGGTGTGCCCGCGCTTCGGACCCCATCAATCGAAACGGCGGGGCCTTGGGTGCAAAATATTCTCGTGGATGAGGTTCAAAGGTCATAACCCCCAGCGGGGCACCGGTGGCGGTGGCCTCTTTCCGAGCAATATCGATCACATATTGGTGGCCCAGATGGACCCCATCGAAATTGCCAATCGCGGCGGACGCGCCGCGATCTTCAGGGGCTACAAATTGATAGTCTCGAACGATGCGCATGGGGCTGCTCTACCGCTCCAAACGCGCGTGTGCAACCCCAGTGAGCACAGAGCACAGGTGAAACCTGCTCACCTCTTCCTCTTGCAAAAAATATCCCGGGGTGAGCCTCGAAGAGGCGAGGGGCAGCGCCCCTCATTCCAACGTATCAGCTGCGCCGCGGTGCCAGCACCTTTGCCTCACCGGTCAAAACCGGTTTGCCATCCACAAGACACTCCGTCTTGAGCGTGGCGCGACCCTTGACAGGATCCACTTCCATCACCGTCACTTCTGCGGTTACCACATCGCCGGGGCGTACCGGTGCTTTGAAGGCGAGGTTCTGGCCCAGATAGATCGTGCCATGGCCAGGCAGCTGCTCGCCGATCACGGCTGAAATCAGACCGGCGGTCAGCATCCCGTGGGCGATGCGGCCCTTGAACATGGTTGCGTTGGCATATTCGTCATCCAGATGGACCGGATTGCGATCGGTCGACACTTCGGCAAACAGCTCAATATCGCGGTCGGTGACTTCCTTGGTGAGGGTGCGACACATGCCGACCTCAAGTTCATCGGCATGGATGGTGCCACGGGTGATTGTGTCTGACATGGTGTTCCCCTTGCTGTCATTCTTCGAGTAACAAAAGGACGCTCCCCACGTCCATGGCGCAACAATATTACTTTGCAGTCGCAGAAAGCAAGGGGGATTTTACCCTTAACGCAGATATCCAATCGCAAAAGTTGGGGTGATCATTTCCTTTTTCACAAAAGCACTTAGCGCATCGGGATCAGGCTGTGTCGTGGTTCTTGTGTCCCTGCGCGCCAATCCACCGGTGATGAACAGCGAATCGATGTCTTCCCCAAGCGCTCCGCGAATATCGGTGTGGATACCGTCGCCGATGGCTAGAATGCGGGTGTTGGGCACATCGCGCCCCTCGGCCATCATCCGGCGGCGGGCAAGGTCATAAATCGGTGGGTGGGGCTTGCCGAAATAGAGGCTCTCGCCACCCATTTCGGTGTACATCCGTGCCACTGCCCCTGCACACCACTCGCGTTCCTCGCCACGGTCCACAATGATATCCGGATTGGCACAGAGAAGCTTCTGCCCGTGTTGCTTTGCCATCAAAAGGTCAGCGCGCCAGGTGTCGGGATCAGCCATCGGATCAAACGGGCCACAGCAGACAATACCTTCCGCCTCCGCCACCGGCACGCGTGTGATCTCAACCGGGTTGTCGATCACGTGAAGCGGCTCAAAAAATCCCGCATCCCGCTCCCATTCCCCCATGAAAAAGACCTTGTGGCCCACGGCCCCGGTGAACATCGCGGCCCGCGCACTGTCGCCTGAGGTTGCGATGGTGTCATAGCAATCTGCCGGTACGCAAAATTCCGGCAGTTGATTGGCCACGCCTGCACGGGGTTTGGGCGAGTTGGTCACCAGAACCACAAAACCGCCATTTGCGCGGTAGGCGCGCAGTGCGGCCACGGCCTCGTCAAATGCTGTGATGCCGTTATGTACGCAGCCCCAGAGGTCAACGAAGAGGGCGTCATAATTGGCGGATATCTCGGACAGGGCGGTGATGATACGGGTCATGGGGATCCTTTTCGCTTATGGGCGGGATATGCCAAATCAAAGCTGGTTTGACCATGAATATTCGCTAGAACTTATACCAGTTTAGATCATCCAGCCGGGTTTGGAGAGTGACATGACAGAGTTTTTCCAGATCGTGATTGCGTCACCTCTGCGCAAAGTGATCGCCGTGTCGATGCTGGCGCTCGCAGGCTGTACCACCACCACTGACCTGCCAGAAGCACAGAGCAGCCATCAGTCGCAGGCGGAAGGGCTATATCAGGCAGCGCAATACCAGAACGCGGGCAAGCTGTCGCGCGAGGCTGCCGTGGCCCGGTTTCACCGGGTCATGCCGCGGGTCCGTCAGGCTGGCGTGAATTACTGTCGGACCACTCGTCCCGGAGGAAGTGACGCGTTTTGTGCTGTCGATATTGCTATTGACCCCAAACTCAAGGAACCCAACGCCTATTTCACCTTCAACAAGGGACGACCGATTGTTCGGGTCTCAGTGCCGCTGTTGCAAGAAAGCGGATCGGATGACGAGGTCGCTTTTGTGATCGGTCATGAATACGGGCATATGCTGGGGCAGCACATCCAGAAAACTGTGCGTCAGGCACAGGCCGGAGCGTTGATCCTCGGCGCCCTGACCGCAGCGATGGGCGCGGATGCTTCGACTGTGGATCTGGGCATGGATATCGGTGCCACCATCGGCGGGCGCGCCTATTCAAAGGAATATGAGTTGGAAAGTGATATCCTTGGCACCCGTATCGCCTATGCGGCGGGTTACGATCCCGTGAAAGGGGTGCAGTTCTTTGTGCGTTCCGCAGCCAAAAGTGGATCACGCGGGCAGGGCAATTTCTGGTCCACCCACCCGTCGGATCGTCGCCGTGTGGAAGTGGTTCTGGCGGAAGTGGAGCGGATCCGGGCGGGGCGGTGAATGCTCCATAAACGCATGATAGAGTGACTGAAAGGCATGTTAGAGTAGGGTCGGTGGCAGGCTCATTGCAGGCTTTCTCATGCAGATGACAGGAAACATCAGCATCGCTAAACTTGCGAGTATTGAAGGCAAAGCATGAGAGATATTTTGCAAAACCCAATTCTTTATCACATCCCTGTTTGTCCGTTTTCACAAAGGTTGGCCATTCTTCTCCACCTCAAGGGGCATCAGAAAGCCGTAACCTATTCTGTGATCGACATCACGCGCCCTCGGGATCCGGAATTTTTGCGCAAGACGCGTGGCTCGACTGCCTTGCCTGTATTGGAGTTCCCTGATGGGCGAATCCTCAAGGAAAGTTTGGTGATCCTGTCCTATTTTGATGAGACCATCGCTCCACAAATTGCAAGGAGCGATCCGTACGAGCGCGCAGTTGAACAGATGATGGTTTCCATGGAAGGCCCCTTCACAATGGCCGGATATATGATGGTCATGAACCAGGATCGCACCGCTCGCTCAAACCATTTAGAAAAGATGCGATCTCTGTACCGGGATCTCAACGGGTTTCTGATGGATCACAATCCTGATGGGGTGTTTCTGTTCGATCAGTTCGGATTGGCAGAAGCTGTGTTTACCCCCATGTTCATGCGCTTCTGGTTCCTTGACTATTACGAAGGGTTCGAGCTGCCGGAAGGAGAGGAATATGATCGTGTACGCCGTTGGCGGGACGCTTGTCTTTCCCATCCTGCGGCCCAACAGGTGAGCCGCGAAGAGATCGTGAAACTCTATTTTGACTATGCTTTGGGGGCTGGGAATGGTGCACTTGTTGAGGGGCGCAACCGATCCAGTTTTGTGTTTGAGCCACACTGGCAAGATCGCCCATGGCCGCCGCGCGACAAATATGCGCCTTCTCCGTCCGATGCGGATCTGGGTCTCATCTGAGTGGAAAACGAAACGAGGCGCCAAATGGCGCCTCGCTGATCTTGTCCGTTGGGCCGGGCTTACACAGCCAGGTTCGGGATGATCTGTTTTTTGCGGCTCATGATGCCGGGCAGGACCACGGTGTCGCCGTCAACTGTGGCGCCAAAGCTCTTCTCAGCTACGCCTTTGATCAGGTCGTTCGGCACAAACAGAGTGGCTTCTTCGTTCAGGATGTCGACCACGAAGAGCAGCACCTGATCGAGACCATCTTCCTTGCAGACTTCCGGCATGGCGGCGACCAGCTCGTCCTTGCGATCGAGGATCATCTTCGGTGCAGTGGTTTCCAGAACACCCACGCGGAATTTTACGCCATCTACTTCGTATTCTTTGGAATCAAGGCGGCAAAGTTCAGCGGCGGAGAAGGCCGACACGTCTGACTTCGCTTCGAACATTTCCGACGCGTAGGCCGAAATGTCGATGCCTAGATCGGCAGCCAGTTTTTCGGTCACTTCACGGTCGTGATCGGTGGTGGTGGGCGAACGGAACTCCAGCGTGTCCGACAGGATGCAGGTCAGCGCCGCACCTTTGATATTGTCGGGCATCTTGGCGGCATCGTCGCCCATCAGGTCGATCATGATGGTGGCGGTGCAGGCCAGCGGACGGATGGTGATGTCGATCGGGCCTTTGGTCTCCAGGCCACCTACCAGCTTGTGGTGGTCGATGATCGCCTGAACGTCTGCACCGTTGATGTTGGCGGGCAGTTCGGCGGGGTTGTTGGTGTCGACCACAACACAAGCCTGATTGTCGGCCACGTTCTCGATGATCTCGGGCATCTCAAAACCCCAGCGCTCAACCATGAACTGGGCTTCGGTGTTGGGAGTGCCAAGCAGAACGGGTTTGGCGTCAACGCCTTTCACTTCGTTCAGATACCAGGCCCAGACGATGGGCGAGCCGGTGGAGTCGGTGTCAGGCGATTTGTGGCCGAAAACAAGGGTGGTCATGAGATCATTCCGTCTTTGAAACAGGGAGTTTTGGGGCCTTATAAGAGGGGGGGAAGGGCTTGTCACCTGTGTTGGCGCTGACAGATTGGCGCATGTGTGATTTTGGTTGACGGGGCGGGGCGTCGCGCCTTTTCTAGAAAACTAGAAAACTAGAAAACTAGAAAACTAGAAAACTAGAAAACTAGTATTCTGGTTTTGTGATCAAGAGCAGCGGGTCGGCAAAATGAGACCCAAAGGCAGTAGGACAGTGAGCAAACCCGCCGAAACCGATCTTTACGCCCCGGTGAAGGCCTGGCTCGAAGAGCTAGGCTATGAAGTGAAGGCCGAGGTGGCCGGTGCAGATGTGGTTGCGCTTCGTGAGACATGCGCACCTGTGGTGGTTGAGCTCAAATCCGGGTTCTCTCTGACGCTTCTACAACAGGCCGTCGCGCGGCAGGCGATCAGCGACCATGTCTATGTGGCAGTGCCGCGCTGGGCCGGGCGGGCCGGATGGCGGGCATTCAAAGGAAATATCGGTCTATGTCGTCGCTTGGGGCTGGGAGTGCTCTCGGTTCGGATGAACGACGGTTTTGTGCAGTTGCACTGTGATCCGGCCCCGTTTCAGCCGAGAAAATCAAAGGTGAAATCAGCAAAGCTTTTAGGGGAGTTTGTCCGGCGTAAGGGTGATCCCAATACCGGTGGTACCAATGGAAAGATCGTGACCGCCTACCGTCAGGATGCCGAGAAACTTGCTGTACATCTGGCTGAACATGGTCCGATGAAAGGCGCCGCGCTGGCCAGGGCAACCGGGGTCGCGAAGGCTACGACCATGATGGCGGCCAATCACTATGGCTGGTTTGAGCGGGTAGAGCGCGGCATCTATGGGCTGACGGAGCGCGGTCGATCCGAGATCAGCTGACCGTTCAGTTCGACACCGTTTCCACTGAGTGCAACTCAACTGTAACGCCGGAATATTAAAGGCATCATTCCTGCGTCGCCTTACCTGTCCAAATGGATTGTCCTCAGGCTCTAATTTGTCAGATCTGCCGCCACATTTGATGCACTGATTGAGGAATGACCCGCAATTGGGCCATCCACTCTTTTGCGTTTTATGGAAGATCCAGCGCGATTGAAGAGATATTCCAACCGTCCTGTGCCAACAGGTTCAGAAGCCCGGATTCTCCGGGCATATGCGCCGCTCCAACGGCGATCACTGCCCGAGCAGGTTGGTTCTCTTGGGTCAGTTCTTCCAGCCATAGCTGGTTTCTGACCGTCAACATCTGGTACTCCATCTCGGCGATTTCGGCATCCAGCCAAGCCGTGCGCCCTGTTTTGGCTGCGACGTCGCGCCCCTGTTGAAGGCTGACCTCCCAACCAATCTGAAAGTTGCCATCAAAATAACTTTCTACCAGAGCAACGATACTAGATGGATCGTGGTCCATCAGCATTATGCCGGCTTCCATGTCTTCGATCTGTTCGTCGAGAGGATGATCCGAAAACATATCCATCAATGATTGCGGGTCATCTAGCCCGCCTGCTGGAAGATCCAGCTGTGCCGCTGCTTTCTCAATGCGACGGTCAAGCCCAAGTTTTCCTTGGGCAAGGGAGTCGAACATGCAAGGGGGCATGGCGAGCAATAGCCCAAGGAACCAGGGCTGAAGCCGGCTGGCGGCTTCAGGAGGGAGGCCAAGATGTGGAAGATCCGCAAGGGTATCTGTCAGCTTGCTCCACGCTTCGGGGGAAAGCCTCTCATCCAATCCAGGTCCGGACATGATCAGAAACTTTGCAGGATCTCTTTGCATCATGGACTGAAACAGCTGTTCTTCTTCGGATGTGAGTTCAAGAAAGAGCTTATCAGCGCTGGCAAGATGCGGTTGTAGCTGCGCCAACAGAGTATCAAGCCGCGGATCAGGAACGTGGATCGTTCCGATCAAGACCAATGAGCGTTGATCTTTCTCGGCTAGCCACAGCAGCCCCTCAGAATACGGTATGCCATCTACCCGGTCTTGAATGGCCACACGTGTCGACGCAGGCAGGCTGTCCAAAGCATTCGCACCGGTGCACAGAGCATAGGCGGCGCCGTTCAATGCGAACAATGTGGCGAGCGCCAAAGAGAAAAGACGTTGCATGTAATCACTCCGTTTTGTCAGGGTCTTAAATTCTGAAAACGTATAAGTTGAAATGAATTGCAGTGAATGACATTTCGCAAGTGGAAAAAATGAGCTAGGTGCTGTTGACACCCCCCAATCACATGCCTAACTGTTTCGCCGTTAGCACTCTCCTCAGGTGAGTGCCAAAGCGCAAGAAAGCGCAAATTGAAACGAAACTGAGCTTAGGGAGCCTCAGAAATGGCATTTACTCCGCTGCATGACCGCGTTCTGGTTCGCCGTGTTGAAAGCGACGAAAAAACCGCAGGTGGCCTGATCATCCCCGAAAGCGCCAAAGAGAAACCCGCCGAAGGCGAAGTGATCTCGGTTGGCGAAGGTGCCCGCAAAGATAGCGGCGAACTGATCGCACCGGCCGTGAACGCAGGCGATAAAGTCCTGTTCGGCAAATGGTCCGGCACCGAAATCACCATCGACGGTGAAGAGCTGCTGATCATGAAAGAAAGCGACATCATGGGCATCCTGTCCTGATCGTCTGACCAGATTTACCAAGAATACTAGGAGCAAGCATAATGGCTGCTAAGGACGTAAAGTTCGATACCGATGCCCGCAACGCAATGCTGCGCGGCGTCAACATCCTCGCTGACGCTGTCAAAGTGACCCTCGGCCCGAAAGGCCGCAACGTGGTTCTGGACAAGTCGTTCGGCGCCCCGCGCATCACCAAAGACGGTGTATCTGTTGCCAAAGAGATCGAGCTGGAAGACAAGTTCGAAAACATGGGCGCGCAGATGGTCAAAGAAGTGGCTTCGCGCACCAATGACGAAGCTGGCGACGGCACCACCACTGCAACCGTTCTCGCTCAAGCCATCGTTCGCGAAGGTCTGAAGCAGGTTGCTGCTGGCCTGAACCCGATGGACCTGAAGCGCGGCATCGACCTGGCGACTGCCAAGGTTGTTGAAAGCATCAAAGCATCGGCGCGCCCGGTTGCTGACAGCGACGAAGTTGCTCAGGTTGGCACCATCTCGGCCAACGGCGAAGCTGAAATCGGCCAGCAAATCGCAGATGCGATGCAAAAAGTTGGCAACGAAGGTGTGATCACCGTCGAGGAGAACAAGGGCCTCGAAACCGAGACCACCGTCGTTGAAGGCATGCAGTTCGACCGTGGCTACCTGTCGCCTTACTTTGTGACCAACCCTGACAAAATGATCGCTGATCTGGACGACTGTCTGGTTCTGCTGCACGAGAAGAAACTCTCGTCGCTGCAGCCGATGGTTCCGCTGCTGGAGCAAGTGATTCAGTCGCAGAAACCGCTGCTGATCATCGCTGAAGATGTTGAAGGCGAAGCGCTGGCAACTCTGGTTGTGAACAAACTGCGCGGTGGCCTGAAAATTGCTGCTGTTAAGGCTCCTGGCTTCGGCGATCGTCGTAAAGCCATGCTGCAAGACATCGCGATCCTGACCGGTGGCCAGGTGATCTCGGAAGATCTGGGCATGAAGCTCGAAAGCGTGACCATGGACATGCTGGGTTCGGCCAAGAAAATCGAAATCACCAAAGACGAAACCACCATCGTTGACGGTGCTGGCGAGAAGGCCGAGATTGAAGCACGTGTTGCTCAGATCCGCACTCAAGCCGAAGAAACCACCTCGGATTATGACCGTGAAAAGCTGCAAGAGCGCGTTGCCAAACTGGCAGGCGGTGTTGCGGTGATCCGCGTTGGCGGCATGACCGAAGTGGAAGTGAAAGAGCGCAAAGACCGTGTTGACGATGCGCTGAACGCGACCCGCGCTGCTGTACAAGAAGGCGTGATCGTGGGCGGTGGCGTTGCTCTGGTTCAGGCTGGTAAGGCGCTGGCTACTCTGGAAGGTGCAAACTCTGACCAGAACGCTGGCATCGTGATCGTCTCGAAAGCTATCGAAGCCCCGCTGCGTCAGATCGCAGAAAACGCCGGTGTGGATGGTGCTGTTGTGGCTGGTAAAGTGCGCGAAAACGACGATACCTCGTTTGGTTTCAACGCTCAGACCGAAGAATATGGTGACATGTTCTCGTTTGGCGTGATCGACCCGGCCAAAGTGGCGCGCACCGCGCTGGAAGATGCAGCATCCATCGCTGGTCTGCTGATCACCACCGAAGCCATGGTAGCCGACAAACCGTCGAAAGACGGTGGTGCTGGCATGCCGGGCGGCGGCATGCCCGACATGGGCGGCATGGGCGGCATGATGTAAGCAGTTTGCCAGATGGTAAACGCTGCATCTCGCAGAAATTAGGAATGGCGGTCTTCGGGCCGCCATTTCTTTTGCCGAAAGAGGGCGAATAAGGGGGGGGGGAGAATTTTTCGTTTCCCCCTTACAACTTCCGGTCATCCCGCCTATGTTAACGCCTGTAACATGAATTTTGGCGGAGACAGCCATGTTTCGACCTTTGCTTATTTCTTTGCTGACCCTTGCAGCGCTGCCTGTGAGCGCGCAAGAGGTTTATCGGTTTGGCGATGACGCCTATATGGCAGGTGACAATGTCACCCTAAGTGGCGACGCGGTTGATGATGCCTTTATTGCGGGCAACACCGTGGTGATTTCCGCCCCGGTAGAAGGATCCGCCCATGCTGGGGGGCGTTCGGTCTCTGTTTCCGGCCCCGTGGGCAACAATGTCTATGCTGCGGGTATGAATGTGAACCTGGCCGCAAGTGTGGGCGGAGATGCGCAATTGGCAGGGGATACCGTGCTGGTGGCCGCACCTGTCTCGGGTGATCTGCGCGTTGCAGCGCAACGGGTTGAAATTACGGGCTCTGTTGGTGACAGTGCTTTGGTTGCTGCGGAAAACATTCTGTTGACCGAGGTGATCGCAGGTGACGCCAGCTTTGCCACCGACAACATCTCTTTCGGGGCGAATGCGCGTATTGATGGCACACTTTATCTTTATGCCGAAGATGTGGATGCAATCGATGTGCCGGATCATGTGGTTTCAGCGGATCGCATTGAACGCCTCGCTGCGGACGAGTTTGACGGATCTGCCTCGCCTGAAGGGGGCGCAACGCGTGCCCCCGAAAGCAATGGGGGCTTTCTGTCCTGGCTCGGAGGAAAAATCGGCGCAATCCTCACCCTCACCGTTGTTGCCAGCGTTGTTGCTTATTTTGCCCCAGGTTTCCTGATGGGATTGCGTGATCGCACACTGGAAAGCCCGTTTCGTGCGATCTGGATGGGCTTTCTATCCATATCCGCATTGGCTGGAGCCTTGTTCGTTTTAGGGGCCACCGGTTATGGCATTCTCCTCGCGCCCTTCGCGATCCTTGGTGCGGTGCTGTTAGGGATTGCGGGATATGTAATCGGGACCTACCTCCTGGGAGTTGGTGCGGTCAAATTGGCGGGGCAACCGTTGCCAGTGACCTTCCTGGAGCGCGCTGTTGCAGCCTTGGTAGGAGCTGTGTCCGTCACCGTTTTGGCATTGATCCCGGTGGTGGGGTGGCCAATGGTGCTTGCCGTCACATTGGCAGGCGCAGGGGCTCTCATGATCCGCTGGTTTGCCCCGGGTTTCTATACCGAAGTCTGAGTGTCTTCAGGTGATACCTGAGCAACAATGGAGGGCGCCTGCGGGCGCCCTTTTCGGAGCAATGCGCAAATCCGCGCATGTCCCAGCTACCCCTCGCATCGTGATAAAATCTTTCCTATTTATGTTTCATGTTCAAAAGATCCTATAACAAATTTCTTCTGCCGCTTCTGATGGCACTGAGTGCCCCTCTTCCCGCGGCAGCGGAATGCGTCGTCCTGCTGCACGGATTGGCACGATCTCCGTCGTCTCTTTGGGTGATGGAGGAGGCGCTGGAACTTGAGGGTTATGAAGTGGTCAATCTTGGCTATCCCTCAACTGAGGCGAAAATTGGCGCTCTTGTGGAACAGGCTATACCGCCCGCGGTTCAGGCCTGTGGTGATCAGCCGACCCATTTTGTCACTCACTCGATGGGAGGGATCCTTGTACGGGTCTGGTTGGAAGAAAATCAGCCAAAGGTTCTCGGTCGCGTGGTTATGCTGGCCCCCCCAAACAATGGCTCACAGCTGGTGGATGCCTTTGGGTCTCTGGAGCCATTTGAATGGATCAATGGTCCGGCGGGCTTACAACTGGGCACAGGTCAGCACTCTGTTCCGAACCAAGTTGGAAGCCCGGATTTCGAGCTCGGCGTAATTGCCGGAAACAGGTCGCTAAATCCGATCTATTCGGCGCTGATTGAGGGAGAGGATGACGGAAAAGTTTCTGTGCAAAACACGATGATAGAAGGGATGTCGGATCACATTACCCTTCCGGTGACCCACACGTTCATGATGACCAATCCATTGGTCATTGCTGAGGCGATTTCGTTTTTGCAAACCGGAGCGTTTGAGCATGGTCTGACAATCGGGGATGTGATCGAACGGGTTGCTCGGGAGGCTGGGTATCTGGATTGAGGATGCGAGATCACTCTGAACCAGAAGCCTGTGATTGTGTTTAAGGTTGGCGTGACAGGTCACTTATAAGCGCTGGTTCATTGGCTGCCCCGTTTTGCCAGATACAGCCTTGCCAACACTTCAAGGATCGATTCTAGTTTTCTAGTTTTCTAGTTTTCTAGTTTTCTAGTTTTCTAGTTTTCTAGTTTTCTAGTTTTCTAGTGAAATGAAAAAGGCGCACCGATAATCGATGCGCCCAAATCGGAGTATCTTTTCAGGTTATACGGCTTGGCTGTGCCCTGCTTCATTCATTTCATAGGCGTCGAAATACCTTGCTACGATGCGGGCGAGGGGGCGCGCCGTGTCTTCGATTCGCATAGTGTTGCCTGTGAAGGAGATTGTGCCCGGCATAGCTTCATCCAGACCATCAGCCATGGCGATCAGGCGCGCAGTGTCATCCTTCAACTCAGATGCCACCTGTTCAAAATCCACTTCGAAGTCGCACAACAGAAGTTCGATGATACGACCGCGTACAAGATCGTCATGATCAAACGCATGGCCTTTTGCCGTCGTTAGTGTGCCGGCGCGGGCCGCAACCTGATATTTCGATGTGGCTGGTTCGTTTTGTGCGTATCCCTGAGGGTAACGTGAGATTGAGCTGGCGCCCATACCGATCAGAACCTCGGAACTGTCTTCCGTATAGCCCTGGAAATTCCGACGCATCGTGCCGGCTTTGTGGGCCGTGGCCAAACCGTCTTCGGGTTTCGCGAAGTGGTCAATTCCGATTTCTTCATACCCCGCTTCGAGGAACAGCTCGCGGGCGGTATTGAACAACTCCAACCGACCTTCCGGGGTGGGCAGGGCTTCGGTTGGGATCAGGTTTTGGCGTCGCGCCATCCATGGAACATGTGCATAGCCAAAAAGCGCAACCCGGTCGGGGCTGAGGCTGATCAGCTTGTTGACCGAATCCGTGATCCGCGCCTCATTCTGATGGGGCAGGCCATAGAGAATATCCATGTTCAGGCTGGTGATGCCGCGCGCGCGCAGCCCATCCACGGTTTCTTTGGTGATCTCATAGCTCTGAGGGCGGCCAATGACTTCCTGGATCATCGGGTCGAAATCCTGCACGCCAATTGAGGCGCGGTTCATACCCGCTTCGGCTAAGGCATCCAAGCGGGCGCCGTCCACTTCGGAGGGGTCGATTTCAACCGAAAACTGTGCATTGTCCGCAAGGGGAAGCGTGTCCAGGATCGCTTCCGTCAGTTCGGTGATCATCTCGGGTTGCAACAAGGTCGGCGTGCCACCGCCCCAGTGCAGGTGCTCCATCTTTACCCCAGGGGCAATCAACCCTTTCAGCGTCGCCAATTCCTGCTTGAGCGTATCGAGATAGGCACGCACGGGCTCTGCCGTAGCTGTGCCCTGGGTGCGACAGGCGCAGAACCAGCACAGGCGGCGGCAAAACGGGATGTGGACATAAAGTGAGATCGAATCTCCCGACGGGATCGCCTTGATCCAATCGGTAACCACGTCAGGGCCAAAGCCCGGTTTAAAATGCGGGGCCGTTGGATAGCTTGTGTAGCGGGGCACACGAGCGTCAAAAAGTCCAAGGCGTCTGAGTTGCGTAAGTGTCTGCATTCCAGTAGCGTGTAACGTGAAACGCGACCATAACCTTGATCAGGATCAAGCGGATCATTGATCCGTTAAATTTTTAAAATGAACACAGCTATAAAAGACGCCGCCTTCAACCCTCGCGATTGCGGCTCCTGCCCCATTCGCCATCGTGCCGTTTGCTCGCGCTGTGAGCCGGACGAACTCGATCGGCTGGACGCTATCAAATACTACCGTAGCTACGAGGCTGGGCAGCCAGTGATTTGGGCAGGCGACCATATGGAATTTGTCGCTTCGGTTGTCAGTGGTATTGCGACCCTGAGCCAGACGATGGAGGATGGGCGCACGCAAATGGTTGGGTTGCTCCTGCCATCGGATTTCATCGGTCGTCCCGGTCGGGATTTGGCGCCTTTTGACGTGGTGGCGGTTTCCGATCTTACTGTTTGTTGCTTCCGCAAGAAGCCGTTTGAAGAGTTGATGGCCTCGACCCCCTCTATCGGCACGCGTCTATTGCAGATGACGCTTGACGAACTGGACAGCGCGCGCGAATGGATGCTGGTGCTTGGGCGGAAGACTGCGCGTGAAAAGATTGCCAGTCTTCTGGCGATCCTCGCGCGCCGGGATGTGGTTCTGGGCAAAACGCCACCCACCTCAGGCATGAGCCTGGATCTGCCGCTGACGCGGGAAGCAATGGCAGATTATCTTGGACTGACGCTGGAAACTGTCAGCCGTCAGATATCGGCTCTGAAAAAAGCAGGGGTCATCATACTTGAGGGCAAGCGTCACGTCATAATTCCGGATATCGAGGTGCTTCTGGCTGAAACCGGAGATGATGTGGACGGAGGACCGCTGACCTGATGCAAACACTTTGCCCTCTTGTTGGGCGTATTGCATCTCCTCAGTGGGTCAGAAAAACAGGTTTTTCCGAGACTTCCAGCATGTGTCGTGTCGCACCACCAAGGATTGATTCGCGGAAACGCGAATGTCCGTAAGCGCCCATGACAATCAGATCTGCGTCTTTGTCGCGAGCATGGCGGTTCAGAATGTCTGAGATCCTCGGCATGGTTTTTGCCAGCACCGCAACTTCAGCCCGCACACCATGTCGGGCCAACATCTGACTGAGCAATCCACCGGGGTCCGAACGCTCTGGCCCGTGAGTGGGAGGATCAATGATTGCAATCGAGACATTCTCGGCGCGCGACAAGATTGGCATTGCGTGGCGGATGGCGCGCAGCGCTTCGGTGCTTTCATTCCACGCAACAACGACGTTCTTGATGGGGTCTGCCAGTTCGGTCTCATCAGGCATGACGAGTATCGGAACCGAGCCATCAAACAGCGCAGCTTCAACAATGGCTTCCATTTCGTGGCCGCGCCCTTCGCCATATGGTCTTGGCAGCACAACCAGATCGGAAAACCGTGTGTGGTGCGCAATAAGGCCGTTCAGGGCGACCATCTGTGCGGTAACGGTTGATGTAGACCATGGGCAGACCGCGCCTGACAATTTGGTTCTGATGCCGTCTTCCACTTCCAAGGCGGCTTCGCGGGCCTGCGCCAAATTGTCCTGAATGACCATTGCCGAGGCACCGGCATAGTAGAAACCCTGCTGTGAATGATCGAGTCCAAGGCAGATTGCATTGAGGTGGGCATCTCTGGCCTGAGCGAGGTTCAGCGCGGCATTAAATGCTGATTTGCAAAGACTTTTGTCGGTCAGGACGGTGGTAATTGTCTTGTAATCCATGGGGCGCTCCGAATTCTTTACTTCAGATTGCACATTGGGGGGCGTGCGACGCATTGACATGGGTCAAGGCACTGGAAATCCGGCGTGCTGCGACAGTTTTGACATGGATCAAGGTAGGCCGTAGGGGATAGGTCCAAACCGACATCAGTCGAAAAATGTCTCCGAGCCCAATTTTGGGGGGGCGGGGGCGTTGTATGACAATGACGAAGGGACGAATAATGTGGGATTACCTAAAATTGGTGGTGTACGGCCTTGTTGCACTTTTGGCCGCCATTGCCGCTAGCTATGCCCGCGACGTAGCGTACCAGGTGCACGCCATCTTGGTGACATTAATCGCGGTAGGGCTTTTCGTTTACTCACTTAAGAAAGTGGGCGAACCGAAAGTCGTTGAAACAGGATATATGGATGGGCCCGTGCGTGTGGGCGCCGCGCTGACCGCCTTTTGGGGTGTCGTTGGTTTTCTGGTGGGGACGTTCATCGCGTTCCAGCTGGCCTTTCCGAGCCTCAACTTTTCTTGGGCTGAAGGTTACTTGAATTTCGGACGTCTGCGTCCGCTGCACACTTCAGCGGTTATTTTTGCCTTTGGCGGGACAGCACTTATCACGGCGTCCTTCTATATCGTGCAACGTACCTCTGGTGCGCGGCTCTGGGGTGGGAACCTGGGCTGGTTTGTGTTCTGGGGATACCAGATTGTGATCCTTCTGGCGGCCACCGGCTATCTGTTGGGTGCGACGCACGGCAAGGAATATGCTGAACCAGAATGGTATGTAGACCTCTGGCTGACGGTTGTGTGGGTCGCATTCCTTCTGGTCTTCTTGGGCACGTTGATGAAGCGGAAAGAGCCGCATATTTACGTGGCCAACTGGTTCCTGCTGTCGTTCATTGTCACCGTCGCCATGCTGCACGTTGTGAACAACCTGTCGGTTCCGGTGTCGATCTTCGGTTCGAAATCGGTTCAGCTCTTCGCTGGTGTGCAGGACGCCATGACACAGTGGTGGTATGGCCACAACGCCGTGGGCTTCTTCCTGACCGCGGGCTTCTTGGGCATGATGTACTACTTCGTTCCAAAACAGGCTGAACGTCCGGTCTTCTCATACAAACTGTCGATCATCCACTTCTGGGCGCTGATCTTCCTGTATATCTGGGCTGGTCCGCACCACCTGCACTACACGGCACTGCCGGATTGGGCGTCGACCCTTGGCATGGTTTTCTCGGTCATCCTGTGGATGCCTTCGTGGGGTGGCATGATCAATGGTCTGATGACCCTGTCAGGCGCTTGGGACAAACTGCGCACCGACCCGGTGATCCGCATGATGGTTGTGTCGATCGGTTTCTATGGCATGTCGACCTTCGAAGGTCCGATGATGTCGATCCGCGCCGTGAACTCGCTCAGCCACTACACCGACTGGACCATTGGTCACGTGCACTCCGGTGCGCTTGGTTGGAACGGCATGATCACCTTCGGGATGCTCTACTTCCTCGTTCCCCGTCTGTGGGGCCGCGCAGGTCTTTACAGCAACAAACTGGTTAGCTGGCACTTCTGGCTCGCCACCATCGGTATCGTGCTCTACGCCGCATCGATGTGGGTGACTGGGATCCTCGAAGGCCTGATGTGGCGCGAAGTTGATGCGCAAGGCTTCCTGGTGAACTCGTTCGCCGACACCGTAGCCGCCAAGTTCCCGATGTATGTGGTGCGTGGCCTGGGTGGTGTGATGTTCCTCTCTGGTGCATTGATCATGTGCTACAACCTCTGGATGACCGTTAAGCGTGCACCGGCTGCTGAAGCAGCAGGCGACGCCCAAGCGGCACCGGCTGAATAAGGAGGGAAGGACCAATGGGAATTCTCGACAAACACGGCGTTATTGAAAAGAACGCAACGCTTCTTCTGGTCGGTAGCCTTCTGGTTGTCACCGTGGGTGGTATCGTAGAGATCGCACCGCTCTTCTACCTCGAAAACACAATCGAGGATGTGGAAGGCGTGCGCCCCTACTCACCGCTCGAGCTTGAGGGTCGGAACATCTATATCCGCGAAGGCTGCTATGTCTGCCACTCGCAGATGATCCGTCCGATGCGTGACGAGGTGGAGCGTTATGGTCACTATTCACTGGCTGCTGAAAGCCAGTATGACCACCCGTTCCAGTGGGGCTCCAAGCGGACAGGTCCTGACCTGGCCCGCGTGGGTGGCCGCTATTCGGATGAGTGGCATGTAGACCACCTGATCGACCCGCAATCGGTTGTGCCGGAATCGGTGATGCCACCGTATGCCTTCCTGGCGGACAAAATGATCGAGCCGAAATACGTTCGTGACCTGATGGAAACGAACCGGATCGTTGGTGTGCCTTACACCGATGAGCAGATCGCCAACGCCGAAGCTGACTGGCTGAGCCAGGCAGATCCGGACGGTGACAATTCGGACGTCGACGCCCTGTTGGCACGCTATCCGAAGGCGCAAGCGCGCAACTTCGATGGCACGCCGGGCGTGTCCGAAATGGACGCTCTGATCGCTTACATGCAGATGTTGGGCACTCTGGTCGACTTCTCGACCTTCACGCCTGACGCAAGCCGGTAAGGAGTAGGGATGATGGACACTTATAGCATTATGCGAGCTTTCGCAGACAGCTGGTTCCTGATCGCGATGTTCGTGTTTTTCATCGGGGCTGCAATCTTTGCATTCCGCCCCGGTTCGAAGAAGGTGCATGACGACATCGCGAACATCCCCTTCCGCCACGAAGACAAACCTGCCGGTGACCGGGACTGATCCCTTGGTTCAGTTTCCGGCGCTCAGCTCAAGGAGTTGCGGCAAATGAGTAAAAAACCTGTAGAGAAGAAAGAGGTCGAAACGACCGGCCATGAATGGGATGGCATTCAGGAGTTCAACAACCCCCTGCCGCGGTGGTGGGTCTGGATCTTCTATGCCACCATCATCTGGGGTCTCTGGTACACCATCGCCTATCCGGCCTGGCCGCTGGTGAAAGGTGCCACCGCTGGTTATCTGGGGTATTCGACCCGTGGTGAAGTTGCCGACGAAATTCAGCGCTTCAAGGACATGAACGCCGAATTGGAAACCCAGCTGGCTGCCGCGGATCTGACCACGCTCGAGCGCGGTTCGGACTTGCACAACTATGCCATTCAGTCGGGCAGCGCGACCTTTGCGACCTTCTGCTCGCAATGTCACGGTGCCGGTGCCAACGGCATCAAAGAGGAATCGGGCTATCCGAACCTTCTGGACAATGACTGGCTGTGGGGTGGTGCGATCGAAGAGATCCAGACCACTGTGCAATATGGCATCCGTGCTGCGGACTTCGAGGACGATACCCGTTTCTCGGAAATGCCTGCCTTTGGTGACGATTACCTCTCGGACGAGGAAATCAGTCAGGTCGTGAATTATGTAATGAGCCTGTCGCCCGCTACCAAAGCAGATGCAGACGCCTCTCTGGCTGATGCTGGTGCCGTGGTGTTTGAAGACAACTGCTCGTCCTGCCATGCCGAAGACGGCACCGGGGATCGCGCACAGGGTGCGCCGAACCTGGCTGACGCGATCTGGCTTTATGGCAGCAGCGAAGAAGACATCGCACATAGCGTTGCAGTTGGTCCGAAGGGCGTAATGCCTGCCTGGAAAGGCAAGCTGACCGATGCACAGATCAATGCTGTTGCGGCTTATATTCATCAGCTGGGCGGTGGCGAATAAAAGCCATCGGCCAGTTCGAGATCCGGGGCCTCACTCCCCGGTATGGCACCGATCCCTGATCCTGTTCGCGCGTTTCTCCGGGATCGGTGCCTTCATATAGAAAGGTCCGGACCATCGGTCCGGGCCTTTTCCTTTGTGGGGGCTTGTCTGGGGCGCTTTGGGCTGACAGCGGTTGATATCCGAGCGCGTGTTGTTCGGTTCATCATCAAACAGACATGGCGAATGAGAAAATTGCGGTGGACCACCATGATATGTTGTTTGATTGATCGTTTCAGGGTGCGGCCTTTTGACTGGCTGCGACGAGTTGGCACCGCGACATTTTGTAATATATAGTAAATACAATTGCTTATATAGATGAACGCGTGAAGGAATTCCAAAAATCTTGATCCACATCAAGGTTCGGATGTGGAATAATTCTTAATCACAGAAAGCACGATTTTCAGGACAGGACCCTGTCGATGTCAGATACACCGGAACAGCTCTACGCCCCACGTGAACCAGTTTTCCCGAAAAGGGTGAAAGGATTTTTCCGCAGCCTCAAATGGTGGATCATGGCGGTCACCCTTGGGATTTATTATTTCGCTCCATGGATTCGCTGGGACCGTGGTCCCAATCTGCCGGATCAGGCTATTCTGGTGGATATGGCGAACCGCCGCTTCTTCTTCTTCTGGATCGAGATCTGGCCGCACGAGTTTTACTTTATCGCCGGTCTGCTGATCATGGCGGGGCTTGGTCTGTTCCTGTTCACGTCTGCTGCCGGGCGTGTCTGGTGCGGCTATGCCTGTCCACAGACCGTATGGACCGACCTCTTCATTCTTGTGGAGCGTTGGGTAGAAGGCGATCGCAATGCGCGCCTGCGTCTTCATCGCCAGAAGTGGAACGGTGAGAAACTCCGTAAACGTCTGGTGAAATTCGTGTTGTGGACCTTGATCGCTGTGGCGACCGGTGGTGCCTGGGTATTCTATTTTGCCGATGCTCCAACGCTGCTGATGGATCTAGTCATCGGTCAGGCCCATCCGATGGCCTATTCCACGGTTCTGGTTTTGACAGCGACGACCTTCTTCTTTGGCGGGATCGCCCGCGAGCAGGTGTGCATTTACGCCTGCCCATGGCCGCGTATTCAAGCCGCGATGATGGACGAGGACACGATTACCATCGCCTATCGCGATTGGCGCGGCGAACCACGTGGTAGGGGAAAACAGCGGGACGACCTTGGCGACTGTATCGACTGTAATGCCTGTGTGAATGTCTGCCCGATGGGAATCGACATTCGCGATGGTCAGCAGATGGAATGCATCACCTGCGGCCTCTGCATCGATGCCTGTGACGAAATGATGGACAAGGTTGGTAAGGATCGCGGCCTGATCGATTATCTTGCTTGGAAAGACGAGGCGAAAGAACGGGCGGGACATGCCAAGGTCCCGGTCATGAAGCACCTCCTGCGTCCGCGCACTATTCTCTATACCTCGCTCTGGGCTTTGGTGGGAGTTGGCTTGACTGTAGCACTTTTTGTGCGTCCCGCAGTGGATGTGACCATTCGCCCGGTGCGCAATCCAACCTATGTGACCCTGTCCGACGGCGCTATTCGCAACACCTACGACGTAGGCGTGCGCAACCGTCACGGAGAGGAATGGCCTTATTATTTCGCTCTGCCGCTCGGCTCAGATCTGAAGATCGAATTGGAAGGTTCGGACAAACTTGTGGTCGTAGCGGAACCCGACACCGAAGCCAAGCAACGGGTCTATGTGGTGGCCCCTCCGGGATCGGAAGCGGCCCGCAAGGATCGCACCGAGATCCGTCTGTGGATCGTGGATGGTGTGACCGGTGACCGGGCTCACTTGGATACAGTGTTTAACGGGCGCGGAAAGTAAGCGGTCGACATTGCCGGGCATTGTGGCCCGGAACATGATAGAAACTCGCTGGGGGCTCCTAAGGGGACGCCCAGCACACTCTGAAAAGGCGCGAACAGATGAGTGACAAGACGGAAAAGAAAGAATTCGAACTCACCGGCAAGCATGTGCTGGCGATCACCGTATCGGCGTTTGCCCTGATCATCGGGGTCAACCTGTTCATGGCCTATTCGGCAATCGGGACGTTTCCCGGGCTTGAGACCGACAACTCCTATGTGGCCAGTCAGCAGTTTGATCAGCTGAAATCGGCTCAAGTGGGGTTGGGTTGGGATGTTGAGGCCAAGGTGGATGGAGAAACTCTCGTGCTCGGGATCCGAGACGCAGATGGCATCCCAGTCGAGGTGAAGTCGATTTATGCGATTTTTGGCCGTGCAACGCATGTGAAGGATGATCAGGAGCCCGCATTCAGCCAGTCTGCTACAGGTGATTACCGCGCAAATGTCGGTCAGTTAGATTTCGGAAACTGGAACCTGCGGGTGAATATTCAGGCAATGGACGGGACTGCCTTCCAGCAACGCATTCCCATCTACATTGCCCGGAATTGACGGCAGAGCTGATTGAGGTCCGATATGTCCACGCCAATTTCTGCCTGCCCAGCCTGTGATGCCGCCCCTCTTGCTAATGCGCAAGCGGGCAAGGGGCAAGCGGGCAATGGGATGGAAGCAAAGCGCATTTTGCTGTCCCTTCCGCAAATCTATTGCGCAGCCTGTATCGCAGGGGTTGAGGCAGGTTTGGCGACCCAAACCGGCGTGCGTCAGGCAAGGGTGAACCTGACCCTGAAACGCGCCACGGTCGAGGCTGACCCCGAGATCGAGGCCGAGGATCTGGCCGCCTATCTGACGGGTATCGGTTTCGAAGCTTACGAACTTGACCCCAGCCAACTCCGTTCCACGGCCACCGACAAGCAGGGCAAAGACTTGTTGATGCGATTGGGCGTGGCGGGTTTTGCCATGATGAACGTGATGCTCCTGAGTGTTGCCGTCTGGTCAGGCGCGTCTGATGCCACACGTGATCTGTTCCATTGGATTTCCGCTGCCATCGCGATCCCGACCGTGGCTTTCTCAAGCCAGGTCTTCTTCCGCTCAGCGTGGTCCGCGTTGCGGGTCGGGCGGCTTAACATGGATGTGCCAATTTCGCTGGCGATCATTCTGGCTGTGGCGATGTCGATATACGAAACGATGCTGTCAGGTCGACATGCTTATTTCGATGCGGCGTTGTCGCTGACCTTCTTCCTGCTGGCAGGGCGTTACCTTGACTATCGTACCCGTTCTGTTGCGCGCTCTGCGGCGGAGGAGCTTGCAGCCCTCGAAGTTCCACGAGCTGCCCGGGTTACGGATGCAGGTGATGAGCAGGTGGCCGTGTCCGATCTTACCCCCGGTGACATCGTGCGTGTGGTGCCCGGTTCCCGTGTGCCCGTCGATGGGATTGTTCTGACAGGTGAAAGCGAGCTTGATCGCGCCCTTCTGACCGGAGAAAGCCTGCCGGTTGCAGCCGGACCGGATACGATCGTTTCGACTGGCGAAGTTAACCTGACCGGCCCGCTTACCGTGCGGGTGACGGCGGCGGGAAAGGACAGTTCGCTGCATCGCATGGCAGATCTGGTTGCCATCGCGGAAACGGCGCGCAACCGCTATACATCCCTTGCTGACAAGGCCGCTGCCATCTACGCGCCTGTGGTGCATATTCTGGCTTTTGCCGCCTTCCTATTCTGGGTTTGGTATTCAGGCGGTGATTGGCGTATGGCCATGAATATTGCGGTGGCGACGTTGATCATCACATGCCCCTGCGCTCTGGGCCTCGCTGTGCCTGCCGTGACGACTGCGGCATCAGGTACCCTTTTCAAGCAAGGGATGCTTCTGAAATCCGCGACCGCAATGGAACGCCTAGCTGAAGTGGATCATGTGGTATTCGACAAAACCGGGACGCTCACGCAGGGCAAGCCGGTGATGGATGGGATCGACAAGCATCGTGATCAGGATCTTCGGGTCGCGCTTGCGCTGGCAGAAGGCTCTAGCCATCCGCTTGCCGCTTCGCTGACACAGGCGGCCCGTGCCAAAGGGATCACCCCCGCCGAAATCACCAAAGTGTATGAGGTGCCGGGCAAAGGCATCGAAGGCAAATGGGGCGAAAAAACCGTGCGCCTTGGGCGCGCAGAATGGCTGGGTGCCAATGCCGTCGGACAAACTGCCACCTATCTGTCGGTTTCGGGCGCCCGCCCGGTGGCCTTTACCTTTTCTGACAATCTGCGCGAAGGCGTGGAAGAGGCGATTGTCGCGTTGACCGCGCAGGGCATGGGGATCACGCTTGTCTCGGGTGACGTGCCCGCCGCAGTCGGAGAACTGGCGGGTCGTGTGGGCATTTCCGACTGGCATGCCGACAAGCTGCCGGAAGACAAGGCTGAATATGTGGCGCGTCTGGGCAAGTCGGGCAAGAAGGTTCTGATGGTGGGTGACGGGCTGAACGATACCGCCGCACTGGCCGCGGCCCATGTGTCAATCTCACCAGCATCCGCGCTGGAAGCTGCACGGGTGGTGTCAGATATTGTGCTGCTGGGCCAGTCAATGGAGCCGCTGGGGCGCTCGACGGTGCTTGCGAAATCGGCCACCCGGCGGATCAAGGAAAACTTCGGCATTGCAGCGGCTTACAACGCTGTGGCCATTCCGATTGCCTTGATCGGCCTTGCAACGCCGCTTGCCGCCGCCTTGGCCATGTCGCTGTCTTCGATTACAGTCAGCGTGAATGCACTGCGCCTGAAGAAAGGCTGATGTCATGAATGTTCTGGTCTATCTGATCCCGATCTCCCTGCTTTTGGGCGCGGCAGGGCTTGCGGCGTTTTTCTGGACACTGAAGAACGAGCAATACGACGACCCGGATGGCAACAGTCAGAGGATTCTGTCGGATCGGTGGGACGATCAGCCGCCGGAAGAGTGACCCGTTACGCCAGCCCCAGATCGCGTGCAATCAACGCAGCATGGGTCCGGTTTTTTGCCCCCAGTTTGCCCACGATGGATCGCATGTGCATTTTGACGGTCACTTCCTGAATGGAGAACGTGTGGGCAATTTCCTTGTTCTGCATTCCTGTACACAGGCCTTTTAAGACTTGCATCTCACGATCCGACAATTGGGTCAGAGCATCTTTGTCTGCAGAGGTCAGCTCATCGGCAAACACCGATACAAATAGGCCACTGCGCGCAATCTTCAATGCGTTGCTCATATCATCTGGCAGCAGGTTTTGTGCAACGACCCCGTTTGCCCCAGCACGATGTGCGCGCTGAGACAGCTCCAGCGTGCCCCCTCGCAAAACGAGCACCATCGGTGTGTTTGGCAGTTGTTTTGCAAGTTGCCGAACGCCATTCAACCCCGATAGACCGGGCAAGGCGTAGTCCAGCACGACAAGAGCAATTGGGGCCTGACCCCGTGCAGAATCCAACTTGGTTTGGGCGGCTGTGGCGGTTGAAACATGCGTTACCGACAGGTCTGCCACTTCGGAGAATGTAGCAGATATGAGATTGGACAGCGTGGGAGTTTCTGCCGCAAGTAGAATGTTCACAATGAGGCCTGTTACTATGACAAAATCTTTAAAGTATTGGAAATTTTGTCACATGCCTGAACTAAGGCATACCTATCAATAAGGATAGGTGGGTGCCGAATATCCCGTTGAGCAATCGCAAATTGCAAATAAGACGGGTGCGTGAAAGCATTTGGCGCCAAATTGCCATTTCAGCGCCTAACTGTGTAACTGTCCTGAGGGGACCTATTGTGCGGAATCTTCTTGAAGGTCGTTCATGGTGGCCCGCAGGATGACTGGTCCAATCTCCTCCACGATCAGGGCAACCCCCTCGGCCGTTGGGTGAAGCCCGTCCGGTTGCATCAGCGTCTGCATGGCAGTTTGATTGTCGTTCAGGGCCTCCAATGCGCCAAAGAAATTCGGGATGAATGCACTCCCATGCTTCTGTGCCAGTGCAGGGAATGCATCGTCATAGGCTTTCTTCTCAGCGGGTCCGAAATTCAATGATCCGGGCACGCGTACGAGAATGCTGGGTAAGGCGCGCTTGTTCAGCTCGGTCAGGATCGCATCCAGGTTTTTGTGGGTCTCGGTTGGGGGCAGACCACGGAGCATATCGTTGCCACCAAGATTGACCAGAACAATGTCCACGTCATCGCTGAGAGACCAGCCTAGTCGAGCTTTGCCACCCGCTGTGGTATCGCCAGACACGCCGGCATTGATGACGGAAACATCTGCGCCTTGTTCTCTTAGCCAGCCTTCTAGCTGCGGGACCAGTCCTTCACCTTGATTCAGCCCGTATCCGGCTGTCAGGCTATCACCAAGGGCAAGAATGGTTCGTTCTTCTGCGTGCGATATTGCTGGCCAGCACAAAGCGCCCAGCACAGCAGCGGTAAAACCGGTCAAATTGCGTAGGTGGCCCCTCTTGTGCTGCCCGGCGAACACCCCATATCCCTTGAAACTCATTATACTTCTCCCAGTAGGTGCCTTATGTTCGATAATCCACAGAGTGACGTTCTATCCCTGACCAATGCCCAGTTGACTTTGGGCAACAAGGCGGGCCGGATCAACATCCTCAAGGGCATTGATCTGACCGTCAAGAGGGGCGAGACACTTGGGCTGACGGGTCCGTCGGGGTCTGGCAAAAGCTCTCTCCTTATGTTGCTGGGCGGATTGGAACGGGCCACAGGAGGCACGGTTTTCGCACTGGGTCAGGATCTAGGGCGGATGGGCGAGGACCAATTGGCCCGTTTCCGCAGGGACCATATGGGGGTTGTGTTTCAATCTTTCCACCTCATTCCGACCATGACTGCATTGGAGAATGTCGCGACACCTCTGGAACTGGCTGGAATGGCGGATGCGTTCGGGCGTGCCGAAGAGGAATTGGAGGCGGTTGGATTGGGGCTCCGAATGCATCATTACCCCAGTCAGATGTCAGGGGGGGAGCAGCAACGTGTAGCACTTGCACGCGCCGCCGCGCCGCGCCCCGAGATCCTTTTGGCGGATGAACCCACTGGCAATCTTGATGTGGCCACTGGCGAGGCGATCATGAACCTCCTTTTTGGATTGCGTGACCGCCATGGGGCGACGTTGATCATGGTCACACATGCACCCGATCTTGCCGCCCGCTGTGACCGCGTGTTGCAAATCCAGGACGGGGTTCTGGCATGAGCGGCACCTTACGACAGGCCCTGAGGATTGCGCGGCGCGACATGCGCGGCGGGCTACGCGGCTTTCGGATTTTCCTTGCTTGCCTGACACTTGGGGTGGCAGCAATTGCGGCCATCGGCTCTGTGCGTGAAAGCCTGCAACAAGGGCTTGCGTCACAGGGCGCGGTCTTGCTGGGTGGTGATGCCTCTGTGACCTTCACCTATCGTTTTGGAGATGCCGACGAAGAGGCTGTTCTGGCTGAAAGTGCCCAGGCCATGTCGGTCATCGCCGACTTCCGGTCAATGGCTGTGGTCGGGGAAGAGAGAGGTCTCACACAGGTTAAAGCGGTGGATGGGCAATATCCGCTCTATGGGTCAGTCGTGCTGGACCCACCTATCCCATTGGATGCGGCTTTCGTCGGGACGGATGACCTCGCAGGAGCTGTCATGGATGATCTTCTGATTGATCGTCTGGGACTGGCCATTGGCGACGAGTTCCAGCTCGGGGGAACAGCCTTTGTGCTGATGGCAGAGCTGGTCAATGAACCGGACAACGCCACCGGGGGCTTTGGGCTCGGTCCACGAACCTTGGTTTCGCGACACGATCTGGAAGGTACGGGGCTATTGTCGCAAGGCACATTGTTTGACAGCGAATATCGTCTGCGGCTATCGGATGGGACGGACCTTGGGGCAGAAAAACAGCGGGTGATGCGCGTCCTTGAAGAAAAGGGTGCACGCTGGCAGGACGCCCGCAATGGAGCCCCTGGCATCAGCCGCTTTATTGAACGCCTGTCTGCGTTCCTTGTGCTGGTTGGATTGGCCGGACTTGCGGTTGGCGGGGTCGGTATTTCAGCGGCGGTGCGGGCTTATCTGGATGGTAAGACCGAGACAATTGCGATCTTAAGATCGCTTGGAGCTACCAGAAAGCTCATCTTTCTTACATATTTCCTACAAGTTGCGGTTTTGACGTTTATTGGACTGGCGGCAGGGATCACTCTTGGAACTTTGGTTCCCCTGACCCTTGCCCCACTGATTGCAAGTGTCCTTCCGATAGATGCGGCAATCTCGATCTATCCCGGTCCGCTGGCGGAGGCTGCGCTTTACGGCGGATTGGCCTCGCTCTTATTCACCCTCTGGCCGCTTGCACAAACCGAAGATGTGCAACCGGCCGCACTTTTCCGCGATGCGGCACTAGGAGAGGGTCGTCGGCCAAGACCCGTGTTTATTGGTCTTACAGTCTTGGTTCTGATGATTTTGGTTGGTACGGCGACATGGTTGTCTGGAATGACAGAGCTTGCGGTTTGGACATTCATTGGCCTTGCCGGGGCTTTTGTCGCTCTGCTTCTGACTGGATCCGGGGTTCGGCGTTTGTCCCGATGGGTCGGCCATCGGCGTGGACTACAGGGGCGACCAATCCTGCGTATGGCGTTGACTGCCGTTGGCGGGCCGGGGGGCGAGGCAGGCGCTGTGGTTCTGTCTTTGGGGCTTGGCCTGTCCGTGCTTGCCGCTGTGGGACAGATCGACAACAACCTGCGGGGTGCGATTTCTCGTGAATTGCCTGAAGTGGCTCCAAGCTTTTTTGTTGTCGACATTCAACCGGATCAGATCGAGGGTGTGTTGGCGAGGCTTGACGGGGACGACGGGGTGTCGCGTGTCGATACGGCACCGATGTTGCGCGGCGTGATGACCCGCATCAATGATCGGCCAGCGCGCGAGGTTGCGGGCAATCACTGGGTTGTGCAGGGTGATCGGGCCTTGACCTATTCAGACCGACCAACGCGCACCCATGTGGTTGCAGGTGAATGGTGGCCCGAAGAGTATCAGGGGCCGCCGCAAATATCCTTTGCCGCAGAAGAGGCCGAGGAAATGGGGATCGGGATCGGAGATATGGTCACGATGAATATTCTCGGCCGGGATATTACGGGCGAGATCACCAGCCTGCGTGAGGTGGATTTTTCTCAGGCGGGCATGGGATTTGTGTTGACCATGAACCCGGCAGCACTTGCTGGTGCGCCTCACACCTGGCTTGCGACGATCTATGCAGATCACGCGGCAGAGGCGGCAATATTACGTGACATTGGGAAAACCTATCCCAATATTACGCTTATTTCGGTCCGGGATGCGATATCGCGGGTGACGGAAATCATGGGACAGGTGGCGGCTGCAGTGACCTATGGGGCGCTTGCCACGTTGATCACCGGATTTGTGGTTCTGATCGGAGCTGCGGCGGCGGGCGAACGGGCGCGGACCTATGAGGCAGCTGTTCTCAAGACACTTGGTGCAACACGCGCGGAAATCTTGCTGAATTTCGCCCTGAGATCCGCCGTTCTCGGAGCCGCCGCAGGGGTTGTGGCCGTGATCGCTGGTGGTATCGCCGGCTGGGCGGTGACCCATTACATCATGGAAAACGATTTTGCTTTTGAACCTGTCTCGGCCGCTGCCATTGTCACAGGGGGGATCATCGCCACGATCCTCGCGGGGCTGTTCTACGCGTGGCGCCCATTGTCAGTGCGCCCTGCGCGGGTGCTTAGAGCGCGAGATTGAATGCCGCGGGGCACATTCCCGCGCCTTTTCTCCCTTCGGTCGATAGGTTTGGGGGGGGCTCACTGCGTGAGCCTTGCCTCCGGCGGAGGTATTTTGGGCAAGAAAAAAGGCTCAGGGCACGCGGTGGGCGGCGCGGTGTTCCTTGCGGATGACGAGTTTGAGGCCGGACCAGATATCATCCACGGCGCAGACTTTGACATCAACAAGTGTGGTTTTGAGAGCCGCATCGCGGATCACGTCTTCGGTTATATCGGTGGGGACTTTAGACGCCTTTTGGGGCCATGAGATCCAGATCATGCCATCTTTATCGAGGGCGGCGATCAAATGGGGCAATGCGGTTTCAAACGTGGTGCGGTCATCGGTGAACATATGGACCATGTCATAGGCGCCAGTGAGGGTGTCGGGAGTGATGTCCTCCACCGCGATGAAGGCGCGACTGGTGGTCAGGTGGTCCCGTGCCTTGGAGCGGGTAATCTACGCCGCCCGCTGCCCGTCCTTGAGGCCGAGTTTCTTTGCAAGCAGTGTGGTGAAATATCCGGTTAATCCGCCGCCTGCAATCGCTTTCACAAGGCTTTCGAAAAAAGGAGTGTTGCCTTGATCTCTTTTCTCTCCAGGCTCCGAACCCTTTGTTCCGATCCGCATGCACTGTAAACTTTGAGTTGGAGCTGACTTGAAGTGATGCCAGATCACCGCGAGAACTGTTCAATCCCACCAGCCGCAAATCACTGCCTTCGGTACGGATCGCATTGATGGGCCGCAGAATGCACATGAAATAATGGGTGGCCTACGGCGTGCCATCATAGTCTTCGACCAGATCACGGAATGCCTGACTTACGACCCGCCCCGCGTCGCTGGTGTCGTAATCCAGAAGCTCTGAACCTTTTCTAAGTACAAGCCGATCAGGGTACATCTTTTCTGGCACACAAATCCGAAGTTCTCCCCACCAGTTGATTTGGACGCGCCAGGTTTTTCGCCAGCTTTTTTTCCTCTTCCACCAAGGTATAAAGGCTTTCTCGATGCACCCGGTTTCTTTCTTTTTCCAGAAAATCGAGGATCGCAAGCGACATTTCATGCCCATCCTGATCCGGCGTGCTCAGATTGACATAATCTGCAAACCCAATGACCGTAAGCGTCCTGCGACGCGCCCATCTTCTCCCGAACTTTCAGCCATCACAAGAAAAAAGGCCACCCGAAGGCGGCCTTTTTGTGTCTTGGTGTTGTCCCTGATTACAGGTGACGTTCCACCATCATTTTCTTGATCGAGGCAATGGCCTTGGCCGGGTTCAACCCCTTCGGGCAGGTCTTGGCACAGTTCATGATGGTGTGGCAGCGATACAGCTTGAACGGATCTTCCAGATTGTCCAGACGCTCGCCAGTGGCCTCGTCGCGGCTGTCGATCAGCCAGCGATAGGCGTGCAGCAGCGCGGCCGGGCCGAGGTAGCGATCGCCATTCCACCAGTAGCTCGGGCAAGAGGTCGAGCAGCTGGCGCACATCACGCATTCATAGAGACCATCAAGTTTCTTGCGGTCTTCAATCGACTGCTTCCACTCTTTTGCCGGGCGGTTGGTCTTGGTCTCAAGCCACGGCATGATCGACGCGTGCTGGGCGTAGAAATGGGTCAGATCCGGGATCAGGTCTTTCACCACCGGCATATGCGGCAGCGGATAGATCTTCACGTCACCTTTGATCTCATCCATCCCGTAAATACAGGCCAGCGTGTTGATCCCGTCGATGTTCATCGCGCAGGATCCACAGATCCCCTCACGACACGAACGGCGGAAGGTCAGGGTGGGATCAATCTCGTTCTTGATCTTGATCAGAGCGTCCAGAATCATCGGGCCGCATTCGTCCATATTGACGAAATAGCTGTCCACCCGCGGGTTTTCGCCATCATCCGGGTTCCAGCGATAAATCTGGAACTTACGGACGTTGCTGGCACCTTCCGGCTTGGGCCAGGTCTTGCCGACGCGAACGGTCGAGTTCTTGGGGAGCTTGAATTGTACCATCTGGCGTCCTCCTTAAGCGGATTTTTTGGCGCGTTGCAGAACGGAGCGGATCGTCTCATCGATCTGCTTTGCTCGGGCGCTGAAAGTGTGTTTCATCATTTCGGTTCTCGCAAAGTCCTGACGGGATTTGCGGTCATCGTCGGTTTCATTTTCGATTTGTGTGAGTGCTGCCCCGAAATCTTCAATGGATTTGCAGGGGAATACGTGGTTGCGGAACTCGTCGGGTAAGTCTGTGACATCGTCACAGATGACAGGAGCCCCACAGGCCAACGCGTCGAATATGCGGTTTGACAGATATCCGTCATCCCTCATGACAGGGATATGGTCGCATAGAACGGCTTGAGCCGAGCGATACAGATTGCCCAATTCGGTATTCGCGACGAAATCGCTTTTCACGAAGGGGGCGGCATTCGTATTTTCATAGCCGGGTCCGTAGATGCACGGAGAACACTCCGCGTCCAAGGCCATTTTGACAATAGGTCTTAATGGATGCCCAAGCCGCTTTTGATGATTGTTGCCAACAAAGACGACTCCATGCCGGTCCCCATCAGATGGCCACATCGATTTCTCATCAAATGCCTGTAGCATAAGACTGACTTTTGGAGATAAGTCTGAGTTTTTCGTCAATTGCCTGTGTATAGCTGGCGAAGATACCGCAACATGATCGGCGTGATCCATTTCTTCAAGCAGAGCTTTTTCAGCTGAGGGTTTGCGCCCAGGGTAAAGCACCCATATCATGTGTGCTTTGTTGGCATCTGCCTTGTAAATGCCGCTACCGCGCAGAACCAGATCGACATCCGCAAACTCAGGCGCGCGTTGCCATTGGGGTTTGCAGTCAATTCGGACATTGTATCCCAAAGGGGTTAATGCATCGGCAAGGCTTTTTGCATAGTGCCAATCGCCCCATTTCTCGCGATTTCGAACCAGACCGACTGAGGTTTTGATGGCAAGGTTGATGGTTTCACCGATAGTATTTTTGGCTTCATCTTGGGAAGCTGGCACGCGGCCACCGCCTGGAACATAGCCAAAGCGTTGATAATCGACCGCGTAAATTTGATGGATTTTTGCGATTTGTGCGTCGGTGAGTGCAGCCAACTTTGTATTTGTTGGCAGTCTGTGCGGGATATCCATATGCAGAGCTTCAACACCGGCCAAGTTGTCGATATGCTTCAAAACCGTTTCGATCCCGTCTTCGAAGGCAAAGGTTTTTGCATCTTCTGGTACAAGTTCAGATTGAGGTCGGAAATGATTATCGAATTTGGGGCGATTTCTAAACCTTGGGCGCTGCAAGCGATCTAGAAACCGATCAAAATCAGTTTCCGAATCAATGGTCTTTTCGACATCACGCTGAAACAGAAAAGCACTGCGAAGTCGGTCTTCCGGGTGGCGAACCACGGCAAATACATGATCAAAGAAACCGCTGGGGAACAGCTGCTTCAACGCGTCGAGGTGCACATGGTTTGGCGAAGTGACGGTCCATTTCGCCTTGTTGCGACGGTATCTCGTGTCGAGAAAGGCTGGTGGCCCAAAGCGCTTTCTGACATGGGCTTCGACCGATGTGCCAGCACAACGCGGCACATGGGCGAAGAATATAATCTTGTCAGAACTGCGAAAAATCGCCATCGGCTTTGGGCCTCTCAATCCGCCTTAGAACGTCCGCGCCTTGGGCGCGATTTTCTTCAGTGCGATGCCGCCTTCGTCTTCATTTGTCAGCGGATCGGTGACGACCGGTCGGTAGCTCAGATCAACCTTATTGCCTTCGACACGGCTGACAGTGTGGACACGCCACTTGTCGTCATCGCGGGTCGGGAAGTCCTCATGCGCGTGCGCGCCGCGGCTTTCCTCGCGTGCTTCGGCCCCATGAATGGTGGCCAGCGCGTTTGGCATCAGGTTGGTCAGTTCCAGCGTTTCCATCAGGTCCGAGTTCCAGACCAGCGAACGGTCGGTCACAGCCAGATCGTCCATCTTGGCCGCAACTGCGGTCATCTTCTCAACGCCTTCCTTCATGGTCTTGGCGGTGCGGAAGACGGCGGCGTCGGCCTGCATGGTCTTCTGCATCTCAAGACGCAATTCAGCGGTCGAGACATTGCCTTTGGCGTGGCGCAGCCCGTCGAGGCGGTCAAACGCCTTGTCGACGGAAGGCTGGTTCAGAACCGGATTGGCGCTGTCCTTATCGACAACTTTACCTGCACGGATTGCAGCGGCGCGGCCAAAGACCACAAGGTCGATCAGCGAGTTTGACCCCAGACGGTTTGCACCGTGCACAGAAGCACAGCCCGCTTCACCCACGGCCATCAGGCCCGGAACCACGGCGGTCGGGTCGTCTTTGGTCGGGTTCAGCACTTCACCCCAATAGTTGGTCGGAATGCCGCCCATATTGTAGTGAACCGTCGGCAGAACCGGGATCGGCTCTTTGGTCACATCGACACCGGCAAAGATCTTGGCGCTTTCCGAAATGCCTGGCAGGCGTTCGGCCAGAGCCTCGGCGGGCAAGTGATCGAGATGCAGGAAGATGTGATCGCCATCTTTACCTACACCGCGGCCTTCACGGATCTCCATGGTCATCGAGCGCGAGACATAGTCGCGTGGGGCGAGGTCTTTGTACTGGGGCGCATAACGCTCCATGAACCGTTCGCCTTCGCTGTTCACGAGATAGCCACCTTCACCACGGGCGCCTTCGGTGATCAGACAGCCAGAGCCGTAGATGCCGGTTGGGTGGAATTGCACGAATTCCATGTCCTGAAGCGCAAGGCCAGCGCGGGCCACCATGCCGCCACCGTCACCGGTGCAGGTATGGGCAGACGTGGCTGAGAAATAGGCGCGACCATAACCGCCGGTGGCCAGAACCACCATCTTGGCGTTGAACACATGCATGGTGCCATCGTCGAGCTTCCAACAGACCACGCCCTGACACTCGCCATCTTCCGACATGATCAGGTCAACGGCGAAATACTCGATGTAGAACTCGGCATTGTTCTTGACCGATTGGCCATAAAGCGTGTGCAGGATCGCGTGACCAGTTCGGTCAGCTGCGGCACAGGTGCGTTGCACGGGCGGGCCTTCACCAAATTCGGTGGTGTGGCCGCCAAACGGGCGCTGATAGATTTTGCCTTCTTCGGTACGCGAGAAGGGCACGCCGTAGTGCTCAAGCTCATAAACCGCCTTGGGCGCTTCACGGGCCAGATATTCCATCGCATCGGTGTCGCCCAGCCAGTCCGAGCCTTTCACCGTGTCATACATGTGCCACTGCCAGTTGTCCGGGCCCATGTTGGACAGGGACGCGGCGATGCCACCCTGTGCGGCCACAGTGTGCGAGCGGGTCGGGAACACTTTAGTCACACAAGCTGTGCGCAGACCCTGTTCGGCCATGCCAAGCGTCGCGCGCAGACCAGCGCCACCGGCACCGACCACGACCACGTCATATTCGTGGGTTTCGTATTCGTAAGCTGCCATTGGGGTGCTCCGATCTTAGAAGGCAATGCGGCCAAGGCCATAAAGGGCCGTGGCGATGATGGTGTAGGAAATGGCGGTACAGACCACCACCAGCACTTTTTTGGTCACACCGCGCGAGTAATCCTCGATCACGACCTGAATGCCATGACGGAAGTGGACCATGGCGGTCACGATGGTCATCGCGGCGATGATGGCGGGGAAGGGGCGTTGATAATAGGCAATTGCTTCGTCATAGCTCATGCCCAGAGCATGCCCAAAGGTCAGTGCGAAAAGCGGCATCAACGCCAGAAGGCCGAGGGCGGAAATGGCTTGCCCCCAGAAATGCTCAGTGCCGGAGCCGGACGATCCTTTGCCCACGGCGCGTTTGCGGTCGGTCAGAAACTGCATGTCAGGCTCCTTAAATGATCAGGGCGACGAGGATCGCCAGCACTACCGAGCCACCGATCACGGCAAGGCCCATTTTCTCGGCGGTTTCGACCTCAAGGCCGATGCCGATGTCCCACATCAGGTGGCGCAGGCCGGACAGGGCGTGATAGCAGAGCGCCCAGAGCGCCATGAACATGACCAGATCCCCGATGAACGAGGTCATCAGACCGTTCACGAAATCATAATAGTCCGGTCCCATTGCGGCTGAGAAAAACCACCAGGCCACCAACACGGCGCCACCCAAAAGCGCCACACCAGTGATGCGCGCCATGATGGAGGTGATGGAGGTCAGCTGCGGACGGTAGATCTGCAAGTGCGGGGAAAGAGGGCGTTTGCCTCTGTTCACATCGGCCATGGCGGCCTCCTCTTGTCTGTTTCGACTACAAGATGTTTCGCGACCAATTTGACGGGCAATTCGATTTCGAAACGCTTTAGCGACAGGAATAGCCTCTTTTGCGGCGCAGAGTCACCCGTTGACAGGGTATAAAAATGCGTAATTTGCGCTAACAGATGCGAAAAAACGACTGCGTGATCACAAAAATTAAATACGTGATCACAAAATGAGTGCGATAATGCCTGAGAGAAAGACTGGGTCATGCATACCGTTGCACACTGAAAGCCCTGCCCCGAAACTTCGGTGCAGGGCAGGTTCTTACATCGGTATCAGTGCCCAATAGTCGAGATCCAGCATCACGTCTGGAAGGTATTTTCCATCGTCACCCTTCAAGGCGAACTCATCTGCTCCGTGCTTCACGGCGACAAGGCGCAAGCGAATGGCACCTACTCCGGGAACGCCGGTATCCGCTTTGTCGAGAACCTCAGACCATGCGCGGATCGTGTCACCCGAGAAGCAGGGGTTGGCATGCGCGCCGCCATTCAGGCCCACAATCATCTGCGCATTGGCTAGCCCGTTGAACGACAGGGCACGCGCCATCGAGATGACGTGACCACCATAGATCAGGCGCTGCCCATCGGGGCGGAAGGTTGCATCGAAATGCACTTTGGCCGTGTTTTGCCACAGGCGGGTCGCCATCATGTGCTCTGCTTCTTCCACGGTCACACCGTCGACGTGATCGATCTTTTCGCCGATCTCATAGTCGCCCCAGCGATGAGGTTCGCCTGCGAGGGTGAAATCGTAGTCCTCGAAAGTCAGCCCTTCGGGGATCACCAAATCTTCGACATCCAGAGTGGATTTCAGATCGGGGATCATGGTTTCCGGGGCCGGGGCGTCGAGGTTGTTCTTACGCACCATCACCCAGCGCACATATTCCAGAACGGCTTCACCTGTCTGGTTGAAGCCAACCGTATGCACCCAGACCACGCCGGATTTGCCGTTCGAGTTCTGTTTAAGCCCAATTACCTTTGAAACCGAACGCAGGGTGTCCCCCGGATACACCGGTTTCAGCCAGCGCCCTTCGGCATAGCCGAGATTTGCCACCGCGTTCAGTGAGATATCCGGGACGGTTTTCCCAAAGACAACGTGAAACGCGATCAGGTCGTCGAGGGGTGATCCTTCCAAGCCGCACGCCCCGGCAAACTCATCCGAGGAATACAGCGCATGGCGTGCCGGGTAGAGTGCATGATACAGCGCGCGCTCGCCTTCAGCGACGGTGCGCGGTACGGCATGTTCGATCACATCGCCAAGTTTGTAGTCTTCAAAGAAGCGGCCCGGGTTGGTTTTGGCCATCTTTCATCTCCTAGATTAAAGGTCACGCCCCAAAGGGCGAAGGGCCGATCAGCCCGTGAATATATCCGATCACCGCCAGCAGCACGAGTGAAGCGACAAGGAACATGGCGTCCTTGGCAATCGCGCCCTTCGGGTTCGGGGTCCAGTCTGGTTCGGCTGCGTTGATTACCTTCATCTCGGCTACGGCCCAGACGGTCAGCCCGCCAAACAGCACATACGACGCGGTGTCTGGGTTCACCATCATATGCGCCACGGCCCAAACGATCATCCCGGTCAGCATCGGGTGACGCATCTTGTAAAAGAACGCGCCTTTCGACGGGCCCGGGCTCATCAAGTAGATGGCGATCAAAACAGCGAGATTGTTGATGTGTTTGAAAAATGGCGGATAAGCAAAGAGGTCATTGCTTTCCGCCATCGTGTATCCGATCACCATCACGACCACGCCAGCGAAAATCAACGCTGCCGACACACCCTTTGCCTTTTCGCCCATCGCGGTATGACGATCGGGTAAAGCGCGTTTCCAGAAGTGGCCGGCATACCAGAGGGCAAGGCCGAGAATGAGGATAGTCATTGGGGGATCTCCGTCGCTGGGGCCTTAGCTTTCCAGCGCTTTGATCGCTTCGGCTTTGGCAAGAATACCTTTTGCCGTCACAACATGCAGGTTTTCGACGATTTTACCATCCACAACCGCGACCCCCTGGCCGGATGCCTCGGCCTCTTCAAAGGCTGCAATCTGACGTTGGGCGAGGTCAATCTCGGCGTCTGACGGGGCAAAGGCAGCGTTGGCGACCGCCAGCTGAGCCGGGTGGATCAGTGTTTTACCATCCATGCCCATGTCTCGGCCCTGATCGCATTCGTATTTCAGACCCTCTTCATCTTTAAATGCGTTATAGACACCATCCACAATCACCACGTCATGCGCTTTGGCAGCAATCAGGCACATATGCAGCCCGCCCATCATTGGCAGGCGGTCAGCACGGAATCGGGTGTTCAACTCTTTGGCCAAATCATTTGTGCCCATCACAAAACCCTTGAGGCGCGGGTGGGCGGCAATCTCTGCGGCGTTCAACATCCCCAGCGGAGTTTCCATCATCGCCCAGAGATCCACATCCGGGATCAGCGTGGCGAGTTCATCAAGCTGTGCGGCCGACCCGACTTTCGGCATTAGGATGGCGTCGATGTCAGCGCCAATCATTGCTGCCACGTCGTCCTTGCCCCATTCGGTATCAAACCCGTTGATCCGCACGATCTTGGCGCGGTTTCCGTAACCGCCTTTGTCAAGTTCGGCGCGCAACGTCGCGCGGGCTTCTACTTTGGCGTCTGGTGCTACGGCGTCTTCGAGATCAAAGATGATCGCATCGCAGGCCAGCCCACGTGCCTTTTCCAAAGCACGCTCTTTCGAGCCGGGGATGTAGAGGACGGACCGGTAGGGACGTTGAGACATGATTCTGGTTCTCCGCAATATTCTTGCGCACAGCATCGCGATTGCGCAGCATTTCGCAAGGGTAGATTTGCTGCGATGCAGAAATTTTTACTTACGAAGTGGTGAAATCAGACTTTTTGTTAACCAGTTCACCAATTCGACGCGATGCGGAACGCCAAATTAACCAGTTCTTCGGTCTTGAGGCGCAAGCTTGTTCCATCTGCCGAGTGACGGGAGGGCCCGCGAATGGCCACCGAAACATGCGACGCAATCGTAATGTGAAACGGGAATCAACTCGGCACCTATCGAACTGGGGATGGCGTGCCTCCGTTATGCGGATGGCCCGGTGCGGCACCCCTTGTAAGAAAGGGAAGACCCATGAAACAGCAGATCCTTGCCCTTGGGCTGGTCACTGGCGCCGTGCTTTTTACGGTAGAAAGCGCCTTTGCACAAAGTCGCAAGTGTGCCCCTCGCACTACGATTGTGGAACGTCTGGCGGAGACCTACGGCGAAACGCGCCAGTCAATCGGGTTGGCGACAAATAATACCGTGGTTGAGGTGTTCGCCTCAGCAGACAGCGGAACCTGGACCATCACAGTGACCAATCCGCAAGGGGTGACCTGTCTTGTCGCAGCTGGCCGCAGTTTTGAAACGCTGAACGAAGCCCCAACCCCGGCATCACTGGGAGAACCTACGTGACAAGAAGGGCAGATCAGGTCAGCCCTTCCCAGATCAGTTTGGAGCCGGTGATCAGCAAAAACGCGTAGGTCAGCATAAAAAATGCGCGTTCATTGACCACGTGGTGCAGTTTGACCCCCATCCAAATGCCGATAATGGCCACAGGAGCCAGATAAATATTGGCGACGAGGGATTGTGTGCTGAAAATACCCAGAAACGTATAGGGGATGAATTTCATCCCGTTGATGGCCCAGAAGACGATCACTGTCGTGGCCTGAAAACTCAGCTTGTCCAGGTGCCGGGACAAGAGGAATACCGCAGCTGGTGGCCCCCCCGCATGGCTGATGAAACTGGTCAGGCCAGCCATTGATCCCCAAATATGCCCGCCTGTTTCGCCCATCGGTTTGGATGAAGGCCGCAGCCAGCCCAAACTTTTCGCGAGCTGATAGGCGACGAACCCCACGGCAATCAATCCGATCAACACGCGAAACAGATCTGGATCTGCAAGCTTGTACAGCAAGCTGCCAGCCACAACGCCGGGGATCGCGCCAATGATCAGGGCTTTGGCGGATGCTCCATCCCACTTTCCCCAGTAGGGGCGCAAAGCCGTCACATCCATTAGCATCAGCAATGGCAACATCAGCCCAATTGCGGCGCCCGGCTCAAGAATCAGCGCCAGCAACGGTGTGGCTGCAAACGCCGCCCCAGAGCCAAATCCACCCTTGGATATCCCGGCAAACAGGACCGCTGGGATCGCAAAGGCAAAGAATGTGAAGTCGAGAATTTCGGGCATCAGATCGTTGCAAACCACATGTTTTTTGCTGCTTTAGCGCTATCGTTCCCGTACGCATTTCGCAAGCAGTGATTAATGCCGCGTTGCAGCGCTCTTGCGTGAATGCGACATTGCGACTAGGCATGGCGACAAATTCAATGGATGGAGATCATACTCATGGCACGACCCAAAATCGCTCTCATCGGTTCGGGAATGATCGGTGGCACTCTTGCACACCTGGCAGCCCTGAAGGAAATGGGCGACGTTGTCCTTTTCGATATTGCTGATGGTATTCCGCAGGGCAAGGCTCTGGATATTGCTGAAAGTGGCCCGGTTGAAGGGTTCGACGCAGCCCTGTCCGGCACCACCGATTACGCAGATATCGCAGGCGCGGACGTTTGCATCGTAACCGCCGGTGTGCCGCGCAAACCGGGCATGTCGCGTGATGACCTGCTGGGCATCAACCTGAAAGTTATGAAATCGGTTGGTGAAGGCATCGCAGCCCACGCACCGAACGCATTTGTGATCTGTATCACCAACCCGCTGGATGCCATGGTTTGGGCGCTGCGCGAATTCTCGGGCCTGCCACACAACAAAGTTGTTGGTATGGCCGGCGTGCTTGACTCGGCTCGCTTCCGTCACTTCCTGTCGGTCGAATTTGACGTATCCATGCGCGACGTGACCGCATTTGTTCTGGGTGGCCACGGTGACACGATGGTGCCGCTGACCCGTTACTCGACCGTTGGCGGCATCCCGCTGCCGGATCTGGTGGACATGGGTTGGACCAGCCAGGAAAAACTGGACGCGATTGTTCAGCGCACCCGTGACGGTGGTGCCGAGATCGTTGGCCTCTTGAAAACCGGTTCTGCCTACTATGCTCCGGCGGCTTCGGCCATCGAGATGGCGCAGGCATATCTGAACGACCAAAAACGCCTGCTGCCTTGTGCGGCATATGTTGACGGGGCCTTTGGTCTCGACGGCTTCTATGTGGGCGTGCCCACCGTGATCGGTGCCAACGGTATCGAGAAAGTTGTCGACATCAAGCTGTCGAAAGACGAGCAAGCCATGTTCGACAAGTCGGTTGACGCCGTGAAGGGCCTGGTCGCTGCCTGTAAGGAAATCGATCCTTCGCTTGCGTGATTGCAGCCTAAGAGAATTTGAGTCCCGCCAGCTTTGGCGGGGCTTTTTTATTGCCCAGTCGCTAGAGGGATCAGGCGTCAGAAGCACAGTCGCATGCCTGAAAAAAACAAGATGAGTTTTCTGCTTGATTATATGCTCTTCAGGCACATCATCCTAGAAAATCAGGCCAGATCCGTCTTCTCCTATGGTGAGCTAAACTTGCCCCCATCTAAAGCAATATACTTGGGGGTATGAAAAAATACACCTCCGATTCTGATCTTTCACACATTTTGTGATCACACTATTTTAAGCTGTGATCACAAAATCCAGAAAGTTAGCGCAAAACCCCCCATTTCCACAAAAAGTGCTTCGGCATGCTCCTTCACCTGTGCATGTTGTCCGGGAACCACTGGACCAACTGGATAGGATGATTTCATGAACATTCATGAATACCAGGCGAAGGCCCTTCTGAAATCCTACGGTGCCCCCGTTTCTGAGGGCCGCGCCGTATTGAAAGCAGAAGACGCCAAGACCGCCGCAGGTGAACTCGATGGCCCCCTTTGGGTGGTGAAAGCACAAATTCACGCAGGTGGACGCGGCAAAGGCTCCTTCAAAGAGGCTGACGCTGGCGAAAAAGGCGGTGTGCGTTTGACCAAATCGGTTGAAGAAGCCGCTGAAGAAGCCAAAAAGATGCTGGGTCGCACCCTAGTGACCCACCAGACCGGCCCGGCTGGCAAGCAAGTCAACCGCATCTATATCGAAGCCGGTTCCGGCATCGAGCGTGAACTTTACCTCGCTCTGCTGGTCGACCGTCAGACCTCGCGCATCTCGTTTGTTTGCTCGACTGAGGGCGGGATGGACATTGAAGAAGTGGCCGCTGCGACCCCTGAGAAAATTCTCTCTTTCTCGGTGGATCCGGCCACGGGTTACCAAGGTTTCCACGGTCGTCGCATCGCATTTGCTCTGGGCCTCGAAGGCGTACAGATCAAACAGTGTGTGAAACTGATGGGCCAGCTCTACAAAGCTTTCGTTGAGAAAGACATGGAGATGCTGGAGATCAACCCGCTGATCGTGGCCGACAACGGCGACCTGAAAGTGCTCGACGCCAAAGTTGGCTTTGACGGCAACGCCGTATATCGCCATCAGGATATTGCCGCCCTGCGCGATGAGACCGAAGAAGACCCGAAAGAGCTGGAAGCGTCGAAATACGACCTGAACTACATCGCTCTGGACGGTGAAATCGGCTGCATGGTGAACGGTGCTGGTCTGGCAATGGCCACCATGGACATCATCAAGCTTTACGGCGCAGAACCGGCCAACTTCCTCGACGTAGGTGGCGGCGCCACCAAAGAGAAAGTGACCGAAGCGTTCAAGATCATCACCTCGGACCCTAATGTGAAGGGCATCCTTGTGAACATCTTCGGCGGCATCATGCGCTGTGACGTGATCGCCGAGGGCGTGGTTGCGGCTGTGAAAGAAGTGGGCCTACAGGTTCCGCTGGTTGTGCGTCTGGAAGGCACCAATGTGGAAGCCGGTAAAGACATCATCAACAACTCCGACGTTGATGTGATCGCTGCCGACAACCTGTCGGACGGTGCAGAGAAAATCGTGAAAGCGGTGAAAGGCTAAGACAATGGCAGTTCTTATTGACGAAAACACCAAGGTCATCTGTCAGGGCTTCACCGGCTCGCAGGGTACCTTCCACTCGGAACAGGCGATTGCCTATGGCACCAAAATGGTCGGCGGCGTGACCCCGGGCAAAGGTGGCATGGAGCATCTGAACCTTCCGGTCTTCAACTCGGTTCATGAGGCGAAAGCCAAGACCGAGGCAAATGCTTCCGTGATCTACGTGCCGCCGCCCTTCGCCGCGGATTCGATCCTCGAAGCCATCGACGCCGAGATGGAGCTGATTGTCTGCATCACCGAAGGTATTCCGGTACTGGACATGATGGGCGTGCAGCGCGCGCTTGAAGGCAGCAAAAGCCGCCTGATCGGCCCGAACTGCCCCGGCGTGATCACTCCGGACGCTTGTAAAATCGGCATCATGCCCGGCCACATCCACAAACGTGGTTCGGTTGGCGTTGTGTCCCGCTCGGGCACGCTGACCTATGAGGCTGTGAAGCAGACGTCGGATATCGGTCTGGGCCAGTCAACCGCTGTTGGTATTGGTGGCGACCCCATCAAAGGCACCGAGCATATCGACGTGCTGGACATGTTCCTCGACGACGACGAAACCCAATCGATCATCATGATCGGTGAAATCGGTGGATCGGCTGAAGAAGAAGCCGCTGAGTTCCTGGCCGAACAGAAGAAAAAAGGCCGCTGGAAGCCGGTTGCTGGTTTCATCGCTGGCCGTACCGCCCCTCCCGGCCGTCGTATGGGCCACGCTGGTGCAATTGTCGCCGGTGGCAAAGGTGGCGCCGAGGACAAGATCGAAGCCATGCGTGCAGCTGGCATCGTGGTTGCCGATAGCCCCGCCACATTGGGCGAGGCTGTTCTGGAAGCCATTGGCAAGTAATTAAGAGATCCGCAGGCGTCCGGTATGGTCTGGGCGCCTGCATTCCAAATTTTAGTTGAGACCGACCCCCATGACGGATCAAAGCCCCAACGACATCTTCCATGCTTCGAGCTTTATGCAAGGCCACAATGCCGAGTATCTCGAACAGCTTTACGCACAATATGCCAAAGACCCATCGGCGGTCGACGCAGCCTGGGCTGCGTTTTTTGCCGAAATGGGCGACGATGGTAATGACGCGATTGCCGAGGCCGAAGGGCCCAGCTGGTCGCGAACTGACTGGCCACCGCAGCCCGGCGGTGATCTGGTGCACAGCCTTGATGGCATGTGGCCGGATGAGGAAGCCGCTAAGGAAGGTAAGGCCGCTGGCAAGAAGATTGTCGAGAAGGCCGTTGAAAAAGGTGTGAAGGTCTCGGATGAGGCGATCAAGCAGGCGGTTCTGGATTCAATCCGCGCCCTGATGATCATCCGTGCTTATCGGATCCGCGGTCACCTGGCGGCTGATCTTGATCCGCTGGGGACGCGAGAACATTCAAATCACCCCGAGCTGAACCCGGCCTCCTATGGGTTCTCTGATGCCGACATGGATCGTCCGATCTTTATCGACAATGTGTTGGGGCTTGAAATTGCTTCGATGCGCCAGATTGTCGACATCGTGAAACGCACCTACTGCGGCACGTTTGCACTGCAATTCATGCATATTTCCAACCCGGAAGAGAGCTCTTGGCTGAAAGAACGCATCGAGGGTCTGGGCAAGGAAATCCAGTTTACCCGTGAAGGGCGCAAGGCGATCCTGAATAAGCTGGTCGAGGCCGAAGGCTTTGAGAAGTTCTTGCATGTGAAATATATGGGCACCAAGCGGTTCGGCCTTGATGGCGGTGAAGCGTTGATCCCTGCAATGGAGCAGATCATCAAGCGTGGTGGCGCACTTGGCGTGAAGGATGTCATCATTGGCATGCCACACCGTGGGCGCCTCTCGGTGCTCGCCAATGTGATGCAAAAGCCTTACAAGGCGATCTTCAATGAATTCCAGGGCGGGAGCTTCAAGCCGCAGGACGTGGATGGTTCGGGGGATGTGAAATACCACCTTGGCGCCAGCTCGGATCGCGAATTTGATGGCAATAATGTACACCTCAGCCTGACCGCCAACCCCTCGCACCTTGAGGCGGTGAATCCGGTGGTTCTGGGCAAGGCCCGCGCCAAACAGGAACAGCTTGGTGATCAGGACCGGATGCAGGTTCTTCCGATCCTTCTGCACGGCGATGCCGCCTTTGCGGGCCAAGGTGTTGTGGCGGAATGTTTCGGCCTGTCGGGTCTGGTCGGTCACAAGACCGGTGGGACAATGCACATCGTGGTGAACAACCAGATCGGTTTCACCACCGCGCCGCATTTCTCGCGTTCTTCGCCTTATCCGACCGATATCGCCCTGATGGTGGAAGCTCCGATTTTCCACGTGAACGGTGATGACCCCGAGGCGGTTGTACATGCTGCGAAAGTGGCAACAGAATTTCGCCAGAAATTCCACAAAGACGTTGTGCTCGACATCTTCTGCTATCGCCGGTTTGGTCACAACGAGGGCGATGAGCCCATGTTCACCAACCCGATCATGTACAAAAAGATCAAAAAGCATCAGACCACGTTGCAGATCTACACTGATCGTCTGGTAAACGAAGGCCTGATCCCGGCAGGCGAAATCGAAGACATGAAGGCCTCTTTCCAGGCTTATATGAACGACGAATTCGAAGCGGGTAAGGAATACAAGCCGAACAAAGCGGACTGGCTTGATGGCCGCTGGTCGCATCTTGATACGAAAGATGACGAATATCAGCGAGGCCAAACGGCAATCAAGGAAGAGACGTTTGTCGAGGTGGGTAAGGCGCTGGTTAAAGCACCGGATGGCTACCCGCTGCACAAGACGGTTGGTCGTCTTCTGGATGCCAAATCCAAGATGTTTGAGACCGGCAAGGGCTTCGACTGGGCAACTGCGGAAGCACTGGCTTTCGGCTCGCTTCTGACCGAAGGTTTCCCGGTTCGTCTGGCGGGGCAGGACTGTACCCGCGGTACCTTCTCGCAGCGTCACTCGGGTCTTATCAACCAGGACAATGAAGAGCGCTACTACCCGCTGAACAACATCCGCGAGGGTCAGGCACATTATGAAGTCATCGACTCTTCGCTGTCCGAATATGCGGTGCTTGGGTTCGAATATGGCTATTCGCTAGCGGAACCAAATGCATTGGTGATGTGGGAAGCTCAGTTTGGCGACTTTGCCAACGGCGCCCAGATCATGTTCGACCAGTTCATCTCGTCGGGTGAATCGAAATGGTTGCGCATGTCAGGCCTGACCGTTCTTCTGCCACACGGCTTTGAAGGGCAGGGTCCAGAGCACAGCTCGGCCCGTCTGGAGCGCTTTTTGCAGATGTGTGGTGGGGACAACTGGATCGTGGCAAATTGCTCGACCCCGGCCAACTATTTCCACATCCTGCGCCGCCAGATGCATCGCGACTATCGTAAACCGCTGATCCTGATGACGCCGAAATCGCTTTTGCGCCACAAAATGTGTGTCTCGAATGCCGAAGACTTCACCGAAGGGTCGTCGTTCCACCGCGTTCTTTGGGATGACGCGCAGAAAGGCAATTCGGACACCAAGCTGGTGAAGGATGACAAGATCAAACGCGTCGTCCTGTGTTCGGGCAAGGTCTACTACGACTTGCTGGAAGAACGCGACAAGCGCGGCATCAATGACATCTATCTGATGCGTCTTGAACAGTTCTATCCGTTCCCGGCCATGTCCATGGTCCGCGAGATGGAGCGTTTCAAGAACGCCGAGATCGTCTGGTGTCAGGAAGAGCCGAAGAACCAGGGCTCCTGGTCTTTCGTCGAACCCAACATCGAATGGGTGCAGACGCGCATCGGCGCCAAGCACACCCGCCCGATTTACGCAGGCCGTCCGGCCTCGGCCTCGCCCGCTACGGGTCTGGCCTCTATGCACAAAGCACAACAGGAAGCGCTGGTGAACGACGCGCTGAACATGGAAGGGAAGTAACCCATGAGCATCGAAGTACGTGTACCCACCCTGGGCGAGAGCGTGACGGAAGCCACTGTTGCCACGTGGTTCAAGAAACCAGGCGACAGCGTCGCTGCAGACGAAATGCTCTGCGAATTGGAAACCGACAAGGTAACGGTTGAAGTGCCCGCACCTTCCGCTGGTGTTCTGGGCGAGATTGTCGCCGCTGAAGGTGTGACCGTTGGCGTTGATGCGCTTTTGGCGACCATCGGTGAAGGCGCCGGTACGGCTGCCGCTCCAGCGGCGGCGCCTGCTGCAACTTCGGCTGCTGCGGCGTCTGTAGATGTTATGGTGCCAAGCCTTGGTGAAAGCGTGACCGAGGCCACCGTGGCCAGCTGGTTCAAGCAGGTTGGAGACACGGTCGCCGCCGACGAAATGCTCTGCGAGTTGGAAACCGACAAAGTGTCAGTAGAAGTTCCAGCGCCCGCCGCTGGCGTTCTGACCGAGATTGTTGCCCCTGAAGGCACCACTGTGGATGCCACTGCAAAGCTCGCCGTGATCGGTGGTGCTGGCGCCGTGGCTGCTCCTACTGCTGCCCAAAATCCGGCTGCAGCGGTGGCTTCGGGCAAGGACGTGGAAGATGCGCCATCCGCCAAGGTGATGATGGCACAGGCAGGTATGGCCGAAGGGACCGTTCAGGGGACCGGGCGTGATGGTCGTGTGATGAAACACGACGTACAGGCTGCAATGGCTGCCCCCAAACCAGCCGCTGCTCCGGCTCCGGCACCGATCCCTGCCGCCGCCAAAGCCCCTGCTGACAATGCCGGTCGCGAAGAGCGTGTCAAGATGACCCGCCTGCGTCAGACCATCGCCAAGCGTCTGAAAGACAGCCAGAACACTGCGGCCATGCTCACCACCTATAACGAGGTGGACATGACCGAGACCATGGCGCTGCGCAAGGAATACAAGGACCTCTTTGAGAAGAAGCACGGTGTGCGTCTTGGCTTCATGTCCTTCTTCACCAAGGCGTGCTGCCATGCGCTGAAGGAAGTGCCGGAAGTGAATGCCGAGATCGATGGCACCGACATCGTTTACAAGAACTACGTGAACATGGGGATCGCCGCTGGCACCCCCACCGGTCTTGTGGTTCCGGTGATCAATGATGCCGACAGCATGTCCTTCGCTACAATCGAGAAAGCCATCGCTGAAAAGGGCCGCAAAGCCCGTGACGGCAAGCTGTCGATGGACGAAATGCAAGGCGGCACCTTCACCATCTCGAACGGTGGCGTCTACGGCTCGCTGATGTCCTCGCCGATCCTGAACCCACCGCAATCGGGTATCCTTGGCATGCACAAGATCCAAGACCGCCCGATGGCCATCAACGGCCAGGTTGTGATCCGTCCGATGATGTATCTGGCGCTGTCCTATGACCACCGGATCGTCGACGGCAAAGGCGCTGTGACCTTCCTTGTGCGCGTGAAAGAGGCGCTGGAAGATCCGCGTCGCCTTTTAATGGACCTGTAACGCATTCATGGCCCGGAGAACTTCTCCGGGCCTTATTTTCTGGTCAGGAGTATCATGGGGAGTCGCAACGCGATGCTGGCAGGACCCTATCCCCAAAAAAGGAGCGAAACATGGCAACACATGTATTGTGGCAAGCGGATGTCGCTGATTTTGACGCGTGGCACGAAGTGTTCAAGCAGGACAAGCGCAATCGCAAGGCTGTTGGTATCCGTGAACTGCATGTATGGCAGGATCCGGATAATAAAAATCACGCGGTCGCTCTGTTCGAAATTCTCGATCTTGAAAAGGCGCGTGCCTTCTTCGATTCGGAAGAACTGGCGATGCATATGGAACGTGATGGCGTGATCCATGTGCAGGTTAAACTGCTGACCCCGGTCTGAGTTCTCGGTCCCTTCCGCTGATCGGTGGGGCCATTTAAATAGACGATGTATCAAATCAACTGGAGATTGACATGGCATCATATGACGTAATCGTAATCGGTGGTGGCCCGGGCGGCTATGTCTGTGCCATCCGCTGCGCCCAGTTGGGTTTGAAAACCGCCTGTGTTGAAGGGCGTGAAACTCTGGGCGGCACTTGCCTGAACGTGGGGTGTATCCCGTCAAAGGCCCTGCTGCACGCTTCGCACAGCCTGCACGAGGCCGAGCATAACTTTGCCAAGATGGGTTTGAAGGGCAAATCCCCCTCCGTCGATTGGAAAGAGATGCTGGCCTATAAAGACGACGTGATCGGTCAGAACACCAAAGGCATCGAGTTCCTGTTCAAAAAGAACAAAGTGGACTGGATCAAAGGCTGGGCCACTGTTCCGGCTGCCGGTCAGGTGAAAGTCGGTGACGAAGTTCACGAAGCGAAGAATATCGTAATTGCTTCGGGATCCGAACCGTCGAGCCTGCCGGGTGTTGACGTGGACGAGAAAGTTGTCGTGACTTCTACTGGCGCGCTGAGCTTGCCGAAGATCCCGAAGAAAATGGTGGTGATCGGTGCAGGTGTGATTGGTCTGGAAATGGGTTCGGTTTATGCGCGCCTCGGGTCCGAAGTGACCGTGGTGGAATTCATGGATCAAGTCACCCCAGAGATGGATGGGGATCTGTCGAAAACCTTTGCCCGTGCACTGAAAAAGCAGGGCATCAAGTTCGTCATGGGCGCCGCGGTGCAGAAGGTCGAGGCCACCAAGACCAAAGCTAAAGTGCATTACAAGCTTAAGAAAAACGACAAGGAAGCCATGGTCGACGCCGATTGCGTGTTGGTCGCAACCGGCCGTCGCCCTTACACCGAAGGCTTGGGGCTCGATGCGCTGGGCATCCAGATGACCGAGCGTGGGCAGATTGCCACCGACCATTGGAAAACCTCGATCCCGGGTGTCTGGGCCATTGGCGACGTGACCGAAGGCCCGATGCTCGCGCATAAGGCCGAGGACGAGGGCATGGCCGCCGCAGAAGCCATCGCGGGCAAAGTGGGCCACGTGAACTATGATGTCATCCCGGGTGTTGTTTACACTGCACCGGAAGTGGCTGCCGTAGGCAAGACCGAAGAGCAGCTCAAGGCCGAAGGTGTTGACTACAAGGTCGGCAAGTTCAGCTTTATGGGAAATGGTCGCGCGAAAGCCGTTTTTCAGGGCGAAGGCTTTGTGAAAATCCTGGCCGACAAGGCTTCTGACCGCGTGCTTGGTGTGCATATCATGGGGCCGGCAGCTGGTGAGTTGATCCACGAAGCATGTGTGCTGATGGAGTTTGGTGGCTCTGCCGAAGACCTCGCCCGCACCTGCCACGCCCACCCGACCTTCTCGGAAGCGGTACGCGAAGCGGCGCTGGCCTGCGGAGATGGTCCGATCCACAGCTAACCAATAGCTTGTGCAGAATTACAACAGAACCACGAACGGTTGAAATCGTTCGTGGTTTTTAATCTTTGGTCGTCACTATACGGTATGAAAATTCCAGTATTTTTTTACTGGAGACCAATATGCGTTATCTTATTTTTACCTTAGCCGCTCTGGCCAGTATTTTAGTAGCGGATGCCGCCGAGGCCCGTAGGGGCGGTGGCAGTACCTCTCAAACCATGCTGTTTGTTGCGGAGACGCCGATTGAATTGGATGGCCAGCCCTATGCGCTGTGCCACTTGGTCGATGATAGCAAAGTTTTGTTTATCCCGCTTTTCCGTAGTGTCGAAGGCTATGTACTGGCCGCCAATCGCTGTGCGGCCGAGGAGTATTACGAGCTACCGACGGAGCGCTTTGTTGAGGGCAAGGCGGACGGTGCTTTTCCTGCAGATTTGCCGGACACTCCGAAACTATCTACCAGCGCGATGATCAACGGCCACTGGGGTTGGGTGATTGTTCTGGGCTTTATCGGTTTTGCAGTTGTGGCCTGGCTAAAGACCCGTAAACGCCGCACAGAGCGTCAGGCATTGATGGGAGATTTGTCACCAGTTGCTAAGGCGATCCTTGATGCGATGTGCCATGCGGCCAAAGCAGATGGCAATATTGATGAAACCGAAGTGGTGCAAATTGCCCGGATTGCGCAGGAGATGACCGGCGAAACCTTTGATCTGACCACGGTGCGTCGGATGTCCGAGTTGGCAGAAGAGAAGCCTGCAGACAATTATTTCAAGTCGCTTGCCAAGGGCCTGAACCCCAACGAGGCGTCCCTGATGATGAAAGCAGTGCTCATGGTGGTTGCGGCTGATGGCACGCTGGGCGGGAAGGAGCAGGGTTTTGTCGGCCGTCTCGCCAAGGTGCTGAAGTTGGGTGGAGAGCAAGTGAATGCCCTTCTGAATCAGGTTGTGGCCACGCCTGGTGTGCCGGAGTCTGAGCCCCGGGGAGCTTAAGACAGATCCTTGTCTTGAAAATAAAGGCGCGTCCACTTGGACGCGCTTTTTTTGTGGAGGAAGGGGCTCTGCCCCTCGAGCTGCGCTCTCACCCCGAGGTATTTCTGGCAAGAAAAAAGGGAGGGCGGCGAAATTCAGTCCGAGATCATCTTCAGTCCCTGTGTCACATCGGTGCGCACTGCCAATCGAAGGGCAGGTTCATCCCCTGCCGCGAGGGCTGCGAGGATCATGCGATGGTGTTTTTGTAGGTCAGGCCGGTGTTTTCGGGCGTAAAGTGCGCGCATGGTAGGACCGAGTTGCAACCAGACTGTTTCCGCCATGGCCAGCATTGCAGGGGCGTGCGCGCGTAAATAGAGCGTGCGGTGAAACTCGAGATTGGTGCGCAGATAGCCAACGGCATCCTGTTTTGCGACAAACTCTGACACACGGGCGTTGATGGCGCGCAGACGGTCGATGAGAGCCATATGCGCGCGGGGAAGGGCGCGGGCGGCGAGTTCCGGTTCGAGAAGGGCGCGCAGGGCTGCCAGCTCTTCGATTCGTTCCGGCGACAGGTCGGGCGCTGAGATCCGTCCGGAGCTTGAAAGGGTCAGGGCACCTTCTGCGGCCAATCTTCGCACGGCTTCGCGGGCTGGCGTCATTGAGACATCAAATGTTTTGCCGATCCCCCGGATGGTCAGCGCCTCGCCGGGGTTAAGCTCGCCATGCATGATCTGAGTTCGCAGTGTGCGGTAAACGCGTTCATGGGCGGCGCCGGTGTCAGGATTTGGGCGGGGTACAGAAGTCATGAGGAATTGTGATCACAAATCACCAAGGGCGTCAATCTTTGAACCGGTATCTATGTAAATTCGCCCCATTGTCCCGAAGCCATTTTCGCGGAGCGCGGTAATCGGGAAAGATTTCTTCCACTTGATTCCAAAATGCCGAGGAGTGGTCCATGTGAACGAGATGCGACACTTCATGGGCGGCGACATAATCCAGCACTTCTGGCGGGGCCATGATCAAACGCCAAGAATACATTAAATTGCCGTCTGAGCTGCAGGACCCCCAGCGGGATCGTGTGTCGCGCAGGGTGAGTTTACCGAATTCATACCCAATTTCACTGGCATAGTGGCGACTGGCGGTATCAAGGCGCGCACGCGCATGCTGTTTCAAAAAAGCCATCAACCGGGGTGCGGGATTGGATTGTGCCGCCTGGGGAAAGGAAATGGTCCCGTTGCCTGCCTGAACTGTGCGCCCGGTTCCGACAATCAACCGATGATCCCGACCCTGAAATGGAATCGTATCGCCAAGGGCAGGACGCATGTCTTGCGGAATATCTTCCAAATGGCTGCGAATCCAATCGGCGCGCTCCTCAGCAAACCGCAGGGCTTCGCGACGAAGGGTGCCGGTTGGCATCGACAAGGTCACGCGCCCGTCGAGGCGTGAAACACGCAGTGACAAGCGGCGGGCCCGAACCGAAGGGCGCAGCAAAAGTTCGACTTCTGGCGCATTGGTCAGGCTGACCTTTTCAGGAGACTTGATCCGTGACCTGATCACAGGTTACATCCTTTCTTTATAGCTTTGGCCCAAGGTCAAACCCAGCGTCAATCCCGGCCTTCCACCGGTAGTATGGCAAAAGCCTTTGACAGCTGGGCCGACTTGTGGCAACTGGCGACAAATTTCGCATGTAGATATGACAACTGAAAGGGGGCAACGATGCCCAAGGAAGAATGGGGCGTAAAGCGTGTCTGCCCGACGACAGGTAAACGTTTCTATGACCTGAACGCTAACCCGATCGTCAGCCCCTATACGGGTGAGGTTCTGAACCTCGACACCGGCAAGGGTACGCGTACTATGGTGGCCGACAAGGAAGACAAGGCATCGCTGGCCGAAGATCTGGTCGACGACGCCGATGCAGTGTTGGAAGATGATGACTCCACCGATGTGGATCTGGGTGACGACGTGCTGGATGACGAAGACGACGCTGAGGTGTCGCTCGAAGAAATCGCAGACGTTCCTGCAGAAGACGACGACTAAAAAAATATGCAAAGGCGCGTTTTTTGGGTTGCACGCCCGCGCGCCTTTGCCTAAATACCGCCGCACAGACAGCGACACGCGGTCACCGGGCATAGGCAAGGTGAGATGGCGCTGAGAAGGTTGGGGCCTTAGCTCAGTTGGTAGAGCGCTTGCATGGCATGCAAGAGGTCAGCGGTTCGACCCCGCTAGGCTCCACCAAATCTCTTTCATATATTTGATAATGATTTGAACCAGTTACGCGGTAGCCGTTTACCATTCGCGCATTGTGTCACCATTTTGCATGCAGTCCTGTGTCACCTGTTTTGGGTGACAAATGTGAGGAAAGCCCGAAGCAGACACTTGAGTTGATCGTAGCTAACGGCGGTTTCGAGCCCAGAGTGACAGTCAAACTGAATAGTGTTTCAAGGCAGATGGTGACGGGCGTTAGGGGTTTCTGGCGATATTTGTCGTAACGTTTCGTGTGACGCGGCTTCGTGTAACAACAATTGCTATAACGACCAGCACACAGGCAATGAGTTGAGAAAACGTTAGGGTTTCTCCGAATGCAAACATGCTGACGAGGAACATCGTCGGAAGTTCGACACTCCCAATAACCGCAGTGCGCGACGCGCCGATGATTGGTGAGCTTACGGTGTAAATCAATTGTGGGATGAGAGCGGACACGACCGCAATTCCCAAAATCAACATCCATGTATCAAAATCTTCGGGCAAAATTTCAGCCGATGTCGAGGTTGCCACAAGGGGTGCCAACGCCAACACTGATCCGAGTGAAACTGAAGCGATCCTCGCAAGCGGGGGAATTCGCGAAAGGCGATGAACAAGCACGCATATACCAAACCCGAACCCTAAAGGAGCCGCCAGAGAGATAAAAAGTGTAGAAAACTGGTTAGACGGCACCGCAGCCGGATTCCCCGCAATGACGGCGGCCAGAATGATCAAACCGGAGGCAAATAACGCTCTGCGTGATGGGGTATCTGAAAACAGTGCCCATGCTATGACGACGGTAAATACGGGGTAGGTCATGTAAAGCACACCAACAGTTGACGCAGGTATTGTCTCGACTGCTGTCACATATCCGATCCAGCCTAAACCCATTGCGGCACCCGCGCATAAACCCCAGACAAGTTCACGCCATGCTTTCAACTGGCTCAGAAACGCAGGGAAGAGGATCACTGCGGCGATGACATATCGGTAAAATGCGACTGCATGGGGAGCAAGGCCTTGGTCAGTCAAATTCCTGCTAAAATACGGAACGATACCAAAACAGACCGACGCAAACAGTACACCAAGTGCTGCTATTGTTTGTCTTGAGTTCAGTACTTTCGCGTCTGATAGAGAATCCGTCATGTTAGAGAGGTATCACAGACTCGGTGTCCGCCAAGGTCAGTTTTGTCCGCTTTGCGGACCTTAATGTGAAGCGCGGCGAATGGCCGCTCCCCATCCTCACCCTGGCTCAGTCTGCGCGCAGGGGCGTCTGGGTGCTGCAGCACCATCTCCGCACCCACGGGAGATACCACGGAGACGCGGGGCGGGGCGCGGGGCTATCCCCATAGCTGGAAGCCCTCGGCTCACTCCCGGGCTCCCCCATCAGACCCCACTCCCGACCTGATAGGCCCGATCCAGCACTGCTACCGCTTCGGCCCCACCGCGCACCGCTTGGGTGTAGTGCCCGAGCGTGACGGCCGGATTGGCATGCCCCGCGAGCTTGGCCACCAGCCCCACCTCGACACCCTGCGCTTGCAAGGTGGAGACAAAGCTGTGCCGCGCGGAGTGGTGGGTCACATAACGCACCCCTGCGGCCTCGAAGGCAGGACGCCAATAGCGCTTGAGGAAGTTGGAATAAAGCACCGGGCCGCCGCCACCCAGACGGGGCAGGGGCCATTGCTGGGGCACGCCGGGCCCCGGGAACACCCGATAGAGCTCGCCGTCAAGACGCGGGCAGGTGAGCCGCCACTCAAGCAGCATGGCGCGCAGGGTCGGCGAAATCGGGATCTCGCGTTCGCCCGCTTCCGTCTTGGTCTGGTCGGTGGTGCTGCCATCACGCTCCTGCACCCGCCGGATGGTGATGATGTTGCGGTCAAGATCGATGTCGTCCCACAAGAGCCCCAACTGCTCGGAGACGCGTACACCGGTCAGGAAGGGGAAGGCATAGAAGATGCCGCGTTCCTTATCCGAACGAGCATGGGCCAAAAGCTTGGCCACTTCCTCAGGCGACAGGATCTCCTTCTTCGGCTTCGCCTTCCGCTTTGCCAGATTGGTGGGCATCGAGCACACCCGCACGCCAAAGTCCTCCTCGGCCAAGGCAAGGATGCCCTTCAACATCGACATGACCCGGTTGGCGGTATGGGCGCCCACTTCCTCGCGAACTTTGCTGTGCCAGCGGCGCAGCTGCGCGGTGGTCAGCTCGGAGACGAGGAAAGGCCCCAGCATTTGCAAGAGCTTGGTGTCGTGCTTTGGCTTCTCGCCGGTCAGGGCATAGTGGACACGTTCCTGGGGGGTGCCCTGAAGTAGCGGCCCCACGATGATCTTGAGCAGGGGCCGGTAGCCCGAGATGGTCTGCGGTTTTACGAGGCCGCGCTTGGTCTCAAGCCAATGCTTCACCACCTCGGCGACGGTCGGGTTGATGTTGGGGTTGAAGTAGCGTTCGCCGGTGACCGAAGCAATCAACGCCTCCCGATATTCTTCGGCTTTGGCTTTGGTCTGAAAAGAGATACGCCGTTTGCGCCCGGTCTCGGGGCAGCGATAGTTGACGACCCATTTTTTGTCGGTGACCCGCTTGCCAGCCGCGTTGCGACGGCGGCGGGTCCACCTGCCGATGGTCGGGTTGAACTTAGCCATGGTCTCCCTCCTCGAAAGAAAAAAGCCCAAGAAAAACACGCGGCGGACCCGCACACAATTTTGCACGGTGCCGCAATGCAAGAGGGCCCCGGACCACCTCTGAGGTGGTCCAGAGGGTGGAGGTGGTCACAGGGATGGTCTTGGAGGCGGGGATCGGCGAGAGCCCGTCGGGACGGAGGTACGAGGGGGTGGGGATTGAGCACCGCACGGGGCGCTGACCACCTGACCACCTGTCTCGCGGGGTAGGGGCGAAAGAGGCAGGGGTGGGGGTAAGTGTAGGCAGTGTAGACAGTGTAGACGCCGTCCTACCCCGGATGTGTGGCGCCCCACGCGCTGCTGCCCGCGGGGGCACCGAGGCGATGTGCGGGAGGGCGCCGTATCCCACCCCCTCCAGTTTAAAGGTCGGGGGACGCCTACACTGCCTACACTGCCTACACTTGCAGCGGGTCTCAAAAATCGCCATGACCATCGCCGTCACCATTGTCCTGGGCCGCAACCTCCCGGGCCAAGGCGGCGCCTTCAAACCCCGAGATCCTTGGTGCCGACACCATGGCGTTGCGGAACCGCCTGCTTTTCGGTTTCGAGTTTAACTTGATTGAGGGTGTCGAGAAGATCGTGGAAGCGCCACTCAATATGCGCCCATGTTTCTTCATCAGATTGCGGAGGAATGGCTTTCAACCAATCCGGTATTTATTATTCGTCTTCGTCCGACATCGGAACCTCCCTATCTTTATCATTGCACCGAAGCTGCAATCCCCCCAAGTCAATGGGCAAAATCTCAGTGTAGGCGATGTAGGCAGTGTAGGCGAATTCCCGATATCTCCATAAAAGGTCAGACCTTGAACCGCCTTCAGCGCCTTCGAGAAGTGACATCCGAATGACCAAGGATTTCATGTTCGTCGGATGACTATGCCCCCAAGAGGTAGTTCATTACCTCGAAGATGACTCTCGATATCGCAGAGAATATTAGAAGGCGTTCGCTGATTTCATGAAAATCAATCTGAGCTTCATAGACGCCAAGCAAGAGGTCAGTATTGTGTGATCTTGATCCGGGTTGAAAGGATGAAAACGGTGGAAAGTAGCCGTTCGCTGCTGTTTCCGCCAAGGTCGGCAATGCGCAACAGAGCGGCCTTTCGCTGCCAGTGTTCCAATGTCAGCTTTCAATGACGAGTCACTCTCGACGCATACCATGAAAGCGAGTTGGATATTGATGCGTATGGAAACCGCCAACTAAAAAACTCGGTCAGGATTTTATGGTTCAAAACTCGTCAGCAACCGCCTTCGCCGCGAGTTGAGTGCGCGATTTCACATCCAGCTTTTCATAGATGTGAGACAGGTGAACTTTCACCGTCCCGCGGGCAATGAACATGCGTTCCGCGATTTCGGGATTGGATAGACCCTCGGTCGCAAGTGAAACTACGCGGCGTTCAGTGGGGGTCAGACTATCCCATCCCATTAATGGCCGGGCGCGCTTGCCCCTCATACGGGAGATCAAGCCGATAATCTCTTCGAGATCTGCGCTTGCTGCGGTGTCATTGATATCTGAATGGGCTTCATCGCCCAGAATTTGATCAAGCTGATCGATTAAAGATTCATGTTCTGTGTCCTCCGCTGCGCCGCGAATAAACCGGATTTCGGATCGTGTCTTATCAATGAAGGCCAGAACGCGCGCCGCATCTTCGGGCTTATCTTTGCTGACCAAGACGCTGGCGATGGCTTCCATGGTCCGCAGCAATCCGGGTAACAGGCCTGCGTCGCGCTGAATTTCCAGCGCTTTGTGGAGACGCGCTTCGGTCTCTCCGATATCGCCCCGTGCCAGCGCATGACGGCCGCGCAGGTAGCAAATCAACCCATTGATGAAAGGGTTTTTCAGGGATGCAGACATTTCTTCGGCATCATCTAGCAGTGCCTTTGCCTCATCGAGACCACCCAAAGCAATCTGCGCCGCGGCGGAGGCCACTGCCAGTTGCGCCGCCCAGACGGGAATCCCTGCGGAATTCAATCCCTCAACATGCCCGCCGATCATGTCCAGAGTGGCCTGTGGATTGCCAGCCCCGACTTCAATCATGCCCAATTGGAACATGGTTTCGGGCACGGCAAGAAACGTTCCCGTCACATTCGCCGTTTGCATGGTGCCCAGCATTTCCCGGCGCGCTTCATCAACCTGTCCCCGATCTGCCTTCAATGCTGCAGACCAGGCGATCGCAAATCCACCTGTCGCCGGGTCACCCACATAGCCAGCATTTTCAATTGAAACCGCAAGTGCTTCTTTCGCGGCATCCAAATCACCGCCATCGCGGGCAAAGTATCCTTTGACCGCGTTTGCCCATGCTCGAAGATATCGACTTTGGTGTTTGTCCGCGATGGCCAGAACATTTTCGATTGATGCGCTGCCACCTGCGACCTCGTGCGAAAAGAGATAAACAGAGGTGATGATCTTGATGCCATGGGTTTCTGCCCAGTCATCCTTGATCTCACCCCCCAATTCGATGCAGCGGCTCAAGGATTTGTAGGCTTCTGCCGGCTCTGAAACCGACTGGGCGAATCCGATTATGTCCAGCGCACGCGCTTCGGTCCAGACATCGCCAATCTGCTGCGCCATTTCCAAGGCCCGCTGAGCGCGCGGATAGGCCAGATCCATTCGCCCACCATAGGCACAGACATGGGATGCCCCCCACAACGCCCGCGCAGTCAAGACGTCAGGCGCGCCGGATCGCGCCAAAGCTTTGTCGAACCAGCGCATACCGTGCTGATACTGCCCCCAGATTTCATAGTATCCGGTCAGCGCTGTCAGAAGTCGAAACATCAGGCTGGGATCATCTTGGCTTTCGGCAAAAACCAGAGCGTCTTCCAGATTGTCAAATTCTGTTTGAATTTGCGCCATCAATTCGGGCCCGTCGCCCAGGATCAACCGCTGTGCACGGTATTCCGCGAATTCAATAAAATGAGCCAGATGGGCGCTGCGTGCATCATTGGTTTCGCCCGCTTCCGTCAACGTCTCCAGAAGAAACTCCCGCACAGTTTCCAGAAAACGATATCGCGGCTCAACTCCAGAGCGCTCCACTTGCACAATCGACATATCGACAAGGCGTTGCAAAAGATCGAGAATTGACTCCCCGTCGGGCACAACATCCGCGCCAATCGCCTCAGCGGTGTTCAGTGTGAACCCACGCAACACACACAATTGCCGGGCCAGCGCCTGTTCCGACGTCGTCATCAAGTCATAACTCCAAGCCACCGAGGCACGCAACGACTTGTGATGCTCCGTCGCATTCCGCGTACCACCGGTCAGCAGGTCAAAACGATTGTTCAGCCCGGTCAGGATTTGTTCCGTCCCCATCATCGATGTCCGGGCCGCAGCAAGCTCGATCGCCAGCGGAACGCCGTCCAACCGCTCGACAATCGCCCCAACAGTCGCAGAATTTGCGTCACTCAACGTGATAGGAGAACCAGCCTGACGCGCGCGTTCTTCAAATAACGCGATCCCGTCATCAATGCGCAGCGGCAATATCTGTCGTACATATTCACCCGTGAGGTGCATCGGCTCTCGGCTTGTGGCCAACACTCTCGCATCTGGTGCGTTAGCCAATATTGTCTCTACCATCTCCGCACATCCAGCCAGAACCTGTTCGCAATTGTCCAGAACCAGAAGAATACTTCGATCGGCCAGTTGCCGGGCAATTGTTTCGGACAGGGCGATCTGGCCCTCTTCCAGCAACCCCAAAACCCGTGACACGGCCCCGGCGACGCCGCTGTCACGAAACACACCGGTCAGATCGATGAACCACACACCATGTTCGAAATCTTCAGCCAAAGAACGAGCAACTTTCTTTGCGATCCGCGTCTTCCCGGTACCACCGGGCCCGGTAAGCGTCACCAACCTCTCGGCGCCAATCAATTGGCGTAGTTCCGATAACACGGAATCGCGACCCACCAGTGAAGACAACTCAAGCGGTAGATTTGTTTGGATATTCAATACTGTTCCTCCCCAGGATGAGGCGATTTTGGCACAATTCGAGTGGCATATGGAAATTTCTTAGTCTGGTATATGCCACCTGGCAGATGTTCGGCGCTTCAAGGGGCCGTAAACCTGACTCACATCGGAAATTCGGGACGCCCCCGAATAGAAACCAAGGAGCTAGGAACATGACCATCGCAACAACAGCACGTGACTTCTTCGAAGCCTGTGAAACCGGACAAGGTTGGGAAGCCTGCCAACAATACTGCCACGACGACGCGTCATTTGCCTGTCAGGCCGACGCTTTGGCCGATACGTTGACACTAGAGGCCTACGCAAACTGGATGAAAGGCCTGCTGACGCCTTTGCCCAATGGGCACTATGAACTCAAGGGCTTTGCCGCAGATGAAGAACGCGACACCGTTCTGGCATTTGCCGTCTTTCACGGCACTCAGACTGGTGAAGGCGGCCCCGTTCCGCCAACCGGCAATACGATTGCTGCAGATTACGTCTATTCGATGAAGTTCGATGGCGGTAAAATCCGCCAAATGACGAAAATATGGAACGATGGAATCTCAATGCGTCAACTGGGTTGGGCGTGAACCGGATTTGACGCCAAAGCCATGACCGCGTCAACTCAATCAGAATGCCGAGGATTGCACGGAATGCAATCCTCGGTGAATGGCGTCGGAGATCTGAGTGACGGTGGAGTTCATTCGATCCGCATCCATTCAATGGCTGCTTTGCAAACCCAAAAGTCATTGGTTGTTCGCGCAGCATTGGACAAAATGGGCTCAACCTACCATTCGCCGCAATGGCCTCCAAGGTCGGCTTCGGGCCGGGGAGTAGACCTTGGATTTCGGATGAAATCGCCTATTTTGTCACTCCCCTGTCACCACCCATGAATTCAATCAATTTCAACCAAATTCCAGAAAATTGAACCTTTCAATCTGACCGCTACGTCTTCTGGGGATCTACAATTCGGTTCAATCCAGTCCACTTCCCTCCATTTACGTGAACTGGCCTCACAATCCTATATCGCCCATGGCATGCAAGAGGTCAGCGGTTCGACCCCGCTAGGCTCCACCAAACCTCGCTTGCAGATTTGATATTAGTTTGAACCGGTTACGCGGCAACCGCATACCATTCGCCCATTGTGTCACCATTTTGCATGCAGTCCTGTGTCACCTCTGTGTCACTCGCTTTGGGTGACAAATGTGAGAAAACCCCAAGCAGTCATATGATTTGTTCGCAGCTCAGGGCGGTTTCGAGCTCAAAGCAGAAGTTTCTTTGAGCGTTTGAAGCTCAATTTGTGTCACTCTGGCTTTCGCCCGTCGGCATCACATCGAAATTCGCCGATTCCAAATACGGTGGGAATATAGAAGGAATTTGCGGATGTTCTGGAAACTCCCGGTTTTAAGACAAAGCTGGGCGCGTCTGCCTTTTAAGTCATTTGAACGCTAACAAATGGGCCGACAGGTCACGCCATGCACGTCTGCCACCTTGTCGAGCGAAGCCCGGCAGTGGGCCATGTGCGCGTTGCTTTTGGCCAACATGCCAAGAGCCGCTGCTGCGCGTCGCGGCAGGGGAAACCAGCGATCGAGGTCCAATCCGCAATTCAAGAGCACATTCATCGGCATATTACGGGACCATAACATGAGGTTTAAGTAGATCTGGGTAGCATCGGCAGCGAAATAAGCGTGCCTGCTCTTTTTGTTCAGCGCCTCTGCGTCGATGGCGTAGAGCGGAACCGACTGGTGTTTCCCCAAAAACATGATGTGAGTTAGGAAATAGCCAGCGACACTGGTCATGAAATGCAGCGAGTCCTTTTTCGTAATCGTAATCAGCCGACCATGTCTGGATACGCAAGGCCGATCGAGCGCATTTGGATGGTCGTGAAAATAACATCCTGTGCAGTTCACGAATATCGCGCCGTCGGGCACGGTGACGCGGCTGCCATCCCGCATAATCATTTTGGGTCCGTTTGCCGTGTCTATTACGTCCTCAAGATACCCAGGAATTATTTCCTCGATCCCTTCCTTTATTTGGCTTCCTTCCTCTTCCGAAAGGATCCCAAACATAGACTGGCCCGGCGTGCCGGTTGGGCAGATGCCATAGTGGTGAAAGGCGTATTCATTCAACTCACTCTCGTTCGTGCCGTCGAATTTTAGCGCGAGATCAGCGAAGGATTGGCTGATCAGGCTGCCGGAGCTCCAGCGCCCCATCCCAAGCGGGAAAACGTTGTTTCGATTGATAAAATAGGTGCCCGGACCGTTGATTACATTGATTTGGTGTGACCCGTTGTCGGCCATGACAGACATCACCGTATCCATAGAAGTCTTGCCTCCACCAATCACATAAACAGGCGCGCCAGGATTGTCGGCCAAGGTTTCAGGCAGCCCACCTGGTGCCGTCGAGATCACATTGTCGGAAGAGCATTCGAGCGGCTGCATTTCCGAAATCGCATAGCCTGCTGCGTAGATCGCCCGATCAGCCGTCAACGTTTGCGCCGGACCGCCCACAACCGGCTTGATGTTTGTCCGCACGATGTGACCGCCTTGTGACGCGACCTCTTCGATATCGTCAGAAACGTGTCCATAGAATTCATCCAGACGCAGTTTGTATTTTAGTTTTGCCAAACAGGATTGTAGATGATCGCGCACTTCAGCCCCCCGCGCGAGATATTGCCGGGGTTGGTCCAAATCCCATGCCATGTTGCCCACGGTGAACATCGGGTGCGGCTGATGCAGGCGAACATAATCATACGTGCTCTGCCACATGCCCGCCGCAGCATCGCGCCGCTCAATGAGGGCTATCCGTGCCGTCGCCGGCAGATATTTCGTCGCCACATATAACGCGTTCAGGCCACACACTCCCGCACCGACAATGATAAGGTCATAATGTTGGTTCGAGAGGGATGTTGGAATTTCGGGCTCCAAAGCTGAAGGCGTATCAAGCATTTGTAGTTCCTCGTGTTTCTGGCGCAATTGGCAGGCGGGTAGAGAAAAACATCCAAATAAGCGTTAAAGCGAGACCCAAATTTGTGTTGATCATGCCACGTTCCCGGGGGAAATCATCGCGCTTTGGAGCCAATTGAGTGTCGTAATAAACGTCGCTGTTAATTTCCGGGAGATTTGGTTTGTGTGCGGTTTGTGCGGAAACCAGCATGAAGGCGCGGAGTGAAGATGTAGGATTATCAACTTCGGATTTGAAACTCCGAACCCGCCGAGCCGACCCCAAGTTTGGGATCGGCTTGTTGTCGCAATGTTTTAAAGCTTGATGCGGAACTTTGCGAAACCTGTGTCCGATGCACCTGCTGGTTCAATGGACACGCCTTCGACGCTCTCTGCATAGCCAGCTCCCGCTGGGCCAGTTTCAAAGATGACCGTTGTGTCCGCAAGCGGTGCAAAGGACCAATTCGCATCGGCTTTCGGGTTCACCGTGCCCTGTTCGACCAAGTAACGCACGATGATATCGCGGTTGGTGTCTGGTCCTTCGAAGACCACGGTGTCGCCTTTGGCACCGGGGAAGCTACCACCACCTGACGCGCGGTAGTTGTTCGTGGCCACGATAAATTCTTTGTCCAATTCCAGCGGGGCGCCATTGAACATCAGGTTGATAATGCGGTTGGCGTTCGGGTTAATCTCGGTTCCGTCCTTGTCGAACTTGGACGGTTGCGAGAGGTCAATCTGATAGCTGACGCCGTCCATCACATCAAAGTTGTAGCTCGGGAAGCTCGGATTAAGCAAAAGTGCGTCCTGAGCACCTGCTTCAATCTGATTGAACATGCCTGCTGAACGTTCAAGCCAGTCTTTAACTTGCTGACCAGTCACCTTCACTGCGCGCACTGTGTTGGGGTAGAGGTAGAGGTCGGAGACATTCTTGATTGCAACATCCCCCACGGGAACGTCGGTGTAATACTCTGGACCACCGCGACCACCCGCTTTGAAAGGTGCTGCGGCAGAAAGGATTGGCAGGCCTTCAAAAGCTGTTCCGACCATCTGCTCTTTGATGTACCAAGTCTGCGCGTTAGAGACGATTTGAACCGATGGATCATCTGCCACGAGCGCGAAATAGCTGTGCAAAGGTGCATCGGTTTTGCCAACTGCTGTGCGCACGTATTTGAGTGTTTCTTCATGCTCTTTCGTCGCAGCAGCCAACACTGGTGCATAATCTTCGGCGAGCGCAGTATATGAACGATCTTCGTTGCGCTTTGAAATTGGACGCGCTTCCGCCGTATGTGAAAGTACGCGCCAGCTGCTGCCGTCTCTCTCGATCAATAGGTCAAGTAAGCCCATATGGCTGCCCCAGAAACCACCCATAACGCCGGGCTTGCCGCCGATCGTTCCAGCCTCCGTATCCACGCCCGCAATATCTGCATATTTTGAAGATGGGAAAACAAGGTGACTGTGTCCCGTAAGGATCGCGTCGATACCTTTAATAGCCGCCAGCGGAATAGCCGCGTTTTCCATGCCATCTTCCGCGTTCGCACCGCCAATTCCAGAATGACAAAGCGCGATGATAAGGTCTGCACCTTCCTCCTTCATTTGAGGGACATAAGCTTTGGCTGTCGCAACGATATCGCGAGCTTGCACGTTGCCCTCCAAATGCTTGCGATCCCAGTTCATGATTTGGGGTGGTACAAACCCGATAAGACCAATCTTGATTGGGTGTTTCGCGCCGCCACCATCGATGATCTCACGTTCCATGATCACATAGGGTTGAACCAATGTCGTATCTGCAGTGGCAGAGGCCCCCATTTCTTTGACCACATTGGCCGAAACAACAGGGAAGTGCGCGCCTGCTATGGATTTCATCAAGAATGAAATGCCGTAGTTGAATTCGTGATTGCCCAAAGTCGAAGCATCAAAGCCGAGCGCGTTCATCGCGTTGATAACAGGATGGCTGTCGCCCTCTTTCATACCGCGCTCATAGGCGATGTAATCGCCCATCGGGTTGCCTTGCAGAAAGTCGCCATTGTCGAGCAACAAAGAGTTTGTGGATTCCGCTCGTACCCCTTGGATCAGCGACGCAGTACGCGAAAGTCCGACTGTATCGCGGGGTTTGTCCGCATAGTAATCATATGGGAAAACATGAACATGAAGGTCCGTCGTTTCCATGAGACGCAAATGTGCTTGGTTGCCAGCAGCAGAGACTGAAAACGGGTGCATAGCGATAAGACCAGCAGTTCCAGCGAGAAAATGGCGGCGATTCATGGAGATTGGCATCTGTGCATTCCTTTTATAACTGAGCAGAGTCAACGAAAGGATCGTCGATGAAAGCAGTCAGCATGTGACGATTTTATGATTCGCGCAAATTTGGCGAAAAAGTCTAACGCTTGAACGATGCTTGCTCCAATGGCTGCGAACGAGGAGACGCGCTGCGGTTTCACGATCCTTTACCAAAGTTCGGTTCGCCCCCCCAACGAAGGCTGAACAACCCAAGTCGAGGGAGAATTCGCGCTTCCTCAGGTCGTTACTGAGCCCACCTTTTCAGATACTGCGCTTGGATAGAAGCTTTCGTCGTGCTCGAACCAATGGCGCATCAATGGCTCACTCTCCAGTTTCTCTGATGCAGAGTATCTCATTCGTGGTCGTCCCCATTGCCGGTCATGCTTTTTTTGAGCAAGCGCAGTTCGAGCGTTTGTTCCGCAACAACCTCTTTCAGGTCACGAGCTTCGCGCCGCAGTTCCTTGACCTCGTCGGTTGTCGCTGCACGTGCTGTGTCACCGGCAAGCCGCTTCTTCCCAGCTTCCATGAAGTCTTTGGACCACTTGTAGTAAACGCCTTGGGAAATCCCCTCGCGGCGACACAGCTCTGCAATGCTGTCCTCGCCACGAAGACCATCCAGGACGATCCGGATCTTCTCTTCCGACGAATATTGTTTGCGCGTGGCGCGCTTGATGTCTTTGACGATCTTCTCGCCAGGGCTCTTCGTTGTCTTTCTCATCGTCCACTCCTCAGTGGTTACGATGAGCCAAAATCACTTTCTTAGTAAATTGCCCCGTTTGGACCCATAGGCGCTGACGTCAGACAGTTGGAAACGGTTCCAATCGCGATATCGGTGAATGAGCTAATTAGACGAGAGTTTTTTCTCTCCTTCAGATAGGCGAGGAAATAGCCAGTCTGTACCTGGGCGTCATTTATCGGAATTGCGCGAAGGTTGGCGTGCGGCACAAATTCGAAATCGGCGACAAAGCCAATTCCCATTCCTTGCTCTACCGTCTTCCAAATCGCTTCGCGACTGCCAAGCTCCAATATCGGGGAGATGCGTATCCCCCTCCTATCCATTTCTTCCTCGATTGCAGATCTCGTGGTCGAACCCGGTTCACGGCGTACGACAGGCTGATTTTCCAGCTCGTAAATGGAAATGCTTTCTCTGTTGAAAAAGGGGTGATCGGAATTCACAAACACGACCACATTATGTTGGCTGTATGGCTTAACTTCAACCCGCGTATCGGTCGGAACTTCGGCGATGATGCCAACGTCGGCTTCGAGAGAAAGGATGCGTTCAAAACACCTTTGGGAGTTGCCGAAACGGACACCCACTTCAATGGAAGGGTTTCTGGACTTGAAGGCGATGATCATATTCGTCGCGTGAAACGGACCAACCGCTGCGATGTTAAGTTGCCCCCTGTGAAACCCACGAAAAGAATCTAAGAGGTTTTCGGCATCCGTTTCTGCCTGGCTGAGTCTCGACGTTATTTCAAAGAGTTCTTTTCCGGCCGTGGTGAGCCTTACCTTGCGACCAACGCGCGCAAAAAGCTCAACACCATATCTCTGCTCAAGGGCTTTAACCTGTGTCGAGAGCGTTGGTTGGCTGACATTGAGTACCTTGGATGCTGCGGAAAAACCCGCGTGTTTTGCAACGGCATGAAAGGAGCGAAGTTCCGATTTAAGCATAGCTTCAGTATATATGTAAGATCGAAACAATCAATTAGACATATGGATTGTTTGTTCTCACACTCTTCCTAAAGCGAAAACAGATCGATCGTTCATCAGCATATGGTGTGAGGAAGTTTATGTGGAATTATAGCAATCCGGTTGAAATTATTTTTGGAAATGGTGGTTTCGATAAACTGCCAAAGCTTATTGGTGGCAGAAACTATGCACTGATCACCTATCCTGAGCCTCCATTCAAAGATCTTGCAGAAAAACTGACGAGTGCGGCAGGACCCGCTTCATTGGTAATAGACGATATCGCGCCCAATCCAGACTATGTATTGCTTGAGGGCCAGTCAGCCCGTTTTGCGCAGGCGGATGCCCCTATAGACGTGATTGTTGCGCTGGGAGGTGGTTCGGTCATCGATTCCGCCAAAGTCTTTGCCGCGGCCAATGGTGATTTTCGCAAAGTTGCACATTTTCTGGAGACAAAGACAGGAGCCGAGGCGCTTTCGGCCATTCCAATTATTGCGGTTCCCACGACTGCTGGCACCGGAAGCGAAGTCACGTGCTGGGCGACAGTCTGGGATGAGGTGCGAGGGCAGAAATTCTCTCTCGCTCGTCCTAACCTATATCCGGAAACGGCGCTCATTGATCCCGCCCTGATGTTGGGCAAACCTTATGGCCTGACATTGGCGACAGGATTGGATGCGCTTTCCCACGCTCTTGAAAGCATCTGGAATGTAAACGCCAACCCAGTTTCTGCCCGGCACGCCGTGATTGCAGCGAAAACCATCCTTGACACACTCCCCAAGCTCGTTGGCGACTTGGGGAACCTGGAGTACCGTTCCCGGCAGGCCGAAGCATCACTGAGCGCCGGGCTGGCGTTCTCAAATACAAAAACCGCCATCGCTCATAATTTGTCATACCCCATCACTCTACGCTGGGGGATCCAGCATGGGGTTGCCTGCTCGTTCAGTCTGCCCGTCATCCTGCGATCAATGAAAGGAACAGGTGGGTTTCGCGAATTCTCGCTTCAAGAGATCTTTGGTGAGGATCTGGATGCCGGTGCTGTTCGGCTGACGCGGTTCCTGAATTCCTTGGGGGTCGGGTGTACCTTCAAGGATCAGAAAGTTCCCGATGATCAAGTTGCCGAGATCATAGATCAGGCTTTCGCCGGAGAGCGCGGCAAGAATTTTATTGGTAGCAAGGCGAGTTTTCTGAATTCGATGGAGCACCAAAATCGTCTGGTGTTTGAAGTTACCTAATTGTCACAAAAGCAGCCCGAATGGGCAAAATAATACCAACGGAGGAAAGTATGAAAAATATCACGACAACTGTTAAGGCGACCATATGCACTGCCGTGTTTGCTGTGGCTGGAACGGCGCAGGCAGAGGAATGTAAAAACCCTGACGTGTTGCGGTTCTCGATGATCCCGACCGAGGAAACCACACAAGAGCTTGCCCTGTATGAGCCGATGGTGAACCAGATCAAGGAAGCCACGGGCAAGAATGTCGAGTTCTATCTGCCCACATCCTATGCTTCGGTTGTTGAAGCCATGTTGGGCGGATTTGTCGATATCGGCATGCATGGTCCCTATTCCTATGTGATTGCGCAGGAAAAAGATCCGTCTTTGCAGGTTTTTGCCACCTATGCCAAACATCCCGGCCATTTCCAGGAGGAAGGCCCGGGTTACAAGGCCGTTCTCGTCGCACGTTCAGACTCCGGCATCAGCAAAATTGAAGACTTGAAGGGCACGGTGGTTGGCTTAACCGATCCGGCCTCGACTTCGGGCAACCTGTTGCCGCGCGTGTCTTTCACCGATGTGATTGGAGCGCAGCTCGAAGATCACTTCTCGCGCGTTGTCTACACTGGGGGCCATGATCTTTCGGCAGTCGCTGTAATTGAAGGCCAGGTGGATGTGGCATTTGTGGCTACGCATCGTCTGGACAACGTAATCGATCGCGGATTGGCAAAGATGGAAGACTACAATCTCATCTGGTCCTCTCCGGTCATTCCACAAGACCCATTTGTTGTATCCGGGAAGCTGTGTGATGATCTTGTTGACCAGATTTCCCAGGCCTTCCTGACCCTGAACGAAAGTGAAGCCGGTCGGGAATATCTTAAGAATGTGAACGCCAGCAAGTTTGTCGCAATGACGGATGCTGATTACGACATCATTCGCGCCTTGAAGGCGGCAAAAGATGCGAAGAAAAGCCAATAAATCAAAGCTCTGCCCTGCATCAGCAGGGCGGGGACCAAAGGGAGGATCAAATGACGGTACTTAGTGTCACCGGGCTGAAAGTCAGATATTCGGCAAAGGGCCCCGAAATTTTGAAGGGCATTGATTTTGAGGTCAAGTCAGATGACTTCCTTGCAATCATCGGACCAAGTGGGGCAGGGAAATCTACTCTGATCCGGGCGGTCAACAGACTTGTCGAACCGACGGCAGGTGAGATCATTCTCCTGGATCACAATGTCTGCGACCTGAATGCCAAGCAATTGCGTGAATTGCGTCGCAATGTCGGCATGATTTTTCAGGAGTTCAATCTGATCAACCGCATGTCGGTGATGGACAATGTTCTGTCAGGACGGTTAGGTTACACGGGCAACATGCGTTCCCTGTTCCGGATGTTTCCTAAGGAAGATGTGGATCAGGCTCTCTACTATCTCGATCGTGTTGGCTTAAGCGATCACATCAATAAACGAGCAGATGAACTTAGCGGTGGTCAGCGCCAGCGTGTCGGCATTGCGCGCGCCCTGATGCAGCGCCCTAAACTCCTGCTTCTGGACGAACCGACCTCTGCGCTCGACCCAAAAATTTCTCGCGAAGTCATGGGATTGATCCGTGACATCGCCCGCGAACTCAAAGTTCCGGCTCTGTGCAACATCCACGATGTGCAACTGGCCAAGGAATTCTGTAATCGGATCATCGGTATGCAGGATGGCTACAAGAAATTCGACGGCGCGACTGAAACCCTGAAAGATTCAGATCTGGAAGAGATCTATGCGATGGAGGTGCTCTGAACCATGTTTCTCACCATCCAGAATCCACAGGGCGTTGCCTCACAGCTAGATCTGCGCCGCAAGCGCCTTACGAAAATGACGCTGATATGGGGTGGAATAATTCTGTTCATCGCCTGGTGTGTCAGTGGTACAATTATTCAGGATACAGATTGGTCTCGCATCGGTGGGCGCAACGGCGTCCTTGCCGGGATCAGCCGGTATTTCTGGCTTGACTTGAACCTTCTGCCAGAATTGATCATCCCGACGTTGGAAACATTCATGATGGCCTGTGTCGGTACAGTTCTGGGCTGTTTCTTCTCACTCCCCGTCGCATGGTTGGGGGCGGCGAACGTAACCCCCAGCAAGACAATACTTTACCCGTTGGGTCGGTTCCTGATGGTTCTCAGCCGCTCTGTTCACGAGATTGTCTGGGCCCTGATTTTCGTCAGCGCCGTGGGCTTGGGAGCACTGCCCGGCATTCTGGCCATCGCCATGCGTTCGGTCGGGTTCATCTCGAAAATCACCGCAGAGGCAATTGAGAATATCGATGCCAAGCCGGTGGAAGCCATTCGAGCCGTGGGAGGCAACCAGTTCCAGGTGATGTATTACGGCATCCTGCCACAGATCTACCCGGTTGTTCTGGCCACAGTGATCTTTGAATGGGACATCAATATCCGCCGCTCTGCTGTCATGGGGCTGGTCGGGGCAGGGGGGCTGGGCCTTCTGTTCTTCCGCCAGATGAACAGCTTCAACTACGGAGGTGTCTCAATGGTAATTCTCGCGATCCTGCTGTTGATCGTTCTCGGCGAAGTCATTTCGCACTACCTTCGCAAAGCGGTGATTTAAGGAGATGGCAATGGTTGATCAACACACCCCGCCCAAATGGTCCCGGTATAAATACCCGGAATCCCTCTATAAACACGGAACTTTGCTGATTGTCCTGCTGTTCCTCGGCTATTCGCTGCACTTCCTGAACGTTGATATCCCACTTCTGTTGGGGGCTCTGGGCGGGCTGGTCGGTGTGGTCGGAGACCGCTATTATCCGCCAGATGTGGCCTATGTCCTGGACCGGGGCTATCTGGCCGCTATTCTCGACACGTTGCAAATGTCCTTCCTCGGTGGTTTCGCAGGTGTCTGCCTTGCAATCCCTCTGGCTTGGTTCTCCGCCTGGAATGTTTCACCCAATCGTCGCGTCTTCTTTCCCATTGGCCGCCTGGGGGTCATCTCTTGCCGCGCCATTCACGAAACCATCTGGACCATCCTGTTCGTCTCGGTGCTGGGATTTGGAATGCTGGCAGGTGTGAGCGCGTTGACGATGTTCTGTGTCGGATTTGCCGGAAAGCTTTTTGCAGATGAGATCGAGGCCATCGAAATGGGTCCCGTGGAAGCCATGCGCTCTGCCGGTGCCAATCCTTTCCAGGTTTTTCTCTACGCTGTCGTACCCCAGGTCCGCGTCGCCTTTACCGGGATCGCTATCTACACTTGGGATGTGGCATTCCGTGCAGCCACGGTTGTTGGTTTCTTCGGCGGGGGTGGCATGGGTTGGTACTTGAAACGTAATGTGCAGCAGCTTGAAAACCTGCGCGTTGCAGCCATCATCTTGTCGATCATCGCAATGGTTTTGGTCGCAGAATTCCTGTCTGGTTGGCTGCGAGCCACCGTCAACAGAGCCAAATAACAGAAAATCAAATGTGCGGGCGTCGAAACTCTGACGCGCTCTTAACAAATAAAGGAACACCATAATGACCATTCAAACTCCTGTTGTTGCGAACGGGCGCGCCTATGCCAATCCCAAAGTGTGTGCGATTGCGATCTGCCTTGATGGGTGTGAGCCTGAATATCTTGAGGTGGCCATCGGCAAGGGTCTGATGCCGAACCTCAAGCGGATGCGTGAAGAGGGCACGGACCGTCTGGCCCATTCGGTGATCCCGTCGTTTACCAACCCCAACAACCTGTCGATTGCCACGGGCCGTCCACCTGTGGTGCATGGCATCTGCGGCAACTACCTGATCGATCCGGATACCGGCGAAGAAGTGATGATGAACGATGTGCGGTTCCTGCGTGCTCCGACCATCTTCTCGCAATTCTACGAGGCAGGAGCCCGTGTGGCCATGGTCACCGCCAAA
>NZ_JAQIIO010000007.1 GCF_027891095.1 Aliiroseovarius salicola | reverse complement strand
ACTGGCCACCTGGCGGCCCAAAGCCTGATGGGCAGCAATGTCATGACGGCCTTCCTCGTGTCTGGGGTCCATACGCTGGCCATGACGCTGGCAGGCGGGGTGATCGCCATTGTCATCTATCTGTGGCTTGGCCTGAAATTCCTGTCCAAGACCTGGTTCAACCTCGACATTATTTGGGCGTTAAGCCTTGTGGTGGTTGGTGTGTTTGGCGTCATGTTTGCCTATCTGGGTCACTGAATATCAACCAAGTCGCTAATTCGGTCTGAGCGACTGATCCGTGTTTGAGCGTTTTCTGACCCAGATGTGGTTCTCGACTTCAGCTGTTGGGCCGAACCCTTGCTGCGGTCTTTTTCGCAAAAGCATCAAGGCGCTCGCGCGCCGCTGGCTGAGTGTTCACGACGCCCGCGATAACGGCTTCGGAATAGGCCGCATCCAAAGCAGACATGTTTTGCATATGGCTGACGGCCGAGCAGATGGCAAAGTTGGATAGAGGCAGGTTGGCGGCGGAGTTTCGGGCCAGCTCAAGGGCCTTGTCCAGGCTCGATCCGGTTTCGAGATACTGCACCAGTCCAACATCCATCGCTTCCTGTCCTTGATAGACGCGTCCGGTCAGCATCATATCAATCATCCGGGCCTTGCCGACCAAGTCGGTGACCCGGATCGTCGCGCCACCCCCGGTGAACAGCCCACGCTGGCCTTCGGGCAGCGCGAAGTAGGCGGTTTGATCTGCGACGCGGATATGGGCTGCGCTCGCCAGCTCCAGCCCGCCGCCGACAACTGCACCATGCAGCGCGGCAATGATCGGAACACCGCCATATTCCATTTTGTTGAAGGCCTCGTGCCAACGCATGCAGACGTGCATGAAATCGGCAGGGCTACGATCTTTGTCGTGATGTTCGATCAGGTCCAGACCTGCGCAAAAGTGATCACCCGCCGCCGTTAGGACAATGGCTCGCGCTCCCAGTCGCGGCGCCTTTGAGAACAGTTCAATCAATTCCTCGATCGTGGTCTCGTCAAGCGCATTGCGTTTTGAAGGGCGGTTTAGGGTGACGACCCAAATCCCATCGCCGTCCTGTTCAACGGTCACATTGGAAAAGGAGGAGAGGGGCTGTTGCTGAGACATGTGGGCCAACTTTGGATCTGTTGCGTAGTATTATTGCCTAGTAATAGGTCAGGGCGGGCTCTTGCAAGCCCGCCCAATTTTTATCATTCCTCGACGTGGACGCTTTGCACCCCAAGGTTTTCGCGGCGGCCATCGCGGACGATGCCCTTGATCAAAGCAACACCCATCAGAGCCATCACAAAGCTGAAGGGAAGCGCGCCGATAACCATCGCCGTCTGAATTGCGCCCAGACCACCGACGATCAGGAGTGCTCCGACAACCAGTGCCAACGCCACACCCCAGAAGATGATATGTGGGCGACGTTTTGGCCCTTCATTTCCGCCGGAGTTGATCGTGTTGACGATCAGAACAGCGCTGTCTGCGGAAGTGACCAGATAGGTCAGAAGCAAAACAACGACGATCACTGCCATAACCCAAGCAAAGCCGCTCGACAGGATCACGTCCAGCATGGCGAACAGCTGTGACTGCTGCCCAGCACCAGAAATCGCGTCACCGGCGCCGCCATTCAGCGTCAGGTCGATTGCAGTACCGCCAACGATTGTGAACCAGACGAAACACATAACCGATGGGATGATAATGGCACCCAGCACATATTCGCGAACAGTCCGCCCGCGCGAGATACGCGCAAGGAACACGCCGACGAACGGTGCAAAGGCAATCCACCAAGCCCAGTAGAAGACGGACCAGCCGCCTTGCCAACCGGCAAGTGCGTCCCCGGTTTCGGTGCCATCCGGGCGCCAAACCTTGAACAGCAACCCTGGCAGAGCAACGACATAGTCGAACAGGCCAACGAACAGTGCTTGCAGACCGAACAAAGCCGACCCGAAAATCAGGAAGAATGCCAGCAAGAAGAAGCTGAGACCCATGTTGATGTTCGACAGCCATTTGATGCCTTTGCCAACGCCAGACAGGGCAGACAAAGTCGAGGCACCCATGATGATCAGCAGGGCGAATATGATGGCGCTGGTGGTTGCTTTGCCGTCAGCATTCAGCAGCCAGTCTCCAACACCGATCCGGTGCATGCCGGCAACGAATTGCTCAACCCCGAAACCAAGCGTCTGGGCGACGCCAAGAACGGTAGCAACAACCGCAACAATATCAATGATATGCCCCAATGGACCCGACAGGCGTGAGCCGAACAGCGGTGACAGCCCAGAACGGATGGTCAGCGGCAGGTTGCGGCGATAGGAAAAGTATCCCAGCGAAAGGCCGACCAGCGCATAACATGCCCAGGCCGAGAAGCCCCAGTGCAAGAACGACCATTTATAGGCGTTGCGCACATTCTCAGCGGTTGACCCTTCGGCCAGACCCTGAATCACTTCGGGGTTGTTGGCAAAGTGATACATCGGCTCTGCGGTGGCAAAGGTCAGCATGCCAATGCCGATCCCGGCACCGAACATCATCGAGAACCAAGAGAAGTTCGAAAACTCGGGCTCATCGCCCGGCAGGCCCATCCGCAGCCGCCCCGTCGAGGGCAGGATCGCAAGAACCACGCAGACCAAGATGAAAAACGCCACGACCCAAATGTACCAGGTTGCGAAATTGGCCAGAAGGAAGCTGTTCAGCCCGTTCAGGATACCAGCTGCGTTTTGCGGGAATGCCACGGCCCAAATGATCAGCGCGCCGATCAGGATTTTGGCCGTGATGGTCACGTCTTTGCTAAAACCATCGTAAAAGCCGCCATCGGCGACCTTGATGGGCAGTTCCATAAGTGGTGGCTCATTTGCCATTTTGTTCTCCTCCATTCTTCAGATTGAATTCGTCGCTGCCTGACCGCGATTGAGCGGACAGGCAGTCTGCCTCAGGCCCAGAAGTTTTCCTTCACAAGCGCGCTGCGCGAGCCTTCTGGCGTCTCTACGGTCAACTCGGTGCCATCCTCCCAGTGGCCCGCGTCAACCATGCCGATTGCGACATTGGTCTCGAAATCCGGCGACCACGCCGCCGAGGTAACCTGCCCAACACGCTTGCCGTCTTGCATAAGTGGCCAGGCGGCACGCGCTGGAACCAAGGGTGTTCCGGGGATCGAAATCGCGCGGACCTGGCGGGCAGGGCCCTCTGCAAGTTCGCGCGACAATGCTGCATGGCCGATGTGATCGTTCCCTTCGGCAGGTTTACAGAACTTGCCCAGCCCACATTCCAGCGGCGTGTTGTCCATTGTCATGTCGTTGCCATAGCTCAACAGCCCGCCCTCGATCCGTTCGATCAGGTTCGGACAGCCAGGGCGCACGTTCAGATCCTTGCCGGCCTCGAATAACGCGTTCCACAGAGGCATGCCGTGTTCGGCGCCCTCAACGTAGATTTCAAAGCCGCCCTGCTTCGAATACCCCGAGCGGGCAATGATGAAGGACGTATCCTTGAAGGGCAGTCGCTTGTAACGGAAGAAGCGGATCTCGTGGATTTCCGGCCCAAACACCCGCTCCAAAAGGTCATTTGCTTTCGGACCCTGTACTGCCAATGGGGACACATCCGGTTCGAAAACACGGACATCCAGTCCCTTGCCCACGGCCAGCCCCTTGACCCAAAGAAGCAGATCACTGTCGGCAATTGACACCCACCAGCGGGTGTCACTGTGTTTGATCGCAACAGGATCATTCAGCATCTTGCCGGTTTCGTCGGTGATCGGCACATAAAAGCACTGGTCCGACTTCATCTTGCCAAGATCACGCGGTGTCAGCATTTGCATCAGGCGGGACGCATCCGGCCCGTTCAATTCGATCTGGCGTTCCACCGATACATCCCAAACCTGCACATGCTGTTTGAGGTGTCGATAATCGAATTCCACGCTTTCGAATACCGTTGGCAACAACATCCGGTTGTAGACCGTATAGGAGGTGACGCCAGCGGTTTCGACACCGGGAGTAAAGGGGGTCGAACGCAGACGGCGCGAGTGTGAGATAGTGTAAGCCATTCAGGTACTCATGGATTTTGCGGCTTCGCGAAGCTGAAACTTCTGGATCTTGCCGGTGGAGGTTTTGGGAAGGTTTTGGAAAACAACGGCTTTGGGTGCCTTGAAACCTGCAAGGTGCCCGCGGCAGAAAGCGATGATCTCGTCTGCAGAGGTTTGTGCCCCGGAGCGCAGCTCGACGAATGCGCAAGGCACCTCACCCCATTTTTCATGCGGCATGGCGACGACGGCAGCGGCCTGAACCGAGGGGTGACGATAGAGTGCGGCTTCCACTTCGACCGATGAAATATTCTCACCACCCGAGATGATGACATCCTTCAGTCGATCACGGATCTGCATATAGCCATCTGCATGTACAACCGCTGCATCGCCCGACCAGAACCAGCCGTTTTCAAAGGCTTTCGCCGTGGCTTCGGGGTCCTTGTAGTACCCTTTCATCACCGTGTTGCCGCGCACGCCGATCTCACCCTGCGTTTCGCCATCACGGCGAACGGGCTGGCCGGTTTCGGAATCGATGACCGATACGGCTTCGACCATGGGCAGGGCTATGCCCTGTTGTGCCTGAAGTTCGGCCTGCTCGCGGGCGTCGAGGTCGCCCCAGCTCTCTTGCCAGAGACATTTCGAGATATGGCCATAGGTCTCGGTCAGCCCGTAGACCTGCATAACGTCGAGGCCCATGCTGCGGGTTTTTTCCAGAACCGAAGGCGGCGGAGGGGCGCCAGCGGTCAACACCTTGATCGGCGGCTCGAACGCGGCCGTTTCCCCGGTTTCAGCCTCTGCGAGCATCTGCAACACGATGGGAGCGGCGCCAAAATGGGTCACGCCGTGCTGCCGGATCGCGTCGAGGATAAGGTCTGGGGTGGGTGTCCGGGTGAAGACCATAGTCCCCCCCAGCATGGCGATCACCCAAGGATGGCCCCAACCATTGCAGTGGAACATCGGCACGACGGACAGATAGACCGGGTAATGCGGCTTTTTCCACGCCGCCACGGTGCCAAGCGCCATCAGATAGGCGCCGCGATGGTGATAGACCACGCCCTTAGGCCGCCCCGAGGTGCCTGAGGTGTAGTTCAGGGCAATCGCGTCCCACTCGTCGTCGGGCAAACCGATGGTTCCAACAGGGTGCCCTCGCTCCAACAGATCCTCGTATGTTGATCCACCGAGAGTGTGCGTGGTTGGTTGGTTGGGGTCTGTGATCTCGATGACAGGGATTTCTCGGCCCAGAGCCTCGAATGCACGGGTCAGAAGCGGGATCAGTTCCCGGTCCACGATCACAAGTTTCGAATCCGCATGATCGAGAATGTAGGCGATCGTTTCAGGCTCAAGCCGGGTGTTGAGCGTATTGATCACCCCACCGGTTAAGGGAAGCGCGAAATGCAGCTCGAACAGCTCGGGGATATTCGGGCACAAGACAGACACGGTGTCCCCTTTGCCGATCCCCGCAGACATCAGCCCGCTTGCTACCAATCGGACGCGCGATGCCATGTCGGTCCAGCTCCGCTTGATGTCTCCATAGATCACTGCAGTACGGGCACCGTGCAGGGCTTCGGCTCTGCTCAGAAACGACACGGGCGACAATGGCACATAGTTGGCTGCTGTTTTTGGGAACTGCATATAGTTCTCTTGCATGATCACTCCTCCCTTTTGATCAACGCGGGGTGTCCGGCTGGGGTCAGCTTTCGCCGAACCCCTCTGGAATGGGCACATCAGGGAGGCCTCGCGCCCGTACCTGCAATTTGTGACCGATCACAGCGACAGCCCCAGGACACCGAATTCCTCCGGCGCATAAAGCCCGGTCAGCCCCAATGTGGTTGCTTTGTCGGAGGCTTCGCGTGGCCAGATCCTTACCTCGTTCCATGCGTCCACATCAGGTTTGATCACCTCATCATGGGCGCGGGCGGAAGCGAGAAAGGCTTCGATCTGTGCGGGCATGAGGCCTCCTAGTCCTATGAACACGCTCTTGGTAGGATTAATTATTTTGAAATTGAGTTTTGTGATATAAGGAAAAAATCACGAAATGGATAAAATAATTTTATGGCCGAAAATCTGCCCACCCTAAAAGGTCTGCGTGCCTTTGAAGAAGCGTTCCTTCTCGGAAGTTATACGGCTGCCGCCAAGAAACTGAATGTGCAGCAACCGGCGATTAGTTACCAAATCAAGCGCTTAGAGGAAGATCTGGGCGTCGCTCTCTTTGTCAAGGAAGGGGGACGTCTTGTGCCGACGTCTGCGGCCAATGACCTGTTCGAAACGTTGAGCCATTCATTCGACGCCATTCGCAGAACATCAAATAGATTGCGCCAGGCGTCAGAAGATTCTGCCTTCACCATCGCCACATATCCAGGGATCGGGACCTATTGGCTTTCGTCAAAGCTGACGATTCTGTCCAAAGATCTGGCGGTTCCAGTGAAGGTGATCACGCTTGTAAAGGATGCTGACATTCTTAAAGAGCAGGCGGATTGCCTAATCCTTTTCGGCAATGGCGATTGGCCTGGTTTCGACGCACGATTGCTGATGACCGAAGCTGTTTGCCCGGTTGCGGCTCCTGATCTGGTCGAGAAATTCCAGAAGGCTCCAATCGAAACCGGGAAGGCCGAGCTTACGATTATCGATCAAGAAGATCCAGAAGCGCGCTGGATTGGTTGGGAGGAATGGCAAAGCCAAACCGGCGATAATACCCTGCAATCAACCGAACGGATGACAGTCAATGATCATGGATTCGCCCTGCATCTGGCTTTGACCGGCGCAGGGGCAACATTGGCCTGGCTGGGTGTGGTCGAGGAACTGCTGGCCGGCGGCAGCTTGGTGCCACTGTCGGATAAGATTGCGAAATCCGAAGCAGGGTATTGGCTGGTCGGTCGCCCGGAGTTTTTTGACACAAAAAGAGGGCGGGCAGTCCTGAAAACCCTAAAAGCATCGTAGTTCGGACGGGTCCGCCATTCTTGGCGCTCTACGAATAGGAACTTTCAGAAGCCATTCAAACAGCTGCTTTCTGGCATTGACCTATCCAAGGAAACCTTTGACCTGCGAGGCAACTCAATTTCTTTGTTGCCCTATGCATGATGAAGGCCTTTCACCTGAAAACTCTGGAGAGATCTAATCTCGCCTCCAATTGGCTTTAACCCATTCGGTTTGCAGAAAGGTTAAGTGTTCATTTGGGGCCGTTCGGGAACTTTGCTCGTTTCAAGTCGAGAGCGTATTTTGGCGCGTCTGTGATTGATCGCTTAGGGAATGACTTTGACTTCCTGTAGGCCGTGGAAGATTTCGTCATTGAGTAGTTCGTCGCGGAAGCGGTCAATTGCCAAATAGATCTTAGTAAGGACGCGGCGCATTATTCATCCAACACCGATGCGCGCTGATAGACGACATCTTGGGTCATTGATATGATCTGTTCATGCCCCATCTCCTTATCATCTATCATTCTCGCACCGGTGGCAGTCATCAGATGGCAAAAGCGGCCGCGAACGCTGCTCAAGAGGAGATTGAAGTGGTCATGTTGCCCGCCGATAAGGCTGGGCCCGGGGACCTGCTGGCGGCAGATGGGTATATATTCTGTGGTCCAGAGAACCTTGCTGCCATTTCCGGAGTGATGAAGGACTTTTTTGATCGCAGCTACTATCCCGTCCTGGGGCGGATTGAGGGGCGTCCATATGCGGTAATGGTTTGTGCAGGATCAGATGGTGAAAATGCGGTGAGGCAGATAACTCGCATCGCCACCGGATGGCGCCTGAAAGAGGTTCAGCCCTCTCTGATTGTCTGCACCCATGCGCAGACACCTGAGAAAATCATGGCCGAAAAGACGATCCTCAGGGAGGATCTGGAAAAATGTCGAGACATCGGCATGGCCCTTGGTGCTGGCATCGCCATGGGGGCGTTCTGACTACGCCCTGCCCCTTAACAGATCGTGATAATTGCGCGTTTCCCGATCCTCATCAGCGCTCGTTTTCTTTTCTATCGTGTCGCTGCCCATGTCAGGCATAGTTCTTTTTACGCGACATTTTTCCAATCCCCGGGTTCATCGAATTGGTCGGGTCTACTGACTTGTAGAACGCCGCAAGGTCCGGCTTGGCCGCGTAAAGATGCCCCACGTTGTGTTCAGCCGGATATTCCGCACCACGAGCATCAAGAATCTTCAGCATCGCTTCTTTCAGAGCCTTCGGGTCGGCGCCCTTCTTAACGATATAGTCCTGATGCAATACGTGGCACATGAAATGCCCGTAATAGAGACTGCTGACCAGTTGACCACTGATCTCTGGGGGCAGTTCCTCAAACCACTCCCGGTCATTGCGGCGCAGTGCGATATCTAGCGCGATGATCTCTTCCACTTCAGCCCGGTGAACATTCATGTAGCGCACTGCAGCGCCCGCCGCCGCAAAGCGATGCAGCCCCGCCATCTTGGCTTCGCGCGGGTTGCATTCAAAGAATTCGAGCTGAGCGGTGCTCGCCATCTCAGCCAGAAGCACCTGTGCCTCGGCAATTCCGCCATCGCGCATTTTCAGGATCAGATGATGTGGGTGTTTGGCGCGGAAAGAACGCATCCGCTTTGGCAGAATATCCGGCCAAATCCGGGCAAGGGCCTGCATGAACCGGTCAGTGAAATTCGCCATCCCCGGCACATTCGACAGCCGCGCATCCACGGCACCTTTCATGGCAAAGAACATCGGCAGCCGGTCCGTGCCCAGCTTGTCGATCATCACCATCGTATCCTTACCGTAGCGATCCGAGAGGTCGAACACCTCTTCATGCATATATTCCGCGGACACGGGCAGCGTGTCGAAATCAGCGAGGATCCGGCGTCTGAGTTCGGTCAGCGCGGCAGTGTCCCTGGTGCCGATATAAAAGGTGCGTTCGGCATCATTCATCGGATAGGTATCAAGCCGTACGGCAAATACTGCAAGCTTCCCCGCACATCCCGCCGCCTCGTAAAGGCGCGACATGTCGGCATTGAACCGCGCGGGCGTATCCGCATCCACATTGCGCACACGGCGGGCATAATCCGTGTCTGACGCCTTGCGGTTCGAACTTTCCAGATCATCGGGTGAATACTCTCCGCGCTCCAGCCGGGTCAGGATCTCTTCCGGTGTGTTCCCAAGCGCAATGCCGAGATGGTTAACCAGCTCCAGCTGCCCATCTTCTGTGATCCGCGCATAGAGCGACAGCTCGGTATAAGAGGGGCCGCGCTCGACCAGAGAACCACCGGAATTATTGCACACGCCCCCAACGACCGACGCACCGATGCAGGACGATCCGATCACCGAATGGGGTTGGCGCTTAAGCGGCGCGAGCAATTTTTCCAGCGCAAAAAGCGTTGACCCCGGAAAGGAAATCACCTGCTTACCGTCCTTGATCAACTGCAACCCATCCATGCGCCGCGTGTTGATCAGAACCACATCGCGATCATAGCTGCCCTTTGGGGTCGATCCTTCGGTCAGCCCGGTATTGGCCGCCTGCATGATGACGATCTTATCTGCGGCGACACAGGCCTGAAGGATCTTCCATTGTTCAAGCAACGTGCCCGGCTGCACCACAGCCAGCGCGTCCCCTTCCCCCGATCTAAACCCTTTGCGGAACCGAGCTGTTCGCCGGGCGCCGGTCATCACATGCCGCCGCCCGCAGATCTTCTGCAATTTCTGGATAAGGTCTTGATCACTCATAGGATCACCCTTCCTCAATAGGCGACCGATGGCAACCATGTGGCCAGCGCCGGCCAGAGGAAGACGAACATGAGACCGAGAAGCTGAAGAATAACGAAGGGGATGATGCCCTTGTAGATATCGGTCAACTTGATCTCAGGCGGGCAGACCCCTTTGAGATAGAAGAGCGCAAATCCAACCGGCGGCGTGAGGAAGCTTGTTTGCAACGTCACCGCCACAAGGATCACAAACCACACCAGCGCAGGTTCATCGATCGCCCCAAAGCCCGGAATGTCCAGACCCAGCGCGTTCACAATGGGACGCATCAGCGGCAGCACGATCAGGGTGATCTCGATCCAGTCCAGAACAAAGCCCAAGAGGAAGACAATGAAAAGGATCATGAAGACCGTGCCGTTCGGTCCAAGGCCCGCGCCATGGATCATATCTTCAATCAGGGCGTCACCACCCAATTCGCGCAGCACATAGCTGAATACAGTCGCGCCGAGGAAGATCGCAAAGATATAGGCGGTGGTGTTGAAGGTCGCCTTGAGCACATTGACCAATTTGCGAAGGGTCAGCTTGCGATAGCCAAGCGCCAGCAGGGTCGCGCCAAGGGCACCCACACCTGATGCTTCAGTCGGCGTGGTGAGGCCCGCAAAGATCGAACCCAGCACAGCGAGGATCAGGCCCAGCGTTGGCAGAACGGCAATCAGCACATCCTTAACCGCATCCCAATCCGGGCGCTTCGCCCCTTCAGGCACCGGAGCTACATCGCGTTTGATCAGCGCAATCACAAAGATATAGGTCAGGTAGAGACCTCCAATGATCACACCGGGAAAGACCGCTGCCATAAAGAGGTCACCCACGGAAAGCGCCATCTGGTCGGCCATGATCACCAGCATGATTGAGGGTGGAATGAGGATACCCAACGTACCAGATGCAGACACAACACCGGCGGCCAGAGAGGGGCTGTATTTCTGCTCCATCATCGATGGCAGCGACAGCACACCCAAGAGCACAACGGAAGCGCCGATGATCCCGGTGGACGCTGCAAGGATAATCCCGATCATCGTGACCGTAATCGCCAGCCCTCCGCGCACGGTGCCAAACAGGCGCTGCATTGCGCCCATCAAACGTTCGGCAACCCCACTTTCATCCAGCATCAGCCCCATGAAGATGAACATCGGAAGCGCCACCAGAACCGCATTCGACATCGTGGCGTAGACCCGGTTTACCACCGCGCCAAGGGTCAGATAATCAAGCCCGGTCAGGGTCTCTTCCAGCCCGGTCCAGTTCATCATCCCATTGTCGAAAAGATAGGCCAGCCCGCAATAGGCCACACCAACTCCGGCCAGCGTCCAGGCCACCGGGAAGCCGGTGAACAAAAGCGCGATAAAGGTGAGGAACATGGCGATGACCAGCTTTTCCTCGGTGCTTTCCACCAAGAAGGTCAGCGCCGTCGCAAGCACGGCAAATCCCACCAGCGCCCAAAGGATCAGGCGCAGATCCTTGCCCATCCGCTCGTCCGCATAGTTGGTCAAAAGCGCGTGGCCGTCATGCACAAGACGCGCAATGGCTGCGAGTGCCAGCAGGATGAAGCTGACCGGGATCACCGCTTTCAACGCCCAGCGGGCTGGCAGGCCGGTCGGACTGTCCGAACGTTCATTCACGCGCCAGCTTTCGTAGAAATAATCGTAACCCTGATCAATCATCAGATAGATAAAAGGCACCATCAGCGTCAGGATCCCGATCATCTCGATCACCCGCTGGGCGCGGCGCGAAAGCTGCATATGCAGGATATCGACCCGCACATGGCTGTCGGTGACCAGCGCATAGGAAATGCCGATCATGGTGACCAACCCGTAGAAATGCCATTGGATTTCATCAAGCTTGGGGAAGTTCACATTGAAGAGATAGCGCAGGCTGACTTGCGTCACAATGGCGGCCACCAAGAGAAGATTGACCCACATCACGACATTGCCGACCCCTTTGACCGTCTTGTCGATGGAAATCGCCAAAGCCTGGGTGTCGCGCTCCTCGTGTTCAAGGATATGCTCGTAGACGTCAATGGGATCGTCGGTATTGGGGATGTTCTGGGCCATGGGTTCCTCCTCAGAAGCTGGCGCCAATTGGGCACGGATCGCGGGGCGGAAAAGTCACAAACAAAGGGATAAAAAGTGCGCGGCAGGAAGTGTGCCGCGCAAAGTGTGAGGGGCGGATAAGGTGGGTGTCCGCCCCTCTGCGCAAGAATGGGTTACTTGCGCGGGAGGAAGGCGTTTTCTTTCCAGATGGCATAGCCGTCACGGAACTCGGTCAAATCACCCAGAACTTTTGCAAAGAAGGCGTCATTGGCAGCTTCTTCCTTGGCCACAGCGTCCCAGTTTTCGCGGAAGGTGGCGAGCATATCGTCATTCCACTTTTTGATGGACACACCGTTGTTCTCAACGTTGTCGATCAGGGCAGCGTGCTGGATGGCCTCACCTTCGGCAAAGCTGTCGGTCATCGAGGCCTTGCATGCGTTTTCGATGATCGCCTTGTGCTGGTCGCTGGCGTCGTTCCACACGTCCTTGTTCACAAGCAATTCAAACACGGTGGCCTGCTGGTGCCAGCCGGGGAAGTAGTTGTATTTGACCAGCTTGTGGAAACCAAGACGGGCGTCAATGGCCGGCATCGAAAACTCGGTCGCGTCGATCGCGCCTTTTTCCAGCGCCGGGAAGATCTCGCCACCAGGCAGAAGCGAGGTTGCCACGCCGAGGCGTTGCATCACCTTGCCGCCCAGTCCAAAGAAACGCATCTTCAGGCCATCCAGATCACCGGGGCTGTTGATCTCCTTGGCGAACCAGCCGGAGGTTTCCGGGGCAATGACGGCGCAGGGCAGAACCTTCACGTTGAAACCGGCCTGATCATACATTTCCTGATACAGGCTCATGCCGTTGCCATAGTAAAGCCACGCCATGTATTCACCGGCTTCCGGGCCAAACGGCACGGCAGAAAACAGGGGGGCAGCGGGGATTTTACCCGCCCAGTAACCGGCAGTGGTGTAGCCGGAGTTGATCTTGCCCGACGATACAGCGTCGAGGATCTCGAACGGCGGAACCAGTTTACCCGGCTCATAGACTTTCATCTTCAGGGTGCCGCCTGACATCAGGTCAAGCTGTTCGGCCACGCGCGGAATGGGCGACCCCAGTCCTGGCAGTGACGTCGAGAACGCGATTGGGGTTTTCAGAAGCAGTTTGTCAGCAAATGCTGCAACCGGTGCGGTCAGCACGGTGGCGGCAATCGCCATCGATGTCAGGGTCTTTTTCATATGTCTCTCCTCCAGAGTGCGAGCAGTCCGCCTCCACGGCTGCATTCGGTGCCAAGGGCATCCCGTATGATGGTCAATATTATTTACCACTGACTCATGTCAATAATTTAATTTACCAGTTAATGTGATTATTCCCATCAGTTGGCCATCGATAATTCCAATAAAGTCGCTGCAATAATTGCAGATTTCTTGAATAAATCATTTTCTATCAAGAATTTGCAGAATTCTGCTGCAACCCTTGTAATGATCGGATCCAGTGGTAAAGATAAGTGACAACCAATTCTTGCGCGCGGAGCTGAGCCATGGGTGACACAAGTCCATTTGACCGGGTTGGTCACGAATCAATCTCCGAAGCGGTCGTCGATCAGATTGAGCAAATGATCGTCGACGGGATCCTGAAAGAAGGACGAAAGCTGCCGTCAGAACGCGAGCTTGCCGAGGCTATGGGTGTGTCCCGTCCAAAATTACGAGAGGCCCTCCAAGTTCTAGAAGACCGTGGACTTGTCCACGTGCGCCACGGGGAGGGAACCTATATTGCCACGCTGTCTGGCCGCGCCATGTCTCCAGCAATGCTTGCGCTCTACGCTCGCCATGGCAGCGCCTTTTACGACTATCTCGAATACCGTCGCGAACAAGAAGCCTTTGCAAGCCGCCTCGCTGCCCAGCGGGCAACTGAATCTGACAAGGAGCGTCTGGCCGATATTCTGAAAGCCCTGCAAGAAGCATGGGAATCTGGAGACGCAGAGACAAGCCAAGAGGCCGATCTCGCGCTTCACGTCGCGGTCGTGGATGCCAGTCAGAATACCACGCTCATTCATATGATGGCGTCCATCTATGATCTCACCCGACAGGGCCTGTTCTATAACCGTAAGTTTCTACGCACCATGGATGGATCAGGACGCAAGCTGTTGGATCAACACCAGGAAATAGTCCAATCAATCCTGGACGGCGACCCGGACCGCGCCGAAAACGCCGCGCGGGAGCACCTGAACTTTGTTGAGACAAGTTTCCGGATTGGACAAGAGCAAAGTGAACGCGAAGAACGCGCCGCAAAGCGGCGCAAACTTGCTTAAACATTTGCGGCTCGCAATAGTTAAACCCCAGTAGATTCAAAGCTGCGGATCACCTTCAAAGGCACGCGCCGTTAAAACGCATTCAGCTTGCAAGGTCGGTGAATTCAGCAGATTTGGGTCGCTCGCGAAAACCTATGGGCTTCGCGAGCGATTATGGGGCTTTTTACAACCTGATCAGAAATCGAGGTTTTCGACGGAGAGCGCGTTTTGCTGGATGAACTCACGGCGTGGCTCAACCACATCCCCCATCAATTTAGTGAAAATGTCATCCGCCTCTGAGAGGTCTTCAACTTTCACCTGCAGCAAAGTACGGGCCTCGTGATCAAGCGTGGTCTCCCACAACTGATCCGGGTTCATCTCACCCAGTCCTTTATAGCGCTGCAGCGTGAGCCCTTTCTCACCCTCGGCCAAAACGGTGCTCAGAAGATCGATCGGTCCCTGAAGCAGGGTTTCGCGTTCTTTTCGTGACAGGCGTGCGCCGTCTTTGTAGACATCGCGCGTTTCCATCGACACCTCGGATAGGCGACGGGCTTCACCCGAGCGTAAGACTGCTCCGTCAAGTGTACGAATTTCCTCGACCCCGCGCAGCACACGGGCCAGACGAATGCCGTGATCTTGCGTGATCCGGCCTTGCCAGCCACGCTCATACTCGACTGCAACCTTATCCAGTCGCGCCGCCACGTCATCGGCCACACGCTGCAGATCCGCATCCGCGCGGCCCGGATCAAAAGCCCCTGCAAGCGCAGCTTGCTCCAGAATATTGCGTGGATAATGGGTGGGGAACGCATCGAGGATCCGTTTGAAATTGCGTGCGCCTTCCACGACACGTGCCAGATCGGCACCCGCGAGCTCTTCGCCCGACGGCAGGCGCAGCACTGTGCCTTCAATCCCTTGATTTACAAGGTAATCCTCCAGAGCTGTCTGGTCTTTCACATAAACCTCAGACTTGCCCCGCGCGACTTTATACAGCGGTGGCTGGGCAATGTAGAGATAACCACCTTCGATCAGCTCCGGCATCTGACGGAAGAAGAAGGTGAGCAGCAGCGTTCGAATATGCGCACCGTCCACATCCGCATCGGTCATGATGATGATCTTGTGGTAGCGCAGTTTGGAAATGTCGAATTCATCCCGACCGATCCCAGTGCCAAGCGCGGTAATCAGCGTGCCGATTTCTTGCGAACCAAGCATCCGGTCAAACCGTGCCCGCTCTACGTTCAGGATCTTACCCCGCAGCGGTAGGACCGCCTGATCGTGACGCGAACGGCCCTGTTTGGCCGAACCACCAGCGGAATCACCCTCGACGAGGAACAGTTCGCGTTTGGCTGGGTCTTTTTCCTGACAATCCGCCAGCTTGCCCGGCAGCGAAGCCACATCAAGCGAAGATTTCTTGCGGGTCATTTCGCGCGCTTTACGCGCAGCCTCACGCGCCAGGGCGGCTTCGACAATCTTGCCGACAATCATTCGAGCAATCTGCGGGTTTTCATCAAACCATTCCTGCAGCTTTTCGTTCATCAGGCTTTCTACTGCCGGGCGCACTTCACTTGAGACCAGTTTGTCCTTGGTCTGCGAACTGAACTTTGGATCCGGCACTTTCACTGACAGTACGCAGGACAGACCTTCACGCGCATCATCACCGGTAAAGTTCACCTTCTCCTTCTTCGCCAAACCAGATGAGTTGGCATAGAGGTTCAGGGTTCGGGTCAACGCTCCACGGAAGCCCGCAAGATGCGAGCCACCATCGCGTTGCGGAATGTTGTTGGTGAAGGGCAGCACATTTTCGTGGTAGCCATCATTCCACCACATCGCGACTTCTACTCCGATCTCGTCTTTTTCGCCGGTCACAAAGATCGGCTCCTCCATCAGGGGCGTCTTGTGACGGTCGAGATATTTCACGAACTCTTTCACGCCGCCGTCATAGTGCATTTCCGAATGCAGCTTTTCGGCGGGGCGTTCATCTTCGATGATGATCCGCACACCAGAGTTCAGGAAGGAAAGCTCGCGCAGGCGGTTTTCCAGTGTCTTGAACTGGTACTCGAGGTTCGAGAACGTGTCAGTAGAGGCTAGGAAGCGCACTTCGGTCCCAGTGCGATCTCCGCAATCGCCCACGACTTTCAGATGCTCGGCGGTCTCGCCGCGTTCAAAACGTGCCACATGCTCTTTGCCATTGCGCCAGATGCGCAATTCCAGCCAGTCGGACAGCGCGTTCACCACCGACACACCCACACCATGCAGGCCACCGGACACTTTATAAGAGTTCGAGTCGAACTTTCCGCCCGCGTGCAACTGGGTCATGATCACCTCAGCGGCAGACACACCCTCTTCCGGGTGCATATCCACCGGAATGCCGCGACCATTGTCCGAGACAGAGACCGAATTGTCGGCGTGAATTGTAACCGTCACAGCATCCGCGTGACCGGCCAGCGCTTCGTCAATGCCGTTGTCCACAACTTCATAAACCATGTGGTGCAGACCGGACCCATCATCCGTGTCCCCGATATACATGCCGGGGCGTTTGCGAACCGCCTCCAACCCCTTGAGAACTTTGATGGAATCTGCGCCATATTCGGCGTTGTTTTGCGCGTCGTCAGCCATGTGGGCCTTCCTGTTATTCGTTCCCCAAAACATAGATGTTTTCGGGGGTAATGTCACCTATCCGACACAAGATTTGGTGTCAAATAGACAGGATAGCGAAGGCGTGCTGCGCAGCCCTCCAATTCGATCTTTGGGGTTATGATTTTCAGACCAAAATTCCGTCTTCGTCCAACGCCCAAAACGGATTGAATGCGTATTCCCACAGGTGTCCATCCGGGTCAGCAACGTAACCGGAATAGCCGCCCCAATCTGTCTTGGTTGGCGCGGCAACAGCCGTGGCGCCTGCTGAGATTGCCTTGGCAAATGCTGCATCCACTTCGGCCTCAGACGGGTAGTTCTGCGCGAGCGTCATCGCTCCTGTTTTCATTTCGTCTTTGGAACGCCCCGTTTCCCGCGCCAGACCGTCGAGTGTGAAGAACCCCAATTTCATCCCGTTCATGTCGAAAAACGCCACGTCTGACAGAACGTTAGAGGGCTTCCAGCCAAGTGCCTGATAATAGGCACAAGAGCGTTCGATGCTCTCCACGCCAAGGGTGATCAGAGTCACGCGATTGGTTTTCATGGGGTCACCTCCGTGACAGTGGAATTTCCATTCTCATCACACACTTCGTAATGTGCAGCCCGCGCCCCCAGCTCGGCAAATAATTCCGGACCGGTACCCGTCATGAAAGCCTGCGCACCGAGAGCACAGATTTCATCATAGAGTGCCGCCCGCCGCCCTGCATCAAGATGAGCAGCAACCTCATCCAGCAGATAGATTGGCGGTGCACCAAAGTCCCGCGCCAGCGCACGCCCATTGGCAAGAATGAGCGAGACCAAAAGCGCCTTTTGCTCGCCCGTTGAGCAATCTCGTGCGGCCACACCTTTCGCTGCATAGACCGCACCTAGATCCGACCGGTGCGGACCAACCAATGTGCGCCCCGCGGCAAGATCGCGTGGACGGCTTTCGGACAGAGCCGTTGCCAATTCGTCTTCTGTGGCGGGGGCCAAAGCCTCTCCTGCCTGAACCAGCGACAGATCGGCGGCCGGGAATTCCGTTTCTGCCGAGGTCTGCGCCTCTTGCAGCAAAGATATGGCATTCAAACGATTGGCATGTATCTCAGTCCCAGACGCAGCCATTTGTGCTTCTACAGCCCGATACCAGTGTGGGTCACGTTGCCCATCCTTCAAAAGCCGGTTCCGTTCGCGCATCGCCTTTTCATAAGACAGCACCGCATCCGCATGGGACGGCGTGAAGCTGAGCGTCAACCTGTCCAGAAATCGCCGCCGCCCTTCGGCCCCTTCGACCCACAGCCGGTCCATCACCGGAACCAACCAAACCACGCGGGTGATCCGGCCCAGTGTGACCTGCGTCGCGACTTTCCCATCAATCCGCACCTGGCGCCCCTGCCCCGGCTCCACCCAAGTTTCAACCTCGTGCATCTGCCCAAGGCTTTGCAGGACCGCAGAAATTTTCCACCCAACCTGTTCAGGCCTGCGGATCATTTCATCCATCGTCGCCCGCCGCAAACCGCGCCCCGGAGACAGCATGGATATCGCCTCGAGGATATTGGTTTTGCCGGCCCCGTTTGCGCCATGCAGCACAACAGGCCGCCCATCGAGAGACAGGCGCGCCAGTTTGTGGCTACGGAAATGGCTGAGGGTCAGCTCTTTGAGGGCCAGTGGGCTGGTCACTTACACGCCCCTTTTCCTCTTGCCAGTCTACGCCCTGTGAGGGGCTGAAATTTCGAACTGCAGACGCCGCTCACACGCGCATCGGCATGACGACGTAGACAGCGCTGGTGTCATTGCCTTCGCGCATCAGGGCCGGATCGCCAGAATTGTTGAACATGAAGGTTGCGTTTTCGCGGTCTACCTGGCTGGCAATTTCCAAGAGATATTTGGCGTTGAAGCCGATCTCCAGCCGCTCATCGCCGTAAGCAACGGCGAGTTCTTCTTCCGCAGCACCTGCATCGGGTGCATTCACCGACAGAACCAGACGGTCTTCGTCCAGTTGCAGTTTGACGGCACGCGAACGTTCCGACGAAACGGTGGCCACGCGGTCTACGGCCTGCGCAAATTCAGACGCGTCCACCTCCAGCTTACGGGTATTCCCGGTTGGGATGACACGAGTGTAATCGGGGAAAGTACCGTCGATGACTTTCGACGTCAGCGTTATCGCCGGGGTCGCAAAACGCACCTTGGTTTCCGACACCGACACGGCAATCGTTGCGTCATCATCATCCAGCAGCTTGCGCAGTTCGCCCACGGTCTTGCGCGGCACGATCACACCAGGCATCTCTTCTGCACCTGCTGGCAGCTCGGCGTCGATACGGGCAAGACGGTGACCGTCGGTGGCCACGGCGCGCAGCACCTTGCCGCCTTCTGCATCAGACACATGAAGGTAAACACCGTTCAGGTAGTAGCGGGTTTCCTCGGTCGAGATCGCAAATTTCGATTTGTCGAACAGGCGGCGCAGCACCGGCGCGGGGGCTGAGAAGTTGGCCGAGTACTCAGACGATGCCATGACCGGGAAATCTTCTTTCGGCAGGGTGGCGAGCGAGAAGTTCGACCGGCCGGCTTCAACCGTCAGGCGGCCTGTCGCCCCATCATCGGTCAGTTGCACCAAAGCCCCGTCCGGCAGTTTGCGCACAATCTCATGAAGCGTCACAGCGGCAACCGTAGTGGCACCGGCGCGTTCAACCATTGCCGGGGTCTTGTCGACGACTTCGATATCAAGGTCGGTGGCCCGGAACGACACACTGTCGCCTTCCGCTTCGATCAGCACATTGGCCAGGATCGGGATGGTGTTGCGGCGTTCCACAACCGATTGAGCCTGGGCCACGGCCTTGAGCAACGCACCGCGTTCAATGCTGATCTTCATATCCCACTCCTGACGAATATAGGGGCTGAAAGCCGATGCCTTCGCCCCGAGATTGTTCTTTTGCTGGAATGTCCAATGGTTTGAAGGGCGGGTCAAGGCCAAACGGACCCCAACCCGCCCTTTGCAAGCAACTGTTGTGCCTGCGCTTGCGCACAGGACAAGAATAAGAGCTTACGCCTCGAGGGCGCGACGCAGCAGTTCCAGATCTTCAGCGATTTGATCGTCGACGCCCTTCAGCTCGTCGATCCGCTTCACCCCATGCATCACAGTGGTGTGGTCACGGCCGCCAAAGCGTCGCCCGATTTCGGGCAGCGACCGCGAGGTCATGTGTTTGGCCAGATACATCGCCACCTGACGGGGACGCGCAATGGTCCGCACACGCTTCGGACCGATAAGGTCCGAGAGGCGGATGTTATAATGCTCACTGACTTTCCGCTGGATCTCTTCCACGGTGACCTTGCGGTCCGAGGCGCGCAGGATATCACCCAGGCAATCCTGAGCCAGCTCCAGCGTGATTTCCCGCCCGACCAGAGAGGCGAAGGCGAAGAGGCGCATCAAGGCACCTTCCAGCACACGCACATTGGTTGAAATGCGATGCGCGAGAAACTCCAGTACGCCATCAGAAATCTGCAGGCCCGGATATTGTTGGCGATAGGTTGCAACTTTGGTCTGCAACACGCCAAGGCGCAATTCGTAGTCGGTGGGATGCAAATCAACCACAAGACCACATTGCAAACGTGATTTGATGCGGTCCTCAAGATCCTTGATTTCGCCCGGTGCGCGATCAGCCGAGATGATGATCTGCTTGTTCTGATCCACCAAGGCGTTGAACGTGTGGAAGAACTCTTCTTGGGTGCTGTCTTTACCGGCAATAAACTGAACGTCATCCACCATCAGCACGTCGACCGAGCGGAACAGTTGTTTGAAGTCCATCATCTGCTTTTCACGAAGCGCTTTGACGAAGCGATACATGAATTGTTCGGCAGATAGATATACGACGCGCAAGTCCGGTTGATGGGCCTTCAACTCATGCGCAATGGCGTGCATCAAGTGGGTCTTACCAAGACCAACACCACCATACAGGAACAAAGGATTGAAGGTGACTGGGCCACCCTCGGCCACACGGCGGGCCGCAGCATGTGCCAATTCGTTTGGCTTGCCGACCACGAAACTATCAAAGGTAAATCGCGCATCCAGCGGCGCACCAGGAAGTTCATCCTGCACTTCCACTCGTGTCGCAGTCTTACTCCCGCTTTCTGCCGCAACAGGGGCAGATTCATTGGCCGGCTTGCGCGGAGCCATCTTCTGCGGCACTGCAAACTCCAGTCGCGAGACTTTCACACCCGCACCAACCAGCTGGCTTAGAATCTTGTCACCGAAATTGCGCTCGACCCAGTTGCCCATGAAGTTGGTTGGCACCAAGAAAGTCGCCACTCCGCCCTCAAGCTCTGCAAATTCCAGGGGTTCGATCCAGTTTGCATAATTGTTCTGCCCCACTGCTTTCTGCAGCTTTGACCGGACCCGTCCCCATTCTTCGTTCGTCATGTCACCTCGACCCATTCTTATTTTTTAAAGACCGTCGCAAGCAGTCTTATTCAGATCTCATTCCACTCACACTGGCGCCTGCCACAGCACCTCTGCCAGCGTTCAACGTGACCAGATTCAGACCGCCCCTTTCCGGTCTAAACCCGCAACTGACCTAGTATCGCAAACACCCTGATCCTCTGCAGTCGCAGAGAGATAAGCGCATAGGATACCCACACACTACCGACCCTTTTACAGATCAGTATGCGTGACCCCAATCGGGGCAATCGGAGACATGACATGTGTCTAGTGTGCACCCCAGGCAAGAAGTGCGACGCCAGCATTCTAGCAACGCGGCACCCGTCCCCCTCGACGGGAGTTGCGCGCTGCAGTCGCGAGGAGGATTCTATCCCCACCCGTTTGTAAATCTGGGTAAGCCTCAGTTATTAAAGGGCTTTTACCCCAAGTCATCAATGTCCCAAGTCAGCGACGTGAATCGCTGAGGTCAAGCTAGCAAGTGCTGTGCGGACGGTGCAATAGAACTTCACGCTTGACTCTGTCTTTCGTCGAACGAATCCCGGGCGGGTTATACAATCCCGATTTTATCGTATGGAAAAACGCAAATGAGCGCGCCTATTTGGCGCGCTCATCTCATGTCCGAACCCCGAATCTGAGGGTTGGCAAATTTGTCACAGGCCAGCCAGAACCAGCCCGACGGCGCGATTAGCCCAGGGACTTCACGCGCGCCGACAGACGCGACATTTTGCGCGCTACGGTGTTCTTGTGGAGGATGCCTTTCGACACGCCGCGCATCAGTTCCGGCTGCGCTTCTTTCAGTGCAGCTGCAGCAACAGCCTGATCGCCCGCGGCGATGGCTTCTTCTACTTTGCGCAGGTAGGTACGGATACGCGAACGACGAGCCTTGTTGACAGCAAAGCGACGATCGGCCTGACGGGCGCGTTTTTTAGCTTGGGGCGAATTTGCCATGTTTCTGATCCCTTCTTCGGGTGTTTCGTTTTAACGTCACATTGGTGACTCGCGCATCAGCACCCGCCGGGTTCAGAACCGGTGATTCTGGCCAAAGCGGGCCTCACACGCATGTATTGCGGCTTCCTTTAGGGCATTTTTCCCTGAAAGGAAAGCCTATTTTACAGGATTGGCGTCTTACTTGTCGCGGAACTGAGGCTCACGCTTTTCAATGAAGGCCGCCATACCTTCCTTCTGATCTTCCGACGCGAAAAGCGAATGGAACACGCGACGCTCAAAGAGAATGCCCTCGCTCAGTGGCAACTGTTCGGCCCGGTTGACCGTTTCTTTGATTGCCATCACGGTGATCATCGACTTCTCGGCAATCTTGGCCGCCGCGGCCATTGCCTCTTTCATCAATTCTTTGGCGGGCACCACACGACTGACCAGCCCTGACCGCTCGGCTTCGGCGGCGTCCATGAAACGCCCGGTCAGGTTCATATCCATCGCCTTGGCGCGTCCAACCAGTTTGGTCAGGCGCTGCGTGCCCCCAAAGCCTGCCATCACACCCAGGTTCACTTCGGGTTGGCCAAATTTGGCGGTGTCGGAGGCGATGACGAAATCACACATCATGGCCAGTTCACAGCCACCACCCAGCGCATAGCCCGACACGGCTGCAATGATTGGTTTGCGGATCCGCATGATCGATGCTTCTTCCGGGGTAAACAGATCCCCCACGAACACATCTACAAAGCTCTTTTCGGCCATCATGTTGATGTCGGCCCCGGCAGCAAACGCCTTTTCCGAGCCGGTAATCACGATGCAACGCACCTTGTCGTTGTCCTGCGCTTCAGCCAACGCCTCACCGAGTTCTGCCAGAAGATCCATACTTAGTGCATTCATGACATCCGGACGATTGAGCCGGATCAGAGTTATGTGATCTTCTGTTTCAGCGATGATATTTTTATAGGCCATGGTTCCCCTGCCTTTAGTCCCGTTTTGGTCGTCCCAGACCAGTGGTATTCGAAGGGGAGTCCTACGCGGGCATTTCCCTCCGATCAAGTTATCTTTGACAATGCCCGCAATAGAAGCTTGATCGCCCCCCTTGAACAATACGAGAGATTTTTCCTTTACAATCAAGGGTGACGCAGGGTTCACCTTCGCGTCCGTAGACCTGAAAGCTGTGTTGAAAATATCCCAGATCCCCATCCGCCTGGCGATAATCTTTCAGCGATGACCCACCACTTTCGATCGCTTCGGCCAGAACTTTCCGAATAATGGGGACCAAACCAGCCACACGTTTTGCAGAGATTCTGGCCGCTTTGCGCGCCGGATGAATGCCCGCGCGGAACAAAACTTCGCAGACATATATATTGCCAAGACCAGCAGTAATTCCCTGGTCCAAAAGGGCTGTTTTGATGGCGGTATTTTTGCCGGACAGACGCTCGACAAGATAGTCTTCGTTGAAGTCATTCCCCAATGGCTCTGGCCCGAGGACTCGAATCAATTTGTGATCAGGCAGGCCAGATGTCGCACAAAGTTCCATCGCCCCGAACCGACGCGGATCATTAAACGTCACGCGTGCGCCGTTCTCCATGTCAAAAACCACATGATCATGCTTTTCGGGCGCGGGATGTTCGTGATGATACTTGCCCAGCGCGTGACCCGAAATAAGCATCCGCCCCGACATACCAAGATGCACAATCAGGGTTTCACCTGTATCGAGGTCCGCCAGCAGGTACTTTGACCGTCGCCCAAGCCGCGTCACGCGCGCACCCGTCAACCTTTCGGCCATGTTTTCGGGAAATGGCCAACGCAACCCTTCACGACGCACATCGGCCTTTGCAATACGTTCCCCCTCCATCACGGGAGAGAGCCCGCGACGAACCGTCTCAACCTCGGGCAGTTCTGGCATGTTCCATCCTGTTGGCTTGCATCACCTCTGACAGATGTTGCCGCAAGGTTTGAACACCCACAACCGATTTCATCATCCGAACGGGGGCTCGATCCGTGAAATAGAGTTTCCATTCATACGGACCGTTCTCTGTAACTTCTTTCAGGTCACGCAAATCATAGGTTTTAGTGCGAAAAAACCCGGACATGGCTTGCAGCTCGTGACCATCCAACGTGATTTCAAATGCCAAGATATAGGCGGCTGCATAGCCAAGGCAGGCAAGAAGTGCCCATTTTATTTCAGCGGCATAGGCCACCATGCCACCCGACACCTTAGGGTCGTCGAACATCGGGAACACATAGACATAGACGACAACCGACAGAACCGCAAAAAGAACCCGCACCCCCCACGTCGTTGGATGGTTGGTTTTGGTGAAAGTGTGATGGGGTTCCTTCTTGCTTCCAACTTCTGAAATCACTTCCAGCGACCAGTCATCACTCATCACTGCCCCGGCACGCTTTCCAAGTTCTTTTTCACCTCGAAATGAGCGTGCCCATTTCGAAGAACTGCCCAGCACAAAAATCACCGCTACAAAAATAGCAATTCCATAAATAAACATCTGCAACCTACTTAAATTTGATGGTTTGTCTCTTGGGGCATATGGGTATATCTCGTTTGGGACGAAATTTGGGCGAATGATCGACATGGCTGCGAAGAAAACCACGCATTTCGGTTTCAAAACCGTAGACGAAGACCAAAAGGCCGGAATGGTTCATGGGGTCTTTACTAATGTGGCCTCAAAATATGACGTGATGAATGATGTCATGTCGGTGGGGATCCACCGCCTCTGGAAAGACGCGATGATGGATTGGCTCGCGCCGCGCCCCGGTCAGCGCCTTCTGGATGTGGCTGGCGGCACGGGGGATATTTCCTTCCGGTTCCTGAAACGAGCTGAAGACACCAGTTCGGTTGTGCTTGATATGACGGAATCGATGCTGGTTGAGGGTCGCCAACGGGCGGAAGCGGACAATATGTCCGACCGGCTTGATTGGGTGGCTGGCGACGCAATGCAACTGCCGTTTGAGGACAACAGCTTTGATCGCTACACGATCAGCTTTGGCATCCGCAACGTGACACGCATTCCCGACGCCCTGAAAGAAGCTTATCGCGTGCTGAAACCCGGTGGGCGCCTGATGGTGCTTGAATTCAGCCAATTGCCAAACGACGGTCTGCAAAAACTCTACGATCTTTATTCCTTCAACGTGATCCCGCGCATGGGCAAGCTGATTGCTGACGATTACGACAGCTATCAGTATCTCGTGGAATCGATCCGGAAGTTCCCGGATCAGGAAACTTTTGCCGGTATGATCCGCGAGGCCGGATTTGAGAATGTGAAGTACCGTAATTTGTCCTTGGGCATCGCCGCCCTGCATTCAGGGTGGAAAATCTAACATGCGCGGACCGCACAATATCTGGCGTCTGATCCGTACAGGCGCCACCTTTCAGCGCACAGGCGCCATGGGGGTGGTGCTGGATGCGATGAACGCCCCTCCCGCGCTGCGGATTGCCGCTCGCATTATCGGCTTTCCTTTCGCATGGCTCGGCAAAAAGGGCGATACATCCCTGCCGCCTGTGACCCGTGCAATCACTGCGCTGGGGCCTGCTTACATCAAGTTCGGGCAAATCTTATCGACACGTCCCGATGTGGTGGGTGCCGATCTGGCCGATCAGTTGAAATACTTGCAGGACAAGCTGCCCCCATTCCCGCTCGACGTGGCGCGTGACATGGTCGAAGACGAGCTTGGCATCGAAGTGGACGAGGTGTTTTCCGAATTTTCTGAACCGGTCGCCGCGGCCTCAATTGCACAAGTGCACCGTGCGCGCCTCGCCAGCACCGGACAGGAAGTGGCTGTGAAGGTGCTGCGCCCCGGTATCTTGCGGGCCTTCCGCACCGATATTGATGCCTTCCATTTTTCCGCCAACATGATCGAATGGCTTCTGCCCTCAACCCGGCGCCTGCGCCCCACTGATGTGGTTGAACATTTTGAGGGCGTGGTCATGGGAGAGCTGGACCTGCGCCTTGAAAGTGCTTCTGCCAGTGAATTTGCCGAAAACACCGCAGGTGACGAAGGTTTTGTGGTGCCCGAAGTCAATTGGGGGCTAACCGGGCGGAGTGTGATGACGCTGGGTTGGGCCGAGGGCATCCCAGCCAATGATCTGGTATCAATCCGCGCCTCTGGCCTGGATATGACATCTCTTGGTGAACGGGTCCTCCAACTCTTCCTCAGCCACGCCCTGCGCGATGGGCTGTTCCACGGTGACATGCACCAAGGCAATCTGAAATTCGCATCAAATGGCGACATCGTGGCCATTGATTTCGGGATTATGGGCCGGATCGACGAATACACCCGCCGCGTCTACGCCGAGATCCTTTATGGTTTCATCACGCGCGATTACACCCGCGTTGCCGAGGTGCATTTCGAAGCGGGTTATGTGCCTGCCGACCGTGATGTGGTAGAGTTTGCACAGGCCCTGCGCGCGGTGGGGGAGCCAATCGCGGATATGGACGCCACCCAAATCTCGATGGCAAAACTTCTTTCATACCTCTTTGAAGTTACAGAGAAGTTTGGGATGCAGACCCGCACAGAGCTGATCCTTTTGCAACGAACCATGGTTGTTGTTGAAGGGGTTGCACGGTCATTGGATCCGCGTATCAATATCTGGCAATCCGCGCGTCCTGTCGTCGAAGATTACATCAAATCCTCAATCGGTCCCAAGGCGGTGGTCCGCGACCTTACGCGAACTCTGCGTGTGTTGGCCAGATTCGGCCCTCGTTTGCCAGAATTGGCTGAGAACGCATTGATCCGACACTCCTCTCCGTTGCCGGAACCGGATCAAGCCCGGCCGATGCGAGCCATGGCTTATGTCAGTCTTGGTGGAGTTTTGGCTTTGATCGCGGTGTGGGTATCAAAGTTTCTCTAACGCTTCCAACTCCAACACCGCAGCAGCGGCATGGCTGGCTGACCCTCTGGCCCCTTTCCAAAGGCAATATGCTGCCATGCGGGTGTGGAAAAACGGGGCGAGGATCTGATACCTTTCGGTGACGTTAGGGTGGCCATACATGGTGAAGAACGCCCCAATTTCATCTTCACTCAAAGGGTGATGACCATAGATGACCTGCATGGCGGGTGACAAAAAGATCGCAATATCCAGACAAGGATCCCCTTTGGCGGGGCATTGCCAGTCGATCAGCATAAGCCCTTCAGAGGTTTCCACCAGATTGCCGGGCACAATATCGCCATGCAGGAACACTGGATCGACAGGCGGAAGAGGATGTTCGGGCATTGGGGAAATACGCATTTCAGGCTGCATCTGCCTGGTCTGATCTATCAGCACGTCCGGATCAGACCGAACACTGTTCAGCCCATCCGGTACAGGTTGGAGGTGCAGGTGTGCCATCAAAACAGCCACGTCCTGTACGTTTCCTCGCCATTGCGGGCCATCAAGATAGGAATACGCCAGACTTTCTCCTGCCTCACACCGCAAGCGGCCGAGCATTTTGGGTGCAATTCCAGTCCCCGCCAGGGCTGTAAGAGAAATCGCTTCATGATCAGGATCGTTGGAGAAAATCGGAGAATGATTGCTTGGGACATAGAGTTTGCAGATGATATCGCGGTCCTGCCCCAGCACGCGCCAAACCGGATTGCTGTGGCCCCCTGACTGGCGCGCCCAGTCTGCGTTCCTCTCTGCAATCCCGCGCTGCTCCCAACCGGACTTGAGCGTAGCAGGAGGAGATATATGATCCCTATCCGTCATTCCAAAGCTATCGGTCACGATCAGAGGGCAGGTCAAGAGAAAGACGCGAACCCTACCCTGTTTCACGCGCGGATTTTACCCCTTAGATGCTTCTCGCAAGGCGGACACATCATTGGCCCCAACCGTATGTCCACTTTCTGTTACAAGCTTCAGGCTGCCATCTTCTTTGCGCGTTTCGACAATTCGGGTGTAGACCTCCATCTGCGAAGTTTCGAGAAGCTTTCCTTCACTCCAACTCTCCAACTCAAAGGTATAGGTATCCGATGGGAATGGCGTTCCGCTCTCTGCAACCCCAGCCCAACTGACCTGTTCGGAAGACACCGGGACCTGGGTCTTTTGCACTATGGTTCCATCCCCGTTCTTCACCACCAAATGCGTGGCGTCCGCAGTGGTGGGAGGAGAGCCTTTCAACGTGATCGGTGTGCCATCGAACTTGGCGGAAGAGACCACACGGGCTTCCATCCCAACCCAACCGGCCAAATCGTTCAACCCCATCAGATCCAGTTTTGTCGACATGCCGTCAAGCAAACTGTTGCTGCGCACCTGTTGTTCGACACCTGAGAACGTGGCCAATTGCATGGCGAATTCAGTTGATTCCATTGGGTTGAGAGGATCCTGATTTTGCATCTGGACCGTCATCATCTTCAAAAAAGTTTCAAAGTCCGATGACAGTTCCTCTTCGGCGCTGAGCTTATTGGTATTCTCACCCGGCTGTGCAACAGGGGCTGTCAATGTTGCCGGCATAGAGGGAGAAGTTACGGTGTCGACCATTGGGTCCTCACAATCTGATATCGATGCCTTCAATGGCGTTCGACAGGTTCATTTGAAGTAAGCTCGGGGCATCGGAGACAATACCCGGGGCGTCATGGGCACCAGATTGGGGGTCATTTTTTGATGACCCATCCTGCGCAGACCCACCGCCATGTGCCCCCGCACCCGACTGCTCAAAAGAGAAGGACACGCCTTCATAGCCAATTTCACGCATTTCCTGCGCCAATATCTCGATATGGCGTTTCATAAGTTCCAGCGTTTCGGGACGTTCGACATTAACAGTGACTGCCATAGCCGAAAGGTCCCCAGAGAAGGTCAGCCGCAGACGTCCAAGTTCCTCAGGAGTGAGAGTGAGTTCAACCGGACGGTCCGGCATCGATTTCGCCACTTCAACGAGCTGTAGCGCGATATGGCGCGGCAACTCTGTGCGCAAGCTCCCAAGGATATCAGCTCGAGCGGACCGGAAATCAGCGGTGCTGAACTCAGGGGAAATCAGCTCGACCGAGGCGTCAACCGCTTGCGATGCTTCGCTCGCCGACAACGGGTTTGGTGTCATAATCCCACCGCTTTCTGTCCCTATTGCTGAGATCATCGGGATGCCTAGCGGTAAATAGTCTCCTGTTCCTTTTATCGTCCCGACATCTCCGGCCACCTGAACCGGAGTCTGGGCCGCGGCACCGTCACGTCTCGTTTCTTTTGTGATACCCCTGCTGACAGACCATTGGTCCGTCTTTGGTACATCTGGTCCATCGGTTTGGGGGAAAATTGGTTTTTGCGAGTTGACGGGGCTAGCGGTTGCCTCTGCATCGGAGGGATTGATCATATCGGTGATTTTTGCCCCAGTCAGGCTCGGGTCAGAGTACCGTCCACCCAGGTCGCCCAAAGCCATCAGGCTTGAGGGGAAAGAGATTTTGTGCAGATCTGGAGCTTCTGTTGCCGGTTGGATCCCGACGGGTCGTAATCCCTTGCCTTGACCTAATGCCTCTCCTGATCGTGATGGTTGCCCAGCGGTTTCACCGTGACGGTGATTAATTTCACCTGACAGATTTGCCGATAGATCATTGTATGCCGGTTTCACTGAGGGCGCCTCTGGCTGTCGACGCGCGACCTCATGACTTGGCACAATCGCACCGGAGGCATTCATTTCATTTGGTGTGATATTTGGATTGGGTTTCGCTTCAGACCCCGTTGTCACTGGTTTCAGTGCAGCTTCAATTTCAATGTCTGCCAATTGCCTTGGCGACCCAGCATTATTTGGCGGGATCAGCGTAGAAAAATCTTTGATAGATGATATCTTCTCGAGCTGAATATTCAGGCCGGTTTCCACACCTGTTAATCCGATATTATTGTCACTTCCCATCCCCTCTCCGACTTCAAAGAGGCCATCGGGCACAGGAGGCGTTCCTTCCTGGTTCGTAATATCGGGAGCCTTTTCTATTCCTGCACTGGCGATATGACCCTTTGGTAAGGGCTGCATCAAGGCTTCAAAACTAGCAAACACCTCGACAGTACTTTCAGATGTCCGATCTAATGTCGGCGTTTCTTCCGCGCTTACAAGCAAGGGGAAATGTGGTCCAAGCTGCATATTTACCTTCCGGGTGTTCTGACTCCGTTGAAGGCGACTATGGCAGCAGTTGGTTACCGGATCTTTACCGCTCGACACGATAGTCGAGAAAATAGATTGCATTTGAAAGGACCATAAATGGACCCGTCGCTTCCACAATTCGGACCGCTTCGCAGCAAGGCAAACGTGCCGGACAGCCCCCAGAAAGCCCAACATCAGGAAGACGCACTACGACAAGCGGCTAAAAATCTCGAGGCTACATTCCTCGCAGAAATGTTGAAGGTCGCCGGGGTTGGAAAGTCCCGCGAAAGTTTTGGCGGCGGTGCGGGCGAGGACCAGTTCAGCTCATTTCTTGTGCAGGCGCAGGCAAAGGAAATGGTGAATGCCGGAGGGATCGGGTTGGCTGAATCGCTCTTTGAGGCGTTGAAAGAGAGGTCTAATGGCAATCTATAAACATTCCGATGCCGCAACCGCATTGAACACTCTACTGGATCTTGAACGACAATACCTTTTGAGCGGCGAGATTGGTATTCTGACAAGCCTCGCACCGGAAAAGGAGCGATTGATGCGCCTGCTCCCCACTACCAAGCAGGATACCAAGCATCTGAAAGTTCTTGTAAAAAAGATCACTCGCAATCAATCGATGTTGATTGCCGCCGGCGAAGGGATCCGGACAGCATCGCGTCGTCTGGAGGCGCTGCGCAATCAAAAATCCCAGTTGCGCACCTACGATGCTGGTGGACAAAGTCATGATCTTTCGCATCGAACCACCAGCTTTGAAAAGCGCGCATGATCGAACGACTGTTGATTCAAATCCTATCTATATCACTCCAGACAGATTCAGATTTCCTTCAGTTTTTCCGCGTCATCTGAATGCGCATTCCAGAGGGGGTGGCGCGGAAGGGACAACCCGATTTTCCGCAGAGTTGAGAATAGCTCTTTTTCTCGCCCACCCGGGTGAGCCTCGAAAAATTCCGGTGTAAAGCGCCGACAAACTAAAGGAAAATTCTCATGTCCAGCATTTTGACAAACAATGGCGCTATGGTCGCGTTGCAGACGCTGAAGTCGATCAACTCGAACATGCTCGACACCCAGAATCAGATTTCGACAGGTAAGAAAGTTGCAACCGCCAAAGATAACTCGGCAGTATGGGCAATTTCGAAAGTCATGGATTCGGATGTCAAAGGCTTCAAGGCGATTTCAGAATCACTCTCGTTGGGTGAATCCACTATCGCTGTCGCTCGGAACGCATCCGAAACAGTGACCGACCTGTTGACCGAAATGAAAGGTAAAATTGTTGCCGCGCAGGAAGAAAACGTTGACCGCGCCAAGCTCCAAACCGACATCGTTGCCTTGCGCGATCAGATTGGATCGGTTGTTAGCGCCGCGCAGTTCAACGGCCTCAACCTGATTGATGGGTCAAGTACCGACGCGATGAATGTTCTCTCGTCGCTTGATCGAGATTCAAATGGGAACGTCGTCGCGGCTCATATCAGCGTTGACCGTCAAAACCTGTCGACCACCACACCCGTCGCGGCTCAGGCTTTTGGTGACACCGACCTTGCGGATGCGACAGCTGCGGCAGGTCTGATTTCTGCGACATCAGGAACTGTTGTACACGATGACACTGCATTTGATCCTGCCAGCCCAACCACAACCATCGCAGATGGAGGCAGCGAAACCATCACCATCGGCACTGTGGCCGAAGGGAACAGTTACCAGATCATCCTCGATGATGTGAATGTGAACGTGAATGGTGGCGGATCGACTTTAGGTCAGCGGACCTTTGAATATGTTGCCAGTTCCACTGATGGTACAGCAGAAGTCGCGAAGGCCTTGACCGACCAGATCAACGCTTTCTTTGGAGCGGCGACCGGTTCAGGTGAAGGCTATACCGTCACGCAAGGTACAGGTTCGAACGCAAACCAATTCACCATCTCTAATGCCGCAGGCGGCGACGCAACAAGTATCAAAGTTGGCCTACGGGCACAGACCGGTGGCACCGCCGGCTCATCTGCTGCCTCTGGCGGTCTGGGAGCCCTGCAAAATGTTGATGTAACCAGCGATTCTGGTGCAACCGGGGCCCTCGCTACGATCGAAGGTCTGATCGACCAGTCAATTGATGCCGCCGCCTCTTTTGGTTCAGCGCAAGGTCGCATCGAAACTCAAAGCGATTTCATCTCGAAACTGTCCGATTCTCTGAAATCAGGTATCGGTGCAATGGTGGATGCCGACATGGAAGAAGTCTCTGCCCGATTGCAGGCATTACAAGTTCAGCAACAGCTCGGCACGCAATCTTTGTCGATCGCCAATCAGGCGCCGCAGAATATCCTGTCGCTGTTCCGTTAAGGATTTGATGTGGGGCACCAAAATGGTGCCCCCGTCCCCCTCACCCCTAAATTCAACGTTTATCGGAAGGAAAACCCGTGAACGCTATGAACTTGGCCAAAACGGCCTATGCGGCGTCAAATACCGCAGTGCGCACTCCACGCGGCGTCGAATACGAAGCCTTCGCTCGCATCACCCAGAAAATGAAGTCCGCCGCGGCCAAAGGAAATTCCGGATTTGGTTTGCTAACCCATGCCATCCACGAAAACCGGCGACTCTGGACAATGCTCGCCGCAGATGTCGCAATAAGCGAAAATGGACTTCCAGAAGAATTGCGCGCCCGCATTTTTTTTCTCGCTGAATTCACCTCGGACTTCAGCCGAAAAGTTCTTACACGTGGTGCGAGTCCCGATGCCCTCATTGAGATCAATACCACAATCATGCGTGGGCTGAGACAAACGGCGGACGCGGCATGAGTGGTCTTGTATTAAAACTAAGCCCCAAAGAACGCGTCCTCATCAATGGTGCTGTCATCGAAAATGGTGACCGACGCTCTCGGCTTTCCATCGTCACACCAAACGCAAACATCCTTAGACTTCGGGACGCCATCCACCCGGAAGAGGTGAATACTCCGGTTCGTCGTGTGTGCTATATCGCCCAGCTTGTCTTATCTGGAGACGTAGATCAGAAGGATGCACATATGCAGCTTTTGCGTGGAATCGAGCAACTCAGCCAGGTCCTTACTGATCACGACAGCCGCGATCAATTAACCCGCGCAACTGAAGCGGTGACACGGGAACAGTTTTATCAGGCTCTGAAATGCCTGCGGGCATTGCTGCCTCGGGAAGAGCGGTTGCTGGCCGCGACACTGGCATGAGTTTCCGACCAATAGTCCCAACTGGTGGCCTGGCTGGTTGGGCTTTTCTGCAACGCACACAAGACGCCCAGAAGGAGGCCTTTAATTCGACTGCTGAAATGCAGCGAGACGTTGCCTATTTCAATGAAAGAATAAGTGACGTGAGCTCGGCAGAAGAGTTGGTTGATGATTTCCGACTTTTGAAGGTGGCTTTGGGTGCCTATGGGCTTGATGCGGATATCGGCAATAAGTTCTACATCAAGAAGGTGCTGGAAGATGGCACCTTCGACAGTGGTGATCTCGCCAATAAACTCTCGGACAAACGCTACTATGAAATGGCAAAGGACTTTGGGTTCGGAGACCTCGGCATCCCAGGCACCAAAATCTCGACTTTCGGTGAAAAAACCACCGACGCCTACCTTGAGCGACAATTTGAAGTTGCGGTCGGAGATCAAAGCGAAGAAATGAGGCTAAGCCTGTCTTTGGAGCGAGATCTGGGGGGGGTCTTGAGCAAGTCAATCTCTGATGACGGTAAGTGGTTCTCAATCATGGGAAATCCCCCTTTGCGGAAGGTTTTTGAAACTGCGCTTGGACTTCCCAGCAGCATTGGGACACTCGACATCGACCAGCAGCTTACGATGTTGAAAGACAAAACAGAAACCTACTTCGGCAGCGAAAAGATTGATCAGTTTTCAGACCCGGATAAGATGGAAGAACTTAATCGGTTGTTCCTCATCCGCTCTCAGACCGCGCTGGGCAATGCCGGCATGTCGAGCGCTACAATTGCATTGACCTTGCTACAGAGGGCTTAACCATACAGCGAGCAAAGTTGGGTGAAAATTACTCCCATATACGTGCCTCACAACTACAATCCTACATACTCAAAATAGATGGAGCCTCTTTCCATCGAGTATCATGACTGTTCTGCCTCAGGCTGCATGCAGGCGCCAAGGTGGCGGAAACTGGCAGCAGTGTTTTCATGCTCATCCCCTGCCAAAAAGGCATCAAGCCTCGGGAAACATTCGATCGCCGCATCGACCACAGGATCACTGCCCGAAGCGTATAATCCAGCCTGAATCATCATTTCAGACTTGGCATATGCCCCCAGACGTTGGCGCGCGGCGGAAATCAAAGCGTTTTCTGCGTCAGTTGCTGCGGTGGGCAACGCCCGAGACACCGACCTCAAAAGGTCGATGGCCGGGAATCGTCCCCGTTCTGCAATCTGGCGATCCAAAACAACATGACCATCAAGCACTCCACGCAGAATATCAGCCACTGGTTCCTCCATATCAGAACCGGCGACCAACACGGAAAAGATGGCGGTGATATCGCCGGCCAGAGCACTTCCCGGTCCTGCTCTTTCGCAAAGGGTTGTGATTTGTTGAGCCGTAGACGGCGGATAGCCACGCAATGAACTTCCTTCTCCAGAGGTTAATGCGATTTCGCGGTGCGCCTCCGCAAACCGGGTGACGCTATCGGCCAAAAACAAAACATGTCGCCCCTGATCGCGGAAGTGCTCAGCCACTGTCATGGCAGCCCAACCGGCGCGGCGGCGTACCAATGGGGACTGGTCCGAAGTGGCCGCCACAACCACTGACCGCTTCATACCTTCTTCCCCCAAGACGCGCTCCACGAATTCACGCACTTCTCGACCCCGCTCCCCGATCAGCGCAATCACCACAACATCTGCCCGCACCCCCCTGGCGAGTTTTGCTAAAAGCGTGGACTTTCCGACGCCGGAACCGGCGAATAGCCCAATGCGTTGCCCTCGGACGATCGGAAGAAGGGTATTGAATACGGTGAGGCCTGTTTCCAGGCGCCCTCCGAGAACCCGGCGTTCAGTGGGATTGATTGCGACACCGCGCAATGAGCGCTGCTGAGTGCCGCGCATCACAGGACAACCATCAAGAGCGTGCCCGAACGGATCCAAAACCCGCCCGATCCAACTGTCATCGGGCGCAATGGATCCTGCCCCACGCAGCGCCACCCGCTCTCCGATCCGCAACCCCTCAACATCCCCGTCAGGCAAGATGGTCACATGGTCAGACCTGAGATTTAGAACTTCTCCCAGTCGCATGTCATCAGCTGTTCCAATTTCCACGAGGTCACTTTGTGCAGCCACGTGAGAAAGCCCCGCCACTTCAATTGTTCCGCGATGAATTTCCACGATACGTCCGATGTCGACCGTACGCTGCACGGCCGAGACCTCTGCAGTGAGCTGCTCAAATCCAACCGTTTTCATGGCGTCCTCCTGATTATTGGGTCGTGAAACTGTTTTTAAAGGAATCAGGGTTAAGCCTTAGTTGAAGCCAATCGAGGGAGAAGCCCCGATGTTCGATAAATTGGATATTTTCCGGATGAGCCAAGGCCTGGCACAACATGCCGCAGCTCGTCAGTCGACCATTGCACAGAATGTTGCAAATGCAGATACACCGGGCTACCGCGCCCGGGATCTCGACACTTTTTCCAACAGTTATGACATGTCAGGTCGGACGACCAAGATGCGCTCCACGCGTGCTGGCCATAGTTTGGCATCTGTTGAAGGAAAGACCACTTCGCAAGCCGAAGTCGTGCATCGCAAGGGGGCGACTTCACCGAATGGCAATTCAGTCTCTCTGGAACTGGAAATGATGGCGTCCGCAGAAGCGAAGCGCGATCATGACCTTGCCCTCGCCATCTACAGAAGCTCGATGAACATCATGCGGGCTTCGGTCGGTCGAAAGTAGGGGGGCGCCATGAGTGATCTGAGAAACTCAGTTGCAGCTGCGGCCTCTGGCATGAAAAGCCAAGCCGCACGATTGCGCCATGTATCCGAAAACATCGCGAACGCTGATACGCCCGGATATCGGCGTAAATCGGTCTCCTTCAACGAGATTGTTGAAAGTGGTCGCACCACTGGGCTGGTGGAAACAGGTCGGGTGCAACTCGATCAAACCACTTTGCCTGCCATCTACGATCCGTCCCATCCGATGGCAAATGAGAAAGGCTACTACGACGGCTCGAACGTCAATCTGGTGGTCGAAATCGCTGACGCGCGCGAAGCGCAGCGCAGCTATGAGGCGAACCTCAAAATGTTCGATCAGGCCAAGCAAATGTCCAAAGGCCTGCTCGAACTTCTACGCAGATAGGAGACTCCAGAATGGATGTTAAATCCTCTATCGCGGCTCAAGGCTACGCCGCCACCCGTCCAGCCACGCAGCCAAAGGCGCGGGCGGAAGGTGCGGCGGATAGTTTCGCCAATTTGGCAAACGACTTTGCCGCCGCGGTCAAACAAGGTGAACAAACTGCGGTGGCTGCCATGTCTGGCAACGCCGATCCGCACGCATTGGTTCAAGCATTGGCGCAGACGGAACTGGCCGTGGAAACAGCAGTTACCATTCGCGACAAAGTCGTCGAGGCATATCAGGAGATTTTGAGGATGCCGGTATGATGAACGATGTGATCTTCTACGACACTTTGCGGGCAGGATTGTGGAATGCCGTGCTGATCTCCACTCCCATTTTGGCGGTTGCACTGGTCGCAGGCGTCGTTGTCGGTTTGTTTCAGGCGCTAACTTCGATCCAGGAAATGACCCTGACTTTTGTGCCCAAACTCGCGGCCATTCTCATCGTGTTCTGGGTGTCCATGAGTTTCATGACTGAAACGTTGACCGGCTTTTTCCAGAACCAAATCATCCCACTGATTGCGGGCAGCTGACATGGACAACATCGGCTACACATCCCTCACCCGCCAATCTGGCCTCATGCGTGAAATGCAGAGCGTTGCCAACAACATAGCGAACGCCTCGACGAGCGGGTATCGCCGAGAAGGCATTGTCTTCTCAGAATTTATTCAAAAGCTTTCAGCCGGGGATGACAGTTTGTCGATGGGAGCGGCCAATGCACGCCTGATCGACCTGCAGCAAGGCGCGCTGACCCAAACCAACGGCACATTTGATTTCGCTATCGAAGGCGATGGGTTCTTTATGCTCGAAGGAGCCGACGGCCCCCTGTTGACCCGGGCTGGCAGCTTTACCCCCTCCTCGGAGGGAGAGCTTGTTACGGCTGACGGACTGCGCCTTCTGGATGCAGGTGGCGCCCCAATATTCGCCCCGCCGGACGCAAAGTCCATCTCGCTGGCTGTTGACGGCACGCTCTCCGCTGATGGGCGACCACTTACGCAGATCGGCTTGTTCCTACCAACCGATGTGAATGATTTGAAGCATCAAGAAGGTGTGCGATTTTCTGCGCCCGGCGGAACGGAACCCGTGCTGGAAGGCGCGACCATTTTGCAGGGGTTTGTCGAAGGTTCAAACGTCAATCCCATCCAGGAAATCAGCCGTATAATCGAAGTTCAGCGCAGCTATGAGTTGGGCCAGAACTTCATGGAAAAAGAGGATGAACGCATCCGCGCTGTCCTCAAAACTGTCGTGAAGTAAGGAGGTAACATGCGTTCTTTGCAAATCGCCGCCACAGGAATGTTGGCCCAACAAATGCGGGTTGAAACCATTTCAAACAACCTCGCTAACATGAATACCACCGGCTACAACGCGCGCCGTGCCGAGTTTGCCGATCTACATTATCAACAATCTTCACGTCCGGGCACCATCGCCGCTTCGGACGGCACTGTACTTCCGACCGGTGTCCAACTTGGACTGGGGGTGCGCCCCTCTTCGGTTACAATGATAGTACAGCAGGGCAGCTTGTCCCAAACGGGAGGCGAGCTTGATATTGCGATTGAGGGCAAAGGTTACATCGAAGTTACCCTGCCGTCAGGGGTATCCGCCTATACACGGGATGGGGCGTTGAAGCTTTCTCCAGATGGGCAAATCGTGAATTCTGACGGCCATCCTGTTGCGCCGGGAATCACCATACCGAATGACGCCCGCTCCATTTCCATCAACGCTCAAGGCGAGGTCTACGTCTATTTCAAGGACGTGGTGGAACCAGAACTCGCAGGTGCGTTCACACTGACTGGATTTACGAATGAGAAAGGTCTGGAGGCGATTGGCTCCAATTTGTATCTGGAAACCACCGCCTCGGGTGCTCCCCTGACATCAGTCCCAGGAGAAGACGGTCTTGGAACCATTCGACAGAGCTATCTGGAAAGCAGCAGCGTCGATGCTGTTCGCGAGGTGACCGAGTTGATCTCTGCGCAGCGTGGTTATGAACTCAATTCCAAGGTTATCACCGCAGCCGACCAGATGCTCGCGGCAACAACACAGGTGCGGTGATGAAATACCTGTTCGCGATCTTTCTGGCGATTTTAACGCCGCCCGCCCATGCCGATACGGTGCTGGCTGGCAGGACAATGCGGGCGCATAGCGTGCTCACCGAAGCCGACCTGAAACTCTCGCCCGGCGATGTTCCCGGCTCTTACATATCAGTTGACGAGCTGGTGGGAATGGAAACGCGGGTGGTGCTGTATGCAGGGCGGCCCATTCGCATCGGAGATGTTGGCCCACCCGCTTTGATCGATCGTAATCAGATTGTCCGTCTGCTTTACAACACAGGGGGCCTGCAGATTGCAGCAGAGGGTCGATCCCTTTCCCGCGGGGGGGTGGGGGACAGGATTCGCGTCATGAATCTGTCCTCACGTTCAACCATCACCGGCACGGTCCGCCCGGACGGAAGTGTCACTGTCGCTCCACCACAGATTCCCGGATCCTAGAGGTAAACATGCGTCTCCTTGTAATTTCTTTAACCTTGGCAACCACAATCTCGGGCTGCTCCCGTCTGGAACAGGTTGGCAAAGCACCATCCTTAAGCCCGATTGAGATCAATCAGGAACATCAAGCCATGGCAACCACACCCTTGCCCCGGCAAAAGCTTGCAGTCACCCCAGTCGCGCATGCATCCACCTGGAGCCGCGGCAGGCAGTCTTTGCTTGGTGATCGACGCGCACAGCAAGCGGGAGATATTTTGACTGTGGTCATCGAAATCAACGACCGGGCAGAGTTCTCAAACAACTCTTCGCGATCCCGCGATGGATCGGAGAAAATGGCCATCCCATCCTTGTTTGGAATCCCACAGAATATTGACAAATCTCTCCCCGATGGAGCCTCTATGGCGTCATCCGTGGATTTAAGCTCCAGCAGCTCTTCTGGTGGAAAAGGCACGATCCGGCGCAATGAAAAACTGCAACTTCGCGTGGCGGCAACCGTAACGGGAACCTTGCCCAATGGGGTATTGCAAATTCAAGGGACACAAGAGGTTCGCGTGAACTATGAGCTGCGTGAGCTGCTGGTTACGGGATTTGTTCGGCCTGAAGATATCTCTCGCAAAAATGAAATCCCCTATGACAAGATCGCTTCCGCCCGGATCTCCTATGGTGGTCGCGGAGCAATTTCGGATGTCCAGCAACCCCGCATTGGACAGCAAATCGCAGATATTGTTCTGCCCTTCTGAGCGGGAGACTAAAATGGGAAAAATACTACCAATCCTGTTAGCGTTCATTGGCTTAGGTGGAGGTGCTGGCGCTGGGTTCATGTTGCGCCCCGAGCCCGAAATCGTTGAGATCAATCCATGTGGGGAGCTGGAAAGCTCCTCGCATGCTGCGAACGCACCACATTCCGAAAGCGCTCATGATGCCGAAGAAAACCTTAACCGCGATTTCGTGAAAATGAACAATCAATTCGTCATTCCCGTCGTGGGACAAGGGCAGGTCCGATCTTTGGTTGCCCTGTCTCTCAGTCTGGAAATCGCTGCTGGCAGCAGTGAAGAGTTTTATCAGAAGGAACCGAAGTTACGGGACGCGTTCTTGCAGGTGCTTTTTGATCACGCAAATCTGGGTGGATTCGACGGAGTTTTTACCGATTCCGTAAAGCTTTCAAGCCTGAGGATGGGGCTTGAAGAAGTCGCCACAAAAATCATGGGTAGCGCGGTATATGATGTCTTGGTTACAGACATTGTTCGCCAAGATATGTAAAAGCCCCGTCAAATTAATCGTGGGGTTAAACTGACGCTGGCGCAGTCCTGGCACCTCGTTCGCATTAAATACCCAACAAGCTATATCAATGAATTTGTGCCTGCATGTTTCCGCTGAAGATCTTTCTGCGTTTGCTCCAGAGCAATCGAGGATCCTTCAAGCCTCGGTATTTCAGCGTATTTAGTTTGGCCATTTTCGCAATGTGGAACAATATCGGGAAGCGGTGAGATAGTGAGAAAGAAAAGAGTTTCCATACCGCGTTGCGCGTTCACCTGACCACAAAATCTGCATGCAGTGCTCCTGCGGCTTTAATACTTTTAAGAATATCAATCATATCACGTGGCGAAACGCCTAGCGCATTCAAACCAGCAATTACCTCTGAAAGAGAAGTCCCTCCGCTGACTTCCGCCAGGCCGGTTCCCGGCTCTTCATGGATGGCGACATCGGTTCGCGGCACCACTATTGCTTCGCCATCTGTAAATGGATTGGGTTGCACCACCAGTGGCTGTTCCTGAATACGAAGTGTCAGATTTCCCTGAGAAACAGCTACACGGCTAATACGAACATCCTCTCCCATGACTATGGTTCCCGACCTCTGATCAACCACAACCCTTGCCTTGCGCTCTGGGGCTACCCGTAAGTTTTCAATATCACCAAGCGCGTGCGCCGGAGAAAGCGCCTTCGTGGCCATAATGTCCACCAGCACCGTTCCACTATCCAGCATCCGTGAAACCACTCGACCGAAATTTTGGTTAATTGCACTCTCAATACGTTCCGCCGTCGTAAAGTCAGGTGTTCGCAACGCCAGGCGGATCGACTTCAGTTTGGTGAAATCGAACTCCAACTCACGCTCGACCCGAGCGCCTGAAGGAATTACTCCACTTGTCGGAACGCCTTGAATGACAGCTGCACCCTCACCTTCGGCCGAAGCCCCCCCTGCAATTACGGTGCCTTGGCTGACCGCATAAATCTCGCCATCGGCGGCGTTCAGCGGTGTCATTATCAAAGTGCCACCAAGCAAGCTTTTCGCATCTCCAATCGCAGAAACAGTGACATCAATTCGTGATCCGGATCGTGCAAACGGGGGAAGGGTTGCAGTCACAAATACCGCTGCAACGTTTTTGGGTCGAAATTGCTCACCCGTGATATTCACTCCAAGCCGTTCGAGGATGTTAGACATGATATCTTCTGTAAACGGCGCATTGCGAATGCCGTCCCCCGTTCCATTCAGACCGACAACAAGCCCATACCCAATCAGGTCATTCCCTCGCACGCCATCAAATTCGACCAAATCTTTGATACGAATGCTATTGGCCAGCGCCGACCCAAACAGCATGAGAAAAAGAGCAACCGCCGCGATCAGAGTTTTCATCGCATATAATCCGTGAACGAAAGTTTCGAAAGAAAAGCCGTGACCGTATAAAGGCTTTCAAGCTGACCCTGAACTGCGTGAAGTTCCGCCGCTGTATCATATGGATCTGCGGAACGCAGCTCGTTGCGCGATATCTCCAACGACGATTTTTCTGCGCCGTTTCGGGTTTGCGCATCTTCGATACGGGCTTCGAGGCTCCCAACAGCGGCACGTGCCACGGTGAATTTACCATTCGCGCTCAACAGCTCGTTCGAAGATTGTTCCACCAAACGCGTCTGTTGCTCTACATCCCCATTTAGAGCACCCTCTGCAATCACAGCGGATTTCACCATGGCTTTGAGAACATTTTTGATGGCGGGATCATCCGCCCGCAGACCCATCTCACCGGATTCACCATTTCCCAGTCGAAGTGGTCCCATAGTCGTATCAGCACCAAGATATCCCGAGGTCGCGAATCCTCCAGCAGGATCATCAAACCAGGTATCAATACGCATGGAGACATCGGCAGCGGTACCAGCACCGGCAATCTCAAGCTTGATCGCGTCCAGCATATCTTCGCCCCTCATCAACGCAGGACCATCGGTTGCTGCTCCTGCAAACAAGGTCCTGCCCATCGCACTTGTATTCAATTGCGATACTGCTCCGATAAATTTTTGGCGGGCGTCAAAGGCTGTTGTGTCGATCAAGGTGACATTGCCGGTGGTGCTGGCTGAGATCATGCCCATGTAGAGTTCTTCGCTTTGTGTTTGAATGGCACCCATCGAAAACTGGGCCGCAGAGGCGATGGTCGCAGCTTCGTTGGTGGCAGTCCTGTAGGCTTCAAGTGTTTTTAAACTGTGCTCGATACTGGCCAGAGGGCCAAAATCTCTAGAAACGGCGGACGAAAGGTCCGCCTTGAGTCCGGTTGTCAACTCGCCCCCCAGCCGCGTCATATTAGACTTCAATTGCGCACTGAATGTGCGAGCATGGAATGTGCTGGCAAGATCTCCAAATGTGCTAAACATCATCCGCCTCCATCAAATGCTCATGAGTGTTTGGATCATTTCATCCGCAACAGTGATGACCCGCGCGTTGGCCGCGAATGCTTGTTCAATCAACATCAGCTTCTGCATCTCTGCGTCGGTATCCACACCCTTCGAAAGTTCCATCTGTTTCAGGGTGTTGTATTGGGACATGGAAAAGCTGCGCTGCGTTTCGGCATCGGCCAGATCAGCGCTGACCGATGACAACAAGTCGGCAGCCAAATCAGAAGAGGATCGGGCGGCTCCACCATATCCTCCGGATGCCGGCACCCTGGATTTTCCCAAAGCATCCGCTAGATCATTGATTAACTGTGCGTTGCCAACAGCGCCGGGCACGCTTGCTCCAAGGCCGTCCCGAATGCGCCGAGTTTGCCCTCCTTTTGCGGGGTCTACTGCGGCATTGACCGAAATGCGCGACGACAGCCCGATTTCAAAGGTGGGATCGAAACTGCTGCCATTATCTGTAAAGAATCCCGGTTCACCAGATGCCCGAGTTGGATCCAATGCGGGATCTGCAAATCGTTCAATCAGGTCCCGCGAAAATCCGTCCAGGCGCTTCTGCGCCTCGCCCGCCAATTCGTCTCTTACTTCGAATTGCGCGGCCAGTGATCCACCGGCAATGGGGCTTCGTTCACCACCGGTTTGGAGCGATTGGCCATTCATACTCAAACCGGAAAGTGCACCGCTGGCCTGAGTCATTTCGGGCACGATCATATTGACCGATGTAAATTCGAATTGGGCCGCTTTTCCGTCCAAAACGACGGCGCCGCCTGTGGTGATCAACGCCACCCTTCCGTTCTCTCTGGGCAGCTGCTTGAGCGGTAAGATTGGCGAAATACCATCGATTGTCTGTTGTCGCAGATCCATCAGGCCTGACGGATCGACTCCCCGCGCCTGCGCCTCCTGGATCTTAACGTTGAGTTCTTCGACTTGCTTTAGACCTGTGTTCAACCTCTGCACCTGATGTGCAATCGCCTGATCTGCCTCCAAGCGCGCAGATTGGATTGCTTTGGAGGTCGAATTGAGATGGTCCGTGATGTTGTTCGCGGCAGTATTCACCGCAGACAACCTGGCATTGCTTTCCGGATGGGCTGCCGCTTCGATCAGGGCGGCGTCGAGGCTGGCGATGCGACCAGACAATGATCCGGGCTGATCGGGCGTTCCGATCAAGCTCTCTAAACTATTAAAAAAGTCAGCTTTGGTGCTGTCATATCCGACCATGGCATCGCTCAGGCGGCGATCCCCCAGAAGAACATCATCGGTATGTCGCGTCACGCCTTCAACGAAGACACCTGATCCGGTCCCCGCGAGGGAGCGGGAAGACAGTTCAAGCGAACGCGGCGCGTATCCCTCTGTCATGGCATTTGCGACATTGGATGACACTAATGTGGCCGCGCGGGATGCTGCGTTTAATCCCGACAGGGCGTTGTACATTGAGCTTGAAATGCCCATGATTTAACCTCCAATACCCACCCCGGAAGTTATCGTTTGATGTTGGTCGTTTCCTGCAACATTTCATCCACAGTCTGGATGACCTTGGCATTGGAACTATACGCGCGTTGCGTTTGGATCAGTGAAGTCAACTCCCCTGCCACATCTGTTGTAGACCCTTCACGTGCGAACCCAATGATTTCGCCTGTTGGACCATCCCCAGCATCCCACATGAAAAATGACCCGGATTGCGGTGAGACCTGATAGGCTTGGTTTGACAGAGATCTCAGTCCATTTGGGTTGGGGATATCCACCAGAGGCACTTGATAGATTGTGCGCGTAAAGCCCGTATCGTAGGTCGCCTTGATGTATCCGTGCTCATCAATTTCGACCGCAGTCAGGTTCCCTACTGGTGAACCATCTTTGGTGATTGAGGTCGGGGCAAAGCTGTCTGATAATTGCGTCAGCCCATTCGGATCCCCAATCTTGCCGATTGTCAGGGTCAAAGGGCCACCATCGACGGTCAGGGCCAATTCACCAGTGGCAGCATCATAGGCACCACCCGAAACCACACTCACCGACGCCAATGTCCCGCCATCGGCGCGACTATCGTCAAATGTCAGCGTGTATTCACCGACCACATTATTGCCACCAGCACTATCACGGATCACCATTGTCCATGCGTTAGAGGGTGCAATCCCTGTGGTGGGGACTGATGGCGTGAATGCGATGCTGAGGGATTCTGACGTCCCAAGATTGCCAAAATATTCCACCGCCAAGGGAAGGGTATCACCGGGCGCTCCAACTTCGGTATCAACTGCTGGCAAATTGATCCCCAATTTCAGCCGCGTTGTCGGGTCGCCTGCGGTCTGGTTGGCATTGATCACTACGGGTTCAAGTCCGGCAGACGTATCACGCGGGAAGGTTCCGACATTCCCATCGGCATCTGCGGGCCAACCAAGAAGGACAAGTCCGGTTTCTGTTTTCAGCACCCCTTCGCTATCCGTGCGAAACGACCCCGTAGTGGTCATCATCATGGGCCGGTCACCAGAGCCTGAGCCCAGAAACACTTCCTGTGTCACCGGCAACATGCCGCGACCACCAACTGCGATATCCAACGGGTTGGAGGTCGAAATAAGGGGGCCATGCTCATCAATAAGCCGTTGTGTAGAGACACCGACGCCCCCTGCGGAATAGGTTCCCGCACCAGCATTCCCGCCAATGACCATGCTTTGAAAGTCGGCTATTGTGCGTTTGTAGCCAAAGGTCGATGAGTTTGCGATATTGTCGGAGATTGTCGCAAGTTTGGTTGCATTTGCGGACAGCCCGGCGACGCCGGCACTCAAAGAGGAAGAAATAGTCATGGTGCGCCTTTCTGCTGCATCAATATTTTCAATCCGGACCTTAGCCGTCGACCTCTTAACAGCAGCCTAACAACTAAAATCCGAATTGGTTTGATGTCTTCCAGAGGATCCCCAAGCCTGTTTTAACGCCTGCGCAAAAGGATCAATTCTATGCGATTATTGCGCAATGCCATCGGATTTCGTGCGGCCGGTTTCCGGTCTGCATGACCGGCAACCCGGCGAATGCGTCCCCCTTCCAAACCCTGCTCTTCAAGCAACTCGCGCATGACACTCGCGCGATCTCCAGACAGTTTCCAAGCGGTATTTACGGCAACCACGACAGGTTGAGATCGCACATGCCCTTCAACAGAAACGCCGTTTTTAACCAAGGAAAAGATGCGTGTCATGACACCTGCAAGTTCAATCGTCACAGCGGTCGGGACTTTGGTGTTTGGCTCGAATAATGGCTCGCCCTCGATGTCAAATAGCTCGATCAGCAAACCCTCATCCGTGACACGCGTGATGATGTGGCGACGACTGTCATCGCTTACCATGCTTTCGCCAGACTTCCCGTTTAACAACTCTTCGACTTCTTCCAACGCTCTTATGTCTTCTGCCGCTTCATCGGCCTGGCGCCCGCCCGAATGTTCACCATCGTTATTCTCTGTCGGGTTGCGCGGCAGCCCCCCATTTCCGGATTGTGCCAGAGTTTCTTCGGTAAAAACCGAATCTCCGCCAAACGAGCCGGCCCCTCCACCAGACACACGGTTCACAGGGATGGTCGGACTGAAATAATCCGCAATCCCTTTGCGTTGTTTTTCCGTTGTTGCATTCAAAAGCCACATCAAGAGAAAAAACGCCATCATGGCAGTTACGAAATCCGCATAGGCCACTTTCCAGGCCCCCCCGTGGTGACCATCGCCACCACTCTTCTTTATTTTCTTGATGATTATTATTGGCGCTTGCCCATCAGCACGCATCCCACCACCTCATTTCTATTCACCCAGAAATGTGGATAGCAGAGAGGCGTTTATACCCGCTTAACCTCTCAAATTGTCATCACTTCCTACAAAACCGACCATCGGGCCTGTTTTTCTTGACTTCATTGCAAATGCAACAATATTATTTAACCAGCGAAAGGATCCGCCGTAGCGTATTGCTTGTTTGGCGGCAGAAACAGGGAAACAACATGAACAAGGAACGCGATCAGCGCGAGATGCAGCGCGCGGTGTCTAATGTTGGCACGGATGTGGAATATATGCCCGGATGGGCGAATGATTTTGAAACCGAAGCGCTGCCCGGAGCCTTGCCGCAGGGCATGAACAGCCCGCAACGCTGCAATTATGGACTGTATGGCGAGCAGCTCTCAGGCACGGCCTTTACCGCCAACCCGCCAGAACGCACATGGTGCTATCGCATCCGCCCATCGGTGAAACACTCGGCGCGCTATAGCAAGGTAGATATGCCGTACTGGAAGTCCGCGCCGTGCGTGGATCCGGACGTGATTTCTCTTGGTCAATATCGCTGGGATCCGGTGCCCACTAAAGAGGGGCTCAACTGGATCACCGGGATGCGCACCATGACCACGGCGGGTGACGTGAACACGCAGGTAGGCATGGCCAGCCATATCTATCTGGTCACGGAATCGATGGTCGACGACTATTTCTTCTCGGCCGACAGTGAACTTTTGGTTGTTCCGCAGGATGGCAGGCTGCGGTTTTATACCGAACTTGGCGTGATCGATTTGGAACCGAAAGAGATCGGTATTATTCCCCGTGGTCTGGTCTATCGGGTGGAACTGGTTGACGGGCCTGCGCGCGGATTTGTCTGCGAGAACTATGGTCAGAAATTCGAACTTCCAGGACGCGGGCCGATTGGCGCGAACTGCATGGCCAACCCGCGTGACTTCAAGGCGCCGGTCGCGGCATTTGAAGATCGTGAAGTGCCCTCGACCATCACCATCAAATGGTGCGGGCAGTTCCATAAGACCAAGATCGGCCAGTCGCCGCTGGACGTGGTCGCCTGGCACGGCAATTACGCACCTTTTAAATACGATCTACGCACCTATTGCCCGGTCGGTGCGATCCTGTTTGATCATCCAGACCCGTCGATTTTCACTGTTTTGACTGCACCCTCGGGTCATCCTGGCACTGCGAACATCGACTTTGTGCTGTTCCGCGAACGCTGGATGGTGGCGGAAAATACCTTCCGCCCGCCGTGGTACCACAAGAACATCATGTCCGAGCTGATGGGCAACATCTATGGCCAGTATGACGCGAAACCGCAGGGCTTTGTTCCGGGGGGCGTGAGCCTGCATAACATGATGCTGCCACACGGACCGGACCGTGATGCGTTTGAAGGCGCGTCGAATGCGGACCTTGAGGCAGAAAAGCTCGACAACACCATGTCGTTCATGTTCGAAACCCGCTTTCCGCAGCACCTAACCGAATTCGCTGCAAAAGAGGCGCCCTTGCAAGACGCATATATCGATTGCTGGGACAGCCTTGAAAAGAAATTCGACGGCTTGCCCGGTAAAAAATGATGGGTGAGAAATGAGCATGAAACTCTATACTTATTGGCGCTCATCCGCGGCCTATCGGGTTCGGATTGCCCTGAATCTGAAGCAGATTGAGGCTGAGATGATCCCTGTGCATCTGGTCAAGGATGGCGGGCAGCAACATACGCTAGCGTATGCTACTAAAAATCCTTCCCATCTGGTGCCCACGCTGGAGTTGGAAGATGGTACGGTGCTGACCCAATCGCTTGCCATCATCGACTATCTTGAAGCACTCAATCCTGCCCCCGCATTGCTGCCAACTGATCCGGTTTTGCGTGCCAAAGTCTTGGCCGCCGCCCATGTCATCGCCATGGACATCCATCCTGTGAACAATCTGCGCGTCACCAATCACCTCGGTGACATGTTCGGAGCAGATGCGGATGCTAAAAAAGAATGGATGTGTTACTGGATGGAGAAGGGCTTTGAGGCCCTTGAGCAGCTGGTGCAGAAAGACACGAAATTTGCCTTTGGCGACGCACCGACACTGGCCGATATCTGCCTTGTACCGCAGTATTACAATGCACGACGCTGGGGGCTGGACCTGTCCCCCTATCCGCGCTTGACCGAAATCGAAAAAACCTGCCTCGCGCTGCCAGCATTTGCCAATGCCGCGCCCGAGGCCCAATTTGATGCAGAGTGAGAGATCATGAGCCAACTGAAAAAATCCTGGGTAGAAAGCGCCAACTCCGCTGACACGCCTTTTCCACTGAACAACTTGCCTTATGGCGTTTTCTCCGTCGGTGACGAGGAACCGCGCTGCGGTGTTGCCATTGGCAACATGATCCTCGACATGGCCGCCGCCGAAGAAGCGGGTCTGGTCGAGATCAGCGACGATCCTGTATTTGATGTGCCATTCTGGAACGAGGTGATGGAACTGGGGTCCGACGCATGGGCAACCCTACGCACCCGTATGGAGCAATTGCTGGGCGAAAACTCCGGCGAACAAGAGGCCGTTGAACCGCTCTTGGTCGCGCAGGCAGATGCCACCATGCACATGCCGTTCCTCGTATCGGAATACACCGATTTCTATGCAGGCAAGAACCACGCCTTCAACGTGGGCACGATGTTTCGCGGCCCTGAGAACGCGCTGCCGCCGAACTGGCTGCACATTCCGATCGGATATAACGGTCGTGCTTCATCGGTGGTGGTATCCGGCACCGATGTGCGTCGCCCGTGGGGGCAGCTCAAAGGCCCGAATGATGAGATGCCACGCTTTGCCCCCTGTGCGCGCTTTGACCTTGAGCTTGAGATGGGTGCGATCATCGGCCAGAACACCGACGGCCCGATCACCGTACAGGAAGCGGATGACGCGATATTTGGCTATGTGCTCCTGAATGACTGGTCCGCACGCGATATCCAGGCTTGGGAATACCAGCCGCTTGGGCCGTTTCAGGCCAAGGCCACGGCCACCTCGATTTCCCCGTGGATCGTGACCAAACCGGCGCTGGAACCCTTCCGCACCTCGACACCCGAGCGCGAGAAGGACCTGCTGCCCTACCTGACCGAGCCCGGCCCGATGCTCTATGACATCGACCTTGAGGTCACACTGACCCCGGAAGGGAAAGCGGAAAGCACCATCGCACGGACAAATTACAACCAGATGTACTATTCCCCTGCACAGCAGGCCTGCCACCACACCACCTCGGGCTGCGCCATGACCGTGGGTGACCTCTTGGGCTCCGGCACCATTTCCGGCCCGACCAAGGACAGCCGTGGTTCGCTTTTGGAGCTTTCATGGGGCGCCAAAGAGCCGATTACGCTGGAAACGGGCGACGAGCGGAGCTTTCTTGAGGATGGCGATACGCTGACCCTGAAAGGGGCGGCCAAGGGTGACGGCTATCAGATCGGGTTTGGCGACTGCTCGGGAATGATCCTGCCCGCGCTGGACGACCCGTTCAAACGTTGATCCGAAGATGAAACGGCATTCATATCACCAGCTAGCGGCAGGTTCACCCTGCCGCACTTTGCCATTCGAGGATTGCCTCGGAGGGCACCAAAAGCATGATGATATTGAGAGCCAGCCCATCCCGGATCAGGTAAGTGGTCAGTGTTTCAAAGCCGATGATAATGGCAACGGAGGCCCAGATCGGCAAGCGAAGCGCCATCCAGAAGCCCAGAAACATTGCCAGAATGTCGGCGCCCGAGTTGATCACCGCATCCCCCCAATATTCACCCGAAACGGTGAATTCGCGGTAACGGTTGATCACGGCTTCGGTGTTCTCGGCAATCTCCCACGCGCATTCGATCACGGTCGCGACCAGCAGCCGCCAGCCCAGCGCAAAGCGGCGCATGGTCAGGAAGGTGATCCCATAAAACAGGATACCGTGGATCAAATGGCTGGGCGCATACCAGTCCAGAAGATGTTGCGAGCCCTGCCCGCTGTCATCACCGGAATACCAGGGCAACACATAGCCACAAGGGCAATAGAGGTTCCGCCCCATTGCCAACAAAACCACCAGAGAGCCGGCAAATACAACGAAAACGGCCCAATAGGGCATATGACGTCGATCAAACATGCAGGAACAGAATCACGTTATTCTACCTGCGTCTAGGAAGGAAAACCCAACCATGGCAAAAGCTTTCGCGTCCCAAGGGGACATGAGTGAGAAGAAGATCACCTTTGAAGAGGTGGGCAAGGACATCTATGCCTTCACCGCTGAAGGTGACCCGAACTCGGGCGTGATCATTGGCGATGACAGCGTGATGATCGTCGAGGCACAGGCCACGCCGCGCCTTGCAAACAAGGTGATCGAATGCGTGCGTTCGGTGACCGACAAGCCGATCTCTCATGTGGTGCTGACCCACTATCACGCGGTGCGCGTGCTGGGTGCGTCTGCCTTTGGAGCAGATCAGATCATCATGGGCGATACTGCCCGCGCAATGGTGGTGGAACGTGGGCAGGAAGATTGGGACAGCGAGTTCCAGCGCTTCCCGCGCCTGTTTGAAGGCCACGAGAGCATTCCCGGCCTGACTTGGCCGACCACCACCTTCTCGGATGACATGACCGTCTATCTCGGCAACCGCCGCATCGACCTGATGCATCTGGGCCGCGCCCATACCGCAGGCGACATCGTGATCCATGTGCCGGATGAAAACGTGATGTTCACCGGTGACATCGTCGAATACCACTCAGCGTGTTACTGTGGTGACGGGCATTTCAGCGATTGGGGTGATACGCTCGATAACATCGCCGCGTTTGACGTGGATGCGATTGCACCCGGTCGTGGCGATGCGCTGGTCGGCAAAGAGATGGTGAACGCAGCCATCGAAAACACCCGCGATTTTGTCGAAAGCACCTATCGCCCCGCCGCCAAAGTGGCCGCCCGCAATGGTACACTGAAAGAAGCCTGGGACGCCGTGCGCGCAGAATGTGATCCGAAATTCGCCGACTACGCGATCTACGAACACTGCCTGCCTTTCAACGTCGCCCGTGCCTATGACGAAGCCCGCGGCATCGACACTCCTCGCATCTGGACCGCCCAACGCGATCTGGACATGTGGGAGGCATTGCAGGGCTAATTCCTTCGGCATCGGGTCATCATTGGTCCGACAATTCCCGCCGGAGGCAACAAACACAACAAAGCGGACCCGCATTCAGGAGGGGGTGCTGGTCCGCGAGAGACGCGCCGAACCCTTAACCGGATATCTGTCCGGCCCCTTGTCGGAGGAGGAACGACATGACGAAAATTTTTGAAGTCCCGCTTTATGCCTATAAGCGGAGTCCCGATCAGGACACCGATATCTCGGTGCGGCGCAAAGTCGTGGTGATCGGCGCTGGCCCAATTGGCCTCGCTATGGGTATTGAAATGGCCCAGGAGGGCATTGAGGTGGTGATCCTTGATGACAATGACAAGGTGTCATTTGGATCGCGTGCCATCTGTTTTGCAAAACGCCCGCTGGAAATCCTTGACCGTCTGGGCTGCGGCCAACCGATGGTCGACAAGGGGGTCGAATGGGATGTTGGCAAGGTCTTTTTCGACGACCGGGAGGTATATCAGTTCAATCTGCTGCCCGAGGTCGGGCATGAACGACCGGCTTTCATCAATCTTCAACAATACTACTTCGAAGAATACCTCGTGAACCGCGTGCGCGAGCTCGAGGCGGCTGGCGCTCCGATCGAGATCCGTGGCAACAACAAAGTCACTGCAATTGGTGTGCATGACGATCATGTGACGCTTGAAATAGATACGCCCGAGGGGCCCTACAATCTAGAGGCAGAGTGGGTTGTGCCTTGTGACGGTGCAGGCTCACCTGCACGCAAGATGCTGGGGCTCGATTTTGCGGGTCGCGTGTTCGAAGACAACTTCCTGATTGCAGATGTGATCATGGAGGCGGATTTCCCAACCGAACGCTGGTTCTGGTTCGATCCTCCCTTCAATCGCGGCCAATCCGCTCTTCTGCACAAGCAGCCTGACAATGTCTGGCGCATTGACCTGCAACTAGGCTGGGACATTGACACGGAAGTAGAGAAAAAGCCGGAAAACGTCATTCCGCGCCTCAAGGCGATGCTCGGTGAGGATGTGAAATTCGAGCTGGAGTGGGTCTCGATCTACACCTTCCAATGCCGCCGGATGGAGCAGTTCCGTTATGGCCGTGTGCTCTTTGCGGGCGACGCCGCCCACCAAGTTTCGCCCTTTGGCGCACGGGGGGCGAACTCCGGGTTGCAGGACACTGACAACTTGGGCTGGAAACTGAAGCTGGTGATGGAAGGTAAAGCGCCCGAGAGCTTGCTGGACAGCTATAGTATTGAACGGATCCATGGCGCGGATGAGAACATCATGAACTCAACCCGCTCCACCGATTTCATCACACCGAAATCCGAAACGAGCCGCATTCTGCGGGATGCAGTCCTCGACCTTTCGGAACAGTTCGAATTTGCCCGCCCGCTGGTCAACTCCGGTCGCCTGTCCGTGCCCTGCACCTATGACGGATCACCGCTCAACTCATCAGATGCCCTCATTGGTCCCGCCCGCACCCGACCCGGGTCTGCCTGTCCGGATGCACCACTGGGGGATGAGTTCCTGTTGCCCAAGCTTGGGGGCAAATTTACCCTCCTGACAATTGATGCGGATGCGCCAGAAAGTCTTGAGGAAGACGGGATTGAGGTCACCCGGCTTGCCCTTTCGGTCAAGGATGACAAAACCGGCGCTCTTAAGGAACGTTATCTGGGAGAGGCGGACAGTGCCGTCTACCTGATCCGCCCCGATCAGCACGTGGCCGCGCGTCGACCCAACTATGATGAAAACCTTATGCGCGCAGCCATCCGCCGCGCCACTGGCAAGGAGTAATCGATATGTCCGACCTGATCCTGACCCCAAATATTGATGGCGCGGATGATTTCTATGCCGAACTACTGGCCGCCCATGAGGACCTGACGAAAGAAAAAAGCGATGCTTTGAATGCTCGTCTTCTTTTGGTTCTGGCCAACCATGTCGGGGACCGCAGCATTTTGACAGCTGCCTTAAAAGCTGCAAAAGCCGCGCTGAAATAACATGTCAACAAGAGGCGCCATCGGGCGCCTCTTGCTATTGCAGCACTAAAGAATCTCTGTCACCCCGCAGATGCCCGGCGCCGCGTTTCGTCCCGTGATTTCGCAAACATTGCCCCAATCAGCTCAGGTGGATGCATTCTTCAAACACGTGGCCATTGGCTAACTTCTGAAATTGTGCAGCAAATTCTGGCAATCGCCATGCCTTACGGGATAATTTGATCAAATTATTGGACTATGCTCTTGTACATGTATAAAAGCGGTGCAAGAGTGCAGCCAAATCCGTCCATGGAGTCAGGAATATGATCGAGAAACGCGACTTTTACATCAACGGCCAGTGGGTCGCCCCGGCCAAAGCAAATGATTTTGAGGTGATTGACCCGTCGACCGAAGAGGTCTGCGCCGTGATCTCTCTCGGCGATCAGGCTGACACCGATGCTGCCGTTGCCGCGGCCAAAGAGGCGTTCAAGACATGGAGTGTCACATCCAAAGAGGAACGCCTCGCGCTGATTGAAAACATTCTTGAGGTCTACAAGAGCCGGAACGAAGACCTGGCACAGGCAATGAGCATGGAAATGGGTGCGCCCATTGAGCTGGCACGTAACAGCCAAGCCACGTCGGGAAGCTCACACATCAAGAATTTCATCAGAGCTTTCAAAGAGTTCGAGTTCGACCGGATGCTGGGGGATCATGCCCCCAATGACCGCCTTCTGTACGAACCGATTGGTGTAACCGCGCTGATCACCCCATGGAACTGGCCAATGAATCAGGTGGCGCTGAAAGTAATCGCAGCACTTGCCGCAGGCTGTACCATGGTATTGAAACCGTCGGAAATCGCTCCGCTTTCATCCATTATCTGGACTGAAATCATGGACGAGGCGGGCGTGCCAGCTGGCGTTTATAACATGGTCAATGGCGACGGCATGGGCGTGGGATCACAGCTCACTTCGCACCCGGATGTGGACATGATCAGCTTCACTGGCTCCACACGCGCAGGCATTGCCATCTCGAAATCCGCAGCAGATTCGATCAAACGCGTGGCGCTGGAACTGGGCGGCAAAGGTGCGAACATCATCTTTGACGATGCCGACGACAAGGCCGTTAAGCGCGGTGTACGCCACATGATGCAGAACACCGGCCAAAGCTGTAATGCACCGTCGCGGATGCTGGTTCAGCGCGGGGTCTACGATCAGGCGGTCGAGATTGCTCGTGAAGCCGCTGAGAAAACCGCCGTGGATGTAGCGTCGAAAGAAGGCCACCATGTCGGGCCGGTGGTCAGCGAATTGCAGTGGAACAAGATCCAGGACCTGATCAAGGTTGGCATCGACGAAGGTGCGCGTCTTGTCGCCGGTGGTCTTGGTCGCCCTGAGGGTCTGAACAAAGGCTATTTCGTTAAACCCACCGTCTTTGCCGACGCCAACAACCAGATGACCATCGCCCGCGAGGAGATCTTTGGCCCGGTCCTGACCATGATCCCGTTCGACACCGAAGAAGAAGCGGTCGAGATCGCCAATGACACGGTCTATGGCCTGACCAACTATGTGCAAACCCAGAACGGCGAACGCCTGAACCGCGTGATCCGCCAGATGCGGTCCGGCATGGTCGAAGCCAACGGCACCTCGCGCGCCGGAGGCTCGCCCTTTGGTGGCTACAAACAATCCGGTATCGGCCGCGAAGGCGGCGAGCTGGGCATCGAGGACTTCCTCGAAGTGAAATCCGTTTCGGGATGGTTCAACGGGTGATCCCGGTCACAAGAAACACAAAAGGGCTCGCGATTTGCGGGCCCTTTTTCTTGAGGGAAAATTGGTTGCGATAAACCTTGGCAATGCGGGCGAAGCTGTCATCTCTCCGACCCGCCCGTTTCTCAATAGGCAGCTTGCCCTCAAGCCACTTTGAAAACTAGAGCGCCGACACCAAAGATGCCGGCACGCGCCTTATGATTGTGGTTCTTACCGACCAGAGAGCTGCTGCAGCGCCCCAGCCCAGTCCTCGACATGGTAGGACCGGATGATCTTGCCGTCCTCCAGTTCATGGATATCGATCGTCATGATATCAAAGCTGCGACCCTCGCCATCAACGCCGAAAAACGGGGCGACCGGCGTGCCGGTTGCGCGGCTGCGGACAGTGACAAAATTGCCATCTTGATGCATTGCCTGGACGTCCCAATTGAGGTCGGGGATCAGCTTGGCGAAACCACCCATCTGACCAAGGAAGGCCTCGCGGCTTTTGTTTTCGCCGGAATAGTCGCCAAGGCTTTCCCAGTTCTCCGAAGTGGCTTCTTGGAAGGTAGCGACGTGCTCTTGCGAGCCGGGGTTGCTGAGCAGGTCATAGAAGATCTGAACGGTGCCGGTATCGTCAGCCAGCGCGTTGGTGGCAAAAGTGGCAAGGGTGGCCGCTGCAGCCAGAGTTCTGAAGGTCATGTTCGTCTCCCTTTCATCGGGTTCAAGATTGAAGGCGTGTTGCCTGCGGACCGACAACCACCGCCATGGTTTGGTCTGCTGCCAAACCAGATAGACCCACTGCGCCTTTTTGATTATCCATGAATTGCCGCAATGATTGTTTCAGAAAGTAGAAAGATGATCGACGACTACCGAGGCCTTGCCGTGTTCGTGACCGTTGCCGATGCAGGCAGCCTGACCGCCGCCGGAAAGCGGTTGAAGCTGTCGACTTCGGTCGTGAGCCACCACTTGTCGCGCCTCGAAGAGAAACTCGGCGTCACGCTGTTCTTTCGATCCACGCGCTCGATGTCTCTTACACCAGAAGGCCACCTGGCGCTGGACCCCGCGCGCCGCATGGTCGCAGCGGGTGAAGAGGCACTTGGTGTCGCTGGTGCAGAAAGTGCGGAACCTGTGGGCAAGCTGCGCATTACGATGCCCGCTTTTGGTGAACGCTCGCCGTTGCGACGGGTCTTGTGGAAATTCGCGGTTGAGCACCCGCGGGTCACCATAACCCTCCACGGAAGCGACCACCCCGTCGATATTGTCAAAGAAGGGTTCGACCTAGCGATTCGGCTTGGGAGGCTGGCCGACAGCAGCCTTAAAAGCCGCCGCGTTGCCAATTTTCAACGGGTTCTCGTGGCCTCACCGGACTATCTGGCATCACACGCTCGTATTAAAACTCCGGATGATCTTTCGGATCATGCCTTTGTCGCGATTTCCCAATTCGTAAACGATATAAACCTGGAAAGCGATGGCGAGAGTGTCTCACTCACACCGAGAAAGGTACCTATCGAGGTCAACTCCGTCACGGCGGCGAAATCCGCGGTCATCGCGAGCCTCGGCATCAGGCAACTTCCGCTCAGCGAAGTCGAGGGCGAACTGGCGTCAGGCGACCTTGTCCGGGTGCTGCCCGATTGGAGCCTCCCACTTCTCGGTATCTACGCGGTCTGGCCTGATGCCGGTCCGCAGAAGATGCTGACCCGACGTCTGATCGACTTCTTTCTCGATCACGGGAAACGGCTTGCGCATTAGGCTAAATACGCTCCGGCATGGTCGAAGCCAACGTCAGCCAAATGAAGAAGCAATGTGATTGTGACCCCAGTGAGTACGCCGAACGTTTTAGTTAAACGCAAGCACTGCAAACAGTACGACCAAGACACCCATGCCAATGTTGAACATACTAAGCTTCGGCATCTTCGCAGCCGCCTCGGCATCACCGGCCATGGCAAGCGCACCGGTTTTTCCGGCAACGACAATCCCTGCAATCAAAGCTCCTACCGCTACCAGTTTTATCCAGAATATGAACGGCCCGGAACTCCATACACCCCCGGCAGTTGCCATCAGGATGCCTGTGACCAGGATCAATCCAAGACCAATATGGCCAATCATTTTGAGCGGTTTGACCGCCCGCCCCAAGACAGGTTTGTGTTCAAGCTCAGCCTTGGCGGCAAGCGCCCCGATGACCGGTAATCCAAAGGCCGAAGCCCCACCCATGAACAAGCCCAGAATATGAACCGTCAGCGCCAAATCATTTGCTAGCGACATCTCATCCCCCTTTTTCTTTTCTGCACTTAGTTGAGCGCATACCCGCCATCATTACAAGAACACCGTGCGGAACCACCAAATGCTGCGGGGGCCAAGCGCCCAGCCAAAATCTGTAAAACCCACTCAAATTGAGGGTTTCACGCTGCGGGGTATACAGCAATATCAGCGTGCCGAAGGGGAGAGGATTTCTTAGAAGTGAAAGCCGTGTCGGGTTGGTTCAATGGGTGATCCCGGTCATTAGACATACAAAACGACTCGCGTTTTGCGGGCTCTTTTTGTCTCAACAAACAAAAGTACTACTCCGGATAAGTCCAAAGTTCCTTGTCTGCGTGAATTGCGTCGACGACCCTTTTGGCGCGATTCAATGCACCATTGCCCGTGCCCAAGCCCATATGCTCAGATTCGATCTGAACGAGATAGTCTACAACGTCAGAATCTGGCGCACCGCGCCGTAACTGACCTGCCGCTTGTACAAGATACCCATCGTACTCATCTGCAAAGGTAAGACACTCTTTATCGTCCCATTTTTGCTCCGAACGAAGCAAACCAATTGGGTCCCAAATCGACCACCCGATATCACGCAAGCGCGACAGTTTAATCTTTGGTGGAGGTGTCAATGGTAGATCAAGCAATGGCATATGTTGCCTCACATGTGTTTGGCTGGGTCAGTATCTTGGTTTTCGTTGAGCAAACTGTCACTTACCCCCGCCGCACCACAACCGACCCCACAGAATAACCCGCGCCAAACGAACAGATCACCCCGGTGTCACCGGGCGCCAGATCGTCGGAGTATTTGGAAAATGCGATGATTGACCCGGCCGAGGACGTGTTGGCGTAGTCTTGCAGGATGTTGGGTTGCTCGCCCTCTTCCGGCACGCGACCCATCACTTTCTTCCCGATAAAATCATTCATGGTTTTGTTGGCCTGATGCAGCCAGATCCGTTTCAGATCACCCTGCCCCACACCCAGCTCTTCCATTTGGCCGAGGATGTGTTTCGACACGATCGGCAGCACTTCTTTGAACACTTTGCGGCCATTCTGCATGAACTGCATGTCGCGGCGATCCGGCAGCTCGCTTCCCTCTTCGCGGGTCCGGCGCAGGAAACCGTTGTTGTTGCGGATATTGTTGGAAAACTGGGTCAGGCATTTGGTGCCAAGGATCTCGAAATGCGCGCCCTTGGCGTCCTCTTTACGCTCCAGCACGGTCGCGGTGCAGACATCGCCAAAGATGAAGTGACAATCCCGGTCGCGCCATTCCAGATGGGCCGAGCAGATCTCAGGGTTGACCACCAGCGCCTTTTTCACCGAGCCAGAGCGGATCATGTCAGCGGCGGCCTGAATGCCGAAGGTGGCCGAAGAGCAGGCAACATTCATGTCAAACCCAAACCCCCCCGCGCCCAGCGCCTGCTGGATTTCGACCGCGATGGCGGGATAGGCGCGCTCGTGGTTCGAGGCGGCACAGATCACGAGATCGATCTCATCCGCCGAGACCCCGGACTTGGCAAGCGCCTGATTGCAGGCACCCAACGCCATCTCAGTCATGATCCCCGGCTCGTTGTCGGCACGTTCACGCAGCTTGGGATGCATCACCGCAGGGTCCAGCACACCGGTCTTATCCATCACATAGCGCTGGTGAATGCCCGAAGCATTGACGATGAACTCTTCGCTCGAGTGGCCAATCGGCTCCATTTCCCCCGCCGCGATCGCATCGGCGTTTTCGGCATTCACCCGGTCGGCATAAGCGTTGAAGGCTTGAACCAGCTCGGCGTTCGAAATGGTTTCGGTAGGGGTGAAGACACCGGTACCGGTGATGACGGGTTGGAACATCTGGACCTCTCTTGATGGGTCCAATCACTCAATCAAATAAGGGGGGAAAGGGCAAGGAGGGTGACGTTTCGTCAACTGACGTTTTCACCAGTCACAACACGCAAGGGGCTCTGCCCCTTGAACCCCGGGATATTTTCAGCAAGAGGAAAGTTGGATCAGAACGGGGTTTTGGCACGGAAATTCATACCCCTGCCGCCATCCGGGTGACGCAGGCGCAGGCTTTCGGCGTGCAGCATCAATCGGGGGGCGTTCAGGGCCCCACCGGTGGCGTAAAACGGATCTCCGAGGATCGGGTGGCCAAGCTCGAGCATATGCACGCGAAGCTGGTGGCTGCGGCCGGTCTTGGGAAAAAGGCGTACGCGGGTGTTGCCATTTTCATAGCGCATCACCTTCCAGTCGGTCTGCGCGGGTTTGCCGGTTTCGAAATTCACATGCTGTTTCGGGCGGTTGGGCCAGTCGACGATCAGCGGCAGATCCACCGTGCCTTCTTTCTCGGCCATTTCGCCCCAGACGCGCGCCACATAGGTTTTCTTCATCTGCCGCTTTTCAAATTGCAAACCCAGATGGCGCTGCGCGTGGGGAGTGAGTGCAAAGACCATCACACCTGAAGTATCCCTGTCGAGCCGGTGCACCAGAAGGGCTTCGGGAAACACCGCCTGAATGCGAGCAATTAGGCAATCGGCCAGATGCTCACCCTTGCCCGGTACAGACAAGAGCCCTGAGGGCTTATCGACCACAAGCAATTCATGGTCGTGGTGCAGAATCACCAAGGGGTCTTGCGGTGGCGCGTAGGTGTCACTCATGTATGGCGGGATAGCGGGGAGTGGCAGATGTGGCAAGGGAAGCATTGGGATGCGAATCCAAATCGCAAAATCACCCGATCTTTCGAGTGATGTATCATTACCATATTCGATAAAGATGTGGTGCCCAGAAGACCCATCATCTCCGTGTGGTGATCTCATAAGTTACTGTAAGACGGTAAAACACTGATCTGGGGAAATTGGTTACATTGTGCTTTTAGTTCTACGGTTTGTTCTACAGCATCAGCATGCAGTTTTCTTCATCGGCTGTAGAACATCGGCCTTAGCTCAACGAATAACAATCCGATTTCGAAATTCGTTGTAGGCAATCTCTTCATAAGGCTGGATTGGTTTTTGGGTCCAAAAGTAAACGGTAGTCATATAGCTATAAACTTTGTTCAGGCTGTCGGCGGTTTCTTCCAGTTCCGTGAGTGAGATTTTCTGCTTCTTGCCATTTAGCTCCGTGTACAAATACGCGGTTTCTTTGCAGCCTTCCTGACTGCCCTCCAAACCCGTCAGGCCATGTGTTAGTCGATTTCTGACATCAAGAGCTTTGTTCAGCCGAAGGTATGCCGCTTCAATGATTTCTTCATGCGCTGGACCTTCCACTGCGCTTTCTAAAAGTAGAGCTTTCCAAAGCTTTATTAACCGGGAAATCTGATGTGTTTTCTTTTTTTCGACGGCGGGGTGCAGGCGGCTAATCTCCCTTCGCAGGTCCTTCTCGGTCGATGACCACAGGAACATTATCCGGCCAATGATCGCGTATAGTTCCCATGTCAGAAAGGGATCATGTTTGACATGATCTCTGCTGTTAATCTCGTTCATCTAAACTTCTCAAAATCATATTGCTCGATGCTCTATATAATACGCACAAACCAACCAATCGCGAAGGCGAAATGTAGGGCCTCCTGAGGGTCGCTCCGGTGGGTGTAGGAATCGCAACAGACAGATAACGACTGAAAGTGGGATCATTGTCGACGCCCATTGCGAACCAATGATCATCCAGTTGTTCAGCGAATTTCTGCGCTCGCTTTTTGGCTAAGAATTCTGATTTGGCTCTCAGGGAAAAGCTAATCTTATTAGTTATGTAATGATCTGAAAGATGTTTCGGCACCCGGCGCACGAAGTAATAGATGCCGGACTTCATGAATGTGTATTTGAAGGAATTGTTCAACGATTTGTTCTACGGTTCGACTCCCGCGAAACAGCTTTTCGTTTAACTACAATATCTTATCGGGATTTAATGGTGCCCAGAAGAGGACTCGAACCTCCACGTCCATACGGACACTAGCACCTGAAGCTAGCGCGTCTACCAATTCCGCCATCTGGGCACGGTTGGTGAGGGGCGATTTAATGGGTGTTGAGGGGGGCGTCAAGCGGATAATGTCGGATTCTCAGAAAAAGCATTCTGCCTTGCTCATCCGGTCTCGGAAAGCTATTCATTTGCGCGAGATATGCGATATGCATCTGCGCGAGATTTGCAAGGAGGACTTCGATGTCCAAGCTAGTGACCATTTATGGCGGATCCGGGTTTGTGGGGCGCTATGTGGCGCGTCGCATGGCCAAGCAGGGCTGGCGCGTGCGCGTTGCCGTGCGTCGCCCGAACGAGGCGCTGTTTGTCAAACCTTACGGAGCCGTCGGACAGGTTGAACCGATCCTGTGCAACATCCGAGATGACGCATCGGTACGCGCTGCAATGCAGGGGGCTGATGCAGTTGTGAACTGCGTGGGCGTTCTTCTGTCAATTGGCAAGAACAGCTTTGATGCCGTGCACGCCGAAGGTGCCGGGCGCGTGGCCAAGATTGCCACCGAAGAGGGTGTGAACCAACTGGTGCACATCTCGGCCATCGGTGCCGATCCGGAAAGCCCCAGCGAATACGGCCGCACCAAAGCCGCTGGCGAAGCTGCTGTACAGGCCGCATATCCGGGGGCGGTGATCCTGCGCCCCTCAATCGTGTTCGGACAAGAGGACAATTTCTTCAACCGCTTTGCCGGAATGACTCGTTTTGGTCCGGTTTTGCCCATCGTTGGCGCAGACACTAAGTTTCAGCCTGTCCATGTTGATGACGTGGCCGCTGCGGTCGAAAAAGGCATTCTGGGCGAAGCCGAAGCTGGCATATATGAACTGGGCGGACCGAATGTGGAAAGCTTCCGCGAGTTGATGCAGCGCATGCTGGATCACATCCAGCGCCGCCGACTCGTCTTGAACCTTCCGCCAGTCGTGGCGCGCGTTCAGGCCTGGGCCTTTGATATGGTGCAGACTGTAACAGGCGGCCTCGTACCATCGCTTCTGTCGCGCGATCAGGTTAAAAACCTTGGCGTGGACAATGTGGTCAGTGAAGGGGCGAAGTCGTTTGCCGATCTTAAGATTGAGCCGAAAGCGATGGACGCCATTTTGCCGGACTATCTCTGGCGTTTCCGCGACAGCGGCCAATATGCCGACATCACGGCTTCTGCGAAGAACCTCAAAACCTGAGATCACGCAACATACATTCAAAAAAGGCGCAGCTTGGGTTGCGCCTTTTTTATTGCCGACGATCCGTCAGCTATAGGCGAAGAGCAAGAGCCCCAGCCCCAGCACCACGCGATAGATCACGTAGGGCGTGAAACTGACCGACCGCAGCAGACGCATCATCAAACTGAGCGCGAGGAGTGCTGAAACAAAAGAGAGCCCCGCAGCGATGGCTCCATCCTTGGCCGCCTGGATATTGGCATCGGCAATCACCTCTGCGCCCAACAGCACACCCGAGGCAAAAATTGTCGGAATTGACATCAGCATGGCAAGCTTCGCCCCATCTGACCGCTGATATCCCAGCGCGCGCGCGCCGGTGATGGTCACACCGGACCGCGACGAACCGGGTATAAGCGCCACGGCCTGCCACAGCCCCATGATGATGGCATCCCTGAGCGACCAATCCCCGGCAGTCTTGGTCTCTGCTCCCCTTTGGTCCACCACATAAAGAACGATACCAAACCCCAGCATGGTCCAGGCGATCACCTTGACCGAACGCATCGCGTCATCCAGCCCCGTCAATTTCAGCATCAAGCCAAACAGCACGGCAGGGATCGTGGCGATCATCAACAGAAATGCGAGCTTTGCCCCCGGCGTATCGATCCGCCCGGTGAGCATACGCGGAACACCCGCAAGCCCCATGCTCACATCGCGCCAGAAAAACATTATCACCGCCATCAGCGTGCCCAGATGGACTGCCACATCAATCACCTGCCCTTGATCGGGATATCCGGTCAGTACTGGCACCAAAACCAGATGCCCGGACGAGGACACTGGAAGGAATTCGGTGATTCCCTGTATGATCGCAACAAGGAACAGATGGGCGAGAGACATGGGGAAAAGCCTGTTTTCGTTGATTATAGGCAAGCTAAACTCCCTGACAGGAAAGGGAAGTGGAAATATATATCACCCTTTCTGACCTATTTTTACTGAACCTGCGAACTTTTTGGTGAAATAAATTACAAAAAGCGACATATAGGTAAGCATTATTGACTTTTCATTTTCTCCGGCCTTATTTACAAGGGCACACCCAGCCCGCGTTTCATCCGCGAAACGCTCTAGTGACGGAGAGCAAAGAATGGCCAAACAGCCGATGTTGAAATTTGTGAATGTCGACCGCGATATGCCCGAAAAGCGTTCGGCTGAAACTCGCAAAGAAGATTTTCAGGAAATCTATGCCGAGTTCGCCACCGCAAAGGCCGCTGAGCAGGCCAGCCGATGCAGCCAATGTGGTGTGCCCTATTGTCAGTCCCATTGCCCGCTGCACAACAACATCCCCGATTGGCTGCGCATGACCGCTACCGGACGCTTGCAAGAGGCTTACGAACTTTCGCAATCCACCAACACTTTTCCGGAAATCTGCGGCCGCATCTGCCCGCAGGACCGACTGTGTGAAGGCAATTGCGTGATCGAACAATCCGGCCACGGCACCGTCACCATCGGCGCGGTTGAGAAATACATCACCGACACCGCATGGGAACAAGGCTGGGTCGAAGAAATTGCCGTTGGTCCCGCCACCGGTCAAAGCGCGGCCATCATCGGCGCGGGTCCGGGTGGTCTGGCTGCGGCTGACGTGCTGGTGCGCGCAGGTCATGCCGTCACAGTTTACGATCGTCATGATCGCGCGGGCGGCCTGCTGACCTATGGCATCCCCGGCTTCAAGCTGGAAAAAGACGTGGTGATGCGCCGGGTAGAACTCTTGGAGCGCGCAGGTGTCACCTTCACCCTGAACACGGATATCGGCAAAGACGTCACGTTTGCAGACATCCACGCAGAGCATGACGCAGTGCTGATCGCCACTGGCGTTTACAAGACCCGCGACCTGCAAGGACCGGGTGCGGGCGCGACCGGCATTGTGCGGGCCATCGATTACCTCACCTGCTCGAACAAAACCGATTTCGGTGACACCGTGGCTGAATTTGAAAGCGGTGAGCTGAATGCCAAAGGTAAGAAAGTCATCGTGATCGGTGGTGGCGACACCGCCATGGACTGTGTGCGCACAGCCATCCGTCAGGGTGCGACTTCGGTCAAATGTCTCTATCGCCGCGACCGCGCCAACATGCCCGGTTCACAACGCGAAACGCAGAACGCAGAAGAGGAAGGCGTGGAATTTGTCTGGCTGGCTGCACCAAAAGGCTTCACCGGCGAACCGGTGAATGGCGTGATCGTACAAAAGATGCGCCTCGGCGCACCCGACGCCTCGGGCCGTCGCAGCCCCGAAGTGATCGAAGGATCAGACTACACAGAAGAAGCAGATCTGGTGATCAAGGCGCTCGGATTTGAACCGGAAGACCTGCCAACACTTTGGGATCAGCCGGACCTGCCGGTCACTCGCTGGGGCACCGTCAAGGCCGCCTTTGGCACCCACCAAACCGACATGGATGACGTCTGGGCTGTGGGTGACATCGTGCGCGGGGCGTCTCTGGTCGTTTGGGCGATCCGTGACGGCCGCGAAGCGGGCGCCAATATCGTCGAGACCTTGGCCACAAAAGCTGCACTCGCCGCCGAATAATCAGGACATATCAGGGGCATGCCGGGCCACATCAAAACTGTGCCGCCCACGCCCCATGAGGAGACAGAATATGACGAAATATGATGAAAACTGGGTCGCCCGCGAAGAAGCTAAGCGCGCGTATATGAGCGAGCACAGCCTCTATCGTGACGAAGACGAGCACAGCTCTTGTGGTGTCGGGCTTGTGGTCGCCACCGATGGTAAACCCACCCGTCAGGTGGTTGAAGCAGGCATCGATGCGCTGAAAGCCATCTGGCACCGCGGCGCCGTTGACGCCGATGGCAAAACCGGTGATGGCGCTGGCATCCACGTGCAGATCCCGGTTCCCTTCTTCTATGACCAGATCAAACGCACTGGCCACGAGCCGCGCCAGGACCAGCTGGTTGCCGTTGGCCAAGTCTTCCTGCCCCGTACCGATTTTGGCGCGCAGGAAGCCTGCCGGACCATCGTGGAAACCGAGATTCTGCGCATGGGCTATTACATCTATGGCTGGCGCCACGTCCCAGTAGACATCTCCTGCCTTGGTGAAAAAGCCAACGCCACGCGCCCCGAGATCGAGCAGATCATGATCTCGAATTCGAAAGGCGTGGATGAAGACACCTTTGAACGCGAGCTTTACGTGATCCGTCGCCGGATCGAAAAAGCGGCTGCCCAAGCCAATATTGCCGGCCTCTATATCGCGTCGCTCTCCTGCCGGTCGATCATCTACAAAGGCATGATGCTGGCCGAACAGGTGGCCGTGTTCTACCCGGACCTGATGGACGAGCAGTTCAAATCGTCCTTTGCGATCTATCACCAACGCTACTCGACCAACACCTTCCCGCAATGGTGGCTGGCCCAACCCTTCCGCATGCTGGCCCATAACGGCGAGATCAACACGCTGAAGGGCAACATGAACTGGATGAAGTCGCACGAGATCCGCATGGCCTCGTCCTTCTTTGGTGAACTGGCTGAAGACATCAAACCGATTGTGCCGGGCGGATCATCCGACTCCGCGGCCCTTGACGCGGTGTTCGAAGTTCTGGTCCGTGCGGGTCGCTCGGCTCCTATGGCAAAAACCATGTTGGTGCCGGAAAGCTGGTCGAAGCAGGCAGTTGAACTGCCGCAGGCGTGGAAAGACATGTATTCCTACTGCAACTCGGTGATGGAACCCTGGGATGGCCCTGCGGCCCTTGCCATGACCGATGGTCGCTGGGTCTGCGCGGGTCTTGACCGCAACGGGCTGCGCCCGATGCGCTATGTCGTGACCGGCGACGGGCTGCTGATTGCGGGGTCCGAGGCGGGCATGGTGCCCACCGACGAATCAACTGTCGTAGAAAAAGGCGCGCTTGGTCCGGGGCAGCTTCTGGCCGTGGACATGAAAGAGGGCAAGCTTTACCACGACACTGAAATCAAGGATAAAATGTCTACCGCCCAGCCCTTCGGCGAATGGGTAAACAAAATCCATGACCTCGAAGAAGACCTGTCAGACATCGAAGAAAAACCGCTCTTTTCGGGTGATGAGTTGCGCCGCCGTCAAGTGGCTGCTGGTTACACGCTGGAAGAGCTGGAGCAGATCCTCGCACCGATGGCAGAGGATGGCAAAGAGGCGCTGGCCTCGATGGGCGATGACACGCCGTCGGCCGTTCTGTCGACCCAATATCGCCCACTCAGCCATTTCTTCCGCCAAAACTTCTCTCAGGTGACCAACCCGCCGATCGACAGCTTGCGCGAATTCCGCGTGATGTCGCTCAAGACCCGGTTCGGCAACCTGAAAAACGTGCTGGATGAAAACGGTGGCCAGACCGAGATCATCTCGCTGGAAAGCCCGTTTGTTGGCAACGAGCAATTTGTCGCCATGACCAAGGCGTTCGAAGCGCCGATGGTCGAGATTGATTGTACCTTCCAAGCAGATGGCGGCGACGGCGCGCTGCAAACGGCTCTCGCCGAGATCCGCGCCCAAGCTGAAGAAGCGATCCAATCCGGTGCGGGCCACCTTGTGCTGACAGATCAGGCGCAAGGCGAAGATCGGATTGCAATGCCGATGATCCTGGCCACATCTGCCATCCACAGCTGGCTGGTGCGCAAAGGTCTGCGGACCTTTACCTCGCTCAACGTGCGCTCGGCTGAATGTCTCGACCCGCATTACTTCGCGGTTCTGGTGGGTTCGGGTGCGACCACGGTCAACGCCTATCTGGCCGAGGACAGCCTTGCCGACCGTATTGACCGGGGCCTGCTTGATTGCTCGCTGACCGAAGCTGTGCGCCGCTATCGCAACGCGATTGACCAGGGCCTTCTGAAGATCATGGCAAAGATGGGGATCTCGGTGATCTCATCCTACCGTGGCGGTCTGAACTTCGAAGCCGTTGGCCTGTCGCGCGCCATGGTGGCCGAGTATTTCCCCGGCATGATCAGCCGCATTTCAGGCATTGGTGTCTCGGGCATCCAGAAGAAACTGGAAGACGTGCACGCTGCGGGCTTTGGCACGGGCAACAAAGTGCTGCCGGTGGGTGGCTTCTATAAGGCGCGTAAGTCCGGTGAGACCCACGCCTGGGAAGCGCAATCCATGCACCTTCTGCAAAACGCCTGTGACCGCGCGTCTTACGCGATGTGGCAGCAGTATTCCAAGCGTCTGCAATCCATGCCACCAATCCACCTACGTGACCTTTTGGCGATCAAGCCAATTGGCAATCCGGTGCCGATTGAAGAGGTGGAAAGCATCACCGCGATCCGCAAACGCTTTGTGACCCCCGGCATGTCGCTGGGCGCGCTGTCGCCCGAGGCACACCGCACCCTGTCAATTGCCATGAACCGCATTGGCGCCAAGTCGGATTCGGGTGAAGGCGGCGAAAGCCCCGAGGATTTCACCCCAGAACCCAATGGCGATAACGCATCCGCCAAGATCAAACAGGTGGCATCGGGTCGCTTTGGTGTAACCGCCGAATACCTGCTGCATTGTGAAGAGCTTGAGATCAAAGTGGCGCAGGGCGCAAAGCCCGGCGAGGGCGGTCAGTTGCCCGGTATGAAGGTCACCGACCTCATCGCCAAGCTACGCCACTCGACCAAAGGCGTGACACTGATTTCACCACCGCCACACCACGATATCTACTCGATCGAAGATCTGGCGCAGTTGATCTACGACCTCAAGCAGATCAACCCACGCTGCAAGGTGACGGTGAAGCTGGTGGCGTCCTCCGGTGTTGGCACCATCGCCGCCGGTGTGGCCAAGGCCGAAGCCGACATCATCTTGATCTCGGGCCACAATGGTGGCACCGGGGCCTCGCCTGCAACCTCGATCAAATTCGCAGGTCTGCCGTGGGAAATGGGCCTGACCGAGGCCCATCAGGTGCTCGCCATGAACAATCTGCGCGAACGTGTGACGCTGCGCACCGACGGTGGGCTGCGCACTGGACGCGACATCGTGATGGCCGCGATGATGGGGGCTGAGGAATACGGCATCGGCACCGCCGCCCTGATCGCCATGGGTTGCATCATGGTGCGTCAGTGCCAGTCGAACACCTGCCCGGTGGGCGTCTGTACGCAAGACGACGACCTGCGCGCCAAGTTCACTGGATCTGCCGATAAAGTGGTGAACCTCATCACTTTCTACGCTCAGGAAGTGCGGGAAATCCTTGCCTCAATCGGCGCGCGTTCGCTGGATGAAGTCATTGGCCGCGCCGACCTTCTGTCACAGGTATCGCGTGGCTCGGCCCATCTTGACGACCTCGACCTGAACCCACTCCTCCTGACTGTGGATGGTGCGGATCAGATCACCTATGACCGGGATCGCCCACGCAACGCCGTGCCGGACACTCTGGATGCAGAGATCGTGCGTGACGCTGCCCGCTTCCTTGAAGATGGCGAGAAAATGCAGCTCAGCTATGCCGTGCAAAACACGCACCGCACCGTGGGCACCCGCACCTCGTCACATATCGTTCAGAAATTCGGGATGCGGAACAACCTGCAACCTGACCACCTGACCGTTAAGCTGACGGGTTCTGCCGGTCAGGCATTGGGTGCCTTCGCAGCTCCTGGCCTGAAGATCGAAGTGTCGGGGGATGCCAATGACTATGTGGGCAAAGGCTTGTCCGGCGGAACTGTGGCCGTGCGCCCACCAATGGCAAGCCCCCTTGTGGCGGCTGAGAACACCATTATCGGCAACACCGTGCTTTACGGCGCGACCGATGGGTACCTCTTTGCTGCGGGCCGTGCTGGCGAACGCTTTGCCGTGCGCAACTCAGGTGCCAAGGTGGTGATCGAAGGCTGCGGCTCAAACGGGTGTGAATACATGACTGGCGGCATTGCCGTGATCCTCGGATCCATCGGCGCCAACTTCGGGGCGGGCATGACCGGCGGCATGGCGTATCTCTATGACCCGGAAGGCGAAACTGCTCGCGTGATGAACATGGAAACGCTGGTCACCGGCCCGGTCGCCGTAGATCACTGGGAAGCAGAACTGAAAGAGCTGATCGAGCGCCACGTGGCTGAGACCGGATCCGTCAAAGCAACCGAAATCCTGCGCCACTGGGACAGCGAGAAAGCCAATTTCGTGCAAGTTTGCCCGAAAGAGATGCTCGACAAATTGCCCGTGCCCTTGTCGTACGAGGCCGAGGCAGTCCCTGCTGAGTAATTCAGCTGCAAACAAATGATACAACGCCCGCCTCCGCTGCGGGCGTTGTCATTTCATCCCTTCCTCTTGCTCCAAATATCCCGGGGTGAGTGAGCTTGCCTCGCGAGGGGCAGCGCCCCTCATAATTCGATCGGTTGACCCCCTGCCCCCCCTGTGGGAAAATTCACCGTGGCAAAGAAAAAGCAGAGCAAAAAACCCGCGAAGGGTAAAACAGGCAAGGCCAAAAAAAGGTCTGGCATTCACCCAATCCTTTGGTTGAGGCGGTGGATGCGCCGTGTTCTATTTGGAGCGATTGCCTTGATTGCCATTTTTGTTGTGGCATATGCGCTGATGAATCCTCCGACCACGCCCTATATGATCTCCGAAAAAATGCGTATTGGCTGGGTCGATCATCAGTGGGTGGACATGGATGAAATCGCGCCAGTCATGGCACGATCCGTGGTCGCTGCCGAAGATGCAAACTATTGCCTGCATTGGGGTTTTGACATGTCCGCCATCCGGGCGGCAATAGATGATGGCGGTGCACGCGGAGCTTCGACAATCAGTCAGCAAGTGGTCAAGAACACCTATCTCTGGCAAGGGCGGTCATGGCTGCGCAAGGCACTGGAAGCAGCTCTGACCCCTGCGGTCGAACTGGTCTGGACAAAACGACGGATCATCGAAGTCTATTTGAATGTGGCCGAGTTCGATAAAGGGGTGTTTGGGGTGGAAGCTGCCAGTCGACACTATTTCGATGTCGGGCCGGACAAGCTCACCGCTGTGCAGGCCGCGCGTCTGGCGGCTGTGCTGCCCAACCCCAAGGAACGCTCGGCCTCCAAACCGTCAACCGCGCTGCGCAAACGGGCCGTACAGATCTTGGACGGGGCCGCTACGATCCGCCGAGATGGGCGCGCTTCGTGTTTCGAGGATTGATCCCTTGGCCCAAAGCGGGCAATACGGAAACAGACCCTTCTAGAGAATACGCGACCTGACATGATCCGACTATTTCACGTGCCCCTCTCCCCGTTCTGCCGCAAGGTGCGCCTGTCGCTGGCCGAAAAGAAACTGGAAGTGGAGCTGGTCGAGGAACGGTATTGGGAGAAAAGCACCGACTTCCTGCGCCGCAATCCAGCGGGCAAGGTGCCGGTCCTGAAGATGGGTGGAAAGTTCCTGACCGAAAGCGCGGCAATCTGCGAATATATCGAAGAGTCACATCCGACGCCTTCCCTGATGCCGAAAGATGCAGATGCCCGGCATGAGGTGCGCCGCCTGGTCAGCTGGTTTGATGATAAGTTTCACAATGAAGTCACCTCGAACCTGCTCTATGAGCGGGTGAACAAGAAAGTCATGGGGGCCGGATACCCGGAAAGTTCGCGTGTCAAAGCCGGGGCCAAGGCAATCAAATACCACCTCGATTATATGGGCTGGCTTTTGGATCAGCGCCGTTGGCTGGCGGGGGATACGATGACGTTGGCGGATTTCGCAGCGGCGGCGCATCTCTCGGCGCTGGACTACATTTCGGACGTCGATTGGAACCGAAACGAGAACGTGCGTGAGTGGTATTCCAAGATTAAATCCCGCCCCGCTTTCCGCTCCATCCTTGCCGATCAGGTTTCCGGATTTCCGCCTCCTGCGCATTATGCGGATCTCGACTTTTGAGTGAACCGTCGGACATGGGGGGCTGTCTGCCCCCCACCCCCCCCGAGGATATTTCCAGCAAGAGGAAAGGCGCAATCGAGGCCAAAGCTCTGGCTGAGGGGTTCGCGGCCTTTGGTGTCTGCCGCCCGGATGCCACGCCCGAGACAGCAGAGCGTCTTGCGCAGTTTGTGGCCGAAGGGCGACATGGCGACATGGGCTGGATGGAAGAACGGATGCATTGGCGCGGCAGCGCAGCGGCCCTGTGGCCCGAAGCGCGGTCGGTGATCATGTTGGCGGAACCCTATACGCCAGCGCACAATCCGCTGGAGGTTCTGGGGCAACCGGACAAAGGTGCAATCTCTGTCTACGCACAAAATCGCGACTACCATGACATCGTAAAAAAACGTCTGAAGCGTGTCGGGCGCTGGATGGTCGAAGAATATGGCTGCGAGATCAAAGTGTTCGTGGACACGGCCCCGGTCATGGAGAAACCATTGGCAGCGGCGGCTGGGCTGGGCTGGCAGGGCAAACATTCCAACCTACTGTCGCGCGAGCTGGGCAACTGGTTTTTTCTGGGCGCGATCTTCACCACATTGGAACTGCCGGTTGATGAACCGGGACGCGAGAACTGCGGGTCTTGCCGGGCGTGCCTCGATGTCTGCCCCACCGATGCGTTCCCCGCACCTTTTCAGGTCGATGCGCGGCGCTGCATTTCCTATCTCACCATCGAGCACAAAGGACCGGTGGACGACGCGCTTCGTGGCAAGCTGGGCAACCATATCTATGGATGCGATGATTGCCTTGCCGCCTGCCCGTGGAACAAATTTGCCGCCGAAGCACAAGAGCTTCGATACGCAGCACGGGTTGATTTGATTGCGCCGGATCTGGCCGAGTTGGCACAGTTGGACGATACCGAATTTCGCACAAAATTTTCAGGCAGCCCAATCAAGCGGATCGGTTGGGGGCGCTTCATGCGCAATGTGCTCTATGCAATCGGCAATTCCGGGCAAAATGAGCTGGCACGGTTTGCCCGAAATCATATTGCCTCAGAGGATGAGGCAGTTGCAGATGCGGCACGCTGGGCTTTGCAAAGATTAAACGCGGCTTCATCCAACTGAAGTCACGATTTCTGCGCCATCCGATACGCTTCTACCACGCTTTGCACCGCGCGAGGTGTTTCGGTGAGGTGCATTGGCCCGAATTCAGACATACCCACCCTGTAGGACACCTGGATGCCGGATGACCCTGAGTGGGGGCGGATGACAACATGGGCATTGATCCCCTTTGACAGGAAGGCGGATCGCAATTTGTGCTTCACGTCGCTCTGGCTCACGACCGAACGCACGTGTTCTCCCCAATAGACTTCGATCAAGATATCATCACTGCCCACGAAGTAACCGCGCAACCTGTCCACCGATGCCGCGAGCGGGCGAAGGGACGGATCCCCGGTCCAGGCATAGTAGCTCAGCATTGATACGGTAGGGATGACAACCACTGCGACAATGGCAAAGACGTATTGGAACATTTGATACATGGGATAATCTCGCATTTACTATTCTTGAGCGATGAACGGAACATTCATCCGATAGGCCTCAACCGCTGCATTGATCCCCTGTGCGGCGCTGAACGCCGGAAAAGGTCCGATTGTCGAAGGGCCAACCTGATAGGTGACTGTGGGATTGGGTGCTTGAGAAGAAAAGGACTGCACCTCTACCACCACACCTTTTGCAGAAAACCCCCGTATGAGCGCACGCGCGAGTTCCTGCTGTGACGCGGCGCTTTGTTCAATTGTACCCCAATTCACATGGGCCTGAATGATCAGTCCTTCACCGCTTTCATCCTGCAAGGCTTCTTTTGTGATGCCCAAGGGGCGCATCGTTGGATCACCGGACAGGCGGTGCCACAACAATGACAGGAACGTGGGCAGAGACAGTGCCAGAATAAGCGCCCCGAGCACCCGAGCTGTCGCGACCTTTCGCATCCTGCGACCCTTTCCAAATTCACACTTGTGGTCTGCGCAGGATAGCCGCGACGGGTTCAGGATTGGTTAAAACGCAAGCAACCAACAAAAAAGCCCGGCGCAACGGCACCGGACTTTTATCTGTTCTGAATATCGAGGTCAGCTGCGCACGAGCTTCTCGTAGTCTTCAGCAATCTCACGGGTCAGCGCGCCAACCTCAAAGGTGTGCTCGCCGATCTGCCCCACCGGGGTCACTTCGGCGGCGGATCCGGTCAGCCAGCATTGTTCAAAATCGGCCAGCTCTTCCGGCATGATGTGACGTTCATGCACAGTGACGCCCTTGTCCTTCAGCATTCCGATCACGGTCTGACGGGTCAGGCCATTGAGGATCGCATCGGGAAGCGGCGTGTGTACGTCGCTATCTTTTACGAAGAAGACGTTGGCGCCGGTCGCTTCGGCCACATAACCGCGATAGTCCATGAACAGAGCGTCCGAGCAGCCTTTGGCCTCAGCCGCGTGTTTCGACATGGTGCAGATCATGTAAAGACCTGCGGCTTTTGCTGAGGTCGGGATGGTCTCGGGCGACGGGCGTTTCCACTTAGCGATGTCGAGCTTGGCACCCTTCATCTTGGCGTCACCATAATAGTCACCCCAAGCCCAAGCAGCGACCGCCATGCGAACCGGGTTACGTGCTGATGAGACACCCATGTCTTCACCAGCGCCACGCCACGCCACCACGCGAATATAGGCATTGGTGAGGTTGTTGGCTTCGACGACCGCCTGTTTGGCTGCTTCGATCTCGTCTACGGTGTAGGGGATGGGCATGTCCATCATCTCACCGGACTTCAACAGCCGTTCCGAGTGCTTGCGTGAGAGGAAGATCTTGCCCTCATAGAGACGCTCGCCCTCAAACACCGACGAGGCATAGTGAAGTGCATGGGTCAGGATGTGGACATTCGCGTCGCGCCAGTCGATCAGCTGGCCATCCATCCAGATTTTGCCGTCGCGGTCGTCATATCCGCTCATGGTCCGTTCCTTTGTGTTACGGGCAACGCGGAAAACAGCGCGCCCAAAGTCAGAATTGCCCGACTTTCTTGAGTTAGATTTTCGATTGTTGCGCCAAATAGGTCCGTACCGGACATAATGTTGCGCAAAAACTGAACATCGCTAACAATTGATTCTTGGAAAGTCAACAACACTGACATAAAATCAGAAACTGTAACATTTTTCGTGATGGGCTTGACCGGTGGTGCTTTGAAATGAAAAGGATTTCGCTATGACCGAGACGCGACCTTCTGCACTGCCCGGCGGGCAGTCATTGCTGTTTCTCACTGATGAGCAGCTGCGAAAAGGGATTGAGGCGATGTTTTTTGCCTATCGCGGGTTTACCGCTGATCCAGACCGAATTCTCGAAGAGAAATCCTATGGCCGTGCGCATCACCGGGCCATTCACTTTATCTCACGCAGCCCTGGCACCACGGTGAACAATCTTCTTTCGATCCTTGGTGTGACCAAGCAATCGCTCAACCGTGTGTTAAGAACACTCATAGAAGATGGGTTGGTTGAAAGTCGCGTGGGAACCCGTGACAAGCGGGAACGTCATTTATTTCTGACCGATGTCGGGGAAGCGTTGGAGCGCGAGCTTTCAGATGCCCAACGCACAAGGATGCGGGCGGCCTACCGCGAGGCCGGACCCGAAGCGGTGCAAGGTTTTCGCGCCGTCTTGGAGGCCATGATGGACCCAGAACTAAGACGTCATTTCAATCGATTGAAGGAGGCGCAAGATGGTTGATCTGGCCGACGCCCACTTGTTGATCATTGACGATGATGAGCGGATTCGCTCTTTGTTGCGCAAGTTTCTGATCCGCCAGGGGTTCTGGGTTACAGCCGCACGGGATGCGCAACATGCCCGCAAAATCTTGTCGGGGCTGGATTTCGACATGATCATCTGCGACGTGATGATGCCCGGTGAAGATGGGGTGGAACTGACCCGTTCATTGCGCGAGACGATGACGACGCCAATCCTGTTGCTCACAGCCAAAGGCGAGACAGAGGACCGGATTCGTGGCCTGGAAGCCGGTGCCGACGACTATCTCGCCAAACCCTTTGAACCCAAAGAGCTCTTGTTGCGCATCAATGCGATCTTGCGCCGCGTGCCTGCGGCGGTCGAGGTGGCCCCGACCACTCTGGGCTTGGGCGCGTTGCGGTATGATATCGAGCGTGGCGAACTGTGGTCGGGTGAGGAGTTGATCCGCCTGACCGCAACAGAAAGCCAGTTGATGAAGATCTTTTCCGCCCAACCTGGTGAACCGGTGTCGCGTGGATCCTTGGTCGAGCAGCTGGGACGAGATGAAGGCCAATCGCAGGAACGAGCGGTGGATGTGCAGATCACGCGCCTGCGCCGCAAGCTGGAGGCCGACCCGAAGCAACCGCGTTACCTGCAAACCGTGCGCGGGGCGGGATATATGCTCGCGCCGGATTGAGGCTGGTGGCTGGGAGCGCTGCCCCCAGACCCCCGAGGTATTTCTGGCAAGAAAAAAGAAGAGGTGGATTGGCAACCCTGTCAGGTCCGGAAGGCTTCTGTCTGACCTTGTCTGGCGTAAATCTCTCTTGGATGCCATCACCTCATAGGTTGCGGAGTGAGACCTTGAGATAAGGGGCAACCTGCCCTAGCCTCGCGATATGACAACGCAGCTTTACACCCATCCCGCCTGCCATAACCACGTTACGCCGCCCGGTCATCCGGAACAGGTAGCGCGACTGGTGTCGATTGACTCCGCTCTTGCAGCACCGCAATTTGCCGCGCTTGATCGGCGTGACGCCCCGATGGCCACGCCGGACAAGATTGAATTGTGCCATCCGCGCAGCCATTACGACCGAATCGCTGCGGCCGAACCGCAGGACGGTTGGTGGCAGTTGGATGGGGATACATACATGACACCGGGGTCTCTTGAGGCCGCGATGCGTGCGATTGGTGGCAACCTGGCCGCCATCGACGCGGTGATGGCCGGGGAAGCGCAGAACGCTTTTGTCGCCTGCCGCCCTCCGGGACATCACGCCGAAACCGAAACGCCAATGGGGTTCTGCTTATTCTCAACCGTGGGCATTGCGGCGCGATATGCGGCGGAAACACATGGGCTTTCGCGCATCGCAGTGTTGGATTTCGACGTGCATCACGGCAATGGCACTCAGGATGTGTTGTGGAACGAGGACCGGGTGTTGTTTGTGTCCAGCCACCAAAGCCCGCTTTACCCCGGCACCGGCGGGCGTAATGAGCAGGGCGCCCATGGGCAGATCCTGAACAAACCGCTCGAAGGCGGATCCGGCAGTGTGAAAATGCGTGAGACCTGGGACCGGGTGATCGACACGGCCCTGACCCGATATGAGCCGGAACTGATCCTTGTCTCCGCCGGGTTTGACGCCCATCGCGCCGACCCGTTGGCGGGGCTGAACTGGTCCACCGATGATTTCGCCTGGCTGGCCCGTCGGATCTGCGATCTGGCGGATGAAACCTGCTCGGGGCGGGTGGTCTCTTCTCTGGAAGGTGGCTATGATCTCGACGCGCTGGGCGAGAGTGTCAGCGCCTATATTGAAGTGATGATGGAGCGGGGCGGATGAGCGACACACCTGTGGCTGAAATGAGTTTCGAAGAAGCGATGCGCGAACTGGAGGCCGTCGTCGGCCAGTTGGAACGCGGCGACGTGGCACTGGACGCTTCGATCAAGCTTTATGAGCGCGGGGCCGAGTTGAAGGCGCGTTGCGAAAAGAAGCTCAAGGAAGCCGAAGAAAAAGTGGCCGCGATCACGCTGGATCAAAATGGCGCGCCCACCGGCACCACCCCGGTCGAAAGCGCATAAATGTTCAAGTCACGTCTGGATGCCACCTCGCAGGCGGCACGCGCTTGCCTGCATGGTGAGATCAGCCGCAAGGGCGCGCTGGCAGAGCCGATGAAATATGCGACCGGCGGCGGCAAGGGGCTGCGCGGTTTTCTGGTAATGGAAAGCGCCCACCTGCATGGGGTGCCGGATGGCCGTTCGGTCTGGGTTGCAGCGACAATCGAGGCGGTACATGCCTATTCACTTGTCCATGATGATATGCCCTGCATGGATGATGACGATCTGCGCCGCGGACTGCCCACCGTGCATAAGAAATGGGATGAGGCGACTGCGGTACTGGTCGGAGATGCGCTTCAGACACTGGCGTTTGAGCTCCTCACTCACGGCGCTATCGCAGACGCGCGGATCCCGCTGATCCGCTCGTTGACCGTGGCGGCAGGCCAGTTGGGCATGGTGCATGGGCAGGCGCTGGATATTGCGGCGGAAACTGCCAAAGTCCCGTTGACGCTTGATGAGATCACCCACCTGCAAGCGGGCAAAACCGGTGCGCTGATTTGCTGGTCGGCCGAGGCGGGTGCGGTGTTGGCCGGGGCGGACACGCAACCCATGACCGATTACGCAACCGCGCTAGGGCTGGCGTTCCAGATCTGGGACGACGTTCTGGACGTGGAAGGTGATGCCGCTGCAGTGGGCAAAGCCGTTGGCAAGGACGCCGATGCGGGCAAGGCCACATTCGTCTCTCTTCTCGGATTGGAAGCGGCAAAGACCCGCGCAGAGGACCTCATCACCAATGCCTGTGACGCGCTGTCGCCCTATGGTGAGCGGGCAGACACCTTGCGAGAGGCCGCCCGCTTCGTTATCCAGCGCGATAGGTAAACCCAAGGTAGCCAAGGAATACAAATGTCCCAGCGCCCGCATACGCCACTGCTCGACCTCATTTCGCGGCCCGCCGACATGAAAACCCTGTCGGATGATGAGCTGTGCCAGCTGGCAGATGAGGTGCGGGCCGAAACCGTGTCTGCGGTGTCTGAAACCGGCGGGCATCTGGGGGCAGGTCTGGGCGTGGTGGAGCTGTCCGTTGCGTTACATGCGGTGTTTGACACGCCGCGCGACCGTCTTGTCTGGGATGTGGGCCATCAGTGTTACCCGCATAAGATCCTGACTGGACGACGCGACCGGATCCGCACCTTGCGCGCCAAAGGCGGGCTGTCTGGCTTCACCAAACGATCCGAAAGCCCGTTTGATCCGTTTGGCGCAGGGCATAGCTCCACCTCGATTTCAGCGGCGCTTGGCTTTGCCGTGGCCCGTGATCTGGGGGGCGCGCCGGAACACGGGATTGGCGATGCGATTGCGGTAATCGGTGATGGGTCGATGTCAGCCGGCATGGCGTTTGAAGCGATGAACAACGCGGGCCACCTGAACCGCCGCCTGTTTGTCATCCTCAACGACAATGAAATGTCGATCGCACCGCCTGTCGGTGCTTTGTCGAGCTATCTGTCGCGCCTCTATGCAGGTGAGCCGTTTCAGGAGTTGAAAGCCGCCGCGAAGGGTGCTGTCAGCCTGCTGCCCGAACCGTTCCAGGAAGGTGCGCGCCGCGCCAAGGAAATGGTCAAGACCATGACCGTCGGCGGCACATTGTTTGAAGAGCTGGGTTTTTCCTATGTCGGTCCCATCGACGGGCATGATATGGAAAGTCTGCTATCGGTGCTGCGAACGGTACACGACCGTGCCACCGGGCCGATGCTGATCCACGTCATCACCAAGAAGGGTAAGGGTTATGCCCCTGCCGAGGCTGCCCGTGACCGGGGGCACGCCACCGCTAAGTTTGACGTTCCTACCGGCAAGCAACACAAGGCGCCGTCCAATGCGCCGAGCTATACTTCCGTGTTTGGCAAAGCGCTGGTGGAACTGGCCGGAGAGGACGACAAGGTCTGTGCCGTGACCGCCGCGATGCCGGATGGGACGGGCCTGAACCTGATTGCGGAACGCTATCCGTCCCGTTGCTTTGATGTGGGCATCGCCGAACAGCATGGTGTGACCTTTGCCGCAGCCTTGGCTGCGGGCGGCATGAAACCCTTCTGCGCGATGTATTCGACCTTTCTGCAACGTGGGTACGATCAGGTGGTGCATGATGTGGCCGTGCAACGCCTTCCTGTACGTTTCGCCATCGACCGCGCCGGGCTGGTGGGGGCCGATGGGGCGACCCATGCCGGAAGCTTTGACATTGCCTTCATGGCCAACCTGCCCGAAATGGTGGTGATGGCCGCCGCCGATGAGGCGGAACTGATGCATATGGTTGCCACCGCGCACAGCATCAACGACCGTCCTTCTGCGTTCCGCTACCCGCGAGGCGAAGGGGTCGGGGTTGAGCTGCCGGAAAAGGGTGAAGTGCTTGAGATCGGCAAGGGCCGGATGATCCAGCAAGGCGCGCGTGTGGCGATCCTGTCCTTCGGCACACGCCTTGCCGAGGTGGAGAAGGCCGCCGAAGCGCTTGCTGCCAAAGGCATCACGCCGACCATTGCGGACGCCCGTTTTGCCAAACCACTGGACCGGGATCTGATCCTGGATCTGGCCGCGGATCACGAAGCACTGATCACCATCGAAGAAGGCGCCGTTGGCGGGTTTGGCAGCCATGTGGCGCAGCTTCTTGCAAATGAAGCCATATTCGACACCGGGCTCAAATTCCGTTCGATGGTGCTGCCAGACACGTTCATCGACCATGCAAACCCCGCACGCATGTATGAAGAAGCTTGTCTGTCGGCGAAAGACATCGAGGCCAAAGTGCTTGATGTTCTGGGGGTCGCGCAGATTGGCGAAAAGCGGGCGTAACGCTCCCGCGCCTTTTCTTCCTTCGGTTCGACAGGCTTGGACGTGGCTCACTTTGTGATCCTAGGGGCGCTGCCCCTCGCGCTATGCGCTCACCCCGGGATATTTCCGGTCAGAAGATGAGCGTTGCCCGATGGGAGGACGGTGTCATTCACCAGCGTTCAGAAGAGCAGCCAGCCCAGTCTGGTAATCGGGGTAAAGAAGCTTCACGCCCAGCTCATTCTTGATGCGATCATTGCGCACCCGTTTTGATTCCGCGTAAAAACTGCGCGCCATTGGGGTCATCTCAGCCGTGTTGAAATCTTCTGCCGGGGGCACTGGAAGGCCCAGGAGTTCGGCGGCATGGGCCAGAACATCTTCGGGCGGGGCGGCGATATCATCACAAACGTTGTAAATCGCCCCGGGATTGGGCTGTGCAATTGAGGCCGCGAGAACCTGAGCGATATCCTCTACATGGATGCGCGAGAAAACCTGATTTTTCTTGATGATCCGCCGCGCGGTGCCTTTGCGCACCTTGGCAAATGGCCCACGTCCAGGGCCGTAGATCCCTGCCAGTCGGAATATATGCAGGGGCAGACCGGTTTTGGACGCCAGATCCTGCCAGGCGGCTTCCGCAGTGACGCGCATCTGGCCCCGTTTGGTGGCCGGGGTCAGCGGAGTATTTTCGTCCACCCATCCGCCATCATGGTCGCCATAGACGCCAGTGGTCGAGAGATACCCAACCCAATCCAGATGCGGCGCGGCGGCAATGATTTGTTCGTGCGCTCCACGCAACGTGGGATCACCCTCGGCGTCCGGCCCTGCCGAAATCAGCAGATGAGTGGCGCGGCCCAGCGCCTCCGAGAGATCTTCGCCCGGCCAGAGGATCGTCCTCTCGCGACCTTCACGCGAGGTTCCGATAACCGTCCAGCCCTGAGGCTTCAACACGCGCGCCAATGCCTGCGCCGAATAGCCATATCCGAAGATGAATAACGTCTTTTCCATGTGCCACATGTAGCGTCACTGCATCCGCAGGGAAAGGCCCGGTTCAAAACCAGACTGATCTGGCGTTACTTACCTTTCCAAACCGGATCACGTTTCTCGGCAAAAGCGCGGGCGCCCTCAAGCTGATCCTCGCTGCCATAGAGCACATCCACCGTGCGCAACTGGCGCTGGGTGATCCTGTTCATGGCATCTTGGAACTTGCTGTCTTCAGCATCCCGCACCACTTCCTTGATCGCCGCGTATACCAGTGGCGGACCAGAGGCGAGCAGGCGGGCAAGCTCCCAAGCGCGATCCAGAAGTTGATTGGCGGGCAGCACCTCATTGATCAGCCCCCAACGATGCCCTTCCTCGGCATCGAACCATCGGCCGGTCAACAGCAGCTCCATCGCGATATGATAGGGGATACGTTTGGGCAGTTTCACGCTGGCGGCGTCCGCCACGGTACCGGAGCGAATTTCTGGCAGGGCAAAAGTGGCCTCCTCGGCGGCCAGGATCATGTCGCCGGAAATGGCAAGTTCCAGACCACCGCCACAGCAAATTCCGTTCACCGCGACAATCACCGGCTTGTTCATGTCACGCAATTCCTGCAAGCCGCCAAAACCACCCACGCCGTAGTCACCATCGACGGCATCACCATCAGCGGCGGCCTTCAGATCCCAGCCAGGACAGAAGAACTTGTCCCCTTCTGCGCGCAGGATCGCCACCCGAAGATCTGGATCATCACGGAAGGCGGCAAAGACGTCCCCCATGATGAGCGAGGTCGCGAGATCAATCGCATTGGCTTTGGGACGGTCCAGTGTCACCTCGAGCACCGCGCCTTCGCGCCGGGTACGGATCGGCCCCTCTGTGATATCTGCACTCAGATCTTCAAACTGCGCCATCTGCGGGCACCTCCTTAATAAGCGCATCCGCTGCCACCGCCCGGTCAGGCGTGCAGAGGAGCGGGTTAATCTCGACTTCCAAAGTCCGGTCGACATTGGCGACCACATAATCTTGAACCGCCATCACAGCGTCCAGAATGGCTTCGTTATTTGCAGCTGGTTTACCTCTGAAACCGGCGATCAGTTTGGCCCATTTCAACCGCGCGAGAGACCGCTTAATATCCTCACGCTTAGCAGGGATCAGCAGGCTTTGACTATCCTCAAGCAATTCCGTCATGACCCCGCCAGCCGCCAGTGTCAGTACAAAACCATGAGCAGGGTCGCGGGTGACACCGACCAGCAGTTCCGCCGCCACCCCCTCAATCATTTCTTCGGCGAGGAAATTGTCACATGGCATGTTTTGCGCCGCAATAGACACTGCATTTACAGTTTCCAGACCCAAAGCAATCGCCCCAGCCTCGGTTTTGTGGGCAATACCTTCCCCCTTCAGAACCAGTGGAAAACCGACGGTTTCAGCCAGAGAATTGGGGTCAGATCCACGCGCGGATTTCGGGATCACCACGCCATGTTTCGCCAGCCGCATCTTGGCCTCTGCTTCACTGAGAACAACGCCCTCCCGCTCTGTTCCTGCCGCTACCAGCAGCGGAGCCTGCAATGCGGGCACGTCCAATGCAGCGGCTTCAACTGCTTGCATCGCATCTTCCAGACCGTTCAGCGGCACGACACCAGACGCCATCAACCGATCTGCCACCGCTTCCGGCAGCAGCTCTGGCAACGTGGCGACCACGGCCACCTGCCCTCCGGTCTGCTCATGCACGGCAACCGCCGCATCCAGCGCAATATCCCATTCTGACGGATCGCACCGATCCCCGCGCGGGATGTCGAGGATCACCAAGGTGAGCGCAATCTGAGGATCCACAATCCCCGACCATGCCTGCGTCATCACCTCTTGATCACGCCAGATATAAGTGTGGTAGTCCAGCGGATTGGCCAAAGCCACCATCGGGCCCAGCGCCGCCGCCAGATCGCGCCTTTGCCGATCATTGAGCGATGGGAACACTACGTTGCGGCCATGGGCGGTATCAGCAGCAAGGCTCGCCTCGCCTCCGGAACAGCTGATCGACGCGATCCGGTTCGATACCAGCCCCCCGGTGACATGCAACAGTTTCAGGGTTTCGAGAAAAGCAGGCAAGCTGTCGAGACGCGCGATACCTAACCTGTCCAGAACCGCCTGCGCACCCGTATCCCCACCAGCCAGTGACGCCGTATGGGATATGGTCGCGGCCTGTGCCTGATCGGAGCGCCCAACCTTGATGGCAACGATCCGCACCCCGCGTGCGCGCGCCTTTTCAGCCAAGTCTTCCCAGTGGCTCAGGTCGCCAAACCCCTCGATATGCACCCCAATCGCGGTGACGCGTGGATCATCCAGAAGCGCTGCGGCAATCTGCGCCTGACTGGTTTGCGCCATGTTCCCACAGGTCACCATATAGGCAATCGGCAGAGCGCGGGACTGCATGGTTAGATTGATCGAGATGTTGGAGCTCTGCGTCAGGATCGCGACTCCTTTTGCGACCCGCTCCGCCCCGTGCTGATCGGGCCAGAGAAGCGCACCGTCGAGGGCATTTATGAACCCGTAGCAATTGGGGCCAAGGATCGGCATGTCACCTGCGGCCTGCAACAGTTCTGCTTGTAATTCCGCCCCACTGGCATCTTCGGAAGCCGCTTCAGAAAACCCGCTGGCAAAACAGACCGCGCCACCAGTGCCGATTTTCGACAACACCGCCACCGCCTCGATTGTGGCAAAACGGTTGATGCCGATAAAGGCCGCATCCGGGGCATGGGGCAAATCTTCGATATGCGGAAAGACGCCATCCCCACCTTTGGGATGAACCCGCCAGATTTCTCCGGCAAAGCCCATCTTATTGCACTGGTCAATGATTGCTGCACACCATGCCCCGCCACCAATCACGGCGATGGATTTTGGCTGCAACAAACGCGAGAGGTCACGTGTCATGTCTACTGTTCCGCATTCAACTTTGTGCCTCCGGCGGGGATATTTTGGGTCAGAAGAAGAAACCATTTCTTAACCATGATCTGCTTTCCTCATCTTTGCGGTACAGGCGGGGACGCCGATGACCGCGTCAGGAGAAGAGGCAACTCTTCACGGGGAGGCATGAGGTGAACTCGGGCTTCCCCTTTTCTTCTGACCTTAAATATCCTCGCCGAAGGCAAGAAAACTTTGCATGACCTCGGCGGCAAAAGTTCAGGCCGGGATCATGCTCCTTCACTGCTTCGATCGATATGACCAAGGTCCCGTTCTGGATCGATCCGGTCACGCAGGCGGGCCTTCAGCTCTTTCGCTTCGGGAAAACCGCCATCGCGCTTGCGTTCCCAGATCAATTCCCCATCCACCGTCACTTCAAAAATTCCACCCATCTCACCGGGGATCAGCGTCACGCCGCCCAGATCAGTCGAGAAGGTCTGCAAAAGCTCCTGCCCAAGCCAGGCGGCGCGCAAGAGCCAGTTGCAGCCGGTGCAATAGGTAATTGTGACGGTTGGTTTGTTCTTGGCGGGGTTGGTCATGGCGGGTCTCCCGGGTTAGGCGCCAAGTGGGCGCAGTAGATCTCGGGAAATGATATGGCGTTGAATCTCACTTGTCCCGTCCCAGATGCGCTCAACCCGGGCATCGCGCCAGAAACGTTCGATCGGGAAGTCATCCATCAATCCCATGCCACCAAAAATCTGTAGTGTGGTGTCAGTTACACGAGCAAGCGCCTCGGACGCATAGAGCTTGGCGGACGCAATCTCGCGGTTGGACGGCAGGCCTTGATCCAGCCGCCAGGCGGCCGCGAGTGTCAGCCAGTCGGCGGCGTCGATCTCGGTGATCATGTCGGCAATCTGGAAGCCGATGCCTTGGAACTTGCCAATCGGCTGGCCGAACTGTTTGCGCTCGGCTGCATAATTTAGCGCATAGTCGAAACAGCGACGTGCACGCCCAACGCTGAAGGCCGCAACCGTGATCCGCGTGGCATAGAGCCATTCATTCATCACGGCAAAGCCGCCATCGACCTCGCCCAGAACCTGCGCATCGGGCAGGCGGCAATCGTCAAAGGTCAGGATGCAGTTCTTGTAGCCCTTATGGCTCACCGAATTATACCCATCGCGCACCTCGAACCCCGGCGTGCCGCGATCCACCAGGAAGGTGGTGATGCGTTTTTTGGGGCCTTTTGGAGTTTCATCCACGCCGGTCGCAATGAAGACGATGAAGAAATCCGCGTGTTCCGCGCCCGAGATGAAATGCTTCGACCCGTTGATCACCCAGTCGCCGCCATCGCGCCGCGCCTGACATTTCATGCCGCGCACATCCGAGCCTGCATCCGGTTCGGTCATCGCCAACGCATCCATGCGTTCGCCACGCACGGCGGGCAGCAGGTACCGCTCGCGCTGGTCTTCGTTGCAGGCCATCAGGATGTTCTGCGGGCGGCCAAAGAAATGGGTAAGCGCCATGGACCCGCGTCCCAACTCCCGCTCCACAAGCGTGAAATCGAGGTGGGACAAACCCGCACCGCCAACTTCTTCGGGGAAGTTGCAGGCGTAAAAGCCCAGATCAATGCATTTCTGCTTGATCTCTTCGCCCAGCTCATACGGTACCTGCCCAGTGCGCTCGACCTCCGCCTCATGCGGATAAATCTCGTTCTCCACAAAACTGCGGACGGTGGAGACGATCATCTCCTGTTCTTCGGACAAACCAAAGTGCATTGCGTTTCCCTTTCTAAGGATTCGTCGCGGATCCCGTGCGTTGCCCTTGACGTTAGGCGAAATTCACCTGTTAATCATGCAGCAATCATCCATATCATGCAGCAATGTCCGAAATCATAGACTTCCTCCTGTTTGACCGCTTCTCCGCGCTTTGCCTTGCCAACAGCGTGGAACCCCTGCGCGCGGCCAATGATCTGACCGGAAAAAGGCTCTATTCTTGGCGGTTTCTCACATTGGACGGCAAAACCGTGCGGTCCTCCTCGGGGATGCAGGTCACGGCGGACGAACGATTGACAGATGCGCGCGGGGACATGTTGGTGTCACTTCCGTCCTATGAATATCGCTCCCATGCCACACCTGATTGTCGCCGAGCTCTCGCGGCAGCTGCGCGACGCTATCCAGTCATGGCAGGGTTTGATACCGGAGCATGGCTTCTTGCCCATGCCGGACTATTAGATGGGTTCCGCGCGACCATTCACTGGGAAGAGCTTGGCGCATTCGAAGAGGCTTTTCCAGAGGTAGAGGCGGTGCGCGAGCGTCATGTGACCGATCACAGCCGGATCACCTGCACCGGGGCGCTGGCAGCGTTTGATCTGACACTCGACCGGATCGGAGCGGCCCATGGTGCGGCCCTGCGGCTGGAAGTGGCGATGCTGTTCATGGCGCCGGGCGCGGCCCCCTCGGTGGCCCCACCGATTGCCAAATCTCGCACTGTCGGCCGTGCGCTGTCGGCCATGAGGGCATCAATAGAAGAGCCGGTTTCACTGCCTGAAATCGCCCGCCGCGCAGGCTGCACTCTTCGAGAGCTTGAACAAAGGGTGCGCACTGAGCTGGGCGAACCCCCCTCCGCAATCTATCGGCGGATCCGGCTGATTTCGGCACGAAAGGGCGTATTAGAAACTAATTTGCCGATTGCAGAGGTTGCTCTACGCGCTGGGTATGAAAACGCCTCGGCGATGACGCGCGCGTTCAAAAACGAGTTTAGCGCCACACCACAACAGATGCGTGCCGGACGCTGATCCGTCACGAAATCATCATCAAAATGGGGGTTGCGCGAACATCGCATTTGTCGACAATTGTTTCATGGAGAAAAGAACAACGACAAATTCCAACCATCCCGAATTGAAAACCTGGGCCGAAAGCGCCCCAAACCTGATTGCGGTGGCCGCTGGGCGTGCCGCTGCCGACATGGTGATCACCGGCGGACGTGTTGTGAATGTGCATACCCGCGAAGTGCTCGATTGGCAGGTGGCCATCAAGGCGGGTCGTTTTGCCTATGTCGGCCCGGATGCGAGCCATTGCATTGGAGAGGATACTCAGGTCATCGACGCTGCCGGGCAATACCTCATCCCCGGTCTCTGCGATGGTCATATGCATATTGAAAGCGGCATGCTGACCCCGGCTGAATTTGCACGCGCGGTGATCCCGCATGGCACCACGACCATGTTTGTCGATCCGCATGAGATCGCCAATGTGCTGGGGCTTGAGGGCGTGCGCCTGATGCATGATGAGGCTCTGTTACAGCCCGTGAACATCTATACCCAGATGCCCAGCTGTGCCCCTTCTGCCCCCGGATTAGAGACGACTGGTTACGAGATCACCCCCGAGGATGTGGCCGAAGCGATGAACTGGCCGGGCATAATTGGTCTGGGTGAGATGATGAATTTCCCCGGTGTGATCCATGGCGATCCAAAGATGCTGGCCGAGATGGCCGCGACACAAGCGGCTGGCAAGACCATTGGCGGGCATTACGCCAGTCCGGACCTCGGCCCAAACTTCCACGCCTACGTCGCAGGCGGCCCGGCGGATGATCACGAAGGCACCTGCGAGGCCGATGCGATTGCGCGTGTGCGTCAGGGGATGCGCTCGATGATGCGGCTGGGATCAGCGTGGTTCGATGTGGAAAAGCAGATCACCGCCGTAACTGAACAGGGGCTGGATCCGCGCAATTTCATCCTCTGCACCGATGATTGCCATTCCGGCACCTTGGTCGAAGAAGGCCATATGAACCGCGCCCTTAGCTATGCGATCAGCTATGGCTGCGATCCCCTCGTGGCGCTGCAAATGGCAACGATCAACACTGCCACCCATTTTGGGTTGGAGCGGGAATTAGGCTCTATTGCGCCCGGACGGCGCGCGGATGTGATTTTCACGGACGACCTGACCACCCTCCCGATCAACCGGGTGGTGGCCCGAGGACAGATCGTGGCCGAGGGTGGCAAGATCTCCGTCGATTGCCCGCACCTCGACTGGCCCGCACATGCCAAGGCAACCATGCATATGGGCAAGGAGATCACCCCCACGGACTTTGTGATCGAAGCCCCCGAGGGGAAGAATTCAGTCACCGCGAAAGTTATTGGCATCGTGGAAAACCAGGCGCCAACCAAAGCGCTGACCCGAGACCTTGGCGTGATCGACGGCATTGTCGAACCGGACGAGGCGCAGGATGTGGCGCAGGTGGCCTTGGTCGAACGGCACAAGGGCACCGGTGTGGTGCAGAACGGGTTCGTGAACGGATTTGGCTACACGGGGCCGATGGCGATGGCCTCGACCGTGGCGCATGACAGCCACCATATGATTGTGGTCGGCACCTCGCGCGAGGATATGGCGCTGGCCGCCAATCGACTGGGTGAGGTCGGCGGTGGTATGTGTGTCTATCAAGGCGGAAAAGAGCTCGCGCTGGTCGAATTGCCCGTCGCGGGCCTTATGTCTGATGCCCCCGCCTCAGAGGTCGCCGTCAAGGCACAAGGGATCGTCAAGGCGATGGAGTCTTGTGGCTGCACCCTGAACAACGCCTCGATCCAGCACTCGTTCCTTGCGCTGGTGGTCATCCCCGAGCTGCGCATTTCGGATCTTGGGCTGGTGGACGTAAACGAATTTGAATTGACCGAACTGTTTGAGGACTGACCCATGCCAATGAGTGATATGACAATTCCGGTCATCACCCCAGAGACCGGCGAGCACGAGGTGTTCACCGACGCGGGCGCCGCAGTGAAGCGACTGACCGAGCTGTATGACGCTGCCTGCGCGTTCCTGTGCGAAAAGTTCGGAGCAAATGCCTCCGGTACCAAACCCGACAGCCGGTTTCGCGCTTTCTACCCCGAAATCCGACTGACCACGACCAGCCATGCCCAGCGCGATACGCGGCTTTCCTTTGGGCATGTCTCGGCCCCGGGCACCTATGCCACCACAATCACCCGCCCAGACCTGTTTGCCAATTACCTTGAACAGCAGATCAAGCTGATCATGGAAAACCACACGCAGCCGGTGGAGATCGGGTTTTCAGCGACACCGATCCCAGTGCATTTCGCCGTGGCCCGTGACCCGGATATCAGCGTGCCGCAGGAAGGGGCGATGGAATACCCGCTGCGCGATGTGTTTGACGTGCCAGACCTGAACACCACCAATGATGACATTGTGAACGGGGTGGCGGAATGGGAAGACAGCGGGCTGGCTCCATTGGCCCCGTTTACCGCACAACGGGTGGATTATTCGCTGGCGCGGCTGTCGCATTACACCGCGACCATGCCTGAAGATTTCCAGAACCATGTGCTGTTCACCAACTACCAGTTCTATGTTGAGGAGTTCGAGGCCTATGCGCGCAAGATGCTGGCCGATCCCGACAGTGGCTATGACGGGTTTGTCGGTCCGGGTTATCACCGGATCACCAAACCGGATGAAGATTTGCCCACCCCCGCGAAACTGCCGCAAATGCCCAGCTATCACCTGACCCGGCCCGATGGGCAGGGGATCACGCTGGTCAATATTGGGGTCGGGCCATCCAATGCGAAAACCGCCACCGACCATATTGCGGTGCTGCGGCCCCACGCCTGGCTGATGGTCGGGCATTGCGCCGGGCTGAGGAACTCGCAGCGGTTGGGGGATTTTGTGCTGGCCCATGCCTATCTGCGTGAGGACAAGGTGTTGGATGCCGACCTGCCAATTTGGGTGCCGATCCCACCCTTGGCCGAAATCCAGATTGCTCTGGAACAAGCCGTGGCCGGTGTAACGAAACTGGAGGGGTATGAGCTTAAACGCATCATGCGGACCGGCACCGTGGCTTCGCTTGACAACCGCAATTGGGAGCTTCGAGACCAGACCGGCCCGGTGCAGCGCCTCAGCCAATCCCGCGCCATCGCACTGGATATGGAAAGCGCAACAATTGCTGCAAATGGTTTTCGCTTTCGGGTTCCTTACGGGACGCTCTTATGTGTGTCGGACAAACCCCTGCATGGCGAGTTGAAACTGCCTGGCATGGCGTCTGATTTCTACAAGGATCAGGTGGGGCGCCACCTTCTGATCGGGATCCGCGCGATGGAGATTCTGCGTGGCATGCCACTTGAGCGTATCCATTCCCGGAAATTGCGCAGCTTTGAGGAAACCGCATTCCTGTAGAAATGCTGCGCAGCGGCATCTGCGATTCACCTCGACACTGTAAAACGGTTAACGTTACGGAACATTCCGCAGCGTTTCGCCCGATTGTCCTTTAAGTTGATGCAGATCCGCTTTGACCAAACAGAAAAAGGCAAAAAACAGCATATTTCCCCTTTTTTTCCTACAACAAATCGTTGTGTCGTCCCTCTACATACAGTTAAATGCCGCCAATGAAGCCCAAGCAATGGGCGATTTGAGGAGTGTAAATACATGTCGAAACCGATGACTAAGACCCAACTGGTTGCTGCCCTGGCCGAAGAAATGGGTGCTGATAAGAAGACCGCCGGCTCCGCTCTCGAAGCCATGGTGGGCATCATCACCAAAGAAGTGTCCGGCGGTGGTGCTGTGACCCTGCCGGGTGTTGGCAAAATCTATTGCCGCGAGCGTCCGGCGCGCACCGTTCGCAACCCCGCCACCGGCGAACAGATCCAGAAAGAAGCCGATAAGGTTGTGAAAATGACCATTGCCAAGGCTCTGAAAGACAGCGTGAACGGCTAAGCCTTCACGGTCTCTGGACCAGCAAGTTTCGGAAAGGGTCGCCAACCGGCGGCCCTTTTCTTTTGCCGCTCCAGACCAGAGCATATGATTGGGCAGGAAACGGATCGTCTGGGCAGCGATGAACTGAGACATTGAGCAAAACCCGCACAGGATCCACCATGACCAATCGTTTTGACTTGCCCGCTGCCGTGATGCTGATTGCCCTTGCCGCCGTCTGGGGCGGGTCGTTCTTCTTTGCCGAGATCGCCCTGCGCGAGCTGCCGCCCCTCACCATCACTCTGCATCGAGTGATCTGGGCGGTTCCGATCCTCTTGGTCATTCTGCGAATTCGCCAAATCCCCCTGCCCGGTGCCCCCCGCATCTGGGGCGCTTATCTGGTCATGGGCGCGCTGAACAACGCGATCCCGTTTTCGCTGATCTTCTGGGGACAGATGCAGATCGACAGCGGGCTGGCCTCGATCCTCAATGGCACCACCGCGATGTTCGGGGCCGTGGTGGCAGGTGTGTTGTTGAAAGATGAACCACTAACCCGAAACAAGATGCTGGGCGCCGGGCTGGGCCTATTTGGAGTGGCAATCATTATGGGTCCCGATGTGCTGACCGGGTTTGATCCCAGAAATCTCGCCCAGCTTGCCATTCTCGGCGCAGCGATCTCTTATGCGCTGGCCAGCGTCTGGGGAAAGACCACTTTGGCCGGACAGCCGCCAATGATGAACGCCGCCGGAATGTTGATGGGGAGCGTCATTCTTATGGTGTCGATTGTGCTGCTGGTCGACGGCACCCCCACGCTTTCTCTTTTGCCCGCGACATGGGGGGCGTTGATTGGTGTTGCCGCCCTGTCCACCTCGCTTGCCTATGTGCTGTATTTTGCCATTCTCACCCGCGCTGGGGCGGCCAATCTGATGCTGGTCACGTTGTTGATCCCCCCATTTGCCATCGCCCTTGGCGCCCTGTTTCTGGGCGAGCGCCTGCCAGCGTCGGCCTGGGCTGGTTTTGCCGTGATCGCCTTGGGGCTTGCGGTCACCGATGGTCGGCTTTTTCAGCGCCACACGGTTAATCCCTCCTGATCAGACGGGTCAAAAAATTCAACCTCATCAGATGCGGCGGGTCATTGCGCAGTTGCCCACCCCCCGCCTATGGTCGGACCATCCGCCAAAACGCGCGGAAGAGCATTGAGACGAGGGCAGATGGACATACGCGCGATTTTCATGGGATTGGCTTTTGCCTTGATGTGGTCGTCGGCCTTCACCTCGGCGCGGATCATTGTCGCCGACGCCCCGCCGCTTTACTCATTGGCTTTGCGGTTCTTCATATCGGGCTTGATTGGCGTCGCAATCGCCAAAGCACTTGGTCAAAACTGGCGCCTGACCCGCGGGCAATGGAAGGCCGTGTTGGTCTTTGGGATCTGCCAGAACGCGCTTTACCTCGGACTGAACTTCGTAGCGATGCAATGGATCGAGGCAAGCCTTGCCGCGATCATTGCCTCGACCATGCCCTTGATGGTGGCCTTTGCAGGTTGGGCGCTGTTTGGTGACCGCCTGCGCCCGATGACCGCGCTTGGCCTGCTGGCGGGTGTCGTCGGCGTCGCACTGATCATGGGTGTGCGAATGTCCGGTGGGGTCGACCTGGTTGGTGTAGCCCTGTGTTTCATCGGAGCGGCTGCCCTGACCGTGGCCACGCTTGCGGTGCGTCAGGCCAGTGCAGGTGGCAACTTGATGATGATTGTGGGGCTCCAGATGTTCGTCGGGTCGTTTGTACTCTTCGCCTGTGCACTCTTTCTTGAAAGCCCAAGCTTCACCCCCAGCCTGCGCCTTGCCGCCGCGTTCAGCTATACGGTTTTGGTCCCCGGCCTGTTGGCCACCTGGGTCTGGTTTGCCCTTGTCGGGCGGGTTGGCGCGGTCAAGGCGGCCACCTTCCATTTCCTCAACCCGTTTTTCGGTGTGGCCGTGGCGGCTGTTTTGTTGGGTGAAGCACTCGGTTGGCTTGATATCCTCGGGGTGGTGATCATCACCATTGGCATCCTCGCCGTGCAATTGTCAAAGACGCAGCCGAAACAATTGCCCACGCGGATTTGATGGCCACTCCCCCTATCGTGATGTGACAATTTCAATACCACGCCTAAATTGGCGGCATGGAACTCATCTTCGGATATCTCGCCGGGCTTCTGACGCTGATCAACCCCTGCGTCCTTCCGGTCCTGCCGATTGTGCTGGCCACCGCATTAGGCGCACACCGGCTTGGGCCGGTGGCGCTGGCCGCAGGAATGAGCCTGTCATTTGTGGCGCTTGGCCTGTTGGTCACAGCCCTTGGCCATACCGTAGGTCTGGACGAAGATTACGTGGCAAATGCAGGAGCCACGCTGATGGTGGCCTTTGGTCTGGTCCTGTTGGTCCCCGCCTTGTCAGAACGGTTTACCACCCTCTCATCCGGGTTTTCTGCCCGTGCGGATCAGGAGCTTGACGATGTGGACCGCGCCTCATTGCGCGGACAGTTTCTGGGTGGCGCTCTTCTGGGCGCAGTCTGGAGCCCCTGTATCGGACCCACTTTGGGCGGGGCCATCGCGCTGGCATCGCAGGGCGAAAGCCTTGCCTGGGCAGGGCTCATCATGGTGGCTTTTGCCATGGGCGTCTCCTCGATCATCCTCGCGCTGGGATATGGCGCACGAAATGCCATCCTGCGCCGTCAGGCCGCCATGCGGGTCATTGCCACCCGCGCGCGCCCGATCATGGGAGGGGTTTTCGTCGCCGTCGGGGCCGCCATCTTGCTGAAATTCCACCATACCATCGAAGCCTGGGCCGTAGACACGCTGCCCTACTGGCTCACTGACCTATCTGTTTCCCTGTAAAGGAGTATCCTTGATGAAACGACGCGATTTTCTAACCTTCACCGCCGCGGCGCTGGTTGCCCCCGCTGCACTTCAGGCCGCCACCGAGTATTCGCCGGGACTTGTGCAAAAGGCGCTGGCAGAGGGCAAAACCGTGTTTCTCGATTTCAAAGCCAGCTGGTGTTCCACCTGCGCCCGTCAGGAACGGGTGATCAACGTGTTGAAATCCGAAAATCCCGCCTATGCCGCCAATATCACCTTCGTTAATGTGGATTGGGACAAATACGGCCGCTCGGACCTGGCAAAGTCGCTTAACATTCCCCGCCGCTCGACCCTTGTTGTGTTGAAAGGCGACAAGGAGTTGGGGCGGATCGTGGCTGGGACAGGGAAGGACCAGATCAAGGCGCTGATGGATACGGCATTGGCCGCTGCGATGGCATAGAGGGGCTTTGCCCCTCGCGGCTGCGCCGCTCACCCCAAGGTATTTTCGGCAAGAAAAAGAGGCGCTTTTCTATGCGTTACCAATTCGGGGCGGTTTGACCCAGTTCTCCGGCCAGATCCATGAGAAAGCGGCGCAGCACTTCGGCGCGGCTGCGGGCCAGACCGCGACCGGTTTCGGTTTTCATCTGATCCGGAAGGGATAGGAGTTTCAGGCGGAAGTGGTCCACCGCATATGCCGTATCATCCAGTTCGCGCGTCTCGCCAAATGGATCTTCCCCGTGAAACAATGGCCGCCCCAATACGCCGGACACCGCGAAGCAGCGGGCAAGGCCAATGGCCCCCAGACTTTCGATCCGATCCGCATCCTGTACGACTTTCGCCAAAAGCGTATCGCAGGGAATATCTGCCGAGAACGAATGGGCTTCAATTGCGTGACAGACCTCATCCGTTTCACCCGTTGAGAAGCCAAGCCGGGTCAAAAGCGGCCGCGCCGCTTTGGCCGAGAGATACGACGCGCGGTGGCGTGCGGGATCGTTTTTCGGCAGGGTCACAAGATCATGCAGATAGCAGGCCGCCATCAGCTGATCACAACGCGCCACGCCTTCACCGCGCGCAATGATCCGGGCGTTCAGCCAGACCCGATCCGCATGGGCCAGATCATGCGCGGCATCCATCGATCCCCCGTCACGCAGGGCGTTGCGCAGTGCCTGACGCAGCGCCTCAGCCGATTGGGCCACGCGCGCCTCCGGTTTGCGCACGATCCAGAAGCAGGTGATCCAGCACCACACAGGCGGCCATGGCTTCGCCCACCGGCACAGCCCGGATACCAACACAGGGGTCATGGCGGCCTTTGGTGATTACTTCAATCGGTTCACCCATCTTGGTGATCGACTTGCGCGGCGTGAGGATCGAACTGGTGGGCTTTACAGCAAAGCGCACCACAAGGTCCTGCCCGGTGGAAATGCCACCAAGGATACCACCCGCGTGATTCGAGCTGAATTCCGGGCCATCTTCCCCCATGAAGATCTCATCCGCATTGGTGGTGCCGCGCAGGCCAGCCGCGGCCATGCCTTCGCCGATTTCCACACCTTTCACCGCATTAATCGACATCATCGCTGCCGCCAGATCGGTGTCGAGCTTTGCATAAACCGGCGCCCCAAGTCCGGCGGGCGCCCCGCGCACCACAACCTCCACGGCGGCGCCAACCGAGTCATTGTCCTTGCGGATTTTATGCAGGTAATCCTCCCACTCGGTCACTGCCGTGGCATCGGGCAGCCAGAAGGGATTGCTGTCAATCGCGTCCCAGTCAAACTTCTCTCGATCAAGATGCAGGTCTCCCATCTGGGTCATGTAGCCCTTGATCTCAATCCCCGGCACCAGTGCCTTCAGAGCTTCGCGTGCCACCCCACCTGCGGCCACACGGGCTGCGGTTTCGCGCGCCGACGACCGCCCGCCGCCACGCGGGTCACGGATACCGTATTTCTGCCAATAGGTGATATCGGCATGACCCGGGCGGAACGTCTTTTCGATCTCGCCATAATCTTTCGAGCGCTGATCGGTGTTTTCAATCATCAGCTGGATCGGCGTGCCGGTGGTTTTTCCCTCATAAACGCCCGACAGGATCTTCACCTGATCCGGTTCGTTGCGCTGCGTGGTGTGCTTGTTCTGTCCGGGACGACGTTTGTCGAGCCAGACCTGAATCATCTCCGCCTCAAGTGCCACACCAGGAGGGCAGCCATCAACAGTTGCGCCCAAAGCGGGTCCATGACTTTCACCCCAGGTGGTGACACGAAATACATGACCAAAACTGTTCATCGACATGGGCGCGCTCCTTTGCTTTCTCCCTGATAGCGGGGACCGGCAGGAAAGGGAAGATTGCAGTGTGCCTGCGTTCTCACAGAAGACACCACCCAGTCCTCCCAAAACGACGCACGCTCTTTTTCTTGCCCAATATACCTCGGGGTGAGCCTCGAAGAGGTGAGGGGCAGCGCCCCTATTTTGCCTTCTCCACCGGGCGGCGGTGCTTCGGTTTCGGGCTAACACCGGCGTCGTAACGCATGTTCGGATTGCGCAGGATTGGGTTGCGCTCCGAAACCTGCGGACGGCTTTCGCGCCAAACGATAAAGACACCCGAGGTAATCACGATCGAGGCCCCGATACCGACCCAAATATCGGGGAATTCAGCAAAGAACAGCGCGCCAAATACCGTGGCCCACAGGATCTGGCTGTATTGCGTCGGCGCCACAACCGCGGCGGGGGCGGCCCGATAGGCGGCGATCAGGCAGAACTGCGCGATCACCGACATCAACCCGACTGAGGCCGCCATGCCGAGATCTGTAAGCTCCATCGGCACATAGACAAACGGCAACGCCGCCCCCATGAACAGGATCGAAGACAACATCGGATAGAGGATCATCACCGCAGTCCGCTCTTCACCGCCGATCTTGCGCATGATGATCGAGCCGAGTGACGACATGAAGGCTGCCGTCAGTGCCGCGATATGCCCAAGGCTGATCACCGTCACACCGGGGCGCAACACCACGATCACACCCACAAGCCCGACCAGCACCGCCGCCCAGCGCTGTGCTCGTACGGGTTCCCCCAGCAAGAGCGCCGAAAGGGCCGTGATCACCAGCGGCGTGGCAAACAGCAACGCATAGACCTCGGCCAGCGGCAGCACCGTAAACGCATAAAATGCCGAGGCCATGGCGATCACCGAAGTTGCCGCCCGCAGCAGGATCAACCAAGGGTGATTGGGGCGGAAATTATCCACCTGCCGGTCCGCCAGCATCACCACGGCCATCGGCACAAAGGCAAAGAGCATGGCGAAAAAGATGATCTGGAAGACAGAGTAGCTCATCCCAAGCGCCTTGATCACGGCGTCATGGATGGCAAAGATGGCAAATCCGGCAAAAGCATAGCCGAGACCGCCAAGGGGCGTGCGTTGTGTATCGGGCATGGCCGACTCCGTCATGTAGGGTGTTATCGCTCACATTGCGGAAATCCACAGGCCCGTCAAGTGGGGTGGACCGATCAATTCTTCAATCTGGACAGGCCGGGACAGTGCATTTCCCTTGCCAATCCCCCCGGTTTCCGTGCATTCAGGGCGCACCTCGGGGTGCCATGGTTGACCCATGGCTGAGATGTATAACGCGAACCCGTTGAACCTGAACCGGTTAAGACCGGCGGAGGGAAGGTTGGATCATCCCCACCCGAACACCGTCCGGCGCCATTGGAGGATGACATGAAAAAAACTTCCCTTGTCGCGGGTGCCCTGCTGATTGCTGGCGCGGCCCATGCTGAAACCCCTGTTCTGCAGGTTTATGCCCCGGATTATTTCGCATCCGAATGGGGTCCCGGCCCCGGGATCGAAAAGGGCTTTGAGGCACAGTGCAACTGTGACCTGCAATTCGTCACTGGCGATGTGCTGCCGCGCCTTCTGCTGGAGGGTGAGCGCACCGAAGCGGATGTGGTGATTGGACTCAACACAGACGTAACCGCCCGCGCCCGCGCCTCTGGCCTGTTTGCGCCTCACGGCCAGAACACCGCTGACCTGACCATGCCGATCGACTGGAATGACGACACATTCCTGCCGTTCAACTACAGCTATACCGCCTTCATCTATGACAACACCAAGCTGGAAGCCGCGCCCACCAGCTTTGACGCGCTGTTGTCCTTGCCCGATGACATCAAGATTGTCATTCAGGATCCGCGCGCATCGATCTCGGGTCAGGCGCTGATGCTCTGGGTCAAGGCGATCTATGGCGAGAAGGCACCGGAAGCCTGGGACAAGCTGGCCCCGAAAGTGCTGACCGTGACCAAAGGCTGGTCGGAAAGCTATGGCATGTTCACCGATGGCGAAGCCGACATGGTGCTGAGCTATATCACGTCGCCCGCCTATCACATCATCGCAGAAGAGGACATGACCAAGTCCGCCGCGATCTTTGACGAAGGCCATTATTTCTTTGTAGAACTGGCTGGCAAGATTGCCGGAACCGATCAACCCGAACTGGCCGATGCCTTCATGAATTACGTGCTGAGCGAAGAATTCCAGGCCGCGATCCCCACCTCGAACTGGTCGTTCCCGGCCAAGCTTGCGGACGACAAGCTGCCAGAAGGGTTTGGCAAACTGGCTGTTCCCGCCAAGGCGCTGTTCTTCTCGGAAGATGAAGCAGAAGCGCTGCGCAAACCAGCTCTGGACGAATGGCTCGCCGCTTCGTGGAAATAAACCGCACCACCACCCTTGGCACACTTGCGCTGGGGGTGGTGGTCTGCCTGACCTTGGGCACGCTTCTGGTGGTGGCGCTGCGCGCCGAACTGGGGGCCGCTCCTGACAGCGGCGCAACACTTGGCCTGATCCCGCGTGATTGGGCCGCCATCCGTTTCACCCTCTGGCAGGCTGCCCTCTCTGCGCTTTTCTCTGTGCTGCTCGCCATCCCGGTGGCACGCGCACTGGCACGACGTCGCTTTAAAGGGCGTGGGGTGCTGATCACCTTGCTCGGGGTGCCTTTCATCCTCCCGGTGATCGTTGCCATCTTTGGTCTGATCTCGGTATTTGGCCGCAAAGGGTTGGTGTCGCAGGGGTTGATGGCGCTAGGATTCGAACCGATTTCGATCTACGGCTATCATGGCGTCATCCTCGCCCATGTCTTCTTCAATCTCCCCCTCGCCACCCGCCTGATCCTGCAAGGCTGGCTGTCCATCCCGGCGGAACGCTTCCGATTGGCTGCCTCTCTCGGCATGGGGTCACGTGACATTGCCCGCACATTGGAGCGCCCCATGCTGCGCGAGGTGATCCCCGGTGCGTTCCTTGTCATATTCCTGATCTGCCTCTCCTCCTTCGCAGTTGCTCTGGCACTGGGCGGCGGCCCCCGTGCGACCACCGTGGAACTCGCGATCTACGAAGCCTTTCGCTTCGACTTTGATCTGGGGCGGGCGGCCAAATTGGCGCTTGTGCAATTTGCGATGGGGGCGGCTGCGGCTACCATCGCCTTGCGCGTTGCGATCCCTCAGGACACAGGCACTGGCCTTGATCGCGCCGTGACCCGCTGGGACAGCACCCCCATGCAGCGTGGCTTGGATGTGATATCCATCAGCTTTGCCGCGCTCTTTCTGGTACTGCCTCTGTCGATGATCCTGATGAATGGCGTGCCGGGGCTCGCATCGCTGCCCGGCGATGTGTGGTGGGCCGCGCTCCGGTCGATCTCTGTTGCCCTCGGATCCGCCGCCCTGACCCTGGCGTTGGCCCTGCCTATTGCCGCCTATGCCGTACGGCGCGGATCCCGGCTGATCGAAGGCGTGGGCTATCTGACCATTGCGGCTTCTCCGCTGGTCATTGGCACCGGTCTTTTCATCGTGATCTTTCCGTTTATGCGCCCGTCCGACCTTGCGCTTCCGGTAACCGCGTTGGTCAATGCCGCGATGAGCTTGCCTTTTGCCTTGCGTATTATAGCCCCTGCGATGGCGCAGGTGGAGCGGAATTATGGCCCTCTGGCGGATGGGCTTGGCCTGGTCGGTGTAACCCGCCTGCGCCTCATCTGGCTGCCCCGCCTCAGGCGCCAGATCGGTTTTTCGCTTGGCCTTGCCGCCGCCCTTTCTATGGGGGATCTGGGTGTGATCGCGATGTTCGCCAATCCCGAAATTGCCACCCTGCCCCTGCAACTTTATCGCCTGATGAGCGCCTATCGGATGGCAGATGCCGCCGCCGCCGCTGTGTTATTGCTGGGGCTCTCGCTTTTACTGTTCTGGATCTTCGACCGAGGAGGTCGCGCCGATGCTGACACTTGAAAACACCCGGATTGACCTTGGGGATTTCCAGCTTGCCGCCAATTTCGGCATTCCCAAAGACGCGCGCATTGCCGTGCTTGGCCCGTCCGGGGCAGGAAAATCCACCTTGCTCGCCGCCATCGCCGGGTTCCAACCGATGGCTCAAGGACAGGTCCTCTGGCAAGGGGACGCGATGCCCCCCACCCCTGCTGCTCGCCCCATCAGCATGGTGTTTCAGGACAACAACCTGTTTCCCCATCTGACCGTCACACAAAATGTCGGACTGGGATTGCGGCCAGATCTGAAACTCTCACCCGATGAGAAAACCCGCGTCGAACAGGCCCTTGCCCGCGTTGGGCTGACCGGCATGGGAGACCGCAAACCTGCGCAGCTCTCCGGTGGGCAAATCGCGCGTGTGGCCCTTGCCCGGGTGCTGCTGCGCGACCGACCTTTGCTGCTGCTCGACGAACCTTTTGGCGCGCTGGGACCTGCACTGAAAGCCGAGATGCTTGCACTGGTCGCCGAGCTTCTGGACGAGACCGGAGCAACCCTCCTCATGGTCAGCCATGACCCGCAGGACGCCCGCGAGATCTGCGATCAGGTGGTGCTGGTGGCGGAGGGCACGGCGCAAGCACCGGTCGCCACGGGTGAGATTTTCGCCAATCCACCCGTAGTGCTTAGGGAATATCTGGGCGGCTGAATCTGGTGCTTTTTTGAAAGAAACCCCCGGCTGTGATATAGTCACCACTTTCAAACCATAAACTATTCATAGATTGGAGGGAGTGATGTTTGCACGAGTTACCGAATATAAAATGAAAGCTGGATCAAGAGACGCGGCTACCGAAAAGCTGAACGTTATGAAAAGCCAGATCATGGCGATGCCCGGCATGTTGCAGTTTATCAATGTCATGAATGAAGACGGGTCTGGCTATGTTGTGGCGCTTGTCGAAAGCGAAGAAATTTCAGATGCCAATGCCGAAGCCGTCGCCGCAGCTTGGGCCCAGTTTTCAGACTTTCTGGAAGCCACGCCATCCCCCACAGGGTTTGACGTGATTGCCAACTGGTCGAATTAATCAAAGAACACGGCGGGCCGCACAACTGCGGCCCCCTGCAACATCCGATGGTTGCTATTTGGGCAGAGCAAGGACTAGGCTGGCCCCATGAAACATATTCCAAAAGAAAACACCGATGACGCCCTTGTTCAGGAATATCTGGCAAAGGGCGGCAAGGTCACCAAAGGCAAGACCAAGCCCAACCCACCTGAGCTGGGCCTGAGCAACAATGTCTGGAACGCCAAGCTGACCAAAGAAGAGAAAGCCGCCCGCGACAAGAAGTGAGTGCGTGAGGGGCGTTGGGGTACGGGATTAGCAGTAAATGGCTGGGTTGAGCCCAAAGTGCATGGCGCTGTTTGCGTCAACAGTTGGTTGTGCACATTGTTTTTACAGGGATGCTAACACAAGCTTAGGGTCCAGCCTTTGTCGATAATCAGGTCCGCAATCAGCGAGCAAGATGTGCTGATCTTGACCAATCAAAAAGGTCGCGGTTACGGGTACGTCCCATTCCCCACTGCTATTTCGGCCGCCGACGTCTGTTCCTAATTCGACCAGTTTTTCGCGAACTATTTTTGGCAATGTAAAAGTAAGGCCGTATGCATCTCCAACAGAATTGTCAGCATCGCAAAGAAGCTCATAGGACAGCCCGGCGGCCTTCTTGAAAGCGCGGCCATTTTCTGAAGTCTCAGGTGAAATCGCAAAAAGTGTTGCGCCTTTGGCTGAGATTTCAGGGACATAATTTTCCCAAACCTTCAGTGTCATATCGCAAAAATTGCACCAACTACCCCGATAAAACGTCAAGATGACCGGACCTTGAAGTAGGGCTGCCTGCAGAGAAGTCGCCCGATCAGTTGTCGATAGAAGCGAAAATTCAGGAGCGATATCACCTGCCTGAAGACAAGATGCCGTTGCCAAATGCGATGCCGCCTTCGAGACTTGAGCATCGAACAAGGCACGGATGCCCTCGCCACGTCGCCCAATGATTTCTAGTTCCACTTCATCCAGCTCTTGATTTAGTGGTGTGCTTGCACCCATTTTCGCCAATCCAGTTATTCTTGATTTTGTTCGGAGCATAGATATTTCGCAACATCCTAACAGGGCTCATGAAAGAAGAAAGTGTAAGGTTTGCGGACATCACCGAATGGCAACAATGTCCGCAAAGTCCGCACTCCAGACCTTCACAATCTCTAACGCGTTTCTCCCCCAACAAAAAAGGGCGCCACATCGGGCGCCCTTTGAACTCATCTGATCCCGTGATTACAGGTCCAGTTTCTTGCCCTTGTGCGGGGCCCAGAGTTTCTTGTTGGTGAGGTACAGCAGCGAGGTCAGCACCACCAAGAGCAGCACGGCAACAAAGCCGGTTTGCTTGCGGGCGTGCATTTTCGGTTCTGCAGTCCACATCAGGAAGGCGGACACGTCTTCAGCAAGATGATGTGCCGAGTTGTTGTGGCCGTCATCGTAGTCAACCGAACCGTCTTCCAGCTGCGGAGGCATCGAGGTCCAGCCACCGGCAAACGCGTCGTTGCCATTGAGGAAGTTGCCAGCAACTTCCTGTTCCTCACCGTTAAAGCCGATCAGGAAGCTGTAGATGTATTCCGCACCACCCATGCCGCGCACGAGCTGGTTGATACCGGTGCCAGCCGGGCCGTGGAAACCAGCGCGGGCTTTTGCCATCAGGCTTAGGTCCGGGCCCATGCCTTCACCCGACACGGTCGGGAAATGATCAGCCGGCTTGCGCGGGCGGTCATCATCCAGTTCCGGATCATAGATGGTGAAGTTTTCAGCCGCATAGGCGCGCACTTCATCTTCGCTGTATTCCGGTCCGCCGGGCTCTGCCAACGTGCGCAGCGGCACATATTGCAGGCCGTGACAGGCCGAACAGACCTCGGTGTAGACTTTCAAACCACGACGCAGCTGTTCCTTGTCATAGGTGCCAAACGGCCCTTCGAACGAGAAGGCGATGTCTTCGATATGCTGGTCGCCACCACCGGCGGCCTGAGCTGCGCCAGTGGCGAGGCCCAAAGCCAGGATAGCGGTTGCTGTGAGTTTCTTGATCATTGTTCTCGATCCTCTCACTCGGCTGCGCCGGGATAGTGGGCGTTGAAATCTTCCTCGATGGTGGCCGGCGGCGTCTGTGGTTTCTCGAAGAGACCCAGAAGCGGCAGGATAACGAGGAAGTATGCGAACCAATAGGTGGAGCCGATCAGCGAAATCCAGTCATGCGGGAAGTTCGTGTCACGGGCGCCAACCCACATCAGGACGAAGAAGTCGACCAGAAGCAGGCGATACCACCATTTGAAGGCCGGGCGATACTGACCCGAACGGACCGACGACGTGTCGAGCCACGGAGCCAGAGCCATTACGGCGATGGCGCCGAACATGGCGAGCACACCGAAGAACTTCGCATCGATGATGCCACCGGTGATGAAGCTCACGAATTGTACGGCCCAAACCTCCGAGGTGAAGGCACGCAGGATCGCGTAGAACGGCAGGAAGTACCATTCCGGAACGATGTGTGCAGGCGTCACCAGCGGGTTCGCTTCGATGTAGTTGTCGGGGTGACCGAGGTAGTTCGGCATGAAGCCAACGATCATGAAGAAGATGATCAGAACCATGCCCAGACCCACGAGATCCTTGATCACGAAATAGGGCCAGAACGGCAGGGTGTCTTTCTTGGCTTCTTCCTTTGACCCGGTGCGCACGTCAACACCGGTCGGGTTGTTGTTGCCCGTGGTGTGGAAGGCCCAGATGTGCAGGCCAACAAGGGCGGCAATCACGAAGGGCAGCAGATAGTGCAGCGAGAAGAAGCGGTTCAGCGTGGCGTTGTCCACAGCAGGACCACCCAGAAGCAGGGTCTGGATCGGCTCACCAATCCACGGGATCGCACCGAAGAGGCCAGTGATAACAGTCGCGCCCCAGAAGGACATCTGACCCCAAGGCAGAACGTAACCCATAAAGGCAGTGCCCATCATCATCAGATAGATCAGCATGCCGATGATCCACGTGATTTCGCGGGGCGCCTTGTAGGACCCGTAGAACAACCCGCGGAAGATGTGGATGTAAACAGCCACAAAGAACAGCGACGCGCCGTTCATGTGAATATAGCGCAGCATATGCCCGCCATTCACGTTGCGCATGATATGCTCAACAGAGGCAAACGCCATGTCGACATGCGGGGTGTAGTGCATCACCAGGATGATGCCGGTAACGATCTGCAGCACGAGGCAGAAAGTCAGAACGATGCCCCAGATCCACCACCAGTTCAGGTTTTTGGGAGTTGGGATCATCAGGGTGTCATAGGCCAGGCCGACAATCGGCAGGCGCTTATCAATCCATTTCTCGAAACCCGACTTGGGTTCGTAATGGTCGTGAGGAATTCCGGACATATACGCCTCCCTTAACCGAGTTTGATGGTGGTTTCGTCAATAAAGACAGCAGGCGGAACCGGAAGATTTTCCGGAGCCGGACCTTTGCGGATACGACCCGAGGTGTCGTAGTGCGATCCGTGGCAGGGGCAGTACCAACCGCCATATTCACCAGCGCCATCACCCAGCGGCACACAACCGAGGTGTGTACACACACCCATCATCACCAGCCATTCGCCAGCTTCGTCCATCGCGCGGTTTTCATCATCTGCCGACAGGGCCGCGTCGCGGTTGTTATTACGCGCGAGAGCATCGATCAGGTCGTTCGCAGTGTTGTCTGCACGCGCCTGTTCAATTTCTTCCGCAGTACGGCGGCGAATGAAGACCGGCTTGCCCAGCCACTTCACCGTGATCTGGCTGCCAACAGCCACGTCGGCAATATCGACGCGGATCGAGCTAAGCGCTCGAACATCTGCAGAGGGATTCATTTGGTTGACGAGGGGCCAAACCGCTGCACCGGCCGTTACGGCTGCGGCGCCACCGGTCGCATAGTAAAGGAAATCCCGGCGGGTTCCTCCTTGGTCGTCGGCGTGTGACACGTGCGCATCTCCTTAGCTGGGCCGCTATTCGTGCGGCCAACACGACTTGAGACCGCAAAAATGCGGCCTGCTTCGCGGCTGTTTAGCCAAGGATGAGCGCTCAGTCCAGAAGTCATTGGGGCGCAGGCACGGCTTTTCAAGGCTTTGACGCCCTGAAACCGCACCATAACCGCGCTGTTGGCGCGAACATGTGAATATTTCATGTGATTCTGTAAAAGATTTAGACTTTTCGCCATGACATCGCTCAAGTCGAACCGCGACGATCAGTCACGTGAGTCGGCTTACTTGATCGAGGGCGTCAGGAATAACGGAGCAAATCAAACCTCAGCACAACCTATCATAGAAATTATACAAATTCAGCGCCTCAGGGTGGCAAAAGCCCGAAAGGACAATTGCCACAAACCCGAAAACATCCTAAAATTTAGGTGACGCGGCACCAAATGATGCCGCGCCGGTATAATAATTTTTTTGTAATCGACTATGTCAGCCGCCACCACTCACAAATGTAACGCGGTCTGACAGCAACAGAGATTAAGGGTTTTTTAACTAGTGTCAATATGATACTACCTTAATCCTGTTGCGCGCCATGCCGATGCAACCATAGGCAGTAAAATTGTATTCTGGGGGGAATTACATATGTCAGAAATTTCAAAACTAGCTGAACTTCGAAAATTATTGTTCGAAATGGAACGATCCATTGGCCTCCAAAACCTATCTGCTGCGGAGCGAGATATATATTATGCGGCATCCGATCTAGCCGAAGTGCGGCGCGATGTTAAAACCACTCGCCTGCAAGCCCATAAACTGGTAATCGGCATTTCAAGGCCAACGTTCTTCCGAGCACTCAAATCTTTGGTGAATAAAGGATACCTAAGACAAAACGCAGCGGCAGGCAGAGGCTTTTATCACGTAGAGAGTTCCAGATAAGAAAGACCCGAAGTTGACATCCGACACTGGCGATTCAGATCTGATCAAAGAAACAGTGATTATATCGATTGCATATGTTCTTGCATTCGCCGTGACGTTTAAGCTTCTACTCCCTGTCCAAAACATTTTCTTCCCCAAGTTCCCCAGCTATGCCAGTCTGTTGTTTCTGCCACACGGCGTGCGCGTTCTGGCCGCTTGGCTGCTTGGGTGGCGCTCTGTCATCGCGCTGTTTCCGGGTGTTTTCTTTTCCTTCTGGTATGTCGCCGGAATGGGAGTTTTCGAACCAAGCCGCCTATTTGCGATCTCGGTTGCGGTATTCATACCCGCAGCCACATTTCATACCATGCGACGGCTCGGTGTGGATCTCTTCCCCGCGGCAGGAAAGACCCCCTGCTGGCATTGCATCGTGTTGACGAGCATTACCATTTCCGCCCTGACCGCCAGCATGACGAACATCGCAATAACGAGAACGCTGAACGATCTTTTTGCCTATCTGATCGGCGATTTCTTCGGAATGTTTTTCCTGATGACAATCCTGATGTTCTTTTTCCGAAGCCTGCGCCAAAGCGAAGAATAATTCCTGCTCACGCCGAGATCACGCAATCAGATAGCCGAGCACCTCATCCCGGCTTCGTTGCCTTGAAACTCTCACGTTGGGAAAACACAGCAAACCAGTCGTCAAGAGCATCACGCCCCTTGCGCCATCCGCGGCTGTCGTGGCGGAAATCCAGATAACCCAGCGCACAGCCCACGGCGATTTGCCCCATGTCGACAGGCCCAGCGAGATGGCTCATCCAACGGGTGTTCAAAGCATCCAGCGCCCCTTCGATCTTTTCCCATTGCGCATCGAGCCATCCGCCAAATTGCAAATCCTCTGGACGGCAGCGGTTTTCGTAAACCATCAGCACACCTGCATCCATGATCGCGTCGCCCGTGGCCTCCAATGTCAGAACTTCCCAAATCCGATTGTCGGGATACAGACCGCCGCCCGAGCGGGCGTCCAGAAACCGCGTCACCACCCGACTGTCATAAAGTGTGCAACCATCCGCCCGCTTCAGAGCCGGGATTTTCGACAAGGGATTTGCGGCTTTCAGTTCCGGGTGCGGCTCGGTGGGCGAGGATATGATTTCTTCGACCTGCACATCTTCCTGCTCGGTTTCCAAAAGCAGGACTTTGGCTTTGCGCGCAAACGGCGAGGCCGGGGAAGAGATCAACTTCAATGCAGTCATTTCTTTAAACTTTCGGGCTTTGCCCCTTTAAAGAGTTTAAGGTTTGGGCATTTGCCCCATTAAGAACTTTAAAGTTTTCGCACGCGGATCCGCGTCAGGGACACAGCATCGATTTCCAGGCCAGGTCCATTTTTTCCAAAACGGATAACACGACGGATGCGCCCGGTGGCATTAACCTGTTCAGCATCTGCGTCGACGCCCGCATCCCGCCCGCGGTGTGCGGTCAGCCCTTCGGGAACGTCATCCAAAGCATCCTCTGCGCGTTGATCTCGTCGCCCCCGTTCCACGCTTCGTGCTATGGCATAGGTGGCCACAGCCACAGTGCCGTAACGCAATGCGACAGCAGCAATCGGTGCAAGAGGTAGCGCCATGAGTTCCTCCCATTCTTTCAAATATCCCAAACCACTGGCTGGGTTCTGATAGGGTCACAATGGTCTAAATGTAGGAACGCAGAGCCAAAAAGTCCACTCAACCCGGCGGATTGCGCATCAGATCGCCCAGACTGGACAACTCCTGCCCGAATCCTTCGGTCATGTGGGATGCAGCGTTTAAGCGCACGCCGTCGGACTTGTTCTGACCGAGCTTCCATGTACTTTCGATCCGTTCGATTATCAGCCGTGCCGGGCGGATCATGCGCAACATCCGAGCAAGGGCCCCCTCGTCCATCTTGTCTGGGCTCCAGGGGGCTTTCTCCCCAAGTCTCCCTTCATATTCAATGCTTTGGCGAGACAGAAGATCGCGAAGGTCATCATCAGGAAGGGCTTCGACATGGCCTCGCAGGTGCACCGAAACATAGTTCCAGGTCGGTACCTGGTCTTCTGCTTCATACCAATCAGGAGACACATATCCGTCTGGTCCAACCACAGCCAAAGTGGCCGGAACGGGCTGGGTCAGAACACCGGATACTGCATTTGAGCGAACCAAATGAAATTCGGCATATTTCCGGTTTTCACTGATGAGAAATGGCACATGAACCATGATTGGCCCCACGGACCCGTTCACCCCAAGAACCCCAAAGGCGCGACGACGGGCAAACTCCAGACTGATGGTATCATCAACCTTTCGAAATGAAGGATTGGGGTGCATGGCAACCTCTTAGCAAGAATCATGTTTCGGAATAACAACCGAAGACAGAAAATCAGACCAAGAGCTGCCCGTCTAGGTAGTTTATCGGGGTTGCTCGCACGATGTCGCCTTCGACCTGAGGCACAGCAAACTTCACTTCGGCAAACTGCTCGGTACGTCCCATATGGGGATTTTCCATAAGGATATTATGAGCTTGCCCCACCTGCGACGCGAGATATTGTTGCACCGCCGTATCCCCTGCCACCCGCAGACGCGCCGCGCGATCCTTGATCACATTTCCGTTGACCTGATTGGGAATCTTCGCCGCTGGCGTGCCTTCACGCTTGGAATAGGGAAAAACATGCAGCCAGGTCAGATCGCAATCGCTGACCAGTTTCAGAGAGTTTTCGAACTGCGCGTCCGTTTCGGTTGGAAAGCCCGCAATGATATCGGCGCCAAAGGTCATGTCAGGACGCAACCGGCGCGCCTCTTCGGTAAAGCGGATCGCGTCATCACGCAGGTGACGCCGCTTCATCCGTTTCAGGATCAGGTCATCGCCATGCTGCAGAGACAGGTGCAGATGAGGCATCAAACGCGGTTCGGTCGCAATCGCCTGCATCAGGTTTTCATCTGCCTCGATCGAGTCGATCGAAGAAATCCGCAAGCGCGGCAGATCTGGAACCAGCTTCAGGATCCGCATCACCAGATCACCAAGACGTGGCTTCGCGGGCAGGTCATCGCCCCAACTCGTCAGGTCCACCCCGGTCAAAACAACCTCGTTAAACCCCTTATCCACGAGGCGTTTGATCTGATCGACGACCACGCCTGCTGGCACCGAGCGCGAGTTGCCACGGCCATAGGGGATAATGCAGAACGTACAGCGGTGGTCACAGCCGTTCTGCACCTGAACATAAGCGCGCGAACGGGTACCGAATCCATCAATCAGGTGGCTCGCGGTTTCCGTGACCGACATGATGTCGTTGACCTGCACCCGCTCGGTGTCGCCAATCAGGTCAGGAGCAAGCCCCGCCCAGGTTTCAGGCGACATCTTTTCGCCGTTCCCAATGACCGCATCCACTTCGCCCATTGCAGCAAAGGTTTCCGGTTCGGTCTGGGCCGCACAGCCGGTCACGATCAGTTTGGCGTCGGGGTTATCGCGGCGCAGCTTGCGGATTTCTTGCCGCGCTTTCCGCACTGCCTCAGCAGTCACGGCGCAGGTGTTGATCACAACTGCCCCTTCCACGCCAGCATCCGCCGCCAGCCGTTTCATGGCTTCGGTTTCATAGGCATTCAGGCGACAGCCCATAGTCGCAAAGACGGGCGGTTTTGCGGTCATGTCAAAGACCCTTCAAAAAGGCGGGCGTCAGCTGGCCTTCGAATACAAACGCAGTGGGCCCTGTCATCCAAACGCCATCGTCGCGGATATCAAGCGTGAGCCATCCACCATCAAGCTCCATACGCACACGCGGACCGGTCAGCCCCCGCTGATGGGCGGCGACAGCCGTGGCACAAGCCCCGGATCCGCAAGCCAGCGTGATACCTGTCCCACGTTCCCAAACCCTCATGCGGATCTCGTCATGTGAACGGATCGAGGCGAATTCCACATTGGTGTGCTCAGGGAACAGAGGGTGCTTTTCATATTCGGGACCAATCCCAGCCACATCTACCTTGTCAGCGTCCTCGACAAAAAACACACAGTGCGGGTTCCCCATGCCAACAGCCGCCGGGTCGCCATCTATCGGCAAATGCGCAGTATCAACCTCTTGCGCCAATGGCACTTCGTTCCATGCGGTTTGCGGCTGCCCCATATTGATCGACACAAGATCTCCATCAGCACGCGCCTCAAGCACACCACGGCTGGTGCGGATGGTCAGGGTCGCTTTCCCGGTCTGATCCATCATGTACCGCGCCACGCAGCGGGTGGCGTTACCGCACGCCCCGGCCCGCGAGCCGTCAGCGTTCCAGAAATCCAGATCGATGTCCGCCACATCTGAGCTGCGAATCTCAGCCAACTGATCAAAGCCGACCCCGCGATTGCGATCTCCCAATGCAGCCGCCAAACCTTTTGAAACCACGGGTTTTCGACCCCGTGAATCAATCATCACGAAGTCATTTCCCGCCCCATGCCACTTCATAAAACGCAGGTTTTCTTGTGCCGAAACATGTTCCATAACGCGCGATATAGTCCTTTCCCCGGAGTTTTGCCAGAGATCACGAGATTTCTGCGTTTTTTGGGTTGACCCCCCCCGCACACAACACTAGAACCCGCCCTCACAGAGTGGGCCGTTAGCTCAGTTGGTAGAGCAACTGACTTTTAATCAGTGGGTCGAAGGTTCGAATCCTTCACGGCTCACCACTTTTACCAAATAAAACAATGCGCTAGCTGCGCATCGGACTATGTGAAGACGTAAGCTCACAACCGTGTCCGTGTGGTGTCCGCTCAGAACATGTAGTTTTCTGATTCCAATCCAGGCTGCTGAAAATAAGCTCTGCGAGAACACGGTTACTCGATCACAACCTCTTGCCCAACATGATTTGGAAATGAACAGCGGGTTGTAGTTCTTCGCTACATTTGCGCAGTATCTAGAATCTTTAAAGCAAAGCGAGCATCCTCAAGCCTCATTCGAGGCTAATCCTTGTTAGCCGATTGCTATTAAGCATTAAGCGCCCGGATCTACAAACAGCTCTGAAAGCCTGAATTAAAAATCAACTTTGACTTGTGCAGCTATATTGATAATCTCCCCGACAGCACAAGGTATTTACAATGACGCAAGACGCCAAATTTAGCGCGAGCGCACCTCTCGCCGGTTATATTTTCCAGTGTCGCCTAGCGTTATTGCGGGGGCTGCAAGAAGCGGAAAAGAATCCGAACGGTCGCATTTCTATCGAGAAGTTTGATGACGTTGCATTTGAGAACGACGACTACAGCAAGTGCCTAATGCAGGCGAAACATCATGTATCACCGAAATCCTTGGACGATAAAAGTGTGGATGTCTGGAAAACTATCAGAATCTGGCTTTCACAACTTCAGCAAGGCATGCTTTCTATAGGCTCAACAACCTTTGCCTTGTTAACGACCTCCGAAGCAAAGGTGGGGTCAGCGATGGCCCTACTCCGACCAGGCAACACTCAAACTGAGTTAGAAACAGCATTAACAAAGCTCAAAGATGCTGCAAATAACTCAACGAATAAGGACACTGCAAAAGCTAGGGCTGAGTTTCTCTCGGTGCCGGATGAAGAACTACTCGCAATGTTGAATCAAGTTGAGGTTTATGATCAGCACGCTGACTTGATAAATGTAATGACGGAAATCGAAGGAAAGCTGGTTTTCGTCGCACCCTCACATCAGACGCAAGCCGCATCCTATTTGGAGGGGTGGTGGCTAGGCATAGTGGGAAAACGACTAGTTGAAAACGGATGCGCCGACATCCCAGTCCAACATATCATCGTGAAGGCAAATGAAATTGGACGGCATTTTGGGCCTGATGCTCTACCAGTGGACGATCCAACTGACCTTGGAGCTAAAAGCTACTCGATAGACGACGAAGAGCAAGTATTCGTACAACAAATGCGAGCAGTAGGCCTATTCGATTCCATTGTAAAACGAGGAGCAGAAGACTATTATCGCGCATTTGCACAGCGCTCAAAGTGGGCGCGAGAAAATTTGATCCTAGATGACGAACTGACCCGATTTGACGCTAAACTCAAGGACCGTTGGGAAAGAAAGTTTGATGCTGAACTTGCCGAGTTAAATGACAAAGATGAAGAAGCTAAAATGGCTCTAGGGCGGAGGGTTTGCGTTTGGACCTCTCAACAAGATATTCCCCTGAGGAATATCATTGAATCATGGATTACCTCGGGCTCATTTCAAGGATTGTCTGACAGGGTTGAGATCGGCTGGCATCCAGATTTTAAGGCGAAGTTTTAAGGTGGATCCAACAATGGTAGCACTAGACAGCTGGAAAAACCGCAGGCCGGAAGAAGCGAACCTTTTTAATCCAGCGTTTTTAGGTTCGCTCACTTTTGAAATTGCAAAAGAAGCCGAGAAGAGCACGCAGGAAGGTATCTCATTAAACTATATTCCATTGATTCTAGCGCTGTCACTCCATCGTCCTTCCAGACATCGACTACCCTCCACAACGGTAACTTCAATGTACGAGTGGGTGCAGATCAATGAGGAGGTACTTATAGGACTCATCGAGAGGATTCACGGATTAATGCCGTACGTTCAGGAAACACTTAGATTTTCACTCCATCAAAACACGCTTCAGATTGGAAGCGGCCACTACATAAAAACTGGCAAAATGAAATCACACTTTCCGGGACCGTTTCTGCGCGGGACAACCGACGAAGTTAGAGAAATTGTCAAGAAAACTCGCTTCCTCTGTCGGTGGTTGCTTAAGTCAGGAAATGAAGCATCAGTTCTTTCATGCTGGGGGGTGCGACCATGAGCTTTTCATTAAAAGCAATAGTTCTGTATTCCCATATCGGGCGGATGAGAGTTTTGCCATTCAAAGACGGCCTGAATATCGTCACCGGCAAATCTAAAACTGGTAAGTCGGCAATAATCGACATCGTGGATTATTGCCTAGGCAGAGGCACCTACAATGTTGCCGAGGGAGAGATCAGGCGCAAAGTTTCATGGTTTGGCCTACATCTAAGCAATCGGGGTGATGAAGTTTTCATAGCAAGAGATAATCCCGGCCCGGGCACATCTACCGGTTCGAAAGTGTTCTTTCGTCGCGGAACATTTGCAAATTACCCCGAAATCGACGAGATCTTAAAAAACACCACTGAGAATAGCTTACAGCAATTCACAACTCAATTTGCAGGTATCTCAGAAAATCAACATCGCCCAGAATCCGGGACGCGCCTGCCACTCAGCGCTAGCATCAAGCACGCCCTATGGCTTTGCTTTCAGCCGCAAGGTTTAGTCGCTAGCAAAGATCAACTCTTTCACCGGATGAACGAGCCATACTTGCCCCAAGCTTTCAAGGATACTTTGCCCTACTTTCTTGGTGCCGTGGAGGAAGAACACTTTAAATACATGTCAGAGCTAGACGAGCTCACAAAACGTTTGCGGTTGCTGGAAGCTCAAGCCGCCAAAAGAATTCAGGTTGTAGAATTAAGCCGCAATAGAATATCTCGAATGGTAAACGAGGGAAAACGTTTGGGTTTTATCCCTCAGGAATACCAGGCAATCGACGACACGGTATTTAACACTCTGAAGCAAGTTTCAGAAACTTCAGTAGACGAACCTAGCTTGGTTCAAGATTTTGGCAAGACAATCCAGAATCTCCGAGCAGATCAGGTCTCGATTCAGAAAAGACTTGGAGAATTAAATCAGGATGTCGTTTCTGCACGGAATTTTTTGTCATCCCAAACTGATTTTTCGCGTGAGGTGTCTGAAAGCAGCGCGCGCCTCAAGACCATTGGTTTCTACAAGCCCGAAGCAGAAGGGAGCAGTACCTGTCCCCTATGTGATTCTGAAGTGCCCGCTGCAACACCTGCTATTCGGGAAATTCGTGAGTCGCTTGAACGCGTCGACGGAATGTTGAGTGCAGTCTATCGAGAAAGCCCACATATTCAGGCTCATATTGGAGAACTCGGGATGAGGATCTCCAAACTGACTCAGGAACTCAAAACAGTCCAGCGTGAACTTGTTGCAGCCATCGCGGAAGACGAGAGTGCGCGCCTAGCCCAAAACCAGCTTGTTGCCCGTGCTCGGTACCTCGGCAAACTCAACGACTTTCTTGAAAGCTCACAACCAGACAAAGAAACAGACGCCTCCAACACTGAAATCAAAAACCTTCAGCAGCAAATATCCGCAGTTAAGGCGCACCTGAATTCCGATGAAACACATTCTAAGATGGACACCTTCCTGAGCCTGATCAGCCAAAAAATGACGGAATACTCTGGTCAGCTAAATCTTGAACACAGTGGAAGTTCGCTGCGGCTCGACACTAAAAAATTGACTGTTGTGGCCGATACAGAAGACGGACCGATACCCCTGAACAGAATGGGAAGCGGGGAGAATTGGGTTGGCTATCACGTATTAGCCCACCTTGCTTTGCACTGGTGGTTCCGAAAACGCGGAAGGCCTGTGCCCGCGTTTCTAATTCTAGATCAACCAACCCAGGCCTACTATCCCTCTGATCGAACAGAAGGCGGGTTGGATCAAATCGAAGACGACGAAGATAGGCAAGCCGTATTGGCGTTGTTCAAACTGATGCATCAGGGTTGCCAAGAGATTGAAGCGCCGTTCCAACTGATTGTTCTTGACCATGCACATTTAGCTGATGACTGGTTCGAGGCGTCCATCATCGAAGAATGGCGTGGAGAAAACGCGCTTGTGCCCAGAGACTGGCCTTCGGCCTAGGAACAGTAGTTTTCGCTTGGTCAAGAGTTAGACTTGACCAAGCATGGCAACAATGGAACACCAGTTCTAACTGTTTCGTGTCTCTACATTATTTAGAGTATTGATTCATTTGTTCTGTCTTTTAGCTTTATGATTTTATCATCAACATGATTGACTATTCGGTTCGCTGTCGCGAGAGCTTCTTGTAGAAAATTTTTATCGAACAACGTGAGTTTTTCGTCACTCTTTGTCACACCGTTACGGTGAACACAGTCGTGTCGGAGCGCGGCGTATCTTCGTAAAGCTTCAAGGTCATCATCTTTTGGTGCCAAAGCAAAACCAAAAGCGATTGAATACCAAAGAGCAACGCCTTCTGGCATTGATTTTCCGTTTTTATCAGTTTTTCCGCTTCCGAACTGATGATACAGGCGCGATTTCAAATTGTGTTCAATGAGTTTCCTTACATGATCTGGATCACTGAGCACATCAGATGCTTTGATTTCAGTTTGCTTTATTGATCCGTCTTTTGCTGCAAATTGCGCCAAGCGCATCGGGTGTTCTCGCAGCCCCGTAATCAACGTGTCGCAGAAATAGGCTTCAAGGAACGTCAAAATCTGCGCAAAAATCATTCGGTTCAACAAACTTGATCCATCGCCTTTTGCCTGCGTATCAATCAGCAAAAGGAGTTCGTCGTGATTGGACTTGAAGATCGAAAATGGATCGTCAGGAACTTCGGATTCATCGTACCAGTCTTCCGGTGGACGATCATAACCGGGCGGATCACAGCTAATATGTGTCTCGGGGTATTTAATCAATTCAATGTCGCAGTGTGCCGGACCTGCCCAAGCGTCTCCTTCAAAGACGCTCCCACACCCATCGCATTGAATTTCCACCTGTCCCCCGGTGACCATATCACGGCTTTTCTCTGCAGTGTAATCCGGCTCAGGCACCTCTACTTCTTGATGAACGTCAGTGCCGCATTCTGGACAGGTAAAGAAGGTTTTTGAGACCCAGTGTTGGTCTATTCCCAAATCGTCGAAATAATACTCTTTTGCACTGCCCAATAGTCCGCTCCAATACTGCTACAAAACCAACAAGCTCCTGAAAAACTATAACTATTATCGAGTTTTTAAAAGATCCCTTCGACATTTTTAGGCTGCATCACTAAGTGATGTGTTTTACCTCCATTTGAAGAAAAACGTCCGTCTGCGATAGCAGCCCTCCGCATCTGATCATAGCCACATGAGCGTAGGGTCTGAAAGGTGCAGCTAGTGTAAACACCCCAAATACATTTGACCAAACCGATCCTTCGCGGCTAACGCAATCTTTTCATCGGCACTATCATCTATAAAAAGGCCCCAAGGGTAGACATCAACGTTCGCGAGCTCAAAATCGTCATTGGGTTTCGGCTTATTTCGACTAAGGAATGCATAGCGTATGCTCGCCCACATCTCGAAACCCAACCCAACTTCCGTGCCGTGATAGACATCGTCGTTTGGTTCATTAATGACGATCTTTTTCGAGATAGTTCCGAGAGCGTCCAGAAGCATCGTTCCACAAGTATGGGCAACGATATCAGCCAATTGAATCCCCAATACATATCGGGAGTTCTGTTCGAAATGGAAGTTGCATGTTTCTAGCGTAACTTTGTTCTTTATTAGTGCCTCAGCGGCTCGAACTGACGAAAACAAACCTTCATCAAAAAATACTTCATGATGACAAGCGGTTAGTTTGGGGTGCGTTAAAGCTTGCTCAAGCAGCTTCAACCCCGCTGGTCCTATATTTTTGTCACCTTCTACTACGCACACACCAATTTTACACTCCCTTGCGATAAAAGATTTGAGAGCGACACGCAAATCCTGCAAATTGCTGTCTCCCTTCATTTTCGCTGACGACTTAAATTCGAACGAAAGCGGATCATACCCATAGCGACGAAATATCGAGCTCACATTTTCAGAGGGATCCGTGTCACAAATTACGAACGCGGCAAGCGAAAATCCAAATCTGTGATGTTTGCTATCATCTAAAAATAAGAAAGCCATTCTGATAATCTCTCTGAGCCCAATTGCTTACTGGAACCGCAATATCATGTTTCGTTGATGTGCGTGCCTCCCATCTCAGTGGCGTTCACATTTGCCTTTTGCTAAGATGTTTGCTCACTTTTCGATATGAAGCCGACGCTTTTCACCATTTGCTTCAATTATCCAGTGCAGCGCCGTGGGCGGGTTGCCACAAACTCTTTGGCAATATCTTAGGCAATTTGCGAGTTCTTCTTTCTCAAACATCCGATTCTGAGCAGAGTGAAAATTTGCCAATCTCTTGAATGGAACAAATTCGAACAAGTAGCCCTCTTCATTTGGGGTGATTGTTGCTGTGCCTCGACCCGTTTCCCGAATATATACATCACCCATTTTCAGGTGTTTTCCATAAAGTGTTTTCGTCATTTTAAGTCTGCCAGATTTACTGAGAAAAGTTCCCTCAAAACTAAAAGATCGCGATTCAGTCGGTGACCTATGTATACTTCGCTCTCAGAAGCGCATATTTTGCCGCTGCGGCTTCGATCCGTTTCGATATTGGCTTTTTGTGACATTTTGAGAGCCTTTTAGCATTTTCTGTAGTCTGGCTGAGAAAGCTATCGAATGAAGTGCCCTCGATGCCCTCCAGCGCTGCGAGGGAAACGCCCAAACCGAGGTACTGAGATAATAGCAGTTGTCGCTGTTGATCCATAAGGATGGTCTTCAATTTGTCACAAGACAAATCGGATTTCATTTCAGCCAAATCATCTTGGATCTGCTCAGTGGCCAGTTTCCAGATTGGAGCATCTTGCCATCGAGAGCGATTTGTATCGGCTGTAGGATTGACATACCGAATTGCCTTGGACATTTGCAAAAACACATCTCCTACCTTTTGGTCGAAGTCGTCCCATGTGCGAATCTTCCAGTTGTCTTTCAGGTGGCGTTTGTGAGCGCGGAACTCTACGCGCCAAACCCTACTTTTCTCAGGGGTGTTACGCTCCAATGGTTCCAGACCGAGTTTCTGGCGGCTTGCATTCCAAATGTCCCACCAAACACATTTGTCTGGTTTTGATAGAACTTCCTCGCGCTTGTCATAGAGGATTACTTGTTGCCCAGGATTTGAGCCCACCGTTACCGAAGTGGTGCGCCCAGAATGGCCAACCTCTTGTATGACTTCGATCTCATCATGGGATTTTAGCTTTGATCGCGCATGCGCAATGAAACAGTGGCGATCCAACACAAAAGCGGGTGCCAAGATGTCGATAGCGTAGTCAACTCTGCTGATTGCCATCTTGTGGGACGACACTTCAATGTCGAGTTTTTTCAGCGTTTCTGGAATATAGTGCCGTGCCCAACCCAAGCCATGTTTTGCTAGCGGGAGCGATTTGAGAGAGACCCTTATTCCCCATGGGTCCTTTGGGTTTGGGCGCTTGAAAAACCAAATTGCACCAAGGGGGCCGGTATCACATCGATAAGCGTAGCCACCACGTGCCCCACTATCTGCAACTTGCAGCCAAACCCCGTTTTGTTTGAGTAGTGTGTCTGTTTTGGTTTCTGATGCATTGGTCTTTGCTTCAAGAAGCTCTCTGTCCAGCCCACTTGGGATTTGCCCCTCAAAGGCAATATCCAGGCCGTCAAAACCTTTATGTAAAATTTCCATAGGCTTTCTCACTGAATGTATTTGTAGAGGGGGGTGCTACAAGTACCCCCCTTTTTCTGCCCTGACCGCGCCCACTGCGCGTCGCTCGCGCGTCTTGAAGACCGCGCGTCGCCCACTGGGCGCTCTTTAAATTGGGGATCATCCACGAACAGGCTGCTTTTCCAGTTTTTTAAGCCATTCGATTATCGAGCTATGAAAGTAACCAATTTTCGCACCATGCTTTATGCGAGGTGGGCCACTACCTTCTGCATGGCGGCGATCCAGCGTCCTAACACTTACTCCAAGAAAGTCCGCAGCGGCTTGCTTAGATAAAAAAGTTTGCAATTTAGTCGAGTTCATTTGAGACACCTTAGAGACTACGAGCTAACGACCTAACAATTAGCCAGAAGCTCTGTTTCAGAACGATGCCCTAACGGGATCATTTCGTCCTTTTGTCGTCATCTCGCCCGCGTGTGACCTATCTGTGTGCTTGGTCTGGTTTAGTCTGATACATCTGGTGCGCGGAGTTCTATGTGTCTATGCACTTCTTCTGTTTTCCCATCAGAGGCGCCGTAGAATATTGAATAACCTATGGTTGATTTGTCAAGCCAATACTTAACGTTTGAGGCGGCTGTCGCTCATTGTCTTTGGCTGGCGTGATTGGACACGTTCAGCCACAATTTCTGCGGCATTAGCCAAAGAATCATCAAATAGATGTGCATACCTAGCCGTTGTCTGCGTTTGGGAATGTCCAAGCATTGCACCGATTGTTGGAAGTGTTTGCCCATTCGAGGCCAAAAGGCTTGCGAAAGTATGCCGCAAATCATGCAACCGAACATCAACTAAATCTGCATTCCGACATAATGTCTGCCACGTTTTTTTCACGTCTCTGAGGGGCTGACCAGTTTTTCCGGCAAATACATAGTCTGACGTAGTAGCACGCCGACGAGCCTCTAAAAGAGCTGTAACTACCGAAGAAACAGGCACCCTGTGCAATTTACGCTGCTTTGTAGTCGAGGCAGGCTTCGTCCAAACTGTCAAATCTGCGTTGAACTGATCCCATTGCGCTTGAAACGCTTCACCCCTTCGACATCCGGTAAACAAGAGGAAACGAATAAGTTCAGCAGATGTATCGTCCATTCGACCCTCAATCACAGCAAGTAGTCTGCTAATTTCATCATGGGTCAAATAGCGTTCACGTTTTACTTCTGGATTGAACCGGACGCCAACTGCAGGATTGGTTTGCATCCAGTCCCAACGATTTGCGAGATTGAACGACTTCCGCATCAGGGCAACCATCCGGTTGGCCTGCACTGGTGCAGTTTTTGAAACGGCCCGATGTAGGGCATCGCAATCTGTAAACGTCAGGTCTACGAGCTTTTTTCGAGCTAAGACGGGAAGGATCTTAGTGGTCCACATCGACAAATCATCAACTTGGGATCGTTCCGACTTGGTTGGCAGATGCTCCCGAACATATCGCTCAAATAGATCATGCACAGTTGGGGCTTTCAGCGCAGCATCCCGTATTTCCAGCGGATCGTTCCCACAGTCTACTTCCCGGCGCAACTCCTCAGCCTTTTTCCTGGCACCAAGTACTGTCCATTCTGGATATCCACCAATGGTCAGCCGCCGCTCTCGTCCTTTCACCCGGTAGTTCAGGATAAACGCCTTTTTGCCAGTGGCGGTCACTCGCAGACCAAAGCCTTTCAACGCATCATCATATTGAACTTTGCTACCCTTTTCTGGTGCTAAGAGACCCTTCACGACTTTGTCAGTAAGGCGGATTACATTCCTTTGTGTCCGCTTGGTGTCCGTATAATTTTGGCAATCCGTTGACATCTGATGTCCCGTCATGTCTGCAATTGTCTAATTTTAATATTAATTTACAATATGTTATATAAAATTCGCCAAGAAAATCAATCTGCTACAAAAACAAAAATACAGACTTTTAATCAGTGGGTCGAAGGTTCGAATCCTTCACGGCTCACCACTAAAATCAAAGCCTTAGGCGGAAACGCCTGAGGCTTTCTTGTTTTCTGGGGCGCGAATAGGGCGCTGTTTGATGGCAATTTACGGCTAGTTATTGGGGTAAATGACAGCAACCGATACCTGGCCATCTCAGTAGGAGTGCTCAGAAACCACTCACTTACCTATTGAGGATTCTTGGCAGAGGTTTCGGGGAAAATAGGCATGTCGCTTGCTTGGCGCTAGCGCAGACGCAGCGCGCTGCTGTAGGCTTTGTACTGCAATCGCCGACATACAGAATGTACATTAATGTGAGGTGTACTGTGAGTGAGTAAAATGCAGCTCGCAAACCAGCACTCAGCGCTGCGTGGGCAATTCACGTTACGAAACCGATGCTGCCTAACCGTAGAGGCCTGTTTCACCCCAACAGTGATCACAACAGTCTCGCTAAACTGCGTATGCTAGTTAGCCAACGGCTGCACCTGTTTGACGATCTTCGAAAACCGAAAGCCGTTCTTCGACAAGGGAGAGCCGCTTTTTCGAAACCGCTCGACCAAGCCGAGGCGCAATGCTAACAACTGCGAAATCACCGCCGCCCTTCCAGTTTGCAGCACCTGTGATTCCACCAAGGTCTGTTCCTTCAACTACCGCCTGCAAGCGAGGTAGTGTGAATTCAATTACGGTTTCGATATTGCGTTCTACCGTTACCCACTTGCGCCTCATTTTGTGCGCAACAGCCGCTGTCGTTCCGCTGCCGCCGAACAAGTCCACAACTAGTTCACCCGGACGGGTGGAAATGTGAATGATCCGCTCCAAGAGTTCTTCAGGCTTGGGAGTATCGAACACCTCTTTGTCGGAAAACAACGATAATAAGTGCCGTTTGGCTTCGTCGTTCGTACCGGTTTCAGACGTCCCCCAAATCGTAAACGGAACCAATCCTCGAAGTTGGTGACTGAAGAGCTTCAATCGCGGAGACCCACCCCCGTTCTTTGGAAACCAAATGCGATCCTCTGCCAAAAGATCTTTGTAGGTCGACTCAGTCGCATACCACGAACGTCCTCGTGGTGGCTTTAGGACATTTCCAGATGGGGTTTCTATTGAGTACTGCTGTGCCGCACGGAAACCCGGCGCCGTGAAGGGAGCATCGGCCCAAGGGCCGCGTGGGTCGTTGTCTCTATTTTCAAGAAGCGCTGTATCTTTGTTGAGGAGATTCCGTGACGTCTTCCATTTTCTTGGACCACTTGGAGCATAAACAAGAATTGTGTCGTGGTTATTTGAGAAGGCTGACCTAGACTCTCGAGTTGTCCTCTTTTGCCAAATAACCGTGGAAACAAAGGCGCGCTCACCAAACACCTCATCCATTACCAGCCTTGCACGGTGAACTTCACTATCGTCCAAATGGACCCAAATGCTGGCATCATCAGACAAATGTGGTTTAAGCACTGCCAACCGATCACGTAACATGCTCAACCACATTGAGCGTTCCATTGTGTCCTCATAACACTTGACGTCAGCACTAGTGTTGAAGGGAGGATCAATGTAAACGAGACGAATTTTCTCAGAAAGAGCATCGGTTTCCGCTGCCAGTGCTTCAATTGCGTCTAGTCCATCTCCGATGGCCAAGATGTTGTTGCCTGAATCGGGCACGAAGTTCCCAAGTCCGCTCAACTTTAGGGGCTTAACCAGTTCTTGCCCCTCTACACCCACCCATTTGTACGATGCGCTGCCCGACGCAATCAGCATCTGGTTCTTATTTTCCCACGAAAGCGAAATCCCTGACATCATGCCTCTATTCTTAACGGTGGATTGTTGAGAAAGCGTGCTTGATGCACCTTGTGTGCACGCGCCACCTTGCCTACTACTTTTAATGCAAAATGCGCTAGAGAACCAGATTTATTACGAAGGAAAAGCCAACTTTGACCACTGCAGTTGCAACAGTACGGAAGCCTTTCATTCGGTGGGTGGGGGGGAAAACCAGACTTCTTTCGCGCATCCTCCCACACGTTCCAGAGCGGATTGAAAACTATTATGAACCGTTTCTTGGCGGCGGCGCGGTGTTCCTAGCATGCAAACCCCGAATAGCAGGGACTGCACATCTCGCTGATCTGAACCATCACCTTGTCGCTGCTTGGGTAGCTCTCCGTGATAGGCCAACCGAACTAAAGCCACTCCTGGATTGGTATCACGAACGAGACGGGAAAGAATTCTACTACGAAGTCAGGGCATCTCAACCAGTTACCGAGCTGGAGAAAGCTGCACGATTTCTCTATCTAAACGGGGTATCTTGGAACCACATGTGGCGCGAGAACTCCAAAACAGGTGCTATGAACGTTCCGTGGGGGGACAGGAAGTTTAAAAACTTCACCCATGAAGCACTTGAGGGCATTGCGCTCATTCTACGAGATGTCCAAATCAAGAATTGCGATTTTCGCGACTTAATATCCAACGCCAAATGTGGCGACTTCGTTTACCTTGATCCGCCCTATCTTCCTGTCTTCACGAAGCCCGATACCGAAAAAGAGCCTACGGCCAAGTTTAACAAATACACGGCAAAGACATTTGAGTTGAATGACCTCATAGAACTCGCAGAGGCCTGTAACGAATTGAGCCGAAAAGGTGTCAATTGGATCATGTCCAATCGAGATACAGAAGGCGTACGTGGGCTTTTCTCGGGCCATGAACTAGTCAGTTTTACTGCGCATAGAGCTTTAGCTGCTCAAAGCCGCCGGGAAGTTGAAGCGCACAGATCACCAGAAGCAATAGTTATCGGAAAGAAATTGTGAACATGCAGCAGGTCCAGTGGGTGCTCGTGGTTTTCTATGGGAAGACCGCCCACAGAGCAACGTACGGAAGATTGACCAATGAACCAAAGTACTCAAAAGATTACATCCAGCTTTCTCGAAAGCCGGAATTTTTTGAGAGCATTCAAACTGTCTTTCCTGCGCTGGCAAGGGGGGCGCATGCTCTTCCAATAGAATACAAATGGCCTGACGGAACTGCAGACGGTACAATTTTTTCAAGGTCCGCTGATCGACCCCACTTGGCGTGGGAAACCAACAGGGCTCCCGCACCTTGGAAGATGGCACCGTTTCCAACTCCTACGACAGCGGAAACAATTCCAGGGAACCCAAACTTTGAAACCTCGGCGCGAGCTGACAATGAGCACGACTTGCTAGGTTCAGCCGGTGTGGGGCAGCCTTACCTGATTGCGGTAAAGCTCGTTGGCGATGAAAACTCTCTCCACCTTCGCGTTCATATCGCCGAACCCTCAGACCAGTTCGAATGGGCTGACCTTAGAAAAGCTCCAAACTTGGTCCGTGAACTGGCAGCAACCACGTCAAAGAATTCGGCATTGGCGTGGCACCTTTTCAAAGGATCGGATGAACAACCGGCCATTTACTTTGACCCTTCCCAAAAGGCTAATCCGTGGAGGGCAGAAAACTCGATTGCTTCGGCAGGCAAGGCACCGGAAGCATCCGCCGCCGAGAAAACGCCTTCTATTGATAGAGATTCTTTGGCCGAAGGGTTGGAGGCGTCCGAAGAAGAGGTAGAAAAATTCGAGAATTCAATTGAAGCTGGAGACTATGAAGTTCCCGACAAGAAAGGCACATCCAATACGAGAGGAAGCGCTCAACAGGCTTTCTCAAAAAAGGTAAAAGACAACTACGGATGGAAATGTGCGTTGACGGGGATACGATCAAAGGAGTTTCTAATTGCTTCGCACATTGTACCTTGGAGCGTCGACAAAAAAATTCGCCTCGACCCTTCCAATGGGATTTGCCTTTCGGTCCTAGCAGACCGTGCCTTCGAGAACGGCTATGTGCGCATTCATGACGACTTAAAGGTACACGTTGATTTTGAGAAGATTGGAGCCGACAAAGCACTAAGAGAACTGCTTTTGCAGTTCGACGGTTCATATCTTGAAAAGCCAACCAAGCACGAACCCAAAGCTGAATACCTAAGACGGAGGCGAGAGCTTTAGTACAGTGTCTTTACTTACTGTACGGACAGAAAAGGTCGACGATGCCTGTAATGCTGCAATCGATTGCAGGGCAGCGATTCAACTCACCAAAGCTGCCAGATTTTTCCGCGCAGAGCCTTGCTAGGGGGGGGCAGCAGGTATGGGCAGCTAAAAGCCGGGAATAGCGCTGTGTGGCGCGTGAGAGCTAAACGTGCAACAAGTTGCGCACAGCATAGTTGTATGGCCTAGTGGCCACGTATACGTCACGAGAAACTTGACGTGTTTCAAGAACACCCTGACCTGCCAGTTTTCTGATCGCCGGTCTTAATCCATCACCTGCTACCATCGCAATTCTACCATGCAGGGCTAAAGCAGAAATGATGGTTTCGGCGTCAAGCGGGTTTTCAGCAGCGTCTACTATTTTACGACGCAGCTGATCTGGCGTGGGATCGTGATCTTGAGGTGAAGAAACCGCCCAGAGATTCTCAAAAACGGAGTTCAGTGTTTCGGATGCTTCTAGCTTTAATTGTGCAACAGCATGTGTAAGATCTACCAAACTGGCAAATGTCGATACTCGGTGACTTTCACTCCGGTATCCAGAAGGGAAAGTGACCTCAAACCGAATTCGGCGTGACGTCTTTGCATAGACTTTGACTTGTCGATTTCTTGAGAGGTAAATCGTGGCACACTGGCTCTGCTGTGAAACCTCCCTGTGCATCCGGTCAAGCTGTTTTCTGGTGACACGCATACGAACTGCAGCACGAGGTAAGAAGTGGGTCAAAGTGTCCACTAGGTTGATTGGCCTCGCGTGACTGAATTCCCAATAGAACTCAATGTCACCGAGTCTGAAATCATTCAGTTCATGACCCGCAGACGAATATCCTTCTAGTGCCAAAATGTTGCGGTCCAACATAGCTTGTGAGAGATTTTCTGCAAAACCCGAAACGTAGTCTGCCAGAAAAACCTCTACAGGGCGGCTTAGGGCGAACCCATAGCGACTGGCCTTACCAAGAATAACGTTGTCATCGAGAATGAGAGGACGCTCTTCGCAAAAATGTTCGTTGTTCGAAGCTATGGCGAGCGGCACCTGGCCATTTGAACGGGGGCGGTCCAGACGTGTACGGGTCCGAAGTTCAAATGCTTGAATGAAGCGACTTAAATTCCAGCTTCCCTCAAGTTGAATTTGTGCTTGTGCTATTGAGCCACTGTCAAAGGGGTTACCTCCTCGGATACGCGCGACAAGCTTCCCTGACAATAATGGGCGAAGGCCAAGTGTACCTCTTCCGCGACCGCTACCCCGAATATCCAATTCATGCTTCCACCGATCTGACCGAAATTCCCTGCTTTTGAACAACGGAACATGTTCACCAGTCGCTGTGGTGACTTCATGTCCAGATAAAAGCGAAAACCCCTCGGCCAGATCACTCCGGGTGCCGGTCACTCGCCAGTGTCCTAGCGTGAGTTGAAATCGGTCAATCATCGCTGATTCTGCCGAAACCCGAGTTTCAATTTCAAATGGGGGGACCAATCTCTCTCTTTGTCCCATGTGTTATGTCCTTAATTGGGGTTTATATTGAAGAAATGCGGATTACGCGCATCTGGTAGTGATTTTCCGGAATCTGTTATGTAGCCGGTACGCAGTGTTTGCGTGCCACGCGCCATCTCGAAAGGTCCGAACGCCGAGTCGGTTCAGTTCATTAGCGACTTCTCGAAAGCTTAATCCCGCGCGCTGGCGCAAGCCCTCGATCACCGGGCCGATTTCCTTGGCAAATTCGTCTGCTATTGAAGAATTCCGCTTTTCCGGTGCTCGCGCGTGCTCGCCCAGCTTCACACCACGAGCCCTTGCAGACGCAAGCGCTGCTTTGGTTCGTTCGCTAATTCGGCGGCCTTCCTCTTCCGCCATGGCAGCGTATACATGGAACATAAACTTGTCTGCATTCGGCATATCGGCGGCAATGAAGTTGACTTTGCTTTCAAGTAGACCGGAGATGAAGTGGACGCTCCTCGCTAATCGATCGAGTCTAGCTATCAGCAACGTTGCACCCGTTTTCCTGCAGGACTCCAAAGCACTGGTTAGCTCTCGACGGTTCATCCTCTTTCCGCTTTCAACCTCAATAAACTCTTCAACAATACGACCGCCGCTCCACTCGCAATGTTTCAAAGCCGCGAGGCGCTGGGCATCTAAGCCCAAGCCGCTCTCACCCTGACGAGCTGTAGAAACTCGATAATAGGAAATGAAATGTAATGGCATGTTGGCACTCCTGCACAAGCGACGTTGGTTGCTTGTGTACAACTGTTCTCCACCCCTTCCTTTTGTTAGGTCCGGTGGCAGTTTTTAGATGATTTGGGCACAAGTGTGTCTCGAGCACACGGATCCACATCTAATCACACGCAATTTCGGGCTTTTTTCGACTTCGGCGGTGGAAATCGGGTGTTTGTGGCCAATTGTGTGACGGTTAGGCGTGTTTTTTGATTACTGTCCAACCGCTTAGCTTCAAAGTCGTTATGCACCTAATGCTATAGGTTGTTCCGCATTGTGAGACGTAGAATAGCAATCCTGACCTGTAAATCTGTTATGTCGTTCCGAAATACTGCTCACCATTTTCACACATATAGAGATAGGGGGGCACGTTTGGTCAACGATCCGAAAAAATGGGTCCGGTTACTGTCCTTTCTGGATCACTAAGCTGTATCCGCCACCGAAACTCCGTTTTCAAGATACGCTTTTAAGTCAGCTACGCGGTAATAAACCGATCTTCCACGCTTGAGAAATATCGGTCCAATCCCTTCGTGGCGCATACTTTGAAGGCGGCTCACTGACCTACCCAAGCAATCAGCCGCGTGCGCAGTATTGCAGTATTCACCATCTGGGGAAATCCATGCCTTTCCAGTAATAGCCTTATTGTTCTTGCCGCCATAGGTTGCACTTTTCCGAAGTTTCCTCCGAATTTTGGCAGGTCGCTTGATATGGCTGCGATTAGAATTAGATGATGCGTTTCGCGTTCCCATGGTATGTCTCCTTGAATGATGGCTATCAAGGATAGGGAATAAAACTTGCATGTAAAGTATTGTTTTTTTGACCTAAATTCCACTTTTTTCGAACATGGAGATAACCCCGTTCAAATCCTCTCTGATAATACCTTCAATAGGGTGGCTATAGAGGTCTGTAGTTTTTGAATTCGTGTGCCCCAGTATTTCGGTTGCAGAAGATTTTCTTCCATGAGTTGATAGATATGTAGCGACTGTATGCCGAATATCATGCACGCGGGCGTCTCTTAGCCGTGCATGGTTGCAAATCTTTTCCCAAGGGCGCTTCAGACGCTCCAAAGGTTTGTCTTCTGACCTACCCGGGAAAACCCACTCTGAATTGGATGTGCTTGCAATCGATTGCAGCAGTCGAATTGCGGCATCTCCAAGATACAGTTTTCGCTCTCCGGTTTTACTTTGACGCAGGAGTGCTTCTTCTCGCTCAAAACTAATATCTTCCCATCTCAGATTTAGCGCCTCCTTTGTTCGGCACCCTGTTCTGAACATGAACTTTATGGCGTCAAACGCCGATTGGCTGCGAGGATACTCTTCCCGCAACTCAGATATAGCTCGCGCTATTCGTCGCTGCTCATCAGTATCAAAGAAACGTTGGCGTCTCTTTTCTTTAAATAGGCGAATTCGAACAGCAGGATTTTTCCCATACGGCAGAAGCCCCCAGTCTCCTGCTTTGTTAAACATGGCCTTCATTACAGCCAATGTGCGATTTGCTCGAGTTGGTGTTGATCGCATACCTAAATGAATTTTCTCGACATCGACACGCTGCACTTCATCAAGTTTCATGTTTCCGATGGCCGGTATGACATGATTGTACAACATAGACGCGTAGTCACGTGCTGTACTCGGTGAAGCATGTGCCGCAACTTGTTCCTGCAAATACCTTTGAGCAAAGTTTTTCACGGTTACGACTTTGCTCAAGTCTGATTTCTTGGTCGCTGGATCCTCACCATTTGCAATATCCAACCAAGCTTCGCGAGCAAGTTTTCGCGCTTGCGGAACCGATACACGTGGAAATGGTCCAAAGGTTAACTTGCGGCCTCCCTTCCCGGGCATTCTGTATCGAAGGATGAAGACTTTCTTACCCGCAGGTGTAACTTTCACAACTAACCCCGGGGTTTTGGTGTCTCGCACGTAGTAGTCACGTTCATCTGGCTCCAAGCTTTCAAGCGCGGTTGCACTGAAAGAAAAGAGTGTTTGGCGGCTTTGTTTTTTGTGCTTCGGCAAGCGCCGACGGATTGGTTTAGGGCACATATAGGGCACACTTTAGCAAAATGAGATGGCAGCATCTAGAAGCTTACCACCGATCACTCCACCCTTAAAGTATTGATATTTTATGGATATTCTGTAGATTTTCAGCAAATAGATAGAAGTGGTAGTAAGGCAGATTAGGACTTTTAATCAGTGGGTCGAAGGTTCGAATCCTTCACGGCTCACCACTTAAATCAAAGCCTTAGGCGGAAACGCCTGAGGCTTTCTTCGTTTCTAGTCTCTTTTTAGTCACATAGATCGCGTGGTTCTCGGGTGCACTCCCATGTTCAGCGATGGTGCCGCAACAGTTTGGCGAATTTGGTTTTCTCATCAGGCTCTATAATTCAACTCGCGTTTTGCGTGCAGCCTGCTAGTCTCAACCCGCCTTGGTATTGTCGTAACCTAGGGCATCGCGATGCTCTTCAATTTGGAGAGATCGTGATGAGGATTTTATCGAAACGCCAGTTGAAGGAGCTGGTTCTGTACTCGCCGCAACATGTCGCACGTCTGGAAAAGGCAGGCCTATTCCCTAAGCGGGTACAGCTGGGCCCAAACAGAGTGGGATGGGTGGAAAGCGAAGTGCTGGAGTGGCTTGAACAACGCTTGGCCAATCGGGAAAGCCCGACCGGCACTCCTGTTTAGGAGCCTGGGTGATCGGAGGTGCACACTTCGGTCACCCTTTTGATATCTGGACAGGTGTATGCTTGGCACGACGCCATTTCCCTTCAAAGAGATGTGACCAAAGTTCTGGCGCGCGCCAGCTGTCCTGGAACCCTTCTACAGACTGCGTCATAATATTTGCTGCCGCAGAACCCGCATGATTAGCCACCATCTCCAGAAAGCGCTCTTCATTGGCCTTGCTGGAGAAAACCCAGAGCACCAGCAGGTTGGCTTTGAGCCCATATTGGGATCGATAAAGCTGGCGCTCAATCAAGGTGTGATAAAGCTGGATAGATGAGGCATAGCTCTTACGCGCAGCATTGCTGGTCTTTGGTTCAGACCCACGATCCACCTCCAACGCAAAGACGCGGAAGCTGCTTCCATAGTTCAGTGCAAAAAACTGGTCTGGGATGAGCTTCCGCTTTCCAATGGGAATGGCCAGAGAGGCGGCCTGGGGCGCCAAGATCTTGTGACCTGGGATATACTCAATACCGCTGTGCCTGGCAGCGACATCAATTGATGCCGTTGCACAGGCGGTCATAAAGTCATGTACCCAATGGCCATGAGGGCGGATGGTCGGTTCAGACAGGTTGAGATCGGCAAGCGCGTCCCGCCCCTTTTGTGTCAGATCGTATATGTAGGCGTTGAAGTCTGCATGGGCGGTGTTGCGCTGCTGGGCTGGCAACATCAGATAGCCGCCCGCCCTTAGTTTCTGCATCTGACGCAGAGCCGTATCCCTGCAGCGATGGGTGTCTTTGCTGCTTTCATAGAGATAGCTGCTGCTTTGCGGCCCGTGGCGTTCGATATGCTTAAGCCAGCGCAGGTCACGTGATGTCAGGCGAACACCTGTCCGGGTTGCAATATGCGCAAATGTCGCCCTGCCGAGGCTGTCCGTCTCACGCTTCACTGATTTATGATGCTGCCGATGTTCCATAGGCAGAGATTACGAGGCGTCACAGCTCCGGTGAAGGATCTGCCGGATCATCAGGGTCGTTTTCTGATGGGGGCTCCGGCGGCTCATCATCTGAGGTGTCACCATGCTCTGCCTTGGTCTTCCATGGCTCCGCATAGGTCTCGCGGCTGTGTTGCCGGATTGCGTCAATCTCGTCTTTTGTGGCCTTGGGAAGACCCTCCAGCACAAAAAACGGAAAGCTGATGGGAACAGCCCGTTCCGTAAGTCCACGCACATAGGTGGCAAAGGTGCCTTTGGGCTGGCGCTGGATCACATCGGCATCTGAGGACATTTGCCCCGCCAGTGACCGTGCATCTCGCGCGGAAACACCACCCGCCAATTTGATGGAGGTATTGGCCTCAAACGCCTCCTGTAGCCCATTAGAGAGCTGCCCGAGGTATTGATGGGCCATGATCATGCCAACTCGGTATTTGCGGGCCTGGCTCAGAATAAGGCCGATGTTCTGATCAAAGTAATCCTGCGCCTCATCCACATAGATCATCGCAGGCAGGCGATCATGATCCTTGAGCGTGGCCCGTTCCTGTGCCGCCTGCGCGATCAAGGCAATGAAGAAGCGGCCGAAGATTTCTGTGCCTTGCTCTTTCAAGAGCGACTTTGAGGTGTTGATCAGAATGAGCTTGCTGGCATTCAACTCGGTGAACATGTCGAACTTCGACTGCGGGTTGGAGAACATCCGTTCAAAGGTTTGGTTCTCCAACACACCATAAAGGCGCCGCAGGACCTGCGTCTTGGTGTTGGTGAACTCCTTGCCGTTAAACTCGGTCTCAAAGAAACGCCGTGGCGTGCCTTCAAGCTTGGCAATGTGTTCTTGGTACTTTTCGGTGCCACCCTCTTCCATCAGGTCACGCAAGGTGTGGATTGTGGCATCCGGGATATGGAACATGAGACGGGTGACATATCTGAAGAGTGTGCTCTGCTTGGAGGTCATGCCTGCCGACAGCAGAGAGCCCAGCACAAAATCATAAAGCTCAATAATGGAGTTGGTCAGGCGCTCACGTTCCAGATCACCATAGGCATTCAACCGATCCTGGCCCACGGAGAACAGGTTCAGGCTGACCGGATGGCTGATGTCTTCAGGATCAATCAGGACAATCTGCTCTGGTGGCAGCAGCTTTGCCTTCAGGATAGTCCGGATAAGATCCCCCTGGCTGTCGATCACCACCACCGATTTGTCGCGTCTGGCAACCTCTTTCAGATCCTGGGCAATGAAGTATTGCAGCGTCTGGGTTTTGCCATGCCCGGAGCCTGCCACGATATGCATATGCTCAAAGCGGCGCTGCTCCGGGATCTCAAACGGTGTTCGCAACCGGAACAGCTCTTTCAGATGTGTGCCCGCCAGATAGGTGTCCACCACATCATCTCCCTTATAGTCAGCCGGGAAGATGGGTTGGGTGCGATGCGTGCGGCTGAGATTGGCATCCAGTCGCTCCCGCAGCGCCTTGAAGTGGTTGTAGTCACTATCCGCAAAGAAGGGCGCAATGACGCTCTGCACCGCCTGCCCCAAGGGATGCACAAATTGGGTGACCTCAACCAGCACGTCGCCTTGAAGAGGTGGGACCGCATTGGCAATGGTCGACAAGCTCAGCGAGATCGCATCCAGCGCTGTCATCACCATGACCCGGTCACTGCGCGCCTGCCCAGTGCGCGCCAGGCGATCGCGGTAACGAGCCCCTTCAATGGAATTACAAAGTGCAGGTGGCGGCGGAATGTCCGGGCTCAGACCCTCGCACTCAAAAAGCGCTCGCCCAACTTCAAGAAGCTGAACACGTAAAGCCAGCGGTAGGTCAGGTGGCCAGTGCTGAGACAGAGCTGCATCAACTTCCTGATCAGAGAGCTCAACCTTGCCCGCCACAGCATGATGGTAGAGCGCTTCCGTCTCCGTGCGTGCCAAGCGTTCTAACCGCGCAGGGCTTTCCTTGTAGAGCCGGTAGCCAATATAGCCGGGGATGCCGACCAAAAGCACCGGCGTCACGATCACCGCCAGCGTGAGAATGCCCGCCACAATGACAAAACCCAGGAACAGCTGCGTGGTGCCATCTCCACCGCCACGCGCCATCAGAGCTCAACCAGAGTTTGTGTGCCCGTCTCCGCATTGTCATCAAGCCAAAGCTTCATCTGGTTCATGACAGAAAGAATGTCCTCTTCATAGATTTTGGCTTTGGAGGGGGTGTCGCAAAGGAACCGATCTGTCTGGCCATTGAGGATATGTTCCACACGAAGTTCAAATTTCTCATCGCGCGCATCATTCTTAGCATTGGCAGGTCGGCGATCCACCAGTTTGGTTTTTGACAATCCGCGTTGTTGAATGATCTGCCGCTCTTCATGTGTGAAGGCCGCGGTGAGATGCACTTCGTAAAATGTCTTTTTGAAGAGCAGACCTTTTCGAATGGTGTGATGAGAGATTTTTACCCGCAACGCTCAGCTTCCTTTCCAAAGCGAGACACACAGACATCAAATAGAGAATGAGTTTCCAGAGGCTCAGTCAATTGCGTCAAAACTAATGAGGATGACTTAAATCTGGTCTCTCCCCCACCGAGCGGGGAGGTCAGTTGAGATCGAATTCCCTCTCCCCCGTCCACTCCAGCAGATGTCTCTATGTCATCTAGTGAGGGTCTGTCCTTCGTCTGATCGAAGGGATCAGCCACGACCGATCCCACGCGTGTCTTAACCTGCGCGTGGGATCGGGTTCTGGTCTCGATTGGAGCCAGAAAGTGGCTGAAGTCACGATGTTCAAAGACGGGAGAATGTTCAGCCATGTTCATCTACGTTCCCTGCTGAATACACATAGGCGATACCCATAGAGGTTGGGGGTGCCCTATGGGGATCATGCGCGGTCATTTGCTTTTGCAGATTCAGGTGATGAAGCAGGTTTGCTGGCAAATTTTTGGATGTAATTTTATGCCTGTTGCTGGGTTCCAAATGGAATGCCGTTCACATTGTATTTGCCATTTTCGACAACAATGTCCCGGCCTTCAAAGGTGATGATGCGGGAAGGATCAGGCTTTGGGAGATCTTTCGGAACAGAAGCCTCAACTTGGACCTTGTCTTGATTTAGGTCGGCGAAGGAAAGCACAGGCTCAGACGGTGCCTCAATTTGAGCAGGCGGGCGTTCTTTTTGCAGGAGAGACCCTTCAGGTTGCTCCGCTTTCCCATTGGGTTTTCCAGGCTCTTTGGTCGTGTCCGAGGGTACGGCCTGCTGCGCATGTGAAGGTGAGGTATCGGGATCATCCTGCACCAAATCTGCAAATCCCTGCGGTGTTGACGCCCCCTGTTTGAGGGCTTGTCGAGAGACGTCCAACTGATCGCGGGAGATCTTCAGCATCTGCTGGGTGTATTCCGCGCTGTCCACACCAGCACGACCAAATTGCATGACCGCCAATGCTATCAGACCAATGAAGCTGACAAATGCACCAAATGCTATGAGTACGAAAGTTGCCAGCACATCGACACCACCATATGAGCTAGAATTTCCGTATCCAATAAAACCGACAAGAACGAGCAATATGCCGAGCCCAATTACAATTTTGGAAACAACCTCTAAAAAACTGAACAAACCGCGTGCGGTATCATATGATCTCATCTCAAATCCACTTTCTACTTAATGTAGATAGGTTGCATTTTAGAAGCGTGCACTGTCAACGGGGATGATGGCTCTGAAGCGTGTCTCGCCCCAGCTTCTGCTTCTCGGAGACAAAGCCCGAGTGCCCTCATCACGTGTCTTTGAGCATCTGCACATGCATGGATAAGGCTTCAAAGTAGATCGTATTGGTGGGCTCCCCTTCCCAAATCCGAGGGGACTTCGGCAACCAGGTTTCAATGGGCGGATAACGCTCCGCCAATGCTCTGGCCTCTTCATATTTGTTGGCGTAGCTCTGACGGCGTCGGACGCAATGATGCGGGATATTCTCGGCAACAATTTCTTTCTCAAGCGCCAGCAGGATCTCAAGCGCATGGCCGGTTTTGCGTGTCCCTTCCCGAGGGTCTTCGATCAGCACAATATCTGGCTGAAGACGTTTGTATGTGTTCTTCAAAAAAGTACCGGCCTTTGTAGGTGAGAAACTGGCTGCCCTTGACACCTGCCAGTCCTTCAATCGATCATTTATTATAAAGACATAAGCCAGCTTGCCATAGGCCACAGCGATCGAAAGAACGCGATTAGGCCTAGTCGTCATAAGCAGCGTCAAAGTTATCTTCCAACCGCTCAGCGAGGCTCTCAATTGTCTTCTGGCGGTTTTTGAGCCGAAGTTTGGAAAGGGATTTAGGCGGAGCTGGCAACGTCGGGAGTTGGCAATAAAGCTCCGCACGGATCTCATCAAAAATGCTTGAAAACAAGCTTTCAAAGCTGCGTCCAAAAATCATCGACAAAAAGCAAATGTCGCGAAGGCTCGGCTCACGTTTGCCGCGTTCCAGGCAGGAGATCCTGGTCTCATGCACCCCCATAAGATGGGCGCAATCGATCTGTCGAAAGCATCAGGCGATGCATATAAAGAGGCTGAACGGCATTGGTGTCACGGACATCACAGATGATATCTTCGATGTTATGGGCAGTCTCAGCTGGATCTATGCAGAGCCGGTGGTAGTCGCGAACTAAAAAGACTTCATTCAAGCCCCAAAACCTTCCCGGAAGTGACCGGGAGAGGTTACTTGCATGTGGCTTTGCCAATTACTATTTCAACAGATCTCGGGCGATGATGGTCCGTTGAATTTCGGAGGACCCTTCGTAAATACGGAAGATCCGCAAATCACGTAGGTAACGTTCCAGCGGGAAATCCTTGGTGTAGCCATAGCCCCCATGAATTTGAAGCGCGCGGTCTGCAATGCGCCATGCAGCTTCGCTGGCATAGAGCTTTGCGTAGGCCGATTCCGATGAATAGCGCTCTCCTGATCCGCGTTTCGCTGCAGCTTGCAATCCAAGCGCCCGTGCGGCGGCCAGTTCTGTGGCACAATCGGCCAACATCCACTGCAACCCCTGGAAATTCCCAATCGGACGACCGCCGACCTCCCGTTCCTTGGCATAGGAAATGGCAGCTTTGAGGGCTTCACTGGCGATGCCGGTGGCCTGCGCGGCCACCTCGATCCGGCCATTATCCAGAACCTTCATCGCCGTGCGAAACCCGGTGCCCTCATCGCCCAGACGGTTTTCTTCGGGCACAAAGCAGTCAAAACTGATCGGGAACACATGGCCACCGCGCAGGCCCATGGTTTGCTCTGGCTTGCCAATGTCGATGCCCCCCATCCGTTTCGGTTCTACAATGAAGGCGCTGATGCCACGCGCACCGGCGGTGCGGTCGGTCTTGGCAAAGATCACAATGAAATCCGCCTCACCCGCGTTCGAAATGAAGCACTTGGATCCCTTGAGCCGATAGCCCGTTCCTTCGCGCATGGCAAAGCTGCGCATATCGGCGGGGTTGGATCCTGCCTGCGGTTCGGTCAACCCGAATGCGCCCAGTTTGTCCCCCGTCGCCGCGCCCGGCAGGACACGTGCTTTCAGGGCCTCTTCTGCCCCGAGAAGCAGGGAATCTGTTGCCAGAAAATGTGCCGTCAACATTGACGCCGTGGAACCGCAGGCCCCGGCGATGGCTTCAACCGCTTCATAGAGCGCCGGGCCGGACAACCCTATACCGCCATGGGCTTCGGGCAGGTTCATGCCCATGATGCCCATCTCGGCCAATGCGGGACGATGCAGCGTGGTGAACTGAGCTTTCGCATCTATTTCTGCCGCGCGCGGGGCCAGAATGTCGGTTGAGAAGCGCGTGATTTGGTCGATGACGGCGCGTTCTTCGTAGCTTAGAAAACTGTTCATGTGCGGTCTCCGTGGGTGAGGGTTTTCAGTATGTCGACTGTGTGCGCCCCCAGTGCGGGGGCCGCCTGTCGCCCGCCGCGCGGGGCACCGTTGAAATGCACCGGTTGTTCTGGAACGAGAAACTGACCAAGCGTGGGATGGCTGACCGGCGAGGCCAGAGCACGCGCCTCAACCTGGGGAGAGGTCCAGGCCTGCATCACCGAACTCAACGGCGCGGCGGGAATGCCGGCCCGTGTGAGGTTGTCCACCACTGTTTCAACATCGTTGTTGGCAGCCCAGCCTTCGATGAATTCAGCCAGTTCCGGTTCGTTTTGACGCCGCAGCACATCAGTTGCAAAACGTGGATCATCGGCCAGTTGCGGCTGCGCGATGGCGGAAGAAAAGCTTTCGAACAACCGGTCATTCAGGACTGCAACGGCGAAATGCCCGTCCTTTGCCTGGTAGGTTCCAAACGGGGCGGACAACGCATGACGGTTGCCGGTCCGCTGCGGGGTCTCTCCTGCGATCAGGGCCCGGCAGGCGGCGATGGGCATCATGCTGACCAGCGAGTCGAAGAGCGACAGATCCACATGCCGGCCGCGTCCGGTGCGCTCGCGATCAAACAGGGCGACCATCGCGCCAAATGCAGCAAACATCCCGCCTGCCACGTCACCCAGAGCTTCGCCCACCATCATCGGAGGTCCATCAGCCTCGCCTGTGACATCCATCAGCCCACTCATCGCCTGAATGATGATGTCATAGGCAGGCAATGCCTTGTTCGGACCAGTTTGGCCAAATCCGGACAGCGACACATAGACGAGTTTTGGGAACGCGCCACAGAGATTTGCCGCGCCAAGCCCGAACCGATCCATCACGCCCGGGCGAAAATTTTCGATCAGCACGTCGCAGGTGGCAGTCAGATCAAGCGCAGCCTGTTTGCCAGCATCGGTTTTCAGATCCAGCACCACAGATTTCTTACCGCGGTTGACGGATTGGAACAGCAGGCTTTCGCCATCCTTAAACGGCCCTACATGGCGATAATCATCTCCTGCAGGCGGTTCGACCTTGATCACATCGGCGCCAAGGTCGGCCATCAATGCGGTGCAGTATGGTCCGGCCAACACGCGGGAAAAATCCAGCACCCGTACCCCTTCGAGTGGTCGGCGCATTGATTGTCCTTCACCTTCAAACATGGTTCCTCCATTCGTTTCTGACTGGAGGATAGTGATCGGAGAGGTATACTCGGAAATACCGATACAACATTTAGGATATATGAAATTGAATATACCATTGACCTTTCGCCAGATCGAAATCCTGCTGGCTGTGGCCGAGACTGGCAGCACCGCCGCCGCCAGCCGTGCGTTAAACACGTCGCAGCCATCGATCTCTCTGGCTATCGCGCGCTGCGAAGAAGTGTTTGGGCAGAAGCTCTTTGTCCGGATTGTCGGGCGAGGGATGGAGCTCACCTCTTTTGGGCAACGCAAGATTGCGCAGCTGCATGCGCTTGAACGCCAGGCCCGCTGGGTTCTTGGCGGCAAAGAGGGAACCCCGGAGTTCTTGAGCCTCGGCGTGTTTTCAACATTGGGGCCTCGCTATGCGCCGCAACTGGTGCGCAAGTTCAAAGAAGGTCATTCGGCGGCCGAAATCCGCCTTCTGGAAGGGGATCTGCAAACCCTGTTCAATTGGCTGGGAGAGGGCAGGATCGATATTGCCTTGATCTATGATTTCGGTGTGCCATCGGATTTTGTGGTTGTGCCTATGAAACCCGCAGAGCCTTATGCGCTGCTGCCGAAAGGGCACCGGCTGGAGCAGAAAACTGCGGTCAGCGCCAAGGATCTTGTGCAGGATCCGGTCATTCTGATGAGCCTGCCCCACAGCCGGGGTTATTTCCTCTCGCTTTTGCAAAACGATGAATTTCCGGTGCGGATTGCGCATGAAACCGGGTCAATCGAGATGTTGCGGTCGATGGTGGCCAACGGGTTTGGTATTGGGCTTCTGGCCACCGATCTTCCCGGCAACAGCGCCTATGACGGGACCCCTTTGCTGAAGCGGCCGATCACCGGGCGGTTCCCGGTTCACCAGATCGCGCTGGCGCATGGTGACACGGCTGCCAAGCGCAAGATCATCCGGGACTTTTCGGAGTTTGCCAAAGCGTTCTTCACGAACTGACGGCAGGATCGATGACCCTGCCTCCGCAAGAGATCTGGTTCAGAACAGGACCGAGGGCAACCACGTCGCCAAGTTGGGGATCATCCAGACCAGCAGGACACCAACAGCCTGTAAACCGATGAAAGGGACAACGCCGGCATAAATGGCACCTGTAGAAACCTCCTTCGGGGCCGCCCCGCGCAGGTAGAACAGGGAAAATCCAAAAGGTGGTGTGAGAAAACTGGTCTGCAGGTTGATGGCAATCAGGATCCCAAGCCAGATCGGATCATATCCCATCAGGATCAGTTGCGGCGTGACCAGCGGCAACACAATCACCGAGATTTCGACGAAATCGAGGAAAAAGCCCAAGAGGAAGATGAAGAGCATGCAGAAGAGCAGCGCTCCGATCGGACCGCCCGGCAACTCCGACAGAATGTGGGCGACGCGCTCTTCTCCACCCAGACCGATGAACACCAGCGAGAACATTCCGGCGGCCAGGATCGTAGCAAAAATCATCGCGGTCATAGTGGCGGTGGATTCTACCGCCTCATGCAGAATGCGCTTGGGCCAGCTTGCAAACAGTGAGGCGAGCACCGCCACCCCACCAATGGTGGTAAGGGCCGCATAGGCTACGCCCAGTGACAACGCGCCAAGCCCCAGATCATCTCGTTGCAGGCGCACCGGCGCCACACCTGACAGCACGGCCAGCAAAAGGAAGGACCCAGCCCCCAACAGGATCAACCGTTGTGATCCGCCAGAGCGCAGGCCCGCCATCAAGAGTGCGCCCACTGCCCCGACAGATGCGGCTTCGGTAGGGGTGGCAACTCCGCCAAGGATTGCGCCGAGCACGGCGAAGATCAGCAGGATCGGGGGGACAATGGCCGCGATCACCTCGCCCCATTGCGGTTTGGCCAGATCAACCGGCGCAGAGGGCATATCCTGCGGGCGCAGCACGCCCCGGATCACGATATAAAGCAGATAAAGCACCACCAGCGTCAATCCCGGCAGCAGCGCTGCGGAAAAGAACTGTCCCACGGAGAGCGCCTCAACCGAGAACTTCCCCTGCTCATACTGCGCTTGCTGATAGGCATTGGACATGACGTCCGCGAGGATGATCAGCAGGGTTGACGGCGGAATGATCTGGCCCAACGTGCCCGCTGTGCACACGATGCCCGAGGCAACTCTGGTGTCGTAACCGGCCCGCAACATGGTCGGCAGGGCAATCATGCCCATGGCGACCACCGTTGCCCCGACAATGCCGGTTGAGGCCGCCAGAAGCGCACCGACCAGAACGACCGAGATCCCGAGCCCGCCTTTGAGCTGACCAAACAGGCGCCCCATCGTGTCCAGAAGGTTTTCCGCGATCTGGCTCTTCTCCAGCACCGCCCCCATCAGGACAAAAAGTGGAATGGCAATCAGCACTTGATTGCTTAAAAGCCCAAACACCCGCTGGCTCATCGCGCCCAGCAGGGTAACGTCCATGACCCCCAGCATCCAGCCGAGATAGGCAAAGATGATGGCAACACCAGCGATGCTGAATGACACGGGGAACCCCATCAGGATCGCTCCCATAAGGGCGGCGAACATGATCAGGTCGAGATATTCGCTCATGATCGGGTTTCCTCACGCAGCAGCCGTAGCAAAAGGGCAATGGATTGAAGCAGGACCAGAATGCAGAAGGCAGGGATAAGCGATTTCAGCAGGAAAACCGCCTTGATCCCGCCCACTGAAAGCGGACCTTCAAGGATGCTCCAAGAGCTGCGAACCGATGGCCAGGACCAGTATAAAAGGGCAACCATCGAGGGGATGAGCAGGCAGAGATGGCCAAAGATATCAATGCGACGCCGGGCCTGTTCATTCAGTCGCGCATAGAACACGTCCACGCGGACATGTTTGTCGACCAGAAGCGTATAGCCTGCTGCCAGCATGAAAAGCGTGGCATGCATGTAGAGCACGGTTTCCTGAACCGCGATGGAATTGACGCCAAACACGTACCGCCCGACCACAATCGAGAACTGGACGAGCACCATTGCCAAGGCGAGCCAGCGCACGGCCATGGCCACCGTTTGGTTTATCAAGTCAAACAGACGCGCGATTGCGGCCACCGGTCATCCCTCCCTACCTCAAGACTTGGCAGCGCAACCCTGGGGCTGCGCCACCGTTTTTCTTTAGTAGCCCAGCACGCCGGCACGGGCGTTCATCTGGCCATTGTCTGCAAAAGACATGTAACCCCCAACGCTGTCGCGGTAAGCAACAAAGCTTTCGGTGATACGACGGACAAGCTCGTCATCATCCTGACGCAGATCGTCAATCACTTCGGCGGCTGCCTTGCCCATTGCGGTGATCACATCCTCGGGGAACATTTTGACCTGAACACCATGCTCTTCCACCAGCGCCTTCAGAGCAAGCGCATGTTTGGTAGTGTATTCCGTCCAAACCGGGTTGTAGAGGCTTTCGCAGGCCAGCTGCACAACCTGTTTCAGATCGTCAGGCAGCTCGTTGAACTTGTCCTGATTGACCCCGCATTCCTCGGCCGAAGACGGTTCGCCCACGCCCGGCCAGTAATAGTTCTTGGCCACCTGATAGTACCCAAGGGCACTGTCGGTCCACGGGCCGATGAATTCGCCCGCATCCAATGCGCCGGTCTGTAACGCCTGGAACATGGCTGGGCCACTCATGGCCTCTGCCGCCATTCCCAGCTTCGAGGCCATCTCTGACGCCAGCCCGGTGGTGCGGAACTTGAGACCTTTCAGGTCCTGCGCCGAGTTGATCTCATCACGGAACCAGCCTCCCCATTGCGGGCCGGAGTTGCCACAGAGGAACGGCTTGATGCCGAAACGGCCATACATCTCGTCATAAAGCGCCTGACCGCCGCCATGATGCAGCCAACCAAACTGTTCGTCAGCCCTGAGGCCAAATGGCTGCGAGCCGAACAGGAGGATGCCTTTGGATTTCGACCCCCAATATGCGGGCACTGCGTGGTAAAGTTCAGCGGTCCCTTCACTGACCGCATCAAAGACACCCCGGCCCGGGACAAGTTCGCCCGCAGCGTAAAGTTTCACGTTGATCCGACCACCTGACAGGGTGGTGATCCGGTCCGCCAGCATTTGCGCAGCCACACCGGGTCCCGGTAGGTTTTTGGGCCACGCCGTGACCAATTTCCACTGGCGAACATCTTGCGCAATGGCTGGTGCCGCAAGCGTGGTCGCCGCCGCGCCGACGGCGCCCCCTGCAAGGAATTTTCTTCTGTCCATGTTGTCATCTCCCTTTTGGTAGTTGTTATTGTCAGTTTCCAAGAATGCCCGGCAGCCGCAGCCCGTGTTCCCGGGCGCAGTCCAGCGCAATGTCATAGCCCGCATCCGCGTGACGCCAGACGCCGGAAGCCGGATCATTCCACAACACCCGTTCCAACCGTTTGGCGGCTTCGGGCGTGCCATCGGCGCAGATCACCACGCCAGCATGTTGTGAAAAGCCCATGCCGACGCCACCACCATGGTGCAGGCTGACCCAGGTGGCGCCGCTCGCGGTATTGACCAGCGCATTGAGAAGCGGCCAGTCGGATACGGCGTCTGATCCGTCCCGCATCGCTTCGGTTTCGCGGTTCGGGCTTGCGACAGATCCGCTGTCCAGATGGTCACGGCCGATCACAACCGGGGCCTTAAGTTCACCCGAGGCCACCATCTCGTTGAACTTCAGGCCCGCACGGTGCCGGTCACCAAGACCAATCCAGCAGATCCGGGCGGGTAGGCCCTGAAACGCGATCCGGTCACGGGCCATGTCGAGCCAGTTGTGCAGATGCGTGTTCTCGGGGAACAGCTCTTTCATCGCCTGGTCGGTCTTATAGATGTCTTCCGGATCACCCGATAGCGCCGCCCAACGGAACGGACCAACCCCTTTGCAGAAAAGCGGGCGGATATAGGCGGGCACAAAACCGGGGAAGGCAAAGGCGTTTTCTAGCCCCTCCTCCAGCGCCATCTGACGGATGTTGTTGCCGTAATCCACCGTGGGCACGCCGTCTTCGTGGAAGGCCACCATCGCTTCGACCTGAACCCGCATCGAGGCACGGGCCGCCTTTTCCACCTCTTTCGGGGCGGTTTCGGCTTTGGCGCGCCATTCTGCTACGGTCCAGCCCTGCGGCAGGTAACCGTTGATCGGATCATGGGCCGAGGTCTGGTCGGTCACGATGTCAGGGCGTACGCCGCGTTTGTGGATCTCAGGGAAAATGTCAGCCGCATTGCCAATCAGTGCCACTGATTTCGCCTCACCCGCCTTGGTCCAGCGCTCGATCATCTCGAGCGCTTCGTCAAGCGAATGGGTCTTTTCGTCTACATAGCGGGTGCGCAGGCGGAAATCGGCGGATTTCTCATCACATTCCACCGCAAGACAACAGGCCCCGGCCATCACGGCGGCAAGCGGTTGGGCGCCGCCCATGCCACCAAGGCCTCCGGTGAGTATCCAGCGCCCTGTCAGGTCCCCTCCATAATGCTGACGACCCGCCTCGGCAAAGGTCTCATAGGTGCCCTGCACAATGCCCTGCGATCCGATGTAGATCCACGACCCGGCGGTCATCTGGCCATACATCATCAGGCCCTTTTTATCGAGCTCGTTGAAGTGGTCCCAATTGGCCCAATGCGGCACGAGGTTGGAGTTCGCAATCAGAACGCGCGGCGCATCAGAGTGCGTTTTGACCACAGCAACCGGCTTGCCCGACTGCACCACCAGCGTCTCGTCCTCTTCCAATGACTTCAACGTGTCGACCATCAGATCGAAATCTTTCCACGTGCGCGCCGCCCGTCCGATGCCGCCATAGACCACAAGCTCATGCGGATTTTCAGCCACATCGGGATGCAGGTTGTTCATCATCATCCGAAGCGGTGCCTCGGTCATCCAGCTTTTGGCATTCAGCTCGGGGCCGGTGGGGGGAAAAACGTCACGGGTGTTCTTGCGGGGATTAGTCATGATGAGGCTCCTTATCGGGTCAGCGCTTCGGAAAGCGCGAGGCTGTTCAGTTTTTGCAGAAGGGTCTTGAGATGGGGGCGCAGCCGATCAGCGCGCGCGTCGAGATAGGTCCAGGGGGCGGCTTCCTGCATGTAAGTCGATTGGGCGAGTTCCATCTGGATGGCATGGATGCCAGCCTCGGGCTGGCCGTAGTGCCGTGTGGTCCAGCCGCCTTTGAACCGGCCGTTGGTCACCGAGGAATAACCATCTGCTTCAGCGCAGACTGCAACCGTGGCCGCTTCGATTTCAGCCGCGCAGGTCGCGCCCAGATTGGTGCCAATGCTGAAGTCGGGCAGAAGGCCGACAAACAGGAAGGGGATCTGAGACCGGATCGAGTGGCAATCGAACAGGATCGCAACGCCATGCTTGTCACGCACACGTTCAAGTTCGGCCCGCAGCGCTGCGTGATACGGGGCGTGATAGGCAAGGCGGCGGGCTTCGATCTCATCGGCTGAGGGGTCCTGACCCTCTTCCCAGATCTCCCGCCCATCAAAGTCGGTCAGCGGCACCAGAGTGGTGGTGTTCTGACCGGGATAAAGCGAGACACCCTCCGGATCGCGATTGGCGTCGATCACATAGCGGTGGACGTTGGATTTCACCACCGTCACCCCGTCAAGCAACCCGTCATAAAGCTGGGTGATGTGCCAGTCGGTATCCGCCAATTGCCGCCCGTTTGCATTCAGCCGGGCGTGGATATCCTCGGGCACAAAGGTGCCGCCATGGGGCTGCCCCAAAACGATGGGGCTATCCCCACGGATGACGTCAAAGACATTCACGCGCCCAGCTCCGGCAGATCGGTGCCGCAGGCGTCGACAAGTGCGCCGGTCGCCACGAGTTTGGCGGAGGTTTCGAGGTCAGGTGCCAGATAGCGGTCCGGCCCAAGCGTTTCGACATCACGCCGCAGCCGGGCCAAAACGGATTGCAAGGGCTGGCTGGTCATGAGAGGCGCGCGGAACTCGACACCCTGAGCAGCGCAGAGCAGTTCAACACCCAGAATACGGTTGAGGTTTACGCACATCTGAATCAGACGCCGCGCCCCATGGGCGGCCATGGAAACATGGTCCTCCTGATTGGCCGAAGTTGGGGTCGAATCCGTCACACAGGGGTTGGCCAGATGCTTGTTCTCACTCATCAGCGCTGCGGTGGTCACCTCGGCAATCATCAGGCCGGAATTCAGCCCCGGTTCCGGAGTGAGGAACGGCGGCAGGTCATGGCTCAGCGTGGGGTCCACCATCAGCGCAATACGGCGCTGTGCGATGGCCCCGATCTCTGAAACAGCCAGCGCGATCATGTCAGCGGCAAACCCCACGGGTTCGGCATGGAAATTGCCCCCCGAGACGATTAGCCCTGCCTCGGTCAGAACCAGAGGATTGTCAGTGGCGGCATTGGCTTCGATCTCCAGCGTGACCGCTGCCTGACGCAGCACGTCAATCGCTGCACCCGTCACCTGCGGCTGGCAGCGGATGCAATAGGGATCCTGCACCCTTGTATCGTCGTCACGATGGCTTTCGCGAATTTCGGAACCGTCGAGAATGGCGCGCATCGCTGCTGCTGCTTCAATCTGACCGGGTTGGCCGCGCAGTGTGTGAATTTCCGGCTGCAACGGGGCGGTTGATCCCATGATCGCGTCGGTCGACATGGCCGAGATCACCAGCGCATTTTGCGCCGCGCGCCAGGCTTCGAACAGTCCGGCCAGTGCAAATGCAGTCGAAAATTGGGTGCCGTTGATGAACGCCAGCCCTTCTTTTGGGCCAAGCTGGATCGGAGAAAGCCCCGCTTTTTCAAGCGCCTCTGCACCAGGGAGCACCACGCCGTCAAATTCTGCCTCACCCTCGCCGATGACAACGGCTGTCATATGGGCCAATGGGGCCAGATCCCCCGAAGCCCCCACCGAGCCCTGAGCCGGGATTGCGGGCGTGACACCGCGTGCCAGCATTTCTTGCAAGAGTTCCACATAGTCCCAGCGCACACCCGAGGCACCGCGCCCGAAACTCAGCAGCTTCAATGTCATCATCAGGCGCGCCATGCGGCGCGGCACCGCTTCGCCAACGCCGCAGCAATGGCTGAGGATCAGGTTGCGCTGAAGGGTTGCGGTATCTTCCGGGGCGATTTTCAGGCTGGCGAGTTTGCCAAAGCCGGTATTGACCCCATAAACGGCCGCGTCACCCGCTGCAGCAGCATCAATCCGGCCTGCCGCATCTTCCACCGCGGGTTTGCATGCGGGGTCCAGTGTAACCGGTGTCTCGCTCCAATAGACATCTGCCAGTTGCGCCAGCGTCACTTCGCCGGGGCTGAGTTCAAGCACGCTCATGCGCGACCTCCGAAAATACGTTTGTAAAGGGGATTGAAGCCGATGCGGTAGGCGAGTTCGGCCGGGTGCTGCACGTCCCAAATGGCGAGGTCGGCGCGTTTACCGGGCTCGATCGTGCCGCAGTCACTCAAACCGAGAGCCCGGGCAGCGTTACGGGTCACCCCGGCCAGCGCCTCTTCGGGCGTCATCCGAAAGAGGGTGCAACCCATGTTCATGGTCAGAAGCAGCGAGGTCAGCGGCGACGACCCCGGGTTGGCATCGGTGGCCAGCGCCATCGGTACATCATGTCTGCGCAGGGCGTCGATCGGCGGCACCTGGGTTTCGCGCAACGTATAGAAAGCGCCGGGCAGGATGACGGCTGTGGTCCCCGCTTGGGCCATTGCGATTACACCGTCCTCATCGAGATATTCAATATGATCGGCGCTGAGCGCACCGTAGCTGGCGGCCAGTTTCGTGCCGCCAAGGTTCGAGAGCTGCTCGGAATGCAATTTGACCGGCAGGTCCAACTCCTTCGCCACCTCGAACACCCGTGCGATTTGCGCGGGCTGGAACGCGATCCCTTCGCAGAACCCATCCACCGCATCCACCAGCCCCTCTGCGTGGGCGGCGCGCAGGGCGGGGATGCAGACCTCGTCGATATAGGCATCGTTGCGGCCGGTATATTCCGGCGGTACCGCATGGGCGCCGAGGAATGTGGTCTTGACCCGGATCGGGCGTTCTTCCGCAATTCGCCGCGCCGCGCGCAGCATCCTGAGTTCCGTGCCCTGATCGAGCCCGTAACCCGATTTCACTTCGATCGCACTCACGCCCTCGGCAATCAACGCATCGACCCGCCCAAGCGCATCGGTCAGAAGCTCATTTTCAGAGGCCGCACGGGTTGCCTTCACCGTCGAGACAATCCCGCCACCAGCGCGGGCTATCTCTTCGTAGCTGGCTCCTTCAAGCCGCATCTCAAACTCACGTGCCCTATTACCACCGGCAACGATATGGGTGTGGCAGTCGATCAGCGCCGGGGTCACCAAACGACCGTTCAAATCCTGCGTAGGCAGGGCAGTATATTGAGAGGGGCAGTCAGAGGCCTTTCCGACCCAGGAGATCTTGCCATTTTCGATCACAATAGAGGCGTTTTCGATCAATCCATAATCCGTTGTTGCGGGATCCATGGTTGCGACAGTCATGTCGGAAAGGCGGAGGGACGGGGGCATCGTTTGTCCTTGATTATGTAGCTACATAAAACTAATATGATGCCACATAATAAGTCAATGGACTCCCGTCATGAAAAAAATCGTCGCGAAACAGGCCCTTACCGAAACCGGTTGGCAAACCAATGTTGAAATCGGGATCGATAAAGGGCGAATCTCTTACATCAAACCCGCCCCAAACGGCGCGAGTGCGACGGTTTCACTGGCATTGCCTGCGCCTTTGAACCTGCACAGCCATGCCTTTCAGCGGGCGATGTCGGGGTTGACCGAAGCGCGCGGCCCGGATGCCAGCGACAGTTTCTGGAGCTGGCGACGCCTGATGTATAGGTTCCTCGATCAGCTTACACCGGATCAGGTGCAGGCCATTGCGGCGCAGGTTTTTCTGGAAATGCTGGAGGCCGGATATGCAAGCGTGGCCGAATTCCACTATCTGCACCATGACCGCGACGGGAAGACCTATGCGAACCTTGCCGAAATGTCCGAACGGATTGTGCAAGCCGCAACAGATGTGGGCATTGGCCTGACGCTTCTACCGGTTCTTTATCAGCACGGTGGCTGTGACGCGCGCGCCCTGAACGGTGGGCAACGGCGGTTCGGAAATGACCCCGATCAGTTCCAACGCCTGCATGAAGGTGCCGCGCGAGCGGTTGCGTCCGGGCCAGAGGATTTTTCCATTGGCGTGGCCCCCCACTCCCTGCGGGCGGTGGACGCCGAGGGGCTTGCCCGGTCGATCGCATTGGGGGGACGCGGCCCAATTCACATGCACCTTGCCGAACAGGTTGCCGAGGTCGAGGAAGTCATGGCCCATTTGGGTGCGCGCCCCACGGAATGGCTTTTGGGCAATCAGGATGTCAATGCGCAGTGGTGCCTGATCCATTCGACCCAAATGACCAAAGAGGAAACCCGAAATCTGGCAAAATCGGGGGCGGTTGCGGGATTGTGCCCAATCACCGAATCCAGCCTTGGGGACGGGATATTCAACGGCACGCAGTATTTGGCCGATGGGGGGCGCATCGGGTTTGGATCAGATTCAAACGTGCATATTGCGCTGTTCGACGAACTCAGAACCCTGGAATATTCTCAGCGCTTGCGAGATCGGAGCCGGGCCGCCCTGGCGACGCAGGACTATTCCACCGGGCGTGTACTGTTTGACGCCGCAAATACCGGGGGCGCACAGGCCGGGGGGCGGGATTGCGGTGTGCTTGCTCCGGGGCGTCTCGCCGACATCATCGGGCTTGATCTGGACAATGAATGGGGCGCCTGTCGCAACGGTGATATGGCCTTGGATACGCTGATCTTTGGCGGACACGGGCATGACTGCATCACGGATATCTGGAGCGCAGGGCGCCATGTCGTAAAAGACGGTCGTCATCTGAAGCGTGACCGTATAACAATGGAGTTCGTCAAGGTCATGTGTGAGTTGGAGCAGGAAATATGAGCGCAGACCGTCAGTCCTGGAAAGATATCAGGGACCGGATCCGTGATCAGATCCTTGATCGCACCTATGCTCCGGGCGACAAGCTGCCGCGCGACGCAGATATTGCCGAACAATTCGGCTGTGCCCGGACCACTGTGCAACGCGCCATGCAGGACCTGTCGGACACTGGACTAATCGAACGCAAGCGCAAGGGCGGAACCCATGTACGGGCAAACCCAGTGACGCGTGCAACGCTCGACATACCGATCACGCGGCTTGAAGTTGAGGAAACAGGTGCGGTCTACGGATACCAGTTGATTGACCGGAAAGTGCTGCCCACACCCAGAGAAGTCGCTGCCAAGTTTGAGCAGGTCGAACCGAATTCCATGCTGCGCGTGCAAGCGCTGCATCTGGCGGATCACAAGCCACATATTCTCGAGGACCGCTGGGTCAGCATTGAGACCGCCCCAGAAATCCTTGATGTTGATCTGGCGCGCGAAAGTGCAAATGAATGGCTGGTTCGCAACAAGCCCTATACCCGGTTCGATTTACGGATTTACGCAATTTCCGCAGATGCAGAGACCGCCAGAATGCTCGCAACAGAACCGGGCAGCGCCCTCTTGGTGCTCGAACGCACCACGTGGATCGGCACGGATCCGATTACATCAGTCCGCTCGATCACCATTCCCGGGTACCAACTTCTGACAAAAAGCTAATGACAGAGGGAAGCAGACGTCCCCTTAATTGATACTGTTTGCAGCGTCTTTGAAACTAGAAGCTAGACCTCAAGGCGGGTTGTTTGGAAAATCAGAACGCTCGCTCCGGCAGACACCGATCACTCAAACGCGCGTGCAAAGTCGATAAAGGCGCGCAGCCGGGTCGGCATGTTGCGTTTTGAAAGGTAGTTCAACGTGAAGCGGGGCAAGGGAGCGACGTAATCTTCTAGTACCTGCACCAACCGCCCGGCTTCAATGTGATCTCTGACCGCTTCTTTGAACACATAGGCCAGCCCCGAGCCCGCCTCAGCATGTGCAATAATCGAATTGACATCGTTCACGACAACCCTTGGGATCGGCATGGGGGAGTGTGTCCCATCTGGACCAGTCATAACCCAAGGCGCCAGATGGCCTGCGTCCCCAAAGGCAAAACAAATACCGGGATGGGCCGTCAGCTCAGTGGGGGTTCGTAGTTTGGGGGCGTACCGCAGGTACGCGGGGGAGGCAACAATAACCATCTCTCGCATTGGCCCTAAAGGAATGGCATAGCTGTCTGGATCTAGCAGCGCCTCAGCCCGGATCGCGGCATCCACACCGCTTGTCACAAGGTCCAGCTTCTTTTCATCATAAATGACTTCGATCGACAGGGCTGGGTGAGCCTTTGCAAAGCTCAAGATCATCCTATCCAGAAAGAGCGGCCCGGCACCGATTGGGGCGGTCAGTCGCAAAGCACCCGACAATTCGCCTTCCTCTGTTTGCAAATCATTCAGCGCGTTTTCCAGTGCGTCCACTGCTGGCAGGCTGCGACGGAACAGGATCTCGCCTGCACGGGTCAATGCGATATGGCGGGTAGAGCGTACGATCAAACGTACCCCCAATCGGTCTTCGAACCTCTGTACCGCTTCGCTGACCGACCCCGGGGCCAATTTCAACCGATCTGCCGCAGCGCGGAACCCACCGGCGCGGGCCACTTCGACAAA
>NZ_JAQIIO010000006.1 GCF_027891095.1 Aliiroseovarius salicola | reverse complement strand
GGAACCGAGGCCAATCATGCACTAACATTCAAACTGGACCACTTAAGTGGGGCTGATCAGTGTTTGCAGCGATTGCGATAATAACAAGTAGATCGAGCATTCTTACTGAAAGGTGAAGAAATGACGATTTTACAACAAGTTCTCAGAGATAAAGGGCATGACGTTTTTTCAGTTGGTCCCGATAATACCGTTCTAGACGCCATCCAGCTCATGGCGGACAAGAATGTCGGTTCCTTGGTTGTGTTGAATGAGGGAATACTGGTCGGTATCGTGACCGAACGACACTATGCCCGAAACGTGTTCCTGAAAGGACGATCCTCTCCGAAGACTAAAGTAGGCGACATCATGTCAACCCGTGTGGTTTACGTGACGCCCGATCACACGGTGGATGAAGCGATGGCACTTATGACGGAAAAAGCTGTGCGCCATCTTCCGGTCATGGAAGGCGAGGAACTGGTCGGGATCATCTCAATTGGTGACCTGGTCAAAAGCACCATCAGCAGTCAAAGATTTGTGATCGAACAACTGGAACGCTACATAACCCGTTGAATTCTGAGGAAATAATTTAGTTCAGTTGTGATCTTCTGCTTAAGTTTCAGCAGGAAAGAGGTGTAGTGGGTTTTGTGGGGTAAAATAATACCATATTTATAACGCATTGAATTTGTTGACTATAACGCCGATATTGGTGCTTGACCCGTGCGTAAAAATCACTAAAACCACCCCATCCGAAACCCAATTAGGGCTGAATCAATGAAAACCTTCTCTGCAACGCCTGCAGATATCGACAAAAAGTGGATCCTGATCGACGCCGAAGGCGTTGTTCTGGGCCGTCTTGCTTCGATCATCGCAATGCGTCTTCGTGGCAAACACAAAGCCTCGTTCACTCCGCACATGGACATGGGTGACAATGTCATCGTGATCAACGCGGACAAAGTACAAATGACCGGCAAGAAGCGCACCGACAAAGTGCACTACTGGCACACCGGTTACCCGGGTGGCATCAAGTCGCGCACCGCTGGTCAGATCCTCGAGGGTGACCACCCCGAGCGTCTGCTGACCAAAGCCGTGCAGCGCATGCTGCCAGGCGGCAAACTGAGCCGTCAGCAGATGACCAACCTGCGCATCTACGCCGGCGCCGAGCACCCCCACGAGGCCCAGAGCCCCGAAGTGCTGGACGTCAAATCCATGAACCCTAAAAACACGCGTGAGGGCTGATCATGACCGAAGAGATCAAATCGCTTGATGAGCTGAACGCTGTCGTCGAAGGCACCGAAGCTGTTGTAGAAGTAGCTGCCCCCCGTGAGCCTGTCCGTGACGAGCTGGGCCGCGCCTATGCCACCGGTAAGCGTAAAGACGCTGTTGCCCGTGTCTGGATCAAGCCGGGCTCCGGCAAGGTCGAGGTAAACGGTCGCGACGTGAACGTGTACTTTGCACGCCCGGTTCTGCAGATGATCCTGCGCCAGCCGTTCGAAGTTGCTGGTGTTCTGGGTGAATTCGACGTTTACGCCACCGTTAAAGGCGGCGGCCTGTCGGGCCAGGCTGGTGCTGTGAAGCACGGCATTTCGAAAGCTCTGCAGCTTTACGAACCCTCGCTACGTGGCGCTCTGAAAGCTGCCGGCTTCCTGACCCGTGACTCGCGCGTTGTTGAGCGTAAGAAATACGGTAAAGCCAAAGCCCGTAAGAGCTTCCAGTTCTCGAAGCGTTAATCGTTTCAGAACCTCAGAAAAATCGGAAAGGGTCGCCAATGGGCGGCCCTTTTCATATTGCAGGCCTCAACCGCTTGCCATATACCAACCGCAACGCACCTATAGCTCAGCTGGATAGAGCGCTGCCCTCCGAAGGCAGAGGTCGCACGTTCGAATCGTGCTAGGTGCGCCAGTTCTCCTGACGCACCTGCTTACCTAATTTAGTGTATGATATTGGTGGGTTGCCGACCCCAGTAGGGCGGGGGTCAGTGTGCGAGGCGGAAATACTCGGCTTCGAAGTTGTTATCCATACCTGAGCCGCAAAACCCCATATCCATGTTTGACGTGCCGCTTACCGATCCGCCCGAGACAATTGACGCCCCATGAATACCATCCGCATTCGCGGTGAACGTAATGTCTTTCTTGGCCAGCAATTGGCTTCCGAAAATACTCAGGCCGGCGCTGAATTCCATTCCGCCAAGCGTCAAAATCTGGGCACTCCCGTCAGGCAGACAATTGTCATCCCGTCCGACCTGCAAATTTGAGCTGGAAGTAATGGACTTAATGTATGGGTTCGTGCTGGCGATGATAGCGTCTTCGAGGTGAAGTTCTTGACCAAACTGGATCTCGCATGGTGACACAACAACCACCTCGGAGACCGCCATTTTCGTAGTTCCGTCACCGTCATAGAATTTGAGCACGCCGTTCGCATGGCAATCAACATAGTGAATGCGACCAGGTGTCAGATCACTCATGCTTAAACCTTTACCGGTTTTTGGAGCCATATTGATTACCGGCAAGTTAGGATTAATATAGCTCGGGATCACTTCTGTATCGCCGGTGATCAGCCCATTTATGATGCTTTCAAGCTTGTTGATGATCCGGATTCGATAGCTGCCCTCTAGCGTGGCATTTTGAAGACCGGAATTTGTTTCCCACCCCGAATTTGGCAAATCAAAATTCGCCAGATCGGGCATGGAGACAAAGGTGCCTTCTTCATACAAGTTGTTGTTATTCATCGAGATGTAGTCGTTCGAATGCATGCAAAACCCGTTTGAAAAGGCATTGTTCGACTGAATGTCCACCTCGTCTTGTCCTACGATACCTTCCCGGAAACAAATCGGGCGATAGGTGGTAAACACGCTTTCAACTTTTAGATCAACGTTGGCAAGGCCAACGAGATATAGAAGAACGGTCCTAACCGGGTTGCCGTTTTCCGTCAGACGAGACGTCTCCAACAAAACCGATTTTCGTGAATTTGGCGAAACGGTGAAGCTGCCATCTGTATAGTCGAATTGGCCGAACTGAATGTCGTCTGCCGTGATGATCTCACCAAATTGAGCTTTTGGCATTGAGTGTTCTACCACTGCAAGAGCATCCAACTTGGCTTGTTCAGCTGTGTTGGTATCACGAGAGTAGAGGGCCGCATGGGCGGCAACGTCTGCAGTGATCTGCAGTTGAGTGTAGGCTTGAATAAGACGGCTTACGTCGATGGCAATGGCGGACAAGACCACCGACGTTGCGAAGATATACAATCCGAAAATTGTAAGCGCAGCATCCTCGTCTTTGACAAATGATTTCAGAAGTCGAAATTTGCTCATGACATCACCCTCAGTATTCAATGTAGTGTCGCGCGGATACACCGATGTTGTATCCGCTCAAGAAATTAAACACGCCTACGGCTGTGAGATCAGAAACGGGAACGCTGGCAGTGGTCTGAACGATCCCTAACGATTGGGTTGTGGTCGCAGTGGCCGTGGAAGACAAAGTTGCAAGCGAGTCAGTGACATATTTTGCTGTTGCTTCTTCACTGGTAATACGACCGATCGAATACGCCCGGTTTGCGTCCTGAACTGTGCGAAGAATGGTGGATTGTCGGAAGAAAACAAGGGATACATCCGCAATCATGGCCAAGATGATGACAAACATCGGAACCCAGAGAACGGCTTCGATGGTTACCCCGCCGTCTTCACGTTTCCAAAAGGAGAAACTTTTTCGTTTTGATCCGTATGCCATCGTTTTCTCGCGTATTATGAACCGGTTATCAGAACTCCCCACTCAACGAATGGGAAGAACCTAATTCTTAGTAAACCGAGGATGATGGCCGAAGTGTGGCGAGAAACAGGCGTTGTTTCGAAATCTGCAATGAAAACGGGCGCGACTGATGGTGTTTTTGAACAAATTGCAACAATGGGTTCAATTGAAATAAGCCCGCCGGGCAGGGCGGGCTTATCAATAAAATGAGCTGTAAACTGTTCCGGCCGAGGCCTATTCAGTAAGCGTTCATGGTCAGAAGCTCGTATTCGGCCACGAGTTCATCGTTCTGATTGGTCAGAGTCACATGCCAGCGAACTTCACCATATTCGTCTGTGCGCCGGGTTTTTGCCTTCACGGTCAAGCGCACCTTCATGCTGTCGCCTGCCTCTACCGGCTTCATGAAACGTAAGTTATCAAGCCCGGTATTGGCCAGGACCGGACCTTCATTGGGTTCCACAAAGAGGCCCGCAGCAAAACTCAACAGAAGATATCCATGTGCCACACGATCCGGGAAGAACGGGTTTCGCTTGGCCGCGTCGCTGTCCATATGGGCATAAAAAGTGTCACCGGTGAAATGCGCAAACTGTTCGATGTCCTCCAGTGTGACTTCGCGTGGTTTGGTGTGCAAAGTCTCACCAATCGACAGTTCACCGAATTTGCGTGTGAACGGATGGGATGGACCTTCGATTTCCGTAGACCCCGGCACCCAGCGATTGCCAATTGCGGTCAGTATATCCGGGCTGCCCTGAATTGCGGTGCGTTGCATATAGTGAAGCACCCCACGCACACCACCCATCTCTTCGCCGCCGCCAGCTCGGCCCGGTCCACCATGCACCATATGAGGCAGGGGAGAACCATGTCCGGTCGACTCTTTCATTGATGTGGCGTTGTTGAAATACAGCCGTCCATGGAAGGCACCTGCACCCAGCGCCATTTCTCGCGCCACGTCGCCTGATGCGGTGATGACGGATGCCACAAGCGAGCCTTCACCTTTATTGGCGAGTTCAATCGCGTGGGGGATATCGCGATAGCCCATGATGGTCGAGACCGGACCAAAGGCTTCGGTGGAATGCACGACAGTTGCTGAATCCGGTGATTGGCAGTGGAACAGCATGGGTTTCAGAAACGCTCCTGCGTCCACTTCCCCGGTGAAGCTACTGTCGTCGGGGTCGCCGTAGACAAGCGCGGATTCAGTACCAATAAGGGCCGCCTTTTCCAGCACATCCTGCTTCTGACCGGCTGAAACAAGTGCCCCCATACGAACATCTTCTGCGCGTGGATCTCCAATCACGGTTTTTTCAAGCCGTGCCGAAAGCGCCTCAATCACATTCTGTACGTGTGTCTCCGGAGCGATGATCCGTCGGATCGCGGTACATTTCTGTCCCGCTTTTGTGATCATTTCGCGGTGTATTTCTTTGATAAAGAGGTCAAATTCCGAGCTTCCGGGTTCTACGTCTGGACCCAGAATGGATGCGTTCAGACTGTCCTGTTCGGCAACAAACCGCACCGAATTTTTCAGGATATTCGGATTTGACCGCAACATCGATGCTGTTTGTGCTGATCCCGTAAAGCTCACCACATCCTGCGCGCCGAGACGATCCAGAAGGTCACCGGTGCCGCCGGAAATCAGCTGCAAGGCGCCTTCAGGAAGAATGCCACTTTCCAGCATGATGCGAACGCAGGCCTCAGTCACATAGCAGGACGCCGTGGCAGGTTTTACGATGGCGGGCACACCTGCGAGGAGGGTAGGTGCGAGTTTCTCCAACATCCCCCAGACCGGGAAGTTGAACGCGTTGATATGTACCGCAACCCCTTGAAGAGGCGTGGCAATATGCATTCCAAGGAAGGTGCCATTGCGCGAGAGCTGCTCGATGTCACCATCGATATAAATGTCGCCATCAGGCATTTCGCGACGGCCTTTGGAGGCGAAGACAAATACAGTGCCAATACCTCCGTCAATGTCGATCATGTGGTCGGATTGGGTGGCACCTGTGTCGAAACTGAGGTCATAGAGTTCCTGTTTACGCTTCCCCAGATGCATCGCCAGCGCCTTGAGCATCTTAGCCCGATCATGAAAACCCATTTTGCGCAGGTTTGGGCCACCCACATTACGGCCAAACTCAAGCATGGCCTGCATATCAAGTGCAGCACCACCCGCTTCGGCGATTTGCGCACCGGAGATTGCAGAATGGATTGGGCGTGCGTTTGGGCCGGGTGCAACCCACTGGCCAGCGGCAAAGCTGGCGATTTTCATGATCGTCATGTCTCTGTCCTTTCGGGACCGGGAAGTAACTTTGAATTCTTCGTTTAAGGGGCTGTCAGGCCAAGCGCGTCCAGCTGGTCAGATGCGAGCTTGTCCCATTTTTCGCGCAGTTCAGTATTGGTGGAATGGCGAAGACCAAATTGAGTAAGTTGTTTGGCGCGTGTCGACACGGCCTGCCCAAAGCTTGCATCCACAAGCGGCCACCAATAGTTCACAGAATCCTGCAGAACTTCTTTGCTGGTGCCTTTTGCCAGTATGTGTTCGATCCCCTCGATGGCCAAATCGGTATGATTAACCTCAATCGGAGTAATCTCCCGGAAGGCTTCGGCGAGGGGCTGATACGAAACGCGGCTCAGTTCGCTGAGCTGCACACCTACAGCAAGCCCCATCAGCATGTTCATGACCACCGCATCTTGCCATGTGGTCAGCGGATAGTTGAATACGGATAGACGCATGTCTTGGGCATTGCGTGTCGCGCCGACAGCCGCGTTTCGATCCAAGCGGTCGGTCCAAGGGTGATGCGTGGCATAACGGTCGGTATTTGCGCCAAACTCCCCCATGATCTTGAGGACTTTGTCGGCATTGTCGGTCTTTTCCAGCACGATTTTGGCGGCAGCAATGCGTTCCTTGATACCGGGACCAGAGTTGATCATGTCGGCAAAGCCCGCAGCGCCAGCGAGTTCACTGTCGACAAATGAGGCCATGAGCCGCATGAGTTCGGCCCGATAGCGGGCAGGAACGTTGATGGGGCTGGTTAGTTGGCCACCTTTTGCCAGATAGTCGGTGATGCTCATTTCGCTCATGACAATCCCTCCTTAAGTATGACGTGCAAGTCTATGATTATTGGTCATAATCAACGACAACTTTGTCGGATTTGGCATAGGCCTGACAGGAAAGCACATAGCCTTTTTCCACCTCGTAATCCTCGAGCGCGTGGTTCGCGATCATGTCCACATCACCTTCCAGCACCTTGCAGCGGCAGGTGGAGCAGACACCGGCTTTGCAGGCGAAAGGCGCGTCCATGTTTTCGGCCAGTGCCGCATCTAGGATTGAGGTGTCGGCATCCATGGTGATTGTTCGCGCGGATCCATCAAGTGTGATGACGGCTTCGGTTCCTGTCCCGGAGCTGGCGCTACTGGACACCGCTTTTTTCGCGGCCCGGCCGGGTTGGGCAGAGGCAAAAAGTTCAAATTTGATCTGGCTGTCCGCAAGCCCGTGGTTCCGAAGGGATTTGGCGATCCCAAGCATCATCGGCTCGGGGCCGCAGATGAACGCGGTGTCAATGGATTTGATATTGATCCATTGCTTGAAGAGCAGGGCACATTTTTCCTCGTCCACCAAACCGGTAAAGAGGTCAATTTCCTGCGTATCCGCTTCCAGCACATGGATCACGGTGAAACGCCCCATATAGCGGTTCTTTAGGTCTTCAAGCTCCTCGCGGAACATAATGGTGTTTACGGATTTATTGGCGTAGACCAGCGTGAAGTCGGACTGCGATTCACGGGCCAGCGTGGTCTTGATGATCGACAGGACCGGGGTGATGCCAGATCCGCCGGCAAATCCTAGATAGGATTTTGCCACTTCCGGCTCGATTGGTGTGTGGAAATTGCCCATCGGCGGCATCGCCTCAATCGTGTCACCGGCGGACAGATCTTCATTGGCCCAGGTCGAGAAGGCCCCACCATCAACCCGTTTGATGCCCACTTGCAGGATTCCATCGTCCTTGCCCGCACAGATCGAATAGCTGCGGCGCAGTTCCTGCCCGTCAAAATCGCGACGGAAGGTCAGGTACTGACCTTGTGTAAAGTTAAAACTCTCCGGCTCATCCGGGGTCAGCGTTACCACCACCGCATCGCGGATGGTCTTTTGAATGTCAGTCACAGTCAGTTTGTGAAAGCGCGCCATGGGTCTCTCCTAGATGCACTTGAAATAGTCGAAGGGTTCAAGGCAGCTTTTGCATTTCCAAAGCGCCTTGCACGGGGTGGAGCCGAATTGGCTAGTCTTTTCCAGATCATGGCTGCCACAATTCGGGCAACGCTCCGGTTGGCCTTTGGGCGAGGGTGGGGCGATGCCGTATTCTTCCAGCTTCGCCTTTCCCTTTTCGCTAAGCCAATCAGTGGTCCAGGCCGGCGAGAGCTGTTGATGCAGCTCCAGCCGAGTGATCCCGCGGTCGCGCAACGCGGTTTCGATATCGAGGTTGATGATCGAGGTGGCTGGGCAGCCGGAATAGGTTGGGGTGACGGCAACATGAAGCATATCACCTTCCCAACGCACGTCCCGGATCACGCCCAGATCGACCAGAGAGATCACCGGGATCTCTGGGTCGGGCACCTGATCAAGCCAGGTCCAGATCGTATCAACCGCAGGCTGGGGCATTACCAGCTGGCCCCCGGATAGGCCCGTTGCAGCCATTGCATGGAACACAGCATGTGACCGAGGTGCTCGGTATGCATGTATCCGGTGCGACCGCCTTTATGGGCGTATTTACTGCCGGGGATCGTCAGGGTGGCCTCACTCATCACCGACTGCACCTTGGCGTCATATTCTTCCCGCAAAGAAGTCGGGTCCGGGGCAATGCCTGCGGCGACCATGGCGCCGTCCACCTCGTCGCTTTGGAACATCTCACCCACATAGGGCCAGAGGTAATCGAGGGCGGCTTGCATTCGCGTGTGGCTTTCCTCGGTACCGTCACCCAGACCAATCACCGTGTCGCCGGAACGTTCTACGTGATAGGCCACCTCTTTCGACGCTTTCTCTGCGATGGCGGCGATCCGATCATCTGACGAAGAGGCCAGTTTGGACAGCATGATTTGCGACCAGGCGTCATACAGGAACTGGCGCATCAGGGTCCGGCCGAAATCACCATTAGGCAGCTCGACCAGCAGCACATTGCGGAAATCCCAGACGTCGCGCAGGAACGCCAGATCGTCTGCTGATCGGCCCTTGCCCTCAACTTCGCCAGCAAGTCCAAGCCACAGTTGGGTCTGGCCAATCATATCAAGCGCGGTGTTCGCAAGCGCAATATCTTCCTCCAGCACCGGCGAATGGCCACACCACTCACTGACGCGATGCCCCAGCACCAAGGTGTTGTCGCCCAAGCGCAGGAGGAACTGAAACAGTTGGTCCTGATCGGCCATCACATGCTCCCCACTTCGTCCGGAATGTCGAAAAAGGTCGGGTGGCGATAGACCTTGGAATTAGACGGCTCGTAGAGCGGTCCTTTTTCTTCCGGGCTGGAGGCCGCGATATGTACGGCTTCCACCGCCCAGATCGACACGCCTTCATTACGGCGGGTATAGACGTCGCGGGCGTTCTTGATCGCCATTTCCGCGTCGGGGGCATGCAGGCTGCCAACGTGACGGTGGCTCATCCCATGCTGACCGCGGATGAAGATTTCCCAAAGGGGCCATTCGTTGCTCATCTGATTTCTCCCTTATTCTGCTGCGGTTCGCGCGGATTTCTTGCGGGCATGTGCCAGAAGACCGTCACGCACCCATGCGCCGTCTTCCCAGGCATCCACCCGATCTTTCAGTCTGTCGACATTGCAGGGGCCATTGCCCTTGATCACGTCGAAAAATTCATTCCAGTCCGGGTCCGAGAAATCGTAATGACCCCGCTCCTCGTTCCACTTGATGCCCGGATCCGGCAGGTCGAGGCCGAGATATTCGATCTGCGGTACGGTTTGGTCTACAAATTGCTGGCGCAGCTCGTCGTTGGATTTCACTTTGATTTTCCATGCCATCGACTGTTCGGAGTGCGTAGACTCGCTGTCATTTGGCCCAAACATCATGATCGCCGGGAACCAGAGACGGTTGACGGCATCCTGCGCCATAGCCTTCTGCGCCGGCGTGCCAAAGGCCATTTGCATGATTGCGTGATAGCCTTGGCGGGCGTGAAAGCTTTCTTCTTTACAGATGCGGATCATCGCGCGGCTATACGGGCCGTAAGAGGTGCGTTGCAGTGCCACCTGGTTCACGATCGCGGCTCCATCGACCAGCCAGCCCACTGCACCAATGTCAGCCCAGTTCAGGGTGGGATAGTTGAAGATTGACGAGTATTTCATCCGGCCTTCATGAAGCAGTCGCACCAGTTCATCCCGGCTTTCACCAAGGGTTTCCGCGGCGGAGTAGAGGTAAAGACCATGGCCAGCCTCGTCCTGCACTTTCGCAAGCAGGATGGCCTTTCGCTCCAATGTGGGTGCGCGGGTAATCCAGTTTCCTTCCGGAAGTTGGCCGACCACTTCAGAATGCGCGTGCTGTCCCATTTGACGGATCAGGGTTGCGCGGTAGTCATCTGGCATCCAATCCTTTGGTTCAATCTTTTCGTCGCGATCAATGCGATCTTGGAATTCTCGTTCCTGATCAGACATTTCCTCGCGGTTCTTCACGCCAGAACGGGCGGTTTTGATCATCTGTGCATACATCGTCAGATCCTTTCGAGAATAAGCGCTACACCTTGGCCAACCCCCACGCACATGGTGCAGAGCGCATAGCGACCACCGGTACGTTGAAGCTGATAGGCTGCGGTCAGAACAAGGCGTGCGCCGGACATGCCAAGTGGATGCCCAAGAGCGATCGCGCCCCCGTTTGGGTTCACATGAGGCGCATCGTCAGCCACACCCAGCTCACGCAGAGTGGCCAGCCCCTGTGAGGCAAATGCCTCGTTCAGTTCAATCACATCCATCTGTTCGATGGTCAGCCCAGCCTTGGCCAGAACCTTGCGGGTGGCTGGTACCGGACCAATGCCCATAATCCGAGGTTCCACCCCGGCTGCCTGCATTGCGACAACACGGGCCATTGGCGTGAGGTTATTTTTTTCGACGGCTGCGTCTGAGGCGACAATCATTGCAGCCGCGCCGTCATTCACACCGGATGCATTCCCCGCAGTCACGGTCTTTTCTGACCCGTTCACGCCTTTGAGCCCCGAGAGTTTCTCGGCACTGGTGCCGGGGCGTGGATGTTCGTCCGTGTCGACAATCAAAGGGTCGCCTTTTCGTTGGGGAATGGCAACGGGTATGATCTCGTCAGCAAAGATACCAGCTTCATGCGCGGCGTGCCAGCGGGCTTGGCTGCGGGCAGCAAAAGCGTCCTGATCTTCGCGGCTGATCTGGTATTCATCTGCCACATTATCAGCGGTTTGCGGCATGGAGTGGGTGCCGTGTGTCGCATCCATCGCCTTGTTCACAAAACGCCAGCCAATAGTGGTGTCATAGACCGCATTAGCGCGAGAAAAGGCGGCGTGAGCTTTGGGCATCACGAAGGGGGCGCGGCTCATGCCTTCCACACCGCCCGCGATGCACAGATCATAATCACCGGCTTTGATACCGCGTGCGGCCATGCCAACCGCATCCATGCCTGAGGCGCACAGCCGGTTCACAGTGGTGCCTGGGACATCTATCGGCAGACCAGCCAGAAGGGCGGCCATACGGGCAACATTACGGTTGTCTTCACCTGCCTGATTTGCATCGCCATAGATCACATCATCCACAGCCGTCCAATCAAGTTCCGGATTGCGATCCATCAATGCCTTGATTGGAAGTGCAGCCAAATCGTCAACGCGCAGGCCTGACAATGCACCGCCGAAACGCCCGATAGGGGTGCGTACAGCATCGCAGATAAATGCGTTCATGTTGTCCTCCCAGATTTGTCGGTTAAGTGCTTTCAGCGTTCACAAAACCGACCGTATGGTCGACAATAGATTCAGGAGAGCCATCCGGCAAGAAAAATTGTAGCAAACCGAATGAAAGAGGGCTTTTTTGGCAATATTTAGTGGGTAGCCATACTCCAAAGTTTATTAAGTAGAGGGTGTAATCTTATGAATAAAAACAGTAATTTAAATTGTATTTGACAGATAATGATTGAGTGCAGCATGTTTTGCAAAAAGCCAACTAATATGTTAAAAGGTTGAATGGCTTGCTTTTTTTGCAATCACAGATCGTTGTGCTGATCGAATTTAGTCTGTAGTTTTTCTTGGTTTCCCGTAAATGTTTAATGAAAGGCTCCAAGAAACTTCGTGTCGCATAAAAAAGCACAGATCAGTCCGCGTGAGATTTATGAGGTCTTCTCTTTGAACCTGACGAAGCTGGTTGAAAGCTCGTCGAGCTCGGTAACCCGGATCTGTCAGGAAATCGGCGTCAACCGAACACAGTTCAACCGATATCTTTCTGGACAAGCCAACCCAAGACCTGATGTTCTGCATAAGATTTGTCGTCATTTTAAAGTTGACGCACGTATCTTATTGGAGCCGCTGAAAGGCCCTATGGGCAACGAAGATCAAAGTTCGGAACGTTGGATGTCAGATAGCCCGTTTCGAAATTTTATCTTTGGTAGGCAAGACCGATTAAATCTGAGTGTTCCGATTCCGTTGGGTATTCATCGATATTGGCAAAGATCATCTCTCCATTCCGATTGGGTAAATAGTTATACAATCCGTATTTTTGATATGGGAGGGGCGACGGTGTTCCGTGCTGTACCTGATCGACGGAATGATAAGGTTCTTGGTCAATACACCTCGAAGAAAAAAGGTGAGATCAGGGGATTTTTTATGTCACAGGTGGATGGGGTTGTCATGGTGGGGTTCAAAAATGACAGCCAGAGAATATCCATGAGTTATTTGACAGCGATTACACCGGACAGCCCGGTCATGCCGGGTATCGTAATGCTGACCAGACCAGAGCTTGCGCAGGCAACGCGGATAGAGCGATGCGCCCTCGAGTTCCTCAACCAAAAACCAGGATTGCGGGCCAACTTGCGCGACCGCTGCGGGAGATTGCTTAGTGAACTGCCCGAATTCATTGCGCACGGGTTGAGGGGTAAAGTGCGTTGAAATTGGGGCAGGTGTTTATGTCAGCAACGCAAGCCAGGCCCAGGCGGTTAAGATCGACAGGGTCGTGGCCACCAGAACTGCAGTTGCTGCCACCCGTTTCGCGACTCCATACAGGTTGGCGAATACATAGGCGTTGACACCAGGGGCCATGGCCGAAGTTATGATCGCTGATCGAAATGCTGTTTCATCAAGCGCCAATGCGCGTCCGATCCCCCAGGTGATTGCTGGATGCAGCAACAGAGACACCGCGCAAATATAGAGCACAGTTTTTACGTCTCCTTCCGGCTTGTATCGATAGAGAACTCCCCCAAGCCCAAAGAGAGCAGCCGGGATCGCGGCCTTGGCGATTAGTGAAAACGCATCTGTCACAACACCGGGCAACGGAATGCCACCCAGATTGACTGCAAATCCCAGCGTAATAGCGATTACGAGGGAATTTCGGAGCATGGAGCGCACAAAACCCGTAAAGGCTGCCAGTAATCCGCGCCCCTGTGCCCTGGCAATCTCCATCGCCATGACGCCGATCACATAGCACGTCGGTGCATGAATAGAGATAATTGCATAGTTTCCGGCTAGCGCGTCGGCACCAAATGCGCGTTCTGTAATGGGAAGGCCAAGCAACAAAGAATTGGAAAACAGCGTGGCAAATCCAATCGCTACAGAATCTGGCCATGGGCGCCCAAATAGAAACCGCGCTCCTAAAAGCCCTGCAAAGAAGCCACTGACTGCGCCTGTGTAAAAACTGACAAGAAGTTTCGGATCAAAGTTTGCTTCGAGATCAAGTCGGGAAATCGCCAAAAACAAGAGGATGGGCACCGCAAGATTGGTGGCGAAATACATCAGCCCCTCAACCGCTTCGACACCGATGATTTTACCCCATGTGGCGAGGTATCCGATGCCGATGACCAGAAAGACCGGCAGGATGACCTCAAGAAGGGCGCTCATATCAAATCTCGATTTCGATGATCATGCCATCATAGGCCACACTGACATGCTCGGGTGTTTCGGCCTCGACCGTGGCATGGTCAAGGTCGATATGCATGTTTGTCAGGATGCCCCGTTTGGTTCCAACGCGCTCAATCCACTCCAGCGACTGATCAAGATGGAAGTGGGTCGGATGTGGCGAACGGCGAAGAGCATCGATCACAAAATGGTCCAGCCCTTCGAGATGGGGCAGGGCGGTTTCGGGAATTTCGCTCACATCCGGAAGATATGCGAGATTTCCAATTCTGAACCCCAATGAGTCGATTGAACCGTGGGCCACTTCGAATGGAGTGAGGTGGATGGGACCACCTTCACCGTCAATCACCACTTCGTCTTTTATGGTGTGAAGATCGAGAATAGGCGGGTAGCTTGACCCTTCCGGCTGCACAAACGCATAGCCAAAACGCGACATCAGCGCATTTTGCGTATCACCATCGGCCCAGACGGGTAAACGACGACGCATGTTGTAGACAATCATGCGAAGATCGTCGATCCCGTGCATATGATCTGCGTGGCTGTGGGTGTAAACGACAGCGTCCAGTTCGCCCACTCCCGCTGACAACAGCTGGTGGCGCATATCCGGTGTGGTGTCGATCAATACGCGCGTAACACTTCCATCATTTGAAGTGCGCGTTACAAGAGCCGAGCAGCGTGATCTGATATTCTTTGGGTTATTCGGATCACAATCCCCCCAATGCCCCCCAATCCGGGGAACGCCGCCGGATGATCCGCAGCCGAGGATGGTGAACGTGATCTGGTCCATCAGGCATTCACCTCATAGGCAGCCACCTTGGTGAATAGGCGGTCAAAATTATCCTGGGTCTGAGCGGCAAACGCCTCGTAACTCATGCCGTACAGCTCTGCGCCAACCTTGGCGGTATGCACGGTGTAAGCCGGCTCATTGCGTTTGCCGCGCTTGGGCGGTGGCGCAAGATAAGGCGCATCGGTTTCCACTAGAATTCGATCAAATGGAGCATCGGCAAAAATGTCCCGCACTTCTTGGCTGCGCGGGAATGCAGCAATTCCGGACATGGACAGATAAAATCCAAGTTCAAGCGCAGTTTTCGCAAGATCCGGCCCTGAGCTGAAGCAATGCATGACACACTCAAATGCGCCTTGTTCATGTTCTTCGGTCAGAATCTTTGCCATGTCGTCATCGGCATCACGCGAATGGATGATCAGGGGCAACCCGGTCTGGCGGGCTGCCTCGATATGAACGCGCAGGCTTTTCTGCTGAACAGCTTTCGTATCTGCGGTGTAGTGATAATCCAGTCCCGTTTCGCCGATACCGACAAATTTCGGGTGTTCAGCCAAGGCAACAAGTTCCTCGACCGTGACCAATGGTTCATCGGCAGCTGACATCGGATGGGTCGCCGCAGCAAAGAACACAGGCGCATAGTTGTTCACGATTTCATGCACTTGCGGAAGGTTCTTCATCTTGGTGCAGATGGTGACCATGCGGGTCACGCCTGCGCGTTGGGCACGGGTTATGATTTCGTCCAACTCACCGTTGAAATCCGGAAAGTCCAAATGGCAGTGGCTGTCGGTTATGGTTGGAACCGGGCTGTCAGGGGTGCTCATCTTGCGCCTTTTCACGCAGCCATCCGGGCCGCTGTTTCATTGATCTTGAAAACCATATCAAGGATCAGCGCCGCGGGGTCAAGGTTGACTGATCGACCGTGTCCGGCACGCGCAGACAATTCCTGTTGAAGCTGTGCCCAGCCACGGGCAGCGGGGGCGTGAGGGGCGAGGCGTCGGATCACATCCAACTCTCCCTCGGCAGCCGGAAACTCAGGCGGCACGCCTGCGCCGATACGTGCGATGCGAGCAATGAAAAGGTCGATCAGACGGAGGGTCAGGTCAAATTTTTCAGCATTGGCTTTGCCCACGCAACCATCCGCCAGCTTTAACGCACGGGGACGGTCATAATTCGGTGAGGATTGAAAGACCCTTACGAGCTCCTGATAAATCTCAAGCCCGTTGTTGTTCAGAACCCGAAGTGCTTCTCCTACGGATCCCCCAGCCAACTCACCAAGGGCCCGTAGATCTTGCTCAGACGGATATTCGTCCAGATCCCCCATGATCTGTGAAAGAGCGTCCGGTGACAGAGGGGAAAGACGCAGCTCACGACAGCGAGAGCGGATTGTGGGCAGCAGGCGTGAGGGCTGGTGACTGATAAGCAGTATCACAACATTTGCGGGTGGCTCCTCAAGCACTTTGAGAAGGGCATTGGCGGCTGAACTGTTCATTTCATCCGCCGCATCCACGATCACGACACGACGCCCACCCCCGGCGGAGCTGAGTGCAAAGAAGCTCTTGAGCTTGCGCACCTCGTCGACTGTGATGTCTTGTTTAAGACGCTTGAGTTTTTCGTCCCACGGGCGGCGCAGCAGAAAGAGGCCGGGTTCCGACAGAGCATTTACCCGGCGCGCGATCGGATTGTCCGGGGAAATATCCATGTTTTCCGGGGCAGGGGCCGCGAACATGCCACCGTCATCGGGTGGCGTGGCCAACAGGAACCGCGCGATGCGCCAGGCCAGAGTGGCTTTTCCCACGCCGCGTGGTCCGGTGATCAACCAACCATGATGCAGACGATCCGAGTTGAACGCGTCGAGAAACCGGCTTTCGGCTTCGTTTTGCCCAATCAGTCGCGCTGCATCACGAGGGTGGGGCACGCCCTCAATGCGATCGGGTTCCGGGATCTCTTCGATGTTGCTCATGTCAGGGCGTCTTCTGCCAGTTTGGCCACTTCGGATGCAACCGTTACCATGTCCCGCCCGCCGTCGATCACGCGGAAACGATCCGGAGCGCGTTCTGCGAGTGCCAAAAACCCTTTACGCATCAGCTTTTGCAGATCTGCCCCAAAATCTTCGAACCGTTCCTCGTCTCCTCCGCGGCCTTTTGCGCGGGCCAGACCGGTTTCGGGATCCATGTCGATAAGGAAGGTCAGATCGGGTTCTTGCCCGATCATCAGTTCGTGCAGCTTGTCGACAGTGTCACGAAGATCACCTGATCGCGTACCCTGATAGATCCGAGAGCTGTCGGCAAACCGGTCGGTGATCACAATCTTGCCTTCGGCCAATGCCGGACGGATCAAACGCTCGAGATGGTCGCGACGTGCTGCTGTGAATAACAAGAGTTCAGTTTCCGCCGACCATCGGTCAGGATCACCCTGTAAAACCAGTGCCCGGATTTCCTCTGCACCTGGGCTTCCACCAGGTTCGCGCGTGAGAACAACGTCGTGCCCCATTGCACGGAGATGATCTGCCAACAACCGAGCCTGAGTGGACTTACCCGAACCGTCTATGCCTTCAAAACTGATGAACAGCCCAACCCCATTGGATTCAGTCATGATCCTGGTCCGTCAATTTAAAAAAGTTGCCAGAGCACTGTCTTGTCCCAAGACTTTGCCCAGCATCTTTTGAGCCGCCACTCCCATACGTTTGCCAATCCCACCTGAAGCCACGTCTTCGGCGGCAACAAGGGGGATGATCTGATCGGGAAGATCAGGGCGTTTGACAACCATTTCGGCAAGTTGTTGACCAGCTGTGATAGGGGCTTCAACGGGGCCGATCCATTTTACTTCGGCATTCAGCGCCCCGCGTCCGAGAGCAGATACCAAAAGTGCAACATCCTTTTCTACAGTCAATCCAACCGAGTCGTTCTCCCCAAGCCAGACCGGGATTTCCGTCACACGCTCTCCGGCTTTGACCGGCGTCTTCATGGAAAATTGGCGAAAGGCCCAGTTTACGATTGCTTCCGCTTCTTCCGCGCGTTCCTTTTCAGAGTTCATGCCAGAGACAACAAATATGACACGTCGATTTCCCTGTCGGGCCGAACCAACAAGACCATATCCAGCCTCTTGCGTATGGCCGGTTTTCAGTCCATCCGCTCCAATCCCGAGGTTCAGCAGGGGGTTGCGATTGAACCGATTGTCTGGCGCGCGTCCCTTATAGTGATATTCGGTCTGACTGAAATAAGGGTAATATTGCGGAAAATCAGTGATGATGTGGTTGGTGAGAATGGCCAAATCTTTCATCGACATGCGTTGACGAGGGTCGGGCCAACCTGACGAGTTTCCAAAGCTGGAATTTTCCATGCCGAGGTCTTTTGCACGTTCTGTCATCATGCGGGCAAACGCTTCTTCGGTGCCACCAAGCCCTTCGGCCACCACGACACAGGCATCGTTGCCTGATTGTACGATGATGCCTTGCAAAAGGTCTTCGACGGTCGGGCGGTCCTGCGTGTTGAGGAACATTGTCGAGCCTCCCATATTCTTGGCTCTTTCAGAGACCGCAAAAGGGGTCGACATTGTCACCCGCCCGTCGGCCAATGCTTCAAACAGCAAGTTCACTGTCATCAGTTTGGACATGGAGGCGGGGGGCAGGGCCACATCTGCATTTTTTTCCATCAACACAGTGCCGGTGGTTACGTCGAGCACGTAGGCAGAGGCTGCGCGCGTATCGAAAGCGCGTGCGGGAAGGGCGCCAAGCGCCAGCACGACAATCAGGATCAGCGGGGAGAGGAGGCGAAGAAACATCTTGCAATCCATCATATCAGTTGGTCACGAAATAGGCGTCGGTAAACCCAAGATCACGGATCTTTTTCAGGATCGCGGAACGTTCGGATTTGTTTGTGGTTGGCCCGACGATGACGCGCCAGAATTTCTTTTCGCTTGAGGTGCCGGGTTTAATGGTCGGCAACATGCCTGCACGTTTCAACGCTTCGGCGGTATTCCCGGCATTGGTTTCAACGTTGAATATTCCGATCTGGATATAGGGTTTGGCAAGTCCGCTGGCAACAGGTTTGGGCGCAGCTGCAACTGGCTTGGGAGCAGGCGGAGGGGGGGCTGCGGCCACTGTCGCGTCCGCGACGCCTTCAGCGCGATCCAGTGCTGCAGAGGCCGCAGCGATAGGATCATCCAGCTCGGTTTCGCTAATCTCGTCAGGGGCAGGTACTGGCGTCTCGACCTCTTCGACGATAGGTTCCGGTGTAACGATTTCCTTCCGCAAGGCAGTCACCGACAGATCAACGGGGCTGCCAGCTAGCATTCCAAGCGCTTCAGCTGCATCGGATGAAACCTGGAAGCGCGGACCAGGGACGTCTCGTTCACGTCGGAACAAGGCGCCAATGACAAACTTGCCATTGCTTTCATTGCGAATGATCACACGCTCAGGATCTTCTGCATCGGCATGAGCCACCCAGACGCCGCCAAGGCTTGGACGGCCATCCCACAGACCTGTTTCCGACATCTGAAAGACCTCAGGTGCCTCAACATCGCGTTCAACAGAGTGGGTGGTGGTCTCTCCTGCGACCGGTTCCGAAGGTGTTCCATCGTTTTTCTTAAGAAAACCCGGAAGGTCGGTGCCATTACATCCTGCAAGCGCAACCGCACCTGTCAGGATCAGCGCCACTTTCATAGTGGTCTTTTTCACCATGTCTTGCCCCTAAACTCTTTTGCCTGTCGGCAGTTTCTGCCCAATTGCGGTTATACTAGCGGCTTGTCGGGGATGTGAAAAGTCTTGTGGTGCCCCGCTGTGTTGCATGAGCAAGAACTGGCAAGCTTTTGGCAAGAAACAGGGGTTTCAGAATCAAATCGACATCGTTATGTCTCCTCTCGTCGGAGGAGTGGCAGAGTGGTTGAATGCACCGGTCTTGAAAACCGACGTAGGTGAAAGTCTACCGTGGGTTCGAATCCCACCTCCTCCGCCACCCATATGGGGTGTAACTCAATTTCCGAGCTCATGCTGCATCTTGTCGCTGGTGCGAAAGAAAGCACCTGACGCTCTAAATGAGACACGCCGTATTAGAAAACCCCTACATATTTTCTGTCACTTAGTGCCTCATTAACGCGAGGTTTTCTCGTCTATGATTGGGTTCCAAGGCTGTGAGCCTTGGAATTTGTTGCCTAATTTTTGATTTTGAGGATGGGCGCAGAAGCGACTTATCCGTCGAAGCAACCTATCCGTCTCAGTTGCTAGTACTGCCGGGCCCCGGCCTCTGACGCAACACGGGGAACCAGAGCTCTGACAAGACTTGTCATCTCCAACGTACCGACAGCATTTCCATCGCGCATGACGATATAGGAATGCGATGTATCCCCACCGGATTTCGCGATCATGCTTTCCAACGTATCATCATAGTCAACTTCGCCATGCGCATCGGCCGGCAAGTCTTGTCCGTTCAATGGGGTCATGATTGAGCGTACACGCAAGACGCGGGCCCGGTTGATGTCACTGACGAAATCTTCAATGTATGGATCGTTCGGATTCAGAAGGATGTGCTGTGGTTCTCCCTGTTGCACCACATATCCATCTTTCAGAATGACCAGGTGGTCGGCCAGTTTCAGTGCTTCATCAAGGTCATGGGTGATGAAAACGATGGTCTTGTGCAATTCGGTCTGCAATTCCAAAAGCAAATCCTGCATGTCGGTTCGGATCAGCGGATCAAGAGCCGAAAATGCTTCGTCCATCAACATGATTGGTGAATTGGACGTCAGTGCACGCGCGATCCCCACACGTTGCTGCATTCCGCCAGACAGCTGGTGGGGGTAATGATCACCGAAGCCATGCAATCCCACCCGATCTAGCCATTTCAGCGCTTCGGGAAGGTATTCCTTTTTCGGCACACCACGTACACTCAGTGTCGTACCCGCGTTTTCCGCCACAGTTCGATGGGGCAGGAGAGCGAAGTTCTGAAACACCATCGACATGGATTGCCGACGGAGACTGCGAAGCTCTTCTTCTCCATAGACCACAACGTCTTCGCCATCGACTTCAACCTTACCCGATGTGGGTTCGATCAAGCGATTTAGATGACGGATCAGGGTCGATTTGCCTGATCCGGAAAGCCCCATGATAACGGTGATTTCACCCTCTCGCATATCAATATTGATATCCTTCAGGCCAAGCACATGGCCGTGTTCCTTGAGAAGGTCGGCTTTGCTGGTGCCTGCAAGCACATGCTGCAAAGCCATTTCCGGCTTGGCGCCGAAAATCTTGTAGAGGTTGCGGATCGAGATTTTGATTTTATTGGACATCTATCTGCTCTCACTCAGTGTTTCTGCGCGGCGTTGACGCGGTGTAGGGCGGCCTTTGTTACGCGATCAAGGATGATCGCGAGAAGGACGATGCCCAGCCCCGAGACCAGGCCGACACCAAGTTCGAGATTACGAATGCCACGCAAGACAAGCACGCCCAGACCCGGTGCAGAGACGAGGGATGCAATCACCACCATTGCGAGGCTCATCATGATGGTCTGGTTCACGCCCGCCATGATGTTGGGAAGAGCAAGAGGGATCTGGACATTAAAGAGCTTCTGTTTGTCGGTCATCCCGAAACTGTCCGCAGCTTCGATCACATCCTTGTCCACCAGCCGGATCCCCAGATCGGTCAGACGGATCACCGGGACAATCGCATAGAGGATGATCGCGATGCCGTAGAGCTTGGGTTCGGTTACTGAGAACAGGAAGATCAGAGGGATCAAATATACAAACGGGGGCAGGGTTTGCAGCATGTCCAGAATTGGAATCATCAACCGCTGCAGCCTGTCACTGCGAGACATGGCAATGCCGATTGGCACCCCAAAGAGCACACATAGAACCGCACAGACAAAGATAATTCCCAGCGTTTGTACGGCATGCTGATAAAGATCGACAAAGGCCAGAAACGACAGGCATGCGGTGACAAAAGCCACCAGCCGCATTGACTTGGACGACAGGTAAACAACCAGCATCAGGATCGGGAACATAATCCACCAGGGTGTGGCTTCAAACAGCGACAATGTTCCATCCAACAACCAGCTTAGCGGTTGGGTCAGCGGATCCAGAACCACACGAAGCGCGTCTTTTACCGCCAAGAACAGGTTTTCGACTCCTTTGGTCAAATCACGCGATTGCGCGACCTGGGCACAGGAGTCGTTTAGCGCATCCAGTGAGGGGAATGGCAACGCCCATGCTGAAACCTCTTCTCCACCGCCGGCTTGGGCCAACAGGTCTGCCATTGAGAGCGGAGCCTCGCCGGCTTTTTCCGAGTCACACCATTCGCGAAGGCCTAGCCCGTCGAATAGAAAGTCATAAGTCGCCATATTTAGTTACCTCTCGTCAAAGCGCAGGGCAGGACTTTGCGTCTTGCCAGGCTTTGAAGTGATCCCACTGAAACGGGCCGCGCGTTATAGAACCGCGCGGCACCAGGGATTGTTTTGATTGAATCAACTGACCGGATTACTTGATGAATGCCGACAATTTGCCTTTGGCGTCATCGTTGATCCATGTCGACCAGACGTCGGAATGGTTGGTCAGGAAATACACGGCAGCTTCTTCAGCCGAGGCGCTGTTTTCGTCTTGCCATGCCAGAACACTGTTCAGGATGTTGATGTCAAAGCTGACATTGCGCATCAATGAGGCCGCATCTGCTTCACGCTCTGTCAAAGAGGTGGTGGCGATTGTCAGAACAGGAGCTGGCGGGAAATCGGATACGCGAGGATTCGAGATATCCTGGTTCGAGTTTTCGAGATGAATATCTGCGTCGATTTCACCAATTTTAACCTTTGTCATCGGGTACTTGCCCAAGACAGCCGTCGGTGCCCAGTAATAGCCGAACCAAGGTTCCTTGTTCTCATACGCCGAAGCAATCGAGGTGCCCAGCGTCTCACCCGAACCATGGTCAAAGACTTCCAAACTGTCGCGCAATCCCAGTGCTGTGATGATATTGTCATTCACAATCCGGCAGCCCCAACCGTCGGGACAGTTGTTGAACCGTCCACCGACCAATTCGGGGTTGGCCATGACGCCTTCGATGGTTGCCAGTTCAGGATGCGCTTCAATCAGATAATTGGGGATCCACCAGCCTTCTACACCGCCGGGATCCAGCACATCGGCCATCCGTTCGATTTTGCCATCTGCTTCGAGCTTCGCGAAAACATCACCAGATGAGTTAAGCCAAAGTTCGGTCACAATGTCGGGTTCGCCGTTCTCGGCTAGCGACGCTATTGAAGTGGTGGTTGCGGATGGTACTTTTTCAACTGTGCAGCCATACCCTTGTTCCAGTAGGAATTTGGAAACTTCGGTGATGATCTGTGACGATGCCCAGTTCATTTCGGTAATCGACACTTCACCACAATCTGCATAGGCAGTAGTAGCGGTAGACATTACGACGATCGCCGCCATGCCTTTCACACTTTTCATAAATTTGGTCATATTTTCTCCCGGGAGTGGAATTATTGGAGCATCCTCTTAGGTTTGGGACGCTTTTGAAGTGTCATCAAGGCTAGTTGGGGTGCCATAGCGAAGCAATTAAATTTCTTTGAAGTGAATTTCAGAGTGGTTTGGGTGAAGAGGGGCGCGCGCGTTCAACTTGGATTTTTCGGCGACAAGCCTATGCGTGATTTTCACACACCGAACGAATGGATTGTCGAATTTTGGGTAATGGGTGGCAAAGCTGGTGCTGATGTTTGTCGAGCCGGACAGTTGCGCATTCTCTGGTTGTGATAGAGCCTGGATTACAAGTGGATTGGACGCGCGACCTTGACGACGAAATGGGTCGCTATAGCCTTGCCTCTACATCTGACAAGTCATGTGGCGTTCAGGTCACCACATCAGGCTCGCTTCTTCCGACGAAACTTTCCAATTGGCTTATGTCCGCAATCGCTCTCTTTACGGCTCCCAAAGCATCTTGTGTGTTCATCGTTAAATCTGTGTCCGGAGGTGCGTATTGTTCCAGATAAATTCGCAACGTGGCACCTTCTGTCCCAGTTCCGGACAGACGAAGAACAGCGCGTGCACCCCCTTTAAATATGATGCGCAGACCTTGGTTTTTGCTGATCGACCCATCAATCGGATCGCTGTAAGAGAACTCGTCCGCATTGGATACGTTCATCCCCTGAAACGAGTGACCGGGAAGGTTAGGCAGTCGGTCGCGAAGCGCGCTGATCAGGTCAGCCGCGGCATCGGAGGGGACAGCTTCATAATCATGTCGTGAGTAATAGTCGCGCCCATAAGTTTGCCAGTGCTCAAGCATGATTTCTTCGACGGACTGACCGCGTTCGGCTAGAATGTTCAACCACAACAATACCGCCCATAAACCATCTTTTTCACGGACATGATTTGATCCGGTGCCCGCGCTTTCTTCGCCGCAGATTGTGGCTCTGTCGGCGTCCAGAAGATTGCCAAAGAATTTCCATCCGGTTGGTGTTTCAAAGCACTCGATACCCAGCTTGGCGGCGACCCGATCACTTGCGGTGCTGGTGGGCATTGATCGCGCCACTCCGGTCAGCCCGGCCTTATAACCTGGTGCCAAATGTGCGTTGGCGGCCAAGACTGCGAGGCTGTCAGACGGGGTAACATAGATACCTTTCCCGACCACCATATTCCGATCACCATCCCCGTCAGAGGCAGCGCCAAAATCTGGCGCTTTGTCTGACATCATCAGATCCATCAACGTCCTGGCCCAGGTTGGGTTCGGGTCCGGATGGCCACCGCCAAAATCTTCGAGCGGTATTGGGTTCAGAACGCTTCCTGCAGGCGCGCCCAGCGTTTCCTCAAGGACCGCTTTGGCGTAGGGTCCAGTCACTGCATGCATCGCGTCGAAACGTATGGTGAAACCTGATGCAAACAATGCGCGGATTTTGTCGAAATCAAATAATGTTTCCATCAGAGCGAGGTAATCGACCACCGGGTCTATAACCTCGATTTTCATGTCGCCCATGAGTTTTTGACCCGTTTGCGAAAGGTCAACATCGCCTGCGGGCAGGATAAAATAGCGGCTAAGTTCACGGGTCTGTTCATAGATCGCATCGGTAACCTGTTCGGCTGCGGGACCGCCATTGGAGGTGTTGAATTTCACCCCAAAATCTTCGTCGGGTCCGCCGGGATTGTGGCTTGCTGACAGGATCAACCCGCCATCGGTCTTGTTCAGGCGGATCAAATGGGATGCAGAAGGTGTTGAGAGCAGACCGTTTTGCCCAACAATGATCTTTGCTGCGCCATTGGCAGCTGCCATTTTTAGAATGGTCTGAATTGCCTGTGCATTGAAGAAACGGCCATCCCCCCCAACCACAAATGTCTTTCCTTCGGCACCACCAATGGCATTGAAAACCGACTGGACAAAATTCTCGAGATAGCCGGGCTGCATAAAAACACGGGTTTTCTTGCGAAGTCCGGAGGTGCCCGGTTTCTGATCATCAATTGGACAGCAGGAAATCATTACGGGTTTCATCGGATTTCTCCCTTGAGATAGCGAACAGCGTGACCGGTCTAATTTTGTTCGTCAGATATGTTTTGGCCAACTTGGGCCAGACTTACTACAGAGTAATTTCTAACAGTGAATTGGTTGCCAAACGGCAAGTGCCAAAACATCTCGGGCGATGCAATTTTGCACCCAAAAAAACGATTTGCATATTTCGCGTATGTGAAAAATGACAAATGCTTCGCTGTTAAGTGGCATAGTAATCTGCAATATCAATTGCGCGTGCAGTGATACTGCCAGAACGGTCATCAGTCTAGCAGACTTAATGCCCGATTCAAGTGACTGAAATCATTATGAATTTGGCTCCGGCGGTAGGGATCGAACCTACGACCAATTGATTAACAGTCAACTGCTCTACCGCTGAGCTACGCCGGAACTGAGGCGCTGTATAGCTTTGTCGAAATTGCGCTGCAAGAGGAGAATTCGGGAAAATTCTCAGATTAGTAAAAATTCTGCCTCTATCGAGATATACGGGCGCACCAAGACGCGATTGCGGTCGGTAAGATCGATGAGATGCGCAAAAACATTGCGTTCTGCGGCTGGTAGCAGGGCCTCAGGGGTATCGGTGTAGATCTGTCGAGTCAGCGAAGCCACGGATTTGGGATTATTGTCAGACAGCGCTTTGATGATATCTGCCTCGCGGGATTTACGGTGCGATATCAACCAATTGATTCTAGTGGCGGGATCCTCAATTGCCGCCCCGTGACCGGGATAGTAGATCCGATCATCGCGACGGCGAAGTGTTTCGCAAGATGACATGAAGGCCGTCAGATCACCATCGGGTGGAGAGACAAGAGAACTCGCCCAGCCCATCACGTGATCTCCGGTCAGGACTGCATCATTGGTTGCGAAACAGACATGATTGGCAAAATGACCCGGGGTCCAGATGGTTTTGATCTCCATACCGCCGATATGCAATTCTTCACCATCGTTCAAATTCTCGTCCGGCTGAAATCCGGCATCCACGCCTTCGCCACCACTGCTCATTCCAGCGGCGACCAAGTCTTTCATAACGTTGCTGCGCCCGGCAAGCGCGTCGCCAAAAGCCAGAACCGGTGCGCCTGTTTCATCCGACAACGGTCGAGCGAGAGGAGAATGATCAACATGAGCGTGGGTGACAAGGATGTGAGATATGCGTTCCCCAACCTCCAGCCCTTCAAGAATGGCCATCATATGGGTTCGATTCAGCGGTCCGGGATCAACGATGGCGACATCCCCTTCACCAAGAATGTAGGTATTGGTGCCCCAATAGGTCATTGGTGATGGGTTAGGGGCCAGGACACGACGAACACCCGGCTCCATGGTCATAGCAACCCCGACCTCGGGACGCACATCGAGAGGCTGAGAAGCCTTGGGGGGAGCATTTCGCATGGATATCCCTTTCCTTTGACCAGCATAAAATCGCTGGATATCGGGCTTTGCAAGTTGGACGCGGCGTCTTAGCCAACCAAATGTCTTTTGCGAACCGTGCAATCTTGGGTTTTCAGGTCAGTTGGAAACCCTATAGGGTCAGCCCATGTTTAAATGGCTCAAAAACTACATGCCACGAGGTCTTTACGGTCGTGCGGCGCTTATCCTGATCGTTCCCATCGTGACAATACAACTGGTGGTCTCAGTGGTGTTCATCCAACGCCACTTCAACAGAATCACGGTCCAGATGACCAGCGCGGTGGTGGTCGAGATGGCGTATCTTTTGCAACAGGTGAACGATGCGCCCAACCCGGTGGCCGCTCGGGCCGCAATTTCTCCTCTTGGTGTTCCGTTGGCGTTGCAGATTGCTCTGCCGTCAGATCCGGTAAAGAGCGACAGGGCCATTACCGATTTTACCGCACGTGTTGTTGAACGTGTGTTGCGCGAAGGGTTGGTAAACCTGAGTGCTGTGGATTTTGAAACTGTTCAGGCGAAAGTGGTGCTGGGGTTCGATACCCGGCACGGTCACATGCGGATCAGTTTTGATCGAGCGCGCGTGTCTGCCACAAATCCTCATCAACTGCTTGTGCTGATGGCCGCGACCGGGTTCTTGATGACCGTGATCGCCTATTTGTTTCTGCGCAATCAACTTCGTCCAATTCGCCGTCTGGCCCGGGCGGCCGAGGCTTTCGGGAAAGGGCAGGTGGTGCCGTATCGATTGTCGGGGGCCACAGAAGTCAGGGCCGCTGGCAAGGCGTTTCTGGATATGCGAGCGAGGATTGAGCGACAGATTGAACAGCGTACAATGATGCTGTCAGGGGTCAGTCACGATTTGCGCACACCTCTGACCCGCATGAAGCTCTCGCTGTCCATGCTGGAGGAAAAAGACCGGACAGAACTTGAACGTGATGTCGAAGATATGTCTCAGCTTGTGGATAGTTTCCTGTCATTTGCGCGTTCAGATGCTGAATCGGATCAGACGGAAACTGAAGATCCAAATGCGGTCGCTCGTCGGGTGATCGCCAAGTTCAACCGCACGGAAAGTCGAGTGAAGACCGGTGAACTGGAGGCGGAGGGAACGATGCGAATGCGCCCTGCTTCAATTGAGAGGGCTTTGGACAATCTGGTGGGCAATGCGCTGCGATATGGTGATCAGGTGCGTTTGTCTGTTTTGACAGGGCGTGGAGATTTGCGATTTGTCGTTGAGGATGATGGCCCCGGTATTCCGGCCAAAATGCGCGGCGAAGCCCTGAAGCCATTTGCCCGCCTGGATGCCGCTCGTAACCAGAATAAAGGGTCCGGTGTCGGGCTGGGGCTTGCCATCGCCAGTGATATTGCGCGCAGCCATGGTGGTCATATTCGGCTTGGGGAAAGCGAAGATTTTGGTGGGCTAAAAATTGAACTTGTGTTGCCAAGATAGGTCACGCCGGATCCCTGTTAATCCTGTCGCATTTGCATCCCCAATGGTGATTTTGAACAAGTTTACCCGGGAATTTTCCTTTTATCGTGAGAAAAACGGAGGATTGAATGAACCAACAGGCAGTTTCCACGCAAGCTAATATGGAGCACTGGCAGGAACGCGTCGACATGGCCGCAGCCTTTCGCTGGACTGAAAGGTTGAACCTACATGAAGCAGTCGCGAACCACTTCTCTCTAGCAGTGAACGAAGATGGCTCGCAATTTCTGATGAACCCAAATCAACGTCATTTCGCCCGGATCAAAGCATCTGACCTGCTTTTACTGGATGCGAATGACCCAGCCACGATGGCGCGCCCAGATGCGCCCGATCCCACCGCATGGGGGCTGCATGGGTCGATCCACCGGCTGTGCCCGCACGCGCGGTGCGTGATGCATGTGCATTCCATCCACGCGACGGTTCTTGCCTCGCTTGCAGACAGCACGCTTCCTCCGATCGATCAAAACACCGCGACCTTCTATAACCGATATGTGATCGATGATGGTTTTGGTGGATTGGCATTTGAAGAAGAGGGAACGCGCTTTGCCAGGATGCTCTCCGATCCGAAGATAAAGACAATGATCATGGGCAATCATGGGGTTCTGGTCATCGGCGATAGTGTGGCGGACACATTCAACCGGCTTTATTATTTCGAACGTGCGGTTGAAACCTACATCAAAGCGCTGCAAACTGGTCAACCCTTACGAGTTTTGTCGGAAGCCATTGCGGAAAAAACTGCGCAAGAGTTAGAGGACTACCCGGATCAAGCCACCCGGCATCTGGAGGAACTCAAGGCCATTCTGGATGACGAAGGCTCTAATTACGCCAGCTGAAAACTTTTCTTGCTCCAAACGTGCTGACTTCGCTTGGTACGATTTGGGGCAGGGGAAATTGGTAGGCCCGGAGGGATTTGAACCCCCAACCAAAGCGTTATGAGCGCTCTGCTCTAACCGTTGAGCTACAGGCCCACCTTGGCCCCTGAGTATCAAACTTTCAGCCCGCGTCAAGCTGGCCGTAGACTCTTTCTCTCATGTAAGATATCGCGTCCCTGAAAAACATGGCTTCTCACACTGGGGGACGAGATGAGCGATCAGACGACAGGCAACTCCAAAGGTATCACCTACGCGGATGCGGGTGTGGATATTGACGCAGGTAATGCACTGGTCGAACGGATCAAACCGGCAGCGAAACGAACCAACCGTCCCGGCGTGATGGCCGGTCTGGGTGGGTTCGGCGCGCTTTTTGATCTCAAGGGTGCCGGGTTTAAAGATCCGGTTCTGGTTTCGGCCACGGATGGTGTGGGTACCAAACTGCGGATCGCGATTGATACCGGAAATGTCGACACAATCGGTATCGACCTTGTGGCCATGTGTGTGAATGACCTTGTGTGTCAGGGTGCAGAACCTCTGTTTTTCCTGGATTATTTTGCGACCGGTCGTTTGGAAACCGACAAGGCGGCGCGGATCATCGAAGGGATCGCCAAAGGGTGTGAGCTGTCACGTTGCGCGCTGATTGGTGGTGAAACCGCTGAAATGCCAGGCATGTATGACGATGGTGATTTTGATCTGGCGGGCTTCTCGGTTGGTGCGCTGGAGCGTGGAGAAGTTCTTCCGCGTGGCGTGCGCGACGGTGACGTTCTTCTGGGGCTTGCATCGGATGGTGTGCATTCCAACGGTTACTCTCTGGTGCGTAAACTGGTCGAAGTCTCTGGCCTTGGCTGGGATGCAGACTGCCCATGGGATGCGGATATCACACTGGGAGAGGCTCTGTTGGCCCCGACCCGACTTTATGTCACGCAGGTTCTGGAAGCGATCAAATCTGGCGGCGTACACGCGCTGGCCCATATCACCGGTGGCGGCTTGACCGAAAACCTGCCGCGCGTTCTGCCAGAAGGGCTTGGCGCGCTGGTTGACCTGGATGCCTGGGATCTGCCGCCAGTGTTTAAATGGCTTGCCGAAACCGGCAACATGGACGAGGCGGAATTGCTCAAGACCTTCAACTCCGGTCAGGGCATGGTGTTGGTGGTCGATGGCAAAGAGGCCCAGAAGATCACGGACCTTCTGACCGCTGCGGGCGAAAATGTCAGCCAACTTGGCCGTATTCAGGCTGGTGACGGCGTTAAATACCTGGGTTCGCTTCTGTGAACGCAGGCGCGAAGAAACGGGTCGCCATCCTGATTTCAGGGGGCGGCTCAAACATGGTGACGCTGGTAAACTCCATGACCGGGGATCACCCGGCGCGCCCATGCCTTGTGCTGTCGAACGTGCCCGCTGCGGGTGGGCTGGCCAAAGCCGAAGCATTGGGCATATCCACTGCAATCGTGGACCATCGAAACTTCACAGGTGATCGGGCTGGGTTTGAAGCGGCCCTCAACGAAGTGCTTGAAGCGCATTCGCCCGACATCATATGCCTCGCCGGGTTCATGCGGATCCTGACCGAAGGATTTACTGGCCATTGGGCTGGGCGTTGCCTAAATATCCACCCGTCGCTTTTACCGAAATACAAAGGGCTCCACACCCACCAGCGCGCAATCGAAGCGGGGGATGCTGAAGCGGGCTGTTCGGTGCATGAGGTGACGGCGGAACTCGATGGTGGACCCGTTCTGGGGCAGGTACGGGTGCCCGTTTTGCCGGGAGACGATGCAGCTAGCCTTGCCGCGCGAGTTCTGGCGGAAGAACACAAGCTCTATCCCGCCGTTTTGAGACGATATGCGGAAGGGAATAGAACTCCGCTTTACCTTCCGTGAATAAAGGGGCCACCTGCGTTGGCCTTCCCTTTTGGGAAAATTCCCCGTAAACACGGCCAAACAGGCAAGATCCATTGATCAGGATATTCACATGAAGACCATCACCACCACCGAAGCGTTGGCTGAATTCTGCGCGCGTGCCGCCCAGCATCCCTACGTAACTGTGGACACCGAATTCCTGCGCGAACGCACCTATTACTCCAAGCTCTGCCTTGTACAGATGGCGGTGCCAGGTGATACGGATGAGGACGCGGTGCTGGTTGATCCATTGGTCGATGGTCTGTCGCTTGAGCCTATGTATGACCTTTTCCGCAACGAGAATGTGGTCAAGGTTTTTCACGCCGCTCGTCAGGATCTCGAAATATTCTTTGTCGAAGCGGGCGTGTTTCCCAAGCCGCTGTTTGACACTCAGGTTGCCGCGATGGTTTGCGGATTTGGGGATCAGGTTGGCTATGAAACGCTGGTGCGCAAGATCGCCCGTGCACAGCTTGATAAGTCCAGCCGCTTTACGGATTGGTCGCGCCGCCCACTGACACCAGCGCAGAAAAGCTATGCGATCGGGGACGTCACCCATCTGCGTGTTATCTATGAATGGTTGTCAACTGAACTCGACAAGTCGGGCCGGGCCCCGTGGGTGCAGGAAGAACTGTCAGTTCTGCTAGCCCCGGATACATATACAATCCTACCAGAAAACGCGTGGTTGCGCGTGAAAACCCGGACCAATTCGGGACGCTTTCTGGGAATCGTGCGAGAGCTTGCGCGGTTCCGTGAAACCTATGCTCAATCACGCAATGTGCCGCGCAATCGGGTGATGAAAGATGACGCCCTTCTGGAGCTGGCATCAACCAAACCCAAGGATATTCAAGAGCTTGGCCGCTCTCGCCTTTTGCTTCGCGAGGCCCGCAAAGGCGTTATCGCAGAGGGTATCCTGAACGCCATTGCCGAAGGTTTGGCCTGTCCTCAGGAAAGCCTTCCCAAAGTGACGAGCAAGAACAAAGAAAAACTCCAAGTAAACCCCGCATTGGCCGATTTGCTGCGCGTTCTTTTGAAAGCGCGTTGTGAACAAGAGAAAGTTGCTCAGAAACTGATTGCATCAGCGGCGGATCTGGATGCTTTGGCTGCAGGTAAGCGAAATGTCCAGGCCTTGCACGGGTGGCGCTCCGAAGTGTTCGGGGCGGATGCCGTCCGTCTTTGCGACGGCAAACTCGCGCTTGCAGCACGCGGTCAGCGCGTTGAAGTTTTCGAAGTCTGACAAGGTCCGGTTAACCGGTAATAAAACGCGTTCGGTCCCCTAACGGCGTGCGCTCATCGTGTTGCCAGCCCCTTTGACCTGAATGCTACGCACATCACGCAGGGCGTGGTCTGATATGAACTGCCCCACATAAACTTCTCGTTGTTGTGGTATGCCAGTATTGGTGTGTTGAGCCGGCTCAGAGATGCGAAAATCATAGATCAGAACGCCATTCACCGGTTTGCCATCATTTTGCGCGACCAAATCTGCATCCCAATAGCCAAGCCGCGGGGGCAAGCCCTTGGTGCTTAAAATTACCCCGCCGCTGGTTTCCAAAACCTTGAGCTCGGTGACCTGATTGACCAAAAAGCGCCCATCAAGATCCTGCGAAAAACCACCCTCAGGCACCACTGCTACCCCTTTGGGGCCAGGCGAAGAGAACCAAGTGGTTGGATTTAAGCTGGCACTGCCACCACCGCATCCCGACAGGGCAATGAACAGGGCCGGAAAGGCAAGAAAGCGGGCGGATAATCGCATTTGGTCCAGTCTCCTATAACACTGTCATAGGGTTATCCCAGAAGAAGGCTTTTGAAAAGAGAGCCCGTTTGAAAAGCACGCAATGCAGGGCTGGACCTTTTAGGCCATTGCGCTTACCTAATCCCAACAATCGGAGAGCATCATGGCCAGTGCAGCATTTGAAGAAATCGTCGAAGACTTTGAGTTTCTGGATGATTGGGAAGATCGTTACGCAACGGTCATCGATATGGGGAAATCCATGCCGCCAATGGAAGAGGCGTTGAAGGTGCCCGCCACCAAGGTGGAAGGCTGTGCCAGTCAGGTTTGGCTGCAACCGGTGATCGACGGGGGTGAATTCCGCTTCATCGGCGACAGTGACGCAATGATCGTGCGTGGTCTGATCGCGGTTCTGGCAGCGCTTTATAACGGTCTGCCGGTCGCTGAGGTCGCCACTGTGGATGCACATGCAGAACTGGCCCGTCTTGGCCTGAACGAGCACCTGTCGTCACAACGCTCCAACGGAGTGCGCGCCATGGTCGAACGCATCCGCCACCACGCGAGTGAAGCGGCGTAGAATATATCCGCAAGCGCTGAGATAGGGCGCGACGCGCGCGCCTTTTTTCTTGCCAGAAATATCTCGAGGTGAGGCGAAAGCCGAGGGGCAGAGCCCCTAGAGCAGCTTACTTCGCCCCAGTCATTGCCGTTTCCAGATCACCATACCCGGTGAATTGGCGACTATACTCCAACCCGATCTTTTCTGCGGCGGCTCGCGCCATGGCGTCCAGTTCCGGATTGTCGGTCTGTGCCATATAGATCAGCCGGTTGTAATGGCCAAAATACATATCGCGTAACTCTGGATGACGATCGAGGCCCAGCGGTTTGATCACAAAGTTCTCAAAGCCCCGTGCGAGGAAATCGGTCAGGTAAAACGTGTCAATCTCATCTTCTGCCCGAGCTTCGAACGCCGCATTTCCTTCGAAGAAGGAATAGCAATGTGGCCCCTGGATCATTTCAATCCCATATCTGGAGCAGATCTCGGCCAGCTTGCCCCCAGTGCCACAATCGGCATAAGCCAAAAAGACACTATCAAACTGGTCTTTATGCTTCTCCAACGCCTCTTCTACAGCGGCTGGTATCTTATCCGGTGTGTTGTGCAGGATTGCTGGCAAGCAGGTGAGGGTCAGGTGATCCAACTGGTTGGTTCGAATAATTGCAAGGATCTCATTGGCCAACGCACCACAAGCAAGGATCAACACCTTCCCCCTGTCAATGTCAGGTGCCATGCCGGCCCTGGTCAGACTGTCATCATTCAGCAATGAAAATGGCATTGGTCCCCTCCGTGCATTCAAAGGTAGGCCCTACCTTTGAAAACTACATTCGCATGTTAAGTTTACTATCTTCGCGCCAGGTGTTTCGTTCAAGATCAAATGTATCAAGTTACCTAAGTGCGGCAGTTATCTCAGTCTTTGTTATCTGGTCTGAGTGCGCGTAGTGCGATGCTTGCGAGCATAACCAAAGGCAATAAAACCATAGCTGTCCGCCCATTCAGTTTGCCATTTGCAGCGGCAAGCCCAGCGACCAGCACGGTCAGTCCGCCCGCTGAAATCACAAGCCCGAGAAGAAGAATGTAACGTATTTTGTCCATGACACCTATGTGGGGACGCGTGACGACAATGGAAAGGGGAAACGAAAAAGGCCCCACAAAATGCAGGGCCTTGTCCAAAACATAATGCGCGCGATTAGCTGGCAACACCTTGGTTGTGCTTGCGCGACATGAAGTCTTTTGCCATTTCCACAGCAACAGCCGCATCGCGGCAATAGCCGTCAGCACCAATGGCTTTACCAAACTCTTCGTTCAGAGGAGCGCCACCCACCAGTACGGTGTAGTCATCGCGGATGCCTTTTTCGACCATCGCGTCGATCACGACTTTCATGTAGGGCATGGTGGTGGTCAGAAGAGCCGACATGCCGAGGATGTCGGGCTGCTCGGATTCCAAGGCTTCCAGATAGTTTTCAACCGGGTTGTTGATGCCCATGTCATGCACTTCAAAACCAGCGCCTTCCATCATCATCGACACGAGGTTCTTGCCAATGTCGTGGATGTCGCCTTTCACGGTGCCGATCACCATCTTGCCCATGCGCGGAGCACCTGTGGCAGCCAGAAGCGGCTTCAGGATGGCCATGCCGGCTTTCATTGCGTTTGCTGCCAGAAGAACTTCTGGCACAAACAGGATGCCGTCACGGAAGTCAGCACCAACGATGGTCATACCGCCCACGAGGGCTTCGGTCAGAACCGTGTAAGGCTGCCAACCGCGTTCGAGCAGGATGTTAACGCCTTCTTCGATCTCTTCCTTGAGACCGTCGTAAAGGTCATCGTGCATCTGCTGAACAAGTTCTTCGTCGTTCAACTCGCTCAGGATGATATCTTCTTCGTCCGACATGGCTGCCTTTTCCCTTGGCTGAAACTCTGCGTTCTTTAACAAATGCGACGATTTGGCCGCTTAGGTCTGAAACGATTGCGACACTGAGTGCGCTTTGAACGACGCAAAAGCAAATGAATATTTTGCACTGTTTTGGTGAAAACGCTTCATATGTTCTTGTAATGTTCTATTATGGTCACCGGAGGGCACATGGAAAGATCAAAAATCCGACAGGTAGGGGCTGAACGCCGACCCGGACGGGGGGCAACCAGTAATTTTGCCGGTCGGTTCGAGGCTTATGTCACGGAAGACTGCGACGACGGTTGGGAAAAACAGGAAGAAAAACCTCTGCGTACGCATGTCAGTATCGAATCGCCGCGCAGTATCATCACCCGAAACACCTCGCCGGATCTGCCCTTTGACCGATCCATCAATCCCTATCGTGGTTGCGAACATGGCTGCATATATTGTTTTGCGCGTCCCACCCATGCCTACCTCGGGTATTCTCCGGGGCTGGATTTTGAAACCCGGTTGATCTCCCGTCCAAATGCCCCCGAAAGACTGGCATCGGAACTTGCCCGAAAAGCCTATTCCCCAGCACCAATTGCAATCGGCACCAACACAGATCCCTATCAACCGATTGAAAGGCAATATCGTGTGATGCGTGGGATCCTGACAGTATTGCTGGCCCATCGACACCCAGTGACCATCGTAACCAAAGGCACTTTGATCGAGCGGGATCTGGATCTGTTGTCAGAAATGGCGGCGCGGAACCTTGTGCATGTCGGCGTGTCGCTAACCACACTGGACGCAAAGATATCGCGCCGGATGGAACCACGCGTACCTGCTCCGGCGCGGCGTTTGAAATCAATTGAAGCGCTGGCCAGAGCAGGGATTCCAACGCGCGTGATGGTGGCTCCGATTGTTCCCGCGCTGACAGATCACGAGCTAGAATCAATCCTGAGCGAAAGCCAATCAGCAGGCGCGAAGGCGGCAAACTATATCTTGCTGCGATTGCCCGGAGAAGTTGGTCCGCTATTTCAGGATTGGTTGGAAGAAGCGTTTCCAGATCGGGCAAACAGGGTGATGTCGCGCATGCGTGAGATGCGAGGTGGTGAAAACTATCGCGCTGATTTTGGGCGGCGCATGATCGGACAAGGTGAATTTTCCCGGCTACTGGCACATAGGTTCAAGGTTGCCATTCGCCGTCTTGGCTTGCTTCAGGATCTTCCACCGTTGGAGTGCACGCAATTTCGGGTGCCGCCAAAGGCGGGGGATCAACTTTCATTGTTCTGAGTAAATAAAAAAAGGCCCGCATGAATCGCGGACCTTTTTAATTGCTGAGGATCAGATCAGCCGCGTCGGCGGCGCGTGCGACGGGCAGGGGCTTCGTCATCGCCGGTGCCATCAGAGGCAGAAGAAAATCCGCCAAGAGCGTCTGCAATCTCGTCCAGTGTCGGACGTGTGTCGCTTTTCGGTCGGGTTTCCAACGCCTCACGCATGGACCGCAAATGCTCTGCCGTGGTGCCACAGCAGCCACCAATGATCCGGGCACCGCAATCACGAGCAATAACAGCGTAGTCGCCCATAAGGTCGGGCGTGCCGTCATAATGGATGTGCCCATCAACATATTTCGGAATACCCGCGTTGCCCTTGGCAATAATCGGACGTTCCGTACCCTGGGCTGCGAAACCCAGAACGGTCCGCAGAAGGTCTGCCGCTCCGACACCGCAATTGGCACCAAAGGCAATTGGCGGATTGGGCAGGCCTTCAACCATCTGAGCCAAATCCGCAGAGGTCACGCCCATCATGGTGCGTCCGGCTGTGTCAAAGCTCATCGTGCCACACCAGGCCATTCCGGCCAGTTCGGCGGCCTTCGCGGCTGCTTTGTATTCATCAAAAGCCGAGATGGTTTCGACCCAAAGAACATCTGCGCCACCAGCCTTAAGTCCTTCGGCTTGTTCGTGGAACATTTCAACCGCACCGTCGAAGGTCAGGCTGCCCATCGGCTCCATGATCTCACCGGTAGGTCCAACTGAGCCAGCTACAATAACCTTACGACCCGAGGCGTCCGCGACCTCACGTCCCAACTCGGCGGCGGCCTTGTTGAGTTCAAATACGCGATCTTCCGCGCCATGCAACTTCAGACGCGAGGCATTGCCGCCGAAAGAGTTGGTGAGAAAGATATCAGAGCCCGCATCCACAGCACCGCTGTATAGTGCGCGAATCTTATCCTGTTCCTCTACGTTCCAAAGCTCGGGTGCGTCACCCGAAGTCAGGCCCATATTGAACAACGTGGTGCCAGTGGCGCCATCCGCCATCAGCCAGTCGCGTTCACCAAGCAGTTGTGTCAGAGCATCTGTCATGTCTGTCTCCGAAGAATTGCGGGGCATTTCCCGCAGAGGATTGTGATCTGGGCGCTAACTGCCATGGATTTCAAAGCAGCGCAAATTCATTCCGTTCATGGAGATGATGAGTGAGGTGAGTATAGCAATCAATGCGTGACCTATTCGCACGGACAAACAGTGCTGATTGTCCGTTGGTGATGTCGGAAACAAAATCCAAGAACGCAAGAAAAAAGACGCACCTATTGGGTGCGCCTTTACGTGTCATAGACCAAACTGATCAGGCTTCTCCAGCCAGTTCTTCTTTGGCTTCAATCATAAGAGCAGCACGTTTGGCGCGTACTTCTTCAGCAGTGACGGTGTTCAGATCGCCGACGACCTTGCGTACCACATCCTCGTGACCGGCTTCTTCGAAATCTGATGCAATAACTTCTTTGGCATAAGCATCAGCTTCGTCACCGGTTTTGCCCAGTTTTTCCGCCGCCCACAGGCCCAGTTTCTTGTTGGTGCGGGCTTCGGCCTTGAATTGCATTTCTTCGTCATGCGCAAATTTTGCTTCAAAAGCGGTTTCGCGATCGTCAAAAGTGGTCATACGGGTTTCCCTATCCTTAGGTGAACATTCCTTTGTTTCAGATATGCCAATCTGACGGGCCTGTCGCAACCCCGCTAACGCTCACAAGCAAAGGAAAATGCGTTGGTGATGATCACAATAGCAGGAAATTTGCGATAATGTGCGACATTCCCACCCCCATTCTTGCTCCACGCACCGGAAATGCGTATAGGGCGTGCAACAGGCGGGAGTCGCAGGACACCCGCGGGCTGCAACCAAATGGCGGGGATCCGATGGCACGGCGCAAAAAACTCTACGAAGGCAAGGCAAAAGTTCTCTATGAAGGGCCTGAGCCGGGGACAATTGTCCAGTATTTTAAAGATGATGCCACCGCCTTTAACGCCGAAAAAAAAGACGTGATCGATGGCAAGGGTGTCCTTAACAACCGCCTGAGCGAGTTTTTCATGACTGGTCTGGGTAATATCGGTATCCCCACCCATTTCATCAAACGCCTGAACATGCGTGAGCAGTTGATCAAAGCCGCAGAAATCGTTCCGCTGGAAGTGATCGTGCGCAATTATGCAGCTGGTTCCATGGCGAAACGTTTGGGTATGGAAGAGGGCACGCGTCTGCCGCGTCCGATTGTTGAATTCTCCTACAAAGATGACAGCCTGGGCGATCCTTTGGTGCCGGAAGAATATATTCTTGCGTTTGGTTGGGCCAACCAGCAGGAGCTCGGCGAAATCGTCGACATGGCCCTGCGCGTGAATGACTATATGTCCGGTGTGATGTTCGGCGTTGGCATTAAGCTGATCGATTTCAAAATTGAGTTTGGCCGTGTCTATGATGGCGAATTCCCACGCCTGATCCTGGCGGATGAAATCAGCCCGGACAGCTGCCGCCTCTGGGACATTGAAACCGGCGAGAAACTCGACAAGGATGTGTTCCGTCGTGATCTCGGAAACCTGACCGATGCCTATACCGAAGTGGCGCGTCGTCTGGGGGTACTGCCCTCGAACGTGACCCATCCCAATACCAATCCCACCCTGATCAACTGAGGAAGCACTCCTATGAAAGTTCGTGTAGACGTGATGCTTAAAACCGGCGTTCTTGACCCGCAGGGCGAGGCCGTACGCCATGCGCTTGGCAATCTGGGCTTTGATGGCGTGGAAAAAGTGCGTCAGGGCAAAGTGATTGAACTGGACGTGGCTGAAGGCACCACCGAAGACCAGATCAAGGATATGTGCGAAAAACTGCTCGCCAACACCGTGATCGAAAACTACGCTATTCAGGTGCTGTGATGAAGGCCGGAGTTATTGTATTTCCGGGTTCGAACTGCGACCGCGATCTTGCGGTGGCGTTTGAGCGGGCTGGCGCCGATGTGACCATGATCTGGCACAAGGAAACCGAACTGCCGGGCGATCTGGACATCGTGGGCGTTCCTGGCGGATTTTCGTTTGGAGATTACCTGCGCTGCGGGGCGATTGCCGCCCAGTCACCGATCACCAAATCGCTCATTCGCCACACCGAACGTGGCGGCTATGCAATCGGCATCTGCAACGGGTTTCAGGTGCTCACCGAAACCGGCATCCTGCCCGGCGCTCTGATGCGCAATTCAAACCTGAAGTTCATCTGCAAACCTATTGGTTTGAAGGTGGAAACCACTGAAAATGACTTCACGGCTGGCTATGAGCTTGGGCAAGAGATCACGGTTCCGGTTGCGCACCATGATGGCAATTACAATGTGACCAACGAAAAGCTCGCACAGTTGCGGGACGAGGGTCGCATTGCGTTCACCTACACAGATAATCCGAACGGTTCGACTGGTGACATCGCTGGTGTGATTTCCAAGAACCGTCGTGTTCTTGGCATGATGCCGCACCCGGAGCGCTGCGTGGATGAGCTGCATGGTGGAACCGATGGGGTGGCAATGTTCCGCTCGTTGGTGGACGCTGTGGTTGCTGCCTGACTTGTGGCCTTTCGCCATGGCGCGTAGAATTGCGCCATGGCCGACCGTGCGCATAATTCACATAGCTCCACAGCAAAAACCGTGAAGCCGGTGCCCACACCGCGCACGGGTGTGTCAATGCGCGCGCGACTAGCGTTGTTGCTGCTTGTTTCATTTGCCGCCGCGGTGATTTTCTTTTCAAACCGTTGGCTGACAGAACGCTACACAGAGACAACCCGAAACCGGGCGGAGCTTCGCGTCGCACTATATTCGGGTAATCTTATCAGCGAATTGCAGCGCAATTCAGTGGTGCCGTTGCTTCTGTCTCGCGACCCGGCGCTAATCAACGCGCTGAATTCCTCTGACTTTACACAAAGCTCCTCTCGTCTCATTTCCTATCGCGAAGAAATTGAGGCGAAATCTCTGGTGCTCCTCGATGGTGACGGGCGCATTGTCGCCGCGACCAACCGCGAAACTCTGGGAGAGGTGCACCGTTCCGATCCACATTTTGTCGATGCATTGCGGAGTTCGGAAACCGTGTTTTCAGCAGTCCAGACCGAAGCGGGCGCTTACGAATTTACCTATTCACGCAAGATTGAAGCCGGAAACAAGGTGATCGGTGTGATTGTCGTCGAAGTTGACCTGAACAAGTTCGAAGCAAGTTGGGCAGGTATTTCTGATGCGATTTTAGTTACCAATTCAGAAGGCCAGGTTATTCTTGCCACCGAGCCAAGATGGCGTGGCAAACACGCAGATGAAGCGCTTGAAACCGTGCCCGCAATGGCTGCAATTCGTCGCAGTTTTCGAAGCACAGCAGATTGGTCTGCGCTTCCCTCTGAAATGCTGTTTTTAGGTGAAGCGGTCATGCGGCACGAAGGGCGCGTTCCTTTTCAGGGTTGGCGCATCACCTCTTTCACCTCATATGCTTCGGTTCGGGAAAAGGTGAATGCGTTCCTGTCTCTTGAAATCATGGCCTTTGCCATGCTGTTGTCGCTCACCTTCTATCTGATCAGTCGCAGGGCACAGTTCAGATCCTTGGTTTTTGCCCAGGAGTCAGCTGAACTTCGACAGCTAAATGACCAGCTACAAAGGGAAATATCGGAACGTCAACGGGCGGAGAAGAACCTTCAGGTTGCCGAACAAACGTTGGCGCAAAGCTCAAAACTTGCCGCATTGGGTGAGATGTCTGCCGCCGTCAGTCACGAATTGAACCAACCGCTTGCTGCCATGAAAACCTATCTCGCAGGGGCCAAGCTTTTGCTTCAACGCAAGCGACCCGACGAAGCCTTGTCGAGTTTCCAGCGCATTGATGATCTGATCGAACGGATGGGGGCAATCACCAAGCAGCTGAAATCCTATGCTCGAAAAGGTGGTGACGCATTTGAGCCGATGGATATCCGCGATTGCGTATCTTCAGCGCTTTCCATGATGGAACCGCAGCTGAAACGTCGCGAAGTTCTTATTACGCGTAACATTCCCCGTGATCCAGTCATGGTGATGGGGGACCGGCTGCGTCTTGAGCAGGTTCTGATCAACCTGATGCGAAATGCCATTGATGCCACCAAAACAGTGGATGCCCCGCAGGTCGATATCATTGTCAGCCGAGGTGATTACGCTTTGATATCGGTGCGTGACAACGGGACAGGGGTAAGTGATCTGGATAACCTCTTTGAACCTTTCTATACTACCAAGGCCCCAGGAGATGGTGTTGGGTTGGGCCTCGCCATCTCATCAGGCATTGTCAATGACTTCGGTGGGCGGTTAATCGCTCGTAATGGCCAGGACGGAGGTGCTGTGTTTGAAGTCGAGCTTCCGATCCTGAAAGAAGATGACAGAGATATTGAAGCTGCCGAATAAGGTGGCCATCTAAGAATGGTGAGCGTGAGGGCCGCGATGGTCCAAGCGACAAAGAGGAGTAGCCATGGCTCAGGCAATGAAAATCGCGATCGTCGATGACGAACAGGATATGCGACAGTCCATTTCGCAATGGCTTGCGCTGTCCGGGTTTCAGACGGAAACCTTTCCTTCTGCAGCAGATGCTTTGAAAGGGATTGGTGCGGAATATCCTGGCGTTGTGATTTCCGACATCCGGATGCCGGGCATGGACGGTATGGATTTTCTCAAGAAACTCATGTCACTCGACAGCAGCTTACCGGTGATCATGATTACGGGACATGGCGACGTTCCGATGGCGGTTGAAGCGATGCGCGTCGGGGCGTTTGATTTTCTCGAAAAACCCTTCAATCCGGACAATATGACAAATCTGGTGAAAAAAGCCACGCATCGTCGGCGGCTCGCGCTGGATGCCCGTGCGCTGCGCAAAGAGCTTGGGGATGGGTCGACCATCATGAAGAAGCTGATTGGCGCTTCTCCGGTCATGTCCAGACTTCGCGAAGATATTCTGGATCTTGGTCAATCCGATGGTCATGTGTTGATCGAAGGTGAAACCGGCACTGGTAAAACGCTGGTGGCCCACGCGCTTCACGCAGTTGGCGCAAAAACCGGAAAGAAATTTGTTGTGGTCCCCTGCCTGGGTCAGGATGAAGAAGTGTTGGGCCGCCGCCTGTTTGGCCCGATGGAGGAGGGTGGTCAGCAACCCTATGTCGAAGAGGCGCGCGGTGGCACTCTGGTGCTCGAGGATATCGAAGCTCTGCCAATGACCCTTCAGGCGCGGTTGCTCACATGGATCAATGATCAGGGGTCACCAGCCGAAACCCGCGTGGTGGCGATCTGCAACCTGCAAGAACAGGGGAAGACCTGCGAAGACTGCTTACGCCCGGACCTTTTCTATCGCCTTGCCGCGATGAAGATTACCTTGCCGCCGCTGCGTCAGAGGGGCGAAGATATCCTGATGCTCTTCACCCGGTTTGCCGATCAATTCGCAGAAGAATACGGCTGCGCTGCCCCAACCGTCAGTGTCCAGGAAGCAGCCCAGCTGATGCAGGCCCCCTGGCCCGGCAACATTCGACAGCTGATCAATATCGCGGAACGCGCGGTGCTTCAGGCGCGTCGGGGAACCGGAACCATTTCTTCGTTGTTGATGACCGATCATGAAGAGGTGCAGCCGGTCATGACCACCGAGGGCAAACCGCTCAAGGAATATGTAGAGGCGTTTGAACGCATGTTGATTGACAACACGATGCGCCGCCACAAGGGCTCGATTGTGGGTGTGATGGAAGAGCTCTGCCTGCCGCGACGCACGCTGAATGAGAAGATGGCCAAATACGGACTTCAACGCGCCGATTACTTACAATAAATCAAGGGGGCAGAAACCGCCCCCTTTTTTCTTGCCAAAAATACCTTGGGGTGAGCCTCGAAGAGGCGAGGGGCAACACCCCTCTCTTTGGCGTCAATCTTCCGGAACCCCGTCCAGACCCTTCAACCCGTCCAGCATCACTCCCAGTTTGTCCTCATATTGGCGCCAACGACCAATAGATGAGTTGTAAAGCGGTTGTCGTGCCTGATGGATTGACAAGGTCTTCACTTTGCGCGTGTTTTTGTGGAAAGACATACAGGCATCTTCCCACTCAAGCTCACAGAATTCCAACAGCTTGCGTACTTGTGTTTCCGGATCAGCCACAAGGTCTTCATATTGGATCTCATAAATCCGATCCGCCGCGATCTTGCGCCATTCCGCCAGATATTCGGTAAACAGACGATAGACCTCCACCAGATCGGCCTGATCATAGGTATAGGTGTGGGCGCCCGCGACGAAGCGGTTTTTCAGCATCGAAAATAGGTTGTCGCGGGGGTCACGACGCAACGCGACGATCTTTGCCTTGGGTAGGGCCAACCATACCAAAGGCGCCACCTTGTAGGTCGAAATTGACTTGTCGGTCACGATATCCGCCTCCGGGAAGCGTTTCAGAACGGCCTCACGATATTCCTTGCCGATTTCATCAAGCATCTGGGCGTTTACATCATTGATTGATCCGCCTTCCGCCAAAACTTTATTGGCGTGGTCAAAGCCAATCGTGTGGAAAAGCGCCATCTCGTCGCCGCCCGTAACACGAGAGTGACTGGCGAGAATCTGCTCAACCAATGTCGTGCCCGATCTTGGCATGCCGGTGATGAAAATCGGGCTGTCATCCTGATATCCTACCGATCCGATCCGCGACATATCCATTCCACCAACAAATCGAACCATTTTGTCGAACTCGTTTTGGTCTCTTCCTTTGGTGTTTGGAAAATCCCTTAAAGCCGACGCATTTGCCGCTTCAAGATACGGCCAAACTTTATCAAATTGTTTGTTGTCTTCCATTAATTTGACCAGCGCGTAACCAAGATCAGCGCGACCTGGGAACTCGGGCTCGTTCTCCCACAGAGAGATCATGTCCAACGCCACAGGATCATCAAGTTGGATTTTTCGACCACTTGAAATCTGACGATAAACGGTTCCGGACTTCAAACCTTTCCCGATTGCGTTCCTCAGCAGAGTTTCGGCTTCCTCGAATTTTCCATGTTGCTGCAGCAGATTGGCCGTCATGGTCGCCACTCGGGTTACAGTTGGAGCTTTTTCAAACGCCTTGCGAGCCAATGCCAGACCTTCCTCTGACCGGCCGGCCTGATCCAAAGCTACTGAACGCATCGCCATTTGTTCAGATTGATTACGCAGTTCCTCAGGCATCGCTTCAAAGTCGTCCAATGCCTCTTCGTGGCGCTCCAGTGTGATCAGGCAGTCCACGCGCAGAAGGCGCGCCAGACGATTTGATGGGTCGACCTTTAGAACAGCGTCAAAGTGAGGAACTGCTTCGTGCGGGCGGCTGAGTTCCTTCAGCACATGTCCCAGATTTCCGCGTACATTGGAATTTGAAGGGATTTGGCGATAGGCCTCACGCAGCAGGTCATAAGCTTCGTTGAAGCGACGTTGCTTGATCAGAAGTTCGGCATAGTTGGTCATGACTTCCGCATAGTCAGGTGCGAGTGCCAGAGCTTCCTGATATGCCTGTTCGGCCCTGTCCACCTGACCCAGAGATGCCAAAGAGGCACCAAGTATCAAGCGGATGACTTCATTTTTAGGGTTATCTTTTGCAAGTGCATCAGATTCCTTGGAAACGGCCTCGGCTTCGCCGGAATTGAACCTTGCGAGCAGTTGGTTGATGGTCGAAGAGGGGATCCCGATGCTTTGCCGTGACGTCTGCGTATTGCTTCGGGTCATCTGTGCAAGAAGTTTCTTTTGCGTAGGTGCAGGAATGCCAAGCTTTTTCATCAGCTTCTGTGCTCGTTTGACTGCGGCTTTGTCCCCAAGCATCGACAGAGACTTGGCATAAACGGTCCAAATCTGAGGATCTCTTGGCATCAATCGCGCGGCTTCATGAAATGCGTTCGCCGCATCTTTGAAACGACCATGACCCATCGCAGCCTGACCGGTATTTACCGCCTTCTGGGCCTGTGCCAATCCGGGCTTGGAGGAACCCAGAGGAGCAGGGCGTGCGGTCTGGCTGGCAAGCGGAAACATCGGGGACGCTTTTGAGCTTGGAGGTCTGGAATTGTTTTTCGACATGCGTTAAGTCTCCGCTGCTCGCGTATCATTGCACACTTGGATGTCCCATTGGCTATCCCGGCTGTCATTGCTTCGCAAGCGCAAGCAGGAAGAATGGTGGAGTTTTGCCGTTATTATTCTTGACTTATACCCGAATACCCCCGATAAGCCGCCAGTCTGGTAAGGGGATCTCTTTACCGGATTGTTTAATCTCTGCCCAGATGGGCGCGCCGTTCGGGGCAAAGGCGGGCTGATCCCGCCGTTCGAACACCGGGTATCCGGGGCCGTAGGACGCGGAAAATGAAGGAAGAACATATGTTTGCGGTTCTGAAAACCGGCGGCAAGCAATACAAGGTTCAGGCTGGTGACATCCTGCGCGTTGAAAAACTGGCTGCTGAAGCTGGCGAAACCGTCCAGTTCAACGAGATTCTCATGGTTGGCGCAACTGTTGGCACCCCCGTCGTATCCGGCGCTGGTGTACAGGCAGAAGTGATCGACCAGATCAAAGGCGAAAAGGTCATTCACTTTGTGAAGCGTCGCCGTAAGCACAGCTCGAAGCGCACCAAGGGTCACCGTCAGCAACTGACGCTGGTGAAGATCACCGAAGTGCTGGAAAACGGTGCTGACAAATCGGGCGTGAAAGCTGCTATCGGTGCGGGTTCCGTATCAGGTGTTGCCGTGGCTGCTGCCAAACCGGCCGCCAAGAAAGCTGCTCCGAAAGCTGAAGCAAAAGCCGAAGCTGCTGCTGACGATCTGACCAAAATCAACGGTGTCGGCCCTGCCGCTGCCAAAAAGCTGGCTGATGCTGGCATCACCACCTTCGCCCAACTGGCGGCCGTGGACGTTGACAGCTTTGACGCTGTTAAAGTCAAAGCCGACTGGGTTGAGCAGGCCAAAGAACTGGCCTAATCTGAGCTAAGGAGAGATAGCATGGCACATAAAAAAGCAGGCGGCTCATCACGTAACGGCCGCGACTCAGCCGGTCGTCGCCTTGGTGTAAAGAAATATGGTGGCGAAGCCGTCATTCCGGGCAACATCATCGTGCGTCAGCGCGGTACAAAGATGTGGCCGGGCGCCAATGTGGGCATGGGCAAAGACCACACCATCTTCGCAACCAGCGAAGGCAAGGTGCAGTTCCACAAAGGCCTGAAAGGCCGCACCTTTATTTCGGTTCTCCCGGTGGCGGAGGCCGCTGAGTAAGCCGAAACCTGCAAGGTTTAAAATTCAGGGGTCGGCTGAGAAGCCGGCCCTTTTTGTTTGTTTGTGCCGACCCCATATAGGTCTTGAGGATTTATTAACCAGTTTGTCGAATGCTCTTCGCGGGAGGGGTGAAGGGCATTCAGATTATCGACAGGCAAGAGTAGATCGGGCGCTGATATAAGGCGACCCTGAACGCATTGAAAATCAGCGCTTTTCGAGGAGGGAAAGCCATGATGCATGATACAATAACAAACCAACCCGTGATTGAGGCGGACCGGTTCGTGCTACGCCCCGTGCGCAAATCAGATGCGGGAACAATGGAACTTTACGCAGGTGATGAGCGTGTCGCCAACGGCACACGTTCAATTCCACACCCTTTGCCACCTGGTGCAACTGATGGATTTATCAGCCGCGCCCTTGAAGCTGAACGCAAGCAGGATGTGTGGGTCATGGATGGCGCTCGCGAAGGGCAACGCGAAGTGCTCGGCGTTATCACGCTCTCCCGGCTCGATCGCAACCAATCCGAGCTTTCCTACTGGGTTGCGCCCGCGTTCTGGAATGGTGGGCTGGCATCAGAAGCTGTTCGCGCATTGATCCACGCTAACCCGTTGGGCAATGACACGATTTTCGCCTCTGTCTTTCAGGACAATCCGGCATCTGCCCGTGTGCTGACAAATGCGGGGTTCGAATATATTGGGGATGCGGAAAGCCATTCGATTTCACGCGGCGCCAATGTGCCAACCTGGACTTACCTGCGAAAACTGGGCTGAACGGGGCAAAAGATGCTGATCACGACCCCCCGGTTCACCCTGCGTCCCTTGGGCGTTCAGGACCGTGACCAGGTGGTTGCGGGCCTGAATGACTATGAGGTCACGCGCTGGCTCACCGTGGTTCCGTTTCCGTATGGGCCTGCGGATTTTGATGGATTTCTCAAATTTATTACAGGCAAACCCGCCTATGAGGCCTTGGCGATCTGCGAGGGTGATACAGTTCTTGGTGTGACCGGCATTGGTAACAGTCTTGGGTATTGGCTGGCCCGTGCCCATCACGGGCGGGGTGTGATGTCTGAGGCGGCTGGCGCACTGGTAAACTGGTTTTTCACAAATACCAACGCCGAAGCACTGTCTTCCGGTTACTTCGAGGGCAATGAGGCTTCACTTGGTGTATTGACCAAACTTGGTTTTACCCCGACCGGCCAGATCGAACCTGCATTCTGCGTGTCGCAGGATCGAGAAATCGGGTTGATCATTCTCAAGCTTTCGCGCAAGGCATGGGAGGTTCGGAAATGACACGGCTCATCACAGACCGTTTGACAATGCGTTGTGCCCAGCCATCGGATCTTGATGCGTTGCACATGCTTGTTTCCAATTTCGAAGTGGTCAAGATGACATCTAGCTGGCCTTGGCCTGCTGACCGCGCGTTCACGGCAACGCGCGCTGTTCCGTTTGACAAAACGCTGGGCGTTGTTGGGCTTGTTTTCCATCACGACGAACTGGTGGGGTCCATGGGGATGACATCCACAACAGGGGAAACTCCTGAAATGGGCTACATGTTTGGCTCTGCTCATTGGGGCAAGGGCTATGCCACGGAAATGGGCCGTGCCATGATTGTCTACTGCTGGGAAGCCTTTGACTGGGACGAAATCTCGGCTTGTGTTTTTGATGACAATGAAGCCTCGGATCGGGTGCTCGTGAAACTCGGTTTTGAATTTGTAGGCCCTTGCAGAGGGTATAGTCGTGCGCGGGGTAAAGAGCTCCCAACCCGGACCTACCGGCTGCCACGACCATAAGTTACCGTCGCTTTTCGCAGCAATTCCCGCTCAGTTTCTTGCAAAGGCTTGAGCCTGCGGCCATTTCCCTCTATCGCCATATACCACACGCAAACGCCCTATCCGAAAGGCAGAAGACATGAAATTTCTCGATCTCGCCAAGGTCTATATCCGCTCCGGTGGCGGGGGTGGCGGCTGCGTGTCGTTCCGCCGTGAGAAATATATCGAATATGGTGGCCCCGATGGCGGGGACGGTGGCAAGGGCGGATCGGTCATTGCTGAGGTGGTTGAAGGGCTGAACACTCTGATCGACTTCCGCTATCAGCAGCATTTCTTTGCAGACAATGGTCGCCCTGGCATGGGCAACCAGCGAACGGGTGCCGATGGCAAGGACATCGTCCTGCGTGTACCCGTGGGCACAGAGATCCTTGATGAAGATCAGGAAACCGTTCTTGCAGACCTGACCGAAGTCGGGCAGCGTGTGGTGCTGGCCAAAGGTGGCAATGGGGGATTTGGCAACCTTCATTTCAAATCTGCAACCAATCAGGCGCCGCGCCGAGCCAACCCTGGGCAACCCGGTGTTGACCGCACTATCTGGCTTCGTCTGAAACTGATTGCAGATGTGGGCCTTCTGGGGCTGCCCAACGCAGGTAAGTCGACGTTCCTTTCTGCCACCTCTAACGCACGGCCCAAAATTGCAGACTATCCCTTTACGACGCTACATCCGAACCTTGGTGTGGTCGGCGTGGACGGTGCCGAATTTGTCGTGGCCGACATTCCGGGACTTATCGAAGGCGCTTCAGAAGGGCGGGGTCTGGGCGATCTGTTTCTCGGTCACGTCGAGCGTTGCTCGGTGCTTTTGCATCTGGTTGACGGCACATCTGACGACGTGGCTGGAGATTGGCAGACCATCATTACCGAGGTCGAATCCTATGGTGAAGTCCTTGGTGACAAACCCCGGGTGACGGTGTTGAACAAAACCGATGCGTTAAGCGACGAAGAACTCGCTGAAAAGAAAGCGGAACTTGAGGCAGTGGCAGGACCTGTCATGCTCATGTCAGGGGTTGCCAAACAGGGCACAACCGAGGTTTTGCGGGCGCTTCGCAAGGAAATCTCAGACGACCGTATTCGCCAGAAACCCGCAGAGGATCCTGAGAAATGGCAGCCCTGAGCGCGGCAAAACGTATCGTCATCAAGATCGGATCGGCGCTATTGGTTGATGCAACGACCGGCGCGCTGAAATCCGATTGGCTGGCGTCGTTGGCAGAAGATGTCGCCGCCTTCAAGGCGCGCGGCGCAGACGTGGTGCTGGTTTCCTCCGGCTCCATCGCGCTTGGCCGCGGTGTGCTGGGTTTGACGCCCGGCACACTGTCGCTGGAACAGGCGCAGGCGGCGGCGGCTGTTGGACAGATTCGCTTGGCCCGTGCATATGAAGAGGCGCTGGCCCATCATGGTGCGACCACTGCCCAGGTACTTGTCACGCTTGAAGACAGTGCAAACCGAAGACGTTACCTCAATTCCCGCGCCACTCTGGAAACGCTGCTGTCTTTGGGGACTGTGCCGATCGTGAACGAAAATGACACGGTGGCGACGGATGAGATTCGGTTTGGAGACAACGACCGGCTGGCCGCGCAGGTGGCCGTGACAATCGGGGCAGACCATCTTGTGCTCTTGTCCGATGTCGATGGGCTGTACACCGGGAATCCGCGCGAAGATGCCACCGCGACAAGATTTGATGTGGTTGAGGAGATCACGCCCGAGATCGAAGCGATGGCCGGGGATGCTGGCACTGGCCTGTCAAAAGGGGGCATGAAAACCAAGGTAATGGCGGCAAAAACGGCCACCGGTGCGGGTTGCGCCATGACCATCACTGAAGGTTCGCGCCTCAATCCCTTAAAAACATTGGAAGATGGCGCCACAGCGACGCTATTTACCGCATCCCTCAGCCCAAAAGCGGCACGCAAACATTGGATCGCCTCGATGAAACCCCATGGCGACATCGTGGTGGACGCAGGCGCGGCGCGCGCGCTTACACAAGGAAAATCGCTTCTGCCCGCAGGAGTAACCGCCGTTTACGGTGCGTTCGGACGCGGTGATAGCGTGACGATCCATGGGCCAGACGGGGTGCATATCGGATCGGGCCTTGCTCGATATACAGCGGATGAAGCGCGTGCCATTGCCGGTAAACGCTCGGATCAGATTGAAGAGGTGCTTGGTTATCCTGGCCGGGCTGCGCTAATACACCGGGATGATATGTCCCTATAAATCAATTCTATAAACAGCAAACTTCACACGGAGAGTAAGATGAGCGAAGACATCAAACAGATGATGACCCAGATCGGAGAGCGTGCACGCGCTGCATCCAAAAAGCTGGGTTTCGCTCCATCAGATGCGAAAGAGAAGGCTTTGTTGGCGGCGGCTGATGCTTGCTGGGCGCGTAGGAACGAGATCATCGCAGCCAATGAAAAAGATATGGAATTTGGTCGTGACAAAGGTCTCAGCCCCGCGATGATGGATCGCCTGATGCTGGATGAAGACCGCGTCAAGGGGATGTGTGACGGATTGCGTGCGGTTGCGGTACAAGAAGATCCGGTGGGGCAAGTGACCGAAGAGTGGGACCGTCCTTCGGGCCTTCATATCAAACGCGTACGAACCCCGCTTGGCGTGATCGGAGTGATCTATGAAAGCCGCCCCAATGTGACCGCAGATGCGGGCGCTCTGTGCCTGAAAGCCGGTAACGCCGTTATTTTGCGTGGTGGCTCGGAAAGTTTCCACTCAACGGGGGTGATCCATTCCTGCCTGCAAGATGGTTTGCGTGCGGCGGGCCTACCCGAAGACGCCATTCAACGTATTCCTACACGGGACCGAGCGGCTGTCAGCGAAATGCTGACCATGACGGACCATGTTGATGTGATTGTTCCTCGTGGCGGCAAGGGGTTGGTTGGGTTGGTGCAGCGCGAAGCACGTGTGCCGGTTTTTGCCCATCTGGAAGGCATCGTACATATCTATATCGACAAGGACGCGGACGCTGAGAAAACCGCGCGGGTGGTGATGAATGCCAAAACCCGCCGGACCGGGATCTGTGGTGCCGCTGAATGTCTATTGATCCATGAAGGGGCAAAAGAGCTTGGTCAGAAGATTATCGATGACCTGATTGCGGCTGGGGTTGAGGTACGAGCAGGTGAGGGGCTAGAGGGTAGTGTTTCAGCCACGGATGACGACTGGGGCAAGGAATATCTGGACAGCATCATCGCCGCGAAACTGGTTGCAGATGTCGATGGTGCAATTGAGCATATCAATCGCTACTCATCATCACATACAGATGCCATCATGACCGAGAATGATGACACTGCCGCGAGGTTTTTCACCCGTCTCGATAGTGCCATCCTGATGCGCAACGCCTCGACGCAGTTTGCCGATGGAGCGGAATTTGGCATGGGCGCGGAGATTGGCATTGCCACCGGCAAGATGCATGCCCGCGGCCCGGTAGGTGCCATGCAGTTGACCAGTTTCAAGTATCTGGTGGAAGGGGATGGCACCACGCGGGCCTGAATCTCTGACGACACAAAATGAAAGAGGCGCTCTGAACAGCGCCTCTTTGTTTTTTGGCCCACATGAGTGCCTAGCCGGTAATGAATTTTCAATACATGACGTTAATTCTTTGATTTAACACTACAACTTCGGCTCTACACCCTTGAGCGGTAAGCTCTGGAGCCACTAAGGCGTAATGAACCTGCGCTGGCGAAACCTCCGTATCTGAATTTGGGGACGTCAGAAGGTCCCACAAAGCAGGATCCGCGTTCAATCGCTCTGCCTCCGCCCAGATGCTCCAATGGCCGTCCTGTTCATTTACGACGATCTGACCGCCCCATGGCATTGCGGTTTCCATACATTGAATGACGAGAAACGCCAGTTTGACCTGCGCACGGGGCTGGTCACCGGAAGGTTGCCATTTGATGTCGATTTTACGATCAGAGCTGTCAGTAAGGGCAGAATGCACGTCCCGTTCAGAAATGCTCTGATTAGATTTAGCTGTCCCAAATGCAATGCGGAAAAAGCGAATTCGAGCGTTAGCATTTTGAACGCTTTCAGAAATTAGCGCCATTTCGGGAATATCTCCCAAGCCGGACAATTCGAGAAGTTCAATCCCATTGCCGATCGCCCCTAAAGGGCTGATAAGGTCATGGCAGATGCGCGAACCGATCAAGGCGGTCAGGTCTCGGGTGTCAGTGGTCATTTGGACGCTCCTGCGTGGAAAGGAATATCATGATATCTCTTCTGGAACCGGGTATGTTTGTGCGCCATCCTTCACAGCCGGATTGGGGGCTGGGACAGGTGCAATCGAATATTGGTGGCAAGGTCACTGCCAATTTCGAGCACGCAGGTAAAAGAGTGATTGATACGCAAGTAATTGAGCTTATTCCGGTTTTCGATATTGATGATGCAGAAGCCTAGACAATCGGAAAGCGTAATGCAACCTTAGCGAGTGTAATGATGGCTTGCATCACCCTAAGGCAGCATCTAAATCCCAAACAAACCCAAAAGAGGTTTAAAACATGACCGCAGCAGTGCCCGATTTTGAACTGCGCCTGGCGCAAAACGACGATGACCTTCGTGCGGCACAGGCTTTGCGGTATGAGGTGTTTGTGCGCGAACTGGGCAGCGACGGGCCGCTGGTAGATCATGAAAAAGGTCTGGAGTGCGATGAGTATGACCCGTTTTATGATCACCTGATCCTTTTTGATCGAGCGCGTGGAAGAGAACAGGCGGTCGGTGTTTATCGCCTGATACGAGACGACCAGATGGCCTTGGAACATGGTGGTCCCGGGCGGTTCTATTCCGAAGATGAATACGACCTCGCCGCGTTAAAATCTTCTGGTCGTAAGTTGTTGGAATTAGGACGATCCTGCCTGCACCCGGATTATCGAGGGGGCGCGGCAATGTTGCATTTGTGGACCGGGCTTGCGCAATATGTCGTTGAACATGAAGTGGAAATTCTGTTTGGAGTGGCCTCATTCCACGGTACGGATATCGATGAACTAAAAGCACCGCTTTCTTTGTTGTACCATCGACATCTCGCGCCCTCTGCGTTGCGGGTGCGCGCTCAGCCTGAAGTCTATCAACCCATGGACCTGATTGACGAAAACAAGATTAACCGTCCTGAAGCGATGGCCGCGGTCCCTGCGTTGATCAAAGCCTATCTGCGACTTGGTGGTTATGTCGGTGACGGCGCATTTGTGGATCACGCCTTTAACACAACCGATATTTGTTTGATCATGGATACAAAGCAAATGAGCGCAAAACACAAAGCAATCTACACGTCTGAAAAAACGGGTCCAAAAGCATGACCGCATTATGGCATGGTGAAAAAGAACCTCACGTGTTTCGCCCCGGTATAAAAGGGACGTTGCGGGCGATTATGCGCGGCGTTCCGCTGGCGGTATTGGTTTTTGGCGGGCTCTTGATCCTGATCCTAGTCCGTCTGATCGAACGCCCCATTTGCGGTCATGACAGACCCGTTACGCCATATCTCACCCAATTTGTCTGCCGATCCGCGTTTGCGATCCTTGGCATTCCTTTTAAAGCCCGCGGGCAACAAATGCGTGAAAAAGGGGCGGTGGTGGCCAATCACGGAAGCTGGCTTGATATTTTTTCCCTGAATGCCAAAAAGCGGGTGTATTTCGTGTCTAAGGCAGAGGTTGCGAATTGGCCGGGAATTGGTTGGCTTGCAAAGGCGACGGGCACCGTTTTCATTAAGCGTGATCGAAAAGAAGCCGCCAGTCAGATCGAGATTTTTCGAGAGCGGCTGTCGCTTGGGCACAAGCTTTTGTTTTTCCCGGAAGGAACTTCGTCGGACGCACGCAGGGTTCTGCCATTTAAATCAACTCTTTTTGCGGCGTTCTTTGCGCCTGAATTGCGTGAATTCATGTGGGTCCAGCCAGTGACCGTGCGCTATTTCGCCCCAGAAGGGGAAGATCCGCGGTTTTATGGCTGGTGGGGGGATATGGAATTTGCCCCGCATCTTTTACAAACTCTGGCGGCCAGGCGACAGGGGCGGGTCGAAGTTGTGTACCATGACCCGGTCAAGGTCACCGATTTCGCCAGTCGAAAGGCGTTGGCCGCGCATTGCGAAACCGAGATACGCGCCGGCTTGGGAGAGCTTGATATCGAAAAGCAAACAGATGGAACCGATGAGGAATTGGGCACCGTCCACCAGTTTTAACCAAGAGTGTGTAGACGTGATGAGCTAAATTATTTTACGTCGGAGATAATTGCGCTAAAACCGGTGCAAACCGAAACACTCAATCTCACTCACAGACGGGGTTTGAATAGATGACACAAAGATTTGCACTGGTTTCCTGCATCCTCGCGATGGTTGCTCTGGCAGGATGCGAAACGGTAAAAGGCGCGTCACGCGATGTGCACACGGGCGCGGAAGCAGTTCAGAACATGTTCTGATGGTTTGGTAATCCACTCACCAAAGGCGGCAAAGCGCCCGGTGTGCGAATGATACAATTTCAAAGGGGCGTGTGGATCATCCGCGCGCCCCTCTTTCTTGATGTACAGTTTTAGACTTTCATCGCTTCTGTCAGATTAGACAGCGCTGAAACAGGGTCGTCACTGCGCCAGATTTCCTCACCGATCGCAAAGAAATCGGTGACAGGTGAGAGCTGACGAATTATTTCCTCATCCAGCGCGCCTTCCGCCACAACAGGAACTTCGATCATCTCGCTCCACCAGGCGAACAGATCGTGTTCAGCGCGCGATCCATCCCCCAGAACTGAATTTCCGACCGGACCAAAGCTGATGTAATCGGCACCGTTTTCACCCGCATTCATGCCCTCATGGCGGCTGTCTGAACAGAAAGCGCCAATGATGGCGTCCTGACCAAGTTCGGTGCGGGTTTTACGCATGCGGCGGGCGCCGTCGCCAAGATGTACCCCATCCAATCCCAGACGTTCCACCATCAGCGCATGTTCTGCGATTACAATCGGTACGTCACGGGCATGGGCCACTTCCCGGCAGGCGTCGGCGGCGCGCATGATCCGGTCTTCGTCCGTAGTGGCCAAGGTCAGCCGCAGGCAGGCGACCTCTGCGGAGTCCAGCACGCGCGCCAGCTCGGTCGGGAATGTCGACAGCTCAAATTCCGGAGGGGTAAGAAGGTAAAGCTGCGGATGTTCCATCTCTTGTGCATCAGCCATGTCGTTGGTCCTTTCCAGACTGCCCGTCCAATTTCTTCTCGCGCTTATTGAGCCAATTGACGGTTTTTGCAAGAGGGGCGTTATTTAGCGGGTAGGGTGGCAACATATGAAGTGGCAAGTTGCAACAGCTGGGCGCGAATTGCGTCATCATTCAGTGCCTCCCGGCTTGCATCGATAAAACCACCCATTCGCCGCCCGGTAAATGCCATTGGTTCCACCCCATCAAGCGCCAGTGCCTCAGCTTCGTTCTCCTTTCCGACGCGGTACATTGCTCCGTCCCTGTGAACACCGCACAACATATTGCCCGCCAACATAAATGCGATGCCGCCAAACATCTTCTTTTCCACAATATCCGGGGTCGCGATCAGGTCATGGGCGAGGATTTCATACACTTCCGGGTCAAACGCCATTCGTGCCTCCTTGCAAATGGGGGTAGGGCCAGCGTATCACGGCGCGGTGATTTGGAAAGGTCTGACAAGATGAGCGAATTGGGTCCTGATCCCGCAATTGTGCTGGTGCGTCCGCAAATGGGGCAGAATATCGGTTCCGCCGCGCGTGCGATGCTGAACTTCGGGCTCGAGCGGATGCGAATTGTGGCCCCGCGGGATGGATGGCCCAATCCGGATGCTGTCGCGATGGCCTCGGGTGCCGGGCGTGTTCTGGACGCCTCAACCATTCATGACAGCGTGGCAGATGCAGTTGGGGATTGTGATTTTGTCTTTGCCACCACGGCGCGGTCGAGAGAGATGACCAAACCGGTGGTCAGCCCTGAACGCGCCATGGCCATGAGCCGCGAGATGCAGCGAGACGGGCGAAAGGTTGCCATTCTTTTTGGGCCTGAACGCACGGGGCTTGAGAATGATGATGTGGCCGTCGCCAACGCCATCATCACAGTGCCGGTCAACCCCGAGTTTGCATCTTTAAATCTTGCTCAATGCGTTTTGCTGACCGCCTATGAGTTCCGCCGCCAGACCGCTGACGTGGAACATGAAGTGCTGTCGATGCCCACTACCGAAACCGCAAGCGTGATCGAGGTCGAAAAACTCGCGGAACATTATGAGGCACGCCTTGATGAGCAAGGGTTCTTCTTCCCCGAGACCAAAGCCGAGGTGATGAAGGTTAACCTGCGCAACATGTGGAGCCGGATGCCGCTGACACGTCAGGATGTGCAGATGTTCCACGGAATGTTGCGCCAGCTGTTGCGCAAGATCGACAATAAATAAGACGATACTTGATCAAAAACACCCGCCCGATTTGAGCGGGTGCTTCATGTCGGCGTGCCGAGATTAGTCCGCTTTGCGCACAGCCATGATCCAGAGGATTGCAAATACCGCAGATCCCAGTGCATTCAGATTGGCCATCGTGATGTCGAGGATCTCAAGAGGGATCATGTCCGACACCCTCCACGGGATTTCGTCGCACCGCACCAAAGGCGCGGTCATGATGCTGTTGAGAAGGTCATCGGCGCTCATGCTACCGATATTGCTGGACCCGGAGCAGGTTGTCGGACCTTCCCACAAAGCGCGTTCAACACCTGAATGGTATACGCCGGTCGCTGATGTGGTTGCGGCAGACGCTGCACCAAGCCACGCCAGAATACGTTTTTGTGAGGCAAGCGCTGCCCCTCCAAACACGATGGCCGCCGCATGGGGCCAGCGCTGCCACAGGCAGAGTTTGCAGGGGGCATAGCCAAGGGCCTGAAATATAAAGGCCCCGCCCAGTACAAAGATGGAACCGGCGGTCGCGAGGATCACAAGTTTAGTAAAGGTCAGGTTTCGGATCATGTTCATAGGTATTTCACCAGATAGAAGCCACCAAGAAGGATCACCACGAAGAGAGTGAATACAAGCCCCAATCGACGCTCAATGAAGTCTCGGATCGGAGCACCGAATTTCCACAAGAGTGCGGCCACAATAAAGAAACGCAGGCCGCGGGCGATGACGGATGCCACCATGAAGACGCCAAAATTCAATCCGGTGGACCCCGAGAGAATAGTGATGACCTTATATGGGAAGGGGGTAACACCAGCGATCAGCACCGCCCAGGCACCCCAGTCATTATAGGTTTGGGCAAAGGTGTCGAAATTGTCTGTCTTGCCATAGAACTCAAGCACAGGCCGCCCGACGCTTTCAAACACACCCCAGCCGATCAGATATCCAAACATGCCTCCCAGAACTGAAGACACCAGTGCAATGCCAGCAATCAGGAAGGCGCGGCTTGGGGCGGCTATAATCATCGGGATCATCAGGATGTCTGGCGGGATCGGAAAGACCGAGCTTTCCAAAAAGGCAACAAAGGCCAGCGCCCATAGGGCATGGGGATGTTCAGCCAAACCCATCGTCCAGTTGTAGAGGCGTCTGATCATGCTCGTCTCAGATTTCAATTTCTTTCCTCCACGAAACATGACCGTAAGGGAAGGTCAAGCAATCTTGTTTGAGGTAATCGAAAGCTGCAGTAGACTGGTGTTAATTTACGAGTAAGGGAGCGAGGCATGAAATGGAAAGGGCGACGCGGAAGTCGCAATATCGAAGATCGGCGAGGTCGCAGGGGCGGCGGTCGTGGCGGTATGCAGCTGGGGGGGCTTGGGATCCTTGCCATTGTGGCTATTGGCTATTTTACCGGTGTGGATGTTTCGCCATTGTTGGAAGATAGCCTTGCGCCACAATCCACCGGAGGCACAATTACTGATGCAGATCGTCAGGCGGGCGAGTTCGTTTCGGTGACTCTTGCCGACACAGAAGAAGTCTGGGCCGGAATTTTCCGCAAACAGTTGGGAGATCAGTATACTCCTGTCACGCTGGTGCTTTACAAAGGAATAACCCAAAGCCCGTGTGGCGGTGCTTCTGGAGCCACTGGCCCATTCTATTGTCCCGGCGATCGCAAGGTTTATTTGGACACAGGTTTTTTCACCACAATGTCTCAAAAGCTTGGGGCAGGCGGTGATTTTGCTGCCGCTTATGTCGTTGCCCACGAAGTCGCGCACCATGTGCAAAATGAATTAGGAATCCTGGGTAGAGCCAATCAACTGCGCCAGCAGGTCAGTCAGTCTGAAAGCAACGGAATTTCTGTGCGGATTGAATTGCAGGCGGATTGTTTTTCGGGCCTTTGGGCAAGGGAAGTTGAACAACAATTTGGAACACTAGAACAAGGCGATATTGGCGAAGCTGTAAATGCTGCTCGTCAGATTGGTGATGATACTTTGCAGCAAAACGCAGGTCGAACTCCGATGCCACACACCTTCACCCATGGGACATCGGAACAGCGAATGCGCTGGTTCAGCACCGGGTATAAAACTGGAGATATTCGGAAATGCGATACCTTTTCAGCCAATCGAATCTGACAGGTTGATACTCTCGAATCTGATTCTTACGCTCAAGAATCCGTAGGTATGAAGATTTGGTTTTCCCGTCATGGATCAATTTCTTTCAGAAATATAACAGGTTAAGTATACTGTTGCATATGCAATGAAATATGGCTACCAAAAGGAAGTTGCGTCGCAGTAAAGCTGACCGGTCGGTCGATTGTTCTTGCTTAACGCTCATAAGCCTGCTCTTATCGCCTCGACGGGCAATAATATGAGGCTCACGGGTCATTGCCTGCAAGAAATGTAACGTTCGCCTTTTGGGAGGAAGCGAAATGAAATTCACTCTGAAAACTGCCCTTGCCGGTGCTGTCGTTCTGGGCTTCACAGCCACAGCAAGTTTTGCGCAAGAGGTCACACTCCGGTGTCAGCACTTCCTGCCGCCGAAAGGATCGACCCCGCTCTATTTCATGACGCCTTGGGCTGAGAAAGTGGAAAAAGAAAGCGGTGGCCGTATCAAAGTTGAACTTTACCCGGCCATGCAATTGGGCGGTAAACCACAGGCCCTTTATGATCAGATCCGCGATGGTGTAATTGATTGTGGCTGGGCGCTGCCAGCTTACACACCCGGTCGTTTCCCTGAGGCAGAAGCATTTGAGCTGCCCTTCATGACGGGCCGCAACGCCGAAGCGTCTTCGAAAGCAGCGTGGGAGTTTTCAGAGAAATACCTGAAAGATCGCATGGGTGATGTGCATCTTCTCGCCACCCACGTGCATGGTCCGGGTGTGATCCACAAAAAAGGCGAGCCTGTCATGGCGCTTGCAGATTTTGACGGCCTGAAACTGCGCGGCCCATCGCGTCAGGCCAATACACTCTTTGAAACTCTCGGCGCGACCCCGGTAGGGATGCCGTTGCCGACCTTCCCGGAAAGCCTGTCGAAAGGTGTCGTTGAAGGGGGCGTGATCCCGTGGGAAATCGTTCCGCCCCTGAAAGTGCATGAACTGGCGGACGCGCATACCGAAATCCCGGGTGACCGTTCGCTCTATAACACTTTCTTCATCTGGGCGATGAACAAGGACACCTATGCCGGTCTGCCGGACGATCTGAAGGCCGTAATCGACGCCAACTCCGGTTTGGAAACCTCGGGTTGGGCTGGGGCCTCATTCGACAAAGGGGACGTAATCGGTCGTGAAATCGTGGCCGGTACCGATAATAAGATCCACGAACTGGATCCGGCGCTGGTGGCCGAAATCAAAACCATCGGTGATGCACAGGTCGAAGCCTGGGCCGCTGACATGACGTCGAAAGGGCTCGATGGCGAGGGCATGGTCGCTTTGGCTAAAGATCTTATAGCGAAATACGCCGACCAGTGATCTGGTGTTGAACAAATTTCCGGGCAACCTTCGTGGTGTGCCCGGATTTTTCTTAGATATACCCTGAACAAATCCGGGAACAGTCAGAGGGAGGGGGCAACGTGGCAATTGCGAAATCTGCGGAACAGCGCGTCGGGCGCCTCATGGAATTTCTCAGCCGCTGGATGGCCTATTCTGGTGGGGCAGTGTTGGTCGCCATCGCGTTGACAACTGTGGTCTCGATCATTGGTCGTGCGCTTTCCGGTTTCGGCCTGGCCCCGGTCAAAGGTGATTTTGAAATTGTTGAAATGGGCTGTGCTGTGGCCGTATTCGCCTTCATGCCCTGGTGCCAACTGAAGCGCGGCCACGTAACGGTCGATATCTTCATTTCGCGTTTATCTGATCGCAAACAGGCGATATTGGGATTTATCGGAGATGTTTTGCTGACCGGTGCGGCCTTTATCATTCTGTGGCGCTTGTGGCTGGGGTTTGGTGAAAAGTTTCCCTATGGCTCTGACGCTGTCCGGGCATTTTTCAATTTGGGATCGAAACCGTTCTTTGCCGAAAGCACATACGAGCTTGAGGTCCCGCTTTGGATCCCCTTCGGCCTCTGCACGATCGGGGCCGGATTTTTCCTGCTCGTTGCTGCCTATACCACATGGCGGTCATTTAATTGGGTTCTGGATGGCAAGGAGCGCCACGTATGACCGGTATCGAACTTGCAATACTCGCCTTTGCGCTGATGCTTTTGGCGATTTTCCTGCGCCTGCCCATTGGACTTGCTATGGGGCTGACCGGGTTTTTTGGGATCTGGTACATGATGGGTCACCCGAAGGTGACGCTGAGCCAGCTCAAGACGCTTTCATATGACACGTTCTCAAGCTACTCGCTGTCAATTGTACCGCTGTTCCTGCTGATGGGGCAGTTTGCCACCAAATCGGGTATGTCCGGGGCATTGTTTAATGCGGCATCTGACTGGCTGGGCCACCGCAAAGGCGGTGTGGCGATGGCTGCCGTGGGGGCCTGTGCCGGCTTTGGCGCGGTCTGTGGTTCTTCGCTGGCGACCGCCTCCACCATGGGGCAGGTGGCTTTGCCTGAGATGCGCAAACGCGGATATTCCGATGCGCTGTCCACCGGGGTGTTGGCAGCTGGTGGGACGTTGGGCATTCTCATCCCTCCATCCGTCATCCTCGTGATCTACGCGATCCTGACCGAGCAGAACATCGTGAAGATGTTCATTGCAGCTTTGGTTCCGGGGATCCTTGCCGCACTTGGTTACATGCTGACTGTCGCCGTTATGGTGCGCATCAATCCTGACAGCGCCACAACTGCGGAACGGGTTCCCTATGGGCATCGGTTCCGTACACTCCTGTCGATCTGGCCGGTGGTAGTGATTTTCGGATTGGTCATGGGCGGTATCGCAGGAGACTGGAATTGGACCAAGACCGGCGTTCAGGCACTGTTTACGCCCACCGAGGGTGCAGCCGTTGGCGCTGTTGCCACTGGGCTTTACGGCGTTATGACCGGTGGGCTGACTTGGAAAGGGTTCCTCGACAGCGTTCTGGCCACTGCACAATCCACCGCAATGATTTTCTTCATCGTGTTGGGCGCGCAGATCTTCAACTCGTTCTTGGCTTTCACGCAAGCACCGATGCAGCTTGCGGATTGGGTCGTCGGGCAAGGCTTCTCACCCCTTCTGATCTTGGCACTGATGCTGGTGGCTTACCTGATATTCGGATGCGTGATGGACAGCCTGTCCATGATCCTGCTGACCATCCCGATCTTCTATCCGATTGTTGAAGTTCTAGATTTTGGACTGACCCCAGAAGAGGCAGGGATCTGGTTTGGTATCCTTGCGCTGATTGTCGTTGAGGTCGGGTTGATCACGCCTCCCGTCGGCATGAACCTCTTCATTATCAACTCGATGGCACGCGACATTCCCATGGTGCAAACCTATCGTGGCGTGGCCCCGTTTGTGCTGTCAGACCTTATTCGTGTGGTGGTGTTGGTTGCTTTCCCAGGGATCACGCTCTGGCTTGTGGGCGTCTTGTTCTGACGAGATACGCCAGTTTTAGAAACGACCCCGCCATGAAAATCGTGGCGGGGCCTCACTTTGTCAAAAAACCGTGTTTTCACCCGTTGACCTCTCCGCGCGGCAATTGTATCCGATGTGAACGTGCCCAAGTGGCGGAATGGTAGACGCAGGGGATTCAAAATCCCCCGATGGTAACATCGTGTGAGTTCGAGTCTCACCTTGGGCACCAATCCCCTCGACAAACCCTGACAATCGGGGTGATCATTGTGATATTTCGATTGAGAGGGACGTGATGTTCAGCAATAAAAAACGTGCAAAAACGCTGCACCTGCGCGGGCAAGACCTGTCAAAAGGGGAGCCAATTGCTCCTCCTCTGGTCACTAGCTCGATGTTTCATCTGCCGGGAGATCCAGCAGGTCATGCGGGTTATGGGCGGGTGGACAATCCCACTTGGGAAGTGTTGGAACATCTGCTCAGCCATTTGGAGGACGCCCCATGTGTGGCGTTCCCCTCTGGAATGGCCGCAATATCAGCCGCTCTCTTTGCCACGGTGAAAGCCGGGGATCGGGTTCTGATACCGTCAGACGGTTATTATGTGACCCGGGTGTTGGCACAGGAATTTCTGTCCGGTCTTGGTGTGGAGATTATCGAAAAACGCACTCTGGACTACGATCTGGATGATATGAGCAGCTATCAGGTTGTCTTCATCGAAACCCCATCCAATCCGGGCCTCGATCTTTGTGACCTCGCCGGTGTCACGGCGCGGGTTCGTTCTGCGGGAGGGGTGAGTATCGTTGACAACACGACGATGACACCGCTTGGGCAACGACCACTGGATCTTGGTGCCGATATCGTTGTGGCATCCGATACCAAGGCGCCAGGTGGGCATTCAGACTTGTTGATGGGCCATGTGGCCACGCGGGACGAGACGCTGTTCGGGCGCGTTGTAAGCTGGCGAAAGATGTCAGGGGCCATTCCCGGTCCTCAGGCCGCGTGGTTGTTGCATCGAGGGCTTGAAACGCTGGATGTCCGGTTTGATCGTATGTGTCAGTCGGCGCTAGAAATCGCGACCGCTTTTGAGGGTCATAAAAACCTGATATCAATACGCTATCCGGGATTGCCGGATGACCCGGGTCACTTGATCGCGTCGCAGCAAATGTCAACGTTTGGTTTTCTTATTACGATGACGCTGAAAAATGAGTCCGCTGCGGAAAGGTTCATTTCCGGCTGCAAGTTCCTGCGACCGGCAACGTCTTTTGGTGGGGTTCATAGTTCTGCCGAACGTCGCGCCCGCTGGGGAGATGACGTCCCAGCTGGGTATGTAAGACTATCCGTAGGCTGCGAGCCGGTTTCGGCACTATTGGATGACATTCTGAACAGCCTTTCCAGTATCTAATTGAATTGTGAAGCTCGTTATCGTCAAACATGCCTTTGGCTTGCGTCACTTCAATATGGTTTGAACGCTGTTAGTCGCCCCTGTGAATTCTACACAGGTAGTTGCTAACGATTCTAAAGCTTCTCCAACGGTAATTTATCATCAGGAAACAATCTGTCGAATTTGAAAGAATTGACCCCAATAGAAGATCAAACATCCGTAAAATTTCATACAATATATAGATTATTTCAGTGAACTCTATTTCCGTATTCATACGGTGAAGACTGTGTAGGATCTGGAAACAAATGCACAAAGATTACCACTTATGCGGGATTTCACCCCTAATAAAAAAAGAATTTTTCCTGGTTAATTGCAAATTCAAAGTGAATGCTTTGCACGTTTTCTGTGAGAAAGAACAATTTATAGGAAACAATCGTTAAAATCCGACTGCCTTATTTTTTCCACATTTTGTCCAAAAATTAACCACTTCTTTTTTCCTGGGCAGTCTGTGTTCGCTTTTTCCCCTTTGGTTAGGGGGGGATTTTCGATAATTTGTAATGGCCCACTGGGGGGCGAAATCTATAGGCCACGGGGGCGGCCGCACAAGTTTCATGGTGTAACCCATGGAGGGAGTGTGTCCGTTGTTTGCCAGAAGGTAAATTGGCACATTTGAACGCGAAATGCTCGGGACGGTTCTTTGCCGGTCTACGGTTGGTTCTGGGCCAAATCGGTTTTTCTTCTCCAAAAACGGGTACAACAAACCTTGGTTCGTGCGGTCGCCAATGAGATGACCAACGCCCTGTGAAGGGTGTGCAAACTGAGGATCGAGAAATGGCGATGCGAACATTGTCACATGGATGCGGATCTGAGCGTACCAACAGATTTGGTGTACAGGGGAAGATACCAACTGCGAACCAACAAGTGGGCGCGTTGGCTGTGAAGAGTAGAGGATATATTTTTATGAGTGCTATTGTACCTGTCCCCGTCCAATTTTGCATGTTTGATCGGGAGGCATTTCTCAAGGCTTACGCACAACACAACAGATCATTCGGGATTGCGTCTTTCTTTCCCGGCAAAATCAATGTGCGAGATCTATACCAGAAAACCTGCGACATCCCGGCAATCAACTTTTTAATCAAAGCCTTGGGGCGGATAAATTTGAGCAAGGTTACAAAATAAAATGGCTGCCTATACTTATCCCACTCTGATTTATCTCGGTAATTATTCAACCACCGACAGTGTTGAAGGCGATTTCACCACAGAACTCGCTGATACCCTGATTGGGTTGGAACACGATTATTCTGAATTGAGCCTGGTAACCGTCACCGCAGTAGATCGCAATCATGATGGCGTGATCGATGTGGATGAGGGCAATCCGAATAGCGATTACGTCACATACGACACAGGTACTGGCGAAGCCAGCCAGACCACAGACAGCACCATGAGCGCGCTTGCTGAGATCACTTTGGCAGATGGTTCAGTACAGACCATCGAAGTTGTTTTGGTGCAGATGCAGAACGGAGATCTTTTCATTACCGATCTGTTGGATGGTGGCACATTGGATAATCTGGATATTTCCAATATCGAGATTTTGGAAATCACCGGGGAGATCGATAGCGGTTGGCACACGGACCAGAGCGTTAACGACACAACTTTCGCAGCACTTGACGCGCAGCCAGATGGCATCGTTGACGGTACCGACGGAAACGATGTGATCGACACCTCGTATACCGGAGATCCTCATGGCGATTTAATAGACGCAGGTGATGCAATCCTGTCGGGTGAAGAACCCAACGATGACATCGTGCAGGCGGGTAATGGCGATGATCTAGTCAAGGCTGGGCTCGGGGATGACGAGATTTATGCCGGCAGCGGTGATGACACGGTTTTCGGCGGTGTAGGTGACGATCTGATCCATGGCGGTACAGGAAATGACGTGCTGCACGGCGATAATTACGATGACACCGACTATTTTGATGAGTTTGAGCACGATATATCCAACATCGTTCTCTACTATGACACCGATGGTGATGGCGAATTTGACTATTCGGTGAAAGTAGATGAATTCCCAGATTCCAGTTCAGAGACCTTCATCAGCAATGATCTGGATGACTTCTACGCCCAACTACAGGCTTTTGTGATTTCCCAAGACCCAACACTTGAGGGGTTGGAACCTGTGATCGGGGTATCGATCAAGGGCAGCACAGATGAAATCTTCTATTCTGTCGAAGGTAACTCAAATGGGTCAGCCCCGGATGACGGCCCCATTCTGAATACTGGTCCCGAAAACGACTTTGTTGTTCAGTATTCGGACTTTTATGAAATCTATGATCCCGATCTCAACAATGGTTCCGGCACAGACGGCACCTTCGACGATACGATTTACGGTGGTGACGGGAACGACACGATCTACGGGAATTTGGGTGACGACCTGATTGATGGTGGGTCGGGTACGGATACCATGTCGGGTGGTGATGATCGTGACACCTTTATTAACGTCAACAGTGGCGATGTTGTTGATGGCAATGAAGGCGGAAACGATTGGGATACGCTGGACCTGACGGGTGCTGCACCAAGCAATGGATCACTTCATGTAACCTATGATCCGGAAAATTCTGAAAACGGTGTGGTCGAGTTCTTCGATGAAAACGGTGACAGCACCGGTACGATGGAATTCTTCAACATCGAAAACGTCACTCCCTGCTTTACACCAGGCACGCTGATTGCGACGCCAAAAGGCGAACGTAGGGTCGAAGAACTGCGGGTCGGCGACCGGGTAATTACACGGGACAATGGCATTCAGGAAATCCGTTGGGTCGGGGGCAAACCGGTCAGCTGGCAGGATATGAGAAAGTCGGGGCACCTAAAGCCGATCCTGATCACAGCCGGTTCTTTGGGCAATGGTCTGCCGGAACGAGATTTGATGGTAAGTCCGAACCATCGTGTCTTGGTAGCCAATGATCGCACCACGCTTTACTTTGATGAACGCGAGGTTCTCGCAGCTGCAAAGCATCTGGTGGACAACAAAGGGATCTTTCAGGCGGAAACACGCGGAATGACCTATATTCACTTCATGTTTGACCGGCATGAGGTTGTGTTGTCGGATGGGGCCTGGACTGAAAGCTTCCAACCAAGTGATTACTCACTCAAAGGTATTGGAAACTCACAACGAAATGAGATTTTCGAATTGTTCCCCGAACTGGCATCGCGCGAAGGGTTGGAGGACTACGAATCTGCGCGTCGAACGTTGAAAAAACACGAAGCGGCGTTGCTTACATAGATGAATGGTCCACTTGAACGGCGGATTAACTAAGTTTCAACGGGGGTTGAAACCATGGGTCTCGTGCAATTGGCGCGGGACCCAATATGATTTAGCCCGTTGAACGTCATGACGAGGTCGTTGCTCATAAAGAAATACGTGCGGCTAGAGAGACATAGGTGGAAATGGGGCAAAATTATGAGAGCGACACAGCTCCTGAAAGGGGTTCGCTTTACATTTTCGATAAATTTGCTTTTTTTTCCCCTGTCTGTTCACATTTCAGACGTGATTAATCTATACCCATCGATGTATGTAACAAGTGAAATGAGGTAAGCGCATGTTTGAATTGCGTGTAAAAGAAATAGAATACGATATTTCCCGTTATGACGTGCCAAAAGGGCCCCAAGGTTTTAGAGCGCGCCATGGAAGTCCTTCACGTCAAAAAATACGCAGTAATCTCAGCGATGCCGGAATATCGTTAAACGCTTTGGTTCGTACCGCACGCGGGCAAATTCCTGCGCGTGAATTACGCATCGGGGATCAGATGGTAACGCGCGACAATGGTTTGCAGACGTTACGCTGGATCGGACAATCTCGCCCTCGACCGGAGCAAGGACCGCTTGTTCGGGTTCTCGGTGCAGATAAAAGCCAAACACAGGTACTATTGGCTCCGGGAAATTTGGTTCTACTGACAAATGACCGAGCGAACCTTTTGTTTGGGTCCTCCGAAGTGCTTTGCCCGGTTCAAAGTTTGTTTGCTTCAAGCCAATTTGAACGGGAGGTTTCCGCGACACCAACTCTATGCCATCTGCTGTTCGATCATTGTGAGTTGATCGAAATCGGAGGTGTTTGGGTTGAATCACATTGCCCCGACATGCCGCGAATTAGGCATACGGATCCCGAATTGTTTGATGAGATCGTGAGGGTAATGCCACGACTTGCGCATGATACGGCTATCGCCAACTATATTCGGAACCATATCGTTCTGAATGATCACGAAGTTACATGCCTTTTCACTTGAAACGCTTCTTGTAGTTCGCCCAATCCGTTGGCGTATCCAAATCCGTCAAAGCGTGGTGCTCAGGCAGAGGAACCTTTATGATGTCTTCGCGCAACAACAAGTCCTTAGCGCCTTGATCTCCACGCAGCGCAGTCATTCCATTAAACAAACGTTTGGGGATAAGTACCGGATGCCCGGGTGATCCGTCTTGCGAAGCCCCTCGTACTACGGAACCATGTTGATAGTTACGGGCCACTTCCTGAATATCCAAAGTTGTCAAATCTGGCATATCGGCAAGCAGGACCAGCACCCCATCATAGCTGTTGCCAATAGATTTAAATCCGGTGGCAAGGGCTTCTCCCATTCCAAGATACGCCGTTAGACAGGGAAGGGCGTTTAAGTTCCCGTTGGGAATAAGCGCCCATCGGTGTGGGGCGTTTTTCTTCTGGGGAAGCACAACTGTCAGATCAAGTCCGGTCGCCAGTGCAGTTTCGATCCGATCCGCCAGAAGCGGTTGCCCACCGATCGATAACATCAGCTTGTCAGCTCCTCCCATCCGCTTCGACTGACCTGCGGCCAGCAACAGAATGCAGAGATGGGGAGAGCCTTTCATTTACTTTTCTGGGATCAGACCGCGTGGACTGAAGCGTAGCACCAGAAGCAGTACAATTCCCATTGAGAACAACCGCATATGTGCCGCAGAGTTCAGTAGATGTGCCTTCAACGAAGACCCGTCTTCCATCCCGAAGGTGACAACCTGCATCAGCCAATTGCCAATCGGCTCAACTTTGATCCAGAAGAACCAAATCAGCAAACCGCCCAGTACCGAGCCAAAATTATTGCCCGATCCGCCAACGATCACCATGACCCAAATCAGGAAGGTGAAACGCAGTGGTTGGTAGGACCCGGGAGTCAACTGCCCGTCCAGCGTGGTCATCATCGCACCGGCCAGACCACAAATGGCAGAGCCCAGAACAAAGATCTGTAGATGGCGTTTGGTTACGTTTTTGCCCATGGCCTGAGCCGCGACTTCATTGTCACGGATCGCACGCATCATCCGGCCCCAAGGCGACTTCAGCGACAGTTGGGCGAGAACCAGAAGCACAAGGAGTACAGCGGTGAACAGCAGACCGTAAGACAGCTTTACCGCAATGGTCGATGCCGTGGTCACATCGGCCCCCCAGCTTTCTGCCTTCGCCACAAACTCGGCGCTGTTCTGTAGGTCAACCTCGTAAGGCACGGGACGAGGCAGGCCGATGACGTTCTTTACACCTCGGGCCAGCCAATCTTCGTTTTTCACTACGGCCAGCACAATCTCGGCAATGCCCAGCGTGGCAATGGCAAGGTAATCTGAACGCAGACCAAGAGCGGTTTTTCCGACGATCCATGCAGCGCCAGCTGCCAACAGGCCACCTACAGGCCACGCGATCAGTGCCATATAGCCATGATCCTTGTAACCGTCCGGACCACCGGGGTTGAGACCGCCGATGTTACCGGTCGAGGCCGGGTTGATCGCTTCGACACCTTCCACACCGCCGTCAAAGACATAGCGGAACAGGAAGAACCCGATGGCCAGCAAAGCAAACAGGGCTATTCCGCGATTGCGGCCCGGTGCCATGCGTTTGAAAAGTGAAATCGCCGCAGCCACCGTTCCAGCCCCAAGCAGCAGGCTAAATACAATTTGGAACCCGCCACCGGTCCAGGCGCCCGGCGTGGCAGGCATCGAGATCAGCACAGTCGCCAGACCGCCAAGAGCGACAAAGCCCATGATACCGACATTGAAAAGCCCCGCATAACCCCATTGAAGGTTCACCCCCAACGCCATGATCGCCGAGATCAACGCCATATTGAGGATCGCAAGCGAAGTGTTCCAGCTGCCGGAGAAGACCCAGAACGAGGTGGTGCCTTCGAGGATGAACAGAAGTGCCATGACGGCAAACAGGATCGGAGTGCGCATATCCTTGGTCATACCGATTGCCCCTTGAATAGCCCGGTGGGCTTGATCAGCAGAACCACGATCAGGATCACGAAACTGACCGCGAATTTATAGTCGGTGGAAAGTAGTTGGGCGAGACCCGATGGCTCCAACGCTTCAGGCAGCAGATAGACCGCCACCTTCTTCCAGGCATAGGTGATCGTGACCTCGGAAAAGGCAATCACGAAACCACCGGCAATCGCGCCAAGCGGGTTGCCGAGCCCGCCAACAATGGCGGAGGCAAAGATTGGCAGCAGAAGCTGGAAATATGTGAAGGGTTTGAAGCTCTTGTCCAGACCGTAAAGCACACCTGCGATGGTTATTAGCGAGGCAACGATGATCCAAGTGACCATCACCACGCGCTCCGGGTTGATGCCCGACAGCAGAGCCAGATCTTCGTTGTCACTAAAGGCACGCATCGATTTGCCGGTGCGGGTCTTGTTTAGGAACCAGAACAGGAACGCCACAATCAAAATTGCTGTGATCACAGTGATGCCCTGACTGGTTTTGAAGGCCAGACCTTCGCGAAGCCCGGTCATCTCTTTGAAATCACGCGCCTTTATGATGAAACGTGCACCATCGGCAAACCGCTGTTCTCCCGGCCCAATTAGAAAGCGTACCACACCGTTCATGATAAACATGACGCCAAGCGATGCCATCACAAACACAATCGGTTTGGCTTTCACCTGACGATAGAAGCGATAGACCATGCGGTCTGTCGCCAACACCATCAGCGCGGTTCCAAGGATGCCGAAGGGCAGGGCGAGTAGGGCGGTTGGCAGGGGCGAGATCGACACGCCCATCGACTGGAACCACCAAGTGACAAAGATCGTGATCATCGCACCAAAGGCCATGCTGTCGCCATGGGCGAAGTTGGAAAAGCGTAGGATGCCATAGATCATTGTGACCCCCAGCGCGCCAATGGCGAGCTGCGAGCCGTAAGCGATGGCGGGGATCAGAACAAAGTTACTGAGCGCCACAATTGCATTGAGAAAGTCCATAATCAGCCTCCCAGGAACGATTGGCGGACCTCAGGGTCGGCCAGAAGGGATTTGCCAGTTCCGGTGTGGGCATTGCGCCCCTGAACAAGAACATAACCTTTGTCAGCGATTTCGAGGGCTTGGCGAGCGTTTTGCTCCACCATCAGGATCGAGATCCCGGTTTTTGCCACTTCGATGATCCGGTCAAAAAGTTCGTCCATCACGATGGGGGATACCCCAGCGGTGGGTTCGTCCAGCATCAGAACGCTCGGTTTGGTCATTAACGCGCGGCCCACGGCCACCTGTTGACGTTGACCGCCAGACAGCTCACCCGCGGCCTGATTGCGTTTTTCGCGCAGGATCGGGAAAAGCTCGTAAACCTGTTCGATGGTCTCAGAGATATCGTCGGTGCGGATAAATCCGCCCATCTCGAGGTTCTCTTCCACACTCATCGAGCCAAAGATATTGTGGGTCTGGGGAACAAAACCCATGCCCTTGTATACGCGGGCTTGCGGAGACAGATTGGTGATGTCTTCGCCATCCAGACGCACTGCGCCCTGTCGCAGGTTCAGCATCCCAAACACGGCTTTCATGCCAGTTGATTTGCCTGCGCCATTGGGGCCGACAATCACGGCAATTTCGCCTTTTTCGACGGAGATGGTGCAATCATGCAGGATGTCCGGACCATGTCTGCCATAGCCGCCGGTCATGTTGTCACCAATCAGGAAAGGGTCAGCCATTTACGCGTCCTCTTTCTTGTTCTTGAGCCCGGTGCCGAGATAAGCCTCGATCACCTGTTCATTGGCCTTAATCTCGGCCAATGTGCCCTGTGCGAGTACTTTGCCCTCAGCCATACAGATGACCGGGTCGCAAAGTTTTTCGATGAAATCCATGTCGTGTTCGATCACAACAAAGGTGTATCCACGCTCTTCATTCAGGCGCTTGATCGCGTCGGCGATGGTGTAGAGCAGGGTGCGGTTCACGCCGGCGCCCACCTCATCGAGGAACACGATCTTGGCGTCGACCATCATGGTGCGGCCCAATTCCAGGAGCTTTTTCTGGCCCCCCGAAATCTCACCCGCCCGCAGATCTGCAATGTGGGAAATGGTCAGAAATTCAAGAACTTCGTCCGCTTTGGCCCGCAGGGCGCGTTCTTCATCCGCGATGCGTTTGCGACCGAACCAGGTGTTCCAGAGTTGTTCACCTGACTGACCACCCGGAACCATCATCAGGTTCTCGCGACAGGTCATCGAGCCAAACTCATGGGCAATCTGGAACGTACGCAACAAGCCCTTATGAAACAATTCATGCGGAGGCAGGCCGGTGATGTCTTCACCAGCCATGGTGATCCGACCAGAGGTCGGTTTCAGCACACCGGCAATCACGTTAAAGAGCGTGGTCTTGCCCGCCCCGTTGGGGCCAATCAGCCCGGTGATCGAGCGATCTTCGATCCGCATCGTTGCACCATCCACAGCCCGAAAGCCGCCAAAGTGCTTGTGAACGTCTTCTATGACGATCATGTTTTCCCCTCTCACAACCTTAAGATGGCCGCGTATCTTACGGAAACAGCCCGGAAAAATCCGGGCTGCATCGTTTCTGTTATGGCGTCAGATTCAGCGGAATTTAACCGTTTCGATTTTGCCGCCATCGATCTTGATCTCGCGGTATCCGCCGGAGGCTTCGCCACCATTGATCAGTTCAACCGCGGTGGCGCCGACATAGTCGATTTCGCCACCATCAGCCAGGATCTGCAGGCCTTTTGCGAGTTCACCCGGATAGATTTTCTCACCCGGAGCGTTGGCAACCATTTCCACCTTCGAAGCGTAGTCAGCAGATTCAGCCGAACCAGCAGCCTGCATCGCCAGAAGGATCAAAGCTGCAGCGTCGTAGCTTTCACCAGTGTAGGGGCTGTCGACGGTGAACTTGTCACCCACAAGATCAGCAAAGGTCGAAGCACCCGGGCTGTCTGTACCCGCGATCTGCCCGGTTGAGCCCTCGATTTCTGACCCGAAGTTGTTCTCGAGGTTCTCACCGATCATGCCGTCTGGGAAGTGGAACATGTCAAATGCACCGGTGTCGAGCGCGCCGCGTACGATGCCTGCACCACCTTGATCCACGTAACCGGCAACAACCAGAAGGTCACCGCCTGCCGAGGCCAGAGCACCAACTTCTGCGGTGTAGTCAGCTTTACCGTCTTCGTGAGCAGCGACGATGGTCACTTCACCGCCAGCGGCTTCAAACGCGGCTTTGAAAGCGTCAGCCATGCCTTTGCCGTAGTCGTTGTTGGTGTAGGTCACAGCAACAGAACCAACGCCATTTTCTTTCAGAATGTCTGACATGACGCTCGACTGACGTGCATCTGACGGAGCGGTGCGGAAGAACAGTCCGTTGTCTTCAGCATCGGTCAGGCCCGGCGAAGTTGCCGAAGGTGAGATCATTACGATGCCATTCGGAACAGCAACGTTTGCCAGAACCGCACCGGTAACACCCGAGCAATCCGGGCCCATCAGACCTTTGACGCCATCCGAGGTGATCAGTTTTTCAGCAGCAGCGGTTGCTGCGGCACTGTCTACACAAGTCGAATCTGCACGAACGGATTCAACGGTCTTTCCGCCGAGCAAAAGACCCGAGGCAGAAACTTCTGCCATGGCAAGCTCTGCACCACCCGCCATATGCGGGGTCAGGCTTTCGATGGGCCCGGTATAGCCGAGAATAGTACCCAGTTTGATGACATCTCCATCAGCAAATGCGGCGCCAGTCATCAGTGCAGTGGCAGCGGTCGCCATCAGCATCTTTTTCATATTTTTCTCTCCCAATTGGAAAATTCTCCCAAAGGTCACACTAGGGCCGAATAAGGAAAATGAAAAGACCCGCATGCGAAGAAATGACTCGCAAATCCGTCGCGACATCAATTCGGTCTTCTCAACCGGACCGGTCATTGCCCAACAGTTAAAACCCCAGACAACCACTTGGAATTCATAAGTAAAACCTAGGATGTTCGTTCTGGCAAAGGAATGTTCGGGCTACCCTGACTGGCTGCCGCGTTCCCGATAAGGTGTAGTTTCATAATGCGACCGGTAGCATTTCGAGAAATGCGACGGGCTGGAAAAACCACAGGCAAGCGCAACGTTGATCACGCTCATATTCGTCTGCATCAACAGGTTCCGCGCTTTTTGCAGGCGCAGTTCCATATAGTAGCGTTTGGGTGAACGGTTGAGATAACGGCGGAAGAGGCGTTCCAATTGTCGGGTGGACATCCCAACCTCAGTGGCCAGTACAGAAGGAGAGATTGGCTCTTCGATATTGGCTTCCATACGCTGAATAACTTCGGACAGTTTCGGATGACGTACACCGATCCGCGTCGGAACGGACAGGCGTTGACTGTCGCGATCAGTACGGATCGAAGTATAGATCTGCTGATCTGCCACCACGTTGGCGATCTCTTCTCCACGCTGCTGGGCAATCAGCTTCAGCATCAGGTCCATTGACGCGGTGCCACCCGCAGCGGTCATACGCGAACCGTCAATGACAAATACCCGTTTTGTCAGTTCTACATCGTCGAATTCTTCTGCAAAACTGTCGTGGTTTTCCCAATGAATCGTGGCGCGTTTGTCCGTCAGAAGACCTGCTTTTGCCATGATGTGCGACGCGGTACAGAGTCCCGCAATCTTGACACCTCGGCGCGCTTCGCGACGCAGCCAGTTAAGCAGTTTCTGAGAACAGTTTGACTGCACGTTTACCCCTGAGCAGATGACCATGATGTCATCTCGTTTCAACTCACCCAGATCGCCATCAACCTGAAATACTGCCCCGGCAGAACAAGTGACGGGCTGCCCGCCTTCGCTGAGCAACACCCAGTCGTAAATCTCACGCCCAGATGCGCGATTGGCAATCCGCAGCGCATCGACAGCGCCCGCAAAACTCAAAAGAGTAAACTCATTCACCAGCACAAACACATAGCGGCATTGGCCGTCCGTTTGGGCATTGTTTGGTGTTGTGTTTTGAACCATGTGCGACTCACTTGCTTGAGAGGGCTGGTGTTAAGGTGAAATTGACCACATCAGTTTTAGAGCGACCCTTCAAGTGAATTTAATCCGAAGACCGAATATTCCCGATGTGAACTAGATATTTAACGCCAACAAGACAGCGTATTTTTACCAGGGTATCAGCAGCATATCGCAACGGTTAAATCGCGGCAAATGCTCCTGTTTTGCTATCAAAACTTCTAAACATTTCGTCACTGTTTGCACCTGCCGATCTTAGACGCTATCAAGAGGGCCTTGATGCCCCAGAGGAGGGGGCAATACTGAAAAATGGAGCAAAGATTATGACGGATTGGGAAAAGTCGGCCTGGCGTGCAAAGCCAAGAGTGCAGATGCCTGACTATACCGACCCGGCTGCGTTGGCCGAGGTCGAAGCGCAGCTTGGGAAGTATCCCCCATTGGTCTTTGCGGGTGAAGCTATCCGGCTGAAAGAAGAGCTGGGCAAGGCTTCTCGTGGCGAAGCCTTCTTGCTGCAAGGCGGGGATTGTGCGGAGAGTTTCGCGGATTTCTCGGCAGATGGCATTCGTGACACGTTCAAAGTGATGCTGCAAATGGCCATGGTACTGACCTTTGGAGCAAAGGTTCCGGTGGTCAAAGTTGGTCGCATGGCCGGGCAATTTGCCAAACCGCGTTCCGCGCCGACGGAAACAGTGGATGGCGTGGAGCTGCCGAGCTACCGTGGCGATATCATCAACGAACTCGACTTCACGTCTCAGGCACGCATTCCTGATCCACGCAAGATGCTGGCTGCCTACACCCAATCGGCTGCCACACTGAACCTTTTACGCGCGTTTTCGACGGGCGGTCTGGCGGATGTGCATCAGGTGCACCAATGGACGCTTGATTTTACCGAGAGCGACGAGGCCGAAAAATACCGTGCAATGGCCGAACGGATTCAGGATAGCCTTGATTTCATGAAATCCGCAGGCGTGACCGCTGATCGGATGCACACGCTGCAAACCGTAGATTTCTACACCTCTCACGAAAGCCTGCTTCTGGAATATGAAGAAGCGCTGACCCGATTGGACGCCACCACGGGCAAAACCGTGGCCGGTTCGGGGCATATGCTCTGGATTGGTGATCGCACCCGTCAACCAGACGGGGCGCATGTCGAGTTCCTGCGCGGTGTGATCAACCCGATTGGTTTGAAATGCGGCCCAACCACCACGGCTGAGGATCTGAAAGTTCTGATGAACAAGCTGAACCCTGAAAACGAAGCAGGTCGGTTGACGCTGATTGCACGTTTCGGGGCTGGCAAAGTGGGAGATCACCTGCCGCGCCTCATCGAAACCGTCAAATCCGAAGGTGCGAATGTGGTCTGGTCCTGTGATCCGATGCATGGCAACACCATCAAATCGGCTTCAGGCTATAAGACACGGCCCTTCGACAGCGTACTGAAGGAAGTGCAAGATTTCTTTGGCGTGCATCAATCAGAAGGCACCATCCCGGGTGGTGTTCATTTCGAAATGACCGGCACCGATGTGACCGAATGCACTGGCGGTGTTCGTGCCGTGACAGACGAGGACCTCTCGGATCGGTATCACACAGCCTGCGATCCGCGCCTCAACGCATCGCAATCCCTGGAGCTCGCCTTTCTGGTGGCAGAAGAATTGTCTTCGTTGCGTCAACCAAGCGAGGCCCGCAAGGCGGGGTAAGACCCCGGGTTTCGGACTTACCAAAAACACAAGAAAAACCCTGGTTTTCGCCAGGGTTTTTCATTTTACAAAAGCATCATCAGAGCGAACAGGTTCGTGGTTTTCGCAGACCTAAATGAAATTCAGTCAGTTTGAACCAGACGAAGATGTGAAACATCTGATCGTGATTTGATGGGTTTAGATCGTGGTGTTGCATCAGCCTCAAAAGAAAAATCGGTTCTTTGTTCAGCTAAACCCTGAACATCGCGGCAAAGATCCGATGTCGCCTGTTTCAATCGGCTTGCCTCTAAAGCGGCTGCATTGCTTTCGATCCTGGTGATCACCAGATCACGAAAATCAAAACGGCGTGGTGCGCGATTTACCTTATCGTTGATCTGAAATGTCCCCAGAGCGCGGGTAACTCGCCCCTGTTCATCACGCAACGGTGCTATAAACAGTTGAGCTTCGAGATCCTTCTGTGTGAACCCACCTTTGCTAATCAGCGAAGCCTGGATGGTCGAGGGTCCTTCAAACATCTTTTGCAGAGCTTTTTGAAACTGATAGCGCGCCTCAGGCAGGAAGAGAGACGAGATTGGAATTCCGCGCATCTCCATCCCAAGAGCTTCATTCAAACTCTGGCCGCACAGTCTGATCTTGGCGATGCCCGGCGCGATTTGTTCGAGAATAAAAGCATATTCCAGAATGCCTGATATCCCGCGAGGATCGACATCAGATCGAGAGGGGATTGAACCTCCGTTTCGCAGGCCATGCCAATATCCCTCGGCCTGTGCCACCGCCGGGAATTTCTGATCGGTGCGTGCGGCCGCAATGGAAATCACATTGTCGTCTTTTACATAATCGATCTTCATGGCCAATCCCCTTCGACACCAAGTCAATCTTGTTCCTTTGGTGACCGTCTGTTAACTGAATTTGTGGTATTCCTTACCGCAATCTTAATATGCCACATTCCATTAAAGTGTGGTGATAAACCTTATCAAATGGTTAACCGAGAAAACGGGGCAGCAAGACAGATCATGGCGCAATCAATGACAGGCTTTGCAAGTGCAACCGGCGAAAATGGGATCTATGGCTGGAGCTGGGACATGCGTTCGGTCAATGCCCGGGGTCTTGATATGCGCCTGCGCCTACCAGACTGGATCGCGGGGTTGGACGAGGTCCTGCGTCGCGAACTCAAAAAGCATGTGACACGGGGCAATGTCTCTGTCGGGTTACGTGTGACGCGAAATGATGAAACTGGACAGGTGGCGATCAGCCCATCAGGTCTGGCCAATGCGCTGACCCTTCTGGACACGATCAGCGCTGAAGCAAAAGCAAACGGGGTAGACGTGGCCCCCGTCGCCGTTTCGGACATCGCGCAGATGCGGGGGGTGCTTGAGATCAGTTCTGGTTCGAATGAAGACACCAAGGCTCTTTTGGACGCTTTTAAAAAGCAAATTCCTGATCTGGTGGCTCAGTTTGTATCCGAAAGGACCCGCGAGGGGACGGAGTTAATCAAGATCCTGTCCTCACAAGTGGAAGAAGTCGGTCAACTCATCGACAAGGCCGTCACGATGCTGGACGACCGACAGGATGCTCAGAAACAAACGCTAGTCACCGCGTTATCACGTGTGTTGGACAACACTGACGGCGTCGATGCGGATCGGCTGTCGCAGGAACTGGCACTAATCGCTGTGAAAACTGATGTACGTGAAGAAATCGACCGTTTGCGAGCCCATGTTGCTGCTGCTCAGGAACATCTCGAAAGTGACGGTCCGATTGGGCGCAAGCTCGATTTCCTGATGCAGGAGTTCAATCGCGAAGCCAATACGCTTTGTTCCAAGGCGCAGTTCAAGGAACTGACGGCAGTCGGATTGGACCTCAAACACGTGATCGATCAGATGCGTGAACAAGTGCAAAACCTGGAGTGAGTACCATGACTAAATTTGATACACGCAGAGGTCTGCTCATCATTCTCTCATCTCCCTCAGGGGCGGGAAAATCAACGCTCGCCAAGCGACTGATGGAGTGGGATGACAGTTTGCGCTTTTCGGTTTCTGCCACCACACGTGCGCCTCGAAAGGGCGAAGAGGATGGCGTTCATTACCATTTTGTGAATGAGCCGACATTCAAAGGCATGGTGGCCGAAGGCGAGATGTTGGAACATGCCCATGTGTTCGGCAATTTCTACGGATCCCCTGCCGGACCGGTTCGCGATGCAATCGAAGATGGTCGCGACGTTCTTTTTGATGTGGATTGGCAGGGCGCGCAGCAGATTTCGAACTCTGCTTTGCGGGATCACGTATTGTCGATCTTTGTGCTGCCACCTTCGATCACCGAACTTAGACGCCGACTGGTCAGCCGTGGGCAGGACAGTGCCGATGTCATCCAGAAGCGGATGCAGAGAAGCTGGGATGAGATCAGCCATTGGGATGGGTATGATTACGTTCTGGTAAACGATGATTTGGATGCCACGTTCGACAGGTTGAAAACCATTGTTTCAGCCGAACGTCTGCGACGTGCCCAACAACCAGGGCTATTGGAATTTGTCCGCAGCCTGCATTCGGAATTTGAGGAGGGTGAAACATGATCTATGCACTAGACGGAGTTGCTCCTGAAATCAGTCCCGACGCCTGGGTGGCCGCAGATGCCAATCTTATTGGCAAGGTAAGAGTGGCCGCGAAGGCTTCGATTTGGTTTGGTTGCACCCTTCGTGGGGATAATGAGCTTATTGACATTGGTGAAGGCACCAACGTGCAGGAAAATTGCGTTTTTCACACCGACATGGGTTTTCCGCTTTCCATCGGCGCCAATGTCACCGTGGGCCACAAGGTGCTTTTGCATGGTTGCATGATCGGGGATGGCAGTCTGATCGGAATGAATGCGACGATCATGAATGGGGCCAAGATCGGCAAAGGTTGCCTGATCGGGGCAGGGGCCTTGGTGACCGAAGGCAAGGAAATTCCGGACGGGTCCATGGTACTTGGCAGCCCCGGCAAGATCGTGCGGGAAATCGATGACGCCACCAAACAGTCGCTAATCGCCTCAGCCCTGCATTATCAGGAAAACGCCGCGCGTTTCGCGAAAGGACTTAGGCCGGTTTGAGCCCACAAGTGAACTTGGATTTTTCGCTGCGCGCATTCACAGCGTTGAAATCGCTGCCATGTCACGGCTAGACTGATCGTTCATACGGCCTGTGAAAGGACTGACATTCAAACTCACGGGGGTAGGATAGGGGTCCCTTTTGAAGGCACTCATTTTCTTCCGGAGAGAATGTAGCGGTTGAGCGAAAAGAACACGTCACCGTTCCGCTCTAGCTGTTCCTGATCTTCAAGCCAACACGTTTGCTCTTCTTTGCTGAACTCGGGCGAGCCCTCCATTATGGATGTCGCGAAGCCTATGGACTGGCGCGCATATGTTTCTTCTCCCAGACCTCTGTTCAGAACCACGAAACTTTTGACTTTGATATTCGAAAACCCTGCCTGCGATAAACGGTGCGGTAGAGTTCTCGGCAAATACGCATTCGCATAGACCGCCTTGTAGGCATCCATGACCCTTGCCATCAGCTCGGGTTGCCTGGTGCGCCACACCAGCGTATCCCAATCCGTGTCGAGGATGACGACGCGGCCCTGAGGTTTGAGAACGCGATAGGTTTCGGCAAGTGCTTGATCAACATCCTTTAGGAAACAAAACACCTGTGCTGCCGCAACGGCATCGAAGCTCCGGTCTTCGAACGGTAAATCCTGAGCGTCGCCTTGAATGAATTCCCCCTGCGGGTAGATATGACGAGCCATTTCAAGGATGGCTTCCGAAGGATCCAATCCAATCACCTCGCCGCCAGGCCTTACGCGCTCAGCAAGTTCGCGCGCGAAAATCCCGTTGCCGGAGCCGAGTTCCAGGATTTTTTCACCTGATTTTGGAGAAAGAACCCGCATGTGTTTCGAGCGCTGGCGCATCATGTCCTCGGTTCGCGCCATTCGTTCCTGCTGGGCGGCCATCTTTGGGTTGAAAAAATCATTCATCGAACACTCCTGCTTAATCCCTATATCGCGACTTTTGTTTTGTCAGAGATCGGAACCGGTGCCGGTGGCGATTCTCTAAAAATGCCGCCACAGCATCGGGCACCGCACTATCATCAGATCCAAATGTTTTCTAAAAAACACCGTTACACCTTCGCGATACCTGCGGTATCTGCATAGACATTGTGTGGCAGCCACTTTGTGAAGTTCCTAATCAAGCGTGTGTCACCGCTCAGGAATATGTTGCCGTCATCAATTTCACGTGCCAGACTGCGGCGCCCTAGGTAGATACCAGTCAGAACACCGACACGACATTCCACGAATAAGTCCGGTTCCAACTTGGGATCGTGAACACAGAGGTCGGCATCGGCACCGCGTTTGGCAACGATCCAATACGTGTTGTGCTTGCTAGTGGCGTCCGGGAAGTGGAACCGTATAGTGTTTCGACCCTCAATCATTTCCTCAGCTTTAATCCGTCGACGCAGCTTCCACATCAGCATTCCCGCATCTTGATCTGAAAGCGCTATTTCCGCATCCACATGACGCTGAGCCCAGCGGGCCAGTTCGTCAAAAATTGGTTCAAGCTCAACAGCTTTTTGAGTGCGAAAATAGTCAACCGTACCTTGCGCACGGTTTTCTACACGTTCGATCATTCCATTGGCTTCGAGTTCCTTAAGGCGCTTTGACAATAGCCCGGGTGACAGAGCTGGAAGCGCGCGCCGGATTTCGTTGAACCGCGTGTTGCTGTCCCAAAGCTCGCAGAGAATCGGAATGGTCCAACGAGGTTCCAGCACTTCGCAGGCCTTCGAAGTTGGGCAGTAGATCCCATATGTTTTGGTTGCCATAATCAATTCCTCCTGCTTCCAAAAATAGTTTTTTCCACCGGACCTTTCTAGTTCAAAAAAAGTACCGGGACCGCTTCAGTTCCTGCACTATCAGCCGGGTGAGACCGCCTGCCAGAATGAGGATGCATTGAAGAGGAGGCACACAATGACCCGCAAAAATCATACACCCCAGCTCACCGAGTTCGACTTGATGGTGATCCGTGCAGGCGGCCGAACGCAGGTAGAATTCGAAGCAATGGCCGAACGTGGTTTTGGATATGAGGCTCGCTGCATGGTTTGCGCATTCCTTGCAGATACGCTTTACCGAGTTGTCGTAAAATTCGAATCTGGTGCTAACCGTGCCAAGGAAGAATCCCACTACCGGCTAGGCGCATACCCGCCAACTTGACCGAAGATTAGAACTCGAAGCAAACGAAGGGGGGCATGGAACCGCCCCTCCGATGTTTGGAGAGCCAACAAATCGCGCATTTCTCGCCGGTTTGGTCGCGTTCGGGCTCGTTGCTTTTGGTGTCTCCTAGAAGGGTTCAATGACCCACTTCGGCGAATTGGGCTGCGTCACAGCGAGAAACGAGTTGCAATCGCAAGGGGTTTCTGCACGAGCACTCACCGCATCTGCACGTGTCCGGAAAGTCCGCAAAGCGGACTGGACACCTATCTCCAAGTTCGAGAGTAGATCGGTGTAAAAAAGGCCACCAAAAAACTGGTGGCCCTTCTCAAAACATATGTAGCGGGTGGCTTATGCCACGGCCTTGGCGTTGTCATTCAGCCATGCCATCACGTTTTCCGGCGAGCTCTCTCCGTAAGGATCTGCGCCGTGGTTATCTTCGCGGCCGGGTTCTTCGAACCATTTTTCAACTACACCATCCTTGATGATGGCTGCATAGCGCCACGAACGGTCACCAAATCCCACGTTGTCCTTGGCCACCAGCATCCCGATCTGACGAGTGAATTCACCGGACCCATCCGGGATGACATTTACGTTTTCCAGTTCCTGGTTGCGCGCCCAGGCGTTCATGACAAAGCTGTCATTCACGGACATGCAGTAGATCTCGTCGATGCCCATTTTAGCAAACTCTTCCGCACCCTTTTCAAAACCGGGCAGCTGGAAAGTCGAACAGGTGGGTGTGAATGCGCCGGGCAGCGAGAACAGGATCACGCGTTTGCCTGCGAAATAGTCGTCTGACGTCATGTCCTGCCAGCGGAACGGGTTGTCACCACCGATGCTTTCGTCACGCACACGGGTTTTGAAGGTGATATTGGGGACGCGAACGCCTTCTTTCATCTGTCTCGATCCTTATAAAAATTCAATATGTTGGCTGGCGGGGAATCAATTCCTCCGTCCGGACACGCGTCGTATTAGAAACATTCCAAATTGCTCACAATACGTTTCTTTGACGCAGTATGAAAAAGGGCTAAATGTCGGATTTGATCGCGTATATTTCGCCCAGCTATGCGATTATCACAATCCCGCATCCCAAGGGATGCAGAAGGGTGACACCGGGTCAGGCGCACCGTATATAGTGGGGCAATTGGAGGACAAGCCATGCGTGATCTGAAACTGCCCGAAGAGCGCCACCCGGAAAAGGCGCATCGCAAGGACAATGCACAGCCGAAAAAGCCAAGCTGGATTCGCGTGCGCGCTCCCGGTGGCAAGGGCTATGCGGAAACCCACAAGATTATGCGGGAAAACAAGCTCTCGACCGTTTGCGAAGAGGCTGCTTGTCCCAACGCGGGCGAATGCTGGTCACAGGGCCACGCCACCATGATGATCATGGGCGAAATCTGTACTCGTGGCTGCACGTTTTGTAACGTGGCGACCGGTCGTCCCGACGATCTGGACGTGTTTGAGCCGGGCCGCGTGGCAGATGCGGTGAAAAAGCTTGGATTGAACCATGTGGTGATCACCTCTGTGGACCGGGATGACCTTGAAGATGGCGGGGCGGAGCATTTTGCCCAGACCATTCGAGCGATCCGTCACAAGTCGCCCGATACCACCATTGAGATCCTGACACCGGATTTTCTGAAATGTGACACGTCGGTGTTGGAAACCGTGGTCGAGGCCAAGCCTGATGTGTTCAATCACAACCTTGAAACGGTGCCGGGTCTCTATCCCACCGTGCGTCCAGGCGCACGCTATTTTCACTCGCTTCGACTGCTGCAGCGCGTGAAAGAGCTTGATCCCTCGATGTTCACCAAGTCGGGTATCATGGTTGGTCTTGGCGAGGACGCACAAGGTGTGCGCCAGGTGATGGATGACATGCGCGCTGCTAACGTGGATTTCATCACCATCGGCCAGTATCTGCAACCAACGCCGAAACACCACGCGGTGGAGCGGTTTGTGCATCCAGACGAGTTCAAGGATTATGAAAAAGCCGCCTATGGCAAAGGGTTTACCATGGTGTCGGCCACACCGCTGACCCGGTCATCCTATTTTGCTGGCAATGACTTTGAACGACTACGGGCAAATCGCGAAGCCCAATTGTCAGGCAAAAGTTAACGGGGTTGGACGGAAAAAGGGGCTTTGCCCATCGGACTTCGTTCTCACCCCAAGGTATTGCAAGCAAGAAAAAAGGCGTGCGGATGCCCGTGCGCCTTTTGTGTATGCAGTGGTTGTGTCAGGGGCGGAATTTTGGTCTGCCGGACCAGCCTGAAAGCCAGTCTGGCGTTCCGAATACGTATTCATAGCCGACCAATAGAAGGCAGAGGGCTACCACACCCAGCACCAGTTTCACCCGTTTCTCTGACGGTGGATTGCGCGCCCATTTGGACATGCGCAGGAACTGACGCAGATTCATGCGGCTGTCCCCTCAGGTTTCATCCAGGAAGCGCACCGAACCAATATAGGGCAAGTTGCGATTGCGTTGGGCGAAGTCGATGCCATAGCCCACAACAAACTCATCCGGGATTTCAAAACCGGTCCAATCTGCCTTGATGTCGACCTCGCGGCGAGACGGTTTATCCAGCAATGCAATTGTGCGAAGTTTCTTGGGGTCTTTGGCCTGCAATAGTTTGACGACTTGTGTCAGCGTATGGCCGGTATCGACGATATCTTCGACCACAAGAACATCGCGCCCGGCAATTTCCCCGCGCAGGTCTTTCAGGATTCGAACCTCGCGCGAACTTTCCATCGCGTTGCCATAGGAAGAAGCTTCAAGAAAATCGACTTCTACGGGTAGATCCAGTTCTCGAACCACATCTGCAATGAATACAAACGATCCACGCAGAAGGCCAACTACCACCAATTTGTCGGTCCCTTCAAACTCGTCATGGATCTCTTCTGCGAGCTGTTCCACGCGTGCTGCGATGCGCTTGGCAGAGATGAGGGTGTCAATGGTGTAGGGGCGCTGGGTCATGATCAGTCCTTGGCGTCTAGGTTTTTGACTTGGAAAGTGGGGGAAAACTGATATCTGACCCCTTGATTTTCGATCGCATACCTAAGACATGTGCGGGCGCGAGAGAAGGAAAAAAACGCTCATGCCGACCCATGGTGAAAAACGTGTGCTGCCTTATACGCCGATGCAGATGTATGCGTTGGTGGCCGATGTTGGGAAATACCCACAGTTTCTTCCTTGGAATACAGCTGCGCGGGTGCGCAAGAGGACGCCACAACCTGACGGGACCGAGATGATCGAGGCGGATCTGGTCATTAGTTTCAAAGTGTTCCGAGAACGGTTTGGCAGTCGCGCGGTTCTGGATCCGGTTACACCACGGCTTGATATGGAGTATCTGGACGGACCTTTCAAATACCTCAGATCACATTGGCAGTTTCACCCCCATGAGAGCGGCTGTGAAATCGAGTTTTATGTGGACTTTGAATTCAAGAGCCCGGTTCTGCAGAAAGTAATCGGACTTGTTTTCAACGAAGCCATGCATCGGATCGTACGGGCCTTTGAAGAGCGTGCCAAAGCGCTTTATGGACCCTCTGATATCTAAGCATGTCGATGTTGGGATATCCCATTCACCGTGGTGATAAACATTTCAGTTTTAGGAGCTGATGAATGCCAGCCTAGTCTTGCGGTGTCGCGAGCGGATGATGCTCAAGCACAAGCTCTTTCAGACGTTCTTCAAGGACATGGGTATAGATTTCAGTGGTCGCAACATCGGCGTGCCCCAACAAGGTCTGAATGGTACGCAAGTCCGCACCTCGTGCGAGCAAATGGGTGGCAAAAGCATGGCGCAATCTGTGCGGGGTAACTGCGGCGGGAGATACCCCTGCTTCTATCGCGAATTCTTTGATCAGACCAAAGAACCGGTGGCGGGTCAGATGCCCCAGTTTTCCTCGGGATGGGAATAGGAATGGAGAGGCAGGGCGTTTTTTTTCAACCCGTGCCACCTCTTCGGTCTCGTCGCGAATGGCCAGCCAGCTTGCCAATGCTTCACGGGCCGGAGGAGAGAGAGGCACGAGGCGTTCTTTTCCACCTTTGCCTTTGACGAGAAGCATACGGGGATCGCCTCGGGCACTTGAAACCGGAAGGCTGACCAGTTCGGTTACGCGCATGCCGGTCGCATATAAAAGCTCCATCAGACATATGTTGCGCGTTCGGTCAGTTTTTGTACGTCCATGCGTGCGAGCCGCCATGAGCAACGCATCCACCTCGGATTCGCTGAGGGTTTTAGGCAAAGACTTTGATCGCCCTGGCCCTTTGATTTTCAGCGCCGGGTTGTCATCTCGCCAACCTTCCTCATATGAAAAGCGAAAAAGACCTTTGATCGAGGATAAGCGGCGCGCACGCGTGGATTTCGACAGACCCAATGCATCACAAGCAACCAGATAGTTTTCGATATCCTCCCGACCAACGCCATCAAATGAAGCTGGCGCGATATGCTGGGCAAAATCCGTCAGATCCCGACCATAAGCCAATAGGGTATTCTGAGACGCGTCCAATTCGGCAGCCTGCGCTTCAAGAAATGCCGAGATCCAACGACTGTGATCCTGCGATATATCGTTCATGTGCTACCCCCGACGATCCAGAATGAGGAATTCGATGGCAGCCTGCCTTGCGACTTGTTCAAGTCCAATTTGACGAAAAAAGGCCAATGCGTCTGTCAATTCGTCAAGATCACCCAGGGCGCCCCCGGAGAACAGCGCAATTGCCCGCAGAATGGCTTCCCCTAGACGGTCCTGTTCTACCAACATCTGCAATCGAATAGGGGTTCCAGTTACGGCAAACCCTTCCAGCACGGCTTCGGTTTCTGCATCTACCGGTGTGACCATGCTGGTGTCACCCTTGGCAAGAGCAAGCAAAATGGCGCGGCGGGGATGAGCACGTGCATCTGAAGCGCCAGCCCGAAGGGCGATCTCTTCTGAATGATCTGACAATAGCCCCATGTGAAGAGCGACCAAAGCTGCCTCTCCACTCAGATTATATGAGGCGAGTTCAGGTCCGAAAATTCGCGAGAAGGGAAGTTCTACACCAGCTTCCTCAAGGCGAGACCAAACCTCGGGAAGCAGAACCGATAACGTATCTGCATCACGGTTCTTCAATGCATTATCAAGCGCCCGTACAGCTGCCATCCGGTCCCAGATCCCGCCGGAAGCCGCTGGTTTTCGTTCGGTATAAAGTCCAAATATTTGATTATCACTAATTGCCCCAACACCTGACAGCCGTTCTCCAGCCTCTGCACGAGCTTTCCAACCAATATTGGCGCGCAGGTCGGCCTGGGCGAAAGCAAGTGGCAGGCTGCTGGTGGAAATATGCTCTCCGATTGCTTCATAAAGACGGAATGTCAAAGGGGATGGTTGCTGGGGGGCTGGTGGGGCAGGCTCACCTTCAAAAAGATCCGGATCCAGAAAGCGGGACAAAATCGCATCTTCGTCTTCGCTGACATATCCCAAGGCTCGCCCTGTCCCCAAGGCCAAAACCGCGGCGTCCCAATCGCCCTTGCGAGCGAGGCAAAAAATGCGGGCTTGGAATGTCGGGCTCAGTTCTGGGGCGTCACTGAGGCGCTGGCAAGTGATGTCCTCTTCGCCAAGCAGCAAGGAGGTGTCAAATGCGCGTCGAAAACTTGCGGCTGTCTGCATTTCGGAACGCGCAAGCAGGGCATCTGCCTGATCCAATGCGCCGATACCCAAAAGTCGATCTACGCGCGCCAGAAACAGACGGTCAGACCCGTTGGCCGTGCCTTTGGGTGGGTTCAGCTCTGCCAGCATCAGACGGATGAGCAGTTTCTGCATGGCCGGCATCAGCTCGACCGGAAGAGACAGTATGCGCCGAGCCAGATCATCCGGGCGCGAATTCCCCCACAGGTCGATCGGAAGCCCCGTAACACTGGCTGGCAGCAGGCCAACCGCATCTGCCTTTGCAGTTCCAATCGGGCTAACAGTCACATCTTCGACCGCAGCGGTATCGGTCACACCCGTTTCCAGTGGGGTCGCAGGGGCAGGAGCGGGCAGGGCCACACTGTTCGACAGCCAGTCAATGGCTGACATCGGCTTGAGTGTCTGACTGGATTCGGACGCTGCTGTATCTTTGTCACCGGTTTCCGCAAGCGCACCATTTACCATCCCGGTGCAGGTCAAAGCAAAGCCCAGCACCAGACGTTTCACAAAGACAGATGTCTTCTTATCATCCTCCATTCAGTGTCACGGATTTGTTCTGAGGCGCGGCGTTCGGGGACATGTCCCCAAAAAACGAATACCCCAATAAACTAATTCCGGTCACAATCGCCAAAAATAGCAATAACTTGATTACGCGAAGAGCCATGCTAGTCCCTTTTTTCTCGCCTCTTTTCTGCCTCACCTCAATTTATATATGGCTTTTGTCACAAGATCACGCCATTGAAGTAAAAACTTCGTAATTCGGCAAATGGGCGCCCCGAATAGGGCAAGGGGAAGATCAGCATGGCCTATCAACTGAACAAATCCATTGTCATGGTTGGCATGATGGGAGCAGGAAAAACTGCGGTTGGTCAAGCGCTTGCGGATCGGTTGAGCGTCCCATTCCTAGACAGCGATGAAGAGATCGTAAAAGCCGCCAACATGTCGATTGCCGAGATCTTTGAACGCGATGGCGAGGCGTTTTTTCGAGATCGTGAAAGCGAAGTGATTGGTCGCCTGCTTGACACCGAACGCGCAGTGCTGTCGACCGGTGGCGGTGCATTTCTGGCCGAACGCAATCGCCAAATGATTTCCGAACGAGGGGTGGCTGTTTGGTTGAAGGCCGATCTCGAACTGCTCTGGAATCGGGTCAAGCACAAGGATACACGCCCACTCTTGCGCACTGCGGATCCTAAAAAAACCCTGACCGAGATCTATGATAAACGGGTTCCGGTATATGCTCTTTCAGATCTTGCGGTCGAGGCGCGCTCGGAATACGCCATTGCCGATATGGCCGATGCTGTGATTGCTGCGTTGCTTACACGTCCAGATGTTTTGACAGAGGTTTGACATGACCACCGTTCACGTACCCCTTGGAGATCGCGCCTATGATGTGCGCATTGGAGCGGGATTGATTGACTGCGCCGGGCGAGAAATCGCGCCGCTGCTTCCCCGTCCTAAGGTCTGGATTGTGACCGAAGAAACCGTTGCTGGGCTTCATCTTGACGCCTTGAAAGCGGGACTTGGAAAAGAAGGAATTGCGTCTGAAGCGCTGATCCTGCCACCGGGCGAAGGCACCAAAAGCTGGCCCTATCTGACACAAGTGGTTGAGTGGCTTTTGTCGGAGAAGGTGGAACGCAAGGATTTGGTGATTGCCTTTGGCGGAGGTGTAATCGGTGATTTGGTCGGGTTTGCGGCCGCGATCCTGCGCCGTGGAGTCCGTTTTGTTCAGATCCCGACCAGCCTGCTCGCGCAGGTCGATAGTTCGGTTGGTGGCAAGACCGGGATCAACACCTCACATGGCAAAAACCTGGTTGGCGCCTTCCATCAGCCTTCGCTGGTTCTGGCGGATATTGCGGCTCTTGGCACGCTGAAAAAACGCGATTTCCTCGCGGGTTACGGTGAGGTGGTTAAGTATGGAGGGCTCGGGGATGCCGAGTTTTTCAGCTGGTTGGAGGAAAACGGTCCGAAGCTGGCTGAGGGTGATCTCGATCTCCGAGAAGAAGCGGTTCGCCATTCGGTGCAGATGAAAGCCGATATTGTCGTTCGGGATGAAACCGAACAGGGCGACCGTGCGCTTTTGAACCTTGGACACACATTCGGTCACGCGCTTGAGGCGGCCACCGGCTATTCCGACCGGCTGTTGCATGGTGAAGGGGTTGCCATCGGATGTGCGCTTGCGTTTGAGACCTCTGCGCGAATGGGATTGATTTCTCAGGAAAGCCCCTCGCGCTGGCGTGCGCATTTGGCAGCCATGGGCATGAAAAAGGACTTGGCAGATATTCCGGGTGATTTGCCGGATGCCGACGGGTTGATCACCCTTATGTCTCAGGACAAAAAAGTGCAGGCGGGCAAACTGCGCTTTATCATGGCGCGGGCAATTGGAGAGGCCTTTGTTACGGATGAAGTGGACATGAAGATCGTGCATGACATTCTGACAGAAGCGCTTGCCGGGCGCGGGTAGGGTCTCCGCCCCGGCGAACTTCGGGAGGTCCGGTCACATGGATTTACTGATATCCCTGTGTTGCGGATTGGCTGAATGGTGAAGACCTATCGACCGCGGTTTGCCACCACCATCAATTCACCGATGTTTTCGCGCGTAATATAGCCAAGGAAATGCCCCTCGCGGTCCGTAACCGCAACTGCGGGGGCCTGGCCCATACGGGTTAGAACTTTTTCCAATCCATCTGTCAGGCGTACAATCGGAACCTGCTGCATCAACTCGCCCACGGGGGCAGCGGGCACGCCCTGCGCTCGGGTTTCCGCGAGGTTTCTGAGCAGGGTGTCTCTTGTAAGAAACCCTTGGAAATAACCCTCATTATCCAAAATCGGGAACTCGTGCTGGGTGGTGCGTATCAGCGTTAAGGCCGCCAGATCGAGACTGTCCATTGGGCCAAGTGATTGATATTCCGTAATCATTGCGTCACGAGCGACCATGCGCCGGGCGACATGCCGCATCGCCACATCTGAACTTTCAGCACCTGCCGCGATAAAGATAAACCCGGCAATCAGGACCAGCAGGATATTCCCCGATAAAAGCCCACTCAAGGCCATCAAGAAAGCCAACATTTGTCCCGCAGCAGCTGCAATCCGCGTCGCGGTCACCCGATCTGTGACCAAAGACACAACCGCGCGTAAGACGCGACCGCCATCCATTGGAAAAGCTGGCAACATATTGAAGACCGCCAGAACGAGGTTCAGCGTCGCAAGCTGTGCCGGAAGGGTGGAAGGCTGAACGGATAAACCGGTGATCTGTTCCGGTTCCGTTGGTGCTCCGAAGAGGAGTGTCAGGACCGCCCAGATCACCACATTCACCGCAGGACCAGCCAGAGCCACCAAAATTTCCTGAGACGGTTTTTCGGGCATTTTTTCCAGCCGAGCCAGACCGCCAATCGGCAAGAGGGTGACATCGGGCGTGTGAATGCCGAAACGGCGCGCCATCAGGGCATGACCGAATTCATGCGCCACCACGCAGGCAAATAGGAGGAGGATAAAAATGGTGGTCCATAGCGCGGCTTCGGGACCTTGGGTGCTCCAGGCCTGGGCACCTATAAAGGCAATGAGCAGAAGAAAGGTCACATGGACACGGATCTGCGAGCCGAAGAGATGCCCGATGGGGAAAGACCAACTCATCGCGCACCTCCTTGTTATTACATTCGTTTAGAACGGGATCTCGTCGTCAAAACCGCCGCCGGCCGGACCGGATTGCTGACCACCTGAACCACCTTGGTTCCCGCCGCCATAGCCTCCGCCCTGATCATATCCTCCGCCACTCTGGCCACCGCCTTGGTTGTCACCGCGACCATCCAACATGGTCAGGGTCGAGCCAAAGCCCTGAAGGACAACTTCGGTGGAATAACGGTCATTGCCGGACTGATCTTGCCATTTGCGGGTCTGCAACTGGCCCTCGACATAGACCTTGGACCCTTTGCGCAAATACTGCTCTGCCACACGCACCAGCCCTTCGTTGAAGATGGCCACAGAGTGCCATTCCGTGCGTTCACGGCGTTCACCAGTGTTGCGGTCTTTCCAGGTTTCCGAGGTTGCGATGCGCAGGTTGCACACCTTGCCGCCGTTCTGGAAGGAACGGACCTCGGGATCACGGCCCAAATTGCCGATCAGCATTACCTTATTGAGCGAGCCTGCCATAGACGGCTTCCTTTCGATTCTTCACATTTCGCACAAGGTTACACAGATGATGAGGGCTGGGGAAGGTGAGCAAAGCGGGAAAGCTGTGGATGAATTGGCTCTTTGTTAAGCGAGTGACACTCATTTGGTGGTCCGGTTCACCCTTGAGACTGGCAAGAAACTGCCAAGACCATTGAGATGTTACGAAAAGTGCCTATATTGTCCGGATCAATTTTGGGGAAGAAAGATGTCTCTCAGCAGCTTTTTTCGGGGGCTTGTCCCGCTTATTGCTTTGTATTTTTTCGTCGGAACCATCATGGCGATGCCGGTGATGGCAGAAAGTTTGTTCTCAAGTTCCACTGGACGCGCGGTATTCAACTCCCAACTTCAGGTTCTTGATTCACGAGCCGCCCAGCAATATGCCAATTCTGTCCGGCTACAACCCAATGCGCCAAAAGTGCCCGTTTCCGTCGGCATCCCCAATTACCGTGGAAAATATCGTGGGCAATACCTTGAAATGGCAAAAGCGGCAGCACGCCGCCATGGCATTCCGGAAAATCTCTTTTTGCGACTGGTGCAACAGGAAAGCGGTTGGAATCCACGTGCCAAAAGCCATGCGGGAGCAATCGGTCTTGCGCAGCTGATGCCCTTCACTGCGCGAAAACTTGGCGTAAACCCCCACGATCCTTATCAAAATCTAGACGGGGGCGCGCGGTATCTGCGTCAGCAATATAACACGTTCCGCACCTGGCGGCTTGCATTGGCAGCCTATAACGCAGGGCCTGCTGCGGTACAAAAATACTCCGGTGTGCCACCGTACAAAGAAACCAAAGGGTATGTAAAAGCGATCCTTGGTAGCTGATCGGGGCATCAATCACGCAGCATCTCTTCAGGCAGTCCGCCCTTCGGGACCTGAATAGGCGCGTTCAACCTTTGCAACACGCAGGTGATAGTGGTCATACCAATCGCTGATCCCAAATCTCTGAGCGGCCATATGCGCGCCATCGGCTTTCCAGTCCGCTATTGAGGTCTCATCTCTCCAGTAGGATACAGTTATTCCAAATCCGGTTTCGTCCCTCGTGCTTTCCGCACCCAGAAAGCCGGAGCGCCCTTGCGCCATTTCCAGCATTTTGTCAGCCATCTGGTCATAGCCGTTGGGATTTTCAGATAACTGATTGGAAAAGATCACAGCGTAATAAGGTGGCTTTGGCGTCGGGGCGAACCGGTCGTTCATCGGCTGTTCCTGTTTCTCAATTGATCGCCCACTTAAGGTGCAGACGGCCTAATGCGCGGATCTGAAGCTTGAGGGCGTCTGGCCGGTATGTTTCTGAAAAGCCCGTGTGAAATATGCCGCAGAGGCGAACCCAAGACTATGAGCAATGTCCTTGATTGGCATATGTGTCTCGCTCAACAAGCGTCGCGCTTCATAATGTACCCGGTCTGCCAAAATTGAAGATGCAGGACGCCCGCAGGCTTTGTTGCAGACCCGGCTGAGATGCGTGGGCGTGACACCCAACTCTCCGGCATAATCGCGAACTGATTTTGAACTGTGAAATTCCTGTTCAACCAATGCAGCAAATGCATTTGCAAGACGTGCCGAAGCGTCTTTTTCGGTCTCCCGCACAGAATGATCAGACAACTGGCGATCCAGCCAAACAGAGATCAGCCCGGCATGGCACATCATTGCGCGATGCGTGCGGTCGGCGCCACTTGACTGAAACCGATCCATTTCGCGTTGGAGATCATCGATCATTCGACCGAGTTCCATTTGTTTTTCTGCTTCGCGTAGGCGCAAATGCCGTGGTTCTTCAGGGAGCTTTAGGGCTTCTTCGCTGTCTTGAGGCAGTACGATCAGTGTTCCAGCTACATGCGGCGAAAGCTCAAACCCATGCATGATCCCGGCGGGGACATACACACAATTATTAGGGCCATAACCTGCGGTAACTCCGTTGACCGTGATGCGACCCTGACCCCGTGTGAACCAGATCAGAACAGGCGCCCCATAAGAACGCATTGCCTCGGTGCGCCATCGGCCACCCTTGTTCATTCTTCCAAGAGGAACAACACGAAATGGCGCAGATTTGGGTTGCATTTGAGACATGGCGACCAGAGAGAGATGAGAGATTTCGGAATTTAACGGACATCCTCATAGCGCAATTTGTTGAATTTGTCGCGGATGAAATTCACAATAAGTAGTTATCCCCAGATTGATCCACAGAAAACAGGGGGGGATTGCGGCTAACATGACGGGGGTGCGATGCTTCGATTGGGCCCGTCTAAATGGCTGTTTAGAAGACATGAAGCCATCTCTTGAAAGATAGGAATTTCAAGCAGGAAGGGTAATCGCTTGCCAGGATTTCATGCGTTTTCGAAACCAGGTGCGCTGACGTTTGGCATATTGCTGACTGGCAATGATGGCGAGGTCGCGCGCTTCGGAAAGTGTGATCTCGCCTTTCAGGTGAGCGATCAATTCAGGTGCGCCAATCGCCTTGGCATGAGGTGCTTTGGGATCCCATTCTGCTAGATTGGCTGAAGCTTCCTCCAATGCCCCCCCATCCAGCATCAAATCAAACCGCCGTTCAATCCGTTCCCGCAGCCAATCCCTGTCGGCATCCATCACAAAGGGTGCTGCAGCATTAAGGGGAAGCAGAGGGGGAGGTGTGGCATCCTGCCAAGAGGCCAGCCCGCGCCCGGTCGAACGCTGAACTTCCCAGGCGCGCGCAACACGAGCCGGGTTTTTCTGGTCTATCCGCGCCAGTGTATCGGGATCAATATCCGACAATAAGGCCGACAGCCCCCCCTCGGATAAAAGTGCTTCTCCTTCGGCCCTGATCTTCTGCGGGGTCAAAGGAATATCGGCCAACCCCTCGGTCAGTGCGGTCAGGTTCAACCCGGTCCCACCCACAATGATTGGACGTTGCCCGCAGTTCAGCAGAGGCCTGACATCCCTGAGCCAATGACCGACGGAATACTTCTGATCTCCGGGAATGTGACCGTAGAGGCGATGCGGTGCGCGCGCTTCCTCTTCAGGCGACGGGCGGGCGGTAACAATACACCAATTAGAAAAGACCTGTAGCGCATCTGCATTTACGATCACGCCGCCAGATGTTTCGGCAATCTCAAGCGCCAGGGCGGATTTTCCAGATGCAGTCGGTCCAGCGATCAGCACAGGTAGATCAGAGGGAATGTTTTTCACCAATGATGAAAACGAGGCAGACACGTCAGGATTTCCCGGCTTGTTGTTTTTTCGAGAGGCTTCATGCTTATCGCATTGAATGTTGCGTCTGTTTGGGCCATTTTGCCCGGCAACACAATCACCCAGTTCAGGATGCTGCAATGAACGAGATTACCCCCGAGACCCCGCAAACGGCCTATAAACGCGTCATGCTGAAAATCTCGGGAGAGGCCCTGATGGGAGATCAGGGATATGGGCTGCATCCGCCGACGGTTGAACGCATCGCCCGCGAAGTGAAGACCGTTCATGATCTGGGTGTCGAGATCTGCATGGTCATCGGTGGTGGTAACATTTTCCGCGGGCTGTCTGGCTCCGCACAGGGAATGGAGCGCACGACCGCCGACTATATGGGGATGCTTGCAACCGTCATGAATGCGTTGGCGGTACAGTCGGCCTTGGAAGGATTGGGTGTCTTCACCCGAGTGATCTCTGCGATCCGCATGGATGAGATCGCCGAGCCCTATATCCGCCGTCGCGCGGTGCGTCACCTTGAAAAGAAACGGGTCTGCATCTTTGCAGCTGGCACCGGCAACCCTTATTTCACCACCGATACCGCAGCAACTCTACGTGCCAACGAAATGAATTGCGAAGCAATTTTGATGGGTAAAAACGGGGTGGATGGTGTTTACGACAAGGACCCGAAGGAACATTCCGACGCGGTGCGTTACGACCATGTCAGCTATGATGATGTTTTGGCGAAGCGCCTGCGGGTTATGGACGCTTCTGCCATTGCATTGGCACGAGACAACAACTTGCCATTGATCGTGTTTGGACTAGACGAACCCGGCGGTTTCAAAGGGATTCTGTCAGGGCAGGGCACCTATACAAAAGTTGGCGGCTGACTTTGTTTGATGCGGGCAGTTTTTTGCCCAATCCACTAGGTTTTTCCCGTAACGCGGGTGCAACCCTATACAAGCCACGCGCTTGAGGGCTATAGGTATGAAAAGACGCTCGAAAACAAGAGCACATGAAAAAGGGGACGTCTGCAATGGCTGACGAACAGTTTGAACTGGATTTGGATGATCTGGAGCGCCGTATGGATGGTGCGATCGGGGCGCTGAGAAGTGAGTTCGCGTCACTCCGCACTGGACGCGCGTCTGCGTCGATGCTGGATCCAATTACGGTTGAGGCTTATGGCGCGCGTACGCCGCTGAACCAGATCGGCACCGTAAACGTGCCTGAACCACGTATGGTGACTGTAAACATCTGGGACAAATCGTTGGTTGGCCCTGCCGAAAAAGCCATCCGGGAAAGCGGTCTGGGAATTAACCCGCAGCTTAATGGCACCATCATCATGCTGCCGATTCCCGAACTTAATGAAGAACGTCGTCGTGAACTGACCCGCGTTGCCGCCCAATATGCCGAAAGTGCCCGCGTTTCTGTACGCAACGTGCGTCAGGACGGGATGCAGCAGCTTAAGAAAGCCAAGGACACGATGAGCGAAGACGACAACAAGCTGTGGCATGATGAAGTTCAGGAACTGACGGACAAATATGTCAAAATGGTCGACACAGCGCTCGAGACCAAACAAGAAGAGATCATGCAGGTCTAAGCTTATTGTGGCAGACCTGTCAGGAGAATGCGTGTGAGCACAGAGCGGACATCACCAAAACATGTGGCCATTATCATGGATGGCAATGGCCGCTGGGCTCAAAAACGCGGGCAACCACGTCTGTTTGGACACCATGCCGGTGCCAAACGGGTGCGCCAGATTGTTGAGGCCTGCCCGGATCACGGCGTAAAATACCTGACCATTTTTGCCTTTTCGACAGAAAACTGGAAACGAACCCAGACCGAAGTGTCAGGCCTAATGAGCCTGTTTCGGCGTTACATCAAGAAAGAAGCGCGCGCGCTTCGAGATGAAGGTGTTCGTGTGCGGTTCATCGGGGACCGTGTCCGTCTGGATAAAAAACTGCAAAAGCTCATGGATGAGTTGGAAGAGCTGACCAGCAACAACGACCGGGTTCACTTGACTATCGCTTTGAATTACGGCGGACGGGATGAGGTTGCGCGCGCAGTCAAGCGATTGGCACAGGATGCAGCTTCGGGCCGTATCAACGCCGACGAAGTCGACGAACAAACACTTACAAAATATTTGGATACTTGTGTTCTACCAGATCCGGATCTTGTAATTCGCACATCCGGCGAAGCGCGTATTTCGAACTTTCTTCTCTGGCAATCAGCCTATGCCGAGTATGAGTTCATCGACACACTTTGGCCCGATTTTGATGCTGAGATTTTCGGAAAGATCGTGGGACGGTTCGGAGGACGTGATCGTCGGTTCGGTGCTGTGAACGAAGCGGCTGAATGACTGGAAGTCTTTGCTGCGCGATCGTGGCAGCACACATTCGCGGAAAAGGATCATCATGGGAAAAGTGACTACCGGATCGAACTGGACAGATCTGGGACCTCGCCTTGGCGCAGGGCTCGTGATGGCCGTTGTTGCTGCGGGTGCCATCTGGGCTGGCGGCATGGTCTTTGTGACATTGATTGCCTTGGTTATCGGTCTATGTTTTTGGGAACTTGCTCGACTGCTGAACCATCCCAAAATCAATCCAGATGGTCCGCTGGTTCCCATTGGGTTGGGTGTTTTGGCCACTGTGGCCGTGGTACTTGCAGGCTATCGGCTTGAAACATACGGTAATTTCGGTCTTGTATGGGTATCCCTTCTTGCGGCGCCTATTGTCGGATCCCTCATTTTGCAACAGCACCGGTTGCTGTTTGGCTCCTACGGGCTTTTGATCATGCTCTCCGCACTTGGCTTTTTGCACCTGTCGCATTCCAAACTTGTGATTTGGCTGATCATGGTTGTGATCGTCTCCGATGTTGCGGGCTACTTTGCCGGGCGCGTGTTGGGCGGACCAAAATTCTGGCCCAAAATCAGCCCCAAGAAAACCTGGTCCGGCACGGTTGCGGGCTGGATAGGTGCGGCGCTGGTTGGACTTTACTTCTCGTCAGAAGGGGCCGCTCTGTTCTGGATGATCGGATCGGTTTTGGCCAGTTTTGCCGGGCAGATGGGGGACATCGCTGAAAGCGCAATCAAACGCTTTGTAGGCGTAAAGGACAGTTCAAACCTGATCCCGGGTCACGGTGGTGTTCTCGACCGCTTCGATGCGATGATTGGCGCCGCTGCGCTGGTCTATCTGCTGTCAGTTATCATGGCGCTTCCTCTATTCGTGACGGGATAAGTGATGCGCAAGATCTCGATCTTTGGGGCGACAGGTTCAATTGGACAATCAACAATTGATCTGATTGCACGAGACCCGGAAGCTTACGACGTTGTGGCGCTGAGTGGTGGACACAATGTCAGCAGGTTGGCTGAGGATGCGATCCGTCTGAATGCAGATGTGGCTGTGACGGCTCATAATGAAAACCTTCCTGCATTGAGGGACGCCCTTTCAGGGAGTGGGGTCGAAGCTGCCGCCGGTGAGAACGCCATTGAAGAGGCCGCCTGCCGTCCTGCCGACTGGGTCATGTCCGCCATTGTGGGGGCCGCAGGTCTATTGCCTGGACTTCGCGCATTGGAAAACCGCGCCACTCTGGCTTTGGCCAACAAGGAAAGTCTGGTAACAGCAGGCCCCCTGATCATGGCAACCGCGCAGGCCCATCACGCCCGGATCCTGCCGGTGGACAGCGAACACTCTGCCGTATTCCAGGGGTTGGTGGGGGAAGAGATGGACGCGGTTGAGCGGATCATCATCACTGCTTCCGGTGGGGCGTTTCGAGATTGGCCAATGGAAAAATTGGCTAAGGCAACTCTCGCTCAGGCGTCGTCCCATCCCAATTGGGATATGGGGCAGCGGATCACAATCGACAGTGCTTCCATGTTTAATAAGGCTCTGGAAGTAATTGAAACAAAAGAATACTTCCAAATCGATCCTAAGAAAATCGAAGTATTGGTTCACCCTCAATCTCTGGTGCACGCACTTGTTGGTTTCAACGACGGCGCCCTGATGGCGCATCTTGGTGCCCCGGATATGCGGCATGCTATCGGGTATGCCTTGCATTGGCCCGCACGTCGTGACCTGCCAGTGGAACGGCTGGACTTGGCAAGTGTCGCCAAGCTTGAGTTTCAAGCTCCTGATGACGCGCGATATCCTGCCTTGCGGCTTGCCCGTGAAGTGATGGCGGCGGGTGGTCTGACGGGAGCGGTTTTCAATGCTGCCAAAGAAATTGCCCTCGATGGGTTCATCGCCGGAGAGATCGGTTTTATGGATATGGCGGGTATTGTCGAAGAAACACTGACCGTGTTGGGAGGGGATCAAAGCCTGATCCAAGCTGCAATGACACTTGATAATGTTCGCGCAGCAGACCACATGGCAAGAGTAAGGGCGCGCGAAATCATGCGTGCTGCACCCAATTTGATCGCACAGCAAGGATAACGGAGACGGTTATGGATCTCTTTTCGCTTCTGCCAGATTTCGGCAATCTGGTCTTCACCTTGCTCGCGTTTGTGGTCGCTTTGACGATCATTGTGGCGGTGCATGAATATGGGCACTACATTATTGGCCGTTGGTCCGGGATCAAGGCTGATGTGTTTTCAATTGGAATGGGACCCGTACTGTATTCGCGCGTAGATAAGCACGGTACGAAATGGCAAATCGCCGCGTATCCTATTGGTGGATATGTAAAATTTGCAGGGGACGCCAATGCGGCGTCTGGTGGGGCCGATGAAGATGCTCTGGCCGAATTGAGCGAAGAAGAAAAGCGGCACACAATGCCGGGAGCCCCACTTTGGGCGCGCACTGCCACTGTGGCAGCGGGACCAATTTTCAACTTTATTCTTTCAACAATGATCTTTGCCGGTTTCATGTTCTACTCCGGCATTGCCGCAGACCCGCTGACCGTCGGCAAAGTCAAAACGATGCCGGGGATCGAAGGCGGTCTTGAACCTGGTGATAAGATTTTGGCCATTGCTGGTCGCGAAGCGCCGGAGCTTGAAGAATTTGGCAAGTTTATTGCCGACTTGCCCAGCTCAAAAAACGTTGAGTACCGGGTAAGCCGCAACGGTCAAGAACTGGAACTCACCGGAACACATCCGTTCCCCCCGCTGGTGGGATCGGTTGCCCCTAAATCTGCCGCGATTGATGCGGGACTTAAGGTGGATGATCTGATTGAATCCGTTGATGGTACCGCTATAGAAACATTCGATTCCCTGCGCGAGATTGTGGTCGGTGGTAACGGAGAAACGATCACATTGGGTGTTCTTCGGGACGATACCCGGTTTGATCTGACACTCACCCCACGCCGTCAGGATATACCCCTTGCCGAAGGTGGCTTTGAAACCCGTTGGTTAATCGGTATCGGGGCAGGTATGGTCTTCGAACCCGCCACACGCCAGCCCGGTATTCTCGAAGCACTCGAAGGTGGTTGGAATAGGGTAACTTATATCATCTCGTCGAGCCTTTCTGGCCTCTGGCATATGATCAGCGGCGCAATTTCCAGCTGCAACCTGTCTGGTCCAATTGGAATTGCCCAAGTGTCCGGACAAGCGGCGTCACAAGGGGCAGGGAGCTTTATTGCATTTGTTGCGACATTGTCGACTGCCGTGGGCCTGATAAACCTCTTTCCCATACCAGTTCTGGATGGCGGGCATCTGGTGTTCTTTGCCTATGAGGCGGTTGCCAGGAAAAAACCTTCCGAAAAAGTGATGAATGTTCTCCTGATCATCGGATTGGCGCTTGTCTTGTCACTGATGGTCTTCGGCGTAACGAATGACCTATTCTGCTAGAAACCAACCGAGTTCATGTCTCGATAAACTTAGTGCTCGGTATTGAAGCCAGAATTGCCTCAATATCGACACATTTCCCCTCATCTTGTGCCACATTCGCAGATTACTCATATCCAGAGGCTCGCTTGAGCAGTGAGAAATGGAGGGTAAAAATGGACCATATTCAAAGCGGATATCGCGGACTCTCGCTTTTGATCGATCTTAATCTGGATCGGTTCCTATTTGCCGGAGCAATCGGACTTGCGCTGACCAGTGCGGTCGTGATTGTAAATATGTTCGTTTGAACCTCCGATCCCCTGTCTAAGGATGATGTATTAGCCCCATCGCCTCTGACAGACCTGCAGTCAGGCACTGCAGAAACCCTTTGCAAAACGATTTTTAAAGCGCTCCCATGCCGGGGGCGCTTTGTTGCTTTGACATGCCCCTATTGACCTATTATTCACGATGGAAATGGGATGTTTGAGCGGAAGTTAGATAAATGCATATTACAGGTGAAACGAGCAGCGCCTTTGAGCTGAAAAAGAACATGCTGGCCAGCTTCGCAAAGCGAAGCTCTGTGGCGATGTTTCTGGGCCTTACAGCGCTGTCGCCAGCGGCTGTTGCACCTTCTTATGCTCAGTCTTACGCATTCAATAATGTCGAAATCCAGGGCGCGCAGAGAATTGAGGCCGCGACAATCCTCAGCTACCTTGGCGTCAATCGTGGGGAAACCATTGCAGCGGGCGCGTTGAATGACGGCTATCAGCGCCTTATTGGCTCGGGCCTGTTTGAATCTGTTGAACTTCTGCCCCAAGGCAACAAGCTGGTGATCAAGGTTCAAGAGCACCCAACGGTCAACGTCGTGTCGGTCGAGGGAAACCGCCGGGTGAAGGACGAGGCATTTGAGCCGTTCCTGAAAACCACTCCGCGTCGTGTTTATAGTCCAACGGTGGCAGAGCAGGACGCGCAGACCATTGTTGAGATCTATCAGGCTCAGGGGCGACTTGCCGCACAGGTTCAACCCAAGATCATTCGCCGCTCGAACAACCGTGTGGATGTAGTGTTTGAAGTGACTGAAGGCAAAACTGTTGAGGTTGAGCGCCTGTCTTTCGTCAACAACCGTGCCTTTTCTGATCGCCGTCTGCGTCGTGTTCTGGAAACCAAGCAGGCTGGCCTGCTTCGGGCATTCATTCGGGCAGACAGTTATGTCCCGGAACGAATTGAACTCGATAAACGCGTTCTGACAGATTTTTATCTATCGCGTGGCTATGTGGACTTTAAGGTTCTCAGCGCAACATCAGAGTTTTCACGCGAGCGTGACGCGTTTTTCGTGACCTTCTCAGTGCAGGAAGGGCAACAGTTCAAACTGGGGAACATCACGACCACGACGGATCAGCCAGAAGTGAACGCTGATGAGTTTGCTGCTGCATCGCAGCTGCGCACAGGACAGATCTATAGTCCCAACATCATCGAAAACACCATCGCCCGGATGGAACGTCTGGCCTTGCAAAAGGGCTTGAATTTCATTCGCGTTGAACCGGTTGTCACCCGCAATGCACGCACCCGCACGTTGGACATCGAACTGGTGGTTACCCGCGGTCCTCGAATAATCGTGGAACGGATTGATATTGAAGGCAATGCGACCACGTTGGACAAGGTTGTACGCAGCCAGTTCCGTATTGCGGAAGGTGACCCGTTCAATCCACGTGAAATCCGCGAAGCTGCTGAGCGGGTTCGCGCACTTGGCTTCTTTACAACAGCTGATGTGCAAACCCGTCAGGGTTCAGCCCCGGATCGGGTTGTCGTGGATGTTGATTTGGAGGAGGCCCCGACAGGTAGCCTGTCCTTTGGTGGGGCTTATAGCCTTGAAAATGGCTTTGGTGTCAATATCAGCTACACGCAACGAAATTTCCTTGGTCGCGGGCAGTTCCTTAAGCTGGCATTTGGCAACACCTCTGACACCAGCACTTTCGCACTAAATTTTGCAGAACCGCGGTTCCTTGGCCGGGATGTCCGCTTCGGCTTGGATGCAAGTTATTCCGAAAGCGAAGAAGCCTCATCTGCGTTGTTCGACACAAAGACCTTTATTTTCCGCCCGTCGATTGAATTCCCCATCAGTGAAAATGGCCGGATCGGCTTGCGGGCCTTCGTCGAATCCAATGAAATGCTGAATGCCGAAAGTGACAGTTCGCAGATCATCAAGAATGAGGTCGCGCGTGGTCAGCAGACCGGAGTTGGGGCTGGTTTGACCTATAGCTTCGACAGCCGACGTACCGGTCTCAACCCGAATGCAGGTATTTTGTTCCGTGCCAGCGCCGACCTGGGTGGTTTTGGAACCGACTACGAATATTTCAAAGCTGAGGCGCTTGCACGAGCGCAAACCAAGGTGTTGAACGATCAGGTTACTCTGTCAGCAACCTTCGAAGGTGGTATGGTTCAAGGGCTAGATACAGGCGGTGTGTCGCGCTTTACCGACCGGTTCCATCTGGGACCATCCAAACTCCGTGGATTTGCCACAAATGGCCTTGGACCACGTGATCTGATCTCAACAAATCAGGATGCGCTTGGAGGCAACTACTACGCGGTTGCACGGCTGGAGGCGGAATTCCCACTGGGGATTCCCGAGGAATATGGGATCACCGGCGGCCTGTTCCTTGATGCTGGTGCCTTGTGGGGATTGGACGATACCCTAGGTGGATCTATTGACGACGATTCTCATTTCCGGTCCTCAATCGGGGCCTCAATCTTCTGGAGAACCCCAATTGGTCCCCTGCGCCTGAACTACTCGCGTGTGCTTGAAAAACAGACATATGACATTGAGAATGAGTTTGAACTCACGATTTCATCGCAGTTCTGATATGTCTACGTGCTCAGGAAATCTCGGCGCAGGGAGCTTCCTGCGCCGTTTGACCCTGGCCGTCACGCTTGGAGTCGCATCCTACGGGTCTGGCTTTGCTCAAGAAGCGACCAACCCCACCCGTGGACAGCAAGACAACGGAACGTCCCAAGTCGGCCCGACCAACAATAGCCGCTCTCCGGTTCTTACTGTGGATCGTGATCGGCTGTTTACCGGTTCGCTTTTCGGAAAAAGGGTTCTCGCAGAAGTCGAAGAAGAACGTGCGCGTCTTGCGACAGAAGCACGAAAGGTCGACGCTGCATTGGCCGCGGAAGAAAAGGACCTCACTGAGCAACGCAAACAGCTAAGTTCTGAGGAATTTCGAGCCTTGGCTGATGCCTTTGATGCTAAGGTTCAGGCATTGCGAAACGAACGCCCCGCACAGGAATTGGCGTTCACTCAGATGTTCGAACGTGAACAGCAGAGCTATTTTGAAAAGATTGGTCCCATACTGGGGGACGTTGTGCGCGAACGTGGCGGAGTTGTGATCGTTGATCGGCGCGTGATCCTTCTTACCACCCAGAATATCGATGTGACGGATGAGGCCATTGCCCGAATTGACGCCGTTCTCGGGGATGGAACCACACAGCCTGACTGATCGTAAATATCGGCGACCGGTGAGACCAGGATATACACACTCGCGAGATCTTTCATGTTGTTAGACATTGTTTCGTGTTCAGTGAATTGATAGTCACAATCAAGAGAAAAGAACAAACGGGTCCCGGTTCGGGAACCCTTGCGAAAGGACAAGAGCATGGTTGATGTGCCCTCCACCGCCGATATCCAACTGATCCAAGAATGTATCCCTCATCGTTATCCTTTCTTGCTGGTGGATCGGGTGGAAGATATTCGCAAAGGGGAATTCGCCCGCGGGATCAAGATGGTTACGATGAATGAACCCCATTTTCAGGGCCACTTTCCGGGGCTTCCGATCATGCCGGGGGTGACAATCATTGAAGCCATGGCACAGACCTCTGCTGTGATGGTGTCTCTGTCCCTTGATCTGGTAGGAACCGGGGCTGTGGTCTATTTCATGGGCATCGACAGTGCCAAATTCCGCCGCAAGGTTGTTCCGGGCGACGTGTTGACACTGGACGTGACAACCGTTCGCGGCGGAGCGAAGGTCTGGAAGTTTGATGGGGTTGCCAAAGTCGGTGATGAAGTTGCCTGTCAGGCCACTTTCATGGCGATGATCGATGTCACCGGCGGAAAGGGCTGATAGATGGGCATTGATCCGTCTGCCAATATTCACACGAGTGCAATTGTGGAAGAGGGGGCCAGTATTGGTCCCGACTGCAAGATTGGACCGTTTTGCCATATCGGTCCAGACGTCAAGCTCGACCGGTCGGTTGAACTGAAATCCCATGTGGTGGTGACCGGGGATACCGAGATTGGTGAAGAGACAATGGTCTTTCCGTTTTCGGTGATCGGTGAAATTCCGCAAGACCTGAAGTTCTCGGGCGAGGACACAAAGCTTGTCATCGGAAAGCGCAATCGGATCCGTGAACATGTCACCATGAACTCCGGCACCGCCGGAGGCGGCTATGTCACTCGTGTTGGGGATGACGGGCTCTTCATGGCAGGCTGTCACGTGGCCCATGACGCACAGATCGGAAACAATGTGATCCTTGTGAACAATGTCGCCGTGGCCGGCCATGTTGTGATTGAGGACGATGTGATTATTGGCGGTTTGTCCGGTCTTCATCAGTGGATCCGAATTGGTCGCGGAGCGATTATAGGCGCACTTTCAATGGTGACAGCTGATGTTTTGCCTCATGCTCTGGTCCAGGGCCCACGCGGCGAGCTGGATGGTCTCAATCTTGTTGGCCTGAAACGGCGCGGCGTTGCTCGCAGCGATATCTCTGCCCTCCGGGCTGCCTTTAAGACCCTGAAGCAAGGGGACGGGAGCTTTCAAGAACGCGCCAAGCGTTTGGGCGAAGACGCTGACAGCGAATATGTACGCGAGATGGTGGCGTTTATCATGGGGGAAAGCGATCGCGGCTTTCTAACACCCAAGTGACGGAAACTTCCGGATCTGTGGCGACTTCCGGGCGTTTGGCCATCATCGCTGGGTCCGGGCATTTGCCCGGCGCCATCGCAACAGCCAATCCCGAAGCGCTTTTTGTAGCGCTCAAAGGGATTGAGGTCATCCGCCCAAAGACACATGAATACATAGAGGCGAGTTACGAAAAGCTCGGTGCCCTGTTCAAAACCCTGCACAAATCCGGGGTGACGAGGGTAACCTTTGTTGGCAACGTAACGCGTCCGAAACTCAATCCGCTCAAGATGGATATGACCACCATGTCGCTCTTTCCGCGCATCAAATCGGTGCTGGGAAAAGGGGATGACGCCGTGCTTCGGTTGGTCGCTGAAGTCTTCGAGGAACAGGGATTTGAGGTAGTGTCAGCAAAGGATGTGTCCGCTGGTTTGACCATCGAGGCCAAAACCATCGGGTGCGCCATGAGCGCACAAGACCACGCGGATGCGGAACGTGGATTTGCGATCCTTGCGGCTCTGGACGATCTGGACATTGCGCAAGGGGCAGTCGTTGCAGGTGGCCAATGCCTCGGCATTGAAACCATCCGAGGTACGGATGCGTTGCTTGCATATGTCACGGAGACGCCGAAAGATTTGAAGCAAGGTGCTCCGGGGGTTTTCGTGAAATGCCCCAAAAGAAATCAGGATGCGCGGATGGATATTCCCACCATCGGCCCAGAAACCGTGCGCAATGTGGCAAAGGCGGGACTTGGGGGGATCGTCATTCCCGCAGGTCAGGTGATCGTGCTGGATCAGCCTGAGGTCGAACGACTGGTTTCCAAACTTGGCCTCTTTCTGGAGATGCGGAAATGAGTGCAAAGCTGAAGGTGTTTTTGATTGCGGGAGAGCCGTCTGGAGATCGGCTGGGGGCGGCGTTGATGTCCGGGCTGAAATCACTGAACCCGGATATCGAATTTCAGGGCATAGGTGGCGATGGCATGCAAGGCGAGGGATTAACCTCGCTCTTTCCCATGACTGAGCTGTCGATCATGGGTATTGCGGAAGTGGCCCCAAAGTATTTCCACCTGAAACGCCGGATCCGGGAAACGGCAGAAGCTGTGCTTCGTCTCCGCCCAGACGTACTGATTACAATCGACAGCCCCGATTTCTGCCTGCGCGTTGCAAAGATCGTAAAGGATGAAGAAATCGAAGGGGTGACCTATGGCCGCGATATTCCAATCGTTCACTATGTAGCGCCATCTGTCTGGGCTTGGCGCCCAAACCGAGCGGAAAAAATGGCGCAATGGGTGGACCATGTGCTTGCCCTGTTACCGTTTGAACCGGAATACATGCAGGATGCGGGCATGGGTTGTGATTTTGTCGGTCATCCGGTTGTCTCAGAACCTCAAGCGACCGAAGCGCAGGCGCGGGACTTTCGTGATGTGTATGGGATAGGTGACGGGCCGCTTCTGCTTGCGCTGCCCGGTTCTCGAAAGGGCGAAATCTCGCGTTTGGCTGAGAGGTTTGGCCAGATCATCGGTCATGTCGCACGGGAATATCCCGGCACACAGGTTGTGTTGCCAATGGCACAAGGCGTGGTGGATCTGGTGCGCGAGCAAACTGCGAACTGGCCTGTAAAACCGATCCTGATTGCCCCGGAAGACATTGACGCGAAACGTGCTGCTTTCAGGGCCTCGGACGTGGCGCTGGCCGCCTCGGGAACCGTATCCCTTGAGCTAGCCGCCGCGGGCACGCCGATGGTGATCGCATATGACATGAATTGGATCAGCCGGATTCTGATCGGTCGTATGCTCAAGATCGACACCGTGACACTGGTCAATCTGGTGTCAGAAACCCGCGCTGTACCCGAGTTTCTTGGGGCTGAGTGTGAGGTCGAGCGAATTGCGCCGGCCCTGTTGGAACTTCTGGAGCACCGCAGCTCGCAAGATTACGCGATGGACCTGACCATGGATCGCCTTGGGCGAGGCGGAGAAGCGCCAGGACTTCGCGCCGCTCGATCAGTGTTGGATGTGGTGCAAAACTGGGGCAGGGGATAGAGCCAACCCAGGCTTTTAGATTACTGCTGTGTCTCAACGCCTTCTGTGAGGATATCCTGCACCTGAGGGATGATGATCGGCATTTTTTCCTGCACCATCTGTAAGACCATCGGAGTTTGGCGCTCAGCCAGTTGCGGCAGCTTGATCATTGCAGCGCGCCCAAGGTCCGTCTCATAGAAATCGCGCAACGCCTTGATCTCGTCGAAGGTGAATACATCAGCCATCACATAGGCCTGATCACGCATGATCTTATACATCGGCTCGGTCATTTCATCCTGATAGATCTTGTTGATCTTGGCGATCTGCGTGTCATCCAGTGGGATACCTTTTGACCTAATATCCGCAACCAGCGGCTCCCACATGGTTGTGATCATGGCTTGCATGTCGAGGTCCTGAAGCGTGGCTTCAATATACCCTGCGGACAGGGCCAGTCTCTGGGTATGAGTTTCCTCGGCAATTGCAGTGGAGACGTGAACGGGTGAGATGAGTGCGAGGCTGACGGCAATAGCAGATGCGATTCGACGCATGAAAGATCCTTTCCGGGCTGTTTGCCCGGATCATCACGGTACGTCAGGGATTTCTCAACGACATTGGTCAAGTCATTGGAAAAAAGCGCGCGCTATCAGCCGCGCCAAATCCAACCGCCACCAAAGATACGCGGGCTTTCCATGTCGTAGAAGACGCAGGCCTGACCCGGGCTGACCCCCTCTTCGGGAGTGAGCAACTCAACCTCTGCTTCGGTCTCGGAAATCGGTCGGATGACAGCCTCTCGTGGAGGGCGAGTAGAGCGGATTTTCACGCCCATGTGCCATTCCTTGCGGGAGGTGAACGGCTCGTCTCCAAGCCAGTTGATTTCACGAACGGGGACTGTGCGGGTGGCCAACAATTCCTTCGGGCCAACCACCACCTGTTTGGTGTCTACATCCAGCTTGACCACATAAAGCGGATCCGAAAGCCCACCGATGCCTAGTCCGCGACGTTGACCAATTGTGTAGTGGATGACGCCGTGATGCTGCCCCAGGACACGACCATCCGTATGAACAATTTCTCCCGGCTCTGCAGCCCCTGGTCGCAGTTTTTCGATTACGCCAGCGTAATTTCCTTCGGGCACAAAACAGATGTCCTGACTGTCCGGCTTATCTGCCACTTCCAGCCCGTATTTACGAGCCAAAGCACGGGTTTCGTCCTTGGTTTTCAAATGGCCAAGCGGGAAACGCAGATATTCCAGTTGTTCGGGGGTGGTCGAGAACAGGAAATAGCTCTGATCCCGGTTTGGATCCGCAGCAGAATGGAGTTCCGGTCCATCCGGGCCCATTTTGCGTTGAATATAATGCCCCGTGGCCATGCAATCTGCACCAAGGTCACGGGCAGTTTCGAGAAGGTCCTTGAACTTAACCCGCTCATTGCACCGGATACAGGGAACCGGTGTCGCCCCTGCCAGATAGCTGTCTGCAAATTCTTCGATCACAGCATCCTGAAAGATGTTTTCATAATCCAGCACGTAATGAGGAAAGCCCATGCTTTCAGCAACATGGCGCGCGTCATGGATATCGATCCCAGCGCAGCAGGCACCTTTTTTGGCCAGCGCCGCACCATGGTCATAAAGTTGTAGCGTCACACCAACCACGTCATAACCTTCATCGGCAAGCATTGCCGCGACAACTGAACTGTCCACGCCGCCCGACATCGCAACAACCACACGCGTTTCAGACGGTGGTTTTGCAAATCCCAGCGAATTAAGCGTCTCAGTCTTAACCATAGACTCAGGTGTCATAACGGATCCTTTCCACAAGACCGCCAAAATATAGGAAAATTCGAAGGAACAACAAGGGGGCACTTCACTTCTCTTTAAACCTGTCGAGGCAATGTGGCCTCGCAGCACATTATCGGGAGTAAAAGGGGAGCCTGAATGTATCTAAAGAAAATCGAAGGTCCACGCGCCGTGACATTGCCAGATGGAAGCATCATGACACGAGCTGACCTTCCTCCTGCGGAAACACGTAGGTGGGTGGCCAGTCGCAAGTCTGCTGTGGTTAAGGGTATCACCTATGGGTTGATTGGTGAGGATGAAGCTATGGAAATATACAGTCTATCCAAGGAAGAGCTATTTGAGTGGGAAAATGCGATGAAATCGCACGGAGAGGCAGCTTTAAGGGCTACGGCATTGCAAAAGTATAGACAATCATAGGATGTATTCACTAAAAGTTCTAATAGGGTAACGGGTGATTAACCATTTCAAGGGAAGCTGCTTGCAATCGGAAGTAACACTAAGCGGAGAATCCCGATATGCGTATTTTGCTTGTGGAAGATGACCCAACCACATCTCGCAGCATTGAGCTCATGCTCACTCATGCGAATCTCAACGTCTATTCGACCGATATGGGAGAAGAAGGCATCGATCTCGCCAAACTCTATGACTACGATTTGATTCTTCTTGATCTGGGTTTACCAGACATGAATGGTCACGAAGTGCTTCGCCAATTGCGAATATCGCGGATCGAAACACCTATTCTCATCCTGTCTGGCGCAGACGATACCGAAAATAAGATCAAAGGGTTCGGGTTCGGTGCAGACGACTACATGACAAAGCCGTTTCACCGTGAAGAACTGGTTGCGCGAATCCATGCCATTATTCGCCGATCCAAGGGGCATTCCCAATCGGTAATCAAAACCGGTAAACTGTCTGTAAATCTCGACGCTAAAACCGTCGAAGTAGATGGTCGTACGGTACACCTGACTGGAAAAGAGTATCAGATGCTGGAACTTCTATCGCTCCGCAAAGGCACTACTCTGACAAAGGAAATGTTCCTAAATCACCTCTATGGTGGAATGGATGAACCTGAACTGAAAATCATCGATGTGTTCATCTGCAAACTTCGAAAGAAGCTTTCAAATGCCACAGATGGCGATAACTACATCGAAACCGTCTGGGGCCGAGGATACGTTCTGCGGGATCCGCAGCCTGCTGAATTTGATGCACATATCGCTGTAGGGGCGTGACCGCCTCTTAAATTCCTGAATACGCAATCACAGGGTTCTGCTGGCCCGGTGGCAATTGCCACCGGGTTTTTTTTAAGTTCCTGTGGCAATGTCTTGCAAAGGTATGGACCTTTGGAGGCGGACAGCCATAAGTGTTAGAACTGATTGAAAATGCGGAGATGGTAATGGTGCGCGATACATCCAAACTTGATGTAAACAAGCTGGATCTGGATGGAGCAGAAAAAGAACTTGCTCGTCTGGCAAAATTGTTGCTTCGCGCAAATCAGAAATACCATGCCGAAGATGCCCCGGAAATTTCAGACGCGGAATATGACGCGGCAAAGCACCGAAATCAGGAAATCGAAAGACGGTTTCCGGAACTAAAACGTAGTGACAGCCCTTCCGAACAGATTGGTGCCGCGCCTTCTGGCGGGTTTTCCAAAATCCGTCACGAACAACGCATGATGTCCTTGGGAAACGCTTTTACGGATGACGACGTCGAAGAATTCGAAACCCGAATTCGAAAATTTCTTGGCCTGTCAAATGCAGATCCTCTGGCATTTACCGCCGAGCCCAAGATCGACGGGCTCTCTTTGTCGCTTCGATATGAAAACGGTCGTTTGGTCTATGCCGCAACCCGAGGAGATGGCGCGATAGGAGAGAACGTCACGGATAATGCCCGCACGATCCGCGATATTCCCGTAATCCTTGAAAATGCGCCTGAGATTTTGGAAGTGCGAGGTGAGGTCTATATGTCTCACCAGGATTTTCAGGAGCTTAATTTTCGGCAAACCGAGGCGGGCGACAAGATTTTCGCAAATCCGCGCAACGCTGCCGCCGGTTCCCTTAGACAACTTGATGCTTCAATTACCAAATCCCGCCCATTGCGGTTCTTTGCCTATGCTTGGGGGGCGATGTCCGAGCCTTTGGCAGATACACAGCACGCGTCCATCCAGAGATTGGCGATTTTGGGATTCCAGACCAATCCATTAACCAAAACTCTCAGTTCACGAGAGAGCCTGCTGGAGCATTATCGAAGCATTGAAACCCAGCGTTCAAGTTTGGGGTATGACATTGATGGCGTGGTCTACAAAGTCGACAATCTTGAGTATCAGCAACGCCTAGGCTTTCGCTCCACAACCCCGCGTTGGGCCATTGCGCATAAGTTTCCAGCCGAAAAGGCTTGGACCCGTCTTGAGGGGATCGATATTCAAGTGGGTCGAACCGGCGCTCTCAGTCCGGTTGCGCGCCTGGCCCCGGTTACGGTCGGTGGGGTTGTGGTCTCCAATGCCACGCTTCACAACGAAGACTATATTCAGGGACGCGACAATTCGGGTGAAGAAATCCGGGATGGGAAGGATATTCGCGTTGGCGATTGGGTCGAGGTCTATCGGGCTGGTGATGTGATCCCCAAAATTTCGAATGTTGACCTGTCAAAGCGCCCAGAAAATTCCGTCCCATATCAATTTCCAACGCAATGCCCGGAATGCCAATCGGACGCCATCAAAGAAGAAGGTGATGCGGTGCGCCGGTGCACCGGTGGCATAATTTGCCCCGCACAAGCTGTCGAAAAGTTAAGGCATTTTGTATCACGCGCAGCGTTTGATATTGAAGGACTTGGGGCTAAACAGGTCGAATTGTTTTATTCCGATGTGGATCTCCCAATTCGTGAACCTGCTGACATCTTCGACCTTTCATCGCGGGATCAGAAAAACTTGAATAAGCTGAAAAACCGCGATGGGTGGGGGAATAGATCGGCCGAGAACCTGTTCAGAGCAATTGAAGAACGCCGGACAATCCCTCTGAACCGATTGATATTTGCGTTGGGCATTCGGCATGTCGGAGAAAGTGCGGCCAATCTTTTGGCGCGCCATTATGGCACTTGGGTGGCGTTGGAAGAGGCCGTTGTCTCTGCGGAAACCAGCGATGCAGCAATGGATGAGCTTTTGTCGATTGACGGAGTTGGAAGCGTCATGGCGCAATCTCTTGTTGCGGCATTTTCGCAAGAACAGGAACGCGCGTCCATTGATCGCCTAGTTTCGAAACTGACGATTGAGGCGGTCGAACAGCCAGACACCTCAGAAAGCCCGGTCGCAGGAAAAACAGTTGTATTTACCGGGACACTGGAAAAAATGACCCGTGCAGAGGCGAAAGCCCGGGCGGAAAGCCTTGGGGCCAAAGTATCGGGATCGGTTTCCAAAAAGACCGACATCCTAGTGGCGGGACCGGGCGCTGGGTCAAAGGCCAAAAAAGCAGCTGAATTGGGGATTGAAACCCTGGATGAGGATGGCTGGCTGGCGTTGATCGGGGACAACTAAATGTCGGTACGGCCAGAAATCCTTTTTCCACTTTTTTCTGATCTGGAAAGTTTAGGCGGCGTCGGTGCCAAAACGGCCAAGGCTTTTTCTACGCTGCAAATCGAAGCGCCACGCGACCTGTTAATGTCGCTGCCATATGGAGGCGTTGATCGGAAATTTAGGGCCTCCGTTACAGAGGTAACTCCCGGAAATGTCGCAACGGTCGAAGTAGAAATATTGGCGCATCGTCCCGGGCGAACGCGTCAGGCACCGTACCGTGTGGATGTAAAGGATACGCTCACCGTATTTTCGCTGGTGTTTTTTCATGCCAATCGAGATTGGCTTTCTAAACAATTGCCGGTCGGTGAAACGCGTGTCGTATCCGGTAAGGTGGAAGCATTTGACGGTCATCTACAGATCGCCCATCCGGATTTCATTGTCAAACCCAGTGAAGTGGGGCAAATACCTGATTTTGAACCAGTTTATCATCTGACATCCGGTGTTACCTCAAAACTGATGTTACGGGTGATTGGCGAAGTTTTGACCCGTGTTCCGGCATTGAAGGAGTGGATTGATCCACCCCTCAAGTCGAAGGAGCATTGGCCTGATTGGGGTGAGGCATTGCGCATGGCACATGCACCAGATGGCCCAGATGATGTGTCACCTATGTCGTCTGCGCGGCGTAGGCTGGCGTATGACGAGCTCTTTGCGCATCAGTTAACGCTGGCCTTGGCAAGATCCCAAATGCGGAGGGGCAAAGGCCAGGTTAGCTTGGCGACAGGCGAGTTGCAGGAGAAGGTTCTGGAGGCTTTGCCCTACACGCCAACAAACGCGCAACGCCAAGCCGTTGAAGAGATTACGGAAGACATGGCGTCAGGCAAGCGCATGAACCGTTTGCTACAAGGGGATGTAGGGGCTGGTAAGACGCTTGTCGCGCTAATGGCGCTTTTGGTTGCAGTTGAGGCTGGCGGGCAGGGGGTCATGATGGCCCCAACCGAAATTCTTGCGCGTCAGCATCTGGAGGGGCTCCGCCCGATGGCAGAGGCGGCTGGTGTCGTCATCGAAATCCTGACTGGCCGTGATAAAGGCGCGGAGCGCAAAGCAAAACTGGCAGCTTTGGCCAATTGCGATATCCATATTTTGGTTGGAACACATGCGGTGTTTCAAGAGGACGTCGAGTTTTATGACCTGCGACTTGCCATTGTCGATGAACAGCATCGCTTTGGAGTCGCGCAGCGGATGAAGCTTGGTGATAAGGGGCAGGCGGCGGATGTCCTGGTGATGACCGCAACGCCGATCCCGCGCAGCCTCGCTCTGGCTCAATATGGCGATATGGATGTCTCGATCCTGAATGAAAAGCCCCCAGGTCGTCAGCCAATCAAAACAGTTTTGATCCCGTCACCGCGACTGGATGAAGTGGTGGAACGTCTCAGGTCTGCCATTTCTTCGGGGGCTCAGGCTTATTGGGTCTGTCCATTGGTTGATGAAAGTGAAGTGATGAACCTGACCGCGGCGGAAGAGCGGTTCAAACATCTACGTGCAGCTCTGGGAGAAGGGGCAGTTGGTTTGGTGCATGGCCAAATGCAACCGGCAGATAAAGACACCGCCATGCGCGCGTTTCAACAGAATGAAACCAAGGTTCTGGTCGCGACAACGGTGATCGAAGTAGGTGTGGATGTTCCCAATGCCTCAATCATGGTCATTGAAGGAGCAGAGCATTTCGGCCTAGCACAATTGCATCAGTTGCGAGGACGTGTCGGTCGCGGGCAAGCAGCGTCGACCTGTTTGATGTTGTACAATGCCCCGCTGACTTCAGGCGGTGAAAAAAGGCTGGCAACGATGCGTGACACCGAAGACGGTTTTGCAATCGCAGAAGCAGATCTCGAGATTCGCGGAGCAGGAGACATGATTGGAACCGCACAATCTGGTCTTCCACAATTCATGGTGGCGGATCTGGAACATCAATCAGGATTGATGGCGGTTGCACAAAAAGATGCCCGATTGTTGTTATCTCAAGACCCTCGATTGGAATCTGAACGCGGACGTGCTGCGCGTGTTCTTCTTTGGCTGATGCGACAAGATCAAGCTATTCGTTTAATTTCAGTGGGTTAGCATTTCTTAAGTCAGAAAGTTCACAAATGTTCTTAATAAGTTCTTTACTTGATCTCTTCAATATGAGAACAAAATAGCAACAAAGGTTAACAGCCGACAAACGTGAGCAGGAGGAAATACAATGATGAAGCAGGTTATAGAAGTACTCTCCCGTTCATCTGATACCATTCTGCAAGACACGCTCGGAGCAATGTCATTGCTTGTCGTACTCGTCGCTGCACTTCACTTGCCGATGTTCACGTAAATTAAATTCTGATTACTGCCCAGCGGTCGGTCTGGTTCAGCATCCTGTCCCAAATTGATGCATAGACGGTTCACTGCCCGTCACCTGTCCCAACCCGGAGTGTTTGCCTCTATCCCACTCCGATACCGGATCACCGCACCCTCCGCCGCCTCCCTGCCAGGAGCGCGGCGGCTTTTTTTCAAATTATCAAGTTAGTGAGAAGTGTTGCTTACGTATCTTTTTGTGCTTCGATTGCACGTAACGTGGCATCAAAAGCCAGCAGGATCGACGCATGACGGTTACGAAATTCTCGGGCTGGAACCAGAACCTCGAAGCCTTCGAAAGGTGCTGAGGGGACAGGACCATTCTCGCGCAACATCGTTGCCAATTCATCTCGGCCACGTTGAATCGTCTTTTCATCTAATCCAATGACAATTTTCCCAAGCAAGGCCGCCGAGCTTTGCCCAAGGGCACATGCTTTTACATTCTGCGCAAACTCAGCAACTTTTCCCTCACCCATCACCACCTGAGCGGTGACAGTTGACCCGCAGAGCGGCGACCGTACTTTGGCCTCACCTTCAGGCGCGTCGAGCTTACCCAGATGTGGGATCTGCGCCGCAAGGGCCAGGATCTGTTTTGAATAGAGTTTGATCAGGTCGCTGTCGCTCATCTTTTCCTGCCTTTTGATCGATTTGCACCAAACAGTGAGGTGGCGCTTGGGCTGGTTGCTCCTTACATAGGGGGGGGATGAAGAAATGGAAAGGACAGGCGATGCAATTCGATGCGAGTGGTTTGAAATTCGACGACCGCGGGCTGATCCCAGCAATTGCGCAGGACGCTGAAAGCGGTGAGGTCCTGATGATGGCCTGGATGAACGAAGAGGCCATACAGCGGACATTGGAGAGTGGGAAGGTGACCTATTGGTCGCGCTCGCGGCAATCCTTTTGGGTAAAGGGCGAAAGCTCAGGCCATGTGCAGGAACTGGTCGATTTCCGTTTCGACTGTGACAAGGATTGCATTCTTGTGACGGTGCGCCAGACCGGCCCGGCTTGTCACACAAATCGCCGGTCCTGCTTTTATACCGCGGTTCGAGATGGGAATGAGGTCGAGTTGATGGCACCGATGGTGTGAGTTGGCTTTGTAAACCGGGGGCTCCGCCCCGTTGCCATTGTCGCTCGGACCAATGACGCACAACAACACCCACCGGGATATTTTCGGCAAGAGGGAAAAGGCGCAGTATCAGAGGCCAACCATTTTGCGAATATCAGCCGGGGTGGCGCCTTCAGCACGGTATTTGGCGATGGCACGGGCATCATCACGTTTAGCGAGCCGTTTGCCACTTTCGTCGCGGACTAGACGGTGATGATGGTAATTTGGAATGGGCAGGTTCAACAAAGTTAGCAAAGTCACCTGGATGGGCGTAAAATCAAAAAGATCTTCCCCCCGCACGACATCCGTGATCGATTGCGCAGCATCATCGATAGCGGAGGCAAGGAAATAGGCGACGATATCCTCTCCTTTGCGAGAGATCACAACATCTCCGATTTCGGCTTGGATGCGGTTTGGGTCGATCTGATGATGACCGAAGAACTTTTCGCCAGTTTCCTGAAATCTAGGCAGTTGATTTTTCAATAAGCCAAGAGCGCGGTCGAGATGCAGGCGCAGGGCGTCTCCTGGCTCACGTGTTGTCATCGGACGATGCTTGCATGTGCCTGGATAGACCTCATGCTCCTGACCTTCCTGAGGTGCGGCGAGCGCCGCGCGTATATCTGCGCGACTGCAAGAGCATGGGTAGAGCAGATCAAGCTTTGCGAGTTGTTCCAGATATGGATCATATGAGAAGAGCTGCTGAGACTGGCGCAGAATTGGACCATCCCAGGTCAGACCGAGCCAGGAGAGATCTTCGATGATCTGCGCGTCCCATTCCGGTTTGCTTCGTTGAAGGTCAGTGTCTTCCATTCGCAGCAGGAATTTTCCCCCGTCAGCGCGCGCCATGTCATGGGCCAAAATCGCAGAAAAGGCGTGCCCCAGATGGAGGGGACCGGTGGGGCTGGGCGCAAATCGTGTTATAAAATCAGCCAATTGCGCCCACCACTTTATTCAAAATTTTCAAGCCAATCGGACCATTCCACTTTCGCGCGGTCGGTATAGGCCTTATAGCGGTCCTTGCGCCCCCGTCGACCACCCTTGAGTCCATCCACGGGGCGGAACAACCCGAAATTCACATTCATTGGCTGGAAAGTTTTAGCCTCCGCTCCCCCAGTGATGTGGTGGATGAGCGCGCCCATCGCCGTGTCTTGCGGCACCACGGGCAGATCCTTGCCAAGGATCTCGGCGGCAGCAAGACGCCCCGCAAGCAAACCCATGGCGGAGCTTTCCACGTAACCCTCGACACCGGTCACCTGACCAGCGAAACGCAGGTTTGGACGAGACTTCAGCCGCATCTGATTGTCCAGAAGCGTGGGGGAATTCATGAACGTATTGCGGTGGATGCCTCCAAGCCGGGCAAAACTTGCGTCTTCCAGACCGGGGATCATCTTGAACACCTCGGTCTGCGCGCCGTATTTCATCTTGGTCTGAAAACCAACAATATTATAAAGCGTTCCCAACGCGTTATCCCGACGAAGTTGAACCACGGCATAGGCTTTTTCATCAGGTTTGTGAGCGTTCGTCAGACCAATTGGTTTCATCGGACCAAAGCGCAGCGTCTCTCGCCCGCGTTCTGCCATGACTTCGATCGGGAGGCAGCCGTCGAAATAGGTCGCCGTTTCACCCTCATGGAACTCGGTCTTGTCTGCCGCCAGAAGCGCATCGATGAAGGCTTCGTACTGGTCCTTGGTCATCGGGCAATTGAGGTAAGCCTTCTGCTCTTCCTCTGTTTCCCCCTTGTCATAGCGCGACTGTAACCAGGCCACGTCCATATCAATGCTTTCGGCATATACAATCGGCGCAATCGCGTCGAAGAACGCCAACCGGTCCGTGCCGGTCTCGCGCGCAATTGCCTCACCAAGGGCAGGGGATGTGAGAGGACCTGTGGCGAAAATCCAGTTGCCATCAATGGGCAGCTCGGTGATTTCGCCGTATTCCACCGAAACATTCGGCAGCGCCATCAGCTGTGCAGTTACGTCAGCCGCAAACGGATCGCGGTCCACGGCCAGTGCACCACCGGCGGGCAGTTTGTGGCGGTCGGCTGTGGTCATGATCAACCCGTTCGCTGCGCGCATTTCCCAATGCAACAACCCGACGGCGTTCTGTTCATCATCATCCGAGCGGAAGGAATTGGAGCAGACCATCTCGGCAAAATCACCGGTGCGATGCGCAAAGGTTTCCACCTTGGGACGCATCTCGTGGATCACCACGTCTACGCCCATCTGTGCGGCCTGCCATGCGGCCTCTGAGCCAGCCATTCCGCCGCCCACGATATGAAGTGTTTTATCAGTCATGGGGGGGGATATAGAGGGGGTGTTCAGATCGGGCAAGCGTTCAAACGAAAACACCCGCCAGAGGATCGGGCGGGTGCTCTCAAACTTATCGGATCTCAATCAGCTTTCGCTATTCGGATCTACCGTATCAGGCGTTTCAGCGGGGCTGTCCACCTGCACTTCTTCTTCATCGCTTTCCACCACACGGGCGACCGACACGACGCTTTCACCTTTGCCGGTGTTGAAGACTTTCACGCCTCCTGCGGAACGCGAGCGGAAGGAAATTCCGTTTACTGGGCAGCGGATAGACTGACCTTTTGATGTTGCCAACATGATTTGGTCGACCAGATCCACAGGGAAGCACGCAATGATATTGCCGCCTTTCATGGCGCTTACGCCTTGTCCACCACGCCCACTTACGCGGTAGTCATGGCTAGAGGTCAGGTTACCCGCACCGCCTACATTGATCGTGACCAGAAGTTCATTGGCCTCGAGCATTTCCTGATAGCGTTCTTCGCTAAGGACGCCTTCGGTTCCTTCGACCGCGTCCTCTTCGGTTGCTTCGCTGCCAAGGTCACCGCGGAAGCGTTTGATGAAAGCATTTCGCTCATCTGGAGTTGCTTCAAAATGGCGGATCACGGACATGGAAACAACTTCATCCCCGTCATTCACCAACTTAATTCCACGCACGCCGGTTGAGCTGCGCGAGTTGAAGACACGGGCGGCGGTGACCGGGAATCGAATGGCTCGACCAGATGAAGTGACGAGCATAACATCATCATCTTCATCACAAATTCGCGCATTGATCAGACGGGTACCCTCGTCGTCACCTTCAAATTTCATCGCAATTTTGCCGTTGGCTTTCACATTGGTGAAGTCTGACAGCCGGTTGCGACGAACCGAGCCTTTGGAGGTGGCAAACACCACCTGAAGATCATCCCAATCCTTTTCATCCCGATCGACCGGCATAATTGCAGCAATGGAAACACCAGTCGGGATCGGCAGGATGTTCACAAGCGGCTTGCCTTTGGCGGTGCGACCACCTTGTGGCAAACGCCAGGTCTTGAGTTTGTAGGCCATCCCATCTTCAGTGAAGAACAAGAGCTGGGTGTGGGTATTGGCAACGAAGAGGTTGGTGATCACATCCTCGTCTTTGGTCTGCATCCCGCTCAGACCTTTACCACCTCGTTTTTGCGCCCGGAAATCGGCAAGGGGGGTACGTTTAGCCCAACCCGAGGCCGTAATGGTCACGACCATATCCTCACGCTCGATCAGGTCTTCGTCGTCCATATCGCCGGACCAGTCGACAATCTCGGTGCGGCGCGGAACCGCAAACTGATCTTTCACCTCAACGAGTTCACCGGAAATGATCGACATAATCCGTTCGCGTGAACGAAGAATATCCAAGTAATCCCGGATCTTAGAGGCCAGCTCTTGAAGTTCGTCAGTAACTTCTTTTACGCCCATTGCGGTCAGGCGTTGCAGGCGCAGTTCCAGGATCGCGCGGGCTTGGGTTTCGCTGAGATTATAGGTCCCGTCCTCGTTCATCTTATGGGTCGGGTCGTCGATCAGCTGGATATATTCTGCAATATCGTGGGCGGGCCAGCGACGTTGCATCAGCTTGGCGCGGGCATCAGCCGGGTCTTGCGAAGACCGAATTGTTGCGACGACTTCATCAACGTTAGAAACGGCCACTGCCAATCCGCAGAGAATATGACTGCGTTCACGCGCCTTTCGCAGTTCAAATGCGGTGCGACGAGTGACAACTTCTTCCCGGAAGGTGATGAAATGGCTGAGGAAATCTCGCAGGGTCAGCTGCTCTGGGCGACCACCATTCAGCGCAAGCATGTTACAGCCAAAGCTGGTTTGCATCTGGGTGTAGCGGAACAGTTGGTTCAGCACCACTTCGGGGGTGGCGTCGCGTTTCAGCTCGACCACAACCCGCACACCAATGCGGTCCGATTCATCCTGAACCGACGAGATGCCTTCCAGCTTCTTGTCACGCACACCTTCGGCGATCCGCTCAATCAGGGTTGCCTTGTTCACCTGATAGGGAATCTCATCCAGAACAATGGCGTAGCGATCTTTCCTGATCTCTTCGATGCGAGACTTCGCCCGCACAATCACCGATCCGCGTCCTTCAAGATAGGCTTTGCGCGCCCCTGCGCGGCCCAGCATGATTCCCCCGGTTGGGAAATCTGGACCCGGGATGTATTCCATCAATCCTTCAGAGCTCAGATCTGGGTCCTCAATCAGCGCGAGCGTACCGTCAATCACCTCACCCAAATTGTGGGGCGGGATATTGGTGGCCATACCAACCGCAATACCGCCTGCGCCATTGACCAGCATATTTGGGAAACGTGCCGGAAGAACAGTGGGTTCCAGGTCTTTGCCATCATAGTTGTCGGTAAAATCAACCGTGTCTTTTTCGATATCGGCCAGCAGAGAAGCAGACGGTTTGTCCATCCGAACTTCGGTGTAACGCATCGCCGCCGGGTTATCACCATCCATCGAGCCGAAGTTGCCTTGACCATCCAGCAAAGGCAGTGACATCGAGAATGGCTGCGCCATACGCACAAGCGCGTCATAGATCGCGCTGTCGCCGTGCGGGTGGTACTTACCCATCGTATCACCTACCGGGCGGGCAGACTTGCGATAGGGCTTATCATGGCCGTTATTTGTCTCGTGCATTGCATAGAGAATGCGCCGATGTACCGGTTTCAGACCATCGCGCAGATCAGGGATCGCGCGGCTGACAATGACCGACATCGCATAATCGAGATAGGAGTTCTTCATCTCCTCTTCGATTGAGATCTGCGGCCCGTCATATACCGGACGCTCGGGGGGTGTTTCGCCTGTGTTTTCAGGGGTATCGGGAGTATCGCTCACGTTGTCCGCCGTTCTGGTGCGTTTCACACAATATCTTGATTGACCTTCTATATCATTGGGGGGTTAGCAGGGGCAACCAAAAGGGGCCATTTCACGCGTGAATTAGGCTGTTTTTCATCTGAGTTCGTCTTGTGGATCAAGAGCGCTCGAAACGCGCGCTTTCGCTCTTGGCTTTCGCGCCTACATAAAGGAAACTCGCGCAAATTTTGCGGCCAGCCAGAGGAGTAGCCCAGCATGTCCAAGCCCCGCAGCATCTTTGAAGAAGTAAGTGAAGAGGGTGCAAAGCCGGTCGCAAAAACCGGCGGCATTAATCGCGGTGGGGCCGGGGGTGGCAATCGGCGATGGGTGCGGATCTGGTTGGCGATACTGTTTGTTTTGGTTGCTGCGATGGTCGTTGTTGGCGGGCTGACACGTCTTACCGACTCCGGCCTTTCCATTACCGAATGGGCTCCGATCACCGGCGCACTTCCCCCGCTGAATGAGGCCGCATGGCTGGTGGAATTCGAGAAATATCAACAGATTCCAGAATTTAAGCTGCAAAACAGTCATATGGATCTGGCCGCATTCAAAGAAATCTATTGGTGGGAGTGGGGGCATCGCCAACTGGGTCGCTTCATTGGTCTAGTATGGGCGGTCGGGTTCTTGGTGTTGTTACTGACAAAATCCATCCCCACGGGCTGGACCGGCCGTCTGATTGGTCTTGGTGCGCTTGGAGGGTTGCAGGGGTTCATTGGCTGGTGGATGGTTTCTTCTGGCCTGTCCGGTGACATGGTAGACGTTGCCTCCTATCGACTGGCCACACACTTGGGATTGGCCTTTGTCATTCTCGGCCTGATCACCTGGTATATATTGTCACTTGGTCGCGATGCGGCCGCGATGATGACTGCCCGTCGCGCACGGGAAACCAAATTGTGGGGTATGTCCACCGGGCTCTTGCATTTGGCATTCCTGCAAATCCTTCTTGGAGCTCTTGTCGCTGGGATTGATGCCGGGCGCAGCTTTGTTGACTGGCCTTGGATGGGGGATCAGTTTTTCCCGCCAGACGCATTTGACATATCGCCCATGTGGCGGAATTTCTTTGAAAACGCTGGGCTTGTTCAATTCATGCACCGGATGGTGGGCTATGTATTGGTGATTTTCGCAATTGTGATATGGCGCGCGTCCCGTCGCTCACCTAATGCAAATACCCGCATGGCATTTTCACTGGTTACGGTCATGGTATTGGCCCAGGCCGTCTTGGGTATTGCCACCGTGCTTCAGGCCGCCCCGCTGCATGTCGCGATCACCCACCAGATCGGAGCAATTCTGGTTTTTGTCCTCGCTCTGAACGCCCGTTTTCTTTCGGGGTATCCTACAGAACAATCTGTAAGAGGTTGATATGACATCTTTTAATGAATTGATGGCCTTCCAGCGCGATACGAGGGCCTTAGGAGAGGTTGCTGGCCGTCAAGGCTGGGATCAGGAAACCGTAATGCCGGATGGCGCAGGAGACCAGCGTGCTGAAGAGATGGCAACGTTGGAAAAGATCCTGCATCAACGCAAGACAGATCCGCGCATTGGCGAGTGGCTTTCTGCGATCAGTGAGGGCGAATTGAACGACGTTGAGCGAGCCAATCTGCGCCACATCCGTCGCGATTTCACCCGGCTCTCTCGCGTGCCAGAGGCGCTGGCCGCCGAAATAGCCCGCGTTACATCAAAAGCCCAGTCTCACTGGGCAGAAGCACGTTCAAACAATGATTTCAAAAGCTTTCAGCCCGTTCTTGAAGAGGTCGTAAGGCTTGAACGAGAACGCGCAGCAGCGCTTGCTGATGGTGGTGATCTCTATGATGCCCTGCTCGAAGAATATGAGCCGGGCACCTCTGGTGATGACATCCAGCACCTTTTTGATGCAATGCGACCGCGTCTTGTGGCACTGCGCGACGCAGCTTTGGGATCCGCATATCAGCCCGAACCAATGAGCGGGACGTACTCAGCCAAAAAGCAAATGAAACTGGCCCGAAAGCTGGCGAAGAAATTCGGTTATGACTTTCATCACGGTCGGTTGGACAAAGCGGTTCATCCTTTCTCATCAGGGTCCGGGCAAGATGTACGCATAACAACCCGCACTGCCGCAAACGATCCTTTCAATTGCATCTATTCCACGATTCACGAAGTTGGTCATGCCTGTTATGAGCTGAACATCGACGATGCACATCTTTTTACGCCCTTGGGATCCGGCGTTTCGATGGGGGTGCATGAAAGCCAGTCTCGGATTTACGAAAATCAATTGGGACGGTCACGGGCATTTAGTGGCTACCTTTATGAACAAATGGAAAAAACATTTGGCAAAGCCCCAGCCAGCACATCTGATGAATTTTATCGAACTGTAAACCGGATCAACAAAGGGTTTATTCGGACTGAAGCAGATGAGGCACAATACAACCTGCATGTCATGCTGAGATTTGATCTTGAACGCCGTTTGATCGGTGGGCAACTTGAGGTGGTGGATCTGGAAGATGCTTGGAATGCACGTTTCCTTGCAGATTTCGGGTACGAAGTGGATAGGGCCTCAAATGGCGTATTGCAGGATGTGCACTGGTCAGTCGGATTGTTTGGATATTTCCCAACCTACTCATTGGGCAATATCTATGCCGGTTGCCTTTACGAGGCGATGAGGACGGATTTACCTAAACTGGATGAGAAGCTCGCTGCGGGGAAGGCGACCCATGCGACCGGATGGCTGCGCGACAAATTGCAGTCATTCGGAGGGTTACGAGAACCTGAAGAGACAATCGAACATGCCACTGGAATGCCAATTACTGTGGAACCGCTTTTAGATTACCTCGAGGACAAATTCTCAGCGATCTACAAACTGTGAATTGCAAATCTCCAGTAAAATAAGGAGATCGGCGGTTTTCCGCGCTCAAAAAACACGACAGTAGCTTGAGTCAAGAAAATGCGGCAATGAAACCGCATACAGGCCCATCTTTGGTCAAATTTATACTCCATCTTAACTCTTGGCGAAGTGTATTCGACAAGACGAAATCTCTTTGTCAGCGAAGTCATTTGAATATGAGGTGCAAGGCTAGGAGCAGGATGTGATGAAACAGAATGAGATGCCGAAGGGCAAAAAGGGCGCAATCAGTGCGCTTAGAGCTGCGACCATCGTCATTGCAGGAGCCTCTACTTTACTGAGCTCAGGCACAGCATACGCGGCAGGGAGCTATTTCGTTCCAAATAAAGGACAGGTCTCGGCGCCACCCGGTGCGCGTGCGCTTTGCAAGACCTATCAATGGGCGTGTTCATCGTCGCGGAAACAGGCTGCAATTCCCGGAGAAATGCAGCTTGTGTCGAAAATCAATTCATATGTTAACAGGACGACAAAACCCATCGAAGACAGTCGGCAGTATGGTGTAAAAGAACGATGGGCCATGCCGACAAGGCGAGGTGGAGATTGTGAAGATTACGTTCTGGCTAAAAAACACGCTCTGATCGGCCGGGGGATTTCCCCACAACGATTGTTGATTGCAACTGTTCTCGATCGGAAGCGAAACTCGCATGCGGTTTTGGTGTATCGCTCTGCGCAGGGTGATCTAATTTTGGATAATGTGACCAATAGGATCAAAACATGGAAGGATACACGCTATTTGTTCCTTCGGATGCAGGACCCAAATAATCCAGCTCACTGGGTAAATGTATTCTCAGGCGGATAACAGACCACCAATTCGACAAAAGAGAACGGGCGCACTCATCAAGTGCGCCCGTTTTTCATTACTTACAGCAAAATGGCCAATATCCGTCCGGATACTATTAGCGGTTCTTCTTGCCTTGGTTGCCATCTTGACCGCTACTACCCTGGCCATTTGAGCTGCCAGAGCCACCGGCTGTACAGGTCGAGTTTCCGTTACCTGTGCAGTCAGGCTTGCCACCGCCATTGCTGCCACCACCAGTGCTGCCGCCGCCGGTGCTACCACCGCTGGAACCGCCAGTGCTGCTGCCACCGGTGCTACCGCCGCTGGAACCGCCAGTGCTGCTGCCACCAGTGCTACCGCCGCTGGAACCGCCAGTGCTGCTGCCACCGGTGCTGCCACCGCTGGAACCGCCAGTGCTGCTGCCGCCGGTGCTGCCACCGCTGGAACCGCCAGTGCTGCTGCCGCCGGTGCTGCCACCGCTGGACCCGCCAGTGCTGCCGCCTCCGGTGCTACCACCACCAATATCGACAGTACCACTACCGACATCGCTCGAACCACTAGTTGTATCATCGGCAGGGTCATCATCGCTGGAGCCGCTGTCGGTGGAGCCAGAATTGCGACCTCCACGACCGCGATCTTGTCGATCTTCGCGGAGACGATCTACATCAGCTTGACCAGGAATGGTCGCCGTAGGTAGCGAACTTAGTGCTTCGGCAAAGGCCGGACACTGAGCGCTGGTTCGTTCAAGAACATTCAGAAATTCATCGTGGCGCTGGATATAACGCAGCATCTGCGTTGTAACCACATCGCATGCGCAAAGCACATCTGGATCCAGAGTTTCTTGTGCAGTTCGATAGTTACATTCGGCTGCTGAACTGGCCTGGGCAGAGCCCAATACCACTGCGCCAGCTGTAATCAAGCTGGCTAATGTTGTCTTACCTCTAAGCATGTTCTCCCCCTTAAAAGTTGTTTCACTAAAATTTCAGCGATCTAAGTGGAGAAGTTCCTGAAACCAAAATTCAAGAAACCGAGCTATCAATCGCTGCCTTTATTTTGCCATAAAATTGCCCAGAAAACGCCTATCATTAGATTAATTTCAGCCACTATTGATGCTAATCAATAAATCTTTTGATTTATTTTTTCTATTAATTGAAAGGCAAAAGACCTCGCCCGATTTGAGTAACGTTAAAATCAGCCTCATTTGCCGTTGGAATTGCACCTCGAAGGCTCAAAATGAGAATCAGTGCAATATAGAAACAGTAAAAAAATCCCCGCAAGATTGTTGCTTGCGGGGAGATAATTATAAATTTTCCAGTGTGTTGTCAGATCTACGTGATCGGCGCGTTTGTGGCTGCCGATTTTGCGATCTCTTTTAACAGTGCCCGCCCGCGTTTTTCAGCTCGGCGGACACGGATGGCCGTCATGAAAGCCTCTTCCAAGGTTGTGGAGGAGGTACCGACCTCTTTCTTGATCCGCGTGATCACATCTTCATCGCCTGTGGCGTCGACAACCTTTAGAACTTCTTGTGCCAGTCCGTCTGCAACCTGTTCGAGAAAATCCATGTGATTGACCCTTTGCGTATGTTACCGAGTGTTCTCGGTCAGGCGACGGCGCACATATTCATCGACGCAATTAATCATTGTGTCCATATGCGGCTCTTCGAAGAAGTGGCCGGACCCCTCGATTTCAGTATGCGTGATTGTGATCCCTTTTTGCTCGTGCAGCTTGTCTACCAGCGTATGTGTATCCGCAGGAGGGGCGACACGGTCATTGGTTCCGTTAATGATCAAGCCAGAACTGGGGCAGGGCGCCAGAAAGCTGAAGTCATACATGTTTGCCGGTGGCGAGACCGAGATAAAACCAGTGATTTCCGGGCGGCGCATCAAAAGTTGCATTCCGATCCAGGCACCGAACGAGAATCCTGCGACCCAACAATGTTTTGCATTAGGGTTCATCGATTGCAGGTAATCCAGCGCCGACGCCGCATCCGACAACTCGCCCACACCCTGATCATATTCACCTTGTGACCGCCCAACTCCACGGAAGTTAAAGCGCAGCACGTTGAAGCCCATTTTGTGGAAGGCATAATGCAGGTTATAGACCACTTTGTTATTCATCGTTCCGCCGAATTGCGGGTGCGGATGCAGCACGATGGCAATTGGGGCGTCTTTTTCTTTTTGTGGGTGATAGCGGCCTTCTAGCCGGCCTTCGGGGCCGGGAAAAATCACTTCGGGCATTCTTTTGCTCTCTCCTGTCCGCTCACCCCCGGCTATTCTTGACGGGTCTTGGTAAGCGCCATAATACGGTGTGGGCATACTTTGGGCGCAATTCCCTGAGCATGCACGTCTTTAGTGACCTAGTGGTCCATGCGGGCAAGGTCAATGTTTTTGGCACCAATTGACGGGGGCAGGGATGAAACTCTCGACCAAAGGGCGATACGCAATGGTGGCATTGGCTGATCTGGCTATGATGCCAGAAGGAGAGCTCTTGTCGCTGACCGATCTGTCAAAGCGGCAAGATATCTCACTCCCGTATCTGGAACAGCTCTTTGTAAAACTGCGTCGGGCCGAGCTTGTTGAAAGTGTCCGTGGACCCGGCGGCGGCTACCGGCTTGCTCGATCTGCCAGCGAAATTCGTGTCTCCGAAATTCTGTCTGCCGTCGATGAAACCGTGTCGGCGATGCATAAGGGGGCAGGTGCCTCCGGCGCTCAATCAGGATCCCGCGCCCAATCGATGACCAACAGGCTGTGGGAAGGGTTGTCAGCACATGTTTACGTGTTCCTGCACCAAACCCGCCTGTCGGATGTTGTGAAAAACGAGCTGACCCCATGTCCGGCCGTCCCAACTTTGTTCTCAGTTGTGGATGAAGATTAAGCCCCGATTATCTGAAACCGGGACAGACGGACATTAAAGACCTCTATGAAAGAGAACGTCATGAAACGTGCATACTTGGATTGGAACGCGACGACTCCTCTGCGCCCTGAAGCACGTGAGGCAATGATCCGTGCGATGGGTCTTGTGGGAAATCCGTCTTCCGTTCACGCTGAAGGGCGCGCTACAAAAGGGTTAATGGAACGCGCCCGCAAGGATCTGGCGTCCTGTTTGGGGGCGGAAGGGGCCGACATTATTTTCACCTCGTCTGCTACCGAGGCTGCGGCTCTGGCTTTGAACGGGCGGGGGATACACTGTTCGGGCGTGGAACATGATGCCGTAAGATCATGGTGCGCTGAGGATCTGGTGGTTGATGCAAATGGCAAGGTGACCGTTCCTGACCCGTCGCATTCTGCACTGCAACTGGCAAATTCAGAAACCGGGATTATCCAGACCCTGCCGGACGGTCTGCGGCTAACCGATGCGACACAGGCCTTCGGAAAAATTCCATTTGCGTTCAACTGGTGCGGGGCAGATATGGCAATCGTTTCTGCTCATAAACTGGGTGGCCCCAAAGGAATTGGCGCATTGATCGTCAAGCGTGGCACTGATGTGGCGGCTCAGATCAAAGGGGGTGGTCAAGAGATGGGCCGCCGTTCCGGAACCGAGAACATTATCGGCATTGCGGGATTTGCTGCGGCCGCTAGAGCTGCGCAGAAAGATATTGAATCCGGCGTTTGCGAGCGTGTCGCAGAACTTAGAAAGATTCTAGAAAATACCATTGCGGAATCGGCAAAAGATACTATTTTTGTCGGGAAAGACGCGAACAGGCTTCCTAACACCTCCTGTTTCATCACTCCGGGCTGGAAAGGTGAGACGCAGGTGATGGTGATGGATCTGGCAGGCTTTGCCATTTCGGCAGGCTCTGCCTGTTCCTCGGGGAAGGTTAAATCCAGCGCTGTGTTGAAGGCGATGGGCTATGAAGAGGGGCTTGCGGGGTGCGCAATACGCGTGTCGCTTGGCCCCGAAACGAGTGAGGAAGAGATCCTGGCGTTTGCCAATGCCTGGGGTCGGGAATATGGAAAATTTCGCGCCCGCAACGGGTGAGCGGATTGAAAGGGTGAGATGGCCGGTTTGGATGAACTGAACGTCAAGGATGGCGTAGAGGAAGAAACCGTTGAGGCGGTGAAATCGCTTGCCGGAAAATACAAATACGGTTGGGAAACCGAGATTGAGATGGAATACGCTCCGAAGGGCGTAAACCCCGATATCGTGCGCCTGATTTCTGACAAGAACGACGAACCGGAATGGATGACCGAATGGCGCCTTGCCGCGTTTCAGCGTTGGGAAAAAATGGATGAACCCAGCTGGGCTCTGTTGAACTACCCGGAAATCGATTTTCAGGATCAGTATTACTATGCCCGTCCGAAATCGATGGAAGAAAAACCCAAATCGCTGGAGGACGTTGATCCCAAGCTGCTGGAAACCTATCAAAAACTTGGCATTCCTCTGAAAGAACAGATGATCCTGGCTGGTGTTGAGGGGGCCGAGGATATGCCCGCCGAGGGCCGCAAAGTGGCTGTGGATGCGGTGTTTGACTCCGTCTCGGTTGGCACGACCTTCCAAGCTGAACTGAAGAAAGCCGGCGTGATTTTCTGCTCGATCTCAGAAGCGATCCGCGAACATCCCGAACTGGTTAAGAAGTACCTCGGAACCGTGGTGCCCGTCACCGACAACTACTATGCAACGCTGAACTCGGCGGTGTTCTCGGACGGGTCCTTTGTCTACATCCCACCGAACACCCGCTGCCCGATGGAATTGTCGACCTATTTCCGCATCAACGCGGAAAACACCGGCCAATTTGAACGCACGCTGATCATCGCCGACAAAGGCTCGTACGTAAGCTACCTCGAAGGCTGCACCGCGCCGCAACGCGACACCGCACAGCTGCACGCCGCAGTGGTGGAAATCATTATCGAAGAAGACGCCGAAGTAAAATACTCGACCGTTCAGAACTGGTTCCCCGGTGATGAAGAGGGCAAGGGCGGTATCTATAACTTCGTGACCAAACGCGCCGATTGCCGTGGTGATCGGTCAAAAGTGATGTGGACCCAGGTGGAAACCGGTTCCGCCGTGACCTGGAAATATCCGTCCTGCATCCTGCGTGGGGCCGAAAGCCAGGGCGAGTTCTATTCGATTGCGATCACCAACAACTATCAGCAGGCCGATACCGGTACGAAGATGGTTCACCTTGGCCGTGACAGCAAATCGCGCATCGTGTCCAAGGGCATCTCGGCGGGCAAGGCACAGAACACCTATCGTGGTCTGGTGTCGATGCACCCGAAAGCGAAGAACTCGCGCAACTACACACAATGTGACAGCCTTCTGATCGGGGATCAGTGCGGGGCACATACGGTGCCTTACATTGAGGTCAAGAACAACTCGTCACGTGTCGAGCATGAGGCAACCACTTCTAAGGTAGATGAGGAACAAATGTTCTATTGCCGTCAACGCGGTATGGACGAGGAAGAGGCCGTGGCGCTGATTGTGAACGGGTTCGCCAAGGAAGTTCTTCAAGCCCTGCCGATGGAATTTGCCATGGAAGCGCAACAGCTTGTAGCGATTTCTCTGGAAGGCTCGGTGGGCTGATCCTGCCATATATGAGGTGTGACAATGAGCAATCTGCGTGACGGAATTGAAAGTGCTATCCCCTTTGCTTTCCCGGCAATCGGCGGGCTGATTGCGGTTGTCGTCATAAACCTCAATCCCAAGGCGCTGATGAATCCGATGATATGGATCCCGTTGGGGATCTTCCTTGGCTGGGCTGCCGGGCGCGGTGCGCTCAAACTGATGAGCCGGTGGCACTGATGCCCTGGTGTAAAAACACGGTCAGAGGCGTGGACCTCGACTATGAAGTGATCAACAACATGCTGATGGTGTCGGCCTCGGGCACGGCTGTCACTGTTTCGTAAGGACGTAAAGATGCTGAAAATCAAAAACTTGCAAGTTAAACTTGAAGAAGAGGACAAGCAGATCCTCAAAGGTGTGGACCTGGAAGTACCCGCCGGGAAAGTGCATGCGATCATGGGCCCGAACGGGTCGGGTAAATCGACCTTGTCATATGTACTGTCGGGGCGCGATGGTTACGAAGTGACCGGCGGCGAGGCGATGCTTGAGGATGAAGATCTCTTGGAGCTCGAACCTGAAGAACGCGCGGCCGCGGGGCTTTTCCTGGCGTTCCAATACCCGGTAGAGATCCCGGGAGTTGGCAATATGACCTTCCTGCGCACCGCAGTAAACGCACAGCGTAAGGCACGCGGAGAAGAGGAAATGTCGGCTGCGGAATTTCTGAAGTTCATCCGAGCCAAAGCCAAGGATCTGAAAATCGACGCCGATATGCTGAAACGTCCTGTGAACGTGGGCTTCTCGGGCGGCGAAAAAAAGCGTAACGAAATCCTTCAGATGGCGATGCTCGAGCCAAAAATGTGCATTCTCGACGAGACCGACTCGGGGCTCGATGTGGACGCGATGAAATTGGTGTCCGAAGGCGTAAACGCACTGCGTGACGAAGGACGTGCATTCCTTGTGATCACCCACTATCAGCGTCTGCTCGATCACATCAAACCGGATGTGGTGCATATCATGGCGCGTGGTCGCATCGTGAAATCAGGTGGACCAGAACTGGCGCTTGAAGTCGAAAACAACGGCTATGCCGATATCCTTGCGGAGCTGGACGCATGAGCGTGGCTGTAAAACAGGAAAGCGGCTTGATCTCGGTCGAAAATCGACCGGCATCCGGGGCGTGGGCCGCAAAAGCCCGTGAAGAGGCTGCCGCACGTCTTACGAAAATGGGTCTTCCCAAGCGTCGTGATGAATATTGGAAATGGACCCGTCCAGAGGCGTTGCTTGCAGATACAGCGGCCCATGCGGCTGTGTTCGACTATGAGGGCGAAGCTCCGGTTTTTGACGCAATTGACCGGTTGAAGATCGTATTCGTAGACGGTGTCTTTGACGCTGCCGCATCCGATGATCTTGCAGGCGAGAAGTTTGAGATCGAACGCCTGTCGGAGGCAGCTGCAAAAGACATTCACTGGGCCAGTCAGGTCTACGGCGTGCTTGAAGCAAGCGGTCATAACCCTGTTCCCCGTCCGCTCGCGGCCCACAATTCAGCAATGGCCAATGATGGTGTTGTGATCAGGGTAACCGGTCGCGTAGAGCGTCCCGTCAGCCTGATTTATCAACACAAATCAGATAGTTCGGATGCGGTTCTACACAATGTCATCAAGCTTGAAGAAGGGTCAAAACTGACGCTTCTGGAAAACGGCACCGCCGCATCGCGTTTGTCGATGGTGACTGAAGTGGACGTGGCCAGCAAAGCCGAATTCCATCATGTGCGCGCGCAAGGGCGTGACCATGAGCGCCAATTGGCGACCCATATGTATGCGCGTCTTCAGACCGAAAGCATGTTCAAAAGCTTTACCATGTCGGTCAACGGAAAGCTCACCCGCAACGAATGCGTGATCGAAATTCTCGGCGACGACGCAATCGCCCATATTGCAGGTGCCGCGCTCGGCGATGGCAATGACGGTGTTTTCCATCACGACGACACGGTGTTCATCACCCATGACGCTGTGAATTGCGAAAGCCGTCAGGTGTTCAAGAAGGTGCTGAAAAACGGTGCCACCGGGGTATTCCAAGGCAAGATCCTGGTGAAACCCGATGCCCAAAAGACCGATGGCTATCAAAAATCGCAATCGCTTCTTCTGGATGATGACAGTCAGTTCCTTGCCAAACCCGAGCTTGAGATCTATGCCGATGATGTGGCCTGTTCCCACGGATCGACCTCAGGGGCGATCGATGAAGAGGCGATGTTTTATCTGCGTTCACGCGGAGTGCCCGAGAAGATCGCAACAGACCTGCTTGTCTTGGCTTTCCTTGCGGACGCGATTGATGAAATCGAAAATGAAGCGATTGTCGAAGATATCGTTTCAAAGCTGGAAGCTTGGCTGGAACGGCACCGTAGCTGATCTGGTGATCTGAGCAGGAAAGGGCCGGACGATGTCGGTCATGCAGGATGTGCTGAGAAGCTATCGCGCCCCGCGTGAGGTGTTCAAGCGCCGTTTGGGCACCGAAGTGCGGGAAGATCGGGCCATCGCGGTGCTGATGTCTGCCTGCGTTCTGGTGTTCATTTCGCAGATGCCCGTGCAGGCTCGGATCGCACATGAAACTGGTCAAGAGCTCAACATGCTCCTTGGATCAGTTCTTTTGGCTTGGGTATTTATCATGCCTTTGGTGCTTTACGCACTTGGGTCGGTCAGCCATTTCATAGCGCGTCTGCTTGGCGGGAGCGGTTCTTCCTTTTCCGCGAGGTTTGCCCTTTTCTGGTCATTGCTCTGCGCCACGCCTCTCTGGCTTCTTTGGGGTTTGGTGGCAGGTTTCATTGGCCAGGGGGTCCAGATGCAAATCACCGGAATGCTGGCACTGCTCGCGTTTGTGACCTTCTGGACCATTAATTTTCGCCAAGCTGAGTGGCCACGCGCATGAAGTTAGAACCCGGTTATCTCTTTGGCATGATTGTGCAAACAATCCCCGAACCGCGCAAGGTCGCTCGGGAATTGTTTGACCTTCCTGTAAGCCGAAATGCCCGTTGGCTGACCCTGTGGCTGTTGCTTGTTGCGGCGACAATTCTCGGTGTGATCACCCATGTAATCTATCCGGTCCGCGCCGAACAGTTTGGCCCGGTACTGGCCAGCCCGATCGCACTTGGCGTATTCGAAGCCCTGTTTGTGATAATCGGAATATTTCTGATCTATCTGTTGGGGCGGCTGGCAGGCGGGCAGGGCAGTATCGATGATGCCATTACCGTGGCAATCTGGCTTGAATTTGTCCTTCTGACACTTCAGGTGGCCTCCTTGGTCCTGTCGCTGTTTGCCCCGACTCTGGCCGGCATTCTCATGGTAATGAGCTCTGTGCTCTTCTTCTGGATTCTCAGCCATTTTATTGCTGAATGCCATGGGTTCAAATCTGCCGGTCTGGTCTTTGCCGCGATCACCACAACTTTGGTATTGGCAATACTGGCCTTGTCGTTCCTATTGGCCCTCATGGGCGTGCAGCCACCGCAGATCGGAGTATGATCATGTATGATATCAACAAGATCCGAAATGACTTTCCGATCCTCTCCCGCGAGGTGAATGGAAAACCTCTGACCTATCTGGACAATGGGGCATCGGCGCAAAAGCCTCAGGTCGTGATCGATGCCATCACGCGCGGCTATGCCGAGGAATATTCCAACGTTCACCGCGGCTTGCACTATTTGTCAAACCTGTCCACCGAACGTTACGAAGCCGTGCGTGCGATTGTGCAGAAGTTTTTGAATGCCAAACATGAAGATGAAATCATCTTCAATTCTGGAACTACCGAGGGGATCAACATGGTCTCTTATTCATGGGCTGCACCACGTATGCAGGCCGGCGATGAGATCATCCTTTCGACCATGGAGCATCACGCCAATATCGTGCCCTGGCATTTCCTGCGCGAGCGTCTTGGGGTGGTGTTGAAATGGGTGGATCCCGAACTCGACGGTTCCCTGGATCCGCAGAAAGTACTCGATACGATCACAGACAAAACCCGACTGATTGCCATCACCCAGTGTTCCAACGTTCTTGGCACCGTGGTGGATGTAAAGGCGATCTGCGAAGGCGCCCGCAATAAGGGCGTTCCTGTCCTTGTCGATGGATCGCAAGGCGCGGTGCATATGCCGGTGGACGTTCAGGACATTGGTTGTGATTTCTATGTGATCACCGGACACAAGCTCTATGGGCCATCAGCCTCAGGCGCGATCTACGTCCACCGCGAACGTGCTGCCGAAATGCAGCCTTTCATGGGCGGTGGCGATATGATCGACGAGGTGAGCAAGGAAACTGTGACATACGCCGGGATGCCTCTGAAGTTTGAGGCTGGCACGCCGGGGATTGTGCAGACCATCGGCCTGGGGGCAGCACTGGAATACCTGATGGAGCTGGGCATGGAGAATGTCGCCGCCCATGAGGCAGATCTGGCGGCGTACGCGCAGGAACGCCTGTCTGGGCTGAACTGGGTAAATGTGCAGGGCAGCGCGCCTGGCAAGGCTGCAATCTTCTCGCTGACCATGGACGGGGCTGCCCATGCCCATGACATGTCGACCATCCTCGACAAAAAAGGAATTGCCATCCGCGCAGGCCACCATTGCGCCAAGCCACTGATGGAACATCTGGGTGTGGCTGCCACAGCACGTGCGTCCTTTGGGCTTTATAATACGCGCGACGAGGTGGACACACTGATCGACGGGCTGGAGCTGTGCCACAAGCTGTTGGCGTAAGACGGCAAGCTGGGGGCGCCGCCCCCAGACCCCCGGGATACTTCTGGCCAGAAGAAGAAAAACGCTGTCAGCGAGAAAAGATACGCGGTCAGCTGTCTGGCTTGATCAGACCAAGGCCGCGAAGGTAGACGCCAATTCCGGATTCAAGCAGATCTTCCGGAGGAAAGGGGCTTTTCTGGCCCGGGCTGCCACGTCCGAACAATTCGACCACACCGTGGCTCATTGCCCAGATATGCGCGCTGACCATTTTCGCGGGAGGGCGCTTTTCCGGTGGGATATTTTCCGCCAAAGTACTAGCGGCCTGCTCCAACACCCCCATGGCGCGATTGGCCACCATTGCAAGTTCGGGTGAACGGTTCACAGAAACACCGCTTTCAAACATCGAGATATAGTGGCCGGGGTATTTTCGGGCGAAGGCCAGATAAGCCCGGCCTGTGGCCTCAAAACTGGCCAAGGCGGACGGCTGCCCTTTGGCGTAGGCAAATTCCATCAGATCCGCAAAGATTTCATAGCCCTGACGGGCGGCCTCGGCGATCAGATCCTCACGCCCTTTGAAATGTCGATAGACGGCGGCCGGGGTGACACCTGCCTGCTTCGCCGCCTCGGACAGTGTAAAGCCGGTTGGACCTTTCTCTTCGATCAGAGACAGCGCAGCTTCGACCAAAGCTTGACGTAAATTGCCGTGATGATAGCCGCGTTTAGGCATTGTTGCTCCCGGTCCAGATCTCGGGACCTCCGCAGATCTTGGCATCGGGTGCGCAAGCGACATTTTTATCTTTTCCGGCATATTCAATGCCTTGCAACACCGATCTCAAGGCAGACAATCGTGCACGCCGTTTGTCGTCAGACCGGATAACGGTCCAGGGTGTCAAATCACGATGGGTTTTTTTGAAGGTTTCGTCGATCGCTGAGGTATAGGCGTCCCAACGATTAAGACCTTCTACGTCAATCCAACTCAGCTTCCATTGCTTCAACGGATCTTTTTCACGGGCCAGGAAACGGCGCAGCTGCTCGGCGCGCCCAACATTGAGCCAGAGTTTCACAAAGTGAATACCTTCGTCGGCAATCATGTCTTCAAATTCAGGCAGTTGACGGAAAAACGCATCGCGTTGGGGATCGGTGCAAAAGTCGAATACTTTTTCGACGACTCCACGGTTATACCAACTGCGGTCAAACAAAGTGATTTCACCTGCTGTTGGTAAATGTTTGATATAGCGCTGGAAATACCATTCACCCTGTTCCCGTTCACTGGGTTTGGACAACGCCACGGTTTTGGCCACACGGGGGTTCAGGTTTTCGCGAAACCGTTTGATTGTACCGCCTTTGCCCGCTGCGTCGCGACCTTCGAAGACCACCACAACGCGTTTCCCGGTTTCTTTGACATCTGCCTGAAGCTTGACGAGCTCCATTTGCAGCGCCTCAAGTTCCGCTTCGTATTCCTTGCGGTCCATCCGCGCTTCGTATGGATAATCGGTTTCAAGAATGTCTTTCTTCCCGTTCCCATTGATTGCCGTCCGTACATCCTCAGGAGTGGCCTCGGCAAAAAACTTGGAAATGGCACCATCAAAGGGCAAAGCGCTTGGCGATGGGGACATAAGGCAACCTCCTGATTTCACGCCATTATGGGGGCAGGGCGCCCCCATGTAAATGCGATTAACAGTTGGTTTATGCGCGGCGGTCCTTCACGGCTTGCCCAATCTCGGACATGTCGAACGGGGTAGTCAGATACATTTCCGAGATCCAGTTTGCGTAGAGAAGGTGGGCGTGACTGCGCCACCTGTTTTCAGGCATCCGCGTGGGATCATCATCTGGATAGTAATTCATCGGAACATTGATCGGTGCGCCTTTGGCGATATCTCGGTCGTATTCTCCCTTGAGGGTCAGATCATCATATTCGAAGTGGTTAAAGATATAGAGCGCCCGGTGCTCCTTATCCTCGATCAGACAGGGACCGGTCTCATCTGAACCAAGCAGGGTTTTCAATCCGCTGGCCGAATCTACCTCATCCTGTTTCATCTCTGTCCAACGGCTAACAGGAACTACGCAACTGTCTGAAAAGCCGCGCAGATACGGTGACGCCGGCGCCAAATTCTTTTGCGGGAAACAGCCAAAAGCCTTGGCGTCGAGAATGTGTTTCTTAACGCCATGGAAATGATAAATCATCGCCATGCCCCCCCAGCACACACCAAAGGTCGAATGCACATTGGTTTGGGTCCAATCGAAGATCTGACTGATCTCGTTCCAATAGGTCACATCCTCAAAGGGCAGGTGTTCAATCGGTGCCCCGGTGATGATCAACCCGTCAAATTTCTGGTCCCGAACTTCTTCCCAAGGCTGATAAAACGCGCCGATGTGGGCCTCGGATGTGTTTTTCGAAATATGTTCGGACGGGCGCAGCAGCGTGAGTTCGATCTGCAGGGGATGCGCGCCAATCAATCGGGCGAACTGAGTTTCCGTCTCGATTTTCTTCGGCATCAAATTGAGCAGTGCAATCCGCATCGGCCTGATATCCTGTTTGGCCGCCTGATCGTCGGACATGACCATCACACCCTCATCGTTCAGCACGTCGAAGGCCGGAAGGGTGGCAGGGATCTTGATGGGCATGTCTTGCTCCTGGTTTCTATATCAAGGCATTAAGATGGGAAAGTTCGCGTTAGGGTCAAGAGGCAACCCTGGCGCCAGCTTTGTTGTTTATGCCGCGTCGATCGCGGCGCCGATCATTCGATCAAAATCCTCGGGGGATTTGATCTGTGATACCTCATCAGCACAAAGTGTAACGCCAAATCGCGCCATCTTTTCATATAGCGGCTGACGGTGGGCCAACGCTTGGGCATAGGTCCAACGGATGAAGTCATCTGGATCAACATCACCCTCTTTCTTATTGAATTCAGACAAATAATCTGCCCATGCCTGCGCCAGAAATTCCGGTTGGTAAGCCATCGGTTTCGGAGCGCGATCAAACCGGCGGACCAGCTTTTGTGTATGACGTTCATCCCCACGCAGCCAAACCAGCAGGGAATCGTGGTGCAGAGCACCCAAAATAGGATCTTCCAGACCAAGCGCGGGGTTAATCCATTCGCAAATCGACCCTCCGGTGTCACATATGAAATGCGGATAGCCATAGATCCGTTTGGCTCGGTCGATGAAACGTTCGGTATCCAGAAGGGCTGATATCTCGGACTGCTTAAATTGTTCCTGGCGACGACAATACTCACCGTAGGGAAGGCCGCCCATCGCGTGGTTTCCCGGTTTTCCAAGATAGGTTGCTACCGGGCTGAGATTATCGAATGTGATCTTTGATGAGATCCGAATGCTGTCAGACAACAGGAGCTCTCGCAGGAAAGGCACTTTCATGGCCTCTGCCTTGAAGTTGTCCGTGATGAACTCGCCCATATAACGCGTGCCGATCCGGTAATCGATCGAATAGTGAAACCAATCACCTTGATCACGCAACATATTGGACAGATAGGTTTTTCCAAGCCCGGACATGCCAAAAAACAGCACCCGTTTATTCGGGGCGGAATGCCAATCCTGTGCCGTCTTGTAGAGCATGCCTGTCATCCTTACCTTTTTGACTTTCGTAAGGGGGATATCTGCTTGGGTCAAATCATCTGTTGATGTTCTGCTTCAATAGCGTCGTATCTAAACCACAAAAAAAAGCCCCGCAAAAGAGCGGGGCTTTCCAGACATTGGTCAGACGAGATCAGAACATAAAGTCAATTGACATCCCGCCAGCAAGTGCGTCGCCTTCAAACGGAACACCATTCACAGTTTTCTGGTCGAAATTGATGTATTTCAGCCCAGCAGAAATTTTGTAGGCATCCTGAGTATAGCTTGCACCAAGTCCGAACGACGTGCTGGTGCCTGTAGGAGCAAGGAAAGTCGTACCGGTATCAGAACCTTTTTCATACCCGATGGTCGCAGCGACCGACCAGTTGTCGTTCAACTTACGTCCAAGACCCAGTTCGAACGTGGTGGAATCTTCTGTGAACTCCACCCAATCAGTGTCGGCACCACCTTTGGTCGAGGTCAAAGTGGTACCTTCCCACTTCACGTGGCGAATTTTACCGAACAAAAGCGTATTTGCTGCAATGCCGGTTTGGAAGTCCAGATTGATGCTTTCGGGAATGCGAACGCTGCCCGTAGCCGGATCTGCGGCGGTCAGCCCATAAGGTTGATTGGAGTGGGTGCCGGTAAGATCATGCGTGATCGCCGAATTGTAGGTCAGAGCAACGCGAAGAGCGATATCTGGAATTTCATAGGCAGCACCACCGGTGTAACCGACATCCCACTTGCTGCTCGCATCGAGAAGACCGGCTCCAGCCAGAATTTGGCCGTCAACCTTCTGCATACGGGCGCCACCGTGCAGGCTGAACCCATTTCCAAACTCATAACGGCCGAGTGCGGTAACAGCTTTGCTGCCAACCAGCGCGCGCCCATTGATATCCAGTCCCGGAAGAGGTGCTCCCAAAGCGGCAAGCGGCCCATCAACATACCGAATGTCTGCACCATATGGTTCGTCCACGATCAAGGCAAAGCCCAGCTTTTCAGTGAACTGCTTCTTAACCGCAAATGAAAGCGAATTGAAGCTAATGGCAGATTGGGTAGCAAACGCCCCACCTGCACCTGGCACATCAGGATTTACCGAAGCAAATCCCATTTTCACGTGATTCCCGTCTTCAAACAGGATCGAGATGTCCTGACCCGAGCGATCGATACCACCGGCCATCGCAGTTGTTGCAGTCAATGCAACTGTTGCGGCCGTAAGCGAAATTCCCTTCATATTTCCTCCCTGAGAACTGCTACTACTTTCTCACGGCTGGAATTACCCATAAGCGAGAAAAAGCCCATCTTTGATTTTGTCATTGCAAAACCCTAGGAGGGTGACAAGTACAAGGTCAATTATTACCTCGGGTAAGTTGCAACACTGCACCCATTTTAGCTGTTTTACTTGCAAAATCGCCCCGATTTACGAAGCGTAAAGCAGTCTAATTTCCCCTCAAATTGAGGATATTTCCAGCGAAAATTAACGCTGCACCAAAGATCAATCCTGCAGTAATTGGTTCATTGTAAAACACAGCTCCAATGAGTGCGATCAGCGGCAATCTGGTGAAATCGATAGGGATCACCTTGCTTGCGGGCGCAAGTGACAAGGCATTGGTCAGGCAAAGATGGGCGAGCAAACCTGTACAACCGATCAACACAAACCAAGGAATATTGGCGATCTCGGGCAGCGAAATATCAAAATCCCATCCTGCGCTGATCAACCCAAATAAAAGTTGCATGCCGGTCAGCCAAAACAGGATAGTAAGCGTCGTAGTGTCCTGCGTCAGTTTACGTGTCATGATCGCGGTCAGTGCAAATGCGATTGCTGCCGTCGCACCAGCAATCATCCCTGCCGACACTCCCCCTGTTTCCGGTCGCGCTATCAACAGTATTCCAAGAAACCCAATTGAGGCCGCAATCAATCTTTGCCGCGATATTTTTTCTCCGAGCAGAAACGGCGCGAGAACGATCACCCAGAGAGGTGAGGTGAATTCTAGCGCGAACACTTGGGCCATCGGGATCACCGCCAGCGCGTAGAACCATAGGTTTTGCCCCGTGAAATGGGCAAGGTTTCGCAGGGCGTGATATCCGAGGCGGTGCAGGCCAATATCACGCAAGTGCCCCGTAGACAGGGCATAGAAAAATACAATGCCGAAACCGACAATCGATCGAAACAGCATGGTTTCGAACGTATCATGTTCTGAACTAACGGCGCGTCCCGCTATCGCCATTGCTGTGAAAGACAGGATCGAACCGCTCATCCAGATTGCGGCCCGGGTGGTTGACGTCATTTTGCGATCTCGGACACCTGATAGTGCCGCTGAATGCCCTTGGTGACGTCTGCCCAAGGTGATGATTTCATGCGCGATTGATGGGCATCAAAATCTGCGCGATTGGCAAATCGTTCTGAAACATTGAACCGGCCAGGAACATCTGGATCAGGGAGCACCTCAAAAGACAGGCAGCCGGGTTCGGCGAGGGTCAGGGAAATATGGGCAGGGAGCGCTGCTGAAACGGCGGTCAACCGGTCCTCAGGCACATCAATATAGCCCGTCAGTACGATTTCTAAATATTGTGTCATGACACAGGGCTAACAATTGCCAGATCAAAAATCGAGCGACAATTTTAAACGCCGCCCGTTACGTAGGGCGGCGCAATCTGGTGTGAATGAGGGTGAATTCAGATCATTCCCACTCAATGGTTCCCGGAGGTTTCGAGGTAATGTCGTAAGTGCAGCGGTTGATGCCCTTTACCTCGTTGATGATCCGCGTGGCCGTTTCGCCAAGGAACTCATGAGTGAACGGGTAGTAATCTGCGGTCATACCATCCACAGACGTTACCGCGCGCATGGCACAGGCATAATCGTAGGTACGACCATCGCCCATTACGCCCACAGTGCGAACTGGAAGGATTGCCACAAAGGCCTGCCAGATTTCGTCATAAAGGCCGTGTTTGCGGATCTGGTCGATATAGACCGCATCAGCTTCACGAAGGATCTCAAGCTTCTCGCGGGTGATCTCACCCGGACAGCGAATGGCAAGACCCGGCCCCGGGAAGGGATGACGCCCAATGAAGCTTTGCGGCAGACCAAGTTCGCGACCCAAGGCGCGGACTTCGTCTTTGAACAGCTCACGCAGCGGTTCAACCAGTTTCAGCCCCATCTTTTCTGGCAAACCGCCCACATTATGGTGAGATTTGATGGTTACCGAAGGGCCACCCGAGAAAGAGACCGATTCGATCACATCCGGGTAAAGCGTTCCTTGCGCGAGGAATTCGGCACCGTCAATTGTGTCGGCATGTTTCTGGAACACGTCGATGAACAGCTTTCCGATAATCTTACGCTTGGTTTCCGGATCCGACTGCCCATCCAACTCGCCCAGGAACAAATCCGATTCATCGGCGTGGATCAGCTGAATGTTGTAATTGTCGCGGAACATGCCGATGACTTCTTCGGCCTCGTTCTTGCGCAGAAGACCGTGGTCGACAAACACGCAGGTCAGCTGATCCCCAATTGCTTCGTGGATCAGAATTGCCGCAACGGATGAATCAACACCACCAGACAGGCCACAAATGACATTCTTGTCGCCCACCTGTTCGCGGATCTTGCGGATCATTTCCTCGCGATAGGCGCCCATGGTCCAGTCGCCTTTGAAACCTGCGAGCTTTACAAATTGCTCATAAAGCTTTGCACCGTTCGGCGTGTGGTGCACTTCGGGGTGGAACTGCACCGCATAGAAATGGTGGTCCTTGTCAGCGGTGATCGCGAAAGGCGCGTTGGGGGATGTACCAAAGACTTCAAAACCAGGAGCGATTTCCGATACGTGGTCGCCGTGGCTCATCCAAACTTGTTCATCCCCATCCTGATACCAGCCCTCAAGCAGGTCCAGTTTCTGAGTTTCTGTCACATAAGCACGGCCAAATTCTGCGGTGCCATGACCGCTCTCCACCTTACCGCCAAGCTGGTGCATCATTACCTGCTGACCATAGCAGATGCCCAGGATTGGAACGCCATAATCAAATATCTCTTGCGGCGCACGCGGCGACCCTTCTCGGGTCACACTATCGGGCCCGCCCGAGAAGATCACGGCCTTGGGCGCCATCTCGCGCACAAACTCCATCGTGACTTTCTGATAGGGGTGAATTTCGCAATAGACATTCAGCTCGCGCAGGCGGCGCGCAATAAGCTGCGTAACCTGGCTGCCGAAGTCGATAATAAGAAGGCGGTCGTGGCTCTGATCTGTCATGCAATGCCATTAGGACAGAGGGCGGTTTTTCGCAAGTCCCTCGCGTGAACCTGTGCAAAATTCATTCATATTCAGACCAGAATTTTCATGACTCCAATCCGACAGCATGTCGTTTTTGCCCCCTACGCGCCGTTTCGGTCGGGATTTGACCAGTTTGCCGGTGTAAACCCGATTAAAACAGGATTGACCGACATATCGGAGGAAATGACATGACCGAGGCTCGCGCACGCAGACGGGGTCGTGGTGGCGGGGGTGCTGCCCGCCGCGCAGAACGCAACGCAGTGTCGTTTGAAACGGCGAAGTACATCGAACGCAACATTCCGAATCTCGAGATTTTGAATGATGAAGCGATCGAAATCATTGAATATAACGCTGAGACCGTTCTGGAAGAAATCGGCGTAAACTTTGTTGAGAACCCAGCGGCACTGGCGCGCTGGAAAGAAGCTGGTGCTGATGTCGACGGAGAGCGCGTGCGCATTCCGCGAGGTCTGGCCCGCGAGTTGTGCAAAACCGCGCCAAGCCAGTTCACTCAACACGCCCGCAACCCGGAACGCAGCGTTGTCATCGGTGGCAACAATCTGGTTCTGGCCCCGGTCTATGGTCCTCCTTTTGTGCGCGACATTGATGGTGGTCGCCGTTACGCCACCATGGCAGATTTCGAGAAGTTCGTGAAACTCGGCTATATGTCGAAATGGCTACACCATTCAGGTGGTACCGTCTGTGAGCCGACCGATGTGCCGGTGAACAAGCGTCACCTCGACATGCTGATGGCGCATATGGAATTGTCCGACAAACCGTTCATGGGATCCGTGACCGCACCAGAACGGGCGCAGGACACCGTGGATATGTGTGGCATTCTGTTCGGAAAAGACTTCGTTCAGCAAAACACCGTGACCACCTCTCTGATCAACATCAACTCGCCCATGCAGTTTGATGATGTGATGATGGGCGCGCTGGAAGTCTTTGCAGAGAACAACCAGGCTGCGATCATTTCGCCCTTCATCGTCGGCGGCGCCATGGCGCCTGTTTCGGTGACCGGTACGCTGACGCAGGTTCTGGCCGAAGTGATGGCCGGTGTGGCCTATTCACAGCTGATCCGGAAAGGGGCTCCGGTGATTGCCGGGACTTTTGTGTCGTCGATCGACATGAATTCGGGTGCACCAACATTCGGAACGCCGGAAGCCGCTAAAATTACTTATGGCTGTGGTCAGCTGTTCCGCCGCCTGGGTCTGCCCTATCGTTCGGCAGGCTCGTTCAACGGATCGAAACTGCCTGACGCACAGGCTGCTTATGAAACCGCTAACTCTTTGAATGCAGGCCTTCTTGCGGGTGTGAACTTCATGCTGCATTCCTGTGGCTGGCTGGAAGGCGGTCTGGTGTCGAGCTTTGAGAAGTTCGTAATGGACGCAGATCAGCTTGGTGTGCTGCACGGGATCGCCTCTGGTGTCGCGCATGATAAAAATGCACAGGCCATGGATGCAATCCGTGAAGTTGGCCCTGGCGGTCACTATCTGGGCTGCGCACACACTCAGGCGAATTTCCAATCGGCATTCTGGCGTTCAGACGTACTGGACTACAAGCCGTTTGAAACCTGGGAAGAGGAAGGTGGCAAAGACACCTATCAACTGGCTGCCGAAAAAGTGCAGAAAATGCTGTCGGACTATCAAAAACCATCCATGGATGCCGGCATTCACGAAGCTCTGACTTCGTATGTTGCTGAGAAAAAAGCATCCATGCCGGATGCGTTTTCGTAAGGTTCAAACCTGTTCCAAGTGATGAATAACTAGGTAAGGGGGCTTAACGGCCCCCTTTTTCTATTGTCTAGCTTCAGACCCGATTAATTGTTCGAGGTAAAAGCCGGGCTTCTGCCATAAGTGCGATAAGAACATCCACATGGCGCGCAACCGAATAGCCTGCATCCCCAGCCTGTCGATGTTCTTCTAGCCGAGCCTCTTGTTCAACCAAGCGATCAACGGCGCGTGCGGGGGCAGGAGTTGAAGACGATTTCATGAGCCTTTTCAGATCTCTGTCTCGATTATAGTCCACCAAACCAAAACGCGCAGCACGAATAAGAAGCCGCGGGCGATGTAGGTTTTTAAGCAGGTCAAGCGCATCGGTCATGTGATTTCCTTTCCTCGATTGGCGTCAAGAAAACACAACCTATAGGAGTGTTGCGCAACAAATTGCAGCGCGCGCTTGTTTTAACAATTGTTTCATATTTGGCAACAAAACTGGGTGACACACTGAACAATTAATATTTCAGTAACCAATCGCATGCTAGCTGGTGAAAAACAGGATGTGCAACCACTGGTAGAGCGTCAACCATAGTAGACTGCGTTAAGAATACGTTCTGCTTCGAAGGGGGACATGGATGGGGTTTTCGAACTCGAAACAACTAGAGATTTGTACCGGTGATATAATTCCTTGGTTGCCAGCTGCGGTGAAACTGTATCTGGAGCACACCGAGCGGGGGGAAACCATTCGCGCTTTAGCACGTCAAAAGGGGGTGCATGCATCAACGGTACTCCGTCAGGTTCAAAAAACTGAGGGACGGCGTGACGATCCGTTGGTGGATAATCTACTCACCCAGGTCGCCCGGTCATGGTGTGATCAAAAAGAAGATTCGCTGAGCTGGAAAGGAGATGCTTCCGATCCAATAGATCTGGGATCTGAAAACGATGTCATCTCAAAACACGCCACTCGGGTATTGCGCAATCTGATGAAGGACAGCACGCTTTTGGCGATCACCAAAGGCGTCGACACCGCAGTCGTTTTGGACATGCGCGACGGTGACACCCCGGCTCAACTGTGCAAAGCGCCTCGTGAAGTCGCGGAGATCCTGGCGCTGCGCGAGTGGATATCAGGCACGTCATCTGGGGCAGTGTCCCGCTATCGGATTACGCCGTCAGGTCGCGTTGCGTTGAACCGAATGATGGCGAAAGCTGAAGGAAGGGCCGTTGGTTTTTCGGAGACCTCTCAGAGTTTTCTTGGCAAATCATCTTCATCTGCACACAAAAAAGCAAATAATACAGGAAGGCGAAGCTCAGGTTCAGAAACCCCAATCCGCGTTCTGGCCAGAAGCCGTTCTGCCGGACAGCCTTATCTCAATAATCGGCTTATCGAAGCCGCAGATCGTTTTCAGCGTGATTTCGCTCTGTCACAATTAGAAACCTCTCAGAATTCGGGATGGTCAGGTGTCATGTCCGGCCTTCGCAACACGCCAAAAAGATCTGGATCGCGGGCAGACCGCATGATCGACGCAAGGCAAAGAATCGTGGATGCCCTGAATGCGCTTGGCCCTGAGTTGGCTGAGATGGCATACGGCGTCTGCTGCCTTGAAAAGGGGATGGAGCGTATGGAGGCCGAGCTGAAAATGCCTGCAAGATCAGGGAAATTCATGCTGCGGGTCGCTCTGAAGTATCTTGAACGTCATTATGCGGCACAAGGTGGAGACGACCATGATCTGATTTATTGAGAACAAACAGAGGTCGGAAAACATCAGGAATGGGACATCATCAATCGATCGGCAAAATCAGTGAGTAAGAATGCTTTCATCCAGTTACGAACTCATGATTTCAATATCTATGGATGGCGCTTGTGACGCGATTTCCTTAAGGATCATGTTGGGATTTGCAACGTTCGGCGCCAGCACTCTGAACTTGCCTGTATATCCAAGCTCCTGCAATTTCACCGCCAGTTCAAGACTGTCGAAACTGTTGCACATGAGCGGCGAGATAATCATGAGCGGGCGGCGCCACCTCAAAACTTCGGCGTTAATGTCAGAAATTTTCAAATACTGAATTTTCTCACTTTCGGGGAATTTAGTCGTTCGATCCGTATCCGGTACAACATCCCCAACGGCCAGTATGACCGTGGCACTCATAAGTTTATTCATCGATATCACATGTCCATCTTGGATTTGGCATTTAAGCCCGCCTAATTATTGCATTAATCGCGGAACCAATTTTGCCAATCCCCAACGCTTCGTCAATTATAGATGGCGTGATTTCGCAAGCAATTCAACATCAACGAGTAAACTTGTCGTGTGTCTTCGCCTGGTTCACCCTTTACAGATTGAAGTAACACGCGCAGAAACTTGAACCTGATACAAAGCTTGTGAAGGATCCCAAATGGACCCGAGTGACACATATGACCCGGTTCCGGTACCTGTAATGGTAATTTCACCCTCCGGACAGATCACAGGAATGAACGGATCAGCGTTGGATCTGTTTGGGGAACGAACCGTGGGCAGGCTTTATGCGGCCGTACTGAGACAGCCAGATCTGCTTGCCCGGATTGGTCATGCTTTGGAAGGTGAAACCTTGTCTCCGGTTCGATATTTGACCACCGAGGCAAGTCGCGATGTGATCTATGAAGCCCATGTGATTCCAAGATCTGACGGCTGTGCCGTGATCAGTTTCATCGATAAGACCCACAAAGAAGAAGCCGGGCAGATGCGGTCGGATTTCGTGGCCAATGTAAGCCACGAGTTGCGTACACCACTTACTGCACTATCTGGATTCATCGAAACTCTTCGTGGCCCGGCCCGCGATGACGCAGAAGCACGGGACCGCTTTCTCGACATCATGGAACAAGAAGCGGGCAGAATGAACCGGCTTGTTTCCGACCTGCTGTCACTGAGCAGGGTGGAGGATATGGAGCGTATGCGCCCCACGGACCCACTCGAGATCGCCGAGATTCTGAACACTGTCGAGAATGGATTGTCGGGGGTTATTCGCGCTCAGGATGTCGATTTTGAAATTCACTATTCGGACGACCTGCCATTTAAGGTCCCGGGGGACCGGGACCAACTTATTCAGGTTTTCACCAATCTTCTCGAAAATGCGATCAAATACGGGAAAATCTCGGGCAAGGTGTCGGTCTTGGTTAATCGGCACAAAAGCCGCCGTGGCATTCGAGGACCTGCGATATGCGTCACCATTGAAGACCAAGGGGATGGAATTGCCGCCCATCATATCGGGCGATTGACCGAACGGTTTTACCGTGTCGACGGACACCGATCTCGTGAAGTTGGCGGTACGGGCCTGGGGCTGGCGATTGTAAAACATGTGGTCAATCGCCATCGCGGACGTCTGCGGATTGAAAGTGAACAGGGGAGGGGAAGTCGGTTTACGGTCTGCCTTCCTGTAAAAACATAGATCTGCGGTTCAAGTTACGCGTGACGACCCAATATGACGAAAATATCAATTACTCTGAGTGATTCCTTAATCTCACTGTCATAATTCATCATTCACACCCACAAACTCCGATTTCAGACAGCGCCCTCTTGATCTTAAGCGTCAGAATTCGTGCAATATTTTCGACTGTCATACTCCTGTTACACAAGCGTCACAAAAGCTTTGTCCAAGCACCTTAGCACGGCGCCAAGTCACCTGATCGGGTGGCATGATGTAAACAGGAGAAGACAATGTCTTTCGTTAAGCTGACCGCTTCCGCCTTGGCCATGACGGCCGCAACTGCAACCGTCGCAACAGCTCGTGATCAAGTACAGATTGCGGGTTCGTCTACGGTACTGCCCTACGCTTCGATTGTAGCCGAAGCCTTCGGTGAAAACTTCGATTTCCCGACTCCGGTCGTTGAATCAGGCGGTTCCTCGGCGGGCCTGAAACGGTTCTGTGAAGGTGTGGGTGAAAACACCATCGACATCGCCAACGCCTCGCGCAAGATCAAAGACAAAGAGATCGCCAAATGCGCCGAAGCTGGTGTGAACGACATCATCGAAGTGCGGATCGGTTATGACGGCATCGTGTTTGCCTCGCAGCTCACCGGTCCGGATTTCTCGACTTTTGAACCCGCAGACATCTACAACGCACTGAGTGCTCAGGTGATGGTTGACGGCAAGCTGGTCGACAACAGCTACAACAGCTGGAACGAATTCAACGCCGAATTGCCAGCCGTTGACATCGCCGCCTTTATTCCGGGTACCAAACACGGCACCCGCGAAGTGTTTGAAGTGAAGGTGATGGAAGCTGGCTGTAAAGCCACCGGAGCCTTTGATGCCTTCATGGCAGCCAATGGCGGTGACAAGAAAGCCGCCGCAAAGGAATGCTACAAGGTGCGTACCGATGGCAAATCGGTGGATATCGATGGCGACTACACCGAAACTCTCGCCTCGATCGACGCCAACAAAGACGGCATCGGCATCTTTGGTCTGGCGTTTTACGAAAACAACACCGACACGCTGCAAGTCGCGACCATGTCGGGTGTGACCCCGTCCACCGACACGATTGCAACCGGCGAATACCCTGTATCGCGCCCGCTCTACTTCTACATCAAGAAGGCCCATATCGGAGTGATCCCGGGTCTGAAAGAATTCGCTGAGTTCTTTGTGGCAGAAGAGATTGCCGGCCCCGACGGTCCGCTGTCGGAATATGGCCTGGTCGCTGATCCTGAACTTGCCGCAACTCAAGAAGCTGTGGCGAACGAAACAGCCCTGACCAACTGATTGGTCCTGAAAAGATCCGGCTGCGCGGAACTCTCCGCGCCGCCACTCCCCATACGGATCGGGGAAAGATCCGCCTCTGCTGAATAAGATATCCAACATGTCCGCTTCCTTTCTCCTCCTGACAATCTTGACGCTGGCCGCCCTTGGGTTTGTCATAGGTCGGGGCAGGGCGCTCAGGTCGGTCCAGGGTGACCGGCGGCGCCTGCACTCGCTGCCCAATTATTACGGGTTCAACGTCTCAATGCTGGCCTTCGTGCCGGCAGTGCTGGTTCTGGTCTTGTGGGTTGTTATCCAACCGCTGATGGTCAATGGAGCGGTTTCCGCAATGATCCCGGCCGGTTCCTACGATGACGCAGGTGGTTTGAACCTGATCATGAGCGATGTGGGTCGCGTTGCGAACGGTTTGGATGCTGCGATTGCGCAAGGAGCGCTGGAACACGCGGCTTTGAAAACGCTCTCTACCAGCAACACCGACATTCGCGCTCTGCTGGGTACTGTTGGCGTTGCCCTTGGATCGGATGTAAGCGAAGACGTGCTTTCAGCGGCGCTTAAGTTCCGTGAAAAAACCCTCACCGGCAATTGGATTATGACGGTGGTTGTTCTGGTTATTGCTGGTGCTGGTTTTCTGGCCGCGTTTTTCAAAACCCATGCCGACCTGCGGGCACGTAATCTCGTGGAACGGGGTGTTCAGATGGTATTGATCGGGGCAGCCTCGATTGCAATCCTGACTACACTGGGCATTGTCTTGTCGCTAATTTTCAACACGGTCAGTTTCTTTGGGATGTTCCCAATGGGGGACTTTCTGTTTGGTCTGACATGGTCGCCTGAAGGGCGAGGTGGCTCCGAGCATCTGGGCATCCTGCCGCTTCTCTGGGGCACAATATATATCTCGATTGTTGCGCTGGCTGTGGCCGTCCCAGTCGGTCTTTTTGCGGCGGTGTACCTGTCGGAATATGCCGGGGCCAAGACCCGGGCGGTGGCCAAGCCTCTGCTTGAAGTGCTCGCCGGGATCCCGACCATTGTGTACGGTCTGTTTGCCCTGACTATCGTTGGTCCGATGCTGGTAGACGTGTTCGGTGCGGAGGGGCTGAATTGGATGCAGGGTGCACGCTCGGTGATGACGGCGGGCCTTGTGATGGGCATCATGCTCATTCCGTTCGTATCCTCTCTGTCCGATGACATCATAAACGCGGTGCCGCAGGCGATGCGGGACGGATCATATGGTTTGGGCGCAACCCAATCGGAAACCGTACGCCAAGTGGTGCTGCCCGCGGCGCTTCCGGGCATCGTCGGCGCCATCCTTCTAGCTGCCAGTCGCGCCATTGGCGAAACCATGATTGTGGTGATGGGGGCAGGGGCCGCAGCACGGCTGTCGATGAACCCGTTTGAAGCCATGACCACCGTGACCGCCAAGATCGTGTCGCAGCTGACCGGCGACGCCGATTTTGCGTCCCCCGAGGCGCTGGTCGCTTTCGCTCTTGGCATGACGCTCTTTATTCTCACCCTCGGCCTCAATGTGCTGGCACTCTTGATTGTGCGCAAATATCGGGAGCAATACGAATGACCGACATGACCGCAAACGGCGTGCCCGAAGCCACTCCGCACGCTAAAAGCTCGCTTCTGACGCAAGATGCGCACACCAAACAGCGCAACGCGGCTGAGAAACGGTTCCGTATTTACGGGATCACAGCAATTGCGATTGGCCTGGTGTTTCTGGTGCTTTTGATCAGCTCAATCCTGTTCAAAGGGGTCGGTGCGTTCCAGCAGACCAAACTGACGCTGCAAGTTGAGTTGCTTGAGGCAAAACTGGACAAATCTGGCACCCGAGACATTGAGAAGATCAAGAAGGTCACAACATTTGGGTATAACCCGCTGATCGACACCGCAATCAAACGTGCGCTCGAAGAAGGCGGGATAGAAAACCCGTTCTCAAAAGGTAAGGACCTGCGCAAGCTGCTGTCCTCGGGTGCCGCCGCGCAGATCCGTGAATTTGTGGTCGCCAACCCGGATCGCATTGGCGACACTGTTGAATTCAAACTCCTGGCCTCATCCCGCGTGGATGGATACCTCAAGGGCCGTGTGAGCCGTGAAAGCCTGGCGCGCGACAAGAACCTCACACCTGTGCATCTGGATATGGTTGACCAGATGCGCGAAACCGGTGTGGTAAACAAAGGTTTCAACCTCAGCTTCATCACCGGCGCGGACGCCTCAGAAAGCCGCCCGGAACAGGCGGGCATCGGAGTGTCGATGCTGGGCAGCTTCTACATGATGCTGGTGGTGCTGACCGCTGCGCTGCCAATCGGTGTGGCCGCGTCGATCTATCTGGAAGAGTTCGCCAAGCAGAACTGGTTCACCGATCTCATTGAGGTGAACATCTCGAACCTCGCCGCGGTGCCTTCGATTGTCTTTGGTATCCTCGGTCTGGCTGTCTTCATTCAGTTCGCCCATCTGCCGCAATCCGCTCCTCTGGTGGGTGGTCTGGTACTCACATTGATGACCCTGCCAACCATCATCATCTCGACCCGCGCGTCACTCAAGGCTGTCCCGCCATCGATCCGCGAAGCCGCCTTGGGCGTTGGCGCATCCAAGATGCAAACCGTCTTCCATCACGTGCTGCCGCTGGCCATGCCCGGCATCCTGACCGGTACGATCATTGGTCTTGCGCAGGCACTTGGTGAAACCGCGCCGCTGCTTCTGATCGGTATGGTGGGATATATCGCCTCAAACCCGCCAGAAGGGTTGATTGACGGCTTCCTCAGCCCAAATTCGGCCATGCCTGCACAGATCTATGAATGGGCAAAACGCGCCGACCCCGCCTATTACGAACGCGCCTGGGGCGGGATCATCATCTTGCTTCTTTTCCTGATGACCATGAATATCATCGCAATCCTCCTGCGCCGCCGGTTCGAGCGCCGCTGGTAAGCCTGAGGACCACACATATGAACGACATGACGAAAATCGAAAGAACCGTGGACATGCAAACCAATAAGATCTCTGCCAAGAACGTGCAGGTCCATTATGGCGACACCCATGCGATCAAAGACGTGAATGTCGAGATCCAGGACAAGACCGTGACCTCCTTTATCGGGCCGTCGGGTTGCGGGAAATCGACCTTTCTGCGCTGCCTGAACCGGATGAATGACACGATCGACATTTGTCGGGTCCAAGGAGATATTTTGCTGGATGGCGAAGACATCTATGATAAGCGGGTCGACCCGGTGCAGCTTCGTGCGAAAGTGGGCATGGTGTTTCAGAAACCAAACCCGTTCCCGAAATCGATCTATGACAATATCGCCTATGGTCCTCGCATCCACGGCCTTGCTCGCAATAAGGCGGAACTCGATGAGATCGTTGAAAAATCTCTGCGTCGTGGGGCGATCTGGGACGAGGTAAAAGACCGTCTGCACGCCCCGGGCACCGGATTGTCTGGTGGTCAGCAACAGCGCCTGTGCATTGCCCGCGCGGTCGCAACCGAACCGGAAGTTCTCTTGATGGATGAACCTTGCTCGGCGCTTGACCCGATTGCCACCGCGCAAGTCGAAGAGCTGATCGACGAGTTGCGCGAGAAATTTGCCGTGGTGATCGTGACCCACTCGATGCAACAGGCCGCTCGCGTCAGCCAGAAAACTGCGTTCTTCCACATGGGCAACCTGGTAGAATATGATGACACAACTAAGATTTTCACCAATCCCGAAGACAGCCGCACAGAAGCTTACATCACGGGCCGGATCGGTTAAGGGCAGGGGACAAGAACATGAATGACCAACATATTGCATCCGCTTTTGACCGCGATCTGGAAGAAATCCAGGCTCATGTGATGAAAATGGGCGGGCTGGTAGAAGAAGCCATTCGCCAGGGTGCCAAATCGCTGAAACAGCGCGATGAAGAGCTGGCAGAACAGGTCCGGCGCGGCGACAAGCAGATCGATGCGATGGACACGCTCATTCAAGAAGAATGTGCGCGGTTGCTGGCCCTGCGCCAACCGATTGCATCTGATCTTCGAACCGTGCTGACCGTCATGCGGATTGCGGCAAACCTTGAACGGGTTGGGGACTATGCCAAAAACATGGCCAAACGCACCTCGGTTTTGGTTCATATGCAACCAATTGATGGCGCATCGGGTGCCATCAGCCGCATGTCCAAAGAAGTGCAACTTATGCTGTCTGACGTGCTGGATGCCTATATTCGCCGTGATGAAGAACTGGCGCAAGATGTACGTCATCGCGACATTGAAGTTGACCAGATGTACAACGCGTTGTTCCGTGAGTTCCTGACCTTCATGATGGAAGATCCACGGAATATCTCTTCATGCATGCATCTGCATTTCATCGCCAAAAATATCGAACGCATGGGGGATCATGTGACCACGATCGCGGATCAGGTGATCTATCTTGTGACCGGAGAGTTGCCAGATGAAGCCCGACCAAAGGGCAACGCCGTTAACTACGAACTCCCGACAAGCGGAGTCTGAGATCATGGGTGCCCATAAACCCTGTGTGCTACTGGTAGAAGATGAACCGGCGCAGCGGGAGGTGTTGCGCTATAATCTCGCGTCAGAAGGGTATGAGGTGGCGATTGCCGAAAATGGCGATGACGCATTGATCATGGTCGATGAAATCATGCCTGACCTAATTTTGCTTGATTGGATGTTGCCTGGTGTCTCGGGCATTGAAATCTGTCGACAGATCAAGACACGTAAGGAAACCCGCTCAATTCCTGTCATCATGTTGTCGGCGCGCTCTGAGGAACTTGATCGCGTGCGTGGACTGGAAACGGGAGCGGATGATTATGTGGTCAAACCGTTCTCCGTGTCAGAGCTGATGGCTCGCATCCGCACACAATTACGACGCACACGCCCGGCGTCGGTCGGAGCATTGCTTGAATTTGAAGACATTGTGCTGGACGGGGAAAGCCATCGCGTAACCCGAGCTGGTGTTCCGATCAAACTTGGCCCAACCGAATTCCGCCTTCTTTCGACCTTTATGGAAAAACCGGGTCGTGTCTGGAGCCGCGAACAACTGCTGGATCGTGTGTGGGGAAGAGAAATCTATGTCGATACACGAACAGTCGATGTGCATGTTGGCCGATTGCGCAAGGCGTTGTGCAAACTTGGTGGAGATGATCCTCTGAGAACCGTCAGAGGGACGGGATACGCATTGGGATAAAAGTTGAACATGAGTTGGATGCTTCTCATCCTGTGGAAATCAGCAAAATTTGAGATTCAGAATTCAATAAATTCAGCGGGCCAAGCACTTGTTTAATGAAACTGAAGAACAGATTTGGGGCGACTAATAGGGAACGTTTACAGCAAAGCAGCCGAGAGAGCGCTGAACAGTTTTTCTGGACCTTCATTTAAACCGGCGTGGCGCGCGTGAATGGCCCAGAGCTGCCTTTAGCTGTCTTAATTTGGTGGCTGGTCCCCGATTTCCGTTTTAGATCGCAGATCACTCATGAGACGCGATCACCAATCATCTTCAGATAAGCGAATGTCGCAACCGACTACAGCGCAGTGGTTACTCGGAAAGCAACGTGCCCGATTGCACCGGGCGCACCTTGTCGAACATAAGGTGAAACAGATAACCATACGCAGTGTAGAAAAGCGTAAGCCCGACATTGACAGCCAAGGCGCCCCAGGCACCATGCCCGCTGATCAGCATGACGACGGGAAAGGTCAAGGTGATTGACGACAGTTCCAGAGAAATCGCGTGGAGCACCCGCCACCTGTGCGGGCGGTCGCTGGCCAATCGGTGAAAGACGTAGAGATCAAATTTGTCGAAAAACGTGTTGTGCAGGGGCGCCCAGGCGAGCACCACCGCAGAAATACACAACAAAAGAGAGAGTGAATGGCCTGAGGAGGTATTAAATATTGACGCATACAGTGGTGCTGCAATCATCAGCCCACCCAGCTCGAAACTAATTGTCTGGACGATGCGTTCTTTTCGTGATCTCAAAGCCATCTGGTCATCCTCCCCAGGCAAGCACTACGGGCTGGGTTTAAGGCCCAGGCGTCGTGCCGTACCCAAGTCTTGAATTGAAATCACTTGATGTTCTGTGAAGCGGTTCACATAGCTGGCTGATTTTAAATGAAGGGGGGGGCGTAATGCTTACGTGTCGATGCCTTGCAGCAAGTCCAAAGATTGTTCCGCGCGACGGGTTAGCCCTTCTTCTGAAAACAGGTCATGACTCGCTCGGAAATGTTCTTTTGCCAGTTTCTGCTGGCGTTGGGACTTGGCGATCAGGCCAAAACCGAATTGGATATGTGCGGCGATCAGACCGGTTTTGAAGGGATATCTATCCGACAGGTCATGCAACACCAGATTTGCCTTGTTGACAGCGCCGATCTTTAGGGTGATCGCCCTGATGATATCTGCCAGAGCCATTTTGGGGCGCTCAGCGGTGCTTTTTTCCAGGCCCGCAAGTGCGATCAACAACCGCGCTTTAAGCAGGCTGATCTGGGTCTTTTGCTCTGATGTTCCAACCCGCACTGCTGCCTCTTCCAGACTTTGCAATTCGTTCCACGCAATGCGCACCCGGCCACGTCGCATTGAATGCACGCAATACTGAAAGCCACAGGCCAGATATAGGCTCATGTCTTCGCTATGCAGCGCATTTTCCTTGTAAATAAGGAATTCATCCACGCGTTCCGAACCGCTGTTCTGCATGAGATCCACCGCAAGTTCGCTAATTGCGCCTACCCTCCAGTCGCCGGTGTCCGGAAGGCTGTATTGCATTGCCTGATCGGCGGCGGCGGCCATGGCTTCTATGTCTTCAGCCAACCACTTGTTAATGGCTCGCGCCCAACCCGCCATGCCCAGGGCGCGGGTATCCCCGTGTTTGCGGCCGTAGTTCTCGATCTCATCGATAAGGCGCTCTGACTGCCTGAGCTGGCCGCTTTCCCGATAGGCAGCCGACATTGAATAGATCGCCATCTGGGTCAGGGATGGGTCTTTGAATTCCGCAAAAGAAGCACGGATATCGTCGTACAGCGCCTTTGTTTCGTCGAGCGTTGCAACGCCCGCTTCGACATAAACGCGCAGCATCGCGGCTTTTGCCCAGGCCAATGAGTGCGGATCACCGATTTCCTCTGAGATTTTCACGGCTTGCTCGATCAGGTTTATGGCATATGTCCGTTCGCCAGCGTGAGTGCGCGAAATGGCTTGCAGCGTCAGGCAGATTGCCCGCTGCTTGCTCGCGCTTGTCGCGGACAGGCGCGGCAGATACTTCTCGACGATAATGTTCAGTTTCTTGAAATCGCCAAAGATATTCAGCGTGCGCGCCCAAAGTTCAAGCATTTCCGCGAATTGGGTGTTACCTACGACATTCGGGTTTTCCCCGATGAGGTCAAAGGCGCGCTCCAGCGCTTCGTCGGCCTGAACGATGGAATAGATCGCAAGCGCCTTTTCCGCTGATTTCGATAGGTAATAGACCGCCTTGGCCGCATTTCCTGCCTGATCATGGTGATAGGATAACTCTTCGGTAAAGGTCGCGGCTGACGCCTCGTCGATTTCCAGCCCGCTTGCCACGGTCGCATGCAACTGCGCACGGTGTCGGGCAAGAACGCTTTGGCTGATCGCATTGGCAATGAGGGCATGAGCAAATCGCCAATGTCCAGATACATCGTCTCCATCCGGCTCGATCAGACCCGCGGTCGCTGCGCGCGCTATCGCCTTTTCCGTCGCCGAAGGGTCTTTCACGCATTGCGAGATAAAGTCCTCGGAAAATCTGCGACCCTTGGTTGCGGCAATCAGCAGGACATCTTTTGTCGAGGCATCCAAAGCATCGAACCGGCTCAGGATAAGGTGCTGCAGGTTGCCCGAAGTGGATTGCAATTTGGCGTCGGGCTTGAATGAGACGGTGCCGTTCTCGACGACGACCTGATTGGAGCTGATCAGATAGCGGATGGTTTCTTCGACAAAAAGAGAATTGCCCTCGGTTGTCGAGGTAACAAAATCAAGCAGGGGGTAGGGGATTGCAACGACCCCCAGGAGGTCGATGATGATCTCGCTGATATTGGCAGGCAGCAATGGCTTCAGCGCGATGTCGTGAATGCCAACATCTTTAATCCGGCCAATGGTGTGATCACTGCGGCGGCTGAACAAAAACTTTACGTTTCCGTTTCGGGTCTCTGCCAGTTTGCGCAAGATGTCCGCGCTGACCGGATCGATCCAGTGAGCATCTTCTATGATCACCAGGTTTCCTGGGTCCGAGCAGATATTGGACAATGCCTTAACAATCGCCGCGCGGACATGGACCGCTGTATCGTGATCGGCGTTTTTACTCCAATCGTCAGAATTCAGAAGCAGCTCGCTCAGTGGCTCGGCACCTTGGTCACCGGGTCCCAGCAGGCGGCTTAGGCCGGTTTCAAGTTTGTCGCGCGTATCATCCGGTTTCCAGCCGATTGCGCTATGCAGCAGGGGGATGAAGGCAGCAAGCGACTTTGTCGAAATGTCGCGGTTGCAGTGCGCCGTCAGGATCCGTCGTTTTGTGTGGGGACCCTGGTTCAGCGCTTCGAATAAAAGTCGGGACTTGCCGATACCTGCGGGGCCGTGGAGCTGGATAATGCCGGCGGTGTCAGGAGACGCGTTAATCCAGCGGGACAAGGTTTCCAACTCGTCCTCGCGGCCGACAAACATTTTACTGCCACGCTCTAGCCGGCCTTCAAATTCCGAGATGTTGGATTTTGGACCATTGAGCCTGAAGATCTCATTCTCTCCTGACAAACCCTTAAGCTTTATCGGCCCAAGGTGGGTCATGGAAACATGACCTTTGACCTGGTCACAGATCGACTGGGAACAGAGGATTTCGCCCGCTTTCGCAGAATTCTGTATCCGCGAGGCTCGATTAACGGTTTCCCCGACAAGGCTGAGATCCATCTTGGCCTCCAGACCAAATGTACCAATGACAATAACGCCACCGGCAATCCCGATCCGAAACTTCGGCTTGGCACCAAATTGCCGTTGAAATTCCTCTGCACGCCCAGCCATTTCCGCCTGCAGCGCCAGCGCAGCGAGACAAGCGTTCAGAGATGCATTTTCGACGGCGATCGGCGCCCCAAAGGCTGCAAGAATGCTGTCTCCGGCATATTCGATCGGGCTGCCCTGATATTTTTCGACCAGCCGCCAGGAGGACTGAACGATGCTTGTGATCAACTCATAGGTTTTCTCGGGTCCGGCCTGTTCAGAAATGGCGGTGAAGTTCTCCAGATCAGCAAACAGAACCGCGGCCCATCGCTTTTGCCCGGGATTTGCATCTGCGTCGATGGTGTTCAAATTCGGTGAGCGCAAATTGTTTCCCTTGTTATTTATTCCGAATGCTTGTCTGCTTGTGGTTGTGAGCAGCAAAAAAATTCATCGTGTGATCTGGATTACTGATTGTAATTCAAAATCATGAAAATTGTGAGGAAATTCTTTACCAATTAGTAAGGAAACGAGGGGCACTGGATACGTATTTCCCTCCGATCCGGTTAGGTGAGTAAAAAAAACGAACTATTATCCGGGGGAGAGCAAATGACTGATACTAAGCCGATTATCACACATGTATGCATATCGGATCTGCATGCCGGCGCGCTGACCAGTCTGGTGACAACGGATGAAACACCACCCCTCCATAACGGGAAACCGACCGCATCGATAGAAGAGACCTTTGCCGCAGCAATGTGTGAGCTTCTCGGCCACATCAACCAAACCACGATCCGCAAGCCGGATCTGGTTCTGCTCGGGGACGGGCTGGATCTGTCGCTGTCGCCGCCGGATCGCACCTTCAATGCGTTGAAGGGCTTTCTGACACCGCTGTACGAAACCGGCAGCTTTTCGACATCCATGCCTTTCATCCCCGGCAACCACGACCACTCTTTGTGGACGGAAGCCAGATTTGACAGTCCGCAGTTTTCGCAAAAGGGGTTTTCGCATGTGACGCCCGCCTTTGCATCGGCGTCCGATGTCCCCCGGTCTCGCAAGCTTGAAGAACTTCTGTCCGGGCTCGATACGCCCGTGCGCGTGCCACTTTATTATCCGAATTTCGGAATTCAGTCGCAGGATGAAAATCGTGCCATTGTCTTCCACCATGGTCATTTCATCGAGTCGATGTACCGGATGATGAGCGATCTTTTGGGTGTGCTAAGCGGGCTAAAAGAAGATGATCTGTCTTGCGAAGAACTGGAAAAGTATAACGGGACGTGGATTGATTTTGGTTGGTCCACGATCGGAGATTCCGGGCTTCTGGGCAAGGATGTCTCAATCGCATATCAGCTGTTGCTGACTGGCGGGGCCTCTGACGAGTTCACCCTGAGGTTGGCTCAGGTTCTCAAGAAATGGCTGATCAAGAACCTGAACCTGCCCAATACACCAGCGGTGTCCGGCGGTCTTGATATGATCACAGCCGGTTTCATGGATGCGATTGTGGGCAAGTTTTCGCAGCTGGAACGCTATGATTATACCCAGCATTTATCCGCTTCATCGATCGAAGGTCTGAGAAACTATATTTCCAGTGCTGTTCTAAAGCAGATGCGGGAAGAGTTGCATTCGCGTCTGCCTGTTTCAAACCCTGGTGGCGGATCGGGCGATGGACATGGCGGGATGCCAATCAGCACAACAGTTGTCTTTGGTCACACCCATAAACCCTTTGAAGATCAGTTGGTTGTCGAAGGATTTGATGACCCGGTGTCGATCTATAACACCGGCGGTTGGATCCTTGATACAAGCTTGATGAGCACGGTCGAGGGAGCCTCTGTTGTCTTTGTTGACGATCAATTGAACACCGCCTCGTTGCGATTGTTCGAGCCGCCGGTGAATGTCGATCTGAACAATGCGCACGATATCAAATATCTTGGCAAAGGTGCCGTTTCATCCACGGATCCGACGCCGGAAAAAGACAACAATCTGCTCCAGACTCTGCGCGAATTCTTCGAAGCCCCGGCAGAAAACAGACCCTGCTGGAACAAGTTTTCGGTTGCGGCGGCGCGGGCCTACGGCGCGCGGCAGGATCTCATCCTTGAAATGGCCCGGAAAGCCGATGCAGACGCAAAGAAAACGGGGGGCTTGGTATGACTTTGACGTTCCAGAGAATTTCGATCGCTTTGAGTGATCTTGAAAAAACACGCGAAGAACGCGTGCATGACAAGCAATGGGACTCGACCGAAATCGACGTGATTGTCGTCGGCTCTGGCTATGGCGGCGCGATCGCCGCTGCACGTCTGGCAGAAGCCGGGCAGAAGGTCTGCTTGCTGGAGCGCGGGCGAGAAATATTGCCCGGCCACTATCCGACCGACCTGAAATCGGCGATCCGCGAGACGCAGGTGACAACAGCTGAAAGCGGCAAGCTGAAATCTGCCATTGGCGGTGATAACGCGCCCAACCCCAACGGCATGCTCGATATCCGGATCAACAAAGACATGAACGTGATCGTCGGCTGCGGTCTGGGCGGCACGTCGCTGATCAATGCAAATGTGTCACTGGAAACCGACCCCAAGACCTTTTGGCAAACCACGGCAGATGGCGAATATTACTGGCCCAAGGAATTCCGGCAGAAATGCGAGGAGGGTGACAGGAACAAGGATAAGGACCAAGATAAGTATCCAAATATTCTGGCTAAATATTATGCCAGCGCCCGTAAGATGTTGGGCGCCACGCCTTTGCCGGAAGACTTCAATCCAAACAAGTTGCAGGCGCTGAAAGTATCGGCAGACGCGTTGCAGCAACCTTTTCACCGGCCGGATATCAATGTCACCTTCAAGGACGGGCCGAATGCAGCAGGTGTCGAACAGGTTGCCTGCACGATGTGCGGGGATTGCTGTGCCGGTTGCAACTATGGCGCAAAGAACACCACGTTGATGAACTATCTGCCTTACGCACGTTCATTCCACGCGATCCTGGTGACTGAGGCTCAGGTAACTCATTTGTCACCGCCGGTCGAAAAGGGCGGTTCTTGGAATGTGCATATCGAGGACCTTTCCACTGCGGGCGGATCAACGACCCTGACCGCGAAAACGGTGGTACTGGGCGCAGGAACACTTGGGTCGACGGAAATCCTTCTGCGAAGCCGCAATAAGCTGCGCGAAAACAACCCGGACGTAACTTTCCTGTCGGACAAACTGGGTACACGTTTTTCCGGGAATGGAGACGTTCTTGGCTTTGCGTTTGATGCCAACTGGAGCCCCGAAGCCCGCGCGGCGGGCAACGAAAGAGAGCCGATCTGGGGGGTCGGTGCCGGGGCAAACTATCCGCTGTCCCCGGCAGAAAAAGGTGAAAACTCGATCCTGCGACCCGGCCCCTGCATTACCGGCGTCATCAAGGTTGGAATGGGTGAGGATGAACCCGTCGAACGCGCTGCTGTAATCGAGGAAGGCGTCGCGCCCGGAGCCCTGTCTCTGGTCTATCCGGCGATCTTCTTAATGCAAGAGGCGCTGCACGGTCAGATGACACGTTTCCCCGACGCGCAGTTGCGCCTCGAAGACGCGCAGGATCTGGGAACGGCAATCCTATCGGGCAGCGGCCTGTCAACGCTGGCCTATACCGGTGCCATGAGCCGCACGCAGTCGTTTCTACTGATGTCGCATGACAGCTCTGGCGGGACCATTGATTGGAACACCGATCACCAAACGGTCGAGGTCAACTGGCCCGGTGTCGGGACCGAGTTTCCCTATAACCGTGACAACAAATTGCTGCATAACGCTTCTGATGCGATCTGGGGTAATTACCTGGCCAATCCGCTTTGGCACGAAAATTTCGGGCACCAGCTGATTACCGTGCATCCTGTTGGCGGCTGTATCATGGGGGACGATGCGACGCGGGGGGTGGTCGACCACGAATGCCGTGTCTTCACTGGCAACCCGGATGACAGCAGCGAGGTCTACCAGGGGTTCTATGTTTGTGACGGCTCGGTGATGCCCACGTCGCTAGGCCTGAACCCTCTATTGACCATTTCGGCGGTGACCGAACGGGCGATGGAAAACCTCATTAAACGGCTGGGTCAAAAACACGTCGCGCACAGTGCGGTGAACCAGCCGGTGAAAAAACCGGTTCCCGGTCAGACATCTTTTGACGGCTGGAATCTGGCGGTCAAAGGACTTGCCGAGGCCAAGATCTGGCTGACTGATCTACAGCAGAAGATAAAGGATGAAAAAACGTCTGACGCTGCCGAACAGATCTATAATTTTGCCAAGGAAGTGAATGACAAGTTTGATCTTGGCTATGGAGACTACCTGGGACCGTTTGAACACTACCTGAAGCATTCATATGAACTTTCCAAGGACATTGCGCCTGCAATTGTAGAGATACTGGGTGTTCTGGACCCGGTGCTGGAAGCCGCAGGCGACAATCCGGGAGATTACGCCGAGCTGGTCGTGGTGTTGCAGCGTCAACTTGGCAATTTCGCACCAGACCTGAAATTCGACGAAACCATGACGGGCCATGTAAGCGCGGCTACCAACGATGGCACGGGTATCCTTTCCGATCCCTACAAGATTGCTGCAAAACGAGGCCAAGCACAGAATGAAAAGTTGGTCGCTCATTTCAAGGTAGCAACGAAGGATATCGAGGTGCTGACGGCCTGCCCGAAACATCTGGCCCAACTTGGCGGTACAATCGAATGGAAAGGAGTCACTTACACGATCAGCAACGGCACGTTCAAACTGTTGAAACTTGACAAGGCCGATGTGGAAACATGGCAGATGATCTATACCTGCGACATGCTGCCTGACGGCGCCACCACAGGATTTGGTTTCAAAGGGGTCAAGACGCTTCACAGGCGTGATGGCTCGAACTGGTGGACGGATCTGACGACCTTGGCGGTTGATATCAGCGATGCGAATGGCCCGGTCGCGCGTGGCGTGATTACGCTTGGGATGCAGGATTTTCTGGCGCAACTGGCGACGTTGACTTCGGAGTTCGATCCAAAGCTGGATAAATATGACGGCAAAAATGTATTTACCAAGCTCATGCTCGATTGTGTACCAGAGCCACTGGGTTACGGCGGCATCCGGTATGGCATTCTGAACGAAGATCTGAAGAAGCCGGACATTCGGCGCCAGATCATTCTCAGCGTCGTTGATATGGCGCTCAATCCTGTAGAGCCGATCACAGATAACAAGGAAAGGTTAAAGGCTGCCGCGGAGTACACGCAGTATTACTATCAGCTGAAGTTCGCTGCGTTCTTCGGTGAACTGATTTTCCGTACCTATGGCGGGATGCTGGCTTATCTCTACAATTTCCCGTCCCGCGACAAGATTACTCCGCTTCCGGCGGTTTCAGGGGCGTCATTGCGCAACCTGCCAGAGGTCATTTCAGAATGGCACCCGTTCAAAGCGGCACCGGGGTTTGACCTGCAGATGGTGCGTTATAACGGATCGGCGCAGAACAAGGGCCCGGCCAAGTGCCCGGTGATCCTGGCGCCCGGATTTGGCGTTGTCGCGCAATCCTACGTTATGGAAACCATGGAGGAAAACATCGTCGAATCCCTGTGTAAAGAGGGGTATGACGTCTGGCTATTCGATTATCGCGCCAGCCCTGCGCTGGGTAAAACCAACCAGCAGCCGTTCAACGTCGATGACATCGCGCAAGAGGATTGGCCCGCCGCGGTCGACTATGTGCTCAAGGCCACCGGCGCCAAGCAGGTCCAGACGGTGGTACACTGCGTCGGATCAATGAGCATGCTGATGGCGCTTCTGTCAGGCAAGCTTGATGCCAGCAAGATCCGGTCGATTGTGTCTTCGCAACTGACAGTTCACCCGGTTACCAATTGGTTCAACAAGCTGAAGGCCGACACCAAGATGGCGTCCTGGATCGTAAACGGTGTGCCGAAGTCTCTCTACCCCGTTCTGGACAGCGTGATCGGGCCAGATACCGCGAAGCTGTTCGAGGGCATGAAAACGATCAACGCGACATCGGTCGTTGACCCCAACTGCGGTACTTCCAATGAAGACCAGGCGTTGAATGTCATGCTCTGGGGGGCGCCGTTCCCTAATGGTACACCCTGTTACAGCCCGACCTGTCACCGGATTTTCGGCATCTACGGGCCATCCTACCTGCACCAAAACCTGAATGAGGCAACCCATGATGCGATCCAGACTGTATTCGGGGAAATCGGGACCACACCCTTTGAGCAAATCGCTCTGATAACCCGGAAGGGATATGCGGTCAGCGCAAGTGGCGAGGATATCTATATAAAGTATCCTGAAAGGTTGCGTGTGCCGATCCACTTTATTGCCGGGGCGCTCAATCTGGAATTTACGCCCGATACATCACTGCACACCTATGAATGGCTTCGTACGGAAAATCCGGACTATGAGAACTATTCTCGTCAGGTGTTTGCCGATTACGGACATATGGATACTTTCATCGGAAAGAGGGCCTATAAAGATATCTTCCCTGCCATCATTCATGAGCTAAACAAATACCCTGCAACTCAGGCCGACAAAGGTTAACATTCTTCCGAAAATCACGGAGCGAACCGATATGGAAGGGCTGTTTTCGCAGCAAGTCTACGAGATTGCGGGTTTTCTGGGGGTTGCCTTCTATCTCGGCTCCTACGCCGCGCTGCAGTTGGGGTATATTCAGGGGGCCGGGTATACCTATGCCTGTCTCAACCTCATGGCCGCTGCGCTGGTGCTGCTGTCGCTGGTGATGAATTTCAACCTGTGGTCCGCGATCATCCAGATCAGCTGGATCACGATCAGCATTTTTGGCATCACGCGGTTTTTCATCTTGTCCCGGCGCGTCCGATTTTCCCCGGAAGAGCGTGCGCTGGTCGAGCTCGGTCTGAGCGAATTTCCCGTTCTGGAGGCACGTCAGTTGCTGAATGCCGGGATCTGGTTCGACAAGCCTGCGGGCGAAGCGATCACCACACAGGGGCAGGAAATCGGATTTTTATACTATCTGGCCGATGGAAAAGTGCAGGTCAGCGCAGGCGGCTCCCAGATCAGGGAAATGGCCGCGCCGAATTTCATCGGAGAACTGACCTGTTTTTCTGGCGGTCCCGCAAGTGCAACCTTGCAGGCGATCAGCCCGATCCGCCTGTTTGCGATTGAGACCGGCACCCTCAAGGAGTTGTGCCGCAGAAACCCCGACATCAGGACAAATCTCGAGGCAAGCCTTGCGCGCGATACCCATAAAAAACTCATTGAAGTGACGAAACAGCTAAGTGCTGGTTAAAGAAGCGTTTCTTCGAACAACGATTTGCCCTATTCGTTAACCTATGGCGATGAACAGCAAGAGTGGAAATTTTCAGGTCGAGAGCGAGGCAGGGCAAACGGATGCGCTGGCGGATGCGCTGCACGCCTTGTCGACCGTGTCTGTGGTGTCTCGCGGACAGGACCTCTTTCAGCAGGGCGACGAAGGCGATTCCATCTACCTGCTGAAAAGCGGGTCGCTGGAAATCAGCAGCCTCTCGGATGACGGTCGCAAACTGACGCTGAACGTCCTGAAAAGCGGCGATATATTTGGTGAAATCGCCCTTTTTGATGGCGGCCGACGCAGTGCCACGGTCACCGCGCTGGAGGATAGCAACCTGTTGCAGGTTGGCCGCCAGAGGCTACTTGCCGAGTTTTCGGACAATCCGGATCTTGCACTGGAATTGCTAGGGCTTTTGATCAGGCGCGTCCGCTGGATCAGCATGCAGCTTGAAAATCACGCATTTCATCCACTTGAGGTCCGCCTCGCCCGGCGTCTGCTTTTTCTTGCCGGGCAGGTCTCAGACCGTAACGGGCGTATCTCCGTATCCCAAAGTGCTCTTGCCGATCATGTCGGGGCAACGCGCGAAGCCGTTTCGAAAAAGCTTGCTGAATGGAAGAACCTTGGAATTGTCGAAGTTGGGCGTGGAAATCTGACTATCCTCGACCATAAAGCGCTTTCGGACATAGCGTCTTTTGATCAGCTCTGAGCTTTGATCGCGCGCGAATGTGACGCAGTTCACATACGCACCCCCCATAAATTTCCGACCTTAGGACAAAACCGGTGAACCGGTCAGCGTGACATGGATGTGTGATGCACAGACGGGCTTGCTCCGAGGCACGTTGGGACCGGTTCGCAGCCTACGAGAGGGGCCTGACATGCGGCAGATCGATCAAACGGAAGATTTACAGCTTTCAGAATCCGCTACTGTCATTACAGGCCGTAAACCGCTTTGGAACATCTCCAATCCGCTTAGAATTCATACTGTGAAGCGGGGGGTCTACGAAGGCTTTAATCCCATTGTGGCGGTTTTCGCCAAACTGCTCGTCGTCTGCATGGTCATCTTTCTTATCATGCTGCCCGAGGCATCGGCCCGAATTCTGGATGCTCTGAAATCCGTTACACTGACGATGTTTGCCGATTGGTATGTCTACTCTATGGCGCTGATCCTGCTGTCGTGTATCGTGATCGCCTGCCTGCCTGTTTCAAAACGGCTAAGGCTTGGCCCGGACGGTGTTTTGCCCGAGCACAGCACGCAGTCCTGGCTGACGATGATGTTTTGTGCGGGTATCGGTATCGGCACGCTAGCCTTCGCGGTCAGCGAACCGGTGTCCCATTTCCAGACCAATCCCGATTTACTCGCAGGAACGATGGAACCCGGCGGTGCCGGGGCGGTTTCCTCGGCCATGCGGTTTGTCTACCTGCACTACGGTTTTTCAGCTTGGGCCACCTACACGATCGTCGGTCTGGCGCTTGGGCTCGCGTGCCACAGATACGGCCAGCCGATGACAATGCGATCCGGGCTGGCGGTCATTCTGGGCAAGCGCCTTGAAGGGCCGGTCGGTCATATCATTGATGTTATTTCAATTCTGGCCGTGATCGCGGGCATCACCACGACAATCGTTCTTGGGCTTGAACAGATATGTTCCGGGCTATCGATCCTGACGGGCAGTCGGTTCTTTGCCGACAACGCTGGCAATCCGCCCCTGATCGCGCTCTTTACCGCACTGGTCGTGTCGACCGCAGTGGCCATCGCATCGATCGTCTCGGGGGTTGAACGCGGCGTGAAATGGGTATCGCAGCTGGGCCTGATCCTGTTCTTCGTGGTGCTCGCTATGTTTGTCTTCTTCGGCGGAGAAATGCGCGTGCTGGGCGTTCTCGCAGACGGCACCATCGCCTACCTCAAATCTTTCGCTTCCCAAGCCATAACAGTTTATGACCCCAAGATTTCCGCGGCATCAAGTGCGCAACGGAACTGGCAAAGCGACTGGACGATCTTTTACTGGGCGTGGTGGATTGCCTTTGCCCCCTTCGTCGGAATGTTTGTGGCCCGGATTTCGCGCGGGCGCACGCTGCGCGAGTTCATACTGGGCGCAATGGTCGCACCCGCCTTTTTGTGCTTCATCTGGTTCGCCGGCACCGGCGGAACCGCTCTGACCCTGGAACTGGACGGAACCGCCGGCGGAGCCATACTCTCTGCCGAGCATGCCTATCGCATCTACGAAACAGTTGACATTATGCTCTCTCCCAGCGTCGCCACTGTTTTCAAAGCGGTTCTCGTCCTTCTTTTTCTCACCCTGATCGTGGCCTCCGCTTCGGCAGCAATCATCGCCATCAAATCGATCGGGGCGGGCGGTAACAAACTTGGAGAAACGCCCTTCCATTCAATCATTTGGGCCTTTGTCATTGCCGCCAATGCAGGGGCAATCATGGCGGTCGGCGGGGTCGGCTCGATCCGCGACGTCATGATCGTGAGTGCGGTGCCGTTATCCATGATCCTTGCGTTGATGCTGGTATCTGTCTTTGTCATTATCTTCAAAGCATCACGCGTGCGCCTGAAACTGGGGTTCCCGAATGTCCTGAGCTAAGGATGTCGGCATCTACGGCCTGAGACTGCACGCGAAACGAGACTTTCAGATCACAGCGACGGTGTCTGTTACAATGGCCAACATACCTTTGCGAGGACAAGCATCTTCTAAAACAGTGAAACCATCCCAATCAGGCGGCGACATTTTACTTGGTGTCCGCTCTATCTCATGGAGGGCAGGGGGGATCGCCATCCCCGTCATGATCGGTCCATATCAGTTGCTACCATGCGCCAGAAACATTCCCGGCGATTGATTGAACACTGCCAATCCTGCTTTCAATTTGTGGAGGCGCCGGATCTTACCCGATAAGGCAAACAGCTTGTTTTGGTCAGACCGAAGTACTTCTCACCTTTGGACGCCATCGCGCGTTGAAAAACCATGGCGGTGGTTTTGTCGTTGCTGTTGGGAGAAGAAGACGGATTTGGCTTTTCAAGCAACACGATCTCAGGGTGTAGGTTCAGCGAAGCCCTGACATCGAATGCACAAGAGCGGTTTGAGAGGCACATATTAAATATTGCCCGTTTGGCCTTTGCATTCTGATACATGCAAAACCTCACTGCGTCGGAGGTGCCAGTCAGGAATAAGTGAAAAGCAGACAGGCGCAGATCTATTTTGCTTGGTCGGCGCATACTGCTTCAACCAATGGCGCGCATTTCCTGATTTTAAAGCTGCCACTCAAGAGGGCGGTGGACCATCTTCCTATTGTTATAAAAAACACTGACAATTGAGGTTCAAAATTGGAGTTTCATTTTTTACGGATTTGTACACATGAGCCCACAACATATCATTATACGTATAATTGGTATTATGTTATAATAACGGATCCAGAATGAACTGCAACATCCTGATAATTTGCGTACTTTTTTCAATACGAGAATTTTGAAATTTAAAATTTTCTAACAGCCTGTCCTTAAGACTAAGACAAACTCTGCTCTGTTTCTCTCGACATTCCTGATCCTTCTTGATTAAGTTGATGCAGGGAAAAAGGGATATATGAATGTCATCAATTTTGGTGCTGAACGGGCCGAACCTGAATCTTTTGGGGACACGGCAACCAGAGATCTACGGGACGACCACGCTCGAAGAGCTTGAAGATATGTGTCAGCGTCACGCTCAGGCACGTGGTGTAGAATGTGTCTGCGTGCAGTCCAATCATGAAGGAGCACTGATCGACGCAATTCATAACGCGCGCGGTGTGCATGATGGCATTGTCCTGAACGCAGGAGCATACACCCATACGTCGATTGCTATTATGGACGCGATCATTTCAGCCGAGGCTAAGGTGGTTGAACTTCATCTCACAAATATCCATGCTCGCGAGGAATTTCGCCATCGATCATATCTCGCCAAAGCCGCGATCGGTCAGATTTGCGGATTTGGGGTGGCCGGATATCCATTGGCCATTGATGCAGTTCTGTCGCATTTGAACAAGGATTGATCCATGAAATTAATGGATCGATTACTGGAAATCTGTAAAAGCAATTCGATTCAGACCGTTTGGCAAATACAACGGGATACCGTTGCCGAGTTTGGGTTTGACCGGATAATTTACGGGTATTCGCGGTTCTTTACCCCAAATAACTATGGGCCACCGGAAGATATTCTGATCCTGTCGAATCACACCGCCGAGTACCTGAAAGAATACGCCGAAGGCCAGATGTATTTTCATGCGCCCATGGCGCTTTGGGCCTCTCAAAATACGGGGTCCTGCTCTTGGCGCTGGGTACATGAGAATTCTCATCTTATGGGTGAACGCCAGCAGGAAGTTATGAAAATCAATCGGAAGCTGAAGATCAATGCAGGCTATACGATTTCATTTCCGTCAACCACGTCTCGTACACGAGGTGTCATTGGCCTCACAGCTGAAGCACATATCAGTCAGGACGAAGTGGATGAACTTTGGAAAGAGCATGGCGCGGCGATCGAAACGCTTGCGCATGTGTCTCACCTTAAGATTATCTCATTACCCATTGAAACTCAACGACAACCTCTAACTGCACGCCAGCGGGAAGCGCTTGAATGGGTCTCAGATGGCAAGACAACTCAGGACATTGCAGTGATCATGGGAGTATCTCCGGCAACGGTAGAAAAGCACCTACGTATTGCACGGGAAAAACTCGCGGTGGACACGACTGCCCAGGCAGTTGCCAAGGCATCATTCTTTAACCAGATTTACGTTGTTGCCCCCTCTGAGCAAGAGCGAAAATGAAAGTAAATTCAACCTTTTTGACTATAGGTATGGAAAACCCGACTTTCGAAAAGTTGTATTGAGGGTGATACTTCTAGTGTTCCGTGAGTGGTGGCTTTTGCCGTTGGAACGTTTAGGGTTGAGACTTCCGTGATTTCGGATCAGGTTCATCCTTTCGGGTAACCGAAGCTGGTGCTGATGGATTATTGTTCCCTTAGGTACCAGCGTTACCTTTTCCCTAATGAGATGGTTCGCTGTCCCGCGGCCCTCTTGGCGGCGTCGACTTTCCCCGTCGGCGCCGCATTCTATTTTGGAACATCAAAAACCTGAGTTGATCAAACAACAAAGAAAAAGGGGCCGATACATCGACCCCTTTTCCAAATGTAAGGGCAGCACCCTGCCCCCATCAGAAAGCGTTAGCCTTTGACGGCAGCAGCAACCTCTGCTGCAAAGTCGCTTTCTTCTTTCTCAATACCGTCGCCAACTTCCATGCGGACATAGCCAACGATCTCGGCACCAGCTTCTTTGGCGGCCTGCTCAACAGTCAGGTCCGGGTTCAGAACAAAGTTCTGACCAACCAGAGTTACCTCGGCGAGGAATTTCTTCATGCGGCCCTTGATCATGTTTTCGATGATGTTCTCGGGCTTGCCGCTTTCACGGGCCTGATCAGTCAGGATGGTGCGCTCTTTTTCAACAACGGCCGGGTCCAGATCAGCTTCGTTCAGAGCAGCTGGGTTTGCAGCAGCAATGTGCATTGCAACCTGCTTGCCGAAGGCTTCGTCGCCGCCCTTGAGGGCCACCAGAACACCAATTTTACCCATGCCGCCAGCAGCGGCATTGTGGATGTAGGACGCAACCACGTCACCTTCCACACCAGCCATACGGCGCAGCGACATATTTTCGCCAATGGTGGCGATTTTGTCGGTGATGGTGTCGGCAACGGATTTTCCACCCAGATCCGCAGCGTTCAAGCCGTCCAGATCAGCAACATTCAGAGCGGCGCCTGCGATACCCGAAACCATGCCTTGGAACTCCGCGTTCTTGGCAACAAAGTCAGTTTCCGAGTTCACTTCAACAGCGACACCTTTGCCACCTTCAACAGCGACAGCAACCAGGCCTTCAGCCGCGGTACGGTCAGCTTTTTTGGCGGCTTTGGCCAGACCTTTGGTGCGCAGCCAGTCCTGAGCGGCTTCCATGTCGCCGTCATTTTCGACCAACGCTTTTTTCGCGTCCATCATGCCAACGCCAGTGGATTCGCGCAGTTCTTTTACGAGTGCAGCAGTGATTGCCATCTTAAACTCTCCTTGAGGATCTTCGGCCGGGCCTAGCCCAAGCCGGTATCAATTCTGTGACATCGGGGAACGATGCCGAACGATGAGACAGGCAGGAGTAAATGCCCTGCCCGTCTTCTAATCGTGTCTTAGGCGTCAGCGCCTTCAGCAGCAGCTTCTTCAGCCACGGCTTCTTCGGTCATGCCATCTTCCAGCTCGCCCAGATCAACGCCAGCAGCGCCCATCATGGCCGACATGCCGTCCAGAGCAGCGCGGGCTGCCAGGTCGGTGTAGAGAGCGATCGCACGAGCGGCGTCGTCATTGCCCGGGATGATGTAGTCCACACCTTCCGGCGGGCAGTTGGTGTCAACCACGGCCACAACCGGGATGCCCAGCTTGTTGGCTTCGGCAATGGCCAGAGCTTCTTTTTTCACGTCGATGACGAAGAGAAGATCCGGAACACCACCCATTTCGCGGATGCCGCCCAGAGACGCCTGCAGTTTCGCCTGCTCGCGTTCCATGCCGAGACGTTCTTTCTTAGTCAGGCCTTCTGCGCCAGCAGCCAGCTTCTCGTCGAACTCTTTCAGACGTTGGATCGATTTAGACACGGTCTGCCAGTTGGTCAGCGTGCCACCGAGCCAGCGGTGGTTCATGTAGTACTGAGCCGAACGCTCAGCGGCGTCTGCAACGGCTTTCGAAGCCTGACGCTTGGTACCAACGAACAGAACGCGGCCGCCTTTAGCAACGGTTTCACGGACTGCGTTCAGAGCAGCGTCCAGCAGCGGAACGGTCTGGGTCAGATCGAAGATGTGGATCCCGTTGCGCTCACCATAGATGAACGGGCCCATACGAGGGTTCCAGCGTTGTGTCTGGTGGCCAAAGTGTACGCCAGCTTCGAGCAGCTGACGGAGAGTGAAGTCAGGCAATGCCATGTTCTTTTCCTTTTCCGGTTTCTACCTCGGCGAAGCGTTTCGAAGGGGACCCCTTCAACCGGTGGACGTTATGGGGATGTCTCCCCCATAGGCCCGCACTCCGCCTGTGGATTAACTGGCGCGCGTATATATGGGGAAATGGAACATGGCAACCCCTGACTTTCAGTCTGGATTGCTTTCGCGTTAGATTTCCTGAAAACTAGTTTTCTAGTTTTCTAGTTTTCTAGTTTTCTACGAAATGCCTCTGCGCCGACCTTTAAGCAATCTTAAAAAATACGCCAGAAAGCGCGCCGCATCTTGTCCTTTAATGTAAACATGGGCAAAGAAACACTATGACACATGATATCCTTTGCGTCGGATCTGTTCTCTGGGACGTAATCGGGCGCACCACAATCGGAATGCGTTTGAGCTCAGACGAGCCGGGTCGGATCACGCGCCTGCCGGGCGGTGTGGCAATGAATATTGCCATGACTTTTTCCCGCTTTGGCCTGAAACCTGCTTTGATAACAGCCATTGGTCAGGACCATGAGGGCGATGAACTCATGATGCGGGCGGGACAAATGGGAATTGTGATGGATTATGTCCACCGTCCCAAGGACTTGCCAACTGATCGCTACATGGCAATTGAAGGGCCGGCAGGGCTGGTGGCAGCTCTGGCAGATGCCCATTCGCTCGAAGCGGCTGGGGATGCCATATTGGTACCGTTGGAAAACGGTGCGTTGGGGTCGGCTGAAACGCCTTATGACGGAATCATTGCGCTGGACGGAAATTTGACGGTTGATCTTCTGGCAGAAATTGCCGCTCGACCCAGTTTCGCTTTTGCAGATCTGCGCGTGGCCCCCGCCAGCCCCGGCAAGGCCAGACGGCTGCGTCCGCTCATGTCCCACCCAGGCGCCACCCTATATGTAAACCGGGAAGAAGCCGGGATATTGACCGATTCCACGCCTGATACGGCCGTGCAGGGGGCACATGCCCTTCTGGATGCTGGCGCAACCCGCGTTATTGTCACCGATGGAGGCAATCTTGCTGCGGAAGGTCACAAAACCCGGGGTGTGATCACCGCCCCCTGCCCCTCGATCCGAGTCCGCCGCATCACTGGCGCAGGTGACACGTTTATGGCTGCTCATATTGCCGCCGAACGCGAGGGGAAACCGCCTGCGGATGCCCTCGACACCGCTCAAAAAATCGCTGCTAAATATGTCTCAGGAGAAGATGTCTGATGTTTGACCTCACCTACTCGTCCGAAGTGTCACACGCTTTGACACATGGTGCCCCCGTTGTGGCCCTTGAGAGCACCATCATCACCCATGGCATGCCGTTCCCTCAGAATGTGGAAACAGCCCGTGAGGTCGAAGATGTCATTCGCGCCGGTGGAGCTGTACCCGCAACGATCGCCATCATGAATGGCAATCTGCACATCGGGTTAAATGACGAACAGTTGACGGAACTGGCTCAGGCGGAAAATGTCGCCAAGGTCAGCCGCGCCGACATGCCGGTCTGTCTGGCGACCGGGGGTTACGGGGCAACTACCGTCGCGGCAACAATGATCGCCGCCAACCTCGCTGGCATTCGAGTATTTGCCACGGGCGGCATTGGCGGGGTGCATCGCGGCGCTGAAGAAACTTTCGATATTTCGGCCGACCTTCGAGAGTTTTCTGCCACCCCCGTTACGGTTGTTGCCGCAGGTGCCAAAGCCATCCTCGACATTCCAAAAACACTTGAAGTGCTTGAGACCCGTGGCGTGCCGGTCATCACCTATGGGCAGGACGAATTCCCCGCATTCTGGTCGCGCAGCTCTGGCCTGCCCTCGCCTTTGCGTCTGGACAGCGCCGAGGATATTGCCCGCGCAGGGCAGATGCGACGGGATCTCAATTTGCCGGGCGGACAGCTTGTTGCCAATCCGATCCCACATGAGGCTGAAATCCCGAGCGAAGAGATCCAGCCGGTGATCGAAGATGCGCTTGTGCAGTCCGAAGTTGAACGGATCACGGCAAAAGAGGTCACCCCCTTCCTCTTGAACGCGATGTACAAGGCAACCGAAGGCCGTTCTTTGACTGCCAATATTGCTCTGGTCAAAAACAACGCAGCTCTCGCTGCCAAGATCGCGATCGCTTTTACAAAACTCGACCCCTAAGCGACGGTTGCCATTGACCTAAAGCGGAAAGTGCATAAGTTCCGCTGAGGAAAGTACAAAGAAGACATCATGGACGACCACCATCATCGCAGCAAATGGCGCCTCTTCACGGGGCTGCGCAACAATTTCCTCGCGGGGTTGGTGGTTGTCGTGCCCATCGCTGTGACCATGTGGATGATCTGGACGTTCGTTGGCTGGATTGACAGCTGGGTGCTTCCTTTTGTCCCCGCGCGGTATCACCCGGATGCACTGATTGACTGGCTGTTTGGCGACAGTGAATGGTTCAAATGGGTGTTTGGCGAAGACATTCGTGTGAATGTACGCGGTCTGGGCGTTGTGGTGTTCCTGATCTTCACCGTAGTTGTCGGGTGGATCACCAAGGGGTTGATAGGCCGTTCTTTCCTTGCATGGGGCGAAAGGCTTGTTGATCGTATGCCGGTTGTACGGTCGCTCTATAATGGCCTCAAGCAAATTGCTGAAACCGTCTTCAGCCAATCCGCAGATACCAAATTCGACAAAGCCTGCCTTGTTGAATACCCACGAAAAGGCATCTGGGCGATTGCGTTCATATCGACCAAAGCAAAGGGCGAGGTCGACGCGCGTATTCCGGTTGATGAAGACATCATCTCTGTCTTTCTGCCGACCACACCAAATCCCACCTCGGGCTTTTTGCTGTTTGTCCCGCGTCATTCAGTGATCGAGCTGGACATGTCGGTCGAAGATTGCGCCAAGTTGGTCATATCTGCAGGTCTGGTGTACCCCAACTCCAAAGATCCTTCGCAACCCGTTGAGATTTTGGCAAAATAAATGGGTGCGGCACTCACCGGATTTGCCACAGGCTTTTCACTGATCCTCGCGATCGGTGCGCAAAATGCCTTTGTCCTGCGTCAGGGGTTACTGCGAAAACATGTGTTTCCTTTATCCCTGTTTTGTGCCCTTTCCGATGCCCTGCTGATCTCGGCTGGCGTGCTTGGGTTTGGGGCCTTGGTGACAGCACTTCCAATGCTGCCTGTCGTCATGGCACTTTCCGGGGCTGGGTTTTTGATTGTCTACGGTTCGATGCGTTTTCTGGCTGCTTGGCGCGGCGGTTATGAGATGGAGCTGACGGGCAATTCCCGCTCTCTCACCGCAACGCTCGCAATTGCAGCCGCTTTCACATGGCTCAATCCACATGTTTATCTCGATACATTGGGTTTGATCGGAGCAATTTCGACCAGTTACGCAAGCTGGGATGCAAGGATAAGCTTTGGCTTCGGTGCGGTTTTATCGAGCTTTGTCTTTTTCTTTTCGCTGGGCTATGGCGCCCGCCTTCTGGCCCCAATTATGACACGACCTGCATCCTGGCGGGTGCTGGATGTGATCATCGGCGTGGTGATGTGGGGCATCGCCGCAGGCTTGATCCAGGGCGTGTCAGCAGGCGCAATCCAGTAAAGAACCGAGGGGCACGAAAGCCCCTCGCCAAAGTGTTCATGATGCGGTCAGCTCAGAGCGCGGTCCAACCGCCATCAACAGAAATGCTGGTGCCTGTTATTTGTGCCGCGGCGTCCGAACACAGGAATACAGCTGTTCCCCCCAATTGCTCTACCGTCGCAAAATCTTTCGAAGGTTGGCGCGCCAACATGACATCACGCACTACCTGATCACGTTCCATCCCATGGGCTTTCATTTGATCGGGGATCTGGGCCTCGACCAGCGGCGTCAAAACGTAGCCTGGGCAAATGGCATTGCAGGTGATGGCCTCTTCGGCTGTTTCAAGAGCAACGGTCTTGCTCAGGCCAACCACACCATGTTTGGCGGCGATGTAGGCTGACTTATAGGGCGAAGCCGTCAATCCGTGCGCAGATGCGATATTCACGATCCGCCCCCAGCCAGCCTTACGCATCATCGGCAGGGCGGCCGCCGAAGTATGAAATGCAGAACTAAGATTGATCGCAATGATCGCATCCCATTTCTCGGTTGGAAACTCATCTACCGGAGCAACATGCTGGATCCCGGCGTTGTTGATGAGGATGTCACACGCCCCGGCGCGTTCGATCAGTGCGCGGCATTCCTCGCCCTTGGACATATCCGCTTTTATATAACGGGCGGTTACACCAAACTCTTCTGCAATGCCGCTTGCCAATCCATGGTCCTCGGCATTGTCCGTGAATGAGTTGAGCACCACATCCGCCCCTGCCCGCGCCATTTCACGCGCAATCCCCAACCCAATCCCCGAGTTCGATCCGGTGACAATTGCGGTTTTCCCTGCAAGCGATGTGGTGACGGCCATTCTGTAATCCTTCCCGAAATATTCTGCAGTTGCAGCATAAACAGAAGAATGAACAGAACCAGCCCTTTTCATCCAAACACCAAAGTCGGAGCAGAGATTGCGGGAATCGCGAGTTGAACTCCAAGGGCTCAACCCCACCGATTCTCTCGTTGCATCTCTAAATCAAAACGCTTCACACTTGCAGAATGCCCATAAAAAAAACGCCCGCACAAGGCGGGCGTAAGTTATTGAGGCAGGTTTCATACAGGCAAGAAACCTATCGAGCAGTGATTACTTTATACCGCCTAACAGCGTGGGTTCCAAGCTAAAAGTTTGAAAAGACTATTTGACACATGTAGAAATTTCCTCAGTCAATCAGGGTCGCGAAGGAATGTCGCTCAAATGAAAACGATAAATTTCCATTTTTTTCGAAACACCATACTTGCCGCCGCAGCAATCGGAGCAAGCGTTAGCTTGACCCATGCGGAACCCAGTCATGGCATAGCTATGTATGGTGAGCCAGCACTTCCACCGGATTTTGTGTCTCTTCCTCATGTTAATCCAGACGCTCCAAAGGGCGGCGAAATCGTGTTCGCAGAGGCGGGAAGCTACGACTCGATCCACCCCTTGATTCGAAAAGGGTCCGCCCCCTGGCAACTTCGCTTCATGCTGTTTGAAAGCCTGATGGGCCGCAGTTGGGATGAACCCTTCACTCTTTACGGCGTCCTGGCCGAATCGATTGATACCGATGACAGCCGGAGCTGGGTGGAATTCACATTGCGGGAAGAGGCAAAATTCTCTGACGGCAGCCCGGTCACGGTCGAAGACGTGATGTGGTCCTACGAAACAGTGGGCACCCTGGGCCACCCCCGCTATCAGGGCGCGTGGAAGAAGGTCGCCGGTATGGAACAGACCGGTCCGCGCTCGGTAAAGTTTACCTTCAACACAGAAGATCGTGAATTGGCCCTGTTGCTTGGCATGCGCCCGATCCTAAAAAAAGCGCAATGGGAGGGACGCGATTTTGACACATCTGGCATCGACCTCATTCCAATCGGTTCTTCCCCTTATATGATCGGAGAGTTTGAACCCGGTCGCTACCTGACGCTGAAACGAAATCCCGACTATTGGGGCAAGGATGTGCCCTTCATGCGTGGGCAGGCCAATCTGGATGAGATCCGTTTTGATTATTATGGCGACGGCGATGTGACGTTCGAGGCCTTCAAGGCAGGCGAAGCCAACACATTCCGCGAAACCAATGCCCGTAAATGGGCAACACAGTTTGACTTTCCCGCCGTTCAATCCGGCGACATTGTTCTGTCCGATATCCCGCACCAACGCCCCACCGGCATCAAGGGTTATGTGATGAACACGCGCCGCCCGGTGTTTCAGGATATTCGTGTGCGCGACGCGCTGATCCAAGCCTTCAACTATGAATTCCTGAACCAGTCGCTTTACGGCGGTGCGCAAAAGCGGATCCAGTCCTATTTCCACAACTCAGTCCTTGGCATGGCCCCCGACACCCCGGCTGAAGGTCGCGTGCGCGATTTTCTCATGCAGTATGACGATCTGCCGGATGGCGCGCTGGAGGGATACGCCCTGCCCGTCTCTGATGGCACCGAGCGCAACCGGAAAGGTTTGCGCCGCGCCATGGCGCTGATGGAAGAGGCTGGCTGGACCGTTCAGGATGGGGTGATGAAAAACACCAATGGCGACGCGTTCACCTTCGACATCCTGCTTAAAAACGGCGCCACCGAAACCCGTCAGACCATCGATATCTATATCGAAGCCCTGAAACGCATGGGGATCACACCAAGCGTCACTTCGGTAGATAGTGCGCAATACAAAGAGCGCACCAATGCGTTTGATTTCGATATGGTCTACTACTGGCGCGGCCTGTCGCTTTCCCCCGGCAATGAACAGAGGCTCTACTGGGGATCCGGCAGCGCTGATCAGGAAGGGTCGCGCAACTGGATGGGCGTGCAAAGTGCTGCCATCGACGGGCTGATCGACACGATGTTGAACGCCACCAGCCAGGACGATTTCCGCGCCGCCACCAAGGCACTGGACCGCGTCCTGACCGCCAGCCGCTTTGTCATCCCGCTGGGCTACAGCGACTTGTCCCATATCGCCCATTCAAAACAGCTGAAATACCCCGAAAAAATCCAGATGTACGGGGATTACCTCGGCTTCCAGCCAGAAACCTGGTGGTACGAAGAATAAGAAACAAAAGGGGGCCTCACCGGGCCAGCCCCTGTTGATAAATGTTGAAATCCTGACCACCTGAAATTTCGGCTCAAGGAAAACACTCGTGTCTGTTATTCAATTCGCAACCTTGTTGGTTCTTACTCTGTATCTTATTGCATTCTTTGCAGGTTCGGCCTTGGCGGCCAAATCAGCTGGCCGGTCCATCTGGTTATTTGGAAGCGCACGTGGTGTGGATCGCTTGGCAGCCATCGGATTTCGCGCCAGCTTTGCGTTGGCGCTTGCTGGACCGCTACTTTACGCGATTGCGCCGACTCTGCCCGAATTCGACCCTTTATGGAGGCCAAATCCTGAATGGTTGGCCTTACCCGGGCACTTGATAGCCGTATCAGGGGCTATGTTAGCCTTTGCTGCTCAGATGGCGATGGGCGCATCATGGCGAGTGGGAGTGCGCGCCGAAGCCACAGGCGACTTGGTGAGTGAAGGTATTTACACACTCTCGCGCAATCCAACTTTCCTGGGCCAGACAGCGCTTCTTATTGGTGTTGCCTTTGCCGTTCCAACGATCCCGGGGATCATCGCGGCATTGCTTTTCTTCAGTTCCGCACAGATACAAATCCGCTCGGAAGAAGCCGCTCTGCTACAAACGCATGGCCAAGCTTTCAAAGTTTTCTGTGCCCGCACTCCGCGCTGGATAGGAAGCCCTCGAAGAAATCTTCGAAAAGAATGAAGGTAAAAGAAAAAGCCGCGCTGACACATCAGCGCGGCTTTCAACATTTTCCGTCAGGGGCTGGCTCTCCGGGCCCCTTTTTTCTTGCCTTAAATACCTCGGGGTGAAGTCACGCTCAAAAAGCGGGACCGAGGGGCAGAGCCCCTTTCCACTCAGGTCAGTGATGTCACCCAAAGGATCGTTGCATCCTCTTCACTGACCGAGATCACATTGTGCCCCATCGACGCATCGTAATAGGCGCTGTCTCCGCGCTTCATGTCGACGGGCTCGTAAAATTCCGTGATCAGGCGAATGGCTCCAGTCAGTACGTAGAGGAATTCTTCACCGTCATGGCGTACCCATCCATCAAACTCGTCAAAGCTGCGCGCGCGCACCCGGGCGCGATATGGCAGCATTGTTTTCTTGGTCAGCGCACCGCCCAACAACTCATGCTCATAAGTCGTGGTGGGATGGGCTGCCCCTTCTCCCGATTTCGTTACGGTCATTCGGCCAGACACATGTGCGGCTTTTGGCGCTGTAAACAGCTGCGGTACCGAGATTTCCAACCCGACAGCCAGTTTCTTCAGCGCCTCATAGGTGGGCGACATCTGACCGTTTTCGATTTTTGAAAGGGTCGAGCGGGCCAATCCGGCCTGTCCTGCGGCCTGTTCCAACGTCCACCCTCTGGACTTCCGAAGTTCACGAACCCTCTCACCAAGGTTCAACGGGCTGGGATCGGGGACATCTTCACCGCTTTCGCGGGCGAGCTGGATCAGGCTGGGTGTCTTGTTTTCCGTCATATTCTCCTATTGGCACCCCTTTTGTCCTATTGCAACCACGCGGAACGATTGGCACATGTAGACCATGCTGTCAGAAGTTATCCCCACCCCGCCTTTTCCCTCGGCCCCCACCCCGTTCAACATGGCGGATTATGTTCTGCAACATGCAGCGGACAAGCCAGAGAAAATCGCGCTTGCCGTGGTCTCAATGCACGGGGATGACGCGGTCTGGACCTATGCACAGCTTGCGCGTTCTGTTGAAGGGGTGGCCGCCGGGCTGCTAGAAAAGGGACTGACCCCAGGAGATCGGGTGCTCCTTCGCTTGGGCAACACCGTGGATTTCCCCCTCGCATTTCTTGCGGCAATCCATGCCGGGCTTGTACCTGTTCCCACCTCTTCGCAACTGACTGAAGCAGAGATCACCAAAATGTCTGCGATGGTCGATCCGCGTTGCATCATTGCCGCCGATGGAATTGCGCTGCCAAGCGACACAGGCCAAGTTGGCGTTATATCGGCAGATGAACTTCACGACATGGCCACCCTGCCCCCGGCATCATGTCATATGGGTGATCCCGAGCGCCCAGCCTATATCATCTTTACCTCTGGCACCTCCGGGCAAGCGCGCGCAGTTGTTCATGCCCATCGGGCGATCTGGGCACGCCAGATGATGTGGCAGGGGTGGTATGACCTTCATGAAACTGATCGGCTGATGCATGCAGGTGCCTTCAACTGGACATACACTCTGGGTACCGGCCTGATGGACCCCTGGACAGTTGGGGCAACGGCGCTGATCCCGGCTGTAGGCACAAAGCCCGAAGAGTTTGCCCCTTTGATCGCCCGCCACGGCGCCACGATATTTGCGGCCGCCCCCGGCGTATATCGCCAGATGATGAAACATGACCTTCCTGCCATGCCACAGCTGCGCCACGGCCTTTCTGCAGGAGAAAAGCTCCCAGCGACAACGCGTGAAACATGGAACAATCAAACCGGGAAAATGATCTTCGAAGCCTACGGCATGTCAGAATGCTCGACCTTTGTGTCAGGGTGCCCTGCCCACCCTGCACCCAGTGGCACATTGGGTTACCCGCAACCCGGTCGGCGTATCGCTGTGCTGGATGACGCGGGCAATATCGTGCCACGAGGATCCAGCGGGATCATGGCAGTGCATCGCTCAGACCCGGGTCTCATGCTGGGATATCTGGGTGCAAATGAGGCCACGAACAACCGTTTTTCAGGTGACTGGTTTTTGACCGGGGATACGGTGCGCATGGAAGAGGACGGTGCGATCTCATTTGAGGGACGGTCAGATGACATCATGAATGCCGGAGGTTTTCGCGTGTCTCCGATCGAGGTTGAAGCAGCAATCACATTGCACCCGGATGTTCACGAAGCCGCCTGCACCGAAGTGGCAATCAAGGCGGATGCGTCGGTAATCGCTTGCTTTTATGTTCCCGAGACCGATCCCGTATCAGTTGAGACGCTGTCGCAACACGCTCATGCCCATCTGGCGCATTACAAATGCCCGCGCTTGTTTTTGCCAGTCGCATCATTGCCCAGAGGTGCAAATAATAAACTTCTCAGGGCGAAGCTTCGAGAAGAATTCGAAACCAAATGAGCCCCCATTTCGAGCAGTCAGAAAAAACAACCATTAATTGATCTTTTCCACAGTTTCCCTTTTCCTCACTTCAAAACCACGTTAAGGCGATGTGGTGCACAGGAGAGCGCTATGATCCGACTGGACATCTTTTCCGACCCCATTTGCCCGTGGTGCTATATCGGCAAGGCCCGGTTGCAACGTGCCCTTGAAGCACGGCCCAATCATCCGTTTCAAATCCAATGGCATCCGTTTCAACTGAACCCGGATATGCCGAAAGAGGGGATGGATCGCCGTGCCTATCTTGAGGCAAAGTTCGGTGGCAAAGAAGGTGCCGTCACTGCCTATCTTCCTGTTGCAAAAGAGGCTGAGGCAACCGGATTGACCATCAACCTGGAAGGGATAAAGCGTACACCCAACTCGTTGGACGCCCACCGCTTGATCCATTGGGCTGCGCTTGAAGAAAAACAGAACGCGATGGTGGATCGTTTGTTCAAGGCCTATTTCATCGACGGTCAGGATATTGGCGATCACGGTGTTCTGGCCGAACTCGGTGCCGATATCGGAATGGACAGGGATGTGATTGCCCGATTGTTGGCTTCCGGTGCAGATGCTGATGATATCTCAGCGCGTGACGCTGACGCTCGCCATAAGGGCATCAATTCCGTCCCGACATTTGTGATTTCCAACCAGCATGTGGTCCCCGGGGCCCAGCCAGCCGAGCTTTGGATGAAAGTAATCGATGAAATCCTCGAGCAGCTGGACAAGCCTGCGGATGGTACCGCGTGAGAGGGATATTCTCCCCCACCAAACCCCTGCCGATGGCCGAATTTATCCTGCTGTTGGCCGCCCTCTTTTCGATGGTCGCATTTTCCATCGACTCGATCCTTCCAGCCCTGCCCGAAATCGCATCGCACATGGTGCCCGACAACGTAAACCGGGCACAATTGGTCATTACAGCCTTTGTAGTAGGTGCGGGTCTCGGACAGTTATTTTTTGGGCCACTTGCTGATGCATTTGGGCGCCGTCTCTCGATGGCATCAGGTTTTGCACTTTACATGTTTGCAGCTGCAGCTGCTTTTGGGTCGCAATCTCTCGAAGCGCTCCTGTTCTGGCGATTTGTGCAGGGATTGGGTGCAGCTGGCCCGCGGACCAACGCCATGGCGCTTACGCGAGACCTTTATGAAGGGCGGACCATGGCCAAGGTCAATTCAATGGCCTTTACCTTTTTTGTCCTTGTCCCGGCGGTTGCACCGCTGATCGGTCAATCGGTGATCCTGAGCTTTGGCTGGCGCCATATGTTCACCACCTATGTCCTGGTGGCTTTCGTGATCCTCTTGTGGTTCCTGATACGACAACCCGAAACCCATCTACCCGAAAATCGGCGATCGATGCGTCTGAAACCGATGATTGAGACATTTGGGATTGTGTTATCAAACCGCACCACCGTGCTTTACATGATGATCATCACTTTGGCGTTTGGGCAATTGATGTCCTATCTCAGCTCTGCACAGCAGATCTTTGTTGATGTGTTGGGTACGGGCACATCCTTTCCACTTTATTTCGCCCTCGTGACCCTACTGTCGGCCATTTCAGGTTTTTTAAACTCGATCCTTGTCATCCGTTTTGGAATGCGTCGTCTGGCATTGATCGGTTTTGTCAGCCAAACCATTCTCGCCTCTGCCACACTGCTTTACTGGTCTGTTTTTGCGCCCGAGGGCAACGTGGCACTTTGGGTATTTGTTATCTGGTCAACGTCACTTTTTGCCTTGAACGGATTGAGCTTTGGAAATCTGAATGCTTTGGCAATGCAACCCTTGGGCCATGTTGCCGGAACCGCTGCCGCATTGATCGGTGCTCTTCCAACCATGCTCGCCGTTTTGATCGCCGCACCGGTTGGACTGGCCTTCAACGGCACACCTGAGCCACTTTTAATCGGAGTGACCCTGTGCTCTGCCCTGAGTGTTCTTTTGATCCAGACGGATCGGAAAAACCCGAATTGATTGCAGGGATCACCCCTTCAATTGGCAATCCCTACTCTTTCGCTTTCTGCGCTTCCTTCACCTTGATGGCCAGATCCTGCGCAATGGCAAAAGCCCCTTTGATCTTGTCAGAAGTTTTGCGCCAGTCGCGCCGCACGACAATCTTATTGTCACGAACCTTGGCCAGCCCATTCTGTGCCTGAATGAACTCGACCAGCCCTTTCGGGTTGGCAAATTTGTCATTGTGGAACTGGATCGTCGCCCCTTTGGGACCGCCATCAAGCTTAGCGATACCAGCGCGTTTGCACATGGCTTTGATACGCACCACCAGCAACAGCGTGTTGACTTCTTTCGGCAGCTTTCCGAACCGGTCGATAAGCTCGGCAGCAAAGCCCTCAAGCTCCACCTTCGTTGAAAGCGAAGACAGACGGCGATAAAGCCCGAGGCGCACATCAAGATCGGGCACATAGCTGTCAGGGATCAGAACTGGAACACCCAGGTTGATCTGCGGCGCCCAGGTGCCGTCGCTCTCTGCCAGCCCCTCCATCTCGCCTGATTTGATCTTGGCAATCGCCTCTTCCAGCATCTGCTGATAAAGCTCATAGCCCACTTCACGCATCTGGCCGGATTGTTCTTCACCCACCAGATTACCTGCGCCGCGAATGTCCAGATCCTGAGAGGCAAGCGTGAAACCAGCCCCAAGCGTGTCGAGAGACCCAAGAACCCTGAGACGCTTTTCCGCATTGGGTGTGAGCGGCGCGCGCGGTTTGGTGGTGAGATAGGCATAAGCGCGGGTTTTTGACCGCCCTACTCGTCCCCGGATCTGGTAAAGCTGCGCAAGACCGAACATGTCGGCCCGGTGAATAACCATCGTATTCGCGGTCGGAATATCGATCCCGCTTTCAACAATGGTCGTCGCCAGTAGCACGTCAAACTTGCCATCGTAAAAGGCGTTCATCCGATTATCGAGTTCACCCGCCGCCATTTGACCATGCGCAACCACATAACTGACCTCAGGCACGTGATCTTGCAGGAAAGCTTCGATATCCGGCAAATCCTTGATGCGCGGCACGACAAAGAAGCTTTGCCCGCCGCGATAATGCTCGCGCAACAGCGCTTCGCGCAGGGTCACGCTGTCGAACTCCGAAACATAGGTACGAATTGACAGACGGTCCACAGGCGGCGTTCCGATGATCGACAGATCTCGCACACCTGAAAGCGACATTTGCAGCGTGCGTGGAATCGGCGTGGCAGAAAGAGTCAGGACGTGAACATCCGAGCGCATCTCTTTCAGGCGCTCTTTGTGACTGACCCCAAACCGTTGTTCTTCATCGACGATTAGCAAACCAAGATTTTCAAACCGGACGTCTTTTGCCAACAGCGCGTGCGTACCGACGACGATATCCATCGTGCCGCGTGTCATACCTTCGCGGGTACGTTTGGTCTCAGCCTGACCAACAAAACGGCTGAGCTGCCCCACATTGATTGGAAAACCACGGAACCGTTCGGCAAAGCTCTTGTAGTGCTGGCGGGCCAAAAGAGTGGTCGGGGCAATCACCGCAACCTGTTGGCCGGACATCGCGGCCACAAAAGCTGCCCGCATCGCCACTTCGGTTTTACCAAAACCAACATCCCCACAGACCAGCCGATCCATCGGGCGGCCCCGCCCCATGTCTTCAATCACGTCTTCGATGGCAGAAAGCTGATCATCGGTTTCCTGATATGGGAAGCGCGCCGAGAACTCCTCCCATGCGTGATGCGGCGCTTCCAAAACCGGGGCTTTGCGCAGCTCACGTTCGGCTGCAAGGCGAATGAGCTTATCGGCAATCTCGCGAATGCGTTCCTTGAGCTTGGCCTTTTTCGCTTGCCATGCCCCACCGCCCAGCTTGTCGAGAAGCCCGGTATCATGACCAAATTTCGACAGGAGTTCGATGTTTTCGACAGGAAGGAACAGCCGATCACCACCCGCATATTCCAGCAAGAGGCATTCATGCGGTGCCCCCATCGCGGTGACGGTCTCAAGCCCTTTGTAAAGGCCAACCCCGTGGTCCACATGCACCACCATGTCGCCCGATGACAGCGCATTGGCTTCGGTCAGGAAGTTCTCTGCACGGCGCTTTCGCTTGGGCGCGCGGATCAGCCGATCCCCCAGAACATCCTGTTCTGAAACAACGCGCAGATCCGGGGTTTCAAACCCATGTTCCAGAGGCCAGACCACCAGATAGGTGCCATGCCCTCCATCCGGCACATCGCGGAACGTATCGATCAGTTGGGTCCCTGCGAGCCCCTCATCAGCCAAGAGCCCTTGTAGACGTTCCCGCGCGCCTTCGGAATAGCTGGCCACAACGGTTGGAACCGCAGTAATTGCGCGAATATGTGACGCCAAAGCCTCAAAAAGATTGACGTTTTCTTGTTGCCGCTCTGGTGAGAAATTGCGTCCGATCCGACCTCCGCCGTCGACCACACCCGCTCCGATAGCTTGTGGGAGGGCCGAAAACTGTACCACGCGACGGTCCATGATGGTGTTGGACCAGCTCGCGTCATCGAGATAAAGCAGCTCAGGTGGGCAAGGTTTGTACACCGTGTCCATCCGGTTCTTGGCGGACATGGCGATCTTACGGGTTTCATATTGATCAGCGATGCCTTCCCAACGCGACAAACGTGTCGGCGTCAGTTGATCGTCCAACAGAATTGAAGCCTCCGGGAGGTAGTCAAACAGGGTTTCCAGCTTTTCATGAAAAAACGGAAGCCAATGCTCGACCCCTTGATGCTTCCGCCCGGCGCTGACGGCCTCGTATAGGGGATCATCTGACCCTGCGGCACCAAACTCGATCCGGTAGTTCTGGCGGAACCGGGTGATCGAGGCCTCGTCCATCAAAACCTCGGAAACAGGCGCCAGATCAATACCCGTTAGCTTTTCGGTGGTCCTTTGGCTGGCTGGATCGAAACGCCTTACCCCGTCCAGTACATCACCAAACAGATCAAGTCGCACGGGGCCGCTTTCCCCCGGCGGAAAGATGTCGATAATTCCGCCACGCACGGCAAAATCCCCCGGCTCCATCACCGTCGGGCTTTGCGAAAAGCCCATGCGCACCAAAAAGCCGCGCAGCTTTTCCACATCAAGCTGGTAGTCCACACGCGCCGTAAAACTGGCGCCGGCCAGAGTGTCGCGCGCCGGTACGCGCTGCATGGCTGCGTTGAGTGTGGTGAGGAGAACAAAACGCCCGGAAAGCGCGCCGGTTGCCAACCCCGCCAAAGCGGACATCCGTGCAGCCGAAACATCTGCGTTAGGAGATACCCGATCAAATGGCAGGCAATCCCAACCCGGAAAGCTGACAACCGTCAGACCGGGATCAAAAAACGCAAGCGCAGCTTTCATTGCCGCCATACGCTTGTCGTCTCGCGCCACATGCACAACCGGACCACCTGCGCGCTCCAGCTCTTTCAAGAGCAGCTGTGCGTCAAAGCCCTCGGGGGCACCGGAAAGCAGCACATGGGTCATGGAAAATCGCTCGTGAGTTGGTGGACAGAAGGGCGGATCTGGTGTCGCTTAACCAAAGATCCGCGTCAACCCCAGGCGCTGAGGTTAAGGTTTTGATACATGCCCCAGAGGGACGTTACAAAGATCGAAATCATACCCAGAATCTGGACCTGAAATCGATGCCGGAATAGGCGCGACCTGAGGTCGGCGCCTTCCAGATCTCGATCCTGAATAATCCGGGCGGTATTCAGCGACATCAACCCCACAATGCACATTGGAAAGCCCATCAGGAATACGGCCTGAGCAAACTCGACACCATAGACAAACCCGAGAAGCAGAAGTGACGTCATCACGGCGCAGCCGAACCCCAAAATCCAAAGACCGGAAACGCCCGCAATGTACAAAATGCGATTGCAATAAATACGCACCAGATCCTCAAGATCCTGCTGGGTCTGCCCACCATTGCGCGCGGCGCGGTGCACCATGTCATAAGGCACCCCGATCACCCAGTGGCTTGCCGTGGACCACAACACAGCAAGGGCAATCCAGAACCAAAGGTTGGAAAAAGAGCGCAGATCAATGACTTCTAGGAGTGTCGAAAACCAATCCACGATTTCTGCCTTGCCTCATTGGGAATATCTGAACGAACGTCCTGTATTTAGCTGACAATACGCGCGACGCATTGACTTGACCAGAGTGGTTTTCACAGGGACTTGATTGTGTCATAGGAGCTATAGTGTGGAACTCCTATCGGTTTCCCCTATGCCGTGGATTGCTCGTAACACATAAGCACATCGACGCATTTGGAGCAGATAGGTTAAAGTCCCATTTAAGACCCAGTGGAAAGCCAGGAGAGCAAGATGAGCCACCCCATTCCTTCGCGCACGGTGTCGCCATTTCCAATCACGCGGCTGAGACGTACTCGCTCTTCCGAGGCGTTACGTGATCTGGTGCGGGAAAACAGCCTGTCTGTTGGCGATCTGATCTGGCCGGTATTTGTGGTGGATGGTGAAGGTGTTGAACAAGATATCCCATCAATGCCCGGCGTAACCCGAAAATCCATAGACGCCCTGGTTGAGGCCGCACACCAGGCCGCAGATCTTGGGATCCCGGCCATGTGCCTTTTCCCATACACGGATCCCGCACTCAAAACTGAAGAATGTGAAGAGGCCTGGAACCCGGACAACCTGTCAAATCGGGCCATTCGTGCGATTAAGGAAGCGGTGCCCGACATCGCCGTCATGACCGATATCGCACTGGACCCATATAATGCCAATGGTCATGACGGGATCGTCAAAGGGGGTGAGATCCTGAATGACGAAACAGTTGAAGCTCTGGTTAAGATGGCGCTGGCCCAGGCCGACGCAGGGGCAGATATCCTTGGGCCGTCCGACATGATGGATGGTCGAATTGGTGCCATTCGTGCAGCGATCGAGGCCGACGGCCATCGCAACCTCACGATCATGAGCTACACCGCCAAATATGCCTCTGCCTATTATGGTCCGTTCCGCGATGCGGTAGGTGCGTCTGGGGCACTTAAAGGTGACAAGAAAACCTATCAGATGGATCCGGCCAACTCGGATGAAGCCATGCGGCTTGTCGAGCGTGATCTGATGGAAGGGGCAGACATGATCATGGTCAAACCCGGCATGCCTTATCTGGACATCTGCCGCCGCGTGAAAACCGAATTTGGCGTGCCCACTTTTGCTTATCAGGTGTCTGGAGAATACGCGATGCAAGAGGCAGCCGCCGCACAGGGTTGGCTTGATGGCGACAAGGTCATGGCGGAAAGCCTGATGGCGTTCAAACGCGCTGGATGTGATGGCATCCTGACTTACTACGCCCCGCGCATGGCGCATATGCTTGAGGGCAAATGACCCTCCATACCCTTTGCAAACAAGGCAAAAAACTGCCGCGTGCCCGCCATTGGGGCGCTCTTTGCGTGACAGCAATCTTCATTCGCGCTATGATGCGTTCAGCGGTGGGCTCCGGGCGATAACAGACCGGACAAAGACCCGCCGATATGAGCAAACAGGCACCAGTTCACCGATCAATAACAAGACCGGGGCTGGTATGGCGATACGAGGCTAATAATGAGCAACTCAGATTTCTCTTCCAAATTCTCCCGTCGAGGTTTCATGGTGGCCCTTGGTGGCGCAGGCCTTACTGCGGCGGGCTGTGCAAACGGGGTTGGATCGAGTGGAGGCACCCAGATCGACGCCCGCGCCGATCAGACCCTTCGCTATCTTTACAACCGCTACCCCGACATTCGACAGGTGGCTGACAAGTCAACCGGCATGCTGGTGATGCCGCTGGTGACCGAAGCCGGGTTTGTGGTGGGGGGCGCCTATGGACGTGGCGCTTTGCGCATCAATGACGTCACGGTCGACTATTATTCGCAGGCACAAGCCAGTTTCGGGCTGCAAATCGGCGCGCAGCAATATGCCCATGTTCTGTTTTTCATGTCTGATCAGGCGTTGCAGGATTTCCGCGCCGCATCGGGTTGGGTGGCGTCCGCTGACATCAAATACGCGTTCCAGACCGATGGCGACCGTCTGTCAGCCGATACCATTACATCCTCTGATCCAGTGGTGGCCGTGGTCTTTGGACAGGCGGGTCTGATTGCCGGCGCTGCACTTGAAGGTGCAAAATACACGCGGATCATTCCCTGATCCCACACTGCCGATAAGACAAATCAGAGGGAGGCACATGGCCTCCCTTTTCTCGTTTCAGCCGTGGAGTTAGTCGAGGTTTCGCAACCTTTTGAACAAGCTGGACGTATCCCAACGTCCACCGCCCATTTTCTGAACATCTTTGTAAAACTGATCCACCAGCGCAGTTACCGGAAGGCTGGCCCCATTTTCATCCGCTGTGGACAAGCATATTCCAAGATCCTTGCGCATCCAATCTACCGCAAAACCATGTTCAAAGTGATCATCCGCCATGGTTTCATGCCGATTGACCATCTGCCAGCTTCCAGCCGCGCCACCTTGAATGACGTCAATCACTTCACGAATATCCAGCCCGGCTTTTTCAGCAAAATGAAGCCCCTCGGACAGGCCCTGAACAAGACCCGCAATACAGATCTGATTGACCATCTTGGTCAACTGTCCCGCCCCTGTTTCTCCAAGGCGTTTCACCGTGCGACCATAGGCCTGCATAATCGGTTCAGCCGCGTCATAAGCCACCTCATCCCCACCACACATGATCGAAAGGATCCCGTTTTCTGCACCGGCCTGCCCGCCGGACACCGGGGCATCCACAAAGGACACGCCGGCGTTTTTGGCTTCAGCGTAAAGTTCACGCGTCACCTTGGCAGAAACTGTGGTGTGATCGACGAAAATCGCCCCATCCGACATGCCTGCCAAAGCGCCGTTTGCTCCTGTCACAACTGCCCGCAGATCATCATCATTTCCGACACAGGCCATGACGAACTCAGCCCCCAGCGCCGCTTCACGCGGTGTCGACGCCCATTTGCCATCATGTTCTTTCGCCCAGGCTTCTGCCTTTGCAGTGGTGCGGTTAAACACGGTAACTTCATGACCAGCCGCCACCAAATGGCCAGCCATCGGATATCCCATGACTCCCAAGCCCAAAAATGCGCATTTTGCCATGAACGTTCCCTTTCGTTGTATTCCTTTGTCAGGCACAGTAGTTACCGCTCATGCCGGTCAGGTCAATAAGAGGTAGTCATGGCGCTTGTGTTTCGGTGGTTGATTCGCATTGTCTCGGGACTTCTGGTTCTGGGGGTGATCGGCGTTGCGATGGTCTACTATCTCGCATCGCAATCCCTGCCCGACTATGATGCAACCCATGAAACACGGGGCATCACAGAACCCGTCGAGATCGTTCGCAATAACGCCAACATACCCCATATTTTTGGCCGAAATGACAGCGACGTGTTTTTTGGACTGGGTTATGCACACGCACAGGATCGTCTTTGGCAGATGATCATGATGCGACGCACCGTTCAGGGGCGGCTGTCCGAAGTCTTTGGGTCGCGCACCCTGAAAGTGGATGAGCTGATGCGTCGGTTGGATCTGTATCGACTTGCTCAAAAAGCGGTGCCCGAGCAGGACAAGGATACGTTGGCCGCTCTGGAAGCCTATGCCTCCGGTGTAAACGCCTATCTTTCACGCATAAATGCCGACGCTCTTGGACGTGGAGCACCTGAGTTCTTTGTATTTTCGAACGAAATCTCTCCTTGGCGACCGGCTGACAGCATCGCGGTTCTGAAGCTGATGGGTGTACAACTCTCGGGACAGATCGAAGATGAGGTTTTACGGGCGCGCGTTTCACTTTCGCTCCCGGAAGGGCGTGTCGAGGATCTGTTGCCCAACATGCCGGGTTCCGGAGTGGCTGCCCTACCCGATTACGCGGCCCTCATGCAAAACACGCCCTCTCGGTTTGCCTCCTTGCGCAACCGATCGATCCGCCCGGATTTCTGGCCCAGCCCACGCCGTGGGTTATCCGGAGCATCCAACGCCTGGGCCGCCGCGCCAGACCGCTCGGCAGCGGGAGCATCCTTGCTAGCAAATGACCCGCATCTTGGGCTGACGGCCCCGACGCTCTGGTATCTTGCCCGGCTTGAGCTTTCGACTGGCGGTGTCATTGGCGGCACAATTCCGGGCATGCCCATCATGATGGTTGGCCGTTCGGATGAATTTGCCTGGGGGGTCACGTCATCCTATCTGGACGATCAGGATCTCTTTATCGAAGAGCTGAATCCAGACGCACCCGGAGAAGTGCGCACGGCTGATGGGTTTGCGCCGCTAAAAAGCCGGTCCACCATCATCAATGTGAAAGATCAGGCTCCGGTAACCATTGGTTTGCAATGGTCCGAAAATGGCCCGATCCTGCCCGGAGACATGTATGATCTTGCCACGGTGACCCCACCTGGGCACGTCGCAGCGCTCTCTTGGACATTACTCACCGATCGGGATCGGTCCATGAGTGCAGGCATTCGGATCATGCGCGCAACCGCTATCACCGAAGGACTTGCTGCCGGGGTGGACTTCACCGCGCCAAGCCTGAACCTGATCATGGTTGACCGCAATCAGATTGCGATGAAAGTGGTTGGGGCCATGCCCAAGCGCCACCGTCTCAACCAGACCAAAGGGCGGATGCCCAGTCTTGGCTGGGTGGCTGAAAACCGGTGGGACGGGCTTGTGCCATACAGCACCAATCCAGAGTTCCTGCAGCCAAAGGGCGGTATCGTCGGAAACACCAACAACAAGGTGATTGAACGCGCCTTCCCCCGTCACATGAGCTACGATTGGGGTGACAGCCAGCGCGTGCAGCGCTGGACCCGCCTGATGCAGGCCCGCGCCGTGCACACCCGTGACAGTTTCATCGAGGCCCAGCTCGACACCGTATCAGTGACCGCCCGCACCCTGTTGCCGCTTGTGGGCGCAGATCTCTGGTTCACCGGAGAAGCCGCCATGGAGGGCACACAGGAACGCGCGCGCCAGCGCGCGCTAACCCTGCTCGCCAACTGGAATGGCGAAATGAACGAACATATGCCTGAACCGCTGATCTATTCAGCCTGGATGCGTGCTTTGCAAAATCGCCTGATTCGGGACGAGCTCGGCCCGCTGGCACAGGAGTTCCCCCATGTGGAACCGCTGTTCATTGAACGGGTATTCCGCGACATCAAAGGGGCCGGTATCTGGTGTGACGTCATCCAATCTGCGCCCAAGGAAACCTGTACCGACGTCGCGCGCGCAGCCCTTGACGATGCTCTCTTATGGCTCAATGAAAATGCCCGCGGAGAACAGGAAAGCCTGCGTTGGGGCGATTACCATATCGCAACACAGGATCATCCGGTGCTCGGGAAGATCCCGTTTCTCAAATACTTCGTGAATATCCGACAATCCACCTCGGGAGGGGATAACACGCTCTTGCGTGGGCGCACATCCGGTACGGGTCAAAACCCCTTCCTGAATGTTCATGGCGCAGGTTATCGCGGCGTCTATGATCTTTCAGATCCCGACAGCTCTCTTTTCGTGATCTCGACCGGGCAATCCGGCCATCCACTTTCGCGCCACTATGATGATCTTGGAGAACTGTGGCGCCGGGGGGAATACACGCCCATGTCACTTGACCCCGAACTGGCCCGCGCCGCCGCCGTCGGGATTACGAGACTGACCCCGAAACCAAACTGATCAATTCAATCTGACGTGGGCCAACCTGCTCATTTTTCTTGCCGAAAATACCTCGGGGTGAGCGCGCAGCGCGAGGGGCAGAGCCCCTGCACGCCTATTCAAATCGCGGCGTATTCCGCTTTCTGCCGCTCCGTCCAGGTCACGGTCAGGTTCCAGCCCTCGTCGCCCTGCTCTTCGTGATCTACCACGCCTTGCGCAAACAGCCAGGCGCGCTGTTTTCCCTGTGCAAAGCCAAGTTTGATTTCGATGGTTTCGCGGGGCGTATCCAAAGCGGCCTCGACCGCTTCAAGTAGATCGTCAAACCCTTCGCCCGTGATTGCGGAAAGCGTAAAGACGTGATCGTTGCGCGCCGCCTCCCGACGACGCGCATCCGCGTCATCGTCGCTTAGAAGATCGGTTTTGTTCCAGACTTCAAGCTGAGGCGTGTTTTCATCCACACCCAACTCTTCCATGATCTTCTCGACATCCGAGGCCTGCTCATCGGTGTTTTCCGATGAAATGTCGCGCACATGCAAGATCAGGTCCGCCGCGAGCACTTCTTCGAGGGTTGCCCGGAAAGCGGCGACCAACTGTGTCGGCAGGTCCGAAATGAACCCCACCGTGTCCGAGAGGATGATTTTGCGGCCTGATCCTGGCAACTCGATGTTGCGCATGGTTGGATCCAGAGTCGCAAAAAGCATGTCCTTGGCCAGCACATCGGCACCGGTCAACCGGTTGAACAAGGTCGACTTGCCTGCGTTGGTATAGCCAACGAGGGCAACAATTGGAAACGGCACCTTAGCGCGCGCAGCACGGTGCAACTCGCGCGTTTTCACCACTTTCTCAAGTTGGCGGCGCAGTCGGTTCAATTGATCGTCAATCGCCCGACGGTCGGCCTCGATCTGTGTCTCACCGGGTCCGCCGACAAAGCCAAGCCCACCACGTTGCCGTTCAAGGTGGGTCCAGGCCCGCACCAGACGCGTTCGCTGATAGGACAGTGCCGCCATCTCAACTTGAAGCACCCCTTCTCGGGTGCGCGCCCGATCCGAGAAGATCTCTAAGATCAGCCCAGTCCGGTCGAGGATTTTCACCTTCCAGAGTTTTTCCAGATTGCGTTGTTGCACCGGGCTGACCGGACCATCAATCAGTACCAGTTCCACCTCAGCGGCGTGCATACGCGCTTTCAGCTCTTCAATTTTTCCAGAGCCAAAGAGTTGGCCGGGATGGGGTTTGGATACCCGCACCACTTCAGCGCCCTCCACCACAAGGTGAGGAAGCGCTGCAGCAAGCGACACAGCCTCTTCAAGCGCAGGCCCGGAGGCACGACGCTCACGATTGGAAGTCAGTTCGGGATGGAGGACCCAGGCCCGTGTTGGGCGTTCCTCCTGTTCAACAAGGTCAGTCAGCTGTCTTCGCCATCATACAGGTTGATCGGTGCGCCCGGCATAATGGTCGAAATCGCATGTTTGTAAACAAGTTGCGATTGACCATCACGACGCAGAAGCACACAGAAATTGTCGAACCAGGAAATCACGCCCTGAAGCTTTACCCCGTTGATCAGAAAGATCGTCACGGGCACTTTCGATTTGCGCACATGGTTCAGAAAGGCATCTTGCAAGTTTTGCTTATCCGCAGCCATCGTTTTTTGTCCTTTTTATCTCGAGCTGCCGAAATCCGGCAGGAAGGTCCTATTGCACCAATATGACCTGTGTATTTGAATGATTCCAGCCCCAAACATGTTGCAAAATGCGCCTATTGCGACAAAAACACAAATCAGGTGCTATCGGCGCCAGCTTTCCGGATTGAATAGCGCAATGATTGCGAGTGTTTCCAATCGCCCCAGAACCATGGCTGCAGTCAGGATCAGCTTTGCGGATTCAGGCAAATCAACCAATGAGATCGGATCAGCCGTTGCAATTTGCGCGAGTGGCCCCGTTGTGGTCAGCGCTGAAATTGTCAGGACCATAGAGGTTTCAAAATTGAGACCCGTCAACGAAAACCCAAGTGAAACAAGCGCCAGCGACATGGCCATAAGCATAAAAAACACCCAAGCCATATAGGCACCGCGCCCACGAATATGCCGTGCATCGGTACCGCTTCCACCAACAGAGGATGGGTGTACGAGCTTTTCCAATTCCCGCAGACCATGCAGGTACAACGCATAGACCCGCATCAATTTGGCTCCACCTGCCGTGGTCGCCACGCCCCCGCCAACAAGAGCAAGCCCCATCAGGATCAAGCCCGGCGTTTGCAAACCAGACCATTCCTGGCTTGCAGCCCAGGACGCGCTTTCAAAACCAGTGGTCGTCAAAAACGATAAAACCGTAAATACCGAGCCCCAAAGCGACGCCAGCCCGGCAATCATGTTGGCTTCTTCATCCACCTCATATGCGCCGATCCAGTGACGTAGAAACAGGAAACCGGGAACCAGGATGACAATTGCAAAGGCCATACGCATTTCCGCATCCGTTACGAGACCGCGCAAATCATCTGCCTGCATATCGGTGGCAAAGGTCAGTCGGGAAATGGCAAAGACCAAAAACACCGCAACAACAACTTCTCCCGCCATACCGGCACCGCCGCCTGCAGGCCCCCCAACAGGCGATATTCCACTTGTCGCCAGCGTCGACATCGCATGGCACAAAGCCACAAATGCCGTTTCACCGGAAAGAACCAAGCCGACCCAGATGGCGGCGGTCAATCCGAAATAAACCGGAAAAAGCTTTACGCCGTAGGCACGAATGCGGTCAGAGAGATCTGCAACTTTGCTGATTTGGCTAAAACCGGCGCCAAACCGACCGGCATCATCCTTGCGGGCTCCAAACCGTGACCTTACTTCGAAACCACCAAGCGCCATAGGCGCCAGGATTGCAATGGCACTCACCCAGATGAACAGCCCCCCCAGCCACCCGACCAGCGCACGCCACAAATGCAGCGTGCTCGCCAGCCGGCCCGGATCTTCAAACAGGGTCGCCCCGGTTGTGGTCAGGGCCGAGACCATTTCCACATAGGCATTCAGGAAACTGGTATTTTGCACCGCTTGATGAAATGGAATGGCCAACATGAGCGGCAGCAAGACAAACAGCCCCAACAAGGCCATCAAGTGACGACGGGGACGGCTTGATCGTGGTTTATCGCCCATTGCCAGAGCTAAAAACAACGTCAGGAACCCAAAAAGAATTGCACCGTAAAAGAAGACCCGCGCCTCAAAGAATTCTCCAACAAACCAGCCATAGATCGCCGGTGCAAACATTGCGACCACCCCGATCCCCATCAAGATCACGAGGAGTGGCAGTTTCAGGATCTGTGTGGTGACAGAGCTTGGCATCAGAAATAGTCGATCTGAACCTGCAAGAGACGCTCAACTTCAGGCACGTCTTCGGCCATGGCAAAGATTGTGACAACATCACCTTCGTCAAGCCGCATCTTGCCCGTGGGTTTGTGGACCTCATCCCCCTTGAGGACCGACCCGACCAACACGCCTTCGGGGAAATCCACATCACGGATCGGCTTGCCTGCCACCGGAGAGGTCGCCAGGACCTGTGCCTCGATCACTTCTGCCTCTGCATCTCCGAGCGAATAGACTTCGCGTACTTTCCCGTGCCGGATATGCCGCAGGATCGAGCTTACGGTCTGCGTGCGCGGGTTGATGTAGGCATCGATGTCCAGAGGTTCCATCAGCCCAGCCAGTGAGGGATCGTTGATCAGGCAGATGGACATCTGACAACCAACCGATTTGGCGCGTACAGAGGTCAGCAGGTTCACCTTGTCATCATCTGTCACTGCCAAAATTGCGTCTGCCTTGGGAACTCCTGCCTCTTTCATCAGCTCCATATTCATGCCGTCCCCGTTCAGCACTATGGTTCGTTCCAGCGCGTCGGCAGCCTTTTCGGCTACAGATCGGTTAAGCTCGACCACTTTTGCGCGGATCCGGTCGGTGCGCGCTTCAAGAGCTTGCGCAACCGCAAGGCCAACATTCCCACCACCCAGGATCACAACCCGGTTCTGGCGTTTCGAGGTTTTTCCAAAGACCTCCATCGTGCGGTCCAAATCTTCGGATTTGGTGAAGACATACACCTGATCCCCACCAAACAGCTGATCGCCGGGTTCCGGGGCAAAAAGCGTTCCCTCGCGCCGAACCCCAACCACAATCACCGATAAGGTGGAAAATAGGTCAGTCAGCTGCCGCAAGGGTGTGTTCAGGACCGGGCAGTCTTCGCCCAGCTGAATCCCCAACAGCTGCACCTTTCCATCCAGAAAACTCTCGATGTCAAACGCGGATGGCGCCGTCAGCCGCTTCAGCACCGCCTCTGCCACTTCGCGTTCTGGGCTGATCACAACGTCAATCGGCAGGTGGTCGCGCCGATACAGGTCGGCATAAATCGCATCCAGATAAGACTTTGACCTCAGCCGCGCAATTTTACGTGGGATCGCAAAGACCGAATGCGCCACCTGACAGGTGACCATATTCACCTCGTCGGAATGGGTCGCAGCAATGATCATATCGGCATCTTCTGCCCCTGCCCGCTCGAGCACATCCGGGTAGGAGGCAAAACCGGAAATCCCCTGAACATCAAGGGTTTCCGTTGCGCGATTGACCAAAGCAGGATTGTTATCCACGACGGTCACATCATTATTTTCGGAAGAAAGATGGCGAGCGATTTGCCAGCCTACCTGACCCGCGCCGCAAATGATCACTTTCATGGCAGATCGGTTCCTTTGCTCGTTCCTGTCACGTTGTCCGTGTTTCAGGCACCACTATCGCCTGAAGACTGGCCACAAAGGACCAACCTTCAGACGTAAAATACCTGCCACTCCTGATCATTGAGGTCAAGCGCACCCGTATGTTCCCTGATCAGGCGTCAGCCCCTTCTTCTTCACTGGCCACATAAGCCACGCGAGCACCGGCTTTGTTTCCTGTCACAACACCAAGCGATTTCAGTTTGCGATGAAGCGCGCTGCGCTCCATTCCCACGAAACTTGCAGTCCGCGAAATATTTCCTCCAAACCGATTAATCTGCGTCAGCAGATATTCGCGTTCAAACGCTTCCCGAGCTTCTCTCAGGGGCAAAGTGGCCAAAGCGGAAGGAAGCGCCAGAGAATGATCTCCTAAATCTTCTGCGGATCCGGAAATGTCGCTGCCGGGAAGCTCACCCGCCTGAATTGGACCGCTGCCATCACCGAGGATCAGCACCCTTTCAATCACATTCTTCAACTGACGCACATTGCCAGGCCAACCCATGGCCTGCAAAACGGCCTCTGCTTCTTCGCTGAGGGTTCTCAGAGAAAGTCCCTGCTCTCGATTGAACATCTCGAGGAAATGCGCTGCGAGTTCAGGAATATCTTCCCGCCGCTCTGCCAGAGCGGGAACCGTGACCGGAACAACATTGAGGCGATGATATAGCTCTTCACGGAAATTACCGGCTTCAATTTCGGCCTGTAGATCCTTGTTAGAGCTAGATATTACACGAATATCCACACTTACCTTCTCGGTTCCGCCAACACGCTGGAACCGCTGATCGACCAACACGCGCAGGATCTTGGACTGGGTGCCAAGAGGCATGTCTGCAACCTCGTCAAAGTAAATGACACCCCCATTTGCTTCATCAAGCAGACCCGGCTCGACGCCACGCTCAGCACTTTCGCGTCCGAACAGAACCTCTTCCATACGATCAGATTCAATCGAGGCTGAATTCACCACGACAAACGGTGCCTGACTACGATCTGAATGCGTGTGGATAAAGCGGGCAGCCAACTCCTTGCCACTGCCAGCAGCCCCAGACAGCAGCACACGGCCATTGGACTTTGTGACTTTTTCCAAGTTATTTTTCAAAGTCTTGAACGAGGAGCTTGATCCAATCATCTCTCGGGAACCACCATCCTGGCGCTTAAGAGCTGTGTTCTCACGGCGTAGGCGGCTGGTTTCCATCGCCCTTGTGATGACCACCATCAACTGATCAATATTGAACGGCTTCTCGATGAAATCATAAGCCCCCTGCTTGATCGCGGCGACCGCGATCTCGATATTGCCGTGGCCGGAAATAATGACCACCGGAACCTCGGGATGTTCACTTTTGACCATCTTCAGGATGTCAATTCCGTCCATCGCGCTGTCTTTGAGCCAGATGTCCAATATCATCAAGGCGGGTTGTTCAGCCTTGACCTGAGCCACGGCCTCGTCAGAGGTTCCCGCCAGCCTCGTGGTAAAACCCTCATCTTCCAGAATGTCAGAAATCAACTCGCGAATGTCACGCTCGTCGTCAACAATCAGAATATCGCCTTTCGTATCACTCATGATGCCCTCTTTCTTATTCACTGTGGCGCCGGGTCCGGATCTGTCGGCAACCAGATATTTGCCATGGCTCCGAAATGTTCTCCTTCATCAAATGAAGGAGCGTCCTCAAGGACCAGTGTCCCGCCATGCTCTTCGATGATCTTCTTAACGATTGGCAACCCAAGACCCGTGCCTTTGTCACGCGTGGTCACATAGGGCTCAAACAGGCGTGAACGATCTTCTGGCAGACCAATACCGTTGTCCGCAATGGTGATTGTCACCCCGTTTTCCTGTTCGTACATATTGATCTTGATTTGCGGAGTGTGCCCCTCAGGTGCGCCACGTTCCTGCAAAGTTTCAATAGCTTCTCCAGCGTTCTTGATTAGGTTCGTCAATGCCTGACCGATCATTGTGGCGTCGATATCCGCTGCAATTTCACCGTCTGGCAAAGCCGCCTTGATTGATACCCCAGCTTGCCCGGCTTGCTGTAATAAAACGGCGTCTCGGGCGATGGCGACCAGATCAACACGACGTCTCTCTGGTTCCGGCATACGAGCAAATTTTGAGAATTCGTCCACGATCCTGCGAAGATCATTGGTCTGGCGTACAATGACGTCGGTGTATTGTTCCAGTGATGGAACATCCACGCCATCCACCTTTGAGAATTTGCGTTTGATCCGCTCTGCCGACAGCTGAATTGGCGTGAGCGGGTTCTTGATTTCATGGGCAATGCGGCGGGCCACATCCCCCCACGCCGCCATCCTCTGAGCAGAAACAAGGTCGGTGACATCGTCAAAGGCGATCACATATCCCTCGAGATCCCCATCTTCATTGCGCCGCTGCGCCATACGCACAAGCAGGCTTTCCTGCTTGCCACCCCGCGCCAGTCGCACCTCATGTTGTACGCTTTCGCGGCTGCCCGATCTCAGTTCATCCAGCATCGGTTGGAATTCAGGAACCACCAACGACAATTCGTGTTCCTCCCCGGCCGGATCGTTAACCTCCAGCAATTGTTCAGCGGCACGGTTCAAAAAGGTGACACGCCCACTTGCATTCACACCGATAACACCGCCGGTAATGGAGCCGAGCACGCTGTCAAACAATCGGCGACGCGCGTCAATTTGGCGGGTGTTGTCGAGAAGACGTTCGCGCTGTCCTTTCAACTGTTTGGTCATCAGGTTGAAATAGCGTCCCAACATGGCAATTTCGTCATCGCCACGCTCTTCCAGAACCTGCACATCCAGATCCCCCGCCCCGACACGACGTGCGGCCCCTGCAAGGCGCCCAACCGGGCGGGCAAGGCGTTCGGCAAACCACATCCCCATCCAGACCGCTGCAAGGATCAGGATCAGTGCAAACCCAAGGTAAATCAGGCCAAACTGGAACAGTTGCTGACCACGCTGGCTTTCCAGTTGCGTGTAAAGAAGAGCGGCCTCCTGGGTTTCATCCGCGAGGTCCAGAATTTCTCCGTTCACTTTACGGGTCAGATAGAGAAAATGATCGGAAAAGGCCGAAAGATGTAGCAGAACCCGAAACTCGTTCTGGGCCCAATCTTCGATGACAACAGGTTCCCCTTCCAAAGCCTGAGCAATCTCTTCCACGTTCGGCGCATCATAGTTGAACAAATAAGAGCGATTACCCCGCACCCGAATGTCGCCATCTGAATTCAGGATAAACGCTTCGCTCAACCCACGTTGGATCCGACCTTGAGTTTCGATCAGGAGTTGCCGCAACTCTCCCTCGGTCACTAGGAACTGGCGTTGGCGTTCCAATGTCAGCAGTGTGGAAATGGCCTGTGCATCCTCCACGAGGCCATCACGGCTTTCTCCCTTATAGGCTTCGGCTGCGGCGCGGGAATTGCCTACAACAAGCCGCACGCGCTCGGAAAACCAGCCTTCAAGACCAAGGTTAAGCGTCAGCATCGCAAATATGGCCACCAGCACCGTCGGGCCAAGCGCGATAGACGCAAACACCCCAGTCAGGCGCAAGTGCAGGCGGGAACCTGCGCTTTCCAGCCTTCGGGCAGCGATCATCCTCATGATCCCCGCCAGAACCATGCCAGCCACCACAATGACATATAGAATATCAGCCAGAAGGATCAGTCGAAGCGCCGAGCTGTCTCCGCGCTGGGCAAAAGGTCCAAGCACCATGAATGTGGCCACGGCCAGAACCGGTCCCATCAGGATCAATCCCAGTGCAGACACCGTGCGTAACCGGCGCCAATTTCTTAGCGCGATGTACCGCTCCAGGCTGGTTTTGCGCATCCTGCGCTCTGCCAACGTCTCGCCCCCCAATTACGTTTGGGCCCCCAAAAGATCGGGTATTGAACTCATGTCCAGATAACCACCAGACTCTATCAATCGCCAACAACCCGAAGGCCCTACCTCACTGCCGTTTGACCGGCAGCGCTGCAACACGTCCTGAGATTCTGCGATCCAGTGCCGATTTGCAACGCTTGTTGCCCTTTTACATCAACTTGCGGCGCCGTGTCACCTCGATTCCGAGATCCGTAATTTTTTTACGCAACGTATTGCGGTTGATGCCAAGAAGATCGGCACATTTAGCCTGGTTACCACCGGTTGCATCCAGAGAGATTTCCAGGAGCGGCAGCTCAATTTCTCGTAATATCCGTTGATAAAGCCCATCTGGGGGCAATCCACCCCCATGCAGATCGAAGTAATGCTTGAGATGTCTGGCGACAGAAGCGGAAAGCCGCTCATCCGGTGCGCCGCTGCTGGGTTGGCTGGTTATATCACCGGAAAGCGCGGCGCTAATTTCCGCTTCGGTGATCATTTCTTCGCCCCCCGTCACCAGAAGCCGCGTCATGAGATTCTCAAGCTGTCGCAGGTTTCCGGGCCACGGGTGCGCCCGAAGAACCGCAAGTGCCTCTGGATCCAGATGGCGTTCGGAAAGCCCATCATGGGCTGTGCGGGCGACAAAATGCTCTGCCAGCGCGGGGATATCTTCCAGACGTTCTCGCAACGCTGGCACCGAGATAACAACGCCTGCCAGACGGTAATAGAGGTCTTCGCGGAAGCTCCCATTGCGGATCATGACCGATAATTCACCCTGCGAAATCGCAATCACGCGCGGCCCTTCTGCGGTCAGTCCATCAAGAAAGCGTGTCAGGCGCGCCTGTGCTTCCGGATCCAGATCCCCGACCCCGTCAAATAGAATTGTCCCGTGACCGGCCCGGCGCAATAGGTTGTCCAGCGCGTCCGATGGCCCAAGGTCATCAGCGGTTGCAACGACAAAAGGGGCATCCCGCCGAGAGGAAAAATCATGGATCGCCTGTGCGATCAGCGATTTTCCAGTTCCGCTTTCCCCTGTGATCAGAACCGGCAGATCAACATTCAAAACTCTGGCCACAAGCCGATACAGATCCTGCATGGCTGGGCTGCGCCCCACCAGCGGCAGGTCGGAAGCGGTTCCAGGCTCGCTGGTGCTTTGCGCGGGCGCTGGGCGCAAGCGTTTGCGTTCCAATGCCTGCGCCACGCGCTTCATCAGGTCTGGAAGGTCAAAGGGTTTGGGCAAGTAATCAAACGCCTCGGCCTCAGCAGCCTGAATGGCGGTCATGATGGTATTCTGCGCGGAAATAACAATGACCGGAAGGTCGGGGCGCATTTCCGAAATCTTAGGCAGGCTTTCCAACCCGTTCCCATCCGGCATGATCACATCGGAAATCACCACATCCCCGCGCCCTTCTTCAACCCATCTGAGCAGCGTGACCATGGAGCCAGTGGCATGAACCCGGCACCCTGCGCGGGTCAGCGCCTGCGTCAAAACCGTACGGATTGTTCGGTCATCGTCAGCGATTAATATTGTTCCATCCATGAGGCTGGCTCCTTACGTGAAACGTATCTGTTTGCGCGGGGCAACCGGAAGCGAGACCCTAAATGTGGTCTTTCCCGGCTGGCTTTTGACGGTGATCAAACCGCCATGATCGGTTAGAATCTTTGACACCAAGGCAAGACCAAGTCCGGTTCCATTTTCGCGGCCTGAAACAAACGGATCGAAGATGTGATCCTCAATGTCAGGCGGAAGGCCGGGGCCATTATCGGTGATCTCTACCTGCAGCGGAAGCGCCAGACGCTGACCATCTTTGCTGCGCCGATGCAGCCCCGCGTCATAGAACGTCCGGACAATGATTTTCCCTTTAGGTCCAGCAGCTTCCGAGGCGTTTTTCAAAAGATTTAAAAACACCTGCATCATTTGATCAGCATCCACAAGTGTGAGCGGCAAAGAAGGATCATAGACCTCTGAAATCTCACACCCGCCAGCAAAGCCAACGCGCGCTGTCGCTCGGGCGCGTTCCAGCAGATCGTGGATGTTCACCTCATCTGTCGCGGGGGGCCGCAGATCGCCAAATTGCTCGACTTGATCCAGTAGGGCGACGATCCTGCGGCTTTCCGCAACGATCAGATCCGTCAATTCGCGGTCCTCTGATCCCAACCCCATCGACAGAAGCTGCGCAGACCCAGTGATCCCTGCAAGGGGGTTCTTGATTTCATGCGCCAGCATTTCCGCCATTCCGATCGCCTGACGTGCGGCCCGGATCCCTTCAACCTGCCCCAACTGTTCTGCCTGTCTTGGATGCAGCAGCATCAACAACCCGTCTCCCATGGTTGCAATCTGGACATTCACATCACAGGGGGGCGATGCGGTTGGTGTCAGACCAACCGAGTCCACATATAAAACCCCCTGCGCCGCCAGTACCCGCCCGAAGGCTTCGTTGAGATCAAGAGCAAGCGGCACGCTGTCTGCACATGGCTTCCCTTTCAGCACACGCTCCGACTGGTTCAGGAACGATTCTGCGGCACTGTTCACCTTCAGGATCACCCCTTCGGCTGATAGCTCCAGCGCGGGGATCGGAAGCGATGACCACAACAGATCACTCATGCGATCTCCTCCTGCAGCAGGGCCGAGGGGATCAGGTCAAGCACCTCGTTCGGATCGCGAGAGGACAGGATCCGTTTCCGCATATCCGACGGTGTTTCTGCCTCATCCATATACCAACCCAGATGTTTACGGATCACACGGCCACCCAGTTCCGGTCCATAAAACTCTAGGCTGTCGCGGTAGTGTTTCTGAACCATCTGCACCAAATCCTCGCCACGCGGAATGTTTGGCGCGTCAGCCCCAAAGAGATCATGAGCGACCTGTTGCAACAGCCATGGGCGTCCCCCGGCTCCACGTCCAATCATCACCCCGTCCGCACCGGATTGGGCAAGAGCGGCACGAGCGGAGGCGGTATTAACAATGTCCCCATTTGCAATGACAGGAATGGTGACAGCGTCTTTCACCGGGCGAATGGCCGCCCAATTGGCGTGACCTTTGTAAAACTGGCAACGGGTGCGTCCGTGGATGGTAATGAGCCGGATGCCGGCACCCTCCGCCCGACGCGCCAGTTCTGGCGCATTCAGACTGCTGTCATCCCACCCGAGCCGGGTTTTCAAGGTCACCGGCACAGACACCGCGCCGACAATGGCTTCGATCAGCCGCAGCGCATGATCCAGATCGCGCATCAAGGCAGATCCCGACATACCACCCACAACTTTGCGCGCGGGGCAGCCCATATTGATGTCGATTAAACGGGCCCCATTCGCCTCGACCATCTTCGCGGCTTCGCCCGCCCAATACACATCGCGCGCTGCCAATTGCACCGCCGTATTGGCCAGACCAAATCCAAGTTCAGCGCGTTCGCGCACTCCGGGCTTGGCTTGCACCATTTCCTGACTGGCCACCATTTCAGAGACAACCAGCCCTGCCCCAAAGCTTCCCACCAATTGACGGAACGGAAGATCGCTGATCCCGGCCATTGGCGCGAGAACCACGGGCGCTTTGAGAGTGACGTTTCCGATCGAAAGTGACATGCCTATTCCTTGTGCATTGATGCAACTTTGAGCGCGCCCTTGCAATTCAACAAGAATTTGCCCGTCGACTCCGCTACGAATTTCCTTTTTGCACATTTTTTAAGCAATTTCCACGGAGAGAAACCGGCCATTGTTTCCTTTCTCAGCACGTCCTAAACATTGGGCATGACCAAAAGCGAAGAACATATTGCAGCGGTGATCGTTGCTGCCGGGCGCGGATCTCGTGCTGGGGGCGGCCTTCCGAAACAGTGGCGCCCATTGGGGGGCGGCATGGTGGCTGAGGCCACTGTGGCCCGGTTTCTAGCGCATCCCCGCATATCCGAAATCGTATTGGTCATTCATCCTGACGACCAAGAGATCGCAAGTGGGATCAATGGAGTGATCCTGACCCATGGCGGGGCAAGCCGGGATGCATCAGTCATGGCCGGGCTTGAGACACTACAATCATCCGCGCAATCTGCCGCGCCGGATTATGTGCTGATCCACGATATCGCCCGTCCACTGCTCTCGGATCGCATCATTGATGATGTGATCGACGCCTTGAGAACCTCTCCCGGAGCCGCCCCGGCGATCCCCGTGACCGACGCCCTGTGGCGTGGGCACGAGGGGGTGGTGACCGGCACCGAGAGCCGCGAGGGGCTTTATCGCGCACAAACCCCACAAGGGTTTCACTACGACAAGATTGTTGCCGCCCACCATGCCCATCCCGGTGGTGCTGCAGATGATGTGGAAGTTGCGCGCAGCTCGGGGCTTGACGTGGCCATCGTACCGGGCGAGGAGCGGAACATGAAAATCACCACGCCCGAGGATTTCGCGCGGGCCGAAAAGCTTCTGAAAGGCTGATTGATGGATATTCGGGTGGGTCAAGGCTATGACGTGCACGCTTTTGAGGCGGGAGATCATGTCATTCTTTGCGGGGTGAGCGTGCCGCATGACAAAAAACTCAAAGGGCATAGCGATGCCGACGTGGGGATGCACGCCCTGACCGATGCGATCTACGGCGCGCTTGCCGATGGCGATATTGGTCAACATTTCCCTCCGTCGGACCCGCAATGGAAAGGGGCCGAGAGCGATATTTTCCTGCGACATGCGGTCAAGCGCGCGTCGGAACGTGGCTACCGGATCTCGAATGTCGATGTAACGCTGATCTGTGAACGTCCGAAAGTTGGCCCGCATGCTGTGGCAATGCGAGAGGCATTGGCGAAGATCATGGGGCTGGAGGTTGCACAGGTCTCGGTCAAGGCCACCACCTCTGAGAAACTCGGCTTTACCGGGCGCGAAGAAGGCATCGCCTCAATGGCTGTTGCCACGCTGATCAAGGACTGACAGATGCAGAAATCCACCGCCAAACTGATTGCCACGTTCTTTTACTCCGGGCTGCTAAAACCTGCCTCTGGCACCTGGGGCACTTTGGCCGCCCTGCCCGTTGGCTGGCTTTTGCATGTGATCGGTGGGCCGATCCTGCTGACCGGTGCAACCATTGTGGCCTACCTGATAGGGTTGAAGGCAACCGAAGCCTACACGGCGGGATCCGACAACCATGACCCATCCGAAGTGGTGATCGACGAAGTGGTTGGCATGTGGATTGCCCTTTTCCCGGTGTCCTTTGGCGCACAGATGATGGGGGCAGATATCTTGCAGCTATATCCCGGCTGGATTGTCGCCTTTCTGGCCTTCCGCTTTTTCGACATCACCAAGTTCGGCCCTATCGGCAAGGCGGATCGGCGCGGAGATGCCACTGGTGTCATGATGGATGATGTCTATGCCGGGATCGCGGCGGCCATAACGGTTGTGATCGCCGCCTATGTCGCCCACGCGTTCTTAATGGGGTAAACCATGTTATCAACCGATCAGACCATCGCTGAACTTCTTGATCTTTGCCGTGCCAAAGGCCTGAAACTTGCGACGGCTGAAAGCTGCACCGGCGGCATGGTTGGCGCATGGATCACCGATATCCCCGGCAGCTCTAACGTGTTTGAACGGGGATTCATCACCTATTCCAATTCCGCCAAACGCGAGTTGATTGGTGTGAGTGCGGCAACGCTCGATCATTACGGCGCCGTCAGTGAAGAGGTTGCGCGTGAAATGGCAGCAGGGGCGCTGGCCCATTCCGAGGCTGATATCGCGGTTTCGGTCACCGGGATCGCCGGGCCAGGTGGGTCTGAGCACAAACCAGAGGGGCGGGTCTGCTTTGGGCTTGCCAGCCCCGTAGGGATTGTTACCGAAACTGTGGAATTTGGCGCGCTGGGCCGCGAAAACGTTCGCAATGCGGCAGCGCGCCATGCCATCTCTCTGTTGATCTCTTCCGCAAAGGCGTTTTAGAGACGCCCGCTTTTGCACCAAGCCTGCGGGCATCGCGCACAAAAAACAGGCAGCGCGCAAATTCTGTATAGGCACGGCGTATATATCTGCGCCTTTTATCCCCATTTTTTCGGATTTCCGCCATTTCCGTAGGCAAATGCGAAATCGGATCGAAGGGGAAAACGATGAACGCCGCCGATACAGCCTGGATTTTAACCGCGACGGCCCTTGTGCTGTTCATGTCCCTTCCGGGGCTTGCACTCTTTTACGGTGGGCTTGTCCGAGCGCGCAACGTGCTGTCGGTCTTTATGCATGTTTATGCGATTGCCTGTTTGATGTCAGTCCTGTGGTTCGTCGCGGGCTACTCGATTGCCTTTGGTGGATCGGATCACGGCGTCTGGGGCGGCTTGGGCAAACTCTTCCTCAACGGCGTGACCATCGACAGCCTGTCCGGCACCCTACCTGAAATCCTTTTCTTTGCGTTCCAGATGACATTTGCCGTGATCACCCCTGCGCTGATCGTTGGGGCCTATGTGGAACGGGTTGGGTTCGGTTTTGTCCTGACCTTCTCAGCACTTTGGATGCTTCTGGTCTATGCGCCCGTTGTGCATTGGATCTGGGGCGGTGGCATGATGTCGGATGGCGGCATTTTTGGCGAAGTTGGCACCAAGGATTTCGCCGGTGGCATCACCGTGCACGAAACCGCAGGGATTGCCGCGCTGATCATCGCTTACGTGCTGGGACCTCGCAAACACCGCACCACGCCACCGCATGCACCGGGTCTGGTGTTCATGGGTGCTGGCATGCTCTGGGTTGGCTGGTTCGGCTTTAACGGCGGGTCGCAACTGGCCGCTGACGGTGGCGCTGCAATGGCAATCACGGTCACCCATATTTCAGCCGCCACGGCCTCACTCACCTGGGCGATCTGGGAGCGGATCAAATACGGCAAGGCCTCGCTTGTGGGTCTTGTAACCGGCACAATTGCGGGTCTCGCCTCGATCACCCCGGCCTCTGGATTTGTTGGCCCTGTGGAAGCCCTGATCATCGGCGCCGTTGCAGGCGTGCTGTGTCAGGAAGGGGTGAACTTCGTGCGCAACAAGATGAAGATCGACGACACGCTGGACGTATTTGCGGTGCATGGTATCGGTGGGATCTTCGGCACGCTGATGATTGCCGCTTTTGGCCACGGGACCTGGATTGCACAGGCTGGTGCGCTGGTGATTGTAGGCGTCTTCACCTTTGTGGTTACACTGGCGCTGGTGAAACTGGTTGCTCTGATCACCCCGCTGCGCGTTGATCTGGAAACCGAAACCAACGGGCTTGACCTCGAGGTTCACGGTGAACGCGCTTACGACTTCACGTCTTAATCGCTTGGAACACTTCGGCCCTTCTATCCTGATTGCGAAGGGTCACCACTGCGCGCATCCGCCACGGTCGACGCGCAGAACTCTGGCGGGGGTCTTGTGACCTCCGCCTTTTTCTTTTTATGCCAGTTCAATTCAGGCCAGTCGCAACAGGCGCGTAAATGCTGAGAGATCAGGGCCGTCCTCCGCCTGAATAGCCGACCAGAGACGGTCCCCCTGCCCGCCCACAAGTGCCTTGGCTTTGGCACGTAATTTGCGGGTCCGCGTGTCAATTGTGATCGGCGTATCCAGATCGTACGCGACCTCTCTGCGACCCTCGATTGTATCCACCATAAGCCGCGCTTCGGTCTCGGACAGTTCTTCGCTGCCAACGACCCGGACCTTACTTGCCAGTTCCACCAACTCTGCATCCTGAGCCACAGCATCGGTGAAACTGTTCAACGCAGCAGTATCGCGGCCTGCGATCACCATTGCCGCCACATGGGCATAAGAGAACTTTACTTCCAGTCCAGATGACGGTGCGGGGATATTACACACCGAGAGCCAGCGCGGATGAGTATAAATTTCAACGCGCACCACCCGGTCAGGCGTGAGCATCAATGGCAAGAGCGCTTCGATCATCGCATGGGTGCCATGACAACAGGCATGAAATTTGTGGCTGATGGTCTCGAATTGCCAAAGAGCCCCAAGCGCTTTAAACGCATCGGCATGGCCTTCACCTGCATGGGTGGGGCCAAACCCCTGCGCACCGGCAAACCCTTCCGGTGCAGACACAAATCCGGCTTTTGCAGCCATTGCCGTTTCGACCCCGGTCTGGGCAGCAAGCCCGGCGTGATAGGGTTTCCCCATGGTTCCAAATTGGCTTTTCAAACCAGCAGCACGGGTTGCGCACAGGCCAAGCGCATATGCGGTTTGTGTTGCATTCAACCGAAGCAACCGCGCTGCTGCGACAGTCGCCCCAAAAGCCCCCGCAGTTGCGGTTTGGTGAAACCCGGTCTGATAGTGAGATCGCCCGAGCCACATGCCCACGCGGATTGAGGCTTCTACCCCGACAAGAGCAGCCTCAAGCAATTCCTGACCTGAACATCCTTCAGCCTCGGCCAATGCGAGCGCGGCCGGGACCACTGCAACGGAAGGATGGCCGATATGGGCGAAATGCGTGTCATCATAGTCAAGCGCGTGGCTGGTTGCCCCGTTGATCAAAGCCGCCTGCCGGGCGGGCAGTCGTGTGGCACTGCCGACCACGCTTGACTGAGCACGCCCCCCATCCGAAAGCCCCATCTCACGGGTTATTCGGGAAACCGGTTCCGCCACCCCGGCTATCGAAACCGCAGCCCAGTCGAGAAGCGACAACCGCATCATTTCAAGCGCGTTTGCGGCATCATCAAGAGGGACATGGGAAAACGCGGTGAGAACCGGCACGGGATCATAGACTGAACCAACATCCTCGTTCGGATCTCTACGTGTTACATCGACGCCAGAAGCATTTTCCATCTCGTTCTCCATCGGGCACTCCCTTGAAAACAACAGGTCTTATGCCCATAAGATCTATAGGCATTCCGGCGCAAGAAAAAGCACGAAGAACGCAGCCGCCCCAATCGATACGAAAAGGTCAACCGACATGATTGATGCAAGTTTCTGGATCACCTCAGCCGCCATTCTGGCGCTGCTGGTCTTGTCTGGCTTTTTCTCCGGGTCGGAAACGGCACTGACTGCGGCGTCACGCGGTAAATTGCGGGCACGTGCGGATAGAGGTGAACGAGGCGCCGAGCGGGCACTGAAGATAACCGAAGACAATGAGCGGCTGATCGGATCGGTTCTCTTGGGTAACAATCTGGTCAATATCCTTGCCACATCGCTGGCAACTGCGTTGTTTACCCGGATGTACGGCGACAGCGGGGTGGCCTTGGCCACTTTGGTCATGACCCTTCTTGTCCTGATTTTCGCGGAAGTGCTTCCCAAAACCTACGCCATCACCCGACCAGAAGCCGCCGCCGGGGCAGCGTCAGCCCCCATTGCTGGCGTGATCTTGATATTTGCCCCGATCGTTGCGGCTGTGCGCGCCATCACCCGCGGCGTGTTGCTGCTGTTTGGCGTTCAGACCGACCCGGACAGCCAGATCCTTGCTGTGCGCGAAGAGATTGCCGGCGCCATCTCATTGGGCCACTCCGAAGGGGCCGTTCAGAAAGAGGACCGTGACCGACTGTTGGGCGCATTGGATCTTGGGGATCGTGCGGTGGAAGAGATCATGCTGCACCGCTCCAAGATCGAAATGATCGACGCTGACGCTCCTGCCATCGAGGTGCTGGAACAGATCCTCGCCTCGCCCCATACCCGCCTGCCTGTCTTTCGGGATGAACAGGAAAACATTATTGGCGTGATCCATGCAAAGGACCTGAGCCGCGCGATGTATCGGTTCCAATCCGATGGGAAATCTCTGGATGACTTCGACGTGATGCAGGTGGCGATGGAACCCTACTTCATCCCCGAAACCACCACGCTGGACGACCAGATGCGGCAATTCCTGCGTCGCCACACGCATTTTGCATTGGTGGTGGATGAGTACGGCTCGCTTGAAGGGTTGATCACGCTGGAAGATATCCTTGAAGAGATCGTGGGCGAGATCACCGACGAATTTGACACCACGGATGAAGACGAAATCACCAGCACGCCGGATGGTCACTATATGATCGACGGTGCGATGACGATCCGCGACCTGAACCGGGCGCGCGACTGGCAATTGCCGGATGAAGAAGCGAACACCATTGCTGGCCTGGTCATTCACGAGGCGCAGATGATCCCAAATGAGGGTCAGGTTTTCAGCTTCCACGGCTTCCGGTTTGAGGTTCTGAAACGAGATGGAAACCGAATTGCCGAGTTGAAAATACGCCCGCTCTGACCCGTTGCCGACCCACTCCTGCACACGTTAAACATATTGGCCAGCTTGATCCCCTCAAGCGCGTTTGGGCATAATGATCTTTTTAAAGCAAGGAGATTTTCATGAAACGTTTAGTACTCATTGCTCTTGGTCTGGCCGCGCTACTTTCTGCATGCTCAGAAGCGAATATGGTGCAAAGGGCTGATACCAGTATGATTAGTTCCGCCTATGTGGTGATCCCACCTAAAATGTAATGTGAACCGTGGTGCATATCATTTGTGACAGGTTCAAATGCCGACTTGGATAGATGAAATTAAGCTGGGCACCCAATCATGGGTGCCCAAAACGGTTTGCACATCTAAACCTAGCAGCAAGAGCTAGTCACTTAGACTTGCACGGCTACCGCCCTTTAAACAGTGATCCAAAAATCCCGCGTACAATGCGACGCCCGGTGGTGCCTTTAAGTTCCTTGATCACCACATTTGCGACCGCTTCCCCAAAGCTTTTCTCAGACGTGCGACGGGGCTTGCGCGAAGTTGAACGGCCCACGCGGGAACCGGAATAACGTCGCCCGGCACGGTATTCGCGTTCGGCGGCGCTTTCGGCTTCTTCCTCGGCGCGTTCCGCCTCTTCTGCCTCTTTCGCGGCCATGTCCGCACGAGCTTTCAACATCTCAAAAGCGCTCTCGCGATCCTTGGCATTTTCATATTTACCAGCGATGGGAGAGGCATTGATCAAGGATTGCCGCGTGGCGTCATCTACCGGTCCCAATTGCGAGCTTGGAGGACGGATCAGCGTGCGTTCGACCACTCCGGGCGCGCCTTTGCGTTCAAGAAAAGACGTGACCGCCTCACCCACTCCCACTTCGCGGATCGCATCCTCCGTCGAAAAGCGGGGATTGTCGCGATAGGTCTCAGAAGCCTGCCGCAGCTCTTTTCGATCCTTTGCGGTAAAGGCGCGTAATGCATGTTGTACGCGGTTGCCCAGCTGGCCCAGGATATCCTCGGGCACATCCGCTGGGTTTTGAGTGCAGAAATAAACCCCCACCCCTTTGGACCGGATCAGCCGTGCCACCTGTTCCACCTTGTCGACCAAAGCCTTGGGCGCGTCGTCAAACAAGAGATGCGCTTCGTCAAAAAAGAACACCAGTTTGGGTTTGTCCGGGTCCCCAACCTCTGGCAGCTCTTCAAAAAGTTCGGAAAGCAGCCACAAAAGGAAAGTGGCATAAAGCCGAGGGGATCCCATCAGCTTGTCGGCCGCCAGGATGGAAATGCGGCCCCGACCGTCGGTATCTGTGCGCAGAATGTCAGACAGTTCCAGGGCGGGTTCCCCAAAGAGCTTGTGACCGCCCTGGTTCTCCAGCACCAGAAGGGAACGCTGGATTGCCCCAACCGATGAGGTGGATACATTACCGTAACGCAGGCTGAGATCCTTGTTGTTTTCGCCGACCCAAACCAGAAGCGCCTGCAGATCCTTGAGATCCAAAAGCGGCAAGCCCTGCTCATCCGCCACCCGGAAGGCGATATTGAGAACCCCTTCCTGCGCATCCGTCAGTTCCAGAAGCCGAGCCAGAAGAAGCGGCCCCATTTCGGTAACCGTGGTGCGAACCGGATGGCCCTGATCTCCGTAAAGATCCCAGAAGGTGACTGGGAAAGCCTCGTATTGATAGTCATCAAAACCGATCTTTTCAGCGCGCGACGTAAAGGCCTCATGCAGCTTGAACTGCTCAGATCCCGACATGGCCAGACCCGAGAGATCCCCTTTCACATCCGACAGAAACACCGGTACACCCTGAGCGGCAAAGCTTTCCGCCATGATCTGTAAAGTGACGGTTTTGCCGGTGCCTGTTGCGCCGGCCACCAAACCATGCCGGTTGGCATATTTCAGCAAAAGCCCTTGTTTTTCGCTGTAACTGTCGCCACCACCGCCGATAAAAATACTGTCGCTCATAATACTGACCCGCCCCATGTTGCAGCTGGATGTTCGAATTCCGTTCTCACCGACAATACAAAATTAACCAATCCATGCCAGAGTGAAATCATTCCCGCGGGCATCTCGCCCGGGAATGACTTCCTCCCTGTCAGACTGCCGCGCCCACGGGCGCGGCTTTTTTCTGATCCAGATCAATTCCGCCCTTGACCCCTGCGACCTTCTGACATACCGTCCTCCTCAATAAGCCGGTCAGTCCGGCAGGGAGAGAATTGGAAAGGGATCCGCGAAAGCCGGGTCCTTTTCTTTTTTGTGTTCAGATAGTTAACACTTTCATCCTTTTGCGGATCAGGCATCGGAAATTCAAGAAAACAAGCGGAATTCCCCTTTGTTTTCCTTTTCCACCTGACAGTCGATACCCCTCGTGATAAGCCGAAGGTTGAATATAAACTCATAGGTTGGAACTCAAAAAATGATGAAGGCTGAGCTGATTAAATCTCTCTCAATTGCAGCGATTCTTTCCCTTGGCGCTCCGGCATTTGCCCAGGACAGCACCGAACCCGCAGACACCCAGACAGAAGCGGCAGAAGCTGCGCCGACTGGCCCAGATATGGGCACTGAAGTGTCTGAAGAGACCTTGCAGCCAGGGCAGACCTATGTCGCGGAAAAAATTGGTGACTGGGATCTGAAATGCATCAGCAATCCAAATGGGGACGACCCCTGCCAGATTTATCAATTGCTGAAAGACACAGACGGCAATTCCGTCGCTGAGGTTTCTTTGGGCAAGCTGCCCGCCGGAAATCAGGCGGTTTCAGGCGCCACCGTCGTTGTTCCACTGGAAACCCTGCTGACCCAACAGCTGACAATCGGCGTCGATGGTGGCCAGACCCGCCGCTACCCGTTCCGCTTTTGCTCACAACCTGGTTGCGTGGCGAATATCGGTTTCACCGCAGAGGAAATCGCCTCGTTCAAAAAAGGTGCCAAAGCAACCGTGACCATTGTTCCAGCTGCGGCGCCGACCCAGAAGGTCAATCTGGACATGTCCCTGACCGGGTTCACCGCGGCTTATGACAAGTTGGTTGAGCCGAAGCTCCCGCAGCAATAAGCTAAGGCAGACCTGAACACATAAAAAACGCCGCTCAATCGAGCGGCGTTTTTTCGTAAATAATCCCAGGTGGGCTATGGGGCTGCTCGAAGTGCAAGAACAGCATTCAATCCGCCAAAGGCAAACGCATTGGACAAGACCGCATCCACCCGAGCCTCGCGCGCCTCGTTTGGCACCACATCAAGCGCGCATTCCGGATCGGGTTCTTGATAGCCGATGGTCGGCGCAATCACGCCGTCTCGCAGCGCCATGATACAGGCCAGAAGCTCAACCGCCCCGGTGCCACCGATAAGGTGCCCGTGCATGGATTTGGTGGACGAGATCATCAGGTCATCTGCATGATGGCCAAACGCATCCGCCACGGCTGCACATTCCGTCTTGTCATTCGCGGCAGTCCCCGTTCCATGAGCATTGATGTAGCACACGTCTTCAGGGTTCAACTTGGCATCCAGCAACGCCCCCTTTATGGCCCGAGCGGCCCCTTGCTTGGAAGGCATCACGATATCCGCCGCGTCGGATGACATGGCGAACCCCGCAACCTCGGCTATGATTTCAGCCCCACGCGCCTTGGCGTGTTCATATTCCTCGAACACAAAAACCGCAGCGCCCTCGCCCTGCACCATTCCATTGCGGTTGGCAGAAAACGGGCGGCAGGCGTCTTTTGACATGACGCGCAGCCCTTCCCAGGCTTTGATCCCGCCAAAGCACAACATCGCTTCAGATCCGCCCGTGACCATGACATCCGCCATGCCGGATCGGATCATCTGCATCGCCTGCCCCATCGCGTGATTGGAACTGGCACAAGCTGTCGCCACGGTGAAACTCGGCCCCTTGAGGTTCCATTCCATTGACACATGGCTGGCGGCAGCATTGTTCATCAGCTTGGGCACCACAAATGGATGCACCCGGTTTTTGCCATCCTCGTAGACGGACCGGTAATTTTCATCGAGCGTGTTCATACCCCCGCCAGAAGTGCCCAGAACCACGCCAGATCGCGTGGCCATCTCCCCCGAAAAGGAGAGGCCGGATTGGGTCAGTGCTTCTTCAGCGGCCAGCATGGTGAACTGGGTGAACCGGTCATACAGCGAAATTTTCTGCCGGTTGAAATGCGCCTCGGGGTCATACCCTTTGATCTGACCGCCAATACGAATGGACAGGCGTTCCACATCCTGAAACTCGAGGTTGGAGATCCCGCAGCGCCCTTCGCGCATGGCCTCAAGTGTTTCTGCGACATTGCGGCCAAGAGCGTTGATTGAGCCCTGACCAGTGATCACCACGCGACGCATGATCAGGCAGCCTGTGTCGCGATCAGACCTTCAACCGCTTTAATGATGGCCGCAACTGAGGAAATATCGAACTCACTGTCGCTGGGATCGTTCGCATTGAACGGCACCGAGATATCAAAGGCTTCTTCAATGGCGAAAATGCTTTCGACCAGCCCGAGGCTGTCAATTCCCAGATCTTCAAGCGTCTGGTCGGGGGTCACATCCCCGGGTTCGAGCACGGCTTGCTCGGCGATAATGGCGATCACGCGGTCCTTGATCGTGTCAGACATGTCACTTCCTGTCCTTGTCACCGTTTCCGGTTTAGATGTAGGCGATGGCGGCCCGTCCCTCAAGAGCAGGCCACCCGTTCGTCACCCCTTATCCGTGAGCTTTGAAACAGTTTTTTGAAGGTCACGCAGGGTTTGCGCAAGGCGCGGAAGGCGGCGCAGTTCACGCCGGATCGCCATTTCCGTTTCGATCTTGACGGCAGGGCTGCCCAATACCGCGCGCCCTGCAGGCACATTGGTATAGATATTGGTGCCGCCCCCGGCGATCACGTCATCGCCAATGAAAATGTTGTCGCTGACTCCGACTTTGCCACCCAGAACCACGCGGTTGCCAACCTTGGCCGATCCAGACACCCCTACATTACCGCACATCATCACGTGTTCGCCGACAATGGCGTTGTGCCCCACCTGAACCTGACAATCGATCTTGGTTCCCGATCCGATTTTCGTCGCGCGGATGGTGCCCCGGTCGATGGTCGACGTGGCCCCCACTTCGACATCATCACCAATTTCAACGCCGCCCAGAGAATGAACGCGCGCCCAATGGGCACTGCCTTCCACGGCACCCGCGTCATCCCCGTCCGCCATGTCACCGCGCATCTTTTCAACAGCGCTTTCTTTGTCGAGTGTGACAAAAGAAAAACCGTCCCCGCCAATCACCGCATTGGATTGCAGGGTAAACCGATCCCCGATGGTGCACCCATGGGCGATGCGCGCGCCCGGATGCAGGGTTACATCGTCGCCGATCTGGGTCCCGTAACCAATGGACACATGCGCACCGATCGTCGCATTTGCGCCGATTTTTACACCAGCTCCGATCACAACCAGCGGGGCGATTTTTGCGCCTTCACCGATTTCTGCACTGGGATCAATCACCGCGGAGGGGTGAACGCCCGGGGCGACCCCCATGCCAGGATCCAATGCCTTGGTGATCAATGGCATCGCGGTCTTACCTCGTTTCAGACAGACCGCACCTTCAAGACCAAGGCTTTCCCAATCCGCCCCATCCCACAACAAGGCAACCCGCGCCTGTCCGTCTTTAATCCCTTCGGCGTATTTTGGATCCATCGCCAATGCGATCTGATCCGGGCCTGCATCAGTAGGTTCAGCCGCACCGGACAAAACAATATCCCCGCGCCCGAGAACTTCGGTCCCAAGAGCTGAGGCTATATCGGCAAGAGTGAATTGCATCTGTGTCTCCTTGTCGAATGCACGGCCCGGATGTCGGGCAGCCTACGGGGCAAAGAGGTGTTGTGGACACTCTCCTGCCCCGGCATCGCTTTTACAAGGATTTAGCTGCCTACGGCGCGAAGCGCCACCCCGGCTTTGCTTAATGCGGCCCATATCTTCGCGTCACGTCCATAAACGTCACGGCGATAATTGGCGCGCCCTTTGGCCGGAACAAAGGCGGTGCGATAGACGAGGTGAACCGGAACATGGGTTTTCAGATTAATCTGAGTCTCGCGCCTGGTTTTCAGGGCAGCGTGGAAGGTGCCCTTTGGGTCTGACGTCTGTTTTGCCAGCAGAGCATAGGCGAAGTCGAATGGGTCACTCAGACGAATGCAGCCATGGCTGAATGCCCGCACCTCGCGTGCAAACAAGGACTTGGAGGGTGTGTCATGAAGATAAATGTTGTGCCGGTTCGGAAACATGAACTTCACCAACCCAAGCGCATTCTTGTTCGACGGAGGCTGTTTGATGGCGAAAGGAAATGTCTTTGCCGTGAACTGCGTGAAATCAACGGCCCCGCGATTGACGGTCTGACCGCGGCGGTCGATCAGTTTCAGGTGGCTGACCGCGTTTGGATTTTTCTTCAGCATCGGCAGATATTCTTTGGTGGCAATCGAACGGGGCACGTTCCAGGTCGGATTCACCACCATGAATTCCATCACATCGGAAAACTCCGGGCTGCGTCGATCATGGGTGTTCTTGCCAACGACCGAACGGGTCTGGAATGTGACTTTGCCACCATCGATGATCTGAGCGGTGAAATCGGTCAGGTTGACCCAAATATGTCGCTTGCCACGGTCGATGTTCATCCAACGCTCGCGCTCCATCGCCACCAGGATCGAGGACAGACGTTTCTGCATCGAGGTGTTGATCTCGTTCATCGTGCCTTTTCCGACCACCCCATCGGGGGAAAGACCATGGGAAAGCTGGAACTGTTGAACCGCTTTCTGGATCGTCGCGTCATAAGTCTGTGTAGATGACCGCTTTAGATAGCCCATAGCTTTCAGACGATTGCGCAGCGCAACGACGGCCGGCCCGGACTGGCCAGGTTTCAGTGACTTTGCAGGAACCGCAGCGCCCCAGCCGCCTTTGGCGAGCTGCTTTTCAAGCCGCAGTTTTTCTTTCATCAAACGCTGATATTCCGGCGTTTTCGGCGGCAGCGCCTTCAGGAAACGCGATGGGCTCGACTTTGCGAACGCAGCCAGCAATTTGGCCCGGTCCCGCAATGGCACCTGACGCACAATCCCGCTGTCGACACGTGAAGGCGCCAGCACTCCGGTCTGAACGTCGCGCGCATATTCGAGAAAGAGCTTGGACATCTGCACTTCGAGCTTGCCCAGATCGCGAACGCTTTTCACCGAGCGCAAGTTGGTCTTCAGCACGTCTGCATTATAGCTCGTTACAGGAAGACCATGATCCCCGGCCTTTGAAAGTGCTGAAAGCAACGCTTTGCGTCGCGACCTGTCCTTTGACGCTTTACCGGTCCAGATCGCTTTATATCCATTTGCCTTGTAGAACGACGCAATGGATTTGTCGCGCGCTGCAGCTTCGGCGATCGCCTGTGCAAAGGCTGATGGAGCTGTCTGAGCGGTCGCTGAATGAGAGCCCGCAAAAATGGACAACGCAAGGCCCAGGGCCCAAACAAAAGACAGGCGCATCAATATCGCACCTTGTGGTCGAAGCATACTCGTCTTCATCTTAATCCCATGTATTACAATGTTCAGTAGACCAATAAATACTCGTTGATCGTGACGGGCCTGTCCATTCACAAAAGCGAAAACTGAATTGCATTTGATCCATCCCAAATGGAATTGCCCAGTTTTGGCGCGTTTGTGTCACGGTTAACCAGTTTTTTATCGTTTTCAGCAAAATTCTGCCTATTTGCCTTGAAATGGTCAAACGGCAAAAAACAGCGCTTGGTTTGCGATTCGAGTTGTGCCATAAAACAGGCGCACCAGGGGGAAAATGGTAGCAACATGGTTCGCGCGGCGTTTCGGCAGAAAAGCGTAAGCGCGGAGGACAGGCAAGCGACGGGACACGCTAGGACTATGACGGACGAGCTTTCGAGCAATCAAAGCAATTCTACCCTTATGACACGCCGCGGGCTTCTCGGAGCATTCGCGGCGACAGCTGTTTCATCCGCTCCGATGTATGCCAATGCTGCTGGATTTCTACGTGGCGGAGGTGATGTACGTCGCATCGCAATGTACTCTGGTCGCACCGGTGAATCGATCAACATGATTTACTGGATCGAGGGCAAATACATCAAAGAAGCCCTGAAAGAAATCAACTACTTCATGCGCGACTGGCGTGTGGATCAGGCGATCAAGATCGACACCCGCACCATCGACATCATGGCCGCCGCCCATGGCCTGATGGATGTACGTGAACCTTACATGATGCTGTCGGGCTATCGCTCGCCACAAACCAACTCCATGCTCCGCCGCAAGTCGCGTGGTGTTGCCAAGAACTCGCTTCACATGAAAGGCCAGGCCGCTGACCTGCGCCTGAAATCGCGTAGCGTGCATCAGATATTCAAGGCTGCCGCCGCCTGTCGCGGGGGGGGCGTTGGCAAGTATTCCGGGTCAAACTTCGTGCATATGGATTGCGGCACCGTTCGGACCTGGGGTCGGTAAGCCGCCCTCTGCTCAGACCCTGACAATCGGAAAGGCTCCCAATCTGGCGAGCCTTTTTTGTTGCCATACCACCAAATTCACCACATCCAAATCCCTGCCATTGCTCTTGTCCAGAGGATCAGGCAATGTCGCGCAAATTCAAGCTCTTCGCTTCACTAAAAGAGATACAGATGAAACCATTCCTGATTTTGCAGCTTCGCCCGGAAACCGATGCATCAGACGATGAGTTTCAGGCGATCCTTACCAAAGGTGGGTTAACTCGAGACGAGGTGCACCGGATCAGGCTGGATCAGGATAATTTGCCAGAAAATCTGGATCTGGGCGCCTATTCCGGAGTGATTGTCGGTGGTGGACCGGGGTGTGTATCTGACGCACCGGAAGCAAAAAAACCAATCGAAACCAAGATTGAAACAGAGTGTCTGTCGCTCATGCCGGAAATCACCGCGAGAGACATGCCATTTCTGGGCTGCTGCTACGGGATTGGGATCCTGGGCCACCATCTGAAACCGGGTTCGATCTCTAAGGAGAAGTTTGGGGAACCGGTGCAAGCGACTCCTTGCACGCTCACCCCAGAAGGTAAATCAGATCCTCTTCTCATGGGTTTACCAGGCGAATTTGAAGCATTTGTCGGCCATAAGGAAGCGATGCAGCACTTGCCGGAAGGGTGCGTCCATCTTGTATCGTCAGAGACCTGCCCTTTTCAGATGATCCGTTATGGGCAGAACGTTTATGCTACCCAGTTTCATCCGGAAGCGGACGCCCACGGATTTGAAACCCGGATCGGTATTTATAAACACCACGGCTATTTCCCACCAGAAGAAGCCCAATCCTTAATCGACATGTGCCACGCGGCCAATGTTGTTGTTCCGGAAAAGATCCTGTCGGCATTTGTGCAGCGATATCGGCAATAACCTCGCATCCGAATTTCATGTTGATCGGAAAGAGTTCGATCTACTTTCAAAAAGTTTCGAAAAGTGCTGTCGTCGCTTTGCGGGTGGTCGGCCCCATCACTACAGCGCATAGTCTTGAAATCACATTCGGTTTCAGGAGCTTTCATGAGCAATACATATTATGCCCCGCAAGGTGGTCATCCAGACCAGACCCAGCTTCTGACGGATCGCGCAGTCTTCACCGAGGCCTATGCCGTTCTTCCAAAAGGGACAATGCGCGACATCGTAACCTCGTTCCTCCCGTTTTGGGATCACGCGCGCTTTTGGGTGATCGCCCGTCCGATGACAGGCTTTGCCGAAACGTTCTCGCATTATATCGCCGAGGTATCCTCGGGCGGCGGAAGCACCCGCCCTGAACTGGACCCCGAAGCCGAGGCGGTGATTTTTGTGGTTGAAGGTGGCATCCAGCTGACCATTGAGGGCATAACTCATGACATGGAAGAAGGCGGATATGCCTATTTGCCCGCTGGCTGTGACTGGAGCCTGAAGAACACCGGTGAGGTTGCCGCGCGGTTCCACTGGATCCGCAAAGCTTATGATGCGGTCGACGGCCTCCCTGCCCCTGAGGCGTTTGTGATCAATGAACGTGACATCGAACCCACCTGGATGCCCGGAACCAATGAACATTGGGGCACCACACGTTTTGTGGAGCAGGATGACCTGCGCCACGACATGCATGTCACCATCGTGACGTTCAAACCCGGTGGCGTAATCCCGTTTCTGGAAACCCATGTGATGGAACACGGGCTTTACGTTCTAGAAGGCAAAGCCGCCTATCGCCTCAATCAGGATTGGGTTGAGGTCGAGGCCGGGGATTATATGTGGCTGCGCGCCTTCTGCCCGCAGGCCTGTTACGCCGGGGGGCCTGGTCCCTTCAGGTACTTGCTTTACAAGGATGTGAACCGCCACATGCCTTTGCGGGTTGGCGGCAACCGCTGATCCTTACGCGGGGGCGGGCACTGTCCCGCCAATCGCTTCTGTCAAATGCTGTGCAGCCTTGATCACATCAAGGCTGACCCTGTCGGTTTCCTCAAGGCTTACACGACTGGTCGGACCGGAGACTGAAATCCCGGCAACGGCCTCTCCGTTCAGATCGAAAACCGGTGCCGCGATGCACCGCATCCCGGTATTTTTCTCTTCATTGTCAATTGAATAACCGCGTGCCTTGATCTCTTCCAGATCCCGTTGCAACGCCTCTGCTGTGGTGATCGTCTGATCCGTGAACGCCTCGAACGACGCCTCGTTCAGAACCCGGTCCAACCGGTCGCCATCCATGTAGGCCAACAGCGCCTTGCCGATCCCCGAAGAATGCATTGGTGACAGGCTGCCGGGTGGGAAAAAGGCGCGGATATTCGCGTGGGTTTCGACCTGGCTCAGGAACAGGACCGATCCCTCTTTTTCGATGCCGAGATTGGCAGTTTCACCGGTCGCTTCCATCAGTCTGCGCATGATCGGTCTTGCGCGATCAACAAGGCTGGTGCGGCGGAGAAATCGTGCACCAATCACAAAGGCCCGGGCACCGATGAACCAAACTTGCTCAGTGCGATCAAATTCCACCAGTCCGCGCGTCTCAAGCGTGACGAGGATGCGATAAACCGTGGCAGGAGACTGCCCCATTTCGTCCGCAATCACCGACAAGGGCTTGCCCTGCTCTTCACTCAGATACTCAAACACCTCCATCGCACGATCCAGCGATTTGATCGTGTTCTGTGCGGTTTTGTCGTGCCAATCGCGTGGCCGTCCGCGGGCTTTTCGGGGGCTTTCAGCACCACTTTCTTGATTATCCATAAAAACTCTCCGTTTTTATATGAAAAGTAAATTCACAATATGAAAAATATAACTAGCTGACAAGGTTCACATTTTTCCTCAACAGTAAAAATGAAAAACAATTTCAAAAAAATATCCCGCCCTCCATTCGATCCCTAAAGTGAAGAGAACGACCGAAGGAGACCCCCATGAGTTTTCAAAACCCCGTTTTCATTCCGGGCCCGACCAATATCCCCGAAAGCCTACGTAAGGCTTCGGACATGCCGACCATCGACCACCGTTCACCGCTGTTTGGTCAGATCCTACATCCTGCGCGCGAGGGCGTGAAGAAGGTCCTGAAAAGCGACACGGCCGAGGTTTTCATCTTTCCGTCAAGCGGAACCGGCGGCTGGGAAACCGCGCTGACCAACATGCTGTCGGCTGGTGACAAGATCCTGGCAGCCCGCAACGGCATGTTCTCACATCGCTGGATCGACATGTGCCAGCGTCACGGGTTGGATGTTCAAATCGTTGAAACCCCTTGGGGGGATGGCCTGCCAGCGGATCGCTACGAAGAGATCCTGATCGCTGACAAGGGCCATGAGATCAAAGCAGTTCTGGCCACCCACAATGAAACCGCTACCGGTGTAAAATCGGATATCGCCGCCGTGCGTCGCGCACTGGATGCGGCTGGCCACCCGGCCCTTCTGTTTGTCGATGGTGTGAGCTCAATCGCCTCGATGGATTTCCGCATGGATGAATGGGGAGTGGATGTTGCCGTGACCGGCTCGCAGAAAGGTTTCATGCTGACCGCGGGTCTGGCCATCGTCGGCTTCAGCCCGAAGGCGATGGACGCCACTAAAACCGGCACCCTGCCACGCACCTTCTTTGACGTGCATGACATGGCGAAAGGCTATGCCAACAACGCCTATCCCTACACCCCTGCCGTGGGTTTGATGAACGGCCTCAATGAAGCCTGCAAGATGCTCTTGGATGAAGGTCTGGAGAACGTCTTTGCCCGCCACACCCGCATTGCAGAAGGCGTGCGCTCTGCTGTTGGTGCCTGGGGTCTGGAGCTTTGCGCCACCTCGCCGGACGTCTATTCCGATACGGTCAGCGCCATTCGCACCCCGGAAGGCTTCAACGCCACGGACATCGTAACCCATGCGGCTGACAAATATGGGGTGGCCTTTGGTGTGGGTCTTGGTGAGGTCGCTGGCAAGGTGTTCCGCATCGGCCATCTGGGCAGCCTGACCGACGTGATGGCCCTGTCGGGCATCGCAACCGCCGAGATGTGCATGGTCGATCTGGGCCTTGATATCAAGCTGGGCTCAGGTGTCGCCGCCGCACAGGAATACTATCGCGGGCATACCGTTGCCGCCCAAAAAGCGGCTGCATAATGAAGGATTTGCCAATGTATATCCCCACCTTTGAGGACATGCTGGCGGCCCATGAGCGCATCCAGCCTTATATTCGCCGCACCCCGGTTCGGACCTCGGATTACCTCAATGAGCTGACCGGCGCAGAGCTGTTCTTCAAATGCGAAAACTTTCAGGAGCCGGGGGCCTTCAAGGTCCGCGGCGCCTCCAATGCGGTGTTTGGTCTGGATGACGATCAGGCGTCCAAGGGTGTGGCAACGCACTCATCCGGCAACCACGCGTCCTGCCTGAGTTACGCGGCCATGAAACGCGGTATTCCTTGCAACGTGGTCATGCCGCGCACCGCGCCGCAAGCCAAGAAAGACACGGTGCGCCGCTATGGTGGGAAGATCACCGAATGTGAGCCTTCGACCACCTCGCGCGAGGAAACTTTTGCCAAGGTGCAGGCGGAAACCGGTGGCGATTTCGTGCACCCCTATAATGACCATCGCGTGATTGCCGGTCAGGGTACTTGCGCACGCGAGTTCATCGAACAGACCGATGGTCTGGACGCGGTTGTCGCGCCAATCGGTGGCGGCGGGATGATCTCCGGCACCTGCCTGACCCTGTCGAACCTCGCACCGGAAACGCAAGTGATTGCGGCGGAACCGGAGCAAGCCGACGACGCCTATCGCAGTTTCAAGGCCGGTTACATCATTGCCGATGATGCGCCGAAAACCATCGCTGACGGGCTGCTGGTGCCGCTGAAGGATCTGACCTGGCATTTCGTCTCGAACCATGTGAGCGAGATCTACACCGCGTCCGATCCGGAAATCATCGACGCGATGAAACTGATCTGGAAGCACCTGCGCGTTGTCATGGAACCGTCAAGCGCCGTGCCTCTCGCCACCATCCTGAAAAACCCTGACGCGTTCAAAGGCAAACGCGTGGGCATCATCATCACCGGCGGCAATGTCGATCTCGACCGCCTGCCCTGGACCCTGTGAAGGATTAGATACATGAACGCTGTGACAAATATTAATGACCTCGTGGTTGGCTTCGACGTCCCTGCCCTGCCCGGCATGGATGAGGCGGATATCCAGACCCCTGCACTGGTGCTGGATCTGGATGCGCTGGAACGCAATATCAAAAAGATGGGCGACTACGCCAAGGCGCATGGGATGCGTCACCGGGTACATGGCAAGATGCACAAATCGGTGGATGTGGCCAAGTTGCAGGAAGAGCTGGGCGGCGCGGTTGGTGTCTGCTGTCAGAAAGTCTCGGAAGCCGAAGTCTTTGTGCGTGGCGGCATCAAGGATGTACTGGTGTCAAACCAGGTGCGCGACCCGCTGAAAGTTGACCGTCTGGCGCAGCTGCCGAAATTGGGCAGCCGCATCATCGTGTGTGTCGATGATCTGGACAATGTGGCTGACCTGTCGGCCGCCGCCCAGAAACACGGCACCGAGCTGGAAACCTTCATCGAAATCGACTGCGGCGCAGGCCGTTGCGGTGTGAATTCGACTGAAGCCGTGATCGAGATTGCTAAGGCTATCGAAGCTGCTGACAACCTGAAATTCTCCGGCATTCAGGCCTATCAGGGTGCGATGCAGCACCTCGACACCTATGAGGCGCGTAAAGAAAAACTCGATATCGCGATTGCCATGGTGAAAGACGCCGTTGACGGGCTTAAGGCCGAGGGCATCGAGTGCGAGCTCGTGTCGGGCGGCGGCACCGGGTCCTACTACTTCGAGTCAAACTCGGGTGTGTATAACGAGCTGCAATGCGGATCCTACGCCTTCATGGATGCCGATTACGGCCGGATCCTCGACAAGGACGGCAAGCGGATCGATCAGGGCGAATGGGAAAACGCGTTCTTCATTCTGACCTCGGTGATGAGTCACACAAAAGCTGACAAGGCCATCTGTGATGCGGGCCTGAAAGCCCAGTCGATCGATAGCGGCCTGCCCTTCGTCTATGGCCGCGATGACGTGGAATATATCAAATGCTCCGATGAGCATGGTGTGATTTCCGATCCGAACGGCGCACTGAAAGTGAATGACAAGCTGCGTCTCGTACCGGGACACTGTGACCCGACCGCAAATGTGCATGACTGGTATGTCGGCGTGCGCGACGGCAAAGTTGAAACCCTCTGGCCCGTCTCAGCCCGCGGCAAAGCCTTTTAAACCTCGATGTTTGGTCCAGTGGTGGGCCAGGCGTCCCTGAACTGGGTGGGGCTACAGCAGGGCTCCACCCGCTTTTTCAAAGGACACTGACATGTATATCGTTCCGGAACGAGAGATTGCCGGTCTCATGACCCGCGACGCCGCCTTTGACGCGGTGGAAAAAGTGTTTGCCGCCATGGCGTCGGGAGATGCTTACAATTTCCCAGTGGTGCGCGAGGCCATCGGCCACGAAGACGCGCTGTATGGCTTTAAGGGCGGGTTTGATCGCGCGGGGCTGACGCTGGGCCTCAAGGCTGGGGGGTATTGGCCGAACAACCTTGAGAAGCGCGGGATCATCAATCACCAATCCACCGTATTCCTGTTTGACCCGGATACCGGCAAAGCCAAGGCGATGGTTGGCGGCAACCTGCTGACCGCGCTGCGCACTGCTGCGGCCTCTTCCGTGTCAATCAAGCACCTCGCCCGCGAAGATGCCAAAGTGATCGGCATGATCGGCGCTGGCCATCAGGCCACGTTCCAACTGCGCGCCGCATTGGAGCAGCGCCAGTTCGAAAAGGTTCTCGGCTGGAACCTACACCCCGAAATGCTGCCCAATCTGGAAAAAGTCGCCGCTGAGGCCGGTCTGCCGTTTGAAGCGGTGGAACTGGATGGCATGGTTGAAGCGGATGTAATCATCTCTATCACCTCATCTTTCGACGCCATTCTGGGGGCGGGTCAGGTCAGCCCCGGCACGCATATCGCCTGCATGGGCACCGACACCAAAGGCAAACAGGAGGTCGATCCGCAGCTTCTCGTAAAGGCCGATGTCTTTACCGACGAGGTGGCGCAATCCATTTCCATCGGCGAAGCCCAACACGCGGTGGGTCAGGGGCTGATCCAGGAGGATGACGTGGCGCAGTTGGGCGCGGTGATCAATGGCACCAATCCGGGCCGGACATCGGACAATCAGATCACGCTTTTCGACGGCACCGGAGTGGGGCTACAGGATCTTGCAGTGGCTGCTTCGGTGGTTGATCTGGCAATTCAGCAAGGTATCGCCATTGAGGTCGATTTCTGACAACACATGCAAAGCGATAAGATGACGCCCGCCCCAAAAGGCGGGCGTTTCACGTTGTAAGGGCGAGTGTTTCATTCAGCATCGAAAGCCCCCGGCGCGCAATGAAATCCACCAACAACCGGATCTTTGGATCCTGCAATTTCTTGTGTGGATAGAGGCAGCCGAACATAGACGGCATCGGGCGGGCATCGGGCAGGATCTCGATCAACCGCCCAGACCGCAAATGCTCTGACACTTCAAACAGAGGTTTGTTGACCACACCACGCCCATCCAGTGCCCAGTTTAAGAGCACATCACTGTCATCGGCATCATACTTCCCGGACACTTCGAACTTTCGAAACCCGGCTTCGGTGTTGAGCGTCCAGTAGTATTCCGGCGACCTGGGGTAACGAAGCAGCAGGCAATTGTGCCCGCGCAAAAGCTCATCGGGATGGCGGGGCGTCCCCGCCCGCTCCAGATAGTCAGGTGCAGCACACAGCACACGTTCGCAATCGGCGATCTTGCGCAGTTTCAGGCTGCTGTCATGCGGAGTTCCGACAAAAAACGCCACATCCAAACCATCTGCCAGAAGGTCCACTTTGCGGTCCGACATACGCATCCGTACGTCAATATCCGGGTGCTGTTCGACAAAGTCCGGCACCAAAGGGGCGATGATCCGCCGCCCTGCCGCCATCGGAGCTGTGACGCGAATGGTGCCGCGCGGTGCGTCTGAATAATGCGCCACCACGGTCTCTGCCACGTCAACCGCATCCAGAATGCGCAGGGCTTCTACATAGAACTCTTTGCCCACTTCGGTGGGTGTGAGCGAACGTGTGGTGCGATTGAAGAGCCGCACACCGAGATGTTTTTCCAGCTCCTTGATCCGTTTGCTCGCCACCGCAGGCGTCAGACGCAGGTCGCGCCCACCGGATGTGATGCTGCCCAGCTCCACCACCCGGCAAAAGACGCGCAGACTTTCCATATAGGCCATTGAGCTTCCTCATCTTCTTCGCAGTACCCGGTTTAGCACGCACATCATTATAGGCATTATCAACGAACTGTTGAAAGTATTTCCCAAAACCCGCCATTTTTACATGCAGTCGATCACCGTACACTCCTTGTTATCCCCGCACGCGCGGGATGGATTACGGGAGGCCACATGACAAATCAGACCGACATTCGCTTTCTTCTGAACGGTGAGGAAAAGACCGCAAGCGAGGTGAACGCCACGTTGACCCTGCTCGACTATCTACGGATCGAAGAGCGGTTGACCGGGACCAAGGAAGGCTGTGCCGAAGGCGATTGCGGCGCGTGTACTGTTCTGGTTGGTCGGCTGCAAAACGGTGTGTTGAAATATGAGACCGTAAACGCCTGCATCCGTTTTTTGGCCTCGCTGAATGGCTGCCACATTGTCACCATCGAACATCTCTCTGGTCCCAAGGGGCGTTTGCATCCAGTGCAACAGGCGATGGTGGATTTCCACGGAAGCCAATGCGGCTTCTGCACCCCCGGATTTGTCATGTCGCTTTATGCGCTGTGGATGGAAAACCCGCAGCCGACCACTCATGAGGTTGAAACCGCTGTGCAGGGCAATCTCTGCCGGTGCACCGGGTATGAACCGATTGTGAAAGCGGCCTTGGCTGTGAACCAATATGGCACCCCGGCCAATGACCACCTGACCCAGATCCGCAAAGAGGTGACCAGCCGCCTGCAGGCTCTGCAGCCAACTACCCGCATCGAAACCGGCCCGGAGGATGATCGCGCCATTCTACCGCTGGACGTGGCAGATCTTGCTCAGGTACTGGCTGAACACCCCAAAGCCACCATCGTCGCAGGTTCTACCGATGTGGGGCTTTGGGTGACCAAATTCATGCGGCCCATCTCTCCTGTCGTATTCATCAGCCATCTGGAAGAGCTGAAGTCCATCACACTCACGGACGACGCCCTGACCATTGGTGCAGGCGTCACCTACAGCGAAAGCCAAGCCGCCATGCGAGAATCCTTCCCGCATCTTGGCGAATACTGGGACCGCATTGCCGGTTGGCAGGTGCGCAACATGGGCACCATTGGCGGCAACATCGCCAACGGGTCACCGATTGGGGATACCCCGCCCGTCCTTATTTCGCTTGGCGCCGAAGTCACGCTGCAAAGCGCATCTGGCACCCGCACCCTGTCACTTGAAGATTTCTTCATCGACTATGGCAAGCAGGATCGTGAAGCCGGAGATTTTGTGGCCAGCATCCGTATTCCGCGCGCCAAATCGGGCCAGATCGACGCTGCTTACAAGATCTCGAAACGCCGGGACGAGGATATATCCTCGGTCGCCGCCGGGATCAGCGTGACCGTGGACAATGACATCATTACCTCCGCACGTCTCGCATTTGGTGGCATGGCCGCCACACCGAAACGTGCTTCCAATGCCGAGGCTGCGCTGGTTGGCCAATCCTGGGGTTCAGCAGCCTTTGACGCGGCAGCAAAGGCGCTCGCTCAAGATTTCTCACCGCTTACCGACTGGCGTGCCTCTGCGGATTACCGTCAGCTTGTGGCAAGCAACCTCTTGCGCCGTTTCCACCTTGAACATGACACCGCAAATGACGCACCCGTGCGTCTGGCCATCGCATAAGGGGCGCCTGAGATGAAAGATCTTCAACCCATTCAGGGCGCCGCCCATCAGGATCTCAAGCATGACAGCGCCATTAAGCAGGTGCAGGGCCGTGCGGATTACACCGACGATATTGCCGAACCAATTGGCACGCTGCACGCCTATCTGGGTGTATCCACCGTTACCCACGCCAATATTCGCGGCATGGATTTGTCGAGGGTTCGCGCGGCCCCCGGTGTTGTCACCGTTCTGACCGCCGAAGACGTGCCTGGCGTGAATGACGTGAGCCCCACCGGACGCCATGACGAACCTGTGTTTCCGACCGGGAAGGTCGAGTTTCATGGTCAGCCGATGTTTGCCGTGATTGCCGAGAGCCGCGATGCAGCGCGCCGCGCCGCGGATCTGGCCGATGTGGACTACGAGGTGCTTCCCCATGCGCTGGATCCAGTATCCGCGCAAGACGCAGGAATGCCACTCGTCACCGACCCTCTGAAACTAGAACGCGGTGATGTGTCCCAAGGGTTTGAGGACGCGACACATCGCATCTCGGGTCAGATGGTCGTTGGCGGTCAGGATCACATGTATCTGGAAGGTCATATCGCCTTTGCCATTCCCGGCGAAGATGACGATGTGATTGTACATTGCTCAACGCAACACCCGAGCGAAGCGCAGCATATGGTGGCCCATGTGCTTGGCGTTCCGAACAATGCGGTTGTGGTCAATGTGCGCCGTATGGGCGGTGGGTTTGGTGGCAAGGAAAGCCAGATGAACCTCTTTTGCGCTGTGGCCGCGATGGGTGCAAAGAAGCTTAACCGCCCGGTCAAGATCCGCCCGGATCGTGATCAGGACATGAGTGCCACCGGCAAGCGCCATGACTTCGTGATCGACTATGATCTCGGCTTTGACGACGAAGGCCGCATTCAGGCGGTGGAAAGCCAGTTTGCCGCCCGCTGCGGGTACTCGTCCGACCTGTCCGGTCCGGTGACCGACCGAGCGCTGTTTCACGCGGACAATGCCTATTATTACCCAAATGTGCGCCTGACTTCGCGCCCGCAAAAGACCAACACGGTCTCAAACACCGCGTTCCGTGGCTTTGGTGGTCCGCAGGGTGCCGTAGCAGCCGAGCGTATGATTGAAGAGATTGCCTACAAGCTGGGCAAGGATCCCCTCGAGGTGCGCAAGACGAACTTCTATGGCGATGAGACAGATGGGCGCAATGTGACGCCCTACCACCAGACGGTCGAAGACAATGTCATCGGTCGCCTCGTGGAGGAGCTGGAAGAAAGCGCTGACTATCAGGCGCGTCGCAAGGCAATCGTTGAAGAGAACGCCAAAGGCGGGATCATTCGTCGCGGCATCGCACTGACGCCGGTCAAGTTCGGCATTTCCTTCACCGCCACCTGGTACAATCAGGCAGGATCTCTGATTCATGTCTACAATGACGGGTCGATCCACCTGAACCATGGCGGCACCGAGATGGGTCAAGGTCTGAACACCAAGGTAGCGCAGGTCGTGGCTGAAGCCTTCCAGGTTGATTTTAACCGGATCAAGATCACCAAGACCACCACGGAAAAAGTCCCAAACACCTCGGCCACTGCGGCGTCAAGCGGCACAGACCTCAATGGTATGGCTGCTCTGGATGCGGCAGAGCAAATCAAAGCGCGTCTGGTTAAGTTCGCGGCTGAAAGTCGTGGCATGTCAGAAGATGCGGTCAGCTTTCATCCCAACCACCTGCGGATCGGCGAAGAGGTCATCGCCTTTGATGCCTTCATCAAAGAAGCCTATATGGCACGGGTTCAGCTCTCAGCCGCCGGGTTTTACAAGACACCCAAGATCCACTGGGACCGCGCCAATGGCACCGGTCGCCCCTTCTATTACTTCTCTTACGGCGCCTCATGTTCGGAAGTGGCCATTGACACGTTGACCGGGGAATACCGGGTCGAGCGTACGGATATCCTGCATGATGTGGGCCGGTCGCTGAACCCGGTCCTCGACAAGGGTCAGGTGGAAGGCGCGTTCATTCAGGGCATGGGCTGGCTCACCACGGAAGAGCTGTGGTGGGACGACGCCGGTCGTTTGCGCACCCATGCGCCATCCACCTACAAAATCCCGCTGGCCAGCGACCGTCCGCGCCAATTCAACGTTGAACTGGCTGACTGGTCGGAAAACCGCGAGATGACGATCAAGCGCTCAAAAGCCGTGGGCGAGCCGCCGTTTGTGCTGGGCATCTCGGTGCTAGAGGCGCTGTCGATGGCAGTGGCCTCGGTCGATGATTATCGTACATGCCCACGTCTTGAAGCGCCCGCAACGCCCGAACGTGTGTTGATGGCTGTTGAACGCCTGAAGGCAAAAGGTTGATCCAATGACGTCGGCGCAATCTCTCATTCAGTTCCTGAACGGTCCCGGTCCGGTCGCGTCCCTGCGACTGACCAAGGTGCGCGGTTCCTCCCCTCGCGCGACCGGGACCGAAATGTTTGTGCGTGCTGATGCCCTGTGGGGCACGATTGGCGGTGGTCAGCTGGAGCATCTGGCGATTGACGCAGCCCGCGATCTGTTGGCCAAGGGTAATCTGTCACAACATCTGGATGTGCCATTGGGGCCGGAAATTGGCCAATGCTGTGGCGGTCGGGTCGAGATGGTGATCTCGCGCATGAGCGAAGCCGACAAAGACATTGCCATCGATATGGCCGTGCAGGAGGAGGCGGAGCAGCCTGCGGTTTATGTTCTTGGCGCTGGCCATGTCGGCCGCGCCTTGGCAGATCTGTTCCAGCATCTTCCCGTTCGTTGCGTGCTGGTGGATCAGCGCGAGGATGAACTGGCGCTCTCATCGGCTAATGTCGAAAAACGCCTGAGCGTCATCCCGGAATTTGATGTACAAAACGCCCCGGCGGGCAGCGCCTTTATCGTGCTGACCCATGACCACGGGCTCGATTTCCTTCTGGCCTCCGCCGCGCTGACGCGTGGTGACGCGGCCTATGTTGGGCTGATTGGATCTGCCACCAAGCGGGCCAAATTTGCCAGCTGGACCAGAAAACACTGCGACAGAACATCTGTTGCACCATTGATCTGCCCCATCGGGGCAGGCGGTAGCCGCGATAAGCGGCCAGCCGTGATCGCCGCCCTTGTGGTGAGTGAAGTGATCACGGCGCTGACCTCTGAACCTGCCGCACACCCCCAAAACTGGGGCGCTGTTTCGCATATCGCGGCGCAGTGAAGAAACCGGGGTTGGGAGGATCTCAGGAGGAGATACCTACCCCGTTGAGAAGAGGAGGTCCCTATGAGGGATGGGAGTTACACATACAAGCTGTTTCACCGCAGCGATTTCAGCGCGTTTTGGGCGCTGTTTACCGATAACCTGATCAACCTGATGGTCTTGGCAGGGATCTGTCAGTTCGTCTTCCAGATGCCAGCCGATATCGTTTATGGCCGGATCGTACCCGGTGCGGCCATTGCCATTCTGGCTGGTATCGCGGTTTACGTGGTGCTTGCCAAACGAGCAGCGGCGCAACATGGGCGGGATGTGACCGCCCTGCCCTATGGCATTTCAACCCCGGTGATGTTCGTCTATCTCTTTGGTGTGATCGGTCCGATCTACTGGTCGACCAATGATCCCATGCTGGCCTGGCAGGTCGGTATTGGTGCGGGTTTCATGGGCGGCATCGTAGCCGCCATGGGGGCCATCATCGGCCCATGGCTGAAGCGCGTCACCCCGCGGGCCGGTATGCTCGGCACACTTTGCGGCATCGCTCTGGTGTTCATCGGCACCGTGCCGCTGGCCACTGTGTTTGAGAACCCGTTTATCGGTTTTGCCTCGATGATCATCATTCTCTGGGGGCTGGTGGGCCGTTTCCGCCTGCCGTTCAACATTCCGGCCGGTCTGCTTGCGCTGATCGTCGGTACCGTTGTGGCCTTTGCCATTGGCGAAGCCAAGATCAGCGTGGATGGCGTCGGTTTCTACCCGCCCATGCCTTATTTCGGTGACCTGATTGCCGGTATCCAGCATCTGTTTGCGAACCCTGAACTCTTCCTGGTTCTGGTGCCGGTGCAGATCTACAACTTCATCGAAACCATGAACAACGTCGAAAGTGCGGAAGCTGCTGGCGACCACTATCCGGTCGCAACCTGCCAGATCACAGATGGTGTCGGAACCATGGTTGGCGCCGTGTTTGGTTCGCCTTTCCCAACCACCGCTTATATCGGCCACCCGGCTTACAAGCGTATGGGGGCACATGCCGGTTACATCATTGGTGTGGGTGTCGTGATCCCGCTGGCCGCCTTCCTTGGCCTCTTGGCCTTCCTCAACAACCTGATCCCTGTGGCAGCTGCCGCTCCGGTTCTGGTGTTTGTGGCCCTGAGCCTGATCACCAACACTGCCCATTCGGTCAAGACCGACCATATGGCCGCCGTAACCATCGCCATGATGCCACACGTATCATCGTTCCTCATGGTCAAATGGGGATCTTTGATGGGTGCGCTTGGTGCCGTGGGTGTCGCTGCCCTTCCGCAACTGGGGGATGACGCCCTGACCGCAGCCCTTCTGCAACAAGGGGCGCATTTCGAGGGGCACCTTGCCCTCAGCCAGGGTGCAATCCTGACCGGTCTGATCTGGGGTGCGATTGTGGCCAGCGTGATTGACGGGAACTTCCGCAATGCCGGTGGCTTTGCCCTTGCTGCTGCGATCATGTCCAGCCTGGGTGTGATCCATGGCGCCAGCCTGCACTGGCCGGAACTGAGTGGCGTGTCCGCAGGCTACCTGATTGCCGCCGCGTTCCTTTACATCTATCCGCTCTTCCACAAGGAAGACGAGTTGGTGAATGAGAACGTTGTGGTCGAGGAAGTCCCGAACACCCCGGCTGAATAAGAAAGCCATACATCCCCGAACAACCCGTGCGGGCCAAATATCTCTCCCCTTGGCCCGCACATTTTCTCTGTCAAACGACAGTTTCAATATCGGATCTACACATGACCAAAACGGTACAGCGGACGCTCCTGCGTGGGCGGATCCTCGATTTCAACGCGGCTCCTCGGGACGAAAACGATACCGAAGCCTATAACTATCTCGAAGACGGCGCGATCCTGATCTCAAACGGACAGATCGAAGCAACGGGTGAGTTCGCCCCCCTTTCGGCCTATGCACAAGATGCCGAAGTGATTGATCACCGGCCCAACCTGCTGATGCCCGGTTTTATTGATACCCATATCCACTTTCCACAGGTCCAGGTGATTGCCTCTTGGGGAGATCAGCTTCTGGACTGGTTGAACAATTACACCTTCCCGGAAGAAACACGGTTTGCCGAGCAAGCTCATGCCGAGAACATGGCGAGCCATTTCTATGACTTCCTGACCAATCACGGCACCACAACGGCAGTTGCCTATTGCTCAGTGCACTCCACCTCGGTTGAGGCCTATTTCGAAGAAGCCGCCCGACGCAACATGTGCATGATCGGCGGTAAGGTGATGATGGACCGGAACGCCCCCGATGGGCTCTTGGACACACCGCAATCAAGCTATGATGACAGCAAGGCGCTGATCAAGAAATGGCATGGTCAGGGACGCGCGCATTACGCCATCACGCCACGCTTTGCGATCACCTCGACCCCTGAACAGCTCGAAATGGCAGGCGCGCTTGTATCGGAACACCCGGAGTGTTTTGTCCAGACCCACCTGAGCGAAAACCACGATGAGATCGCCTTCACCGCCGAGCTTTACCCGGACGCGCCGGATTATCTTGGCGTTTACGAGCATTACGGCCTGTTGACCCCAAAAATGCTGCTCGGGCATTCGATCCACCTGACCGAGCGCGAAATCGACGTACTGGCCAGTACGCAGGCCAAGCCTGTGTTCTGCCCAACCTCGAACCTGTTCCTTGGCAGCGGTCTGTTTGACGATGCCGGTCTGAGCGCGCGTGGGATTACCAATGCCATCGCCACCGATGTCGGGGCGGGTACAAGCTATTCGATGCTGCAAACCCTGAATGAAGGCTACAAGATCCTTCAGTTGCAGAACCAGAAGCTGCACCCGCTACGCGCCTTCCACTGGATCACCCGCGGAAACGCCGCAGCCCTTGGATTGGAAGACAAGATCGGCACACTGGCCCCCGGGACAGATGCCGATATCGTTGTTTTGAACGCCAATGCCACACCCGAAATGGCGTTGCGCATGGAACGCGCGGAGAGCCTGTCGGAGGAGCTGTTCATCCTGCAAATTCTGGGGGATGACCGCTCGGTCGACGCGGTCTATGTGGCGGGTCGTGAAATGAAGCAGACAGCAAATGGGGCCGCTGCACCATCTTTGCAAAAACGGGTTTCAGAACTCGCCTGACGCGCCCTCACCCGGCGCGCCGACATGAAGCAGACATGAAATGGAAAACGCGGCGTGGTAATCCACGCCGCGTTTTGTTCTTTATCTCGTGCTCGGACGAGCAGATCAGACGTGATCATCCTGTGCTAGCGAGCCCTGACCGTGACCGGAGTGACCACCAGACACTTCGTCAGTGGATTCGTCCGACAGTTCCTCAGGCAGCAGCAGGTTCAGCACAATCGCAATCAGTGCCGCCGGCAGGATGCCCGACGCGGCCAGAATGCGCAGGGTGTCCGGCAGGTATTGCAGCGCGTTCGGCGCCCCCGGCTTTAGGTTCATCACCTCGAGCTGCAGGCCAAAACCGATCGACAGAGCGATGGCGAAGATCACCATGTTGCGGCGGTTCCAAACCACATCCGACAGCATCGAGACGCCAGCCGAGACCACCATGCCGAACATCACGATCACGCCGCCGCCCAGCACTTCGATCGGGATCGTGCGGATCAATGCACCAACTTTGGGCATCAGGCCACAGATGATCAGGAAGATGGCACCAATGGTCACCACATGGCGGCTCATCACGCCGGTCATGGCAATCAGTCCCACATTCTGGCTGAACGAGGTGTTGGGCAGACCGCCGAACAAGCCGGCGACCGCGGTGCCAACACCGTCGGCATAGGTTGCGCCCTGGATTTCCTTGTCGGTGGCCTCGCGCCCGGCACCGCCTTTGGTGATGCCGCTGACGTCGCCTACGGTTTCGACCGCGCTGACAAAGGACATCAGGCAGAAGCCAATGACCGCAGCCGTTGTGATCTCAAAGCCGTATTTGAAGGGGTTCGGCAGGCCGAAGGCCGCCGCGCGGTCCCAGCTCTGGCCAATGCTTTCGAACGTCACCAGACCAAAGAACATCGAATAGATATAGCCGATGACGATGCCGATCAGCACCGCTGACACCGATAGCATGCCACGGGCAAAGAATTTGAGCCCGAGGGTCGAGAAAATCACCACCAGTGCAACCGACCAGTTCAGCAGGCTGCCGTATTCCTCTTGGCCAAACGCCTTGGCCGGCACGCCGCCCGCTGCGTATTCAATGCCGACTCGCACCAGATAAAGACCGATCATCAGCACCACCAGGCCCGTCACCAACGGCGGCAGAGCGAACCGGATACGCCCGATAACGGTCCCCAGCGCGGCGTGGAACAGGCCACCAACCAAAACGCCGCCGAAAATCACCGGCAGCGCCTCGGGGCCCTTGCCCGCAACCAACGGAATCATGATCGGGATAAAGGCAAAACTGGTGCCCTGCACAATCGGAAGCCCGGCGCCGATGGGGCCCAAGGTCAGGGTCTGCAACAGCGTCGCGATGCCGGCGAACAGCATCGACATCTGGATCAGATAGCTCATGTCTGGAAAGCCAAGCGCGCCCGCGTCAGAGCCAAAGCCAAAGCCAGCGGCCCCAGATATGATAATGGCGGGCGTGATGTTTGAAACAAACATCGCCAGAACGTGCTGGATGCCTAGTGGAACCGCCTTAGCTATAGGCGGTGTATAGTTGGGATCGCGGAGCTGCTCCGGCGTCCCTATAGATGTATCAGCCATATGTCTTCCTCCCTAAGTAGGCCGGATGCGTTTTCGCATTCTCGGCTCATGGCCTTTCGATTATGATGTCCTCCTTGAACCAGTGTTCCTGCAGGTTCGGCCCTGCGCCGATCCTATCGATCACCGCAAAACGTCCCTGATCCGACAGGGGGGCACAGACCCCGTGCCAGATATTGCGGTGGTAATTTACGCCCTGTCCCGGCTGGGTAATGAAGGCAACGGGCGTTCCCGGACGCCCCTCTTCATCCGGTGCAACGACCACTAGAAACGGCTCGCTGCTCATCGGGACAAATGCCTGACTGCCGTCCGGATGGCGTTCGACCATGTCAAGCACCATCGGCAGCGTACGCGCCTCGGCATCAAAGATACTGATCCCGGCGCAACCATCTGAAAAGTCGAGATTTGCGCGGTCGTGAAACCGCCCGCAAAGCCCCTGATTGATCATCTTGTCTGGCGCTCCCGCCGCTTCAAGCACATCGCCAAACGGGGCGAATGCCTCAGCCGTCAAAGGCTGGGGAGTGATGGAAAGCGTCATGCGTCGAACTTTTCTTCAAGGCGCAATTCGGCAATACGCTCAACCTGTTTGCAGGCTTCAGCAAACTCTGTGTCGCGGTCATTGTCGATCCGGCGGTGAAAGGCATCGAGGATGCTCGCCTTGGTGTTGTCTTTCACGGCAATGATGAAGGGAAAGCCATGTTTGCCCGTGTAGGTGTCGTTCAGCTTGGTAAAGGTCGCGCGTTCCTCATCGGTCAGCATATCAAGTCCCGCGCCCGCCTGTTCGGCCGTGCTTTCAGCGGTCAGCCGCCCGGCAGCGGCCAATTTGCCTGCAAGATCCGGGTGCGCCACGAGAACTCCTAGGCGCGCCTCTTCGCTCGATGTGCGAAAAATGCGGGCCAATGCGTTGTGGACGCCTGCAGCCGTGTCATGGGTCGGCCCCAGTTCCAGATCAAACGCCCCCTCGGCAATCCAGGGGCTGTGTTCAAACACACCACCAAACTCGGTCACAAATGTGTCCTTGTCCATATAGGACGGGGTAAAACCTTGCATCGGCGGATGTTCCTTTGCCCAGTGATCCGCGATCTGTTCGCGGGTGGCGAACCAGACGCCCTCATGTGATTTGAAATGCTCGATGACGCGTTTCAGCGCAGCGGCCCGTCCCGGGCGTCCGATCAGACGGCAATGCAAGCCGATTGACAGGATCTTCGGCGCGCCGTCTTGCCCTTCGGCATAGAGCATATCGAAACTGTCTTTCAGGTAGCTCTCGAACTGATCGCCATTGGTATAACCTGCCTGAATCGCGAACCGCATGTCGTTGCAATCCATCGTGTAAGGCACGATCAGTTGATCCTTGCCACCGGCCTTGACCCAATACGGCAAATCATCCGCGTAACTATCGGCGATATAGGCGAAATCACCCTCTTCCGACGCGAGATCCACCGTGTTCATCGAACAGCGTCCGGTGTACCAGCCGCGCGGCGGAGTGCCGACCACTTCGGTATGCAGACGGATTGCCTCACGGATCTGTTCCCGCTCTTCGTCTGGCGACATGTCTTTGTGTTCGATCCACTTCAACCCGTGGCTGGCGATTTCCCAACCCGCGTCTTTCATCGCCTTCAACTGTTCGGGTGCCCGTGCGAGAGCGGTTGCCACGCCATAAACTGTGATCGGCAGGTCATCCAAAAGACGATGCACGCGCCAGAACCCGGCGCGCGATCCATATTCGTAAATCGATTCCATATTCCAGTGGCGCTGCCCCGGCCAAGCCTGTGCTCCGGTGATTTCAGACAAGAACGCCTCGGATGCGGGATCGCCATGTAAGATGTTGTTTTCACCACCTTCTTCATAGTTCAGGACGATCTGCACCGCGATTTTGGCACCGTTCGGCCAGTTGGCCACCGGTGGTGTCGCGCCATGGCCTGTCATGTCTCTTGGGTATCGTGTCACGTGGGTTTCCTAGCTTTGTTAACAAAATAATAACCTGAAAATCAGGAACCATTATCAAAAAATACAAAAAGGAGTCTTCGGTTGCTCTGCCTTTGTCTCGCACAACACATCCGTTTTATGAAAGGATAGACCCAATAAGGGCCAACAGACCGGAGATGTCGAAATGACAGGATACCTAACCACCCATGTTCTTGATACGGCCCGTGGCTGCCCGGCCGAAGGATTGAAAATCGAGCTTTATCGCATCACCGGTGACAGCCGCAGCCTGCTCAAAACCCTGACAACCAATGATGATGGGCGCACGGATGAGCAGATCCTGCCCGCCGAAAAATTCGAGATCGGAGAATACGAGCTGGTGTTTCACGCTGGCGCCTATCTGGATGCCACCGGCACCCCACCGGAAGAGCCGCGCTTTCTTGACGTGATCCCGCTCCGCTTTGGCATGTCAGAGCCGTCGCACTATCACGTGCCGCTGCTGCTCTCACCTTTTGGATATTCGACCTACCGGGGCAGCTGAGGACATAACCCGGCGCCCTCCCTGCGCATTAACCCTCGCCCGAGTTGCGAATTTTCGCGGCAATCCGGTCGATCACAAACTCCATGAACAGCCGCGTTTTGGGATCCTGCCCGCGGCGATGGGTGAAAAGACACGCCATCTGAATCGGTTCAGGTGGCGTTTTTGTAGCCACTGGAACCAGCCTGCCCGCTTTGAGATGCTCTGAGATCTCAAACACGGGTTTCATCGCGATCCCGTGTCCATCAAGCGCCCAATCGGTCAAAACATCCCCATCGTCGGATTCATACCGCCCCTCAACACGGAAACGCTTTGGCCCCTCTTCGGTTGACAACAACCACTGAAACTCAGTTGCGCCCGGAAAGCGCAGGCTGAGACACTCGTGACCATTTGAGACAAGATCATCCCCACTGACCGGCGCACCCCGTTCCCTGATGTAGGAGGGTGCTGCGCAGAGGACTCGCTCCACATCAGCGATCTTGCGAATCCTCAAGTTGCTGTCTTCTGGCTGACCCAGGAAAAACGCCAGATCCAGACCTTCGGTGGTCAGATCCACTTTGCGGTCGGTCAGGCGCAGACGAAGGTTAACTTCGGGGTATTCCTTCAGGAAATCCGGCACCAATGGCGCAATCAGCCTGCGCCCCACGCCCAATGGCGCGGCCACGTATAAGGATCCTCGCGGGTTCTCGGTGATATCAACGATCTGCGCCTCAGCACTTTCCACAGCCTCAAGAATTTCTGTTGCCCCGCGGTAAAAGCTCTCGCCCTGTTCGGTTGGGGTCAGGCTGCGCGTGGTGCGCTGAAACAGCCGCACGCCAAGATGTTCCTCTAGCTGGGAAATGCGCGACGAGGTCACGGCCGGGGAAATCCTTAGATCCCGCCCTGCGGCAGACATGCTGCCAAGTTCGTAGACACGTACGAAAGTTCGGATATTGTCGAGATAGGACATTCTTCTGTTTTTTTTGATGCTGCTTGGTCGTTAACAGCAATACCAGAATAAACAAGCCTCGCCTAGAGTGGCTGCAACACGGAATATTGGGAGGTATGCCATGTATGATCTGGCAATCATCTGGGATTGGATCGCGTTTTCGGTCCGCTGGCTTCATGTCATCACAGCAATGGCGTGGATTGGTGCGTCGTTCTATTTCATCGCGCTCGATCTGATGCTGAAGCCAAATGATGCTTTGCCCAAAGGCGCTTATGGCGAGGAATGGGAAGTGCATGGCGGGGGATTTTACCACACCGTCAAATATCTTGTGGCCCCGTCCGAGATGCCCGAACACCTGACCTGGCACAAATGGCAAAGCTACGTGACCTGGCTGTCGGGTGCGGCCCTTCTGATGATCATCTATTGGGTGGGCGGCGAACTGTTCCTGCTCGACCCGACCAAAGCTGACCTCGCCCTGTGGCAGGGGATCGTGATTTCCGGCGCCTCGCTGACCATTGGCTGGCTGGCTTATGACCAGATGTGCAAATCCAAGCTGAGCGAAAATCCTACACTTCTGATGCTGCTCTTGTTTGCCATTCTTGTTGCTATGTCATGGGGTTACAATCAGATCTTCACTGGTCGGGCAGCACTTTTGCATCTGGGTGCCTTCACCGCCTCGATCATGACCGGGAACGTGTTTTTCCAGATCATGCCGAACCAACGTATTGTGGTGGCAGACCTCAAGGCCGGGCGCACACCTGACGCGAAATACGGCAAGATCGCCAAGGTGCGGTCGACCCATAACAACTATCTGACCCTGCCGGTCGTATTCCTGATGTTGTCGAACCACTATCCGTTGGCCTTCGGCACCGAGTATTCCTGGATTATCGCCAGCCTGATCTTCCTGACCGGCGTCACCATCCGCCACTACTTCAACACCATGCACAAAACCGGCAAGGGACCGAACTGGACCTGGCTTGTGACCGCCCTTCTGATGGTCGCCATTGCGTGGTTGTCGACAGTGCGGAGCGGCGACACCTATGAAGAAGCCGAAGCGCGCGAGATGACCGCATATGAGCAGAAATTCGCGTCATCAGAAAAGTTCGAGGATGCGTATTATGCGGTGGTTGGAAATTGTTCCATGTGCCATGCCCGCGAACCCTCATGGGAGGGGATGCACTGGGCTCCGAAAGGCGTGGTTCTGGAAACCGAGGTTGACGTCGCCCGCCATGCCGAACAGATCTACCTTCAGGCTGGTCTCAGCCACGCCATGCCGCCCCCCAACGCGATTGAGATGGACAGCGACAGCCGAAACATGATCGTCGCCTGGATCAAAGACGTGCGCGGGTCCTGATTTCAGGCCAACATATCGGAACGGAATATATGAATGGCGAGCCTATATCAGGTTCGCCATTTTCATTTTCTAGAAATCCAGAAGGGGACAATCGCCTCCAGCACTTCTGACAAGATGCCAGTTAGCCCCGGAATCCGGTGGCCACCACAAATTTCTCAGAGGAATCCGAGCGGCTGGACGGGGGTTTCATATAGCGTACCTTGTCGAACTTGATCTTCAGGATCTTTTGAAGCTCCGCTTCGGCCCCACCGGCCAGAACTTTGGCGACAAAGGTGCCGCCCACATCCAGCACATCAAACGCCAGATAGGCCGCCGCCTCACAAAGCGCCATAATGCGCAGGTGGTCGGTCTGTTTGTGACCGGAACTGGACGCAGCCATATCCGACATCACCACATCCGCCTTGCCGCCAAGCCAGTCCTTGATCTGTTCATCCGCACCCTCTTCCATGAAGTCGAGCTGATGGAACTCGGCGCCAGCAAGGGGTTCAATTTCCTGCAGATCAATGCCAAGGAAGGTGCCAACGCGCTTACCGGGTTTTTCACCAAGCGCATTGATGCGGGGCACGGCAACCTGCGCCCATCCCCCCGGCGCACAACCCAGATCCACCACGCGGGCTCCGTTCACCAGAAACCGGAATTTGTCGTCCAGTTCCATGATCTTGAAGGCCGCACGTCCACGAAATCCTTCGGCCTTTGCACGGGCCACATAAGGATCATTCAATTGCCGCTGCAACCAGCGCGTGGAGGAATTGCGCCGACCACGGGCGGTTTTCACCTTCACCGTCAGGTCACGCTGGCCCCGCCCGGACGATTTGCGCGTCCGCTTTGAATACTTCTTGCCGCCACCAGATCCGGTGCCGTCATTATTTCCCGAGCTTTCAGACATCAGAATGGTCCGTCTTCCAAAACACCGTCCGAGGACATTTGCGAATAGAGAATGCCCTCTCTAAGGCCCCGATCCGCCACTGACAAGCGATCCGTGGGCCAAACCCGCAAAAGCGCCTGCAGAATGGCCGCCCCTGACATGATCAGAGATTGCCGATCGCGCCCGATATGCGAATTCATCCGTCGGCCATTTGGACCAAGCGCAAGATAGCCCTGAATGACTTTTTCGATCTGCTCAGATGACATACGCAGCCCATCAACCTTGTTCCGATCATAACGGCGCAGCCCAAGATGGGTTGCGGCCACGGTTGTCACCGTGCCTGAGGTGCCAATGATCTGGAACCCTTCACGGGAGGGTTCATGATAAAACGGACTGAAATCCGCCAGCTGCTCTTCGAAATGCACCGACATGAGCGCATAACGACCGGCGTCATCATCCACATCGTCATACATTTCGCGCAGGGTCGCGACCCCAAGCGGCACCGAGATCCAGTCAACCACAGAGGCCTGCGGGAACGGACCGCTGTCCCCCACGAACCCACGTCCCATGCGCATGATGGATTTTGGACGTTCCAGAGGTGGCACTTTTGACAGGTCCAGCCACACAAGTTCAGTGGATCCACCACCGATATCCACCACCAAAAGCTGTTCTGTGCGGGTCGAAACCAAAGGCGCGCAGGACACAACCGCCAGACGGGCCTCTTCTTCAGGCTTGATGATCTCCATCTTCAGACCCGTTTCGCGGCGAATGTAGTTCATGAAACTGCGCGCGTTCTTGGCGCGGCGGCAGGCCTCGGTCGCCACCAGACGCATACGTTTCACATCATGTTTGATCAGTTTTTTTCGGCAGATCCGCAGCGCCTGAACCGTACGCGCCATCGAAGATCGCGACAGTTTTCCAGAGGCTTCAAGCCCCTTTCCCAGCTGTACCGATTTCGAGAAACTGTCCACAACGTGAAACTGACTGCCCTTTGGCTGGGCAATCAGCATACGACAACTGTTTGTGCCAAGATCCAGAGCTGCATAGAGCCCACTTGGATCCGGCGATTTCGGCGCGGGGGTTACAACCGCTTTCGGGAACGCGCCCGCACCATCGGGACGCTTGGGCGCCATTGGTTACGCCCTCCATTTCGAGTTGTCCCCACGATAGGCATCGGCAGAGAATTGCGCAATCCCTGACAAGCACAGATTGATAATGATAATGAGAAAGTTTCACGACAAATGGACCACATTTGCGGTGGGGGCCCGTGGCCACGGAGACGCAATTAACGTATTCCTCGGCATGCATTTCAGACACCGAAGTCGTTTGTGGATCACCCGGTGTCGAAATTCGTCAGCTTGAACGGGCGCGTCGGCCCTAGAACAGAGCAACAAGGAATAGGGAGAATCACAGGATGCCTGACGTCACGATCGTATATTGGAGGGACATGCCCGCCCAGGTCATCGTTGGCAAAGGGCGCCGGGGGGCCAAGGCCGCCCTGCCCGAACGGTTCGAACAGGCCATTGACCGGGCCGCCATGAAGGTGGGTGCGCGCGACAGCGACGCCTATCTGGCGGAATGGCACAAGGCTGCCCCCTATCCGGTTGAAGGAGACCCGCAAGAGATCGCCCAGGCAGAAGCCGCCCGGATCGATGCGGAATATGATCAGGAGCGCCTGAAAGCGCTGATTGCCAACGATGGTCGTGCGTAACCCGCTCTGACCCAAGCTGAGGGAGGCAGCCATGGCGCTGTTGAATTTCCGCAAAAAGACCACTGAAGAGGTCAAGCCTGCGAA
>NZ_JAQIIO010000005.1 GCF_027891095.1 Aliiroseovarius salicola | reverse complement strand
CCCTCCAGACCGTGGAAATCTTAAGGACGCGATCCTCCCGGAGAGCAGAATAGGGATATTAAACCATCCTCATATCTCCTTTGCCCTTTAAAACTGACACTCTCCCAAGGGGCAGCGACTGGTCCAGTGGAGTACCTCGCCGCTCACAATACGCGCCGCAGCACACCCGCCGGGGGCAGGGGGCCAACCGGAGTGTCCACGCTTTCTGCCCGATGATTGAACCAGAACTCTTCACTTGCGGTCCTGCGGGTGCGCACCCCTTCCGGCATCACCTGCCGTTCAATCCCAACTCGCAGGCAGAGTTGTTCTACCAGACGGTCCAGCCCGTCAGCATCTAGCCATGCGCCGCAATAGCTGTGCGAATTGTCCCCCACCAGAACTGGCGCGCCTGTCTGGGTTTCGAGCAAGACCGGTGCTTGGCCGACCAACTCTTCCAGATAGCCCGTGACCGCACCATCCCCCTGAAGGGCAACCGGCATGTCAGGGCGCAGGCTTTCCACCCGCGATATGGTAACATCCAGCCCGCATATGGCCGGGGGCAGTGGCACGGGAATCTTAAAACCCGCGTCCCGCGCGCCCGTGCGCGGACCATAGGCAACATACCCTTCCGCCTTGGACAGGGCTTGTTTCAGCCCCTCCATCAGGTGCATCACACCGGGTGCCATGATCAGCCTGTAATTGGTGAAATCGGTCTGAGATGGCGGCACGATATCCACCGAAAGCCCTGCACGTCGCAAAGCCCTGTAGTGGTCAAAGACCAGCGAGAAGTAACTCAGCCCCGCCCCGTGTGGCTGCGTGTTCCAGGCCCAATCAGAATCATAGTCGAAAATCAACGCGACAGGGGCTTGATGGGGGCGTACTTCTGGCGCATCTGCAAGCTCTGCCGCGACCTCACGTGCTTCGTGAATGGCCGGGGCATCCTTGCTGTCAGGGCGCAATAGACCTGCATGCATCTGCTCCTGCGCAAAGGGGGCTTGGCGCCAGCGGAAATAACAGACCGCTTCGGCACCATGGGCAAACGCCTCCCATGTCCACAGGCGCACAATTCCGGGCAAGGGAGAGGGATTGTAGGGCGCCCAGTTCACCGGGCCGGGCTGCTGCTCCATGACCCACCAGCGACCGCGGCCCACGGCGCGGTAGAGATCGTGGTGGAAGGCCTGAAAATCCGGGTCCCCTTGGCGCGCATAGGCGCGTTGATGGTCGGCATCCGCGCCAACCCTGTCTTCAAGAAACCCAAGCGGATAGCTGTCCCACGTGGCAATCTCCAGATCCGCGCCCACAGCGAAATGGTCGAAATCGGTGACCCGGCCCATATAGTTGTGCGACACCGGCGCTTTGGATTGGGCTTTGATCTCGTCGACTTGAATCTTGTTGAATGTCACCACCATGTCGGATGTGTAGCGGCGGAAATCCTGCACATGGGGGGGATTGGGTTCTGTGACGGTCAAATTTGGCAGATCCACCTCGTCAAAGCTGCGATACTCCATCGACCAGAAGATATTGCGCCAAGCTTCGTTCAGAGTGTTGATGTCGCCGTAGCGGCCCGCGAGCCAATTGCGAAATCCGTCCCGTGCCGCATCAGAATAAGAAATCGTTGTGTCATGGCAGCCATATTCATTGTCGGTCTGCCAGGCACCAATATGTGGGTTCTGCCCGTACCGCTCTGCCATCAGACGGGTGATGCGGCGGCTTTCTTCGCGGTAGCCCAAGTGGCTAAAACAATAATGCCGCCGCGAGCCAAATTTGCGCGGGCGGCCGTCGGCATCCACGGCGAGCATATCTGGGTGTTTGTCGATCATCCAACGCGGCGGCGTGGCCGTGGGGGTGCCGAGCACCACGCGCAGCCCAACCGCACCCAGCGTATCAATTGCACGGTCCAACCATTCCCAGCGCAGATCGCCCGAGGTGGGTTCAAGGCGCGACCATGAAAACTCGCCAATCCGAACCCAGGTCAGCCCAGCCTCGGCCATCCGGCGCGCATCGTCTGCCCAGATTTCTTCCGGCCAATGTTCGGGGTAATAGCAGGTGCCCAATGTGCGTTTCATGGTGTTCTCACAATATGACCCGGTGCTCGGGTTGGCCTTTGGTGTTGGTTTGGATGGCAAAGGTTTTGCCCGCCATTGTGTCGTCGGCCAGACCATCCGCTGCGGTGGTGACATAAAGAGTGGTGAGCTCTGCTCCACCAAAACAGGGGCAAGAAGCTTGCGGGGTTGGCACCGCGTGGGTTTCAATCAGCGCGCCTGTGGGATCATAACATGCCACACGCCCTGCGCCCCATTGCGCATTCCAGAAATGGCCAGCCGCGTCCACCACAGCACCGTCTGCCCCAAACTTCTGATCGCGCAGATCCAGATAAGTCTCTGGATCGCCAATTGGCCAGCCTTGCCCGTCGAGCGCCTGGCACATCACCCGACCATCCTTGGTATCGGTGAAATAGGCGAGGCGACCATCCGGAGCAAAACAGATTGCGTTTGCAATGGTGATCTTGTCGTAAAGCTTTCGCAGTTCTCCGCAATAATAGCGGTAAATCGACCCAGCGCCGGGTTCGGCGTTATAGCCCATCGTACCGATCCAAAATCCACCCTGTGGGTCGGCCCGCCCGTCATTGGAACGGGTCACGGGATTGTCCGCTTCCAGATCGACCAGTTTCTCTCGTGCGCCGGATGTAATGTTGAACCGCCAAAGGGCATTGGCACTGGCTATGATCAGCGTGTCATGATCCACCCAACCTGCGGCCGAAACACAGTCATCAAACTGCCAGCTCTGTTCTTCGTCACCGACCCGGGTCAGCAGGCGTTTTCCCAGAATGTCGAACCAGAAGAACTGCGCGCGCTCCGGATGCCAGAACGCGCCTTCACCAAGGGTGCAGATTGTTTGGGAAAAAACCTCAGCCGTCATCGTAAAGCCTTGTCGTATGTGGTGACAATTTCGGCGGCGAGCTTTGCAACCTGTTCGGCCGAGCATCCGGGCTTGTAGATGTTTGACCCCATGCCGAACCCGGTGATCCCCGCATCCAGCCAGCTTGCGAAATCATCCGGGCCGACGCCCCCCACTGCGTAGGATTTGGTACCCGCAGGCAGGACCGCCGACAGAGCCTTGAACCCGTCGATGCCCAGTTTGAAGGCTGGGAAAAACTTCAACCCGTCTGCCCCAGCGCGCAAGGCTGAGAAGGCTTCAGTTGGGGTCAGGACGCCGGGATAAGAGGCCATCGCATACGCTTTGGTGGCTTTGATGACCTCCGGGTTGGAATCGGGCGATACAACAAGCTGCGCACCGATCCCCGCCAGACGCTCGACTGAGGTCACATCCAACACGGTCCCGGCGCCAATCACCGCCCGGTCGCCCGCGTGTTTCACCATGCGCTCGATGCTGTCGAACGGATCAGGTGAGTTCAGCGGCACTTCGATTGTGGTGATCCCGGCGGCAATCAATGCGTCGAGAACGTCTGTTGCCTCATCCGGGGTGATCCCGCGCAGGATGGCGATGATGTTGCGGCTCATGAAGCGGCCTTTCCCAATTTTGCGTAGGCGGATTTCAATCCGGCCAATGTCAGTGTTTCGGCATCCACACAGCGCGCGGTGCCGCCGGCCTTTGCCAGTGCCGCTTCATAGGCGCGTGCCACGTCGCCTTCACCGAGGATTAACACCTCTTCCGCTTGCCAAAAAGGACGTGTGGCGGCCAGTTCAGCACCGATCAACAGGGCAGACAGGCGCGCACGCGCGGTGTCGGTGGGAAGGCCGTGCAAAAGCCCCTCCGCACGCAGTGAAAAGAGATTGGCCGCGATGGAAGATGGGTCCGCCATGGCGCTTTCCAGTGCAGCTTCAAACGCCTTTTGATCATGGTCGGTTGTGTTCACGGAATGACGCAGGACGGACTGCGTGCTGATCAGGGCAAAAATCTCACCGGTCATGAATGTGCGAAACTCGGTAACCTGACCCGCCTTGATGCGTACCCATTTGTTATGAGTGCCAGGCAGGCAAAGGGTGCCTTCGAAGTTCTGATCTTCAAGCAAAAGCCCCGCGATCTGGGTTTCCTCGCCGCGCATCACATCTGCTGGGTGCATCTGTTTGACGCCGGGCAGGATACGCACATCCCAGTCCGTTTCAGGAACGCGGGTGGCAATTTCAGCCCCGGGAGGGGCGCAGGGGGTGGCCACATATGGGGCTTCGACCCAGCCCTGTTGTGCCCCCGCCATGCCGCAGATGATAACAGGGCAAGAGGAGGCGTCGGGCACATCCGACAGAAGCTCGGCCAAGGTCGGGGCAAACTGATCTCGCGTCAGCTTTCCCATACCCTTGTCGCTGTCGCGCCGGTCAAGCACCTGCCCATCCCGCGTCATCAGCCAGACTCGCACATGAGAGGTGCCCCAATCCACGGCAATCCAGTCGGGGAATGATGTCATAGCGGTCACCCTGTCACCACAACACCACCATCAACCACAAGGGCTTGCCCGGTGATCATTCGGCTGGAAGATGAGGCAAGAAAAAGGGTCGAGGCGACAATGTCTTCGGGTGTGAGATGTTCCTTGAGGCATTGACGGTCGAGATGGGCGGCCAGAGCTTCCGGCTCAGCCCACATGTCGAGTTGTTTTTGCGTCAGCACCCAGCCGGGGGCAATCGCGTTCACGCGGATCTTGTCAGCTCCGAACTCGCGCGCCAGTGATCGGGTCATCCCGTTGATGCCGGAATTGGCAGTGGTGTAGGCGGGATAGCCGGTGTTGCCCATCATGTAGCTGATCGAGGTGAAGTTGATGATGGAGCCGCCTCCGCCTGCACGCATCCCTGCGACTGCTGCCTGACAGGCAAAGAAATAGGCCTTCAGGTTCACGGCCTGCGCCCAATCCCAGAACTCTTCGGTCACGTCTTCGGTGCTGTGGCGTTGGTCGTTGGCGGCGTTGTTCACCAGCACGGTGATCGACCCATTCCGGTGCGCGCAGTCCTCCATTGCCGCTTTCAGGGCGGGAATGTCGGTGATGTCTCCCTGTACGAAATACGGGCGATTACCGGTCTCGGCTTCCATCCGGTCAACAAATTCCGAGGCATCCGAGCGGCCAATGAAGCCGACTTTGGCGCCTTGGCGCAGGAACCCCTCGGTAAGCGCCGCACCAATGCCGGATCCACCACCGGTGATGAAGACAGAGGTGCCTTTGAGGTCATGGAAGGTGGCTGTCATCAATGGCTCTCCCGTGTGACAGGGCGGGTGTCCTTGCCCACCAGAAAATCAAGATCCGCGCCTTTATCGGCCTGCAGAACATGGTCGACATACATCTTCGCATAGCCGCGCGTGTAGTGGGGGGCAGGTGGGGACCAGGCGGCACGGCGTTTGTCGAGCTCGGCCTGATCCACCAGAAGTTCCAAGACGCCACCCGAGGCCGAAAGTTTGATCCGGTCGCCCGTTTTGACAAGCGCAAGCGGACCACCCGCCGTGGCCTCGGGGGCGACGTGCAGCACCACAGTGCCAAAGGCGGTGCCCGACATACGGGCATCAGAGACGCGGACAATGTCCCGCACACCTTCTTTCACCAGTTTTGCAGGCACCGGCATGTCACCCACTTCGGGCATCCCCGGATAGCCCTTGGGCCCGCAATGCTTCAGAACCAGAATGGAATTCTCATCCACCGGCAGGTCATCACGGTCAATATTGGCCTTCAGCTCTTCGATGCTTTCAAACACATAGGCCTCGCCCTCGTGTTCGAGCAGATGGCCCGAGGCGGCGGACGGTTTCACAATTGCACCATTCGGCGCCAGATTTCCCCGCAGGACGCGCAGCCCGGCGGCTGGTTTGCGAGGTTCATCATACGCAAAGATCACTTCGCGATTATAGCATTCGGCCTCATCGTAGTAATGTGAAATGTCCTTGCTCATCACAGTGTTTGCCTGCCGTAGTTTATGGGCGATTTCCTTCAGCACCACTGGAACACCGCCTGCATAGCAGAAGTCTTCCATCAGGTATTTGCCCGAGGGCATACAGTTGACCAGAAGCGGAATTTCCCCTCCGATTTCGAAGTCGTCCATGGACAGGTCAATGCCAACCCGACCCGCCAGCGCCAATAGATGCACCACAGCATTGGTTGACCCCCCCAGAGCGGCGTTGGTCAGAATTGCGTTTTCAAAGCTTTCCTTGGTCAGAACGTCGGAAAGCTTCAGGTCTTCCTCAACCATCTCGACAATGCGTTTGCCGGTCATATGGGCCAGCGCCATGCGGCGGGCATCGACGGCGGGCAGGGTGCCGTTCATTGGCAGGGCCAGCCCCATCGCTTCGCACAGGGATGACATGGTCGAGGCCGTGCCCATGGTCATGCAAACGCCTTTGGAACGCGACATGCCGCTTTCTGTTGCCATGAAATCCTTGAGCGTCATATCGCCCGCTTTCACATCCATGGCAAACTTGCGCACATCAGTGCCGGACCCCAGGTCGCGGCCTTTCCACTTGCCGTTCAGCATTGGACCGGACGATACCACAATCGAGGGCAGATCCACGGATGCGGCCCCCATCAACTGCCCCGGCGTGGTCTTGTCACAGCCACCAAGCAGCACAACGCCATCCATGCCATAGGCGCGGATGCTCTCTTCCACATCCATCGCCAGCAGGTTACGAAACAGCATCGCGGTGGGCTTCATCTGGGTTTCACCGAGCGACATGACTGGAAACTCGACCGGAAAGCCTCCTGCCTCCCACACGCCACGTTTCACCCCTTCGGCCAGTTCGCGCAGGCCTGAATTACAAGGGGTCAGCTCTGACCAGGTGTTGCAGATGCCAATCACCGGCCGCCCGTCAAAGGCATGGTCCGGAAAACCCTGGTTCTTCATCCATGACCGGCGGATGAACCCGTCTTTGTCGAGCATCCCATACCAGCCGCGATTGCGTCTTTCCTTGCTCATAGTTTGGTTCCTTCGATCACCCACATGTTCAGTGGGAATTGCCATGGCAGCATAAGTCCATGGTTCATAAGGTATTGCCCGCTCAGCTCCAGCGGACCGGTTTTCAGGGCTGGATCGCCGCGTGACAGGGCAGGTGCGTCGTGGCGATTGACCAGTTCGATGCGATACCTCGCCCCAGGGCTGAGGCGCGTCAGCGGTAAAGGGCGTGGCGTGATCTGGCGCGAGGTGTCGGTGATCCCGGCAAAAACAACAAATTTGTTACCTTCTTGAGCCAAATGTTGCTCTGCAATCAGCGATGGGTCAGCACTGTCGAGCCGCAGAATATCTGCCTGCGCCATCCAGTCGCGATTGGACTTCCACCAGGTGGTTGTGCGAGTGAGAACTTCGACCTCGTCTTCGGTCAATTCGCGCGGATCCATTTCGAATCCCATATGTCGCTGGGCGGCGACCCAGGCGCGCATCCGGATGTCGATCACCCGGCCAGATGTATGGCAATGACGCGGTCCCACATGGCTACCAGTTACAACCATTGGCAGGAAGATCGCGGCATTGTGCTGGATGCGCAGCCGCTCCAGCGCATCATTGCTGTCGGACAGCCACACACGGTGGGTGCGTTCGAGAATGCCAAAGTCAATCCGGCCACCGCCCGATGAACAGCTTTCGATTTCCACATGGGGAAAGGCGGCACGCAGCCGGTCGATCAGCGCATAAGAGCCACGGGCCTGCGCTGCGTCAGGGATGGGCAGAACGCGGTTGTGATCCCATTTGATATAGTCGATCTCATACTCTGACAGGACCGCGCTGATCCGCTCAACCAGGAAGTCCTGCACTTCGGGTAGCGCCATGTTCAGCACCATCTGATGCCGCCCAAGGATCTGATCTACATCGCCCAATACCCAATCCGGATGGGCGCGGTACGTGTCGCTGTCCGGGTTAATCATCTCGGGTTCGAACCAGATGCCGAAACTCATGCCAAGCCCTTGAACATGGTCAATCAGCGGTCCCAGCCCGTCGGGATATTTGCGTCGATCCACTTCCCAGTCGGACAGTGATCGTGTGTCATCGTCACGCTTGCCGAACCAGCCGTCATCCAGCACAAACCGCTCGGCCCCTAAGGCGGCGGCGCGCTCGGCGATCTCTTTCAACTCGGGCAGGGTGTGGTTGAAGTAGACGGCTTCCCAGCAATTGTAATGCACCGGGCGCGGGCGGTCAGGGTTCGGGAAGCGCAGGATCCCGTCGCGCAGGTGGCGCTGGAAACCCACGGCGCAGCCATTGATCCCATCATCGGAAAATATTGCGTAAAGCGGAGCAGAGGTGAATTTGCGCTGTGGCGCGTGCTCCGTCATCGTCGCGTTGCCGAACTGGATCTGACGACGGCCATCGGGCAGTTCCTCGGCAATCATGCGATGCCCCCCTGACCAGCCGTAGTGAAACCCATAGGCGTGGCCGCGCGTGTTGGTGGCGCCCTTGCAGGGGACGATCAGACCGGGGAAATGTTCATGCCCGGTGCGGCCTGTGCGGTTTTCACGATCACGCATCCCGGCGGACCATGGCGTATGGTTTATCTGAAATTCACCACACCAGCGGCCAGAGAAATCAATCACCTCGTTCGAGTTTTGTGGAGCGGGGAAGACCGGGGCGGACAGCCAATGCAGATGAACCGGCGCGTCGGCGTCGATCTCGGCCCGTGCGGTGATCATGTGCGAGACCGGGTGGATCGTAAAATGCGCCCGATAGGTCAGTGTGTTCGCTTGGTCTCGATAGCTGAAGGTGAGGCTGTTCTCTTTCTCGGAGGCGTTTTCAAAACGGAAATTTGGCAAAAGTGGCGTGCCGTCACCCGCGCGCAGGATCAAGCCGGGCTGTCCCGGAAAGCTGCGGCTGGCCTCGGGGCAAATCGATAATTCCGGGTTCTGGTCGAGCATCCCACCGGTCACATCCATCTGATGCGCCTGGGCCAGTGCGTTCAGATCTTCACCGTCCGGAAGGCGCGGACCCCAATAGATCACCTCGGGCAATTGCTCGCGTTCTGCTGCGAGTACCAGGCTTTGGCGCCTGTCCTGAAGCAACCAAGTTTGGATCATTTCACGGCTCCAAGTGTGAGACCTGCAATAAAGTGGCGTTGCATCAGAAAGAACATCGCGACAGGCGGTAGGGCGGCAACAATGCTGCCTGCGCTCATCAGGTGATATTGCGCAACAAACTGCGAATTGAAAGAGGTGATGCCTGCGGTCACGGGTTGGGCGTCTGGGCCTTGTGTCAGCACGATCGCCCAGAAATAGTCATTCCAGATGAAGGTGAAGATCAGCACAGAAAGCGCCGCAATGGCCGGTTTCATCAAGGGCATCACTACGTACCAGAAGATACGCCATTCGGCGATGCCTTCGACGCGTGCCGCTTCGATCAGTTCAAACGGCAGGGCGCGAATAAAGTTGCGCATGAAGAGCGTGCAGAACCCAGTTTGGAAGGCAATGTGAAACAGCACAAGCCCCAGCTTGGTGTCGTAAAGCCCGGCCGACACGGTCAGGTCACGCACCGGCACCATCAGGATCTGGAAGGGCACAAAGTTGCCCGCGATGAACATGAAGAAAATGATCAGGTTGCCACGGAAGCGGTAGATGCCAAGGGCAAAGCCGGTCATGCAAGATAGGGCCACAGCACCGATCACCGTCGGAACGGTGATCAGGATCGAGTTCATCATGTATTGCGGCATGTCTGATTCCAGAAACACCTTGCCGTAATTGGTGAAGAACTCAAAGGATGAGGGCAGCCCCCAGTAATTCCCATTCGTGAAATCCGTGAGAGGTCGAATGGAAAACAGCGCGACTGCGATCAAGGGCAGAAGCCACATGATCAAGGCAAGCGGCACCAGGGCCTGATAGGTGATTTGGGCACTGCGGGGACGTTTTTCGATCGGTGTCGGGAACATATTGATTGCCTCCTTAGCGCCGCGCGGCTTTTTCGTCCTGGTACATCGACCACAGGAAATAACCGATGAAGACCAGCATGATCAGGAACAGCACCACAGAGATGGCAGAGCCGTAGCCCATGCGGAAGCCGTATTCCGACAGGGCCTTTTCGAACATGTAGAAACTCAGAACGCGGGTTGATCCAAAGGGTCCACCATTGGTCATGATCGAGATGAGGTCAAACGAACGCAGCGCGCCGATGATGGTGACCACAAAGGCGATGAAAGTCGCAGGTTTCAATTGCGGCAGGATCACATGCCACAGCATCCGCCAGCGTTTGGCACCGTCCAGACGACCCGCTTCGATCTGCTCGGGGTCCACCGCATTGAGACCCGTGAGATAGAGGATCATGCAGTACGCAGTCTGCGGCCACAGGCCAGCAGCAATGATACCGTAGGTCGCCAGGGTGGGATCTCCCAGCACGTTGATCGGACCAAGGCCGACAACGCCCAGCACTGCATTCAATAGTCCCTCACGTGGCAGGTAAAACCAGCTGAACACGAGGCCAACAACAACCTGACTGAGCACGAAAGGGAAGAAGAAGAGGGACTTATACAGCCGGATGCCAACAATGGTCTGGTTCAGGAAAAGGGCAATGAGCAGCCCTGCGGGAATGGCCAGCAGGTAGAGCGCCAGCCATTTCACATTGTTCCACAGAGAAACTTCGAAAGCGCGGTCTGTCATCAGCTCCTGATAGTTGCCAATCCCGACAAATGTCGCCTCTCCCAAGCCGTCCCATTCATAGAGCGAAATATTAAAACTCTGCAGGATCGGAATGATCACATAGATCGTGAAAAACAATATGCCGGGCGTCAGGAACAGAAGCGGTGTCAGGGTCATCCGGTTGCGCCGGACCCAACTCATTTCTGCACGTTTGGTGGCCATTTCGTTCCTCCCGTGGACACGTCATGGGAAAACCCGATTGGTTGGGCTTGCCGATGGCGTGGCTGATGTGGATTAAAAGGGAGGTGCCCCGTGCAGAATACACGGGGCACCAATAAGACGTGTTACTTGTAGATCCGCTGCCGCGCGCTCTCGAGACGGTTCAGGATGTCTTCCAGATTATCCGGGAACACCATGAATTCTTGCAGACCTTCCATGCCGATCGAAGCCATTTCGGCCGGGAAATCGCGGTCGAAGAACTGTGCAATACCTCCGGTCGCGTTATTCGACAGCATGTTGAAGCCTTGTTGCAGGAACTCGTCATCACCCACAGAGGCATTTGCGTTGACTGGAAGCTGGCCCAGCCCATCCGCTGCGTTGATTTTCGATTGTACATCTGGCGACGTCACGAATTGCAAGAAGGCGCGGGCGGCTTCTTTGTTCTGCGCGTTCGATGCGATGTGGAACGTATCGGTTGGTGCGTCTTCCCCCATCGGGACATCAGCGATCTTCGGGAACTGATAGAAGTCGATCTGATCATCACCCAGACCCGCTTCTCGCAGGTGTGGTACAACGAAGTTGCCCATCAGATAGGCTGTCGCTTCGCCATTCACGAAGAAAGGCAGCGCTTCTTGCCAGCTGTATGTCTGGTGATCGTCGATGAACGCGCCCATATCAATCAGTTTGCGCCAGTTGGCGAATGTGGCCCGGACCTCATCAGACGTCCACTCTGCTTCACCGGTTGCAAGCTTCATGTGGAAATCGAAGCCGTTGGTGCGCATGTTCATATAGTCAAACCAGCCACCGGCGGTCCAAAGGAACTTCGATCCGATGGTGTAGCATTTGCGACCCGAGTCGACGATCTTTTGGCAGTTGGCAATCTCTTCATCGAAGGTGGCGGGTTCGGTCAGGCCCAATTCGTTGAAGATGTCTTCACGGTAATAGATGCCCCACTGATAATAGGTGTATGGAACGCCATATTGCTTGCCGTCCATGGTCATCGCGCCTTTGACGCTGTCCAGTCCCTGCAGGTCGCCATTTGTGTACATGTCCGAGATATCCTCGAACAGGCCGGCACGGACATAGGGACCCATACGGTTGGCAGCATACCAGTTCACCACGTCAGGCGGATTGGCCGTAAGGGCATTGCGGATCTGGCTTTTCCAGGCCTCACGATCAACCACTTCCAGTTCGACAGACAGGTCTGGGTGCATCGCATCAAAGTCCGAAGCCATTCCTTCCATGATGGCACGTGGCGCCGGGTTCGACATGTCAGAGATGATGCGCAGGGTGCCCGACAGCTCGGCCATTGCGGGGGTGACGAGGCCAGTGGTCAGTGCCAGAGCGGCGGCTGCCTTGGTGACTTTATGGAACATGGTTTCCTCCCTTTTGTTCCGACTAATTCGGTGTTGACTTATGGTTCCAAATAATGAAACTAAATCTCAACTATTGAAAACAGTGCCGTGAGAAGTTAACGTTGTCAACAGTCTCATGGGTGAGGAAGCCTTTGGGGCAAGGAGAATAACGCTAATGAATGCGACTGCGAAATCGGATGGAACTGTTGGTAAAGCATTAAGAATGCTCGACCTTGTGGCAGAGTTCGGCCGTCCGGTGCGGTTTACGGATATTCTTGCAATGTCTCCGCACCCTAAGGCGACGACCTACCGTTTGCTTCAGACTCTGACGAATCAGCACATGCTGGAATTCAACGAAGGTGACGGAACCTATGCCCTTGGCGGGCGGTTGATGCGGCTTGCGCATGCGGCTTGGAAAACGGCTTCGCTTGCGCCGATCGCACGACCTTTCATCGAGGATCTGGCCGCTGAGGTGGGGGAAACCGTGCACCTAGCGCAGATCGATCAGGGGCAGGTGCTGTTTGTCGACAAGCTTCAGGCGACTGACCGGTTCGAAACATTGGCCCAGGTTGGCAAGATCGCCCCGGCCTATTGCACCGGTGTAGGGAAGGCGATGCTGGCCTTTCTGGCCCCAAAGCGGCTGCAACTGGCGATGTTGCAGCAGGCTTATTTCCAATACACCCCTGCCACGATCACAAATGCCGCCGCTTTGGAAAGTGAACTGGAGCAAATCCGCGCCAGCGGCATCGCCTATGACCGTGAAGAACATGAAGAAGGCATCATCTCAATCGCAGCCCCCATACTGTCGTCCAATGGACGGGTGATCGGCGCGCTTTCGATTGCCACCGCTACCACCCGACACTCGTTAGAAGGTCTTGACGCGTTCCGCGTGCCCCTTCTGGAAACCGCCGAAAAGATTGGGGCCGAAGCCACGCATTGGCAATTCCCCGCATAGAACCCAACGGAGAGAAATAAATGTCCGGAGTCACCCTAAATCAAGCCATCAAACGCTATGGCGATGTGCAGGTCATTCATGGTGTCGACCTTGAGATCGACCATGGTGAGTTTTGCGTTTTTGTTGGGCCGTCGGGCTGCGGAAAATCCACCCTCTTGCGAATGATTGCGGGTCTCGAAGAGACGTCCGCTGGCCAGATCTGTATCGGGGGAAGCGATGTCACCCATGTGGATGCGTCCGAACGGGGCGTGGCGATGGTGTTCCAGACTTATGCGCTCTATCCGCATATGACAGTAGAACAGAATATGGGGTTCGGGTTGAAGATGAACGGCTACCCCAAAGCTGAAATAGCGGCAAAGGTCGGAGAAGCGAGCCGCATCCTGCAACTTGACGATTATCTCAAGCGTAAGCCCAAGGCACTTTCCGGTGGTCAACGTCAGCGGGTCGCCATCGGCCGGGCTATTGTCCGCGGCCCCGAGGTGTTCCTGTTTGACGAACCGCTCTCTAACCTCGATGCCGAACTGCGGGTGGATATGCGGGTAGAGATAGCCCGGCTGCACAAAGAAATCGGCGCCACAATGATCTATGTGACCCATGACCAGGTCGAGGCGATGACACTGGCCGACAAGATCGTCGTGCTCCGGGCCGGTCTGATTGAACAGGTCGGAAGCCCGATGCAGCTTTACAATGATCCGGACAACAAGTTTGTGGCTGGCTTCATCGGCTCGCCCAGCATGAACTTCCTCGAAGGCGTGGTGCAGGGTGGCAAGGTTGTCGTCCCTTCACTTAGCGGGCGCGAAATATCAACCGATGTGACACTACCGGCCGAGGGCAGCGCCATCCTTATGGGTGTACGCCCGCAGCATATGACCATAGAAGCTGGTGATGGAGGGGCCATACTTGACCTGCGTGAAAGACTGGGTGGCGTATCCTACGATTACCTGGTGGCAGGGAACGGCGAAAAAATCATCGTGGAAAACCGCGAAGAAGATACCTTGCCCGAAGGCAGCTCTGTCATTATCGGTTTCGAGGATGCAAACTGCATGTTCTTCGACGCAAAGACAGAACAGCGCCTTCGCTGAATTTGAAACGAGGCGGGCGAGTGCCTTAAAGCAGTTTTGGGGAGGCCAGTGAAAGCTGACCTTATGTCTCGTTCGAACACGAGTTCCACGCTGGGTCGCAAGATCACTGCGTGGTGCTCACAAACATAATGCCCAAGTGATTGTTTAGAAAATGAATCTCTTTCTCTTAACGAGGTCATGGAGCTTCATTCACGCAGTGACACCAAATCCGCTGAGACTTCTACAGAGGATTTTGAACGTGAGGCTCTTGCCAAGCAAGCGGCAGCTTGTGCGGATCAGAAATGAATTTTCTGCGGAATGTCCCACGGTTCAGAAAACGTTGGAAACTTCCTGGCCGGAAGATCAAAGAAATATTTGAATTCGGGGAAGAAGTGGCAGCCCGTAGGGGAATCGAACCCCTCTTTCCAGGTTGAAAACCTGGCGTCCTAACCGATAGACGAACGGGCCACTCTGTCGGTGAGGCGGGTTTTATGGAAAACAAACCCGCCGCGCAAGGGGGAAAAGCGGCTTTTTGCAAAAAACTTGAAATCCGTTTTTTGTCAGGCAGTTGCGGCATCGTCCAGGCGCAGTTGCGGGCTCGAACGTCCCTGCCAGTGATTCACTTCAAGTTTACCGGCCAGATGAAACCGTTGCCCCCCGGAGTTTTCCAGAAGGGGGCCAAGTGGCCCATCAAAAGCACCAAAGCAAATGGCGTCGATCCGCGCGCCCATTCCGTCACCGAAACTCAGTTTCAAGTGGTTCTGGCCCACTCGTTTGGCAAAAAACACCTGTACATCGGGAAAGGCAAATCGTGGGGCAGGGGCAGAGGCCCCAAACGGCCCAGCCTGTTCCAGCTCTTCGATCAGGTCGACGGTAACGGCGGACGGCATCAACACCCCATCCAGTCGAAGATCAGCGGCGCCCTGAAGCCCGGATCCCTGTTTGGCGAGCAGCTCGGTCAGGCGTTCCATAGCTGTTTCCAATTGCGCACGAGACAGGATAAGGCCCGCCGCCATTTTGTGGCCACCCCCCTTTTGAATGATGTCGTCGGCAGCAAGCCGCTGGATTGATGCCCCCAGATCGACACCGGCAATCGAGCGGCCGGAGCCTTTGCCATCATCCCCATCAAACCCGATCACCACGGCGGGGCGGTTGGTGGCTTCTTTCAGACGCGAGGCGACAATCCCCACAACTCCCGGGTGCCATCCGTCACCCGCAGCCCAGACCAGCGGGGCATCCAATCCGCGCTCTTCAGCCTGTTCCATCGCCATTTCCTGCACGCGGGCCTCGATTTCGCGCCGTTCGGCGTTGAGGTCATTCAGTCGCGCGGCAATGGCCTGTGCTTCCTGAGGATTTGTGGTGGACAAAAGGCGCGCTCCGAGGTCTGCCTTGCCAATCCGCCCCCCGGCATTGACCCGTGGTCCCATCATGTAGCCAAGGTGATAGGCGCGCGGCGCTTCGTTCATTCCTGAGGCGTCCGCCAACGCCACCATTCCACAGCGTGCGCGTCGTGCCATGATCTTGAGCCCCTGACGCACCAATGCCCGGTTCGCGTCGATCAGAGGGGCAACGTCGGCCACTGTGCCCAAGGCGACGAGATCCAGCATGGACAAGAGGTCTGGCCCGTTGCGTTCAGCGTCGCGCAGTATCCGGCCCAGCTCGACCAACATGAGGAACACAACGCCTGCGGCACAAAGATACCCGGGTGCGTCCAGCTCATCCTGACGGTTTGGGTTCACCACGGCGACCGCAGAAGGGAGCGTTTCGCCGCCAAGGTGGTGGTCCAGCACCACAACATCGGCCCCTTTTGCTTTGGCGGCTGCAATTGGTTCGTGGCTCAGCGTTCCGCAATCGACGCAAATAATCAGGCTGTGCTCAGCGGCCAAGGCCTCCATTGCAGGCACATTCGGACCATAGCCTTCGTCAATTCGGTCGGGGATGTAGAGCGTGACCTCGCGCCCCATCTGCCGAAACCAGTCGATGAGCAGTGTAGCAGAGGTGGCCCCATCCACGTCGTAATCTGCAAAGATTGCAACGTTCTCATTCTGATCAAGTGCCTGAAGCGTGCGCTTGGCGGCCAGCTCCATATCCTTCAAACCACGGGGATCGGGCAAAAGGGCTTTCAGCGTTGGGTCGAGGTATCCGGCTGCCTCTTCGGGGCCAATACCGCGCACCGCCAGGATCTTGCAAAGGGGCAGGGGGAGTTGGGTCAGTTGGTGCAGGTGCTCTGCCTGGCGTTCGACCTCAAGTCCGGGGCCTATCCAACGCCGTCCTGTGACAGAGTCTTCAATGCCAAGAAAACTCATAAAAGAACCTCGGACACGGTGCTGACGGTCACAAACTCTCCTGCAATGTGGTCAATTGCGGACTGGTGGATCAGCTCGGGGCCCACAGATCCGCCGCCTCGCCATGCGGTGTTGGCGCCTTCGGAAAAGGCCGCACAGGCGTCATGTACCAGTGTGACGTTAAAGCCGAGATTTGCCCCCATGCGGCAGGTCGTGGAAACGCAATGTGGAGTGGTGATCCCTGCGACCACAAGGTCAGTGATGTCCTGATTGCGCAGCCGGGCTTCGAGATCAGTACCGATGAACGCGGAATTGGCGGATTTTTGGAGTACCGGTTCGTCAATTGGCGCAATCAGCGGGTGCAGTGCAACACCGGGCTTGTCCGGCCAAAGTGGGCTGTCCGGGTTTGTTGATACGTGCTGAATGATGAAAACGGGCCAGATCTTGCGACGCCAATGCGCCAAAAGCTGCCCCGCTTTTTCTTCTGCATCCGGATTGTTGCGCGCACCCCAATAGGGATCGTCAAATCCCTGTTGAATATCGACGAGGATCAGAGCGCGCGACATTTCGTAATCAGCTCACCGAGGCGGGGTTGCGATAAATCATACGGCGGACAGAACCGGTTTTTGACCGCATGAGCAGGGTTTCCGTGGTCAGGAACCCCGGTTCGCGCTTGATGCCAGAGACGACCGATCCATCGGTCACGCCAGTGGCGGCAAAGATCACGTCAGCAGTAACCATCTCGTCGCGCGTATAGATGCGATCCAGATCGGTGATCCCTGCCTTGGCGGCACGACCACGCTCATCATCATTGCGGAAGGTCAGCTGCCCCCACATCTGGCCGCCCATACATTTCAGAGCGGACGCCGCCAGAACTCCTTCTGGTGCGCCACCGCGCCCCATATACATGTCGATCCCGGTGATCTCGGCTTCGGCGCAGTGAATGACACCGGCGACGTCCCCGTCGGTGATCAGGCGAATCGCAGCTCCGGTCGAGCGGATGCCTTCAATCATTTCCTCGTGACGCGGGCGTTCCAGTACACAGACGGTGATGTCAGAATGATCGCAACCACGTGAGGCAGCCAGTGCCTTTACGCGCTCGGCCGGGCTCATCTCAAGGCTCACCACATCCTTCGGATAGCCCGGGCCAATGGCCAGCTTTTCCATGTAGACGTCAGGGGCGTGCAGCAGCGTGCCGCGCGGTGCCATGGCGATCACGGTCAATGCGTTGGGCATGTCTTTTGCGGTCAGGGTGGTGCCTTCCAGCGGGTCAAGTGCGATGTCCACGGCGGGGCCTTCGCCCGAGCCGACCTCTTCACCGATGTAAAGCATCGGAGCTTCATCACGTTCACCTTCGCCGATGACCACCGTGCCCTGGATGTCCAGAAGGTTCAGCTGATCGCGCATTGCGTTCACAGCGGCCTGGTCTGCGGCCTTTTCATCTCCGCGCCCAACCAGCGTGGCTGAGGCCATCGCGGCGGCTTCGGAAACACGGGCCAGACCCAGCGACAGCATGCGGTCGGCGAAAACGACTTTATCAGCCATAAGAGCAATCCTCGAATAATGTAGTTGCCGATGGGTTTAAGCGGGGGGCGCAGATGGAGCAAGGGAAATGGGCGTTCTTCGCGCCAATAGCCTAAGAAACTGGTCCCGCCCCCTTCCTCTTGCCTAAAATATCCCGGGGTGAGGGCGTCGCCCGAGGGGCAGAGCCCCTTTTGCACGCGCCTCCAATAAAAAAGGCGCCTCGATCAGGGCGCCTTTTAAAAAGTGATCAAGCGGTGATTCACACTTCTTCAATGCGGATCGCCACCGGGGCACCATCCACCACGCCGGTATCGTCCAGACCAGTGATCGCCGCATCCAGAGCATCACGGGTGCACTTATGGGTTACGATCAGGACAGGTGCTTTCTCTTCCTCGTGGCTGATCTGGCGCATCCGGTTGATCGACACGCCCGCATCACCCAGAACCGCCGCCACTTTCGCAAGGGCGCCGGGTTTGTCCAGCAGCGTCATGCGGATGTAGTACGGCGCGGGTTTTGCGGCCTTCGCCCCGTTCACCGGACGCAGGGTTGTTGCCAGTTGCCCAAAGGTTGGCAGATTAAAGCCGCGCGCGATGTCCATCACATCCCCCATCACCGCACTTGCGGTTGGGCCTTCACCGGCACCGGGACCGCGCAGCACGACCTGTTCGATGGCGTCGCCTTCGAACACCACCATATTGGTTCCGCCTTCCAGCTGCCCCAGCGGAGAGGTCGCGGGAACAAGGCAGGGTGACATACGTTGCTCAAGCCCACGACCGGTCATCTGAGCCACACCCAGAAGCTTGATGCGGAAGCCCATTTCGGCTGCGTGTTCGATGTCTTCCAGCTGAATGCGCTGAATGCCTTCCAGCTCAACCGCGTCAAAATTCACCTGTGTGCCGAAAGCAATGGACGACAGGATCGAGAGCTTGTGGCCTGCATCGATGCCGCCCACATCAAGATTGGGGTCAGCTTCCAGATATCCCAGTTCGGCGCATTCCTCAAAGAGCGCATTATAGCCGCGCCCGGTGGCCTGCATCTGGGTCAGGATATAGTTACAGGTGCCGTTCATCACGCCCATGACGCGGGTAATCTCATTGCCCGCCAGCCCTTCGGTTAGCGCTTTGATCACCGGAATGCCCCCGGCCACGGCAGCCTCATAGCGCAGGCCAACGCCAGCCTCTTCGGCCGCCAACGCAAGGGCCTGACCGTGATGAGCCAGCAGCGCCTTGTTGGCGGTGACAATGTCCTTGCCCGCGGCAATCGCCGCTTCAACTGAATCTTTTGCGGTGCCTTCGTGCCCACCCATCAGCTCGACAAATACATCCACATCGTCGCGTTTGGCCAGATCGACCGCATCGTCTTCCCAAGCGTAGTCTGACAGATCCATGCCGCGATCCTTGTCTTTCGAACGCGCAGAAACCGCCGTGATCACCACCGGACGACCAGCGCGGGCTTCCAGCAGATGTGCCTGACGGCGGATGATTTTCACCACACCAATGCCAACGGTGCCAAGCCCCGCAATGCCAAGACGAAGCGGCGTGCCCAGGGCGGAAGTGTCACTCATGTTGTTCTCCATCAGATATGGCTAAAAGTCGCGTCCCGCGAGGTCTAGCGAAAGGTGGCACAGGACGCAATGCGGTCAATGACGGATTGCGACAGAGAGGTGTGATATTCCGGCCAAACACATGGGTGGCGCCAATCAGCGTCGCGCAAGTGCAGCCAACATTCGCGCCCGCGTGTCACTGTCCACGATTGGAGTGCGCAACGCGTTTGCCCGCGCCCGTAAAGCGCGGGCACGCCCTTCAAGCGATCCAGTCAGGCTGGGGATGTCGATTGCGGCCGGTTGGCTTGCCAGAAGAGCATCCAATGGCTGAATGGTGGGATAGTCGGCACGTTTTGCGGCCTCTGAAAGGTCAGTCCCCACATTCGGAGGTGAAGAGCAGGCCGCAATGCCAATCATGCTGGCGATGGCCAGTCCCCAAAAAGGCGTATTGAAAGGTTGCGACATCTGTTCTCCCAAATACCACGCGATGCGGGTATTTGCCTGCTCACATAAGGATTGCGGCGACCATATCCACGGGTTCAGGTAGGGGCAAGTGGTGCAGAGGGTTTTCGGCAAACCCTCGCGGTAAAAGGGGGTTTTATTTGAACAATCGTTCAGTTAATCTTTGTGTATGGCACGTAAAACAGGATCTCACAGCGAAATCACCGGCCCGAAAGTGCGCGATGCAGCCCTTCGTTTGTTTGCACGTCATGGCTACGCCGCCGTGTCGATGCGCCAGATCGCACGAGAGGTCGGGGTGCAGGCCGGGGCTTTGTACCTTTACACAAAAGATAAGCAAAGCCTTCTGTTTGATCTTATGCGCACCCATATGGACGAACTTCTGGCAGCATGGGCGGCCACTCCCAAAGGATCAACGCCACTGGCCCAGCTTGAGGATTTCTCACGCTTTCACATCCATTTTCATTTGGATCGCCCTGACGCGGTGTTCATCGCTTATATGGAATTACGGAATCTCTCCGATGCGAACTTTGCCACGTTGGAAGCGTTGCGCCGCGAGTATGAACGCGAGTTGGAGCGGATCCTCGAAGCGGGTCACGCGGCCGGAATGATCAACGTTCCTGATACGCGTCTTGCCACGATGGCTGTGATTGCCATGCTGACCGGTGTGAACACATGGTATCGAGAAGGTGGACGTCTCAGTCAGGATGCTGTGGCGGACATCTACTGGGACATGGTGCGTGGCGCGGTTGGGGCGTAATGCCTGACTGCGGCATCTGGACTCTGCCCGCGTGACGTCCGATATATAGGGAATGTCTCTGCCACCCGGTTTCCTTGATGAATTGCGCACGCGCCTGACCCTGTCTGATGTGGTGGGTCGTAAAGTCATGTGGGACAAGCGGAAATCGCAGCCGGGCAAAGGCGATATGTGGGCACCGTGCCCGTTCCATCACGAAAAAACCGCGTCTTTTCATGTGGATGACCGCAAGGGCTTTTATTACTGTTTTGGCTGCCATGCCAAAGGGGATGCGATCTCCTTTGTGAAAGACACGGAAAATGTGGGCTTCATGGAGGCGGTCGAAATCCTCGCCGGTGAGGCCGGGATGCAGATGCCCGCCCGTGACCCACGCGCTCAGGAAAAGGCCGACCGCCGCACGCAGCTTGCCGAAGTGATGGAGATGGCCGTTGGGCATTTCCGCCTGATGCTCAAGACCGGGGCAGGGGCCGCAGCCCGTGAATATCTTTCTGGGCGTGGATTGGATGAAGCCGCGCAGGAGAGATGGGAAATCGGTTTTGCCCCTGATCTGTGGCAAGGCCTTTGGGACCACCTCAAGGGCAAGGGGGTTGCTGACGATCTGATCCTCGGGGCAGGGCTGGCCAAACCCAGCCAAAAGGGTGGCAATCCCTACGACACGTTCCGGGGACGGATCATGTTCCCGATCCGCGATGCGCGAGGACGTTGCATTGCCTTTGGTGGCCGGGCGATGGATCCGAATGACAACGCGAAATACCTCAACAGCCCGGAAACCGAGCTCTTTGATAAGGGGCGAAACCTGTACAATGTCGGCCCCGCGCGGGCGGCGTCCGGCAAAGGTCAGCCGCTTGTGGTCGCCGAAGGCTATATGGATGTGATTGCGATTTCCGAGGCTGGGTTTGGTGCGACGGTTGCCCCGCTTGGCACTGCAATCACAGAAGACCAGCTGCATTTAATGTGGCGGATCAACCCCGAACCGGTGATCGCGCTTGATGGTGACACCGCAGGACTGCGCGCCGCGATGCGGGTGATTGACCTGGCTCTGCCATTGCTCGAAGCGGGTAAGGCGCTGCGGTTTGCCATCATGCCCGAAGGGCTGGACCCTGATGATCTGATCAAGGCGCAAGGGCCGCAGGCAATGCAAGCTGCCATCGATCAGGCGGTGCCGATGGTTGATCTGCTGTGGCGTCGCGAAACGGAGGGCCGCGTGTTTGACAGCCCAGAACGCAAGGCGGCGCTCGATAAGGACCTGCGCGAGGTGATTTCGCGAATCAACGACCCCTCGATTCGCACCCATTACGGGCAGGCGATCAAAGACAAACGGTGGGAGCTGTTTCGGTCGCGTCCGCAATCCGGAAAGGGCAAAGGAGACTGGAAACCCGGCGGGGGGCGTGGCTTCAGGAAAGCTGTTGATCCAGTTCTGCCCACCACGAAAAGTTCCATGCTTGCCGGTGGAAGTATCGAGGCTGAAGAGATGCTGCGGGAAGCAGTGATCCTCGCGGTTCTGATCACGCGCCCGGACGTGCTTGAAAGCTTTGAAAGCCAGATCGAACGTATCGACATGATTGGCCCAGATCATGGGGTTATGCAGCGCGTTTTATTACGCCACGCATCGGATGGCCCAGAGGCGTTGCGCGACGCGATAATCGCGCAAATTGGTGCCCAGCCCCTTGAAAAGCTGTTTCGCCTCAACCATGTGCAGATTGCCCCGGCCATTCGCATGGCCGAGGATGATGAGATCGTGACGGCCTGTTTGAAAGAAGAGCTTATGAAGCTCGATGCGATGCGCGGCGTTCAGCGCGAGGTGACGGATGCGACTCATGACCTGGACGGGGTGGCCGATGAAGGCGTTACCTGGCGGCTGCGTGAAGCTGCCGAGGCGCGCAACCGGGCATCCCGAAGCCAGACCGAAGACAAGACCACATATGAACGGGCTGAAAACGGATTGCTGATCAGCCGTGAAGAGAAGGACGCGTTTGACAAAATGCTTGCCAACCTGCCGATGACCAAAGGGAAAGGATCCTGAAGCAGGAAACTGGGGCAAATTTGCGACGTTCGTGCAGAGTGCATCGTGAATTCCCCCGAAAAACACATTACATGGGTTGGCGAATCAACGATTCGATTGTTTGATTCGACAACCCGAATCAACCGCCAACCGATTCGCGCCGGGAACCATACTGGATTTCAAAGGCCACAATCGGAACGCTGTGCAAGGAGTGCCCATGGCCGCCAAAGACACCGCATCGGACCGCAAGGACGATCAGGACGCCGAAAACATCGGTGATATGAGCCAAGCCGCCGTCAAGAAGATGATCGCTGAGGCCCGCGAAAAGGGCTACATCACCTATGATCAGCTCAATCAGGTTCTGCCCCCTGACCAGGTGAGTTCCGAGCAGATCGAAGACGTGATGTCGATGCTTTCTGAAATGGGCATCAACATCATCGAAGATGAAGAGGCCGAAGAAGAGGAAAAGGGCTCGACCGAACTGGTGGTGAAAAACGCCGGGGGAGAGGTGGCCGTTGCCACTGCCGAGACCGAAAAACTCGACCGTACTGATGACCCGGTACGCATGTATCTGCGTGAAATGGGCTCGGTAGAACTTCTGTCGCGCGAAGGCGAGATTGCCATTGCCAAGCGGATCGAGGCCGGCCGCAATACGATGATCGCTGGCCTTTGCGAAAGCCCGCTGACCTTCCAGGCGATCACCATCTGGCGTGACGAACTTCTGAACGAAGACATTCTGCTGCGCGACGTCATCGACCTTGATGCCACCTTCGGCAATCAGCTCGATGATGATGACGAGGAAGAAGAAAGCGTATTGGATGGTGCCGCCGCCGGTGCTCCAAAGGCCGAGAAGAAAGAAAAAGAGCAAGAGCTCGACGCGGATGGCAACCCTCTGAACAACACCGACGACGATGACGACGAGGATGAAGCAGCCAACATGTCGCTGGCCGCGATGGAGGCCGCACTCAAGCCGCGTGTTTTGGAAACCCTCGAACTGATCGCACGTGACTACACGATGCTGAGTGAAATGCAGGATCTTCGCATGAGCGCCACGCTTAACGAAGATGACAGTTTCACCGACAAGGAAGAGAAATCCTATCAGAAACTGCGGTCTGAAATCGTTGAGTTGGTGAATGAGCTTCACCTGCATAACAACCGGATCGAAGCGCTGATCGACCAGCTTTATGGCATCAACCGCCGCATCATGTCGATCGACAGCGCCATGGTGAAACTGGCCGACCAAGCTCGGATCAACCGTCGCGAATTCATCGAGGCCTATCGCGGACGCGAACTGGACCCGACTTGGTTCGAGGACATGACCCAGAAACCCGGTCGTGGCTGGCAGATGTTCATCGAGAAATCCGCAGATAAGGTTGAAAAACTGCGCGGTGACATGGCTCAGGTCGGTCAATATGTCGGCGTCGACATCCCCGAATTCCGCCGCATTGTGCAGCAGGTTCAGAAGGGTGAAAAAGAGGCGCGTCAGGCCAAGAAGGAAATGGTCGAAGCCAACCTTCGTCTGGTGATCTCAATTGCCAAAAAGTACACGAACCGCGGCCTGCAATTCCTTGATCTTATTCAGGAAGGTAATATCGGCCTGATGAAGGCGGTGGACAAGTTCGAATACCGCCGTGGGTATAAGTTCTCGACCTATGCGACCTGGTGGATCCGTCAGGCGATCACCCGCTCGATTGCCGACCAGGCCCGCACGATCCGTATCCCGGTCCATATGATCGAGACGATCAACAAACTGGTCCGTACCGGTCGCCAGATGCTGCACGAGATCGGTCGCGAGCCGACCCCGGAAGAACTGGCCGAAAAGCTGCAGATGCCGCTTGAGAAGGTGCGCAAGGTGATGAAGATCGCCAAGGAGCCGATCTCTCTCGAAACGCCGATTGGTGATGAGGAAGACAGCCAACTGGGTGATTTCATCGAGGACAAGAATGCCGTGCTGCCGCTCGACAGCGCCATTCAGGAAAACCTCAAGGAAACCACCACCCGCGTGCTTGCCTCGCTCACGCCTCGTGAAGAGCGTGTGCTGCGGATGCGTTTTGGTATCGGTATGAACACAGACCATACGCTTGAGGAAGTCGGCCAACAGTTCAGCGTAACCCGCGAACGGATCCGCCAGATCGAGGCGAAGGCGCTAAGGAAACTCAAGCACCCGAGCCGGAGCCGCAAGCTGCGCAGCTTCTTGGATCAGTAATCAAAAACGCCCCCGTTAGGGGCGTTTTTATTTTTTTGGGGTAGCTGATTGAATATTTCTTTGTTCATCATCGTCTGGTTCTGTGGCGTCAGTATTGTTAGCTATTTCTTGATGTTTCTGGATAAACGAAGAGCTGAACGAGAAGAGTGGCGCATCAGCGAAATCACACTGCAGATGTGGTTTCTGCTCGGGGGAGCGCTCGGTGGTAAAATCGCCCAGACGCGGTTGAGGCATAAGACAAGAAAACAGCCATTTGCCAAGGTTTTGAACGCTCTGGTAGCGATTAACCTCGTGGGTTTTGGTGTGCTTTTGACAGAATACGGGCGTTTGTTCGTTGCTTTGCATTTCCTGCGCTTCCTCCATTGGTTGCTATGAAGGGCGCACATACCTTGTGCCAAGCCCAATCTGCGGCCAAACTGACCGTAAAAAGGATCAAACATGTCACTCTTCTCCAAACTCTTCGGCGGAGGAACCTCTGATAAAGGCAAAGTCGATGAACCCGAGCTTTACAACGGCTATTCTATTTATCTTGAACCCGCCAAGGACGCCGGCGGCTATCGCATAGGCGCGCGGATCGAGAAGGAAATCGACGGCGAGCTGAAATCCCACCTGATGCTGCGCGCGGATGTGCTGGGATCAGAAGAGGATGCCAAGGCTGAAAGCCTGCGCAAGGCGAAGATCTTTATTGATCAGATGGGTGATCGGATTTTCGGGTAGAGCGCAGATGTCGACCCTCTTCTCCATCTCGACCTCTGGTCAGGGGCTGTACGAATTCACACGAGACGTGAGCCGATTTGTGGACGGACAGGGGCTGCGCGACGGTCTGCTCACCCTCTTTGTCCGCCACACCTCCTGTTCGCTGCTCATTCAGGAAAATGCCGAACCCGAAGTGCAGACCGACCTGAGGAACTTTTTCCATCGGTTGGTGCCGCCGAGCACTGACCCCTCCATGTCGTACCTCACCCATACCTATGAAGGCCCCGACGACATGCCGGCCCATATCAAGGCGGCGATGATGCCGGTCAGCCTGAATATCCCTATTCTCAAAGGTCGCCTTGCTCTGGGCACATGGCAGGGGATTTATTTGTTTGAGCACCGCGACCGCCCGCACAACCGGCAGGTGGCCGCTGTTGTCGTCGCGTCAAGTTAGGGGAGCATATCCAGATATTTCCCACTGGACAGGGTGAAATCTTCATTTAGCGGCATGCAATTACCCTCTACACAAACCCTAGTGGTGCCCCTATAGTGGCTGTGGATAATTGGGCGAAGACCCACGCCATGGGGCGGATTATACCGGCCTTGGCAGTCATTCAAAGGAAGGGGACGCCAAATGCGCTGCCCGTTTTGCGGTAATATCGACACTCAAGTAAAAGACAGCCGTCCGGCAGAGGACCATGTGGCCATTCGCAGGCGCCGGTTTTGCCCCGCCTGTGGCGGTCGCTTCACAACCTATGAGCGCGTGCAGCTGCGTGATCTGGTGGTGATCAAATCCAACGGTCGACGCGAGGATTTCGACCGGGAGAAGCTGGAGCGGTCAATCCGCATATCCATGCAAAAACGCCCTGTAGAACCCGAGCGCATTGATCAGATGATTTCAGGCATCGTGCGCAGGCTGGAAAGTATGGGCGAAACTGACATCCCGTCAAAAACCATCGGCGAGATTGTGATGGAAAGCCTCGCCCGGATCGATACGGTGGCCTATGTCCGCTTTGCTTCGGTCTACAAGAACTTCCAGGCGGCGGATGATTTCGACAAATTTGTCAGCGAACTACGCCCTGACTATCCCGCTGAAGAAGAGTGAGTGATCTAAGATACATGAAGCTCGCGCTGTCCCTTGGGCGGCGCGGGATGGGGCAATGTGCGCCGAACCCAGCAGTGGGCTGCGTATTGGTGCGGGACGGACGCATCATTGGGCGCGGCTGGACACAGCCAGGGGGGCGACCCCATGCAGAGGTTGTTGCTCTGGCACAAGCCGGGGACGCCAAAGGCACCACCGCTTATGTGACTCTCGAACCCTGCGCGCACCACGGCAAGACACCGCCCTGCGCTCAGGCGTTGATTGATGCGGGCGTGTCCCGTGTTGTGGTCGCCTTGGGAGATCCCGATCCGCGCGTGGATGGTGGCGGTATCACCATGCTGCGCGCCGCTGGGATCGATGTGACCATAGGCGTTTGCGAAGATGAGGCGCGCCGCGATCATGCCGGGTTCCTGCTCAAGACCACCGAAGGGCGGCCATGGGTGACGCTCAAACTCTCCAATAGTTTTGATGGGCGCATTGCAACCGCCACCGGTGAAAGCCAATGGATCACAGGACCAGAGGCGCGCCGCTACGTGCATGCCCTGCGTGCGCGCCATGACGCGGTGATGGTGGGCGGCGGAACAGCGCGGGATGATGATCCAAGCCTAACCGTACGTGGGCTGGGTGTGAGCAGGCAACCCACCCGCATTGTACTTTCGCGTCACCTGGACCTGCCGCAGGACAGTCACCTGTCCCGCACCGCCAAGGACGTCCCGGTGATCCTTTGCCATGGGGGCAAAGCGCCAAAGACACGCATTTCCCATTGGCAGGAAAGCGGGGCCACATGTGTTGAAGTTGGCGAAACAGAAGGGGTTCTGGATCCAGTGCAAGTGCTTCAGGCCCTTGGAACCCAGGGACTGACCCGGATCTTCTGTGAAGGCGGCGGAGGACTGGCCGCCTCGCTATTGATGGCCGGGCAAGTGGATGAGTTGATCGGCTTTACCGCAGGTATCGCACTCGGTGCTGAGGGTCGCCCTTCGCTTGCAGCCATGGGGATTGAACGCCTTGGTGACGCCCCCCGTTTCAAGCTCGTCGAAACCCGCAACCTCGGAGGGGACGCGCTGCACCGTTGGGCGCGATCCTGAGCCTGCTTTTTCTTGCAGAAAATACCTCGGGGTGAGCCTCGAAGAGGCGAGGGGCAGAGCCCCTTTTCATCTCCACAGATACGCATAGCTGGCGAGCAGGCCCTGCAGCTTGGCCAACATTCGATTTCCTCGCCCGGGGTGAGGCAAGTCCCCTGCGATCAGACGATCCAACACCACTTCGACAGGGCAGGCTGTTTTTGTGACAGGATCAAAGTAGCGTGGATAGTCTATCAATGCGGCATGGACCAGTGCTTGCAGGGACGGACGGGCGCTGCGTCGCGCAGGGATATCACCAAGATCCCGTGTCAGCCCCCATCCAGCATAAAACGGTGCCCCAAGGCAGGTGACATCCACACCCTGAATGAGCGCTTCAAATCCAAGTGTCGACGTCATGGTCCAGACCGCATCGACCTGATCCAGAAGTGCCATCGGATCTGCGTCATGGGCGACAAGATCCGCAAGCTGGGCAGCGGCATCCTCAGAAATCTTGCCCTCACGCAAACCCGCCTCCACATCTGGATGGGGTTTGTAGACAATCGTGGCATCAGGATTGTCCTGACGGACCCGCTGCAACAGAGCGCGATTGGTTGAAACCTCAGTAGTGCCCAACCGGATCGACGCGTCATCTTCCACCTGTCCGGGCACAAGAATGCGCTGTCCTTCAGGAAGGTGGCTCAGGTCGGGTGCCGATCGGGCGAGGTTGTATTTGCCAATTTTGGCTGCGCGAAGTTGAGAGATGAGCCGGTCTGCACGATCTTTTGCGTAATCAGGAAGGGTCACACGTGCTGTGATCCAATGTTCCAAACGGCTTTCTCGTGTGGGGTCGTAGTAAATCCCCAGATCATCCCGGACGAGAGACAGAGGGGGGATCAGATCCGCACCAAGCCCGCGAGAGCGTAAAAAACCGTCTTCAACGCGAAAAAGCGGTGCCTCTCCCCTGTGTTCCGGTTCTTCCTTACCCGCCCACACCATCAATGGTTTGCCGACCAATGCAGCGCCTTCCGCAGCGCGACCAGCAGTGTCGTCAAAGATCATGGACGGTGCCGTGCCCTGAGCTGAGAAAAAACGTGTCAGAGGTTTGCGCTTCCAAAGCCGCATCCCCGAGGCGACATATCCTTGGTGATCCTCCCGCCACGCCCTGGCGCGAGCTTCAAGTGTGTCGATCACGGTTTCGATCTCGCACAACCTGTCACGATAGGGATCATACCAGCTGGGATAGAGGATCATAGCACCCGCAAAGAGTTGCGCGCGCGTTAGCGAACGACCGCGCCGGTTGGGTGGATGTGCATCTTGTGTCAGCCCCCATCCAGCATAGAAGGGTTGACCAAAAACATGCGGTTTGTGCCCGGCCAAAATGGCCTCAAACCCCATTCCAGAGCTGACCGTGTAGACAGCCTTGGCCCCAGACAGAAGCTCCCATGGGCTGACCGGGTCTGTGATAAGGTGAACATGATCGCTTTCGTCCTCGGTCCCATAGTAGCCCTGTCGGTGTCCACGTTGGGTTTCGGGATGAGTTTTGATCAAGATGCGGTCATAGGGATGGGTCAACCGGGCTTCGACCAGCATATCACGAAATGTGCCTTCGGATGCCCCAGCATGCGGGATCGACGCATCTCCGAGGGTCTGGTCGATCACCAGAACATACGGAGCGTCAGGGCAGGGCAGTGCCGGATCAAACGCGTTGTATTTTGACAGTTGTGCTGTCTGAAGCCGCGCCATCGCATTCCGGGCGCGGTTCAGGAGAGCCGTGTCGTCCAGCGGGTTTTCGGCAAGAATCTGTTCCAGCCGTGAGGGGTGGGAGCTGTCAAAATGCACGCCGAGGTCATCAAGCAGAAGCCCCAGAGGTGGCTCCCCCTCGCGTCCAGGCAGGACCGAACGTAAGAAAGCGTCTTCAACCCGCAAAACCGGGCTGTCCTTCCAGTCTGACACCCATTCACCGCGTCCAGAAGTGGGGCTCTTGCCCCAGGTGCCAACCCAATCCCCGTCATTCGGAAGCCCGACATCCACTTTCCAACCTGACAATGAAAGGATCCGGCGAATGCGGGGTTGGGTCAGAAAACCGCCATTATAGACACAAAGCCGCCGGGAAGGTGGCTTCCCGGCGGCTGAAAGAGATTTCACGGTTTGTGTCAACGCGTGCTGCCTATTTTACAGAATTGCCCAATGCGGCAATTGACCCGGCAGAGGCGAGGGAGCCGGTGATGGTCGACAGAAGCTTGGTCCACTGAACGTAGGGGGCTTCGGTCACATACAGCGTGTCGCCGTCGCGGATCACAAAGTCACGGGCCATGAACATGCCGTTGGGTTCGGTCAGGTTCAGTACATAGACCATGCGTTGCGGACCAATCAGATCGCTGCGGCCGAGCACACTGTTGGCGATCTCTGCAGTCTCGTTGCGGAACACGAAGACTCCGGTTGGATCAGCGACATTGCTTTGCAGTCCACCAACCTGCGCCAGCGCCTCGATAGCGGACAGGGTCTTGCTTTCGAACTTCACGCGGCTTTGCCCGCCAGTTGCGCCTAGGGCAGTATAGGCGCGGGTATCGGCCTCAACCAGAATGCGGTCACCGCCGCGCAATGCGATGTCCAGCGCGGGGTTGTTAAAGAGATCTTCGAACCAGACTTCACCGGTCTGATTGCCGCGAGTGACCCTGACCTTTGCAATTTCCGGTGCGACCGATACGCCGCCCGCAGCTGCGAGCATGGCGCTAAGGGTGCGTGTCGGGCGCTCAATCGGGAACACGCCTTGACCGGTGGCGCCCGTCAGGGTGACGGTTGTCCCATTCCCGGCAGCACGAGCGACCATGACTTGTGGATCTGGTGTCTGTGAAGCGAGTTTTTCCGTCACGATGCGGCGAATGGTTTCGGGGCTGTTGCCTGCGGCCCTGATACGGCCAGCATATGGGATGAATATATATCCATCTCCATCTACCTGAATTTCGCTCAGGCTTGCCGGAGCACCTGCTGTGGTCAGAATGCCCGCATCAACATTTTCCCAGATAGAGATGCCAAGCACGTCACCGGGGCTGATTGTGTCGGATCCAATGATGCCAGCATTCAGAAATGCATCATCAAAGCCAAGCGCGGGCACCACAGCGGTCGCACGGGTCACGCGGTCGTTTATTGATACGATAAAGGCATCGCCTTGTTGTTCGACGCTTCCTGCATAAATCTCGGATTTGTTGGGGCCGACCCGTGGCAATCCACAAGCGGCAACGGTGCCTGCCAGCACCAAAAGCGCCGCACGGCGCGCTATTGTTTTGCCCATGTTCTTCACTGCTCGGGCTCCTCTTGTGGCCAGCCAGCTCGGGAAATGAGGGGAGGCCATTGTTTTCATTGTTCTTATTGGAAATATTATGCTGGTTAAGCCAAAAAATCCAGCACTTCCTTTGCTGGGTTATTTCACGATATGCAACTGTTGCCGCGGTGCTGCTGTGCCTTTTGACAGGGCATCATAAGGATCGTGACGGGCCAGCATCATATCCGCCACCTGTCGCATCAATTGGCGCCGCCCACGCGATGAATAAAAGCCACCGGGCACTTGGCTGGTTTCGAGAAGATAATGCCGGTAGTCGCGGTAGGCACGGCTGTCAGGGCGCGTGGGTTGTGAGAAGAAGCTGGGCAGCGTCTGAGTTGAGACAAACTCCGGTTTGGCAAAGACCGCGCGACCAAAGAGCTTGGTCGGCAATCCGCGCCAAAGCGCCTGTTGGGCAGCGGTGGAATTGACGGTTACGACCGACCTCGCATGGTTCAACAGCTCTGCCAGCTTGCCGCCTCGAACGTAATGGATCCGGTTTTCAATATTATGTTTCTTGGCCAGCTCATTGATTTTGCGACGAATTGGTGCGCGCCCGTCTTCAAGGGGGTGGGCTTTGAAAACCAGATGATGATGAGGGGCAGCCCCAGTGATGAAGCCATCAAATACCAACTCTAAAAACTCGGTCATACTGTCAAATGGGCTGTGCATCTGAAAGCTTGAATCATGTTCAAGCTGCAAAAGAACCAAGTGATAGGGAAAACCACCATATTTGATCCGGGCCGTCGCCACCATTCGCTCTGCGGCATGGGCAGGCATGAGCAAAAGGCGGCGCAGATACAGACGAAATTCCTGCGCTACGGTCTGCGCTCGATGAGGTCGGAAATTGGTGTAGCGCTGGTTCAGGAACATCACGAACCAATGGTAGAGCGCACCGTAGAATACGTGATGGCGCATATCGCCCCAAACTGCGGGGGCTTCCGGTAGATCCTGCTCGGCATCAGCCAATGCGTCCTGCATATGTGTGATCGACATATCCATCAGCCGCGAATGACCGTTGGAACCGTCACGCTCATATGTCACCCAATAGGGGCGCAAGTAACCTTCTTCGAAAACATGCACCGTTAGGTTCCGGGATTTGGCGATATCAATCGCTTGGGCGTGAACCGGGCGCGTGTCCCCATAGAGAACGATGTCAGTGACAGACTTTTCAGTGAGTAAATCGGAATAGTGCGTTGCCCATTCGGTCTGGTCTTGATTGAAGGGGACATAGCTGCATTTCTCGGGCCAGAATGCCTCATCACCTCGGTTGAACCCCACCCGACAGACCGTAGCACCCGCCGCGCGCAACATCTTGCCCAACTGCCAGAAGAACGGCCCATGTGGACCTTGCAGAAAAAGGAAGTTGCGATCTTTACCGGTTAACACGTGTTTTTACCTTTGAATGTCCAGCTTCTGGGTCGTTGGGACGACTATAATCGTAGGGCTGAACACCATCAAATTTGCAAGTTCATTTTGAGCCATATTTGGTAAAATTAAGGTGAATTGGTGTATAAATGCAGTACTGGCGTCCTTGCGTCTGTTTGAAAAACCACCCACCTACAGGCCCCAACTGCACAATTTGCATCGCGCAGGGATTGGCAAACCTCCGGGCGCGCGCTAGGTCTTTGGCGTTTCATGAAGGAGAGGCACATGTTTACCGGGATCATCACCGATGTGGGTCGTATCGCAGCGCTGGAGCAGAAAGGCGACCTGCGCGCGCGGATCGAGACCAGTTATGACACCGCGACAATCGATCTTGGGGCATCAATTGCCTCTGACGGTGTGTGTCTGACCGTCGTCGAAATGGGCGATGGGTGGTATGATGTCGAGATTTCAGCCGAAACCGTTTCCAAGACCAATCTGGGTGACTGGGTCGTTGGGCGCAAAGTGAACCTGGAACGTGCGCTCAAGGTTGGGGATGAGTTGGGTGGACATATTGTGTCTGGCCATGTGGATGGCGTGGCCGAGATCACATCAATGCAGACCGAAGGGGACAGCACGCGGGTTCAATTCCGCGCGCCGGGTGAACTTGCCAAGTTCATTGCTCCAAAAGGATCGGTGGCACTGAATGGCACTTCGCTGACCGTGAACGAAGTGGAGGGGGACGTGTTCGGCGTGAACCTGATTTCGCATACGAAAGACGTGACCAATTGGGGAACGGCGAAAGTGGGTGACCGCATCAACCTCGAGATCGATACTTTGGCCCGCTATGTGGCACGGCTTGCAGAATATGGTGGCTAACCTCGCGAGGTTCCATGTTTTGTAAAAAAATATCGGTTTGCAGGTTTCAAAAAACGGGCACTTGATCGCTGACATATTGCTAAATTCGAAAATTTGCATATGAATTAACGGGTGAACCACTAGGGAGCCTGTGATGAGCCTGATCAAACCGACACCCCCCAGTTTCAAAAGGCGGGACCTATTGCGTATGGCCGCCATGGCCCCCGCTTTTGCCATGCCCGCAACGGCGCGTGCCATGCTCGGTGCTCCCACGGATGGAAACCCGGCGCATTTCAGCTTCACACTGGGGCAGGCGAAGATCACGATTGTGTCGGATGGCTATTTCACGCTGCCCTTCGGTGGTCAGGCGATGAATGCACCGGAAGAAGAAAAGCTCGCTTTTATGGCCGCGCATTATATCGATCCCGAGATCGGCTATTCCCATACCAACCACATGTATATCGAGCTGGGCGAGGCCAAGGTGCTTGTGGATGTGGGGTCGGGCAACCGTTGGCTCGGCACAGCCGGGCGGTTGATGGAAAATCTGGAAACCGCTGGTATTGACCCGTTTGGCATCACCCATGTGGCGATCACCCACGCCCATCCCGATCATATCTGGGGTATTCGCGACGATTTTGACGAACCGCTCATCCCGGATGCGGAATATGTGATGGGAGAGGCCGAGCACTCGCATTGGACCCAAGACGATCTGGTGAACCGCGTCGCCCCCGAAGAACAACAATTTGTGTTGGGTGCCGTGAATTCCATTAATGCCGAAGGGGTGGAATGGACGCTTGCCTCCAACGACCATGAGGTTGCCCCCGGCATTCGCCTGATCGACACGCCCGGTCACACACCCGGTCACATGTCGGTCATTGTGGAAAGTGATGGGCAACAGCTCATAGCGCTGGGCGATTGCATGACCCATGCGATCCTGAACTTTGCGCATCCCGAATGGTATAGCGGGCGGGATACAGACGGAGAGATGACTGGCGCCACGCGCCGACGCCTGTTGGATATGGCCGCGACAGATCGGATTGCTGTTCTGGGCTATCACTTCCCATTCCCTGGCGTAGGTCATGTGGCGCGCGATGGCGATGCCTATCGCTTCATTCCGGCACTGTGGCAATTTTGATGGATTGAAACCTTTGGTGCGGCCTTACCAGATACCGCCCAACACGCAGTCCAGACTATCTGTTGCGAGATGCCACATGCTCCCCAAAGCCAAGGCCACCAGCCACCATATGCGCAAGGGCAGGGCGGCCAGCAAAGCAGCCGCATAGGCAGCCAGCGCCCATCCACCGTGTAACGGATGAAACCCGATGCTGCAGCGGTCGGGGTCAAAAACCGGGGTTGCCAAAAAGTGATCCAAATCCACGGCCATCGTGGCAATCATCAATAGCGCCGCGACCTTCCATTGCGACCTGAACACCAGCCAAGCAAACAGCACGGGCAAAAGGAAATGTGACCCGTAGTGGATCACAGGGCGCAATGGGCCAGTCGCTAGCTCAAACATTTGCTCCATCGGCCGTCCTTTCAGTGCCCCACATCGCGCGCCTCCCTGTGCGGTGCAACCCCCTTTGTTATTTCTGCCAGTAAATATCAAGCATGGGTTGAATTGTCGGGGTGGCAGGTTATCTTTTTCTTATTGTTGAAATGTATTCAGAAGATGGGTCCTCATTATGCCGAAAGACGAAGTGAAATTGCCATCGGCAAGGCGTGTGGCGCTGATGATTGACGGAGAGAACATCTCGAGTGCGCTAGCTGGAAAAATTATCCACGAAGCACGCAAAATTGGCGATCTGACGGTTCGGCGGGTTTACGGTAATGCCAAACGTATTCCCGGTTGGGACGACGCTCCAGGTATCAAACTTGTTCACACAGGAACTGGTAAGAATGCCGCAGACATAGCTCTCGCACTAGAAGCATTCGAATTGTGCCTTGAGCGCGGTTTGGATGCTTTGGTGTTGGCCAGCTCAGATGGTGATTTTTCTCACCTCGCTGCGCACCTGAGGGAACGGGGTATCCATGTGGTCGGCATGGGGGAGTTAAAGGCGCCTGAAAATTTTAGGTTGTCTTGCAATGAGTGGTGCCGGATCAATACTACGCAGGAAGAAATTAACCAACGGATCATCGGCGTATTTCAATCACTTCCTGAGACCCCACTCATGGGGCAGGTCAATGGGATCATGAGGTCCAAACTCGGAATTACGGTATCAGATCTAGACCAAAAAAGCTGGCGTAAGTATTTCGAAGCTCATGTCGAAAAGTTCTGCATCGAAGGCACCGGTCAGCAAACGCGGATCAAGCTCAAGGTCTGATCGTAGGTCATCAACTTCCCATTTGCGCATATACGCAGGGGCACTGCGCGTTCAGGGCGACTAAAACGTCGCGTTTTGTCTTTCCATGGCTGCATCGCTACGGTATTGCGGGCCAACTGCACTGGAATTGCCATCTGGGGAACCTGACATGAGCGAGAGCACCACCTATGAAACGCCGGGCCCGGTTGAGGCCAGCCTGTCGGACGCCATCGCCACCGCCGAAGAAATCATTGAAGAGGCCCGCAAGGGACGGATCTTCATTCTGGTGGACCACGAAGACCGTGAGAACGAAGGAGACTTCGTGATCCCGGCGGATGCCTGTGATGCAGCAGCGGTGAACTTCATGGCAACCTATGGCCGTGGTCTGATTTGCCTGCCTATGGAAGCACGCCGAATTGAAGAACTCGGTCTGCCGATGATGTCCATGCATAACTCATCGCGTCACGAAACGGCTTTCACCACCTCAATCGAAGCCCGCGAAGGCGTGTCGACCGGTATTTCTGCCGCCGACCGTGCGCTGACCGTGGCGACCGCAATCGACCCGGCCAATGGTCCGGCCGAGATCGCGACCCCCGGCCATGTGTTTCCGCTGCGGGCGAGGAATGGCGGCGTGCTTGTCCGCGCTGGCCACACCGAAGCCGCCGTGGATATTGCCCGTTTGGCCGGTCGCAACCCATCGGGCGTGATCTGCGAGATCATGAATGAAGACGGCACCATGGCACGCCTGCCGGAATTGGTTGAGATTGCCAAGAAACATGGGATGAAGATCGGGACGATCTCGGATCTCATCGCCTATCGCCGCCGTCACGACAATCTTGTGCGCGAGACAGGTCACGAGACGATCACCTCGGAATTCGGTGGCGAATGGGAAATGCGGATCTTTACCGACCTGACCCATGACATCGAGCATGTTGTGCTGATCAAAGGGGATATCACCACGGCCGATCCGGTTCTGGTGCGCACCCACGCTCTGAATGAATCGCAGGACGTGCTGGGCATGGGGCCGAAACCGGCTGACGAGTTGCCGCGCGCGATGCAGATCGTGGCGAATGAGGGCAGGGGCGTTGTCTGCCTGTTCCGCGAGCCACGCAAGACGCTTTATGCCCGCGACGAGGAAGAGCCCGGCACCGTGCGCAATATTGGTCTTGGCTCGCAGATCCTGTCTGCGCTGGGCCTCTCAGACCTCGTGCTTTTGACCGACAGCCCCGATACCCGTTATGTGGGCGTGGACGCCTATGGGCTGAACATCACCGCAACCCGCCCCATTCAAGAGGATTGATCATGGCCGCTGCTGAACAACACTACATCCTGCCGCGCCCGGAATTTGACAAGCCGGTGAAGATCCTGATCGTCGTTGCCCCTTACTACAAGGATATCGCCGACAATCTGGTGGCGGGCGCCAAGGCGGAAATCGAAGCCGTGGGTGGCACCTGGGATGTGGCCGAAGTGCCCGGAGCACTGGAAGTTCCCACCGCGATTTCCATCGCCGAACGTCTGTCGAACTATGATGGATATGTCGCGCTGGGCTGCGTTATCCGTGGTGAAACAACGCATTACGAGACGGTCTGCAATGACAGCTCGCGCGCGATCCAGATGATGGGCCTGAATGGAATCTGCATCGGAAACGGCATCCTGACCGTGGAAAACCGCAAGCAGGCCGAAGTGCGCGCTGAGGTCGAGGGTCAAAATAAAGGTGGTGGTGCAGCCGCTGCGGCCTTGCATCTCATCGCGCTTTCGCGCAAATGGGGCTCTTCGAGCAAGGGGATCGGGTTCAAGCCCATCACGGACAGCATCCGCCTTGCAGGTGATACAGAGGATACCCCAACGGCATGACGCTCTCCGGCAACCAGAAACGTCAAATGAAATCAGCAGCCCGCCTGTTCGCGGTGCAGGCACTGTTTCAGATGGAAGCCTCCGGCCAGACCGTGGATCGGGTAAAGGTGGAGTTCGAAGACTTCCGCTTTGGCGAGGAATTTGACGACTACACCATGGTGGAAGGCGACAGCAAACTCTTCCGCAAGCTGGTCGAGGACGCTGTGAACCATCAGGCGAAGATCGACCAGATGACCGACCGCGCGCTGGTGGCAAAATGGCCAATCGCGCGCATCGACCCGACCCTGCGGGCCACCTTCCGCGCGGCTGGTGCTGAACTGGTCGAAAGCAATACCCCGCCAAAGGTGGTCATTACCGAGTTTGTTGACGTGGTGCGTGCCTTTTTCCCGGAAGGAGATGAACCGAAATTCACCAATGCGGTGCTTGATCATATGGCCCGAGAAGCTCGTCCGGACGCCTTTTAAAACAGGACATTACGGTGAATGTGAATAGCGCCCCTTGGGGCGCTTTTTTCTTTTGTTCACCATTTTATGATGCTGTGCGACCTCGTGCCACTTTCCCTTCACCATTGTCCTGTTAGGGTAGGGGTATGAGCCCATGAAGGATTGCCCCATGCCCAAACTTGTCCGCCTCTACATCACCCATGTGTTGATCGGATTTGCCTTGTCGGCAGCGTTTGTGGCGGCTCTTCTCTACATGAATGTGGCCAACCTCTGGCACCTGATCTCGGCTTCCGACATGGGCTGGGTCGCGTTGATCATGCTGTTCATGTTCAACGGGATTGTCTTTTCCGGCGTACAATTCGCCTTCGTGATTATGCGCTTGGGGGATGATGACAAAACGCCGAAAGGCGGAAAACGCATTCCGGTCGCCACCGATATTCCGGTGCGGGTTGAGGTCACTAAGGCCGCGCAGCGCCACCCGGTAAAACGTTGAACTCTTTAAAGGGCTGTCTGGGCAAAGCTTAAACTCTTTAAAGGAGCGTGCATCCATTCTTCAAACTCTTTAATGGCCCGCCAGTTGGTGGGCTTTTGTCGTTACCAGGAAAAAGGGGGAGGGTCGGCGGAACCGCTCACAGTCGTCGGGGTCTGAATTCCTGAGGACCTGTATGTACAGGTGGGCGCCAGGTAACGTGGCCACGGCCATGACAGAGCCAGCTCCCTCAGAAATGCTTAAGGCCACCGGAATATTACCCGCTTGTGACGAAAAGGGCAGAAACCGCCTCCGCCTAAATAGGGTTTGCGGGCGGGCGTTGCAAGAGGAAGATAACAAGGGGGCGAACGGCCCATTGACAAAATGTTCATGAATTGTTCACATGAAGGCATGCAGAGCTCGGACATCACCACGTTTCATACACAGCCCGGCCAGATCCTCGCCCGTGGTGTCTGCCGTCATATGATGTCACATGGGTTCGTCACGGTCGAAGAACTGATCCCCACCCGTGGCTTACGCGTCGATGTCATGGCGCTGGGACCAAAAGGCGAGATCTGGGTGATCGAGTGCAAATCCAGCCGCGAAGATTTCACCTCCGATAAGAAATGGCAGGGCTATCTGGAATGGTGCGACCGCTATTTCTGGGCGGTGGATGCAGGTTTCCCCACAGAACTCCTGCCAGATGGCACCGGCCTGATCATCGCCGATGGCTATGATGCGGAAATCATCCGCATGGCGCCAGAAGACAAACTCGCTGCCGCTCGGCGCAAAGTGATGGTGCAGAAATTCGCCACCCATGCCGCCCGCCGCCTGCAAGCGTTTCGCGACCCCGGTGTCGCGGCGCTTATCTCAACCTCTTGATATTTTGTAAAATAGGGCGCCTTAAAGCCTGCGCCCCTTTTCTTCTGACTGCAAATATCCCGGGGTGAGCAAGCTTGCCTTGCGAGGGGGCAGCGCCCCTCACCCGACATCTGCAGTTTCAGCGTTTTTTCTTTTTGCCGCCCTTATCCGCAGCGGACTGCAGAATTGCACGGGCCTGAGACGCTGCCGCCTGCAATTCCTCGGCAATCTCTTCTGCCTCTTCCGGGTCGAAATCCATCGGGATCTCAATCCCGCTGCCTTCTACAAACAGCCGCACCATTCCGTCGGTTGTTGGCCCGATCTGCAGGTTGGCTTCGATGTCACTCTCGTCGTTGATACCCATGACGTGTCCTTTGTCTGGCCCGTGTACTGGCCTGTGTTCTGGCCGCGTGAATTCCTTGTCTGTCGGGTTACGGATCTTTCACAACTTTTTCAAGTTCTCCCTCTTGCGCAGACCGAAAGCTCGGTTTATGACGCATCCCACGTGCCGACATAGCTCAGTAGGTTAGAGCGCTTGATTGTGGATCAAGAGGTCCCCCGTTCGAGCCGGGGTGTCGGTACCACCTTCCCGCTGCCCAATAGGGCATGATGCGGAGAGGACAGAAGGGTGCTAACTGGTTTGATCCGGTGGCGCCTTTTTTTGTTGAAAGCCGATGAAGTCGTCTGTTTCCAATGGGTTGCAAGGGTCACTCAGTGTTCGAAATCGACACTTCCCGGCGGATGGTTTGCCCGTCGGGTTCGAGAATCAGGATGCGTTCATCGTCCGTCACCACCGCAAACCAGCCCGGTCCCCGGGTCACGGCGGTTGCGGTCACGCCAGCTGGCAAAACCAGCTCATCAGGCAGGGGAACGACATTTTCCTGCTGGAAGCGCATGACAATCACCGTGATCAGCACTATGAGACCAATGATTGTGGTCGCCGTCAGGGTGGTCACCAGAATTTTCAGAAACCGGACGGTGCCATCCAATACGGTGTGTTCCGCGCCGGTTTCGTCCTGAGGAGAGTTGTCCATGTCGGCCCCTTTGCGCCTGATCGAAGTCGTCATTGCGGAAAACCCGCCCAAGCGTCTTGATAAGGCGATTGCGCGTGATGTGCCAGAAGAAGCTGCGCTGTCGCGCTCGCGTCTTGCCAAGCTGCTGGCAGAAGGTGCCATTACACGGGGCGGTGAGGTGATTACCGATCCGCGCGGCAAGGTCGAAGTGGGCGACGTGCTGTTGATCTCGGTCCCCGTGGCCGAGGAAAGCCATATCGGACCGGAAGACATCCCGCTGGATATCGTTCACGAGGACGAGGATCTGATCGTGGTGAACAAACCTGCGGGTATGGTGGTGCATCCGGCGCCGGGCTCGCCCGGGGGCACTCTGGTCAATGCGCTGTTGCACCATTTTGGTGGAGAGCTGTCCGGGGTTGGCGGCGTGGCGCGACCGGGCATTGTGCATCGGATCGATAAAGATACCTCTGGGCTTTTGGTTGTGGCGAAATCGGATGCAGCCCATCACGGGCTTGCGGCGCAATTTGAAAAGCACACGGCGGAACGGCACTATCGTGCCGTCGTGCATGGGGTGCCGGATCAGGCAGATCCGCGGCTGAACGGGCTTAAAGGCATCAGTTTCGAGCCGGGCAATATCCTTAAGATCACCACCCAGCTGGCGCGCCACAAGACTGATCGGCAAAAGCAGGCGGTGCTGTTTTCGGGCGGGCGCCACGCGGTCACACGTGCGCGGATTATCGAAAGCTTTGGCACGCCGGGGCAGGCGGCGCTGGTGGATTGCTGGCTTGAGACCGGACGGACCCACCAGATCCGCGTGCACATGGCCCATGCGGGACACGGGCTGATCGGTGACCCGACCTACGGTGGACGGCGCAAGCTCAACGCCAAGGCCATCGGTCCTGAAGCGATTGAGGCGACGCGCGCGTTTCCACGTCAGGCGCTGCATGCGGCGACTTTGGGCTTCAAACACCCGGTATCAGAGGAAAAACTCAGCTTTGCCGCGCCCCTTCCAGAGGATATGCTGACCTTGATAGAGGTGTTGCGCAACGGGTAGGGCCCATATGAACTGGACACTGATCTGGTCCATTTTTTTCTTTCTGCTGCACGTATCCGTGGTGGTGCGTGCCATCACGCGGGCGCATCGCGCACCCGCCTCGCGACTGGCTTGGGTTGCCGTGATCATGGCGCTGCCTTTCATCGGGATCATTGCCTATTTCTTCTTTGGGGATCCAAGCGCCAGTTGGCGGATGGACCGCAGGCTGACGCATCTGCGCAAGGAATTGCCGCGCTTACCGGCCGCTGCGCCCATTGCGCCGGATCTGCCTGTGCCCTACGCTCAGAGCTTTGCCCGCGCTGCCTCCATCAATGGGTTTCAACCGGTGGACGGGAACAGGGCCGAGCTGACCGCTGACAGCAATGAGGCGATTGATTGGCTGGTGGCTGATATCGAAGCGGCACAGGATCACGCTCATCTGCTCTTCTATATTTGGTTGCCCGATGACAATGGAACGCGGGTGGCCCAAGCGATGATGGCGGCCGCCAGAAGAGGGGTTGCGGCGCGGGTGATTGTCGACGGGCTTGGCTCGCGCAAGCTCCTGTCACACCAACTATGGCGCGACATGGCAGAGGCCGGGATCGAGCAGGTCGTGGCCTTTGATATCTCGTACCCGCTCATCGCCGCCCTCTATCAGCGACTGGATATCCGCAACCACCGAAAAATTGTGGTGATCGACCATCATGTCACCTATGTGGGCAGCCAGAACTGCGCTGATCCCGAGTTCCGCATAAAAGCCAAATATGCGCCCTGGGTCGACACGATGCTGCGTATCGATGGCCCCGTGGCGTGGCAGGCGCAACGCTTGTTTATCGGTGACTGGATGGCTCATGGTGGCAAAGACATTTCGGAACTGCTTGACCACATCCCGGAAGAGGAAGCAGGTGGATTTGTTAGTGTCATGGCCGGTACGGGGAGCGTCGAGACCCATGAAGGCGTGCCGGACATGATTCAGATGCTTTTGGCCTCCGCTCAAGAAGAGGTGGTGATCACCACGCCCTATTACGTTCCGTCCGAAGCGTTGCATGGGCAGATCTGCTCGGCGGCGCGTCGTGGTGTGCGGGTCCGGATCAATCTTCCGGCGAAGAACGACAGCTGGGTGGTGGGCCTTGCCTCGCAAAGCTATTTCGACAGTTTTCTGCGGGCCGGTGTGAAAATCCACGAGTTTCACGGAGGGCTTTTGCACGCCAAGCTGATAACTGTGGATGGGCAGGTGGCATTGATTGGCTCCGCCAATCTGGACCGGCGCAGTTTTGATCTGAATTTCGAGAATTCTTTGATGTTGCTTGACCCCGAATTGACCGGGGAAATCCGCACCCAGCAGGACGCATTTCAGGACGCGTCTACCCCGGTTCTGCGCCAGGACGTCGAAGACTGGTCCCGCCTGCGCCGGTTGATGGTCAACGCGGTGGGGACCATGGCGCCGCTTTTATAGGGGCACCACCCGTCCTGCTATTTGGCAGGATGTTGGGCCGCGCCGGATTTTGGGTTTTACCGGCCAGGCGATATGCTTGAACTTATCAGTCCCCGAGCCTCTCATCGAATTGGGCTTCAGGATTTTCGAATACGTCTGATTTCGAAAGTCCCTCGGGATAAGCACGGAGCTTTGATTGGCATGAGAACAGAACGACAAAAGATGGTGGCCGGTGATTGGTACAACTGTGTCGATGACGAGCTTGAGGCGCTTCGGGTCGTGGCGCGGTCAGCGGTCCATGAGCACAATAGCTTGCATCCCGACACTCGTGGCAAAGTAGGCCCGAAACTTCGGCAGCTTATTACGGCTAAGAAAAGTGCCATTATCGAAGCCCCATTTCACTGCGCATACGGTATCAATATCGAGCTTGGGGAAGAGGTTTTCCTGAATGCGGGCTGTACCATTCTGGACACTGCTGCGGTGAAGATCGGCGATCATTGTGCGCTTGGGCCAAATGTACAGATCTACTGCGCCGAACACCATCAGGATCCCGTGAAGCGATGTGTTGAAGGGCTGGAGATCGCAAGGCCCGTATGGATCGGCGAGAAAGTCTGGATCGGTGGTGGGGCGATCATTCTGGCGGGTGTCACAATCGGTAAGGGGGCGGTTGTTGGCGCGGGAAGCATCGTCACCAAAGACGTGGCGGCGGGGCAGGTCGTTGTCGGCAACCCGGCGCGACCGATCGACAGAAAGGCGTGATGGCCGGACCATGAGCGGGATCGTCCATTGTCCTATTTGATCAACCGAACCTACCTAGTTTCCTGTAACCTTATGCACGAAGCCGTGAGAGTGCTTCACAACCAGTGCGTGGCGCGTCATATAGCGTTAACATAATTTGTATAGCGCACTTGAAAGATGAAAGAGCGCGCACTATCTCGATGTTAAGCCTTGATACATTCGAGGGCTGACAGGAAGAGTTTGGCCTGATTTTCAGGTCGATACGTGGCCAGGAGGGCCAATAAAGACGATGAGCAACTATAAAAATCTACCCGCACCAACGCCCGAAGGGGGGTTGAACCGCTATCTTCAGGAAATCCGGAAATTCCCGATGTTGGAACCGGAAACCGAATATATGCTGGCCAAACGCTGGGTGGATCATCAGGACCGGGATGCCGCCCACCAGATGGTGAATTCGCACCTGCGTCTCGCCGCCAAGATTGCCATGGGCTATCGCGGCTATGGCCTGCCACAGGCCGAGGTGATTTCCGAGGCGAATGTGGGTCTGATGCAGGCGGTGAAACGGTTTGACCCGGAAAAGGGTTTCCGTCTGGCCACCTATGCCATGTGGTGGATCCGTGCGAGCATTCAGGAATATATCCTGCGCTCGTGGTCGCTTGTGAAACTGGGTACGACCTCGGCACAGAAGAAACTGTTTTTCAACCTGCGCAAGGCCAAGGCACGTATTGGTGCGCTGGAAGATGGCGACCTTCGCCCGGAGAATGTAGCCCGGATTGCCAACGATCTGAATGTGACGGAAGAAGAAGTCATCTCGATGAACCGTCGCATGTCCGGCGGCGATGCTTCGCTGAATGCGCAGGTTTCTGCCGACGGCGAAGGGGCGATGGAATGGCAGGAATGGCTTGAGGATGAAGACGCCGATCAGGCGGGCGACTATGCGGAAGCCAACGAGCTGGAAGTGCGTCGTGACATGATGACTGAGGCGATGGAGGTTCTGAATGATCGGGAGAAGGATATCCTGACACAGCGCCGCCTGAAGGATCGCCCGGTGACGCTGGAGGACCTGTCCGGCGTCTATAACGTGAGCCGCGAACGGATCCGCCAGATCGAAGTGCGCGCGTTTGAAAAACTGCAGAAACGGATGCAGGAACTGGCTCTGGAAAAGGGTTTGATTAAAGGATAAACCTGTCCCTCATTGATGGCCCGTAAGTGATGCGGGCCACAAAGCTGTCATGAGGGAAGACCTTGATCCGTTTTGCAGGATATACCGGCGTAGTCTTCACCCTTCTCGTTGGAATTGTTGCCACGGTTCTGGCGGATCTGGTGGAGCCGCAACACCTGATGATTGCAGGGGGCGTGCTGCCGGTAATTTACGGCAGCGCATTGCTGGCGCTTCATCCCACCCATCAACGGATTGGCCGCTGGCCCGTGATCTTTTACGGCGTGGGGGCGTTGTTCTTGTTCCCATGGCTGGTGCTGCGTCAGTATTTCGGTGGGTTTTCTCTTTCAGCGCTGCTTTACCACATGCAGGAAGGTGTGCAGGAAGGGATGCCCGCAGGCACCATTCTTCCGGTTCTGGCAGGCGGGGTGGTGGTGGCGTGTCTTTTACATTCGGTCTGGTTTCTATTTCGCAGATTGCCCAAAGCTGGTGCCTGGCTGTCCTTCGCAGCAACGGGGCTGGTGGCCGTAAACCCCTTTGTTCAATCTGCTGGGATGTATGCTTATTTTGTTGTGTCCGGGCAAGAACCCCGCGTGCTGTCTGATCTTGCACCGGTGAGGGTGTCGCAGCCGTCGGCTGGCAAGAACCTTGTGCTGATTTATCTCGAGGGGATCGAAGCAACATATGACAAGCCTGACCTATTTGAGAATGCCTATCAAAAGATCGCGCAGCTTGCCCCTGAAGCCCTGAATTTCACTGGTGTGGCGCAGATGCCGCTGACCGCCTGGACAAGCGCCGGTCTGGTGGCGTCGCAATGCGGTGTGCCGCTAGTCCCGCGCGGATTTGCCAGTCGCAACCGGATTGATAATGCGCAATCTTACATGCCCGGCGTGACCTGTCTTGGTGATGTTCTGACGGAACGGGGATATGTGACCGAAATGTTTCTGGGGTCCGACGCCAGCTTTGCTGGCAAGCGGTCTTTTCTCGAAACACATGGGATTGGGCATATTCATGACATCGACGAGCTTATTGCGGGTGGCGCAGATGATCTGGGCAACTGGGGGGTCCTTGATGGTCAATTGCTGGACGCCACACTGGACCGGTTGTCAGAGCTTGAACAAACCGACACCCCTTATTTTCTGTCACTGCTGACGGTTGGCACCCATGGTCCTGCTGCGGAACTGGCATCAGAATGCCGCGGGGAGCACACGGCGATCGAGCAGGATGATATTCTGGAGGGTGTGCGCTGCACCGCCGAGCTGGTGTCTCAATTCGTAAAGGCCGCTCAGGACGTTGTTTCCGCCGAGGACACGCTGATTGTTCTGCTGTCGGATCATCTGGCGCATCCAAAGGTCAGTGCCTATTGGGATCTGAGCAAGTTTGACCGCACAAATACATTCATGGTTCTGGGCGGAGGTATCGCGCCCGGCGAGGTGAGCAAACAAGGCGCCATGATCGATGCATTTCCTACCTTGCTGGAAATGATGGATTTGCCATCTGATGCCCACCGGGCTGGGCTTGGGGTGTCACTTTTGTCTGAAAACCCTAGTTGGGTAGAGGGCCAGAGCGACTGGCTCATGCGCCAGCGCCTGCGCATGGATGCCGATCTGGTCAGCCATTTGTGGGGGGGTGATCAGGTTGCGAATGACTGACACCAAAGCCAGGCATTGAAATCGCACCGAACCTTCGTCAACATTAGCTCAGGCCGCAGGAATTTGATGTGTCAGGATTTGACGTATCAGGAATGGAGAGTGTTATGGCTGGCGGATGGGCGCGCGATGGCGCGGTAAGCGAACAGATCGAAGCGTCGGTGTCGGATGAACTGGCCCGGATGAAAACACGCGCGCAGCCGGTGGGTGAAAGCTTTACCCATTGCGCCGAATGCGAAGAAGAAATCCCCCAAGCGCGGCGTGAAGCGATTCCCGGTGTGAAACTTTGCATCGACTGCGTGCGCGAACGCGACGCGGCCTTCAATGCGCGTCCGGGATTCAATCGTCGCGGGTCGAAGGACAGCCAATTGAAGTGATGCCCGGCGTTTTAGTGAAAATTTTCTGAGAAATTTTACCCCATGACCAATAGTATTTCCGACATCGTTTTAGAGATGAAATCCAAAATTCGTGGTAAACTTGACCCATTGGGGCATGTCGAAGGAGCGAATGGGGCGATTAAAACCGGTCATGTTCCCCATGTTGCGCCCTTTGCCTATCTCGCCACGTTTTATGCAGGCTTGGATGACAAAGGGATTGAATTGGCAGAAGCTGAGAGTGATCGGTTTATCCCCGAAGCCTACCGAGCATTCTTGCTGCAAACAAATGGCATGAGGCTGGGAGAACTGAGTTTGCATGGGACGACTTACAGCTCGGCGTGCACGTCAGGTCCAGGGATTGGTCAACCTATTAGCCTTGTGTATCAGAACGTATATGAGCGTCCTGAATATGTCCCCGCTGGGCATTTAGGAATAGGAGCGGTGAGCGGTCAACGGTCGTCGCAAGGACTGCTTTATCTGTCATCAACCGGTGAAGTGGAAATGTATCATGGAGATGCCGACCTTATCGGTGCTCGATGGGTGTCGTTTGAGGACTTCCTGCAAAGCGAAGTTTTACGCCAATTGTCACTTTATGACGCGCAAGGGAAGCTGCTTACTGGTGTAAAACACCTTCCCGGAAAGACGGATGGCTGGGAAGCTTTGGCTGAAGAAGCTGACAAGGAACGCGCATATTCTGATGGCATATAGAGAAAGTTGAAGGGATTATTTCAGGTAAAATATTGCGCGCCTGTGGCTCCCCTGCGAATGGCAAAGCAACTGTTGCCACGAACTGAGTATCTAGCAAAGCAAAAGTCAGATGTCGTTATTAATCGGATAGAAGCGACATGTGATTTTTAAGGTGGCGTGAGCACGGAATACACCACCAGATGATCCTGCGCCTTCTTTCTGCACGTGAGGAATGATTGCATTTTGCAAAGGGATCGCAGCCCATTTTGGTGAATCTGCCCCGTCATGCGATACTCGTCGAAGTCATCAGATGGAGGGGCGGATGATTGACCTAATGGCGGTAAGCAAAATAGCGGCTGATTATACGGCGGCCTGGAACTCCAAATCTGCCGAGGCCGTGGCGTCTTTTTTTGCCGAAGACGGTGAGATCATAATCAACAGAGGTGAACCCTGGAGGGGGCGCGCGCGCGTTCAGGAAATGGCTGAGGGTTTTTATGCCGATGTGCCTGATCTGATACTCAGCTGTGATGATATCCGGCTTTCCGGCTCACACGCTGTTTTCGTGTGGACCTTTGCGGGCCATGACGCAACAACAGGCCATCATTTGACCATTCGGGGCTGGGAGGAATGGGAGTTGGATGACGCGCTGAAGGTCAAATCTTCTCGGGGGTGGTTCAATGCCGAGGATTATGCGCGACAGGTTGAGGGGCTCTGAGCCCCGGTAGGGCGACAGGTGATGGCAGGCGAAACGCCCCACAGTCAAAGCCGCGGGGCGTTTGCGGGGTGTGAGCTTACTCCATCGCTTCCAATTCATCGATGAAGCCTTCGATCATGGAAAGGCCCTTGTCCCAGAATTTCGGGTCGGAGGCGTCGAGCCCGAACGGAGCGAGCAGGTCTTTGTGGTGTTTCGCGCCACCCGCCTTGAGCATGTCGAAATACTTGTCCTGGAAGTCTGCGTCGCCTTCTTCGTAAACCGCATAAAGCGCGTTCACGAGGCCGTCGCCAAAGGCATAGGCATAGACGTAGAACGGTGAGTGGACGAAATGCGGGATGTAGGACCAGAAGGTCTCATAACCGTCCATGAAGTCAAACGCACCACCGAGGCTTTCGGCCTGCACTGACATCCACAGGGCGTTGATGTCATCTGGGGTGAGTTCTCCCCCGGCGCGGGCTTCGTGCAATTTGCATTCGAAATCGTAAAACGCGATCTGGCGAACCACGGTGTTGATCATGTCTTCAACTTTGCCTGCCAGAAGCACTTTCTTCTCTTCCTTGGATTTCGCCTCGGACAAGAGTTTGCGGAAGGTCAGCATCTCGCCAAACACGGATGCGGTCTCGGCCAGTGTCAGCGGGGTTGAGGACAGGAGTTCGCCCTGACCTGCGGCCAGAACCTGATGCACACCATGGCCAAGTTCATGGGCCAAGGTCATGACATCTCGGGGTTTTCCGAGATAGTTCAACATCACATAGGGGTGTGCGTCAGTGACGGTGGGATGGGCAAAGGCGCCGGGGGCCTTGCCGGGTTTCACACCTGCATCAATCCATCCATCAGTAAAAAACGGCTTTGCGATCTCAGCCATGCGCGGATCAAAATCGGCATAGGCGCCCATCACGATCTTCTCGGCCTCGGGCCATGTCACCAGCTTGTCGTCTTCCAGCGGCAGGGGCGCGTTGCGGTCCCAGACTTCCATCACGTCGAGGCCCAGCCATTTGCGCTTCAGCTCGTAATAGCGGTGTGAGAGGCGCGGGTAGGCAGCAACCACGGCATTGCGCAGCGCCTCAACCACCTCCGGTTCCACATGGTTTGACAGGTGGCGGCCGGTTTGTGGGCTGGGCATCTTGCGCCAGCGATCTTCGATCTCTTTTTCCTTGGCGAGCGTGTTGTGCACGCGGGCGAAGAGCTTGATGCTCTCACCGAGCACACGCGCAATTTCGCGGGCCGCCGCCTCGCGGGTGGGGCGGTCATGTTCGGTCAGCAGGTTGGCGGTGGCTTCAAGATTGCGCTCTTCGCCATTCACGGTGAACATCAGCCCGGCGACGGTTTCGTCAAAGAGCGTGTTCCACGCCGACGATCCCACCGAAGACTTGTCGTGCAGGAACTGTTCCAGCTCATCGGACAGTTGGTGCGGGCGCAGGGCACGCATCCGGTCGAAGATCGGTTTGTAACGGGCGAGCCCATCATTTTCATTGAACCAACCAGCCAGAAGGTCGTCGTCCAGCCGATTAACTTCCAAGGTGAAAAACACCAGCGGGGCGGTGCCCACAGTGATCCGCTCCTGGCAGTTCTGGAAGAACTGCGCCCGATCCGCATCGGTGGTTTCCTGATAATAGCGCAGGCCAGCAAAGGACATGATGCGCCCGGCGATCATGGTGATTTTTTCATCTTCCAGAACGCAGTCCAACATCCCGGCGGCATCCAGATCGGCAAGCTTGCCCTGATATTTCTCGGCAAAAGTCGCGCAGGTCGTGTCAATCCAGTCAAGGTCGCGGGCAAGTTCGGGGGCATCTGGGTCAGTGTAAAGGTCGGTCAAATCCCAGTCGGGCAGGTCGCCAAATGCATTGTCGCCAGAGCCAGCGTTTGCATCGAGAACGGGGAAGGGAAGGGGATGGAACATGAAACCTCCGGAAAATCTGTTGATCAAGACATAGGCGTGGGGGCTGGGGGATGCAATTGCCCCTTTTTCGGGAAGGGGATCGCGGAGGAATTGAAAGTTGCAAGTTAACCTAAGGGCAAGCGCTTGCTTCGGTGGCAGAAATCCGATCAAAGGGGCGTAAATTGGCCGATTTTTCCCCCCTCGGGGGTTTTGACCCCCGCGCAGCCGCCCTTTATAGGAAGATGTGCACAACCCCGGAGGCGCGCGTGATCCGATTCATTCTTGGCATTTTTGGCTCAATTTTCACATTCATCACCCTTGGTGTTTTTGTGGGAGCCTTGGTGATTGGCGGCATCTTCTGGATGTATTCTCAGGATCTGCCCAGCCATGAGCAGCTGTCGAACTACACGCCGGCGACGATCAGCCGGGTCTATTCCGGTGAAGGCAACCTGATGGATGAGTTTGCCAAGGAGCGCCGTCTGTTTACAGCCGCCGACGAGATCCCGGATCTGGTGAAGCACGCGTTCATCTCGGCTGAAGACAAGAATTTCTACAATCACAAGGGCTTTGACATGCGCGGCATCGTGGCCGCGGCGATCGAAGCGGCGCGGGGCGGGCGTTTGCGCGGGGCGTCAACCATTTCGCAGCAGGTGGTGAAGAACTTCCTTCTGTCTTCGGAACGGTCTGCCGAGCGCAAGATCAAAGAGTTGATCCTGTCGGTGCGGCTGGAAAACTCGCTGGATAAAGATCAGATCCTTGCGCTTTACCTCAACGAGATCTTTCTGGGGCAGAATTCCTATGGCGTGACCGCCGCCGCCCAGACCTATTTCAACAAGACGCTGGATGAGTTGACCCCGCATGAAGCAGCAACGCTGGCGGCGATGCCGCAGGCGCCGGGCAAATACCATCCGGTCCGGGCCAAGGATCGTGTGACCAAGCGGCGCAACTATGTGCTGCGTGAGATGAATCAGAACGGTTACCTCGAACAGGCGTCCTATGAGGCCGAGATCGAAAAGCCGCTTCGAACCGTGCAAAATGGCGATTTCCCGTCCTTCCGTCAGGCGCTGCCCGCGCGCGACTATTTCAGTGATGAAATCCGCCGTCAGTTGTCGCGCGATTTCGGGGAAGAGGAATTCTTTACCGGCGGCATGACGGTGCGTGCGACCGTGGACCCGGATTTACAGAAAAATGCCGCGAAATCGCTGCGTGAAGGACTTGAAAAATACGACCGCAATCAAGGCGTATGGCGCCCGACAGGCGTGACCATCCCTCTTGATCAGCTTGAGGATGGGTCTGCTTGGCGTGCGGCTCTTGCCGATACCAAATTCCCACGCGACATTGAGGGCTGGTATCCCGCCGTTGTGCTCCGGCTGGGCGACAAGGACGCGCGCATCGGGATTGAGGGCGTTGAAGATGATGAAGATGGCCACTGGATCTCTGCCAAGGATGTGACTTGGGCGCGGCGTCGCGATCCTGAAAGCGGCAAACTTGGGCGCAAGGCGCGTGTGGCGAGAGACCTTCTGCAAGCGGGCGATGTTGTACATGTGCGGCGGATGCTCGACAAAGAGGGTAAATTCCTGCGCTGGACCCTGCGCCAGGTGCCCGAAGTACAGGGCGGGTTCATGGCGATGGATGTGAACACCGGCCGGGTGATTGCGATGCAGGGCGGTTTTTCCTATCAGGACAGTGTTTTCAATCGCGCCACGCAGGCCACGCGCCAGCCGGGTTCAAGCTTCAAACCATTTGTCTATGCGACGGCGCTGGACAGCGGGTTTTCTCCAGCAACGATTGTGATTGACGCGCCGATTGAAGTGGAAGTGGGCGGTGGCAGGGTGTGGCGCCCTAAAAACGCGTCAAACAAGTTTTACGGACCGACCCCGCTGCGCACCGGTATTGAGAAATCGAGAAACCTGATGACCGTGCGACTGGCGCAGGAAATCGGCATGGATACGGTGGCCGCCTATGCTGAGCGGTTTGGTGTCTATGATGATATGAACCCGTTCCTTGCCAACTCGCTTGGTTCTGAAGAGACTACCCTGTTCAAGATGGTCGCGGCTTACGCGATGTTTGCCAATGGCGGCGAGCGGGTAGAGCCGACACTGGTTGACCGGGTGCAGGATCGCTGGGGCAAGACGATCTATCGCCATGACCAGCGCGATTGTGTGGATTGCGCCAATCCAAGCCTTGCTGATGGATCGGCCCCGCGCATCCAGTCCAATCGCGAACGGGTGATGAATGCGATCACCGCCTATCAGCTGACCTCGATGATGACCGGGGTGGTCAGCAGGGGCACCGCGTCGCGGACTGTCAATCTGGGTGTGCCAACCGCCGGCAAAACCGGCACCACCAATGATGCGCGTGATGTCTGGTTCATTGGCTTCACCTCGAACATCGTGGCAGGTTGCTACATTGGCTATGATCGTCCGCGCACCATGCCCGGGGCATCTGGCGGCGGCATGTGCGGCCCGGTCTTCAACAGCTTCATGAAAGAAGCGATCAAGGAATATGGCGGCGGTGCCTTCAAAGTGCCCGAAGGGGGGCACTTCATCAAGATTGACCGTTTGACCGGCGCGCGTTTGCCTCAGGATGCATCGGGTGAACACGTGGTGGCAGAATATTTCCGCGACGGAGAAGAGCCGCTCTTTGGGGTTATGTTTGATGGTGGCTTCGCGATGGGATCGAACCTGCCGCTCTTTGCGCCGACCGAAAACAATCAAGGGTCCGTGGTGACCACTTCCACCGGAACAAAGGTGGTGGTGCCGGACAAGGCCGATTTCGGCTCGCTGTCTTCCGGTGGGCAATACTGATCACGCAATTCTGATCCCTCGGCGAAGGTTTCAGGTGAATTTGACGTGTAACGGGGCGCATCGCGTGCCCCGTGTTCACGTAAATGGTGAAATGCACCCATTCGCTGCATTTTGCCCATTGTCATTCCCCCCCCATGCCCCATATGTTCAATCTGCGGAGGGCCGCTGTTTTGCGCCCCCCCACATGACAGTTTCGCTGTTCCTCCAAAGGTCAGGCCAATCGGGCAAGAACATGCCTCGGGTCGGGAAACCGGAAGGAACGGACCGAGAGCGCCACGTCTGGGTAGGTTTGCTGAAAAAAGCTGAATACCCCCCGTTCGTGGTAGGAATTGAAGATCGGGAACGCGCACGGCAAATGGAACGTGCTCCGGTCGGATACATCGCCACATCCGCAGAAACGGGTGCGGCTTGAAATTGGGGCCGGGCGGGCCACCGGGCGGCAAGACCGCAACCGGGCAGGCCGTCGGCGCCGGAGAAGAAACGCGATGATGCGTGTGAGGACAGAGCAAAAATCGGATCAGGGGCAGATGCCCCTGTTGTCGTTGCCATTTCCCCTGCATCAATTCGCCCTTACAAGTCACCCCTCCCGAAACGCGCGCCCCCCCGGTAACAGGTTGGGACGTGCGCCAGATGACGGGTGCAGAAAGACATTATGGCTAAAAAGATGCTCATCGACGCCACCCACGCGGAAGAAACCCGCGTTGTTGTGGTCGACGGCAACAAGGTCGAGGAATTCGACTTTGAATCGGAAAATAAACGTCAACTAGCAGGCAATATCTACCTGGCAAAGGTCACGCGGGTTGAACCCAGCTTGCAGGCGGCCTTTGTGGACTACGGCGGAAACCGCCATGGTTTCCTGGCGTTTTCAGAAATTCACCCGGATTATTACCAGATCCCGGTCGCGGATCGTGAGGCGCTTTTAGAAGAAGAACGCGCCTATGCCGAAGCGCAGGCCGCTGAAGACGAAAAACCCAAACCCCGCCGCCGCCGCCGTTCGCGGTCCAAGTCGAAGGCGGAGGAGACCAAGTCGAAAGATGCTGTGGCCACCAAAGAGGTGGAAACCCCGGCAGATGAGGCTGTTTCCGGCATGGATGTGATCGACCTGGATGCAGGTGGCGCCGACACGCTTGAGGGCCATTCGCCAATGGATCTGGTCGAAGATACCCCGGTAGCGGAACCCAAGGACGACGTCTCAGAAGAGGCTAAGACTGAAGAGGCGCCCGCGGAAGCAACGTCAGACCCTGCTGCAGAAGACGAGAATGCATCTTCGGAAGAGCCTGCGGATGATCAGGCTGACGCTCCCAAAGCTGACGACGCGAAAGAAGAAGCTCCTGAAGCTGATGGCAAAGACGCCGGCGACACCGACGCTGCTTCGGATTCCGATGACAGCGACGATGATGACGAGGACGAAGACGAGGACAGCCCGCTGGACGCCTCCGAAAAGGATGACCAGATCGAGCGTGTTGCCGACGATGACAGCTCGGAAGAGATCCGTCCGCGCCGCAAGCCGCGCCCGAAACGCTACAAGATCCAGGAAGTGATCAAAGTGCGCCAGATCATGCTGGTGCAGGTTGTGAAAGAAGAGCGTGGCAACAAGGGTGCCGCCCTGACCACCTATCTGTCGCTTGCTGGTCGTTACTGTGTGCTGATGCCCAACACCGCGCGCGGTGGCGGGATTTCCCGCAAGATCACCAACGCAACTGACCGCAAGAAACTCAAGGACATTGCCGCCGAGATCGACGTGCCGCAAGGTGCGGGTCTGATCATTCGGACTGCCGGTGCCAAACGCACCAAGACTGAGATCAAACGCGACTATGAGTATCTGCAACGCCTGTGGGAACAAATCCGTTCGTTCACGCTGGAGAGCATTGCGCCTGCGAAGATCTATGAAGAAGGCAACCTGATCAAACGCACGATCCGCGACCTCTATTCGCGTGAGATCGACGAAGTGTTTGTCGAAGGCGCTGCGGGCTATCGCACCGCCAAGGACTTCATGAAAATGATCATGCCGTCCCACGCGAAGAACGTGAAACATTACACCGACGCGATGCCGCTTTTCGCCCGCTATCAGGTGGAAAGCTATCTGTCGGGCATGTTCAACCCGACGGTACAGCTGAAATCAGGCGGTTACATCGTGATCGGTGTAACCGAAGCGCTGGTGGCGATTGATGTGAACTCGGGTCGGGCCACCAAAGAAGGTTCGATCGAGGAAACCGCGCTTAAGACCAACCTTGAAGCAGCGGAAGAGGTTGCACGTCAACTGCGTCTGCGCGACCTTGCGGGTCTGATTGTGATCGATTTCATCGACATGGATGAACGCCGCAACAACACCGCCGTTGAAAAGCGGATGAAGGACAAGCTGAAGACAGACCGCGCCCGTATTCAGGTTGGCCGTATCTCGGGTTTCGGCCTGATGGAGATGTCGCGTCAGCGTCTGCGCCCCGGCATGATCGAGGCAACGACACAGCCTTGTAATCACTGTCACGGCACGGGTCTCATTCGTTCGGATGATAACCTTGCGCTCAACATCCTGCGTCAGCTGGAAGAAGAAGGGGTGCGTCGTCGCTCACGTGAAGCCTTGGTCAAGGCGCCCGTCGGTATCGTCAACTTCCTGATGAACAATAAGCGCGAGCATATTGCCCAGATCGAAGCACGCTATGGCATGTCGGTGCGGATCGAGGCCGATCCATTCCTGATTTCACCTGATTTCGCCATCGAGAAGTTCAAAACGGCAACCCGTGTGGTGCCCGAGGCTGCGGCCCCGGTGGTGTCCGCCGATGCTGCCTTGATGAGCGAGATCGACGAGGTGGAAGACGCGGAAGTGGTTGCAGAAGAAACCCCAGCCGCTGCAAGTGAAGAGGAACAAAAGCCCAAGAAGCGTCGTCGTCGTCGCCGTCGTCGCCGTGGTTCAGGCAATGGTGAAGAGGCTGAGGTCAATGCAGAGGCTTCTGATGCCGCTGACGCCGCCGAGGATGGGGCGTCTGAGGACAAGCCTGCTGAGGCCGCGGATGCTCCGGCAGAGGTGAAAGATAGCGAAGAGGTTGCACCCGAGGCGGAGGCCGAGGAGAAACCCGCGAAGAAGCCTGCGCGCAAGCGTGCGCCTCGCAAGAAAAAGTCCGAAGAGGCAAAGGAAGAGGCAAAACCTGAAGAGGCCAAGCCGGAAGGTGAAGCTGCTGCAGAAGAGGCCAAACCTGTTGACGCTGACGCAGAGGCATCTGCTGAGGAAGAAAAGCCGAAGAAGACCCGCAAGCGCGCTCCGCGCAAGAAAAAGGTCGAGGAACCGGTTAGCGAAGATCTCGCGGCGGCAGAGGCCAAGACCGACGGCGATGCCACGTCAGACGCCCCTGCGGAAGAAGAAAAGCCGAAGAAGACCACGCGCAAGCGTGCGCCTCGCAAGAAAAAGGTCGAAGAGGTCGCTGCGTCTGAACCTGTGGCGGACAAGGCCGCTGAGGCGCCAGCCGAGCCAGCCCCTGTTGCGGAACCTGTTGCCGAGGCTGTCGCTGAAACTCCGGTGGAAGAGGCTAAACCTGAGCCGGTTCTGGAAACTGCGGATGCCGCGCCTGCCGAGGCCGCCCCTGTCGAGCCTGCACCGGTGGAAGAGGCAAAATCGGATGAGCCGCCCAAGCCGAAGCGCAAAGGGTGGTGGTCGCTGAACCGCTGACCTGACGAAGGCGTTAACTGAAAATCAGAAAAGCCGGGCGATCTGCCCGGCTTTTTTCGTTTGCACGCCCCACAATCGAGACGATTTGTCAGCCTTTGCGGATGAAATAATGTGTGACGTCGTTCTGGCTCTCGTCCCCCAGAAAATCATGTCCCTGCTCTGCACAGAAATGCGGCACGTCGATCACCGCTGCGGGGTCTGTTGCCTCAAGCCGCAACACTTGACCCTTGTCCATGGATTTCAAACGCTTGCGCGCCTTCAGGACGGGCAGGGGGCAGAGCAGCCCAATGGCATCAAGAGTGTCGTCATAAGTCATGTCTTTCACATAAGTCGCACGCGTCCCGCTGTCCATAAGGCACACACATCACGTTCGCGCTTATGTGACCATCTGGCAGGTGACACTCTTCACACATTGCCCTATGTGAAGACTATGTTCGGAATTGATCTTATAGACGCATCGCTCGTACCCGCAATGATCGTCGCCCTCGTGGCCGGTGTCCTGTCTTTTCTCAGCCCCTGCGTGCTGCCGATTGTGCCGCCCTATCTGGCTTATATGTCGGGCGTATCGATGAGCGAGATGAACGATGGGCGCAAGGGACATGGCAAGGTGATCCTGACAGCAGGATTTTTTGTGCTCGGCTTGTCGACAGTGTTTCTGTTTTTGGGTTTCACGACATCTGTCTTTGGTTCTTTCTTTCTGCAAAATCAGAGCTATTTCAACACTTTCGCAGGAGTTCTTGTGATGGTGTTCGGAGCGCATTTCTTGGGTGTGATCAATATCCCTTTCCTGAATCGCGAAGCTCGGATTGAAGCAGGCGATCAGGGCGGAAGCGCTTTTGGTGCCTATCTTCTGGGGCTGGCATTTGCCTTTGGCTGGACGCCCTGCATCGGGCCACAGCTGGGTATGATCCTGTCACTGGCTGCGACCGAAGGATCCGTATCGCATGGCACATTCCTGCTTGCGGTCTATGCTGCGGGCCTTGGTATTCCCTTCCTGCTGGTGGCTGCCTTCTTCCCGCGTATGGGGCCGCTGATGGCGTTCATGAAACGCAATATGGAACGGATCGAGCGGATCATGGGGCTCTTGCTCTGGACCATCGGGCTGCTGATTCTCACCGGTGGTTTCTCGTCCTTCTCCTACTGGCTGCTCGAGACCTTCCCCGCATTGGCCATTTTGGGCTGACCCAAATTCAATCGGGGCTTACCTCCACGGTGTTCCATCGCTATCCTCTGCCTGAAGAAGAAGCCGGTAGATGGTGACAAATGTGTTGAACGGGCAGGACATCCACAGACGGAGAGTGTTTTACATTCCCGGCTATGACCCAATTCATCCCCGCCGCTATCGCGAACTCTATCGCACGGAAAGCGCCCGGCAGGGTAAGATTTCTGGTTATAAGGTTGACCTGATTGGACGTCAGGGCACCAGCACCTATGGGTGGCAGGTCACGGGCCGGATGGATGGCTTTGAAACCGAAGCTGAATTTGACGTGCTCGTCTGGTCCGATATCGTTCGTGACAGCATGAACACCAACATTGTGCAAACCTATCTGATGATGCTGCGCACCGCCTGGACATATACCGCGTCCGGCGCGCTTTGGCGCTTGATGCGTCTGCGCAAAGGGCCTGTGATTGCCGCACTCTACCCGGTTGGGATGTTGCTTTTGCAACTGATGCTGGCCTTGCTTGCGGGGTGGATTCTTGGTGGGGTGACGGCTTTGGGTCTGAGGCCGTGGATCGGGGCCACAAGCGGGCTTGTGGGGCTTGCACTCGGGCTCGCCATCGTGATTGTGACCCTGCGCTGGTTTCGCGGGATCGATAACAGGCTTTACGTCTACTACCTGATGCATGACTACAGCTATTCGGCCGCGACCAAGGGGGCTAACCCACCCGAGTTGGAGGCACGGATGGCGGAGTTTGCCGATCAGATCGCAACCGCCCTGCAAAGTGACGTGGATGAAGTTCTGGTTGTCGGTCACAGTTCTGGCGCGCATCTGGGCGTGTCCATTCTGGCGGATCTGTTACGAGATGGCCGATTGCCGGTAAACGGACCGAAGCTGGGATTTCTCACGCTTGGTCAAGTGGTGCCGATGGTCAGCTTCCTGCCGGACGCCTGGCGATTGCGCCGAGACCTGCATGATCTGAGCCAGTCGGACCAGATCACCTGGATTGACGTGACCGCTCCGGGGGATGGCTGCGCCTTCGCGCTTTGCGATCCGGTTTCGGTGTCGGGGGTTGCGCCAGAGGGGAAACGATGGCCCATCGTGTTCTCGGCAGCCTTCTCTCAGACCCTCAGCCCGGCGCGCTGGAAAACCCTCAGATGGCGGTTCTTCCGTCTGCATTTCCAGTATCTCTGTGCGTTCGACAAGCCCGGTGACTATGATTATTTCCGAATCACTGCGGGTCCCAAAAGCCTGTCAGAACGGTATAAAAACCGAAAACCCTCAAAAAGCCGCATTGACCATTCCGTATCGAAATACACGAGTATGGCCCCATGAGCGATTGCCCGCATCTGCCCCCCAAACCCCCATCACGGGCAGGGCGAGTGTCTCTGCGCCAGTATACAAAGCTGTTTCGCAAGGATATTTTGTCAGCCCAGCCTGCACGGCTCTATCGCGCTTGGATGGCGGAATTTCGCACACCGTTTTTCCGTAGCTACCTGTGCAATGATCCCGAGCTGATTGATCTGGTGCTGAAAGGGCGGCCTGATGATTTCCCCAAGTCTGATCGGATTCGTGAAGGTCTTGCACTACTTTTGGGGAATTCGGTATTCATCACCAACGGCGAGACATGGAAGCGGCAGCGCCGCATTATCGATCCCGCTTTCGAAGGGGGGCGGCTCCGTGAGATCTATCCCGCCATGTGGCAGGCAGGCATGGCCGCGGTCAAACGACTGGCGCCGCTTGCGGATGGGAAACCTGTCGAAATTGAAATACAAACCAGCCACGCTGCGGCGGATGTGATCTTTCGCACTCTGTTCTCAATCCCCATCGAACACAAGGTTGCCGGGGCGGTGTTCGAGCGGTTCAGGGATCATCAGCGCGCACAGCCGGTGGTCAATTTGGGGGCGCTTCTGCCCCTGCCAAAGTGGTTTCCTCGATTCCATTCCCGCCAGACCCGGGAAACCGCCCGGGACATCCGCGCCTTGATCACACAGCTCACCACTGAGCGGATGGAGCAGATCAAAGCGGGCAGCGCACCGGATGACCTCGCCACCAAGATTATGACCACGGAAGATCCGGAAACCGGTAAGCGGTTTGATACGCAGGAAATGGTTGATCAGGTGGCAATCTTCTTCCTTGCAGGGCATGAGACCAGCGCATCGGCACTGGCTTGGGCGCTTTATCTTTTGGCGCTTAATCCCGAGTGGCAGGACCGCGTGGCGCAAGAGGCAGAGGCGGCAATTGATCCAGAGAAGATCTATTTTTCGACCATGTCGAAGCTGAACCTGTCCCGCGATGTGTTTCGCGAAGCTCTGCGGCTTTATCCACCCGTTCCGATGATGGTACGCGAGGCGGCCTGCCCAGAGGAATTTCGGGCACGCAAGGTGAAGAAGGGCAGCCAGATTGTGCTCAGTCCCTGGCACGCGCATCGCCATGAGCGGTTGTGGGACCGGCCGGATGAGTTCGATCCGGAACGGTTTTCGACCCCTGAAGGCAAAGAAAGCATGCGCGTGGCCTACTATCCGTTTTCCTCCGGCCAGCGGGTTTGCCCGGGGTCCGCATTTGCAATGATTGAGGGGCCGTTGATCTTGTCACTAATGGTGCGGGCCTATCGGTTTGAGCTGGTGAAAGATCGCCCTGCCATGCCGGTTGCCCATTTGACGGTGCGGGGCAAAGACGGCATCTGGCTCAGGCTGACCCCGCGATCAGCGCATTGACGAAGTAGCGCTTGAACTCCTCCCCTCCCTCTGGGAGAGGGGGGGGAGAACTTAACAACTATTCCCCAAGATCTATATGACCACGTGGTCCATTTTTGTACGCAGAAGGGGGCGGCATGTTGAATTCGTGAAAACGGATTGACGTGACCAAATGGTGCCGAAATGGGAGCATTAAAGTGCTATGAAAAAGCCATCACAAAAAGCATCATCCATAGGAGGAAATATGTCTGATCCAATGGTAACACGTGACGAGATGGAAAAGATGTTTGGCGACGTTCTAAAACCCGGGAAGGCGGGTAAGCCGATGAGCGAAGAAGAGCGAATTCAACGGGTTCGGGCGGAAAGGCTACGTGTGGCTCTGTATCCCAAAGAAGATTGATCCAAGGGCGATTGCCCATCAGGGAAGGGTTCAGGACGCCGCCTTTTCCCTTATGTGATTTAATATATAAACGCGAATGGCGGAGGCCAGACCGCGGTCCATTCCACGCCCCTCATCCACTTCTGCGGCCAGGGCATTGAGTGCAATCCCACGCTCTTGCGCTATCTCCTGAAACGCTTTCCAAAACTCCGGTTCCAGCGATACCGAAGTGCGATGTCCATGCAGGGTGAGCGAGTGTTTTTGCGGCCGCGTACTCACCTGTCATCTTCTCGCTTATGTGCATTGAGGTCGCGTTCCGATTTCTCATTCTGCGCTGCGTCCAACATTTTCTCTGCCTTGCTCCGCCCAAATTTGACCGCGTTCTCATCCGCTTGCCGCGCCTTGTCGCGCCGCTGTGCCTGTTTGCGGCGCTGGCGCAGATTGATCACCTTATCGTCCATTTGACGTTCTTCGGCTCCCTGATGACCCCGCGGTGTTTGTGTACGTTTCGAAAGCGGGTTAGACTGGGGGTGGTTGGTTTTACATTCTGCACGCACCCTATCGAGCGTTCTTGAGATAAGCAAATGGGGGTGAAGTGATGTTTGTTGCTAGATGGCAAGTTAAAAGCAAGTTTGGCCACCAGTCTGATGTTCTGGACCTGATGAAACAGTGGGATGAGGAAGTCGCCGAGCAATCCGGTTTTGTTATGAAACACGCGCGCTATTTGACCGGTCATATCGGAATGGAGGAGGCTGTGCTCCAGACCGAGATGGAGATTGAAAACCTCGCAGAACTTGATGAATTCTTTGAACTGATCAGCAAGGTCGAAATTCACGCAGAGTGGGGCAAGAAGATGTCCGACTATGTCGTGTCCGGCAGTTCGAAATGGGAAGTGCTTCGGGTGCGTGACTAAAAGATAAGACGCGGCTGATCACAGCCGCGTCTTTGTCTTTTTCAGAGATCTGTTCAGGCCTTTGGGCCGATCATCTGTTCCGGGCGCACCACGTCGTCGAAGGTTTCTTCGTCCACAAATCCAAGCGCAATGGCTTCTTCCTTGAGGGTGGTACCATTCTTGTGTGCAGTCTTGGCAACCTTGGTGGCGTTGTCGTAACCGATGGTCGGGGCCAGAGCAGTCACCAGCATCAGGCTTTCCTTCATCAGCTTGTCGATGCGCGGCTCGTTGGCTTTGATGCCGTTGAGCATCCGCTCGGTGAAGCTGTCGGCCGCGTCACCCAGCAGCTGGATCGACTGCAGCAGGTTGTAGCTCATCATCGGGTTGTAGACGTTCAGCTCAAAGTGACCCTGCGATCCGGCAAAGGTCATGGCGGCATTGTTGCCCATCACATGAGCGGCCACCTGGGTCAGTGCCTCGGCCTGGGTCGGGTTCACCTTGCCCGGCATGATCGAGCTGCCCGGCTCGTTTTCCGGCAGGATCAACTCGCCCAAACCCGAACGCGGGCCGGAGCCGAGGAAACGGATGTCATTGGCGATCTTGTAGCAGGAGCCAGCAACCGTCGCGAGGGCACCCGACATGAAGACCATCGCGTCATGGGCCGAGAGCGCTTCGAACTTGTTCGGTGCGGTTACGAAGGGCAGGTCGGTGATGCGGGCCATATTGGCGGCCACTTCTTCGCCCCAGCCAACTTTGGTGTTGAGGCCGGTGCCAACGGCGGTGCCGCCTTGCGCCAGTTCATAGATGCCGGGCAGGGCAGTCTTCACACGGGCAATGCCCTGACGGATCATGTGGGCGTAGCCCGAGAATTCCTGACCAAGGGTGAGCGGGGTTGCATCCTGAGTATGGGTGCGGCCGATCTTGATGATGTCCTTGAACTCTTCTTCCTTGGCTTCAAGACCCGCGAGCAGTTTCTCGAGACCCGGCAGCAGTACGTCACGCACCGACATGGCGGTGGCGATATGCATCGCGGTCGGGAAGGTGTCGTTCGAGGACTGACCCATGTTGCAGTGATCGTTCGGGTGTACCGGATCTTTCGACCCGATCACGCCGCCCATGATCTCGATCGCGCGGTTGGCGATCACTTCGTTGGCGTTCATGTTCGACTGGGTGCCGGAGCCGGTCTGCCAGACGACCAGCGGGAAGTTGTCATCGAACTTACCGACAACCACTTCGCCTGCGGCCTGAATGACGGCATCTGCGATCTCTGCATCCATGTCGCCCGAGGCCTTGTTGGCTTCGGCGCAGGCCTGTTTGATCACACCAAGGGCGCGCACGATGGCGACCGGTTGTTTTTCCCAGCCGATCGGGAAGTTCATCAGCGAGCGTTGGGTCTGTGCGCCCCAATACTTGTCTGTGGGAACTTCGAGCGGGCCAAAGCTGTCGGATTCGGTGCGGGTCTCGGTCATGTCATGCGCCTTCGTGTTAAGGAAACCGACGCTTTTCTACCCGAATGCGCACCAAATTCAATGGGCATAAGAGGTGAAATGCGCAGGGTAGCGCCAACATTGCATGCAATTGTGCACAATTGACCGGTTTGGGCGGGAAAAGGCACCGTGCGCCCTGCTATCCACGACTATTTGCGGAAACTGTCCAGGCTGACAACATCCGCGTCATGGGGTTCTTCGACCTTTTCCTCTGTTTCTTCTTCGACGGATGCGGGCTCTGCCTTGGCCACCTCTTCTTCGCTCACATCATCCGGTTCATCCTCACTGGCAAGGTGCAGGTTGGCATGATGCTCTTCACTCTCCTGAGTTTCGAAGCGAAGGCCAAATTCGACGGAGGGATCCACAAATGTGTTGATCGCGTCAAAGGGCACATAGAGAGGTTCGGGGCTGTCCCCGAAATTCAGAGTGACCGCAAACCCATCGTCATCCACTTCGAGATCGGCAAACCAATGTTGCAGCACAATGGTCATATCTTCCGGAAACCGATCATACATCCACTCTGCCAGTTCGGCATCCGGATGGCGTGTGTTGAAGTTGATGAAAAAGTGGTGCTGTCCGGGCAACCCTTCGGCAGCCACATCGTCCAGCACTGTCTTGATCAGCCCGCGCATGGCATCATGCATGAGGTTTCCATAATCGATTGAGCCGGTCATGATTTACCCTAGTTGTTCTTTGGTTTGAGCATAAGGGAAATTCATTTGAAATAAAGCGGAGAGTGAAAAATCTGAACGCTTTTCGCCGAAAGGTTTCGTGTAGGAAAGTGTCGCCTGTCCATGACCAAATGCTCTGGACAGGCTTTGCGGCTCGGAAAGGGGCAGGCAGTTGTGTTCAACCAAGGGTTTCGCCAGCGAGGCACAACGCCAATGTATGTTCAGGAAGCAATCCGAGTTGCTCAAAGAAAGATAGGAAATCAAACTGATTGTAGGCTTCGACAATTTTTCCGTTGTCAAAACGACACATGACCTGACCAGCAACAACGACATCCTTATCCACCAGTCTGGCTTGGGCATGGGCAGACATTTGAGCCCAGACCCAATTGTCTGCCTCCACCACGCGATCAAAGCTGATTTTCACAACTTCGATGGTTTCGTGCACGGCGGCGGCCACGGCCTTAAAGTCATCAGGGCCCATGGCAAATTCCATCATTCCCTGTGCTTCGGTGTCAGGGGTGAAAAACGTATCAACACTCTCCAGATCTCCATCGACCCAGACGCGATCATACCAATTTCTCAGGATGTCCAGATTTGACAATTTGCTCTCCATTTCTCAGCGTTTCTCAGGTGTCTGTGAGAACTCTGAAGGAAAATGATGAACAAAGTTTTGCCGCGGGCCCTGTCTTTTAAGACAGGTTTTGCAGGGGCACCCTTGCGCCAAAGGGCTCATACTGTCGGAGGAGTGGAAGTGCAGGCTTCTGTTGCCAGGTGCCTGCGAACCCCGCCCAAGGCGGCTAGGCCAAGGGACTTAGTTTCGGCAACCCGAACTGCTTACGCAGCCAGAGCCATAGCCGGAGCTTTGTTGTCATTTGCAACTAGCTTAAGTGAACCGATAACGGTGGTATCTCACCGAAACAAAGCTAACCCCTTTAGACGTCCGTCGATCCTATTTCGTCCCCATGATCCCCAAATGAAGGATGATTGGTGGAGACGCCGGGTACCGCCCCCGGGTCCGATCCGCTTATTACGAGCGCGTTTATGTCCATAGTCCCCGAAGGGACAGGTTAGAGATAAGTGGTGCCGAGGCGATGTGCAAGCCGGATCTGATGAATTGTATCAGCGGTGATTCAGATGGCTTCCGTAGTGAAACGTCCGCTTTTCGGTGGCTTTGGCCAAGGCCCGTCACGGCCCCAACATGGAAAATAAAGCGGTTTTGGTGTATATACGCTTCTTATGGCGGTACGCGAACACCCGCCAAATCTCAAAACATTGAATGGGGGAGTGAATAAATGATTACTGGTTCCCTGAAGTATTGCAGTGTCGTGGCTATTGCCTGTTTGACCGCAAATATCGGATTTGCAGAAGATGTCGATCTGGATGCGATGCGCGCAGCCACTGAAAAATACACGGATGTCAACGTCGCACTCGCGGATGGCTATATCCGGGACCCCGCAGGTCAATGCGTCTCTGCAGCGGCTGAGGGATTGCCCGCTGAATGGGGTGCAATGGGCATCCATTACATCAGTCCGGCCATGCTTGGCATAACCGGTGCTGAGCCACGGGTGAATGGAAATGGAACCCATACGGATTGGATGAAGCCCGCAATTCTGCTCTATGAACCGCAGGCGGATGGTTCTCTCGAACTTGTGGGAGTTGAAAATCTGGTCTGGCAGGCCGCCTGGGCGGAAACCGGAAAGCCTCATCCGGAAATCAACGGACGGCTCTGGGATGCAATGGCTGATGACCCTGCGACCGAGGCGGACGAAGCCCATCACTTTGAACCGCATTTCGACCAGCATGTCTGGCTCTTCCGCGACAATCCAGCGGGAACTCTTATGCCGTTCAACCCCGCAGTGACATGTGAACATCACAGCAGCTGAGCGATCTCAGCGCATGGCCCGTGGAGGCCGGGTTCGGGAAGGATCTGCGATCACGTTGACTTGCGGCGGCGGTCCAATGCTTCGCGGGCCAGTGTTCTGGTGTAGCAAGAGAGCTGGTCCAGCACTTCGTCGGCGCGCTGGCCATCCCGCTGTTCCAGTGCATCGGCAATCTCGGTATGCAATCCCACGATGCGATTGCGGTCGCGTGTGGTGAAGGTGATCATGTTCATTAGCGGCTGCATCGCCTCGACGGCTCCGGCAAGTTGATAGGACAGCACGGGATTTCCCGCGCCATCCACCAAGGCACGGTGAAACGCCACGTCTGATGCGCAGAAGGATTCGTCGGTCAGGCCGGGCTGCGATTGACGAACGATCTCGGCGCGCATGGTGGCGAGGTGATCGGCGCTGCGCCGTTCGGCAGACAGGGGCGCACAGGCTCGTTCAAGGGCATATCGGGCTTCGCAGGCGGTCTCAAAGCTGACAGAGTTCATCGACAGCAAAAGCGTCGAGGTGGTGATCTGTTGACCGTAGGCGTCCTCAAACGACATCCGGTTTACAAACGCCCCGCCGGTGGCGCCGCGTTGGGTTCGGATGAGGTTCTGGGCCGCCAGCCGTTTCAAGGCCTCGCGTACGGTGGGGCGGGAGACCGAGAACTGGTCCGCCATTTCGGATTCTGATGGCAGGCGTTGGTCCACAATCAGATCTCCGGCGATAATTGCATCGCGGATGTCATTGGCAATCTGCGCCGAAAGGTCTTGGGTCTCTGGTTTCCTGTCACTCATGCCATCTGTGTAGGGGGCAAACTGTGGTTTGGTCAACAGGACGCCGCGTCACTTTTTTCCGGGATGAAATTTCATTTGTCAGACAATTGATCCTCGGAGTAGATTTAATTGTAAGACAATTGCGACTCAGGTTGGAACAGAAATGCAGATCGTTGCCCGGATCAGACAGATGGCTGCGCCCCATTGGTTGGCGCTGTTCAGCCTCGTGGCGGCGGGCTGGGTGTTGCTTTATGCGATGGCTGTGCCCGCAGACCAACTGGAGCTGGCGCAGATCTATGGAGCCGAGTTCTGGCGATCTCTCTGTGTCGTTTCCCCGGACAATGCCGGGTTCTGGGGGCTGACGGCGATGTGGGCGATCATGTCGGCGGCGATGATGGCCCCGACGGCGCTGCCTGCTTTGACCACCTATGATGACATGATTGCTTCGGGTGCGGCGAGCAAACAGGGGTTTGCCGAGCTGATTGGTGGCTATCTTGCCATCTGGCTTGGCTTTTCGTTTCTGGCGGCGGGCGCTCAGATTGGCCTTTATAAGCTGGGCCTGTTGTCACCTATGGGGCAGAGCGTGTCGGTCTGGCTGTCAGGTGCCCTTTTGATCGGGGCAGGGCTGTACCAGTTCTCGGCCCTGAAAGACGCCTGCCTGTCTAAATGCCGCCAGCCAATTGGATTCTTCATGCAATATTGGCGTGATACCCGCTGGAACGCGGTTGCACTCGGCCTGCGCCTTGGGGCGGTCTGCCTCGGCTGCTGCTGGGCCCTGATGCTTTTGGGCTTTGTGGGCGGTGTGATGAACATTGCTTTCATGGGGCTCGCTACTCTTGTGATGATTTTCGAAAAGCTGCCTGAATTGGGGCGGCATATCACCAAACCGCTGGGCTGGGGACTGATGATCCTCGGGCTGGCGATTATGACCAATGGCGTGTTGACGCTGATCTAGGGAGAATGGAAATGGACGGAACGCAACTGGGCCAAGTGGAATGGGCCATCAAGGGGGAACTGATCCTCAACTGTAACTGCACGGTGTTCTGCCCCTGTGTGGTTAGCCTGGGCGATCACCCGCCCACCGAAGGGTATTGCATGGGTTGGGCCGGCATCCGTATCGACAGCGGCAATTATGGCGACGTCGATCTGTCGGGTCTGAATGTGGGCCTGCTGCTGGAGATCCCGGGCCGGATGGGTCGTGGCAACTGGAAAGCAGCTGCCTATATCGATGACCGTTCGGATGATGCTGCTTTTGAAGCGCTCTGCCACATCTTTACCGGGGCGGCCAAAGGCACCACCGGTCTGTTCAAGATGCTGGTCAGCGAGTTCCTTGGTGCCGAGCGCGCGCCTGTGACCTTTGAAACTGAAGGCAACAAGCGCCGCCTGATCGTCGGCAAAGCCATCAAGGGCGAAGTCGAACCGGTGCCTGGCAAGGGCGGGGCAGATCAGGTGATCACCAATACCAACTACTGGATGGGACCGGATATCACCGTCGCCAAGGCCAATGTGGCCAAGGTACGCGCCTTTGGTCGCGTGTGGGACTTTGACGGCAAATCCGCAGAGATCTGCCAAATTGACTGGAAAGGCCCCGGTCGCTGAAGCGACCGGAGGTTCTGACAAGGGAGCACGCCTCGTAATGGCCCTGATTTCCCCTTCCCGCCGCTTGCGGCGCACGCCCTTTACCCCTGGTGTCGAAGCCGCCGGGGTGAAGGGATATACAGTTTACAACCACATGCTGCTGCCGACCGTCTTTCGGTCGGTGGAAGAAGACTATCGTCACCTGAAGACGGCTGTTCAGGTCTGGGATGTGTCCTGCGAGAGGCAGGTCTCTATCCGAGGGAGAGATGCCCGTCGTATGATGGAGCTTCTGTCCCCGCGCGACCTGTCGAAAATGCAGGACGACCAGTGCTACTATATCCCGGTTGTGGACCGGGCCGGCGGGATGCTCAATGATCCGGTGGCCGTGAAGCGTGCCGATGATCACTATTGGATCTCGATTGCCGACGGTGACTTCCTGCAATATGCGTTGGGTGTTGCGGACGGGATGGGGCTCGACGTGGAGATCACCGAACCGGATGTTTGCCCGCTCGCCATACAAGGACCGAAAGCCGACGATCTGATGACACGGGTCTTTGGGGATCAAGTGCGCGAGATCCGGTTCTTCCGCTACAAGGAACTGACCTTCGAGGGACATCCCTTCGTGGTGGCCCGTTCGGGCTATTCGAAACAGGGTGGCTTTGAGATCTATGTGGACCGTGCCGATCTGGCCATGCCGCTATGGGATGCGCTTTTCGCTGCGGGCGAGGATCTGAATGTGTGGGCAGGCTGCCCCAACCTGATCGAACGCATCGAAGGTGGGCTTTTGTCTTTTGGCAACGATATGACCCGTGAAAACTCGCCGTTCGAGGCGGGGCTTGGCAAGTTTGTGAACGCAAGCGGGGATTACCTGGCAAAAGCCGGGCTGGCTGCACGGGCAAATCCGGATCGGATGATACGGCCGATCGAGATCGAAGGCGATCTGCCCCCCTGTGATCGGGCATGGCCGCTTTTTGCGGGGGACACTCAGGTGGGGAACGTGACCTCTGCCGCGCGGTCCCCTGATTTCAATACAAACGTGGCCATTGGCATGGTCGAGGCCGCCCATTGGGCGCCCGGCACCACGCTGCGGGTCGAAACACTGGATGGGGCTCATGTTGCCCATGTCCGCGATAAATTTTGGATTTGAGGAGAGACAAGATGTTCAAAGCTCTTGTGATGGAACAGAACGATGAGGGTCTGGCATCCGCCGAGATCAAAGAAATCTCAGAAGATGCGCTGCCCGAGGGCAACGTAACGGTCGCAGTCGAATACACGACCGTGAACTACAAAGACGGGCTGTGCCTGTCGGCCAAAGGCGGCGGGCTTGTGCGCAACTATCCTCATGTGCCGGGGATCGACTATGCGGGGACCGTAGAAGCATCTGACGATGACCGGTACAAACCCGGCGACAAAGTGGTTCTGACCGGTTGGCGCGTCGGAGAAGCGTCGTGGGGTGGATATGCTCAGAAGGCACGGATCAGCGCTGATAAACTTGTCCCTCTGCCCGCTGGTCTGGATACCCGTCAGGCGATGGCCGTCGGCACCGCTGGCTTTACCGCCATGCTGGCCGTGATGGCACTGGAAGATCACGGCCTGAAACCGGGCAACGGCCCTGTTCTTGTGACTGGCGCCGCAGGTGGCGTTGGCTCGGTTGCCACGGCTATTCTGGCCAACCTGGGCTATGAGGTCGCCGCTGTCACCGGTCGCCCGGATCAGGCCGATTACCTCAAATCGCTTGGCGCCACTACCATCGTGCCGCGTGAAGAGCTGAACGAAACCACCAAGCGCCCGCTGGAGAAAGAAACCTGGGCAGGCTGTGTTGACGCGGTTGGCGGCGACATGCTGGCCCGTGTTCTGGGGCAGATGAAATACGGCGCAAGCATTTCTGCCGTGGGGCTTGCCGGCGGTGCTGGGCTTCCGGCAACGGTCATTCCTTTCCTGCTGCGCGGTGTGAACCTTTTGGGCATCGACTCGGTGATGCAGCCATTTGAGAACCGCCAGCGCGCCTGGGAGCGGGTTGCCACGGATCTGCCCATGGACAAGCTGGAAGCGATGATCAATCCGGCCAAGCTGGAAGATCTGCCAGCACTGGGTGCGGATATCCTGAAAGGGCAGGTGAAAGGCCGCGTTGTCGTTGATGTGAACGGCTGATCCGCCTCAGACAAACCAGATTGGAGCGGCGCCGGAGCGATCCTGCGCCGCTTTTTGTTTCACTTGGCAACAACTATCCAAGGCATTGATATCATTCATGTGTTAAGCAGCGATCAAAATAGACTCTTCAGGATTTGTTTGCGACATGCGTGTCGCATTTGCCTCTTCAAGGGTCTTTTGAACTCATGCGTTAGCCAGAGACCAAGACAGGGTGCCCCCGACTAGGCAAGTAGGAAGGGTGCCCATGGTACAAGAAAATGAAACGGATTATGAGGTCGGGCAGGACAACGTCCAGATCTTTGGTCTCGACTTTCACAACCCGGTTTTCGGGATTTCCGCAGCGGTCATTCTGGCTTTCGTGTTTTTCACGCTGGTGTTTCAGGATGGGGCGTCGGAATTCTTTGGTTGGTTGCGCCCGGCGCTGACCAGTTCCTTTGACTGGGTGTTCATGCTGGCAGGCAATATCTTTGTCCTGTTTTCACTGATCCTGGTGATCAGCCCCTACGGTAAGATCCGTCTGGGTGGCGCGGATGCAAAACCGGATTACAGCTATATGGGTTGGTTCTCGATGCTGTTTGCCGCAGGCATGGGCATTGGCCTGGTGTTCTGGGGTGTTGCCGAACCGATTTCACATTACGGCAGCTCGCTGGGTGGCGTTGCGTCCGAAGCGGGCGCGCGCACCGACTGGGCGCCGTTGGGGGCGGCAGTCGACAACCCGGAAGCGGCACGGGATCTGGCGATGGCCGCGACGATCTTTCACTGGGGGCTACACCCTTGGGCGGTCTATGCGGTGGTGGCTCTGGCTTTGGCATTCTTCAGCTTTAACAAAGGCCTGCCGCTGACCATGCGGTCGGTGTTCTATCCGATCTTTGGGGAAGCCACCTGGGGTTTTGCCGGTCACGTGATCGACGTGCTGGCTGTATTTGCCACCATCTTTGGTCTGGCCACCTCGTTGGGTCTAGGGGCATCGCAAGCGCTTGCCGGTCTGAACTATCTCTTTGATGTTCCGGTCTCGGACGGCATGAAAGTCTTCCTCATCATCGCGATCACGGCCTTTGCCCTCATTTCGGTTGTGGCAGGTCTCGACAAAGGTGTGAAACGCCTGTCCGAGGTCAACATGGTGCTCGCGGCTGTCCTGTTGATCTTGGTGATTATCGTGGGGCCGACACTGGCGATCCTGACCGGGTTCTTCGACAACATCTGGGCCTATGCGGTGAACCTGCCGGCGCTGTCGGGTGTGATCGGCCGTGAAGACACCAACTTCATGCAGGGTTGGACAGCCTTCTACTGGGCATGGTGGATCAGCTGGTCCCCTTTCGTGGGCATGTTCATCGCGCGCATCTCGCGTGGGCGTACTGTGCGCGAGTTCATCACCTGCGTTCTGATCATCCCCACAGTTGTGGGCGCAATCTGGATGACGGTCTTTGGTGGTGCTGCTTTGGATCAGGTGATGTCGGGGGCAGGAGAAGCCCTGTCGGGTGCGTCTCTGGAACTGAAAATGTTCACCATGTTTGACGCCTTCCCGATGACCGGGATCCTCAGCTTCATCGGCATCGTGCTGGTCATTGTGTTCTTCGTGACCTCGTCGGACTCGGGCTCGCTGGTGATCGACCAGATCACCGCGGGCGGCAAGACCAACGCACCCACAGCACAGCGTGTGTTCTGGTGTATCCTCGAAGGTGCCATCGCCATCGCGCTTTTGCTTGGCGGCGGTCTGGCAGCCCTTCAGGCAGCGGCGATTGCAACGGGCTTTCCCTTCGCGATTGTGCTGATGCTGATGTGCGTGTCGATCTTCCTCGGCTTGCGCAGCGAGCGTAAGAAATAAACGGATCATCCACACTGGATTTACCAATTGGAAGGGCTCCCAACCGGGGGCCCTTTTAATTTGATCTCTTGACCGTTTTGCAATCACTGGCTAGCAATTCCCGTGAATATGTCATGTGCCACCTGCGCATGGCTGCCCGCAGAGAGACATCCTGCGTGGCTGGCTGGAGGACCTGCCGGAACGGGAGCACCCGGACCGCGGTCTGATGCTCCCAAAAGCGAAATGCGGTGGTTGAGTGCCGCGAAGTGGGAGCAAGAGATGAAAGATCTTGAAAACACCAACCTTGATGTGAGCTGGGTGCGTAGCCAGTTTCCGGCCTTTGCTGAACCTGTGCTCGAAGGGCAGGCCTTTTTTGAAAACGCGGGTGGGTCTTATACTTGTAAACCGGTGATCGACCGGCTGGCGCGCTATTACATCCAGCGGAAAGTCCAGCCTTATGCACCCTATGAGGCGTCCTTGCTTGCAGGCGCCGAAATGGACGAGGCGCGGACCCGCCTGGCGGCGATGATGGGGGTTGAGACCGACGAGCTGTCCTTTGGTCCGTCGACCACGCAGAACACCTATGTTCTCGCCAATGCCTTTCGCCAGTACCTCTCGCCGGGCGATGCAATCATCGTAACCAACCAGGATCACGAGGCCAATACCGGCCCGTGGCGGCGCCTAGCCGAAGAGGGGTTTGAAATCCGCGAATGGCAGATCGACCCCGAGACCGGGCATCTGGATCCGGCAACGCTGGATGGCCTTCTGGATGAGAAAGTGAAATTGGTCTGTTTCCCGCATTGCTCCAACGTGGTGGGGGAGATCAACGATGTGAAGGCGATCTGTGCCAAGGCGCGCGCGAACGGGTCTTACACCTGCGTCGATGGGGTCAGCTATGCGCCACATGGGTTTGTGGATGTGGACGAGTTGGGGCCGGATATCTATCTTTTCTCCGCCTACAAAACCTATGGCCCACATCAGGGGATCATGGTGATCCGCCGCGCGCTTGGTGAGGTGCTGCCCAATCAGGCGCATTATTTCAATGCGGGTTCACTCTACAAACGCTTTACACCTGCCGGGCCGGATCATGCCCAGATCGCCGCTTCGGCGGGCATGGCGGATTACATGGAGGCGCTGGCCACACAGCATGGAGTGTCAGAGCAGGGCGCAATTGCGGCACGCGCCGCACATAATTTGATGCGGGGGCATGAAGTGCGCTTGCTGCAACCCCTGCTGGACTATGCCAAAGCCAAGAACTCGGTGCGTTTGCTGGGGCCAGATCAGGCCGCAAACCGCGCCCCCACGGTGGCGCTGGCTTCAACGATACCCGGTGAAGAGCTTGCAACCAAACTCGCCCCCCATGGCATCATGGCCGGAGGTGGGGATTTCTACGCGGTGCGGGCATTGGAAGCGCAGGGTGTGGACCCGGCCCATGGTGTGCTGCGGGTAAGTTTCACCCATTACACAAATGAGGCCGAAGTGACCAAGCTAATCGAAGCACTTGATCGCGTTCTGTAAGCCCGCAAGCAGGGGCGGTTTCTGCACCCGCAAAACCGCCCCCTTGTCCGCTCCCCCCTGAACCGCCTAGCATTTAGGGAATGAAAACATGGATTTCGGGGGGAACCATGATCCTGACAGATGTGAAAGGGCAGGCTGATCTGCCCCGCTATTTCGCCCGTGTTTTTGAGAAAGCGGGCCAAATGAATACCGGACAGATAGATTTTGTCCTGCCGGACGGGCGCAGATTTCGGGCCTTTGGCGCGCGCGCCGGGCAAGTGGCCGAAATACATGTGCATGACCCGGATGTGTTTGCCAGATTGATCCGCGAAGGGGATCTGGGGTTCACCGACGCTTATATTGAAGGGGGCTGGTCCACCCCGGATTTGCAGGCCCTTCTTGATTGGATTCAAGATGATAACGACATGATCTATGACGGCTTTCCGGGCCTTATCTTTGTACGGGCCTATGAGCGACTGCGCCATCTGATGAACTCGAATTCGAAAAAGCAGGCCAGGAAAAACATCAGCCACCACTATGATCTGGGCAACGATTTCTATCGGCTGTGGCTGGATGACACGATGACATACTCCTCTGCTCTGTTTCGGTCCGGGCAGGAAAGCCTGGAGCGGGCACAGGAACAGAAATACGCCTCGATGCTGGACCAGATGGGGGTGGGACCCGGCGACCATGTGCTTGAGATCGGATGTGGCTGGGGTGGCTTTGCCGAGTTTGCCGCGCGCCGCGGGGTGCGTGTCACCGGCCTGACCATTTCGCAGGAGCAGCATGATTTTGCTGTGGAGCGGATTGCCCGCGCGGGGCTGTCTGATCTGGTTGAGATCCGAATGCAGGATTATCGTGACGAGACCGGCACCTATGATGGGGTGGCTTCGATTGAAATGTTCGAAGCGGTGGGCGAGAAATACTGGGCCACCTATTTCGATACGGTGCGCAACTGTCTACGCCCCGGTGCGCAGGCCGTTTTGCAGATCATCACCATCACCGAAAGTCGCTTTGAGCAATATCGAAAAGGTGTTGACTTCATTCAGAAATATATCTTTCCGGGGGGGATGCTGCCCTCCAAGACACGGCTGCAGGAAGAAATCAGCAAGGCGGGGCTGGCGTTTCGTGACCAGATCACCTTTGGCGAAAGCTATTCGGTCACCCTGCGGCGCTGGCATGACGTGTTCAACGAGAAATGGTCCCGTGTTGCGCGCCTTGGATTTGACAACAGGTTCCGCCGGATGTGGAATTTCTATCTGACCTCATGTGCGGCCGCCTTTCACTCGGGCAATTGTGATGTGGTGCAAGTGACCTTGCAAAAACCGGCGTGACCGGGTGATATATGGGGCATAGATGACAAAGGTCCCGCAAGAGGACCTCAACTCGTAGAGGAGATCGAGTATGCCCACCGCTGCAAAACTTGTTGCCGGAGTATTTTTCGCGGCATTGGCCTATCTTCTTGCGGACATGATCAAGCCGTATCTGCCCGATGGACGGTCCTACGCCGCTTTCTCACCTGCGTTTGCTGCACTTGGATTGTTGGTTGGCTGGCGCTTTACCGGGCAGCGGCTTGGCCGAGGGCTGGGCACGGTGGTCGGCATCGGACTGTCCTCGGGATTTCTGTTGTGCCTTTGGGGGCTGATCCTGTTTTCTGGATATGAAATGGTGCGCATGTCAATGCGGAAGGCTTATGATGGGCCGGTTGAAGCAATGAAGGGCATGATTGGGATCGCCGTGGATTATGTGCTGTTGATTGCCCCACAACCAGATGTGATGGTCGCTCTTGTTCTGGGCAGCCTGTTTGGCGGATGGTTGACACGGATCACCTCGTCGCGCTGGTCTTGATAATCAGTTGGCCTCATTCGGCCCGATCTAAGGTAACACCATGAGAAACCTGTTTTTTTATGGCACGTTGTGCTATCGCCCCCTGCTTGATCTGGTGCTGGAGGGGGCGGCGCATTCGGCGCGCCCAGCCAATCTGGCGGATCACGCGGTCTATTGGGCCAAAGATCAGATTTTTCCAATGATCCGCCCCGAAGCGGGCGCGCATGCAGCGGGGATGCTGGTCACCGGGTTGACAGAAAAAGCGATTGCGCGGCTGGATCATTATGAGGGCGGATTTGCCTATCAGCTGGCCACTATGCAGGTGGAAAGTAACGACGGACGGCATGACGCAGAGGTCTATTTCCCGGAAGAGGGGCTGTGGTCTCCCGGTGTGCCATGGTCGCTTGAGGACTGGGCAGCGGAATGGGGAGAGATCACGCTGGTAGCGGCGGAAGAGGTGATTTCTTACATGGGCCGATTGTCCGTCAAAGAGGTGGCTGATCGTTTCCAGATGATCCGGCTCAGGGCCGCCTCGAAGGTGCGTGCACGCGCCACTCCTTCTCCTGCTGATCTGCGCAGCTCATGGGGTCCGGACAGGGTTCAGGTGGCCCATCGTTCCCGACCATACACCAACTATTTTGCGCTCGAAGAGGAAGACCTGTCTTTTCCGCGGTTTGATGGCGCGATGAGTCCGTTGGTCAATCGTGCCGCCTTTGTCGGCGGGGATGCGGTCACGGTGTTGCCCTACGATCCCAAACGCGATGCGGTTCTGGTGGTCGAACAATTCCGTATCGGCCCGTATATGCGCGGCGATCTGCATCCTTGGGTTCTGGAACCCATCGCCGGGCGCATTGATCCGGGTGAGGGGCCAGAAGAGACAGCCCGCCGCGAAGCAGTGGAAGAGGCAAATCTGACAATTGGTGATCTGGAGCATGTGGGGAATTACTATCCGACCCCTGGTGCCGTCACCGAATACCTCTATTCTTACGTGGCCCTTTGTGATCTGCCAGAAGATGCAGCAGGACTGGGGGGAATGCTTGGTGAAGCAGAGGATATCCGCAGTCATGTCATATCTTTTGAACGGCTGATGGAGCTGGTGCGAACCGGCGAGGCCGACAATGCGCCATTGCTTCTGTCTGCCTATTGGCTCATGCAAAATCGCGATCGTTTGCGCGGGCCTTCTTGAAGTCGGCGGCGTGGGCACTTACACATGAGAAAACTCAAACCCACGCGCGACATTTAGGGGGCATCATGGACATCAAACAGGACCTTGCGGCAACGGTGGGCAACACGCCCCTGATCCGCCTGAATGCGGTCAGTGAGGCCACTGGTTGTGAGATTTACGGCAAGGCTGAATTCATGAACCCGGGCCAGTCGGTCAAGGATCGTGCGGCACTCTACATCATCAAGGATGCAATGGCCCGCGGGGATCTGAAACCGGGTGGCACAATTGTCGAAGGCACGGCAGGCAACACCGGCATCGGTCTTGCACTGGTTGGTTCGTCGATGGGCTTTAAAACGGTGATCGTGATCCCGGAAACCCAATCCGAAGAAAAGAAGGATATGCTGCGTCTGGCTGGTGCCGAACTGGTGCAGGTGCCCGCAGCCCCGTATCGCAATCCAAACAATTATGTGCGCTATTCAGGGCGATTGGCTGCAAAGCTGGCCGAGACCGAAGCCAATGGCGCGATCTGGGCCAACCAGTTCGACAATGTGGCCAACCGTCAGGCCCATGTGGAAACCACGGCCCCGGAAATCTGGGCGCAGACCGATGGCAAGATCGACGGGTTTACCTGTGCGGTAGGCTCGGGTGGTACGCTTGCAGGTGTGGCCGAAGTGTTGCAGCCCAAAGGGGTGAAAATCGCCCTGGCTGATCCGATGGGGGCCGCGCTTTACAGCTTCTACACCACGGGCGAATTTAAGGCCGATGGCGGTTCGATCACCGAAGGGATCGGGCAGGGGCGTGTAACGGCCAACCTCGAAGGGTTCACCCCGGATATGTGTTTCCAAATTCCGGATGCCGAAGCGCTGCCATATGTCTTTGAACTGGTGGAACGTGAAGGGCTGGTTCTGGGGGGCTCTTCGGCGATCAACATCGCAGGCGCCGTGCGCATGGCGAAAGAGATGGGGCCGGGCCATACCATTGTGACGATGCTCTGCGACTACGGCTCTCGCTATCAGTCGAAACTATTCAACCCGACCTTCCTGAAGGAAAAAGATCTGCCGGTTCCAGAGTGGCTGGATCGTGATCCTTCGCTCTTGCCTGAGGTCTTCGAGGACGTTTGATGTTGCGAAACTATTTGGCCCTTTGCCTTGTGGCGCTGACCTTTTTCGGGTCCGCTGCGGGTGTAATGGCACAAGAAGGCGTCTCAGGTAATGGGACGCCTCTTTCTGTTGGGCTGACCCAAACCAGCCAAAATGAAAAGCCACCTGCCTATGTCCTGACCCGTGATGGCAGCCCCGACTATGATTCCTGGGGACGACTGGCCACCCGAGTAGAGCAGGCGTTGGAAGTCGGACGGGCCTCAGACAAGGTGTTGCGCGACCTGCGCGCCGAGTTGAACGAGTGGCGGGCATTGTTTTCAAAGGCTCAAAGCCAGCATTCTGTGCGAATACACACGCTCAAAACCCAGATCACCACGCTTGGTCCAGTACCTGAAGACGAACGGGTAGAGCCTACAATTCTGTCACAGCGCCGCGCAGAGCTGACGGAAGAGCTTAACGCGGCTCAAGCCCCGGTGGAAATCGCAGAAGAGGCCTATTCGCGTGCGGATGTCCTAATTCGCGAAATCGACAGCCTGATGCGCTCGCGTCAAGCCGACCTTTTGCTGGAGCTTGGGCCAACGCCTCTAAATCCGGCCCTTTGGCGAAATGCCCTGTCTGATCTGCTCACTTCGTTGAACCTTGCCCGCACAGAGCTAAGTGCGATTTGGGGCAGCGATGCACAGCTCAAGGATTTCAAACAGGACTTTCCGATCACGCTTGTGTTGCTGATCGTAGGCTTCGTGCTTTTGATACGTGCTCGTCACTGGGTCATGCAGACCGGAACCTATCTGCGCCGCCGCCGCCATGGGGCGTCGCGTGGTGTTGTGGGGTTTGTGGTGTCGCTGGGTCAGGTGGCAGCCCCCCTTCTGGGGATCTATGCGCTGATCGAGGCCCTGAACCTTTCTGGCATTCTTGGATTGCGCGGGCAGGTCATTGCCGATGCTTTGCCCGCAGCAGGAGCGTTTGTCTTCGGGTCACTTTGGTTGGCCAACAGGGTGTTCGGGATTGAAGGTGCGAGCTGGACCGTGATCGAGATGCCCACCTCCGTCGCCCGAGCCGAAGCCAAGGCCAATGTGGCGTTAATGGGGGTGATGCTGGCGATCTGGGTGGTATTAACCCGGCTGTCCGATCATGAAACCTATGCTGCCGAGACGCGGGCTGTGTTGCAATTCCCGATCTTGGTTCTTGTTGGGGTTCTTTTGGTGCGTATGGGGCGCCTCTTGCATCTGCATGCAAAGATGAATTTGCCGGAAGAACAGGCAGGAAATTTCCGCGCCAATGTGATGCATCTGGTCAGCACGCTGACAACGCTGGTGGGCTTTGCAGGGCCGATTTTGGCCGCAGTCGGCTATTCCAAATTGTCGGCTGCCTTCCTGTTCCCATGGATAATGACCCTTGGGGTTCTTGCCCTCCTTGAGGTCCTGCACCGCTTCTTTGTGGCGATATATGGCACGATCCGCGGCCAGGATGAGACGGAGGCTCGTCTGGCATTATGGCCCATCCTGACTTCATTTATCGTGGCGATCGCGGCCTTGCCCCTTCTGGCGCTGATCTGGGGCGCGCGAACGACGGATTTGACCGAACTCTGGACGATTGTGATGGGGGGGATCCAGTTGGGCGATGCGCGGATCACCCCGCGCACTTTCATGGTGTTTGCCATGATTTTTGTGGTGGGTTACACGCTCACCCGCTTGCTGCAGTCGATGCTGAAAACATCGATCCTGCCGAAAACCAAGATGGACATCGGCGGGCAGAATGCGATTTCTGCAGGTGTCGGATATGTGGGGATCTTCCTTGCGGCACTGATCGCGATCACATCCGCGGGGTTGGATCTCAGTTCTGTGGCCATAGTCGCTGGCGCTCTTTCGGTGGGCATAGGGTTTGGTCTGCAAAACATCGTATCCAACTTCATCTCCGGCATCATTCTTCTGGTCGAACGTCCGATCTCTGAGGGGGACTGGATCGAGGTTGGGGGGCAGATGGGCTATGTGCGCGATATCTCTGTGCGCTCAACCCGGATCGAGACCTTTGATCGTTCTGACGTGATCCTACCCAACTCTGACCTGATTTCAGGCGTTGTCACCAACTATACCCGCGGAAATTCGATCGGCCGGATCATCCTGCCGGTGGGGGTCGCCTATGGAACCGATACGAAACGGGTTGAAGAGGTGCTGCGCGAAATCGTCGACGCCCATCCGATGGTGACCGTCGAACCACCGCCTTCTGTGCTTTTTGTTGGGTTCGGCGCCGATTCACTCGATTTCGAAATCCGCGCAATATTGAGGGACGTGAACTTTTCGCTGTCAGTGAAAAGTGAACTGAATCATGAAATTGCCCGTCGCTTCGTTGAAGAAGGGTTTGAAATTCCGTTTGCACAGCGCGATCTGTGGATCCGCAACCCCGAAGCGCTGCGTCCAGAAGGGCCCCGCGAGAAACCGCCCTCCGAAACGAAAGCGAAAAAGACCGTCACGGACTCCTTTACGCTAGAGGATATGCAAGACACCGCGGATGACGGTGTGGTCGGAGATGCAGATGAGTGAAGCGCTCTACACGAAGGATGCCTATCTAAGGGACGCCCCGGCGCGCGTGTTGGGGCATACTGAGCAGGGCGGGGTGCTTCTGGATCACTGTCTTTTCTATCCAAGAGGTGGCGGGCAGCCAGGAGATACCGGGCGCCTGAACTGGAAGGGCGGCGAAATGGCCGTTGCAAACACAGTGAAATCCGAAGAAGGACCCGTTTTGGTGCCAGCCGAAGGCGAAGCGTTGCTTCCGGTGGGGACTGAAGTCACCCAGAGGCTGGATTGGGATCTGCGCTATCGTCACATGCGCATGCATACAGCCCTGCACCTTCTTTCTGTCGTGATCCCGCTGCCAGTTACTGGCGGCCAAATAGGCGCCGAGAAGTCGCGTCTGGATTTCGCGATGGAGCAGCCTCCAGAAGACAAACAGGCATTGGAAGACGCTCTGAACGCTCTGATCGCCCGCGACCTTTCGGTGACGGATCAATGGATTACAGATGATGAGCTTTCTGCCAATCCATCGCTGGTAAAAACCATGTCGGTCCAGCCGCCGAAAGGGGCAGGGCAAGTGCGTTTGGTGCGGATCGGTCTGGATGATGAGCAGATCGACCTGCAACCCTGCGGCGGCACTCATGTGGCACGCAGTGGCGAAATCGGCAAAATTCGCATTGGAAAGATTGAGAAAAAAGGCAAACTCAATCGCCGAGTTGCCCTGCATCTGGTGGATTGATTGGCATCGATAAATATCCCGCCATCGTTTTTCACCAAATGTAAGAAAGATGCTTGAAACCCCCAGACTTTCTTAGTAGCTACACCGGCGGAGCGGTGGCCGAGTGGTCGAAGGCGCACGCCTGGAAAGTGTGTAGGCGGGGAACCGTCTCGAGGGTTCGAATCCCTTCCGCTCCGCCACTTAACTTTTCAAAAGATGATCTATGGCGCTGATTCAACGGATTTATGCGGCTGAGTTTGGTATGACGCCAGTGCACGTAAGCGGATTGCAGTCGCGAAACGGAATGGTGGGGGGAGTTCGGGTTCAAAGTATTTCCCATGATTTAGGAACCGCGAAAACCCTATCGTAATCTATTGAATTTCTAGTCTACAGCCTTGTGGCTTTGAGGGCCGACAGTTGGTCAGTCGTAACTGTTGCCACCGGCAAATTTGTCCTAGATTAACGTTGATTGTCCGACAATATGCGAGCGCGGGTCAGGAAATGGGTCGTTCGCCCATTGTCCAGGCTGAACCCGGCACCGGTCCCGGGGCCTGCGTCCAGGATCAATTGAGAATTCTTCCAGATGTCTGCGATTGATGGAGAGGCCCATATTCCTGCACCATCTGCATCGCCGAGTTTGACTTCATTTGCGCCTATTATGATGTCGCTGGTGCGGTAGCACATGGGACCCGTACCATCACAGCAACCTGCTGAGATCTTGAATAGGACATCGCCATGTTCAGCCCTCAACTCCTCGAGAAGTTCAAGAGCTGCATCTGTTACAACGACTTTTTCTGATGAGGTCATCCTTTCAATCTCCCTGTGTTGCCACGTCAGCGTAACGCGGCAACACAGGGAATAGAATGCGACAAAGGTCTCAGAGCGTGTAAGGTTGCACTGGATCAGATTTGATCTTGAGACGCGGTTTCTGGAACGTGGATCACTCTGAAACCTTGGTATTGTCCTGGGTGGTGATGCTGCCCAGATACGCGAGAATGAAATCCTGAACTGTACGATCTTCAATACCGACATGGCGCATTTTCGTGCCCGGCATAAACCCGGCATTGTCTTCCATCCATGCGCGAAGAGCAGCGGGTGTCCATACGATGCCCGAAGCCTCCAAGCTGGTAGAATAGTCATAATCCTGAATGGTTCCCGCGCCACGCCCAACGACGTTTTCAAGCGGTGGACCATAGCTTGGATCTGAAGAATCCGGTGCATGACACTTGCGGCATTCGGAGTTGTAGAGTTTTTCACCTGCTTCGATCTTGACCTTGTCAAAGGTGGATTCTGCTGCGGCAGGGGATGTCATAAGCGCGAGACATATTGCGCTGAGAGTATGGGAGAGATATTTCATTGGAGCCTCCGATTTTATACCCGGATGATAGGATCTGCTAAGTCGATACTGTTTTGACGCAGGTCAATAAAACGAGGCTATTTCTCTACGACTTTAGTCGTAGAAAGATTGTAAAAACAGGGCTTTCGGGTGTTGTGAGGCGGGGCGAACGCTTTTCAGATTATACGGAAAGTGCCCCGCACAAGGACCTGAAGATGCGTGCGCCTGTGGCTGATGAATGGCATTGGCAGCGTAATACTCGGGCCGTGGACATTTCCCGATCAGGCCTGATCGCCGTCCGTCTTCAACTCCGTCAGTTTTGCTCTGAGTGCCGCATTCTCAGCTTGAAGCTCGGCCGTATAACGTTCGGTTGCTTCATTTGCGATTTCAACGGGAACAAAGGGTGGGATGTACTTGGTGCAATTCCAATCCATGGCAACAACCTCAACTACAAGAAGCCGTTCAGCAGGTGTACCGGCCGCAGAAAAGTGGTTTATAATCGAAGGGTCAGCCTCATCCAGAGGAGTCAGACTCGCGCGCCCCTGAAGCTTCATCCGTGTCTGGCGCATGTAGTCCATCAAAAACAATGACACTCTTGGGTCCTCGGCGACATGCCCCATGGTGATGAATTGCCTGTTGCCGACATAATCCAAACAGGCGACGCGGTTGGGACCGATCACTTTCAAAAATCCCGCAGGCCCTCCGCGGTGCTGAACATAAGGCCATCCGTCTGAATTTACGCTCGCAATATAGAAACTTTGGCGCGATTGGATAAATGCTACGTCATCAGGACCAAGCGCAGACTGAGTTCGACGCTGATAGTTGCTCTTGTGAATATCGTGATATCCCTTGGCTTTCTGGATTTCAGCGACCTGCCCTCGAAACATCAGCTCAGCGTAGTCTTCCATTTTCTTGCTCCTGTCTGAGGTTGGATCGTGACATCGGGAAATCGTTCAGAGAAGACCGACAACCCGAGCAGCCGTTACTTTCCCAAGAATGGCATAGCCTACATTCTAAGCGATCTCACTCAAGTCGGGTCTCCTACCAAAGTCGGGGATGCTGAATGGAAAATTAGTGTCCATGCTCCCTCTATCCAAATTTCAATCACCATCTAGGGAGGAGACGTTATGAACGAGATGGCACAAGAGGCAGGCACCTTCGCTTCGCCTTTCAAGTCGCGTTATGACAACTATATTGGCGGTAAGTTTGTTGCACCGGTTAATGGGAAGTATTTCGAAAACACCACCCCGATCACTGGCGGAGTGGTGTGTGAAGTTGCCCGTTCCGATGCGGCAGATGTCGAGTTGGCACTGGATGCTGCCCATGCTGCGAAAGAAGCCTGGGGACGTACGTCGGTTGCTGAGCGCTCGAACATCCTGTTGAAAATTGCTGATCGGATCGAGGAAAATCTCGAAGCCATCGCAACTGCAGAAACCTGGGACAACGGTAAGCCGATCCGCGAGACCACTGCTGCAGACATTCCGCTTTCAGTTGACCATTTCCGCTATTTTGCAGGCGTTCTGCGTAGCCAAGAAGGGTCGATGTCGGAAATCGATGCAGACACCGTGGCCTATCACTATCACGAACCTCTGGGTGTGGTTGGACAGATCATTCCGTGGAACTTCTCGATCCTGATGGCGGCATGGAAACTGGCCCCAGCGCTGGCTGCTGGCAACTGTATCGTTCTGAAGCCGGCTGAGCAGACACCCGCTGCAATCATGGTACTGATCGAAATCATCGCAGACCTATTGCCGGATGGTGTTTTGAACATCGTCAATGGTTACGGTGCAGAAGTTGGCGCCCCACTGGCCCGTTCGAGCCGCATCGCCAAGATCGCATTCACCGGTTCGACTGAAACCGGTCGTTTGATCATGCAAGCAGCGACTGAAAACCTTATTCCGGTGACCCTGGAGCTGGGTGGCAAGTCGCCCAACATCTTCTTCTCGGACGTTATGGCCGAAGATGATGCATTCCTGGACAAAGCCGTTGAAGGCTTCGTTCTGTTTGCCTTCAACCAAGGCGAGGTTTGCACCTGCCCAAGCCGTGCGCTTGTTCAAGAAGACATCTATGAAGAGTTTATGGCGCGCTGCATCGAACGCGTGAAAGCGATCAAGCAGGGTGACCCGCGTCTGGCTGATACGATGGTCGGCGCTCAGGCCAGTCAGGAACAGCAGGACAAGATCATGTCCTACCTGACTATTGGTCGTGAAGAAGGTGCTGAAGTTCTGGTTGGTGGTGACGCTGCACGGTTCAACGGTGACATCTCGGGTGGCTATTATATCCAGCCCACCATCCTGAAAGGCCACAACAAGATGCGCGTCTTCCAGGAAGAGATTTTTGGACCGGTCGTGTCGGTGACTACTTTCAAGGACGAAGAAGAAGCGCTGCAAATTGCCAATGACACCATGTACGGTCTTGGTGCCGGTGTCTGGTCGCGCGATGCGAACCGCTGCTACAGGTTCGGCCGCGCCATCGAAGCTGGTCGCGTATGGGTAAACAACTACCACGCTTACCCGGCACACGCAGCCTTCGGCGGCTATAAGCAGTCGGGCATTGGCCGCGAAACTCACAAGATGATGCTGGATCACTACCAGCAGACCAAAAACGTCTTGATGAGCTACAACCCCAATAAGCTGGGTTTCTTCTAGGACGCAACCTGTCACGGAATTCTCTCCCCGCTTGCCGTGACAGACTGTCCAACCCGCCTCTTCGGAGGCGGGCTTTCTTGTTCCCGATAGCAGTTGCAGGTTCGCTATGGCTGCGAGGGGGTACGGCGTGCAAGGAGCCTTCCCACAAGCTCTTGCAGGTCCACGATATCAAGAGGCTTGTGGCGCAAAAACACACCTTGGCTGTGGGCTTTACGTTCCAATTCTGTCGAGCGGTCCGCAGTCAGCAGAATGGCCAGCAAAGGTCCGTGCTGGGCACGCAGGTTCTTGATCAACTCAAGCCCGTTTTTGTTCTCGTCGAGATGGTAATCTACAAGAAATATATCCGGGATCAGTCCCAGCTCGGCGATCTGCGCCTCGGCATCCTGCTGAGAGGCCGCAATGATGGGTGCAGCTCCCCAGGTTTCAAGCACTCGTTCCATAGCATCGCGCACCGAAGGATCGTTTTCGACCACCATGATCAGAGCATTCTGGAGCGAGCTTGGGAGATCCCGGTTTGGCTCTATGGTGTCGACAGGAAGTTCATCCTGCTTGGCATGTGGGACGGTGACACAAATCGATGTTCCTTCTCCGACAACTGAGGTCAAAGCCAGATCATGTTCTAACATCAGGCAGGCGCGCTCTACGATCGCGAGCCCCAGACCCATTGCAGATTCCGAGGACTGGCTTGGATCGGATCTGTGAAATTCTTTGAATACGAGCTCTTGCTCCTCGGGTGCAATACCGATGCCAGTGTCGATCACATGCACATCAAGCCTGTCGGCGTGGTGGCGAACGCCGACCAATACCCGACCCGTGTCGGTATATCTGATCGCATTTGAAACAAGATTTTGCAGGATGCGGCGCAAATAAACCGGATCAGAGTTTACACGCGCCGACGAGCGTACAACTGTCAGTTTCAACCCCTTTTCCGCTGCGGCGTCAGAAAACTCATCCAGTAGCCGGTCAAATATCTGATCCAGCGAAAAGTCAGAAATATTGAGGTTGACCTGCCCGGAATCCAGCTTTGAAATATCCAGTAGGGCACCCAATATCGACTCAACTGATTGAAAACTCTTTGATATTCTTCCTACGATCGAGTTCTGCTTCTGGTCGAGCTCTGTGTGCTCCAGGGATGAAATGAACAGTTTTGCGGCATTCACCGGCTGCAGCAAGTCATGGCTGGCAGCTGCAACGAAACGCGATTTCGACGCGTTTGCACGCTCTGCGAAATCACGGGCAGCGCGTAGTTCGTCGGTTCGTTCAACAACACGCTGTTCCAGTGTTTCGTTGACCTGATGCAGATCTTTGTAGGTCTGACGTAATTTGGTGACATCGTTAAAGGAGACCAGGAAAGACCCGTCCGCCATTTCCTGCCCCATCACATCGTATTGGAAGCCATTCACGGCTTCTAATTCACAACGTAGAACTTCACGCCCTTTCCCGAAACAGGCCCATTCAAACACGACCTGCGGCTGGTTATCTGCGAAGAATACAAAGCCCGGCACAAACAGATGTTCGAACCTGGTCAAACGCATTCCGGCACGTGCCAGGCGGCGGGGTATTTTCAGGATTTCAATGGCTGCATGGTTCCACTCAACAAGTTTGCAATCCGCATCGAAGATCAGAACGCCCTGTTCAATGTGTTCGAGCGTCGCTTTGACGATCTTTGCTTGTTGATCCAGAATTTTTGCACGCTCCTCTCGCTCAAGGCGCGTGTGGTCGGTGATGTCGGTTTGCAGGACGATGGTGCCCCCATCGGGGGTGCTTTGCTCGCTGATTTGCAGCCAGAGGTCATTTTTAAGTTCGAGTGTGAAGTTCACAGAATTGCTTTTGTGAACCTCGATCCGCCGATTGACCCAATTTTCCACTGACAGGTTTTTCGGCCGGAAGAAATGCTCGCTGCTTGCGGTCAGGCGGATGTAGTCTTCGAAGCTGATCCCCCGTTTGATCTCACTTACGACATCCTCGAACAAGGCTGAGAAGCGCGAGTTTTTCATCACGAGCTTCTCGTTGGCGTCGAAGATCGCAAATCCTTCCTGAATAGATTCAACTGATGTTGAGAGATCTCGTCTGGCTTTTTCGGCTTCCCGCTGAGCAACCGCAAGCGTTGCATTGGTTGCATGGAGCACATCAAGCGCTTCTTCGAGTTTGTGCGTGCGTTGTTGCACTTCACCTTCCAAGGCAATTGCTCGCTCGAAATGCATAAAACCCTGCGCGCGGTCCACTGTCTCGCGCTCAACACGCGACATCAGCTTGTCGACGATCACCTTGAGTTTTTCATTTTCGCGTTCAAGGCTATCGGAGGCCTTTAGAAGACCATCTGTGGAATGTGGTTCACTCATAGGCTGGCGGGTATATTGCGATCCCTGTCAATGTTTGGTTCACATGCAGCATGTTATGCTGCTCCCCATAGGTGGAGAACCCAATGACACGGTGTTTCTTTAGCTGGGCGGACATGTTGATGATTTCTTGTTTCTGTTCGGCCTCCAGACGCCTGAGGATACAGTCGCACGCAAAAATTAATTCAGGTTCATGTTCTTCGGACAGCTTCTCGAGCACTGACTGAAGATGATCGGTAATACTACTTGCATTCGCGACAGTCAGAACCATTCCCTCATCAATCGAAGCAAAGAACCTGAGATGCCCGTTTTCTTCGACCCGTTGGATGGCGCGCACATGGTGTTGGTCTCCCACAGAAACAACAATCGGGTGCGATGCAAAGATAAACGGAGACAATTGGTTGGGATCGATACCAACGATCCTTGCGTATTCGGGGGCCGCGGGTTCTGCGTTTATTTCAGTTACAAGGCGCAGCTCCGGAATTGCACCGGTCACTACCAACCGTTTATCCGATGGTTCGAAGTGATCTTCTCGGAAAACCTTAAACCGACAATTGCTGCGAACGATCAGCACAATTGCGGCGTTGTTCCTGATCAATCCGTTGTAAAATACCGGCGCACTTTCGAACCGCAGTCCATCTCCTGATGAACCACCAAACAATTGCGTCGAACCAAGGGCCGTCGAGATATTCAGGACAAATGCGTCCTCGCGTCGGGACATGCCGTCAACAAGCAGGAAGGCAAATTCGTTCTCGAAGTCCTGCCGCTGCGCTTGGGCAGCGTGGCGCAGCGCAAGAACGTCACGACCCCTTGCAACTTCATCGGGGTCATCAATGGCCTCAAACATGCGGGCGCTTGCGGCGAAATGGGTCTGCGGGAAGCCAAGGGCGACGATTTTGTTTTCGCTGTATCCTTCGTCGCAAATTTCTCCGGCGGTCCGCGCACCAAGGATGTGTGGGGCGTTGATTTTGCCTTGCAGATTTGCAGTGAAAGCTTCCAGATCCACGTCTGGAGATGCCAAAACAATCACACAGGCGAAGGGGGTATCCCCTAACGCCTCAACCAGTTTTGAACCTGGATCCGTTTCATCCGTAACATCGATAGACACGGTTGCGACAATGCGCGCGTGAAGCTCGTCCAATCAACACTCCTCCCTGAAAAGCCGGCTTATTTTAGCTCTCCCCTGACAAAGAAGCATAACTGACTTTCTTAGCCAACAACACCGCTTGCGTTCTGTTCTGGACACCAAGCTTGCGCATGATCGCGGTGAGGTGGGCTTTCACCGTTGTCTCGGCAATTGAAAGGTCAAAGGCGATTTGCTTGTTTAGTTTGCCTTCGCAGATCAGGTTCAGGATTACGGATTGTTGCGGTGTAAGGCTTGCAAGTTTCTCTACGACGTCATGGCTTGCTTGCGATCGTAAACCACCCTGAGGAACCACAAAATCTTCGGGAGTGTAAATTTCGCCGTCGGCAACAAGTTGGAACGCACGAACAAGCTCGTTCCGCGGGCTGCCTTTAGGAACGAAGCCAACGGCACCTGCATCAAGAACACTTGTTGTAATGCGATTGTCCGATATGGATGAAACAACGACGATTTTCGCGTCAGGCGAGGCTTGTTTGAGCCTGATCAGACCATCAATTCCATCTACATCAGGCAGGTTCAAATCCAGAACAATGAGATCGGGCAAGGTGTGGTCGACTCTCACCAGCGCTTCTTTAAGCGTAGCGGCGGTCTGGATGATGGGGGCGTCGAATATCTCTCCGACAGTCATCGCCATGGCGTCGCAAAACAACGGGTGATCGTCGATCAACAACAGCTTCAATTGGTTTGTTTCTCCGACAATCGGCATGACGACCTCAGCCATTTGCTCCAACGCCTCCTAATTAAATAACGAAAATGCGGAGCCTGCAAGGTACAGGCTCCGCAAGCAATTGCTGATCAGTTCATGACCGGAACTCTGAAGACCCAGATCGAGCCCCCTTGGTTGAGGAAGTTGACCTTTTTGGCCACTTCACCACCCCAGAGCGGAACGGCGCCGCCCCAACCGGAGGCTACGGAAACATATTGCTGGCCGTCTTGTTCCCAGGTTACGGGTTGCCCAACGATGCCTGAACCGGTCTGGAACTTCCACAGTTCTTCACCTGAATCAGCATCAAATGCCTTCAGGTACCCTTCGGGTGTCCCGGTAAACACAAGACCACCAGCGGTTGCCATTACGCCACCCCAAAGCGGTGCATCGTTCTTGTATTCCCATTTGATATCGCCGGTATTCGGGTCAATCGCCTTCAGAGAGCCGATATAGTCTTCGAAGATCGGTTTGATCGTAAAGCCGGAACCAAGGTAGGCAGCACCTTCCTTGTAGCTGACTGGCTCGTTCCAGATATCCATGCCCCATTCGTTCGATGGAACGAAGAACAGACCATTATCCGGGCTGTGCGCCATCGGCATCCAGTTCTTACCACCCAAGAAGGACGGAACCGAGAACACCACATTGCCTTTGCCACCGTCAGCAGCGTCAGCCGGGTTGCCGGGGCGATTTTCTTCGTTGTAGATCGGGCGACCGTTTTCATCGATGCCTTCCGCCCATGTGATATCTTTCACGAAAGGAGAAGCCGACACGAACGCACCATCTTCACGGTTCAGGACGTAGAAGAAGCCGTTACGATCCGCTGTGGCATAGCGCTTGTTGCCCTCAGCGTCGACGAAGGGAACAACTTCATTCACACCGTCAAAATCCCAACCCTCGCGCGGGGTGGTCTGGAAGTGCCACTTGATCTCGCCGTTCGCCGGGTCGATCCCGATACGCGAAGCAGCATAGAGGTTATCACCAGATCCGTCGTTTTTGTCGCCTGCATCGCGCAACCAAGAGTTCCACGGAGCAGGGTTGCCAGCGCCGAACACAAGCGTGTCGGTATCGGCGTCGTATGATCCACCAAGCCAGGTTGCACCACCACCAGTTTTCCAAAGATCACCGGGCCAGGTTGCGTTCAGCTCGCCGGTCATGGTGCTTTCTTCGCCGTTCAGCGTGCCCATGTGCCCTTCGATGACAGGGCGTGTCCATACCACGTCGCCGGTTTCAGAATCACGCGCTTGCACTTCGCCCACAATTCCGAATTCACCACCTGAGTTGCCGGTGATCACCAGACCGTCCACGATAAGCGGGGCCGAAGTATATGAGTAACCAGCTTTGTAGTCAGCGATTTTGTCTTTCCAGACCACATCGCCCGTTTTCAGGTCAAGCGCGACAATCCGGGCATCGAGGGTGCCAAAATAAATCTTGTCGCCATAAATCGCACCGCCACGGTTGATCACGTCACAGCATGGCAGGATACCTTCAGGCAACCGGGCATCATACTGCCAAATCTCTTCACCGGTTTCGACATCAATCGCATAAAGACGCGAATAGGAACCGGTCACATACATGATCCCGTCATAGATCAGTGGTTGCGTTTCCTGACCGCGTTGTTTCTCGCCACCCATTGAAAATGACCATGCCGGAACCAGGTGTCGGACATTATCTTTATTGATCATTTTCAAAGGACTAAAGCGCTGTAGGTGACGCCCCATCCCGTTCGTGACAATTTGATTGGTTATGGTCTGATCATTGGCAATGTCTTCTTCAGTCACGCCAGCGATCGACGCCGTCGCAGCGATCAACATCGCGGACGTCGTCAGTAGCAATTTGTTCATTCTTTCCTCCCATTCCGAGACCACAGAAACGTCTGATTTCTGTTGTGAAGAAACGTCGCGGAAAGTGGCGGTAAGCGGTATTGCCAATTGGTCGTATATGTTGCGCACCCCCTCTTTGCTTAGGCTTTGGGTAACTAGGGAGGACTGTTATGTTTGGAATAAAGAAAGTCGCGCTTGGTGCCGCACTCGCCTGCATGGCGCAGATTTCTGTCGCTGCCGATTTGCCTGTCATTCGTCTTGGCGCCTTGTCTTACGGCACCGTCAACTGGGAGCTTGATACGATCAAGCACAATGGCCTCGACGAAGCGAATGGCTTTATGCTTGAGGTCGTACCGATGGGGGGTGGAAACGCCTCAGACATCGCATTTCTAGGCGGCGAGATTGACGCAATGGTATCGGATGTAGTGTGGGCAGCACGCCAGCGCGCAGAAGGGCGAGACCTGAAATTCATTCCCTATTCAACTGCGGTTGGTGGCATCATGGTCAAGCCCGAAAGTGGCATCACCGACCTTGCAGGGTTGGAAGGCAAGAAAATTGGTATCGCTGGAGGTCCGCTCGATAAAAGCTGGCTTATTTTGCAGGCTTATGCAGAAAAAACCAGTGGCATCGAGCTTGAGGGAATATCGAAACAAGAGTTTGGTGCGCCGCCCTTGATGTTCAAATCGGCCCTCACTGGTGAAGTCGATGCGGTTATCAATTTTTGGCATTTCCAGGCTAAGGCCAAAGCTGCCGGACTGGTTGAACTCGTCTCGGTACAGGATGCGGCGGAAGCGCTCGGCCTGAGTGCGACAACTCCACTCTTGGGGTATATTGTCTCTGGTGACATGGACCCGGATCTTGCCAATGCGCTTTACACAGCATCACGGGCAGCCAAGGATATTCTGCGCGAAGAAGATGCGGCTTGGGAGGTTGTGCGCCCCCGTATGAAACCCAAGTCTGATGCGCAGTTTGATGCTCTGAAAGCCGGGTTCATCGCAGGCATTCCTCAAAGTGCTGAAATCGATTCTGATGCCGTAGAAGAAATGCTCAGCCTCATGGGGCAACTCGGTGGGGAAGAGCTTGTTGGCAAGGCGACATCAGTGCCTGCCGGTCTATTCGTCGGAAGCTAAGCCAGACAATGCGCCGGGATACGGGCATACGCATTTTCTCTCTGGGGCTGTTCCTGTTGTTCTGGGGCAGCCTTTCAGCCTTTTTGAGTGACCCACAGATCCTACCGTCACCATCACAAGTTCTAATGGAGATGAGCGCGCTGTGGCAAAAGGGCAAGCTGCAGGAAAACCTCATTGCGACCGGCTGGCGCGTCTTTGCCGCATTTGGGCTGGCGATGATCATTGGTGGCGCGTTTGGATATGTGATGGGCAAGTCCGATGAGTTGGATGCCTGGCTGGATCCCTGGTTGATCATCTTTCTGAACCTTCCAGCCCTCGTCCTGATTGTGCTTTGTTATCTTTGGGTTGGACTGAATGAATTTGCTGCGGTGTTAGCGGTTACCCTAAGCAAGGTACCGATGACCACTACAATCATCCGGGAAGGTGCGCGAAACGCCTCTTGGGAATTGCGCGATCTGGCAACTGTGTATCGTCTGCCGGCGTTGACCAGGTTGCGCCACATCATTTTGCCTGAATTGTTCCCCCATATAGTCTCGGCCGCAAGAACGGGTTTTTCCGTGATTTGGAAGATTGTTCTAGTCGTTGAGTTTCTGGGACGCCCGAACGGTATTGGCCGGCAGATTCACACGCAGTTCTCTCTCTTCGATGTCACGGGTGTTCTTGCCTACGCACTGAGCTTTGTTGTCTGCATTCTCTTCATCGAATTCGCGATCATGCAGCCCAGTGAAAAGCGTATGGGAAGGTGGCGGGCCAATGCTAAAGCTTGATCTTCTTTGTAAATCATTTGCTGGGCATTCCGTTCTGGAAGACATTCATCTGGACCTACGCCAAGGTGATCGGGTTGCCGTCATGGGTCCCTCAGGCATTGGAAAAACAACGCTGCTCAGAATTATCGCGGGGTTAGACACTCGGTTTCGCGGTGTCCGGAAAACGCCCGATGAGATTGCGTTGATGTTTCAAAATCCAACTCTGTTGAATTGGCGCACGGCCGAGGAAAATCTACGAATATTTCATCCTGATGCTGGCGAACGTGAGGTGCGACAGGCACTCAAGCAAGTCGGATTGGAAGAGAAAGCCAGCCACTATCCCCAGCAGCTTTCTGTGGGGCAACAGAGGCGCCTTGCGCTGGCGCGCTGCTTTTTGACCGCTGCACCTCTTGTGTTGCTAGACGAACCCTTCACCTCTCTTGATCCAAGCCTGCGAAGTGAGATGCTGTCGCTCACGCGAGAATTTCTGGATCAATCAAATAGCACCATGGTCCTGGTCACTCATTCTCACGATGAGGCAATTGCACTGGGCGCAAGGTGTTTTCAGCTTTTCAGTGAAAAGAAGAAAAGCGCGGAGCTTGTAGCGATATGATCTGGAGAGGATGTATTGATCTAGCTTTTACATCCATCATTGCTTTGCTCTTGGTCTTTGCGTGCACGCCTCAGGCGGCAGCAGAACTTGTCGATGAAACCGAGCTAAAGGATGCAGTAATTGCCCCATATAGTCTTGGGAGCCCAACGGATATCGCTGGGGTTTGGCAGCTGTTGAATGGCAGTGGTGCGCAAGAGGGGTATGTTATTCAGTCAGAAGCCATCTCACCGCTTCCTGGTTTCTCGGGTGCGGTAATCAATATGATGGTGTTGCTGGATCTTGAGGGGGGCTTCATTGACGTGAAGCTTTTGAACCAAAGCGAGCCCATTTTTGTATCCGGTTTGGGTGAAGCTCCATTGCGCCGATTCCTTGAGCAATATCGCGGATTGTCGATCAATACACCGATCACCATTGGAAGCAGCTACGGCTCAGGCGGCAGTGGATCCTTGGTCTATCTGGATGGCGTGACCAAGGCGACCGCATCCGTCAGGATCGCCCATGAGAGTATCATGGCAGCGGCACGCGAGGTGGCGCGTCAAAAGCTCAAGGGTATTGCGCGTCCGCAAGTGAAAGTTGTTCCAAAGCAAGGGTTAGAGCTTTCTCTCACATGGGATGAATTGGTCGAGCAGGGCAATGCCAGGCAAGTGAAGACCACACATGGCGAAGTGCGGGCAAAATTTTCCGGAACTTTGTGGCAGAGTGATGACCCTTTTCCCGATGCAGCGGATGATGATCACTTTATTGATCTGTGGATATTGGATGTCACGGCCCCATCCATCGCGCGGGCAATCATGAACGACCGGATGTATCGCGATTGGCAACGACTTGGCGACATTTCCCCCGACGACCAGACCATTCTTTTGATTGAAGCTGGGGATCACGGTCTTGTATCTGAAAATTTTATTCGCAATACCGCCCCATCATGGATTGAAGTCACTCAGGATGAATTCCCTGTTTCATCAAGAGATGCAGATCTGTTAATTGATCTGAAAGAAGATGTGCCAGATGGAAAGGCGATGGTCATAAGGCTCGATCGTCGTCTGGGTTTTAATCCGGTACGCGATTGGCAGCTTAGTCTGCTGGCCGTTCGCCATCACGGGATGCTCCAGCCCGAAGAAGGACAGGCACGGTTCACCTGGACGGTCAAATCGGATGAGAGATTTTTTGATGTTTTGATCCCGCCTAAACCGCTCTCACCGTTCGAGAGTACGGTGCTAAATCGGCGCACCGACCTCGTTCTTCTCGCGGGATTTATTGTGCTCGTGTGCACCATTATGGTGTTAAACCGAAGTTTTGTGAGACATCGCAGATATCGCCTTATGCGATATACAGTTCTTGTAATCACATTGGGATTTGTAGGCTGGTGGGGGCAGGGTCAACTTTCAATCCTGACACCGATTGCGACCCTGACTGCCATGCTCGCGGGGAAGTCACTTAGCTTCCTGCTTTATGATCCATTTTCGCTTGTCCTCTGGGGCGCAGCTATCATTGGTTTTCTTATTTGGGGTCGTGCCCTGTATTGCGGCTGGCTTTGCCCCTTTGGCGCCATGCAGGAGTTCGTAGGCCTTGTAGCGCGGCGGTTTGGTATAAAGCAGATCAAGATCTCTGATAGGTGGGATCAGCGTCTGAAGGTGGTAAAATATCTGGTGCTGAGTGGTCTGTTTCTCATTGTACTGGATGCTCCGGAACATGTGGAGGCTGCCACCGAGGTTGAGCCTTTCAAAACAGCAATCTCGGTTTTCTTCCAACGCGAATGGTATTTTGTCTTTTACGCTGTCTTTTGCTTGCTCGCATCATCGGTCGTTTTCAAAGCCTATTGCCGATACCTCTGCCCACTTGGTGCGTTGATGGCTATCGGCGGATGGCTTCGCCTGTCGCCTTGGATCAAGCGCCGAGGTGAATGCGGATCGCCTTGTCAGCTGTGTAAAGTCAAATGCGACTACGGCGCTATCAAAACCTCAGGGGCCATCGACTATTCGGAGTGTTTCGGCTGTTTGGATTGCGTCGACATTTATGTAGACCGCAACAAATGTGTCCCGCTGGTTGTCTCTGAGAAACGCAAGGCTCGGGTGGCGTGATGCAAAGACGAACTCTTCTCAGATTGGGAACGGCGGCACTGGGCGCGATGGCGCTGGTGGGATATGAACCCAGTCGTCGGGTTTGGAAGGGCAGGGGCTTTGGCTCTGACCTATCCGTAACCTTCCATGACAGTGGTGGAGACACGGAGCAAACCTTTGCCGAAATTGAACACGAGGTTGATCGGCTCGAAGATGTGTTCAGCTTGTTTCGCCCACACTCATCCCTCTCTCAGTTGAACCGCGACGGGACATTGGATGATCCGCCAGTTGAACTGGTCGAGGTGCTTGAGCTGTCCCGCCTGATCTGGTCGACAACGGAAGGGCTGTTTGACCCAACCGTTCAATCTGTCTGGCGTGTAAATCAGCCCGCTCGGAACGCAGTGTTAGGGTTTGAGAACGTAGAAATTCGAAAGGATTTAATCCGCTTCCGGGACGCCGGCATGGCTCTCACGCTCAACGGGATCGCTCAGGGTTACGCAAGTGATCGCCTGGCACAAATGTTGCATCGTCACGGTCACTCGGAGCACCTGATAAATCTGGGTGAATTTGCTGCTGGTGAAGGCGCCTGGCGACTGGCAATCGAAAACGATCAGGCTCAAAGATTGGCACATACAGATCTGCAAAACCTCGGCTTGGCGACGAGTTCACCGAGCGCTTTGACACGAGCAAACGGCGAAGCTCATATTATCCATCCGTTTGGTAAAGCGCCAATGTGGTCAACGGTATCAATTGAAGCACGGAGTTCAGCAATGGCAGACGGGCTTTCCACTGCGCTCACGCTCATGCCCAAGTCGCAGATCGATCGTCTCGACCTGAAATCCCTTGGGGTAACAAAGGTTTGGCTGGAAGACGAAAATGGTGTGGTCACCAAAAACAGGGTGTGATTAATAGTCGGGAGCGGCGTGGCTTACACCATATCTCCTAAATATTTCTGTGATACGCCCATCAGCAATCGCATCGGAAATTGCGTAATCAGCTGCGTAAGACAGTTCGCGAAAGTTGTGACGAACTGCAATGCCCAACGTCCATGTGTCGAGCGAAAAATTCACCAAAGGTGGAGTGGCGACCTCGATTTCATCGCTTTGGTCCAGATGCTCCAAAACACTTTTGACGCCCATCACGGCATCAACTTCACCCGCTTCCATTGCGGTGAAAGCATCTTCGTGCTCGGGATAGTGCAAAATGTTGGACAGAAGCATGCCGCCATTGAAATTCGACAGATAAAAGTCCGATATCGTGTGGTTTTCAACGCCAACTTTGTGAAACCGGTAATAGGGGGTTGTTGGTGGATCGTCTGGAAATACCTCGAGACGATAAGCCGTTGCGAGTGTTTCGTTGAAGTACTGGCCGTTCAAAACGACAAATTCATTCCGGCATTGCAGGTCCTTGCTATAGGGGACGTGCATCATAATATTAGAGACCTGTCCACCGATCAACGGACCTTTCCAGATCTGATTGCGCAGATCGGCATCCACGTTCTCGTCTGCAGCCACAAAGTTGAAACGGGCCTCGACTCCAATATCCTGAGCGATGATGCGGGCGACCTCAATGTCGATCCCCAAGGGTTTACCGTTCTCTTCCCAAGAGAAGGGGGCAAAGTTCTCATAGACAGCAAAGGTCAGAAAACCTCGTTCAAGGATCGTATCATAGTCCTGACCGACATTGATCCTTGTGTCTGATCGCTTGGGGATCACATCGCCATAGCCTTTGGCCAAGTCTTCGCACCTTGCCCAGGCCATCTGAGCAGAGCCCGCCAACAGGCCAAGAACCAAAGCGATATGAAACCCTAAGCGCATGAGGATCAGCGCGCCGCTGACAAGCCGATGGTCAGGAGTTCGGCTGCCTTTGCAAAGCTCTCGGCGCTGCCGTCAAGCGCAAGTGCCGCACGGGATACCGCGGATTCCGCAACCGGTGCATCAGATCCTGTAACTGCCGACGCGTTGATGCTTGTCAGCTCGGTCTTCAGCGCTGCTACTTCTTCACCCAGAGAGGCCACATCCGTGCCTGCCTGAATTTCATTTGCACGACTGGTCAGCAGGTCGCGGATCGCGGAGAGGCGGGGTTGGTGATCATCAAAAGCCCCATCGTCCGGCCGGGTTTCCACATAGGTTCGGATCGCCCAGGCGGCTTCCTGACCAAGCAGATCACCGAAGGCTGGCATCTTTGTGATGCCATTTTGGGTCATCCCATGACGAAAACGCTCAAGATACCACTCGTCGCCGTCCCAATCTGCACTCAGGTAACGCAGATCCGGTGCCAATCCACCTGAGACCACTTCCAGCCCATGGCAGCGGGCACAGTTCTGGTTGTAACCTGATGCACCAATATCGATGGCGGTCTGCCAATTTTCATTGGCTGGGTCCCGCCAGGGATTTTCTTCAAGCCATTCTTCACCAAGACTGGGTAATCCGGCTGTATCGACGGCCTGCGGGGCAACGTCGCCATGTGCAAAAGCAACTGCGGAAGCCAGAACAAATGGTGGCACGAGGGATTGTATTGAGAGTTTCATCGCGTCTCCTCCAAACTTTTCCAACTTTGTAATCGGCGGATCGCGACGGCACTATTCGACCTTGGTCCAACTTCTAGAAATCTCTCAGATGATCCAAGCTGCGCTAAGGGAGGATTAGATGACGGATCAGATGGCGAACAAGTTGAAGGTGTTTCTGGGCGCTTTTGTTGCGTTGATGCTTTCAACGTGCGTGAGCATGGCAAGTGAATTGCGCGACGTTGAAATTCTCTATCTGAGGATCGCGACACCTGAACGCCCGACCTATTCAAATCTTGATCCAATTCCCGAAGATCTTGGCCTCACAGGTGCCAAACTTGCACTAGATGACAACAATACAACCGGTAGCTTCATGGGATATCGCTTTGTCATGGAGGCAGTTGATCTGGAAGAGGGTGATCTGGATGGCGCACGGCAGGCGTTGCGTTCCAGCAATGCGCCGTATGTTGTTCTAGACATGAACGCAGAAGAGATCATGAGCCTTGTAGACGGCAATGAGACACAACTCTTTTTCAATGTGCGTTCCTATGATGACAGTCTCAGGGCAGATGGGTGCCGTGCATCGCTTCTGCATACGTTACCAAGCTACTCGATGCGCGCAGACGCGCTTATGCAGTTCGTGTTGAAAAAGCGCTGGGGCGAGATGGCGCTTGTTGTTGGGAATACTCCTGAAGACAAAAATTTCGCAGATGCGCTTCGCAAATCATCTCGCAAGTTCGGCATGAGCTTTGCGACAGAAGAGCAGTGGGTTCTCGATGGAGACCTGCGCCGACAGGCGGGAGCCGAGGTGCCTTTGCTGACCCAAAAGCTCGGCGACTACGATGTGCTTTTTGTAGCTGATGAGCACAATGATTTTGCCCGCTACCTTATTTACAATACATGGCGTGCCCGGCCTGTGCTGGGTGGCGACGGGTTGCGTGCGACGGGTTGGGATCGGGTGAATGAGCAATGGGGCGCGGCCCAATTGCAAAGCCGGTTTCAAGAGATGGCAGGTCGCAACATGCAAGATATTGACTACGCCGCCTGGGCCGCATTGCGCGCCGTGGATGAAGCGCAGCTTCGAACCAATTTCGCAAGCCCCGAAGATATTCGCGGCTTTTTGCTCGATGGTGTCGAACTGGCGGGTTTCAAGGGGCGCCCGCTGTCCTTCAGAAACTGGAATGGACAGATGCGACAGCCAGTCGGGTTGACCCATGCATCCGCGCTTGTCGCGATGGCTCCACTTGAAGGTTTCCTTCACGCTGGCAACGAACTTGACAGTCTTGGTGTTGATGCACCGGAAAGCCACTGCACTGCATTTGGAGAATAGTGCCATGAAGATACGTACATGTTTGATGATGCTGAGCGCACTGATCCCGGCTGCCGCTTTTGGTGATGAGATTTGGGTATCAAACGAAAAAAGTGACACAATTTCTGTCATCGATATTGATCAATTGGAGGTCGTGAAAGAGTTTGAAGTCGGAGAACGTCCGCGCGGTATTCTGTTCTCAAACGACTTCAAATATCTCTACATATGCGCATCTGATTCCGATGCTGTGCAGGTGTTCGATGTAGAGGCCGGCAAGATTATCCACGAACTGCCATCAGGTGAAGATCCTGAGCAGTTCGCGCTGCATCCAGATGGCAAGCTGCTTTATATCGCCAATGAAGATGATGCGGTGACAACCGTTGTTGATACCGAAAGCCATCACGTTATTGCCCAAATCAACGTGGGTGTGGAACCGGAAGGCATGGCTGTCAGTCCCGATGGCAAGACCACGATAACCACGTCTGAGACCACCAATATGGCGCATTGGATCGACACTGAGACCAACGCAATCTACGCCAACTCTTTGGTTGATGCTCGTCCGCGTCACGCCGAGTTCACGGCAGACGGATCAAAGCTCTGGGTCAGTTCAGAGATTGGCGGGACTGTGGGGGTTTTCAATACAGCCGACCAAAGTCAGATTGCCAAGGTCGAATTTGAAATCACCGGGGTTCACCCTGATAAGGTACAACCGGTTGGTGTTGAGCTGAATGCTGACAATAGTCTGGCTTATGTGGCGCTTGGACCGTCCAACCACGTCGCCGTGGTGGATACCGCGACCTATGACGTGCTTGATTACATTCTTGTGGGGCGTCGGGTCTGGCACATGGCCTTTTCGCCTGACGGAACCAAACTCTTCACCACAAACGGTGTTTCCGGAGATGTGAGTGTTGTCGACCTCGCAACCAACAAAGCCATCAAATCTATCAAAGTAGGTCGTTTCCCTTGGGGAGCGGTTGCCCGTCCGACCAATTAAGGAGTTCACAATGAGAAAAGCAATAATCCTCGCCGGTCTGCTTGCCGCAAGCCCCGCATTTGCGGATGACGATGATGATGGTCTGGGCATGGCTGGACTGCTGTCTGGTTCGAACAAAGTAGATTTGCCAGAGGTCATTCTGTCAGTTGGTGAGCCGCTGGCGGATGCGCCATGGGAACTGAAATCCGGCAAATACTACGAGGTCGAGATCACCGCGGATGGATCAGGGGAAATCGGGTTGTCTGGCAGTGATTTTTTCCGGGCTATCTGGGTGGATGAGATCGTCATTGAGGGATTGGAAACCCGCCCCTATGCGCTGCATTCAATTGAGTTTGATGACGCGGGTACTATGGAAATCGGGTTTGTTGCGATCAAACCGGGCCGATACGAATTGCGCATTCCGGGAAGCACGGGTGAAAGCCAAAGGATCGAGATCGAGATTAAATGACTGATGCGGTGACCCTTGACGGCGTAGACCTGAGCTATGGTTCTCGGGCTGTTCTTTCCAAGTTTTCGCTAAAACTTGGAGTGGGGTCATTTTCGGCACTTCTCGGTCCCAACGGGGCAGGGAAATCCACTGTATTCAACCTGATTGCAGGTCTGTTGCTCCCTGATAACGGGGACGTTCGCGTGATGGGCAACTCGACCAAAACCTCCCGTGCCGGATTGCGCCATGTCGGTATGGTGTTTCAGCAATCTGCTCTGGATCTCGAACTGTCGGTTGTTCAAAACCTTCGCTACTTTGCCGGGTTGCACGGAATGAAGAAACCCGGAGCTGAGATTGAACGCCTACTTTCGCAGTTCGGACTTGAAGGGCGCGAAAACAGCTCCGTACGCGATTTGAATGGCGGTCACCGCCGCCGCCTTGAGATCGCCCGCGCGCTGCTGCCCAGCCCAGAGATCCTGTTGCTTGATGAACCCACCACAGGATTGGATCCAGCGTCGAAGCAAGCCATTGTTGATGCGGTCCACGCGATGAGTGCCCAGGGGGTGACGGTTCTTTGGATCACGCATTTGCTTGATGAGCTATGGCCAGATGATGACGTTATCGTCATGCAGTCTGGCAATGTCGTAAGCCATGGCAGCTTTGCCGATCTTGGTGGAGCCACCGGATTGTCGCGGCACTATGCAGGCCATGAAAGGCCTCAGCTATGATTACAAGTTTCAAAGCCATTGTGATCCGTGAGTTGCTGCGCTTTCTGCACCAACGCGAAAGGTTCCTTGCTGCTCTCGTTCGGCCACTGGTCTGGTTGTTTATCTTTGGCGCAGGTTTTCGCGCAGCTCTCGGTCTTTCGATCATCCCCCCGTACGAGACCTACATTCGGTACGAGACCTACATTGTGCCGGGGCTTTGCGCGATGATTGTGCTGTTCAATGCAATGCAGTCTTCGCTTTCGATGGTCTATGATCGGGAAATGGGGTCCATGCGCCTGCTGCTGACCGCACCTGTGCCGCGCTGGTGGATCCTGCTTGCGAAACTCGTTGCGAGCGCCTTTGTCTCGGTTTTGCAGTGTATTGTCTTTCTCGCCATTGCCTATGCGTTTGATATTCGTATGCCACCAGGTGGCTATATCGCAGCGCTTCCCGCGCTTCTCCTTATTGGTTTGATGCTGGCCGCGATGGGTCTGTTCCTATCGTCCATGATCACTCGGCTTCAAAATTTTGCCGGGGTTATGAATTTCGTGATCTTTCCAATGTTTTTCCTGTCGACCGCGCTATATCCGCTTTGGCGTATGCAGGAAAATGCTCCGCATATTGCTTCGGTCGTGGAGTGGAATCCCTTCACCTACGCAATCGAGCTTGTTCGCTTTGCTCTGTACCAAAAGCTTGAATTCAATGCCCTGATATGGGTTTGCACTTGTACCATTGGCTTCTTCCTTCTCAGTCTGTGGGGGTACGATCCCAGAAAATCCATGTTCATGAGAAAGGTGCGTGAGTGACGCATCTCACCCGATGTTGGTGTACGGTTTTGTCAGGACTTAAATTGCATCAATGACCTAAGTGACGATGGGGCGATGCTAGCTGGATATTTCCTTTCCTGATCACAAAATGAAACAGTTATGGGGTCTCGTTGTTCCGAAAATCTGGACACGCTTGTTCTTGCTGATCGTAACAGCCACCCTTCCGACCTGGGTTGTCGTTGCTATTGCATTCCATTGGCTCGGGAAATGCGAGGAACTTCGTTCTGATCAAGCGCCTATTTAAGGCAGTGTATTGCGGGTGAGCGGGGGCGTTATCACAAGCTATACTTAGACGGTGAGGCTGATTGCTTGAAGACATGGATGTACGAAACGCTAAGAGGTTGGTAGCAAAAACAATGGCTTATCGTGGGTTAGCGGCTGGTGCGGCTGATGAGAAGCCAAGTCGCATGTATATTTGTTATGAAGTATCTGTAAAGCAGTCGCCTTGGCTCAAGCGCGAGGCGATAGCACCACTCCAGTCCAGCAGATTGCATCCACCGCGGTGCGCGGGACCTTGATTGCGACAGGAAATTCAGCAGCCCGCCGCAGGTTTTTATCGCGCCGACATTTCTCAGAGAATCTCTCCAGCGGGCGCAAAACTCCAGTTGCCGGGGAAAACCCATTCCGATCCATACAATGTCTGGTTTCAAGCCGTTGATTTCCTGAATGGTTTCTTCCTCGTCATCTTGGCCCGAAAAATATCCGTGGTGGGAACCGACGATCTTCAGCTGAGGATAAAGCTGGTGCACGTTTCTTACGGCAAGTTCATTTTCCTCTTGAGTTGCGCCGAGGATATAAAATGTCACCTCTTCGTCACAAGCGATCCGAGCTACATCGTGAAACAGGTCAGTGGTTGCACAACGCTCTCGAATGCCGCCTCGCCCAAATAGCCGAGATGCAAAAACCAGCGACTGACCATCAGCGCTGATCAGGTCTACAGTCTTCATGAGTTCGGAGGGGGTCCGGTCTGACGCGCCAGAAACCTGAGAAATGATCTGGCCATTGCTCGAGCTGAACAACAAAGGAGGTGCGGAAATACTTCTGGCCGCTTTCACGGCATCAATCATGACCCTGGCCGTTTCTTGTCGATCCAGTGCGGCAATTGTCATCCCCCCGATTGTTTCCACGGGAAATTCCGGCAAGAGCTGTGATTTTGGATGGAAATTGGTATTCATGTCATACCCCATTTCAAACAAGGAAGCTCTCAGGTCGCTGCTGAGACACTGACGATAGGCGTCTGTGGTTTGCGATTTAGCTCACCAAAGGTGCATTGGCCTCAAATCTGATGAGACCCGTTTTCCATTGGTGATAATGAAATCGAAAAGAATTTTGCTTTATTAAATCAAGCTAGCACGCCGTTGACAGGAAACGAATAAGATAAACGGTGGCCCATGATAGGAGGTATGATGTGAGCCTCATATTCATTATGGTTAGTATTTTCGCTGTCACGATGATGTAGTGCGTTTCCTCCCGCTTTGCGGCTTAATGGAACGTAATTTAAACCAAATTGCGCTAGGCTATTGATTTTGAACGCTGTGGAGTTGGCGCAGGACTTGCAGATGGGCAGGAATTGGGTGCCGTTTGCTTGTCAGCAAGGGGGGGCAATGAGCGCATCCTGGACCGACATGCCGATTGAGACACTTTCGCCAACAACACCGGAACTGGTGGAAGGCGAAAATGTCATTTCAACAGCCACATATACGTACCAAATCTTACAAGAGCTTGAGGCTGAGGGTATTCGATTTTGCCACTGGAAAAGCAATATTCGTCTGGCGGATACGTTGGCGGGGCGCGAAGATATCGATTTGCTTGTAGATCGGCGCGACGCGGTTGATTTCCTGTCGGAACTTAGCAAACACGATTTTAAGTTAGCAAAATCGAGATTTGGTACTGATCATCCAGGTATATTCCACGCGCTTGGTCTAGATGAGGCATTGGGTGAGGTTGTGGATGTTCACGCGCATCACTGGGTGTTAAGTGGTGACAGTTTCGTGAAAAATTTTCGATTTCCGGTGGTGGAGCCGCTGCTTGAAGGGCGGCAAAGGTTTCTTGGTGTTCCGGTGCCGTCCCCCGAGGCGGAATATCTACTGTTTGTACTGCGGATAGTTCTCAAGAGCGTCGCACCTGTCGAAATTCTGAAGGCGAACCTAAAATACGGGATCGTCGTTGATGAAATAAACTGGCTTAGAACCCGTGCGGACAGGGAAGGGGTCGAGGCCTTGCGCGCGGAGTGGTTTCCTTCTGTCAGCGAGAACTTGTTCCGCGAAGCAGAAGAAGCTGTCGCAGCCAAGAACGCGATGGCACGTAGATTTGGTGTTGGGGTACGTGTTGCGTGGCAACTCCGAAATATTCGGCGCTTGGGGTCTGCGCTAAGTTTGCTCTCACATGTGAGGCGTTTGGCGGCCTACACGCTCGCTCGATTTCAAAAACGCAAAGATCGTGTTTTACATTCCGGCGGTCTGATCATCGCGCTTGTTGGGCCGAAGGCGACAGGAAAATCAACCCTATCCAACGCTCTTGCCAAGCGGCTTGGTCGGCACCTGGACGTGATCCGCATTCATGCCGGAAAGCCACCTGTCACCGTGATCGGCTTTCTGCCGCGTCTTCTGTTGCCCATCGCCAGACGGTTGTTGCCACATGAAAGATTGCGCGAATACGAAAAACCGGAGCGTCGCAAGAAAAAGCGATATTCCATTTTTTACATCTTGCGCATGACTTTGCTTGCTTATGAGAGACGCAGCTTGCTTCGGAAAGCTTTACGTTATGCCACACGCGGAACCATTGTGATTTCAGATAGATACCCATCGGATCAGGCCGGGGCAATCGACAGCAATCGCTTTGACAGTGAAGCGATTGCTCAGGAAGGATCCGCATTCAAACGGTATCTGATGAAACTGGAAAAGCGGATGTATCAGGATGTGCCCAAGCCGGACCTAGTGTTGCGGTTGCAAGCCCCTATCGAGGTTGCACTTCAGAGGGATGGGACACGTCAAAAAACTGGTGGACCAGATGCAAATTCAGTCAGGCGGCGCTGGTCGCTGGAACAGGACATCCACTACGCGGGTATACCTGTTGTCGCCATTAACACCGCTCAATCAATCGAAGATACGAGTGTTGATGCGATGAAGGCCGTGTGGGGCGCGATGTAAAAAAACCAGAGGCCAGAGCAGAGCCGAATGAAGGGCTTGAAAGGCTGGAAATGAAAGAACTGGCGGAAGTGGCCACCACATTTGCGCCAGCGTTGCGCGTTCTCGCCGGGGGCGATAGCACGCGTTTTACGTTGGTACACGACAACAACCGCGCCGGGGCGCAGGTTGTCGCTCGTTTTGCGGCCATTCCAACTCTCAACAATCCGCGTGCCTTGTTTGCTCTGGACGCTCCTCCCCCGGCATGGCGTGCCGCACTTGAACCGCACGCCCGTGGCGCGGCCAGCCGATCAGCCCGAATGATTGCCCGTGCGCTTCAGGTCACGAGTTTCTTTGGCCTGCGCGATGTGCTGTTCAGAGATCGCATCGCTATTGTCTCGGAAGCGCAGCACAGCGAAGCACCGCTGCATTTGTTTCTTGCAGAGGTTCTGGGGCGAAACGACGTTTTCACGAATTTCCGTCTCGCTCCTGGTCGCCCGAACAGCAAGCCTGTCGTTCAGGTTGTTTCATCCGAAGGTGAGGTGCTTGCTTATGCAAAGTTTGGTTGGGAGAGCCTGACCAAACGGTTGATCCGAAATGAGGCCAAGACTTTGAGCGAACTGGCGTCACTGGCGTCAGGCCGCAAGATTAGCGTGCCGCGCATTCTTTGTTCGCGGGATTGGAATGGGCTGGAGGTGCTTGTGGTTGCGCCGGTGAACCCCAAAGGGACAACGCCATGGCAAACCACCGACATTTCAATCGAAGCCTCTATGACATTGCCGGGACGTGGATCTGAAATCCCTGAGCGTCTTGGTGAAAGCGCCTTTTGGCATCGGGTATCGGCAGAGATTGAGCGCACGGCGCCGCATATCGATGAAGATACGGGGCAGCATTTGCTATCGGCGCGCAGGGCCATTGAAAAGAGGTGGGGGGAAGTTGAAATGTTAAACGGTTTAAGCCATGGGGATTGGATTCCACCGAATATTTCTAAACACCGTGATGGCACGTTTAGCGTCTGGGATTGGGAGCGAAGCGAACCGGATGCGCCGCGTGGCGTTGATACTCTCCAGTTCATCTTGTTCGTAGAGCTTCGCAAACGAGGCGTCTCAGCCGATCTAGTGCAACATGTGATCACCCATGGGCGGCGTGCGCTTGAAGGGCAGGGGGTGAATCCGGAGTTGGTATATCTGCTGGCACCGCTGAGCCTTTTGCGGTCGCTGCTTTGGTATGGCGAAGCCCGTTTGGCGGGGCGTCGTGAGGTGAAAGACAATGAATTTGCACGCGCATTGGAGCTTTTTATCTCAGAAATGGAAAAACCGAACATCTATGCGCCAAGGGCCGCTGACACTGAACAGATGCAGCCTGCGCGCCCGCAGTCGCTTTCACGTGTCCTGAGCGGTGGCGAAGACTGGAATGTATCGGGAAATGGGGGGGGCAAATGAAAACGGAATTCTTACGCCAACGGCTCATCAGAAGCACACCGGTGGATCTGGGTGATATGCCACCCCCTATCAACAGCAATGATGGTGAAGCAGAGATTTCTTTAAGAGAGCTGTTGCGGATATTTCAAAGGCAGCTTCGGTTCATACTAATTGTGGTTGCCATTCTGACGGCGCCGGTTGCTCTTATTGCGTATTGGTTAGAGCAGAAATACACGGCTGTGGCCTCGGTTCTGGTCGAACCGCTCCCGCTGATTAATCCGCTTGCAGATGTGTCGACAGCAGCCCAGCGACCTGATCCGGCATATCTTGAGACCATGGCAAGTGTGATCCGCTCAAGTGCGTTCACGTCGCAAATAATGGAAACCCTTGGGCTGTTCTCTGACCCGGAGTTTGTCCCCAATGCCATTCCAATATCTGGCAATGTTGGTCTGCCAAGCCCCAGTGGCAGTGGGTCGTCTGAAGATCCCCAGAATGCAACAATACTTGCGATTGATCGGCTAGAGCCAATGGCCGTCTTTGATGAGCGTCTTCAGGTCAGTCCCCAAAGCCAATCCTACGTGATCCGGATCAACTTTACCTCTCAGGATCCCAATAAGGCCGCTTTGATCGCCAATAGTGTCGCCCAACAATTTATCGATATGCAATTGGCCGAGAAATCTGCGGCCGTTCAGCGGGCAATTGCGGGTATTTCGGGCCAACTGGGTGTGGCCGAACTGGCTTTGAGGCGCGCTGAACAGGCCGTCGAAGAAATTCGGCGCGGGCACAATATTCTTTCTGCAAGCGTGGGACCGGTGTCTCATATGCAAACGGCTGAGATCGCACGCACCCTTGTTCAAACCCGGGCGAATTATGCTTTGGTCAAAGCCAAGTTGGAGGTCATTGCCGCGATACAAGCCAATAAAACAGGGGTCGAGGATCTGGCAGAGGTTACATCCTCTCCGGTCGTTGGCCAGCTTCGTCTTCACATCGTGGATATTGAAGCGCGGTTGCAAGAGGCTTCTGCGACCTACGGAGAGCAGCATGCGCTTACCAACACCATACGAAAAGAGCTGGAGACCACAGACAGGAAGTTGTTCGAAGAGGTTGGCCGCATCTATGGAGGGGTGGAACATGAAGCCACGATCATCGCCAATCAGATCATTGATCTTGAGCGACAACTTGCAGAGGCTGAAGAACTTAGCGCCCTGGAAAGCGTTACGGCCACCCGCCTTGAAAATGCGGAAAGTGACGTTATTGCAAAGCGCACCATCTATGAGGCGCTTTTACAACGTCAGGAAGAGGCAAAGGTTCAGGAGCGTTGGCTGACGCCAGATGTGCGCCTTATGTCAGCGGCGGCGGCTCCTTTGGAAATGAGCACTCCATCGCCAGCAAAAATCGTGTTGGCGGGTTTCGGCGTTGCCCTTGTGTTGGCATTGCTTCTGGCGTTTCTGCGCGAGCAGATGGATGGCAGCCTGCGCAGCAATCGTCAGGTTGAAAAGGAACTGGGTGTTGCCTGTCTGGGACTCATACCAGAAATCGGCGACCAACCCGCAGGGCAAACACCACTTGTTCTCCGGGCGCCGAGGTCATCGTTTGCCCAATCAGTCGGAGCGGTTTGGGCGCAGATGCAGATCGCATTGCCTACGGCGAAGGTGGTTCTCGTCACCTCTGCTTTGCCGAATGAGGGATCGAGTTCTCTTGCTGAAAATCTCGCCTGCTGTGCCTATCAGTCAGACGGGATGCTAACAGCTTTGGTGGATTTTGATCTTTGGTGTTCACGGGAAGAAGGTTTGGTGGATCGGAACGATACTCCGGGTATTTCCGACATGCTACGCCATGACACGTCTCACTCCTTCACACTGAAAGACATTGCGAGAAGCGACCCTGAGACGGGCGTGGACGTGTTTCCTGTTGGCAAGCGCCTGACCGGTGGGGTCGAGTTGAGCGGGTCTGGGGCTGTTTCGGGGCTGATTGATGATTTGCGCAAGCAATACGATATGGTCATTATCGACGCCCCTCCGCTCCTTGGTGTGAGCGATGCGCGTCGCCTTGCCTATTATGCGGATGCGGCGCTGCTTGCGATCCGTTGGGGCACGACGAGGCGCGATGTTGCGTCATCTGCGCTCCAGACCTTGATGCAGTCAAAGGCTCAGGTTGTAGGAGCGGTGCTTACCAAAGTCGACGCAAAAAGACAGTCGCTTTACGGGCGGGGTGATGGCGTTCAATACGGTGACCAGTTCAAGCGTTACCATTCGGCCTGAGTGTGAGCCATGAACGATTATCTTCAACCCTATCGTCTGTTTCCACTTCGATCCGCCTTTCGAGGCCCATGTATTCGATCAGGTTATAGACTGAAACACGTGGTGATTTGGGAGGCCGTGGCCAGATCCGATTTGCCTGGTTGGGGCAATCACTACGGAATTGTGAGTATTTCTGGGGGAGGGCGGTTGATCCATGGGTCAGTTGCAAGTTGACACCGGAGTAAACAGCATGGGCGGCCCGCTGATGTCGGGGGTGGCGTCCGATACTGGACTGGGGCTTGTGCGCTCGCGCGTGCTTATACAGCTCTTTGTACTTGGACTTCCGCTTTGGTGGATGTTGGGCCTTGACTGGGCTTTTGCCCCGCTGTTGGCCGCTTGTCTGGTTTTTTGTTCTCTTTCGACCTACAGCCGCTTTGTGGCCTCGGACTATCTGATGCTGGCATTGATTGTGTGCCTATTGTTGACAGCCTACATCAACGGACTGCTGATCGGGGGTAAGCCAACACGGTTCCTTGCGGCGATATATAATCTGTTCATCTTGACGTCCGGTTTCATAATGCTGAAAGCGGTCCGCGAGCAGATCAAGAGCGATGCCGTGTCCAGGATGCTCCTCAAATGCTGTTTCATCGCATTTGTTGGTATGACGGCGGTTGTTTGGTCATGTGTGGTGATTGCCTATGCATTGAACCAGTTCGCATTGGAGGTGCCGAGTTTATTTGGGCTTCTGTTTGGACGAATTGTTCCGGATTCCGCACCGTTGATCAGAGATTCCACGGTACTCACCTTTACCAGACCTGATTGGGGTCTGCCCGGCGTCCCAATGCCGCGTATATCTGTTTATGGTCCGTATCCGACCGCCACCGCTGCTACTGTTGCGGTGCTGGGATCCATGGCGTTGCTGTTCCTTCAAAAGCATGGTCGTTGGCGTAGATTTTCCGTCCCTGCTTTCGAAATATTGCTTATAGTTACAATCGCCACAACACTCACACGATCAGTCCTTGGTGGTTGGGTTATGGGGGCGATTGTTGCCAACTTAATATTCGGAACGCCAATTCGTCGTATCCTTGCCAGCGCGGCCCTTATATGTGCGCTGATCGCTGTGCCCTATGCTCAGGACACAGGCAAAGCCCTTGAGTATCGAGCCTATAGTTCTGAAAGTCGCTTTGAGAACTATCTCTACGCAGTTGAAAAAACCTTCCACGAAAATCCGGTTTTCGGTCTTGGGATCAAGCCGCGCGAAGCCGGCAAGCATATTGCCGTCGGATCCCACTCAACATTTGTGTCCTTCTTCACAAAAGGGGGGGGGATCGCATTCAGTCTTGTCGTAGCATTTTTTGTGCTTACGCCATTGCTACGATGGTTTGTAATCATCGCGGTTCCCACTGACAAAATCAGAAGATCAAAGGCTGAGTTGCGAATTCTATTAAACCTTCAAATCGCAATTTGGGTCTGGATGTGTTTCGAGGATATCGATGCTCCTGCCTCTGCAGCGTTGCTAATCTTTATTTCGTGGGCCTTTATTGAACAGGGTTTGCGTGTGCAAGTTGGGGGTCGGTCGCACCGACCAATGAGCACGGAAAAGATGCCTGCGAGTGGGCGCGAGGAGAGCTCTTATGAGGAAATCTGAAGAGGAAGAAAACGCGCCACCTTGGTTTGGAAAAATGAATTCACGTTTAATCGGTGTTTTCATAATTCGCAGCTTGGGTATCGTCGCCTTGCTCGGATTTGAAATTGCGCTTGCTCGTTCACTCGGTGTTGCCGGTTATGGGAGCTTCAGCTTTTTGCTTGCGATTGCAGTCGTGGTTTCCCGCCTTGCGTCGCTGGGATGGCTGAATGCGACAACGCGACTCGTCAGCGTATTCATAAGTACAATGAGTTATGAGTTGCTTAAAGGAAGCCTTGTTGTTGCAATTGTTGCGACCTGGCTTGGCATTGCTTTCGCAGCGGTTGTGTTGGGTGTCGCAGTGGTTAGCTTCGAGTTACTCACACTCCATGAAGCCTACATGTTCATTTTACCATTGGCGGCCGGGCTCGCATTTCTTGAGCTGAACCGATTTGTGTTGAGAGGATTGAACGCCGGTGATGTCGGAGAGCTGTACCCGTTTCTTCTGCTACCAGCCATTTCCGCAATCGCAATCTGGGCGTTGTCGATTGTGGAAGTCGGCCGCGCGATTCATGTCTATTCCACTATTGTTGCGGCCCTTGTCCTGCTTTCTACAATTTCGATTGTTAGCCGCTTGCCAGGATCACTCTGGACTAGCAAGCCAGAGTTTCGAACGCGCCAATGGGTATTGACCGCGTTTGCGATGCTCGTTGGCGCTGCAGGTCATGAATTATCTGTGCGCATGGCGGTGCTTGTTCTTGGTGGTCTCGGCAACGAGATTGACGCAGGTCTTTACCAGGTGGCGGCACGGCTCTCACTCATGACGGTTTTTGTTCTGCGCGTGCTGACACCGGTTGCTGCGCCCAAAATCAGCGTATTATTCCATGCTGGAAAATGGGAAGAGCTGCGGGCGATATACTGGCGCCTGTGCGGGCTGGCATTTGTCGGGGCGCTCCCGTTTGTTCTCTTGTTTTGGCTTTTCCCTCAGTGGGTGCTGAGCTGGTTCGGAGAAGGTTTTGAGGAAAGCGCCCCTATCTTGCGCATTCTGGGTCTTGGGTATCTCGCATCCGCCGCGGTGGGTCCGTGTGGGACGGCCCTTTTGATGATTGGTCGCGAGAAATTCTACAGCATTCTAACCGGGTCCACCGTCGTTCTTAATGGCATCGGATGCTACATTCTTGCGCAATATTTTGGTGGAATTGGCGCAGCGATCGCCGCGGTGGTGGTGATTTTCATAAACAACGGAATTTGCTTTGTCGTCTTCCTTTGGGCAACGTCTGAGCAGCGGAAAACTGATTTCAGAACTGAAACGACACTCGGCTCCTGATTGGCCAACCCCAGTGGTATACGGCTTTCAAAGCGTCGTCTGGATCTGCAACCGCTTCAGGCTGGATCATTGGCCAATGAAGCCTGTCACGCTCTGATTGGCATTCACGTTTAAACCATCAGATGTTAGGCAAACAGCAACTCGGAACCGAGATCAATCTCGAACAACCGGCCATCATTCTCTTGGTCGACACCGTAATCTGCCACATACAGGCTTAGCTTATCCCCGTCATTCGGGTCGCTGCTGGGGGCCAGTTCAAGCCCTTTGATGGTTGGGCTCACGCCGCTGATCGGATTGAGATAGATGTCATCATCCAAAAGGTCGATTGTAGCCAGAATGTCGCCGCTACGGTCTATTTGCCAGATGGTAGGCACCCGGCCAGACGCGACATAAAATACGTCATGTGTAGAATCGTATGCCAGCGCCTCACCGTCCAGCATGATCGACGGAAGTGAGATGAAATTTACCACCTCGCCAGTGTCGGTAAACTCAAGAATTTTCTTAATGGCGCCGTCGAGAACAAACAGATGTCCGGTTGCCGGATCGTAAACCAGATCCTCCGTATCCGTCAGGCCAGCACTTGCGGTGTCAAAAGAACCCAGTTTGACAGAGGGATTGCTTGGATCGACCCAATAGATCTCTTGCTTGTCATCATCAGACACGTAAAGAAAACCGTTCCCGCTATTATAGCCCAACCCGGTTGGTTCTTTGCTAAAGTCCTTCAGGCTGTGTCCCTGCACAAGGCCGCCTGGTCCGATCGAGAACATGTTGGTGTCACTGTAGTAGGGGCCTTCGTTATGCTCTGAATCCGCGATGAACAAGGTTTGCAAGCTTGGCACATAGGCCAGCCCTGAGGGATCGCCGCTGCCATAACCCGTCTCATCCACACTGGCGAAAGCAGAAGATGTCAAATCGATGATATCGACCACAGAAGGTTGGAGCGTCGGAGGCGGGAGATAGCTGCCGTCATCGTCGAGAATGTCAGAGATCGCACTCGCTGTATCAATCAGGGCGTTTGTGGCAGAGTTGATCTGTACCGTGAATACCTCGGGGCTTTCCACCACGCTGTCATCAAGCAAGGCGATGACGATGGTTTTTGATGTCTCGCCCGGCAGGAACGTTATCGTCCCATTTGTCACCCCGATAAAATCGCTCCCAGCCTTGGCCGTGCCATCAACTGTGCTGTAGTTGACGGTTACGGTGTCGGTTCCGGCTTGATCAAGCGTGATCATGAATGAGACCGTCGCAGTGCTGCCTTCCGTTTGCGGATTGGGCACGCCCTCAGATATCGACACATTTGGGGTGGACGAAGGAGGAGCGGAGCCATCTAAAGTGTAACTGATCACCAGCAATGGGCCATTGACGTTTTCAGACGATTCAAAATCCCAGGCATTGGTGCTTGGTGTGGTGAACAGCCACCCCAAATTGGCAGCATTCTGTTCTTCTGATGTAGCACCAGCCGCAGCCCAGGCCAGCAAGCTTGCCGTAACATCCACATTGAGCGTGCCAAGTTCAACCGACCCAAATGTATAGTCGGCAGTGGATACCGCCTCTATATTGTCAGTCTGGATGCCATTATCCATCGTGTCCCAGTTGCTCGAACCATCCCAGTCGGTCAGCATGCGGTGCACGGTCCCACCGTTGTTCGAACTGTTCGACACCTCGAAGGTGAGTGTCGCTGATGATATCACTGCGTCCAGAGGGATTTGGCCTGGACCGGAACCAAATAGATTGGCAAACCAAAGAAGCGCCTGAACATCGTTACCGGACCCTGAATCGACCCGTAAAGTGAATGCATTTTCATATGTTTGATCAGGGTATTTTTCGCGGATCCCGGTATCCAGAACACCATCATAGCCATTTGCTCCCAGCCGGAAGGATATGGAGACGACCTTTGGTTCTGAGGTCGGCGTGATGGATACGCTCACATTTGCAGGTGCTGATCGCAATCCGTCGCTATCAGCCACGGTATAACTGATTGGTGTGACGGGGCCGGTATACCCCGTTTCAGGAGTGAAAGTGATCTCACCTGTAACGGAATCGACGCTCCAGATACCTTCACCCACAACAGTTTTTAGTTTGCCGCTGGCATCATCCGCATTCTCGATCTCAACGGAAGTTGCGTCAGGCGCCCCGTCTTCAACATCGCTGTCATTGGCCAACACATCGATCACAACTGCCGTATTTTCACCCGTTGTGGCGCTGTCATCCGTAGCCACCGGGTCATCATTGACCGGACTGACCGCGAGTGTGACGGTTGCGGTGCTGGAGCCGCCATTGCCGTCAGACAGCGTGTAGGTGAAGCTGTCATTGCCGTAGAAATTGGCGTCCGGCGTGTAATTGAAAGAACCATCGCCATTGAGAATGAGCGTGCCATTGGACACATCACTCAGCAGCGTTGCAGTCAACGGATTGCCGTCCGCATCCGTGTCATTGGCCAGCACGCCAGAGATCGCCGCCACCGCAAGGGGCGTGTCCTCATCCACCGCATAGCCATCATCATTCGCCACCGGCGGCGTGTTGTTCCCGACTGTGAGCGAGACCGTCGCTGTAGCTGTGCCGCCATTGCCGTCGGCGATGTCATAGGTGAAGCTGGCCGGGCCGGAATAGCCGGCGGTGGGGGTGAAGGTGATCACCCCGCTGACCAGCACCACGGTGCCGCCAGAGGCATTGCCCACCGCGGTGATCGACAGCGGATCATTCTCCGTATCGGTGTCATTGGCCAAGAGCGTGGCTTCCGTGATGTCGATCGGGGTCTCGAACGGGGTGGTAAACCCGCTGTCATCCACCGCCACCGGGTCATCATTGACCGGATTGACGGTGAGGGTGACAGTTGCGGTGCTGGAGCCGCCATTGCCGTCAGACAGCGTGTAGGTGAAGCTGTCATTGCCGTAGAAATTGGCGTCCGGCGTGTAATTGAAAGAACCATCGCCATTGAGAATGAGCGTGCCATTGGACACATCACTCAGCAGCGTTGCGGTCAACGGATTGCCGTCCGCGTCGGTATCATTGGCCAGCACGCCAGAGATCGCCGCCACTGCAAGGGGCGTGTCCTCATCTACCGCATAGCCATCATCATTCGCCACCGGCGGCGTGTTGTTCCCGACTGTGAGCGAGACCGTCGCTGTAGCTGTGCCGCCATTGCCGTCCGAGATGTCATAGGTGAAGCTGGCCGGGCCGGAATAGCCGGCGGTGGGGGTGAAGGTGATCACCCCGCTGACCAGCACCACGGTGCCGCCAGAGGCATTGCCCACCGCGGTGATCGACAGCGGATCATTCTCCGTATCGGTGTCATTGGCCAAGAGCGTGGCTTCGGTGATCTGCAATGGGGTCTCGAACGGGGTGTTGTAGCCACTGTCATTCACCGCCACCGGGTCATCATTGACCGGATTGACGGTGAGGGTGACAGTTGCGGTGTTGGTGCCGCCATTGCCGTCAGACAGCGTGTAGGTGAAGCTGTCATTGCCGTTGAAATTGGCGTCCGGCGTGTAGTTGAACGACCCATCCGGATTAAGCGTGAGCGTGCCATTGGACACATCACTCAGCAGCGTCGCGGTCAACGGATTGCCGTCCGCGTCGGTATCATTGGCCAGCACGCCAGAGATCGCCGCCACCGCAAGGGGCGTGTCCTCATCTACCGCATAGCCATCATCATTCGCCACCGGCGGCGTGTTGGCAGCCTCTTCCACTGTGAAAGTGTAGGTATATGTGCCCAGCAATTCTCCCTTCTTGCCGGGCTTGGAATAAACTTCCACCACAAATTCATACTCTCCTGGATCAAGCTCAATCCCATTCAGGAGATCGTCTCCACTATCACCAAACTGTGTATATGGAACATTGTTGTCCCGCCGGGTGTAGGTGGTGGTTCCATCTGTCAATGTCATCACCAGGCTGCGTTTGCGTCCGATCAGACTACCGTCCGGATCAATCTCGACCACGATTGTCGTGGTGTCTGTCAGAGTGGAAGATGACAGAATGGCCCCGTCTTCCAGGGGGGACAGTAATTCATCTGTGGTTGTGTCGTATAAGCTAATGATGAGATCAGACATCAGGATTAACCATTTCTATTTCAAAAGAAAAATCGGAGATTTTTGCACTTGGGGGCGCGTGGAAATAGACGCGTTTACTGGTTGTAATCGAACGGAAAATAATGATGGGCCAAGCTTTCAGCCTGGCAAATAATGCCTTTCCAAGACTTGTCATTTTATCCCCCTGTTAACGACTTTCCTCCTCAAGAGTAAAAAAATAACATACCATATTTCACCCACTGCAAATAGTGGGGCGGGGGTAAGCCTTATGGTCAATAAACGTTTTGACCAGCGCAATAAGAAGGGCTTGTCCAATATGTCTTGATAAAGCAGATAGTGTAAAAAATTAATATTTTTTAGTGCTTTAAGAGGCTGATCTCTATTGATCTCAGTTGAAGCCGCTCGGGCTTATGAGCTTCTGCTTAGCCGTGGTCACTTCAGTCGTCGGAGGGAATTGATCGCCTGGATTGATGAAAGACAGAGCGTTGTTTTGTCGAAGATTTCCGTGGGTGAGCCATGTCAGAATTTCGCTGTGATATTGCAATAAAATAGCTTTGTATCAGAGGGGCTAATCAATTCTATTGTGGCTAATTGAATGGGTTCCCCAGTTAATAGTCAATTCTCTCCATTTCGGAAAAAAATTCTGAAAGATTCAGTCAAATCCTAGACCCATGGATCAATATCCAAGGATGGAGTTTTGCATGGAATGAAATTCTTACAGTCTACTTGACATTTTAAACCACGTTGTCGAGAATATGGCAAAAATATGGCAGAATTAAGGTGATTGTTGACAGGTCTGTTAATTAAACAGCGACGTCGCCCGCGTTTGAATTAAGACGATTGGGGTGACGATGACTGTTGAATACAGAAGATTTCACAATCAAATCTCACACAGACAAATCTCGCATAGAGACGCCGTTGAAGATTTACCAAAACCGGAAGCGGGATATTACTCTCGGTTTGGAAAGAGGGTGCTCGACATTTTCATTGTGCTGGTGAGCTTGCCGTTGGTTCTTCCGATAATTGCGATATCGGCATGTGTTGTCATGCTCGATGGTTCAAATCCATTTTATGCTCAGAAAAGAGTGGGGCGTGGAAATAAAGTCTTTTGGATGTGGAAGCTGAGGAGCATGGTACCGAACGCCAAGGAAACCCTGTCCCGGGTTCTTAATAAAGATCGGGCGGCGCGCTTGGAGTGGGAAAAAAACCAGAAGCTCAAAAACGATCCAAGAATTACCTGGTTTGGGCACTACATCCGAAAGTTTTCTGTCGATGAACTTCCACAGATATGGAATGTGCTGCGCGGCGAAATGAGCATCGTTGGGCCGCGCCCGATGATGCCCGAACAACGTTCACTATATCCTGGACGCAGCTATTATCGGTTCCGCCCCGGTCTGACCGGGTTTTGGCAAGTGTCGGACCGCAATGAAAGCTCATTTGCGGCACGCTCTGATCATGACCGTAAATATGCCAAAAGGGTGTCCATAAAAACTGACATCTTGGTCATTCTGTCAACGGTGAAAGTCGTTTTGCACGGTACAGGATATTGAGGGATTATTTAGCGACCAAATTGTTATATACTTTGGGAATACTTAAGCATCTTACAAAGGAAACGGTTTGAAAAAACTAATCTCGACAATGATGCTCTTGTTTTGCGGAGCATTCGTCAGTGGATTGGGGGCGCTGCCTGCCAACGCTGAAATCTATTTGGCGGCCGGTGACAGGATTTCCTTAAAAGTTATTGGCCTGCCAGAGCTGGAAAGCGAAATATTGGTTTCTACTGATGGAACGATCAGGCTGCCAATCATTGGTCAGGTCAATGTCGAGGATCGGTCAATTCTGGATCTTCAGGAGGAAATCGCCGCGGGCCTGAGTCGAGCCCCATTCCAAATTGAAAGCGATACTGGAACTCAGTGGATTCAAGTTGACGCAACAAAGGTTTTTGTCTCGGTGGCAGAGTACCGGCCCATATATGTCACCGGTGATGTTGAGAATGTAGGTCCCCTTGCGTTTCGGCCGGGGACATCGGTCCGTCAGGCATTGGCGAGCGCTGGTGGGATGACTGTGTTGCTGCCGGATAATACCGCTTCTGAATTCGGAAGAGCACTCTCTGATCACATGCTGGTTTCAGCAAGGCTGGAACATGCGCGTGGGGATGTTAAGCGTCTTAAGCTGGAGCTCTCCGCACAGGAGGCCATTGCCCCCGCCACGTCAGAAAGCTCAAACCAGGAGGCTTTGACGCCCGATGAGGTGGAATGGTTAACAACGCGCTCGAAACTGCGGGATCTTGAAGCGACAGCCACCGATTTGTCCTTGGAAAAAATGGAAGAGAGATTGCAGATTTTGGGACAGCTGGAAGCGGTAAACACTGAGGTTCTTCAAACTTACGAAGATGAGTTTGCACGTGTCTCTGAGCTTGCTGAACGGGGGGTTGCAACCGCGAACGCCGCTGCTGAGGCCGAACGCGGTATGTTGTCATTCTCCAGCCGCGTGCTGGAGATTTCCGGTGCATCTCACAGGCTCAAGGTCGACATGTCACAACTGGCGGCAAAATCCCAGGTAGAGTTGTCCGAGACGCGCTTGGAGATACTTGCTCAATTGATGAATGAAATAGATCGGGTACAGGATCTGGAAGCGCAACTTGCTGTTCTGAGTTCAAGGCTGGCCTATCTTGATCCCTCAAAAGCGTTGAAAACTCAGTCAGACAGTTTGATTTATATCTACCGCCGTAACAGTGGAGAAATTGATCGGATGGATGCGGGCTTTGATACAGAGCTTTTGCCGGGGGATGTTGTCGAATTTCACAGCGTTTCGTTGCCGAACTAAGTCACATTAGATTTGGCAGCTTCGGACTCGGCAATGGCATTTAAGGATCTCCAGACATCATAGGAACTCGCGCTGCCGTGGTGCAGGAAGCTCGGCAAATGTCAGATCGGATTTGTTAAAGGGGGAGGGGGCTGATGGCGTATGCCCAAAACCTCAATTCACAAGTGTGGTTCTGACGAAAGCCGCCCCATCGCATGTCGATGTGACAGGATAAGAAATCAGCTTTCCCTGAACGCTCGACGGAAATAATCGGTCAATGGTTTGACAAGATAGCTAAGTGGGGTGCGCTTGTCGGTCTTGAGAAACACTTCTACCGGCATTCCGGGTATGATTTCGAGATCGACCAATTCGGCCACTGCCAGATCATCCGGCAAAACAATGGCTTCGTAAAAGGTTGTCCCGGTGGGTTCATCAAGGATTGTGTCGGGGGATACGCGTAGCACATAGCCGGAGATTTCCGGTGTGTTGCGCTGATTGAACGTGGAAAACCGGAGCGATGCAACCTGACCTGCATGGACCTGATCGATATGAACGGGATCAACCTTTGCAGAGATTTGGACCGGGCGACCGCTTGGCACGATATACATCATTGGTTCTGCGGCGCGGACCACCGACTTATCAGTCCTGACCAAAGAGCCGTAGATGATACCATCGGCGGGCGCGCGTACATCCATGCGGCCGAGCTGTTCGCGAAGGCTTAGCTGTCTCTCTGCAAGTTCGATTTCGCTGTAGCGAAGATCTCGAAGCCGCCCGATGGCATCTTCTCGCCGCTGATCCATAAGTTTCAGCATCTCAATACGTACACTGGAAATCTGTGTTCTGGCTTCGCTGGAAGAGGCTTTGAGCTTGCCAATCTGCCCCAACAGCCTTGCCCGTTCTTTTTTCAACTCATTCACACGCGTTGCGGAAACAAGCTGCTTTTCAAACAATGTCATTTGATCGACAAGTTCTGCTTCGACCAGATCACGTTCCTCGTTCAGGGCGTCAAGCTGTGCCGATAACCCCTCTATCTGACTTTCAATCTGACCAATCTGTTCGGCCAGTTGGGCTCTTCCCTGACTGAGTGATGCCAGGCGCGCAGTGAACAGATTCACCTGACCATTGAGCTGGTTCTCGACCCAACCCGCATCCAGATGAGCGTAATCAGGGGGCGGGGAAAGTTTCAACATGTCCTGCTCATCACGTTCCGCTTCCAACCGGGATCGGCGAGCAAAAATCTCGAGCAATTGGCGTTCAATGATTTCCAGCTCCGAGCGCAAGAAAGTGTCGTCAAAGCGAATAAGAATATCGCCGGCTTTGACCAGGTCACCATCCTGAGCCAGGATTTCCCCCACAACGCCGCCATCAGGGTGCTGAACCACCTGTCTGTCGGATTCGACCTTCACGGTACCATTTGCGATGACCGCACCAGCAATTTCCGTGCCAACTGCCCAGCCCCAAACGCCACCAAAAAGGATCAGAACCGCCAGAAAGCCGATCAGTGCGGGCCATCGGGCGCTCCATTCTCGGGCTTGATCGGCATCTTGCATCACATCACCCCTGTTTAATAGCGGACTTCACATTGTCCGCATTCTTGATCATGGACTGGATAATTTCGTCGCGTGGGCCATAGCCTGCGGCCTGGCCGTTTTCCAACACGAAGAGGTGGTCGCAAAGCGCGATGGCGCGTGGTCGGTGGGTCATGACCACTACGGCTTTGTCGCTGGCTTTCATGTCTTCGATTGCTTTGTTGAGAGCTTCAGACCCTTCTGCATCCAAGGCAGAATTGGGTTCATCCAACACCACGACAATTGGATTGCCATAGAGCGCCCGGGCAAGCGCCAACCGCTGCTTTTGCCCACCTGAAAGCTGCGTATCAGTTGGACCGATGAGTGTGTCATATCCTTTGGGAAGACCCAGGATTACATCGTGTACCCGTGCTTTTTTGGCGGCTTCCACCACTTGAGCGGCGTCGGGTTCAAGGGACATTCGAGCAATGTTTTCGGCGATTGTTCCCTCAAAAAACTGTATTTCCTGTGGCAGATAGCCGACAAGCTCTCCCAATCGCTCTGCGCCATATTGAGGAAGGGTGGCGCCTCCAAGCCGCACTTCTCCGCGGGTTGGAACCATCAGACCAAGCAGCAAGCGTGCAAGAGTTGTTTTGCCCGATCCGCTTTTTCCGATGACCCCCAGGGCTTCTCCGGGGGCGACAAAGAATGTGATGCCATGCAGAACGGGCCTGTCGGTGTCTGGCAACATCAGCGTGACATTTCGAGCGTTGAGTGAGGCTGATGGGGGCGGCAGGCGCGTTGGTTCTGCTTGCTTTTGAATGGCTTCAAACAAGGCAGAAAGGTTACGCCAGCTGGTGCGCGCGCGCTGTGCGATTGGCCATTGCGGCAGACCCTGCTCGACCGGTGCCAGCGCGCGGCCCAGAAGAATGGAGCTTGCAATCATGGCCCCTGCGGTCAGTTCGTTCTGCAATACGTACCATGCACCGACCCCAAGCATTGCCGATTGCAGGAAAAACCGGAAAGCTTTGGTGAAGGCGCTGAAAGATCCAGTCCAGTCATTGGCGACGATCGTCCGCAAAAGCGCATCTTTCTGGCGACGTTGCCAACGTTCCCCAAGCGTCCGACCCATGCCCTGTGCCCAGACGAATTGCGCACCGTTCTGGACCTGCATCGCAAAACTGTTTGCGCTTGTAGACAGGCCCTGAGCGTCATGGATTTTCCGATGGGTCAAAATCTGATTGAGAATGGCGGTCACGATCAGGATGCCGCCACCCGCGACAGCCATCCACCCCAATGTGGGGTGGAAGATAAAGATCGCTGCTATAAATACCGGTGTCCACGGTAGATCAAAGATTGCCAGCAAAACCGGGGAAGCATAGAAATTTCGGATTGCCTCAACATCGTGCAGCGAGCATTTTGGCTGTGCACTGGTGGTTTTGAAGGCATGGGCCTCCAGCAGTGCATCAAAGGCACGTGGCCCGATGATCGATTGAAAGCGTGCGCCCACACGCGCCATCAATCGTCCTCGGGCAAATTCAAGAAGTCCGTAGAGTGCAAATAACAGGGTCACGAGACCCAATAGTGCAACGAGGGTTTCCTCGGACCGGGATCCGAGCACTCGATCATACACTTGAAGCATGAATAAGGGACCAGTCAGCATCAGCAGATTGGTAAAGAGACTGAAGAAAAAGGACAGTCGAAGCAGCCCACGGCCTTGGGCCAAGGCTAGGGAAAGGTGTTTGGAGTCTTTTGTCGACATAATCGTTTCATCAGAAAAATAACTTATTCAACGAGTGAACCAGCCCTCATCCAGCATTGCAATACATAATTTCTGTTTTGGTAAAGGAACTTGTGCGGAGAAATTAAGAAATTCTACGCCGCTATGTGGGGGGCTGCTCTCGTCTGGTCATCGTCGGTCGGGCTGATCGGAATGGACAGCCTGGCGCCTTTTGCATTTGCTCGAGAGGGTGGGGGATCGAGATAGAGGATGGGGGGTGGCATTCCTTGATCACATCAGGATTGCGATCCATGATGCCGGGTCGTGATTACTTACGTGACGCCCAGGCGTCCTGAACCTGGTCACACAGGTTTTGTGGATCAAACGGTTTTGTGATCACTTTGATAGCCCCAAGTCTGATCAGTTTTTCAGCATACTGCGCTTCGGCTTTTGCCGTCATGAACACCACTGGAACCTCTTCCAATCCGGGGATCTTGCGAAGATGGGTCATGGTTGCTTCGCCATTCATCTCAGGCATCATGACGTCAAGCAGAATGAGCTGCGGGGCAAATGCCTGCGCATTATCGATGGCTTCCTGGCCAGATGCGTATTGCTCAACCGTGAATTTCCCAATTAATTCAAGGGTTAATTTGGCGATCTGCCGAATGTCATCGTCATCGTCAACATGCAGTATGCGCTCAAGCTGTTCCATTTGATCCACCCGTGAATTGGAAATCAACGTTACCGTTCGAAACCCCGGCGGGGCTTTCCTTTTTCAGCCATCAAGCTGAATGTTTAGGAATTTCGAAGTAAAACTCGGTACCCACGTTTTGGGTGAAGATAAAGTCTATTAAGCCATTGTGCAATGTCACAATCTTCTTCGCGATGGCCAGGCCAAGCCCGGTACTGCTGCCGCGCTTGCCTTTTTTCGACTGCCCCTTGGCATAACACTCGAAGATCCGGCCTCGGGAGGCTTCGGGAATACCGGAGCCGCTGTCGAATACACTTACGCGCCAGCTATTTTCAGCGTAGGTCACACCCGCTTTTACAGTGCTGTCCTTCGGGGCATGCTTAATTGCGTTTGACAGAAGGTTGATCAGAACGCTTGTCAGTTGCTCGGAATTCCCGATCACAAGCGCACGGTCCGGGACCTGCGTGACTTTGACATTGACATCATGCTCGAATGCGAACCCCTGCATTTCGGTTACAGAGGTTTTGACGAGGCTGACCAGATCCACGGGAATGTGTTCCTTTTCGATCTTCCGAGAAGAGACCGCGCTGAAATCCAATATGCGATTGACCATCGACAAAAGGCGGTCGCTGTTGCGGGAGGCAACCTGCAAGACAGATTGGGCGCTGGGGGGGAGATCGCACACTGCTTTGCTTTCGAGCAGGCCAATTGCGCCCTTGATCGAGGTCAGCGGCGTGCGCATTTCGTGGCTCAGTTCAGAGATGGCCCCCCATTCGTCATCCGGATTTCCGAATGTTACGGTGGAAGAGCGAAGGATGCTCACATAAACATTCCCAACGCCGGGGAAGGTGGCAATATGCGAGGTGATTTGGAAAGGCGATCCGTCCACATTGATGCTGACATGCGCGATGTTTGCATGGCCTTTGCTCAATGGTTCCAGATGCCTGCGAACCAGCGGAGCTGTCATCCGGCCGGAAACGTCAGAAATACATTTTCCATTCAAATCATTCTGGTCCCAGTTGCGCTTTTCGCACGCAGAAGGGTTGGCGTAGACCAGCGTTAGATCAGTTTGGTCGTAAACATAGATTTCGTCACTTAGACAGGCAAATATTCCAGCCAGAAAATCTGGGGCGGGAGTGCGGTGTAAATCATACATGTTATTACCTTTACTTACATTGCGGTCAAAATTACCGCGTAAATTCAAAAACTCTCGTCGCCTGCTTTTAGGGTTGGCAGGCCATGACCTCAGGCTTTTACCCGGTTAAACACAGCAAGGAAGGTCGTGCCCTCACCCAGGACACTCTCGTAGTCGATATGACCTTTGTGGCGGTCTATGATCCCTTTGGTAATGCTCATGCCCAAACCCGTGCCTCCAACTTTGCGCTGGTCGGAACCATCAACTTGGCTGAAGCGACCAAATACCTTATCTTCCGCTCCATCAGGTATGCCAATCCCACTATCCTCAACGGCGATTTTCACTGCGTTTTCGTCGATTTGAACGCTCACCTTTACCTTGCTGCCTTCAGGTGAAAACTTGAGGGCATTGGAAAGCAGGTTTTCCATGACCTGCGTGAGGCGAGTGTGATCACCCTCGATCAGGGCTTCTTCTTGGGGCAGTTCAACGTCAAGAGACATGCCGAGGGCATCAGCATACCCTTTGCTTGCATCGACAGATTCCCGAACAAGTTTGCGCACATCCATCGTGTCGAAATCGAATGACATATCGCCTGTTTCAATCTTCTGCAGGTCGAGCAGGTCATCGATCAGATTGGCGAGGCGAACACTGTTTTTCCCGGCGATCTTCAAGACCGGAGCAATCTCTTTCGGGACTTCTCCAAGGGAATTGCTGTTGATCAGATCCAGCGAGCCTTTGATAGAGGTCAGTGGGGTGCGCAGCTCGTGGCTGACTGTTGAAAGGAACTGAGACTTCAATTCATAGGCCACCAGAGTGCGCTGGTGTTCCTGTTTCAGGGCTTCGTATTGGCGCAGGCCCTGTCGATAAAGCCGAAGATAAACAAACGAACAGTCGACAATAAAATAGACCACAAAGACGACGGTAAAGAATTCCAACCAGGCGTTAGACGAAATCGGAGGGGACCAGCGAATGATATCCAGAAGTGCAATGAACAGAAATGTGGCACCATAAATCGCAAGCCTCAGCACCAGTGCTGGAACCAGCTGGTGGTTGTTCATTGCGGCAAAAAGTGCAGCAGCGAACAGGAAGAAAAGCGGAGTGAAGTGCCCACCTGATCCTTGTTGAATTGCAATGGTTATAACGAATAACGCAATGGCTCCGGCACTGAGGGCAGTGTTGATCATCACCCACCACAAAAACCGTCGAGCCTGGGCAAAGCTACCGGACTTCCAATTGTTCATGTGACGGGAAAGCGTGAGGTCGAGTACTTCGGTGAAAACAACCCCCGCGTAGCACGCAAAAGCTTGTGCAGGATCGAAATAAGCGGCTGCCAGCAGTGTTGCTGCGATGAAAATAGCCTGACGTTGCCAGATGAGTTTGGTGGTGATGGCAATATAGTCCCGCAGCTGCCTTTCCAGACGTTCGCTGCTGTACCAGTTGTTTTCAGTAGCTTCTGATTGGCCTGCGGATGCCATGTTGCTGCCATTCCCCTGATTGGAAACTCATCGTGAAGTTGTAACACCGCAGATAGGATGATTTTCAGTCGTTATTGTGGATTTTTTGGGACAATTTTCATATTTTCGGAAAGCTTTCCTTGGGGTTAAGTGGCGATATTTAAGCCAAAATCCCAAAAAATGAGATGCAAATTGTGCCTGAAATACCATTTAAGGAAAAAAATTGGCAAAATTTTGTTGAAATTGTGAGATCTATCTGGACGAACGAGTCAACCTCTAGCTTAATACTGAAAACAAACAAAAATAACCCTAAAGGCAGGTTATGGGGCAAGAACGAGTCAAGACAGCTGGAGTGTTTCCGGCATGGTCGGTATTTCCTGAACTGGAGCCGGCCGATGGTGGTGTTACGCAAATTTCCGAAGCGAAACCAGTTTCCAAATCCTCTGGGAATTTTGATTTTCCAATTCCCAAAACAGAGGCGCATGTCAAAACAACCACGTTATCATTTTCCACAATTCACCAGCATGGTGAATTGTATGTGAACTGTCTGAAGGCGAGAAAAGCTGTTTTCATCGATCAGCTTGGTTGGGATCTTCCCGAGACCGAAGGGATGGAGTTCGACCAATATGATACGCCGGAATGCCGTTGGGTTATCGTCCATGAATACGGCGAAGTATTGGGTGGGGTGCGGTTGGCGCCTACCACTGCTAAATGCGGAATTTACACCTACATGCTACGTGACGCGCAGTTGGGGTTGTTGGACAACATTCCAACGGATGTCCTGTATTTCGAAGCTCCGGTTGATGAGAAGATCTGGGAAGCATCGCGACTTTTCATTGCGTCCGACGTTCCGGCGCAAAGGCGACACGGCATACAGAGTATTTTGATGGATGCCATGAGCAAATCCGCTTACGAACTCGGAGCGAACCACGTCATCGGCATTGTGCCCTATGTCTTTTCTCGCTGGTTGCGCCGGTTGAATTTGAGTGCGGTGGCCGTGGGATCCAAATTTAAGATCGACAGGACGTCCAGTCAGGCGGCGCTGTTCACAATTCGTAAATCCTTCCACTAACAGAATACTCAAGTGGTCACTCGACCAAGTCTTAACGGGTGCGGGGCGCTCGATTGTGCGCGCTTTGGAAACAGTGGGCGGCAAGCTTCTCTTTAATGTTTAGGAAAAGCCCCACTGTTGCCCTGAAATTGCCGATTTTGTCACCGAATTCTTATCGGGAACTACTTCGTTCCGACCGGTTACCAATGTGCTTGGAAAGCAGCTTGGGACCCGGCAGCGAGGTGGATATCGAAGGGATGCCGGAAATGAAGATTCTTGCTGTTGATGATGATAAAATTGCTCTGCAGCTTCTCGAGGAAGCTCTGTCGAGTTGCGGTTACGACGATGTTGTGACCTGCGATTCCGGCGCAAAAGCATTTGAGCTCATTCTGGATGACCTTGATCATTTCGATTGTTTCCTCTTCGACGTGCAGATGCCTGGTATGAGCGGCATCGATCTCTGTAAAGAGGTGCGTGGCCTGCATGAATATGACGAAGTCCCGATTATAATGGTCACCGCGATGTCGGAAAAAAGGTATATTGACCAAGCTTTTGCGGCTGGTGCGACGGATTATCTGACGAAACCCTATGCGGTGTTTGAAGTCGGTGCGCGTATTGGATTGGTTGAAAAACTGTCCGGAGAACGTCGCGCGGTTTCGGAAAGTACAAGCGTCATCGAGCTTCTGATCAAGGAGTTGGATAAGGCAACACGTCACGGTCTTGATGCGCCGATCGAATTGAGAGGCGTGGAGAATGTGCTGAACTACCCAGCCTTCGAAAACTACCTGACGCAGCTGTCGCGTGGGGTTTTCCACATGAGCAGTATGTTTGCGATCAAATTACGCGACGCCGAAACGTTGCACGCTTGTCTTCCTCCTCTGGAATTCAAGGAAGTATTGCGCAGATCCGCAAAAGTGATTTTGGATAAACTGGAAGAATTCGATACCTTCCTGACCTATCGGGGCGATGGCGTATTCGTGGGAATCCAGCCGCGCAATGGAGCTAAGGAATTGGCTTCGCTGGGCGATGAAATCAACGTTGACCTTCAAGCTGACGATCCGATGGCACCGCCAGAACTGCCAGAGAGTGCAATTCTTATTGTAGGTGAGCCGGTTGTTGCCAAATTCTTGGCACGCCCTGGTTCTCTTGAAAACCTTCACTCAGCAATTGCGAATGTTGAAAAAAAAGCCAAGGAAAAGAAAACTGCTGAGTCTGCCAATAAGGTGGAAACTTTTGATGATGTCTGGCCGCCCACGAGACAGGCTCAGGATGAGCAGGAATTGCGCGTGGAATATGACGAATTGCTGAAGGCGGCATTGGAAGAATACGAGACCCTAGGTGAATTTCCGAAATCAACTCGGACCGTGAATCGCTAAAACCGTGAAACGCTGAATCTGGGTAGGGGCATTTGACAGAAGTATTTTTGGAGTAAAGACGTGAAAATTCTTGTGGTAGATGATGACCTCACCGCCCTTTCCCTGCTCGAGGCCGCTCTTAATCTATACGGGTTTAAACATATCACTTTGGCCTCATCTGCCCGCGAGGCGTTTTATGCGATCAAACATGCTGAACAGCCCTTTGATTGCTTCCTTTTGGACTATCGGATGCCGGAAGTGGATGGCGTAGACCTTTGCGCGCGCCTCCGGGCTTTTCCAGAATATAAGGCCACTCCTATCATTTTCGTCACCGCAGCGTCGGACCGGATCAGCGTGAACACAGCTTATGCGGTGGGCGCAGTAGACTATGTCTCAAAGCCAATCGACCCGCAGGAAATTGGTGTTCGTGTCAGCATCGCGGAAAAACTGGTTCTGGAAGAGCGAGAGCGCAAAAAGCAGGATGTGCCGCGTCGGCACAGTTTTGAAGCTGAGGAGCGTTTTCCGAATTTTACCATCGAAGATCCCGTTCCCATCTTTGGGCTAAACCGTGTGATCAGCTCTGTTGCTCTTGAAAATTACCTGGAGAGCCAGGGCGACGGATGCAAAAACGATGTGGTTTCCATCCTTGCGATTAATGAATTTGATGAGATATATCGCAAAGCCAGCCCGGCTTTTGCCTATGCGGTCCTTCGTGAGGTCGCGAAAGTCATTGCGGACAGCCTTGAGCGTACTGCACCCTTGATCAGCTATAATGGTTATGGCGAATTCATCTGCATTTCAAAGAAGACAAGTACCATGACGAGTGGAGGGCACACCCGCCAGATCAACTCGCGACTGGCGCGATTGAACATGCGGTTTGAAGATACCACGCCGTGTAAGCCTACCGTACTGATCGGGAAACCGGCGAAACATTCACTTTGGACGTCTTCAACTCCATCAAAGCTGATCGAGAAGGCCCTCGAAGCCAGTGAGGGTCAAAACTCACCCTTCCGATCCGCTGCGAATTCAATGAAAAACGCAACCAATTGCTCTAGTCCGGTGTTGAATATTTAAGGTGAATAAAATGCGTTCAGGCCCCGATGCTGACAGCCTCAGCCAATTCGAAGCTACAATTTCCAAGATCCGGATTTCCTTCCTCGTCAATCTCCGTGAACACAGGGACAACCTGGGGGAAATGGTGGAAGGAATATTGAATAACCAAAATGTTTTTGCGTGTCTTAGTCAGGTTGGTTGGATCGCGCACAAGATTGCTGGTGTTGCTGCGACCATGCAGCTCTCTGAATTGGGATTGATTGCGGCGAGAACCGAAAAGCTGGTTGATGAAGCTGTTATCGACACCTCCGGAGAAGGGCTGAGCACTGAATTGCTGGAAGCCATCGGTGCGCTTTACAGCCAAGTGTGCGATGCATGCAGCAAGCAGGTTGCTCCATGACGGTGCAGCTGACATGGTGTGGTGGGGCCGTCCTTCAAGGGCGGTTTTTTTGTGTCCGCAGCGCCAGAAGGTCCTGTTTCACCAAAGCAATATTAAAGAATCACAGCGTCCAAATTATTCCCCATTTTTGACCAGAACGACCCGGATCTTGGTGGCGCTGTGTCAGAAATGGGAAGATTGTATAAACTTCATGTGGCAAAAACCTAAAATGCCGCTGAAATGACACATTCCGGCAAAATTCCCGCCCCAATTGTGGCGAAATATTAAATTGTCACAAAGACTTACTACGACAAGAGGGCAGAAAAGTCTGCCAAAAACTCAATTAAAACAGATCTCTAACTGTCGTAAATATGATTGCTTGCAAGATACGCAAACGTACGGTGAGCACGTGTAGGTTGAAGTGTCGGGTGCGCTAGAGACCGCTGCCGGTCCCTGATGCCAACAATAAAACGCAGAGCAATGCGTCAGGCGCATACAGCTTTGTACAAACTGCCAAACGGCCAGGAATGGCCATTTGTGACCTAGAAGGGGGAACACAAAATGAAGTCCAACATCATAGCATTCAGAGGCTCCACGGTCGCTCGTTCGACCAATGCCAAATCCATGATCCAAACCAATGTCGTGGCGATGAGTGCTTGGAAAAAAGCCTTTCATCCACTGCGTACACCGCAGGGCGTGTTCTTAGTCACTAATGTGCTGTGCACAACCGGCGATATCGCCTGAACGTAATTGAACTCTTAGGATGGAGGCTAATATGGCTACCTCATTTCTCGAAAAAGCACGTGCCGGGCGTCTTGCAGCCCTTGAAACCCTGAACTCCCCCTACAAAAACAAAAAGCCTGAGAACGATATCTTTCAGTTCGGTCTCGATATGCCGGAAACAACCGACAGACCGAATATCCAGTTTACCTCCCAACGCGAAAAAACGCAGGGACACTGTTTGGCAGCCTGAGGCAGTTTCATAACAGGCAGGGGCATGGTCGATCCTTCTTGCAGCAAGAATGAAAATTCGGGTGCAATTCGATCATGCCTCATTTTGCTTGTAGCTAAGGCGACAAATGGTTGATGGGTGGTTCCCAATTTTTGCCCAAGCCAACAGATCTTTCGAAAAATGGCCCGCGGTTCCGCGGGTTTTGCTATTTTGGGTATAACTCTTACTCGGAAAAATTGTGGTTATGGCCGGCCTTGTGACGGCTGCCTCTCTCTCAGAGAGGTTCGGATTGGTGAGGCTAACCCACTCAAAAGATGTTCCTATAGATCTCATCTGCATAACAAACGCACAGCAAGTAGGTCATTGTTTAGACTGAATAAACACTGCCATGATGTTGTCACAAGCCGGTCCAACTGGTGGCCAGCGTTATCTGAAAAATTGATTCAACTTGGGGAAGTTTGCCACCTAAAACTATGCTGGGTGGAAACTCATTTGGGAGATGTCCAATGCAGTTTTTTGGTCGAAATGGGTTTGGGACCAGGAATAACAACGACCGGAATGATCTTCGTGAGAACTTAGATGATACCGCCATCGAACATCTGCATGGGTTTTATGCGGGGACCCAGATCGGCAGTCATTTGGGATGGCGTCCGGTTGAGGCCATTGCTGTTGGCGATTTTGTCATGACATTCGACAATGGCATGCAAAGGGTCGAAGCCGTGACGCGCGGCCGAAATTTCGGAAGCCAAAGCAGGCAGGACGGAGTGATCTTGCCACTGGAAATTCCAGTACGGGTGTTCGGCAACAGTCGACCCATTGTCCTGCTGCCTGAGCAATGTGTGATTGTGGAAAGTGATGCAGGTGAAAAACTGTTCGGCGATCCCTTCAGCCTTATCCCCAGTGCTGCTCTTCCTGGATTTAAGGGCGTGAGACATCTGGATCATTGTGCTCCTTATGAGGTGGTCACTCTGCACTTTGAAAAGGACGAAGTTATCTATGCCGAAGGCAGTAGCTTAATCTTTTGTCCGTCCTACATTGCCGGAACGGCCACTGATGCGTTTGCTGATGGAGAACTGAAAGCGAAACCCTATATCCCGTTGAGCCATTCCGAGGCAAAGCTTTTGCTTGAGCATATTTCAAATGATCCGTCTTGGGAGGAAACCGTGCAGAACACTCAGCGTGACGGTTGGGAGCGGGCCGCTGCATTTGCAGTTTGAGTAGAGGGTGAACTCGCCCTCTTCCACAGAACCGACCTGCGCTCTTTCTAAGGCTCTATCAGGGGATGTCACGCCGCTCAGCTGGGTTTTGTCGAGAGTTCATAGGCCACAGTATCGCTGCTGTGGTCTCGTCCTTTCAGGCTGACCTCATACCCCCACAATTGTTTCACATGTTTGAGCACCTCGGCGCATCCGGTTTGATCTAATTGAATACCATCTTGAATGTTATGGCAGAGTTTCAATTCACGATCCCCCTTCAGATCCACGTCGACCACCTGAATGTCTGGCTCGACCTGCGCGATGTCATAGGATTGCGCCAAGACCTGTCGAATTCTGCGATAACCTGATGCGTTGTGAATTTGGCTGACCACCAGCTCGGGATGTTTGGTGTCATCCGTTAGCACAAACAGTTTGAATTTACGGATCAGATGGGGCGACAGGAATTGCAGGATGAAACTTTCGTCCCGATAGTTGGACCACGCTTCGCGCAGCACTGCTTTCCAATCTGAATGACCAGCGATCTCAGGAAACCATTCACGGTCTTCGTCAGTTGGTTCCTCGCAGATCCGACGAATGTCCTGCATCATTGCAAACCCAAGCGCATAGGGGTTGAGACCGGAAAAGCGCGGGTCGTTAAAGTCGGGTTGCATCACAACACTGGTATGGCTGTGCAGTATCTCCATTAGCGCGCCTTGGGTGATCAGCCCTTTTTCGTAAAGCCGGTTCACAATGTAGTAATGCACAAAGGTGGCGCAGCCTTCATTCATCACCTTGGTCTGTTTCTGCGGATAGAGATATTGCGCCAGGAAACGCACAATCCGAACGATTTCCCGCTGCCATGGCTGCAATGTTGGGCTGTTTTTCTCAAGGAAATACAAAAGGTTCTCTTGTGGGAGGTTCAGGTCCTCCTGCCGTATCTGACGGGCCTGGAGATGTGTGTCTTCGGTATCTTCAGCAACGCCCATTGTGCTGTCGGTCCACAGGTCCAGAACGCTTTGCTGACTGGCATGTTCGTCCCGCCGTTGCTGCATGGCCTGTAACTCCTGCGACGTGGGGCGAGGCGGTCGACCATATCGAAACACGCCCTGATCGCGCAATGCATGTGCCGCATCAAGGATCGCCTCGACCTCATCCACGCCATACCGTTCCTCGCAGCGGGCGACGAAGTTCTTGGCAAACGCCAGATAGTCGTGAATGCCGCTTGCATCGGTCCAGTCGCGAAACAGGTAGTTGTTCTTGAAAAAGTGGTTATGTCCAAAGGCCGCATGCGCCATGACCAGGGTCTGCATCGCCATGGAGTTCTCTTCCATATTGTAGCTGATACAGGGGTTTGAATTGATCACGATCTCATAGGCGAGACCCGTCAGACCCTTTCGGTAGTAGGTCTCATCGCGCACGAAATGCTTGCCGAAGGACCAGTGCTGATACATCAGCGGCAGGCCGACACAGGAATAGGCGTCAAGCATCTGTTCAGACGAGATGATTTCGATCTGGTTGGGATAGACGTCTAGGCCAAGTTCGTTCAATGCGATCTCTTCGATGGCATCATGCACGGTTCCCAGAAGTTCAAATGTCCAATCGGGACCATTAAATAACGGGGCAGAGGCGGTGGCTGTCTCTGTCATGCTGACACCCCTTTCCGGGCTGCTTTTTTACCGGGAGCAAATAGGCCGCGGAATACAGGATAGATCTGGGCGGGATGCGCCACATGTCGCATCTGAAAATTGGGCCAGTCCCCCTGAACCTCGCGATAAGTCTCCCAGAGATCCGCGCCTCGCGCTCCTGGGGGCAGGCTGCCATCCTGATCAACAGGTGCGATTTCCACATAGGCGTAATACTGACAGATTGGCAGCAACTTCTCATTTAGCAGGGACTTGCACTTGTCGGAGTCGCTGCCAAAATTATCCCCGTCAGAGGCCTGTGCCCCATAGATGTTCCATTCATCGGTGGGATAACGGTCGAGGATGACCTCATGCATCTTCTCAAGCGCCGTGCTGACGATGGTCCCCCCGCTTTCCTTGGCGTAGAAAAAGGTTTCCTCGTCCACTTCCTGCGCCAGATGAGTGTGGCGGATAAAGACGATATCCGTGCGTTTGTAGCGCCGTTCCAGAAAGAGATGCAGCAAGATGAAGAACCGTTTGGCAAGGTCCTTTTCGCGTTCCTGCATGGACCCCGATACATCCATAAGGCAGAACACCACGGCTTTGGAATTTCGCACGACTTCAGGCACATGCGTGTCAAAGCGCAGGTCCAGCGGGTCAATATAACCTACAATCTTGCGCTTGCGTTCCATACGGGCCAGCTTGTCTCGCAACTCTTCCAGCAAAGCAATTTCTTGCGGGCTGGGGGCTTTTATCTCTTCCAGCGCTTCTATCTCATCCCGGAGTTTTTCCATTGCCGAGAGCGACGGGCGCCGCAAGGCGAGCCTGCGCCCGAGAGAATTGCGCATGGTGCGCACAAGATTGAGGTTTGAGGGTGTGCCCGATGTGGTCAACCCGGCACGGCGGCGCCCGACTGTTTCTGTTTCAACCACGTTTTTCTTCGCGAGATCAGGCAGTTCCAATCCATCAAACAGAAGGTCGAGGTATTCGTCACGGGTCAGGGTGAAGGAAAATTGATCTTCTCCTTCGCCATCCTCTGAGGCCTTGCGCCCACCTTCGCCGCTGCCCCCTTGGGGGCGTTTGAAACTGTCGCCGACGATAAATTCCTTGTTGCCAGGCAACACACGATCACGCGCACCCGTATCGCCGGACAGGATGAACCGCGGTTCTTTGATCCCCTTGGTGGGGATCGTCACGCGCTCGCCGCCTTCAAGGCCTTTTGCACTGTTGTCGCGGATCGACCGGTCACGGACCGATTTGTCGACCATCTCTTTTACGCGGCCGCGCACCCGGCGCAGGAACCGCTGACGATTGCCGAGGCTTTTCCCTTTCGGGTTTTGGCGTCGGTCGATGAAATGATGCATCTGCTCGAACCTTTCCCGGTTATCCGGCTTTATTGACCCGCATGTACCATTCAACCAGTCGCCGCACTTGTCGGCCGGTATATCCGTGGCCTTTCATTCGATCGACGAACTCCAGATGTTTGCCTTCAGTCTCGCTGTCTTTTTTCGACCCAAAACTGATCACAGGCAGAAGCTCTTCGACCTGGCTGAACATGTGCTTTTCGATCACATCGCGCAGTTTCTCATACGAGTTCCAAGCGGGATTCTGCCCGGTATTGGCGCGATGGCGCAGGGCAAACTTGACCACTTCATTGCGGAAATCTTTGGGATTGGAGATGCCAACCGGTTTTTCGATCTTGGTCAGCTCTGCATTCAGGATCTCGCGGTTGTAAAGCTGGCCGGTGTCGGGATCCTTATAATCCTGTTCCTCGATCCAAGCATCCGCATAGGCGATGTAGCGGTCAAATACGTTCTGACCATATTCCGAATAGCTTTCCAGATAGGCTTTCTGGATCTCATTGCCGATGAATTCGCCATAGCGTGGCGCGAGCTCGGTCTTGATGAACTCCAGATAGGTGGCTTCGGTTTCTGGCGGGAATTGCTCGCGTTTGATCAGCTGTTCCAGAAGATACATCAGGTGAACCGGATCAGCGGCGACCTCTTCGGTGTCGTAGTTGAAGACCGAGCTCAGGACCTTGAAGGCGAACCGAGTGGAAATCCCGGTCATGCCTTCATCCACCCCGGCCATATCCTGATATTCCTGCACGGTCTTGGCCTTGGGGTCGGTGTCTTTCAGGGTTTCCCCATCATAAACCCGCATCTTTGAATAGAGGTTGGAGTTTTCATGCGGGGTGAGCCGCGTCAAAACAGAGAAACGCGCCAGGATCTTGAGCGTTTCTGGTGCGCAAGAGGCATCCTTGAGCTCGCTGTTCTCCAACAGCTTCTCATAAATCTGCGCCTCTTCCGTCACGCGAAGGCAATAGGGCACTTTCACAATCGACACCCGGTCAATGAAAGCTTCGTTGTTCTTGTTGTTCTTGAACTGCTGCCACTCGCTTTCGTTCGAGTGGGCGAGGATCGTACCGCGATAGGGGATCGCGCCAAAGCTTTCCGTCCCCATATAGTTGCCTTCCTGTGTGGCGGTCAGCATCGGGTGCAACATCTTGATTGGCGCCTTGAACATCTCGACGAATTCCATCAGCCCCTGCGTGGTGCGGTTCATGCCGCCAGAGAAGCTGTAGGCATCGGGATCGTTCTGGCTGAAATGCTCCAACTGGCGAATGTCGACCTTGCCGACAAGGGTGGAAATGTCCTGATTGTTCTCGTCCCCCGGTTCCACCTTGGCGATGGCAACCTGACGAAGACGCGATGGGACCATGCGGATGACGGTGAACTTGCTGATGTCGCCGCCAAACTCATCCAGCCGCTTGACTGCCCAAGGGCTCATCAACCCCGGAAGACGGTGTTTGGCGATGCCGTAACGGTCCAGCAGGATGTCTCCCATCTTGTTGGGATCGAACAGACCCAGCGGGCTTTCAAATATCGGGCTGATCTGATCGCCGGCTTTTAGCACATAAATCGGCTGGTCTTCCAACAACCGCTTCAGTCGTTCCGCCAGAGAAGATTTGCCACCCCCCACGGGGCCAAGCAGATAGAGGATCTGTTTGCGCTCTTCGAGGCCCTGGGCGGCGTAGCGGAAATATCCCACGATCCGCTCGATCGTGTCTTCCATGCCGTAAAATTCGTCAAAGGCACTATAGCGTTTCAAGGTGCGGTTCTGAAAGATCAACCCAAGGCGGGGATCTTTCGATGTTTCAATCAACTCTTCGGGACCAATGGCCGCCAACATGCGTTCGGCGACGCCGGCGTACATGCTCGGATCATCGCGACACGCCTCGAGATATGCACCCAGAGGCATTTCATTGTCACGGGCCTTGGCGTGGTGTTCTGTAAACAGCTCGATAATGTCGTCCATGCGATAACCTCCTGCAATTGAGGCGTTTCGCGGGGCCTGAGTAACAGGGGCGAAACGCCCGGACTTTTCCAATCACGTCCAGCACGCCGCCTCGCAAATCACGAAGGTCTCCGACGTGCCGAGTTCCCTGAGAGCTGCTCTGTTGTTTCTTACATCTTGATTTGAACCCGTTTTAAGCCGGGTTCTATTGCCCGGTGACATGCGGGATCAATTGCCGAAGAGCAGCCTTCGTCGGGGTTTCTTCCAACTGTCCAAGCTCGGTTCGATACGGATTGAGCCGAGTATTCTTCCGTCTGGCTCAGCGCGGTGCGCACGGGATCCGCATAAGCTTATACTACTGTAAAATCCGGCAAATTTCCATTTCTTTTTGCCGGTGGCGGTGTGATTTATAGATTGGCGTGCGCTGTCGACTTTTCCACAATCACCCCAACACTTTCGTGTGATCAGGGAATTCGCCCGTGACATGTTTTCGGGTAAACGCGGTAAGCCCCTATTGTGTGGGGATATTTGTTATGCAAATTGAAGAATATGAGTGACCGACCTGTACCAAATCTCATCGGCGGTCGCGGTGAAAATCTGGTGAATTGATTTTTGTTCGAGCAGCCAAGGGCGGCTGATAACGCCTCAAAGCCAGCTGGCGTAATCGCTCACAAGCAGGTGGCGTGGACGCTCATCTTCCTCGATCGAAGCAAAGCGGCCAATCGGGTCGCGAAAGATATTGTCGGTCTCATCGTCATTCACGGTTGAGACTTCACCGATCAAAACATCGCCACCTTCGCCCCAGAACGCGTGCCAGTCACCGGGCATCAGTGTGACGCTTTCGCCCGGTGCTAAACGCAGCTTTTCGCCCGACGCAAAGCGACGTTCGATCCCATCGCACCAGACGGTGCCCCCGCGATCTTCGGCAAAGCCTCCCTGATCGTCAGACCCGAACAACTCCACCACAAGCGTGGCCCCTCCACGATTGATGATGTCTTCGGCCTTGATCACATGTGTATGCATCGGGGAAATTTGATCCTGACGCGAGATCAGCAGTTTTTCCGCATAACACATGCCGCCGCCCCTTTGCAGATCGGCAAGCCGCCCATTGCGCAGAGTGAAAAGAAACAATCCCATCTGGTCAAATCGGCCTGCACCATAATCGGTAATGTCCCAACCGCAACGAGAGGAGATCAAGTGCGCCGCATCTGAAGATCGGGCTTTGAAATCCTCCGGTGTCCAATAGGCAAAAGAGGGCAGGGCAAATCCAAAGCTGCGGATCATGTCATCCGCCTCTGCCATGATCTGATTGATCCGTGATCGTTTCATCTTTTCCTCACCTTGGCCGAACCCTCATGGATAAAATCGGGATTAGCTTGTCTATGCGTAATGTTGGCGCTAACAAAGCTCTATCGCGTCTGAAAATCAAGCACCAACTAAGGATGAAAAGATGCCGCTGGAAATCTTGTGCTGCGGAGAAGCCCTGATTGACATGATCCCAAGCGCTGTTGAGGGCGGTGGTGAGGGATTCGTTCCACACACTGGTGGCGCTGTTTTCAATACCGCCATTGCTTTGGGGCGATTGGGCGTGCGGGCAGGTCTTCTGACCGGGTTGTCCAGTGACATGTTTGGCCAACAACTCGCCGCAGACCTCGCTGCAAGCCAGGTAGATGTGACGCATATTGTTCATACGGATCGGCCAACCACGTTGGCGTTTGTTCACCTGTCAGATGGGCACGCAAGCTATTCTTTCTTTGATGAAAACTCGGCGGGGCGGATGCTTTTGCCTAGCGACATGCCCGTCCTGGACCAAAAGATATCCGCGTTGTTTTTTGGTGGGATCAGTCTGGCCTGCGAGCCGGGGGCGGACGCTTATGCAGCTCTTGCGGAACGTGAAGGCACCTCACGGGTGGTAATGCTTGACCCGAATATCCGGCCTGGGTTCATCGAAGACGAGGAGCGTTTTCGAGAGCGATTGACACGACTGCTGACCGTTGCCGATATCGTCAAGGTTTCCGATGAAGATCTCGATTGGTTCATTCCAGAAGACATGGCACAGGCTAAAAAACTTGAGAAAGTGCAATCAATGGGCCCGTCTGTTGTGCTTATGACAAAAGGCGGCGACGGCGCCATGGCGCGACTGCGCGACGGGCAGGAAGTACATGTATCTGCTGTGCCAGCCACAGTGGTGGACACCGTTGGGGCAGGAGACACGTTCAACGCAGGAGTTTTGGCGATGCTCTCATCGTTGGGATGCCTGAGCAAGACAGGGATCCGGAAAGTCTCTCCTGAGAACATGGAAAAAGCGCTTTCTTATGGCGCGCGTGTGGCTGCAATCACAGTGTCCCGCGCTGGGGCCAATCCGCCTTGGGTCTCAGAATTGGACATTTGAGCGTGAGTTTGTGTAAATCTGGTGCTTTATGAGATCGCCGGTAATGCCTCCCCGACCGGGGGCGTAGGGGCAGGGAGGGCTTGTTGACCACATCAGGTTCTACTCTCGCGCAGTCCCAGCTCAAGCTCCCATCTCCACAAGACGGGCGATCCAGCAGCTACGCTGGTTCTGATCGGGGCAATCTCTGGTCAAAGTAAGGGCGGCTGCAAGGGCCCCCAATCCTACCCCGGTTTGAAGGCCGACAGCACCCGACGGGCCGCTGCTTCCACGGGATCATGCGTTTCTTTCAGGATTTGCACACGGTCGAACCGATCAGGATCAGCGTTTACCGCGTCCCGCAGCGCGTGACCAAAAGCCATGCGCAGCTCGGTGCCGATGTTGAACTTGCAGATCTTCGATCCTCGGGCAAGCGCGGTGCGCTGTGCCACCGGTACGCCGGACCCGCCATGGATCACCAAGGGCACATCTGTCAGCGTTTCGATGGCGCGGATGCGCGGCTCATCAAGCCCGCCTTCCTTGTCCTGTTGCAAATGCACGTTCCCCACGGAAATGGCCATTGCATCAACCCCGGTTTCGCGGGCAAATTGCGCAGCCTCTTCCGGGTCGGTTCCTGCCGATCCTTCGCCGCCGGAATAGCCGACAAAGCCGATCTCACCCTCGCAAGACACCCCCGCCGCATGGGCCATTTCCACGATGGCGCGGGTTTCAGCGATGTTTTCTGCAAGCGGTTTGCGTGATCCGTCGAACATCACCGAGGAGAACCCGCTGTCGATCGCCATACGGCACTCGTCTGCCGTATAGCCATGATCCAAATGTGCCACGACCGGAACCGAGGCGTTTTCAGCGAGGTACCGAAACATTTTTCCCAGTACGGGAAGGGGTGTGTGCTCGCGGCAGGACGGCCCTGCCTGCAGGATCACCGGGCAATTTTCGGCTTCGGCGGCCGCCACATAGGCGCGCATATCTTCCCACCCGAGTGTGACCAGACCGGCCACGGCATAGTTTCCACGAAGAGCGGGTTGCAGGGCTTCTGCCAGTGTCACCAAACTCATTTGAACTTTGCCACCATGTCCATGATCCCGGGGATTGTGTGCAGCTGTTCCGCATGGGTCGGCTGGAAATATTGCTTGAGCGAACGCTGGCTGAGACCGCCGAGGATTGTGAAATAGTACATCTCATATCCCGGCAGCACCGCGCAGGGGTGATAGCCCTTGTCGATCAGCATCGTTGAACCATCGACGATGTGATAGGCGTCCCCGGGCTTGCCATCCTCGCGCTGAAGCATCTGCAACCCCGAGCCATAATTCGGTTTGAAGCGAAAATTGTACGTCTCGTCATGGCGGGTCTCGTCCGGCAGGCGATCCGTGTCATGCTTGTGTGACGGGAAGCCAGACCAGCCACCCGCGCCCACGGTGTAAAGTTCGCTCACCAGAAGGCGGCCCACTTTGTCATGCTGATTTGCCCCAAGGATGTGTTTGATCTTGCGGTGTGTTTTGGTGTCGTCCGACCCGTATTGCACCAGGTCAATATCTGCTTCGCGCACATCAAACGGCTCGAGCACCTTGTCGTATTTCGCCCCGGCGATGAATATTTCGGTCGCGTCAGAGACACATGTGATCCGCGCCATGGCCCCAACCGGAACATAGACCCCTTCTGGCTCGCCATCCCAGACGTCAACGCCGCGATTGCCAAGGGTAGGAAAGCTTGCGCCTTCAACATTCACATCGACAGTGCCCGTCGCGGGTGCGATGCAGGTTTCGTAACCGGGAACGGAATAGTCGAAATGCTCACCCTTCTTCAGTTTGACGATGTTGAAATAATTGAGCGGTACCAGTTCGTGATCAGCATCCACGATCGGTTTGTTCTGGTTGTCATATGGGGCGATATGCATGTTTGATCCTTTTGGCGTACGGTCAGGCGGTGGTCGCGCCGGGATGTTGCGCGAGGAAGGCATCCAGTTCTTCCGTGGTCGGCATGGCAGGGGCGCAGCCCGGTTGGCTAACCACAATCGAGGCACAGGCCGACCCGCGAAGTACGGCGTTGCGCAGGTCATGCCCATCCGCAATCGAGGCCAGCAGACCAGCCATAAAACTGTCCCCCGCGCCATTGGGTTTCACGGCGGTCACAGGATAGATGCCGGTGCGCATTTCCTGCCCCTCAAAGAGGGTGATCGCCCCTTCGTGCCCCATCTTGTAGATGATAAACTTGCCCTTGGCGGCGAGTTCCCGCGCCTTATCAAGACCCTTCTCGATGCCGCCTGCCATGAAGCCGAACTCTTCGTCGTTGCCGACGATCATATCGCTGGCCTCTCCAGCGCGCGAGAGCACGTCTGCGGCCACGTCTGGCGATGGCCAGCTATAAGGGCGGTAGTCGATGTCGAAGATCACCGGCATCCCGATTGTACGGGCACGCTCCATGGCGTGGAAGGTAGAGCCCCGTGACGGTTCCGCTGCAAACACCGTGCCGGCAGTGATCAGGACGCCGAAACGCGTATAGTCAACCAGATCCACATCCGCATCAGTGACCTCGAAATCGGCAGCCCCATTGCGGTAAATCACGTTCTGGAAATCCTCCAGAACGCTTTCATAGATGGCCAGAGAGGTGCGGGCCTCGCCCCCCACTGAACGCACATATCCCGTATCGACGCCGTAGTGGTTCAGCCGATTGATGCAGAACCGTCCGATTGCGTCGTCAGAGACAGATGTAACAAGCGCGGATTGCGCGCCAAGTTTCACCAGCCCCGCGCAGATGTTGGCGGATGATCCGCCCAGATCGGCGTGAAACATTTCGGCATGTTCCGACTTTGCGCCCACGGGGCCTGCGAACATATCCATGCCCGCGCGGCCGAACACCACGAAGTTGTTTTTCTTGATTCCATCGAGAAGCATGCCCATCACACCCCTTTGCGCTGTTTGGGGCGGGTGCTTTCCCAGTCGACATGGGCCTCACGCACACGGTCGCTTTCGGTGATATGCGGGGTGCCAACCTCCCACCAGGCGTGGCCTTCGGTGGTCCAGCCCTCGTAGGGGTCGACATTCATCACGATCACATGGGTGCGGTCGCTCTCCTTAGCGCGTTTGAACACCTCACCCAGCTCGGCCAGGTTTGAAACGGTCTCGGCAATGGCGCCCTGTGCACGGGCATGTGCCTCGAAATCCACTGCAAAGGGTTCAGGCACCGTTGGGCAGTCGGCAATCAGGTTGTTAAAGCTTTCGTTGCCAGTGTTGTTCTGCAGCTTGTTGATCACAGCAAACCCGCCATTATCGAGCACGAGGATGATCAGCTTTTTGCCAGTCAGGACCGAGGAATAGATGTCGGAGTTCAGCATCATGTAAGACCCGTCGCCAACAAAGACGATTGTGTCCTTGTCGGCCTCTCGCTCGGCTTGCGCAATGCGCGCGCCCCAAGCCCCGGCGATCTCATAGCCCATGCAGGAAAAGCCGAATTCTACATCAACGGTACCAATGTCCAATGTGCGCCAGTTGGCAGTGACCTCGGCCGGCAGCCCACCAGCAGCAGCCACCACCCGGTCGCGTGGGTCGCAGAGATCATTCACCACACCGATGGCCTGCGCGTAGGAGTTGGGGCGATTGCCGTAAGACACATTTTCCGCCACGTAGGCATCCCAGCTTTTGCGCTCTGACTGCGCCAAAGTCACCCAATCAGAGGGTGCGGTATAGTCCAGAGCGTTGGTCAGGGCGGACAAGGAAAGCTTGGCATCCCCCACAACCGGCAGGCTGCGGTGCTTACCTGCGTCATGGCGCGCAGCGTTGATCGAGATGAACTGAGCGTCGCGGTCAAAGGCGGTCCATGATCCGGTGGTGAAATCCTGAAGCCGCGTGCCCACTGCGACAATCACGTCAGCCTTTTCGGCAATGGCATTGGCGCTGTCCGATCCCGTCACACCGATGGGACCAATATTGAGCGGGTGGGTGGCCAGCATGTTGGCGCGGCCCGCAATCGTCTCGACCACCGGGATCTGGTGGGTTTCGGCAAAGGTAGTGAGCTCCTCTACAGCGCGGGAGTATTGCACCCCGCCACCCGCGATGATCATCGGACGTTTGGCGCCCGCAAGTGCGCGCATGGCATCGGTGATTTCGTCTGCATCCGGTGTTACCCGGCGAATGCGATGAATCTTTTTGGCAAAGAACTCTTCCGGATAGTCATAGGTCCAGCCTTGAACATCCTGCGGCAGGCCAAGAAAGGCCGGGCCGCAATCGCCGGGATCAAGCATGGTGGCGATGGCGTTGGGCAGGGATTGAATGATCTGCGCAGGGTGGGTGATCCGGTCCCAATAACGCACGACAGGCTTGAACGCGTCGTTCACACCGAAGGTTGGATCATTGAAGTTTTCCATCTGCTGCAAGACCGGGTCGGGCAGGCGGGTGATAAAGGCGTCGCCACACAAAAGCAGCATCGGCAGGCGATTGGCGTGGGCCAGAGCCGCAGAGGTGAGCAGGTTTGAGGTGCCCGGTCCGGCAGACGCCGTGCAGAACATGAACCGCTGGCGCAACCATTGTTTGGCATAGCCCGCAGCTGCAAACCCCATGCTCTGTTCGTTCTGCCCGCGATATAGCGGCAGACTGTCTTGCGCGTTATACAGGGCCTCACCCAAACAGGTCACATTGCCATGGCCAAAGATGCCAAATCCCCCGCCACACAGGCGCATTTCCTGTCCGTCGATCATGATGAACTGGTTTTCCAGCCAGCGGATTATGGCCTGCGCCGTGGTTAGGCGAATGGTGCGATTTTCAGATGTCATGTCAGCGTGAGCCTCTTTGGGAATTTCCGGCACCATACCGGATTCAGCTTGCGAGATTTCGAATCCCACGATACAAGTTTTGCAACCGGTTGCAAACCGTAATTCCGAATGAGAGGTGGGATATGGCCCAGATCGGTACAGAGATCGGCATTGGCATCGTGGGCGGTGGCTACATGGGTAAGGCTCATGCGGTGGCAATGTCCTCGGTTGGTGCAGTGTTCGATACCACGTTACGACCACGCCTTGAAATGGTCTGTGCCTCATCGCAGAAAAGCGCTGAGGCGTATCGTTCGGCCTATGGGTTTTTGCGAGGAACGCATGACTGGCAAGAGCTGGTCAACGATCCGAAGGTCGAGGCAATTGTCATTGCCAGCCCGCAGACGACCCATCGCGCCATTGCCGAAGCGGCTTTTGCCCTGGGTAAACCCGTCTTTTGCGAAAAGCCTCTGGGCGCATCGCTTGAGGAAAGTGCCGCAATGGTGGCGGCGGCCGAAGCATCGGGCCTTCCGAATATGGTCGGTTTCAACTATATCCGAACCCCCGCCAGCCAGTTTGCTCGGCAGCTGATCGCAGATGGCGTGATCGGCGACATCACCTGGTTCCGCGGCGAACATACCGAGGACTTCTATGCCGATCCAGACGCCCCTGCGACGTGGCGCACATCGGGGGATGCCAATGGCACGATGGGGGATCTGGCGCCCCATATGATCAACGCGGCGCTCGCGCTGATCGGACCTATTTCCAGCGTGATGGGAGAGGTCGAAACGGTTCACCCCTCTCGTCCGGGTGGCGATGTCACCAATGACGATCATGCCCAGATGATGTGCCGTTTTGAAAACGGGTCCATGGGGCACCTATATTTCTCGCGCATCGCGACGGGGCGCAAAATGGGCTATGTCTATGAAATCACGGGAACAAAGGGCGCAATCCGATTTGATCAGGAAGATCAGAACGCGCTTTGGCTCTACAAGATGGACGATCCGGAAGAGGTCCGGGGTTTTCGCAAGATCCTGACCGGTCCGGCGCATCCCGACTATCTGCCTTTCTGTCAGGGACCGGGGCATGGCACGGGCTATCAGGACCAGATCATCATCGAAGCACGCGATTTCCTGCGTGCGATAGAAACCGGCGAAGCCGTCTGGCCGACCTTCCGTGATGGGCATGAAGTGAACCGCGTTGTGGCGGCTGTCATGGCGTCTTCGCAGGATAAAAACTGGCAAAATATCAACGACTTCTGAGCTTTGGAAAGGCAAAGGATGACTATCAAAATTGGCAATGCCCCCTGTTCCTGGGGTGTGGAATTTGCGGATGATCCGCGCAATCCAACTTGGCAATCGGTGCTGAAAGACTGTGCCGCAGCGGGCTACAAAGGGATTGAGCTGGGACCGGTTGGTTTCATGCCCGAAGACCCTGCCGTGCTGGGTGATGCGCTTGCTGAACATGAATTGCAGCTCATCGGTGGCGTGGTGTTCCGTGCCTATCATGACCCAGACGCGTGGGACGATGTGCTTGATGCCACGCATCGCACCGCCAAGGCCCTGAAAGCGCATGGAGCGCAGCATCTTGTGCTGATCGACAGTATTTCTCCGCGTCGTGCACCCACCGCAGGGCGGGCCGGTGAAGCCGAACAGATGGGCAAGGCGGAATGGGTTGCTTACCGCGACCGCATTGCCGAAAGCGCGCGCATCGGGGCAGAGGAATACGGTCTGACTGTGGGCATTCATGCCCATGCAGCGGGCTTCATGGATTTTGAACCCGAGCTGGAGCGCCTGCTTGACGAAGTCGATGAAAACATTCTGAAAATCTGTTTTGACACAGGGCATCACTCCTATGCTGGATTTGATCCGGTGGCCTTCATGAAGAAACACGTGGGACGGATTTCCTACATGCATTTCAAGGATATCGATCCGAAGGTGAAAGCGGATGTGATCGAAAACCGCACTGGGTTTTATGACGCCTGTGGGCAGGGGATCTTCTGCAATCTGGGTGACGGCGATGTGGATTTCTCCTCAGTGCGGCAGGTGTTGCTTGATGCTGGGTTTGAAGGTTGGTGCACGGTTGAACAGGACTGTGATCCGACCCTTGATCCCGACCCGGTGGGGGATGCGAAGAAAAACCGCGAATATCTTGAATCTATTGGCTTTATCTGAGGAGGGATGGCCATGGCGAAATTGAAATGGGGCATGATTGGTGGCGGTGAAGGCAGTCAGATCGGACCTGCGCACCGGCTTGGTGCTCTGGCGGACGGTTTGTTCGAACTCAGTGCAGGTGCGCTGGATCACCGCCCGGACGTCGGGCGCGAATACGCACAACGCCTCGGAATCGCTGAAGATCGTGCCTATGGCGATTGGACAGAAATGCTTGCCGGTGAGCGAGACCGGGAGGATCGGATCGATCTGGTGACTGTTGCCACGCCCAACTCGACCCATTTCGAGATTACCAAATCGTTCCTCGAAGCAGGTTTCAACGTTCTCTGCGAAAAACCCATGACCATGACTGTGGAAGAGGGTGAAGAGATCGTGAAAGTGGCTGAAAAGTCAGGGAAAATCTGCGCGGTCAACTATTGCTACTCGGCCTATCCAATGGTGCGCCAGGCGCGTGCAATGGTGCGCAACGGCGAGATTGGCAAGGTGCGTCTGGTGGTCACGAACTTCAGCCATGGCCACCATGGCGATGCCACGGATGCAGATAACCCGCGGGTGCGTTGGCGCTATGACCCTGAAATGGCTGGGATTTCCGGGCAATTTGCTGATTGCGGAATCCATGCGCTGCACATGGCGAGCTTCATTTGTGATGATAACGTGGAGCGCCTGTCCGCAGATTTCGCGTCGACCATCCCATCCCGTGTGCTGGAGGATGACGCGATGGTTAATTTTCGTATGGCAGGCGGCACGGTTGGGCGGCTCTGGACCTCGTCCGTTGCCATCGGTCGCCAACACGGATTCGATATCCAGGTCTTCGGCGAAACCGGTGGTCTACGTTGGGCGTCAGAACAACCTAACCAGTTGATTTATACTCCAGTTTCCGGTCGCACCCAAATCATCGAAAAGGGCGAAGGGGGGCTGTATGAAGAGGCAGCACGCCTGTCTCGTGTGGCAATCGCTCACCCGGAAGGGTTCCCTCTGGCCGTTGCAAATATCTATTGCGATCTGGCGGATGCCATCCGGGGCGATAGCCGTGATGGGCTGCCCAATGCGGAAGACGGCGTGCGATCCATGGCTGCTGTTTCTGGAGCCGTTCAATCGGCCAAACAGGATGGGGCCTGGGTGGATGCGCGTCCACCGATGTTTCGCTGATCACATCTGGGGGCGGTCATCCGCCCCCAGTTCTTTAAAGTTTGTAAGAGGTCAAACGGTCAAAGTTTAAACTCTTTAAAGATCTCAGGCGCCAATCTTTAAAGGTTTTAACGTGCCCCGTTCAATTAGCGTGCAGGGGAAAAGTCGTGCTTCGGGGTGGCGCCCGGGTTCATCAAGCAGTGACACCATAAGGTCGACAGACGCCGACGCAATCTGCCCGATGGGCTGACGGATTGTGGTCAGGTTGATGTTTTCCCATCCGGCCATTTCCAGGTCGTTGAGGCCGAGAATTCCGACATCTTCTGGTACCCGAATGCCGCGGCTTTCCAGCGCGCTGAGCGCACCGATGGAAATGATGTCATCCGCGCCAAAATAGACCTCGGCTAAATCCCCCTGATCGATGAGGCGTAGCATTTCAGTCCGCCCCGCCTGAAAAGAATACTTACCAGAAAATGTGTGGGTGAAGCCAAGCCCATGGCTGGCCATTTCTGCGGAAAACCCTTTTAGGCGATCCGTGGTTGAGACCGCCGCCTGAGGGCCGCCGAGATAGGCGATGTTGCGATATCCGCGTTCGATCAGGGTGCGGGCGGCAAATGCGCCTGCAAATTCGTTGTCGATGCCGACAACATTGGAATTGGCGCTGCCACGATAGCGGGCAAAGGCAAATACCGCGGGGATATTGGCCTTTTCGAATAATGTCGCAAAGCTTGGTGGAACAGTGGAAGAGGCAACAATCACCCCGTCCACGGAATATTGCCTGAGCATCTGCACCGCATCATCCGGATCGGGCATGGAGGTCAGGTTGACCAAGAGCGGGCGCAGATCGCGGGCCTGAAGACCCGATGTGAAGACATCAAAGGCTTTCAGGAAAAACGGGTTGTGAAAGTTGTCTGAGATCAGCCCGATCAGTTTGGTACGTCCGGTGGTGAGGGACGAGGCCAGTGCATTGGGGCTATAACCCAACTCGCGTGCCGCCTTTTCCACCTTGCGCCGCATCTTGTCGGACACCGAGGCGCCATCAGTGAAAGTGCGTGACACGGCAGAGCGTGATACGCCCGCGCGTTCGGCAACTTCTTTCAGGGTAACGGCCATATTCGATCACTTTCCGGAGCTTGGGTATCCTGTTCCGACCTTTTTATCTGTTTCTGGGGGCAGGTGCAGCATGAACTGTAATTTCCATATTTGCAACCGGTTGCAAAATTTGTGGTGATGTGCTTTAACACGAGTCGCAGGGCGGAGAGGAACCGCTCATCACCCGCAAATGGGTGAAAACTGGGAGGAAGATCTAATGACATCGATGATGAAGAAACTTGCACTGGCTACTGCACTTGTTGCAACGCCCCTTATGGCGGCCACGACGGCCAGCGCAGAGGGCGAAAAATACATCCTGGTCAGCCATGCACCGGACAGCGACAGCTGGTGGAACACCATCAAGAACGGCATCGCACTGGCTGGTGAGCAGATGGGCGTTGAAGTTGAATATCGCAACCCGCCCACCGGTGACCTTGCTGACATGGCGCGTATCATCGAACAGGCTGCGGCATCCGGTCCAAATGGGATCATCACCACGCTGTCCGACTATGACGTTCTGTCAGGTCCGATCATGGCGGCCGTCGACAGCGGCGTTGATGTGATCATCATGAACTCCGGCACACCTGAACAGGCCCGCGAAGTGGGGGCTCTGATGTATGTGGGCCAGCCGGAATATGATGCAGGTTACGCAGCTGGTCTGCGTGCGAAAGGCGACGGTGTAGGTTCGTTCCTTTGCGTGAACCACTATATCTCGTCGCCATCGTCGACCGAGCGTTGCCAGGGCTTTGCCGACGGTCTGGGCGTGGATCTGGGTAACCAGATGATCGATTCGGGGCAGGACCCGTCGGAAATCAAGAACAAGGTTCAGGCCTATCTTTCCGCCAACCCCAACACGGATGCAGTTCTGACACTGGGACCGACATCGGCTGATCCGACCTTGCTGGCTCTGGACGCTGAAGGTCTAGCTGGCGAAATCTACTTTGGCACCTTCGACCTTGGTGAAGATATCGTGAAGGGCATCAAAGCAGGCACCATCAACTGGGGCATCGACCAGCAGCCGTTCCTGCAGGCCTACCTGCCGGTGGTCGTTTTGACCAACTATCACCGCTACGGTGTTCTGCCGGGCAACAACATCAACTCCGGCCCCGGTTTTGTTACCGCAGACGGGCTTGAGAAAGTTGAGATGTTTGCCGGCGAATATCGCTGATTATTCTCTGTGACTTGGGTGGCCATTAATTTGGCCCCCTTTTTTTATTGCCAAAAAAAGGTTGGCTAACATCGGTTGGTGTAGCCACTTGAAAAGAGGATTTGCGAGGCCATCATGTCTAACGCACAAAACGCTGCAGAAAAGGTTGATGAACGTATCAAAGAACGTTCACGCTTTCGCGAAGCGATGATCCGCCCCGAACTGGGCGGGATTGTCGGCACCATCATCGTTTTCACCATGTTTGCTCTGTTTGCCTTTGACAGCGGTATGTTCTCGTCCAAAGGCGTGTTGAACTGGAGTCAGGTTTCGGCACAATTCATGATTATCGCCGTGGGGGCCTGCCTTTTGATGATCGCAGGTGAGTTTGACCTCTCCGTCGGTTCGATGATTGGTTTTGCCGGGATGTTGATCGCGATTTTCTCGGTCACTCTGGGGTGGCCAGTTTGGATGGCAATCGTGGTGACATTCGTGATCTGCACTGCGTTAGGCGCGGTCAACGGCTACATCGTGATCCGCACCGGACTGCCCAGTTTCATCGTGACCCTGGCGTTCCTGTTCATCCTGCGCGGCTTTACCATTTACTTCCCGCAGACCATCGAACGCAAAACGATCATCGGTGGCGTCAAGGATGTAGCGGAAGGCGATTGGCTGGCGGCTGTATTCGGTGGCAAAATCCTGACCGGACTGTTCAGTTGGTTCGGTGAGATCGGCCTGATCGAGACGTTCGCGCGTGGGTCACGCGAAGGGCAGCCGGTGGTTGATGGCATTCCAATGCTGGTTGTCTGGGCAATTGCGCTGATCATCTTTGGCCACATTCTTCTGACCAAAACCAAGTTTGGAAACTGGATCTTTGCCTCGGGTGGGGACGCAGAAGCGGCCCGCAACTCGGGTGTGCCGGTGAACCGCGTAAAGATCCTGATGTTCATGTTCACTGCGTTCTGCGCAACCGTATTTGCCGCCTGCCAGGTGATGGAGTTTGGTTCTGCGGGTGCGGATCGCGGCCTTCTGAAAGAATTCGAGGCAATCATTGCGGTGGTCATTGGTGGTGCGCTTCTCACTGGCGGCTATGGTTCGGTGATCGGGGCAGCCCTTGGCGCATTGATCTTCGGTGTGGTGCAGCAGGGCCTGTTCTTCGCGGGCGTGGAAAGCTCGCTCTTCAGGGTGTTCCTCGGGCTGATCCTGTTGGCGGCTGTGATCCTGAACACCTATATCCGCCGCATGATAACCGGGGAGCGTTGATATGACTGAAGATAGCAAATTCCATCACGGGGATCCGGTCGCAAACAAGCCGATCATCGAGATGAAAAATATCGAAAAGCACTTTGGCTCGGTGATTGCTCTGGCAGGTGTTTCGGTTGATGTGTATCCCGGTGAATGTCACTGCCTTCTGGGCGACAATGGCGCGGGGAAATCGACCTTCATCAAGACAATGTCAGGGGTGCATAAACCCACCGCAGGCGAAATCTATTTCGAAGGCCAGCCAATGAGCTTCGAAGATCCGCGCGATGCGATTTCCGCCGGGATCGCCACGGTGCACCAGCATCTGGCCATGATCCCGCTGATGTCGGTCAGCCGCAACTTCTTTATGGGCAACGAGCCGGTCAAGAAGTTCGCGGGGATCTCGTTTTTCGATCATGACCACGCCAATCAGGTCACAATGGAAGAGATGCGCAAAATGGGCATCAACCTGCGTGGGCCGGATCAGGCCGTGGGCACCCTGTCCGGCGGTGAACGCCAGACTGTTGCCATCGCCCGTGCGGTTCACTTCGGGGCCAAGGTTTTGATCCTGGACGAACCGACCTCGGCGCTTGGTGTGCGTCAGACGGCCAATGTGCTGGCCACTATCGACAAGGTGCGTAAGCAGGGCATCGGCGTGGTCTTCATCACCCACAATGTGCGCCATGCCATGGCGGTGGGCGACCGTTTCACCGTGCTTAATCGCGGCAAGACACTCGGAACGGCCAAACGCGGTGAAATCGAGCACGAAGAACTGCAGGACCTGATGGCCGGCGGACAAGAGCTTGTCCAGCTGGAAGGCAGCCTCGGCGGCACCGTATAAGACGCTACAAAGAAGACGCGATATGCCCCGGGGTCGTGACCTCGGGGCATTTGCATTTCCGACAAAGGTCATTTGCGAGCGTCACGTGGAAAGACTGCCCGCTCCCTTTTCCTCTTGCCAAAAATATCCCGGGGTGAGGGCGCAGCCCGAGGGGCAGAGCCCCTTCATCAAACACACCAGCGCGGCGTAGCCGCCCCTCTGAAAAACAGGGGCTTCAACTCCCCATTCAGGGTAGGGGAGAGATCCCGATCACCGGTTCATGTGCCCACAGGATCAGCCCGTAGAGGAGAACCCCCAAACAAACTCGGATCATCCCATTCATGCTGGGTAGGATCTCTCGACGTGTTGCCGCCAGTCGCTGCCACTCCTCCTCTCCCAACTGCCGGATTTTTCGACGGTTGATGATCTTGCGACCAAAGAATGAAAACAGGGCGAAACAGCCGAACATGATCACATGCGCCAGATCTCCATTGGCGATCATATGAGCGAGGGACCACAGGAACAGGGCCGCGAGAAGCGGATGGTGCAGCCATCCAATCAGTCCCGGCTGTTTGGGGTCGAACCTGTCATTCTGTGATCCGCCAAAGGACAGGGGATTGGGACGACCCAGCGCCAGCGCGACGATGATCATCGCGACCAGCATGAGGGTCAGCGCGAGGTGATTGTGCCATTCGGCCCAATGCCACAGGGGAATTTGCGGCGCGGTTCGGGCAGAGAGGATCAGCACGGCCAAAGCGAATGTGGACAGGGCGCTATATGCCAGGGTGAACCCTCTGGCCCCCAGAACATCGACAAATCTGGATTTTACCCCGGGGCGTGTGGGGATCGAATGGCTTGCAAAGAAAAAGATGAATCCAAGGATATACCCGCCCCAATCCTGCATCTTCCCCTAATCCCTCACTGGTTTATTCTTGTCCGCAGTTGTCTGCTTGATACTGGACGAGGGCAAGAGGGAATTGAAGCACATGCTTCGGGCCAACCGCCGTCAGCCTGCGAGTGGCGGAATGCTGTTGGGCTGCACCGCTGGTGCCGGTTCCAGACCTCGGACAAGCCCATTATTATCAGAAAGCTGGTGACACCGGACGTATGATAACTTGCCCATTTCCGCCGTGATTGATATTGCGAGGGACGAATTCTTGAACCGAGGACAAACCCATGCGGGCAGAAGCTCAGAAAAACGTAGAAGCCATTGAGAAATCCCTGGCCCTGCTGCGCGAGCGGATCGGGTGGGAAACGGCTGAACACAGGCTGGAAGAGTTCAATGCAATGACCGAAGATCCCGATCTTTGGAATGACCCCGAGCGCGCCCAGAAACTGATGCGAGATCGCCAGACCCTTTTGGATTCCGTTAATGGTTACAAAGCCATGGCGCAGGAGATGCAGGACAATGTGGACCTCATTGAATTGGGGGAGATGGAAGAGGATGACGAAGTTGTTGAAGAGGCCGAAGCCGGTCTGAAGGTGCTGGCCGAAAAGGCCGCCGCAGCAGAACTTGAAGCGCTGCTTGATGGTGAGGCCGACAGCAACGACACCTTTCTTGAAATCAACTCGGGTGCCGGGGGCACGGAAAGCTGTGACTGGGCGTCGATGCTGGCGCGTATGTATGTCCGCTGGGCTGAGCAACATGGCTATAAGGTTGAATTGCAATCTGAAAGTTCTGGAGAAGAGGCTGGCATCAAGTCCGCCGCCTACAAGATCTCGGGGCATAACGCCTATGGCTGGCTGAAATCGGAAAGCGGCGTGCATCGTCTGGTGCGCATTTCGCCCTATGACAGTGCCGCCAAACGCCACACATCTTTCAGCTCGGTGTGGGTTTATCCGGTGGTGGATGACAATATCGAGATTGAGGTGAACCCAGCGGATATTCGCATCGACACTTATCGGTCGTCCGGTGCGGGTGGTCAGCACGTGAACACAACGGATTCGGCGGTCCGGATCACCCACCTTCCAACCGGCGTCGTGACCACCAGTTCAGAGAAATCGCAGCACCAGAACCGCGACATCGCCATGAAGGCGCTGAAATCGCGTCTTTACCAAATGGAGCTGGATAAGCGGAACGCTGCGATCAACGAAGCGCATGAAAACAAGGGTGATGCAGGCTGGGGCAATCAGATCCGCTCTTACGTGTTGCAGCCCTATCAGATGGTGAAAGACCTGCGCACCGGTCATGAGACCTCCGACACCAAAGGTGTGCTGGATGGTGATCTGGATGCGTTCATGGCTGCGGTGCTGGCACAGGATGTGGCGGGCAAGTCGCGGGCTGAGGCAAACGCCGAAGACTGATCCTGATTGTCAGAAAGTCGACAGACAATTGGCGGCCCGAGGTTGAAACCAACCTCGGGCCGCTTCAGTCTTGGGGCATGAATTCTGGACTGTCTTTCTACCTTTTGTCCGAAAAGACCGCTGAGCTGCTTTTGGGGGCCACCGTTTTTGACAACCCTGTAGATCCGGCGCAGCTCGCCGCTTTTGTGGCCGATCCCGGTCATGAAATGATTTTTGTAGTCAAGGACGATCAAGTGATCGGTTTTGCCTCTGGCTGCTTTTTGCTGCATCCAGACAAACCGGCTGCGTTTTTCATCAACGAAGTGGGCGTGGAGCGGAGCCATCGACAACAGGGGATCGGGAAGCAGCTTGTATCGAGGATTTTGTCGCAAGCGCGTCGCGGGCGCGCGCAGGGGATCTGGTTGGCAACCGAGGGAGACAACCAACCCGCCCGTTGTCTTTATCGCTCGTTGCAAGGCCGCGAGACGCCGGACATTCGGGTATTTGATTGGGATGGCATGATGGATGATATTTAAGTGTGGAGTTGAGGGCTCCTGCCTTGATGGTGGACCCCGTATATGCCGCTTAAACTGCAAGACATTGCCCATCTTCCACAAATTCACATGTTCAGGAACTTGACGGAAGCGATTTCACCCGCGACACTCTTCTTGCGCGCGAAAAAAATATAAAAACATGCAGGGAGAAAGCATGAGTGACGCAACACATCCAGAGGCATCATCCCCTCCGAATATCAATCAAATCACCACGGGAGATGTCACCGCCGCGCTCAAGGCAGGGTGGGCAGATTTTCTGAAAGCACCCGCCTTTGGTCTGTTTTTTGCACTATTTTACGTCTTGGGCGGGATTGTGCTCTATCTCGAGTTTGAGGTGATGGGGCAAAGCTATTGGATCATTCCGGTGGCCTTTGGGTTTCCCTTTCTCGCGCCGTTTCTTGCGGTGGGGCTTTACGAAGTAAGCCGCAGGCTGGAACGCGGTGCCGATCTTGACTGGGCTGCGATCCTTGGGTCGGTGTTCAACCAGAAAGACCGGCAGTTTCCATCCATTGCGATGGTTCTGATCATGGGATTCCTGTTCTGGATCTTTGTGGCCCATATCGTCTTCATGCTGTTCATGGGGTTGCAGCCGATGACAAACATCATGTCAAACTGGCAAGACGCGTTGCTTAACCGCAATGGGATAAGCATGTTGGTGGTGGGCACGATCGTGGGCGGGGCGATGGCTTTTGTGGCGTTCTCAATCACGGTCTGCAGTCTGCCGATGCTTTTGGATCGCGAGATGGATTTCATTTCGGCGATGATCCACTCCTTCCAGGCGGTGATGCAGAACTTGGTTCCGATGTTGATCTGGGGGGGAGTAGTGAGCGTGGCGCTGGTGCTCGGCATGCTGCCATTTTTCCTTGGGCTGTTTGTGGCGCTTCCAGTTCTGGGGCACGCCACATGGCATCTCTATCGCCGCACCATGAGCTTTGACGACTGATCTTCGACAATGTGAGGCCCCAACAGAAAAGGCCGCCCGTTGAGGCGGCCTTTTCATTTCCACGTTGTGGTGGATTATTCTTTGGCGGCGGCCTTCGGAGCAGGCGCCACGGGGGTGCGGCTGCCTTTGGCAAGCGGGTCGTCCTGACGCTGCACCGAGCCTTCGAAATGCGCTCCGCTTTCGATGGCAATGGTCTTGTGAATGATATCACCTTCAACACGCGCCGACGACGTCAGGCGCACCTTCAGGCCGCGCAGACGACCAATGATGCGGCCGTTGATGACCACGTCATCGCCAATCACTTCGCCTTTGACCGTGGCGCCTTCGCCAATGGTCAGCTGATGGGCGCGGATGTCACCTTCCACAGTGCCTTCGACAATGATGTCGCCGGTCGAGCGGATGTCGCCTTTGATCACCAGATCAGAAGACAGGGTCGATGCCGGGGGTTTGGCCTTCGGCGTTGCCGGAGGGGCCGACGGGGTCGGAACTGCCGGTTTCTCAGAGGCTGCCGGTTTCACTTCGTTTTCACCGGCTTTTGGGCCCGGTTCATTGATCTTGGATTTAGAAAACATCTCGTCCTGCCTTGATGTAGATCATCGGGTTGATGGGTTTGCCACCGACGCGCACTTCATAGTGCAAATGCGGACCGGTGGAGCGCCCAGAGTTTCCAATATCACCGATTCTGTCACCGCGCGATACCCTTTGGCCTTTTTTTACGCGAATGGCAGATTGGTGCGCATAGCGGGTTTCAATCCCGAACTGGTGCTGGATCTTGACCAGACGGCCATAACCCGAGCTCCACCCTGCAAATGTGACCACCCCATCCGCAGGGGCATAGATCGGTGTGCCGACGGCGGCGGCGAAATCGGTGCCGTTGTGCATCCGCCCCCAGCGGCTGCCAAAGCCGGAGGTAAAGCGGAAGCCGGATTTGACCGGCATATCAAAGGGCATCTTTTGCGCCGCAATGCGGTAAAGGTTCATGCGATCCAGCTTGTTCAGGATCTCATTGGCGCGCATCCCGTCAGCGTCGGGTTCCCCCCCTCGGGTCGAGAGGATCAATGGTGTCATTGGGCCACCTTGGCCGGAATAGCCGCTTTTGATCTGGCCGAGAATATGATCGACAGACATGCCGGTTTGGCGGAACATTTTGTCCATCGGCTCCATCGAGATCGACACGGCATCTTCGAGCTGGCGGAAGATCTGATCGTTGCGTTCGTCGCGCAGGCGGTTTTCGTAGTAAATTTCCTGAGCATACTGCTCTGCTTCGGCAGATTTCTCGGCCAGCATGTCACGTTGAATAGCGGTGGTTTCAAGCGCGGCGGTCAGAAAGGACATCGTGTCGCGTGCTTCAGGGGAAAGGGGGGCGTTCTTTTCGGCCTCTCCTTCATTTTCCGCAATCACAGTCGTCAGGGTGTTGCGGGCTTCGTCTCGTTCCGCGAGGGTACGTCGCAGGGTGCCCTGAATGACGCCGATACCTGTTTCCAACTCGCGCAGCCGCTCCTCAGACGTCAGCAGCTCGCTCTGGATCTCGGAAATCTCGTTAAGTGCCTTGGTAAAGCGGGCTTGTGCAGCAGCGGCTTCTGCGGTTCGGGCATCGCGTTCAGAGGAAAGGGTTTGCAGGCGTTCCTCAAAAAGCTGCTTTTCTCGCCGCGCCTGATCGCGCAGGTTGCCTGATCCGATGCTGTCCATCAAAAGAACAGCCGTGGCAATGATCGACCATGCGATAAAGGCGGCAGAGCCGGTCCAGCCGACCGACTGCGCCAGGGGTGTCAGGCGAATGAATCGCGTACCGTCGTCTGAGCGAAGGAACAGGCGTTGTTCCGGAAAGAACCGTTCAAGCGCGTGGTTCAACTTGTCTATCAGGCGTGTCTTCAAACTAGACCTCGTTTGTCGCCCCACAGTTATCGACTGTGTGGGCCCCCATTCCCATTCTGCCTTTGTCCGCTCTGCAATCTCTGCTGGACCCTTTTTCAGCGCACGCGAAGTGCTTACCCTGCACCCTGCGATCACGCAAGAATTTTCGGTCTGCCGGGACGTTATGGCGCAAAACACGCGGGATGCTGCCGATGATGAAGCATCCTCGCGTGGACGATTATGACCGGATCAACCCGGAGAGCCGCGTGGGCGCTTGGGGGTTTCTTCCGCCAGTGGCCAGTAAAAATCGGGGGGGAGCCCCGCCTCAGCGCGCTTTTCTTCGTTGAAGGGCGGCTTTAACGCGCCGTGAAAATAGGTGCGCACCAAGCGGTGGAATTCCTCTTTCGGGTCAAGCTCATGGCGACCGCAGAGGAAATGGAACCACTTGGACCCATAGGCAACATGGCCCACTTCTTCGGCATAGATCACCTCAAGAGCCGCCACCGTGTCGGTATCTTTTGCCGAGCGAAAAACATTGATCATGCCCGGGGTGACATCCAGCCCGCGGGCCTCCAATACCATCGGCACCACGGCCAGGCGGCCCATGAAGTCATCCTTGGTGTCCTCAGCCGCCCGCCACATGCCCGCATGGGCTGCAAGAGCGCCGTAATGGCTGCCCAGTGCTTCAAGTCGGTCGGATACAAGGTTGAAATGATTGCTTTCTTCGTCAGCCGCCTTAACCCAGTCATCATAGAAGCCGGCTGGCATTTTGACGTTGCAGAACCGGGCGATGATGTCCCAGTGCAGATCAACCGCGTTCAGTTCGATATGGGCCACAGCGTGCAAAAGGGCGATCCGCCCCTCCGGGCTGCCGGGGCGGCGTCTTGGCACGCCACGGGGATCTTTCAGTTCGGGTTTTTCGGGGCGCGCGGGAAAGTCAGGCGGAGAGGCCGTGCCAATTTCGGGCAGAGTGCCATCTGCACGGGCGGCAAACCAGTCGGCGGCATAGCGGCGGGACAGGGCACATTTTTCGCGGCCATCTGCGGTGCGCAGCACCTCTTCGGCCATTTGGGCAAGGGGTTTTAGGGGCATGGTCATGCCCCAACCAGAGCGCGGGTGGCGTCCAGCACAGCCTGTGCGTGGTCCTTGACCTTTACCTTGCTCCAAACCTGCGCGATATCCCCTTTGCTATCAATAAGATAGGTGGTGCGGGTGATCCCCAGATAGGTCCGCCCATAGTTTTTCTTTTCACCCCAGGTGCCATAAGCCTCGCAGATTTGCGCATCGGCATCGGACAGGAGCGGCACGGTCAGTTCCTGCTTGGCGCGGAAGTTTTCATGTCGTTTCAGGCTGTCCTTGGAAATGCCAAAGACCTGTGCGCCAAGGGCGTGGAACTCTGGCAGGAGCGTCGAGAACTCCCTGGCTTCGGTGGTGCAGCCCGGAGTGCTATCTTTTGGGTAGAAGAAAAGGATTACCGGTCCGACTGATGGATCATTGGTGAGTCGGGCAAGAGTGACCGGATCACCACCATCCTGTGGCAAAGTGAATTCGGGCGCTTTTGAGCCTGTTTCCAAAGGTTTTGCATCCATTGCTTGGCTTCCTTCCCCATGCGAATTAGCAATATCAAGGCTTTCGTTTTACGGGTAAACACCGCAATATGAAACCATGCCTTACAACAGGTTCAAGGCGAAATTGACCAGTGCCGTCCGACACAAGAAGCTGGCCTGTCAATATGAAGAGAATAGGGCCAGCAAAGTTGGGCTGAATGACCGGGCAGAGAAAAGGGCGCCAAAGGCAAAATGGATGAAGATCCGCATCAGCTGGACAGGCAATCCTTGCCGCCAGAGCTGCCGGATGGTGAAGGACCTACCGGCAAAGACAGCATTGGTACGGCGACCGCAGCAGCCCGCGTGGTTCCGGGGCCTGATGGTCCCATGTGTCCCATTGCCGCCCGCAAGGCACGCAGGCGACGTCGTCTGAAATGGCATCTGAGCATCTGGAGTGTGATGCTGATCCTGCTGGGCGGGCTGTTTCTGGTCATGCTGTCGATGTCCCTGACCGGGCGTGTCGTTGGCATACCGGATTGGGTCACCACACGGATTGAAACCGTGATTAATGCACAAACTGACCGTGCAGACCTGTCGCTGCATCGAGTCGAGTTGGGGATCAGCCCCAAAGGCATTCCCAATCTGCGCTTTGTGGATGTAGGGGTGAAGGACCAGACCGGGCTGGAAGTGGCGCGTTTGAATGCGGTCGAAGGGGGCGTGCGCATCGGTGACGTCTTGCGCGGCGATATCAAACCCGCTTGGCTGCGCCTATCTGGCGCTCAGGTCACATTGCGCCGACGGGCCAACGGTGATTTTGACCTCAGTTTTGGCACGAGCGGCGGGGCGAGCGGCGATCTGGCGTCGATCCTTGATGTGATCGACAGCGAGTTTACCGATGGCACATTGGCAGACCTCGAGGAAATCTCGACCGAAGCCCTGACCATCACGCTTGAGGATGCCCGTTCAGGGCGGCTTTGGCAGGTCACAGACGGGCAGATGACACTGACACATAATGAAGAGGCGGTGGACATCACCGTTTCGTTTGATGTGTTCAATCAGACCGAGGTTCTGGCTGAAACCGTTCTCGGGTTCCGCGCCTTCAAGGGGCGGTCCGGGGCGACCATGACGGCCACATTCAAGAATGCGCTGGCGCGGGATATTGCGGCGCAATCGCCGGTGATGGCGTTCCTTGGTGTGGTTGACGCCCCGATTTCGGGAGCACTGCACACTGTGATCAGCGACGCCGGATTGATCCAGGATATGGCTGGCACGCTTGAATTCGGAGAGGGTGCCGTGACGCCCGGTGCCGGGGTTGCGCCGATCCGCTTTGATGGCGGCAAGGTCTATATGGATTATGATCCGGAGCGGGAACGCATCGACTTTGCCGAGGTTTCCATTCTCACCGATTGGGGGGAGGCCCAGGTGGAGGGCCATTCTTATCTGCGCGGGTGGGAGCAGGGCTGGCCCGCAGAGCTGATCGGTCAGCTTAGCTTGACCTCGGCACGGATAACTCCGCCAGACATGTTTGAAGCTCCGCTGGAACTGACCGGTGGGGGTGCCGATTTTCGTTTGCGTCTGTCCCCCTTTACGCTGGAATTGGGGGCGGTCAACCTGTCGCAAGGGGCGGGGCATGTGACGGGATACGGTCGGGCTATTGCGCGCAGCAATGGCTGGGATCTGGCGCTGGACCTGTCGGCCGATAAAGTGACGAAAGAACAGGTGCTGGCGTTTTGGCCACTGACCGAGAAAGGCGCGAAATCTCGCAAATGGACCAAGACCAAGCTTTATGAGGGGCATCTTGAGAATGTCACTGCGGCGTTGCGGGTTCTGCCGGGCGAAGACCCCAAGATTTCACTCAGCTCAAACCTTGTTGGGATGCGGGCCGAAGTTGTGAAGGGCATGATACCGGTGCGCAATGTGTCGGGCCGGTTCTCGATTGAGCAAAACCAGATGATTGTCTCGGCAGATAGCGGGTTCGTGCGCCCCGAGGGGCAGGCGCCGATCGATGTTTCGGGCACGCGGTTTGTGATCCTTGATATGAAAACCAAGCCCAGCCCGGCGCGGGTGGATTTGTCGCTGCGAGGCCAGGTGCCTGCGGCGCTCGCATTGCTGGCCGAACCGCCTTATCGGATCTTCCGAAAATCCGGGCGGATTGGGGCGGATATTGTCGACAAGGGGCAATTTGAGCTTTCGGGTCAAATTGATCTGCGGTTGATGAAAAAAATTCCGAAAGAAGAGCTGCGTTTCAATCTTTTGGCTGATGTCTGGAATGGCGAAAGCACCAAGCTGATCGAAGGGAAAACACTGCGGTTGAGCAGCGGCAAGTTGCACGTGCGTCACGATGGGTTGGAGCTGACGGGGCAGGGGGGGCTTGGCCAGATGCCGCTGTCCGCAACTTGGAACCTTCCGCTTGGGGTCAAGGCAAATGGCGGCAAGTCGACGGTGTCCGGTCGCGCGGTTCTCGATCAGAGATTGCTGGATGAGTTGTCGATTGATTTGCCCAAAGGAAGTGTCAGTGGCGAAAGCCAAGCGCAGTTTGATATGACCATCACCCCCGGAGAGCCGACGACGCTTGTGGCGCAATCAGATCTGTCTGGTTTGGCTATGTCATTCAATCCGCTGGGCTGGGCAAAGCCTGCTAATCGCAAAGGGTCTCTGGAGATTGAAGCGGTGCTTGGAAAGCCGGTACATGTTCCCAAAATCACCTTGACCGCGGCGGGGCTGTCGGCAGTGGGGCAGATCCGTCTTCATGAGCAGGGGGGGCTTGATATTGCGCAGTTTGGCAGTGTTCAGCTGGCGGGCTGGCTTGATGCTCCGGTGACCTTGACGGGGCGCGGCGAAGGTCTCCCGCCTGCCATTTCCGTCAACGGGGGCACTGTTGATATGCGCAATGCGACGTTGGGGTCCGGGAAAGGCGGCAGTGTTCCGGGGGCCGTTCCAATTGATCTGGTGCTGGACCGGTTGATCGTCTCCAGCGGCATCACCCTGACCCAGTTTGATGGTAAGTTTCAGCAGCACAATGGCACCAAGGGCACCTTTCAGGCGCGTGTCGGCGGAGGGGCCGGGATCACGGGTGCTGTGGCGCCGCAGGCCAATGGAATGGCCATTCGGATCAAATCCGACGATGCCGGTGGTGTGATGCGCGATGCGGGCGTTTTCAAGAATGCCTATGGCGGCGATCTGGAACTTGTGCTCGCCCCAGGGGGCTCCAAGGGGACCTATGAAGGGGAGCTGAAGGTCGGAGATGTTTCTGTTCGTGACGCCCCGGCCATGGCCGAGCTGCTGTCTGCGGTCTCGGTTGTCGGGCTGCTGCAGCAATTGGGTGGGCAGGGCATTCCTTTTGGTGAAGTCACTGCCCGGTTCAGGCTCGACCCGGAGAAAGTGACGATCTATCGCAGCTCGGCGGTGGGGCATTCCCTCGGTGTTTCGATGGATGGGTATTACCATCTTGGCTCCAGTGAAATGGAGATGCAGGGGGTGATTTCCCCTTTCTATATTGTCAATTCTGCCGGTCGTGCTTTGGCGCGGAAAGGGGAAGGGCTGATTGGGTTTAACTATACTTTGTCCGGCACACCAGAAAACCCGGATGTCGGGGTAAATCCGCTCTCGCTTTTCACGCCCGGTATCTTTAGAGACATTTTCCGGCGCAAACCGCCACCCAAACCGCAATGATCATTTGCCCGACCCGCCGGGCTATGACCTGACAAAAGACGACCTGATGAAGCTGAGTGATTTCGATTTCGACCTGCCGGAAAAGCTGATTGCGACCCGCCCTGTGCGCCCCCGCCCCGCGAGCCGCATGTTGGTGGCCAATCCGGATGGGATGGTCGACGCCCATGTGCATGACCTGTGTGACTGGCTGCGTCCGGGCGATCGATTGGTGTTGAACAACACAAAAGTCATCCCCGGACGGCTGTCCGGCACGCGCACCCGCCCCGGGCAGGCGCCGGGCGAAGGGGTGTCGAAGATCGAAGTGACATTGCTGTCTCCGACTGCCGACGGGCATTGGCGCGCCATGGTCAAACCCCTCCGCAAGATCCGAGAGGGCGAGGTGATCGCGTTTGCCGCGGGGTTGTCTGCCGAGCTTCTATCCAAGGAAGACGGGCAGGGGGTGCTGGCCTTCAATATGTCTGGGGCAGATTTCGACGCCGCCTTGCAAGAGGCTGGCCAGATGCCACTGCCACCATATATCGCCGCAAAACGCGCCGCTGACGCGCAGGACAATGAGGATTACCAAACGGTTTTTGCCAAGAAAACAGGTGCCGTGGCAGCCCCAACCGCGTCTCTGCATTTTGATGATGACCTGTTGGAGAAGGTGCGGGCGATGGGCGTCGGCATCACCGAAGTGACCCTCCATGTCGGGGCAGGTACCTTTCTTCCGGTCAAGGTGGATGACGTTCGCGATCACAAGATGCATTCCGAATGGGGGCAGATCTCGGCAGAAGCCGCGGCTGAAATCAATACCACCAAAGAGGCTGGCGGGCGGATCATCCCGGTGGGCACCACCGCGCTGCGTCTGGTTGAAAGTGCAGCCGAGGGTCCGGGACAGATGTCGCCGTGGGTCGGAGAAACCGATATCTTCATCAAGCCTGGCTATAGATTTAAACTGGCTGATGGGCTGATGACAAACTTTCACCTGCCCAAATCCACGTTGATGATGCTGGTCTCTGCTCTGATGGGCGTTGAGCGGATGCGGGATATCTATGCCCATGCGATCGATCATCGTTACCGGTTCTTTTCCTATGGCGACAGCTCCCTTTTGCTTCCTCAGGGATGATCTCGTTGCAAAATTGACGAAACGCGACCTTCTCGCGTCGTGATTGTTGGATACCTGATATGATTTCCCCTTATGCTCGGGGGTCTGATTTCGTTTTATGCAAGGTTGAGGAACCGTCATGATCCAGGTGTTGTCTAGCTCGTGGGCCCTACTTCTGGGGATCATGCTGTTGATGGTTGGTAATGGTGTGCAGGGCACGCTGTTGGGGATCCGGGGCGGGATCGAAGGGTTTTCGACCTTCCAGATGTCGATTGTCATGTCGGGCTATTTTGCCGGGTTCCTGTTTGGCTCGCGACTGACACCCACGATGATCCGCCGCGTGGGGCATGTCCGCGTCTTCGCGGCACTTGGGTCGCTGGTATCGGCGGTGCTGATCCTCTATCCGGCCTGGGCCAATCCGATTTCCTGGACTGTGCTGCGGGTTGTAATCGGATTTTGCTTTTCGGGGGTTTATATCACCGCAGAAAGCTGGCTCAACAATGCCGCCGATAACGAGAACCGTGGAAAGGCGCTGTCGCTTTACCTGATTGTTCAGATGGTGGGCATTATTGCAGCACAGTATTTGCTGGTTCTCGGTGATCCGGGGGGCTTCCTGCTGTTCATCCTCCCATCGGTGCTGGTTTCTATTGCCTTTGCACCGATCCTGTTGTCGATCAGCCCAACACCGGCGTTTGAAAACACCAAGGGGATGAGCTTGCGGGAGCTATTCCATCTTTCCCCTCTGGGCTTTGTTGGGATCATGGTCGTGGGCGGGGTGTTCTCGGCCATGTTTGGTATGGCCGCCGTATTCGGCAGTGAAATCGGAATGTCAGTCGGCGAGATCTCATTCTTCGTATCAATGTTCTATATTGGCGGGCTGGTTTTGCAGTATCCAATTGGTTGGATTTCGGATCGGTTTGATCGTCGATATCTTGTGCTGATTGTATCCGGCATCGCCGGGGTCGCGGCGTTTCTGCCCATTTTCACCGGCGCCAACTACTATTCTTATCTTGTCTCGGCCTTCTTTGTTGGTGGGATGACCAACCCGCTATACGCGTTGCTGCTCGCTTATGTGAATGATTTTCTTGAAAGCGATAACATGGCTGCCGCGTCGGCCGGTCTGGTGTTCATCAACGGGATTGGAGCTATTATGGGGCCGGTGGTGACTGGCTGGATCATGGGCGCAATGGGGCCACTTGGGTTTTTTGCCTACATGGGAATTCTTTTGCTGTCGCTTCTGGCTTATGGCCTGTGGCGCTCGACCCGTCGTACTGCTCCGCTGCCTGAAGATGTTGGTTCTTATGTGACCATGGCCCCCACTGGTTCTCCGATGGCTATGGATATGGCGCAAGAAGTCTGGGCGGAAGAGGCCAGTGATGACGAAACTGCAACGAATTCGTAATAACATTTCAAAATGTTACCCGATTGCGAATTGACGTTGCGTGAGCGTTAAGATTTTGCAAACCTTGATCTCAAAGAGAACGCGTAAGGAGGAAAAACCATGTGCGCGCCAAGTGAGATCATCGAATTCTGGGTGAATGAGGTAGGACCCGAAGGATGGTATCAAGGTTCGGAAGAGTTGGACCAGACCATCCGGGATCGATTTGAGGCTGAATGGGAGGCTGCCCGAGCAGGAGCCTATGACATTTGGATGAAAGACGCCGAATGTGCGTTGGCCTATATCATTCTCATGGACCAGTTCCCGCGCAATATGTTCCGTGGCAGCGCAAATGCCTTTGCCACCGATCATCTGGCGCGTGCGGCCGCGAAACGCGCAATTTCGCAAGGGTGGGACAAACGTATCCCGGAACCGCATCGACAATTCTTCTATCTGCCCCTTATGCACAGTGAAAACTTGCCGGATCAGGAACGTTGTGTCCGCCTTGTGATGACGCGCATGGAAGGGGAAGCCGCGGGCAGCAATATGCTCCATGCCCGTGTGCATCGCGAAGTGATCCGTCGGTTTGGCCGCTTCCCATACCGAAATGACGCGTTGGAACGCACCCCCACTGAACCAGAAGTGGCGTTTGAAGCAGAAGGCGGCTATGGCGCCGTGCTGGACCAGTTCGCCAACTGATCAGCCATGAAAAACCCGGTAAACCGAGGCTGTGCCATCCGGCGCGGCCTTTTTTTATTTGCTGATCGCGACGGATATCGCCAGAATTGGAAAAGATATGCTGGAATAGGGGTGAAATTTCAGGGTGATACCCATAAAAAATGGGTATTTTGCAATTTCATTGATCCGTTGAACAAAATAGTTTAATGGCAAACTATCTTTATTGCCCGGTGCATAACCCAGGAGGAATCCATGGCCGCAAAAGGTTTTGATACAATCGTCGTCGGAGCAGGACCGGGGGGCTATGTCGCCGCCATTCGGGCTGCTCAGCTTGGTCAGAATGTGGCCATTATTGAACGTGAACATCTCGGTGGGATCTGCCTGAACTGGGGCTGTATTCCAACCAAGGCGCTGTTGCGTTCAGCAGAAGTGTTCCATCTGATGCACCGCGCCAAAGAGTTCGGACTGTCCGCGGGAAAGATCGATTATGATCTGCCTGCCATCGTCAAGCGCTCGCGCGGCGTGGCAAAACAGCTGTCTTCCGGCATTGGTCACCTGATGAAGAAGAACAAAGTCACCGTGGTGATGGGCGAGGCGACGATCCCGGCTAAGGGCAAGGTGTCAGTGAAAACCGACAAGGGCGTCGAAGAGCTCACTGCACCGAACATTATCCTCGCCACCGGTGCCCGCGCCCGCGAACTGCCGGGTCTTGAGGCGGATGGCGATCTGGTCTGGACCTACAAACACGCTCTGAACCCGCCGCGTATGCCGAAAAAGCTGCTGGTGATTGGATCTGGTGCCATTGGCATTGAGTTTGCGAGCTTCTTCAACACTCTGGGGGCAGACACCACCGTGGTAGAGGTGATGGATCGCGTGCTTCCGGTGGAAGATGCTGAAATCTCGGCCTTTGCCAAGAAAAGCTTTGTGAAGCAGGGCCTCAAGATCATGGAAAAAGCCATGGTCAAGCAACTCGATCGTGCCAAGGGAAAAGTGACCGCGCATATCGAAGTGGGCGGCAAGGTCGAGAAACAGGAATTCGACACCGTAATTTCCGCCGTTGGCATTGTCGGCAATGTCGAAGGGCTGGGGCTGGAAGCGCTCGGTGTAAAAATCGACCGCACCCATGTTGTGACCGATGCCTATTGCCGGACTGGTGTGGACGGGCTTTATGCGATTGGCGACATCGCCGGTGCGCCGTGGCTTGCCCACAAAGCCAGCCATGAAGGTGTCATGGTGGCGGAACTGATCAACGGTCTGCATGCCCATCCGGTGAAACCGGAAAGCATTCCGGGCTGCACCTATTGTCACCCACAAGTGGCTTCGGTTGGTCTGTCAGAAGCCAAGGCGAAAGAGCAGGGGTATGAGATCAAGGTCGGTCGTTTCCCCTTCATCGGCAACGGCAAGGCCATCGCCATGGGTGATGCCGACGGGATGATCAAAACCGTCTTCGACGCCAAGACCGGCGAGCTGCTCGGCGCCCATATGGTTGGTCCGGAAGTGACTGAAATGATCCAGGGCTATGTGGTGGGCAAGACGCTTGAAACCACCGAGGAAGAGCTGATGCACACGGTTTTCCCGCATCCGACGATCAGTGAATCGATGCACGAGGCGGTGCTTGACGCCTATGATCGGGCTATTCATATCTAAGGCAATGTTAAGATATTAAAAAGAAAACCCGCGCTATAAGGCGCGGGTTTTTGCGTTTCTGAAGGGGAGTTAGCGGGTGAGTTCGCCCCCCGCCTGATGCCAGTGCCCAAGCCCACCGATGTTGAAAACTTCACCATATCCGAGCTTTTTCAGGATCCGCGCGCCCATGGCTGAACGTGCGCCGGAGGCGCAATAGAGGGCAACCGGTTTCGACGGGTCGATGTCCTTGTTGAAATCTGGTCCTTTCGGATCGCACTGAAATTGTATCACGGAAAGCGGCACCACAATGGCGCCTTTGGCTTTGCCGGTCGTCTTCACCTCGCCATGGTCGCGCACGTCGATCACGGTGATTTCGCCAGACTTGGCTTTGTTGATTGCATCTTGCGGCGACATTTTTGCCCCCCCCATCATAAACCCGAACATCTGTGGCCTCTCAGTTACTTTCTGTTGGGCATATAGTGTGCGGTCAGTCGTGGTCAATACGAGCTCTGATTAAATATTCGAAAATTGGAATATAAATGCAAATTTCCTTGCTAGCTGGCGATATGTTCCACTAATGTTCTCATTTTTCGATTGTCCCGCCGCCTTGTTTGTCCTATCGGTTAATGCAATGTGAATTGGTGGGCGCGGTCTGGTTTGCGCGCCGCATGAGGGGGCATCATGGCCGAGCTTAAGGAAATTCAGGTACGCGGGGCGCGCGAGCATAACCTCAAGTCGATTGACGTGGACATTCCGCGCGATGAGCTTGTGGTGATCACCGGGCTGTCCGGCTCGGGAAAATCCTCGCTCGCCTTTGATACCATCTATGCGGAAGGGCAGAGGCGGTACGTGGAAAGCCTGTCGGCTTACGCGCGGCAATTCCTTGATATGATGGAAAAACCTGACGTGGATCATATTGCCGGGTTGTCACCTGCGATTTCCATTGAACAGAAGACCACCTCGAAAAACCCGCGCTCGACCGTGGGCACTGTCACCGAGATCTACGACTACCTTCGTTTGCTCTTTGCCCGCGCGGGCACGCCCTATTCCCCGGCCACCGGCCTGCCGATTGAAGCACAGCAGGTGCAGGATATGGTGGATCGGGTGATGCAGATGAAGGAGGGGACTCGCGCCTATCTTCTGGCCCCAATGGTGCGCGACCGCAAAGGTGAATATCGCAAGGAATTTCAGGACCTTCAGAAGAAGGGCTTCCAGCGCGTCAAAGTGAATGGCGAGATGTATGAGCTGGATGCACCGCCCACACTGGATAAGAAATTCCGCCACAATATCGACGTGGTGGTGGATCGGATTGTGGTGCGTGAAGGGATGGAGCAGCGGTTGGCTGACAGTTTCCGCACCGCGTTGGATCTGGCCGACGGGATTGCGGTTCTGGAAACTGCGCCGCGCGAGGGAGAGCCAGAGAGTTTTACCTTTTCGGAAAACTTCGCCTGCCCGACTTCCGGTTTTACCATCCCGGAAATCGAACCGCGCCTGTTTTCCTTCAACGCCCCATTTGGGGCCTGCCCGGAATGTGATGGTCTGGGCAAAGAGCTCTTTTTCGACGAACGTCTCGTGGTGCCGGATGTGACGCTGCAGATCTACGATGGGGCGTTGGCACCCTGGCGTAAGGGCAAGTCTCCATACTTCCTGCAAACGATTGAATCAATTGCCAAACATTACGAATTCGACAAAAGCACCTCGTGGAAAGATCTGCCGAAACATGTGCAGCAGGTGTTTCTTTACGGCTCGGGGGAGGAAGAGATCAGGTTCCGGTTTGACGAAGGCGGGCGGGTATATGAGGTCACGCGACCGTTCGAGGGCGTGATCCCGAATATGGAGCGCCGCTATCGCGAAACGGATTCAAATTGGGTGCGCGAAGAATTCGAGCGGTATCAGAACAATCGCCCTTGCGGCGCCTGTGGTGGATACCGTCTGAAGGATGAAGCTTTGGCGGTGAAAATCGGATCGGGTGATCACCTGCTGCATGTGGGGCAGGTGGTTGAAAAGTCGATCCGCGAAGCACTGGCGTGGATTGAAGACGTGCCCAACCATCTGAGTGCGCAGAAGAACGAGATCGCGCGGGCGATTGTGAAAGAGATCCGCGAACGGCTGGGCTTTCTCAACAATGTCGGGCTGGAATACCTGTCCCTCAGCCGCAATTCCGGCACGCTGTCTGGTGGCGAAAGCCAGCGGATCCGACTGGCCAGTCAGATCGGGTCGGGTCTGACCGGGGTGCTTTACGTGTTGGATGAACCGTCGATTGGCCTGCATCAGCGCGACAATGGGCGGCTCTTGGAGACACTCAAGAACCTGCGTGACCAAGGCAATACCGTGATTGTTGTTGAGCATGACGAAGAGGCCATTCGCGAGGCTGATTATGTGCTTGATATCGGACCGGGGGCTGGTGTGCATGGCGGAGAGATCATTGCCAAAGGAACCCCTGCCGACATTGCCGCCTGTGAAAACTCTGTGACTGGGCAATACCTTACCGGAACGCGGGAAATTTCGGTTCCTGTTGAGCGACGCAAAGGGAATGGCAAAAAAATTCAGGTCGTGAAGGCGACAGGTAACAACCTTCGGAAGGTAACAGCCGATTTTCCACTGGGCCAGTTTGTCTGTGTGACCGGCGTGTCGGGGGGCGGGAAATCCACGCTCACCATCGAGACCCTGTTCAAGACCGCTTCCATGCGTCTCAATGGTGCGCGCCAAACGCCGGCACCTTGCGAAACGATCAAGGGGCTTGAACATCTCGATAAGGTGATCGACATTGACCAGCGCCCTATTGGTCGCACCCCGCGCTCGAACCCGGCGACCTATACTGGGGCGTTTACGCCGATCCGGGAATGGTTTGCCGGTCTGCCTGAATCCAAGACCCGCGGCTATAAACCGGGCCGTTTCAGCTTCAACGTCAAAGGTGGGCGTTGTGAGGCCTGTCAGGGTGACGGTGTTATCAAAATCGAAATGCATTTCCTACCGGATGTTTATGTCACCTGCGAAACCTGCAAGGGCGCGCGCTATAACCGTGAAACGCTGGAGGTGACGTTCAAGGGCAAGAGCATCGCTGATGTGCTTGATATGACCGTCGAGGATGCACAGGAGTTCTTTCAGGCGGTGCCGTCGATCCGCGAGAAGATGGATGCGCTGATGCGGGTTGGCCTTGGGTATATCAAGGTCGGTCAGCAGGCGACGACGCTGTCAGGTGGCGAAGCGCAGAGGGTGAAACTGTCAAAGGAACTTTCCAAACGTTCCACCGGTCGCACGCTTTATATCCTTGATGAACCCACCACCGGTCTGCATTTCGAAGATGTGCGCAAGCTATTGGAAGTGCTTCATGAATTGGTCGATCAGGGCAATACAGTTGTGGTGATTGAACACAATCTGGATGTGGTGAAAACAGCGGATCACATCATTGATATTGGCCCCGAAGGTGGCGATGGCGGCGGAATGATTGTCGCCAAGGGCACGCCAGAGAAAGTGGCGAAGGTAGAGGCCAGCCATACCGGGCGCTACCTGAAGGATATGTTGTGAGCGCGACCCCCACTCTCGCTGTGCTCGCCGTTGTGGTCCGCGGGGGTGAGGTGCTGTTGGTACAGCGTAGGAACGAACCAGATGCAGGGCTTTGGGGCTTTCCCGGCGGGCGGCTGGAATATGGAGAGACAGTGGAAGATGGCGCTTGCCGTGAGTTGCTGGAGGAAACCGGGATCACGGCAACGGCCGCTCGGTTTCTTGAGTTGCAAGAGGTGATCAAGCCACCTTTGCCAGGGCAGGATCTACCCGCATTCCACTATGTATTGGCAGGCATCCTGTGCCAGTATCAATATGGTGAACCCGTTGCTGATGACGACGCGCTGGATGCATGTTTTGTCCCATTCGATACCGTATTCAATGCGCGGCTCCCGCTGTGCGAACGCGTCGGAGATCTGCTTCGCAAAGCATTGAAACCATAAAGAAACCCGCCCGGATTGCTCCGAGCGGGTTGCGATCAATACCGGTTAGATTTGATCCCGGCTCAGCCGTCGAAATCAACCTTTTCCACCAGCTTCAATGCGGCAGGGCGTTCTTTGGCCACGTCCATCAGGTTCAGGCTATCGGCGTTAAAGTTGCCCCAGCTTTTGACCAGATCGGTGGCTTCCGTGCCGGGGGCAATGGGGTATTCAAAGTTCTGCGCTGCATAGATTTCCTGCGCTTTGGGGGACGACAGGAATTCCATCAGTTTGATGGCGCCATCCTTGTTTGGGGCGTGTTTGGTCAGGGCCATGCCTGACACGTTCACATGGGTGCCGTCCCCTTCAAACACAGGGAACACGACATTCACACTGTCCGCCCAGTCTTGCTGTTCTTCGTCGCTCAGCATTTTTCCCATGTAATAGGTGTTGCCGATCGAGATGTCGCATTCACCAGCCCAGATCGCCTTGACCTGCGCGCGGTCGTTGCCCTGCGGTTTGCGGGCAAGGTTTGATTTCACACCATCGAGCCAAGCTGTGGTTGCCTCTGGTCCGTGGTGCTTGAGGTGGGCTGCAACCAGTGCCAGCGTATAGGCGTGGGTGCCTGAGCGGGTACAGATACGGTCCTTCCATTTCGGATCGGCAAGGTCTTCATAGGTGGTCACCTCGCCATCTGCCACGCGATCTTTCGAGGCATAGATGATCCGGGCGCGGGAGGTGATGCCGAACCATTGATCCTCTGGGTCGCGATACTCACTCGGAATGTTTTTTTCCAGAACATCGGATTGCACAGCCTGCGTCAGACCAGCCTCAACCACACCATTCAGGCGCGAGATGTCAGTGGTGAGGATCACATCAGCGGGGCTGCGTTTGCCTTCCGCTTCCAGACGTTCGATGACGCCTTTCTTGAGGAACGCAATATTGACGTCGATCCCAGTGTCAGCCGTGAAAGCGTCAACAAGCGGCTGGATCAGCTCGGGCTGGCGGTAGGAATAGACGTTCACCTCATCTGCCGAGGCCATCACGGGCAAAGCGGTGGTCAGCGCGAGGGCTGCGGACAGGGTGTGGGCGAGTTTCATGCTGCGACTCCTTGGAGCATCAATTTTGTTGCTCGCGTTAAACCTGACTAAATTACTAGGGTCAATACCCGATAAAAAAAATCGGGTAATTATTCCGCTCCCTGCGACAGCTTGTCTCGGGTGCGGATTTCATTCCAAAAGGCGTCCATTTCTTCTAGCGTCGACTCTTCGGGTTTGCGATCATGATCAGCAAGTCGTTGTTCCACATAGGAAAAGCGGCGTTCGAATTTGGCATTGGCCTTGCGAAGAGCCTCTTCTGGCTCCACATCCAGATGGCGGGCGAGATTTGCCATTACAAATAGCAGATCCCCCATCTCTTCGCGGATTTCGTCGTGAGAAAGCGTATCTTTCGCCTCAACCAACTCTCGTGCTTCTTCTTGGATCTTATCCAGAACCTGGGCTGTTTCCGGCCAGTCAAAACCAACACGCGCTGCACGTTTTTGCAGTTTTACGGCGCGCAATAAAGCAGGCAGTCCAATCGCCACCCCGTCCAGCACCCCTTGTTGGGCTTTGGCAGCGCGTTCAGCGGCCTTGATGGTTTCCCAATCTCGCGTCTGCTGTTCGGCGGATTTATCCCGGGACTCGCTGCCAAATACATGGGGGTGCCGAGCGACCATCTTATCTGACATGCCGTCGGCCACATCATCAAAGCTGAACAGGCCCCGTTCTTCCGCCATCTGGGCGTGGAAGACCGACTGGAACAATAAATCGCCCAGCTCACCTTTCAGTTCTTCCCACGCTTCGCGTTCAATCGCGTCGGCCACCTCATAGGCTTCTTCGATCGTATATGGTGCAATGGTACCGAAATCCTGCTCGATGTCCCAGGGGCACCCGCTTTTCGGGTCGCGCAGCCGCCGCATGATTTCACGCAGACGGTCCATACCCCCATTGGGGTCGTGTACGATCTCATTTGAAGTTTTTGACATTGCAATTGCCCTTCGTTTCGGGAAAGCCTCGGAGGTCAGTTAGGAGCTTCCCATGCCCGTTATCAACCGTATTGCCGATTTTTCCGAAGATATGAAGACCTGGAGGCGCTGGATGCATGCCCATCCCGAGCTGGGATTGGAGTGTCATCAGACGGCCGCGTATGTTGTCGCGCGTTTGCGTGAATTTGGTGTGGACGAGGTTCACGAGAAAATTGGTGTCTCTGGGGTGGTGGCGATCATCAACGGTCAGGGGGTGGGTCCGACCATTGGGTTGCGCGCGGATATGGATGCGCTGCCCATGCAGGAAATGACCGGGCTCGACCATGCTTCGCAAACTGAAGGTTTGATGCATGCCTGTGGCCATGACGGGCATACGACAATGCTGCTCGGGGCTGCACGATATCTGGCGGAAACCCGCAATTTCGCCGGTCGGGTGGCTTTGATTTTTCAGCCGGCCGAGGAAAATTCCGGCGGTGCGAAACATATGTGTGACGAGGGCATGATGGACCGCTTTGACATTAAAGAGGTCTATGCGCTGCACAATTTGCCGGGCGAGGAGTTGGGCGCCTTCATCACCTCTCCCGGCCCATTGATGGCAGCGGTGGATACGCTGCGCGTCAATGTGACAGGGCTTGGTGGTCATGCGGCTTATCCCGAGGAATGCCGCGATCCGATCATGGCTTTGGTCAGCATGGCGCAGGCGTTGCAGAGCATTGTCAGTCGCAACCTGCCGCCGATGGAGCAGTTGGTGATTTCCGTCACACAGGTGCATGGGGGGACCGTCGATAATGTGGTCCCGGAAACCGCGTGGCTGGAGGCGACCATCCGAAGCTTCACGCCTGAGGTCCGCAATATGGCGGAAAAGCGGGCGGGTGAAATCATTTCCGGCCTAGCCGCCGCCTTCGACGTTGAGGCCGAGGTGATCTATGAGCGCGGCTACCCGGCGACAGTCAATCATTCCAAACAGACTGAAATTGCCCTTGAAGTGGCTCGTGAGTTGTCTGGTGAAGACCGAGTCGATGGCCAAGGCGGTGTCTCCATGGGCGCCGAAGATTTCTCCTATATGCTGGAAGAACGACCGGGAGCCTATCTGTTTCTGGGACAGGGGGACGGACCTTACGTGCATCACCCACAATATGATTTCAACGATGAGGCAGCCCCCTACGGAGCGAGTTTTTTTGCCAAGCTGGTGGAGCGGCTCAATTCAGTAGGTAGGTGATTTGATCAAATTGCTGGAAGTAGGGCTGGGAACATGATAGTCACCCGATACCACGAGATCTTTGACGGGAGAATTCCATGGCACTTGAAGACGCCAGCAAGCAGGTTGACACCGCGGTTACGCGGGATGGATTCAAGGGCTTGTCCTTTGAAAATACTTTCGGCGGTGTAACCTCGTTCCTGCGACGTACCTACAGCAAAGATTTGACGAATGTGGACATCGCTGTGACCGGCGTGCCTTTTGATCAGGCGGTGACGAACCGGCCCGGCACGCGTCTTGGGCCACGGGCAATTCGCGAGGCGTCAGCGCTTCAATCCCCAGATCCGGCATATGGTTGGGGCTTTGACGTGCTGAGCGAATTTGCGATTGCCGATTACGGCGATCTGGCGTTCGACTATGCCCATATTGACCAGTTTCCAGCCACGCTTGAGGCGCATATTGCGGGTATTCTTGCGCAGGACTGCGCTAGCCTGACTTTGGGGGGGGATCACTATATCACTTTCCCGATCCTGCGGGCATATGCCAAGAAATACGGGCCGTTAAGCCTGTTGCAATTTGATGCTCACACCGATACCTGGCCCGATGATGACCTGACACGGGTGGATCACGGCACGATGTTTTACAAAGCGGTGAAAGAAGGTCTGATCGACCCGAAACGTTCGGTTCAGGTCGGTATTCGTACCACCAATGAAGACACTCTGGGTGTGAATATCATCGATGCGCGCGAGGTGCATGAAACAGGTCCACAGGCTGTGGCAGAAAAGATCAAATCCATTCTTGGGGACAACCAGGCCTATCTGACGTTTGACATCGATGCGCTGGACCCGGCCTTTGCGCCGGGCACCGGAACGCCGGTCTGGGGTGGGCTGACTTCTGCGCAGGCATCGATCATCCTACGTGACATTGCCGGGGTGAATTTGGTTGGGGGCGACATTGTGGAAGTTTCACCGCCGTTTGACACCACGGGTGCCACTGCAATTGCAGGGGCACATGTGGCGATGGAGATCCTGAACCTTTGGGCTTACACGCGCCGCTGATCTGATTTGATCATATGATAGAAGCCCACCTGGAGACGGTGGGTTCTGCGTTTCTGCCCGGACCGTAATGTTTCCGTATGGGAACGCTCGTGCTTTGATTCCCACCATGTTATGGCCCCTGCGCGTTGCACCACGGGATTTCGAGTGATGAATAACTTTTTCTGGGGCCTCATCGGCCTGCTGGCGATGATTGCCATTCTGGCTTCTGCTTTGGCAATCTATGCTCGCAGCAAACCCCTTCCGACGGTTCAATTGCGGGCGCAACCGGGGCCGGAGGCGCGAGGATTTCACCACATGAAAGGTGGTGCAAAATGTGTTCTTCCCCTGGGACAACTGCCTGAAGACGGCCATGAGATGCTCTTGCAGATCATCCGAAGGACCGAGCGAACCAAAGAGGTTTTCGACACCCCGCAGGGGCATAGTTTTGTGACGCGCTCAAAGCTGTTCGGATTCCCGGACATCACGCGGATCTGGATTGCAGACGGTCACCTGCATATTTATTCGAGCTTGGTGATTGGCCGCTCAGACCTTGGGGTCAATGCCCGTCGGCTCGAAGGCTGGATTACGCAACTGTTCCAGCAGTCGAGATCGGAGATTGGAGCTGAGGCAAGCCCGGCCTGTGTCACGCCAGATCGGGACATTCAGACTCATGTCGCATAGCGCCATAAAGGCGCGACCATTGACGAAAAGACAGATTTCCTGTCCCAGTTCCACACGGCTGCCCTGCGTATCTGTGCAATAGCAATCAATGACTTTGCCGCCGGGCGTGGTGACATCCGCCAGTGCAGAACCGTTCATCGCGCTGACAAGCGTGATTATGCCAATGAATTTGCGCATGATCCTAGTCTAGCACAGCGCGGCCTCTTGACCAAAACCACGCAATAGGACAGACCGAACCCCATGGTCCCTTTGGAAAAACTCAACGCAATCACCGAACGGTTCGAGTATCTCGAAGCACGGATGTCTCAAGGTCTGTCGGGCGACGAAATCGCCGCTGTCGGGCGGGAATATGCCGAGCTGAAACCGGTGGTGGAGGAGATTGCCGCGTATAATCAGCTCTTGGCCGACATCGAAGAAGCCGAGCTGATGATGGATGATCCCGATATGCGGGAACTGGCAGAGGAAGAGCTGCCAGTCCTTAGGGCGCGTCTTCCTGAAGCAGAACAGGGAATGCGACTGGCTCTGCTGCCCAAAGATGCAGCGGACAGTCGCGCGGCGATGATCGAGATTCGCCCCGGCACTGGCGGGGATGAAGCAGCGCTGTTTGCCGGCGACCTTCTGCGGATGTATCAGCGGTATGCCGAGGCGCGGGGCTGGAAGTTCGAGATCATGGAGCAGACGCTCTCGGAACTGGGAGGGGTGAAAGAGGTCACCGCCCATGTGAAGGGCGATGGCGTTTTTGCGCGGCTCAAGTTTGAAAGTGGCGTACACCGAGTGCAGCGTGTGCCAGAAACCGAAAGCGGAGGGCGGATCCATACGTCTGCAGCGACGGTGGCGGTGCTGCCCGAAGCTGAAGATGTGGATATCCAGATCGACGCAAATGACCTGCGGATCGACACGATGCGTTCCTCCGGGGCAGGCGGGCAGCACGTCAACACCACCGATTCCGCAGTGCGCATCACCCATTTGCCATCAGGGATTGTGGTGACCAGCTCGGAGAAATCCCAGCACCGCAACCGCGAGATCGCGATGCAGGTACTGAAAACCCGGCTTTATGATCTGGAGCGGCAACGGATTGACAGCGAACGCTCGGCTGATCGGAAATCACAGGTCGGGTCGGGGGATCGCTCTGAACGGATCCGTACTTATAATTTCCCACAGGGACGGATGACCGATCACCGGATCAACCTCACGCTCTACAAGCTCGATCAGATCGTGAACGGTGATCTGGATGAAGTTATCGAAGCGCTGATCGCTGAGGCGCAGGCCGCACAGCTGGCCGAGATGGACGGATGATCACCGCGCAGGTTTTGCTGGTGCAGGCCACCCGTCGCCTGAATGACGCAGGCGTTGAGGGGGCCGCCGGGGATGCCCGCGCGCTGCTGGCCCATGTGCTGGGTGTGGAGCGTGGACGGTTGACGCTGATCTTGCCGGATCCCGTCTCCCACGAACAGCAAACTGCGTTTGACCGGGTCATCGAGGCCCGGGTCAACCGCCAGCCCGTTGCGCAAATCATCGGCAAGCGCCATTTCTACGGACGTGATTTCATTGTGACCGGCGACGTGCTGGATCCGCGCCCCGAGACGGAAGAGCTTGTTGCGGCCGCACTACAAGCTCCGTTTGAGCGGGTGCTTGATCTTGGCACTGGGTCCGGCTGTATCCTTCTGACGCTCTTGGCCGAGCAGGGCGGGGCTACGGGTGTTGGAGTGGATCTGTCCGGCGATGCCTTATCCGTCGCCCGCCAGAATGCAGGGGCGTTGGGGGTGTCGGACCGCGTGAATCTTTGTCAGGGCAGCTGGTTTGATCCGGTTGTCGGGGAGTTTGATCTGGTGGTTTCCAACCCGCCTTACATTGCCGCAGATGAGATGCCCGGCCTGTCGCAAGATGTGCTGAATTGGGAACCCCACTTGGCGCTGACGCCAGGCGGAGACGGGTTGGATCCATATCGCGAAATTGCCGATAAAGCGTCAAAGTTCATGATGCCGGGCGGGCGCCTTCTGGTCGAAATCGGCCCCACACAGGGCGCGCAGGTGGCTGCCATGTTTTCCGCGGCCGGTTTGCGTGATGTGAATGTCCGGCGGGATATCGATGGGCGCGATCGGGTTGTCTGTGCTAATATGCGGTGATTACCTCGTATTTTCTACTCAATACCGTTGCTAACTTGCAGAGGTTCGGCAATTTATCGCGAAATTCATGGTGAAACGGGCAGTTTGGGCTTGTTTACCCAGCTTGCGGTGGTTACGAAGGAAAAGTAGGTCGCGCAGTCCATTTGGACGCCGCCGCACTTAAGCCCAAAAATCGGACACAAGGTTGCGCCTTTGCGCCCAGTCCGAGAAAACAACAGGCCGGAATTGGCCGCTTGCATCTGCCAAGGCTGGAAATTAAAGCTTATGAGATCTTCTAAGTCCCGTTCGCGCAATAAGTCGAACCGTAACCGGAACAACCCGGGCAATATCATCAACCGTGTCTTTGACAGCTCGGGGCCCGAGGGAAAAGTGCGCGGGACACCGCAGCAAATCATCGATAAATACAGCCAGTTGGCACGTGATGCCTTTCTGTCCAATGACCGTGTTGCAGGGGAGAATTTCCAGCAGCACGCCGAGCATTACACCCGCTTGCTGAGCGAAGCGCAGCGCGAGGTGGAAACGCGGCGGCAACAGGCTGATCAGCAGAACCGGGAACGCCAGCAGCGCGAAAAAGAAGAGCGCGAGCGTAAGGCCGAAGCGGCAGAAGCAGCCGAGGCCGCCGAGCCCGTTTCCGACGTGTCCGCGGAAGGTGCGGAACAACCTGATTTAATCGAGGCTCCCTCTGATAGCGGATTGGTAGAGACACCGGAAAGCAAACCGAGAAAAGCCCCCGCGCGTGGTCGCAAGCCACGCAAGCCTGCAAAGCCGAGAACCGAGGACAATCCTGAGGCCGCAAAAGAGCAGCCAAAGCCGGACGCTCCGGATGCGCCCGAAGCAGCGGAATAAGGCAGGCTCTGCCAAACATTTGCACAGAATTACAAGAAACGCCCACCAGATTGGTCGGGCGTTTTTTTTATGCGACTTCGACAGCTACGCAGATCCCAGCTGATGTCCCAATAGCGTGCCGATAGATTGACCTGTTCACGCATGGCGCCAATTTATTTAATTATAGACAGGTGTGTTACCTTAGGGTCTCGTGACTGAATACGATGCAGAACAGGATGAACTAATGCACCTTTCGAACACCAATATTGCATTCATCGGTCTGGGCAACATGGGGAGTGCGCTTGCGCGATCCTTATTAGCGACCAAGGCGAACATTCGCGTTTGGAATCGAAGCCCGGAAAAAGCTGTGGCTTTGCAGCAAGAGGGGGCAATCGTTGCGAAATCCGCCTCTGAAGTCATTAACGGGTGCAGCGCCATTGTGGTCTGCCTTTCGAACTATGCCGCCTGGAAGCAGATCACGGAAAATGAAACGGTGCGGGAAAAACTTTCCGGTGTCACCGTGATCCAGTTGACCGGAGCGACCGTGGCAGAGGTGCAGCAAGATGCCGAATTGATGTCAACTTGCGGGGCACATTTAATAAAAGGGGCAATCCTTTGCTTGCCCGAACAGATTGGTACCGATGATGCATCAATTGTCGTGGCCGGCCCCGAACATATCGTGACAGGCCATGACGCGGTTTTGAAAACGATGTCGCCAAGTATCACCTATCTGGGAGACAATTATTCAGCGCCTGTGGTGCTCAGTCGCGCAGCGATCTCCAGTATGCTTGGGTTTCTGATGGGAACCATCAATGGTGCAACCATGTGCGACGTAGGGGGCGTGCCTCTTTCCGCATTTCGCGATCAAGTGGCGAGGAATGCAGGGCTGATGCAAAGAGAGCCCCTTCGCCTGATCGATGCGATAGCCGCTGGAAACACGCAGGAAACACAGGCTTCATTGGCCGTGTGGGGAGAGGGGCACGCCGCGTTGCTGACGCTAAGCGAAACTCTCGGAGTTGAGACGCTTTTTCACGATGGGATCAGAGCGATGTTTGAAAAAGCGCTCAATCAAGGTCTGGGTGAACATGACCTATCTGCAATGGATCAGGCCTTCCGGCCTGCTGACCGCAAATAGGGAGGCATGGCCGGTTCATCTGTGAGCTGTTGCTGCGCAGCTTCTGCTTCGACCGCATGCTGAATACGGTCGAAGCAAAGTATGGGGAATTTGCTAAGTGTTTGACGTCATCCCCAACGAGTGGGGTTGGGTCTTGAATGCAATGCTCAGTCCGTACCGCGATAGGGCTGAACATATTGCAGCGCCATATCCCACGGGAAAAAGATCCAGGTGTCCTGGCTTACCTCAGTGATGAAGGTATCAACCATCGGACGGCCTTTCGGTTTGGCATAGACCGTTGCGAAATGGGCGTTGGGGTAAAGTTTACGCACCAGTTCCAGCGTTTTGCCGCTGTCTACCAGATCGTCGATAATCAGGACGCCGGTCCCATCTCCCATCAGTTCTGCGTCTGGGGATTTGAGCACCTGCGCATCGCGTCGCTGATCCGCTTGACCGCCGCCTGAGTGGTAGGATTTCACACTGATGGTATCCACAGTGCGGATGTCCAGCTCACGGCTGACAATCATAGCGGGGGCCATGCCGCCACGGGTGATCGCGACAACGGCACGCCAGGCGCCATCGTCAGGGCCCTGACCATCCAGGCGCCATGCCAGTGCGCGGCTGTCGCGGTGAATTTGGTCCCAGCTGATGTGGAAACCTTTTTCGTGGGGCAGGCGTTCGCTCATCTCATGTCCCTCGCTTACTTACGACCGGTGGTGACGTCGATGTCAGGTGCGTCCACGGCTTTCATGCCAACGACGTGATAGCCTGCATCCACGTGATGTGTTTCGCCAGTGACGCCTGAACCCAGATCCGACAGAAGATACAGCGCTGAATTGCCAACATCCTGGATGGTAACATTGCGGCGCAGCGGTGAATTCAGCTCGTTCCATTTCAGAATATAGCGGAAATCACCGATCCCTGAGGCGGCCAGTGTCTTGATCGGACCAGCGGAAATCGAATTCACGCGGATGCCATCCTTGCCCAGATCTTCGGCCATGTAACGCACTGAGGCTTCAAGAGCGGCCTTGGCCACACCCATCACATTGTAATGCGGCATCACCTGCTCTGCACCGTAGTAGGTCAGGGTCAACATCGAGCCACCATCCGGCATTATCGCAGCGGCGCGTTTGGCCACGGCGGTGAAGCTGTAGACCGAGATATCCATGGTCATGCGGAAGTTTTCGGGGCTGGTGTCGATGTACCGACCGCGAAGTTCGGTTTTATCTGAGAAACCAATGGCATGCACGATGAAGTCAAGCTTGCCCCATTTCTCTTCCAGCGTAGAAAACAGCGAGTCAATCGACGCTTGATCTGACACGTCGCAAGGTTCGACGATATCCGAACCCAGCTGTTCCGCCAGCGGAGCCACCCGCTTTTTCAGCGCGTCCCCCTGATACGAGAACGCAAGCTCTGCACCCTGATCAGCACAGGCTTTGGCAATCCCCCATGCAATGGATTTATCATTTGCAAGACCCATAATCAGGCCGCGCTTGCCGTTCATCAAACCGGTCGACATTCTCTGTTCCCCGTCCCACTATTCTGGTTTAAGCCCGTTTAGGCGATTGCCCCTTTTACCGCAAGCCTGCGCCTGTGCGCCAGATGCAATAGGCACGCAATTGCAAACTGTGGGCAAATTGATTTTGCTAAATGATCAGGAGAGAAGGCACATGTCGGATCGGAGTGGGATCTTTACGGGAGAAAATCCGTTTGAGCTGGCGCGCAGCTGGTTGACTGAGGCTGAGGTCTCTGAACCCAATGATCCCAATGCCATTGCCCTGTCCACGGTCGATGCTGACGGTATGCCAAACACCCGTATGGTTCTTTTGAAAGAGATCGAAGACGATGCTTTCGTATTTTATACGAATTATGGGTCTGTAAAGGCGGAAGAGATCGAAGCCACTGGCAAGGCATCTTTTGTCATGCACTGGAAATCCCTGCGCCGTCAGATTCGGGTGCGCGGCACGGTCACGCGAGAAGAGGGATCAAAAGCAAACGCTTATTACCATTCCCGATCCCTGAAAAGCCGGCTGGGCGCATGGGCATCCCATCAAAGCCAGCCGCTTGCCTCTCGCGCTGCTTTGATGGCCGAAGTGGCAAAAGTCACCGCTGTTCATGGTCCCAATCCCGCACGCCCGCCATTCTGGGGCGGATATCGTATTTGTCCAACTGAGATCGAGTTCTGGGCAGACGGAGCCTTCCGGTTGCATGATCGCTATCGCTGGGTTCGCCAAAAGGGTAAAGTTGAATGGGTAGTGGTGCGACTTAATCCATGATTGTATTTAAAAAATTTTCGTTGATTGCGCAGGTTTACAAAGCGAAACCTGACTAAAAGGACAGGTAGTTTAGGCTTGCGAGGACTTGCCGATTGTTTCACAACTATACACGGGGATGTGAACGTTAAGGATTACCAGATGACCGAAGAGTCTGAGGTGCAGGATACATTTATCCTGCGTGGACATGTAAAGTGGTTTGATCCTTCCAAAGGATTTGGTTTTGTGATCGCAGAAGAGGGCGGTACAGATATTCTTCTGCATGCAAATGTGCTGCGGAATTTCGGACAGAGCTCGGTTGCTGATGGTGCAGGGATCGAGATTGAGGTTCAGGATACCCAGCGCGGTCGTCAGGCTGTACTTGTGCGTTCGATTACCCCCCCTGAAGGCCCAGAACCCCATGGGCTCGTCGAAGAGCAAGACGGCGATATTGACCTCGACAGTGCGGGTCCTGTGGAACCGGCGAGGGTCAAATGGTTCGACAAGGGCAAGGGATTTGGCTTTGCCAATATATTTGGATCTTCCGAGGACATTTTTATCCATATTGAAGTTTTGCGCCGGTCAGGACTTGCAGACTTGCAGCCGGGCGAAGCGATTTGCCTACGCACTGTGCAAGGCAAACGTGGAAAACTTGCGCTGGTCGTTTCGGCTTGGGATGCCGCAAATACCGGAACCGATTGATCTTTGCACATCAATCCGTCTTCATGGGCTTAACCGATCAGTTGAAAGGTGAGGTCAAAGTCTCGTCATGCGGTTCATATTAGCAGCCTTGATTGCTATGATGGCCAGCCCGTCCCAGTCAGCCAGCTCATCCCTGACAGACTGCCGCGATGACCGTGTTGATCTGCGTGGACCATGGGGGCAGGCTGGATTTTCTGTTGAAGTGGCCGTAACGCATCGCGCGCGTGCCAAGGGGCTCATGTTTCGTGAAGATCTGCCACTGGGGCAGGGGATGTTGTTTGTCTATCCCATGGCCCATGAACCTTCGTTCTGGATGAAAAACACCCTGATCCCGCTTGATATCATCTATCTGACATCCGATGGGCGCGTGTCCTATATTTATAAAAATGCGCAGCCTGGTGATCTGACACCGGTCAGTGGTGGAGACGAGGTCCGCTATGTTCTTGAAATCAACGGTGGTTTGGCGAAAAGGATCGGAATTTCTGTCGGTAGCGAGCTCCGGTCTCCCTATGTTCAGCAGCAGATTGCAGTCTGGCCCTGCGCCCCAATGGTTGCCCCAGAATAAAGAAGAGAAATTTTCTCTTAATTCGTGCTTTTTGGGCTTTCCTCGTCCCGCTTGTGACGTTATGCAATGCCCAGTCGGGACGTAGCGCAGTCTGGTAGCGCACCTGTTTTGGGTACAGGGGGTCGCAAGTTCGAATCTTGCCGTCCCGACCATTTAACGAAAATTCAACGAACTTACGCCACCGTATGAACTTGTGATTACAGGTGTCGAGCAGACTGCGCTATTTGTGTGCAGGAGAAATCCGTCAGTGGGTCAGCTTATAAACCGCTAATCAGATCTACTGTGGCCCCCAGATTGCCCCGTTCCACAACATTTGCCAGCCCAGCACGAGGCTCGTCAGCAGTGCCAGGTCCGTGGCCATCTCCTGATGGATCAGAAGAATGGCCACCTTGTTCAAAGCCGTCTTCGATTGCTTCTTTGGTGAGTTTTCCCCAATCTTTGGTGCTTGGATTGGGATCAGCAAGACCGGCAGAGGCGGTCATCGCTGTCAGTGTCATGATGGTTAGTGACTTTGATATAACGTTCATATTCTACCTCGTTTTCGAATTTGCGTGGTCGGAATTGTACGAATTTAGCAGAAATCCTGTTTCAGGGCAAAACAGCGCCGCAATTGGTAAAGACTCAGGTGCAGGGTCGGAAGCATAGATTCTGCGGAGATTGCGAGTTGTAAAATGCAATTACATAAAGCCCAGAGTGTTACGAGAAGCACAGTGAAGTGATCATGCACAGAGTTTTCCACAGGTTAGAAATCCGAAGCTTTCAGAAGATTATATTCGCGTAATTTATGAGCCGTATGCCTTAAACCTGCCAAGTCGCTAGGAAAACATGGGCACACGTGAGGGTTGATTGTCTGGGAATCATATACCTCACTCTACGGCGCAAAAATGATCAGCATGGTCAACAAAAAAGAGTTGTGGATAGTTCCTAAAAATTTATTGACCTCTTATGGGTCTCTACGCCACTTTGTGGGGGCCGATCACGCAGCCACAAGATATAGTGGATAAAAGCGGGCGGGACTGAAGCACATCTATTTCCCCTGTCAAAAGGGGCATCACCGGGCGACTTTGTTTGCTGCGACCGGCAGGGTGTTTTTGTTCCATGCCGATAATTGTGATCTTGCAGCTATTAGGGACGGGCTGGCCGCGGGGCGGGGCCATATTGCATGAGGACACGGGCACAATGAAGATTGAGCGCAAATTCACCAAGGCCGGGGCCGGCGCCTATGCCGATCTCGAATTTACCACAACCTCGTCAGAAATTCGTAACCCGGATGGAACAATTGTGTTCCAGTTGAATGATTGCGAAATTCCGTCCAGCTGGAGCCAGGTGGCGTCTGATGTGATCGCCCAAAAATACTTCCGTAAGGCGGGTGTTCCGGCGGTTTTGAAAAAGGTGAAGGAAAAGGGCGTCCCTGAATTCCTGTGGCGCTCGGTTCCCGATGAAAAGGCGATAGCCGCCCTGCCCGAAGAGGAACGGTTCGGTGGTGAAACCTCGGCCAAGCAGGTGTTTGATCGCCTTGCCGGGGCTTGGGCCTACTGGGGTTGGAAGGGTGGATATTTTTCGACCGAAGAAGACGCGCGTGCCTATTACGATGAAATGCGCCACATGCTGGCCAGCCAGCGCGCGGCCCCGAACAGCCCGCAGTGGTTCAACACTGGCCTGCATTGGGCCTATGGAATCGATGGGCCGAGCCAGGGTCATTACTACGTGGATCATGCCACCAAAAAGCTGACCCGTTCCTCAAGCGCCTATGAACATCCGCAACCGCATGCTTGCTTTATCCAGTCCGTCGGCGACGATCTTGTCGGCGACGGTGGCATCATGGATCTTTGGGTGCGTGAAGCGCGCCTGTTCAAATATGGCTCTGGCACTGGCACCAACTTTTCCAGCCTGCGTGCCGAGAACGAGGCGCTGTCGGGCGGGGGGAAAAGCTCGGGCCTGATGGGCTTCCTCAAGATCGGCGACCGGGCTGCGGGTGCGATCAAATCCGGTGGCACCACGCGCCGCGCTGCCAAGATGGTGATTGTCGATGCGGACCACCCGGATATCGAGGAATACATCAACTGGAAGGTCAAGGAAGAGCAGAAAGTGGCCTCGCTGGTCGCGGGCTCGAAGATGCACGAAACGCATCTGAATGATATTTTCGCGGCGATCCGTGCTTGGGATGGGGCAGAAGATGACGCCTTTGATCCCAAGGTGAACGAGGGCCTGAAAGGCGCAGTGCGCGCCGCTAAAAAGGTTGCCATCCCCGAGGCCTACGTCAAGCGCGTGCTGGATTATGCCAAGCAGGGGTTTGGGTCGATCGAATTCCCGACCTACGATACAGATTGGGATTCAGAGGCTTATGCAACCGTTTCAGGCCAGAACTCGAACAACTCGGTGCGTGTGACCGATGCTTTCCTGAAGGCTGTTGAAAACGACACTGATTGGGAGCTCATCCGCCGTACAGACGGTTCCGTTGCCAAAACCATCAGCGCCCGTGATCTGTGGGAACAGATCGGTCATGCGGCATGGTCCTGTGCCGATCCCGGCATTCAGTATCACGATACGGTCAATGCCTGGCATACCTGCCCGGAAGATGGCGAGATCCGCGGATCGAACCCATGCTCCGAGTACATGTTCCTTGATGACACCGCCTGTAACCTCGCCTCGATGAACCTTCTGACTTTCCTGAAAGACGGTGAGTTCCAGGCCGAGGATTACATGCACGCGACCCGCCTGTGGACTGTGACGCTGGAAATCTCGGTGATGATGGCGCAGTTCCCGTCAAAGGAAATCGCGCAACTCAGCTATGACTTCCGTACGCTGGGTCTGGGCTACGCCAATATTGGCGGGCTGCTCATGAACATGGGGTATGGCTATGACTCGGCTGAGGGGCGCGCGCTATGTGGTGCGCTGACCGCGATCCTGACCGGTGTGGCTTATGCGACCTCGGCAGAAATTTCAGGAGAGTTGGGCGCCTTTGATGGCTATGCGCGCAACGCCGACCATATGCTTAAGGTGATCCGCAACCACCGCACGGCAGCGTATGGCGCGTCTGAGGGCTATGAAAAGCTCGACGTGAAGCCGGTGGCGCTGGATCATGCCAATTGCCCGGACAAGAAACTTGTGGATCTGGCCATGGGTGCGTGGGATGAAGCGCTGCTGCTGGGTGAAAAGAACGGCTATCGCAACGCGCAGGTCTCGGTGATTGCCCCGACCGGCACCATTGGTCTGGTGATGGATTGCGACACCACCGGGATCGAGCCGGATTTCGCTCTGGTGAAATTCAAGAAACTGGCCGGTGGCGGGTATTTCAAGATCATCAACCGGTCGGTGCCCGCAGCGCTTGAGAAGCTTGGTTACAGCTCGGCCCAGATCGAAGAGATCGTGTCCTATGCCGTCGGCCATGGGACCATCGGTAATTGTCCGGGCATCAATCACACCACGCTGATTGGCCATGGGTTTGGTCAGAACGAGATTGCCAAGATCGAAGCGGCACTTCCGTCTGCTTTCGACATCCGCTTTGTGTTCAACCAATGGACCCTCGGTGAAGAGTTCTGCACCAATGTGCTGGGCATCCCGGAAGAAAAGCTGAATGATCCCGATTTCAGCCTGCTGTCCCATCTCGGCTTTACCCGTCAGGATATTGACACGGCAAACGACCATGTTTGCGGGACAATGACGCTGGAAGAGGCACCGTTCCTCAAGGAAGAGCATTATTCGATCTTTGATTGCGCCAACCCATGCGGCAAAAAAGGCAAGCGTTTCCTGAATGTTGACAGCCATATCTACATGATGGCCGCAGCGCAGTCGTTCATTTCAGGTGCGATTTCGAAAACGATCAATATGCCGAATGACGCAACGATCGAAGACTGCCAAAAGGCGTATGAGCTGTCGTGGTCGCTGGGCATCAAGGCCAATGCGCTTTACCGCGATGGCTCGAAACTGTCGCAACCGCTTGCTGCGTCTCTGGTTGAGGATGATGAAGAGGCGGAAGAGGTTCTTGCCATTGGCACGCCGCAGGAAAAAGCTGCGGTTCTAGCCGAAAAGATCATCGAGAAAGTGGTGATCAAAGAGGTCGCACGGGGCCGCGAGAAACTGCCTCAACGCCGCAAGGGCTATACCCAGAAAGCCATCGTTGGTGGTCACAAGGTCTATCTGCGCACGGGGGAGTATGAAGACGGTGATCTGGGCGAGATCTTCATCGACATGCACAAGGAAGGCGCTGGCTTCCGGGCGATGATGAATAACTTTGCGATCGCCGTGTCCGTGGGCCTGCAATATGGCGTGCCGCTGGAGGAGTTCGTTGACGCCTTTACCTTCACCAAGTTCGAACCGGCGGGAATGGTGCAGGGCAACGACTCGATCAAGAACGCCACTTCGATCCTTGATTACATCTTCCGCGAACTGGCGGTGTCCTACCTTGATCGTACCGACCTGGCCCATGTGAAACCCGAGGGCGCCAGTTTTGACGACCTTGGCCGCGGGCAGGAAGAGGGCGTGTCAAACGTTCAGGAGATGAGCGAAACAACCGCTACCAAGTCCTTGGAAGTTCTGAAACAAATCAGCTCGACCGGCTATCTGCGAAAGCGGTTGCCCCAAGAACTGGTGGTTCTGCAAGGCGGTCAGGACGCGAGCATGATCGGGACTGATCCTGTTGCCGCTCTCGAAACCTTGGTGCCGGAAACGGCGACCGCAACCGTGACCGTGACCGAGACCGCAAGCGCGACGGGAACAGTCACCACAATGGATGAACGCACCAAGGCCAAGATGCAGGGCTATGAAGGCGATCCCTGTGGCGAGTGCGGCAACTATACATTGGTGCGCAATGGCACCTGCATGAAATGCAACACCTGCGGGGGAACCTCGGGCTGTAGCTGACAAGTTTTGCGCCTCTTGCTTTCTGTCCCAAGGGGCAGGGGGCGCAGAAATAGGGTGGGCGGTTTTGCCCCCCATCCTCACACGGGGCGGGTGCGCTCGCCTCTGACGCGGATAAGGACGCAGGCAAATAAACAACGGGCAGTGAATGATGATCCTTATAAGCGAAACTGGGCACCTTCGGGTGCCCTTTCTTTTTTCGGAAGGGCAGCAGAGAGGCGACTGTATTTCCCCGGGTTACGGATAGCTGCCCAAAAATCTGCCAGATCGGCGCGCATCTTGTTGATTTGACGCTGATCAGCGTCAGGTTGGTGTCAAGTGACGCCAAAATCTTCTGCGCTCGGAGTGAATCTAGACTGGCGGCATCGTTCAGCTATGAATAGAATTATTCCCGTAAGGATGGAGCAGAGCATGAATGGTATTGTACTTTGGTACAAGGTTGACAAGAAAACCGGGCTTGTCTGGTGCGAAGATCAAGGACCACTGGCCTTCATAACTTCCAACACAGAATTGGAAGAGAAGTATGAGAACCTGGAGGCGGGGGATCAGATTGTCTTCAAAACGCATAAGGCCGGCGAGATGCGAGAAATCCGCAAGGTTCTGAGCGTGCGTCGCGGTTCTGGTAATCTCGATGTACAGGCGTTGCTGGCAGAAGAGGTTGAGCGGATCTCATCAAAGGGTGCGGAACAGACTGGCGCATCAGCCCAACCCGGCGGGCATCTTAGGGTTGTCGCCTGATCAATTGGTTTCCATCCATAGGAAAATTCTTACGGCCACCCCTTGCGAGGGCAGCCGTAACTGGTTCTGTTGGTCCTAAACCTCGCCGCGCGACAGCGCAGCCACACCGGTTCGGGCCACTTCCTGCAGGCCAAGCGGGCGCATGAGATCGGCAAAAGCATCGATCTTTTCGGTGGTTCCGGTGATTTCAAAGATAAAGCTATCCAGCGTGCTGTCCACGACATTGGCGCGGAAGATATCGGCAAGGCGAAGGGCCTCAACCCGCTTGTCGCCTGTGCCAGACACTTTAAACAATGCCAATTCCCGTTCCACAGCCGGACCTTCCACCGTCAGGTCATGCACGTCATGAACGGGAACAATCCGGCCAAGCTGGGCTTTGATCTGTTCGATCACAGCGGGCGTCCCGGTGGTGACGATTGTAATGCGTGACAGGTGCCCTTCGTGATCCACTTCGGCCACGGTCAAGCTTTCAATGTTGTAGCCACGCCCAGCAAACAACCCGATCACACGGGCCAGAACACCGGCTTCATTGTCCACCACGCAGGCGATTGTATGGCGTTCGATCACTTCCGAATGCGGGTCGCGCAGGTCATAGGCCGATTTGCGTGACGAGCCTTTTTTGATTTTTAATGCAGACATTTGCTCAGCCTCCTTAAACCAGAGTTGCGCCGGCAGAGCCGATCACACCCTGGGTTTCCGCTTCACCCATCAACATGTTATTGTGGGGGGCCCCCGACGGGATCATCGGGAAACAGTTCGCGTGTTTTTCCACCAGCACATCCAGAATGAACGGCCCGTCATAATCCAGCATCTCCTGAATGGCGTCATCCAACTCAGCCGGATCAGACACCTGACGACCTTTGCAACCAAAGGCTTCTGCCAGTTTCACAAAGTCCGGCAGGCTATCGGACCAGCTGTGGGAATACCGCTCGCCGTGCAGCAATTCCTGCCACTGGCGCACCATGCCCAGACGTTCGTTGTTCAGGATGAACTGTTTGATTGGCAGGCGGAATTGAACGGCGGTGCCCATTTCCTGCATGTTCATCAGCCAGGATGCATCCCCGGCCACGTTGATCACGAGGCTGTCGGGATGCGCAATCTGCGCGCCCACGGTAGCAGGTAGGCCATAGCCCATCGTGCCCAGACCGCCCGAGGTCAACCAGCGGTTCGGATCTTCAAAGCCAAGGAATTGCGCGGCCCACATCTGGTGCTGGCCCACTTCGGTGGCCACATAACGATCTTTGTCCTTGGTCAGTGCCTCAAGACGTTCCAGCGCAAATTGCGGTTGGATGATGTCAGCGGTGTTGGTGTAGGTCAGGCATTTACGGGCGCGCCATTCATTAATCTGCGTCCACCAGCCTGCCAAGGCATCACCATCGGTCTTGCGACCGCGCGCTTTCCAGACCTTCAGCAGGTCTTCAAGCACATGCCCCACATCACCGATAATCGGCAGGTCCACATGGATCACCTTGTTGATCGAGCTGGGGTCAATATCGATATGCGCTTTCTTCGAGTCTGGCGAAAAGGCGTCAACGCGGCCAGTGATCCGATCGTCGAAACGGGCACCGATATTGATCATCAAATCACAGTCGTGCATGGCCATGTTGGCCTCGTAAAGGCCGTGCATACCGAGCATACCCACCCATTTCTCGCCAGACGCGGGATAGGCCCCAAGCCCCATCAGGGTTGAGGTGATCGGGAAGCCAGTGGCTTCTACCAGTTCGCGCAGCAATTGACTTGCCGCTTTGCCCGAGTTGATCACGCCGCCGCCGGTATAGAAGATAGGCCGTTTTGCGGTTTCCATCATTTCCACAAGCTGGGTGATTGCTTCGATGTCACCGCGCACCTGGGGTTGATAATGGGAATTGTCCGACTTGGCCGGCGGAGTGTACTCGCCGGTGGCAAACTGCACGTCTTTCGGGATGTCGACCAATGTCGGTCCCGGGCGGCCCGAATTGGCCACATGAAATGCCTGATGGATTGTCTCAGCAAGCTTGTCTGTTTCCTTCACCAGCCAGTTATGCTTGGTGCAGGGGCGGGTGATGCCAACAGTATCAGCTTCCTGGAAACCGTCTGTGCCGATCATGAAGGTCGGCACCTGGCCGGTCAGAACCACCAGAGGGATCGAGTCCAAAAGCGCATCGGTCAGACCGGTCACCGCATTGGTTGCACCCGGTCCTGAAGTTACCAGAACAACACCGGGTTTGCCGGTTGCCCGCGCATAACCTTCCGCCGCATGTACGGCACCTTGTTCGTGACGCACCAGAATGTGGCGAATGTCGTTTTGCTGGAAGATTTCGTCATAAATCGGTAGGACGGCCCCTCCCGGATATCCGAATACCGTGTCCACACCCTGATCCTTCAGGGCTTGAACCACCATTTTCGCTCCGGTCATTTGACGTGTCATCTTACTCTCCGTCTACACGCATTCAAATTTCATGAAGTGCTAAAAAAAAGCCCCCGATCTTTTCGGGGGCGCATGGGGGATCTTTCAGGTTCCGTTACCGGCCCATGCGCGATGTTCCTACGACGACCAGAAGAATGCTCATCCGACCTGTTCCCTTGCTTTCTTTCAGCGCCCCTAATCGGGGATGACTTCAAGCGCGACATTATGAGGGGGAAAAGGGGGCGTCAACAGCGAAAATAACGAATAATATGTCGTGGGATCGCATTATTTGAATTATATGCAAAAATAATACGTCTTTTGGGTAATAAGTGGAAATTTATTCTGCGGCGCAGCAGAGCCGCCTGAAGAGCAAGGTCCCGGCCCAAGCCGGAGGTCAAATCGTTATGGAGACGAAATTATCTGAAACCGGATGCCATGCGGCCCGGTTAGCTTTTGAAGATATCGATATCGGGCAACTGTATCCCGGCCACTTGTTCCGCAATCGGATCGGTGGAGAGGGGATGTTTGTTCACGTCGAGATCTTCGAGTTGGTGCAAATCGACCCATTCCCCACCGCGATAGACTTCAAGTGACGAGAATTTGGCTTTGTAACTCATCTTTGGACTGCCCGGCACCCAATAGCCCAGATAAACATATGGCAACCCGACTTCCCGCGCCAATTCGATGTGATCAAGGATCATGTATGTGCCAAGGGAAAAGTCGCGCAGGGCGGGGTCGAAGAAGGAATACACCATCGACAGCCCATCATCGAGCACATCGGTCAGGCAAACCGCCGAAAGGTCATCTTTCTCTGGACCATCGCTCGGTCGATATTCAATCACCCGCGTCTTGATCGGCGTTTCTTCGATCATGGCGGCGAATTCGAATACATCCATATCTGCCATGCCACCATCAGCGTGACGGCTATCAAGATATGTGCGGAAGAGATCAAACTGATCCTCGGTGGCCCAGGGTGCGCGTGCCCGACGGGTCAGGTGGTCGTTCTTGCGTATGGTGCGTTTCTGGCTTCGTGTCGGATTGAAATCGGCGACCCGGATCCGGGCTGACAAACAGGCGTTACACTCGGCACATGACGGGCGGTAGAGCACATTCTGCGACCGTCGAAACCCTTGTTTTGACAGCGCATCATTCAATTCAGCGGCATGTTCCCCTTGCAGTGCTGTGAACAGTTTCCGCTCCTGCCGGTCCTCAAGGTAGGGGCAGGTCTGCGGTGCAGTCACATAGAACTGTGGCGCAAGAGGTAGAGAATGGCGCATCGTAAGTTTTTTCGATCCGACTGAGTTTGGGCGATAATTATGGTTTCCAAAAAGGTAACGCGGGCATGGGGTTCTCTTCAACCCCCTAGCATAAAAAGGGTAAACGGCCGCTTGATGCCGCCGTTTTTCTCTTTTTAGGTGAGAGTTTGCGTTAGCTTCGGGTCAGGCGATTGATCGCGGTGGTGCCCAGCACCATATCGATCAAACCTTGCCCGCGAGGCGTGGTGAACATCATCGTCAGTGAGATCAACTGAAGTATGAAGGTCGCCATCGACAGGTAATAGCCCAGCGTATGGAACATCGCGGTCATTCCATCAAACCGTTCACCGCGGTGGTTGCGCAATTCAATTGCCATCAGGCGCATGCCTAAAGTGGCGGAGCGGCTTGAGATGGTGATCACCCGATAGGTGAAGCCGATCGCAAAGAACACCAGACCAAACAGGAAAAAGCCGATCCCAAAGCTCATCAGGCTGGCCAGCACGGAGAGGGCAAAGATCAATACCACATCCACGCCCCAGGCCATCAGGCGCTTTAATGCCACGCTGTCATAAAACTCGGGTTGATAGGCGGGGTCGGGCAGACCCCAAAGGGCGTCTTGTGTCTGTGTCATGGTCTTTGCTTTGCTGAATTGAAAGCGCCCCGTCAAGTCAGGGAACGGGGCGCTGGAGACAAGAAGGGAAAGGGAAGGGACTACTTCTTGTCTTTTTCAGGGTCATCCAGAGTTTCGGCATCTTCCACCATGTCTTCGGCGGCTTTCACGGCGGCCTCGCGGGTGGCGTCAGCGCGTTCTTCCATAAACTGGTCGAACTCTGATTTGTCTTTGGCGGCACGCAGGCGCTCAAGGAAGTTCTCAAAGGCTTCCTGTTCATCCATCAGGCGGCGCAGGGTTTCAGCCTTATACGAGTCAAAGGCGGTGTTGCCCGAGCTGCGGAACCCGTGACGACGGGCATAGTGCTGGTCGCCGGTCATGCTGTGACGGCGATGGGAACAGGATTTCGAAAACATGCGTTTGCTCCAGATCATATAGGCAAGAAGGGCCAGACCGATCGGCCAGAACAGGATAAAGGACACAACCATGGCGGCGATCCAAGCGCCTTTGCCACGTTGGTCCAGCCAGCTCTCGGCACGCGAGAACCAACCCTGCGGCGTGTTGGTCATATGCGGATGGGCGGCAGTGGACATGGTGGGTCTCCAGTTTCTTGTTTCAAGTTGATGTGAAGGCCTTTCACATTGAAGCATGTGGGGTGGCGCGCGCGCCTGTGCAAGGGTTTATGTGAATGTTTTTTACATTAATTGACTATCTAGTTGATAAGTAATGAGTAAATCGGGGGTAAATATATCGACCTATCTTTGGCCATTATCCGTAATCTGCCGCCATTTTACGCATGAAGCGGCAAAATGGCCTTGTTCCACGGTGTTGAGCGTCACCCGTCTGTAAGTTCTACGTTGAAAATGATGGGTAGGAACACCGTTCCAAGTGCGACTGATGTGTTGCCCCCAAAATTCGGAGTTGGAAAAGACGAGGATACTTTGTTTATATTCTTTCCATGTATGAAGAATTCGTCTGGTCTGATGTTCTCGTACTCATGGCCGCAGGGCTATTTGTACTTGGGTATCTAGTCATCAATCAAATTGGCCTTCGATTAATGCTGTTGCTGGGGACGGTTTTATACATTTGGTACTACGCCATAGTTGAAGATACTCCGCTTTGGTCAGCCGTTTGGGCCAGCACCGCAACAGGGATCGCCAATCTGATTGGTCTGTTGAGTCTGTTCTATCGCCGGTCTAGATGGGCCATCCCAAAAAAATTTAGGGATATCTACTCGCAATTTGACGCTTTGCCGCCGGGTGACTTTCGAAAACTTATGGGTGCGTCTAAGCGCTTAATCAGAAAGGCTGGGCACCAACTTACTGAAGAAGGAAGTCAGGTCCACACCATCTACTATGTCATCAATGGCTCCGTTGAGGTCGAAAAATTTGGCAGTAGATTTTCAATTCCTGACGGAATCTTTATTGGTGAAGTAGCCTATCTGACCGGCAATCGCGCGTCCGCTTCTACATATTTATCACGCGACAGCGAAGTACTGGAATGGGATGTCGCCGAGTTGAAGCAGAGGGCTAGCAGAGATCCAAGATTTCGTCTTGCGTTGGACGCGATGATCTCATTGGATCTGGCGGGTAAAGTCGCCCGTGCTGGTTCTGAACGTCAAATCGAAGGCGCGTAGTACTTTCGACGGACACTCCCCTGACGAGGGTTGGGTCCAGGCAGGGGAAAACTCATTGTATAGTTATAGCTGGTTTTCCAACGCGTGGTTCTTTTGAACCTAGTCATCACGCGGAACCCTGATTTTTGAGGATTACGGCAACTCTGTCCTGCTTATCCGCCCTTGGGGCAGATGTGCTGGACGATTGGGGCATATTGTCCTGACAGGATGCCCTGAATTGTTTCCGAAAAACTTATAGATCGAGGAAATAACTCGAGAGGTTCCTCACTCGGTGAAATTACCCGCCTTTGCCCCGCTTGCGGCGATCAGATCTTGCGGACTGGCGGCAAAGACATGGCGGGGGGTGCCCGCGGCCGCCCAGACTTGGTCAAATTCCAACAGGCGCGCATCATAAAAGGCGCGGATCGGGTTCACATGACCCACAGGAGAGACCCCACCGATGGCGAAGCCGGTTTGCGCCCGGATAAGGCCCGCATCAGCTTTGCCCAACGGCTCACCTGCCAGTGCTGCGGCTTTGCCTGCATCCACCTGATTGCCGCCTGCGGTCAGGAACAACAGCGCCTCGCCACTTTCCTCACCACGAAAGATGATCGACTTGATGATCTGGTCAATCTCGCAACCCGCCGCGCGGGCGGCATCCGCAGCCGTGCGCGTGACATCGCTCATTTCCAGTATTTCAGCATCAATGCCGTGTTCGTCCAATGCCCTGCGCACGCGTTTCAGTGATTTTGACATTGTTTGCGCCCTATAGCCCGTTCATCAAGAACGGACCCTAACGGTGGGGCCCAGTGGACATCAACCGGATTGTCGCAGGGGGCGAAGAGCGGTTGACCCCACGACGGGTGAAAGGCAGGTTTGCCTCATGACGACACAGCCCTTTGCCGCCCGCATCACCCGAACCCCAATCGCTTTCGAGGCCGACCCGGCAAACGACATTGCCGAACGATTTTCTGATTTGGCGCCAGAGCTTCGCGCTGTTCTGTCTGGAACGGCAGGGTGCTCTCCCTATCTGCGTGGCCTGATGGAACGGCAGGAAAGCTGGTTGCGCGAGGCGCTATCGCAAAGCCCCGAGGCCGCGTTTGCCCAGGCGATGGAGGACATTTCCGGGGACAGTGACGCAGCACTTCGCACCTCTCTTCGCGTGGCCAAACAACGGATCGCACTTTTGACCGGTCTCGCCGATCTTGCAGGCGTGTGGCAGCTTGAAGATGTGACCGGGGCCTTGACTGACTTTGCGGGTCACGCGACCGATCTGGCGATGCAGTTTCAGGTCGGGCAGGAAATCCGACGCAAGAAATTGCCGGGGATGACAGAGGATGACATTGCCACCTCAGGCGGCATGGTGGCGCTGGCGATGGGCAAGATGGGTGGGCATGAGCTCAACTATTCCTCGGATATCGACCTGATCATGCTGTTTGATGACAGCCGCTTTGACGGTCTGGATTTTCATGACGCCCGTGCGAGCCATATTCGTTCCACGCGAAAAATGAGCGCGATGTTGTCGGAACTCACCGCCGATGGTTATGTGTTCCGCACCGATCTGCGTCTGCGCCCGGATCCCGCGGTGACGCCGGTTTGCGTGGCGATGGAAGCCGCCGAACGGTATTACGAAAGCCTTGGTCGCACTTGGGAACGCGCCGCCCATATCAAGGCGCGCCCATGCGCCGGCGACATTGCGGCCGGCGAGGCCTATCTCAAACGTCTCAGTCCATTCATCTGGCGCAAGCATCTGGACTTTGCCGCCATTCAGGATGCCCATGACATGCGTCTGCGCATCCGCGCTCATAAAGGTCTGCACGGAGACATCACTCTGGCGGGGCATGACATGAAGCTGGGGCGCGGTGGCATTCGTGAGATCGAGTTTTTCACCCAGACCCGACAGATCATTGCGGGCGGTCGTGACGAAAACCTGCGCTCGCGTCAGACCGTACCGGGATTGGCCTCGCTTGCAAATGCGGGATGGATTCCGGATGAGACTGCCGAAGTGCTGTCTCGCCACTATCGGTTCCATCGAGATGTAGAGCATCGTGTCCAGATGTTTAGGGATGCGCAAACCCACAAGTTGCCCACCAGCCCAGAAGAGTTTGACCGTCTGGCCCGGATGATGGGCGAGGGGGATACTGAGGCGTTGAAAACCCGTATCCATGACGCTCTCACCGAAGTGCATGAGGTGACAGAAGGGTTTTTTGCACCGGAGGATGGATCGAAATCCGCCCCGCAACTGGATACGAACGATGCCGAGATCGTGGCCCGTTGGGAAACCTACTCCTGCTTGCGCTCCTCTCGGGCGGTTGAGATTTTCAAACGCCTGAAACCTGACCTTCTGGCACGGCTCGCGGATGCGCCGCGCCCGCATGATGCGTTGATCCAGTTCGATGGGTTTTTGAAGCGCCTGCCTGCGGGTGTACAGCTTTTCTCGCTGTTTGAAGCCAACCCGACATTGGTGGATCTGATCGTTGACATCGCGGCTACGGCCCCCGCACTTGCAGCCTATCTGGGGAACAATGCGCAGGTTCTGGATGCCGTGATTGGCGGTGGGTTCTTTGAACCCTGGCCCGGTCGGGACACTCTGACCGCGGCTCTTACGGACCGTCTTGCCAAAGCGCCCGACTATGAAACCAAGCTCGACACCACTCGGCGTTGGATGAAGGAATGGCATTTCCGCATTGGTGTGCATTTCCTGCGCGGGCTTGTTCATGCACGCGAGGCTGGGAACCAATACACGGATCTGGCGGATGCGGTGATCCAGGCGCTCTGGCCGGTGGTGGTCGAGAACTTCTCGGTCAAACACGGCCCCCCGCCGGGCAAGGGCGCGGTGATCGTTGGAATGGGTAGTCTGGGCGCGCGCTCCTTGTCCGCAACCTCCGACCTTGATCTTATCGTGATCTATGACGCGGAAGGGGCTGAAGGGTCCGAGGGGCGTCGCCCGCTGGCCACCAAACCCTATTATGCGCGGCTCACGCAGGCCTTTGTCACAGCTGTGTCCGCGCCAATGGCCGAAGGCAAGCTTTATGAGATCGACATGCGCCTGCGCCCGTCAGGCCGACAAGGGCCGGTGGCGACCTCAATCGACAGTTTCCGGGCCTATCAAAGGGACGAGGCCTGGACATGGGAGCACCTCGCGCTGACCCGCGCGCGTGTGGTGACGGGCCCTGAAGATCTGTCCGCCGCTTACATGGCGGCCCGGCAAGAGGTGTTTGAGTTTGACCGTGACCACGCGAAAGTGGTGCAGGACGTGATCGACATGCGCGCGCGGATTGCGGCTGCCAAAGGCGATGGCGGAGGGGCGCTTGAGGCCAAACTTGGGGTGGGCCATTTGCAGGACGTAGAGCTGGTGGCGCAGGCCGCGGCGCTGATCGCCCCGGATACCGCCCGCACGCCACGCGACCAGATCGCTCAAGGGGTCGCAATTGGATGGTTCACTGACGCGCAAGGGCAAGCGATGGCGGACAGTCACGACCTAATGTGGCGCTTGCAGGCGGCATCCAAACTGCTCAGCGAAGGGCCTCTGGACCTTGAGACACAGGGGCAGGGCGGCCAGGATCTTCTGTTGCGCGAAACGGGGGTTGAGAATGAGGCCGAACTGGTGGCCGAGTTGCAAACCCGTGCCGCCCGTGCCGCTGAGGCCATTGAAGATGTTTTGGCCCATCCACCCCAAACTGGGGTAAGTGATGGCTGAGGGGGACAACATGAACGAATTGATCGCAGCCATTGATAAGCGCGGCTTGATCCGTGAGAGCTACAAGATCGACGGGATCCGAGCGGAGGAATGCCGCTCGATCTTCCTCGACTGGGCGCTGTTTGACGAACATGAAATGCCCCAGCCCGAGCGGATCAAGCTGCTGCTCGATGCCTTTGGCTCCAGCGCGCCCGACCACCCGATGACGACGGTTATGCAAGACGCTCTCAAGCCCGCTCAGGCTTCGGGCCGCCGCGGCGGGCGCAACGGTCGGGTAAAGAACAGCTAGGCTTGGCTCTTCCTACTTCTTCTGACCAGAAATATCCCGGGGTGAGCCGCAAAGCGGCAAGAGGCAGCGCCCCTTAATAGCTCAGAACTCTTCCTTCGGGCGCAGCATCAGCCAGATCAGGGATGCTCCAGCCAGCGCAAGAAATGGCACCATGGCGAGGTTCACCGCGCTCCAGCCCTCAACCGCTGTACCGCCGGAACAATTCATCAAACCGCCTGAGGCCAGCGAGGCGATGGTCACGCAGCCAAAGACGATCATATCGTTCATACCCTGCACCCGGCCGCGCTCTTCCGGCGTATGGGCACCGGCCAACATGGATGTCGCGCCAATGAACCCAAAATTCCAACCGAATCCCAACAGCACAAGCGCGATGAAAAAGTTCTCAATCTCGACTCCCTGAAGCGCCACGATCCCGGCCATGCCCAGAATGAACAACCCGGTTGCGATCACGGAACGCACCCCAAAGCGGGCAATCAGGTGGCCGGTGAAAAAGCTCGGGATGAACATGGCCAGAACGTGGGCGGTCACAATGTTACCCGCCATGTCGGTTTCAAACCCGCAGCCCACCACGGCAAGCGGGGTCGAGGTCATCACAAGGTTCATCAGCGCATAGGACACCATGCCACAGATGATCGCCACCGCAATGACGGGATCCTGTAACAACTCTTTTCGCGAGCGCCCTTTCGGAGCGTCTTGATGCGGCTTTTCTGGTTTCGGGATGTCGAGACCAAAGAACAGCAGCGACCCGATGAGGTTGATCGCAATGATTGACAGATAGGCCCCAAGGAACGGCACGACCATCATGTCATTGGTCAGGTTGAAAAGTTGCGGGCCGATCACCGCAGCTGCGAGCCCCCCGGCCATGACGTATGAAATTGCCTTGGGGCGGAATTCAGGTGACGCGGTATCAGCAGCGGCAAAGCGATAGAAACCCTGTGCAGATTGATAAAGCCCCATCAGGAACGACCCAAGCAGGAACAGGGTGAAATCCGCCTGCATCAACGCATAGGCGCTGATCGCCGCGCCCACTGAGCCACCGGTTGTCCCCAGCCAAAACCCGACTTTACGGCCATAGGTCTGCATCACCCAGCTTACCGGGTTGGCAAAGACCATGGACCCCCCCACCATCAGTGAGATTGGCAGGGTTGCCCAACAGGGGTTCGAGGCCAGTGATTGTCCGGCCAACCCTGCCATGGTGAAGATCATCGGCATCTGTGATCCGAGAATGGCCTGAGCCAATACAAGGATGGTCACATTGCGCCGGGCACGACTGTCATCTGAGGGTAGGGTATTTATATTCGTCATGGCGCATATGTATCCGGTACTAACCCTATGCACCAATCAAATTGCATGATGAAAATCAATCCGCTTTGTCGATGAGATGCGCAAAGCTGCCGGACACGTTTTCGTGGGTCAGCCCCATAGGCACAAGCGTTTGCCCTTCGGCATCTGTCGCGTCAAAAAGGGGTTCTCCGTCCGCTTTCAGCGTCGTTGCATAGTGGAATTCATGTGCGTTCCAGCGCCCGATGAATGGCCCGGAACTGGCGACAAGATGGCGATAACCCAGATGCAACTTGCGTGTGGCAAAACTCGTCTCAAGCCCAAGCAGGCCGAGCATCTCGTGGCTGTTTCCCTCTTTGTCCACAATCACTTGGCCGAGAGTCATATATCCACCGCATTCCCCATAGATTGGGCAGGTGGCCGACCGCATGGCCGTTTTGAAAGTGGAAGCGGCGGCCAGTTGGGCTGCGTGAAGTTCCGGGTAGCCGCCGGGCAGAAAGATGAAATCTGCATCCTTGTCCGGGATGTCATCCGCGAGTGGCGAGAAGGGCAGAATTTCTGCGCCAGCCTGTCTCCAGTCCGCCAGAATATGCGGATAGGCAAAGGCAAAGGCGCGATCATGTGCCACAGCGATGCGAGACCCCGGCGGGGTCAGGCGCGGTGCCTTCGGCGCCGAGGGAAGCCCGGTTGCCAGCGACGTAAGGGCCTCTAGATCAACGGCCACTTCAACGGCATCGCCAACCCTGTCCAGATAGGCTTGCAGGTCCGGATGCTCTCCTGCTTGTACCAGCCCAAGATGGCGCGATGGATGGGCCATTTGGTCTTGGCGGTAAACTGCACCAAGCACTGGCAGACCGGCGCGCGCCATTGATGTGCGTAGCATTGCTTCGTGCCGCGCACTGCCCACCTGATTGAGGATCACACCGGCCACATGTACATCCGGATCATGGCCTGCAAAGCCCGCGATCAGCGGGGCGAGGGATTGTGCCATCCGGGCACAATCCACAACCAGCACCACAGGAAGGTTCAGAATTCGGGCGAGATCCGCCGTGGCACCTTTGCCTTCAGGCGGGGCTCCGTCGAACAGCCCCATTGCGCCTTCGATGATCAACAGCTCGCTGCCATCAGCGGCCAATGTTTTAATCCGATCAGGTGACATGGCCCAGGCGTCGAGGTTCATGCACTCCCGTCCACAAGCCGCCGCATGAAAGCGCGGGTCGATATAGTCAGGCCCGGATTTTGCCCCGGTCACCGCATGGCCCTGACGGGTCAAGGCGCGCAAAATTCCCAATGTCAGCGTGGTCTTGCCTGACCCGGAGGAGGGGGCCGCGATGATCAATCCGCGAGGATGATCCCGGTTATGGTCCCGCTTTGCCATCACCGGTCTTCAGCCGGGCGGCCACGCCCCATCGGATCGGTATTACGTGGCGCAATCCCTTGCGCAATCGCCTGCCAGTCCAATGCCTGACGCATCAGGGTCGCGCGGCCCACGCAAATGATGGCAGGCGCACCAAACCCTTGTGCATCCGCGTCTTCTACGCAAGTCGACAAATTGGTTTCCAGAACGCGCTGCTCTGGTGTGGTGGCATTGGTCACAATTGCGACCGGCTCATCTTCAGGGCGACCGGCGTTAATCAGAGCGGTGCGAATCCGATCCAGATGTTTCATGCCCATGTAGATGACGATCACCTGCGACCCTTTAGAGATCGCTTCCCAATCAAGCGAGCTGGGCGTGTCGCCGGACTGATCATGACCGGTGACAAAAGTGACTGACTGGTTCACGTCGCGGTGAGTTACCGGAATGCCTGCATAGGCCAACCCACCGATTCCGGCCGAGATGCCGGGAATGATGCGGATTGGGACGTCATGCTGAACCAGCGTCTGCCCCTCTTCGCCACCGCGCCCGAAGACAAAGGGATCGCCCCCTTTCAGGCGCAACACACGCTTGCCAGCGCGGGCATGGTCCACCAATTGCAGAGAGATATCGCGTTGCTTGGCCGAAGGTTTCCCGCCGCGTTTGCCCGCGTAAATCACTTCGGCATCAGGTCGTGCCCAGTCGAGAATCACTTTCTGCACCAACGCATCATAGACGATCACGTCGGCCTGACGGATGGCATTCAATGCGTGCAGCGTCAGAAGCCCCGGATCGCCCGGACCTGCGCCCACGAGCCAAACCCAACCGGGTTTCAATTCGGGCCATTCACTTCCGCCAAGGGAAGCAGGGAAGGAAACTGTCTCTTGCATGGGGGCCTTATAGGCTGCGTGTGGGTGGTGGGAAAGCCATGTTACGACATTCAATAGCGGAAGAACGAATTGAAATTGTGATCGCGATGGTTTGCAACGGTGAAACGACGATTGGCCATGCAGAATGTCGCTGCTATGGTCGCGCCGATGACACATGAAGATACTCCCCAATTGCGCCGTGGATGGACCACAGGTGCCTGCGCCACAGCCGCCACCTGCGCAGCGGTCGAAAAGCTGTGGGGAGGGGCCTTTCCCGAGCGTGTCTCAATCACCCTTCCGAAAGGGGAAATGCCTGAATTTGCGTTGGAAATCACCGAGGCTGGCCCCGATTGGGCCATGGCGGGCGTGATCAAGGATGCTGGCGACGACCCGGACGTGACCCATGGTGCGCTGATCATGGCGCGCGTGCAGATGGGTCACGAAGGGCAGGGGATCCGGTTTCTGGCGGGGGACGGCGTGGGCACGGTCACAAAACCCGGCCTTCCAATCCCGCCCGGAGAACCGGCGATCAACCCCGTGCCGCGCCAGATGATAACGGACGTGATTCATTCCGCCGCGCGCAAATACGGCAAATCCACAGATCTCGATGTGACGATCTCAGTCCGAAACGGTGCGGCACTGGCAGAGAAGACCTGGAACCCGCGTCTTGGCATTGTCGGGGGGCTGTCGATTCTCGGCACCACAGGTGTTGTGCGCCCGTTTTCCTGTTCGGCATGGATTGCGTCGATCCACCGCGGGGTGGATGTGGCGCGGGCTACGGGGTTGCCTCATGTGGCGGGATGCACCGGAGCGACCTCTGAGACTACGGTGAAATCACTCTACGGCCTTTCCACCGGCGCGATGATCGATATGGGTGATTTTGCGGGCGGCATGTTGAAATACCTGGCCCGAAATCCGGTAGACCGTGTCACGGTCGGTGGAGGTATCGGAAAGATCACCAAGCTGGCGCAGGGCGCGCGCGATTTGCATTCGCGACGCAGTCAGGTGGATTTCGACCTATTGGCAGATTGGCTGGGTGATGATGAGGTGAGGGACATGAATACTGCTCTGCAAGTCTTTGAAAAGCATCGTGGAAAAATGTCTGAAATGATCGCAGATCGCGCACTGTCAAACGTGCGCACTCTATTGCGCGATGCTGCCTGTACTCCCGATATCGTGATCATTGATCGCACCGGCAACATCATTGCCCGCGCCGGGTGAAGGATCAATGATAGGGCGTATCCTTCTCCTTGCTGGAACAACAGAAGCACACGAGTTGGCCGCACGGCTTGCCGAGCAAGGATATGATGTTCTGGCCTCGCTGGCAGGGGTGACCAAATCTCCACGCAGGTTGCCCGTCCAGACGCGACACGGCGGGTTTGGCGGGCGTGATGGGCAGAACTCGGTCATGCGAGATGAGAAGATATCCCTTGTCATAGACGCCACCCATCCCTTCGCGACCACGATCTCTGATCGAACTGCCGATATCTGCCGGGAACTGAGCATTCCGTATCTGCGCTTTTCCCGTCCGGCATGGGAACCTGAGGCCGGGGAGCATTGGCATGAGGTGAATGATATCAAAATGCTCGCCACGGTAATTCCGCCTTCTGCGCGGGTTTTTCTGGCGACCGGAAAGCAAAGCGAAGCGATTGCAGAGGCGCTCCCGTATCGGGTTTTGTTTTGCCGTAAAGTGGATGGGGGCTCGGAACCCTTTGCTTTGTCTGGTGGCTGGATTGCCGGACGCCCTCCGTATACCAAAGAGGAGGAAATCGCGTTGTTTCAAGAACTTGGCGTGACTTGGCTTGTCGCCAAAAACGCTGGTGGTGCGGCGCGGGCAAAGCTCGCGGCCGCGCGGGATCTTGGGATTTCGGTTGCTATGATTTCACGCCCACCCGCAGTACATGCTCCGACGGTCCAAAGCGTCGAAGAGGTGTTGGTGTGGGTTCGAGCTCATGAAGGCGCCCGCGATGGATGAGCGTATTATCCAAGGCCCCGAGTGCTTGCGCGAAGGGGCCGATTGGCTGGTCACACGCGAGCCACGGTTTGCGCTGGTGCTCGACCAGATCGAAGAGATCCCACTGCGCCTACGGCCTGATGGGTTTAAGGCCCTGTTTTCCGCGATCATCAGCCAGCAGGTGTCTACCGCGTCTGCGGCTGCAATCTGGTCGAGGATCGAAGAGGCAGGGATGATGACGCCAGAGCGCGTCGCTGCGGCCAGTCAAGATGATCTGGCAAATCTGGGCCTGTCCCGCCCCAAAATCCGTTATGCCCATGCGCTTGCGCAAGCAGGTATAGATTACAATGCCTTACGCACCACGCCTTCAGACGATGTGATCGCCGAGTTGACTTCGGTGATTGGTATCGGGGAATGGACCGCAGAGATTTACGCACTGTTCTCGTTGGGACGCGCGGACATCTTTCCTGCCAAGGATCTGGCGCTGCAGGAGGCGGCAAAAGAACTGTTTGATCTCCCGGAAAGACCAAAAGATCGTGAACTGAAAGTGATGGCTGAAGCGTGGTCCCCCTGGCGGGGCGTTGCAGCCCGGCTGCTCTGGGCCTATTACCGGGTGGTCAAACAAAGGGAAGGGATCCGCTGATGACTCGCATTCTGGATGCAAAACGCCGCCCCGCGGCATCAGGCACAACCAAATCCGTGGTGGTGTTTCTGCATGGCTATGGCGCGGATGGGGCGGACCTTCTGGGGCTGGCGGATCCATTGTCGGAACACCTGCCCGACACCGTGTTTATCGCACCGGATGCGCCGGAAAAATGCGCTGGTAACCCTATGGGATATCAGTGGTTCCCGATCCCATGGCTTGACGGATCAGCCGAAGAAGATGCGATGCGTGGGGCGGAAATGGCCGAAGCAGACATCAATGCCTTTCTCGACGGTGTACTTGAGGAAGAGGGGATAACCCCCTCACAACTCATTGTTTTCGGATTTTCACAAGGCACAATGATGAGCCTTCGCGTGTTGCCAAAACGTGCGGACCCTGTGGCTGGGATTGTCGCGTTTTCCGGTCGGATGCTGGAGCCCGATGAGTTTGCAAATCACATCGTGAGCAAACCTCCGGTGCTTTTGGTCCATGGGGATCAGGATGACATGGTGCCGCCACAGCATTTCAGTGAAAGCGGAACCATTCTTGAGGTCAATGGGTTTGAGACCTATGGGTTCATCATGAAAGGTACCGGGCATGGGATTGCCATGGAAGGATTGTCAGTGGCGCTGCAATTCATGCTCGACAAACTGGGCATCCAGAAAATGCAGATGGGTGAGGCAGAGGCACAATAAAGCCTCACGCACCGGGTCAAAATATTCCGACACATTGCTGTCATCCCTTGCTGCTATAACTTGAGTGGCCCTCTATCTTGGGGGTTGCTTGGTTCTCTATCCTATATATAGTTAAATTAAGCGCAGGGGCGGAGCTCCCGCCCCGTGAACCACAAGAGGTTGTACACCGGGCGGTAGGGGAGTCCCAAATGGATGGCGATTTCAGAACAGAGTTTACTCGGGAGCCGGGGCGGATAAAGCAACATCCGGCGCTGGTCCTGAATGCGGATTTCAGGCCTTTATCCTATTATCCGCTTTCGCTGTGGCCCTGGCAGGAAGCAATCAAGGCGGTATTTCTGGATCGGGTCAATATCCTCGCGGAATATGATGAGTTGGTTCATTCCCCGAGTATGGAAATGCGGATACCTTCGGTGGTTGTCCTCAAAGACTATGTAAAACCTCAAAAGCGCGTGGCCTTCACGCGCTTTAATTTATTTCTGAGGGATGAGTTTTGTTGCCAGTATTGCGGATCAAGGGGTGATTTGACCTTTGATCATGTGGTGCCTAGGGCTGCCGGTGGCGTGACCAGCTGGGAAAATGTGGTTGCGGCCTGTCAAAGGTGCAATCTGAGAAAAGGGTGCAAACCGTTGCGGAATTCGGGCCTGTCGCTGCGCAAACCAGCCCGACAGCCCACAGCGGAAGAGTTGCGCAATGCCGGGCGAAAATTTCCTCCAAATCACCTGCACGACAGTTGGATGGATTTTCTTTATTGGGATGCTGAACTCGACGCCTGATTTACAACAATCGAGGCCAAAAAAGGCAAGACCTCAAACGGCGGGCAGGCTAGCCTGTTTGAAAGGGAGGCCTAAATGACCAACAAACCGTCTGACAGTTTTTTCACCCCTGTATCCGGATTTGATCTGCCCCGATTTGCGGGCGTGCCCACATTTATGCGGCTGCCGCATGTGGATCTGGATCACCCGCGTATTGGCGACGTGGACATTGGGTTGATCGGTGCACCGTGGGACGGTGGCACCACCAACAGGCCAGGGCCCCGACATGGCCCGCGCCAGTTGCGCGATATGTCCACGATGATACGGGCGCAGAACGGGGCCACTGGCAAACGCCCATTTGAGGCGATGAATTGCGCAGATCTGGGGGATGTGGCCCCAAACCCAGCGGATATCATTGACAGTCTTGAACGGATGCAGGCGTTTTACGCGCGCGTGAAAAAGGCAGGGATCCGGCCCATGACTGGTGGGGGGGATCACCTTTGCACTCTACCAATCTTGCGGGCATTGTCGGGGGATGATCCGCTCGGCATGGTACATTTTGATAGCCATACGGATCTGTTTCACTCTTATTTCGATGGCACCATGTACACCCATGGAACGCCGTTCCGTCGTGCGGTGGAAGAGGAGCTTCTGGATCCGAGACGTGTGGTGATGATTGGTATCCGGGGTACTGCCTATGACAACGAAGATCGGGACTTTGCCGATAGTGTTGGCATACGCGTTATTCCAATTGAGGAATTCCATGCACGAGGGGTTGAAGAGGTGATGGCCGAAGCGCGCGACATCGTGGGGGATCGGGATACATATGTCAGTTACGATATCGATTTTGTGGACCCCGCCTTTGCTCCGGGAACCGGTACACCCGAAGTGGGCGGACCAAACTCCTATCAGGCTATTCAGGTTGTCAGAGAGCTTGAAGTGGTGAATATTATTGGCGCTGATCTTGTTGAAGTTTCACCCCCGTTTGACCCAACCGGCGCCACGGCCTATCTCGGGGCTTCGATCATGTTCGAGCTGCTTTGTGTCATGTTCCGGCAAGAGCAATAAGGGGGCGAACCAGTTAGTTGGTTTGAGCCCATTAAACGTCGTGCTAGACTTTGCTGGCGCACTGGGTTAAGTACGCGGAATGAAAGCTCGTTAGCGCTAACATCAATACGGAGAACACTATGGTTTCGCGCGTAATCCCCGTAGATCCTTTTGACTTGGTGATCTTTGGAGGAACCGGTGATCTGGCTCGCCGCAAGATCTTGCCAGGGCTGTATCGGCGTTTTCGTGATGGGCAGATGCCAGACGGCGCACGAATCATTGGCGCTGCGCGATCAGATATCGACACTGCTAAGTACCGACAGTTCGTCGAAAGTGCTGTGCTTGAGTTCGTTTCAAAAAAGAAATGTGATCCCGAGGTGTTGAAAGCATTCCTTGGCTGTTTTTCCTATGTAACCGTTGATGCTTTGGGGGACATGGGATGGTCGGAACTCGCAAAAGAAATGCGCGATGACGTGGTCCACGCGTTTTATTTCTCTGTCGGACCTCGCCTGTTTGAGCCAATTGCCGAACGCCTGAAATCCCACGCAATCGCCGGTCCCGACGCCCGCATTGTTGTCGAGAAACCGTTTGGGCATGATCTTGAGACCGCTCGGGCGCTCAATGCAACGATGGCGCAGCATTTCGAGGAAAGGCAGATCTATCGTATTGACCACTACCTCGGCAAGGAAACGGTACAAAACTTGATGGCGCTCAGGTTCGGGAACATGCTGTTTGAGCCTCTTTGGAACGCGCAATATGTCGATCACATTCAAATCACCGTTGCCGAAACCGTAGGGGTCGAAGGGCGAGGGGCCTATTATGACCGCTCTGGTGCAATGCGTGACATGGTGCAGAACCACCTGATGCAACTTCTGTGCCTGACCGCAATGGAACCGCCGTCGAAATTTGATCCCGATGCGGTGCGTGATGAAAAACTCAAAGTAATCCGAGCGCTTGATCCGGTTGAACCCGAAGATCTGGTGCGTGGGCAATATCTCGGTGATGATGATGTGGCCCCTTATACGCAGGATGCCGAAGCAGAAGACAGTCGCACCGAAAGCTTTGTGGCGATGAAACTGCATGTATCGAACTGGCGCTGGAACGGCACTCCGTTCTACCTGCGCACGGGCAAGCGCTTGCGTGCGCGCATGTCCGAAATCGTGGTGCGTTTCAAGGAACCGCCCCATTCGATCTTTGAAGAGGATACCGGTCAGTCCGCCAACGAACTTTCGATCCGTTTGCAACCGAATGAGGGCATGGATCTGAAAGTGACGATCAAAGAGCCGGGGCCGGGGGGGATGCGCCTGATCGACGTGCCGCTCGACATGACCTTTGCCGAAGCACTTGGGGAAGAGGTGGCAGATGTGCCAGACGCCTATGAACGTCTGATCATGGACGTGATCCGCGGCAACCAGACGCTCTTCATGCGTGGGGATGAAGTGGAAGCCGCCTGGGCCTGGACCGACCCGATCATCGAAGCCTGGCAAGAACGGCGTGACGTTCCACATAGCTACGATGCTTTCTCGTCCGGTCCAGAAGAGGCGTTGATGTTGCTGCATAAAGACGGACGACGCTGGAGGGAGCTGCGCGAATGAACCTGATTGATTATCCTGACCAAGATATGATGATGCTGGATCTGGCAGATCAGATTGCTTCTGAACTGGTGATGGCTTTGGAGCATGGGGAACGCGCCAGCCTTGCCGTACCCGGTGGGAGCACACCTGGTCCAATATTTGACGCCCTTTGTGCCGCTGATCTTGATTGGTCACGGGTGGACGTGATGCTGACCGACGAACGCTGGGTGCCGGAAACGCACCCCCGATCAAATACGGCCTTGTTGCGCGACCGTCTGCTGACAAGCCGCGCCGCCAAGGCCAACCTGATCCCTCTGTATCACCCCACAGAAACCCCTGAAGAAAGCGTGGAAGCGCTGGCTGACAGGATTGAAGGGTGTTTGCCCTTGTCAGTTGTTTTGTTGGGGATGGGCGAAGATATGCACACCGCAAGCCTGTTTCCGGGGGCAGATCGCCTTGAAGAGGCGCTTGCCCCACATGCGCCCGCCTTGTTGCCGATGCGTGCACCTGGGGCGGTGGAACCGCGAATGACCCTGTCGGCCCGTGTGTTGAACTCGGCAGTGAACAAACATCTGGTGATCACTGGACGGCTTAAACGCGACGCCTTGGCGCGCGCGATGAATGCAGAAGATGCGATGGAAGCGCCGGTCAAAATCGTTCTTGGAGCCATGACGGTCCACTGGGCCGCGTGACTTTGACTTTTCAGAGGTAAATAGATGACTTTTAACAGTTTGGCTGGCCATTGGGCTGAGGTACAGGCGCGACGAATTTCTGACCTGTTTGAAGACCCGGATCGTGCCGATCGATTTTCAACTTCCGCCGCCGAAATGCTGTTTGACTGGTCCAAGACCGCGCTTGATGACAAGGCGGTGGACCTCCTGCTGGCTCTGGCAAAAGACGCTGGATTGGAGGATCGCCGCGAAGCGATGTTTTCAGGCGAGAAGATCAATGAGACCGAAGGGCGTGCTGTGTTGCACACCGCCCTGCGAGCTTCGACCGCCCGGAAAGTTTTCGTGGATGGTGAGGATGTGATCCCCGAAGTTCACAAGACTTTGAAACGTATGAGGGATTTTTCTTCTCGTCTGCGGTCCGGGCAAATCCGCACCCCGACTGGTGGGCGTTATACTGATGTGGTCAATATCGGTATCGGGGGCTCGGACCTTGGACCGGCAATGGCTGTTCAGGCGCTTGCGCCATATCATGATGGCCCCAAAGTGCATTTCGTTTCGAATGTGGATGGGGCGCATATTCACGACACGCTCAAGGGGCTCAATCCAGCGAATACACTGGTGATTGTGGCCTCAAAGACGTTCACAACAATCGAGACGATGACAAATGCGAAATTCGCACGGGATTGGATCGCGCGCGAGGTCGGTGAAGAGGCCGCAGGGCATCAGTTGGTGGCGCTGTCCTCAAACGAAGAGAAAACTACGGAATGGGGAGTTTCGCCGGAGCGGGTGTTCGGTTTTGAAGACTGGGTTGGTGGTCGATATTCCATGTGGGGACCAATCGGGCTTTCGCTGATGATCGCCATCGGGGCAAATCGATTTGACGAGATGCTGGACGGTGCCCGCGCAATGGACACGCATTTCCGCTCGGCCAAAGGGCGCGAGAACCTGCCCCTGATGCTGGCCCTCGTGGGGATCTGGCATCACCAGATCTGCGGCTATGCGACCCGTGCCGTGCTCCCTTACGAGCAACGTCTGGCGCGACTACCTGCGTATTTACAACAGCTCGAAATGGAATCGAACGGCAAACGCGTTGGCATGGATGGCGCCGCGCTTGAGACCGTTTCCGGTCCTGTGGTCTGGGGAGAACCTGGCACCAACGGGCAGCACGCGTTTTATCAGCTGATCCATCAGGGCACCGCGATTGTGCCGTGTGAGTTTATGGTGGCCAAAGAGGGTCACGAACCTGATCTTGCGCATCAGCACCGTTTGCTCGTGGCCAATTGCCTTGCACAATCTCAGGCCCTTATGCTGGGTCGATCGATGGAAGAAGCCGAAGCGCGGATGGCGGCCGCAGGGTTCGAAGGGGAAGAGCGAACTCGCCAAGCTGCCCATTGTGTGTTCCCCGGAAATCGTCCCTCTACCACGCTGGTCTACCCCAAACTCACCCCGCGCATATTCGGACAGATTGTTGCGCTCTATGAACACCGGGTTTTTGTTGAAGGTGTGGTGCTCGGGATCAATTCATATGACCAATGGGGCGTTGAACTGGGCAAGGAACTCGCCGTGGCGCTGGAACCGGTTATGGCCGGAGATGTGTCCGTTGATGGGCTGGACGGGTCCACCCAGCAGCTGGTGAAACACCTGACCTAAGCATTTCTATATGAGCCTTGCCTGCGTGTCAGGCTGGCTCTTCCTGTTTTTCGGAAAGCTGCGCGAGCGCGTCATAGACCTGTTGGCGGATTGGGGCCGCCTCCATCATGATTTCATGTTCAGCGCCGTCTACCATGACGAGATGCCCTTGTTCCCAGTTTTCCATGTAGGCGATGATCGGTTCAGACATCACGATCCGCTCTTGCGTGCCAAGAAAGGTAACTGTTTTGACCGGTGGCGGTGGCAATGCCATCAACGCCCGCGTCTCTATCAGCGCTGCATAGAGCCAGCCCGTCGTCGGACCTCCAAGTGTCAGTTCGGGATGTACTGATGCCTGATCGCGCATGTAGTCAAACATCTCCAGATCTGTGGTCAGGAGATTGTCCTCGAACGGTGCCAGTGAAAGATAGGTCTCGCGCGTTGTGCCGGGGGTGAGCATCATTTTAAACCGGCTTTTGTGAAGCGCCCAGCTCAGACCCCATGCGACCGGGCGCATGGCGGCGGACATGACAATACCCCACATTGGAGCCGAAAATATCGCACCGTCGACGGGCAGCCCTTCTTGCAGGGCTCTTAAGCCGATGCAGCCCCCCATTGAGTGGCCGATCAAATACCAAGGGCGGGGCAGTTCGAGCAGTTCTGCCTGACCAAGCATGGCCTGCACATCCATCTGGTACTCGGAAAACGTTCCGACATGCCCAAGGTCGCGCTCAGGATCAGAACGATCAGCCAGACCCTGACCACGCCAGTCAATCGCCAGAACGTCATAGCCCTGGACAGTCAGTTCGGACGCTATGAGACCATATTTCTCGACGTATTCAGTGCGCCCGGGAAAAAGCAGAATACTGCCCTTGTTCTCAGTCCCGGTCGCAGGCCAATGCCCCACTCGAATGCGCACCCCGTCAGACGCGGTCAACCAGTAGGCCTGACCGCGTTCGGGCCCCTTTGCTATATCTTCAAAGAGAGGCGCTTTTTGCATATGGAGCATTGGAAGCAATCTGTCAGCGAGGGCTTAGCCCAGAACACTGCCCAATTGCATGGCCAGCCCCATATTGCCTTCAACAGACAATTTGCCGGTCATAAATGCCGTGGTTGGGTTCAGGTTGCCTGACAGCATGTCTTCGAACACCTCTGTATCAGCGGTCAGTGTTACGTCTGCTTCGTCGTCGCTGGCACGAACACCATCACCATCCACGATGATGGCGCCTTCGCCCTCGATCACGAACTTTGCGGTGCCAGCATCAAACCCGCCTTCAATCTTTTCACTCAGGGCGGCTACTGCCGCAGTGATCACGTCACTCACGTATATTCCTCCAGTTTTGCCCGGCCCGAAGAGGGCAGGCGAATATTTTCACCCTAGAGCCTAGCGTATGCTTTACGCCCGCGTAAACGCCTATTTCTGCGTGTGACGTCTGGGAAGCTATTCACGTTCACTTGTTGTGGTCGCCATTGCCCAGATCGGGAATGCCGCGCTAAGATTGGGTATGAAGCTTATAATCTGCGCCATATGCCTTGCTCTCTGTGCCACTTTCCCAGCGACCGCGCAGGATCAGCAGGACGTGAGCATGGATGTGCTTTTTTCCCAATTGAAAGAAGCAGATGACAGCAATTGGCTGGCGTTGGAACAAACAATTCAATCCCGTTGGGCGCGGTCGGGATCAAATGCCATGGACCTTTTGGCTCAACGTGGTCGGGAGGCAATTGAAAGAGAGGATCTGGAGGCGGCTTTTGATCACCTTGGGGCACTGACGGATCATGCGCCGGACTTTGCCGAAGGTTGGCATATGCGGGCGACCGCATTTTTCCGGGCCGAGCGGTTCGGTCTTGCCCTTGAGGATTTACGTCGGGTTTTGGTGCTTGAACCACGCCATTTCGATGCACTTGAAGGGGTGGCTGTTGTCATGGAAATGCTTGGAGAGCCTGAAATGGCACTAAGTTTTTACCGCCAAGTCCTTGCTATACATCCTCGAAATGCCGACGTAAAAGAGGCGGTGGCGCGGTTGAACCTCCAGCTGGGCACCAATATCTGACCCGTAACCTGCCCGCGAAAAGGCTTTCAAATGGTTTCCGACACGGCCCGCGCCGGCAATCGTATCACTGCGGTTCTTGGTCCGACCAACACCGGCAAGACCCACTATGCGCTTGAGCGAATGCTGGGCTATCGCACCGGTGTGATTGGCCTGCCGCTGCGTCTTTTGGCGCGTGAAGTCTATGACAAGCTGGTGGGCTTGCGTGGTCCCAATGTCGTTGCGCTGGTCACCGGGGAAGAGCGGATTGTGCCGGATCGTGCGCAATACTGGGTCTGCACGGTCGAGGCGATGCCCCCTGGTATGGGCGCGGATTTTGTGGCGATTGATGAAATCCAACTCAGCTGCGATCCCGAGCGAGGCCATGTCTTCACCGACCGCCTGTTGCATATGCGTGGCACCCAAGAGACCCTGTTAATGGGATCTGACACGATGCGGGGCGTGATTGCGGCATTGGTGCCCAAGGTCGAGTTCATCCGGCGTGAACGATTTTCCGAACTGGTCTATGGCGGATCAAAAAAAATCAGCCGTATGCCGGGCCGATCTGCCATTGTCGGGTTCTCTGTGGACAACCTCTATGCCATCGCAGAGCTGATGCGCCGCCAGAAGGGTGGTGTTGCCGTGGTGATGGGGGCGCTGTCTCCGCGCACAAGAAACGCTCAGGTCGAGATGTATCAGAACGGGGATGTGGATTACCTCGTGGCGACGGATGCGATTGGGATGGGGCTCAACCTCGACATCGATCATGTGGCGTTTTCGGCCGTTGAAAAATTTGACGGTCGACGGATGCGCCCATTGTTTCCCCATGAGCTTGCACAGATTGCAGGGCGTGCCGGGCGCCATATGAACCACGGGTCCTTTGGGGTAACTGGTGAGGCACCCGCCTTTGCCGAAGAGGTGGTGGAGGCCATCACCAACCACCGTTTTACCCCGCAAAAGAAACTCATGTGGCGCAACGCGGATTTGCAATTTGGCAATCCCGAAGCTCTGATCCGTTCCTTAGAAGCGCCCAGTGGCAATGAACACCTGACACGCGCACGGGAGGCTGACGACCTGATTGCGCTCAAGATGATGACACGGGATGACGAAGTGGCGGCGCGGGCTACCGATGGGGCCTCGACGCAACTGTTATGGGAGGTCTGTCGCCTGCCGGATTTCCGGGGGATCAGCCACGGCGAACACGCGAACCTTGTTACAAGCCTGTTCAAGGACTTGCACCAGCACGGAGAGATTCGCGAAGATTGGTTTGCACGACAGGTGAAACGCATCGACCGGACAGATGGTGATATCGACACATTGTCGAAACGGTTGGCCTTTATTCGCACATGGACCTATGTGGCGCAACGCCGCGACTGGTTACGTGATGTTGCCCATTGGCGCGGGGCCACCCGTGCTGTAGAAGACCGATTGTCGGATGCATTGCACAATGCACTGACCCAAAGATTTGTTGACCGGCGCACGTCTGTGCTTCTGCGCCGGTTGAAGCAGAAGGAGAGCCTCGTGGCTGACGTGAATGACAAGGGTGAAGTGACAGTGGAAGGCCAGTTTGTTGGTCGTCTGGAAGGGTTCCGGTTTAGCCAGGACAGCTCGCAAAGCCCGGAAGAGGCAAAAACCCTGCGTGCCGCCAGCCTTCAGGCTATGGCCCCTGAGTTCCACCTGCGGGCGGACCGTTTTTATAACGCGCCCGATACCGAGCTTGATTTTACCGAGCAGGGTGGCCTGATGTGGGGCGAGCATGCGGTAGGCAAGCTGGTCAAAGGTGACGACGTGATGAAACCGCGCGTCGAAGCTTTTGTAGACGAAGAAGCTGGGACGGACGTGGCCGAAAAGGTCACGCGCCGCTTGCAGCATTTCATCGACCGCAAGGTGGTGGCGCTGTTTGAGCCTCTTCTGGCGATGCAAAAAGACGAAACTCTGTCTGGGCTGGCGCGTGGCTTTGCTTTCCGCATGGTCGAAGAGCTGGGCATCATCGCGCGCGACAAGGTCGCCGGTGAGGTCAAGGATCTTGATCAGGACGCCCGCGGCGCGCTGCGCAAGCACGGCATTCGTTTTGGTCAGTTCACCATCTTCATGCCGCTCCTGCTGAAGCCTGCGCCGACCCGTCTGCGCCTTGTGCTGCATTCGCTGTGGCAGGATTTGCAGGAATTCCCAGAAGCTCCGCCTCCTGGTCTTGTGACCATTCCGGTGATCGAGGCCGTGGATGCGTCTGCTTATCTCCTGTCAGGGTATCGCCCCGCTGGCCAGCGCGCGATTCGTATCGACATGCTGGAACGTCTCGCGGATCAGTTGCGCGTGGAAGACAGCCGTGGCGGTTTTGAGGCCAAGGCGGATATGCTGTCGATCACCGGTATGACGCTCGAGCAATTTGCCGACCTTATGCAGGGTCTGGGCTACAAGGCTGAAAAAGGTGAGCGTGCGAAAGTGAAAGCCGAAACCGTTTCCACCGACGCGCAAGAGGCTCCGAAAGAAACCCCGCCTGAAACTCCAGTCGAAGCGCCAGTCGAAGCCCCGGTTGAGACACCGGCAGAGGCCCCGGCAGAAGTTCCTGCGGAAGCCCCCTCAGAAACACCGGTTGAAACACCGGTTGAGGATGTTGCCGCAGAGGCGACTGCAGAAGCCCCGGAAATGGAAGTCTTTTTCACCTTTGCCTGGGGCGGGTTCAACCGTCGTCAGGGGGGGCGTGGTCAAGGTCAGCGTCGCGAAGCTGGCGAGCGCCAGGGCGACCGAAAAGGGCAGGGTGGCAAGCGCCGCGATGGCAACCGTGATGGTGGTAAACCACGCGGGAAAGGTCAGGGCGATCGTCGGGGCAAAGGCGGCAAGCCGCAGCGCGACAACAAGCCCAAGACCTATTCCACCGGCCCGTCGAGCAAGGGAAAGAAAGTGGACCCGGACAACCCGTTCGCCGCTCTTCTTGCGCTCAAGGACAAGGGCTAAGTGGCCGCAGGGCCAAAAGACACATCAGCTTCGGGCGGTAGTATCGCCCGAATGCGCGCCGACAAATGGCTCTGGCACGCCCGGTTCTTCAAAACGCGGGGCCTTGCCACCAAGCAGATCGCTGCGGGTCATGTGCGGGTGAATGGGGACAAGGTTGCGAAACCCTCTCATCAGATCTCACCCGGAGATGTGCTGACGTTCCCTCAGGGTCGACTGGTTCGGGTTATCAAGATCATAGCGCTGTCCACCCGGCGTGGCCCTGCTCACGAAGCTCAGGCACTTTATGACGATCTTTCACCGCCCCCAGAGCGGAAAGAAATTCCACCGGATGTAGTCTCTGCACCAAAATTTGACGGCAAAGGGCGACCAAGTAAGAAAGATCGCCGCAACTTGGCGAAAACCCTGCGTCCCCCGCTTGATTGATCCGCCGCTGTGAAATAAGTGGGGCACAGCCAAAGTTTGAGGACATGCCATGACATACGTTGTGCAAGACAACTGCATCGCCTGCAAATACACCGATTGCGTAGAAGTCTGCCCTGTGGACTGCTTCTACGAAGGGGAAAACATGCTGGTGATCCACCCCGACGAATGCATCGACTGTGGTGTGTGCGAACCGGAATGCCCTGCGGACGCGATCCGGGCCGATACCGAGCCGGGAACCGAGACATGGGTCGAGTTCAACCGTAAATACGCGGAATTGTGGCCGGTGATTGTTGAGCGCAAAGAGCCGCTGCCGGAAGCGGAAGAGCGTGATGGCGAAGATGGCAAGCTCGAGAAGTATTTCTCGGAAGCTGCAGCCGAGTGAGAATTGGCCTGTAGGGATGTTGATTCGGGAGAAACGCTGTTCCAGCGCCCGATAGGATCCAGAATGCATTCGCTAAGGTCATGAAACCAAATCAGAAAATAACCTAATTGCACCGCAGCGCTTTTGCTTGGTGCTTTTTTCTGTTATACTTTTGATTAATGAAAGCTAGGACCCTTGGCCGGACCCGGAAGATCCTTTGGAAAAGGAATTAATTTCCGCGTTGCCCGGCCCGTTGGATTGTTCCGTAGATGCAAATAGGCCGAGGGGCGCAATCGCACCCCCCTGTCGTTTTGTCGTCTCGAATTTGATGCAGAGGTTCTGAGCGGCAAATGAGACTTGTGAAGGAAGACATGTATGAGCAAGAAAAAGCTTGATTTCCGCCCGAACGAATATGTCGTCTATCCCGCCCATGGCGTTGGAAAGATTGTATCGATCGAAGAGCAGGAAGTCGCTGGTATTCAGTTGGAGCTGTTCGTCATCTCCTTTGAAAAGGACAAGATGACCCTGCGTGTGCCGACCAACAAAGCCACCGAAGTGGGGATGCGCGGTCTGGCCAGCGATGCTGAAGTGTCCAAAGCTATGGATACGCTCAAGGGCAAAGCCCGTGTGAAACGCGCAATGTGGTCGCGTCGCGCCCAGGAATACGAACAGAAAATCAATTCGGGTGACTTGATCTCGATTGCGGAAGTGGTACGTGACCTGCACCGCAACGATGATCAGCGCGAACAGAGCTACTCCGAGCGTCAGCTTTATGAAGCGGCTCTGGAGCGTCTGACCCGCGAAGTTGCCGCCGTGGGTGGTGGTGACGAATTGGCAGCGCAGAAAAAAGTCAGCGATGTTCTGATGTCGCGCGCAGCCTGAGCCATTCTGTGAAATTTCAAGAGTGACTTTTTAAACTTACGTGCCTGCAACACGATACCGCCGCTCACCTTCTTGGGTGAGCGGCGGTTTTTTTGGCTAAGTTGCAAGGCTGGTCAGTACAAACAGTGCTGAGATTTCGGCGATTTGCTGACTTGCCCCAAGGACATCGCCAGTCTGCCCACCGATTTTTCGATGTGCAACAAAAGCAATGACGGTTGCAGTTATCGCGACCCAGATTGTGAGTGGCACAAAGATCCACCCCAGCAGGACGGCCGAAAGAATGAGCGCGAAACCTGTAGCAAGGAGACCGGTGGAAAAGCCCGGTCGCCCTACGGATTGTGCCAGACCGGTTCCCCGGGCATTGGGCAGGCCAGCCATCAGGATCACCATCGGCACCCGGCTTATGACGCCTACGGCGATCAGGGCAAAGATGGGTGAGGGCAGGGACAAGACCACGATAAGGGCTCCGGCACGTGCCAAGAGCGACAGGACGATTGCAATCACCCCATATGCACCGATCCGGCTGTCCTTCATGATTTCAAGCCGCCGTTCCCGATCATACCCGCCCCAAAATCCATCGGCGCAGTCGGCCAATCCGTCTTCGTGCAACGCTCCGGTCAATAGGATTTGTGTGGTCAGGACGAGAATGGCGGCTGCCTGAACGGGTAATCCAAGCCATTGAGACAGCAATGCAACCAGTCCGGTGATCAGCCCGATCACTATTCCGACAAGTGGCCAGGCCCAGGCCGACATGGCGCCGCGAGTCGTTGCAAGATCGGTGTCTACTTTCACCGGCAAACGGCTCAGCAATCCCAATGCGGCGGGCAAATCCTGTAAGTGAAGCAGGGGCATGTCGGGTTTTGCCATATTAAGTCTCATGTGCTCTGGCTGGACGTCTGTCTCATCGGTAAAGAGATGGGGACGAGGAATCAATCGGGGAACGGGTCATGACGGGACAGTCATTTTCGACACTTGTAGAATTTCAGGCGCTGCTTGCAGAGGCAGCGGGGCCGGACACAGCGGCAAAAGCCGCCGCTGAGGAACGCAACGGGCAATTGACCAAACCCCCGGGGGCCCTAGGGACGTTGGAAGATCTGGCCATTTGGTTTGCTTCCTGGCAGGGCAACGGACGCCCATCGCTGGAAAACCCGCAAGTGATTGTCTTTGCCGGAAACCACGGTGTGACTGCGCGCGGCGTGTCGGCCTTTCCCGCTGAAGTCACTGAGCAGATGGTACTGAACTTTCAGCATGGCGGAGCGGCGATCAACCAGCTCTCCAAGGCCTTTGGTGCCAAGATGGACGTGCATGCACTCTCCTTGGATCGCCCCACTGCCGACTTCACACAAGGCCCGGCAATGAGCGAAGATGAGGTGGTTGCGGCGCTCCTGACCGGCTGGAATGCGGTTGATCCGTCTGCGGATCTTCTGGTGACCGGAGAAATGGGAATTGGCAACACAACTTCGGCGGCTGCAATCGCACATGCGCTGTTTGGTGGTGAGGCGGCGGACTGGGCAGGGCGTGGCACCGGTGTCGACGATGCAGGTCTCGCACTTAAGACCCAGGTGGTCACGGAAGGGCTTTTGGCCAATCCCGGTGCCAAAGGTGATGGGATTGAGGCGCTGCGGTGTTTGGGCGGGCGCGAGCTTGCGGCAATGGCGGGCGCAATTGCCCGGGCGCGGGTAGAATCGATCCCGGTTATTCTGGATGGGTTTATCTGCACGGCCGCAGCCGCCTGTCTGGCGCAGGCGCAGGCCGGCGCGCTGGATCATACGGTTGCGGGTCATGTTTCGGCAGAAGCAGCGCATGCGCGCGTGCTTCAGGAGCTTGGTAAAGAGCCGCTCTTGTCGATGGGGATGCGCCTTGGAGAAGGTTCTGGTGCCGCATTGGCCATTGGCATCCTGAAAGGCGCCGTCGCCTGTCATTCGGGCATGGCAACTTTTGCCGAAGCTGGCGTTTCGGACGGATAAATCAAGAAGCCATCGGCGCTTTGCAAAATCTGGTATGGGGGGCGACCCAAGCAAGTGTCCCCTATATTTAACTCACCGTAAGTGCGTTTCGTTTCCTGTCACCGACGGTGATCTCTGCTTTTACCTTTGTTCAGGTCGGCAAAGGGGCGTCAGCCTTGAGCTGATTCATTACGATCTGGCTTTGTACGCGCGACACCGACGGGTGGGGCAGTAGCACTTCGTGAATTAAATGATTCAACGAGGCCAGGTCGTTGCAATAGACCCGAAGCAGATAATCCGACGCGCCCGTCAGCGTCCAAGCGGATATCACTTCGGGCTGGGCGTTTACCATCTGGGCAAAGGCACGGGCTGCTTTCGGATCATGGCTGGCCATCTCAACTTGGATGAAGCTTTGCACAGTCAAACCGAGTTTCCTTGCGTCCAGCCGTGCGGAATACCCGGTGACCAAGCCTTTCTCTTCGAGCCTTTGCCTGCGCCTTCCAGCCTGGCTGGCGGAGAGATTCAAAAGTTCTCCCAACTCATGTGAGGTCAGGTGTGCATCCTGTTGCAAGGCGGCGAGGAGGCGGGAATCAATTTTGTCCATAGATATCTCATGCGGTAAATATGCGGATATAATACTATTAGTGCGGGGATCGCGCAAATAATTTGATAAATACCACGGTATATGCGCATTTCAGGTGCGGTTGGAGGGTTACAATGTTCACAAGTTAATAACCTTCTGAAGGAGACACCGATGGGTCCGTTCCCGCATGATGCCCCCCGCGCAATAATTTCCGATGAAAACCCCGCAGGCACTGATGGTTTTGAGTTTGTGGAATTTGCACATCCCGAGCCGCAGGAACTGCGTGATCTCTTTACACAAATGGGGTTCAGCCACACCGCCAATCACAAGACCCGGAATGTGGAGCTGTGGCAGCAGGGAGATGTGAGCTATCTGATTAATATGGAACCCGGCAGCCAGGCCGAGAAGTTCAGCGTTGAACATGGACCCTGCGCCTCGGCCATGGGGTGGCGCGTCGTGGATGCACAGCATGCCTTTGATCATGCGGTGAAGATGGGTGCGAAACCTTATGAAGGTGGCGGGAAGTCTCTGGACGTGCCGGCAATCTACGGGATTGGTGACAGCCTGATTTACTTCATCGACCAGTATCACGAACAAAGCGCCTATAATGACGAGTTTGACTGGATCGCCGATGCCTACCCGCAGGGCGTAGGTTTCTATTACCTTGATCACCTCACCCACAATGTCTTCAAGGGCAACATGGATGTGTGGTTCAAGTTCTACGGTGATCTGTTTGGTTTCAAAGAGATCCGCTTCTTCGACATTCAGGGGAAATTTACCGGGCTTTTCTCCCGCGCTCTTACGTCGCCTTGTGGTAAGATCCGGATACCGATCAACGAAGATCGTGGTGAGACAGGGCAGATTGTGGCCTATCTCAAGAAATACAAAGGTGAGGGCATCCAGCACATCGCGATCGGAACTGACGACATCTATGCGTCGGTGGATGCGATTGCGGTTCGTGGCTTGAAATTCATGCCCGGTCCAAACGAGACCTATTACGACCTGTCCTATGAACGGGTGAAAGGCCATGAAGAGCCTAAAGACGTAATGATGAAGCACGGCATCTTGATTGATGGCGAAGGGGTAGTAGGCGGCGGAGAAACCCGCTGTCTTCTGCAGATCTTCTCAAAAACCGTGATTGGCCCGATCTTCTTTGAGTTCATTCAGCGCAAAGGCGATGATGGGTTTGGTGAGGGAAATTTCAAAGCCCTGTTTGAATCCATCGAGCGTGAGCAGATCGAAAACGGTGAATTGGGCGACGTCGCCTGATCGCTTGTCCATACTCCCCAAAACAGCCGCGTCTGCTGGATGCGGCTGTTTTGCTGGACGAGATGCCTTGTGGGCATTGTACCTAAAAGGCATATGAGACGGGAACGCCCCGCTTGACCGGGCCGCGATGTCAACTGAAGGGCAGGATTTTCAAAGTTGTTGTGCGAGACCCTTTTTTATAAACCAGTTGGCTTTCCGAAATCGACACCACACGCCCCCCGTCCAACCGATCTCCGATCCCTACTTTCACATAGCGGCCTGACGAAAGCCGGACCAAAGCGCTCCGTTTTGCAGAACTTCCGTAGATGCCAATCAATGCCACTTTGCGCAAAGAAATGGCGTTCTTGATCGTGGCTTGTTTGGCCACAGAGGCGCGGGTTGGGATGGATGGGGTGACGGTCTGGTTTTGCGGTGCAGCAGCCACCACAACTGATCCGTCAGATGCATCGCTTGCGGCCTTTGCGTCGGCAATGATCTTCTCGAAACCGGTTGGGCGTGATTTCGGCTGCAACGAGCGGTTCACGGCCTGCTGTGTAGGAGCGACGACGGCCGCCGCGGCCGCCGCAGCTTCTTCGTCGTTTGAGGCATTGGCCACAGCGTTGGCAATCGCTTCTGCCTGCGCGAGCGCCTGCGGAGATTGTGGCCGCGGCATGGGCCGGATTGCCGCAAGTTCCTGTAGGGATCTGCCCCCCAGAATTCGCCGTTCAGATTGTTCAACCAGACCATCGGGACGTTGGCGTGGGCGGATATCTTGCAGGTCCGGATCGGCATTTACCAGCTCCGTTACAACCGGAGCATCGGGGATCACCCCCTCGGGTCGCGCGGGCGGAACGAGGGGGGGCTGACCTGCGAAAACGTAAAACCCGTCTTGGGTCAGTGCCCCTTCCGGTGTGGCCCGTACCAGTCCCCGTTCATCCAGATCAAACCGAGTACCAGAGGGAGGGGGAGGCCGGCGCGCGAAATCATCAATTGCATCACGGCGCAACTCTCCAATCCGCTGAGAGGGCAATGCGACCGCGTCATGCCCACTGGTGACCGGATCAATTGATGCAACGTAGAGGCCATCAATCGTACCACCGGTCGGATCTTCCAATGGGTCCGGAGCTCTTTCCCAAATTCCGGTCGCAGCATAACGGGTTTCCGCAGCTTCAGGGGAAAGAGTTTCGTTGTGTCGGCCTTCGTCCGCTTCAACCAGTGCAGAATCCAGTTGCTGATCTTCATCGGATGCAATGATGTCATCCCGCGTCAGATGAGGGTAGGGTGCGGCAGCAATGGTGGGATCTGCTTCAAGGTCAGAAGGCGTGTCTACACCAGTGGAAATCGCCCCATCAAACTGATCTTCCCTTTCAGGAAACAGATTTGTCGTCTCTTTTGAAAAGAAAAACATCGACCAGACCGCAAGAACGGCAATGAACAACAGCAACCCAAGCACGAGGGCCAAGCCGAGATATCGGGGTTGCTCGCCGGTGATATCGCTGCGTCGCGCTCCGAAAATTGTAAGCGCCTCTGCTTCTTTCAGGGCTCGTTTCTGCGCTGCTGATTTCCGGGACATCTCTGTGCCCGCTTTGGCCGAGATGCTCCCCGATGGAGGAGGAGCAACTTTAGTAACCATAATCTCAGCTTCATTCCGCTTTATGGTTTTTGCGGGTTTCTTGCGTACTGATTTGCGGGCCTTCTGGGCTTTTTCAGAGGTCGATTTTGCCAGGGCTTTCGTTGCTTTGGCAGCTGCTGATGCACCGGTCAGCCCTTTTTGTGCCGCCTTGCGCAGCGTCTTTCTGGTGACCTGACGCTTCGGTTCAGGCGCTGTTTCGTCCTCTGGTGTATCCAAATTTGGCGCAGTGACCGGCACATGGACTTCAACAGGTACTTCTCGTTCGGCAGCTGAGGGCGCATTCTTTTCTGGAAGGGCCATTGCGATACGAGAGGGAAGCCCCTCGTTTGGAGGTGGGGTGGCAACCGACGGGGTGTCGGCATCTGTTTCACTGCGTTGTGATGAAAAAGCCAGAGTTTCAGATGCTTGTGGGACAGCAGAGTTTTTCGCTGTGCCGCGCTTTTGTTTAGCTTTCTCTTTCACCTTGACCGGTTGTTTTGCAGCAGCACGATCTGATGTTTCTGACGCGTGCGTCCCGCTGATATCGCTTGCGGACGCTGTGTTTGATGCTTTTCTTTCTTCCGGTCTGACATCGCGCTCCACCTCGGAGATCTGACTGTCTGGCTCGAAATCCGGAGGGAAAGGGGCCAGTACAGGGGGCTCAGGGGGGAGGTCCGAAATCTCATTCCCGGACGGAGACTGGACCGCTGTACTTGGATCGCTGTCAGGCGCGTGCGCTGCATCTTTCGGGGCGGTGGTTTCTTGGGGAGAAACATGCTCTGGCGTTGGGGTGTCTGCGCTTGCCGAAGTGCTGCCGGATCCCATCAACTCGGGGAGAGATTCCAGATCGGGTTCGATCGTCGCCCCACTGGGGATATATTCACCCGCACAGCTGGTCAGCCCGAACTGCGCTTCCCGCTCAAAGCTTCCACGTGCGCGGGCTGCAAAACAAATCGGGTTCAGTTGGTTCTCATTGGCAAAAGCCTCGGCCTCTGCCAGCGTGTCACGCGCAACAACGGCCACGTGGGCCATCTCGTCTTCGGCGTGCCAATCAAATACCAGCTCATCAACCGCATAGGGGGTCAGCCCCTCCAACCCCTCACGAATTCGCGCCTCGCGCGTTGCGTCATCTGGGCCAGGAGCCGTCACGGTTGTGAACAAAATCTGTGAGGGTGGGATGATCAGTTTGACGGTGAAACCATCGCTTTCAAGATCCACAGCGTGTTGGCGCATCATCGCAAGGCTTGATGCAAGGTTGGGCGCATCATGTGGGGCTTCCCCCACCAATAGCCAACCGCCATTGCCGCGATACATGAGGCCAATACCCTCGTGGGTCAAATCAAGCGCAAAGTTCGGCTTCATACTTGGCGTTGGCTCCTGTGTCCGTCATTCGGTCTTCAATTCAGCGGGGGCAAGAGTTATCTTTTTTCCACCCAAAACGGCGCAGGTCATGCACTGTCCCACGCTTTGATGGCTTCATACGCCACTGCCTTGAAACTACAGCAGGTTTTCGCCCATGAAAAGAGGGCTCCAAGGACGAGGTTGAACGTGGCAACAATTGGCGCAGAGTAGTGGAAAACCGGAGTTTATGATGATGAAGCCTCATTCAATTTTCGCCGCCATCCTGAGTTTTGTGCTGACGTTTATGCCCGTAGCAGGAACCGCACAGACCGAAGCGTCCCGGTTGCAGGTCACTGGACACGGTCTGGTGTCTGCGGTGCCGGATATGGCAGTGATCCGACTTGGCGTGCGCGAAGAGGCAAAAGATGCGGTCTCTGCCAGTCGCGCCGTTGGAGAAGGTATCACGCGCCTGTTGGGGGATCTGAAAGAGATTGGAATTGAGGGTAAGGATATCCAAACCAGCCAGCTTTCGTTATCGCCGCAGTATAATTACTCGGGTTCGAGCAATCCGCGTCGGATTGGGTTTGAGGCGAGTTCGACACTGAGTGTTACATTGCGAGAGCTGGAAGATCTGGGTGGAGTTCTGGATCAGGTCATACGTTCTGGTGTCAATAATATCAACGGGTTGCAATTCGATCTTTCCAATCGTGAGACGCTGCGGGATGAGGCGCGCGCGCTGGCCGTATCTGATGCGATGCGCAAAGCTGGGCTTCTGGCAGAAGCCGCCGGGCTTTCTCTTGGTCAAGTGATCTTGCTGCAGGAGGGCGCAGATGCTCCGCAACCCGGCCCGGTATTTGGGCGTATGGCGATGGAGGTGCAGGCCGAAATGCCAGTGGCGCAGGGGGAACTTGACGTCACAGCTCAGGTCACAATGATATTTGAGCTTAGCGGGGAAAGTTAATTACTGGCTATAAGCTTTTGAAATAAAAAGGCCGCCTAGTTTGGCGGCCTCTTTTGTTCTCGCTTTTGCGATTGGTTTGCGATTAGGAGGTCGCCACTGCCAGCGCCTGATCCAGATCAGCAATGATGTCATCCACATCTTCAATCCCGATCGACAAGCGCACCACATTCGGCGCTGCACCTGCCGCAACCTGCTGCTCTTCGCTCAGCTGGCGGTGTGTGGTCGAGGCCGAATGGATGATCAGGGACCGCGCGTCGCCCAGATTTGCAACATGGCTGAACAGTTTCAGATTATCGACCAGCTTCTTACAAGATTCATATCCGCCTTTCACCGCCACGGTGAACAGCGCTCCTGCGCCTTTCGGGCTGATTTTGTCGGCAAGCGCCTTGTAAGGCGAGCTGGCGAGGCCAGCAAAGTTCACCGCATCGATCCGGTCGTCGGCTTCCAGCCATTCCGCAACTTTCTGTGCATTCGCAACGTGCTTTTGCATCCGCAGAGACAGGGTCTCAATGCCCAGAAGGGTGTAATGCGCCGCCTGCGGGTTCATTGTCATACCAAGATCACGCAGTCCAATTGCGATGCTGTGGAAGGTGAAGGCCATCGGGCCGAGCGCTGCACCGAAACACAGACCATGATACGCAGGTTCAGGCTGGCTGAGGGACGGGAATTTGTCGTTTTGCATCCAGTCGAACTGGCCGCTGTCCACAATTGCACCACCGGTTACTGTGCCGTTGCCGGTCAGGTATTTGGTGGTTGAATGCACAACGAGGGTGGCACCCAGCTCGATCGGTTTGACCAGGTAAGGGGTGGCTGACGTGTTGTCCACGACCAGAGGGATGCCGGCTTTGTTGCCGACCGCGGCAATGGCCGGAATGTCGGTGGGAACGCCTGCCGGATTGGCCAGGGTTTCACAGAAAAGCGCGCGCGTATTGTCGTCGATGGCGGCTTCTACAGCGGCCGGGTCGTCGAAATCGACAAGTTTGGCTTCCCAGCCGAAACGCTTGAAGGTCTGCGTGAACTGGGTGACGGTCCCGCCATACAGTTTGTTCGAGGCAACGATGTTCAGACCCGGTCCCATCAGCGGGAAAAGCGCCATGATCTGGGCCGCATGACCTGAGGAACAGCAAACCGCCCCTGCGCCACCTTCCAATTCGGCAATTCGGTTTTGCAATGCGCCGACAGTGGGATTGGTCAGGCGAGAATAGATATAGCCAACCTCTTCGAGATTGAAGAGCCGCGCGGCGTGATCTGCATCCTGAAACACATAGGCAGTGGTCTGGTAGATCGGCACCTGACGGGCGCCGGTCGCCGGGTCGGGTGCAGTGCCCGCGTGAACCTGTTGTGTATCAAATCCCAGTTTGCGTTCTTCTGTCATCTTAATCTCCCAATTCAAGTTGCATGCAGGCTAGGGGAAAGGGGCGTGGGCTTCAACAGAGTGAAAGGGGCAATATGGATTGCAGGAGGGCATTTCCCATCACAATTTGTAGGAGGAATAAATTTTCCAAAACCAGCATTTTGGGGGAGGATTTTTTGTGTCGTTGTTGGGTGGGTCGTGCGCTCTGTGTCACGCTGCGGGGCATTTGTTTCGCTGGCCCAATCTTTTGGGGGTGGAATTGATCCATCTCTTCAGTATGTTGCGACATGAAATGAAGTGGACAGTGCTTTGATCTCGACGCATCGTGTATCACAACTACAGAGGGCATGCGTAAATGCTATTTCCCTGATGCATCGCAGCCGTTGTGCATAAACAACCCTGCTTTATGTTTTCAAAAGCAATTGGAGCCACCATGCTAACGCCATTTCACCTTGCCATTCATGTTGCGGATCTTAACGACGCGCGGCGCTTTTACGGTGATGTTCTCAGGTGCAAAGAAGGACGTTCGACCGAGAGCTGGGTGGATTTCAGCTTTTTCGGCCACCAGCTCAGCCTTCATCTTGGCACGCCATTTGACACGGCCGATACTGGAAAGGTGGGGCAACATATGGTGGCCATGCCGCACTTTGGCGTTGTTCTTCCCTATGATGACTGGCGTGCGCTTGCTGATCGGCTTGAGGATGCCGAAACAGATTGGGTCATTGCACCCACAGTTCGGTTCGAAGGTGAGCCGGGTGAGCAATGGACGATGTTTTTTATGGATCCTTCCGGAAATCCAATTGAAGTCAAGGGCTTCAAAAGCCTTTCTAACGTGTTTGAAGGCTAGTTTCTTCAAGAACGATGCATGTTTCCCCTGGCTTCCGACGCCCGCTAACGCATCCAGAACCCTTCGCGTTTGATCTTGTTACGGATCATCTGCTCGCGTCGCGGCAGGTTGTCTCGATCAAACAGGGCGCGCACTTTCTGACCACGCCCCTGATAGATCATGCGCAGCATGGGTTGGTATTCCTTCAGCACTTTCTTGATCTTGTTTGGGGCGCTCACGCTTTCGATCATCTCGATCACCTGATCGGGTTCACGGGCATAAGCCAGTGGCAGGATACGCCAGTGACAGGTGACGTCTCCATCCAACCCGTCAAGCTCCGGCCTAGGGCGACCACCTTCAAATGATGAGATGACCAGGGGCAGGGTGATCTGATCCAGCCAGGGATACAGCTCCTGACAGACCAGTTCTTCTGGGGCTTTGTCACGAATGGCCAGCGCATATTCCAAGAAACGAGCGCCAAATTCGCGCGGGCAGCGCCCATAGAACCACCCCGCATTGAAATACATGTAGCGTTCCCAATACTCGTCAGGCTGACTGAGATCGAGCGACCCGTCGAAATCCAGCGCAAACTTTCGGTAAAGTGATCCCCAGATTTCCCCATACCCAGGGCCATATAATTCGATATTTGGCCAGGTGTTTTCCCGTTTCATCGAGGCAGAGGGGCGCGAGAAATCAAATGCCACCTCAGACAGTTTTCCAGTCACCACAGTGTCGCTGTCGAAAAAGACAAAGGGTTCTCCTTCTGGCAATTCCAGAAGGGCTTCGATTTTGTTGCCATTTGGGTAATCTGCGCCGAAGTGATGGCTCTGGAATGGGAGGATTTCGGCCCCCAGCGCCTGCAATGCTTCGCTCACCGAAGTTCGAATGCGTGGGTCATCCGGCCATTTTTCACCGGGTTGCGGTTCCGCCACGAAAACACGCCCGCTGAAATCTGGATCAGAGGCACGCAGAGAGGCGACAAACAACAATGCTTCGTAAGAGATACGCCCAGCCTGCCCAACCACAACAACATTGAAATCTACAGGTGTGGAATTGGGCGGCGTTGTCTTGGCTGTTTTATTGCGGGCAACGGACTTGGATTTTGCATTGCCTGCGGATTTTGAACTTTTGTCCGCTTGCGCCTTGGCACCAGTCTTCTTTGACGCCGCGCGGCTAGCCTGAATTTTCGCCGATTTGGCCATGCTCTTTGCCCATCTTGTCTTTTCGGGCAGTATAGGCAGGAATGTGGTGCCCGGAAAGGGCTGCATAAGCAGGCATTGTGTCAATTGTCGGTTGGTGCAGGATGTTACAGATTAGTGGGAGATATTGATGAAGTATTTGTTTGGAGTGTTGGTTTTGTCCGGAGCTTTTTCAGTGGCGGGCTTGCCGGTCAAAGCGCAACAATTCACAACGGCCGCCGAGGTGCGCCCCATTCTCGAAGCCACGCAGGCAAACTGGGTGGCCGTACGAGAATATGACGGGAAAGACATTCTTTACTTTACGCATCTCTTGGCGTGGCGCTGCGGATTGGAACAGGTGGAGTTCGCTGTGAATGGACGCGAGATGCAAAGGTTTGAGCTCGAACCCTGCTATATGGATGAAGCGCAACCCAACGCGATCAAGGCCAACGATCTGTTGCCATTTCTGAATTTCGAACTGAAATCAGTGGACGAGGTGCAGGTGACCCTCACCTATGATGACGGGGTCACGGCCTCGGCGACATATGCGCGTGCAGCCATAATGATAAACTGACGGCTCGATTATGTGGTAATGAAGCGGGAAGGGTCAGGTGCCCTCAGAAAACCTGCCAAATTTCCCGGCGCAGAAGGCCAGAGCATTGGCATCAGCCTGATGGGCGCGCAATACGCGCCCCAAGATGATCGAATGATCGCCACCTTGCATGACGCGTTCTGTACGGCAATCAAGCCGGGTGACGCAGCCATCCAGCAGGGGGACGCCATGGTCGTCGATGTGATGGGCAATATCTGTGAAGTCGTCTCCGTTCCGGGCGAAGTGCTGCGCCAGATCGCGTTGTGCGTCAGAGAGAATATGGATGGCAAAATGCTCGGCCGCGACGAAACTGTCGTGGCGGGCAGAGACCAGCGCCGGGCACCACAAGATCAGCGGCGGGTCCAGCGAAACCGAGGTAAAGCTGTTGACCGTCATGCCAATTGGGCGCGCGCCATTGGTGACCTTCATGCTGGTGGTCACGATGGTCACGCCGGTGGTGAAAGTGCCAAGAGCGGCCCTGAGTTCAGCGGCATGTTCGGGGCCGGGGTTGAAGCTTTTCATTCTGGTCTGTCTCGCGCATCTCAGATCATTTGCGGCGCGACCCTATAAGGCGAAGCCATGGGTGAAAAGGTTAAAAACGGTATGATCAGATATTGGATTGCCTGAATTGGGCGTCTGAGCCAAAAACCCGCTATTCGATGACGGAAAAACCGGAAATCAGGTGACGCAGACCCAAAGCGGCCCCAGCGATGATCGCCAGAAAAGTGACGGGTGCTCCGTAATACAGCAGGGCAAAGGCGGAAAGGCCCTGACCAATCGAGCAGCCAAAGGCAATCACGGCCCCCCATCCCATGATGACGGCTCCCAGAATTTGCCGTTTCAACTCGCGTGGATCTTCGCAGGCTTCCCAACGGAAATGGCCAAGGCGCACGCTTCCAAGAAGGGCGCCCAACAACACGCCTGCAACGGATCCCACGCCGAAATTCAATTCATTTCCGGATGACGTCATGAGATAAATCAGCGTGTCGCCAATCGGGGCAGAATAGGTGTGGCTTTCCACTGGAATGGCGGAAAAACCATTGGTGGCAACCCAGGCGGTGCCGCCCCATCCGATCACAACAGCCAACCCGGCGACGGCGCCCCAGAACAGTTTGGCACGGGCTATGCGAATGTCAGACCAGATCAGCAATGCTGACAAGAGGAACACTCCAACCGCAATCCCGATCAGGGCAGGGGACAGGCCGGACAGGCCCGAAACTCCATGAGCAATGGAGGGAAGAGTATCCCCGTCGATTGGCGTTTCAGGAAATGCCCACACTCTCAGCCGGGCAAAAGGGCCGGAAATGGCCGTATAGGCCGACAAGCCCATGACAAGCACAATCACAAAACTGCGCAGATCCCCACCACCCAGCCTTGCCAGTGCTCCGAATCCGCAATTGCCGGAAAGCGCCATGCCATATCCAAAGATAAGCCCCCCAATGATTGACGCGAGCGGGTTCCAACTCAGACTGAGATATACAGTTTCTTCGGCAGGCAAGAGACCAGCGCCAACCAGTGAGAAGCATCCGATCATCGCGACCCCGATTGCCACGCCCCACATCGCCAGCCTATCGCGGGACGCTCCGTAAAGGGCGTCTTCGATGGCGCCGAGGGTGCAGAACCGACCCAGACGAGCCGACAATCCCAAAAGCACGCCGCCAATCAGGCCGATCAGAGCAGCCAAATTGGTGTCAGATACCCAGTCGAACATTTACCCCCCTTACCGATGACCTGACCGGACCTCGGATTGCTGGCATTCGTGACCCGAGCTGTTTGGGCCAGTCACGCATTCGCAATGCCAGTTCAGATCAATCCCGATGCAGTTGGGCGGAAATGCCGTTTTATTCCGCAGCCTTGCGATCTTCCGGTTTGCCCACTGAACAGAACATCTCGTAAATCACTTCGAGGATGCGACGCGGGCGATCATCGGTCAAGGAATAGTAGATGGTCTTGCCGTCGCGTCGGGGGGTTACCAGCCCTTCCAGACGCAGGCGAGCCAGTTGTTGAGACACGGCTGCTTGGCGGGCAGACAGGAGTTTCTCCAGTTCTGTCACCGATTTTTCACCGGTCACCAGATGGCACAGGATCATCAATCGACCTTCGTGGCTGATCGCTTTGAGAAGGTTCGAGGCGTCGCAGGCACTGGTCATCATCTGATCCAGTTCCTCATTTGTCATGTCTTCGCGAATGACAGGTAGAGCCATCATCTGATCCTTTGTAGCGTCCGGCGAAAATCCACCCGCCGGCTCGTCCATTGTTTAATAATTCTGCGGGTCACGTTGGCCCGCTTTTTTCGCGTTTCTTGGTCCACAAACCGCGTCACGGCAGTATATAGAATACGATTGCGAATTTGCAAACGGTTCGCGTCTTTGCTCACCGTGGCGTGACAAGATGCCCACGGTGTAAAAACTCACCCCTCTGGTCGAACATAAGTTGTGTGTTCAGTCAGCATGCGCTCCAGCAATCCCCAAAAGAAATCCTCTCCCGGATACCCTTCGATCCGCGCCATTTCATGCCCACCCTCGATCAGCAGGAATGTAGGGGTGAATGAGACCGGACGTTTCAGGCTAAAAGCAAGCTGGTCGCTTCGGATCTTGCGCAGGCCAATTTTCTTCAATGGGGCAAAATTTCCTTCTGGCGTCTTGGGATATATCATACCCAGATCGCTTTCCCATTGCGCACACCAGACACATCCTGGTTCATCTACCATGATTAATTCTGCGGCGCGTATTGGTGTTGGCAGCATCGCTATTACAGCGATGAGAAAGGGTAAGAGCCGAGCAAATAAATGATGCATGTGTCTTCCGAGGTTAACCAGATGTATACAAAATACATAAATTGAATATGTTATGAATTCAAGAGTGTTGACCCAGAGCGCGCAAGGGCGCGCGGTTGGATGAGAGAAAATAACGGGGAGCGGGAATGTTCGAGATCAGTTTCATAGGGGCTGCGTTTGCGGGGCTTCTGTCCTTTGCCAGCCCTTGCATTCTGCCGATGGTCCCTTTTTATCTTAGCTACCTCGCGGGTCTCTCGATGCAGGAGTTGCGTGATGAAGATGGGATTGCGCCCGGAGCACAAAGGCGACTGATATTGGCCGCTGTTGCCTTTGCACTGGGTGTTACCACGATTTTCATATTGCTGGGGCTCGGCGCGACTGCTTTGGGAACGTCATTTGCCCGCCACAGGGACGTGTTGGCATATGCAGGGGCGGCGCTTCTTTTGCTGTTTGGCCTTCATTTCCTCGGGGTATTCAGGCTTGGATTTCTGTACCGCGAGGCGCGATTGAGCAGCGGCGTCAACCCCAGCTCAGTTGTCGGAGCATATCTGATGGGCTTGGCCTTCGGTTTCGGGTGGACCCCTTGTGTGGGGCCGGTGCTCGCGTCGATCTTGATGATCGCCTCGGGGATGGGGGATATTTCGAAAGGCGCGGCGCTTCTCGCCGTCTATGGTTTGGGTATGACCGCGCCCTTTGTATTTGCCGCATTCTTTTCGCAAAGCTTTATTCGATGGGCGGGGCGCAATCGCAGATACCTGCCTTATGTCGAGAAGGTGATGGGGGCGATGCTGATCCTGTTTGCTGTGCTTATCGCATCAGGCACGGTGAATATAATCGGGCAATGGATGATTGACTGGTTCCCTGCGCTGACGCGATTGGGATGACAGATAACACGCAGTGAAATCGTTGGGTCTTCATGAGGGAATCATATTGAAACCCTGCTGGTTTGCGATGTGATGCATTGAGATTTTCCTTGAACCTAATTTGGAAAAATAATTTGGTGGTTGGTGAATTTCCCGATGGTGTGAGACGTGAGGGATGTTTGGCACGTGTAAAAATAGTCTCATGCATACAACGGGGTACGGCGCGTTTTGGAAATGCCGAAGGGTGCCAGAAAATTGGTAAAAAGCAATAATTCAAATAATAGAATTTGATGTTGCGAAAATTACTTCACATGCGTAACGTATCCCCATAATGGTCATGGGAGGTATTATGAAGCGGACAAAGATCACGCTCGCCGTTCTGTTTGCAGGTGCTGCAATCACGGGAATGGCATCAGGGATTGCAGCGGCCGAAACGGTGGCGCCAAGCGCTGTCGTATTCAACGAAGACGGTGCTGTAGAGCAATCACTGACCGGTGCGCCGGGCGACGCCACGGAGGGCGCAAAAGTCGCCTCGACCAAATCGATGGGCAATTGCGTTGCCTGTCATGAAATCACGGATCTTGCAGATGTGCCGTTTCACGGCGAAGTCGGTCCGCTTTTGGATGGGGCGGGTGACCGCTGGTCTGAGGCAGAACTGCGCGGGATTCTCGTGAACGCAAAGGTTTTATTTGAAGGTACGGTCATGCCTGCTTTCTATAAGACTGAAGGGTTCAACCGATTGGGCAAGGCCTATACCGGCAAAGCTCACGAGGGCGAGGTTCAGCCGCTGTTGGATGCTCAGCAGATCGAAGATGTCGTCGCCTATCTGATGACGCTGAAATAAATGTCTCGGCGCAAATACTCACAGGAGAGAGAAATGAAATTCACACGTCGTGAAGCTCTGGCTCTTGGTCTCGGCGCCACCGCCGTCGCCATGTTGCCGATGCGGGCAAGTGCGGCTGCCGATGAGGCCATTGCGGCTTTTACCGGTGGGGCGGAAATTGGCGAAGGCGGGTTGACCCTGACTGCGCCGGAAATCGCTGAAAATGGGAACACCGTTCCGGTGTCAGTTGATGCACCGGGCGCGAGCGCGATCATCATTCTGGCCACCGGCAACCCAACCCCGGGCGTCGCCCAGTTCAACTTCGGTCCCGCTGCTGGTTCGCAGGCTGCGTCCACACGTATTCGCCTGGCAGGCACACAAGACGTCGTCGCCATCGCAAAAATGGCGGATGGCAGCTTTGTTCAGGCCAAATCGATCGTCAAGGTCACAATCGGCGGCTGCGGCGGCTAACCAGAGGAGCATGAAGACATGGCAAAAGGTGTAAAACCCCGCGTGAAAGTCCCCAAGTCCGCCTCTGCTGGCGACGTGGTTACGCTGAAAACCCTGATCAGCCACAAGATGGAGTCGGGACAGCGCAAGGACAAAGATGGCAACGCCATTCCACGCTCGATCATCAACCGATTCACTTGTGAATTTAACGGTGCAATGGTGGTTGATGTGACAATGGAACCGGCGATCTCGACCAACCCATATTTCGAGTTTGAAGCTAAAGTCGACGCCGCTGGTGAGTTCAAGTTCACATGGTACGACGATGACGGCTCGGTTTATGAGACCGCAAAACCGATCAAGGTCGCTTAAGGCGCAGTGATAAGTGTTCCGCCGTTCTTCGAGATGCGAAGAGGCGGCGGAAGGCAACGCCACATAAAGTGAGAGTGCGTTTTGTTGAGGCCCCGATGAAGGGCAGGGCAATTCGCCTTAGGGAGGTATAAGAATGAAAAATGGCATCGCAGCACTTCTGGCTGTTTCGACCGCCTTCGGAGCGAGTGTCGCCACTGCAGACGAAAGCGCAGAGCTGATCGTCAATGGCGAGATCGAAATGGTCACCCGCACTGCGGCCCCGGCACATATGTCGGACAGCATGGATGAAGTGATCTCTGGCTGGGTGTTTCGCTCGGACCAGACCCAAGAAATGCAACAGGATGATTTCGACAATCCGGGTATGATCTGGGTCGAAAGCGCGATGGAAACCTGGGAGACGGCAGAGGGAACCGAAAATAAATCCTGTGCCGACTGTCATGGTGACATCGAAGAAATGGCCGGTGTGAAAGCCACATACCCCAAGTGGAACGAAGGTGCCGAAAAGGTTGTCACCCTGCAAATGCAGGTCAATGATTGCCGGGAAAATCGCATGGGCGCTGAAGCATGGGGCTATGACAAGGGGCCGGCGATCGACATGGAGGCGCTTTTGTCTTCCGTGTCGCGTGGTATGCCGGTCAATGTGGCCATTGACGGTCCCGGTCAATCGACATGGGAAATGGGCAAGGAACTCTACTACAGCCGTACCGGCCAACTGGATCTCAGCTGTGCCAGCTGCCATGAGGAAAACTATGGCAATATGATCCGTGCCGACCATCTGTCGCAGGGCCAAATCAATGGCTTTCCGACCTATCGTTTGAAGAACGCCAAACTCAATGGGGTGCATTCGCGCTTCAAGGGTTGTGTGCGCGATACTCGCGCGGAAACCTTCAGCCCTGGTTCGGATGAATTCATTGCGCTGGAAATGTATGTCGCATCGCGCGGCAACGGCCTGTCGGTCGAAGGTCCGTCGGTTCGCAACTGATCCATTTTCCCGTCCGGGTGTTCGCTCGGGCGGGATTTCTTTACCTGAATACATTCGGAGTTTTGCATATAATGCGAACTCCTCAACCACATCTAGGAAACCGCACATGATCTCTCGTCGCGACTTTCTCCAGGTCTCCATGGCCGCCTCTGCGCTTTATGGCACATCCGGTTTCGGCAATTGGGCCAGGCTGGCCGCCCAGCAGGCGTTGACCCAGGATGACCTGCTGAAATTCGACACTTACGGCAATGTGTCACTTATCCATATCACTGACATTCATGCCCAGTTAAAGCCGATCTATTTCCGCGAACCCGAGGTCAATTTGGGGGTGGGGGCAGCCAAGGGCCAGATGCCGCATGTCACCGGTGCGGATTTCCGCAAAGCCTATGGGATCGAAGATGGATCAGCCTCTGCTTATGCTTTGACCTACAATGATTTTTCTTCGCTAGCGCAGGCTTATGGCAAAGTGGGTGGCATGGACCGTGTGGCCACCGTCGTGAACGCGATCCGCGCGGATCGCCCCGATGCACTGCTGCTTGATGGCGGTGATACTTGGCACGGTTCCTATACCTGCCACCACACGCAAGGCCAGGATGTGGTCAACGTGATGAACGCGCTGAAACCCGATGCGATGACCTTCCACTGGGAATTTACTCTGGGTTCAGAGCGCGTGAACGAGATTGTCGAGAATCTGCCTTTTGCGGCCCTCGGTCAGAACATCTTTGACGCGGAATGGGATGAACCGGCAGAACTCTTTAAACCCTACAAGTTCTTCGAACGCGGTGGGGTGAAGATCGCCGTGATCGGGCAGGCCTTCCCTTATATGCCAATCGCCAACCCGCGCTGGATGTTCCCCGAGTACTCGTTCGGCATTCGCGATGAGAACATGCAGGCGATGGTGGACGAGGTGCGCGCCGAAGGGGCGGAACTTGTTGTTGTCCTGTCACATAATGGTTTCGACGTCGACAAGAAGATGGCCGGGAAAGTGACTGGGATAGATGTGATCTTGTCGGGTCATACCCATGACGCACTGCCCGAACCGGTTCAGGTGGAGCAGACTTTTATCATCGCCTCAGGCTCAAACTCGAAATTCATCAGCCGCGTCGATCTGGATGTGCGGGACGGAAAGATGATGGGCCTGCGCCATAAGCTCATTCCGATCTTCGCTGACGTGATCACCCCGGATGCGACAATAACCAAGCTGATCGACGACCAGCGCGCGCCATTCGAGAGCGAGCTGAACGAAGTGATCGGCTCCACCGACACGCTTCTCTATCGTCGCGGCAACTTTAACGGCTCGTGGGATGACTTGATCTGTGACGCGCTGATCAATGAACGTGAGGCCGATATTGCCATGTCGCCCGGCGTGCGTTGGGGGCCGAGCATTCTGCCGGGGCAGGAAATCACCCGCGAAGACATCTGGAACGTGACGTCGATGTCTTATGGACAAGCCTATCGCACCGAGATGACCGGCGAGTTCATCCACACGATCCTCGAGGACGTGGCCGACAACCTCTTTAACCCCGATCCCTATTACCAGCAGGGGGGCGATATGGTGCGGATCGGCGGCATGGGCTACCGGATTGACGTGACCAAACCGCAAGGCTCGCGCATCACCGAGATGACCCTTTTGAAAACCGGCGAAGCGATTGATCCGGCGAAAAACTATGTGGTGGCCGGCTGGGCCTCCGTGAATGAAGGCACCGAAGGGCCGCAGATCTGGGATGTGGTGGAAAGCCACATCAAGAAACAAGGCACGATCAAACTGGATCCGAACAACTCGGTGAACGTGGTCGGCGTCTAAAATATTCCGGTCTGGATGCTTGCGGTATCCGGGCCAATTTTTCCCGCCTGTTCATGAGGATAGGTGAGTTTAGATTAGTAATGGGAGAGATGCCAGATGGTTGACAGCTCGACAAAACAGGGGGCTTCACGCCGCGCATTCCTGAAAGGGGCCGCTGCGACCGGCGCGGCTCTTGGAAGTGTTGGAGCCGCTAAAGCGGCCAGTGATGACCCGCTGATCACCGAGGTGCAGGACTGGACGTCCGGTCTGGGAGATGGGGTGGATGCGACACCCTATGGGATGCCGATCGAATATGAAGGCGACGTTGTGCGCCGCACCGTGGAATGGCTGACGGCAGACCAGATCAGCTCGATCAACTTCACGCCGATCCATGCGCTGGATGGCACAATCACCCCGCAGGGCTGTGCGTTTGAACGTCATCATTCTGGCGCGATTACGTTGAAGAAAGAAGACTATCGCCTGATGATCAACGGATTGGTCGATACGCCGCTGGTCTTTACATACGAAGATCTGGAACGCTTTCCACGTGTCACGCAGACCTTTTTTCTCGAATGTGCCGCAAATACGGGGATGGAATGGGCCGGTGCGCAGCTAAATGGCTCTCAATACACTCACGGAATGATCCATAATATGGAATACACAGGAGTCACGCTGCGCACCCTTCTAGAAGAGGCAGGTTTGGGCGCTATGGGTGCCATCAAGGACAAATGGGTCTATGTCGAGGGGGCGGACGCCTCTTCAAATGGCCGGTCCATTCCGCTGGAAAAGGCGCTGGACGATTGCATGATCGCCTTCAAAGCCAATGGCGAAGCGCTGCGGATGGAGCATGGCTACCCGGTGCGTCTGGTTGTTCCCGGCTGGGAAGGCAATATGTGGGTTAAATGGCTGCGCCGGATCGAGATCATGGATCGCCCGGTGGAAAGCCGCGAAGAGACCTCGAAATACACTGATACGCTTGCGGATGGCACCTCGCGTAAATGGACTTGGGTGATGGATGCAAAATCCGTGATCACAAGTCCCAGTCCGCAAATGCCGATCAAACATGGAAAGGGCCCACTGGTCATCACCGGTCTGGCCTGGTCAGGACGTGGGGCAATCACCGCGGTGGATGTGTCGCTGGATGGCGGTGTGACCTGGCAAGAGGCACGATTGGCAGAACCCGGAAAGCCAATGGCGATGAGCCGGTTCTATCTCGACATCAACTGGCAGGGGGAAGAGATGTTCCTTCAGTCGCGCGCGATGGATGACACCGGCTATGTACAGCCCACCAAGACCCAGCTGCGAGAGGTGCGAGGGCTTAACTCAATCTATCATAACAACTGCATCCAAACCTGGCATGTGAATGCAAACGGAGAGGCGAACAATGTCGAAGTTTCCTAAACTCCTGATCGCCACCGCCGTTGCCAGCCTGACCGCCGCACCGGTGATGGCCGAAAAACTTGGGCTGGGCCGTCAGGCTACAGAAGCCGAAATTGCGGCCTGGAACCTGGATGTGTTCCCAGACGGATCAAACCTGCCAGATGGCCAGGGTGATGTTTTGACCGGCGAAGAGGTGTTTGCTGAACATTGTGCCGCCTGCCACGGCGATTTTGCCGAAGGGGCAGGGAACTGGCCGAAACTGGCAGGCGGGGTCGATACGTTGGCCGACGAAGACCCGCTGAAAACCGTGGGCAGCTACTGGCCCTATCTTTCGACCAGCTTCGATTATGTCCGTCGCTCGATGCCGTTTGGCGGGGCGCAGACCATGTCGAACGACGATGTCTACGCGATTGTGGCCTATATACTCTACTCCAACGATCTGGTGGATGAAGATTTCACCTTGTCGAAAGAGACGTTCATGTCGGTCGAAATGCCCAACTCCGACGGCTTCATCGTAGATGGGCGGGAAGAAACCGAATATGGCGCCTTTACCAATCGCTGTATGGAAGGGTGCAAGCCTGAGGTCGTAAAGATCACCAAGAATGTGGTCTTTCCGGGGGATCCAAATGCTGGTGCCGTGTCGAGTGAAACCGCTGCGACAGAAGTTGCACCTTCGGAAGAAGCCCCTACTGAAGCCATCGAAGCCGCTGTGACATTTGACGCCGATCTCGCGGAAAAAGGGGCCAAGGTGTTCAAGAAATGCAAGGCGTGTCACAAGGTGGGCGAGGGGGCCAAAAATGGCGCCGGTCCAATCCTGAATGGCATCTGGGGCCGTCAGGCGGCTGCGGTGGACGGGTTCAAATATTCCAAACCGATGAAAGCGCTTGGTGAAACCGGTGCCGTGTGGAACGAAGAAACGCTGTCAGGGTATCTTGCCAATCCGCGTAAATACCTCAAGGGCACGAAAATGAGCTTTGCCGGTTTGAAGAAAGAGAAAGACATGGCAGCCATTCTGGAGTTTCTTAAGGCAAACAGCCAATAAGCGGCTGATAATACGGGAAGATACCGCTGTTAATCTGCGGTGTTTTCCTTTCCCGGTTTTGGGAATTCACTCCGTTCATGGTAAAGTGGTTGCAATGATTAGTCGGCACGGGAGGGCCAATATGGATCGGATCATTTACGCACTCACTCTCGTCGTCTTGTCATTCCTCCCCCTGGAGGCTGCCGAGATGGGCGATGACGGCCTGTATCTGCAACCCTTCTTCACCGAAAGTTTCTTCGAGCTTGTCGATGACCTGACTGAGGCGCAGGAGGCTGGCAAGGATCTGATGGTGATCTTTGAGCAGAAAGGTTGCCCCTATTGCCGCGAAATGCACCTTGTGAATTTCGAACGGGAAGAAATCATCAACCATCTGACCGAAAACTTTCTGGTGGTGCAACTCAATCTTTGGGGATCGCGCGAGGTGACGGATTTTGAGGGTGTTGTATGGGAAGAGCGCGAATTGGCTGCTTCTTGGGGGGTCAATTTCACGCCAACAGTCCTGATGTTTTCGTTGGAAGATGGCACCCCGAGCGAGGTCTTTCGCATGCCGGGTTATTTCAAACCTTTCCACTTTTTGAAGTCACTCGAATTTGTCAGCTCGGATGCCTATGAAACCCAGGTTTTCCAGAGATATTTGCAGGACAGGTTTCAAGAGTTGGCTGATCAGGGGCTGACCCCTGATGTTTGGTGAATCGGATTTGATCCGGCGGAATTTATTGCAAATATGCTTACTAATGAATATGTTTATGATACGCTGCGCTCGCTGTTGGGCAGCGCATAACTGCAACCTCTGTTTAAGAAAGATTTACTTATGCGCAAAATTCTGACCGTAGCTGCCGCCGGGCTTTGTCTGGCCCTTCCTGTCTTTGCTGATAGCCATGGTAAAATGGATCACGGGGGCTCAATCACCTATAAGTTCGACGGTGACTTTGATGATGCAACATTCGCTGTGGAAAGCGCTATTGTCGGGGCGGGGTTGAAGATTGATTATATCAGTTATGTGGGGGATATGCTGGAGCGCACCGGCAAAGATGTGGGCTCGGACGTTAAACTCTACGACAATGCAAATATCTTTATCTTCTGCTCGGCAGTGCTCAGTCGTAAAGTGATGGAGGTCGATCCCTCAAATTTGGCATATTGCCCATATGGTATTTTCGTGTCTGATCACGAGGGCGCTGTTGAAGTGGGTTACCGCACCTTTCCAGAAGGTGAGATGCAAGAGGTTCAGGCCCTGCTTGATGGCATTGTACAGGAAGCCGTGTCGGAATAAAGCCGGAGGTACCAACCTGCTGGATGTTGATGTAGGTTAGAGGAAACCACGGAGAAGTTCGCAATGGAAACGGAATTCACGCCTTTGGCGTCCACGTTCGGGGGGCTTTTGATTGGGGCCGCATCTGTACTTTTGATGTGGGCGCGTGGAAATGTGCTCGGTGCAACGGGTATTCTGACAGGGTTTCTGTCGCCGCAAAGTTCAGGCGACTGGTCTTGGCGTGCAACCATTCTTGCCGGAATGATGTGCGGTCCTCTGGTGTATTACTTCATCACCGGGGGTCTCCCTGCAATTGAGGTGCCAGTCAGTCGCGCATCAATGATTATCGGGGGTTTTGTCGTCGGGATCGGAGTAACATTCGGGTCGGGCTGCACATCGGGGCATGGTGTTTGCGGTTTGGCGCGGTTTTCGCCGCGTTCCATTGTCGCTACAATCTGCTTTATGGCTGGGACTGCGGTGATGGTGTTCCTTGTGCGCCACGTGGTGGGAGGGTGACATGCATTTGATCGTTATCTTCACAACAGGATTGATCTTCGGTCTCGGGATTTCGATATCGGGAATGGCCAACCCTGCCAAGGTTTTGAATTTTTTCGATGTTGCAGGTATATGGGACCCAAGCCTTGGCTTTGTCATGGGCGGGGCGCTTCTGGTCACAATTCCGGGCTACCGCCTTGTATTTAAACGCACACATCCTGTGTTCTCTGAGGTGTTTTCTCTGCCGGGAACACAGCTTATTGACCGCAAACTGGTCCTTGGGAGTGCAACGTTTGGCTTGGGATGGGGGCTGGCAGGGTTCTGTCCCGGTGCGGCCTTGCCGGTTTTGTCAACGGGCAATCAGGATGTGCTGATATTCATGATTTCCCTGGTGGCCGGGCTACTCGTCGCCCGTTGGGCCATATCCCATCAGGCCAGACGCCATGAAACCGGACCACAAGGGCAATAAATCTCAGGAAAGGACGCAGCATGAGTGCCTATCCCATCAACACCGCAAGTGTACCGGAGGTCAAAGCTTTCTTTGATCCGGCAACAAATACCATTTCCTATGTGGTGAAGGACCCGACGTCCGAGGCCTGCGCTGTGATCGACAGTGTGATGGATATCGACTATTTCGCCGGTCGCATTACCTATGACAATGCTGATCAGATCATCGACTACATTCGCGAAAATGATCTGAAGCTCGAATGGCTCATTGAAACCCATGTCCATGCGGACCACCTGTCGGCCGCGCCCTATATCCAAGGCCAGCTGGGTGGCAAGATCGGGATCGGGTCTCAGATCATCGTGGTACAGGATGTGTTTGGTAAAATCTTCAACGAGGGCACGGAGTTCCAGCGCGATGGCAGCCAGTTTGATCGGCTGTTTGAAGATGGCGACACTTACACGATTGGTAACCTGCCTGCGTTCGCAATGCATACGCCTGGCCATACGCCTGCCTGTATGGTGCATGTGATGGGAGACGTTGCTTTTGCGGGTGACACGCTCTTTATGCCTGACGGTGGATCTGCGCGGGCAGATTTCCCCGGCGGAGATGCCGGAGAACTATATGATTCGATCCAGAAGGTGCTGACACTTCCCGATGAAACACGCCTGTTCATGTGTCACGACTACGGGCCGAACGGGCGCGATATTCGGTGGGAAACCACCGTTGCTGATGAAAAAGCGCACAATATCCATGTCGGTGGCGGCAAGACGAAGGAAGAATTTGTCAATTTTCGCACCGAAAGGGACGCGCAACTTGATATGCCGAAGTTGATCATCCCTTCTCTTCAGGTAAATATGCGCGCGGGAGAAATGCCACCGGCGGATGAGGATGGACGAACATTCCTTAAAGTGCCGGTGAACACGCTCTGAAACCGTTGGTTCAGAAGTGCGCTTAAAAGGGGCAGGCAAATGATGGCAAAGAAACTCTGCGATAAAGTTACGGTGGCAGCGCAGATCGCCGTGTCAGATGTGGTCGCAATTAAGGATGCTGGGTATACCACGCTGGTTTGCAACCGACCGGATGGTGAAGACCTTGGGCAGCCAAACTGGGATGAAATCCGCGGAGCGGCTGAAGAACAGGGGATGGCGACAAGCTTTCTGCCCATGAGCAATCGTGAGGATGCACTGTCCGTGGTCGCAGAATTCGCTCGTGTCGTGGAAAATAGCGAGGGTCCTGTCTTCGCCTATTGTCGGTCCGGGACGCGATGCGAAATTCTGTGGAACATGGCTCAGGCGCATAGCTAAATTTCTACGTCCCGAAAACAGCTGCGCATTAACACATGCGTTCTTCTTTTTATTAAGGACACCAGCTGTTGAAGACCGACAAGCGCCTTGGCGCAATGGCCCGGCATGTGCGGACCTGTGATAGGGGGGCGGCTGTACACCTCTGGTTCATAGGGCACCAACCCTTTGGTGGCGATCTGCTGAATGAGACCGGGATCAGCTTGGTCATGGCCGTGAAAGCAAAGGGCAGGGGGACGCTGCGTAACTTTTTGGGGTGAATTGAACGGTTGTGCAATTAATGTTAGGCGGGGCCAAGTCACATGATCAGAAATCTAAGAGGGGCCCCAAATGCAGATTACCGAAAACACCGTTGTCGTTGTTTCTGGCGGGGCGTCTGGACTAGGCGGGGCTGTTGCCAAAGCGCTTGCGTCAGCAGGTGCAAAGGTTGGAATATTCGATCTGAATGAAGAAACTGGCACCGCGATGGCCGCCGAGATTGGTGGGGCTTTTGCCAAGGTGGATGTTTCAGACCCCGCTTCGGTAGCGGAAGGGTTCAAGACATTGCGCGCCGCCCACGGTCAGGAACGGATCATGGTCAGCTGCGCAGGCATCGCACCCGCGTCAAAAACCCAGTCGAAAGGGGAACCCCATGACCCGGGCCTCTATGCCAAGACCATCGGGGTCAATCTGATTGGCACGTTCAACTGTGCGAGCCAAGCCGCCGCAGGGATGGCGACGGTTGATCCGGTGACCGACGATGGCGAACGCGGCGTGATCATCAATACCGCGTCGATTGCGGCGTTCGATGGCCAGATCGGTCAGCTCGCCTATGCGGCATCAAAAGGTGGCGTTGTGGGAATGACCCTTCCGATGGCCCGCGACCTGATGCGCGATGGTATTCGTGTGATGACCATCGCTCCGGGAATTTTCAAGACACCAATGGTGGCTGGGCTCCCGCAAGAGATTCAGGACAGCCTGGGAGCTCAAGTTCCGTTTCCGTCGCGTCTGGGAGATCCGAATGAATTTGCTGCCATGGCACGCCATATTGTTGAAAATTCGATGCTGAACGGTGAAGTGATCCGCCTGGATGGTGCCGTAAGAATGGCACCACGTTAAGTTGGTGAATTGGTTCTGACTTAAAAGGGCATGCCGCTGCCGCGGCCTGCCTTTTCTCTTTTTACAAAACCATTTTGAAACCACTTGGATGTGGCGTCATGGGGCGATTCTTCGCCCACGCTCCCCGATCTTTCTGTCGATTTTGACGTCAATCTTGTCCGAAACCGCAAATGCACTCTTGTTCAATATCCCTGTTTATAGGGGAAGAAAGAACAGGAGCCCTCATGCGATATTCTGCTTTGAGATTGATCAAGGAAAGCCTGACCGGGCACAAGGGATGGCGACCGCAATGGCGCGATCCTGCTCCGCAATCGGCCTATGACTATGTGATTATTGGTGGTGGCGGGCACGGGTTGGCCACGGCCTATTATCTGGCGAAAGAGTTTGGCGGTGCGCGCATTGCAGTGCTGGAAAAGGGTTGGATCGGTGGCGGCAATGTGGGGCGCAACACCACGATCGTCCGCTCGAATTACCTGCTGGATGGCAACGAACCGTTTTACGAGATGTCCCTCAAGATGTGGGAAAACCTCGAACAGGATCTGAACTATAATGCGATGGTCAGTCAGCGGGGTATTCTGAACCTCGTGCATACGGACGCGCAGCGGGATGCAGCGCGCCGGCGCGGCAATGCGATGATCCTGAACGGGTCGGATGCCGAGCATTTGGACACCGACGGCGTGCGTGCCATGTACCCTTTCCTGAATTTCGACGACGCGCGTTTCCCGATCAAAGGTGGCCTTCTGCATCGCCGTGGCGGCACCGTGCGCCATGACGCGGTGGCCTGGGGCTATGCGCGTGGCGCGGATATGCGCGGTGTGGACATCATCCAGAACTGCGAAGTGACCGGGTTCCGTATCGAAGGTGGTAAATGTCTGGGTGTTGAAACCTCACGTGGGTTTATCGGCGCAAAGAAGGTTGGCGTCTCGGTTGCGGGCAATTCAAGCCGTGTGATGGCGTTGGCCGGGATGCGCCTGCCGATTGAAAGCCATGTGTTGCAGGCATTTGTGTCCGAAGGGCTAAAACCTTTCATTCCCGGTGTCATCACCTATGGGGCCGGGCATTTCTATTGCAGCCAGTCTGACAAGGGTGGGTTGGTGTTTGGTGGCGATATCGACATGTATAATTCCTATGCTCAGCGGGGAAACCTGCCGGTGGTTGAGGACGTGATCGAAAGTGGCATGTCGCTTATTCCGGCCCTTGGGCGCGCGCGCCTTCTGCGCAGCTGGGGTGGCATCATGGACATGTCGATGGACGGCTCGCCCTATATCGACAAGACCCATATCGACGGGCTCTATTTCAACGGCGGCTGGTGTTATGGCGGGTTCAAGGCGACGCCAGCGGCGGGCTATTGCTTCGCCCATCTTCTGAAAACCGACCGCCCGCATGACATCGCCACAGCCTATCGGCTGGACCGGTTCATGACCGGTCACATGATTGACGAAAAGGGCCAGGGCGCCCAACCCAATCTGCACTAAGGACAGACTGATGATCATCAACCATCCGCTTCTCGGCCCGCGCGACGCGCAGGAATTTACCTATCTGGGTGACGCCAGCTTGATCAACCGTCCGTATTGGCTGTCGGAAAACGCCCTGCGCGAGTTTCACGACTATCTGTATCTGCGTGACAACCCGGCAGGGAAACACCGCGAGTTGTGGTTCCACGAGCAGGGGGATCGCTCTTGGCTGGTTGTCACCCGTAACACGGTGACACATGAGATCACCAAGGTCGAACTGGCCCGCGACGTGGCCAAAGCTCGTCCCAAACCGGAGGTTCTGCAATGAGTCAGATCAACCGTCTTACAGGGGGGCAGATCAATCGCGCGGCCCCAGTGACATTCACTTTTGATGGCAAGAACTATCAGGGGTTTGAAGGCGACACGCTGGCCTCGGCCCTTTTGGCCAACGGTGTGCGTCTGATGGGCCGGTCGTTCAAATATCACCGCCCGCGCGGTGTTTTGACCGCCGGGTCGGAAGAGCCAAACGCGCTGGTCGAATTACGTTCCGGTGGCCGTCAGGAACCGAATACGCGCGCCACGGTGGCCGAGATTTACGACGGGCTTGAAGCCAATTCACAAAACCGCTGGCCCTCGCTGGAACGCGATTTCATGGCCATCAATGATCGCTTCTCGACCTTTCTCAGTGCCGGGTTTTACTACAAGACCTTCATGTGGCCGAAAGCCTTTTGGGAAAAGCTTTATGAGCCGATCATCCGCAGAGCGGCCGGCCTTGGCAGCCTGACCGGAGAGGCGGACCCGGATGCCTATGATAAGGGCTTTCTGCATTGTGATCTGCTGGTGATCGGCGCGGGGCCTGCGGGGCTTGCAGCGGCGCTCACCGCAGGTCGGGCAGGGGCGCAGGTTATTCTCGCCGATGAGGATTTCCAATTGGGCGGGCGACTTTTGGCGGAAACCCAACCGCTGTTAGACATGACCGCAGTTGATTGGGTGGGGCAGGCCACTGCAGAGCTGGCCAATATGGGCAATGTCCGTGTGATGCCGCGCACCACCATCTTTGGTGCTTATGATCATGGCGTCTACGGCGCGGTAGAACGCAATGCTGACCACCTGATCGCGCCCGCTGCTGGCAAGCCGCGCCAAACGCTTTGGCGGATCTATTCAAAACGGGCCTTGGTGGCGACCGGGGCGATTGAACGCCCAATTGCCTTTGAAAACAACGACCGCCCTGGCGTGATGCTGGCGGGTGCCACCCGCGCCTATGCCAATCGCTGGGCCACAACGCCCGCGCAATCGGTGGTGGTCTTTGGAAATAATGACAATGCGCATCAAACTGCGCGCGACTTGATGGCGAAAGGTGTCGACGTGCCCGCCGTGGTGGATATCCGCCCGGATGCTCCCGCTATCGAAGGCACGGAAGTGCTCGCTGGCGCACAGATCATCAACACAAAAGGTCGTCTGGGTCTGACATCTGTAACAGTGCGCTTGGCCAATGGCCAAACCCACGAGATCAAATGCGGCGCACTTGCCATGTCCGGCGGGTGGAATCCCAACCTTGGCCTGACATGCCATCAACGCGGTCGCCCTGTCTGGAATGAGGACATCCATGCTTTTGCGCCGGGGCAAGGGCTGCCGGTTGGGCAAATTGTGGTCGGGGCAGCGATGGGAGAGATGTCGACACACGCCGCGCTCTCCGGTGGGGCTGCCAAGGCCGTGGAAGCACTTGCTGATTTGGGCATCAATGCCAAAGCTGCTGATCTGCCCAAAGCCGAAGACGCGCCCGTTACAATGACCCCGTTCTGGCATGTGCAGGGTGCAAAGCGTGCTTGGCTCGATTTCCAGAACGATGTGACCGTGAAAGACGTGAAACTTGCGCATCAGGAGAACTTCACTTCCGTGGAGCACCTGAAACGCTATACCACACTGGGCATGGCGACAGATCAGGGCAAGACCTCCAATATGGGCGCGCTTGCGGTGATGGCGGAGCTCACCGGCAAATCGATCCCCGAAACCGGCACCACCATTTTCCGCCCTCCCTATACGCCCGTTGCAATGGGGGCTTTGGCAGGCCGTGCTGTGGGCAAAGACTTTCACCCGACCCGCCTTACACCCAGCCACAAATGGGCCGAGGAACAGGGGGCAGAGTTTGTTGAAGTGGGCAACTGGCTTCGGACGCAGTGGTTCCCGAAAGCGGGTGAAACCCATTGGCGCCAATCTGTGGACCGCGAAGTTCTTCAAACCCGTAAATCGGTGGGCATCTGCGACGTGACCACGCTTGGTAAGATCGATGTGCAAGGTGCTGATGCAGCTGAGTTTTTGAACAAGATCTACGCCAATGGATTTGCCAAGCTGCCGGTGGGCAAGGTGCGTTACGGGCTTATGCTGCGCGAAGATGGTGTGGCTTATGACGACGGCACTGCCGCCCGTTTAGCAGAGGATCATTTTGTTGTGACCACCACGACTGCCAATGCAGTTGGGGTCTATCGCAATATGGAATTTGCCCGCCAATGCCTCTGGCCTGATCTGGATGTGCAGCTGATTTCCACCACCGAGGCCTGGGCGCAATATGCGGTGGCTGGTCCCAATGCACGTAAGCTTTTGCAAAAGATCGTGGACCCGGAGTTTGATATTTCAAACGAGGCGTTCCCCTTTATGGCTTGTGGTGAAATCACCGTCTGTGGTGGGTGCCGTGCACGGCTGTTCCGTATCTCGTTTTCCGGGGAGCTGGCCTATGAAATCGCCGTGCCGACCCGTTACGGTGATGCGCTGATGCGCGAGATGATGGTGGCAGGTGAAGAGTTTGACGTGGTGCCCTATGGCACCGAGGCGCTTGGCGTGATGCGGATTGAAAAGGGTCATGCGGCGGGCAATGAGCTGAATGGCACCACCACTGCGTTGAACCTTGGTCTGGGCCGCATGGTTTCGACCAAGAAAGACTGCATCGGAAATGTGCTGAGCCGTCGTGACGGGATGACCTCTGAAGATGCGTTGAACCTTGTGGGATTGCGTCCGGTGAATGCGGCGAAAACCGTGCCTGCAGGAGGGCATCTGATGAATGCCACAGGCCCGGTGGATGCGGCGCATGATCAGGGTTATGTCACCTCGGCTGCCTATTCACCGATCTTGGAAAGCTCCATCGGGTTGGCTTTTGTAAAAGGTGGATTTGATCGGGTGGGAGAGCAGCTAAAGTTGGTAAATCCATTGGAAGGTCAAGAGGTTATGGTGGAAATTGTAAGTCCGCATTTTGTCGATCCGGAAGGGGAGAAGCTCCGTGCATAAGTTGAAACCCATCACGCCTTTGGGCGCAGATGCCTCGCGCGAAGATCAGATCGGTACGATAACCATCACGGAGGTGGTGAACATGGCGCTGGCCTCGGTTGCGGCACGTCTGGGTCAGGAAAAAGCTCTGCATGCCGCGCTGCTTGAAGCCGTATCGCTGACCCTTCCGGACGTCGGAAAATCTACTGAGACATCAGAGTTCACCGCGCTTTGGACCGGCCCGGATCAATGGATGATTGTCGCAGATCACGACCAACATGAATTGCTGGCGACCGAGTTGAAACAAATGGTCGGAACCAGCGCTTCGGTGGTGGAGCAGACCGATGGATGGTGCCGGTTCGACGTGTCGGGCGAGAGGCTTGGTGACCTCTTCGAACGGTTGTCCAACGTTCCCGTGCGCCGGATGAACACCGGTGATGTGATCCGTGGCACGGTGGAACATCTGGGCGCATTTTTGTGGCGGCTGGAGGATGCTCGGATGGCGGTTATTGCCCCGCGCTCATCGGCGGCATCTTTGCATCATGCATTGAAGGCGGCGGCGACGTCCATCAGTTGATCATGACGGAAGCGCGTCGCTCGATTTCACCCGCATCGAGTTTTTGGCACGCCGGTCGCTGATCGGCGTGAGACCAAAAGTTTCGCGGTAATGTCGCAGGAAAGCCCCCGGCGTTGCATATCCCACCATGAAAGCCACTTCTGTCACAGGAGTATTGGTGTAGAGCACCAGTTGTCGCGCCTGATCCATTCGCATTTTGCGGTAATATTTCAATGGGCTTTGCCCCGTGGCCTCTTTGAAACTGCGTTCCAGTGAACGGGTGGAAACGCCAATCGCATCCGCAACCTCGCTGATCTGGATCGGGCTTTCGATATGTTCTGCAAATTGCGCGATCGCTTTGGCGACGGGTTTGGGCAATAGGTCCTGGCTTTTGGCGGTCGCATAGGCCGGCGTTGTCTGCGCAGCGGCGGCGCTTCGAACGTAAGGGTGCTGGAACCAGCAGGCGACCTCTGCCATGATATCACCACCCAACCGTTCCTCGATCAGTGTGAGCATATGATCAAAGGCCGCAGATGCGCCAGAAATGGTGGTAAAGGCCCCGTCTTCGCAGATCACCGTGCTCTGGATCGGGATGTCGGAAAATTCAGCCTGAAATGCGGCTTCGTAGCACCAGTGCACCGACAGAGGATTATCACCCGTTAACCCGGTTCGGGCGAGCGCAAACACCCCGCCACTGATTGATCCAAGGCGAGTCTTGCTGCGCTGAATGCGGTGAAGTGCTGCATTGGCACGGGGAAGTTGCGCGAACCGCGCGTTAGGACCGGCGGTAAACAGAAGCAAATCGAGCCCTATTGCGTCGGACAATTGGCTGTCAGGAGAAAATGTCACGCCGGCTGATGATTCCACCGGACCTTCGTTTTCAGCGATGACCGCCCAGCGAAACGCCTCTGTCCCCGAGATCTCATTTGCGGCGCGCAGCGGTTCGATGCAGGACGTCAGGCAGGCCATTGGGAAGCCCGGAAAAATCAGTATGCCGAGTGTGTAAGGAGGACGGGTATCAGTCATGACAAATCCCGTGCTCTGGCACCCGGCGCCATTTCTGCGGCACATTCAAGAATATGCTCTTCCAGCAACCGGGCAGCGGGTGAAATCGCCGAATCAGCGCGACGCAACAAGTGGATTTGGCGCTTGGCTTGCTGGTCGGCCAGAGGCTTGAATATCAGGTTATCAGAATTGGCAGCCCTGACCGCCATTTCTGGTAGGATGGTAATGCCAATATTTGCCCGCACCATCCCCATAATCGAGGTCAGGTTATGGGCCGACAGAAGCGCCTTTGCATGCAATTCCCGAGATTCAGGCGCAGTGATCCCAGCTGACAGGCTATTGGCAATCAGGCGCTCGCCCTGAAGCTCGGCCCATTCGATCGGGGCGGCGCTGGAGGCCAATGGATGGTCCGGCGCACAGATCACGCCAAATGCATCAGACAGCAAATGCCTGCTGTGCAGACCAACACTGTTCTCTCCGATTGTAGCGATTCCGATATCGATCCGATCACGGGACAATTCATGAAGGATTGAACTTGAATCCATATCACGGATCTCAATATCAACATTGCTGAAATCATTGATATAACGGGAAAATACCTGGGGAATGATTGTGCCCGCTACGGAGGGGACCGTCGCAATGCGGACGTGTCCATGTGTCGCTTTGGCGAAACCTTCAATTGCTTTCACGGTGTTGTCGAACTGTTGCAATTCGCGTTCGGCTTGCTCCAGCACAAAGGCGCCTAGCGCAGTAAGCTTGTTTTTGCGGTCGGTTTCAAACAGCGGTTCGCCCAGATGGCTTTCCAACTGTTTCAGCATCATTGAAACCGCAGAGGGGGTGCGTCCGAGTGTGTCTGCTGCGTCACTCAGATTGCCGCTTCGGGCTACGGTCGCAAATCCTCGCAGCATTTCGATTTTCAGCGCCATCATCTTCTCACAAAACTGGGATTCAATATTATTGAAATAACCTTCAGTAATTTGAGTTTGATTGAAGCGTGCTGGAAAGTCCATACCTAAGGAAACTGAATTCTGTGTGAGGCGACACATCCATGACTGATATCCAAAAAAACCTGATTGCTGGCGAATGGCTGACCGGTGAAGGTGAAATCGAAAACCGCAACCCATCGGATCTGTCCGATCTGGTCGGTGTCTTTGCTCAAGCCAGCGGCGACCAGTTGGAAGCGACCCTTGATCAGGCGCGTATCGCCCAAAAAGAATGGGCTGCCTATGGCATGGAGCGTAAGCAGGCGGTTCTGATGGCGATTGGTAACGAGCTGATTGCGCGCTGCGAAGAGCTTGGCACCCTGCTGGCCCGCGAAGAGGGGAAACCTTTTGCGGAAGGTAAAGGCGAGGTCTATCGCGCCGGTCAGTTCTTCACTTATTACGCCGCTGAATGCCTGCGTCAGATCGGTGAGAACGCAGACTCGGTGCGCCCGGACATCGAGATTGACGTGCGCCGCGAAGCCGTTGGCACCGTGGCGATCATCTCGCCCTGGAACTTTCCGACGGCCACCGCGTCTTGGAAAATTGCTCCGGCACTGTGCTATGGCAATGCCGTGGTATGGAAGCCAGCCAATGTAACGCCCGCCTCGGCAGTTGCATTGGCCGAAATCATCAACCGTCAGGACATCCCGAAGGGTCTGTTCTCGCTGGTCATGGGCGCGGGTCGCTCGGTCGGTCAGCGTCTGGTGGAAAGCCCGAAAGTAAACGCGATCTCCTTCACCGGTTCGGTGCCGGTGGGCAAGGGCATTGCGTCGGCTGCGATCCAGAACCTGACCAAAGTGCAGATGGAAATGGGCTCGAAGAATGCGCTCGCCGTGATGAACGACGCTGATCTGGACCTGGCCGTGACCCTGGCCTTGGGTGGTGCCTTCGGTGGCACCGGTCAGAAATGTACCGCAAGCTCGCGTCTGGTTGTGCACGAAGCCATCCATGACGCTTTTGTCGAGAAACTGGTGGCTGGTACGCAGGCGATGAAAGTGGGCCACGCGCTGGAAGAGGGCACCCAGATGGGGCCGGTGGTCAGCGAACAACAGCTGCGCGAAAACCTCGCTTATGTGGATCTGGGCAAATCTGAAGGTGCGGAGCTGGCCTGTGGTGGTGCGCGGCTTGAGATGCCGCATGACGGCTTCTACATGTCGCCGGGCGTGTTCCTGAACAGCACCAATGATATGCGCATCAACCGCGAGGAAATGTTTGCCCCGCTGACAGCCGTGATCAAAGTGGGCAGCTATGACGAAGCGCTGGCCACGGTGAATGACACCAACTTCGGCCTGACCTCGGGCATCGTGACCAAATCGCTGGCCCGCGCCACCCATTTCCGTCGCAATGCGCAGACCGGTGTTGTCACCATCAACTTGCCGACCGCAGGCACCGATTATCACGTGCCGTTTGGTGGCCGTGGCGATAGCTCCTACGGACCGCGTGAGCAGGGCAAGGCAGCAGCCGAGTTCTACACCACGGTCAAAACCGCCTATATCAGCGCTGGTCCTGTCTGATGCGGATCGACGGTCTTCAATATGCCAATTGGTCGGAGAAGATCTTTCGCCAGCTTCGCGAGGGGGGCGTGGATGCAATCCACGTCACCATCTCGTATCACGAGAACTTCCGTGAAACGGTTCTGAACTTTGAAAAGTGGAACCGCTGGTTCGAGCAATATCCCGATCTGATCATGAAAGGCCAATGGGCCAGTGACATTGATGTGGCCCGTGAAACCGGGCGAACAGCGGTGTTTTTCGGTTTTCAGAACCCGTCTCCGATTGAGGATGACATCGGGTTGGTCGAAATCGTGCACACCCTCGGTGCGCGCTTTATGCAGCTTACCTATAACAATCAGTCGCTTCTCGCGACGGGCTGTTACGAGGCAGAGGATATGGGCATCACCCGCATGGGCAAACAGGTCATCAAAGAGATGAACCGTGTGGGTCTGGTGGTGGACATGAGCCACTCCGCAGACCGGTCGACCATTGAAGCGGCGGAGCTCTCCGAGCGTCCGATTGCCATCACTCACGCCAATCCGCATGAATGGTCGCCGGCCCTGCGCAACAAAAAAGACAATGTGATCCGGGCCGTTACCGAAAATGGTGGCATGCTCGGGTTCTCGGTCTATCCGCACCACCTCAAGGACAAATCCGACTGCACGTTGGAAAGCTTCTGCGAGATGATTGCGCGCACCGCAGATAAATACGGGGTGGAGCATCTGGGGATTGGCACCGATCTTTGCCAGGACCAGCCCGACAGCATCGTCGAATGGATGCGTGTGGGGCGCTGGACCAAGGAAATCGACTATGGCGAAGGATCGAAATCCGCGCCCGGTTTCCCGCCGATGCCCAGCTGGTTCGAGGACAATCGCCACTTCGGAAACATCGAAATGGGCCTGCGCGACATTGGCTTGAGCGCTGATGAGGTCGCCGGGATTATGGGCGGTAACTGGTACCGCTTTTTTGCAGAGAACTTTGGTCCGCAAGCAGGACGCTGACGGATCCGGGGAGAGTGAAACTTTTGGTCCGGAGCGAACAGGACGGGCCATATCTAGGGAGGGATAGATGTCGGAAGCATCTATGCAATCAAACATCAAGGAAAGCCGGGTCAACAAGCCGCTTTTCCTGATTTCGGGAGGCTTCATTGCAGCCTTCTGTATCGCCGCACTCGTCAATCTTGACGCGCTGTCGGCTGCCGTGGACTGGGGCTTTAACGTCTCGGCCACCTATTTTGGACTTTACTGGCAGGTGCTGCTTCTTGCGACCTTCCTGATCGGCCTTCTGCTTTGCGTCCTGCCGGGCGGCAAAGCGATCATGGGCAATCTTGCTGCGCCAGAGTTCACCGTGTTCCAGTGGGGCTCGATGATCATGTGTACCCTGCTCGCGGGTGGTGGTGTGTTCTGGGCGGCCGGTGAGCCGATTGCCCACTTCCTTTACTCGCCGCCGCTTTATGGTGCCGAGGGGGGGACGGCCGCTGCTGTGGACCCGGCCATTGCGCAAAGCTTTATGCATTGGGGTTTTCTGGCATGGGCCATTCTTGGCTCGCTGACCACGGTGATGTTGATGCACTACCACTATGAAAAAGGTCTGCCGCTGGCCCCGCGTACGCTCCTGTACCCGGTGTTTGGCGACAAGGCGATCCATGGTCCGATTGGCCTGATTGCGGACGCGTCCTCAATCATTGCCGTTGTGGCAGGCACCGTGGGACCGATTGGTTTCCTTGGTCTGCAAGTGAGCTATGGTCTGTCTGATCTCTTCGGCATCCCGGATGTTTTTGCCACGCAATTTGTGGTGATTGGTGGTCTGGTGGCGATCTACACCATCTCGGCCATGACCGGTCTGTCGCGCGGCATTCAGCTTCTGTCGAAAGTGAACGTGATCCTTGCCGCAGCCCTTCTGGTGTTTGTGTTGCTGGCCGGTCCGACCGGGTTCATCTTTGGCTCGTTCTTCTCGGGCTTCGGCACCTATGTTGGCAACTTCTTCCAAATGGCGCTGTATCGCGGAGATGCTGGTATCTTCGGCGAACCGGGCTGGCTTGGTTGGTGGACCGTGTTCTTCTGGGGCTGGTTCATGGGCTATGGTCCGTTGATGGCGATGTTCATTGCGCGCGTATCGCGTGGCCGTTCGATCCGCTCGATCATTATCATGCTGTCGATTGTGGCGCCGATCGTGACCAACTTCTGGTTCACCATCATCGGCGGCACTGGCATCTCGATGGAACTGGCCGAACAGGGCGCGATCTCAACTGCCTTTGAAGGGTTCAATCTGCCCGCGGCTTTGCTGGCGATCACCAACAACCTGCCGATGGGCTTTTTGATCTCGCTGATGTTCCTGATCCTGACCACGATCTTCGTGGCAACGACCGGTGACTCGATGAGCTATGTGATCTCGGCCACCATGAGTGATGGTGATCACCCTCCTGCCGCCGTGCGTGTGTTCTGGGGCGTGGCCATGGGGATCATGGCCGTGATCCTAATCTCGGTGGGGTCTGGCGGTGTATCCAAGCTGCAAAGCTTTATCGTGGTGACCGCAGTTCCAGTGTCGCTGATCTTGCTGCCCTCGCTGTGGGATGCCCTGCGCATCACCCTGGCCAAAGGCCGCGAAAGCTAATTGGTGTTGGGCGTCATCAGGCGCCCAACCATCCCCTCGCGTCTTCGGGCTCTGTTCGCTGCAACTCGCCTTGCTGCCCGAAATGCGCTACCGTCCTGACTGCAAAGGCCAAGAGTATGACTGATATTCCACGCCGCGACCCTAACTTGGTGATGCGCCTCGCGCGTCTGGGGTCCATCCACCAATCGCGCCTGTCGTTCATGCGCGTCCTGACCCGCCGTCTGGCCCGCGAAGGCTGGCGTTTTGAACAGACCGCGTTCGCCGTGAATGATGCGGGCGAGGGCCATGCGGTCTATACTGCTTATGGCCCAGAACGCGCCTATTCGCTGATCGCTTATGCCCATGACCTGCCGCCCGAGAAACGCTCGGACCGGGTGATTGCAGATGCGTGGGATGCAACCTTTACCCTGTTTGATGGCGTCCCGACTGCAGATGATATCGAACGCCTGTCACACAATATTCCGGTGCAGGAAGCGGGCCGGGTGTCCGGGACCGAATTGTCTGTGTCGCGTGCCAACCGTTCGGTGCGGCTTTGGGAGCATGTGGTGTCAAACCTTGCTGAAGGCCGCCAGCCGGATGTCGAACAGATCGACGCCGTTGGTTATTTGATGCGCACCACTGCCGTGTATGGTTCGGGCAAACTGGGGGCGGCGGATCGCGAAATGATCGCGGACCGCCCCGAATTCACCGCGCCTTTCCAGGTAGAGATGCTCTCGGTCTATCTGACTCGCTGGTTTGTTTTGGATCTGGTGCAGCATATGGCCAATCGCCGTGCTGCTGCCAATGGTGCCGAGGCCGCCACCCTGTCGCCGGATCTTGCCCGTTCGATGGGCATCGGCAACTCTACCGGTCTCGGGATGGCGCCGTTCCTGCTGAATCACCCGGTGCTCTTTAATAACTGGGTCGCCGCGCGTGAAAATGCCATTCAGGCGGTGCGCAGCCTGGATGCGGCCAGCGCTGAGGATATTGTCCTGTTCCGCACCTTGGTGGAGCGCAGCAAACTGTCGATTGCCGCGTGGCGATCAGAACATCCGATCCAAATCGAGAAACTGGCGGGTCTGCGAGCGGACGTGACCAAACTTGATACTTATCTCGCGCAAAATGACCTGAAGGGTGCTGCCCCTTGGGACAGGCTTTATCAGTGGGCCGAAGAGGCTTTGACGTTGGAAGGGCAGGAGTGGATCGCCTCGCTGATCCTTGAGCCTTACGGAGCGCTGGTGGATCAGTTCGCCGAGGAGATGGCTGCCGACAACACCGCCACTTTCCGCATTGCAGGTGCAATGAGTGTTGGCGATTTGCGTGGGTTGCTGAATGATATCTATGCTTGGGCAATTGGTATCGATTGGCAGGCATCGGAAAACCGCGCGCGTGCATGGTATGTGTCGGAAGAAAAGCTCGAACCCCGTCTGGGTGAGCGGTTCGAAGAGCCGATTGAAGAATATGAGCAACCTCTGGCCCCGGGGCGGGATGCTGCGCAGCTTTACAACGCGCTGGCCCATTGGCCGGATGAGGCCCAGGTCGCCGAGTTCTTGCTGCGCCATCCGGAACATCGCCATGTGTTGCGCCGGGCGCAGATCGTTGGTCGCGCACCCTATGCCGAGATCCGAGACAACACAATTTCAGATCAGGTGCTGCCGATTGACATGTTGCGCTGCAAATTGGCCTTTTTCGGAGCCACGCAGTTTGACCCCCGATCAGATCGTTGGGTTCGGATCTGCATGTATGGCAACGCACCGCTCCCCAAGGAATTGACTACGGAAAATGCTGACTTCTGGGTGTTCCCGGATGCTGAGACTGTGCTTGAGGAGGGGGTGGCATGAGCCATTCATTGAACGAAATAGAAGCCATGAGCAAACGTGCTGGCCGTGGGGCAGGCCTGTCTTGGGGATTGGCAGAAGAAGCGGCCAAAGGGACGCGTTGGCTGTCATCCTTCGGTTTTCCCGGCACCGAAATGTTGGCCGAACTCCTGATGCTAAATGACCGGATCCCGTCGATTGATGTATCGCCTGTGTCGTTGCGTGCTGAGGTCTGGCATGCACCTGCCCGACGGATGAGTCCGCTGATAGCGGGGGCCTCACTGAGCGATTGCGCGGTGCGTCTACTGGAGCGAGGGTCGATCACCATGGAGAATGTGAGCCTCCCACTTCTGGCGGTGCCCTTCATGGGTGGCGCTGCGCTGCGCCTTGGTGTGGCGGTGGCTGCTGAATGGGACGGGGCGCGTGTCGCCACCGACGGCAAACAGCTTTGTGTGCAGGGTGATCCTGAAGCGCTGGAAGCCAAACATGCGGATCGTCTGGTGTTTTTTGCCCCGGCCGAGATGACCGGTCGTCGCGAGCCGGTGATGCGTGCGGATGTTTCCGCTGACAGCTGGGAACAGCTGGGTGGATTTTCCCACCGCACGTTTGCTCCAGCCACCGAAGAAAGTCGTCTGCGCGGCGCGGGGGCCGGACTAAGCGACAACGATTAAAAAACGACATGGTGGGGCAGGGTGCCTTTCTGTCCCATCAGAGCTATCCAAAATAAAGAACAAGAAAGAATGACATGACCGCCACAGAAACCCTTTCTCTTGCTGAAATCGAAGATCTGGCCTTCAAGGCCCTGGTTAAGGCCGGCACCTCAGAGGTGAACGCCCGACCATTGGCCGTCGCAACTGCGATGACCGAAGCGGACGGGGTGGCCTCGCATGGGTTGGCCTATATCCCGATCTACGCTCAACATGTGGAATGTGGAAAAGTGGATGGTCAGGCTTCTCCTGTTGTGGCGCAACCGCGCCCGTCGGTTGTGACCGTGGATGCCGCAACCGGTTTTGCGCATAGTGCCATTGACCTTGGCTTTGAAAAGCTGATCCCGCTGGCAAAAGAGATGGGCGTGGCGGTTCTGGCCGTGAACAATTCGTATAATTGTGGCGTTCTGGGTGTGCATACTCAACGATTGGCTCAGGCTGGGCTGATGGGCATCGGCTTTACCAACGCGCCTGCTTCGATTGCACCGTCAGGTGGGGCGAAGCCGGTTGTTGGGACCAACCCGTTCTCTATCTCAGCTCCGGATGCTGAGGGCAATGCGGCGCTTTTGATCGACCAATCCGCCAGCACAATCGCCAAAAGTGAAGTGATGAAACATGCCCGTGAAGGCAAACCTGTACCGGAAGGTTGGGTTCTTGATGCGGATGGTCAGTCGACGACAGACCCCGAGGCTGGCCTGAAGGGGTCAATGGTGCCGTCAGGCGGCTATAAAGGCGTGGGTATTGCCCTGACGGTTGAACTGATGGCAGCGGCCATGGCTGGTGCCACACTTGGTTCTGTCGCGAGCCCCTTCTCGGGCACTGCTGGTGGTCCCCCAAAAACCGGCCAATTCTTTATTGCGATCGACCCCGAAGCCACATCGGGTGGCCTGTTCCAGGAAAAGCTGGCTGATCTCATTTCGTCTTTCCGTGATCAGGATGGCGCCCGTCTTCCCGGCGATGGCCGTGCTGCCGCCCGTAGCCGCGCCGCCACGCAGGGTGTGGCGGTGAACGCCGCGCTTTTGGAAAAAGTTCGCGCCCTCGTCTGACAATCTGGCCTTCCTCGAGGTGGCTGTGAGGCTGCTTGGGGAAGGCACCAAAACGCCATTGTAAAACTGAGCGACCCTGAATGTGTGGCCCAACAATTGGGGCCAGAGTGATATCAGGAAAACGAGCTACCTACGGGTGTTGTGGGCTGGAGAGGCAGAAGCCGAATTACAACGACTGAAGGCGCGTCGTCTTGAGCGGTTTCGACGCTGATAGACCTGCACCTTCGGCTGATCAGCAAAAGTGCTGCCTCTCACCTGCTCGGAAAAACGCAAATATATTGTCGGTGAGATGATTGAAGAAATCGCCGAACGACATGCCCTCGCCCTGCTATTCCATGGGTTCTGATGCGTCATACCATTGACCATCGACCACAGTAGGTCGAACCCACAGTTCCTGATACTAAAACGGCTCAAGCTACAGGGAATGCACAGCCTCCTGCAGACGGTGTGTTCCATCGAATGTGATAGAGAATTTTCCCGGAACGACAAAAGCGCTCCGAGATGGAGCGCTTTGTCGTTTATGACCAATCCCTTATCTGGGATTTGGCTCCGGCGGTAGGGATCGGAGTGAATTTTACCATGTATAGCTGGCGCGTTGAAAACAAGTGGTTTTTCAAGCCAGTGAAGGTGTCCGTGTTGTGGTTTGTGCAACCTGTGTGTGATCCTCCATTTCCTAACTATAGGGGCGGACCACTTCAGTGGGGAGGATCACACAGTTTTGTTAAGCGAGGATGGAGACCGTACTCAAATCCCGTGACAGCCGTATTATGCCTGACTGCATTCCGCTCCCCGGTTCGAGTATTAGCGGAGGAATTCCGGCCAGAACCGCAGGAACGTTGGTTGCGGCCCGGAGCGCGGTCTCGATCGGCAGCCCCACCTTTTTGACGACCGTTCGAACCGCTTTCGTTAGATCTAGGTCGGCGCCTGCCAGTGTCCCATCCGGCAAAGTTAAAACGCCGTCACCACGCCGGATACATCGCCCCCCCAGTGTGAACTCTGTGCAATCCGTTCCTGCGACGGCCATAGCATCGCTCACGAGAAAGATTTGCCCGGGACCAGTCTTTGCCTGCCAAGCTGCGCGCATCGTTTCAGGATGAACATGCACCGCATCAGCGATCAGCCCTGAGGAAACGTTCCCATAGGCGAGCGTAGCGCCAACAAGCCCGGGCTCACGGTTCCCAAGCTGGCTCATTGCATTGAAGAGATGCGTGACGCAGCGTGCGCCAGCTTCGAAATAATTAAGGCAAGTGTCGTACCCGGCATTTGTGTGACCAAGAGACACAAGTACCCCGGCTGCTGAAAGCACTCTGACGTGCTCTTCTGAAACGTTTTCCGGTGCGATGGTGACCTTCAATACGGGCAAATCCTCGGCTGCGGCCAAAAGAGTATCAAGATCGTCCGGCTCCATTGGTCGAATGAGGGAAGGGTCGTGCGCTCCCTTGCGTTCAGTCGACAGATGCGGCCCCTCAAGGTGCAGACCTGCGATCCCTGGCACACCGACGCTGATGGCATCTGTTACGGCGGCGATAGCGGCCTGGGTCTTTTCTGCTGTATCAGTGATCAGTGTCGGCAAGAACGCCCGGACACCAAGGCGTCGATGCGCAGATGACATCCTGCGAAGAGTTCCAATCGACGGATCGTCATTGAACATGACACCGTCGCCGCCATTGACCTGTAGATCAACGAAGCCAGGGCTGAGGATATCTCCGTCCAGATCGATCTCTTCTCCGTCTCTGGGTACTTCCGTATCAGGTCCAAACGCTGTCAGGTGGCCGTCCTGGAACCGCATTGCAAAACCATCCCGCAGGGTTGTTCCATCGAAGATACGGCCATTCCGGAATATAAGCGCGCGCCGTGTCATACCGTTTCTGTCACTTTTTTCAGGTGGCGCGGCGCGTCCGGGTTGATCCCACGCGCCGCGGCCACGGTTTCGACCATGCCATAGAAAGACACAATTGCGGCAATCGGATCGGTGATCCAGTGATCGGTGCGCACATGTGGCAGCGGGTCGGCCTCGCGCACTTTGGTGGTGGTCGCAAAAACATGCGCCCCTTTGGCCGCCATCGCATCCGCCACTTCAGCCACGCTGTCTTCCGCGGCATCCCCTGCGGTGAAGGCGATGACCGGGAAGCCCTGTTCTACAATCGACACCGGCCCGTGCAGCACTTCGGCGCTGGAATAGCTTTCCGCGTGGATCTGGCAGGTTTCTTTAAACTTCAATGCAGCCTCGTTCGAGATCGCCCAGGATGGTCCGCGTCCAAGGGTGAACAGGGATTGGCCGGTGATCGCTTCGGCGGCCTCGGACCAGTCGCAGCGGGTGGCCTTATCCAGCGCGTCGGGTAGGGCGTGGATCGCAGACAGCAGTTCCGTATCACCCTTGAGCTCGGCCAGCAGCCACACGCCTGCCACCAGCGAAGTGACAAAGGTCTTGGTGGCCGCCACGCTCAGTTCCGGCCCCGCATGAATCGGCAATGTGGCAGCGGTGGTGTCCGCCAGCGGCGAAGTCGCGTCATTGGTGATCGCCACGGTAAAGGCGCCCGATTCCGCAAAGGCTTCGGTTAGCCGCACGATGTCCGGGCTCTGACCCGATTGCGACACCGAGATGCACAGTGCACCATCCGCGCGCACATCCGCGCCGTAGATCGAGCTGATCGACGGGCCAACAGAGGCCATTGGCAGCCCCAAAAGTAGTTCGGAGGCATATTTCAGGTAAGTTGCAGCATGATCCGACGATCCACGCGCAACCGACAGAAGGAAGGGCAGGTTGCGATCCTTCAACGCTTCTTTTGTCGAGGTAATAGCGCTGGCGCCCTGTGTCAGCAGGCGGTCAACCGCTTGAGGGATTTCGTTGATTTCGGCACGCATCCGCGTTTCTGTCTGGGTCATTCTGGCAGCCTTTTCAGTGCGTTCTGGTGGGTGATCAGGAAACGATCGGCTTAGTTCGAGAGGCGAAGCTCCGCCACGAAGTCATAGGCGTCGCCGCGATAGATCGATCGGGTGAGTTCCGCGACACGCCCGCTGGCGAGATAGGACACCCGTTGGATCTTCAGCCCGGCGGTGCCTTCCGCAACGCCCAGAAGCTCGGCTTCTGGCGGGTCGAGGTTGATGGCCGAGATTTTCTGAACTGCACGTACCGGACGGTGCCCGCTTTTTTCAAGGATTTCGTAAAGCGAGGTGGTCACCTCCAGTGGATTGGGCAGGATGTCCAGCGGAAGGGCGGCACGTTCCAGCGCCATAGGGTGCCCGTCTGCCTCGCGCAGACGGTGGATCCGGGCCACGCTGTCACCAGCGGCCAGCCCCAGCGTCAGCACCTCTTCAGGAGAGGGCAGGAAAATGCCGCGTTCCAGCCATTTTGACGTGGTCTGAAGCCCGCGCCGCTGCATGTCTTCGGTGAAAGAGGTGAGGTGAGACAGGGATTGCTCCACCCGTTCGACCTGTTCCCGTACAAAAGATCCGGAGCCTTGGCGTTGTTCTACCGATCCGCTCTTGACTAGTTCCTGAATGGCCTTGCGCACGGTGACGCGGGACAGGTCGGTGATTTCGGCAATCTCGCGTTCCGGCGGCAGGGAGCTACCCGGTGGCAACAGGCCAGACCCGATCCCCTCTTCGAGGCGGCGACGCAGTTGCACATAACGCGGGCCAGAGCTTTGGCCCAGCCAGCCATCGGGGTGCAGAAATTCAGCAACGGACATGTTTGTCTCCCCTTGTGTTTTCCTCTGCCAGTTCGGTGGCAAAGCACCTGGCCAGCAGGATGGCCCCGTCAAGCGGTGTGCCCTCGGGATCGTGCAGGGTCGCCTGCATCGGGGCTGGCAGATAAGGCGCATAACAGGGGCCGATGCCACCTGTCAGGCACAACCTTGTCCCTTCGGTCCAGCCAATTTTGGTCAGGGTAGCGGCGATCTGGTCAGCCGCGTCTTGCAAGATCCCGGTCGACAGCGCGCATCCTTCTGCGGAATGGCGCGTCACCAATGGGGCGTAGCGCCCGAAATCGGCGGGCGACGCGGTGCCGGCAAAACGCACGATGCCAGCGGACCCCTTCAGTTCGTTCAGGATGTGATTGGACAAGGGAGAAGGTCGCGCCAGCTCATCCACAACATCAAGGCTGCGTGCGAGGGCCTTGCGCCCGACCCATTGTGCCGAAGCCATATCGCCCAGCACCGGCCCCCAACCACCGATAAAGCGCATTTGTCCCTGATCCTGAGCGGCGATAAATGACCCGGTGCCGCAATGGGCCACCATTCCATCATTTTCGCCGAGGACGCCGCATAGCGCAGCCGGGCGGTCATCTTCGATTCGGATGTGTCTGAAGGGTAGGGCGTCGGCCAGTTGGGCGGCGCTTTCCAGGCCGGTGATGCCAGCAAGTCCAAAATAGGCGGGTAGGGCAGAAATCTCTTCCTGCTCCAATCCGGAGATTCGCGACAACTCCTCAATTCCACGAAGTATTTCCCGCGTGGCGGCAGAGAAGTTGGACGTCACATTGGCGGATCCGGTTTCAAGGATGTGGATCTGCCCGACGTTGTCGCAGAGCGCCAGTCGGCAACGTGTTCCGCCGCCATCTACGGCTAGAAAGGGGAGGGGGGTGTGAAGCGTCATGATAATACCTATATAATACCTATTCTGAAAATAAAAGACCAAATTAGATTATCAGGGCGAAAAGCTATGGCTAAACACCCAAAATTAAACCAAATATTGCCAATAAAAATAAATGGTAGACAAATGGTATCTAATAGGTATGATTTGAGGTGTTCCGAATTTAAATCGCTCATCTGGCGGGATCGGAAACACATTTGGGGGACCGCGCGTTAAGTGCGTTGATGAACAAGATGGCTGTTGAACCGGTAAAAACCACAGAAGAGCTGCACGACAAGGCCAGTGGTCTTGATCGTCTGCCGGCCGAGATGGTTGCAGCCGTTCTTGCGGAGGGCCAGCACCAAGCTGCCCTCGCCGTGCAGCAGAGCATCACACCGATTGCAGAAGCATCCCACGCCATGGCGGATACGATCCGGACCGGAGGGGCACTCTATTATGTCGCCGCCGGGTCGTCCGGGTTGATGGCGGCCGCCGATGCGATGGAGCTAGGTGGCACGTTTTCTATCCCGGCCTCGCAGATCCGTATCCTGATGGCTGGTGGCATTCCCACCACGCCGGAGATGCCCGGTGACACGGAAGATGACAGTGATGCGCTGGATCATACCCTGTCGGGACTGACCGGACGGGACACCGTGATCACAGTATCGGCCAGCGGCACCACACCTTATACACTGGCGGCGGCGCAAATCGCCAAGGCCAGAGGCGCCACCCTGATCGGCATCGCCAACAATAAAGGCGCTCCGCTTCTGCTTCAGAGCGATTACGCCATTTGTCTGCCTACTCCGGCGGAAGTGCTCTCTGGTTCGACCCGTATGGGCGCAGGCACAGCGCAGAAGATTGCCCTGAACATGCTGTCGACACTGATGGCGGTGGATCTGGGCCATGTGTATGACGGAATGATGGTCAACCTGCGGGCTGACAACGCCAAACTGCGCAGCCGCGCCGCCGGGATTGTGGCACGCATTGCCCAGGTTGACGAGGCGGCGGCCCATGAGGCGCTGAGCCAGACCGACGGACACACGAAATTGGCTGTTTTGGTGGCGCTTGGCGCCAGTCCGAAGCAGGCGGAGGACATACTCAAGGAGACGGGCGGGCATCTCCGCCCGGCCATGTCGGCCCTGTGGCCGTAACACATCGAAAATCACAACGAGAACACTGCGATAAAATTGGGAGGAAACAATGAAAAGCAAGTTAATGACCCTGGCACTGGCGAGCTCCGCCATGGTGGCCACAAGTGCAATGGCGCAAGACGTGACCATCACGATCGAAAGCTGGCGCAATGATGACCTGGTCCTGTGGCAGGACAAGATCATTCCCGCCTTTGAAGCCAAGCACTCCGGTATCAAGGTGAAATTCACCCCCTCAGCCCCTGCGGAATATAATGCGGTTTTGAACTCGAAGCTGGATGCCGGTTCCGCTGGCGACCTGATCACCTGTCGCCCGTTTGACGCCTCTCTGGCGCTGTATGACGCCGGTCACCTGACCGCCCTCGACGATCTGGAAGCCATGAGCAACTTCTCGGACGTGGCGAAATCTGCCTGGCAGACCGATGATGGGTCGGCAAGCTTCTGTGTGCCAATGGCCTCGGTGATCCACGGATTCATTTATAATAAAGAAGCCTTCGAGGAAGTTGGCGTTGAAGTGCCGACCACCGAAGCTGAATTCTTTGCGGCACTCGAAGCCTTCAAGGCAGATGGCAACTATATCCCGATGTCGATGGGCACCAACGACCAATGGGAAGCGGCCACGATGGGGTACAACAACATCGGTCCGAACTACTGGAAAGGTGAAGAGGGCCGTCTGGCGCTGATCGCCGGCGAGCAGAAACTGACCGACGCGCAATGGGTTGCCCCCTATGCCACGCTGGCCAAATGGGGTGCCTATCTGGGAGACGGTTACGAAGCCCAAACCTATCCTGACAGCCAGAACCTGTTCACGCTGGGGCGCGCCGCAATCTATCCGGCCGGCAGCTGGGAAATCACCGGGTTCAATGCGCAGGCTGATTTTGAAATGGGCGCTTTCAAGCCGCCAGTCCAGAACGCTGGCGACACCTGTTATATCTCGGATCACACCGACATTGGCATCGGTATGAACGCCAAAACCGATAACCCTGAAGCGGCTAAGATTTTCCTGGCATGGGTGGCTTCACCCGAATTTGCCGAGATCTTCGGCAACGCCTTGCCGGGCTTCTTCCCGCTGTCAAACACTCCGGTTGAGCTCACCGATCCGCTCGCGAAGGAGATCGTTGGCTGGCGTGGCGAGTGCGAAAGCACCATCCGGTCCACCTATCAGATCCTGTCGCGTGGCACTCCGAACCTTGAAAACGATACCTGGGGCGCATCGGTGGCCGCGATCAAAGGCACGTCTTCCCCGGAAGAACTGGGTGCGAAACTGCAGGAAGGCCTCGCCTCTTGGTATGAGCCGCAGATGTAACAGCTGAACGAGGCGGCCGGGTGCCTTCATCTGGCCGTCGCCCTCGTATTAAGGTCTGATGCCTCCGGCGGGGATATTTAATGACCAAAGATAGGGGCGCGCTGCTGTCCCCAATCACCGCCACCGCGCCTACGGATAGAATAACCGACCTGCCAACTTTGGTCCGGAAATATCCCCGCCGGAGGCACAATATCCGCAGAGAAGATCGGGAGAGCGCCAGTGTTCACCTTTTATCAACCAATATCCGCCACATTCGGACCTGCGGTACAGGCAGGGATGCCGATGGCCGTGACCGAAGATGGCACTCTGCCCCTTAGGACGGGGGCGGAGTGTGATCCCGGAGATTTCAGCCATGTCTGATCAGAGCACCTCAACCAACCGCAGCCCGATCCGCTGGCACATCCTTGTATTCCTTGCACCTGCCGTGCTGGTCTACACCGCCATCATGATCTTTCCGCTCTTTAATACACTGCGCCTTGCGCTTTACAGTGAGGTGGAGCAGACGCGAATTTTCGTCGGGCTGGAGAATTTCCGCACCCTGTTTTTTGACCCGATCTGGTCCAAGCAGTTCTGGAACGCACTGGGCAACAACTTCTGGTTCTTCATTGTGCATATGCTGGTGCAAAATCCGATCGGCGTTGCGCTGGCCGCGATCCTGAGCCACCCGCGGCTGCGCTTTGCCGCGCTTTACCGCTCGGCCATATTCATTCCCACGATCCTCAGCTTTGTGATTGTCGGTTTTGCCTGGAAACTGATCCTGTCGCCAATCTGGGGCATTGCGCCGGGGATGCTGGATGCTGTTGGGTTGAAATCACTGTTTGCGCCGTGGTTGGGCAAAGAAGAATACGCGCTGACCACGCTGGCGCTGATTTCCGTGTGGCAATTCGTGGGCATCCCGATGATGCTGATCTATGCCGCGCTTCTGACCATTCCGGAAGAAATTCTGGAAGCGGGCGAGATTGATGGGATCACCGGTTCTGCGGCCTTCTGGAAAATCAAACTGCCGCTGATCCTGCCCTCGATCGGGATCATCTCGATCCTGACATTTGTCGGCAACTTCAACGCGTTCGACCTGATCTACGCTGCGCAAGGCGCGCTGGCGGGGCCGGACTTCTCGACCGATATTCTGGGCACCTTCATGTACCGCACCTTCTTCGGCTTCCAACTGCAGCTTGGCGATCCGCATATGGGCTCGGCCATTGCTGGCGCGATGTTCGGGATCATCCTGATCGGTGTCTGTCTCTATCTCTTCGGCATCCAGACCCGGATGCGCCGGTATCAGCTGTAAGGAGGCGATCATGAACAAGGCACGTCAAAATCCGCTCAATGCCGCTGCAATGCATGGTGCGCTGATCCTCTATACGCTGATTGCGCTGTTTCCGGTCTTTGTGATCCTGATCAACAGTTTCAAGACCCGTAAGAAGATCTTTCGCGAACCTCTGGCCATGCCGGATAGCGAAAGCTTCTCGATGGTCGGGTACGAGACGGTGATGAAGCAGGGGGATTTCTTTCTATACTTCCAGAACTCGATGATCGTGACCGTGGCCACGCTGTTTTTTGTCCTGCTCTTTGGGGCGATGGCGGCATATGCGCTCAGTGAATATCGCTTCAAGGGCAATATGATCATGGGGCTTTACCTGGCGCTCGGGATCATGATCCCGATCCGCATCGGCACGGTGGCGATCCTTGAACTGATGGTGTCGACCGGTCTGGTCAACACGCTTTGGGCGCTCATTCTTGTCTATACGGCGCAGGGCCTTCCGCTGGCTGTGTTTATCCTGTCCGAATTTATGAAGCAGGTCAGTGATGACCTGAAAGATGCCGGACGGATTGACGGGCTGTCGGAATACACGATCTTCTTCAAGCTGGTGCTGCCGCTGGTGCGCCCCTCAATGGCGACGGTTGCGGTTTTTAACATGATCCCGATCTGGAATGACCTCTGGTTCCCGCTGATCCTTGCGCCCGCCGAAGAAACCAAAACGCTCACTTTGGGCAGCCAGGTCTTTATCGGCCAGTTCGTGACCGACTGGAACGCGGTCTTGTCCGCCCTGTCGATGGCGATCCTGCCGGTCTTGATCCTCTATGTGATCTTCTCACGTCAACTCATTCGCGGCATCACCTCAGGAGCGGTAAAATGATCCGGGTTCTGATTGCAGGTCTGGGTAATATGGGGGCAAGCCATGCGCTTGCACACCATAACCACGACGGTGCTGAGATCGTCGCCCTTGTAAACCGCTCGGGCCGTGTCGATCTGCCGGATCTGGCCGGCTATCCTGTCTTTACCGATTTCCACGCAGCGCTTGCGGACACCAGGCCGGATCTGGTGGTGATTGCCACCTATTCCGACAGCCACGCCGATTTCGCCGTGGCGGCGATGGAAGCAGGCGCGCATGTGTTTGTGGAAAAACCACTGGCGACCACGATTGCGGATGCCAAACGCGTGGTCGACACGGCTACGCGCCTGAACCGCAAACTGGTGGTGGGCTATATCCTGCGCCACCATCCAAGCTGGGTGCGGCTCATCGAAGAAGCGCGCGCACTAGGCGGGCCTTATGTGTTCCGTATGAACCTTAATCAGCAATCCAAAGGCGCAGAGTGGGAGACCCACAAAGCCCTGATGCAGACCACCGCGCCAATTGTTGATTGCGGCGTGCATTACGTGGATGTCTGGTGCCAGATCACCGATGCCGCCCCCGTGCAAGTGAATGGTATGGGACTGCGCCTGTCGGATGAAATTGCACCTGACATGTATAATTACGGCCAGTTTCAGGTTACGTTCGAGGACGGGTCGGTCGGCTGGTACGAAGCAGGCTGGGGTCCGATGATGTCGGAAACCGCGTTTTTTGTGAAAGACGTGATTTCCCCTGCGGGATCTGTGTCGATCACCGAGACCGACAAATCCGACAGTTCCAATGTGGACAGCCACACTGCGGTGGGAGGATTGCTTGTCCACCGTCCCGAAGGTGATCAGATGATCGCCCTGCCGGACGAACCCGGCCATCAGGCGCTATGTGATGCCGAACAAGCCTACATGCTTGAGGCCATTCAAGAAAATCTCGACCTGACCCGTCACATGCAGGATGCGGTGCGGTCCCTTGCCATTTGCCTTGCTGCGGACGAAAGCGTGCGTACCGGCCAACCCGTCAGCCTTGAAGAGGAAACATCATGACCGCTCTTTCCCTGAAAAAAGTGAACAAATCTTTCGGTTCGGTGCATGTGTTGAAAGACATTGATATCGAAGTTGAAGAAGGTGAATTTGTTGTGTTTGTCGGCCCCTCGGGTTGCGGTAAATCCACCCTCTTGCGGGTGATTGCCGGGCTGGAAGATGCCAGCTCTGGTGAGATCCACATCGGTGATGATCTTGTCAATCTGACCCCGCCCTCAAAGCGCGGCATTGCAATGGTGTTCCAAAGCTATGCGCTTTATCCACACCTGAATGTGCGCGGTAATATGACCTTGGCGCTGAAACAGGAAAAGCAGCCGAAAGAGGTGATTGACGAGCGGGTGGAAGAGGCCAGTCGGATGTTGGATCTAGCCCCATATCTTGACCGGTTCCCCTCGGAGTTGTCCGGCGGTCAGCGCCAGCGGGTTGCCATTGGCCGCGCCATTGTGCGCCAACCGAAACTCTTCCTGTTTGATGAACCACTCTCAAACCTCGACGCAGCCCTTCGCATGAACACGCGGCTTGAGATTGCCCATCTTCACGAACAGCTTGGTGCCTCGATAATCTACGTGACCCATGACCAGACCGAAGCAATGACGCTGGCGGACAAGATAGTGGTGTTGCGCGACGGGCGAGTGGAACAGATCGGCAGCCCGATGGAACTGTACAACAACCCTGCCAACCAGTTTGTCGCCGGGTTCCTTGGCTCACCCGCGATGAATTTCCTGCCGGCAAGTTTGCTGAATGAAGGCGACGACCGCACGATGGGCGTGCGTCCTGAAGACCTGTTTCTGGACGACGACGGAGTGATTGCAGCGCGGGTCAATCATGTCGAAAAACTCGGTGGCGATACCAACGTAATTGCCAAGGTAAGCGATTTTCAGATCACCGCGCGACTGTTTGGACAGCAAGCGGTGGAGCCGGGTCAGAAATTGCGACTCGGCTTCAATCCACAAAGAGTTTACCATTTCAATCGCGAAGGCGCGCGCATGGACTAAGCAAACAATGCGCAAGACAGCAGCTTGTGGGCGCAGCAAGGCTCACAAGTCAGAAAAACATGCACTACAAGCGCGAAGGCTTTCTGCGCAAGCAATAGCCGCAGTTGCTCAAGGCCGCTTTGTCCTTTGTGGATGGCGTCTGCTTTGCAAGGAAAAAATGCTCTAATTGCGGCGCAGGTCAGTACAGTCCTGTGTCCGGCCTTTGATCGCGGCGTCGGTGTGTGCCGCTGGCCTTGATGGGTTCCGTAAACCTGCTCCCAATCGGCGACGCGAACCTGTGAGTTCAGGACAAAGCACGGGATTTCAGGTTTTCGGATGACCGCACGTGCCATCATGACATTCGTCTTGCAATTCGGTTTTGTCTTGCTCCTTTTATGCTGCCGCTTGGTGGTAGTACGTTTCTTTGGTGAGGATCGCGCAGATGATCCTCGCTGCCTTGTTCGCCATAGCAATGGTTGCGTGACGAACGGGTTTTCGTTCCAGAAGCTGCATGATCCAGGGGTGTACGTGCTCTGGATATCCACGGGCACGCTGAACTTGAGAGGTCATGCCAATCACAAGCAATCGTCGGAGATAGCGATCGCCTTTCTTGCTGATCCGCCCCAAACGCTCTTTGCCACCGCTCGATCTGTTCAGCGGTGTCAGCCCTAGCCAGGCGGCAAACTCGCGTCCGTTCTTGAACTGCTTGACGTCGCCGATAGTAGCTACAATGGCCGAGGCAGTGATGGGTTCAACGCCGGGGATTGTTCTTATGCGCTTGGCGCGCTCATCGATCCGGGAATGATATTCGACCAGTTTGTCATAAAAGGTCACCCGGTCATCGAGAGCAACAACCTGATCGCAGAGCGTTTTGAGCATGCTCTTCACCACGTCAGGCATGTCCAGGCAGTCATCCGTCTGGAACGTCTTAATGAAGCGCATCGCGGCAACCGGTCCGTTCCCGATCACATGACCAAACTCACGAAGAAGACCGCGGATCACGTTCAGCATCTGGGTTTTCTGGCGGACGATAAGCTGGCGCACCCGGTGGATGGTTAGCAGGGCCTATTGTTCTTTCGACTTCACAGCAACAAACCGCATGGTCGGTCGTGTGACGGCCTCGCACATTGCCTCCGCATCGACAGCGTCTGTCTTTCCGCGCTTCACGTACGGCTTGACGTAGACCGCTGGCATTAGCCGCACATCATGACCGATCGTAGTTAATTCCCGCGCCCAATGATGGGCTGAGCCGCAAGCCTCAATGCCGGCCAAACAATTCGGCAGCGTTTCGAAGAACTTGAGCAACTGTCTACGCCGGATCGATCGATTGAAGACAACTGTGCCGTCAGCGGCGATACTGCGAACTTGGAGAGGGTCCTTACCAAGATCCAATCCTATTGTCGTAACTTCCATGGTGGAGCTCCATTCCTAGCTGATGAAAACATCTACACTATGCCGCAATGCGCGACGGTAGGTGCAGACGCCATCCACTCCATCCGCGCACCGGTCGTCCAAGGGAGTCTATACTGTGCACTCGCAGCGAACGTCCGAATTGACGATCCGCAGCACGGCATCATGATCCTCGCCCAAGGTCCGGTTTGGGCCGTCCTTGAAGACGGCCCGGCTGTTTTGATTTCGATAGCTTCGGCGATTGCCAGGCATTCTCGAGCTCAACGCCGAGATATCGGACTGTGCTGTCCATCTTCGTGTGGCCTAGCAGGAGCGGGACAGCGCGCAAGTTGCCTGTCTTTTTGTAAATCTGCGTGACCATGGTGCGCCGCATCGAATGGGTGCCGTAGGCGTTGTCGTCCAACCCGATGGATTTTACCCAGTCACGCACGATCCGAGCGTATTGACGCGTCGAGATGTGCAACCGCTCATAGAACCGCCCTGGCCAGAGATATTCCGATCCAACCATTAATGGGTCATCCATCCACTTCTCGACCGAAGCTCGAGTTCCTTCGGATATTTCAAACCGCACAGGCTTCTGTGTTTTGCTTTGCAAGACAGATGCCCGCTCTTTGATCTGACCAGACGCCATAACATCGACAACCTTCATTTTCACCAGATCGCACCCGCGCAGCTTGCTGTCTATTGCCATATTGAAAAGTGCAGGGTCACGGTGGTTCTCAGCAAGTTCGAGACGAACGCGAATTGCCCAAACATGCTTAGGTTTCAGGGGGCGTTTCTGGCCCACGATGCGACCCTTGTTCCAGGCAGGGCGCAGAGTTCGAATGGCAGGTAAGTTTGGTGTTTCCATGACTGATCCTCCGATCCGCCATGCCCTTCCCAAGCGACAATCCGGCGTTGACAATCATAAAATATCACAGGGTGCCGCAATGCATTTGAGGTCCGGTTGGAGCCCATTTTGACCAATGCTGCAATGGTACGAAGGTCTGCTTGGGGTAATCATAGTGTGTCGGGTTACCCGCAATACTAACCCTGTTATGAAAAAGTATGGAGGCATGGCCTTCTCGTCCTATTAACCAATTTTAAAACTACGATCACAGTCATCCAGGTTCGGCAAGATAGCCAGATTGAGCGGTTACCCG
>NZ_JAQIIO010000004.1 GCF_027891095.1 Aliiroseovarius salicola | reverse complement strand
ATAAGCGTCCCAATCACATAACAAACAGAAAAGCCCGCCATTTCGGCGGGTTTTTTTTGCGAATTCGCAGATATTTACGGCGGGTCGCCGCCGAATGCCGAGAGCTTGGCAATGCGGCTTGCAACAGCCTCTACAATCTTGTCGTCTGGTTCTGGGCAGCCCCGTTCGCTGTATTTATGCACGCCAAGGGGGCGCGCCGCTCACGATGGACAGAAAGAACGGAGAAAAACATGAAACTCGCTGCTGCCCTCCTGCTGATCGCCACGACCACTCTCGCCGCTTGCGCTTCAGATCCCGCGCCAGCACCGATGCCTGAACCGATCGCTCCTGAAATGACCTATGACAAGATGGGCAACCCGGTCAGCTAACCGCTCCGCACTTGCACCCTTAGGGAAGGGACAGCCACCATTGTGCGGGTCCCTTTTCGGGTGTCATGTTGCATGCTCTGCACAAACCTCATGCGCCCAGTCCCGAAAGGCCTGGACCTTGGGGTCGTTCCACTTGTCTTCTGAACTGATCAGGGCATAGCTTCCCAAACGCGTGCCACAGATCATCTCCGGGAATGGCAACACCAAAGCGCCACTCTCCAATTCATCCCGGCACAGTTCCAGATCTGCCATCACCACACCGGTTCCGATCACTGCCGCCTTCACGGCCATATCGAAATTCGGAAACACCTCGCCGCGATTGATATCAAGCTGCGCGCCTGTGTCATCGTTGGCAAACCGGTCAACCCAGGTGGCCCAATCGCCGCGCCACCGGCTTTCATGCAAGATCGTCACTTGCCCCAGCTGGGCGGGCGCGGGCAGCCTATGGCGTGCAAGAAAACTTGGTGAACAGGCCGGAGAAATGCGCATTGGGAACAAGGGTTGCGCCACAGTATTCTCGCCGCGTCTACTCCAGTTTTCGACAGAAATACCCACATCATATTCCTGTGCATCAAACCCGGTATCGCCATAAAACTCGGTGGTCAATCGCACCCTGATATCGGGATGGCGGGCGCGAAAATCATCCAGCCGGGGAAACAGCCAGCGGATCGACAGCGCCGGAGGGCAGATGATCCGCAGCTCGCCCGCATTTTCGGTCAAACGCGCGATTTCGCGTTCCATGCTGGCAAAGGCTTCGCTGAGAACTGGCAAAAGCGATGCACCGGACTCGGTCAGCTCCACCCCCCGTGGGCTGCGCCGAAACAGGGCCAGCCCCAGTTGCTCTTCCAAAAGCTTCACATGGCGACTGATGGCCCCACGCGTCACGAAAAGCTCTTCTGCCGCATCGATATACCCGCCATGACGCGCCGCCGCTTCAAAGGCTCGCAGAGCATTGAGGGGAAGTTGGGTCATCGGGGCGTCCTTGGATCAGTTTATCTGATCCATGATAGGACAAAGCTTGGTTTGCGCGCAATGGCTCGTAGAGCTTATTCTTCATGTTAAAGAGTACAACAGACTGGAACTCATCATGCAATCAGATCTAAGCCAGAGGATTCACCTGCATACCCGCCCATCCATTCAAGAGTGGTTGCAAATTTTCATCAGATTTTTTGATCCAACAACGGGTCACAGCAAAATCCAAAATGCCACAGTCGATCCGCCAGAGGACGCCTTGGTCCGCTTGGTTGAAACCTCGCCGCATTTGTTGTCCGACGTTGGTTTTGTCATAGATCCACATCGCAGCAACAACCAGCGCACAATTTGGATATCAGATCAGGCTGAGATTGAAATCCTGCACCCGGAGTGATCAGACAGAGCGATCAGGGCGTCGTCACCGCGCGCCCTGCCCCACCACGCCCAGCGGATGCTATTTCATCATTGCATCCATGGCGATTGGCGCGTCGGTGGTGAAAATATAGTCGTCATCACCTGAATGGCAGGCGATACACCCGGCATCAGCCCCTTTGGCCACGCGACCAGCCAAACGCATGCCTTTGGGGTTCATATCCAAAGACCCATCTGGCAGGTATTTCACCCAGAACCAGTTCTGATTGTCCTCATCATAACCCTTCTCGCGCTGAAACATGACCGTATAGGCCCCCAGATGTTTGCCCGGATCACCGAGAACCTGGTCGATCTCAACCCCTTCAGGACCAAAGTTGCGTTTCACGATTAGCGTACCGGTATGACCGTTCACCTCAGCGGTGGAATAGAATGTCTCCAGCATCAGCCCATGCGGTTCGATCCCTTCATAGGGAAATCCGCGGATCATGCCATCACCAGCAAGGCGCTGATCTACCATCGCCTGCCAGACGGCCTGTGCATAAGACGCGTCTTCATCAGTGCCAAACATTGCATCCTGAGCGGTGGCAACTGCCCCTAATCCCAGTGCAGCGGCAGTGGCCAAAACAGCAATATGTTTCATCTTGTCTCCTCCTGAATATCTTCATGTAGGGCTGCCCAAGCCTAGCGCGCGCTTTCTTCACGGGGGTGCAACTCTGATCACCCAACTGCGATGGGGTGTGATTGGACAGCAGCCCCCATTCGCGCGAGTTTCGACGCATGATACGTATTGGAGTGATCCTTCTTCTGCTCGCCCCCGCCACTGGCTGGGCCGAAAGCTGTGTAACCAACAGCTCAGACCACAGTCATTTGTTCGCGGTCTCACCGTCTCAGGGGGATCGTTTGATGCAAACCTTGGCTCCGGGGGAACGCCTGTGCAGCCCGACGCGCAACGGCGCAATCCTCAGCGTGTTTGAAAATGCAGATGCCTTTGAGGGATGCTCGCGTCTGGTGGGCCCAGACCAAAGTGACCGCTTGATGGCCTATGCGGAGTTTGACCGCTGTCACTGGGCCTCTCACGACCGTTGAGCCCAGCCCACAGCATATGCCGGCCTTCCGGTCAGCCTGTGTCTAAGGCACCGTCGCCCGCCTTAGCGAAAACCCCAATTAATCATCTACTTCTCGATCGCGACGGCCGAAGTCACAATCGCAGGTATTGGAACGTTCCAATGCGGCCCGGCCCCATGGTTTTCCAATACCTTAGAGACAACCGCCGCTCTGATCGCCGCTGCATTTTCTGACGGCTGTGGACGCAATAACGCGCCCCCTCTTGCCGTTCCCTCATAGAAGAAATCATAGGGATCCCCAGGGTCATTGACTTGCCACTCGGACGCCACTGTGAATTGTCGGAGTTCAGAAAACCCGACCTTCTCAAGCGCCGGAAAGGCAAGCACCGGATCGGCGTAGTCATTCGCGCCGGGTCCCGGTGGCAAATCGATGCCAGGTGCCCCGAATTGACCGATCGCGTGAAAAACATATCCAAGTGCAGTATCCACTTCGGGGCCACACCACACCGAAAACGCCAACCGACCGCCGGGGCGCAGAACCCGACGCGCTTCGGCAAACACCTTCGGAGGATCCGGAACATGCGGGATACCAAACCCGATGGTGACGGCATCGAATGTCTGATCCTCAAAATCCAACGCCATCGCATCGCCTTCGACGAACCGGGCCTCTGGTACGGCCTCGCGCGCCATCCCAAGCATGGCCGGTGAGAAATCAAGCCCTGTCACCCGCGCACCTGCATTGACGAGGCCCGCCGCGACATTGCCGTGACCGCAGCAAAGGTCGAGCGCATTGGTGCGCGGACCAGCCCCAACGGCCTTGACCAGGGTCGGCACAACCATGTCGGCCGCCTTTGAAAAAACCATCGCATAAGATGTTGCAACGTCGGTTTTGGCCCACTCGCGTTTTTCAAGTGCTGCGAAGGTATCGGGTCCTTGATCTTCTGACATCTGTTTTCCACGCAAATACTGGATTTAAGTGAACCGCGTGAACTGGCTGCATGTCAACGGGTGAGAATGGGACCGAGTTCGTTACCACACTATTCCGGGGACGCTTGGGTTCACGATTTCCCATGAGCATCATCAATCGGACAAGCGATTTCGGGCACAACGGAGCGGACCTTTTCCTTTTCTCTCCCCCAGCGTTGCACTCCCCGCATGACGGGGTTTCCTTGTCCACGCGTCATCCAGCTCAAAAACTTGATTTCCCTCAATGCGAGCTGAATTCGTTAGCCCTAACTGTCCGCCAAACCCGCGAACAGAAAGGTATTTTCCATGTCCTCCCCCAAAAATGGCCCGCTCGACGGCATCACCATTGTTGACCTGACCCATGTGCTGGCCGGGCCATATTGCTCGATGATCCTGTCCGATCTGGGCGCCAAGGTGATCAAGGTCGAGATGCCCGGGATCGGTGATGATACCCGCCATTTCCCGCCTTTCCGGGATGGCCATTCCGCCTATTTCGCCACGATCAACCGGGACAAACAGTCGATTGCCCTGAACCTGAAGCAAGCAGAAGACCGCGAGATCTTTGATAAGATCCTGACCCGCGCTGACGTGGTGATGGAGAACTACCGCCCCGGGGTGATGGAGCGGCTGGGTTATGGCTGGGACGAACTGCACGCCCAGTTCCCACAGATCATCTATGGTGCGGTGTCGGGCTTTGGCCACTCTGGTCCCGAAGCGCTGAAACCGGCTTATGACATGGTGGTGCAGGCGCGTGGCGGGGTGATGTCGATCACCGGCGAAAAAAACCGCGAACCCGTGCGCGTGGGGGCTTCCGTCGGCGATATCGTGGCGGGCATGTTTCTCGGTCATGGGCTTCTGGCCGCACTCTATCACCGCGAACGGACCGGCGAGGGGCAGAAAGTGGACGTGGCGATGCTTGATAGCCAACTCGCCATTCTCGAACACGCGGTGGCGATCTCTAACGAAACCGGCACGCCCCCCGGCCCGTCCGGTGCCCGCCACCCCTCAATCGCCCCCTTTGAGGCGTTCCACGCCGAAGATGCTCTGTTTGTCATTGCCTGCGGCAACGACGCGCTGTTCCAGAAACTCTGCAAAGAACTGGGCAAACCAAAACTGGCTGAACGGGAAGAGTTCAAAACCAACCTTGCACGGTGTGAAAACGTGATGCACCTCAGGCGCCGGATCGAACTTTTGACACTGGATCATCCGGTGGCCTATTGGCTAGAGAAACTCACCGCCGCCGGCATTCCCTGCGCCCCCATTCAGAACGTTGCCCAAGTGTTGCAGGACCCTCAGATTCTGGCGCGCAACATGGTGCTGGATCTGCCTGCCCCCGATGGCGGCACCTTCAAGGCGGCGGGCAACCCGATCAAGATGAGCGGCATGGTCGATCACAACAACCACGCACCAGCTCCGCTTCTGGATGAACATCGTCAGGACATCTTGAACTGGCTGGCGGGTTAAGGGGCTTTGCCCCTCGGACTGCGTCCTCACCCCAAGGTATTTCGGACAAGGAAAACGGGCGCCCTGGCTTTTTCTTGCTGAAAATACCTCGGGGTGAGCGCGTTTGTCGCGCGAGGGGCAGCGCCCCTTTTCTGTCGCTCCTTGTGCTGTAAGTGGCACAATTCTGCGTTTTGTGCCGCTCTTGGTTCATTTTTGCCGTTCTTCGACATTGTGTCCTGCGCCTGCCTGTTTAGATTGCTCCCAAACATCCGATCAATTCAGGACAAACGCGCGACATGTCTCACGAAAACACTCCCGAAAACGGCAAGGATCCCCTCGTCATCTTCACCCCGTCCGGCCGGCGCGGTCATTTCCCGGTGGGCACCCCAGTTCTGACCGCCGCGCGGCAGTTGGGCGTGGATCTGGACAGTGTTTGTGGCGGGCGCGGTGTGTGCTCGAAATGCCAGATTACACCCAGCTATGGCGAGTTCCCCAAACATGGCGTGACAGTGGCCGAAGACGCGCTTTCCGACTGGAACAAAGTAGAGCAGCGCTATGACGACATTCGCGGGCTGACCAAAGGCCGCCGGTTGGGATGTCAGGCCAAGGTGCAAGGCAATATTGTGATCGACGTGCCGCCTGAAAGCCAGGTCCATAAACAAGTGGTGCGCAAGCGTGCCGAGGTGCGGGATATCACCCTGAACCCGACCCTTCATCTCAGCTATGTCGAGGTCGAAGAACCCGATATGCACAAGCCTTCTGGCGATCTGGAACGGCTGATTGCAGCGCTCAAACTTGCAACTGGTCATGACGCGCTGGAGATTGACACCCATCTTCTGCGTCCGCTGCAACCCCTATTGCGCAAGGGGGAATGGAAAGTCACGGCCGCTATCCACACCGCGCACTCCGGTGGCACGCCGCGGATTGTGGCGCTTTGGCCGGGCTATTTCGAGGGTCCGATCTTTGGCCTCGCCGTGGATCTTGGCTCCACCACCATTGCTGGGCACCTCTGCAACCTGTCGACAGGGGAAGTGGTGGCCTCTTCCGGCCTCATGAACCCGCAAATCCGTTTTGGCGAGGACCTGATGAGCCGGGTCAGCTATGCGATGATGAACGCGGGCGGTGATCTGGAAATGACCGAGGCGGTACGGGCTGGGTTGAACGATCTGGTGGACGACATCGCCAAGGACGCCGAGATCGACAAGAGCCAGATCCTGGATGCGGTCTTTGTGATGAACCCGGTCATGCACCACCTGTTCCTTGGCATTGACCCGTTTGAATTGGGTCAGGCGCCTTTTGCGCTGGCCACCTCGGACGCATTGGAACTCGCTGCCTCGGATCTTGGCCTTGATATCGCGCCGGGTACGCGCGCCTATATCCTGCCCTGCATTGCGGGCCATGTGGGGGCTGACGCGGCGGGCGTAGCCCTTTCCGAGGCACCGAACAAATCCGACGACCTTGCACTGATCGTCGACGTGGGCACCAATGCTGAGATCTTGCTGGGCGACAAGAACGGCGTATTGGCCTGTTCCTCCCCCACCGGACCGGCCTTTGAAGGCGCTCAGATCAGCTCTGGTCAACGCGCCGCCCCCGGAGCGATTGAACGGGTGGAAATTGACCCCATCACCAAGGAACCGCGTTTCCGTGTGATCGGGTCAGAGCTGTGGTCCGATGACGAGGGGTTTGACGCCACAATCGCCACCACCGGTATCACCGGCATTTGTGGCTCGGGCATCATCGAAGTGATTGCCGAGATGCGTATGGCTGGTCTGGTGGACGCAAGCGGGCTGATCGGATCTTCGGAACAGACCGGTACGGATCGTTGCTTTGCCGATGGGCGCACCAACTCTTATCGTCTTTGGGACGGCAATGAAGACCAGAAAGCGATTACCGTGACCAATGGCGACATTCGCGCAATCCAGATGGCCAAGGCGGCGCTTTATTCCGGCGCGCGGCTGTTGATGGACAAGCGCGGGGTGGAAGATGTCGACCGCGTGGTGCTGGCAGGCGCGTTTGGTGCGCATATCTCATCGAAACACGCGATGGTGCTGGGCATGATCCCGGATGCGCCTTTGGACAAGGTGACCAGCGCGGGCAACGCCGCCGGTACCGGTGCACGCATCGCGCTGCTCAATCGTGACGCGCGTGGTGAGATCGAAGCACTTGTGCGTCAGATCGAGAAGATCGAAACCGCCGTCGAACCGCGCTTTCAGGAGCATTTCGTGAACGCCTCTGCCATGCCCAATTCCTCCGACCCCTTCCCCACGCTGCGATCGGTCGTGGACCTGCCGGACCCCAGTTTCAACACTGGTGGCGGAGAAGATGGCACCGAAGGCGGACGTCGTCGTCGCCGTCGTCGCGGATAGGTCGTCGCGGATAAGAAAAACCTTTGGGTGTCAGGGTTTCCACCTTGACGCCCGCCGCCCCTTGGCATACCTCAGAGCGCGAGCGCGGGTATGGTGAAATGGTATCATGCGAGCTTCCCAAGCTTAAGGTGCGGGTTCGATTCCCGCTACCCGCTCCAACCTTCCCGCAAAGTTGAAGAAGACGCCCGGCGACCGGGTAGTTCAATATTTGTTGAGAAAATCATGTCTGAGGCCACCGACCCCTTCGCCCACATCCCACTGGTCACCCCCCTGACGGCAGAGCAGATGCATTCCCTCGGCGTGCCAGAAGGTTGGCATTTCGGCATGGCTGACCGCGTTAGGTTTCATGAACTTGACCCGTTGAACCATGTCAACAACGTCGCCTATTTCCGTTGGTTTGAATCCCTGCGCATTCCGTTTTTCGGCCACTACCATGTCTCGACCTATTCGGAGGGGGATCCTCAGGTGGTGCTGGCGACGAATTACGCCCGCTATTTCAAGCCGATGCATCAGGGTGACAATTATGTGACCGTGACCCGCTGCAACTCCTTCCGCCGGTCCTCATTTATGATGGAATACGGCGTCTATGTTGAGGGTGAGTTGATGTGTGGGTCCGAGAGTTTGATTGTGACCCTGGAACAGGATGGCGTCACGAAACGCGCCCTCCGGGATGAGACGGTCACGGCCTTCCTGCGTGATGGTGCCAAACAGGAATGAGGGCGCTTTAAAAGTTTAAGGTTTGGCTGATTTGACCTTTGGAAGTTTAAAGAATCGCAGTTCAGGTGTTTAAAAACTTACAAGTTTTTCCCTCATGGCAGGCGCAGCCATTCCGCGACGCCGCCGGGCAATTCTGGCCGGAAATAGGCAATCATCCGTCCCTCTTCCAAAGCCTCAGCCCCCTCTGCCCAAGGGGCAACCCCATGCAGGGCAAACCGGTGCAGAAGATAGGCTTCGCCGGGTTGGGCATAGACCTCTACGCGAGGGCAGGTTTCAAAGACCTCACGACGCGCATTGCGATAGGCATCCGTGATGTCATGGCGCTGCAACTCATTGGGCGACACCCCGTCAAATGCGGCGGTCAGAACACGGCGCATGATATGATGTGATTCCTCCCAAACCACCAGAGGGCTTGCCCCTTTCCCACTAGAATTTAACGGTATTCCAATGACATAGGCATGGGCTTCGCCCACACAGCGCTGCCCTCCCGGCAGTTCTGGTTTGATCCCATCCAGATGGGCCGCGTCACGGTTTTTGCGAAAACTGTGGGCGGCATCACTTTCGTTGGGATCCTGTTTTGGATAGCCCGGATAAGTGATTGAAACCTGTCCTTGATCCAGCGGATACCATCCATAATGCGCCTCGATGAACGTACGAATTGCGCCGGTAAGCGGCCCACCTCCTTTAAGCACTCCCTCACCATCATTGGGCAGTGCATTCACCCCGACGAACCACGTGCCACCGCAACGTTTCCACTGACGTGTCTGCACCGGATCTCGCGCTGCATCACGCGCAAAGGGAAGCGCTTTTTGAACCCAATTTTTCACTGATTGCTCAACTGGAAACCGCACCCAGCCTTTTTCAGAAAACAGGCGTTTCACCCGAAAATCGCTTTTCTAAGCATGTTTAATGCTACCAGAATGAGGAATACGGAAAACACACGCTTCAAGGGTTTTGGATCCATTGCATGGGCGAGCTTCACCCCGTAAGGCGTTGTAATCATGGTCATTGCTATGATCAGGAGAAACGCAGGAATATTTACGGCGCCAATCGTTCCGGGCGGTGAAACCGTCACGGGGACAAAGAGAAACCCGATCACCGAGGGCACAGCGATAATCACGCCAAACCCTGCGGCCGTGGCCACAGCCTTGTGGATCGGACGACCATGCAGGGTCATGGTCGGGACACCAAAGCTCCCTCCACCAATGCCCATCAAGACGGACAGAAAACCAAGCAGAGGAGACAGGATCACCCGTTTGATACCTTTGGGCATCTCCTCAGCCAAGCGCCATTCAGAACGGCCAAGCCCCAGATATAACCCGATGATCAACGCCAATATACCAAAGACGGCCTGCAAGATGATCGACCGAAGTTCGGCAGCCACCAACACGCCAATAACGGCTCCGACCACAATGCCGGGCAGCCAGGTTTTCAATATATCCCATTCCACCGCCCCCTTTTTGTGATGCGACAAGACCGACCGAATAGAGGTTACGATGATCGTCGCCAAAGAGGTCGCCAGACAGATCTGCATGAGCTGATCTGACGCGTACCCCAATGAAAAGAAAGCATAATAAAAAGCCGGAACCAGAACGATCCCACCGCCCACACCCAACAATCCGGCCAGCACACCGGCAAATCCACCAATGATCACAAGCATCAGCGCCATGGGGACAAGCAAGGTCAGGTCAGGCATTAAGGGCTCCTATTCGGGCACATAGGACAGGGCCTTTTCAACCACGTCAATCCCCGCACCGGGTTTGTGGCCTTCTTCTGATAGGGTCCGACGCCATAGGCGCGCACCGGGGCGTCCTGCAAACAGGCCCAGCATGTGGCGCGTGATGGCGTTCAAACGCCCGCCCTGCGCAATATGCTGCTCGATATAGGAATACATCTCTTCCACAACCTGATGGCCGGTTTTCGGGTCTGAGGTGGCGCCGTAAATATCACGATCTGCGGTCAACAGGATATCACCCGGATTGTGATAGGCCGCTCGCCCGATCATCACGCCATCCATATGCTCAAGGTGCTCCACCGCTTCTGCAAGCGTCGCAATCCCGCCATTGATGGACAGGTGCAGATCCGGAAATTCCTGTTTCATTCGGTACACAAGCGGATAGTCCAGCGGCGGAATATCCCGGTTCTCTTTGGGGCTGAGACCTTGCAGCCATGCCTTACGAGCGTGAATGGAGATCCTGTTCACGCCGGTTGCAGATATCTTTTCAAGAAAATCCGGAAGAACTTCTTCGGGGATTTGGTCATCCACTCCAATACGACATTTTACTGTAATTTCAATATCCTGTGAGGCTTCCTTCATTGCAGAGACACAGTCCGCGACCAATGCTGCGTCACGCATCAGCACCGCCCCAAACGTACCAGATTGCACCCTGTCTGATGGGCAACCCACGTTGAGGTTCACCTCATCATATCCGCGCTCGACACAAAGCCGTGTTGCCGCAGCAAGCTCTTGCGGGTCCGACCCTCCAAGCTGCAAGGCCACCGGGTGTTCGGCGTCATGATACTCCAACAAATGCAGCGCCCCACCGCGCACAAGCGCCGGAGACGTGACCATTTCCGTATAAAGCAATACCTCACGGCTCATCAGCCGATGGAAATACCGGCAATGGCGATCCGTCCAGTCCATCATCGGGGCCACGGACAAGCGCGCTGCCATTTCAAGGCGCGACTTCAATGGGTTATCCGTTTTCTGAACCAGCATGAAGAGACAGCCTCCAGAGAGCAATTACAGGATATGACGCTATTTGACAGGCGCCGATTCGAGCGTGACACCGTTTAGCACAGTTGCGCCGATGCTACAGCCACATTGATCTCAGCCGGCACTGCCCAAATTGTGCCCTGATTTATCAATAACCTGTTAACTATTGGGATATCTTCCATACCCCTGGGGGGGGAAAGAAGAGGCGACACGATATGACTGACGCAAAAAACAACCCGCAGAGCGCTCCGAAAGAGCGCCGCCTGCACAGATCTGACCCCAAACCCCCAGAGAAACGCGACACCCGCAAGGATAAGCCTGAAGAACAGCCGTTTCTCTTCACAGACTGGGCCAGCATCTGACTTTCATCCCCGATCCGCACGCGATACTGTGATTGCATGGCAGATCCTGTTTCCAGCATACGCAATCTTGGTCCCGCATCGGATGAAGCCTTTGCCCGCGCGGGCATAGACAGCGCAGATGAGTTGCGCAATCTGGGACCGGATGAAGCCTATTTTCGCCTGCTCGATGCAGGCCATTCCCCACATTTCATTGGATATTACGCGATGGTCATGGGGCTGCAGGGGCGCCCTTGGAACGACTGTCAGGGCAAGGAAAAAGCGGCGTTGCGCAAGCGGTTTGACAAGATCAAGACACGCGTGGCCGCCGGAGTGATGAGCGACCTTGCCCATGACGCAGCATTTGAGAAAATCATGGATGAAATTGGCGTTCGACCCACACGTTAATTAGTGTCTGCGCATAAAAAAACCCGACCCAAAAGGGCCGGGTTGGATCTTAGAAATCTGAAAGTGGGTTAGCCCACCAGTTCCAGACCCGAGAAGAAGTAAGCAATCTCTTCAGCGGCGGTTTCCGGAGCGTCCGAACCGTGTACCGAGTTTTCGCCAACCGACTGGGCGAACTCTTTACGGATGGTGCCTTCGTCAGCGTCGGCCGGGTTCGTGGCGCCCATTACGGTGCGGTAGGCAACGATGGCGTCTTCGCCTTCCAGAACCTGAACAACAACCGGCTCGGAAATCATGAACTCAACCAGCTCACCGAAGAAGGGGCGCTCTTTGTGCACACCGTAGAAGGTTTCGGCTTGCTTTTGCGTCATCTGAATACGCTTCTGAGCAACAATACGCAGGCCAGCGGCTTCGATCTTGGCGTTGATCGCACCGGTCAGGTTGCGCTTGGTGGCATCGGGTTTGATGATCGAGAAAGTGCGTTGAATGGCCATGAAAGGCTCCTGTCTAACTGGATTCGATTTGGCAGCCCCACTAACACGCGCATGTCTTTTTGAAAAGCCGTGAATCGTGCCCGGAAGTGCCGCTCAATATAGTTTAGTATTTTAGTAAGGTTAATATTGACTCATTCCTGAGTATTTTACTAAAGATAATCTAAGTCAAACCGGATTGGAGACCTTCGATGAACGAATCTTTCTCACGCACCATCCCAATGGTCTGCGCCCTTTTGTTCGTGCCAATCGCCGCACATGCAGACCCCAAACCCATGCCCTTCACATATGAACAATTCGAAGCCTCGGTCTCTCATCTGGATCTGGAGCAATGCCCCTCTGCCCTGCCGCAGGAAAACACCTTCTGTCGGGCGTCGATCCACCACGAAGAGTTTCACGTCTTCGCATTTTCATATGATGGGGACAGCCCACTGGTTGGCTTCAAGACATATGAAGCGGAAGGGCTTGAAGCGATACTAAACTGAATGTTCAGGCGGCGTCATGCATGATGCGTCTGGCGCCGCACGTTCGGCTCTGCTATCTGCCGACGCATGTTGAAGATTTCCGATATCTCTTACGCCGTCGAAGGCCGTCCACTGATCGAACATGCCTCTGCGGTGATCCCGGATGGGCACAAGGTTGGATTGGTTGGTCGCAATGGGACCGGCAAAACCACGCTGTTTCGTCTAATCCGCAGTGAATTGACGCTTGAGACCGGTGAGATCTCCGTGCCCAGAGGGTCGCGTATTGGCGGGGTTGCCCAAGAAGTACCTGCATCGCAAACGTCGCTTCTGGATACGGTTCTTGCTGCGGATACGGAACGTGCCGCTCTGATGATCGAGGCTGAAACCGCTTCTGATCCCTCGCGAATTGCCGAGATCCAGACCCGACTGGCAGACATCGATGCCTGGAGTGCGGAAGCGCGTGCATCATCCATCCTAAAAGGGCTTGGATTTGACGATAACCAACACGCCCTGCCCTGTGCGGACTTTTCAGGTGGCTGGCGGATGCGCGTGGCCCTGGCGGCGGTACTATTTTCCCAACCCGATCTGTTGTTGCTTGACGAACCCACCAACTATCTCGACCTGGAAGGTGCCCTGTGGTTGGAACAATATCTGGCGAAATACCCCCACACAGTGATCATTGTCAGCCACGATCGTGGGCTTTTGAACCGGGCTGTTGGCGGGATCCTGCATCTCGAAGATCGTAAGCTCACCTATTACTCTGGTCCCTACGACACGTTCGCCGAAACCCGTTCCGCACGGATTGCGGCCGCAGAAAGCGAAAACAAGAAGATCGCGGCGCGCAAGGCGCATTTGCAATCCTATGTGGATCGCTTCCGTTACAAAGCGTCCAAGGCGGTACAGGCCCAGTCCCGCCTGAAGATGATCGAGAAACTGAAGCCGATCACCACCCCGCAAGAGGCTGCGCTAAAGGCGTTCAGCTTCCCTGAGCCTGAAGAGCTTTCGCCGCCAATCATCAACATGGAAGGTGCCGCCACAGGCTATGGTGAAACGACGGTTCTATCCCGGATGAGCCTGCGCATTGATCAGGATGACCGGATCGCGCTTCTTGGCAAGAACGGTCAGGGCAAATCCACACTATCAAAACTTCTGTCAGACCGGTTAGAGCTGCAAACGGGGCGGATGGTGAAATCCTCGAAACTGCGGATCGGATATTTTGCCCAGCACCAGATGGACGAGCTTTATCCGGATGAAACCCCACTGGATCACCTGCGCCGTTTGCGCCCGGATGAGATGCCAGGCAAGCATCGCTCTCGTCTATCAGGCTTTGGCCTCGGGGCAGAGCAGGCAGAAACCGTGGTGGCGCGACTGTCCGGGGGGCAAAAGGCGCGACTGACCTTGCTTCTCGCCACATTGGACGCACCACATCTGCTGATCCTCGACGAACCGACCAACCACCTTGATATCGAAAGCCGCGAGGCGCTGGTCGAGGCGCTGACGGCCTATTCCGGCGCCGTGGTTCTGGTCAGCCACGATATGCACCTTTTGTCTCTGGTGGCAGATCGGTTGTGGCTGGTCAGCAAAGGGCGCGTTACCCCGTTTGACGGCGACCTTGAAAGTTATCGCAAACTTCTGCTCTCCTCTGATACGCCCAAAAAGGACAAACCTAACAAAAAGCCGCAAAAGAAAGCCTCACGCGATGACATCCTGGCCATGCGGTCCGAGGTACGTAGGTGCGAAGCCCGGCTGGAAAAACTGAATGACATGCGTGACAAACTGGCGCAGAAACTTGCCGATCCCGCACTTTATGAAGACGATCGTCTGGATGAAATGGAAGTTTGGCAAAGGAAGTATGCAGAGGTGATGGAGGGGCTTGATCGCGCCGAAACCCTATGGCTAAACGCTCAGGAAAAGCTTGAAATAGCAGAGGCTTGAACATGGAGTTTGAACATTTCATTCCGGCGTTTGTGACGCTGTTTGTGGTGATGGACCCGATCGGCCTGACACCACTTTTTCTGGCGCTAACCCAAGGGATGAATACGCATCAGCGACGTGTGGTTGCTCTGCGTGCCTGTGCAGTCGCAGGGGGGCTGCTGACGCTTTTTGCGTTCCTTGGTGACAATGTGCTCGGTTTTCTCGGGATTTCCATGGCGGCTTTCCGGATCTCCGGTGGTATCCTACTGCTCCTGACCGCACTCGACATGTTGTTTGAGCGGAGAACCAAGCGGCGTAAGGATCAATCGGAAAAAACAATTGCGACTGAAGACGACCCATCTGTATTCCCGCTTGCGATGCCGCTAATGGCTGGACCGGGGGCCATTGCCACGATTATCTTGCTGGCAGGCCAGGACGACGGTTATAGCGGTGCGCTTCTGGCCATGGTTGCAATGAGCATGGTTCTGGTGCTCATGATCATCTTTTTCTTTGCGGCAAATCTTCTGGAACGGGTCTTGCGCGAAACGGGGATCAACGTTTTAACCCGTGTTTTGGGTATGTTGCTTGCAGCTCTTGCCGTGCAATTCATTCTTGATGGTCTCAAGGATTTCGGAATGTTTGGCCTGTCATAGCCACCTGCTATACCCATTTGATATCAATCGCCCAATCTCTCGGTTGATGACATTCAATCTCATCGCACCTATATTCCTTGGACGGAGGGCATGATGAGTGCAGACGATCTTGGGCGGTTAACCTATCTGGTGTTGTTGCTTGCAGCAATTGCCGGTTATTTCATCAGTGAAAACAGATTTAACCTGGGTCAGACCCTGCGCCATGCCCTGATTTGGGTGTTCATTTTCATCGCTGGTCTTGCGGGGGTTGGGCTGTGGAATGACATCAAAAATGACCTTGCCCCCAGACAGTCCTATATCGAAAACTCTGGTCAGGTCGTTCTCCCCCGGGCCTTCGATGGTCATTTTTACCTGCGCCTAAAGATGAATAGGCAACCCGTTGATTTTGTGGTTGATACCGGGGCCAGTAATATTGTTCTCACCAAAGAAGATGCGCAAAAAATCGGGATCGATCTGTCAGCCCTGCGGTTTTTCGGTCGGGCTATGACCGCCAATGGCACAACCCGTACGGCCCCAGCCAATGTCGCCCGTGTCGAGCTTGAGGGGATCACCGATTATGGGGTCGAGGTTTGGGTGAATGAGGGTGAGATGCCAGAGTCGCTTCTGGGCAATGCCTACCTGCAACTCTTTGAAAAAATTGAAATTAGCCGGGATGAACTGGTGCTGACCCGCTGACCGGAAAAAGTCATGAACTGGCTTTCTCTTCCCAGCGACCACTTTCCTGAGACCAGTATTTTGCGGTGCAGCCTGCCGCGACAACCGATTTCCATTGGGTGCGTGCATGAGCCACGGCGTCAGGGTCATTTCCATCAAACAGGATCGAGACACGCTCCATCGTGGTCATTTCTTCAAAAGTCACCTCGGCACCATCAATGGAAATGAGTGTATTTGCGCCGTTCAGGATCTGCATCTCATCCGTCAAAAGCACCGGTTGGTCTGCATCATGGCTACCACCGACGCGCCCATGTGGCAGGAACCCGTCTTCGGGTTCCAACCAAAGCTTTTCATCCAACCAGTTCAGTCGGTTGACATCCGTTCCTCGTACCAGCACCCGCCAACCATTTTGCAACGAGCGCGTGAGCAGAACAGGAAGCGTTGCCTCAAGCGGCGTGAGGGTCATGTGATAGAAGAAGACCTCTCCGGTCTTCTTCTCCTTATCCTCAGTTTTCGCCGCCTCAGACATGATCAGCCCTCAAACAGGTCGGACACCAGACGGTTCAGCGCCAGAACCCCCCAACCGGTCGCCCCTTTCGGCGCATAGGTGGTGTCGCTTGAGGTCTGCGCGGTGCCAGCAATGTCGAGGTGAATCCAAGGCATGTCATCTTTGACAAAACGCTGCAGGAATTGGGCGGCTGTGATAGAACCAGCACCACGACCACCCACGTTTTTCATGTCGGCCTTATTGGATTTGATCAGCTTGTCATAAGCCTCACCCAGCGGCATCCGCCACGCCCCTTCGCCTTCGGTCTGCGCGGCCTTCAACATCGCATTGCAGAGCTGATCATCGTTTGAAAACACACCGGTGTTTTCATTGCCCAACCCGATGATGATCGCGCCGGTCAGGGTGGCGAGGTCAATCATGCCCATTGGTTTGAACTCTTCCTGCGCGTACCACATGATGTCACACAGCACGAGGCGACCTTCGGCATCGGTGTTGATCACCTCAATCGTGTCACCTTTCATTGAGGTCACGATGTCACCGGGGCGTTGTGCCTTACCGTCGGGCATGTTTTCCACCAGACCGACAACGCCCACCACATTGGCCTTGGCCTTGCGCCCGGCAATGGCTTTCATCGCGCCCGCCACGGTGCCGGCACCGCCCATATCCATGGTCATGTCTTCCATGCCACCCGCTGGTTTCAGGCTGATCCCACCGGTGTCAAACACCACACCTTTGCCGATCAGCGCAAGCGGAGCCGCATCTTTCTCGCCGCCATTCCATTTCATGACGACCACTTTGGACGGGCTTTCCGACCCCTGCCCCACGCCCAGCAATGCGCGCATACCAAGCTTTTCCAACTCGGGCTCATCAAGTACGGAAACGTCGACACCCAGCTTTTTCAACGCCACCAGACGATCAGCAAATTCAGTGGTGGTCAGCACATTTGAAGGTTCATTAACCAGATCACGGGAGAAGAACACACCTTCGGTCAGGGCTGCCGTCAGATCTCCTTTGCCTACATACATTTCGGGTTTGGACGCCATGAGGGTCAGCGCTCCACCCTCTTGGGCGTCCTTCGACATGTGGTCAACGAATTCATAGGCGCGAAGTGCAGCGCCCAGTGCCAGCTCATCAGCAAACCTGCGGTTACCTGCCAATACGAGCACATCCTTACCCAGCAGAGCCTTACCAATCGTGGCACCGGCCTTGCGCATCGCATCGCCTTTGGCTTGCTTGCTCAGGCGCAGCACTTGCACCGCTTCTGCAGCCAGTCCGGTCGGATAAGCCAGATCAATGGCCTCGCCCTCTTTCATCTTTTCAAATGCGTCACTGTCGGCAAAGCGAGCAAGCGCTCCGCGCATCAATTTATTGACGCGCCGCGCACCGGGATCAAGTTTTCCCGGCTCAGCCAACAACACAACAATGCGGCCCGTATGGGTGGCAATCGCATCCAGATCTATAGCGATGAAACGAGGGGTAATCGAAGTGGCCATGGGAACTCCTTCCATGCGGCAATGACGGCAATCTTTTGCCATACCTACCGTTCACAAACCACAAAGGCCAGATAGCAGTTTTCCCGCCCGGATCAATCAGGTAGAACCACCACATTGGTGTTGTGGCGTATCCGGGGGGACCTTGGCCAAGATCGATCGCTATATTCTGGCGCAGCTATTGGTGCAGTTCGGCTTTGCCGGGCTGGTTCTGGTGTTGCTTTTCTGGATCAACCGGGCGGTTCGACTGTTCGACCAGATCATCGCGTCTGGGGAAACAGCGTTGGTGTTTCTGGAATTTTCGGCGATGATTCTCCCGGGGGTGATCGTGTTCGTCCTGCCGATTGCTGCCTTTACTGCCTCTGTGACCGTGATCAACCGCCTGAATGTGGAAAGCGAGCTTGTGGTCGCACAGGTGACCGGGTTCGGACCATTTCGTCTTGCCCGTCCCGTCTGGGCATTTGGCGTGCTCGCCGCTCTGTTCATGCTGGTGCTGACCCATGTGCTGGTGCCAATGAGCCAGCTGCGCTTTGCCGAACGTCAGGCCGAGATTTCGGAAAATGTCACGGCGCGGTTCCTGACCGAAGGCAGTTTTGTACATCCTGCTGAAGGGATCACACTTTACATCCGTGAGATCACGACTGAGGGCGAGCTGCTTGATCTGTTCCTGTCAGACGAGCGTGAGATCGAAACAGGTGGTGTGCAAGCCACTTATACTGCGCAGAAGGCCCTGATCCTGAACACCGAAGACGGGCCGCGGCTTTTGATGTTCGAAGGGCTTGCGCAAATCCTCAGCCCAGATGGTCGATTGACCACCACGGGGTTTGACGAATTCACCTATGATGTTTCTGAATTGCTTACTGGTCCGGTGATTGGCAACCGAACTCTGCGCCAACTGTACACGCCCGAGATGTTAACTCCGACCCCGGCCCTATTGAAGGAAACCGGAGAAACCGCGCTGGCTCTGCGGGCAGAAGCACATTTCCGAAATGCACAGGCGTTTTATGTGATTGTGGCGGCCCTAACCGGCTATTCAATGCTGATTGTCAGCGGCTTCAGCCGGTTTGGCATGTGGCGACAGGTGGTGATTTCGATCGGTGTGGTCGCGAGTTTTCAGACCCTCGACAACACCATGCTCGACATGGCCCGCCGGTCTGAATTTGGGGTAATGCTGGTGTATCTCGCCTCTGCCATCGGTTTGCTTTTCAATGTCGTCGTCATGTGGATGGCCACCCGCGCCTCTCCGTTGGCTCTGCGAAAACGCCGGCGCGAAGCACGGCTTTTGGCCCGCGAGGTGGCATCATGAAATTACACCTATATTTCGCACGCCGGTTTCTGTTTTCCTTCTTTGCCATGCTGTTTGTTCTCGGGCTGGTCTTTGTGCTGCTCGACATGGTTGAAGGCATGCGCAAATTCGATGCAAGTGTTGTTGGGTTCTCCGAAATTCTGGGCCTCACCCTGTTGAACATGCCCATGTGGATGTATCGGCTGGTGCCGCTTATCGTGATCCTGGCGACGATCTGGATGTTCCTGTCACTCGCACGCAGTTCGGAAATGGTTGTCACACGGGCATCAGGCCGATCAGCAATGATAACGCTGGTCTCTCCGGTCCTGACCGTATTTCTGCTTGGGGTGCTTATCCTCGTGGTTGGCAATCCAATTGCAGCTGCAACCGCCAAGAAATATCAGCGCCTATCTGCTCAGTATGAGGGGGTTGCCTCTTCGGTCTCATCGATTTCTGATCAGGGCGTGTGGCTGCGACAGGGCAACGAAGCTGGGCAAACAGTGATCCACGCCATGCAATCCGATCTCGAGGGCACACGCCTCAGGGATGTGACCTTCTATTCGTTTTCACCAGAGGGCCACCCGGTCAAACGCGTCAAGGCGGATCTTGCCACATTGCAACCCGGACGCTGGGCGCTGCGCGCTGCCAAAGTCTGGGATTTAGACCGACCGGAAAATCCGGAAGGGGATGCGCTTGTTCTACCTGCCTACTGGATCGGATCAAACCTGACCGAAGAACAGATCCGAGACAGTTTTGGCAAACCCAGCAATATTTCGATCTGGGATCTTCCCACCTTCATTGCTCAGTTGGAAGAAGCCGGGTTCTCCCCGCGTGCGCATAAGGTCTGGCTGCATATTGAGCTTGCGACGCCCCTGTTTCTGGCGGCCATGGTTCTGGTTGGGGCCGGGTTTACCATGCGACACACCCGATTTGGGCGCACGGGTGTCATTATCATGTTTGCCCTGATGCTGGGTTTTGGCGCATATTTCATTCGTAATTTCGCTCAGATTTTGGGCGAAAACGGGCAGATCCCGGTGATCATTGCTGCCTGGACACCCCCCATCGCCGTCATATTGCTGTCGCTCGGGATCTTGTTACATCTGGAGGATGGGTAATGGGTGAGCTCTTGCGTCAAATCAGCAGGCTCGCCCTGGCAGGCGTTCTGGCCGCCGGTCTGGGATCTGTGCCCAATACCCCTGCCCACGCGCAATCCAGCGAGGCGACCAGCGCGGCCACGGCCACCTTGATTGCTGATCGGGTGCAGGTTTTGGGAAATTCAGCAATTCTGGCAGAGGGGAATGTGTTGATCCACTACAAGGGGATCACGCTGACCGCTGCCCAATTGCGCTATGACAAACAGGCAGATCACCTGACCATTTCCGGACCGATTATTCTGAAACAAGGCGAAGACCAGATCATCTTTGCAAATGAGGCAGAGTTGTCGGGAGATCTGCGCAATGGCATCCTGCGCTCTGCCCGCTTGGTTCTGGATCAGCAACTGCAGATCGCAGCGGTTGAGATCAATCGTATTCAAGGCCGTTATACCCAGCTCAACAAAATTGTTGCTTCATCCTGTCAGGTATGTGCCAACAACCCTGTCCCTCTGTGGCAGATCCGCGCTGAAAAACTGGTGCATGACGAGATGGAGAAACAGCTCTACTTCCACAATGCGCAGCTGCGCGTCGCGGGCGTGCCGATCGTCTATCTTCCGCGCTTACGGATACCTGATCCCACATTGAAACGGGCCACCGGATTTCTTGCCCCCAAGATCCGCACACGATCAACCTTTGGCACCGGTATTCTGGCTCCCTACTTCATAAGCCTGGGTGACCACGCAGACCTGACCTTCAGCCCGTTTCTTGCGACAAAAACAAGAACCCTGGAGTGGCGGTATCGTCAGGCTTTCCGCGCTGGGAATTTGCGGTTCACAGGCGCGGTCAGTGATGATGACATCCGACCAGGCACCACACGATACTATGTCTTCGGAGAGGGCGAATTTGATCTGCCCTATGAATTCAAACTGGCTTTCCAATTGCAGGACGTGTCAGACCCCGGTTATCTGCTGGACTACGGCTATTCCGAAGAAGATCGCCTGCGCTCAGCTGTGGCATTGACGCGCGCCAGACGGGATGAGTTGATATTTGCCGGAGTCACTCGGTATGAAACCCTGCGTGCGTCTGAAATTCCAATATCGGACAATCTGCCATTTGCCCAGATAGACGCCCTTTATGAACGGCGTTGGGTGCCAGCTCTGGTTGGTGGACAAGCAAGCTTTCAGCTGTCGGCGCAGGCCTATTTTCGCGAAAGTGGTGAGGACAAAATCGGGCGGGATGTCACCCGATTGGGCGCATCGCTGAACTGGCGCCGTGACTGGCTGCTGTTTGCAGGTCTTCAGGCAAGTGTTGAAACTGGACTGAACGCAAACGTTTACTGGGTCAATCAAGACAGTGACTATGATACCGAGCAAAGCTTTGCGACCCCTTCCGCCGCCGTGACCCTGCGGTGGCCGTGGTCCAGAATTTCGGCAAGTGGAGCGGTGGATGTCATCGAACCAATTGCGCAGATTTCCTGGAGTGATCAGGTTGGCGCGCGTGTCCCCAACGAAGACAGCCAATTCGTCGAATTCGACGAAAACAACCTGTTTGATATGTCACGCTACCCTGGGTTTGACCGACAGGAAGAAGGAGCCCGCGCCAATCTCGGGATGAGATGGTCGCGATTTACGCCAACAGGCTGGTCAATGACATTTGCCGCCGGACGTGTATTCCGTTTCAGTGGCGAAAACAGTTTTTCCAACAGTTCCGGTCTGGATGGAGACAGTTCCGATTGGTTTATTGCTGCACAATTGCAGATGGGCGGCCAGTTTGCCTTTCAGGGGCGCGCGCTTTTGGATGACGCCTTTGATGTCGCCAAGACTGAAAGCCGGCTCGCCTATTTTCAGGATGACTGGAATATCAGCGCCGCGCACCTTTGGGTGGCCTCGGATTTAAGCGAAAACCGTACAGATCCTCTTCATGAAATACGTCTTGATGGGGCCTATCAGATCAACGATTTTTGGCGCATCAGCGCTGAAGGTGACTTCGATATCGCCGCCAGCCAGGTGACCAAGGGACGGCTTGAACTGGAGTACCGGAATGAATGTCTTCTGGTCGGCATATCCCTTTCCCGCCGGTTCACCGCCTCGGATAATATCAACCCGACGACGGATGCCAGCGTGCAAGTGGAACTTTTGGGGTTTGGTGGTGCAAAAGGTGGGCGCGCCCACAGGTGCATGCAATGATTTCCATTTCGTGGAAGCCCCCTGAAATATGGCTGGCATCACAGCGTCCCTTCGGTGCAATATACGCAAAAGTAACGCAATTTGAACGCGACGGATAATCAGATGAGCAGACCCAAGATGACACAGGTATTTGATACAGCCCTGCATCGTGCACCAAAGGCTTTCAAGCACAGCCTGACACGGTTTGCCTTCTCCGCTGGCCTTGCCGTATTGGCAACAGCCCTGCCCGTTCTGACACATGGCGGTTCACCTGCCATGGCGCAGGGTCTGTTTGAACCTGTTGTCAAAGTGAATGATCGGGCCATCACCGCCTACGAGTTGTCTCAGCGGGTCGCCTATCTGACCCTGCTTCGTGCCCCTGGGGATCCAAACAAACTCGCGAAAGAGCAGCTGATAACCGAGGCTCTTCAACGTGATGAAGCCAAGCGCGTCGAGATTGCACTGTCGCCGGAAGAGCTGAAGGAAGGGATGGAGGAATTCACCCAACGCTTCCAGCTGACGCTCGAAAAGTTTGAACAGGCCCTTGCACAGGGCGGCGTGGAGATTGGGACATTCCGCGACTTTGTCGAAGCTGGCTTGCTGTGGCGCAAGATCGTCCGTGAAAAGTTCCGCCGTCAGGTTCGCATCACCGAAGCAGATATCGACCGCCAGCTTGAACTGAGCCAACCCGGAGCCGGGGTTCGCGTGTTGCTATCCGAAATCATCTTGCCTGCCCATACGCCAGAGGCACAGAGAGCTTCCTCTGCCCGCTCGATCGAGCTGGCCGAGATCACAACCTTGCCTGCATTTGCAGCGGCTGCCCGCAGCTATTCGGTGGCCCCCTCCAAGGGGCGGTCAGGACGTCTGGATTGGGTTGAACTTTCTAACCTCCCCCCTGCCCTCGCCGCACAGGTTTTGCCACTGGCACCCGGTGCCGTCACAGATCCCCTTCCCGTTCAAAACGGCATTGCTCTCTTCCAGATGCGCGCAATCGAAGAAACAGATGCGCCCGCCCCGACCGACGTGAATGTGGATTATGCAACTTATCTAATCCCCGGCGGCAACACCGAAACAGCCCATGCCAGTGCTGCTGCCATTCGAAGCCGGGTTGATAGCTGCGACGACCTTTACCCATTTGCAGACGGTCAACCCGAAGAACAGCTGGTGCGCGAAACCAAGCTGGTCACGGATATTTCACAAAGTTACGCCATCGAACTGGCCAAACTTGATCCCGGTGAAAGCTCTATTGCGCTGACGTCAGCCTCAGGTCAGAACCTCGTTTTCCTGATGTTGTGCGGACGCAGCCGTATTCTACCAGAAGAGGTCAACCGCGAAGATGTTCGCCTGCAATTGCAAAACCAGCGCCTTGCTTCGTTCTCAAAGGGTTTTCTGGAAGAATTGCATGCAGAAGCCTTTATTAAGGAACTTGCACAGTAATGACCCAAAGCGCAGCCCGTCTGGCCCCCATCGCCCTGACCACGGGCGAACCTGCGGGTATTGGAGCGGAAATCGCAGCACCCGCCTTTGAGGCATTGCAAGGGGACGTGCCGTTCTTTCTCATAGGTGATCCCGCTCATCTTCCACATGGGACCAGCTTTGTCGAAATCACCTCTCCGAATGATGCGCTGGACGCAGAGCATCTCCCTGTGTTGCGACATGACTTTGGCCCAGCCCGCCAGCCCGGCGTTCCTGTTGCGGATCATGCACGGCATGTGATTGACGTGATTGCGCGCGCCGTGGCGCTTACCAAATCCGGAGAAGCCTCCGCCATCTGCACCAACCCGATCCACAAGAAGGCTTTGAAAGATGGTGCCGGGTTTGCCTTTCCGGGCCATACCGAATTTCTGGCCGATCTGGCTGGGGGGGCGGATGTGGTGATGATGCTCGCCTGCGAAGAGTTGCGTGTTGTGCCTGTCACAATCCATATCCCCCTGTCCGAAGTTCCCGCAGCCCTCAGCCAAAAGAAGCTCGAACAGGTAATCCGGACCACACATGAGGCAATGATCCGTGATTTTGGCATTTCTGTGCCGCGGATCGCCGTTGCTGGTCTTAACCCGCACGCAGGAGAAGGCGGCGCGATGGGGAGCGATGAGATTGAGATGATTTCCCCCCTTCTCGACACGCTGCGCGCCGAGGGGATGGACCTGTCCGGCCCTCGTTCTGCCGACACAATGTTCCACGCAGCGGCCCGGGCGGGCTATGATGCCGCGATCTGCATGTATCACGACCAGGCACTCATCCCGATCAAAACCATCGATTTTGCGGGGGGTGTGAATGTTACTCTTGGCCTTCCATTTGTCCGCACCTCTCCGGATCATGGCACAGCATTTGATATTGCGGGACAGGGCATTGCGAACCCCAGCTCGCTGATTGCCGCATTGCGTTTGGCCTGGACCATGGCGCAGGCGCGCGGGATGACAGCGGACTCGAATGGAACCGAACCATGAGCCAGATCGATGGCCTTCCTCCGCTGCGCGAGGTGATTGCCACCCATGGGATGGTGGCGAAGAAGTCTCTGGGGCAGAACTTCCTGCTGGACCTGAACCTGACCTCAAAAATTGCCCGTCAGGCGGGGGATCTGACCCAATGTGACGTGCTCGAAGTGGGCCCCGGCCCGGGTGGATTGACCCGTGGCCTGCTGGCAGAAGGCGCGCGCAAGGTGCTGGCCGTTGAAAAGGACAGTCGCGCCATGGGGCCGCTTGGAGAAATTCAGGCAGCCTATCCCGGGCGGCTTGACGTGATCAATGCCGACGCGCTTGAACTGGACCCGCTTCAACATCTCACCCCGCCGATCCGGGTCGTGGCCAACCTGCCCTATAATGTGGGAACAGAACTTTTGGTGCGATGGCTGACGCCTAAAATCTGGCCCCCTGCCTGGTCCAGCCTGACCTTGATGTTCCAGAAAGAAGTGGCGCAACGGATTGTTGCCCAGCCCGGGTCCAAAGCCTATGGACGCCTGGCGGTTCTGGCCCAGTGGCGCTGTGACGCGCAGATCGTGATGGAGCTGCCACCGGAAGCCTTCACCCCACCTCCAAAAATCCGCTCAGCGGTGGTCCATCTGGACGCCCTACCCGAACCACGTTTCGAGGCAAACGCAGACAAGTTGCAAAAGGTGGTCGCGACCGCTTTTAATCAGCGCCGGAAAATGCTGCGCGCATCTCTCAAAGGGCTTAGCCCTGAGATCGAGGATATCCTGACCTCTGTTGGGATCAAACCCACATCGAGAGCGGAAGAGATTGGTCTTGAGGAGTTCTGCGCCTTGACCCGGGCCTTGACCAAATAATCACTCAATCATTACCAGTGGCGAAAACTAGAAAACTAGAAAACTAGAAAACTAGAAAACTAGAAAACTAGAATCCAGACCAGTAGTTGACTCAAGCTGATTTCGATTGTTTTGAGGTCAGGAATGCTCTTCCTTCGCAGTTTCCGCCAGTGCTTTATTATACGCCTTAAGCGCGTCCACATGAAAAATAACACCCCACAGGTCAGGCGCATCTGCTTCCCCGCCCAACGTGACAACCGGAATGAACGTGGCCCCTGTGCTTTCAAAGATCGGCATAACCGCTTCAAGCGTGGCATTGCCATCCACATACACACCCTGTTCGATCAGCTCCCAGCAGTCTCCGTCATCCGGCGCTCGATCTTCGATTTGTTCGTGCATCACCGATGCCACGCGAACCGTGGAGAGAAGATAGGCCTGTGGGCCCGCAGCAAGATGGATATTGCGCCGCTCCAACTGGGTCAGGAAGAAAGATCGATCCACCAACCGGCTGGCCAATGCGGTCGAGAGGGAGACGGCGCACATCACCGCAATTCCTGTCTGCCAATCACCGGTTAGCTCAAAAACGATCATTGTCGTGGAAATAGGAGCACCAAGCACCGCCGCCGCCACCGCTCCCATGCCGGCCAATGCATAGAGTGTCTCGGAACCGGATACATCCGGGAAAATCGCGGTGGCGATTATGCCAAACGCAAGACCCGTCAGTGCTCCGGTCATTAATGCGGGCGAGAAAACACCGCCCCCCATACGCCCGGCCATGGTAATTGCCACCGCAAATACTTTGATCACAGTGAAGATGATCGCTTCATGCAATAAAAGTTCGCCAGTTAATGCCAGCGACGTGGTCTCATAACCAACACCGATAATATGAGGATAGGCAATGGCAATGGCACCAAGCATAAGCCCAGCGAGCGCAGGGCGCAGCACTTTGGGCAATCGCAGTTTTTCCTGCACATTATTTCCTACGTCATCGGCAAAAAATATTGCTTTCATAAGAGCGACGGCCACAAAACCAGACAGGATTCCCAGGATCAGAAATGCAGGCAGCTCGACATAGAAGGCAAGCGAGCCTTCCTGGGGCAGGATGAACTCTGTCATACCGCCATATTCCAGCCGATTGATAACCGTGCCCGCAACGGCAGCGATGGCAATCGGCGCGAACGCGTGAACGGCAAAATGGCGCAGAACCACTTCTAAGGCAAACAAAGCCCCTGCAATCGGAGCGTTGAAACTGGCTGATACCGCTGCCGCCACGGCACATCCCAAAAGATCACGCCCAGTGATCCCGTCAGCCTTGATCTTGGTCGCAATCCAGCTTGATACCACCCCCGCCATGTGCACCACAGGGCCTTCACGTCCGGATGATCCCCCGGTTGACAGCGTGATGAACGATGCGATCGCCGAGCCGATGCCCGCCCGCTTTTCTACCCGGCCATCCCAAAGCGCCGCCCCTTCAATCACATCAGCAACTGAGCGAACGCGCCCGTCAGGCGTAAACCAGTTCAAGATAATCCCGACAACCAGACCACCAATCGCGGGAAGGATCAGGATCCAGTACCAGGGCAAGGTCGACGCAAAACTGTGTAGATGGGCAATGTCATCGGTTCCATAAAGGGTGGCTTGCAACCATTCGATGCCTTTGCGAAATCCAAGTGCGGCGGCGCCCGAAATGATCCCGATAATCAAGGCAATCAGCCAGAATTGCACCTGCGAAGGGCCTTTTTCGCGCAACAGTTTCCAACCCAAGGACAAACCCTCGAGTCTTCTATGTAATGTTTTGAGAATTAACCCTTTTAATTGATTAGAAATTGTCAAAACTATACCCGACCCTTTTCCCGATAGCCCATTCGGGCTAGTCTATCTCGGCTGCTGTTTGGGAGATGATGGATGTCCATCGACGCCGTTTTTGCCGAGCTTACTTCGTTTTTAGGCGATCGGGTAAGCCGCTCCAAGTCCGATCTGGAACAACATGGGGGATCAGAGACCCATTTTCCAACAATCCTCCCGGATCTGGTGGTCTGGCCGGAGAGCACGGATGAGGTCTCTCGCATCCTTCGGATTTGCCACAAGAGCCGTATTCCGGTCATTGCATTTGGAGCTGGTACCTCTCTTGAGGGGCACACGACCCCACTTAATGGTGGTGTATCACTGGACTTGAGCCGAATGAACCGTCTGAAAATGGCCGATCCCGGGGATATGCTGGCCGTTGTGGAAGCCGGGCTTACCCGAGAAGACCTCAATAGCGAATTGCGCGCCACGGGTCTGTTTTTCCCGGTTGATCCCGGAGCCAATGCGACGATCGGGGGGATGGCCTCAACCCGGGCGTCCGGAACGACAACCGTTCGATATGGCTCGATGCGCGACAACGTATTGGGCTTGACCGTTGTGCTGGCTGACGGGCGGGTGATCAAAACTGGATCACGCGCTGCAAAATCCGCTTCTGGCTATGATCTGACCGCCTTATTTATCGGAGCAGAAGGCACGCTTGGGATCATCACCGAATTGACGCTGCGCCTTCACGGCACACCCGAAGCGATCAGTGCAGGTGTCTGCGCTTTCCCCGATCTGGCCTCTGCGGTGGCAACCGTTCAACAGGTCATCCAGATGGGTGTTCCGATGGCACGTATTGAGTTTTTGGATGCAGACAGCACGCGTGCGGTGAACGACTATGCGGGGATTTCCCTGCCGCTCTGCCCGCATCTTCTGGTGGAGTTTCATGGCAGTGACAGCGCTGTTGAGGAAGCCGCTGAATGTTTTGGTGAAATCGCGCGCGATTTTGGTGCCTCAGGTTACGAAAGCGCCACCCGAACCGAAGACCGCAATCGATTGTGGAAGATCCGGCACAACGCATTCTACGCAGTCACCGCTTTGCGCCCCGGCGCCAATGCTCTTGTGACCGATATCTGTGTCCCGATATCGAAATTGGCACAAGCGGTCGAGGAAACCCGTGCCGAAATTGCTGAATCGGGGCTGCCCGGTCCCATTCTCGGTCATGTCGGAGATGGAAACTTCCATGCGATCTTGTTGATCGAAAAAGATAATGACGCGGAGATGGCGACAGCCAAAGCCCTTGCGGAGAGGATGAGCCAGCGCGCGCTGGCGCTGGGAGGGACCATAACCGGGGAGCATGGCATTGGCATCGGAAAGCTCGGGCTCATGCAAGAAGAACATGGTGACGGTTGGACCGTGATGGGAGAGATCAAGCGGGCACTGGATCCAACGGGTATCCTCAACCCTGGGAAACTGGTGCGCCAGAACTGAGAATAAAGAAGTGGCTTTGCCCCTCGGCCTAGCGGCCTCACCCCAGGATATTTTCAGCAAGAGGAAAGGAATTACCCGTTCAGAAGTTCCTGTGCCGCAGCGCGCGCCGCTTCGGTAATGGTATCGCCCGAGATCATGCGTGCCAGTTCATCCACGCGATCACCAGAAGACAGGGGAACGACAGTCGAGCGGGTCATCCCATCGTTCACGGATTTCTGCACACGCCAATGGTGCCCACCGAGCGCCGCCACTTGCGGTGAATGCGTGACAACAAGCACTTGTCCGTCCTTGGCCAAAGCCTGCAGCCGTCGACCAACTGCATCTGCGGTTGCACCTCCGACGCCGCGATCGATCTCGTCAAAGATCATGGTCAGCCCCTCCGCATCGCGTGTCAGGCATACTTTGAGGGCCAACAGGAACCGGCTGAGTTCGCCGCCAGAGGCGATTTTGTTCAGGGGACCCGAGGGAGCGCCAGGATTGGTCGCCACAGTGAAGGTCACACGATCAAAGCCATCCGGGCCGGGAGCGCCTTCGTCGATTTGCGTGGTAAAGACAGCGCGATCCATCTTGAGCGGAGCAAGTTCCTTTCCCATTGCCGTGTCCAGCATCTTGGAGGCTTTCATCCGTGCATCATGCAGGCTCTGGGCGGCCTGTTCATACGCAGTTTCGGCCTCACGCAAACCCGCTTCCAACTCAGCAATCTGTTCAGCCCCGGCATCGAGCGCTTGAAGGCGGTTGCGAAGGCTGTCCGCAAAAGCACCCAATTCTTCGGGTTGCACATTATGTTTTCGAGCAAGACCGCGAATGGCGAAGAGCCGCTCTTCGACCAGTTCCAACTCATGTGGGTTATATTGGAGCTGCTCCATCGCCGTTTCAACTCCGGCAATCGCATCACTCAATTCTGCCATGGCGCGCCCAACAAAACTGATCGGATCATCAAGGCTATCCCCGGCCTGATCAACCACCCCTTCAAGCCAGCGTAGCGCATCCCCAAGGCGGGCTTCGGCCCCTTCCCCGGATCCTAGCGCCTGATGGGCCCGCTGAATATCATCGCCAATTTTCTCAGCGGCCTGCATCATGCGGCGGCGCTTATCAAGCTCGGGTTCCTCCCCGGGCTGCGGGTCGAGTTGATCGAGTTCTTCGACGGCATGGCGCAGGAATTCTTCTTCGGCCTGAGCAGCGACCATTTTTTCATGGGCTTCGGAAAGTGATTTTTGAACGGACGACAACGTGCGCCAGGCCGCACGGGTGTTGGCCAGTTTATTCTCCAGACCACCAAATGCATCAAGCAATTGGCGATGTACGCGTGGGTTCAACAGGCCACGATCATCCTGTTGGCCATGCAGTTCGATGAGGGTCTCGGACAAAGCCCGCAAGACATCACCCGACGCACGACGATCATTGATCCAGGCGGTTTTCCGGCCATCTGCGCGATTGACACGACGCAGGATCAACTCATCTTCCGCTGAGATCCCCGCCTCTTCCAGCACCGCACGCGCAGGATGATCATCAGCGAGTTCGAAGACCGCGGTGACTTCGCCCTGCTCTGCCCCGCTGCGCACCAGATCGGCCCGGCCACGCCAGCCCAATACGAACCCAAGACTGTCCAGAAGAATCGACTTTCCCGCGCCGGTTTCCCCGGTAAGTACATTCAGACCGGGCTGAAAATCGAGTTCCAGCCGGTCGATGATCAGCAGATCACGAATGTCCAGATGTCGCAGCATACCGCCCCCAAATCCTGCGCCAGAACGCCCATGATACCGGGCCTACAGCCACTCACCCTTGATCAACTGGCGATAAACACCGGCCAGCCAGCTGTCGCCTTTGGCCTCAGGTTTAAGACCTGCATTTGTCAGCAGCCGATAGCTGTCTTCATACCATTCGGTTGATTGGAAATTGTGCCCGAGAATGGCCCCGGCCGTCTGGGCCTCTTCCGCCAACCCAAGCGAGAGATAACTTTCCACCAAACGATGCAACGCCTCGGCCACATGTGTTGTGGTCTGGAAGTTTTCGACAACCACGCGGAATCGATTGATCGACGCCGCATAATGCTTGCGTTTGAGGTAGTAGCGCCCGATTTCCATTTCCTTGCCAGCAAGGTGATCAAACGCGAGATCGAATTTCAAGATCGCCGACTTGGCATATTCGGTATCGGGGTACCCCTCGATCACCGCCCGAAGGGCCTGAAGTGCCTGGAAGGTCAGCCCCTGATCGCGGCCCACTTCGTCAATCTGGTCATAATAGCTGAGTGCCAGGAGATATTGTGCATAGGCGGCATCTTCATCTGCCGGATAGACATCGATATAGCGCTGTGCGGTGGCGCGGGATTGTTCGTATTCGCGATCTTTGTGATAGGCGAAAGCCTGCATGATCAAAGCGCGTTTGGCCCATGCGGAATAGGGATAGAGACGTTCAACCTCGCCAAACCACTTCGCGGCATCATCTGGTTGACCACGTTCAAGATCATATTCACCACGCTTGTAGATCTCTTCAGCAGTCCACTGTTCGATCGGCTTGGATTCGACGGCATCTCCTCCACCGAAAAGTCCGCCAATAATCCCGCCACCAGAACAGGCGGAAAGCAAGAAAGCGGATACAAGCGCCGTCGATATGGCCTTTGTCAGATTGGCTCTGATCATAGTGGATGCCTACCCTGTAACTCAAATCATAGAGGGGAAAAATCAGCCCTTCCGTTGGCAAGTCCTAACACAGATTCTTACGGTACAAAATGGTCTTGCGGGGGTTTTTCACGACTTGTCGCTGGTCAGACAACCCAACCTTAACAATCACATCGACAATCAGGCCGTCAGCGGAAGATCCGAACGGTTCACCCCAACGCCAGGAAGGCGGCGTGCCAGGTCGTCGCTGCAAGTGGTCAAACGCCAGCATTCAGGTTGATCAAACAAGGCACGCAGCAACTTGTTGGTCATTGCATGGCCCGATTTGTGCCCCACATAGCGCGCCTTAAGCGGGGCGCCTGCCAGAAAGAGGTCGCCAAGGGCATCTAGCATCTTGTGACGCACGGCTTCATCTGCCCGGCGCAATCCACCGGGAGACAGGACTTTGTCCCCATCCACCACAACGGCGTTTTCATAGGTCCCACCAAGAGCAAGACCCGCTTTGCGCATTGCGTCCACATCTGCCTGACGGCAGAAAGTCCGGCAATCCGACAGCTCACGCACAAAATTTCCGTTGGAAAGATCCAGTTTTTTATCCTGCGTGCCAATGGCACCGTCTGGAAATGAAATGTGGAAATCCATTTCGAACCCATCCGCGGGTTCAAGACGTGCCCAGGCATCTCCTTCGGAATATTCCACCGGCGCCAGCAATTCGATCACGCATACGGGATCACAAAGTTCGCGCACGCCAGCACGGATCAGACCATCGACGAACCGGGATGAACTGCCATCAAGAATAGGAACTTCGGGTCCATCAATCTCGACAAGAGCATTGTGCACACCACAACCAGCAAGTGCCGCCATGATGTGTTCGATTGTCGACACCTCGCAACCCGCATCATTTCGGATCAAGGTGCACAAGCGAGATGGCACAACGGACGCCCAATGCGCCGGTATCATATTGTCCCGATCAGCAACATCCGTGCGTTTGAACCAGATCCCATATTCTGCCGAAGCCGGATGGACTGTCATGCGCACGGGGCGTCCCGAATGCAGACCGGTTCCGGAGAAGGTGACAGAGGATGTGAGAGTGGTTTGCACGAAGGCCCTCATAGGTGGCTTCCGGACGTATCGCCGGTGCCTACTAGCTACCCCCAATGGCCCACCACAACAATTCAATCATTTGTAACGGATTGAAACATGGTGACTTAAACGTAAATCAGAGAAAATTCTCGCCTCAACTCTACCACTTATCATTCTGAAAACTAAAGAAAAACGGCCACCCAAAAAGAGTGGCCGCTTGGAAGTTGACTTGGCAAGAACAGGCGGGCTCTTGCCAATATTTCATATGAAATCAGTTGGCCTGTCGACGCAGGAAAGCCGGAATTTCAACCTTTTCCTGGTCCGCATCCATCTGTGGTTGCTCATTCGGTGTCTCGACCGGAGGCTGAGGACGCGCGACTGCGCCTTCCGCAGCACCTGCCCCCGTCATACGGTTGATCAACGAGTTGATTCCGAAGCGAGGTTTCTCAGCAGCATGAGACTGCTGGGTGGGATGTTGAGCCGCTTGCTGTGGCTGAGCCGGTTGTGCCTGCTGCGCACGCGGTTGGTTATGAACCGCGGCCTGCAGACGCGCCAGAGCTTCGGGCGAAGGCGTTCCGGGAGCCGGTTTCTGAGGGGCTACAAACTGAGCAACCTCCGGCTCTTGTTCAAACCGCTCTGCAAACTGCTCGTGCTGCGGTTCAGGTTGAGCCTCGTACACCGGAGCTTCGGTAGCCTGTGGTTGGTAAGCGGGCGGCGGCAGATCGCCACCAGCGCTCTCAGCCGGGAACACATTCTCAACCTGCTCTTCAGCGGCGGCTTCGGTCGGGTTCAATTCCTCATCGAACAGAGAAGGTTCGGTCGGAGTGTCTGCCGTAACTGTAGCGTCCTGTGGGTGTTCAAATTTTTCTTCGACCGCCAGCGGGGTCTGAAGAGGTTCAGCCAGACGACGACGTGGAACGGGGATTTCCTGCGAAGCTTCAGTTGCGTCAATGCCAGTGGCCACGACAGAAACGCGCATGCCGCCTTCCATATCGTTATCGAGGGTCGACCCCACGATGATATTGGCATCCTGATCCACTTCCTCACGAATGCGGTTTGCCGCCTCGTCCAGTTCAAACAGGGTCAGATCGTATCCGCCAGTGATGTTGATCAGAACACCTTTGGCGCCACGCAACGAAATCTCGTCCAGAAGCGGGTTGGCAATGGCCTTTTCAGCCGCCTGAACCGCGCGATCTTCGCCATCGGCCTCGCCGGTGCCCATCATCGCTTTGCCCATTTCGTCCATCACGGCGCGCACGTCGGCAAAGTCGAGGTTGATCAGGCCTGGGCGAACCATCAGGTCCGTCACACCCTTAACACCTTGATACAGAACGTCATCTGCCATCGAAAAGGCTTCGGTAAAGGTGGTTTTCTCATTGGCCAGACGGAACAGGTTCTGGTTCGGGATAATGATCAGCGTATCGACCATTTTCTGGAGCGCATCCACGCCGTCCTCGGCCTGTTTCATCCGCTTGGCACCTTCGAACTGGAAGGGCTTGGTCACAACGCCAACGGTCAGAACGCCAAGTTCACGCGCAGCCTGTGCGATGATCGGGGCCGCCCCTGTGCCGGTTCCGCCACCCATACCAGCGGTGATAAAGCACATATGAGCGCCCGCCAGGTGATCCACGATTTGTTCAATGCTTTCTTCTGCCGCAGCCGAACCCACAGAGGGGCGCGCACCGGCACCCAGACCTTCGGTGACTTTCACCCCCATCTGGATTCGGTCATTTGCACGCGAATGTTGCAATGCCTGTGCATCTGTGTTGGCGACGACAAATTCAACGCCTTCAAGTTCTTTCTCGATCATGTTGTTGACAGCGTTGCACCCGGCACCGCCCACGCCAAACACCGTGATACGAGGTTTCAATTCTTCCTGACCAGGCATGGTAAGGTTCAATGTCATGATCTGTCCGCCTGTTTATATGGTGCTGCGCGGCGTCTTTGGCCTGCGTCAGCGTGGTGTGTTCTTGTCGGCGTGAATCGCCGGTGACTGCCTCTTTTCAGCCATAATACCTTAAAAACCCCCTGCTCGTCACGCCCGAATTCAAGTAAAACACGCAAAATATGGGGAAACTCGCTGTAAAATCAGCAGGATTTCGCCCATCACACCTTATTTGGGGGTTGGCACAAACAAACCCTCTAGGTTTGAGCCAAGTGACTTATCGCTCAAAACTATTTGATGTGTAAGGCATTTCGAAACGTACCGCCTGGCGGCTTGATTTCGAAACACGTCTGTTACCAGTTGTCCTTGAACCACTTCATTGCCCGCTTGAGGCTGCGGGCCGGATAGCTTTCGGCGGGGATCTCAAAATCCCACCATTCGTCCTGTGGGTGCGCCGCAAAAAGACACAGCCCGACGGAGGAGGCGAACCCTGCCCCAGTTGCGGCCTGAGGCAGCCCCTGAACACGCAGCGGGCGTCCGATACGGACTTGTTGACCAAGGATCTTGGGGGCAAGCCCATCAAGCCCGGGGATTTGGCTCGCACCACCAGTCAACACAATCTGTTGGCTTGGAAGGTGATCAAACCCAGCAGCATCCAGACTGGTACGAACATCTTCCAAAATCTCTTCTACACGCGGACGCATGATGCCAATCAGTTCCGCTCGGCTTACCGTGCGGCGATCATGCTCCCAGTCGCCCGTGTCCCCTCCAATTTCAATCATTTCCCGGTCATCCATACCGGTTGCAACCACGCCTCCATAAAAAGTCTTTATTCTTTCGGCGGTTGCGAGCGGAACTTGAAGTCCTTTAGAGATGTCGGACGTCACATGATCGCCGCCCAGACGCACGCTGTCGGCAAAAATCATATGTTTCTTCATAAAGATCGACAGGCCGGTAGAACCGCCCCCCAGATCGATACAGGCCGCCCCCAATTCGCGTTCATCTTCAACAAGCGCGGAAATGCCGGACACATAGGCAGAGCTTGCCAATCCGGCCACCTCAAGATCGCAGCGTTTGATGCAATAAAGAAGTGTCTGGATCACGGTGCTGTCGACCGTCAACAAGTGCATATCTACGGCCAGCCGGTTGCCGATCTGTCCGCGCGGATCTGACAGGCCAGAACGGTGATCCAGCGCAAAATTCACCGGTTGCGCGTGCAGCACTTCGCGCCCCGCCCCGAAATCTGGAACGTCGCAAGAGGCGAGAACACGGGCCACATCATCTTCGGTCACAGCTCGGTTCTCAATATCCACCGCGCCTGCCAGACCGTAAGACCGCGGATTGGCGCCCGAGAAACAGGCGATCACATGATCGACGCGGACATTGGCCATTTTCTGCGCCGCCTGAACAGCAGTGCGAATTGCGCGCTCAGTTTCCTGCATTGCGTCAATTTCACCAAATCGCACGCCGCGTGAGCGCGTGGTTGCGGCGCCGATGACACGAAAGGCGCTTTGCCCTGCGAGACTGCCAACCCCATCCCCTTCACGGATATGGTCAGCCCCATCAAACCGCAGGACAAGGCAACCGATTTTTGAGGTGCCCACATCCAGAATGGCGATCACCCCGCGTTGCATCGCGGCTTCTCTCATCGACCGCATGGCGCGTTGTTGGGTATATAGATCACTCATCAGCTGTGTCTCCCATTTCCATCCCCTTGATTCTGCGCAATTCTTCCGTTGCTGGCTCTGCCAGACGCAAGGTCGGTCGCAGGGGGCTTCTCATGTCAATTGCGGTCAAGTCTCGGGCCAGAAGATCCTGAGCCTGATCGAGGGCTAAAACCTGTTCAAGTGCTTGAACTGGTTGATCTTCGGGCAGCATGATGCGTTGCTCACGGTCCAGGACCAGATCCCAGCGGCGTTCTCCCACGCGGACCAAGCCTCGCAGTTTTCCAGCCAGCGGACGCGCGGTCTTGATCAATGCAAGTGCTTCGTTCACCGCTTGGTCGGCCCCTTGTCCAACCACCATCGGCAGGTCGGCACGCGCGGACCGGGCAGTCAGGCTTGCCACGCGATGACCGGTGCCATCCAAAAGCTCCAATTGACCATCCGTACGCCAGATCACCACTGGATCGCGTTCGGTGATTGCTACTTCAAGCACACCTCCGGGGCGAACGCGAAGTTCGGCATTCTCAATCACATCAAGCTTCATGATTTCACCCCGCATCACCTCAAGATCGAGGTCAAAGGACGAAATTGGGAAACTGATCGGCAGGATCGCCCGCACGGCGTCGTCGACAATTGGGGTTGCCCCTTCGACGGCCATCAGCTTGACCATGAACTCGGGGCGTTCTTGTACGGACCGTTTGATTTCAGTGAATTTTTCGCCAATGGCATATCGATTGGTCGGGTTGGAAAAGAACCAGCCTATCGCAAACAGCACCAGAAAAACCGGCACCCCAACGCGCAGAAAGGCACGAAAGAGTGGCGTCAGCCAGAGCCTGTTGATCTTATAAGCAATGCGTGACGGGGCTGGGTCGCGGCGATGGGTATCCTGTTTCAGACCAGAAGCCGCGCGACGGGATGGAGTCAGCGATTGCATGACGCATCCTCCACCAGCCAAGCGCAGAACTGACCAAATGTCATTCCGCAATGGGCCGCTTGTTCAGGCACAAGTGAGGTTGGGGTCATGCCGGGTTGGGTGTTGGTTTCCAAGAGGATCAACCCGTCAAGGCCACGCGCCTCATCCCAGCGGAAATCGGTACGGCTTACCCCTTTGCAACCAAGCGCCTCGTGGGCGCGCAAAGCGTAATCCAAACAGGCAGCCTCGATTTCGGCAGGGATCTTGGCGGGGATTTCATGGCGAGATCCCCCTTCGGCATATTTTGCGTCGTAGTCATACCAGCCATCAGTGATGATGTCGGTTACCCCCAAGGCACGTGTCCCGGTTTCGGTGCTCATCACTGACGTGGTCAATTCGCGCCCGGGCACATAGGTTTCCACCATCACGGTGTCGGGCATGGTGTCGGCCAGTTGTGGCGGGGTATTGGCCCCATCGCTGACGATGTAAATCCCGACAGAGCTGCCTTCATTATAAGGCTTCACCACATAGGGCGGTTCCATCACATGACGGGATTTTACGTCTTCCCGCTCCGCCAGAACCGAGTTCACCACTGGCAGTCCGGCCGCACGAAACACCTCTTTGGCGCGCTCTTTGTCCATCGCCAGAGCCGACGCCAGCACGCCGGAATGCGTATAGGGAATGTTCAGCCATTCCAGGATGCCTTGCACACAGCCATCTTCACCCCAGCGACCATGCAGGGCATTGAAGACAACATCCGGTGCATTTTCTTTCAGACGTTCGACAAGGTCGGGTCCAGCATCCAGCTCGACCACTTCAAATCCTTCTGCCCGCAAAGCCTTGGCGCATTCGCGCCCGCTGGTCAGTGACACCTCGCGCTCGGCAGAGGGTCCACCCATCAGCATCACGACTTTCGGGGTTGCCTGCTCGGACTTGCCCGCCATATGCCTCGTATCCCGGACCGATTTGGTCCTTCTTATCAGACACATACCCCCTGCCCGGAAGCTGCGCCCAAATGAATTTTAAAGGAGGCTGCTCTGCCTCTTGAAACAAGGTCGAACCGAAAATCTTCCTGTTCAACCCAAGCTCGCGGTCCACTTATTTAGGTGCGGTTTCACCCACGCGCTTAATTTCCCATTCTAGCTGTATCCCGCTGTGGTCGTAAACCTTTTTTCGCACCTCTTCGCCCAATCCTTCCAGGTCAGCAGCGGTTGCGCCGCCTGTGTTGGTCAGGAAGTTGGAGTGCATTGGGTTCATCTGCGCACCACCCAAAGTGGCCCCCCGCATCCCCGCGTCTTCGATCACCTTCCATGCCTTGAGCTCATGGCTATCATCCGCTTTGCCGGTGGAACTGAAACCGGCGGGATTGCGAAACGTGGATCCCGCAGTGCGATCTTTGGTGGGTTGGGTCTCATCCCGCTTGGCAATCTGCGCTTCCATATGCGCGTGAAGGGCCTTTGCTTCGCCATACGGGGCTTCAAACACCGCTTTGGTGATCACCCAACCTTCGGGCAGTTCCGTCTGACGATACTGAAACCGGAGGTCCTCTGCCGAGAGCGTGACCCGCCCCCCTGCCCGTGTAATGGCCTGTGCTTCGATAAACACATCTGCGACGTAGGCCCCATAACAGCCCGCATTCATCCGCACGGCTCCACCAATGGCGCCGGGAATGGTGCGCAGGAAGGTCAGGTCAAGCCCGACATCGGCTGATTTCCGCGCCACATGGGCATCAAGTGCCGCCACACCGGCCGTCACTCGGTTCCCATCAAATTCGATCCCGTTGAAGCCACGCCCCATACGGATCACTACGCCACGAATACCGCCATCGCGCACGATCAGGTTGGAGCCCACGCCCATGGGAAAAACCGGTATGTCCGCATCAAGCTGTGACAGGAACTGCGCCAGATCGTCTTCATCTGCGGGCATGAACAGCCACTCGGCCGGCCCCCCCACACGAAGCCATGTCAGCCCGGCCAGCTCTTTATCTGCCAACAGCTGACCACGAATGTCGATTTGATCAGGCCGTGCCATCGCCTGCCCCTTTTACCAGTCTAAGAATCCGTCGACCCAGATAGATTACAGGCCAGCGCAGCACAACCATTCCAATCGCCAATACGAAAAATGCGACTCCGGCACCGTGCTCCCACCATGCCAAGAGCACGATCGGCACGCCTAGTGGCATCAGCGCATAGGCCAGTGGCCAATGCTTATGTTCAGACGGTCGCATGGACGCAATTTTTGCACCTATGATCCAGAGACAGGATAGAAGAAGTGTCCAGCTCATAACATCAAACCTTTCCTAAAAGACGGCGCAGGAGATACCACAGCGGTCGCCGGAAAAGTGAGATCACCGCAAGAGACGCGGCGACCATCCACATCCATCCATGCTCTATGCCGATCCACAGCACCAGCAATGGCGCCACAATCAGCAAAATAAGACCGGGAGCAAATTGCCGCCGCATGGGAAGAAACGCCACCGCCGAGGCAGCAAACACCCAAAAGCAGGCCAAAATCAGAGGGTAACTCACCAAAGTGCTCCTGTTATGAATGACGACGTTAGGGCCAGCACAGAGGCGATCAACCCAGCCCATGGGATCCATGTTGCGGTCCGGAAGGGCGCATTCGGCTCGCGACGTTTCAACGCAATCAATGCAAGATTTACCACCGCAAACACCATCAGGAGTACAATTGCGGTGAGCGTTGCCAGATCGGACACAGGCAAAAGCAACGCCGCAAGGATAACCGCAGCGCCCAACAGAAAGGTCGCAAGCGCTGGCGTACCAAATTTCGGATGTGCGCGGTAAAACACTCGAAGACGCTTTTCTCGTCGTCCGAGACCGTAGAGCACACGTGCCGCCATCACGATCTGTGCAAGCACGCCATTGAGCGCCGCAGCCACTGCAATAGCGCCCAAGATCACAGGAGAAGCAGTGAATTTTGCTTCCCACACCAAGACAAGCGGACGTTCTGAATTTGCCAACGCCTCAACAGGAACCGCGCGCACAGCGGCCAGTGAGACGAGAATATACAGCAAGGTTGTAATGGCGAGTGCAATCAAGATGGCCCGGGGGACGACACGCGTTGGATCGCGTGCTTCCTCCGCCATATTCACCAAATCTTCAAAACCAATGAACGCAAAAAAGGCCAATACCGCTGCCCCGGCCACACCGGGCCAATGGGGCATGGTCAATGTTGCGGCTTCGGGAACGGGTGCTGCGGTAAATCCGGCATAGATCACAATGGCCAGTCCCAAAACCTCGGTCACCGTGAATACGGCTGCCAGCGACAAGCTTTCCAGAACACCAATGATGGCCACCAGCGTCAAAGCTGCTCCAACCCCGATAATTGCCCACTCTGCGCGCACGTCGATGATCGCCGTGAGATATCCGACACCGCCCTTTAGCACCGCCGCGGCCGACACTGTACCTGCCAGCACGATGGCCAAACCGATCAGCACGGCCAGGAAATGACTGTTTAACCCTTTTTCGACATAGGCAGCTTCGCCAGATGCTTCAGGAATACGCGAAGACAGTTCAGCGTAGGAAAGTGCAGAAGGCGCCGCGATGAGCCCCGCCACGAGAAACGCCAACGGCGCCCATATCCCGGCCTGGGCGGCAACGCTTCCAACCAGAACGTAAATCCCTGCGCCCACCATCACGCCAACCCCGTACAGGGTCAAAAGCGTAAGGCCGAGATTGCGTTTTAGTGGTGCAGATTGCATGGCTTACCTTTGCATCAGGCAGCAATTAAATCATAGTCAAAACACATGGAAACTGGCGTAAAACAAGCGCCAGGGCAGCAATTAAGCCAGGCGCGATGGCAGGTTGTTGGCCCAGGTGCTGATCGTGCCCGCCCCGAGGCAGACCACCATGTCACCCGGTTTGGTCTCATCCTGAACCAGCTTCACCAGATCATCCTCAGAGGAAACGGCGCCTGCATGACGGTGACCATGGCGCACCAGACCGGCGACCAGATCATCGCGGCTTGCACCTTCAATCGGATCTTCGCCCGCAGCGAATACATCTGCAATTCCAACAACATCTGCTTCGTTGAAACAGGCACAGAACTCTTCGAACAGATCATGTAGGCGTGTGTAGCGGTGCGGTTGATGCACGGCGATCACCCGCCCTTCGCAGGCTTGACGCGCCGCTCTGAGCACGGCGGCAATCTCAACCGGATGGTGCCCGTAATCATCGATGATGGTCACACCGTTCACTTCGCCAACCTTGGTAAAGCGGCGATTGACCCCTCCGAAGCTCGCGAGAGCCGCGCGGATTTCATCGCGCTTCATGCCCAGATGGCGGGCGACGGCCACGGCAGAAAGCGCGTTGGAGACGTTGTGGTCCCCCGGCATCGGCAGGGTGCAGCCTTCGATTGTGCTGCCTTCATGGTGCAGCTCAATATCGAAATGTGCCACTCCGCCTTTGTAGTGCAGATTTACAGCCCGTACGTCAGCCTGAGCGTTGAAACCATAGGTGACAACACGCCGATCGGTAACTTTCCCGACAAGAGCTTGAACCTCAGGATGATCGGTGCAGCAGACTGCCAGCCCGTAGAATGGGATGTTGGACACGAAATCGAGGAAGCCCTGACGCAGCGTGTCAAAGTCGCCCCAGTGTTCCATATGCTCGGGGTCGATATTGGTGACGATGGCGACGGTGGCAGGCAGGCGGTTGAACGTGCCGTCCGACTCGTCGGCCTCAACCACCATCCATTCCCCCTGCCCCATCCGTGCGTTGGAGCCATAGGCATGGATGATCCCACCATTGATGACAGTCGGGTCGATCCCGCCATGCACCAAAAGCTCTGCCACCATCGTCGTGGTGGTCGTTTTGCCATGGGTTCCGGCTACTGCGATGTTCGACTTGAGACGCATCAGCTCCGCCAGCATCTCTGCACGACGCACGACCGGCAGGCCACTTGCCCGCGCGGCGTCCAGTTCGGGATTGCCGGGTTTGATGGCGGATGAGATCACCACCACTTCGGCATTTTCGAGGTTCTCTGCCTTCTGGCCAACGAAGATCTCGGCCCCCAGTTCCCCGAGGCGATTGGTGATCTTTGAGGCTTTCAGGTCAGATCCCTGAATGGTGTAACCGTGATTGAGGAGCACTTCGGCGATGCCCGACATGCCGATGCCGCCAATGCCGACAAAGTGGATGGCGCCCATTTCGGTGGGCAGTTTGGTGGCGGCTGCATTCATGAATTCTGTCCTGTCAGTTCTTCAACAAGCGCCACAAGGCGCTCGGTCGCGTCGGGGATACCTTGGGAAGTTGCCGCTTGCGACATCAGCAAGGCACCTTCTGGATGCTCCAATACATTGGCAATTTGCTCGGAAAGCATGGCGGGATCCAGTTGGCTTTCGGGTATCAGAATGGCGGCTTGCGCTTCAACCAAACCGCGGGCATTGGCCGTTTGATGATCTTCGGTCGCATGCGGATAGGGGATCAGGATCGACGGGCGTCCAATCACCGAAATATCAGCGACCGATGACGCGCCTGCCCGGCTGATCACAAGCTGAGCTTCCGACATGCGGCGAGGAATGTCGGTGAAGAAGGGCTGCACATCGGCGCGGATACCGTGTTCGTCGTAAAAGGCGACAACGCGGTCATGGTCTTCATCCCGCGCCTGATGGCTGACGGAAATATGCTGGAGCAAATGCCCGGGAAGTGCTGCAATCGCGGCAGGTACATTGTCGGACAAGGCACGTGCGCCCTGGCTGCCTCCCATTACAAGGATCGACATTGGGTAATCGCCGGGAGCAATATAGGCCGCACCAGCACGTTTCCGAACCTCTCCTCTGACCGGATTTCCGGTATGAATTGCATTTGAGTCCTGTGGGACTTCGGTAGGCCAGGTTCCGCAGGCAACAAAGTTCACCTTGGTGGCAAACCGTTTATTCACACGCCCCAGAACGCCATTTTGCTCATGGATCATACGCGGCAGTCCCAGCATCCAGGCTGCTCCCAATGCCGGGATCGAAGGATACCCCCCAAAACCGACAATTGCAGCAGGTCGATCACGTCTGAGCCGCCAAGCCATCGACAAGATGCCGCCAAGGATCTTGAAGGGCACCAGCATCTTGGCCAAGGGGCCACCACGAGAGAAGGTTGCAGAGCTCACCTCTTCCACGTCCACCACATGTGGGAAACCACCGGTGTAGCGCGCGCCACGCGCATCCGTTGAAAGCTTTACCCGCCAGCCTTTGCGCAGCATGGCTTCGGCCAAGGCCTGAGCGGGAAACATGTGACCGCCAGTGCCCCCGGCGGCGATCACGAGAAGAGGTTGGGTGTCAGCCATGGTCCGGCGTTGTCCGTATATTGAGGCCCGTCAGAGGACCGGATGAGATCAGTGTCGTTGGTTGAACACGTCCTGCATCCGGCCTTGCGGGCGGGTGCGGGTGAACGCCAGCAACATACCCAATGCGATGCCGCCTGCAATAAGCGAAGATCCGCCATAGCTGACAAACGGCAAAGTCATGCCTTTTGCAGGCAAAAGACGCACTGCGACCCCCATGTTGATCAGGGCCTGCACGCCAAAAATCGACGCGAGCCCCGCTCCGGCCAAGCGAATGAAGGTGTCGCGCTCCTGAATGAGTCGCATGAAACTGCGAATAACGATGGTTGCATAAAGGGCGATGATGAGCAGCACGAGCACCAGACCGTATTCTTCGGCAGCCACTGCAATGATGAAGTCGGTATGCGCATCCGGCAGTGACCACTTCACTTGCCCCTCGCCTACACCAACCCCAAAGAACCCACCTTCGCGGATCGCGTTTGTGGCATAGCCAAGCTGGGTGGTCGGGTCGACCTCGGGATTGAGGAACCCGTCAATGCGCCGGGCAACGTGTTCAGAGTTGTTATAGGCAAATGTCATTCCCAGCACGACCAACCCCACCAGCGACACAAGAATGGTGATCGGCGCGCCCGCGAGAAAATACATCACGCCCCATGCGAAAGCGATCAAAGCTGTCTGGCCGTAATCCGGTTGCATCACCAGAAAAGCCACGATGATGATCAGAAGGGCAAGCGAAATGGAACGGCCCGGAGGTCCGTTCAGCTCATGACTTGCGGCCATCAGCCAAGCCGCGACAATCACAAAACCGGGCTTGAGAAATTCCGACGGTTGTAATGAGGCAAAGCCCAGCGAATACCAGCGTACGGCCCCTTTACCGAAATCGGTGCCCAAAACCGGCAGCATGATCACAGCGACAAAGGCAAAGGCAAATCCGATCACCCCGAGACGGCGCACCATCGTGGGGCTCATCATTGTGGTGGCGAACAGGGTAACAAGGCCAACAGCCCCAAACAGCAATTGGCGCTCGACATAGTGGAAATGCTCCAACCCGTTGCGTTCGGCCAGTGGTGGCGACGCAGCGAGCCCGAGAAGAATGCCCAACCCAAACAGCGCAAGCACACATGAAATCGACCAACGATCCACCGTGCGCCACCACCGTGGAAGAATAGGATCGCCATCCCGTTGCGGGATTACGCCATACACCATTTCAGTCATGTTTGCCGCCTGTCACTGCTTTAAGTACCGCTCATTCTCATTTGTTTTCCCCGGTTTTTTTGTATTTTTTGGGATCTGCGCCCCAACCGGAGAACCCCGTCTAATTGCGGGGTATTGGAAATACGATAGCCCATATTTCCCTTTCCAGCCAGCACTTTATCGGTGACACAGCAGGGAATTGCACAGCTAGGCACTACAGTTAGCTCCCGGTAGGAGAGGCCCGCCGCGCTTTTGCCGTCTCCACCCCAAGTCGGGTTTCGCGCCACAGGATCACACCCCCTGCGGAGATCACGATAGCTGCCCCGATGAGCGTCTGGACTGTCGGCCATTCGGCAAAAAACACATATCCGAACAGGATGGCAAAAATCATCGAGGAATAGTCGAAGGGCGCAATGGTCGAGGCATCTGCGTATTTGTATGCGGTAGTCAGAAGCGCCTGACCGATCGCACCAAACATCCCTGCCCCGAGCAGCAGCACCCATTGCTCCGCCGTCGGCCATACCCAACCAAAAGGCGCTGAGACAAGCGTGACCACACTCGCGCAGATCGCAGCGTAAAGCACCACCGTCGAAGGGTGATCCTTCCCCACCAAACGACGCACGAGGATTTTTGCCACCGCCATGAAAATGGCGGCGCCCAAGGCCAGCATCGCACCGAAGGCCAAGATGGTATCTTCGGTCGCGCCGCTTTCAAACACACTCCCCAAGCGCGGCCACAAGATCACAAGCACGCCCAAAAGCCCCACCCCAACGGCTGCCAATCGGATCAGCCTTACTGGTTCTCTCAGGAAGATCGCGGCGAAGATCGTGGTCAGGATCGGTGCCACGTAAAAGATCGCGGTTGCCTCGGGCAGTGGAAGATATGAGATCGCGGCAAAGGTCAGCCCCATGGCACAAGCTCCCAAGACGCCACGCAGAATATTTCCCGGAAGGTTTTCGGTTTTCAGCACAACAAAAAGCCGCCCCTGCCACCCAATCCAAATCAGAAGAAACGGGATCGACAAAAGCGCCCGGAAAAATACCACCTCTCCCGGCGGCACCTCACCTTGCAGCGCCTTGATCAAGCTTTGCATCGACAAGATGAAGGCCACGGAGGCGAGTTTGATCAGGATACCGTAGCTTTGGGACATCTGCCCTGACTACCCATATGGTCCGCCCCGAGCAAGGCGCGTACAAAAGAAAAGGGCGCCCAAATGGACGCCCTTCCCTGAATTATTTGAGAAGATCAGTCGATCAGGCCCAGGAGCTTATCGAGGCTGTCACGGGCATCACCGTAGAACATGCGCGTATTCTCTTTGTAGAAGAGCGGGTTTTCGATGCCGGAATAACCGGTACCTTGGCCACGTTTCGACACGAACACCTGTTTGGCTTTCCAGCATTCCAGAACTGGCATGCCAGCGATCGGGCTGTTCGGATCTTCCTGGGCGGCCGGATTCACGATGTCGTTGGAGCCGATGACGATGGCCACATCCGTCGACGGGAAGTCATCATTGATCTCATCCATCTCCATCACAATATCATAAGGAACCTTGGCTTCCGCCAGCAGCACGTTCATGTGACCGGGCAGACGCCCCGCCACCGGGTGGATCGCAAAACGCACCTCTTTACCCGCGATCTTGAGCTTGCGCACCAGATCCGACACAGCGTTCTGAGCCTGTGCAACAGCCATGCCGTAACCCGGAATGATGATGACCGAGTCAGCATCTTCCAGTGCGGCAGCCACGCCTTCGGCGTCGATGGCGATCTGCTCACCTTCAACTTCCATCTGCGGGCCAGCAGTGCCACCGAAGCCACCAAGAATAACGCTGATGAACGAGCGGTTCATCGCCTTACACATGATGTAGGACAGGATCGCACCCGAGGAACCAACCAGCGCGCCGACGACGATCAAGAGGTCATTGCCAAGCGAGAAGCCGATCGCAGCTGCGGCCCAGCCCGAGTAGCTGTTCAGCATCGATACAACCACCGGCATGTCGGCTCCACCGATGCCCATGATCAGATGATAGCCGATAAAGAAGGCCGCCAGCGTCATGATGATCAGCGGCAGGATGCCACCGGAGTTGAAGTACCAGATCAGGCAGACCAGCGAAATAATGGCAGCACTGGCGTTCAGCGCATGACCGCCGGGCAGTTTTTCCGCCGCCGAGGTCACTTTTCCAGCCAGCTTGCCATAGGCAATCACCGAGCCGGTAAAGGTCACGGCACCGATGAAGACACCGAGGAACAGTTCAACCCGCAGGATGTTCTGCTCAACCACGTCTTTCTTGGCGATCAGCGCGCCAAAACCTTCCAGCGCTTTCTTCGCCGCTTCATCCATGCCCAGAACATTGACGAGTTCAAAATGCGCATTGAAGCCCACAAACACGGCGGCCAGACCAACAAGCGAGTGCATCGCAGCCACAAGCTGCGGCATCTCGGTCATCTGCACGCGTTGTGCGACCACGGTGCCGATCACACCACCAATGGCGATCAGGATGATCGACAGCCACCAGAAGCCCGCACCGGGACCGATCAGCGTTGCAAACACCGCCAGACCCATGCCGACAATGCCGTACCATACCGCGCGTTTCGCGCTTTCCTGCCCGCTCAGACCACCGAGGGAGAGGATGAAGAGAACTGCCGCAACAACGTAAGCGGCGGTTGTGAAACCGAATTCCATTGATCCCTACTCCTTACGATTTCTGGAACATGGCGAGCATGCGCCGGGTGACAAGGAAGCCACCGAAGATGTTGATCCCGGCCATGAAGACCGACAGAGCCGCCAGAATGACAACAATTGCGGAACTGGTTCCGATCTGCATCAGCGCACCAAGAATGATGATCGACGAGATTGCGTTGGTCACCGCCATCAGTGGCGTGTGGAGCGAATGCGCCACTCCCCAGATCACTTGGAAACCGACAAACACCGCCAGCACAAACACGATAAAGTGCTGCATGAAGCTGGCGGGCGCCACCAGACCAACACCAAGCAAGAGCGCAGCCCCAACGGCAAGCAGAGTGACTTGGTTCTTGGTTTGCTGTTTGAATTCAGCGGCTTCCAGGGCTTTCTTCTCTTCCAGCGTCAGTTCCGGCACCACCTCTTTCGGCTTGGCGGCAATCGCCTGCACTTTGGGCGGCGGCGGCGGGAAGGTGATCTCGCCTTCGAAGGTCACGGTCGCGCCGCGGATCACGTCATCTTCCATGTCATGATTGACCTGACCGTCTTTCTCGGGCGTCAGGTCCGACATCATGTGGCGGATGTTGTTGGAATAAAGCGATGAGGCTTGTGAGGCCATGCGCGAGGGGAAGTCAGTATAGCCGACGATGGTCACGCCATTATCGGTCACGATCTTCTCGTCCATCACAGTGCCTTCGGCGTTGCCACCTTTTTCGGCTGCCAGGTCGACAATAACCGATCCCGGCTTCATCGCCTTGATCATGTCCTCAAGCCACAGCTTGGGCGCCTCACGGTTCGGGATAAGCGCGGTGGTGATGACGATGTCCACCTCCGGCGCCAGTTCGCGGAACTTGGCCAGCTGCGCTTCGCGGAACTCAGGAGATGAGACCGAAGCATAACCGCCGGCGGCCGCGCCATCCTGCTGTTCTTCCTCGAAATCGAGATAGACAAACTCGGCGCCCATCGATTCCACCTGTTCAGCCACTTCCGGGCGCACGTCAAACGCATAGGTGATGGCACCCAGCGAGGCCGAGGTACCGATCGCGGCAAGACCGGCCACACCAGCGCCGACCACCAGAACCTTGGCAGGTGGCACTTTACCAGCAGCGGTCACCTGACCGGTGAAGAAACGGCCAAAGTTGTTGCCCGCTTCGATCACAGCGCGATAACCGGCGATATTGGCCATGGACGACAGGGCGTCCATCTTCTGGGCACGCGAAATACGTGGAACCATTTCCATCGCAATCACATTGGCGCCAGAGGCTTTGGCCTTTTCCATTCCTGCTTCGTTCCCACCGGGATTGAAGAAGGAAATCAAGGTCTTGTCCTTGTTCAGACGCTTCAGCTCTGTGTCATTCGGCTGACGCACCTTCGCAATGATGTCTGCCTCTTTCCACAGGCTGGCAGCTGTCTTGGCAATCTCAACACCTGCTTCTTTATAGAGCGCATCCGAAAATCCAGCCGCCAAACCGGCCTTGGTCTCGATTATACAGTCATATCCGAGTTTCTGCAGCAGCTTGGCGCTATCGGGTGTCATCGCGACCCGGTTCTCGCCCTCAAATATTTCCTTGGGAACACCAATCTTCACGTGTCTTTTCCTCTTCTCCCGACTTAGAACTGATCAAGTTAACCATCTCAGTTCCGTTGTTTCTTATCGCTGTCCCGGCAAACATAGTCAGGCGCAGCGCAATATCCTATCTCTTTTTGCCGCATTGCGACAATTTTATTTCAAAACCACTTAAAGCCAGCGTCGAACTTTCTTCGCCCAATCCTCATAATCCTCGCCATAAAGCTCTCGCAGCATCGCCTCTTCACCCAAGATAAATCGGTTATTTATCAACAAGATAAAGAGAGGGATCAGGATTAGCCCAGGCAAAACATCCAACCAGAGAATTGCTCCGGCAAGGACCAGAACATCACCCAGATAGATTGGATTTCGAGTATAGCGATAGATGCCGCGACGCAGAAATGTTGTCGGTTTCTGACGTGGAATAATGCTTGTGCGCGCTCGTATGAACTCCCAAATCGCAGCCAGCATGATCGCAAGGCCAACCCCCGCGAGCAGAACCCCAAGCCCCCGCATCCAGATCACTCCGAAGCCGAGACCGGGCACGACACTATGCAACACATAGGCCACAGCCAGCAATCCGAGCAACCAGATCGGAGGGAGGTCCAGTTTTTGCATTGGTGAGTTCACGACCTTTAGGGCAACATTTCCGACATTCGGCACACTTGTAACATTTGCGCAAGTATTGGCAATCGGTTCCGCGCATTTTTGCACGGTATAAGGCGATTATGTTGCCCCAGGTCGTGGTTCAGTCGTGGTTCAGTGGGCGGGTTGGATGAATGTCCCGTTGCGCAAGTCCTTCATCGCCTGATGCAACTCTTCCCGGGTGTTCATCACAATCGGCCCGTGCCAGGCCACGGGTTCGCGGATCGGGGCACCTGCCACGAGCAGAAACCGGATCCCATCCTGTCCCGCCTGCACATGTACCTCATCACCTGCACCGAACCTGACAACAGTCCGATTACCGGAGAGATCGCGAATATTTACCTCTTGCCCCATCACCTCTTTCTCAAGCAGCACACCCTGCGGAGCCGCTGCGTCGCTAAAGACGCCTGCCCCTTCAAAAACATAGGCGAACGCTTGACGCCGTGTATCAATCGGGAAGCTTTTGACGACACCCGCGGGCACATAAATATCGAGATAGAGTGGGTCTGCCGCAATGCCATCCACGGGGCCCGTACGGCCCCAAAAATTACCCGTGATCACACGAACCACCGTGCCGTCATCTTCTTCGATAACCGGAATTTCAACAGAAGGAACATCCTGATAATTCGGAGAGGTCATTTTCAGATCACGCGGCAGGTTGGCCCACAGCTGGAACCCGTGCATTTGGCCTCGCGTATTTGAGATGGGCATTTCCTGATGCATGATCCCTGACCCAGCAGTCATCCACTGGATATCTCCTGCCCCTAACCGACCTTTGTTTCCAAGACTGTCTTCGTGCTCCACCTCTCCGGCCAGCACATATGTAATGGTTTCAATGCCACGATGAGGATGCCATGGAAATCCCTTCGCCGACAGGGCGGGATCATCTGTGCGAAAGTCATCGAACAGGAGAAAGGGGTCATACGCTTCAGGGTCTTGGAAACCGAAGGCACGATGAAGATGCACACCAGCCCCTTCGATTGTCGGGTTGGCAAGAGATTGGTTAAGGATCGGTCGAATGGACATGGCATTTCTCCGCTAATGGGGTCTTGTACCATAGTTGAGCGATCATCTGCTCAATCCAATTCCGCATTGCCGAGCAAGAGCTTTGCAGAAATGCACAATCCCGGAATGATCACGCGAATGAACTTCCGGGTTCGAGCGCCAAACGGAAATCAATTAGCCTCCGCTCCCTTTCAAACACATAGTTGCGCACGGTCTGGAGCCCCTAAATCCATACTTCCCCGCCGAATAAATCAGATAAATTAACGCGTTTCTTTGGGCTGTGCTCAGGCGCTTTCATGATTAAAGTTGTCCATAAGTCGATACTTTAATTCGGTTTTTACATGCCTCTCCGGTCGCAAAACGATCATGCCTTCGCATCTAAAATCACCAATTTCTGGATGTCTTGTTAACCAATCGCGCCTAGTCTGTGTGTAAAAGTGTCGCAGTTGCTGATTCGTCTGTAGCGTAACCGGCCCGCAATCGGGAGCCCCACAATGAACCGTACCCAAGAACCTTCATTCCGTGAATCCGTGGACATCATGTTCGACCGCGCTGTCGAAATCATGGATCTGCCCCCCGGATTGAAAGAAAAGATCCGCGTCTGCAACGCCACATATACAGTTCGCTTTGGGGTGCGCCTGCGGGGCGAAATCAAGACATTCACCGGATATCGCTCAGTTCATTCAGAACATATGGAACCGGTAAAAGGTGGCATACGTTATGCAAGCGCTGTGAACCAGGATGAGGTCGAAGCACTTGCGGCCCTTATGACCTACAAATGCGCTCTGGTCGAAACACCATTTGGCGGATCAAAGGGCGGTCTTTGCATCGACCCTCGTGATTATGATGAATATGAAATGGAGCTGATCACGCGCCGCTTTGCTTATGAGCTCGCCAAACGTGATCTGATCCACCCTTCGCAAAATGTCCCTGCTCCTGATATGGGCACCGGAGAACGCGAGATGGCATGGATTGCCGACCAATACGCCCGCATGAACACCACCGACATCAATGCCAAGGCCTGTGTGACCGGTAAACCACCCCATGCAGGAGGTATCTCAGGTCGTGTCGAGGCCACGGGGCGTGGTGTGCAATATGCGCTCCGCGAGTTTTTCCGTCACCCCGAAGATATTGTCAAAGCTGGCCTTGAAGGCAGCTTGAAAGGTAAGCGCATCATTGTTCAGGGGCTTGGGAATGTGGGCTATCACGCATCCAAATTCCTCTCAGAAGAAGATCACGCCCTGATTACAACGATCATTGAGCGAGATGGTGCCATCTTTGATGATCACGGGCTGGACGTCGAAGCCGTGCGCAACTGGATTGCTGCAAATGATGGTGTCAAAGGCTTCCCGGATGCCACCTATCTGGAAAATGGTGCGGAAGGGCTGGAGCGGGAATGTGACATCCTGATCCCCGCCGCACTGGAAGGTGTCATTCATCTGGACAATGTAGATCGTATCAAGGCGCCTCTTATCATCGAGGCCGCCAACGGCCCTGTAACAGCTGGCGCCGATGATATCCTAAGGTCTAAAGGATGTGTCATCATTCCAGACATGTATGCCAATGCAGGCGGTGTCACCGTGTCCTATTTTGAATGGGTCAAGAACCTCAGCCACATTCGCTTTGGTCGGATGCAGCGCCGTCAGGAAGAGGCGCGGCACCAATTGGTGATTGACGAGCTGGACCGGCTGGATCGTCACTTGGGTGACGCATGGTCGATGACACCCGAGTTCAAAGATAAATACCTGCGCGGCGCAGATGAGTTGGAGCTGGTGCGGTCAGGTCTCGATGACACTATGCGCACGGCCTATCAGGCGATGCGCGAGGTTTGGCACTCCCGAGACGATGTACCTGACCTACGCATGGCGGCTTATCTCGTTGCCATTGATCGAATTGCAAAAAGTTACCGCGCTAAGGGTCTGTAAAGATAACGAGCCCCCTAAAAGACCGCGCGAATACGCGGTCTTTTATTTGTTGCGCCCACTACACGAAACTCGATTCACACTTCTTATTTGCGCAGCCGATCAACCATAGTTGCATCTTCAAGCGCCCAGTATTGCAGCGCATCCCGAATGCCTTCTGCCGCCTGGGCGCGCCACTTCGGAGAGGTCATTCGCTTCAGATCCTTGGGCGAAGACATGAAACCAAGTTCGATCAGAACCGATGGGATATCCGGCGCCTTCAACACGGAAAACCCGGCCTGCATGCGAGGTGATTTGTAGATCGAGCCGGTCGCGGAATGGATCCCCTCGACCAGCGCATCCGCCAAGGCATCGGATCGCGGCGCTGTTTCAGTGCGCGCCAAACCCATCAGGACCAGCGCAACCTCGTCATCCTGTTCGCTCAGGTCCACTCCTGCCAGAAGATCAGCTCGATCATGACGTTCTGCCAGTTTTTCAGATGCCAGATCAGACGCCTCTTTTGACAGTGTATAAACCGTTGCTCCGGTGGCTCGTCCATGTGCCAGCGCGTCTGCATGGAGAGACAGCAGCACATCTGCCCCGGCTTCACGCGCGATCGTCACGCGTTCTTCCAGAGAAACAAATCTGTTGTCATCGCGTGTCAGCACGACCTCAAAACCACCGGCACGCCTGAGAACATCCCGCAACTCGCGCGCGAAGGTGAGAATGAGCTCTGCCTCAACCACCCCATCACGTTCCGCCCCGGGGTCAATTCCGCCGTGCCCGGGATCCAGTACAACACGCAATGGTCCCTCTCCGCGCTGCCGGTGTTTCCCCGGATCCAAAAGCGAAGAGGGTTCTTTAAAGTGCGTTTCCGGCACCCCCGCCTTGGAGCTGAAAACCTCGTCAGATACGGGTGAGAGACGCAGTTTCAGTGCGGCACCCTCATCCGATGTCTTCATCTCGGAGGATGTCACCGCCATTGGTTCAGCAAGATCGAGAACCAGACGAGACCATCCGGGCCGATACAGACCTGCCCTTAAATCCGACAGCTTGGTGCTGTCATAAAGCACCGTCTCGCGGTCCAGCCCGGTCCAGTCAAGCTCGGAGAAATCGATCACCAGACGGCGGGGGGCATCCAGTGTGAATATCCTCCATGGCACCGGTCGGGTCATCGAGATCTGAAGATCCAGATCACGCCAACCTGCATTGACCGTCACCCCCGGATCTTTCAAATGCGCAAGTGCTGATAACCCGTTTGCGCCCTGTGCCATTGCCAGGCCAGAGGTCATCACAGACCCGGCACATAGTAGGGTTGCGAGGAATTGGCGGATCATCCGCATCGTGCTGCTCCGAAACTGCTCGGTTGATTTGAGGCGAACATAACAGACCGCCCCAAACTGAACAGCCACTCCGTTGCCTTTAGTTGGTCGAGCGCCCTTCCGCAACGAAACGTTCCATCTGCGCCAGCGGCATATAGCCCCGCGCCATGGTGTCCCCCATCACAAAGGCTGGTGTTCCGGTGACTTTAAGCCGGCGCGCGAGCGCGTGGTTTTCACCAAGGATCTCGTCAATCCGAGGATCAGTCATGCCTTTGGCAATTGCCTTGCCATCCAGCCCCAGATCGTCAGCGGCATCTATCAGGTTTTCGATGCTGGCTGCGCCCCGCAACGAGATCAGCGCATGGTGCAGCTTGCCATAAGCCTCGCCACCAAACAGCTGTTGGGCGGAAACCGCGAAACGGGCAGAGTTGAGGCTATCCTCGCCCAAAATCGGATATTCCTTCAAAATCAGGCGGATATTCTCATCTTTCTCAAGAAGCACTGTCAGTTCTTCATAGGACTTCCGGCAATAGCCACAACGATAATCGACAAACTCGACAATTGTGTAATCCCCATCCGGGTTGCCCATGACATGGGAATACCCGTCGTTGAAGATGTCATCGACGTTCGCCTTGACCAATTCGACGTCGTCCATCGCAGCCATTTCAGCCTGACGCTGCTCAAGAATATCCACCGCTTCCATGATCACTTCCGGATTGTCCAGAAGATAGGCCCGCACTTCGTCCCGAAAGGCCTGACGTTCATCTTCGCTCATATCTGAGAGGTCAAAAGCGGCTGCGGGCATCGCAGCCCCGATCATCGCGGCGGCACACAAGGCAAGGGAAAGGCGTTTCATTGATCTCTCTTCATGTTGAATCGAATGTTACTTCGACATAGGCCATTGCAGCGATTGGGCCAAGTCTTGTAAAGGATTTCCCCGATCAAACTCGCGCGAGCAAGCCGGGTCGCGAGTTGTTTTGCCTATGGAGTGTCTTTTGCTTCAATGCAGAAACGAAGGTTGACAGTTTCACCTCCTCGCGGCACCAACCGCTTGATTAGAAATTTTCCCGCGATTGGATGACATAATGCGCAAATCGACCCGTGGACAGGTGGACCCGTTCATCGTGATGGATGTGATGGAAGCGGCCCGTGCGGCAGAGGAAAGCGGTCGTCACATCATCCATATGGAAGTGGGGCAACCATCTACACCTGCACCGCGCGCGGCGCGAGAGGCGCTTGTGCAAGAGATGGGAAAAGACGCGCTGGGTTATACCGTGGCGCTGGGTCTCCCAGAACTTCGAAAAGGCATCGCAAGCCTTTATAAGGATTGGTATAATGTTGACCTAGATCCCGCTCGAGTGGTGGTAACACCGGGCAGTTCCGGGGCCTTCATTCTGGCCTTTTCGGCCCTGTTTGATGCGGGCGACAAGGTCGGTTTGGGTGAACCCGGTTATCCATCCTACCGACAGATCCTAAAGGCCATGAGCATCGAAGCCGTTGGTCTTCAGACCGCAGCGGAAAACCGCTATCAGCCTGTCCCTTCCGATATCCCGCCCGGTCTTGCCGGTATGATCACCGCCTCTCCTGCCAACCCATCAGGCACCATGCTGGGGCATGGCGAACTGGAGGCTCTCATAAGAAAATGCCACGCTCAGGGCACTGCTTTCATCGCGGACGAAATCTATCACGGACTGCAATATGATGGCCGGGCGGTGTCGGCCCTTGAGGTGTCTGATGACATTTATGTGATCAACAGCTTCTCAAAATATTTCTCAATGACTGGTTGGCGGGTCGGTTGGATGATTGTCCCTGACGATCACATCCGGCATGTGGAGCGGATTGCTCAGAACATGTTCATCTGTGCCCCTCATGCCAGTCAAGTTGCAGCAATTGCGGCGCTGAACTCACGTGAAGAGCTTGATGCAAACCTTCAAACTTACAGAGAAAACAGGCGCATTCTAACCGAGGAACTTCCGAAGATCGGATTTGAGAAATTCGCCCCGGCTGATGGTGCGTTTTACATCTATTGCGATGTGAGTGACTACACCACAGACAGCCGAGCCTTTGCCGCTGAAATCCTTGAAAAAGCGGGAGTTGCCGTCACGCCCGGTCTTGATTTTGACCCTCGACGTGGCGCCCAGACCCTGCGGTTTTCCTACGCCCGGTCAACCGATGACATTCGTGAAGGGGTTAAGCGGCTGGCCGGATTTATGGCAGATCGAGGTCACTGACCTAGCGGGACTGGTCAAACGGAAATGGATTTGCCGAAAACACGGCTCATGCGTGTGATCCCATCCCTGTAGCCCTGATAGGTCGTGGCGTTGATTTTTACGCCATCAAGACCGTGCAGAAGCGTCTTGGCCAAATCTGATGCGGATAATTCCAGCGTGACCCGCCCCGCATTCGCCTGCGCTTCAAACCAATTCGCCAGGACCTCGGAAACAAGCGCCATACCATCAGCCACTTCTGCTTGGGCGGCTGAATCCTTCACTTCCATAAGTTCGTGCCCATGAGGCGAGTTGAACAAAGCCTCCATCCCCGCCCCACCTTTGGCCAGCAAAGCAGCGGTCAATGTCTCTGCAACCGGTCGTTCGGGGTCACGGGTGAGTTCGGCGCTTAGATCCAGAACAGCCTGAGCAAAGAACATGGTGACCAGTCGACGGAACAGGTCCTGTTTGTTCTTGAAATGCAGATAAAGCGCCGCGCGCGACATGCCAGCGGCAGTTGCGATGTCCTCCATTGAAGATCTGCGAAACCCATAAAGCTGAAACACCTCAATCGCTGCCATGAAAATGGACATTTGTTTGTCATCGATGTTCATTCGTTGAATCTCGTCTTCTTGTGCTCGTGGTGTGTGCCGGACCTAGTGGATAAATTGACATATTTAGCAAATTTCGTCAATTGACTTGCTGACATAACAAGTCCATTTTGTCAGATTGTAAGTGGCCCCATTACCAGCCCGATTGGAAGAATGTGATGACCTATGAACTCACCATCAACGGCACCAAGCACAAGGTGGATCTGCCCGGCGACATGCCCCTTCTATGGGTGTTGCGTGACGCTCTTGAATTGACAGGAACCAAATTTGGTTGCGGCGTCGCGGCCTGTGGGGCCTGCACGGTCCACGTGAACGGAGAGGCCGTGCGGTCGTGTCAGGTCGCGCTGGAAGATGTCGAAGGTTCGGTCACCACCGTCGAAGGATTGGGATCTCCGGATGCATCAAATGCGTTGCAACAAGCATGGGTCAAACATCAGGTGGCTCAATGCGGATACTGCCAGTCGGGCCAGATCATGCAGGCTGCAAGCCTTCTGGCAGAAAATCCAGCCCCCTCTGACGCAGAAATCGACGAAGCCATGTCCGGCAACCTGTGTCGATGCGGCACCTATCCTCGAATTCGGGCTGCAATACATGACGCCTCAAAACAAATGGAGGTGTCGTGATGGGCAAGCTTCGTACGTTCAGCCGCCGCGCCTTTCTTGTCACCAGCGCCACCGTGGCTGGTGGCGTTGCGTTCGGCGCTTACAAGTTGCTGGAAACCCCGGACAACCCGATCCCAAATGAAGACGGCACACTGAACCCCTGGGTCATGATCAACGAGGATGGTGTGACGATCATCGCTCCGCGCGCAGAGATGGGTCAGGGTGTCATGACAACATTGGCAGCCCTTGTGGCCGAAGAACTGGATGTGGATCTGGACCAGGTAAACGTGATCCATGGACCTGCGGCGCAGGCCTACTTTAACAGCGCATTTACAGCAGACCGTCATTATGATGTCAGTCAAGAACAGCCATCCAATGGTTGGGGGGCAACTCTTGCTCAGGCATTTCCCAAATTGATATCGCTGCAAATGACCGGGGGGTCGACCAGCACACTTGATGCGTTTGACAGGATGCGGTTTGCAGGAGCTTCTGCTCGCACCACATTGCTGCAAGCCGCCGCAAACCAACTTGGTGTCGGGCTTGATCAGCTGCACACTGAGAACGGTGCAGTTGTGGCAAATGACGGAACAAAACTTCCGTACGCTCTTCTTGCAACTGCGGCTGCCAAACTAGAACCAGAGCAATCCCCTCGGCTGAAATCACCGTCCGAGTGGCGTTACCTCGGCAAGAGCCAGCCCCGCAAGGACCAGCCCGGCAAAGCCACGGGCACCGCCGACTTTGGGATCGATATTCGACTGCCAGGAATGAAATACGCCTCGGTGCGCATGTCACCCCGGTTGGGTGCGGCTATGTTGTCCTATGACGCAGGCCCCGCCGAAAACATGCCAGGTGTCGAAAAAATCGTGGATCTGGGGCAGGGTATCGCGGTTATTGCGTCCAACACCTGGCTGGCGATTCAAGCGGTGAACGCGATTGACGTGGAATGGGGAGAAGCTCCCTACCCCGCTGAAACAAAAGATGTTTTTGCAAAGATCGAACAGGCGTTCGACGTTGATCCGAACAGCACTGCGCGAGACGATGGCAACGTCGATGCTACTCTCACAGGTGACGTGTTTTCCGCTGAGTATCACGTGCCCTATCTGGCCCATGCGACGATGGAGCCGATGAACAGCACGGTTCTGATTGAGGATGGCAAAGTTCAGGTCTGGTCCCCGAACCAGGCGCCTGTGATGGTCCGGGATGCCTGTGCCAAAGTGGCAAATGTGGACAGCGAAAACGTGACGGTTCATACGCCCTATCTTGGCGGTGGATATGGCCGCCGCGCGATGGTCGACTATGCTGAAATCGCAACCAAAGTAGCGATGGCTTTACCCGGCGTACCCGTCCAGACCACATGGTCTCGTGAAGAAGACATGCGCCATGATTTCTACCGACCCGGTGCCATTGCCCGCATGCGTGCTGTGCTGGATGATGACAAGATCACCGCTCTGGACGGCCAGCTGGCCGCCCCGTCAATCATGAAGCAATTTCTCACCAACTATCTCGGGTTTGAATTAAACCCGGCAGATCCGACGATCACCGAGGGGGCTCATGATCAGCCGTATCAGATCGCCAATCAGCGAATTCGGGGCTATGCGGCTGATGTGGCCATACCGGTTGGGTTCTGGCGCTCTGTCGGAAACAGCCAAAACGCCTTTTTCCATGAAAGCTTTATTGACGAGCTTGCACACAAAGCTGGTACTGACCCGCTTGAGTTCCGGCTGCACCATATCCGCCCCGAACACGCGCCCTCTGCAACGGTCCTTGAAACCGTGCGCGATATGAGTGGTTGGACTGGCAAGACACCAGACGGCGTTGGCCGCGGTGTTGCCTTCACCTTCTCATTCGGCACGGCTGTCGCTGAGGTGATAGAGGTGCGGCGCAACGATGACGGGCTAATCCAGATCAGCGATATGTGGATTGCGGCTGATTTGGGGTTGGTTCTGGATCCGCTGAATGTCGAAGCTCAGCTGACCGGGGGGGCCGTCTTTGGTTTGTCTGCCGCATTACATGGCCAAATCACGTTCTCGGACGGCATGGTAGAACAAGAGAATTTCCCTGATTACGACGTGATGCGCATGCTGAATGTGCCGCGCTTTCATGTGAAGCTTTTGCAAAACATGGAACGTATCGGAGGCGTTGGCGAACCCGGCACACCTCCGGCAGCACCTGCTCTGGCAAATGCACTGTTTGACCTCACGGGAGACAGAGCACGTCACCTTCCGCTGATTGAGAAATTTAACTTCTTGATCTGACCGTGCAATAGAGGTTCTTTTCCATCAGGTTAGATCAACTCCATCAGGGCACTTCAGCGTAGCAGACTGTTTAATCTGACACGTTGAAGTGATTTTCCCGTGCCCAAACCATTTCAATCTTGGTTTGGGCAAAATTCTTTATGAAATAAGAAACATGTAACTGGTTCGGGTGTCGCAAACTCTTTTCGTCTGCACCCAAAGATAATTTGTAATGAGTGGTCCATGGCAACGTATGCGGTACAATTTTATGATCTCGATCCATGGGGAGTCATCCCAACATCTACTGGGAACTCATTCACCTGGTCCGGGCCGGCCACCGCGGATGGTTCTGCAGTCATTACCGACAACGAAGCCGGTGTCGAAGGACTGACCCTTGATGACGACAGTCTTGGCGGAGTAACTGCAACCGCAGACGTCACAATTGGCTCTGACACATCAACTGGATCAACTGTAGACGCAGCACGTGTTTGGACCCTGCGAGACACCGTCACAGGTGAAGAGTTTCAGGTCGTTGAATTCGATGTCGAACAGTGGGACGCATCTGGCGACTATACGCTATCTGAATCGGCATTAATCCCCGGCCGCACCTATGAAGTCGTTGACTACGACAGCAACCCAGACGCGTCTGCCGGTGATATTGCCTTTTCCTATTCTGATCATTTTCTCGGGGATGACCTATTGATCAGAACGAAGTGATGATACCTGCACGGCATCTCATCAACGGACACACCATCACACAGGAAGAGTGCGGCAGCGTGACGTATTATCACCTGCTGTTCGACAGGCATGAAGTCATCTATGGCGAAGGCGCGCCGAGCAAGAGCTTTCATCCGGGGCATCAGGGGCTTGCCGCAGTCAACGACGCATCACGCGAAGAGCTTTTCAATATGTTTCCTGAATTGCGGACCGCCCCGAATTCATATGGTACCACTGCACGGATGGTGTTGCGGGGCTTTGAAGCCCGTGCCTTGGGCGTGGCTATGTAAATGACCTGAAATAACCCCGCCCCAAACAAACACCCCGCGGGGACGACCCGTTGCGCATCCCATATCTTTGTCGGCAGCACACCAACAATATCCGGTTATCAGACGCGGCTGGTTTTCCAGTCGCGTGCTGCGTCCCCAAAGGCCGTGAACAAAACGCGCGAAACCGGGTCTTCTACCGCCTTGTATTCGGGATGCCACTGCACTGACAGGGTAAAACCGGGAGCATCCTGAATATGGATTGCTTCGGGTGTCCCGTCGTCAGCCTGCCCTTCTATCACCACACGCGATCCAGCTGTTTTGATCCCCTGCCCGTGCAGCGTATTTGTGCGCACGCAGGTGGAGCCAAGCAAGTGATGGAACACACCGCCCTCGTCAAAGTGAACATTGTGGCGGATTTCAAATTTTTCCTCGAGCGTGCCGTCCGGTGGCATTCTGTGGTTCATACGCCCCGGCAGCTCACGGATCTCAGGATAGAGCGTGCCCCCCATGGCCACATTCACCTCTTGAAACCCACGGCAGATGCCAAAAAACGGCTGACCCCGCTCAACACATGCCCGGATCAGGGGCAGAGTGATGGCATCACGGCACCGGTCAAATTCGCCATGAGCGTCTGTGGCGTCTTCGCCATATTCCTCAGGATGCACATTCGGGCGCCCACCTGTGAACAAGAAGCCATCACAGACTTCAAGCAACTCGTTCACGCAGACAAGATCCGGATGGCTCGGTACAATTAACGGCAGGCAATTTGAAACCTGACTGATCGCTTCGGAATTCATCGTCCCGCCTGCATGTGTTGGGTATTGATCATTCAGCAAGTAGGAATTGCCTATGATACCAATGACAGGACGTGACATGTGTTCTCCGAAAACTGTCTTTCTGTTTTAATGTGATAGCAGATAGCATTGGCGGGTTGGAACCCCAATGACTATACAAAACAGCAAATGGTTTGGCACAGAGATTTTACTGCTCAGGCGTCATCGTATATTCGGGACGACAGCGACAATTGCACGCGCCAATTGGTCCGGTGCTCCGGCGTTCTCATAGCTGTGCTCATAATCCGCATCGAAATAAAATGAATCCCCTGCGTCAAGCTGGTTCCGTTTGCCATGGATGGTGACAATGACCGTTCCTTCCAACACATAAACCAGCTCGGTCCCTGCATGAGCATGGGGCGAGGATGGTTTTGCCTTGGCCGGGAAATTCGCCAGATATGCCTCAAGCACGCGATCTGGGACGGGGAAGTCGAGGCTCTCAAACAGATAAGTGACCCCATTTACCCCCTCTATCGGAAGTTGGATACGATCTTTAGCCCGAATATGCACAGCTGTGGGCCGAGCATCTTCCGGGGTGAAAAAGTGATCCAGCCCCACTCCGAAGACAAGTGCGATACGCACCAACGTGGGTAGGGTCGGCACCACAACACCGCGTTCAATCTTTGACAACATACCTGCTGACAGGCCCGTGTGTTCCCCCAATTGGGCCAATCCCAGCCGTTTGTCACTGCGCAACTGGTGGATCTTTGGACCGATTCGATAGGCGTCGATTTGCTCGACCAATGTTTCAGACAACATGTAACTGTTCCATTTCTTGCATCACGGGAAAACTCACCGCTCTATTTTTCATCATATTACATTTTTATTCACATCACGAAAACGTGCTTTGTTTCCGCGCTACATTTCCTATCATTCAATTATTGTTCACATAATGCAAATCCTCTTGAAAGGAGATCCAAAATGGCCCTACCTATCCCCGGAATAAAAAGCTTGTCCGTCATTATTGCTCTTGGAGTGGCGCCGCTAGCTGCCTGTACGTCATATGCAGGAGGTGGTGGTGCGGACATTGTTGACACCGCCGTATCCGCAGGCAGTTTCAACACGCTTGCCGCCGCCCTGACAGAGGCCGACTTGGTTGGAACATTGAAGGGTGAAGGACCATTCACCGTCTTTGCTCCAACCGACGAAGCCTTTGCAGCCCTGCCTGATGGGACAGTCGAAAACCTCCTGAAACCCGAAAACAGAGATCAGCTGATTGCTATTCTCACCTATCATGTGGTGCCCGGAAAAGTGATGTCGGCCGACGTCGTAACGCTTTCATCTGCAACAACTGTGAATGGCAGCGACGTCGACATCAAAGTGATGAATGGCAGCGTCATGATTGATAATGCCACCGTCACCGCCGTTGATGTCGGAGCAAGCAATGGCGTGATCCACGTCATCGACAGCGTTCTCATTCCATCAGGTTGATGCTGGTCCGCAAACAGGTCGGACGCACCACGTTGGTGCGTCCGAGCACTCACATCAAATAAAAAAGGAACATCCCATGACACCCACACATATCATCACCCTGATCCTTCTGGCCGTAGGCGGATTGAACTGGGGGCTCGTCGGTCTTGCAAATTTCGATCTGGTTGCTGCGATCCTTGGTGACATGTCGCTTTTGTCGCGCATGGTCTATTTGCTGGTTGGCGCTTCAGCGATCTACCAACTGGTTGGGATCAGCCGATGCATTCGCACCACCGCCTGACCTATTGATAGCTTCGGGGGCTTATCCTTCAGCGATAAGCCCTACCGCCTGAATGCCCGCTTCGCCGGCTGCCAGATCATTTTCAGATGTGTCGCCGGTCACGCCCACTGCACCTATTACGGCACCTTTGGTGTCCCGCACCAAAATCCCGCCGGGGACCGGCACGAGGCGGCCTTGATACGCCCCATTGGCGGCCAGAACAAAATAGGCCTGAGCTTCGGCGCGATCCCGTTGCGCGGTGCCTCCGATCCCGAGCATGATAGAACCGTAGGCCTTGCCTTGTGCGATATCGAACCGGCCCGGTGGGGCACCTTCACCGCGTTCAAATGCAATCACATGCCCGCCCGCATCCACCACGACAACGGACAAAGGCTTCATGTTTTCAGCCGCACCCGCTTCCTTGGTTACGCGAATGATCTCGCGTGCATTCTCTACAGTAAGTGTCATAACCGCCCCCTCCTCAGCTCGCCAATTCCGCTTTCAATGCCAGACGTCGCGCGTGCAGCACAGGTTCTGTATACCCCGAAGGCTGCACCCGCCCTTTGAACACAAGATCACAGGCAGCCTGGAACTCTTGCCCATCGAACCCTGGCGCCATCGGACGATAGGCAGGATCATCTGCATTTTGCTCATCCACAATGGCCGCCATCTTTTTCATGGCGGTCATCACCTCACCTTCACTGACCACGCCATGATGTAACCAGTTGGCAAGCGCCTGCGAGCTGATCCGGCAGGTGGCGCGATCTTCCATCAGGCCAATGTCGTGAATGTCCGGCACTTTCGAGCATCCGACGCCCTGGCCAACCCAACGCACCACATAACCAAGAATGCCCTGCGCGTTGTTCTCAACCTCTTCGCGGATCTCGACTTCTGACCAGTTCTCGCCTTCGGCAACAGGGATCGTCAGAAGGTCTTCCAAAGTGCCACGCGGTCCACCCTGCAAAATCTCGTCCTGACGGGCCATCACATCCACCTGATGATAGTGGGTAGCGTGCAGCGTCGCGGCGGTGGGGCTGGGCACCCAGGCACAGGTGGCCCCGGATTTCGGATGACCGATTTTTTCGGAAAGCATCTGTTCCATACGGTCGGGAATGGCCCACATCCCCTTACCAATCTGCGCTTTTCCTTTCAAACCGCATGCCAGTCCAATATCCACATTGCGATCCTCGTAAGAGGCAATCCATTTCGCACCTTTCATGGCGCCTTTGCGGATCATCGGACCTGCTTCCATTGAGGAGTGGATCTCGTCCCCAGTACGATCAAGGAACCCGGTGTTGATGAAAGCCACCCGGTGCTTGGCGGCGCGAATGCATTCCTTGAGGTTCACCGACGTGCGCCGCTCCTCGTCCATAATGCCCAGTTTGACTGTAAATTGCGGCAGGCCCAGCACCTTTTCGACACGCGTGAAAATCTCATCTGAGAAAGCCACTTCTTCCGGCCCGTGCATCTTCGGTTTCACCACGTATACCGACCCTGTGAGCGAGTTACCGTCTTCGCGTTGCAGGTCATGCATGGAAATCAGCGTGGTGATCATCGCATCCATCAGACCTTCGCCGATTTCCTGTCCATCTTGTGTCAGGATCGCCGGGTTGGTCATCAGGTGCCCCACGTTGCGCACCAGCATCAAAGAGCGCCCTTTCAGGGAGAGCGGCTGTCCGTCCGCGCCCAAATATTCGCGATCCGGGTTCATCCGTCGGGTGATCGTCTTGCCAGCTTTCTCAAAGCTCTCTTCCAGATCACGACGCATCAATCCCAGCCAGTTGGAATAGGCCAGAACTTTGTCCTCAGCATCCACCGCGGCAACACTGTCTTCGCAATCCATAATGGTCGACATGGCGCTTTCAAGGACCACATCCGAGATGTTCGCCGGGTCGTCCTTGCCAATTGCATGAGCGGAATTCACGCAAACAATCACATGCAATCCATTGTGTTTGAAGATAAATTCAGATCCATCTGGTTTGGATCCGACAAAGTTGGAAGGATCAGCCAGAGCCACCTCACCAGCCGCGGTCGAGATAGACAGTTCCGCCATCGCCTGCAGACCGATCACGTCAGACCAGCTTGCACCCTCCAGCGGCAGGGCTTGATCAAGGAACGCCTTGGCCCAGGCGATGACCCGAGCACCACGCGCAGGGTCATAGGCCTTTCTTTCCGGCAGATCCCCCATTGCATCCGTGCCGTAAAGCGCATCGTAAAGGCTGCCCCAACGGGCATTGGCGGCATTCAGAGCAAACCGAGCATTCATGATGGGCACAACCAATTGCGCACCGGGCGTGGTCGCGATTTCGGCATCCACATTGGCCGTTTCAATCTGGAATTCAGGACCTTCCGGAACCAGATACCCAATCTCTTTCAGAAATTCTTGATAGGCACTTGCATCGTGGGGTTGACCCGCGCGGGCTGTGTGCCAGCCATCAAGCTGGCGCTGCATCTCTTCTCGCTTGGCAAGAAGCGCACGGTTCTTCGGGGCCAAATCGGCAACAAGAGAGGCAAAACCAGACCAGAAACCTTCCGCCTCAACTCCTGACCCCGGCAGCGCCTTCTGTTCGATGAACTCCGCCAACTCCTGCGCCACAGACAAGCCCGCACGATCAAGATATTCCGCCATGGGATCCACTTTCTCTCTATCGAATTTTACATCAAGTTTTTGGCAGGAAACTATAGTACGCCTCAGTATACAATCGAATTCCTCCACGGATTAGTTAAGCAAAACTAAACCGACACATCAAAATCGTCACCACTCACCGTCAAATTGCAGCAATAGCATCCGCCTGACCGACGTTATTACAGCAGGGTCATCTTAGCGTCTGTCGACCAATGCGTCGCCTTGAAGGTTGTTCACCCCCGGACTACGTTAGCGCAAAATATCGTCAAAGGTTGCCCACATGACCGAACAATCCCCACAAAAGATCTTTCTGGCGGACTACACGCCTCCTGCATATCTGATTGAAAGTGTCGAACTGACCTTCAAGCTCGCCCCGACAACAACGCGGGTGATGTCAAAGATCCGTTTCACACCGAATCCAAATGCCGCTTCCAAGGAATTTTTCCTGCATGGAGAGCAACTTAATCTGATTTCTGCCAGCATTGATGGCTCGACCGTCACCCCCGAACCGGTCGAAGGCGGATTGAAATGCGATGTGCCAAACGCCCCCTTCACATGGGAAGCTGAGGTCGAAATCAATCCCGAAGCCAACACCGCACTTGAAGGGCTTTACATGTCCGGCGGTATGTATTGCACCCAATGCGAGGCCGAAGGATTTCGGCGCATCACCTATTATCCCGACCGCCCTGACGTGATGGCACCTTTCAAGGTGCGCATCGAAGGCAACGACCCGGTGCTTCTGTCCAACGGCAACCCCGTGGCATCCGGTGAAGGCTGGGCTGAATGGCATGATCCCTGGCCCAAACCCGCTTACCTGTTCGCCCTTGTCGCCGGTGATCTGATCGCCCGTGACGACAGCTTTACCACAATGTCCGGCAAAGAGGTCGCGCTGAAACTCTGGGTACGCCCCGGCGATGAGGGCAAAACCGCCTTCGGGATGCAGGCGCTCAAGGACAGCATGAAATGGGATGAAGAGGTTTATGGCCGGGAATACGACCTCGATATTTTCCAGATTGTCGCGGTCAGCGATTTCAACATGGGTGCGATGGAGAACAAGGGGCTGAATATCTTCAATACCTCTGCTGTCCTGGCCAGCCCCGAAACCTCGACGGACGCGAATTTCGAACGGATCGAAGCGATTATCGCGCATGAGTATTTCCACAATTGGACCGGCAACCGGATCACCTGTCGCGACTGGTTCCAACTCAGTCTGAAAGAGGGGCTGACCGTGTTCCGTGATCAGCAATTCTCAGGCGACATACGGTCCGAAGCCGTCTGCCGGATCAACGACGTGATTGCACTGCGTGGCCGCCAATTCCGCGAAGACAATGGCCCGCTTGCGCATCAGGTCCAGCCCGACAGTTTTGTTGAGATCAACAATTTCTACACGGCGACCATTTACGAAAAGGGCGCCGAACTCATCCGTATGATGAAGACGCTGGTCGGGCATGACGCGTATTACAAAGCGCTCGACCTCTACTTCTCGCGCCACGATGGAGACGCGGCCACCATTGAAGACTGGGTGCGTGTTTTCGAAGAGAGCACCGGTCGGGACCTGACCCAGTTCCGCCGTTGGTACAAACAAGCTGGCACACCGCGACTAAAGGTGGATGACGACTTTAAGGACGGCACCTATACACTTCGTTTCAAACAAGAAACACCGCCAACACCTGAGCAGGATGAGAAGCTTCCTCAGCATATTCCGATTGCTGTTGGCCTGCTGAACCCAAATGGGGACGAAGTGCTGCCAACTCAGATCCTGGAAATGACTGATGCAGAGCAGAGCTTCGCGTTCGAGGGGCACTCTGCCAAACCGACCCCATCCATCCTGCGCCATTTCTCCGCACCAGTAATCCTCGAACGCGAAAGCAGCGCCGAAGAACGTGCCTTCCTTCTGGCGCATGACACCGACCCGTTCAACAAGTGGGAAGCGGGTCGCGCTTTGGCCAAAGATGTGCTGATTGCCATGATCACTGGCGAGGACGCGCCCACTGCGGCTTATCTTGACGCTGTCGCTGCCATGCTGCGCGATGACAACCTGGATCCCGCCTTCCGGGCGCTGGCGCTACACCTGCCTGCACAGGATGATATCGCCCAGACACTGGCCGATGGCAGCGTCACGCCAGATCCTTTGGCGATCTATAATGCCCATCAAACCCTTCGCCAGCAAATGGCGGAGCATCTGCAGGATTTGCTGCCTCGTCTGTCAGCCGAGATGGATGTGTCCGAACCATTTGAACCCAATGCAGAACAGGCTGGAAAACGGGCGCTGGGGCTGGAACTTCTCAAGGTCACCACCCGGCTGGATAGCGGTGCAGCGGCTCAAGCCCTTTATGATCGCGCCGACAATATGACCCTGCGCATGGGGGCTCTCGGCTGCCTGCTTGAAGCCCGGAAAGGAGATGCGGCCCTTGCGGATTTCCGTACGCGATTTGAGGGCGACGCGCTGGTGATGGACAAATGGTTCGCCATGCAAGTGGCCCATGCCGCCCCCGAACAGGCGGCCGATATGGCAGAGCGCCTCACCAATGACAGCGACTTTAACTGGAAAAACCCCAACCGCTTCCGTGCCGTATTCGGTGCGCTGATGATGAATCAGGCGGGGTTTCATGAGGCAACAGGTAAGGGCTATGCGCTCTTTGCTGACTGGCTGATCAAGCTCGATCCGGTCAACGCTCAGATCACCGCCCGCATGTCGACCGGGTTTGAAACTTGGAAACGTTGGGACGCAGATCGTCAGGCCATGATGAAAACCCAGCTCGAGCGGATCGCGGCGACCCGGGACCTCTCAAGCGACACGCAGGAAATGGTGGGCCGGATCCTGAACGGGTAATGCTGAATAGGGCGTGGCGAACCAACCTCTCCACGCCCTTTTTTCTTGCTATAAATACCTCGGGGTGAGCGAGCTTGCCTCGCGAGGGGCAGCGCCCCTTGCCGAGCAAAGCGAGGCCACCGACAGCGGCCCGAGGTAAAAGCCGGGGCCCCCTTGCCAACACTCCTCCTAAGCAAAATCAGGATGGCGCGCGGCAGTAAGGCTGCGCCTGCACCCAGGCGCGCATGTCTTCGCGTTTGCGTGCAGAATGAAACGGTCCCCAATCCGCCGCTATTCCGCGCATCCCGCGAGACACCACACCGTCACGAGGAACTGTCTGCGCGATGATCCGGACGGCACAGTTCAAATTGGCGACCCCGTTCTTCAGTGCCCCTCCTGACCGGGCTTCACAGCCGTATCCACGGGCGGTGCCCGGAAGGATCTGTACCAACCCATACCATTTTCCACCCCCTCCAACCGCATCAGGGCGCCAGGTGCTTTCATGTTTCGCCAGAGCCGACAGCATACCTGTCCAAAACGCATTGCGACCGGTTCTGGATTGATTGGGGTAATCTGGACACCATTCCTCGATGTCTGCGGGCACGAGATCAGCCAAAACAGTCCCGTGACTGTCCAGTGCCGACATGGTTGCGGTGGTCCAGGAGGGACCTTCGCTCAAATGATCCCAGCGCATCGTCAGCTCAGGCGCAGAACGTGTTGTCACAACTTCCTGTTCTTGCGCGACGCAGCCAGATAGAAAAACAACACCACAGATCAGCAACGATTTAGTATTCATTGCACAACCTCCCCCAAAGAACACGACGAAACGAGATTGTTGGTAACTATGGGCTTGGAAGGTGTCAAACAAGCAAAATACATGGAATTGGCTGAATAGGCAGCGCCTCGCCAAAATTGTTACATGTGCGTGGCTGGCGCTAAGTCGGTATTTTCGTTTTGGGGATCCTCCGAAGATCATATGCAGCATGGCTCTTGCCCCTTTGCGCCCCCTGCCCTAGAACGCGGGAGAAACGAATACACGGGAAAGCACACATGTTGGATCATCTCGCCTATGAAACCCCGAAACCCAAGGTTATCGCGGGCGCAAAGGAAGATTGGGAACTGGTTATCGGGATGGAAATCCACGCTCAGGTCAGTTCCAACGCCAAGCTGTTTTCCGGGGCATCCACCAAGTTCGGCGCTGAACCCAATTCAAACGTGTCCTTTGTGGATGCCGCCATGCCGGGCATGTTGCCAGTGATCAACGAATACTGTGTTGAACAGGCGGTGCGCACAGGGCTTGGACTGAAGGCCGACATCAATCTTTTCTCGGCATTTGATCGCAAGAACTATTTCTATCCGGATCTGCCGCAGGGCTATCAGATTTCGCAGCTTTACCACCCCATTGTGGGCGAAGGTGAAGTGATCGTCGACATGGCCCCGGGCGTCGCCCGCAAGGTGCGCATCGAGCGTATCCATCTGGAACAAGACGCGGGTAAATCTGTGCACGACATGGACCCGAACATGTCATTCGTCGACCTTAACCGCACTGGTGTGGCGTTGATGGAAATCGTCTCACGCCCGGACATTCGCGGGCCCGAAGAGGCCGCCGCCTATGTGACCAAGATGCGCCAGATCCTGCGCTATCTCGGCACTTGTGACGGCAACATGCAAAATGGCAACCTGCGTGCCGACGTAAACGTGTCGGTTTGCCGTCCTGGCCAATATGAGAAATACATGGAAACGCAGGATTTCTCACATCTCGGCACACGCTGTGAGATCAAGAACATGAACTCGATGCGCTTCATCCAGGCCGCCATTGATTATGAAGCCCGTCGCCAAATCGCCATTGTGGAAGACGGTGGTGAAGTGGTTCAGGAAACTCGCCTTTACGATCCGGACAAGAACGAAACCCGTTCGATGCGCTCGAAAGAGGAAGCACACGACTACCGCTATTTCCCCTGCCCCGACCTGCTGCCGCTCGAGATCGAACAAGACTGGGTAGATGACATCGCCAAAACCCTGCCGGAACTGCCCGATGAAAAGAAAGCACGTTTTGTCACGGACTTTGGTTTGTCGGAATATGACGCGGGAGTGCTGACTGCTGAGGCGGAAAACGCCAGCTTCTTCGAAAAGGTTGCCGAGGGTCGTGATGGCAAACTTGCTGCCAACTGGGTGATCAACGAGCTGTTTGGGCGCCTCAAGAAAGAAGATCACTCGATCAAGGAAAGCCCAGTCACGCCTGAGCAACTGGGAGGCATCATTGCGCTGATCACCAAAGGCGATATTTCAGGCAAGATCGCCAAAGATCTGTTTGAAATCGTCTACACCGAAGGCGGCGACCCTGCTGAGATCGTCGAAGCCCGTGGCATGAAACAGGTCACCGACACTGGCGCCATCGAAGCCGCCGTGGATGAGGTGATTGCAGCCAACCCGGCGCAGGTCGAGAAGGCGAAACAAAACCCGAAACTGGTTGGTTTCTTTGTTGGTCAGGTGATGAAATCCACCGGCGGCAAGGCCAACCCGAAAGCGGTGAATGAGATTGTGACGGCCAAGCTTGGCCTCTGATTTCTGACCAAAAAACTGGATAAAGGCCCCGCCCACTTTCCCGTGCGGGGCCTTTGCTATTTAATCAAGCACGCCGAATGCGCGAACAAAACGGTGAAGCCATGAATGAACAACCCCCTGCCCGCCTCCCGGTGCGACGCTCTGAACTTCTGATGCCTGCGGGCAACCTGCGAAAGCTAAAAATGGCGGTGCTTTACGGTGCCGATGCTGTCTATCTGGGCACGCCGGACATGTCCCTGCGCACCAAATCGCAGTTCTCATTGGAAGAGGTGATTGAGGGGGTAGAGTTCTGCCACGCCCATGGTCGTCGCGCTTATCTGACGCTCAACCTGTTCAGTCATAACAGCGATATTCCGAAGCTCGATGAATATATCGACACAGTGCGCAAGGTGAAACCGGATGGGTTGATCATCGCAGATCCCGGCGTATTCCAATATGTGCGCACCCGTGCACCGGAACTTCCCCTGCATATCTCGACCCAGGCCAATGTCTGTTCGTGGCTGTCGGTGAAATTCTGGGAAGAACAAGGCGCGGAACTGGTGGTTCTGGCCCGCGAAGTTTCTTACCCGGAGCTTGTAGAAATCCGCGAAGAATGCCCTGATGTGAAACTGGAAGCCTTTGTGCATGGCGCCATGTGCATGACCTATTCGGGGCGCTGCCTTCTGTCGAACTTCATGGCCGAGCGTGGGGCAAACCAAGGGAATTGCGCCAATTCCTGTCGCTGGAATTACGGCGTGCGAATGCGCCTGAAAGACGGCACGGTGCAAGAGCTCGACATCAATGACGATAATATCGACATGTTTGAGTTCCTTCTGGAAGAGGGCTGCCGCCCCGGGGAATTCATGCCGATCGAGGAAGATGGGCGTGGATCCTATATCCTTAACTCACGCGACCTCTGCATCATGCCGAAGCTGGATGAATACCTGAAAATCGGTGTCGATAGCCTCAAGGTTGAGGGGCGCGGCAAGTCGGAATATTACTGCGCCATCGTCGCGCGCGCCTATCGCATGGCGATTGATGACTATTATGCCGATCCGGAGAACTGGGATCCGAAACCCTATATGCGTGAATTGGAAGCCGTCGGAAACCGTGGCTATACGCTGGCCTTCCACAATGGCCGCCTGACCAACTACGCCCATGACTATGAACACACCGCCGCACTTGCGCAGTGGGAATATGCGGGTGTTGTGCGTGACGTGACCGAGGATGCGTTTCTGATTGAGGTGAAGAACAAGCTCGAGGCCGGTGAGGTGCTCGAATTTATTTCACCGATCGCGCGCGAAACCGTTCTTCTGCGCATGTATGATTTTGAGGTGGCGGACACCGGAGAACGCAAAGAAGTAATCCATGGCAGCACCAAAACCATCATTCGTGTGCCCTTCGCGCTGTTTGATCACGAGAACCTGGACGAGCTAAAGGCCCGTTTCCCGGCCTATACCGTGATGCGCAAGGAAAAGGCGCTGACCGATGAGCAGTGGAAGCGGATCCGGTTTGACAAGCTCACCCAGGGGCTTGAGATGACCGGCAAAGAGAACACAAAAGCCTATGAAAAGCGCCGCGATGCATTATCCGAGGCGATTTCGGAAGATGGGCGGGAAACACGTTTCAAGACCAACCGCGTCGGGACTGACGGTTGCTGTGGCAAAGGGTGTAACGGGTGCCTGATCTTCTGGCAGGATGATCAATATGCGAAAGCACGCGAGGTGCTGTTGAAGCGCAAGCAGGGCGAACAGCTGACCCGTGCCGAAGCCAACGAGCTAAAGCTGGTGGCGGCAACCGCCCTTACCGAAGCCCCACCTGTGCCCAACCTGCGCTGATGCGCTACCCGGAAAAATTGAGGCGTCTCATTGCCCAGCGTATTTTTGCTGACTGGTCAGCAGGCGACCAAGATGTTACTTCCTCTGAACCGAAACATAGCGAGACAGGTTCCATGTACGAATACCGCGTCATCCCCGCCCCCACCAAGGGCCAGAAGGCCAAAGGGGTGAAATCCGCCGAGGATCGCTTTGCCTATGCGATGTCGGAAATCCTGAACCAAATGGCTGCAGATGGCTGGGATTATCAACGTGCCGAAACCCTGCCCTCAGAAGAGCGCAAAGGGCTAACCGGCAAGACCACCACATTCCGGAACCTTTTGGTGTTTCGTCGCGAACGGGAATGGGATGAGGTTGAGGACATGCAACCGGTGAAGGTCGGTGCGGATGAACCGGACAGCACGGCTCCGGCCCTCCCATCGGCAAATGACGCGAATGAAGTACCGGAAGGCGTTAAGGAAGCGCCGCACGTGGGCGACGAAGACGGATCAAAACAGGCTTGATCAGGCGCGGATATCCAGCGCCAAAGCGTGAATCTTCTTCAACAGATTCTCTCCGATGGCCTGATGAACGGCACGGTGACGTGCAATTCGGGACATTTCGGCAAGCTTTTGCGCATGGATGACCACTCTGAAATGACTTTCACCACCCTCCTGATAACCGGCATGACCGCGATGTTTCTCGCTTTCATCAATGACCTCAAGATGTTGTGGGGCAAATGTGGCTTCCAATCTGGAAAAAATATCGTCTCTGCGTGTCATTTTCGGTCGGTTTCCTCTTCAAACATCTGCAAAAAGCACTAAACTCTCGGGTCCGAGTCGGGAAGAGTGAAGATATGGCAAACAACGATCCTTTTGATTTCGATATTTCGGTTTCAACCGCCAAGAAAAAGAACCCGCGCGGTAAGCGGGGGATGTCTGGTGCGTTCGAAACCTCTACGCGCGAATGCGAACACCCGACCTGCAAGGAATCGGGCAAATACCGTGCACCCCGCTCGCCCGATCATCTGGACGAGTTCAAGTGGTTCTGCAAAGACCATGTGCGTGAATATAACCTGAAATGGAATTTCTTCGACGGGGCAACCGAAGAGGAAATCGACGCACAGGCGGATAAGGACCGCGTTTGGGAACGCGAGACCAAGCCGTTTGGTAAGCAGACCGACGAACAGCGGGCTTGGGCCCGGCTTGGCGTTGATGATGCGCATCAGGTTCTGGGCGAAAATGCCACGCAGAACCCGGGCAAATCCGTCACAGGCACAACCCGCCGCCTACCCCCGACCGAACGTCGCGCCATCGAGATCCTTGAAGCCAAGGACCACTGGACCAAGGCTGAAGTGCGCAAGGCCTACAAGAAACTCATCAAGGTGCTGCACCCGGACATGAACGGCGGGGATCGCAGCCAGGAAGATCAGCTTCAGGAAGTGGTCTGGGCCTGGGATCAAATCAAGGACAGCCGCAGTTTCAAGTAATGCGTTTGGACAAATTCCGAAACGCCTCTTGGTTCTGTCCAAGGGGCGTTTTCCTTAGATACCTAGGCGCAAATTACGAAATTCTTAACCTTGGAAGCGTCAACAGACCGGTGGACCAACCATTGATCTGGATCTGGCCTTACCAGGGCAAGAAAAAACCGTCATGCTCCCCTTGCACGAGATCAAATAATCGGGCACCACGGCGGGATTAAAGACGGGATCGGCCCAATCTGCCGGGGTTTGGTCTGTTCAGGAAGGAATGCGCAAATGGACGTGAATGCAAAACCCACTGAAGATATCTCGGTCCGCGAGGTCTTTGGCATCGACACCGATATGACGGTGAAGGGATTTGCCGAACGCACCGAGCGCGTGCCGGAGGTGGACACGACCTATAAGTTTGACCCGGACACCACGCTGGCCATTCTCGCAGGCTTTGCCTTCAACCGTCGTGTGATGGTTCAGGGCTATCACGGCACCGGCAAATCGACCCATATCGAACAGGTCGCCGCGCGCCTGAACTGGCCCTGTGTGCGCGTCAACCTCGACAGCCACATCTCTCGGATCGACCTGATCGGAAAGGACGCGATCAAGCTGAAAGACGGGATGCAGGTGACAGAATTCCAAGAAGGCATCCTGCCCTGGGCGCTGCGCAATTCGACCGCCATTGTGTTTGATGAATACGACGCGGGTCGTGCTGACGTGATGTTCGTGATCCAGCGTGTTCTGGAGCATGACGGCAAGCTGACGCTTCTGGACCAGAATGAAGTGATCACACCGAACCCGAATTTCCGTCTGTTTGCCACCGCCAACACCGTTGGTCTTGGGGACACGACCGGGCTTTATCACGGGGTGCAGCAGATCAACCAGGCCCAGATGGACCGCTGGTCGCTTGTGGCCACATTGAACTACCTGTCGCACGACGCGGAAACCAATATCGTGCTGGCGAAAAACCCGATGCTGAACACTGAAACCGGTCGCAAGACCGTCGGACATATGGTGACAGTTGCGGACCTTACCCGGACCGCCTTCATGAATGGGGACCTGTCTACTGTCATGTCACCGCGTACGGTAATCAACTGGGCCGAAAACGCTCGGATCTTCCGCGACGTGGGATACGCCTTCCGACTGTCATTCCTGAACAAATGTGACGAACTGGAACGTCAGACCGTAGCCGAGTTCTATCAGCGCTGCTTTGACGAAGAGCTGCCTGAATCGGCGGCGAGCATGAGCCTCGGCTAACTCACTTTAACCATGAAAGCCCTGTTTTCTCAGGGCTTTTTCACATCCAGACATTGGCAACCACCCTCATCCGGGATAATCTTAACCTGGGTTAAATTTGGGTGAAGGTGTTATGCGTTATCTCATCGCATTGGCAATGCTGTCGCTTGCGGCATGTCTGGACGAACCGAATAAGGTGACGGCGGCGTCTGCTTCGCCCACATCCTGCGACATCATTCGCGTGGTGGATGGTGACACGGTCAAGGCAATCTGCCACGGGCAGGAACAGAACCTACGCCTCATGGGGTTTGACACGCCAGAGACCTTCCGATCGCGCTGTGCTGATGAAAAGGCGTTGGGAACCGTCGCCACCAACCATTTGCGCAAGCTGATCCGCGAGGCGAAGGACGTGCGCCCTGTGACGGGACGCCCAGATAAATACCGTCGTTTGCTCACGCATCTCTATATCGACGGGCGCGATGTGGCCGAGATTATGATCGAAGCGGGGCTTGCCGTGCCTTATCATGGCGAGCGTCGGATCAATTGGTGCGACCGGTTGGGGGTGCCGACCACGGCTTCTCTGGGCTGATCTTTGCCACGAAACTGGCGTCAAATTTCACTTGAGAATTGTCGGAAACCGCTTTCCAAAATCCCGGCAAAGCCGTAATTTGCCTTCATGAACAAGCCAACTGACAACCCCGCAGATCCGTTCAAGAAGGCGCTGGCCGAAGCGACCAAGACGCTGGCTGATGATGCCGAACTGTCTGTCACCTATTCCGTGGACCCTCCGGGAGCCACCGATGATGCTGTGCGCTTGCCGCAGGTGACGCGACGGATGACGCGTGACGAGGTGTTGTTGGCGCGTGGGACGGCGGACGCTTTTGCGATGAAGCACCGCTATCACGATCCGGCCATGCATCTGCGCTATGCACCTGCTGGACAGATGGCGCGTGATCTTTACGAGGCAATGGAAACCGCCCGTTGCGAAGCAATGGGTGCGCGGGACATGCCGGGGACCGCTGGCAATATTGACGTAAAAATTCAAACCGATGCCGCACGACGCGGATATGACCAGATCACAGCCGCCGCAGACGCGCCCTTGGCTGACGCCGCTGGATATCTGGTGCGTCACCTTGCGACTGGGCGCGATCTGCCTCCGGCGGCCGACAACGTGATGAACCTGTGGCGGGACTTTATCGAAGGTCAGGCGGGCGACCATTTGGACGATCTTCAGGACACCCTGTCGGACCAGCAAAACTTTGCACGATTTGCCCGTCAGGTGATCGAAGATCTCGGCTATGGCGACCAACTTGGTGAGGATCCGGATCAGGACGATCAATCTGATGATGACGCGGAGCAGGACGACCAGCAGCCAGAGGATGATCAACAGGAACAAGGTGACGATAGCGCGGACGAGCAGGACGCCCAGCCCGAACAGTCTCAGGATGAGACTATGGATCAGACCGAAGCTCAGGTCACCATCGACGATCTGGCCGAGGATGAGTTGGGCGATGAGGCCGAAATGCCCGAAGGCGAAGCCCCGTTGGAACCGCCTGCCCCCAATCCCGCCTCAGATGCTGACCCGAACTACGAGGTCTATCTGAACGAGCATGATGAAGAGATCCTGGCCGAGGAGCTGGCCGAACCGGCCGAGCTTGAACGTCTGCGGGCCTATCTCGATCAGCAACTTGAACCTCTCAAAGGGGCTGTGAGTCGTCTGGCAAACAAGTTGCAACGCCGCCTGCAGGCACAGCAAAACCGGTCGTGGCTGTTTGATCTGGAAGAGGGCATTCTGGATGCTGGCCGACTGGCGCGCGTTGTTGCCAACCCCACGACGCCACTCAGCTTCAAACAGGAAAAAGACACCGAGTTCCGCGACACTGTCGTGACCTTGCTTCTCGATAACTCGGGTTCGATGCGCGGTCGCCCGATTTCGATTGCCGCCATCTGTGCAGATGTCCTTTCAAAAACACTTGAGCGCTGCGGCGTGAAAGTTGAGGTGCTTGGGTTCACCACTCGAGCGTGGAAAGGTGGGCAGGCCCGCGAGAAATGGCTCGCTGATGGTCGTCCGCAACAGCCGGGGCGCCTGAATGACCTCCGCCACATCATCTATAAACAGGCCGACGCCCCGATGCGCCGCACGCGGGACAATCTGGGCCTGATGATGAAAGAAGGGCTGCTCAAGGAAAACATCGATGGTGAGGCGTTGGAATGGGCGCACCGGAGGATCACCGCCCGCCCCGAGGCGCGCAAGATCCTTATGGTGATCTCTGACGGGGCGCCAGTGGATGATTCAACCCTTTCGGTCAATCCCGCGAATTACCTGGAAAAACACCTGCGCGATGTGATTGCGATGGTTGAAAAACGGGCGCAGGTGGAACTCCTTGCCATTGGGATCGGCCATGACGTAACGCGCTATTATGATCGTGCTGTGACCATTACGGATGCGGAACAGCTGGCAGGTGCGATGACCGAACAGCTTGCCGCGCTATTTGACAGCGATCCGCGCGCGCGCGCCAGAGTCATGGGGATCAAGAAGGCGGGTTAACCCTCGCCTTCATTCAATCTGTTCAAGATTGCCATAAAAGCTTTTGCACCAATGCGGATCAGATCGTCCGGGAAATCGTAATCTGGATTGTGCAGCGCGGGTGTCTCCACACCACTTCCGGGAAACAACATCACGGATTGTGCAATCTCGCCATATCGACCAAAGTCCTCGGACCAGCGCATTGGCAAAATCCCTTTGGTCACAGTAAATCCTGCGTCCCGCAATGCGGTATCTGCCTGAGCCGTCAAGTCTGGATGGTTCACGCAGCCCGCAAATACGTCGTGATAGCTCCAATCAACGGTAAGATGGTGGGCAGCGGCGCGATCGGTCATAAGAGCCTCTGCTTCCGCAGCAAGCCCTTCCATCCCCTCATCCGTCAAGCTACGCAGTGTGACCCAAACCTCACCTGATCCGGGTGCGATACCAAAAGTTTTCTCCCCCAAATCCACATGTGTCACGGTCGCCATGCCGAAGTCAGGCGCATCAGGGGCACCTCTAGTCATGGAAGCCAATCGCGCAATCACTTCTGAAAGGGCGAGACCCGGAGAATATCCAGTTTCGGGTTGCGACGCATGAGCCGTGCGGCCGGTGAAAGTCACCTTCATTCCACGTGAGGCACAATTGACCGGCCCCGATGCAAGACCGATTTCCCCCAGTGGCTGCCCCGGCACATTGTGCAACGACAGGGCAATATCCGGTTCCATTGCCCGAAGGCGCCCGTCCTCCAGCACCGCTTGCGCCCCTGCCCCTGTTTCCTCAGCCGGTTGGAAAAGAAGGATAACATCCAGCCATTCCAGTCTCTGCCGCGACAGATTGCGCGCGATCCCCATGAGGATCGCCATATGCCCGTCATGCCCGCAAAGATGCCCTTTGCCCGGGGTTTGCGAATGGTGAGACACGCGGGACAGATCCTCAATTGGCAGAGCATCCAATTCGCACCGCAACAAGACCCGTTGGCGAGACGCATGTTGCGATCCAAACAGCGCCAGAACACCGTGCCCCCCAACACCTGTTTCAATCAGGTCAGGAACAAGCGGAGCAAGCGCTTCGACCACACGGCGCGCGGTTTGTTCTTCTTCACCCGACAGTTCAGGCCACCGATGCATTTCACGTCGCCAATCGGTCAGTTCAGAAAGGTCAGAATTATTCATCCTATACATATCGGCCCCCGGCTATTGGGTTTTGGTGGGACGGAAGCCGGTTGGAAGTCAACCAAATATTCCGCTTTCCCTCCCAAGGCGCGGACGCCAGAATGCGCGCATATTTGGCCCGGAGATTCTAAAATGTACCAGAGCTTTGACACCATCGCAGATCCCACCCGCGGCCCCGTTCGGCTTGAGCGGTTGCGGCGCGCGATGAAGATGAAGGGGCTCGACGGGTTCATCATCCCCCGGGCAGACGCGCATCAAGGGGAATATGTCGCGGAATGTGATCGACGTTTGGCCTGGCTTACCGGGTTCACCGGATCCGCGGGTTTTTGCATCGCCCTTGCCGATGCCGCAGGTGTGTTCATTGACGGGCGCTATCGCAATCAGGTGAACAGTCAGGTCGATCTGGATCATTTCTCTCCGGTGCACTGGCCGGAAATTCAACCGGGGAAATGGCTATTGGAAACCGCAGCGAAGGGACAAAAAATCGGATTTGATCCGTGGCTGCACAGCCGCGGGGAAATCGAACGGATCAGCAAAGATGTAGGGTCAGCCGGGATTACCTTGGTGCCAACGGACAATCTGGTGGATCAGATCTGGGCCGACCGCCCGGCCCCTCCAGCCAAACCGATCACCACTCAGCCCCTTGAATATGCGGGGCAAAGCCGGAAAGACAAAGCTGCGGAGATCGCCGATGAGTTGCTGACCCGTGGATTGAAAGCCCAGGTCCTGACACTGGCGGACAGCATTGCCTGGCTCATGAACATTCGCGGTACCGATGTTGAGCACACACCCATTGTTCAGGGTTTTGCAATCTTGCATGATGATGCGGAGATACAGTTCTTTACCCAGGAAGGTCGCGAAGGGCTTGAGGCTTTGACCGGTGTTTCAATCCATCCAACCCGTGCGTTTGGCGCCGCTCTTGAAGCGCTGAAAGGTTCGGTTGGCGTGGACAAAGGCTCCGCGCCTTATGCGGTCACGCAACATCTGGAATCCGGGAAAGTCGCGTTCGAATGGAATGATGACCCGGTTGTTCTGCCCAAAGCCCGAAAAAACCCGACCGAGCTGTCCGGCGCACGCGCCGCCCACCTGCGTGACGCCGCCGCTGTGGTCGAGTTCCTCGCCTGGTTCAACGGAGCGGACAAAACCGCACTGACCGAGATTGATCTGGTGGAAGCACTGGAAGCAAAACGGCGGGCAACAGGCAAGCTGGAAGACATCTCGTTTGAAACCATCTCCGGAACCGGCCCCAATGGGGCCATCATGCACTATCGCGTAACCCATGATACCAACCGACAACTGGCTGAAGGGGATCTTGTGGTGCTTGATAGCGGTGGACAATACCGCGATGGCACCACTGACATAACCCGTGTTCTCGCTGTGGGTGTCGTTGGACAGGAAGAGAAACGCTGTTTCACTCGTGTGCTGCAGGGGATGATCGCTCTAAGCCGCACCTATTTCCCCAAAGGGCGCAGCGGGCGCGATCTGGATCCGATTGCACGATATCCGCTTTGGGCGGCCCATCAGGATTTCAATCACGGAACCGGCCACGGGGTTGGCGCGTTCTTGTCGGTGCATGAAGGCCCACAACGGTTCTCATATGTATCCGAGGTGCCGCTGGAACCCGGGATGATCCTTTCCAACGAGCCGGGCTATTACCGTGATGGTGCTTTTGGCATTCGGATTGAAAACCTTGTGGTGGTTGAACAAGCGCGCAGCCCAGATGGGGGGGACGCAGACCGGCAGATGCTCGGGTTTGAAACACTGACATTTGTGCCAATTGATACCGGGCTGGTGATTGCCGACATGCTGTCAGGCGAGGAACGCGGCTGGCTGAATGACTATCACGCAGCTTGTCTTGAAAAACTCGGACCTGTGGTCAGTGACGTCGCGTATCAGTGGTTGAAAGGCGCATGCGCGCGGATTTGACACGCGACATGATCATATAATCTGGTATTGTCACGCTAAATCGAGAGTGGGCCCGCCGGGCCGGGAGTTGGGACGTCATGACCGAAAATATCAAAATTCGCAAAGCTGAAGGAAAATGGACTGTCCGCGCCGGAGGTGCTGTGCTGGGTGAAAGCCTGCAAGCTCTTGAGGTTCTGGAAGGAAAAAACTCTCCGGTGATCTATTTCCCTCAGGGTGACATTGCGATGGCGTTTCTGGATGAAAGCGAAACCGTCACCACCTGCCCTTACCGGGGTGAAGCAAAGCACTATTCGATCAACACCAAATCCACGGTGATCGAAGATGCAGGTTGGAGCTATGGTTCACCTGTCGAGGAACTGGATGCCCTGAAAGGCCATTTGGCGTTTTACGGCGATAAGGTCACCGTCGCCAGGACCTGAGCGGAATCACTCATTTTACAAAACGGGCCCATCGCGGCCCGTTTTGTATTTCGAGGTTGGTACGGACACCACCCCACCCCCAACAGCCGCCGCCACACCTGTGGTTCCGGGGCATGAGGTCGGCAGGCCCCGTGCCACGCGCACCGCAAGATAGGCAAACGCCTGCGCTTCAAGCATGTCACCATCCAGCCCAACTGCTTCAACAGGCAGCACTTCGACACCACAGCGCGATTGCAGCTCGAGCATCATCGCGGCGTTGTGTCGGCCTCCCCCTGTGACGAGGATTCGATCCGGTTGACTGGGGAAATGCTCCATCCCTCTTGCAACAGCCGCCGCGCTGCACGCCACCAAAGTGGCTGCGGCATCTGCGTCTGATAGATTGGTGACAGCTGCCGAGAGATCATCAAAAGCATCTCGATCCAGGGATTTCGGCGGAATTCGCAGGAAATACGGGTGTTCCAGAAATTCTTCTACGACCTTCAGGTCCACCTGTCCGGATCCAGCCAGATCACCGTTGTCATCATAGCTGCGCCCCAACCGCGCCTGCATCAAATCGTTAACGGGCGCATTCGCGGGTCCGGTGTCAAACGCCAGACACGCACCTTCCGAACTTGGATCTCCAATCGCCGGATCCACCCAAGTCACATTTCCAACGCCTCCCAGGTTCAAAAAGACCACAGGATTTACTGCCTCGATATGACGCGCACAGGCGTGGTGATAAAACGGTGCAAGAGGGGCGCCCTCGCCCCCCAATTCCACATCTGCCGAGCGAAAATCCCAGACCACCGGCCTGCCCGAAATTTCAGCCAAAACCTGCCCGTCTCCGGCTTGATGTGTGCCACGACCATGGGGATCATGAGCAAGAGTTTGCCCATGAAACCCTATAATATCAACACCTTGCCCAGAAAACATTGACAGCAACACTGCATGAGACGTCTCAATTTGCTCTGCTATTTGAGATACGCCCTCATCGTCCTGCCAAAGACCTAGCCCACGTCTAAGGAGCGCCTGCTCTTCGCTTGAATAAGGTAAGAACTCGGATGCCCCAAACGCTTCGATGGCCTGACCATCCGTGCAAAGCAATGCTCCGTCCACCCCATCAAGCGACGTACCTGACATACATCCCAGCGCCCAAACTGGTCGTCCTTCCATGAGGTTTTTCAACATGCTCTTCCCCTTTTGCGCCCCCCCGTCTATACGGAAAGCTCAAACAGAAACATGGACTGAAAAACGATGACCTACCACCCAAAATCCGACTTCATGCGTGTGATGATGGAGCGCGGCTTTGTTGCCGACTGCACCGATTATCAAGCGTTGGACGAAGCTTTGGTCAAAGGTGTCGTTCCGGCCTATATCGGCTTTGACGCCACGGCCAAATCGCTTCATGTGGGGTCGCTCATTCAAATCATGATGCTGCGCTGGCTGCAAAAAACCGGGCACAAGCCAATCACCCTGATGGGGGGCGGCACCACCAAAGTGGGTGATCCGTCTTTCCGAGCAGACGAACGACCGCTGCTGGGGCCAGAACAGATTGATGCAAACATCGCTGGTATCCGCAAGGTTTTTGCCAATTACATCGATTACGAGACCGAAAGCGACACTCAGGCTCTGATGCTGAACAATGCCGAATGGCTGGATGATCTGAATTACCTCGATTTCCTGCGCGATATTGGGCGCCATTTCTCGGTCAACCGGATGCTGGCCTTTGAAAGCGTAAAATCGCGGATTGACCGGGAACAATCGCTCAGCTTCCTCGAGTTCAACTACATGATTTTGCAGGCTTATGACTTCCTTGAGCTTAATCGTCGCTACGGTTGTGCGCTGCAAATGGGTGGCTCGGATCAATGGGGTAATATTGTAAACGGGATCGACCTGACGCGCCGCATTCTCGACAATCAGATCTTCGGCCTGACGTCCCCCCTGTTGACCACATCAGATGGCAAGAAAATGGGTAAATCGCAGTCCGGCGCGATCTGGCTGAATGCCGACATGCTGTCTCCCTATGAATTTTGGCAGTTCTGGCGCAACACGACTGATGCAGATGTGGGCCGGTTCCTGAAGCTCTATACCGAACTGCCGCTGGAAGAATGCGAACGTTTGGGCGCGCTGGAAGGCTCGGCCATCAATGACGCCAAGATCGTGCTGGCCAACGAAGTGACAACGCTGGCCCATGGGGCCGAAGCCGCCAAAGCCGCCGAAGCGACTGCTCGCGAAGTCTTCGAAAAAGGTGGTGTTGGTGACGATCTGCCCACCGTATCTCTGTCTGCTGATGACATTGGAGACGGGATCTCGATCGTGCAACTGATCGTGAAATCGGGTCTGGTGAAATCCGGCAAGGAAGCCAAACGCCTGATTGCCGAAAACGGCGCCAAGGTAAACGATGCACCACTGGGAAATCCCGGGTTGATGGTCAAAGCTGACGACCTGTCTGAGCCGATGAAACTTTCGGCTGGTAAGAAACGTCACGCACTGGTCACGCTGGAAGGCTGACCCACTCGGTTTTCATTTCAAAATATTCTGGGGGGCCAGTTCCCCCCAGCCCTCTTAATGTGCTGACTCGACTGAAGCACAATCTGGCGATTGCTCTCAAATCTGCCTCTTGATACCGTCCACCTGAGCATCAGCAGGAGGACATTATGCCCCCAATCAATCCAAACCTTTCCGCAGCTTTTCCACCCCCGGTGATGGAAGCGCGACGCTGGGTTGAAGGCAAGGTGTTTCCGTCCAACGCGCCATTGATCAATGTCAGTCAAGCCGCCCCGATTGATCCACCCCCCGAGGGTTTGAGACAGGCAATCGCCGATGCCGCGCTGACCCTGCCAGAAGCACATCTCTACGGTCCCGTTCTGGGCCTGCCCGCATTGCGTGACGAGGTGGCACTTCAGTTCTCCAACGCTTATGGCGGTAATATTTCGTCTGAGAATGTCGCCATCACTTCAGGGTGCAATCAGGCCTTCTGCGCGGCGATTGCGACTCTTGCAGCAACCGGGGATGAGGTCATCCTGCCAACCCCATGGTATTTCAATCATAAAATGTGGTTGGACATGAATGGGATCACGGCTGTTCCGCTGCGACCTGCATCTGGCCTACTTCCAGACCCCGAAAAAGCCGCCACATTGATCACTCCACGCACACGCGCCATTGTGCTGGTGACGCCAAACAATCCGGCGGGGGTGGAATATCCCGCAGAGCTGATCGCCCGTTTCCGGGATCTCGCTCGCAAACACGGGATTGCGCTCATCATAGATGAGACCTATCGCGATTTTCACAGTCAGGATGGCGCCCCGCATGGTCTGCTCACTGATCCCAGTTGGGATGATACGGTGATCCAGCTTTACTCATTCTCCAAAGCTTACCGCCTGACGGGTCATCGGGTTGGGGCATTGGTCACCTCCCCCGAACGCTTGGCGCAGATCGAAAAATTCCTCGATACTGTCACAATTTGTCCAGCCCAACTGGGGCAACATGCTGCCCTTTGGGGGATGCGCAACCTGGGCAATTGGCTGGCCGGTGAACGACGGGAAATCCTGAAGCGGGCGCAGGCCGTACGCGATGGATTTGAGCCACCTGCAAATCAAGGCTGGCGCCTGTTGGGGTGCGGAGCTTATTTCGCATATCTTGAACACCCGTTTTCGATCCCATCAAACCAATTGGCACAACGGCTTGTAGACGATGTCGCGATACTCGCGCTCCCCGGTACAATGTTCACGCCCGAAGGGGACCCCGACGGCAAGCAGCAGTTTCGTGTGGCATTCGCCAATATTGACTGCGATCAGATTGCGAGTTTTCTCCAACGTCTTGCAAAATTTCAGCTCTGACGGCTGACAAATGGGATCACTGCTTGGCAATCCCGACCCCGTGACCTAAAACCCCTTAACGCTGTACGTAATAAGGATGCAAAGCATGGCAACCGGAAAGATCTCGCGCACCTTCGGATGGGGCCTTATGGGCCTTGTTATGATTGGTCTTGTTGGTTTTGGCGCGACGAATTTCGGCGGCGGTGGTGGATCCATTGGTGCAGTTGGCGACACCGAGATTGACGCCCGACGCTATGCCCGCGAATTGGAAAGCGAGCTGCGTGCTTTTCAGGCTCAGACCGGTCAGCGCATGACATTGGCGCAGGCGCAGGCCTTTGGTCTTGATCAACAGGTGCTCGGACGTCTTCTGGCATTGACCGCATTGGAAAACGAAACAGCTCGTCTGGGAATATCCATTGGCGATGAACAGCTGCGCGATCGCATCGTTGAAATCTCATCCTTTCAGGGTGTCGATGGCAAATTTGATCGCGAAGCCTACACTTTTGCACTTGAACAGTCCGGCCTGACTGCCGCCCAATTCGAAGCTTCTCTGCGCGCTGAAGTGGCTCGTCAGGTTCTTCAAGCGGCGGTGGCCGGTGGCACCAAAGCCTCGGATCTCTATATCAACACGCTTTTCGGCTACGCCTATGAAACCCGCGATTTCACCTGGGCCAGCCTGCCCATGTCGGCGCTGACCTCTGCCCTACCCCCGGCCAGCGCGGAAGACTTGACTGCCTATTACGAAGCCAACGCGGTGACATTCACCTTGCCTGAGATCAAAAACGTGACCTACGCATGGCTCAATCCCGAAGATCTGATCCCGGGAATTGACGTCAGCGAAGATGACCTGAAAGCACTGTATCAGGAACGGATCGCCGAATTTGTCATGCCCGAACGCCGCATGGTCGAGCGTCTGGTGTTTGGTTCTGAAACCGATGCTCAGGCAGCGTCCGATGCCATTGCCGCTGGTGAAAAGAGCTTTGAAGATCTGGTGGCCGAACGTGACCTGTCGCTCGCCGACATTGATCTTGGCGACCTGTCGCTGGCCGAACTTGGCACCGCAGGAGAAGCCGTCTTTGCCCTGAACGCGTCCGGTGTAACCGGCCCGGTTGAAAGCGACCTCGGCCCCGCGTTGTATCGTATGAACGCCATCCTTGCCGCACAGGAAACCACGTTCGAGGCAGCGCGTGAGCAGATTCAGGGCGAACTTGCCGCTGACACCGCCCGCCGTCAGGTTGGCGACCTGATCACCGAACTGGACGACCTCCTGGCAGGAGGAGCAACGCTCGAAGAGATCGCAGAGAGCCACAAGATGCGCCTGGAAACGATCGATTGGGCTGATGGCGATAGCGATGGGATTGCCGCATATGATGCCTTCCGCGAAGCCGTGAGCGCAGCAAATGTGGGCGATTTCCCAGAAATCACACTAATGGCTGACGGCGGAGCCTTTGGACTGCGCGTAAACAAGGTCGATGAACCGCGCCTGCAAACACAGGATGAGGTCAAGGACCAGGTGCTCGTTGGCTGGGGGCTGCAAAAACGTCTCGAACTTCTTGAAGAGCAAGCAAACGGCCTGATCCCGCAACTGAAAGACAGCGAGAGCCTGTCTTCGCTTGGCCTGACCGAAATCGTTGAAAGCGAACAGGGCCGCAGTGCGTTCATAAACGGGGCACCCGCTGGTTTTGTTCCACAAGTCTTTGAGATGGAGACCGGGGAATGGCGGGTGATCAAGGGGGACGAGGATGTTGTTCTGGTTCGTCTGGACGCCGTCAATGCCGCCGACCAATCGGGCGATGAAGCCAAAGCGATCAAAGAGCAATTTGCAGAACGCAGCGCACAAGAAGTTGGCATCGACATCGAAGCCGCCTTTTCCCGTGTGTTGGAAACTCAGGCAGGCGTGACGCTTGATCGTGCAGTGATCAACGCCATCCACTCGCAATTCCCGTAAGGATATCCCATGGCGCTGACCCCGTCTTTTGACGCCTTCGAGGCTGGCTGGAACGCAGGCAAAAACCAGGTGGTTTATACGCGGCTGGCCGCTGATCTCGACACGCCTGTCAGTCTGATGCTGAAGCTGACAGAGGCACGGCGCGACTCGTTCATGTTGGAAAGTGTGACCGGAGGCGAAGTGCGCGGACGGTATTCGATGGTCGGCATGAAACCGGATCTGATCTGGCGCGCGCGCGGTGAGCAGTCCGAAATCAACCGTCAGGCACGTTTTGACGGGGACAACTTTGAGCCGATGGAGGGCAATCCGCTGGATGCCTTCCGTAAAGTGCTTGCTGAAAGCCAGATTGACCTTCCTGACGACCTGCCTGCGGCCTCAGCCGGGCTTTTCGGATATCTCGGTTACGACATGATCCGTTTGGTAGAGCATCTGCCGGATCAGAACCCAGACCCGTTGGGCCTGCCGGATGCGGTGATGATGCGCCCGTCTGTGGTGGCGGTTCTGGACGGTGTGAAAGGTGAAGTTACGCTGGTGGCCCCTGCTTTTGTCTCATCCGGCCTGTCGGCAAAAGCCGCCTACGCACAGGCCGCCGAACGCGTAATGGATGCGTTGCGCGATCTCGAACGCGCTGCCATTGGTGAAAGCCGCGATCTGGGAGACGCGGCAGAGCTTGGACCGCTTACGTCAAACTTTGCCAAGGGCGATTATCTGGCTGCGGTTGATCGCGCCAGGGAATACATCAAGGCAGGTGACATCTTTCAGGTGGTGCCTAGCCAGCGCTGGGTGCAGGATTTCCCCCTGCCCCCGTTTGCGCTTTATCGCTCGCTCAGACGTACCAACCCGTCGCCCTTCATGTTCTATTTCAATTTCGGCGGTTTTCAGGTGGTTGGTGCCAGCCCGGAAATTTTGGTGCGGGTCTTTGACAATGAAGTGACCATTCGTCCAATTGCAGGAACACGTCCACGGGGCAAAACACCTGATGAGGACAAAGCACTGGAGCTGGATCTGCTGGCAGATCAGAAAGAGCTGGCCGAGCATCTGATGCTTCTGGATCTGGGCCGCAACGATGTGGGCCGCGTGGCCAAAATCGGAACGGTGCGCCCAACCGAAGAGTTCATCATCGAGCGCTACAGCCATGTGATGCATATCGTATCAAACGTGGTGGGGGAGCTGCACGAAGACAAAGACGCGCTGGATGCCTATTTTGCTGGAATGCCGGCGGGTACCGTCTCTGGTGCGCCGAAAGTGCGTGCGATGGAAATCATCGACGAGCTGGAGCCCGAGAAACGCGGCATCTATGGCGGTGGACTGGGCTATTTCAGCGCGGGCGGCGACATGGACATGTGCATCGCGCTGCGCACCGCGATCGTGAAAGATGAGAAGCTCTATATTCAGGCTGGCGGTGGTGTGGTCTATGACAGCGACCCGGAAGCGGAATATCAGGAAACCGTGAACAAATCGAAAGCCATCCGTGCGGCCGCCGAAAGTGCGGGCATGTTCGGCGGTCGGCGCAGCAATTGAGCAATGAATGAGGGGCGCTGCCCCTCGCCGCTTTGCGGCTCACCCCGGGATATTTTGGGTCAGAAGAAAAGGGGCACGGATTTCCGGGCCTCTTTTCTTTTAGTTTTTGATGGTCAAGACCCGAGCATCCATTTGCCATCTGGCCAGAAGGCGTGGAATGCGAAGGCGAACAGAACATCATGGGGTAAATCTCTGCCCTGTGTATCCCGTACCCGGATGGTGCCCACATCACGGCCATTTGCGATGCGCCCATTGTCCAGTGCAGATGCCTGTCCAGCGGCCCAGCTCAGTGTGACTCCGTCTTCAGTCAGTTCGCCATGCTCCGCAAGCCGAGAAACCGGCCAGGCCCGATCCCCGACCCGCACGACGCGTGCCAGTGCCGGCACACCATGGGGCGGCATTTCACCATCAAAGAACCCATAAGGGCGCGACCGGCTGTCATATCCCACATAAGGATTTCGGCCATAGGCACGGCGGGCACGCGGTTCATCCATCACAAGCCCATTGGGGTTTCGGCGGGTAAACTCTGCCCAGCTTTCCATCCATGCGGGGATCTGGGTGAGTTCGGAGCCCGTATGTTCGCCCACGATCCCTGTACCAAGGGCCTGTTGCCACCAGCTTTCGGTTTCGCGGTCATACATCACCATATCGGAGTTTCTGAGTTTTCCAGAGACGCCAAAGGTCAGAAGTTGCCCCTTCACACGCCGATCAAACACAATACCGGAATTGCAGAGCGGACAGAATGTCACCGCAATGGGTACTTTTGCCACATTATCGTTAACGATCTCATGCCAGGTGAGATAGCGAATTGGATAGGCACGGGGTAGCGCGCCATTGAATTCTACTGTGATCACCGGCTCACGCGGACCCAGACGCGTTTCATCAACGGCAGGTATGAAACTGGGATCGCTGAGAGCGGGAATGCCATCCCGGCCCGGTCCACCTGAGAGGATTTCAGTCCAGTTTTCCACACTCGTGCGCGAAAAGTCGGTTTTCGGGAACTCATAGCTCCAGAAACTTGGATCAGCTTTCGCCGATTGCGCCCAAAACCCCAGGACGAGTGACAGAAGGGTCAGGAACAATTGTGCCGGAACCTGACCGGGAATTTGTATTGGCAAACGCATTGGGGCCTCCTCTCATGTGCCACAAACGTGACAGAGAGAGGAGGCCCCGCATAGCCCCGCTCACGCGGGTTTGAGTGGGTGTGTTTTCAGCGGATGCTGATTACTCGACCGCTTTTACCGTTTTCATCACATCAGGATCACCGATGATCTGACCGTTCGGACCCGCACCTTTCTTAATCTCTTGCACCACTTCAAATCCTTTGGTGACTTCGCCCACAATGGTGTATTGGCGATCAAGGAACGTACCGGGTGCAAACATGATGAAGAACTGGCTGTTGCCTGAATTGGGGTTCTGAGAACGCGCCATGCCGACGATGCCGGTGGCAAAGGTTTCGTCCGAGAACTCAGCCGGAAGATCGGGGTAATCGGAACCACCCATACCAGCGTAATCCATCTTACCGCCACCCATCTTGCCGTATTGCACGTCGCCGGTCTGGGCCATGAACCCATCGATCACACGATGAAATACCACGCCGTCATAGGCCCCTTCGCGCGACAGGGTCAGGATCCGCTCGACATGGAGCGGCGCCAAATCCGGGCGCAAGGTGATTTCAACCTGACCATTGGCCTCACCTTCCACGGTTATTTCGATCTTGGGGAAGTCGCCTTCGGCAATCGCGGCGTTGGGTTCGAAAGTCTGCGGCCAGAGCGTGTATACCGCATAACCAACCATCACCATCACACCAGCCGCAAAGGCCATCCAGAAGCCACGGGCCTCTTTTTTGGTGTAATCAGACATCGGCTGCCACCTTGACCGAAATCATCGTATCCGGCTCTGCAGGCGGCTCGCCGCGGGTGATCGCATCTACATGTTCCATGCCCGAAGCGACACGGCCATAAACGGTGTACTGACCGTTCAGGAAGTGGTTGTCGCTGAAGTTGATGAAGAATTGCGAGTTAGCGGAGTTCGGGTTTTGCGAACGCGCGGCCCCAAGAGTGCCGCGATCATGGGGCAGTTTCGAAAACTCAGCTGGCAGATCGGGAAGGTCGGAGCCGCCGGTGCCAGCATAGCGCAGGCTCATGGCGTCCTTACCATTTTTCACGTCGCCGGTTTGCGCCATGAAACCGTCGATCACACGGTGGAAGACCACGCCGTCATACTCGCCACGACGCGCCAGCTCTTTCATGCGCTCGGCATGTTTCGGCGCCACGTCAGGCAGAAGCTCAATTACAACGGTGCCGCCCTTCAATTCCATCAGGATCGTGTTTTCAGGATCTTTATATTCGGCCATCTGGGCCTCCTTTTCATTCAGATTTGCCGCCAACCTATGCCGCCCGGCAACGGTTGAAAAGACCCTGCCCTGAAATCGGCATTGCCCGTTGACGATAAGATGCAAATGGTGTGCATAGGCTGCAACCAGTTACGGAGAGATGTCATGGCCTGGAAAACACTTGATGAGATGGAACTTGCCGGCAAGGTGGTTCTGACACGTGTGGATATCAACGTGCCTGTGAAAGACGGTCAGGTCACTGACGACACGCGCATCCAACGCATCCTCCCAACAATCAACGATATTCTGGCTGTTGGTGGCAAACCGGTGCTTTTGGCGCATTTCGGCCGCCCCAAAGGCGAACGAGTACCAGAGATGAGCCTTTCGGTGGTGCGCCCAGCCTTGGAGGCCGCACTTGGTCGCTCGGTTAAATTCGCGGAGGATTGCATCGGAGGCCCGGCCAAGCAGGCGGTCGCCGCTTTGGGAGATGGCGAAGTTCTGCTTTTGGAAAACACACGCTACCACGCTGCTGAAACAAAAAACGATCCAGCTTTTGCCGCTGCGTTGGCGGCACTGGGAGAGGTCTATTGCAATGATGCATTCTCCGCGGCACACCGCGCGCACGGCTCGACTGAAGGTGTTGCCCGTCTGTTACCGTCTTGTGCAGGCCGGTTGATGCAGGCCGAGTTGAGCGCGTTGGAGGCCGCTCTGGGTCAACCAGAACGCCCGGTTGTCGCGGTGGTTGGCGGTGCCAAAGTATCGACCAAGCTTGATCTTCTCGGCAATCTTGTCGGCAAGGTTGACCATCTGGTGATCGGTGGCGGCATGGCCAATACTTTTCTTGCGGCGCAAGGTATCGATGTGGGTAAATCACTTGCAGAACATGACATGGCAGGCACCGCGCGTGAAATTCTTGTCAAAGCAAAAGAGGCTGGTTGCGAGGTAATCCTGCCTACAGATGTCGTGGTGGCGCGCGAGTTTGCAGCGGGTGCCGAGAATGAAACCGTTGCTGCGGATGCGTGCCCAACTGATGCGATGATCCTTGATGCGGGCCCTGATAGTGTGGCGAAAATCGCTGACACTCTTGCCAACGCCAAAACTTTGATCTGGAACGGCCCCCTGGGTGCTTTTGAGATTGAACCCTTTGACGCGGCCACCAATGCAGCAGCTGCAATGGCAGCGGAATTGTCAGCCGACGGGAAACTTGTGTCTGTCGCCGGTGGCGGTGACACAGTCGCTGCATTGAACAAGGCAAATGCTGCGGATCGGTTCACCTATATCTCTACGGCTGGCGGCGCGTTCCTGGAATGGATGGAAGGCAAGACGCTGCCCGGAGTTGCTGCGCTTGAAGGATAAGTGAACTCACACACTGCCTCAAAAACCCGCCCAATCGGCGGGTTTTTTATTTTCAAGCATTTGTTTGCGGCTTTTGCCCAACAGTTTTCCAAACTCATCCCCGCGCAAGCAATCACATCCTGCCCTGATCACATATAGATTCGTACGATCACAGTGACCTCGGCTTCTGTGAATGGTTCTGTACGCTGGGGCACAGGTTTCTATTCCGCTTTGCCCTTCCTGCTCTGCCTGCATTGCCCATACATGCAGGTCCGGGTGCCCACAGGCCCGCATTGTTAGCGCCAGCAGAATTGCAACTCTTTTCCCTCTGCCCTAAACAAGAGCAAATTCACCCTGATGTCAGACGGGACAGATATGCCAGATCAAAAACAACTTGATAAAATCAAAGCCGGCCAAGGCTTTATTGCCGCACTCGACCAATCGGGCGGCTCAACTCCCAAGGCCCTTCGCCTTTATGGTGTGGAAGAAAACGCCTACTCGGGTGACGACGAGATGTTTGACCTGATCCACGGCATGCGCTCGCGCATTGCACAGGCCCCTGCATTCACCGGTGACAAGGTGGTCGGTGCGATCCTGTTCGAGTTGACCATGGATCGCGAAATCGCAGGTAAACCCACCGCAACCTATATGTGGGAAGAGCGCGGCGTGGTGCCTTTCCTGAAGGTCGACAAGGGACTGGCGGATGAGGAAAATGGCGTTCAGGTGATGAAGCCGATGCCCGAACTTGACGCACTCTGTGGCCGCGCTGTGAAGGCTGGTGTCTTCGGGACCAAGATGCGCTCTGTCATCAACGCTGCCAACCCTGAGGGGATCAAGGCCATCGTTGAGCAGCAGTTCGAAGTGGGCAAACAGATTATCGCCCATGGGCTGGTACCGATCATCGAACCCGAAGTGAACATCTCGATTGCTGATAAAGCCGAAGCGGAAGACATCCTTCTGGGTGAGCTTAAGGCGCAGCTTGATGCCCTGACCGATGATCAGACCGTCATGCTGAAACTGACCCTGCCTGAAACGGCAAACCACTACAAACCGCTGGTAAATCACCCTCGTGTGGCGAGCGTTGTCGCCCTGTCCGGCGGATATTCGCGCGAAGAGGCGAATGCACGTCTGTCCCAAAACAGCGGCATGATCGCCAGCTTCTCTCGGGCATTGACCGAGGGTCTCTCGGCACAACAATCGGATGACGCGTTCAATGACATGATCGCGGATACTATCGATTCAATCTACGAAGCGTCGATTTCCGGTTAAACATCTGACATAAGACAATGAAACGCCCGCGGTTAGCCCCGCGGGCTTTTTTAGTTCAACGAGGCAGTGCATCCAACTCCGCTGTTGCCCACGCGACTCACTTTTCTGACCCCGGTCTATTTTTTTTGCCGCCGATTCGTTTTTGGGATTCACAGGGCGAATCACCTGTGGCATAACATACCTGCACCACCCAAAAAGAGGTGGGCAAAGAGGCAGTACATACAGGCGGGAAACCTATGGGCGCACCTCGTACACAATCTGGATTGGGTGGCGTAGTCTACTTTGCCGTGATCTTTGGTCTCGGCACATACTTCACCTTTGCCAGCGTGCAGGGCGACTTTGGAATTTTCCGACGCGTGCAAATTGAGGCCGAGGCGCAAGCGCTCACTGAAGAACGCGCAACGCTCTCGGCCCAAATTGCCAACCTCACCAACAAGACCCATCGCCTGTCAGACAGCTATCTGGATCTTGATCTTCTTGACGAACAAGCCCGCTCGGTGCTCGGTCTAGCCCGTGCGAACGAGGTTGTTCTGCACTAAACCACCCCAATTCCACAAGGTGATCGCATCGCAATTTTGCGATGGCTTTCCTGTTTTACAAGTTTTTGTCGACCTGACGTGAAAAACTCTGTAAATGATAGTTTAACACTAAACTATTACCACAGTGACAGCTGACGCCAAAAGGAGAACGCCGCATGGCAGCCCGGAAAAGCGCCCAGAAAAAACCCGCTAAATCAAACACATCAAAGGAAGAGTTGCTCGCGCACTATCGCGAGATGCTGTTGATCCGCCGATTCGAAGAAAAATCGGGCCAACTGTATGGCATGGGCCTGATTGGCGGTTTCTGTCACCTTTATATTGGCCAAGAGGCCGTGGTGGTTGGACTGGAAGCCGCCGCAAAAGAAGGGGACAAGCGGGTCACGTCGTATCGCGACCACGGACATATGCTCGCTTGTGGCATGGACCCGAAGGGGGTGATGGCCGAGTTGACCGGTCGTGAGGGTGGCTACTCTCGCGGTAAAGGCGGCTCGATGCACATGTTCTCGAAAGAGAAGCATTTCTACGGCGGCCACGGCATTGTGGGTGCGCAGGTGCCAATCGGAACCGGCCTCGCATTCGCTGACAAATATCTTGAAAATGGTGGTGTAACCTTTGCCTATTTCGGTGATGGTGCGGCCAACCAGGGTCAGGTGTATGAAAGCTTCAACATGGCGTCGCTCTGGGAGTTGCCGGTCATCTACGTGATCGAGAACAACCAATACGCCATGGGCACCTCGCTGCAACGCGCCAGCTCTACCCCTGAAATCTACACCCGCGGTGAAGCCTTTGGCATTCCCGGAGAAGCCGTAGACGGGATGGATGTGATGGCCGTGAAAGAAGCGGGCCTGCGCGCCACTGAGCACTGTCGCTCGGGCAATGGACCATACATTCTGGAGATGAAAACATACCGCTATCGCGGTCACTCCATGTCCGACCCCGCCAAATACCGCACCCGTGAAGAGGTGCAGAAAGTGCGCGAGGAACGCGATGCAATTGAACATGTTCGCGAGTTGCTTCTGCAAGGCAAGCACGCCTCAGAGGATGACCTCAAGGCGATCGATAAGGACATCAAAGCGGTCGTGAACGAAGCCGCTGAGTTCTCAAAAACCAGCCCGGAACCCGCGCTCGATGAGCTGTGGACCGATATTTACGCCTAAGACCCGGACGAGGAGAGAAAAACATGGCTACTGAAATTCTGATGCCCGCCCTGTCCCCGACCATGGAGGAAGGCACGCTGGCAAAATGGCTGGTCAAAGAGGGCGATACTGTATCGTCTGGCGACATTCTGGCCGAAATTGAAACTGACAAGGCGACTATGGAATTCGAAGCCGTTGATGAAGGCATCATCGGCAAGATCCTGATCGCGGAAGGCACCGAAGGGGTGAAGGTCAACTCGCCCATCGCAGTGCTGGTGGAAGAGGGCGAAAGCGCCGACGACATTGCCGCTCCAGCTCCAGCTGTTGAAGCTGCGCCTGCTGCAGAGGCCCCTACTCCGGCCGCCCCGGTCGCCGCCCAACCGATCACCCCGGTTGTTCCAGAGGACACTGAAATCCCTGCTGGCACGGAAATGCGCTCGACCACTGTGCGTGAAGCATTGCGTGATGCGATGGCGGAAGAGATGCGGTCCGATGACACCGTGTTCCTGATGGGTGAAGAAGTCGCCGAATATCAGGGCGCATATAAAGTGTCGCAAGGCCTGCTGGATGAGTTCGGTGCGAAACGCGTGATTGATACGCCAATCACCGAGCATGGCTTTACTGGCCTTGCCGCTGGTGCAGCGATGGCAGGTCTTCGTCCGGTTGTCGAATTCATGACCTTCAACTTCGCAATGCAGGCGATTGACCACATCATCAACACCGCCGCAAAAACGCGTTACATGTCAGGTGGTCAGATGTCCTGCCCGATCGTGTTCCGCGGAGCCAACGGTGCCGCTGCTCGCGTGGGTGCCCAGCACTCCCAAGATTATGCTGCCTGGTATGCACAGATCCCGGGTATGCATGTGGCGATGCCGTATTCGGCTGCTGACGCCAAAGGCCTGTTGAAATCCGCCATTCGTGACGACAACCCGGTTGTCTTCCTGGAAAACGAGCTGCTCTACGGCGCAAGTTTCGATGTTCCGGTCATGGATGACTACACCGTGCCATTCGGCAAGGCCCGCATTTGGCGCGAAGGCAATGACGTGACCATCGTCAGCTTTGGTATTGGCATGAAATACGCGCTGGAAGCGGCCGACGAGCTTGCCAAGGAAGGTATTTCGGCCGAAGTCATCGACCTGCGCACCCTACGCCCGATTGACTATGACACCGTCATCAATTCGGTGATGAAAACCAATCGCTGCGTGACCGTCGAAGAAGGCTGGCCCGTTGCCTCGATCGGCAACCACCTGTCGGCCACGATCATGGAGCGTGCGTTTGATTACCTCGACGCCCCGGTGATTAACATGACCGGCAAGGACGTGCCCATGCCTTACGCCGCCAACCTTGAAAAACTGGCCCTTGTGACCACCGCCGAGGTGATCCAGGCCGTCAAAGCCGTAACATACCGTTAAGGAGACAGACACATGGCTATCGAAATTCTCATGCCCGCCCTGTCGCCAACGATGGAAGAGGGCACTTTGGCAAAATGGCTGGTGAAAGAAGGCGACACGGTACAATCCGGTGACCTTCTGGCTGAAATCGAAACCGACAAGGCAACAATGGAATTTGAAGCGGTGGACGAAGGTGTCATCGGCAAAATTCTGGTTGCTGACGGGACTGAGGCCGTGAAGGTGAACTCCCCCATCGCCATCCTCGTTGAAGAAGGCGAAGAGGTTGGTGAAGTGGCGGCCAGCGCGCCCGCAGCCCCTGCCGCGGAAGCAGAGGCTGCTCCAGCGGCGGCGCCTGCCGCGGCTGCGCCTGCGGCCCCTGCCCCGCAAGCTGCTGATGGATCACGCATTTTCGCCTCTCCTCTGGCACGTCGTATTGCGGCCGACAAAGGTCTGGATCTTTCGCAAATCGCCGGTTCGGGTCCGAAAGGTCGGATCGTGAAGGCGGATGTGGAAGGCGCCACTGCAACTGCTCCGGCTGCGGTACCAGCCGCCGCAGCGCCTGCTGCTGCCCCGGTGGCCGCTCCAGCCCCATCAGTGTCAGCGGATGCGGTTGCTGCAATGTATCAGGATCGCGAATACGAAGAGGTCAAGCTCGACGGGATGCGCAAAACCATTGCCGCACGCCTGTCGGAAGCCAAACAGACCATCCCGCACTTCTATCTGCGCCGCGACATCAAGCTCGATGCACTGCTCGCGTTCCGCAGCCAGTTGAACAAGCAGCTGGAAGCACGTGGAGTGAAGCTCTCGGTCAATGACTTCATCATCAAAGCCGTTGCCATTGCATTGCAACAGGTCCCGGAAGCCAATGGGGTTTGGGCCGGTGATCGTGTTCTGCAAATGAAAGCATCAGATGTGGCGGTTGCCGTGGCCATCGAAGGCGGGCTGTTTACGCCGGTTCTTCAGGACGCGGATCAGAAATCGCTGTCGAGCCTATCGACCCAGATGAAAGATCTGGCCTCGCGTGCCCGTGACCGCAAGTTGGCTCCGCACGAATATCAAGGCGGTAGCTTTGCCATCTCGAACCTCGGTATGTTCGGCATCGACAATTTCGACGCCATCGTGAACCCACCACATGCAGGAATTCTTGCCGTTGGTACCGGCGTGAAGAAACCGGTAGTGGGAGATGATGGAGAGCTAACGGTCGCGACAGTCATGAGTGTAACGATGTCAGTTGATCACCGTGTGATCGACGGTGCGGTTGGCGCGAACCTGTTGAAGGCGATTGTTGACAACCTGGAAAATCCGATGACGATGCTGGCGTAACGCCGCGTCACATTCAAAAAATAAAATCCATTGATCTGGCTCAAGGTGACACCCTGTCCCTTGGGCCATTTCTTTTGCGAACAATGAATCCCGCAGGAGACAGATATGGATTTCCCCGCCCTTCTGGCCGACACCACCGCCAACACAGACGAGTTTCGTAAGCTGAACCCAGAGGGGGGCAGAGGCTTTGCCACCATGCACCGGGCAGCAATGGGTGAAGGGGTATTGTCGGTTATGCAAAAAGAACTGCAATGCATCGCCATTGGCATCGCCAAACAATGCAATGATTGCATCGGATTTCACGTACGGGCTGCAATCAAGGCCGGTGCCACGCGCGAGGAAATATCCGAAACCGTTTCCGTATCAATCATGATGGGGGGTGGCCCCGCGTATATGTACGGTGCCCGCGCTTTGCAGGCATTTGACCAACTGTCAGAACAGTTAATGGCGACAGCTTGAACAAGCTGATGAAATAAAAGGGCGTCCCAAGGGGCGCCCTTCGTTTCATTGTGGGGCCGCTGCCATTGCCTTATGCCGCAACAACGACGAGAAACAGCGCAGAGAACCCCATAACGGCGGCAAGCCAAAGCTTTTTCATGGAACCAGATCCTTAGAAAATCTCAACAGGGTCTGTGTACCAACAGATCAGGATTAATCCTTGATTTAGAACAACTTCCGGGCAGAAGTTATTTACCCTGTTCAGTACTCAAGGTCTGATCCATTTGTATGGACGGCTGATCGCACCCGGCCTCACCGACAATGCGTGCGGGCACTCCGGCCACGGTCACATTTTCAGGGATCTCTTCGAGAACCACGGACCCCGCAGCGATGCGTGAACAACAACCGACTTTGATATTGCCCAGTACTTTTGCGCCAGCCCCAATCAGAACGCCGTCGCCGATCTTGGGATGACGATCTTCATCTTCCTTGCCGGTCCCACCGAGGGTGACCGAGTGCAGCATGGACACATTATCCCCCACCACGGCGGTCTCACCGATCACGATGGAATGGGCGTGGTCGATCATGATCCCCTTGCCGATACGGGCACCTGGATGGATGTCGATCCCATAAACTTCTGAACAGCGCATCTGGATGAAATAGGACAGATCCTTGCGCCCTTCGTCCCAAAGATAATGAGCCAGACGATAGGCCTGCATCGCCTGAAAGCCTTTGAAATAGAGCACAGGCTGCAACATCCGATGACACGCAGGATCACGTTCGACAATAGCCGCAATATCCGCGCGTGCAGCGTCAGCCAGCTCGGAACAGCTGTCATAAGCCTCATCTGCAATTTCGCGCAGCAAAACCATGCTCATTTCGTTTGAACTGAGCTTGGCGGCAAACCGATAAGACAGGGCCTTTTCCAAGCTCTTGTGATGCAGCACACAGGCACCAATCAGCCCCCCCAGCAAAGGTTCATCGTTGATCACTTCGCGTGCTTCATCAGTGATCCTGTTCCAGACCGGATCAATTTTGGTCAAGATCGCGCGTTTCTCTGCCATGGCATATCCTCACATTGCCGCCCCGTTTTACACCAGCTAGGTTGGGTTTGCCACACGCAAAGCCGTGATAGCCAGGGGGAAATATATGAATGGGGATCGCGTACATAAATTCAAGATACAGCTGCAAAATGCACTGCTGGAATTGGATCAGGACGATGTGCTCGGCACCGAAGGGCAAAAAACCGTAGTGTTGGATCAACAAGCGGTCGGACGTCTCTCGCGTATGGACGCGTTGCAAAATCAGGCTATGGCTCAAGCGCAGGCAGCACGGCGCAATCTAGAGCGCACACGAATACACGCCGCCCTCGAAAGGATCGAGGACGGCGAATTTGGTTATTGTGACGATTGTGGAGAGCCCATTGCAGAGAAGCGCTTGGAACTTGACCCCTGTGCAATAAAATGTGTGTCCTGCGCCTCCGGCCTTTAACCTTAGGTCCGCTGACACCCAATGGTTTCAGGCGAATACATGTCGTCAGCTTCGGTTTGTTTTTAAGGCCGCGTAAACGGTGAGCATACAGTCACAATAGTCCGGGTCATCCTGATAGGGTTCCTGAGCCCGCGGCAAGTTCCGGGCAACAGCAGCCAGACTGCCATTGCCCCATTTCGGATGCGCCCGGCCCGTGACGTAGCGATAGCGATCCGCACGATGTGCATGGGCAATCATTCTGACGATGGCGTCAGGGCGCTCGGGCGGCTTCACCATCAAAAGTACGCAAGCCGCAGCCGCCACATCCCCTAGCAATACTGGACGCATGGTCAGGCTCCCATATCCAATCCCGCGTAAAGGCCGGGGCCGAAACGATCTGAGATCTGCGCCACCTCCACTCGATAGGCTCCCGTGATCCCATCCTCTGCAATCTGCGCTGCCGTATAGACCCATTCAGGAGATGAAACCTGTTCTTCTCTCACAATCACTCCTCCATTTAAGACGCGCAATTGATACTGCTCGTTGGTCTCACCCAGAGGCACATCGCCCATGCCCCATTGGTCGCCATCAAGTCGGGTGCGACGCACCCAATTGAACCGCTGGCCACCTGCTCCGTTGGATTGAGCTACCAAATGAACGGGCGCATACGGGCGCAAGCCATTCCCCTGAAAGGCCAAAACCTTGTGTTGGAAACTTGGATCACTCACCGGCAGCCGAGCCGCACCGATACGATAGTTCCGATCAACGCCGCGCGCCGTTGATGCCAAGTTGATCTGTTCAGCCCGCCCATCCAACAGGACGAAGTAACTACCCACAGGCCAACTGTCCGGCATCAAAGCATCAGAGCCCAGCTGCCCACGCAATCGACCTGAAATCTCGTATGTCCGATCTGCAACCAGCGTTGCGGTGGTGAACTGGAAAACCTCCCAATTGTCTGGAGAACCATCACCGATGGCAGCCACATTGGCTCCGTTCAGCATATCTGCAAGCTCCACGCTCGAAAGTGTCCCGTCGATCAGTTTGACCTGAAGCGGCGCACCATGATCCACAACCGCGGGAGTTGCTTTTGGCAATGCTGTTTGTGTCACACCAATGACGGCTCGGCGGTCAAGCAGGGTGTTCAAGGCATAGCCGTTGTCAGAGGCCGAGGAATATGCCGCAACCTTTCTCACCCAAGGCCGGGACGAGGCCGCCAGATGCGGCGCATGAGGCACTTCATCTCCTCGGATCAGAGGCAGATCTAGGAACAAAGGGAACGGGATCGGAGGGGGGGTGAAAGCCTGCGCCAAAATTGGGGCATCTTTGTTGGCGGTGGGCCCATACACCCCCGCCTCTACCCGTGTGGCTTTGACCAACTGAACACCGGCTTGCTCTATATGATCCAAACGGAAATGTTCGGTCCCTGCATCCGTGGCAATTTCCACAATATCCCCGGCGACTTTGTCCAACTCAGATGGCGGTAGCGCAAAGCTGGCGCGATCTCGCGCGACACGAGCTTCCGACAACCATCGTTCAGCAATGTCCTGCGCCTCGGCTTGGGTCAGGATCAGCGGAAACTCTGTTTGCGAAACCGTCTGAATGTCCTCATCTGCCAAGGCTGCTTCTGTCGAACGCAGTTCGTAGTCGCCTTCGCTTTCCACATATGACAGGCGCACACGGCCAACTTGCTCGGCTTCAGCCTCACGCACACGCTCAAGCGTGCTGTCGCGTTCAGGGCTGAGCGCCAGTTTGTCGGGATCAAGCTGATGATCGGTAAATCCGGTCCGTGTGCGGAAATGAAGCACACCTTCATGTTCGGAGACCTCGACACCATACGCCAACATCAGTGATTGCAATGCGGCCCGGCCCGAGGTCACATCCCTAACCAGATAGCCACGCACAAGACCGAACAGCTTGGAGACGTCATAGCGCTGCACTCCTGACCGTTCACAAATCTCACCAACCACTGACGCCAGAGATCGTGAAGAGCTGCGCCCGTTCAGCCAATGGCCCAGAAGATAGTTGTTCCCGTCACTCCACAGGCCCAGGTTTCGTGGGAACTCAGGATACGGGCGACCGTCCCACGCCCAGACATGAGCGCGATCCATATCAATCATGCGTACGCCCGTGGCCGAGTGCGTGGGATTGTTGGCGCTCTCGCCCCAATACTCATACATAGCCTGCAGATATTGCATCTGGATGAGGTCATCCCGTCGCCCGGAAGAGTAATGGGGCAACGTTGATTCCGAGCTTTTCGGATCGATAAATTTATTAGGCTGGTTTGTCGCCTTATCGACGGCCGCACAACCAAGCTCGGTAAACCAGAAAGGTTTGGAACCCGGCAACCAGTCGGTGGGCAATTTATGTCGCACACCATCAATCCGGTTGTGATGGGATCGGTACCACCAGTTGCGCAGATCTTTGTATCGATAAACCCATGGCTCACCATGCGCACCATCGGAAATCAGGCTGCGGATCTGCCCATCTCGATCAGCATCACTGGCATAGTACCAGTCATACCCTTCCCCACCTTCGATATTGGCCTTCAGGTAGTCGAGATCGTAGATCGACCTGTAGGAGGCATCCAACTGATCTGCCCCTTCACGCCAATCGGAAAGCGGCATGTAATTGTCAATTCCGATGAAGTCGCACTCTTCATGCGCCCAGATCGGATCCAGGTGATAATACACATTTCCAGTGCCATCCGACGGATGATAGCCAAAATACTCCGACCAGTCGGCAGCGTAAGAGAGTTTGACGTCGCCCCCCAGAATACTGCGCACATCCTCAAGGAGTTCAACCAGTTTCTCCACGGCTGGGAAACTGTGCCCCGCCCCGCGGATCTGGGTCAGACCCCGCATCTCCGAACCGATAAGGAACGCATCCACGCCCCCTGCGGATGCGCAAAGATGCGCATTGTGCAGGATGAACCGACGGTAGGAAAACTCGGCGGGGCCATTGTAGTCCACCCCATCCGCTGTCACGGTAAAGTCACTGACTTGCGCATTGCCAAAAAACGCATTCACCTCTGTCTCGGCTGCGCTTGTGCCATCGGGCGTGCCACTAACTCCCGGAGCAAGTGAAGTTGTGATCCGTCCGCGCCAAGGCAGTTTGGGCTGACCGACAGTGCCGGTCCAAGGGTCCGGCAACGTGTTGCCCCCCATCTGTTCCATCAAGATGAAGGGATAGAATGTCACTTTCTGTCCCTTGGCCGCCATGGCAGAAATCGCTTCTTTCACAGATTGATCGGTTGGCGTTCCCCCATAGACTGCACGACCATCCTCATATGGAACAATACCAGCGCTAGAGCGTCCGATACCAGAAACGGTCCAGGGCATTTCAATCCCGTCATCCGTGGTTTGTTCGACCTTCGGCTGGATATCGCAGCTCCCACATCTGAGATCCGACCCGAACCAGGACACGATAAGAGAGCTCGCGCCGCAATTGGGCAATTCCCGGTCAAGCATATCCAGTGAAGTCTGGAAATCCGTAAGCCCCGAAGGGCTGTTGATGTTGCTGCGCCCGGCTTCACCCGGTGCGGCTGCGAAACTCACTTTGGTGGTGGCAAGGGCATATTCTCCGGTACCGGGAATGACCGCCACGGCCTTTGTGCCAAGAGCAAGCTCAGGTTTTTGATCTTCTTGTTCCGGTCGCGAAACTTCAAAACTGAATTGCGGTATCCGATTGCCAAACTGGCTAAGATTGAGATCTTCGATCACCACATAGGCTGTTCCACGATAGGCCGGCGCGTTTCCGGCCCCCATATCGGCTTCGATCTTGGGATCCGGCAGTTGGGTTTCATCACCCGGATAAACTCTCATGTTCAAATCATTTGAAGGCACTTCCTGCCCATCGGCCCAGACCCGACCGACACGGGTTATCTCTCCTTCGCACAATGCAAGAGCCAGGCTGACACTATAGCTGTATGACGTCATCTCGGGCTGACTGGGGGCTCCCTTGCCACCCCCTGTCGTTTCAGAATGTTCCTTGAACTTGGTGGCCCAAATGACATGTCCTGCTAATCTTGCACGGCCATAAAGCTGGGCGATCGGTGCCCCCTCAGAAGCCCCGGTCAGTCGAAAACGGTCCACACGACCTGTCTCTACAGGGTCTGAACCTCCGCCAAGGATCTTGCTGTCAATTGCGCGTCCAACAGTAGCGCCGATGGCCTTTCCAATCGCCACCGAAGAGAGACCAAGAACGCCTCCACCAATAGAGGCACCGATGGCGCTCCCGACACCTGCAAGCAATATTGTCGCCATCACTCGATCCTTTCTGGAAATGCAAATACCGCAACGATACGGCGCGCCCATGGGGCTGACAGAGAGCTCTCGACCACCCCATGCCCGCTATAGGCGTGAATGAATGTTTGATGGGGCGAACTGTCCCCCAAGATACCCAGATGTTTGGCAACGGCCCCTTGGCACATGCGAAACAGGAGCACGTCACCGGGTGCCATTTGGTCGACCGGTTTCTCGATCAAATGCCGTTTGGCATCATTCCATAAGGTTTCCTCGCCCGACGGTTCTGACCAATCCTGAGTATATGCAGGTACCGCAATCGGCTCATGTCCAATCACTTCGCGCCACACGCCCCGGATCAGCCCAAGGCAATCGGCCCCGACAGCTCGGCATGACGTTTGATGTTGATAGGGCGTACCTATCCACCGGCGTGCTTCATCCAGCACCCTAAGGCGTTGTATATTTGTGGACATTTTATCCCCTTCAGGCCCCGAAAGATGACCGGATTTCAATCGTCGTCAGGCAAGACTGCGGCCATCATTTCGGCCCGATGATACCGGATAGGACATCAGCCAATCTTCTCCAGGAATGGTTGGAAAACCTCTGTGGTTCAGCAGGTTGGCAAACTTGGTTCTGCAGGTCTCAACGCGCTTGTCGCATCCTGCTTCCAAACGGATCTGATCTCCCGGCGCCACGTCGGCTCGAAGGGCCTCCCACAGAACAATCTTGCGCGTCCCATCGACCAGTTTTTCATCCTTTCGGATCAATCCTGATAAGCCCTGACCTTCTCCGGATTTCAACAAAAGGCGGCCTCGTTCGAACCAACCATCTTCAAACCCTGTAAGGCCTGAAAACACGAATTTAATTTCTTGGTCGTTTGATTGAACTGGCGCTTCAACGGACAGGCTAAGATCGTTCAAATCCACTTTACATGACCGATCTCCGAGAACCGCCGTGCATGGTTTCTGAAATGCCCGCCCCTGCGGGCGGTTGAGTGCTTCGGACAAGCCCACCAGTTCAGCCCGAAACGCGCCGTTTTCTCGAGAAATCTCACCGATTGAGCCACGAAACTGCAGGTAGTTTTGCGATGGTGTCTGCCAGTTCACCAGCCAGGCTTCGACCTCCGCCCCGTCAAACCGCCCCGCTCGGATATCTTTTTCGGATATAGCTGCATCGCGAAGCGCTCCAAGGGCCTCGGTGTTGTCCACAGCAAGCCCCGTGGTCTGTTCAAGAGCATGAGCGGTCAGTCCAGTGTCTGCTTTGCACGCCACAGGTCCAACCATTAAATCACGGTCGTGATCTGTGAACCCATAGGTTTCACCATCTTTGCGCCGGACTACCCAACATCTTGCCACAGACGTGACACCGGTTCCCAGATGGGTTGCGAATTGTGTTGATATCGGCATCAGACCCGCACCTCCACAACTGGAACATTCGGTGCATCACCAGCTTGGAAAGAGGACACCGAAGTATGGATGCGATCCGCGTCAAAACGCACCGGAACGTCGAATTCATATCCCGCAGTGATTTCCGCTCCAACCTCAGGCGCTGTCACGAATGTGACCAGACCCGTCGTGTGATCATAACTGTAATGCGTGTTTTCAACCAAAGGATCCCCTTTGAGGCCAATCGTCACCGTGCCCTCAACAGGCTTTCGGATCGGGCGATCATAAGTTTGGTCGCCGCTGCGGTAAGTTTTGATCAACTGCCATTCGGTGCGCGCACCGTCCCCCCAACCGATCACTTGATCAGTGTAGGCGGGGTCTTCGGACGGGGGCGCACTTTTGTAATCCGCCCAGTCCTTCCAGCGGAAGGCATGCAGCTGCCCGCGACGGGCTTCGAAAAACGCGATTAAGGTCTCCAGATCATCCAGACTGCGCATGGCGATCCCCGCATCATACCGCCTACGGGAATGTTCCCAAGGCGTGTTTCGTTCTTCGAACCCGTTGGCCAGCGTCACAACTTCGGTACGCCGTTCAGGTCCACCAACCGAACCAAAACTCAGATTGGCTGGAAAACGAATTTCGTGAAAGCTCATGATTAAAACTCCTTAGCGGTGCCGTTGCGCGCGTGAGAGCGCGCGTGACATCTGTGCCGCAATCTGGCTTTGGGAACGACGGAACCCCTCAACGTCAGGCGTGGAGATGTTCATGTTGATGTTGACTGGTTGACCACCGCCCTGCGCACGCACGCCTAAGCTGCCATCGGCCCCACGGGTGAGCGGCATGATCGCTTCAGGCCCAGCTTCGCCCATCAGACCGGTGCCGCCTCGCATCGGAAATGTCGTGGCACCGGACACCACACCACCTTTGGCAAATGGCATAACCTTGCCTTGGGCAAATGCGCCGCCCTTTTCGAAGGCCAGAAACCCGTTCATCACATTTCCCACGCCCTGTGCCATGATGCCGCCGAAATGGTCCGTGACCGGTTTCATCGCCGCATTATAGGCGGTCTTGGACATGCTTTCTGCCAGGCCGGTAAGCGCGTCAGACAGCTTCGTCCCATCAAAAACCAATCCGTCAAATGCCTTTTTCAATCCCGAGCTGAACCCAGAGGAGAGTTTATTCACATCCACATTGAGATCCGAGATCGTGGAGCGTACTCCCTTGAGTTCGCTCGAAAAAGCCGAGGTTAGCGATACGGCCTGCCCCAAGGATGATCCAAGAGCGTCAACTTGATCGTCGAAACTGTCCAACATTTCCAATCCAGGCATTACAAATCTCCTTCTTTTGCAGGGCGCTCGTCGGGGAATTGCTCCAAAAGCTCATCCAGACGGGCCCGCATCGAGGGTGCGCTCTGGCCATTCAGCCCCAGCATCACCATCAACTCGTTTGGGGTCAGCGCCCAGAACTGGTCCGGACGCAATCCAAGCTTGGTGAATCCCAGCCGCATCAGCTGGGGCCAGTCGAAGCCGGGGGCCACACTCACGCAGCACCTCCGGGGACGTTGGGCATGGCAAAGGCTCTGGCCAAAAGTTGACCAGCGACCTTTGCAGCCTCTACGGGGCCACCGGCGATTTCTGCCGACAAGAGGTCAGATGCCTGACCCTGCCACCCCCCCCCACGCAGCCCCGCGACAATCAGTGCCAGTACGTCACGGGTGGAGAAGGCACCGCCTTCAAACCGTTCAACAAGCGACACGATTGTGTCCTCATCCAAACTGTCTTCAAGCTCGGCCAACGCCCCCAACGTCAGTTTCAGCACATGGGGTTGGCCATCAATGGTCAGCACCACCTCTCCGGTCCAGGGATTGGTCATGATCAAAGCGCCGTGAATGTCAGCTCACCAGCCGATGCCATCGACATCTCGTAAGTGGCTTCACCATTATGCGACCCTGCATATTCGACTGCTGTGATCATGAACGCCCCTTCAACTGTGCCAAAATCCGGAATAATCACCTGGAAATTTGGCACCTCATTGTCGAAAAAAATCTGGCGCGCACGTTCATCGGTCGAGGCATCGCGAAAGACGCCTGAACCCGAAATACTGGCAGATTTCACACCCGCCCCCCCCAGAAGTTCGCGCCACCCGCCCTGACTTTCGAGGCTGGTCACATCGACGCTTTCCGCGTTGAAGCTGATCCGCGTGGCACGCAGCCCCGCGATGGTTTCAAAAACACCCGCACCAGTCATGTCGAGCTTGATCAGAAGGTCTTTGCCTTTTTGGGCTACCATTGGGTCACTCCATTTGAGAAAGCGTTAATCGTCTTCGACGCGAGCGTGGAAAGTCAGATCGATCCTGCGCACATCCGCATCCTGAACACGGCGGGCCTTGGCCCGGTTGAAATTAAGATAGACAAGTTTGCCGCGGGTCAGGATCAGGGTTGCATCAACAAGCGCATCCGAAATGGCAGCAGCGACCTCTTTGGCCTGCTGAAATCCAGCCGCATCGGTCACCACCGACACGGTGAACTCATGCAAGGCCCCCTGCCCGGTCATGTCTGATTTCTCGACCACATCCTCCGGGCCGATCGAGACATAGGTCCCCGTGATGACGCCAGAGGGAACCGCGTCATAGATTGCGCCTCCAACCAGACCATCCAGCGCGCTATCGCCTTGCAAACGTTGGTATATCGCCTGCTGCAGGGCTGCGGAAACGCCATAGCTCATGCTGCCACCTCCTCTTTCGCGAAACAGGTCAGGTATTGGGCCCCACGATCTGCTTCGGCCACGGCGAGGATCAGAAAGATCCGGGTGCCAGCACGAAAGCGTTGTTCCGGTTTGGGCCGTGACGGTGCCCCATGGGGAGCTGCGCGCAGGGTGATGCGGAAGCTGATTGATGAAAGCGTCACATGATTGGCTGCCTTTTCGCTGCCGGTACCGGCTTTGATCTCGGCCCACAGGTCGCCAAGTGCCACCCAGGTTTCATTGAAGCCACCAGCCCCATCTGGCACCCGTTGCGGTTCTTCCAGTGTCAATTTTCGATTTAGAACAGGAGGTTTCACTTGCCACCCCCACCGCCAAACAGGCGCACCACCCGGTAGCTTTGGATTAGGGCGGTTACGCCCAAGGGCAAATCGCCCGAACCCACAGCGGAACGGTTTTCGTAAAAATGGGCGGCAAGCATCAAGACCGCCTGGCCCAGATCAGCAGGAACATCATTCCAGCTCACTCCAAATCCAGCGTCAAAACCAATCTCGACCTCACCCGCCACTGGTATCGCTGGCAGGCAAATGCCGTTGGAGACAAGTTTGGGGCGGTGCAAATCCTTTTCCAGATAGTACCGATCAGAGGAAATCACCTCATCCGAGCCCAGTCGGTCGGTAATGGTCAGGCTGGTAATGGCGCTGACAGGTCCAACCGGCAGAGCTTGCGTTGCAAGGTCGCGCCATGCGGTCAGGGACCAGATAAATGACCGGGTGATCAGGATTTTACCGGTGCGAGCCTCGATTGCGGCAGTCGCCGCACGCAAATAGCTCTCCAACACAGCATCCTGCACCCCGTCATCGGCAAACCCGGTTCCCAGCCGCAGGTGGTCCTTGAATTGGGCGACCGGAAGGGCCGCAACCGGCACTGTGGTCTGCTCGACTAACATCATGGATCATCTCCGAAATTCGGGCCCCTCACGTCAGTGGAATGGGTTGGATGGGCACGCACTGTCCGCATTGCTCGGACGGAGGGGGAGCAGCTAGACAACACGGGATTGGCCAGCGCGTGCCCAGCCTGAAGGGTGCAATGCACCACTCAGACCTTGGGTCTTGGTGCTTACGACACCGAGAATTTCAAAAGCTTGATCGCAGCAAAGTCGCTCACATCACCGCCCACACGTTTGGTGGCGTAGAACAGCACATGCGGTTTGGCCGAGAATGGGTCACGCAGGATGCGGGTATCCGGGCGTTCAGCCACGGTATAGCCATTGGCAAAGTCACCAAAGGCAATCGACGCGCTGCCTGACGCAATATCCGGCATGTCTTCTGCGATCAGAACCGGATATCCAATCAGACGGGCGGGTTCGCCAGCCACGGTTGCGTCTGACCACAGGAAGCGGCCATCCGCATCCTTCAGCTTGCGAACGGCTCCGACCGTTTTCGAGTTCATCACGAAGACACCATTGGCACGATAATCAGCCCCCAATGCGTAGATCAGATCAAAGATCGCATCCGCCGGGTTGGTGCCATCGAAGTCGCCATCCGCGCCAGTGGCCACATAGCCGAGGTTGCCCCAAGTCCAGGTGCTGTTCTCGACAGCGGTATGGTTCAGGAAACCATTTGGTTTGTCGACACCATCACCACTGATGAAGGCGGCCGATTCCGCACGGGCAAACTTTTCGGCCACGCGACCAGCCAGCCAGGCTTCGATATCAAATGCACTGTCATCCAGCAGACGTTGCGAGACTTTTGGCAGGGCCGACAGCTCGTGCAGAGGGATCGAGATACGGTCGATCTTGGGCGTTCCGGTCTCTGCCGCCGACCCGGTTTCCGACGCCCAGCCGGTGACCAGATCATCCTGGTCAATCAGAACGTCGTAGGCCGTGCCTTCGACATTGACCACATTGGCCACCGATCGCAGGGACGCAGCATTGGAAAGAACACCTTTGATCGTGTCAGCGGTCACCGGATCAACCAGATAGCCACCATCTGCGGCCACAGCGGTGGACATGGCTTTGCCTTCCAGCTCGAGACCGCGCAGGCCATCATCATCGCCCGAGCGAACATAGGCTTCAAAGGCTTTCTGGTGCGGCGCGCCGAGATCGGTTTCTGCGGCCAGGTGCGGACGAGCCGCGTTCAGTTGAGATTTGCGATCCAGCATGGTCAGTCGCTCTTCCTGTTGTTGAAGTTTGGTGGAAAATTCAGATTGAAACTCTTTGATATCGCTCACAAAACCGGCCAGTGCGGTCTTCACCTCGGTGACTGGTGCGGCCATTGGAGCGCTCGCCTGACCGGGACCAGAAGGCACACCCGTCCGGCCCTGAGCTTTGATTTCTTTATCGCTCATGTATGGGTCCTTAATGGAAGGTTCAGATCACTGGCGGGTCAGTCACCTGCCAGTATTTGGCGCGCCTCCTTCAGGGCGGCGGCCAGTTCACACAGGAGGGCATCGTCGCCGGGGATCTCTCCCTTGGCGCCCACCCGTGCGCTGGGCAACATCGGGAAAGTGACAAGTGACACCTCCCAGAGTTCCAGCTCGCTCAAGAGCCGTTGGCCCTTGTCGTTCTTTGTGGCTTTTACAGTGCGATAGCCGATCGACAGACCATCTATCGCGCCCGCCTCGATGAGCGCGGCGGCTTCACGGCCACGTTCTACATCGGTGAGAATACGACCGTTTACATAGAGGCCCTTCTTGTCCTCGCGCACCTCGTCCCAAATACCGATTGGCTGACTGGGGTCATGCTGCCACAGCATCTTGACGCTACGCCCTGTCTGGGAGAGTTCGTCCAAGCTCTTGGCATAGGCCCCTTCCACGACAACATCATTTCCGTTGTCGGCTTCTCCAAAAAAGCTTGCATAGCCTTCAATGGCGATGCCGTCTTCAGTCTGGGCCGTTTGCCCTAGACGGACAAATTTGTGCTCAAGCCCCATGTGGGTGTGAAAATCACTCATGCTCAAAAGTCCTTATTGCTCGTCATCCGACAATTTCGGCAGGCCCAGCAGGGCGCGTTTTTCCGCGTCAGAAAGGAAACTCGCCTCGGCCACGCGTTTCCACTGCTGGTCCCGCTCTGCGGCCAACGCTGGCACCTGATCCAGATCGGGTTTCAGCGTCAGGGTCTCTCCGGTAAACTCGCTCAGCCAATGCCCCACGCTGGCCGCCACACGTGCCACCATTGGCACCACGGTCAGGCGATAGAAGGCACGATTGGCTTCTTGGTAATTGGCGTAGGTCGCGTCGCCGGGGATGCCGATCAACATGGGTGGCACACCAAATGCCTGAGCAATCTCACGCGCGGCAGCTTCTTTGGTTTTCTGGAATTCCATGTCAGAGGGCGAAAACCCCATTGGTTTCCAGTCAAGCCCGCCTTCTAAGAGCATCGGCCGCCCGGCATTGCGCGCACCAACATGATGCGCCTCCATCTCCCCCAGCAGGCGGTCATATTGTTCGGCTGACATCTGTGCCTGCCCCTCTGCCCCTTTGTAGACAATGGCGCCAGAAGGTCGTGCCGCATTATCCAGGAGAGCCTTGGACCAGCGCGATGCAGAGTTATGAACGTCAATCGCGGTGGCAGCGGCCTGAAGCGGCGACAGGCCATAGTGATCATCCTGCGGGTGGAAGTTTTTGATATGGCAAATCGGGGTTGGTCCCTCACCAATTTGAAAGCGATGCTTCTTGGCCCCCACCGCATAATCATAGGCCACGGGCCAGCCATCGGTACCAGGCACCAGGTTCATCCGATCCGAGCGCAATACATGCAACTCAAGTGGCGCACCGGCCTCACCACCAACCGCCTCAAGATATCCATTGCCCGTCAATGTGAGTTGGCCAAACAGGGCCTCGAACAGTTCCGCCCGGCTTTGCGCCGCGTTGGGGCGGGACAGAAGCTCTAGGATCGGGTGTTCGTCGTAGCGTCGCTCACGATCTTGCAGCACCAGAGGAAGCGCGGCAGCAGCTTCAGCAATCAGTTTGACCGAGCGAAAACCCACTGGGTTGGAAGCAAAACCCGTTTTGGTCAGGCTGACAACGTCACGCGGGCTCCAGGCCACACGACCGGTGCCATGATAGGCAATGACGGGACCGGTGGCAGAGGCCTTGGTCTCGGGCACAGCACTCTCTGACACGTTTTCCTTGCCGCGCTTCAGGAAATTAAAAACCATATGCTGGTTCTCCTCGTTTCAAGCTGCCCTAAGGCAAGCCGGTTCCGGTCCGGCGCGAACGCGTGTCGCGCCAGCCGGTTCAAATCTGATTTTTTGTGGATCGGTCAGGGAACCGGTTCGATCTGCCGCAGCACCCTGCCTTTCGATGGTTTGCACTTTGCCATCGAGGGTTAAAAAAGAGTTTAATAGAGCGTGCGCACCGACGGTCTGGACCAGTTTGCAACAGGTGCGATCATGAGTTCATGCAGTGCCCACACCAGCGCATCCAGTCGGTCAGGGCTGCCTTTTCCTTCATAGCCGACGGGGGTCATCTGGCACATCTGATCTTCGAGCTGAGTAAACCGCCCGGCGTGATACACTTTCCCCTGCTCATAAAGCGCTGCCACCGGTTCAGCGCGTTTTGCCTTACCCCGGCTTGCATGGACGGCTCGGTAGGGAACAGAGGGATCGATCTGCCGGACGACCTGCTCAACCAGCCCTCCCCCCTGATTGACCTCAGCCACCAACCGATCCGCCCTGTGACGCTGCATGGCATCCAGTGCCACTTCTGCCCATTCTGTTGGTGTTGCCCCAGTGGTGGTGGCATCTTCCAGCACATAGGCACGCCAGTCCTGTGGATGCCCCTCGGTGATCGCCCCGACGACCACGATGCCGCATTCATCGGAACCTTTGTGAGAGGTCACACATGGATCAACCGCCACGATAACGCGGTTGAAGTCAGGCAATTCCCCATCGTGGCGCTTTTGGTCGATCTCTTTCATCTCCCACATGGCACCCTCGACGCCTTCCATCAGCACACCATCCAGTTCTTGTCGCCCTAGATGGGTTCCCGCATAACGATGACGCACTTCTTCAAGAAAGCTTTTCGCCAAATAGGCCCGGTTGGCTTCTGTAGGTGCATGTGTGGAAACAGTGGATGGATTGGCCAGAATTTCTTTCAGCACACCTACATTGCGTGGTGTGGTGGTGATAACCTGCCGGGGATGCTCCCCCAGTCTCAGGCCGAATTGGAGCATGTCCCATGTTTCTTCGGCCTTTTTCCATTTTGCAAGCTCATCCACCCAGCCCGCGTCAAATTGCGGACCCCGCAGCCCTTCCGGGTCACTTGCAGAAAAGACCTGTGCCACAGCACCATTCGGCCAAACCAGTTGACGTCGGCTGGCGATCCATTCGGGGCGGCGGTCAGGTGGGGAACAAGCGATGATCCCACTTTCACCAAACACCATCACGTCACGCGTCTGATTAAAAGTTTCGCCGATAAGCGCCACCCGGCGCGAGCGGCCCGGATCAAACGGTCCAGCCCCCTCAACTTCAGATCGCACCCATTCGGAACCGGCACGGGTTTTCCCTGCGCCACGCCCCCCCATGATCACCCAGCTGCGCCAATCTCCTTCGGGCGCCACCTGATGCGGCAACGCCCAGAACTCAAAAATATAGGGAAGCGCGGCCAATGCACCATCTGTCAGATCACTGAGAAACGCCTCCTGCTCCTCAGGCGTTGCGCAGGAGAGCCAGTCGGCGCCCGATCTCTTCTCTGGCCTGAGAAAGGTCGAGGCAGGCTGCACCTGCACCTTGCTTGGCAGTTTTACCGGATTGTTCAATTCGCTTCCTTTCATCAAATACTGTTTGCAGGGCCTTGCGCAGCTCGGTTGAGGTCTTGGACATGCCACATTCCCCAATGCTGTCTCCTGCTTCCGACGCCTCCAATTGGCGCTCCAACTCCTTCACAACACGACAAAACAATCCGTCTGCAATTTTCAAATACTCAACTTCAGACGCATCTGTTTCCAAAGGCTTATTATTGCTCATCTTTTCGTGTCTGCCTCTCATGCTCTTGTCCGCACAAGAGACATGAAAAAACGGCCCTAAGCACGAGGCTTGGACCGTTGGTTCACGTCTTCTAGCGTGGTTAAAAACTTATCCGAGACCGTACGCTCGGTCAAACCGCGCGGCTCAAACGCCGCACGGTCTGGTAGGGATCCGTTTACTGATTGGCGCGCTGTGCTTCTATCTCACGCCACTTCGCAACATTTGCATTATGCTCCTTAAGCGTGGTGGCGAAAGCGTGCCCACCAGTACCATCCGCAACAAAGAACAGATACTCGGTGCTGTCCGGATTTAATGCAGCCTCGATCGCTGCCCGACCGGGGTTGGCAATCGGCGTCGGTGGTAGCGCGTCAATCACATAGGTGTTGTAGGGTGTCTCGCGGCGCAACTCTGACTGGCGTAGTCCGCGCCCCAAAGCGCCCTGCCCCTTGGTGATTCCGTAGATCACGGTTGGGTCGGTTTGCAGACGCATTCCCTTATTCAGCCGGTTCACGAAAACGCTGGCCACCTGACGACGTTCCTCCGCCAGACCGGTCTCTTTCTCGACAATGGAAGCCATTACGAGCGCTTCTTCGGCATTGGCATAGGGCAACCCGTCAATGCGATTTTCCCATGCATCTGCAAGGATCCTTGCTTGCGCGTTGCTCATCGCTGCAATCAATTCTGACCGGTCAGAGCCAGCCTTCAGCTCATAACTGTCGGGCGCGAGACTGCCTTCTTGAGGGAGTTCAGCAATGTCACCTGTCAGGAAGTCCGCCCCCTTCAGGCTTTCAACCACTTGCCAGCTCGTTACACCTTCAGCGACAGCTATGCGAAAGCGTGTATCGCTTTCATCTCGCATCGTCTGATATCTGTCAGGAGCATTCCCCTCCAGTTCAGACGGTTTGAATTCCGCGGTCACCTTGTATTTCTGTGTAGCCGGGTCAAGTTCGCGCACTTGCATGACTGCATTCAATACGCCAACGCGATAGAGAATTTCGGTGCCGCAGGTAGACGCTCCACCGCGCGTGACAATATCGGTGATCTCTTCCATCGACGCACCCTCGGGCACCAGAAAAGACCCTGCCTTGAGTAGACTGGATTTCTCGGAATACTCGACACCGATGCGGAATATCTGAGGATAAGAGATTGCTCCCAACTCGTCGAGTTTGCTGGACAATCGCGAAAAGCTTGATCCGCGATCAACCTTCAGACAAATTGCCTGTTCAAGGGGACCCGCTTGTGTAAACTCACGTTTACCCCAAGCAATCATCCCCACCCCCACGATGAGAATGAGGATGAACAATGTCAGTGCGTTGGACGCGATGTTGCGCCACATCAGTCAGTGACCTTACCCATAACGAGACATGCATTGGTGCCGCCAAAACCAAAGCTGTTTGACAGTGTCACGTTGATTTCACGCGGCTCTGCCTTGTTTGCTGCCAGGCTCAAACGCGGCTCAACCGCAGGGTTGTCGAGGTTGAGTGTGGGCGGCGCAATCTGATCACGGAGTGCCAGCACACAGAAAATCGCCTCAACCGAACCAGCAGCCCCAAGCAGGTGACCAATAGAAGACTTGGTTGAGGACATGGTTACCTTGTCAGCCGCATCACCCAAAAGACGCTCTACCGCGCCAAGCTCAATCGTGTCCGCCATGGTCGATGTGCCATGAGCGTTGATATAATCCACCGCAGAAGGCTCCAACTCTGCACGGGCAAGGGCCGCCTGCATGGCACGGAACCCACCATCGCCGTCTTCGGCAGGAGCGGTGATATGATAGGCATCACCCGACAGACCATAGCCGAGAACTTCAGCGTAGATTTTGGCGCCACGCGCCTTGGCGTGTTCATATTCTTCCAGAACCACAATCCCGGCCCCTTCCCCCATCACAAAACCGTCGCGATCGTTGTCATAGGGACGGCTCGCGCCTTTGGGGTCATCTTCCCGCTTGGTCGACAGGGCTTTACAGGCGTTAAACCCGGCAATGCCAACTTCACAGATAGCTGCTTCAGCACCACCTGCAACCATCACGTCAGCATCCCCCAGCTGGATCAGTCGGGTCGCGTCACCGATCGCATGAGCGCCAGTTGAACAGGCGGTCACTACCGAGTGGTTCGGACCTTTGAAACCGTATTTGATCGACACTTGGCCGGAAATCAGGTTGATCAGAGAGCCTGGAATGAAAAACGGAGAAACACGGCGTGGGCCGCGCTCTTTTACCAGAACCGCCGTATCCGCAATTGACGACAGACCACCAATACCCGAACCGATCATCACACCGGTACGAAGACGATCTTCTTCAGCTTCCGGAGTCCAGCCCGCATCAGCAAGCGCCATATCTGAGGCGGCAACGCCAAACAGGATGAAATCATCCACCTTGCGGCGCTCTTTAGGGGCCATCCAGTCATCCGGATTGAACGTGCCTTCTGTGCCATCACCAAATGGAACCTCACAGGCGTATTTGGTGGTCACGTTTGAAGCATCAAATTTGGTAATCGGACCAGCACCTGACTGTCCGTCCAGAATACGCTTCCAAGTTTCTTCGACTCCGCTGGCCAACGGAGACACCATGCCCAGTCCTGTCACTACCACTCGACGCATATTTGCAGTCCTTTCAAAGGAATTACTTTCTCTCGCGTTAAATAACGCGGCGGGGGTATGAGGGGCAAGGCGTTTTCCATCTACGAGCAGATGCTCGCATGTCTATAGATAGGCTGGAAAGAGATATTCCCCCAAACAAACGAAAACGACGCCCCGAGGGGCGCCGTTTCCTAAATTCAATCCGAAAGGCTTAGGAAGCTTCGGTGATGAACTTCACGGCGTCGCCGAAAGTTTGGATGGTTTCGGCAGCGTCATCCGGGATTTCAATGCCGAACTCTTCTTCGAAAGCCATAACCAGCTCAACGGTGTCCAGGCTGTCTGCGCCCAAGTCGTCGATGAACGAGGCCGATTCCGTAACCTTGTCCTCTTCAACACCGAGGTGCTCAACAACGATTTTCTTCACGCGATCTGCGACGTCGCTCATGATAAATCCTCACATAGTTCAGGGCTTAAGCCCTTTGGGTCGGGCCGGAGCCCTTTCTAATTTGGCCCCAAGGGACCGCTCAGTTTCCCGCGCGTTGTGCCGAGAACCCTGGATGTGCAATTGCAGCCAGGGCAAAACATGCGCCGCCTATAACACATCGGATAAGATAGGCAAACGTTTTCGGGGTTCAAGGGGAGGTTGTCCTCCCCCTGAAGTTTGTTTACAGCATGGCCATCCCGCCATTCACATGAAGCGTCGCCCCTGTCGTATATCCCGCCTCAGGCGACGCGAGATACAGCACTGCGGCAGCGATTTCATTCGCTTCTCCCATACGGGCAGCAGGGATCTGCACATTGATCTTGTCTTTTTGATCATCCGTCAACTTGTCGGTCATCGCAGTGGCGATGAAACCCGGGGCGACACAGTTCGCCGTGATCCCGCGGCTGGCCACCTCATAGGCGATCGATTTGGTCATACCGACCATACCGGCCTTGGATGCCGCATAGTTCACCTGTCCGGGATTACCGGTGGCGCCTACGATTGAACTGATATTGATGATTCGACCCCAGCGCGATTTCATCATCGGGCGCATCACCCCACGGCAAAGCCGCATCGTGGAGGTCAGGTTTACGTTGATTACGCTGTCCCATTCCTCATCCGACATGCGCATGAAGATCTGGTCACGGGTGATGCCGGCGTTGTTTACGAGAATGTCCACCGACCCCATCGCCTCAATGGCTTGTTTCGGCAGCGCATCCACAGCTTCGCCATCAGAGAGGTTGCAGGGCAGCACATGCGCACGTTCGCCCAGTTCAGCCGCCAATGCTTCGAGCGGATCAACGCGTGTACCAGACAGAGCCACGGTCGCCCCCGCCCCGTGCAGAGCCTTGGCAATCGCACCGCCAATGCCACCTGACGCACCAGTGATCAGCGCATTTTTTCCAGTCAGATCAAACATCTGAAGTCCTTTCTATCTCTAAGGAGATATCTTCTTCTCGGGGATATTGGCGTAAAGATCTGGCGATCTCTACACCCTTCCTCAACCGTTCAGCGCCTCGATGGCAGCTTTTACATCATCCGGTGTGCCAACTGCACGGCAGGTCACCTGCTTCGCAATCCGGCGGATCATACCCGACAGGGCTTTCCCGGCACCGATTTCCCAGATTTCGGTCACACCTTCATCGGCCATCCAGGCCACACTCTCACGCCAGCGCACCGATCCCGTCACCTGCTCAACCAACAAAGAGCGAATGGTCGCTGGATCAGAAATCGCGGTGGCGCGTACATTTGCGACCAACGGCACACTTGGGCGTTCCATATCCACCTCAGCCAGAGCCTGCGCCATGGCCTCGGCAGCAGGCTGCATCAATTCGCAATGGAAAGGTGCACTGACCGGGAGCAGGACCGCGCGGCGTGCCCCTTTTTCCTTGGCGATCTCAATCGCGCGTTCTACCGCCTCTTTGTGGCCTGACACCACAACTTGCGCCGGATCATTATCGTTAGCGGCCTGGCAAACCTGCCCCTGCGCGGCCTCCGCAGCCACTTCGGCAGCGGTTTCGAAATCAAGACCCAGCAATGCGGCCATCGCGCCAACACCAACGGGTACCGCGTCTTGCATTGCTTTTCCACGGGTACGCAAAAGGCGCGCGGTGTCCGCGATCGACAGGGTGCCAACGGCGGCCAGAGCGGAATATTCGCCAAGCGAATGACCTGCTACAAATGAAGCCGCATCAACACCCACGCCTTCCGCTTCCAGAGCCTTAACAGCAGCAAGCGAAGTGGCCATCAGGGCTGGCTGAGCATTCTGCGTCAACGTGAGTTCGTCCTGCTCGCCTTCCCAGATCAACGTGGAGAGTTTTTCGCCAAGCGCCTCATCCACCTCGTCAAACACGGCTTTTGCAGCGGGATAGGCGTCGGCCAATGCCTTGCCCATGCCAATCGATTGGGCGCCTTGCCCCGGGAATACGAATGCGCGGCTCATGAACCCTCCTGCGCCCTTGTTGTCTTTCCCCAACGGCATAGCGCGACGAACCAGCAGGTGCAATGGATTTAGCCCCAAGACGCAACAAAGGGGCCACAAGGGCCCCTCGGATCATCTGGTATTTGGTCGAGAATTGTTCCGTCTGTGCAATTTCTACCTGCGCAGTTTCTATGCGGCAATTCTCTTTGCACACAGGCCCAGATCTTTGGAAATCCGTTTTTGCAAAGGAAACAAGAGGTCTTCAGGACCAATCGCAACCTCAAGTGCCTGCGTGGTATTCTTGCGCCGCACATAAAGTACCACGTGTTTTTCCTGAGGCTTCGCGTGTGCCATGAATATTTCTCCTGCATCGCGCAATGGCAGATCGACCAAAGTCACAAATTGCCCATTATTCCGGCGGAACCCTCTTCGAAGTTCCCGACGCTCCAAATCAACCTGGATTTCTTCCCGATAGCCGGTCAAGCTCGACCAGATTGCGTAACATCCCAAAATGGAAAAAAAGGCACTTACGATCAGCTTGAATGAGAAAACATCAGAGGAAACTGACGCTCCTGGCACAACCAAGAGACCCATTGCGACCAGCAAAAGCACCGCCCCCAGAACGCGCATTCCGAAAAGGGTAACATACGAGAGTAAATCTTCTTGGTCTTGGGAGGTGATAATGTAACCCCAAGATGCGTGTGTCAGCTCGGGGCCTTCATCTTGGACCAATTCGGATTTGGCAGCTTGAAGTGTTTCAATCAGAACGCTCATCTTTACATCCCCAGTTGGCCCCCACCGGGTAATTTAATCTTTTCCGTAAAAATGGCGGCATTGCGGCAGTGGGGTGAAGTTGTCTTGACGATGGTAAACACGGTAAACAGGGAACGCTCTAAACGTCCCTCCTCCCCCTTGCATCAAGCACCAATCCGTGTATAAGGCCCTGTCCTTTCCGCATGTCTTGAACTGCGTTGCCTCTCGTGAATGGGTCGCGGAAAGGTTGGACCCATACTTTGAAGCACGTCTAAATAACAGGAGCTCACATGCCGCTTTATGAGCATGTCTTCATCTCGCGCCAGGACCTGTCCAATGCGCAAGCTGAAAACCTAGTCGAACATTTTGGCACCGTGCTGGCCGACAACGGCGGTAAAGTCGTTGACAGCGAGTACTGGGGCGTCAAAACGATGGCCTACAAGATCAACAAGAACCGCAAAGGGCACTATGCCTTCCTGAAAACCGACGCCCCCTCTGGCGCCGTTCAGGAAATGGAACGCCTGATGCGCCTGCATGACGACGTGATGCGGATCCTGACCATCAAGGTCGACGATCACGCAGAAGGCCCGTCGGTGCAGATGCAGAAACGTGACGAACGCGGCGACCGCCGTGGCCGTGACCGCTAAGTTCGGAAGGATCTAAACAATGGCTAGCAAACCGTTTTTCCGCCGCCGCAAGGTCTGCCCGTTCTCGGGTGAAAACGCACCGAAGATCGATTACAAAGACACCCGTCTGCTGCAGCGCTACATCTCTGAGCGTGGCAAAATCGTTCCTTCGCGCATCACTGCCGTTTCGGCCAAGAAGCAACGCGAATTGGCCCGTGCCATCAAACGCGCCCGCTTCCTCGCCCTGCTGCCCTACACCGTGAAGTAAGGAGAACATCATGCAAGTTATCCTTCTGGAACGTGTGGCCAAACTGGGTCAAATGGGTGACGTGGTTGACGTCAAGCCGGGCTTCGCCCGCAACTTCCTGCTGCCGCAAGGCAAAGCTTTGACTGCCTCGAAAGCCAACATTGCTGGTTTTGAAGCTCAGAAAGCTCAGCTGGAAGCTAACAACCTCGAAACCAAAAAAGAAGCTGAGGCTCTGGCTGAAAAGCTGGACGGTCAGCAGTTCATCGTGATTCGTTCAGCATCAGATGCTGGCGCCCTCTACGGTTCGGTCACCCCGCGTGATGCCGCAGATGTGGCCACCGAAGGTGGTTTCACCGTGGACAAGAAACAGGTTATCCTGAACGCTCCGATCAAATATCTGGGACTGCACACGGTTTCCGTGAAACTGCACCCGGAAGTGGAAGCGTCCATCGACCTGAACGTGGCCCGTTCGGAAGAAGAAGCCGAACTGCAAGCCTCGGGCAAGTCGATTCAGGAACTGGCTGCTGAAGCGGAAGCCGAAGCCGAATTCGAAATCGCCGAACTGTTCGACGATATTGGATCCGCTGCTTCGGACGACGATGACGAAGCACCGGTTGCCGAAGTGGCTTCGGAAGAAGAGTAAACCTCTTTCTTATCGCATCATGAAAGCCGCCCTTCGGGGCGGCTTTTTTTTGGGGTCATACTTGTACGCCAGCCACAGCCATAAATAAGGTGGCAAAGTGGCGCCGATATTTGCTTTGCTACTTTGCGATGATTAAGCAACGGGATAGCGTTTAGTTATGACCCAAACATATCACAATTCCCGTCGCTGTTTTCTAACGCTTACTGCTTCTTTTCTACTGGTGGGATGTGGACGCCGGTCCGCAAAGCGGACCGTGAACAACGGCTACAATCCTCCCCTTTATCCGAATGAAACACTGGAACTGCGTGCGCTCATCAACCAGTGGGCCGATCACTATCAGATCCCACGCGAACTGATCCATCGTCAGGCCGTCCGGGAAAGCACCCACCGGCCCTGGGCTCGTGACGGTCCATACTGGGGACTTTTGCAAATCCTCCCACAGACCGCTCGCACGATGGGACACCGGGGTCCGGCAAATGAGTTGCTCGATCCAGACATCAATCTGAAATATGCGGGCAAATACCTGAAAGGCGCCTATCTAGTGTCTGGTGGCAGCATTGAAGGCGCGATGAAATGGTATGCGCGGGGTTATTACTACGAAGCCAAAAGACTTGGGATGTTGGTAGAAACGGGATTGAAGCCCGGTTGAGCGGGAAATGGATCATTTGGTCCCAGCGGATCAAGTTCAACAGTTCAGAAAACTATCAACCAAATAAAGGTCGCGGATTATGGTAGTGACCGATGCATTTTCTATTTGATTCCCCCCAAAAAAAAGGCCGCTCAAACGAGCGGCCTTTCTGGTTCAACGGATGATCCGTCTCATTCGTCTTCGAGAGATTCCACAGCTTTCTGCAGATCGTCTTTCGACACTTCTTTTTCAGCCACTTCAGCCAGTTCAAAGATGTAGTCAATGACTTTGTCTTCGAACAGTGGCGCCTGAATTTGCTGACGCATCTGCGGATTTTGCTGAACGAATTCAAAGAATTGACGTTCCTGTCCCGGGTACTGACGTGCTTGGTTCATGATGGCCTGAGTGAACTCAGCATCGGAAACTTCGATCTCGTTCTTCTGGCCCAGTTCAGCCAGCAGAAGGCCAAGACGTACGCGACGGCCAGCCAGAGAGTTGTGCTCATCGGTTGGCTCGATTTCCGGGTGGTCGTGACCTTCCACTTCCGGGTTTTCTTCGTGCCACAGCTGGTGTGCGATTTGCTTGGCTTCGGCGTCAAGCAGCGACGGCGGCAGGTCGAAATCCACCACTTTGTCCAGCTCGTCGAGCAGGCCACGCTTCATGACAGCGCGAGCAGCACCACCGAATTCGGATTCCAGTCGCTCAGAGATCTGACCTTTCAGGCCATCCAGATCTTCGGCACCGAATTTCTTGGCCAGCTCGTCGTTGATCTCAGCAGCCACTGGCTCTTTGACGTCCTTCACGGAGCATTCAAAGACAGCGTCTTTGCCAGCCAGATGCTCAGCACCATATTCGGCAGGGAAAGTCACGTTGACTTCAACCTCTTCGCCGGCTTTGGCGCCAACCAGCTGCTCTTCAAAACCGGGGATGAAAGAGTTCGAACCAAGGGTCAGCGGGTAATCTTCACCAGCGCCACCTTCAAAAGCTTCACCGTCAACCTTGCCGAGGAAGTCGATCACAACCTGATCGCCATCTTTGGCTTTCGATCCTTTGCGGCGTGCTTTGAAATCCTGTGCGGTTTCAGCCAGGTTGTTCAGGGCTTCTTCCACATCGGCGTCACCGGCTTTCACAACCAGTTTCTCGAGCTTGATCGCCTTCAGATCGACCTCAGGAATTTCCGGCAGGGCTTCGTAGGTCATTTCGACCTCGACGTCATCGCCTTCTTTCCAGTCTTCATTGGTCATCTTCACGTCAGGCTGCAGCGCCGGGCGGTCACCCGATTCTTCGAAGTGCTTGTTCATCGCACCATCGATCGATTCCTGCATGGCTTCGCCCATCAGGCGTTGACCAAATTGCTTTTTCAAAAGCGCCATCGGCACCTTGCCCTTGCGGAAACCTTTCATTTCAACTTCCGGCTGCGCCTCGGCCAGCTTTTCATTGACCTTCGCGTCCAGATCGGCTGCGGGAACCACGATTTTGTAACCGCGCTTCAGGCCTTCATTCAGGGTCTCGGTGACCTGCATGTCGTCGTCCTTCTTTCAACTTTGGTGCGGGTGGAGGGACTTGAACCCCCACGCCTCGCGGCGCCAGAACCTAAATCTGGTGCGTCTACCAATTTCGCCACACCCGCAAAACCTATGCGGCAGCCCAACTGGGCCGCCGATTTCGCGCCCTTCTAGCAAAGGACGAAGAGGGATGCGAGAGGAAAAACGCATCAGTGAGTCTGTATTGCAACGTCAGGTCCGCAAATTCGTTGTCTTGAAGACAATTCCGTCGCGCTTAACTCCTTGTTGCCCTATCGTTGCTAACAAAGAGCAGTGCCCCGGAAGAGGGCCAAAAACAAACAAATTGCAGGTGTCCCTATGTCGCTTCAATCGCAAGGGCTTGCTTTGCCGTATGGCCAGCAAGTTCGTCATATTTATTCGACTGGTATCGGCGCGGACGCGCGCGTTTTGACGCTTTCTGGAAAAAAACTGGTCTCAGATCTCAAAGTAGGAGAGAGGCTTGTTGCCGCCGATGTTGGCGTTGTGCGACTGCGCGCGATATCCAAAAAGACAATGTTTCTTCCAGACATGATCCGTATTTCGCCATCGGCATTATTCGGCGACCCCTCGGAGAAGCAGGTTCATGTCGCCCCCAATCAACCAATCGTCCTGAAAGGGTGGATGGCGAAAGCCATGTTCGGCAAGACTCAGGTGCTTGTTGCAGCCAACCGCCTGATCGATGGAGACATCTATTGCCGCCCTGAGAAATCAGGAATGATGTGCCTGTATCAATTGCATTTCGACGCGCGCCATCTGGTACGTGTAAACGGGCTAGATATGGCCTCTGCACCTATGGCAGAGGCGACAGCCACAGAAAGCAGATGCAATCAACCAAACCCCAACACATTGGCCCCATCTTAGAAACAATCGCACCGTAACTCCCCACCGCCGCCGCATTTCCGCCCCAATTGCGATTGAACCGTAGCACTAGGGATGTTTTTAGCCGTGGGTTCAATGATGACTGTTCACGAAATTAACTCAGAATTCGAAGCCTTTACTTCGGCCAAGGCGGGGCTTGCAAAAGGCACCATCATTCTGACCTTACGTGGTGAGGTCGCGGTCGAGGACCTTTGCGAAGGTGATCGCATCATCACTCGAGGCATAGGAGCGCAACCGCTTCGTGCCATTCATCAACACAACGGCAATGCCGCTGTCGTGAGGAAGAACAGTCTGGGCGAAAATCGACCCGAACGCGATATGCGTGTTGCTCCCGATCAGGCATTATTTCTGCGCGGTGACACGCCCACTTTGACCAAAGCCAGCAAGATGGCTAAGGAAATTGTTAAGAAAACAACGCTTTATCGTCTCGTGTTTGATCGCCCCCATGTGATCTACGCCGATGGTGCGGAACTCGCGGTCGCTTAAAGCTCCAGTTTTCTAAAAACCTTTGGCAGCATATCGGGAAGATCCTCTGCGATCAGGCCGGGGCCGAATTCCAATGCACATTCCACATGCAACCAGGCTGCGGTTTCCGCGGCCTGCATCGCGTTGAAACCACGCGCCAGCAATCCGGTGATGAAACCAGCCAACACATCTCCTGACCCAGCGGTCGCCAACCATGGGGCTGACCGTTCATAATGCGCTGAGTTGATGGAACATTGCCCATCAGGCGCGGCAATCACCGTATCCGGCCCTTTGAAGAGCACCACACACCCCGCTCGCGCCGCTGCCTCGCGTGTCGCGTCCACTTTGGAATAAGCCGGTCCTTTGGTGGCAGGGGCATTCAGCTTCTCAGCGATATCCGGAAAGAGCCGTGCAAACTCGCCACCATGCGGGGTGAGCACACAGTTTTCGTGGAGCTGATCAAACAAGACCTGCGGATCATCAGAAAAAGCGGTCAGAGCATCCGCATCGAGCACCGTCGCCCGCTGAGACAAAAGCGCCACCGGCACCAATTCCCGCGCCCGCTCGACGCCCAAACCCGGCCCAAGACAAAGCGCATTCAATCGCTCATCCTGCAACCGGGTCGCAAGCTCTTGCCCCTCTGACACGCGGATCTGCATGATCGCGGTGATCGTTGAGGCCACCTCCATCCGCGCCGAGGGCGGCACGCCCAAAGTCACCAATCCCGCCCCAATCCGCAGCGCCCCCCGCCCTGCAAGACGAGCCGCGCCGGTTTTGCCAAAACCCCCGGTGAGGATCAGGGCATGGCCGTGGGTATATTTGTGTTCGTTGTGCTTTGCTAAATCGAAAACTCGCGCCTTAACCAAATAAGTCGGCGCGCTTTTATAACTAATTGAGCTACTTACTCCCCCCAACGCCCAAACCCTCTGCTCAGAACTCGAACTGCTTTCCACAATGTGTCGTCGAAACCATTGAGACCATTGCAAACTATTCCAGCTATCGAGACCGATATCCACAACTCGAACTTTGCCGCAATACTCCTCGCAGTTGGACAACACGTGGCTTAATTTTTTGCTATGGAATGAAACTGTCAAATCTGCCCAGAGAACATTGTCTCCAATAATCTTACCGGAATCACTACAGACTCCGGAGGGAATATCAATCGCAACCACCTTTCCTGCAATTTCGTTTGGGTGCAATTGATCCAATTCTGACAACATTGCGCTCGCAGGCAATTCGACGGGCCTAGATAATCCAGTCCCAAAAAGCGCATCAACAATTATAGTGGTTAATCGTGCATCAGGCAGCGTGCTGAATGAGGCGACTGCAACCTCCCCCACTTCACACCACCGCTCATAATTCACCCGCGCATCCGGCGGCAGTTTTTCCGCGTCTCCATACAGAAACACCTCCGCCTCCCAACCGCGCTCATGCAACAACCGCGCCACGACAAACCCGTCGCCGCCATTATTGCCCGGCCCACACAGCACCACTGCCCGTCTTTTCTTCTGACCAGAAATATCCCGGGGGGGATCCGAAGGATCGGGGGCAGCGCCCCCCTGCCCGCTCTCTATTGGCTCCGATGCCAGCTCCGGCCACTCCTCGAAAATCGCCTCAACAACACCCCGCCCGGCCCGCTCCATCAGCTCAAGCCCCGTCACCTCGCCTGAGTCGATGGCGGCCTGTTCAATGGCGCGCATTTGGGCGGCGGTCAGAAGTTCTGTCATGTCGATCCTTTCAGCAAGTGCACACAAATACACCACTCTGCCTATTTTTTGTGCAATCGCCCGGAAATTTGGCAATCACGCCCCCCTGCGACCGCTACCAGCAATTGTCGGGCCACAGGGAAAATGGTCTGTCTTCTTCTAACGCGCAAACTGCCATTGGGGGAAGCCAGATGAAGAAGATTGAAGCGATCATCAAACCGTTCAAACTGGACGAGGTGAAAGAAGCGCTTCAGGACATCGGCGTTCAGGGTCTGTCCGTGATTGAGGTGAAAGGTTTTGGCCGTCAGAAGGGCCACACTGAACTTTATCGCGGCGCTGAATATGTCGTCGATTTCCTGCCGAAGGTGAAGATCGAGGTGGTGCTGCCCGCCGATCAGGTGGACGAAGCTATCGAGGCTATCGTTGAAGCCGCCAAGACCGACAAGATCGGCGACGGTAAGATCTTTGTCACCCCCGTTGAACAAGCCATTCGTATCCGCACCGGGGAAACCGGTCTGGACGCCGTCTAATCCGCCCCAACCAAAGGGCACTAAGTTTCTGGAACAAAGGAAAAAGCAATGAGCACACAAGACGTACTCAAGCAAATCAAGGAAGAAGACATTGCTTATGTCGACATCCGCTTCACCGACGTACGCGGCAAGCTGCAGCACGTGACTGTCGACTGCGATCTGGTGGACGAAGACTTCCTTGAAGAAGGGTTCATGTTCGATGGCTCGTCCATTGCGGGTTGGAAGTCGATCGAAAATTCCGACATGAAACTGATGCCGGACACAAACAGCGCATATGTTGATCCGTTCTATGCGGAGAAAACCCTTTGCGTGCATTGCTCGATTGTTGAGCCGGACACCGGTGAGAAATACGGCCGTGACCCGCGCGGCACCGCTGAAAAAGCAGAAGCCTACCTGAAATCTTCGGGCATTGGCGACAATGCCTACATGGGTCCGGAAGCTGAATTCTTCCTGTTTGACGACGTGCGCTACCAGGTTGGCATCAACAAAGTATCCTACGAAGTGGACGCGGTGGACGCCTCTTGGAACACCGACACCGAATATGAAATGGGCAACTCGGGCCACCGTCCGGGCGTCAAAGGTGGTTACTTCCCGGTGAACCCGATTGACGATGCACAGGACATCCGCGGCGAAATGCTGTCGACCATGAAGTCGATCGGCATGAAAACCGACAAGCACCACCACGAAGTGGCATCCTGTCAGCACGAGCTGGGTCTGATCTTTGACAGCCTGACCAAACAGGCTGATGAGCTTCAGAAGTACAAATACATCATCCACAACGTGGCCCACGCCTACGGCAAATCGGCAACCTTCATGCCGAAACCGATCGCTGGCGACAATGGCACCGGCATGCACGTGAACATGTCGATCTGGAAAGACGGCAAGCCGCTCTTTGCTGGCGACAAATACGCTGATCTTAGCCAGGAAGCCCTGTGGTTCATCGGTGGTATCCTGAAACACGCCAAAACCCTGAACGCTTTCACCAACCCGTCGACCAACAGCTACAAGCGTCTGATCCCGGGCTTTGAAGCCCCCGTTCTGCGCGCCTACTCGGCCTCGAACCGCTCGGGTTGTGTGCGTATTCCGTGGACTGAAAGCCCGAAAGCCAAGCGCGTTGAGGCCCGTTTCCCAGATCCGGCTGCCAACCCCTACCTGTGCTTTGCTGCTCTGCTGATGGCCGGCCTTGACGGGATCAAGAACAAGATCGATCCGGGCCCCGCTCAGGACAAGAACCTGTACGATCTGCCGCCGGAAGAACTGGAAGGCATCCCGACCGTATGTTCCAGCTTGCGTGAAGCGCTGGACGCTCTGGCCGAAGATCACGACTTCCTTCTCGCTGGTGACGTGTTCACCAAAGACCAGATCGACGGTTATCTCGACCTGAAATGGGAAGAAGTTTACGCTTACGAGCACACCCCGCACCCGATCGAATTCCAGCTGTATTACAGCTGCTAATCAAATCGAGTTTCCGGAAAGGGCATCGCTTGCGATGCCCTTTTTCATTGGTGGGATATCTAGGACATCATTCCACCCATTCTTGACACTGCATTATTACTGCGGGGCGCGTACAAAAAAAGGCGCCTAAACAAGCGCCTCTTTTCAATAACTTACTATGGATGTCGGGGAAGGTGAGTTTTCAGCTTCCGTTGTAAGTCCGCACTTTGTCGTGCGCTTCACTGTACTGACGGTAACCTTCCTGAACGCAGTAGGCGTCACCTTCGGCTTTCGTCATACCAGACGGTACTGCAATTGCTTCATCCCACTGGACGCGATCACGAGTGTAAAGCTGACAAACCACGACGCCATTCGGTGTCTCAATCTGAACCGGATTGCTCTCAAAGGACGCCTTGCCGGCACAGCCGGTCAATACCCCGGCAGCCATGGCTGCGAACACCAACGATGATATTTTCATAATAACTCCTGCTCTACTTTTCACTTGTGCTTCCCGCCTGACGGATCAGACTGTACATCGCTGTTTTTATGCCCAACCATAATGCGTTTCAAGCACGCAAGCCTCGGTTAACACTGCTTGAACATCATGTTAAACCTTCAGGCAGTTCGATACCCAAGCTTTCTAATCTTTGCTTTTGCCAAAACAAAAGTATGGATTGAGAATAGGACCGCGCGGGACTGTTCAAGCCGCCGATTCCCCTGACGTTCAACCCGCAACCATTTCTGGCCTCCGGTGACAGGGGGCCTGCGTTCCTCTTCTCTGCGCGGTTGATGCAGTTCTGGATCGTTGTAGACCAAGGCATTAGCTCTCCAGATCGGCCTCCCGACCTGAATTCCGTCAAACAAGCGCTGGACCCGCCGTGCCGTCTCATCGGCGTATTCCTCGACGGGTACATGAACGCGGGTCATCCAAGGTCACTGACAGCAACTCGCGAGCGGCAGGAAAGGCGCCGTCCGAAATTCTGTGAACCAGATCTCCCTTGCTGGCGATCAGCGCACGACGATGCGCCATCTGATCAGCATAGGCATCATCCATCAACAACCATTCACCCGGTTTGATTGGCACCAACCCCGGCAATCGTTTGGCTCGCTTATCTTCCCATGGCTGAACAGGCAGATATTGTTGACAAATTTCCACTTCTTAACCCAATGGGTGCATGTAGGTTTACACTTGCAACAGGCGTAATATTTCGCAAGTCCTAAGATTAATTACAGCGATGTCACATGGCCTCACGATCCCGTGCGTTTCCCCCAAGCACCCTTGTGAGGAAGGACGCAACGACCCACTCTTTGTGCAACACTGAAATTTGCGTGGATGCCGCGTGCTATTTCATAGAACACGTTGAACAAAGGACATGTGAATGCCAATCGAGCGTTTCACTTTCAAAGGGCATGGCGGGCATGATCTTGCTGCGCGCCTTGACCGCCCATCAGGTCCACACCTCGCGACTGCCCTGTTTGCCCATTGTTTTACTTGCGGCAAAGACATCATAGCAGCGCGTCGCATCGCAGATCGCCTGACGGGCGCAGGTATTGCGGTGTTACGCTTTGACTTTACGGGGCTGGGCCACTCGGACGGCGAGTTTGAAAACACTGATTTCACTTCCAATGTCGAAGACCTGCTTCTTGCTGCCGCCGCATTGGAAGCGCGTGGCCTTCGCCCCTCTCTTCTGATTGGGCACTCATTGGGAGGAGCCGCCGTTCTGAAAGCTGCATCCTCCCTTCCATCGGCCTTGGCGGTCGTGACCATAGGCACCCCATCAACCCCGGCCAATGTGGTGCATCAGTTTTCAGGGTCTCTTGATGACATTTCCGATCAGGGGCAGGCAGAGGTGCAACTTGGCGGTCGTCCCTTCACAATCCGCCAGAGCTTTGTGGACGATGTGCAGGATCAAAAGCTCGAAGATGCAATCCGCAACCTCAATGCAGCGTTGTTGGTCTTACATGCCCCCAGAGATCAGGTTGTTAGCATTGAGCATGCAGCAAAGATCTTTCTCGCAGCTAAACACCCCAAAAGTTTTGTCACGCTCGACAACGCTGACCATTTGATCACGCGTCCAGACGACGCGGAATATGTCGCTGACGTTATTGCAACCTGGGCCGCGCGCTATCTTGACCTTGCCCCTCCAGCCCCTCCAATCGGGGCACCCGAAGGAATTGTGCGCGTGACTGAAGCGGATCCGAATGGGTTTCTTCAGGATGTGCAGTCCGGCCCGTTTCACCATACGCAGGCGGATGAACCGATGGCGTATGGAGGGACAAACAAAGGCATGTCGCCCTATGGATATCTTTCGGCAGGACTTGGGGCTTGCACCTCAATGACCATACGCATGTATGCACGCCGCAAAGGTTGGCCACTGCAACACGTACGTGTCGATGTCAGCCATAACAAAGTGCATGCCCAAGACGCAGAAACAGGTACACGCGCCAAGATTGATACGTTTCGACGAGAGATTTTCCTTGAGGGACCACTTAGCGAAGAGCAACGAACCCGCCTTCTGGAAGTCGCAGACAAATGCCCGGTGCATCGCACGCTTGAGGGAACAAGCGAAGTGAAAACGATCCTCGTAGATTGTTAATCTGCATTGAGATCGGGAAATCGGGCCACAAACGCGGGGAAAAACACCGGCATTTGGGTATCTCTCGCATTTTGGCTTGACCTCACCCTGCTGCCTTACGAAAACGCTCATCATGAGCACTGGAAATTTGACAATTGATCTGGACGCGGTGGTCGCCAACTGGCGGGTGCTTGACGCAAAATCTGCTTCGGAAGTTCAAACTGCCGCAGTGGTCAAAGCCGATGCCTATGGGCTTGGTGTGGAGAAAGTTTCCCGCGCCCTGGCAGCAGCGGGTGCACGACGCTTTTTTGTCGCCGTGGCCGAAGAAGGTGCCGCATTGCGCGAAGCCTTGGGTCCGGGACCGGAAATCAGTGTTTTTTCGGGTCATATGTCTGGTGATACCGACATGATCCATGACCTCGGCCTCGTGCCCATGCTCAATTCGGTCGAACAGATGACCCGCCATTTTGAAGCGCTTCCGGGTCACCCATTTGGTGTTCAACTCGATACTGGTATGAACCGATTGGGGATGGAGCCCGGTGAATGGTCTGCGCTCAGAGACATATGCCTGGCACAACAACCTCGCCTGATCATGAGCCATCTGGCCTGCGCCGATGAGCCAGATCACGACATGAACCGCCGGCAGTTGTTGGCGTTTCACGATATGACCGACGGGATTGACGCACCGCGCAGCCTTGCCGCAACCGGAGGCATCCTATTGGGGAGCGAATATCATTTCGATCTGACCCGCCCCGGTATCGGCCTGTATGGCGGCTTTCCGTATGAAGACGCGGATCCTGTTGTAGAACTGGACCTGCCCGTGGTGCAGATACGTGATTTGGCCGCAGGCGAAAGCGTCGGCTATTCAAACACATGGATAGCGGAACACCCAACACGCGTGGCCACGGTGTCAGGCGGCTATGCCGATGGGATCAACCGCGCGATCTCGAACAAGGCAGTGTTGTTTCACGAGGATACACCCTGCCCTATTCTCGGGCGTGTTTCGATGGATCTGATTGGCGTCGACATCACGCATCTGAGGGAAAATCCAAAAATGCTGACTCTTTTGGGAGCGCATCAAACAGTTGACGATCTTGCGGGGGTTGCCGGGACAATCGGTTATGAAATCCTGACCCAACTCGGGTCTCGATACTCCCGCCGTTATGCGCGAGGCCGGACATGACCCTGATCACGTCACCTTTCGCAGCACTTGGTCGCACCGTTCTTGGTTTCCTGGCCATGATTGGGCGCGTCGCAATTTTTGCGGGCCAGGCGATTGGACATATTGTGCGCCCCCCGTTTTACCCGCGCGAGTTCCTTTCGGCCTTGATCAACGTCGGTTATTTCAGCTTGCCGGTTGTCGGATTGACGGCGATCTTCACCGGCGGAGCACTTGCACTTCAGATCTACTCCGGCGGACAACGGTTTTCGGCTGAAGCGGTGGTGCCGCAGATCGTCGCAATCGGAATGGTGCGTGAACTTGGTCCGGTGCTTGTTGGGTTGATGATTGCAGCCCGTGTGACGTCGTCCATTGCAGCAGAGATCGCGACGATGAAAGTGACCGAGCAGATCGACGCTTTGGTCACACTTTCCACCCACCCGATGAAATATCTCACAGCCCCCCGCGTTCTTGCCGCAATTCTGGTGGTGCCTGCACTGGTTGGGATCGGTGATGTTATCGGCATCATGGGCGGATATATTGTCGGCACCAACCAACTGGGATTTGCCCCCGGTGCTTATATCACCAACACATGGAACTTTCTGGAAGCCTCCGACCTCATCTCGTCCCTGATCAAAGGGGCCGCATTTGGCTTCATTGCCGCGGTGATGGGCTGCTATCACGGCATGAATTCCGGTCGCGGCGCTCAGGGTGTGGGCCGAGCCACAAAAACTTCGGTTGAGGCCGCCGCCGTGCTGATCCTTGCCGCCAACTTCCTTCTCACCAACTTCTTCTTTGCCACATGATCGAACTTAACAACGTCCACAAAGCATTTGGTTCCAAACGAGTTTTGGATGGAATTGATCTGACGATCAATCGTGGTGAAAGCATGGTGATCATCGGGGGCTCCGGCACCGGGAAATCCGTGTTGCTGAAATGCGTTCTCGGCCTCATGACCCAAGACAGCGGGACCATCACACTTGACGGAGAGGACACCTCCAAGGTTGATCGCGATGCGTTTCTGGCACGGTTCGGTATGCTCTTCCAAGGTGGGGCTCTATTCGACAGCCTGCCCGTCTGGCAGAACGTTGCATTTCGCTTGCTGCGTGGCTCTCTGAAACGTCCGCGTGATGAAGCAAGAGAGATTGCAGTCGAGAAACTGCGTCGCGTGGGGCTGACGCCAGATGTAGCTGATCTGTTTCCGTCGGAATTGTCAGGCGGTATGCAAAAGCGCGTTGGTCTGGCCCGCGCCATTGCCGCCGAACCTGAAATTATCTTTTTCGACGAACCCACCACAGGTCTTGATCCCATTATGTCCGGCGTGATCAATGACTTGATCCGCGAAATCGTTGTGGAAATGGGGGCAACCGCCATGACCATCACGCATGACATGTCGTCAGTTCGCGTAATCGCCGATAAAATTGCCATGCTGCATGATGGACGCATTCAGTGGACAGGTCCGGTGTCAGAAATGGATGCGTCTGGCGACCCCTATGTTACCCAGTTTATTTCCGGAAGTGCCGAAGGACCGATTGAGGCGGTCCGCTAAGACCCTGTCAATCTTCGTCAATTAGTCACACAACCGTGAGCGTAGCCCCTTAGCCTTACCATTTCCCCAAATTTCTGCTATGCTAACACACTGATTACCTACTCTATTTTTTGCGTTTTGGCTTGAAGCCAAACGAACAATAAGAATTGCTCCGACCTGAATTTTACAAAGGCTCTCAGCAATAAGAACCATGGCTCAAGTCCATCCCGAACGCGATTTGGTAATCGTTCCTTGAAGGGGGAGTTGAGATGAAGAGTATAAATATTCCACTTTTGGTAATGGCTGGCATTGCCCAACGAATTTCCGTTCTGCTCATGGCGACCTTGGCACTTGCGCTAACCGGCGTGACTATCGCATCAGCTTTGGGGTTTGCGCCTTGGCTCGAATTGCCCGCACGATTTGGAGCCGTCAACATCGAAAACATGGGGATGTATGCGCAGATTTTCTTTACTGCGGTCTGCGTATCCCTGCTGTTTTTCCTGCCCAGCCATGGGAGAGTGATGCAGTTGGAAAACAGCCATCGCAAGTTTCATTTGACCATGGAGGATGTTGCGCGCGCCTATCGTATGGCCCACGAAGCGGATCGTGCAAAACTGTTCAAGACCGGTGCAGAGTTTGATGAGGTGCGCGAACGCATTGCGCATCTTCGCAATCATCCAGATCTAGCGGGGTTAGAGCCGGACATCCTTGAGGCAGCAGCACAAATGAGCTTTGTGAGCCGCGATCTGGCTCAGACCTATAGCGACGATAAAGTTGAAAGAGCCCGGGTATTTCTCCGCCAAAGGCACGAGGAAATGGAAGACTTTCGCGCCAACCTGTCTCTCGCCCAGCAGACGACTGACGAATTGAAACACTGGTTGACGCAGGTCGAAGCAGATGAGCTGGTGGTCACAAAGCAGGTCGATGCGCTTAAATCAGATTTGAAGGCGTTACTGCCCAAGCTCGGGGTTGATCTGCACGAAACAGTTTCCAGAGATCGCAATGTGGTTCCGATGTCAACGAACCCGCGCCGCGAACGCGGGCGTGGACCTCGCAACGGCCCTAATGACAACACCGCACGCAACGAACAAGATTGTGACGGAGATTTAGAGTTGTAAGCGTCGCGTCACGCCATATATCTCAGTGTCATGAGATATATGCGTTATTTGAACTTGGCGTTGTTGATTGCCTTTCCACTGTCGTGGTTTGCCCCGTTGATGCGCGCCGGGTTGAATCTCCCCTTTTTCGGAACAGATGAAATCAGCGTGATTTCCGGTCTGCAAACCCTGTGGCAAAAAGATGTGTTTATTGCCCTCCTCGTCACATTTTTTGCCCTGATCGCCCCTTTGGTGAAATCTCTCGGACTGGCATTGATCCAGTTCGGTCAAATGCGCCGCAAGATGCTCCCGGTTTTCAATGTGATGGGAAAGCTGGCCATGGCCGATATTTTTCTGGTGGCGCTCTATATCGTCATCGTGAAGGGCGTAACTTTGGCAAAGATCGAAGTTGCTTGGGGGCTTTACCTCTTCAGTGCCTGCATCCTGATTTCTCTGGGTATATCGCTTCTGATGTCACGCAAGGCCAAGCCCGTTTCGATCATCGGCAAATAGACGCATACTCCCCCTTGCGTGGACGCCCCCCCTCAGGCAAAAACCATCCCTATGGCAAAGAACAACAATTCCTATTCCTGCAACGCCTGTGGGGCAGTGTTCACAAAGTGGTCCGGACGTTGCGACGGCTGCGGCGAATGGAACACAATTGTCGAAGACACACCGTTGTCCGCCGGACCTGCAAAAAAATCGCTCGGATCCGTGCGCGGGCAAGGCATTATTCTCACGGATTTATCCACGGAAGAAACCCCACCTCCCCGTACCCACTGCGGATTAGGGGAACTTGATCGCGTGCTTGGTGGCGGATTGGTTCCGGGATCTGCCATTCTCGTTGGTGGAGATCCTGGCATTGGTAAATCCACGCTGCTCTTACAGGCAGCTGCCCGATTTGCTGAGGCGGGTCTGGATACGGTTTACGTCTCTGGTGAAGAGGCTTCGGCACAGGTTCGAATGCGCGCGCAGCGTTTGGGTCTGACCAAGGCTCCGGTTCGGTTGGCCGCAGAAACCAACCTGCGAAACATCCTGACAACACTCGACGCGGAACGCCCTCAGCTAGCCATCATCGACTCCATCCAGACCATGTGGGCGGACAATGTGGACAGTGCTCCGGGATCTGTTAGTCAGGTCCGCGCCGCCGCTCATGAACTGACCACATTTGCCAAGACCCGCGGGATATCCGTTATCCTGGTGGGGCACGTCACCAAAGAAGGTCAGATTGCTGGCCCCCGGGTCGTGGAACACATGGTGGATACGGTTCTTTATTTTGAGGGTGAACGCGGTCATCAGTTCCGCATCCTGCGTGCGGTTAAAAACCGTTTTGGTCCGGCTGATGAAATCGGTGTCTTTGAAATGACGGGTGGCGGCCTGTCTGAGGTCGGCAACCCCTCTGCACTTTTCCTTTCAGACCGTGAAGAGCCAGCTCCCGGAAGCGTGGTTTTCGCCGGCATCGAAGGCACCCGTCCTGTGCTCGTCGAATTTCAGGCCCTTGTTGCCCCATCACCTCATTCCCAGCCCCGCCGCTCTGTTCTCGGTTGGGATGGAGGACGCTTGGCGATGATCCTTGCTGTGCTTGAGGCCCGCTGTGGCATCCCGTTTGCCGGGCTTGATGTCTACCTGAACGTGGCCGGTGGCATGAAAATCTCGGAACCTGCCGCAGATCTGGCTGTGGCGGCAGCGCTACTCTCTGCGCGAGAGGACGCCGCTTTGCCTAAAGACACTGTGGTTTTTGGTGAAATCAGTCTATCAGGGGCTTTACGCCCGGTGGGACAAACCGAAAACCGGTTGAAAGAAGCTATGAAACTTGGTTTCAACGCAGCCATCGCACCCAGTCGTAGCAAGACAGGGACCGCTGATGGAATGCGTGTTCAGAAAATGACGGACCTTCCGGGGTTTGTTGGGGAGATCTTTGGGGCAGGCTAGCCTCGGTCAGAATTGGCGAAAAACATCGGAGAAACAGATGGAAGCCTTTACACTTGTAGACGGGATCGTGGCAGCGGTCATTTTGGTATCGGCCATCCTGGCCTATTCACGCGGGTTTATCCGTGAAAGCATGTCGATCATCGGCTGGATTGCGGCGGCTATTCTTGCCTATATGTTCGCACCCAAAGCAGAGCCGCTGATCAAGGAAATTCCTGTGCTGCGCGACTTCATCGCGGAAAGTTGCGAGCTGAGCATCATCGCCGCATTTGCCGGAGTATTCGCCATTGCGCTTGTGGTGGTGTCGCTCTTCACACCGCTTTTCTCGTCCGCCGTGCAACGCTCTGCCCTTGGCGGGATCGATCAGGCATTGGGGTTCATCTTTGGGGTCGCGCGTGGGCTTATCCTCGTGGCCATTGCTCTTGTTGTATATGACCGCGTTGTGACCACCGATACGATTGCCATGGTGGACGACAGCCGCACCGCCAAGATCTTTGCCCGGACACAGGACAAGATTAACGAACAGATCCCCGAGGATGCGCCGAGCTGGATCGTCGAACGCTACGAAGTCCTTGTTGGGGGCTGCTCCGGCGACACCGGACAGTAATTTGTTAACAAAAGCGCGCTTTCGGGCGCGTTTTTCTTTTTCAAAACAACCAGTGGTAAGAAAACGCATCCAGATCGTGATAGTTTGGTGACAGAGCGATATTCACCCACTATGAGGATGCCAACGCCACGGAATCGGAGACTGAGATGTCCAAACCGCCCGCCGCCTGCCCTTCCAAGGATCAAATGAAGCCATTCATGGCGCATCCATTTGATGATGAGAAATTAAAGGAGGAATGCGGCGTTTTCGGCGTAATTGGCCTCAAGGATGCATCAAATTTCGTAGCCCTCGGCCTGCATGCCCTTCAACACCGCGGGCAAGAAGCCGGTGGCATTGTCTGCCATGATCCAAACGAAGGGTTCAACTCAGCCCGCCGCTTTGGCTATGTGCGCGACAACTTTACCAAGGAAAGCGTGATGAAGACCCTGCCCGGTCCCATCGCCATTGGCCATGTGCGCTATTCGACGGCCGGATCCAAAGGTGCAGTGATCCGCGACGTGCAGCCCTTCTTTGGTGAGTTCTCGATGGGTGGGGCGGCGATTGCTCATAATGGCAACATCACAAATGCGAACGCTCTGCGCCGCGAACTGATCGAACGTGGTTCGATCTTTCAAAGCTCCTCAGACAGTGAATGTATCATTCACCTGATGGCTCGCTCACTGCAACGCACCATCCCTGAAAGGATGGAAGACGCGTTGCGCCGTGTCGAAGGCGCGTTTTCGGTGGTCGCTATGACCCGCACCAAGTTGATGGGTGTGCGCGACCCGCATGGGGTGCGCCCGCTGGTCTTGGGGCGCCTCGGCGAAGGCTGGGTGCTGTCATCGGAAAGCTGTGCGCTGGACATCATCGGTGCTGAACTGGTGCGCGAGATTGAGCCCGGTGAAATGGTGGTGATTTCCGACGGACACGTAGAAAGCAGCTTTCCGTTCCGACCGCAGCCGTCGAAGTTCTGCATCTTTGAGCATGTCTATTTTTCACGTCCGGATTCGATCCTTGGAGGTCAGTCGGTTTATGAAACCCGTCGCCAGATCGGTGTGGAACTAGCCCGCGAAAACCCGGTGGACGCGGATCTGGTCTGTCCGGTGCCGGACAGTGGCACGCCTGCCGCAATTGGCTATAGCCAAGAAAGCGGCATCCCCTACGCGATGGGCATCATCCGCAACCAGTACATGGGCCGGACCTTTATTGAACCCACGGAATCGATCCGCAATATGGGTGTTCGCCTGAAACTCAACGTGAACCGGGCCCTGATCAAAGGCAAACGCGTCATACTGGTGGATGACAGCGTGGTACGCGGCACAACAACCCGCAAGATCAAGGACATGTTCCTGGATGCGGGCGCCGCCGAAGTGCATTTCCGCATCGCCTCCCCGCCCACCGCATGGCCTTGTTTCTACGGCGTCGACACGCCCGAACGTGAAAAGCTTCTGGCCGCGACGATGAGCGAAGAAGAAATGTGCGAACATCTCAAGGTCGACAGCCTCAAGTTTATCTCGCTTGATGGCCTCTATCGCGCTGTAGGCGAAGCAGAAGGGCGCAAGAAAGAGTGCCCGCAATATTGCGATGCCTGCTTCTCGGGTGAATATCCGGTGGAACCTTCCGACAAGATCGAACAGGGTTTCAAGATGGCCGCGGCGGAGTGATCCGCCGCAGTTGCACCCAAATCAAAGATGCGTCAGGCTCGTTACATGGCCAAACTGCGTTTTCGTCCACATCATTTCCTTTGCTCCCTCGGTTTTCAGGGCAAGGGGTATTCCGACGGTTTCACTGCCAATATGGATGGGATCGTCAATGGACGTTTGCGCGCTGATGGTGGCGCGGAAGTTGAGATCGAGGTCATACGCCACACGGATGACATCTGTGGCCCATGCCCTAAACGCGTAGACACAAAATGCCAGAACCAGGAAGGGATCGAGGCGCTTGATCGTCAGCACCTTGCTGCTCTGGATCTGCGGTACGGGCAGGTATTAACCTGGGGTGAGGCTGAACAAACAATTCGGCGCAAATTACGCCCACGTGACCTTTCCTCGGTCTGTTCAGGATGCCAGTGGCTTGAGTATGGGATGTGTGAAGCCGCACTACGTGACCTGCATGACAGGCTGGATCTGGAAGATGACGGGGTGCGTCCACTCGCCCCGGCGGGTCAGGGTCGCACGAAATGACATTGGAAGAAACCGGCCCTCTCGACATTCCCGAACCTGAACGCTACACCGCAGCCATGAGTGAGACAAAGAAAATCGCGCTGGTCACCGGCGCCTCCCGTGGGCTTGGTGCCGCCTTGGCGCTAGAGCTGTCAAAAACCCACCATGTGATGGCCGTGGGGCGCACTACCGGCGCTTTGGAAGAGCTTGATGACAAGGTCCAGGCTTCTGGCGGGACAGCCACGCTCGCACCGATGGATGTGACCGACAAGAACGCCATGGCACATCTCTGCCGCTCGATCCATGATCGCTGGGGCAGCATCGACATCTGGGCGCACACAGCGATTTACGGCCCGGCCCTGATGCCAACACCGGAACTGGATGACAAAGGCTGGAAGCGCGCGATTGACACCAATGTGGAAGCCACGCGCGTGCTGATCCATATGATCAATCCGCTTCTGACTGATGACAGCACCGCACTCTTTTTCCACGATGACCATGCCGGCGAAAGTTTCTTTGCCGGTTACGGAGCAACCAAGGCCGCTCAGATGGCTCTTGTAAACAGCTGGGCATCTGAGAACACCCGCCTTGGCCCAAATGTTGTAGTGGCAGAACCAAAACCGCTCGCAACATCCATGCGCACGCGGTTTTATCCGGGTGAAGATCGCGACGCGTTGGCTTCGGTCGAGGATGAAGCAAAGCGGATCTTGTCGGAAACCGGATTGGTCTGACCTGAGTCTTCCGGGGCACAGTTCCCAACCCGCCCTTTGAAAACAATTGCCGCTTTTCACCGCCTGCCCTATTCAGGGGGCAGGCATAGATTTCATGGCAAAACGGGGACGGTATGCGCATTCTCATCACCAATGACGACGGGATCAACGCACCCGGCCTGAAAGTGGCCGAAGCCATCGCTGCAGAGATTGCAGGCCCGGGTGGCGAAGTTTGGACCGTTGCCCCTGCTTTTGAACAATCCGGCGTCGGACACTGCATTTCCTACACGCATCCCTTCATGGTCGCCCAGCAGGACGAGCGTCGGTTTGCGGCGGAAGGCAGCCCGGCAGACTGTGTTCTTACGGCATTGCACCACGTGTTGCCCGAACGCCCGGATCTGGTGATCTCGGGCGTAAACCGGGGGAATAACTCAGCAGAAAACGCGCTTTATTCTGGGACCTTGGGTGCCGCGATGGAAGCTGCGCTTCAGGGCCTGCCAGCGATTGCACTCAGCCAGTATATGGGTATGGGCACAAAGAATTTGGACAGTGTATTTGAGGCCGCCGCCGCGCATGGCACCGGGATCGTACGCAAGCTTCTGGATAAAGGGCCATGGGACGAAGGCAAAAATTACAAAGTCTTCTACAATGTGAATTTTCCACCTGTAGGGGCAGATAAAGTGCGTGGAGTGAAAGCCACACCCCAAGGTTGGCGGCATGATGCCATTTTCTCAGCTGAACCGCATCAAAGTCCTTCCGGCAGGCAATTCCTCTGGATCAAAGGTGGGCCGCAGGCCACCCCCTCTGAGCCCGGAATGGATGTGACCGAAAATCTTGCTGGCTATGTGTCGGTCACGCCGATGCGCGCTGACCTGACGGCCCATGATCACCTTGCTCAGACCACGGAGATTTTTTCATGACGCCTGCGGGGAACGGCATGGATGCAGAACGCAAGATGCAGTTCCTGTTCACCCTGCGATCGCGCGGGGTCACGGACCCGCGTGTACTGACTGCCATGGAAGAAATCGACCGTGGCATGTTTGTACGTGGCGTTTTCTCTGAGCGCGCCTATGAAGATATGCCGCTGCCGATTGCCTGTGGGCAGACCATTTCGCAGCCATCTGTTGTTGGATTGATGACCCAGGCGGCACAGATCAGTCCCCGGGATAAAGTGCTCGAGCTTGGCACCGGCTCCGGATATCAGGCAGCGATCCTGTCGCGACTTGCCCGGCGTGTCTATACCATTGATCGCCATCGTCGCCTTGTGCATGAGGCACGCCAGATTTTTGAGGCACTGGATCTGCACAATATCACTGCCATTGTCGGAGATGGATCACGTGGACTTCCGGATCAGGCCCCGTTCGACCGCATCATCGTCACCGCCGCAGCCGAAGACCCGCCCAGCCCCCTCTTGGCGCAACTCGCAATCGGCGGTATCATGATTGTACCGGTAGGTCAGTCCGATGCTGTTCAAAGCCTGATCAAGGTGACGCGCAGCCAGGAAGGATTTGAATACGATGAGCTATTGCCGGTGCGTTTCGTGCCCCTGTTGGAAGGGTTGGGGCAGGAATAACAAAGCCACCCCTCTAAGGGGTACCAAGGGTTCGGAACAGCCGAACCGGGGCGGAAAGGTCCGACAGAGACTTCGCCAATGGCCCATAACGGGCGCCAAATAACAACCGGTCTGAGGACAGGCCGTGGATTGAGGACACGAGCAATGACAAGAGCTATGACGCGGCGCCACAAGACGCTCATGCGTGGCATTCCCCTTCTTGTAACCGCAGCCGCGCTGTCGGCCTGCACGGACGGATTTGATTTCGACATGCGCCCACAGCATGGTGGGTTATCCACCACACAAGCTGTGCAAAATGTGCAAACGGCAAACCGACCCTCGCCAGACGCACGCGGGGTCATATCCTATCCGACCTATCAGGTGGCATTGGCGCGGCGAGGAGATTCCGTTGCAGATGTCGCCAACCGCTTAGGCATCCCTGCTGCCGAACTGGCGCGTTACAATGGAATTGCCGCTGACACTCCCCTGCGTCGGGATGAACTTCTGGCATTGCCACGCCGAGTCCAGGAACCTTCCAGCGGACCAATTACACCCGGCGGGGAAATTGACATCCAAACCCTCGCGGGAGACGCGATTGACCGCGCTCCGGCCACCCGTCCAACAGATAGCACACGGAAATCCGTGACCTCGGGTGAGGAGCCATTGCGCCACCGGGTCGAGCGCGGAGAAACTGCATATTCCATTGCACGTCTTTACGGTGTCTCGGTCCGATCTCTTGCCGATTGGAATGGGCTCGGAGCCGAACTGGCGGTTCGTGAGGGGCAACATCTTCTGATCCCCGTCAAAGTCGCGAAGGCCGCGACAACATCAGTCAGCCGCCCCGGAGAAGGGAGCACCACGCCCACGCCACCATCTGCCGCACAACCTCTGCCCGATGAAAAACCCTCGGCTGTAAAACCTGCAACCGCGCCTGCTTCTCCTGAATTGAATGGTGAGCGCACGACCGCGTCCAGCGCCCGAATGTCCCTGCCTGTCTCAGGAAAGATCACCAGCCTATTTGACGCCGACAAGGCGGGATATATCCTGATTGCAGCCAAACCCGGCGCGGCGGTCAAAGCGGCGGCTGCTGGAACTGTTCGCCTTGTGTCCAAAGATGTTGAGGGCGAAGAAATTGTTGTGATCGACCATGGCAACAACACTCAGACGGCATATAGCTTCATCGAAGGGATATCTGTTTCCAAAGGACAGAAAGTGAAGCGCGGGCAGCCGATCGCGAAGGCGACAAAAAACCAATATAACGCCATTCAGTTCCTCGTCTTTAATGGCACTGATCCTGTCGACCCGATGCCCTATCTGAACTGACGTTTTGATATTCGGCCAGAATGAGAGGGGTGCTGCCCCTCGGCCTTCAGCCTCACCCCGAGGTATTTTGAGTAAGAAAAAAGAGGCGGGCTGGTGAGCGCGCCTCTTTTTCTTATGTCATCTTCTTAAGTCATCCGCAGGTGCGATTACTCGTCTGCGCGGCCCTTGCCCAGGTGTTTTCGCAAACGGCTGGGAGTGGATTTCTTGCGGTTCTTATAAGGGTTCTTGTCCCCTTGCCCGCGCATGGTCAATCGGATTGGCGTGCCGGGCATGTCAAAATCTTCGCGCAGACCGTTGACCAGATAGCGGGTGTAGCTTTCCGGTAGTTTGTCTGGATGCGAGCACATCACGACAAACGCAGGTGGGCGGGCCTTTACTTGAGTCATGTAACGCAGTTTGATCCGGCGACCACCCGGTGCGGGAGGCGGGTGGGCCTCGATCATTTCACTGAGCCAGCCATTGAGGTGTGACGTCTTGATCCGGCGGTTCCAGACTTCATGGGCACGCATAACCGCAGCCTGCAATCTGTCCATCCCCTTGCCGGTTTTGGCCGAGATCGTCACCAAAGGTGCTCCGCGCAGCTGTGGCAGTAACCGCGTAAATGCCTCTTTCAGCTCCTTGAGCTTGGCCTGTTTTTCACCTTCGGCATCCCATTTATTCACCGCGACGACAACTGCACGCCCTTCACGTTCGGCGAGGTCGGCAATGCGCAGATCCTGTTGCTCAAACGGGATTGCCGCATCCAGAAGAACAACGACAACTTCGGCAAATTTCACAGCCCGCAGCCCGTCTGATACCGAAAGCTTTTCGACCTTTTCCTGAACTTTAGCGCGCTTGCGCATGCCCGCGGTGTCGAAAATCCGAGTGGGCACACCGCCCCAGTCGAACCGGAGAGAGATGGAGTCTCTTGTGATCCCGGCCTCTGGACCGGTGAGCAGTCGTTCCTCGCCTATCAACTGGTTGATCAGAGTGGATTTACCTGCGTTCGGTCGACCAATCACAGCCACCTGCAGAGGCTTGTCTGCGGTGGGCGTACGCGGTCCTTCGTCCTCTTCGCCCTCGACGATGTCCACATCGGTCTCAGGTGCGGTTTCAGAAGCGCGAGTTTCGAATTCTTTGGCGATAGGATCAAGTGCAAGCATGAGATCCCCCATGCCTTCGCCGTGCTCTCCCGACATTCGGATCGGCTCGCCTAAACCCAGCGCGAACGCTTCGAAGTATCCAGCGTCCGCAGCTTTGCCTTCGGCCTTGTTGGCGGCAAGGATTACATGAGCGTTCTTGCGGCGCAGGATGTCAGCAAAGACCTCATCTGCGGGCAGAAGCCCAGATCGCGCATCCACAATAAAGAGACAGGCATCGGCCATTTCCACGGCACGTTCCGTCAGGCGGCGCATCCGACCTTGAAGGCTTTCATCAGTCGCTTCTTCAAGCCCTGCCGTGTCAATCACGGTAAAGCGCAGATCACCCAGCCGCGCTTCGCCTTCGCGCAGGTCACGCGTCACGCCTGGCTGGTCATCAACCAGCGCGAGGCGCTTGCCAACCAGGCGGTTGAACAGGGTGGATTTGCCCACATTCGGGCGGCCCACAATGGCGAGGGTAAAGCTCATATCGGACTCCGGGTCACATCAAGCGCCCCGCATACACGGTTTTTCTGTCAGCGCAAAGCCAGAAGTTTGCCATCGCGAGACACCACATAGGCGACGCCGTTCACAATTGCAGGACGTGTGGCGGCTCCGCCCGGCAATTCGGTATTTGCGACAAGGCTACCGTCTTTCGGATCAAAGCCACGCATGACCCCGTCAGATGAAGTCACCCATAGATTTCCACCCGCCAGAACCGGTCCATAATTTGCGTAAATCGCTTTGCGACGCTTTGCTTTTTCCTTGGTGAAATATGGCAGCTCAACGGACCAAATCCGGTCCCCGGTCTTTTCATCGAGCCGTACCAGCCTGGCTTCGTCCGAGATCAAGAACACCGAACCGCCGCTGACCCAAACCGGAGACGTTGCGCCTTCATCTGCGGTCCAGATCCGTTCACCCGACATAGAGAGCGCAACGGTACGCCCCACAGGATTGCCAGTGTAGATGACGTCATCTTTCACCACAGGTTCACCGGTGATATCCGTCACGATCGAATAGGCACGACCGGGGCGTTCACCGGTTACAAGAGCCGTCCAGGTCCGCACCCCACCTTTACGCAACGCGCCGACCAACTCTCCGGAGGTAAAGGGGACAATCGCGAGCCGTTCGGTAATGGCTGGGCTGGACACCCCAACAACGCCATCCGGACTTGGGGTACCAGTCAGCTGCCAGCGCACCTTGCCGTCGGACGCGTCCACGCCCCAGGCGATATTGTCTTTGCTGCTGACATAAACAATCCCATCACGCACGGAGGGGGCACCGGTCGCTGGCGCTTCCAGTTTCTGCTGCCACTGCACAGCGCCGCTAGATGCATCCAGCGCGGTCAGCGTGCCGAATGCCGATGTGACAAAAAGCTGCCCACCAGAAATTGCCAAACCTCCGCCCGACGCATCATCTGAATTGTCGCTTGCAGGGGTCAGATTACGAGACCAGAGCGTCTGTCCGCTGGTTGACGTCGCCACAACCTGCGCGCGGCTATCAAGCGTGTATATGCGCCCGTCTGCCACAACCGGTTCGGCGGTAATCCGGTGTTTCCGGTCATTGCCTTGGCCGATGTCTGCTGTCCAGATCAGGCTGGGAGTGTGGCCAAATGCCGGATGTTGCACCTGATGGGTCACATTGCCGCCGATATGGGTCCAGGAGGAATGGTTGACCTGTTGGGGCAGAGTGATTGGAATCGTTTGGTTTACGACCTCTGCAGCAGCCGCATCGGCGGCGGCTGCAATCTCGGTTTCATCAGCCGTTTGTGGGTTCAGGCTGCGCAATTCCTCGCGCTTGCCGGGCAGAATATACTCTGGTTGTGAACATGCGGCCAATACCCCCAAGGCAACCACTATCCCGGTGCTCGTTCTCAACTTCACCCTATATCCCCCACACCAACGGTTTTGTTCTCAATGATTACCCCGCCCGAAATATTCAGCAAGGTCAACTGGATCAGGCCGTTTCCGGCTCTGCGCCCAAAGCTACAATCAACTGTGTTGCTCGTTGGCGCAAGGCCCGTGAAGCTTCTTCGTCATTTAGCAGGGCCTGAAGGCGGGAAATTGCTGCGGCTGTTTCGCCCTGCCCCAGTTCAACAAGGGCCATTTGTTCTTCAGCGAGTACCCGGAATGGGGCACCAGCGACCAGCAACGGGGCAAGCCTGTCGGCCGCCTCTTCTGCACTCAGATCACGACCTGCCGACATGACCAGCTTCAACGCGGCAAGATCTCGATACACTTTGGGAAGCGCCTCATTATCTGCAATCGCAGCCAGAGCATCAGTGTCCGTGCCTTTCTCTGCGACCAAAAGCCCAAGAACCGCCTGAACATCGCCTTCGGCTTGAATGTTTTGCAGCGCCGCAGCGCTTGCCGCGGTATCGTCCAACTCTTCAGCCGCAAGAATGGCATCACCAAGAGCCTTGGCTTCGGCCTGAGCCTTTGCTTTTGACCATTCATTATAGGTTGCACCGCCAACCAACAGGATCACAAGTGCGACGGCAATCCAGCCGTATTTGCGCATCATCGCATAAAGCTTGTCGCGACGGACCTCTTCGGTCACTTCATCGATGAAAGTTTCTGGATTGCTCACTGTGTTGGTCCTCTGCGCATATATTGTGCTTGGTCTTGCCTTCTTTTGCCTCAAAGCGAGAGAATTGCCAAGGGCGTGCAACAAATCTCTGCACTGTCGGATTGCGAATTGATCGGTCCGTTCTCCTATTGAAATATCAACAAAAAAATCTATCCCGCTTGTCCCGGTTCCTCGCCATGCCTATCTTCTGGCTAAAACCAGTTTTATTCAGAACATACCGACAGGATCGCAAATGCGCCTATTCCCGATTTTAGCAGCCGTCACCGTTATTTGTTTGCTTTACTTGGTGATCTTCCAGCGCGAAGCGCTGCTAGAGGGGCTGGGAACAAGCCCCGCTGAGCAAAATGAAGCTGTGGAACGACCAGCAGCAAATTCGGATGTTGGAAATGACGCTGGCGTTTCAGTTGTCGCCATACACTCTCAGGCGCGCCAAATTGAAGGCGCAGTTCTGGTTCGGGGCCGCACCGAAGCATCGCGCAGGGTGGTCATCCGATCAGAGACATCAGGTCAAGTGACTTCAAACCGATTGAACAAAGGGGGACTGGTCAAGACCGGAGACATTCTGTGCCATCTTGATCAGGGTACGCGCGAAGCTGGTCTTGCAGAAGCTTCGGCGCGATTGGCTGAAGCACGCGCCCGCGAACCCGAAGCCGAAGCCCGTGTCATCGAAGCGAAGGCCCGGCTGGATGAAGCTCTGATCAATCTGAATGCGGCTGAAAAGCTGTCCGAAGGCGGATTTGCGTCGGATTCCCGTGTCGCCAATGCCCGTGCTTCGGTTGAAGCAGCCCGGGCTGGTGTGATTGCTGCGCAATCTGGTGCCTCGACCTCTTCCGCGGCCATTCAATCTGCCGAATCGGCGGTCGCCACTGCACAACGAGAGTTAGAGCGGATCGAGATCACCGCCCCGCTTGATGGCATTCTGGAAAGCGATAGTGCGGAATTGGGCTCTCTGCTCCAGCCTGGTGCGGAATGCGCCACGCTCATTCAGCTCAACCCGATACGTTTGGTAGGATTTGTGCCGGAACTGATGGTTGACTTTGTTGCTGTAGGTGCAACGGTGCAGGCACGTCTTGCAAACGGAGAGGAAATCACCGGGCTGGTGACCTATATTGCTGACAGCTCTGATCCGAACACCCGCACGTTCCGTGTGGAAGTGGAAGCGGATAACAGCGACCGTGGATTGCGCGAAGGCCGCACGGTTGAAATTGCAATCGCCTCTGCCGGTCGCCAAGCCCATCTATTGCCGCAAAGCGCCCTGACACTTGATGATGAAGGTCGTCTGGGCGTGCGCATCGTGACTGAAAACGGGCGCGCAGGATTTGCCCCGGTAGAGATGGTTCGTGATAGCCGCGAGGGCGTTTGGGTTACGGGCCTGGCAGACGAGGCCAAAGTGATCGTGATCGGACATCACTATGTAACAGATGATGTGCTCGTGGATGTGACAATGCAGGAACCGGACGCATGATTGGCATAGTCGACTGGGCCGCCACACGCGCCCGTATGGTGATCGCCTTTGTGATCCTGTCCATTACGGCAGGGGTGCTGGCCTATGTTGGCCTTCCCAAGGAGGGTGAACCCGATATCGAGATCCCGGCCCTCTTTGTTTCCGTCCCCTTCCCCGGCATTTCAGCTGCGGACAGCGAGCGACTTCTTGTGCGCACGATGGAGACCGAGTTTGCCGATATTGATGGGCTTAAGACCATGTCGGGCACCGCCGCCGAAAACTATGCCGGCGTGGCGCTGGAATTTGAGTTCGGGTGGGACAAGACCAAGGTCATGGCTGACGTCCGCGACGCCATGAATACTGCGGAAGGCAAGTTCCCATCCGGGTTTGATAAATACTCAATCAACGAGATTAACTTTTCAGAGTTCCCGATCATCATCGTGAGCCTCACGGGGTCCGTACCGGAACGTACCCTGATCCGGGTGGCAAAGGATCTTCAGGATCAGTTGGAAGCTGTAGATGCAGTGTTAGAAGCACCACTCGCTGGCTTCCGTGACGAAATGGTCGAAGTGGAAATCGACCCACTTCGGCTTGAAGCTTATAACGTGACGGCGGACGAGCTTATTCAGGTGGTGAAATCCAACAACCAGCTGATTGCCGCAGGAAATGTGAACACCGCCACCGGTTCAACGGCCATCAAAATCCCCTCCTCCTTTGATGAGATTGAGGATATTTATGCGTTGCCCGTGAAGGTCAACGGCGACAGCGTTGTAACGCTCGGGGATCTGGCCACAATTCGCCTGACCTTTGAAGACCGGGCGGGGACCGCACGGTTCAACGGGCAGACAACAGTTGCGTTACAGGTGGTCAAACGCAAGGGTTATAACCTGATCGACACCGCCGCCACAGTGCGTGAAGTTGTGGCAGAAGCCAGCAAACAATGGCCTAAGGAACTCCAACAAGCGGTGCATGTCGGCACCTCGAACGACCAGAGTTTTGTCGTCAACAGCATGGTCAAACAGCTTGAGGGATCAGTGATTACCGCCATTGCGCTGGTAATGATTGTGGTCCTCGCCGCCCTTGGCATCCGATCCGCATTGCTGGTGGGATTTGCGATCCCGACATCTTTCCTGCTGACCTTTGCCCTGTTCGGCGTGCTGGACGTGACCATTTCCAACATCGTGATGTTTGGTCTGATCCTTGCGGTCGGGATGCTGGTGGATGGTGCCATTGTGGTGGTGGAATATGCGGATAAAAAGATCCGCGAAGGTATCGGGCCAATGCAGGCTTATACAATGGCAGCAAAACGGATGTTCTGGCCCATTGTCAGCTCAACCGCGACGACGCTTTGCGCCTTCCTGCCGATGCTGTTCTGGCCCGGCATTCCCGGCCAGTTCATGGGGTGGCTGCCAAAAACCCTGATCTTCGTGCTGTCCGCCTCGCTCTTGGTGGCTTTGGTCTATCTGCCGGTTGTTGGCGGGGTCACGGGCCGATTTGAACGCTGGTTCCAAGAGCGCAGCGAAGCAATCGCGGAGATGCACTGGCTCACTCATCTGATGCTCTTCCCGATTGGAATCGCCGGATTGGTCCTTGGTGCGTTCGGAGCGCAATTCGGCTTTTCCACCGCTGGCACGATGATTGAAGCGATGGACCAGACTCAGATCCTGAGATCTGTCATTCCCAACCTGATTGGCGCATTTGGATTTGGGGGACTTGGACTTGCAATTGTGGGTATTGCACTTGTCTCGCTGTTTGCCCTGATATTCGCGACATCCGCTCTGTTCGCTCGACTACGGCACGGATTTGCTACGCTGAAATCTCGTGCCTTTCCCAGGAAGGAATCACATGTCGCGGCTGGGCGCCATCGCACTCCTTTGGGTCATCTGATACACGCCATCGCAGCCAATCCGATCATGCCATTGGTGGTGATTGGATTTGTATTTACGCTTGTAGGCACTGTCTTTGTGTATTTCTCGAACAATAACAAAGGCGTCGAGTTCTTCACCGATAGCGAACCAGAACAGGCCATCGTTTTCATCCGCGCCCGTGGCAACCTGTCCATCGAAGAGAAGGACGCCATGGTCGCCAAGGCCGAACGTGTGGCACTTGGCACAAAAGGCGTTGAAAGCGTCTTTGCTTTCGCTGGCGATGGCGGATTGAACCAGAACACCGGCGGTGCCTCTGGCCCTCGTGACACGATTGGTCAACTTCAGTTGGAGCTTGTGGCCTGGGCTGATCGTCCTTCGATCGAGAAGGACATCAAGCTTTTGGGTTTCCTCCCCTTCACCTCCACCGAGATTGATCCGGAATATGATGGCGATTTCGTCATGACCAAGCTCGAAGAACGATTGGGAGTGCTACCGGGAATTCGATTTGAAGTGTTGAATTTGAACCGCGGGCCGGCCTCGGCAAAACCGGTGCACCTCCGCTTGAAAGGTGACGATTGGACAACATTGCGAGCAGCGGCGCAAACCGCTGTTGCAAAGTTCAACGAGACGCTGGGATTGACGCTGATTGAAGACACCCTTCCCCTGCCCGGTATCGATTGGCGCCTGAATGTGGATGTGGAAAATGCCGGGCGCTATGGCACAAATGTCGCCACCGTTGGTGGGATGGTTCAGTTGATCACCAATGGAATCCTTCTGGATACGATGCGGGTCAACAGTTCGGATGAGGAAATCGAGATCCGTGTGCGCCTGCCCGAAGACCAACGCCTTCTCTCAACGCTTGATACGTTAAAACTGCGAACGCCCACCGGTCTCGTGCCCCTTTCAAATTTTGTCACGCGCGAACCGGTGCCAAGCCTTGCGCAGATCGATCGGGTGGACCAAAGCCGCTATTACGATGTGAAAGCAGGTGTTGAAAGCGATCTGGTAAAGTTGGTATCAGACGACGGCAGCGAAAAAATTGTGACGTCGTCCGAGGCCGACACTGCCGCCGCAAATAACCCTTCCCTCACCCGTATCGTCGTCACCCCGGCAGAACGGATTGCCGCCATTGATGCGTGGATCCAAGAGGTCGGCCTGCCTGCAGGTGTCACATATGAATGGACAGGTGATCAGGAAGACGAGGCCGAAAGCCAGGCTTTCCTTGGCCAGGCCTTTACCGGTGCGCTGTTTTTAATGTTCATCATCCTGCTGGCACAGTTCAATAGCTTCTACAATTCGGTGCTGGTGCTTTTGGCCGTGGTCCTGTCGACCACCGGGGTGCTGATTGGCATGATGGTGATGGGGCAGCCCTTCTCGATCATCATGACCGGGACAGGTATCGTGGCGCTCGCCGGGATTGTGGTGAACAATAACATCGTGCTGATCGACACCTATCAGGATTATTCACGCTACATGCCCGCGGTTGAGGCGATCACCCGTACGGCAGAAGCCCGGATCCGTCCCGTTCTTCTAACCACGATTACTACGATGGCCGGTCTGGCCCCGATGATGTTTGGATTATCTCTGAACTTCGCTGAGGGTGGTTACTCGATCGACAGCCCGACCGCACTTTGGTGGAAACAGCTCGCCACAGCGGTTGTGTTTGGCCTGGGCATCGCCACCGTGCTGACATTGGTCTTCACCCCTTCCATGCTGGCGCTCCGTGTCTGGCTGTCAGCCGGTGCCTACCGGTCGTTTTCAGGATTGCGTGCCCTGACGCATCGGGACGGCAAGGCGTCGCGTGACGCTGCCTTGCACAAGGCGGCGCGCAAAACCAATCTGGACGACCTGATTTGGGAAGAAATGGAGGACGAAAGCACAGCGCTGCCGGAAACAGGAGATACATCAACGAGTGTCGATGACATCAAGCCTGTGCTGGAACCAGCGCCGGAGCCAACGACCTCTCCAGACAACCAGGCATCAGGAAAACCAGAGGCCAAAGTGTCAAAACCCAAGGGAAAACCCCGCGACGCCGCAGAGTGATAAAAGGCGGTTGAAACTAGGGGCGGTTAAACCGCCCCTTTTTCCATTTCAGGAATTCGCTTCAGCAAGAAAATCTATTACATCACGTATTGGATGAACGGTGTTTTCGCAGCCACCCGGTCATAAAGTTCCCGCGCCGTTTTATTGTCTTCCGCCGTCAGCCAATAAAGTTTGGCAACCCCAAGCTCATCAGTATGGGCTTTTACAAACTCCAGCATTTTCCGGCCTGCGCCCTTTCCTCGGCAGATCGGAGACACATAGAGGTCATTCAAATAGCAGCGAGGTTCAATATCCCAGAAACTTCGATGCAGAAGGTAATTCACAAGACCAACGGCAGTGCCGTTCTCATCAATGGCAAGGGCTGAAAACATTTCTTGTTCAGGGTTCATGATCCTTGCCCAAGTATCATCATGCACTTCTGTTCCGCGCGTGGTGTCATAGAACGCAAGATAATCATCCCAAAGGCGTGACCAGTTATCTCGGTCATCCGCAGCGACAGGGCGAATGGTCAAAGTCATGCGCGTATCTCCGTTATGGTATCTTCGACCCCGCCTTGGTCCATGTCTTCACTGGCCTGACGCGACCACATGGCTGCATAACGCCCGTTTTGTGCCAGAAGATCATCATGTCGACCCTGCTCGACAACTTCACCCTGTTCAAGGACGATGATCTGGTCTGCATCTGCAATGGTGGACAGGCGGTGGGCGATGGTGATCACGGTGCGCCCCTCACCCATCTCGCGCAGGCTGTCCTGAATATCGCGCTCGGTTTGGGTGTCCAGCGCCGAGGTCGCTTCATCCAGCAGCAATACCGGTGGATTTTTCAAAAGGGTGCGTGCAATGCCCACACGCTGCTTCTCACCGCCAGAAAGCTTGAGCCCACGTTCTCCCACCGCAGTTTCATACCCTTCAGGAAGGCTCTTAACAAAATCGTGAATCTTGGCGGCTTTGGCTGCCGCCTCAACCTCTTCGCGTGAGGCATCCGGGTTCCCGTACGCGATGTTATAATAGATTGTATCGTTGAAGAGCACGGTATCCTGCGGCACGACACCAATGGCCTTATGCAAGCTGTCCTGTGTCACATCACGAACGTCTTGTCCGTCGATCTTCAGGGCACCACCACTTACGTCATAGAACCGAAACAGGAGCCGCCCGATGGTCGACTTACCGGACCCAGAGGGGCCAACGATCGCTACCGTCTGCCCGGCTTCCGCCTTTAAGGATACGCCTTTGAGGATCGGCCGTTCTGCGTCATAGCCAAATTGCAGATCATCAAATTCCAACGCCCCGCCAGTAACTTTCAGATCGGGTGCTTCTGGTTTGTCCACCACCTCAGCCGGCTGTTCCAGAAGATCAAACATTTCCCCCATATCCACCAGAGATTGGCGGATTTCGCGGTAAACCGTGCCGAGAAAGTTCAGCGGCATGGTGATCTGGATCATATAGGCGTTAACCATGACAAAATCGCCTACGGTCAGCGCACCGTTCTGAACACCAATAGCCGCCATCACCATGACCGCAACCAAACCGCCGGTGATCAGAAAAGCCTGACCGAAATTGAGGAAGGCCAGTGAATAGGACGTTTTCAACGCCGCTTTTTCATAACCCGCCATCGCCACATCATAGCGCGCGGCTTCTCGTGCCTCCGCACCGAAATACTTGACAGTTTCAAAATTGAGCAAACTGTCGATGGCTTTCTGGTTGGCGTCCGTGTCTTGTTCGTTCATCTCCTTGCGGATCTTCACCCGCCATTCGGTCACTTTGAAGGTGAAGGTCACATAGGCCCAAATCGTGCCAACAACGACCGCCAAATACCAGACATCAAAGACAAAAAACAAAATTGCCGAGATCATCACCAGTTCAAGGATCAATGGCCCCATCGAAAAGAGCAAGAAGCGCAGAAGGAACTCGACCCCTTTCACGCCGCGTTCGATTATCCGCGACAATCCACCTGTTTTGCGGGTGATGTGATAGCGCATCGACAGACGGTGAATATGGGTGAACGTCTCTAACGCCAGTTGGCGCAGCGCGCGCTGTCCCACTTTGGCAAAGATCGCATCGCGCAACTGCTGAAACCCGTTTGCCATAAGCCGGGCGATACCATAGGCCAACGTCAATCCGACTGCACCAAGGCCCAGCCACAGGGCGGGATCTGCCCCATCGCCCGCCAACGCATCTACCGCTTCCTTGTAGAGAAACGGGGTCACGACAGTCACGACCTTGGACAAAAGCAGCATCGCCATTGCCCATACCACTCGACGTTTGACCCAACCCTGCCCCTCTGGCCAAAGATAGGGCATAACGCGTTGAATGATCCGCATACTATTGTCAGGAGCTTTGGTCGCTGTGATGTGGTTATGTCTCATGCTCGGCTCTTTTCTGTCGGCCCGTAAAACAACAGGCGGACCCTAGAGATAGGGGTCCGCCTGCTAAAGGTCGAGAGCTGTGGGTATTTTTTCGCGGATCAGTTGGCCTCAGGCACTGTAAATACCTGCCCGGGATAAATCAGATCTGGGTTCCTGATCTTATTCCGATTGGCGTCAAACACCTGCACGTAAAGGACCCCTTCTCCCAGGTTGTCCCGCGCAATGGCCCACAATGTTGACCCAGGTTGAACGGTCACGAGAGACGGGCGCACCGAGTCTGCCATCGGTGCTGTTTCTGAATTCACAGTGGCCTGATCCATAGCCGGAGTTTCATCAGTCGGCAAAGCCGCCACTTCTGAAACTGTGGGTTCGGTGCTCGCCGTGTCTCCACTGGAAAGTGGTTCCTCCGCTGAAGTCTCTCCTGATGAGGCAGCGATTTCAGTCTGGGCTTCAGGTGCCTCCGCTTCTGTTGGTAACGAAGGCTCGGGGACAACTTCGGCTGTGGCCGTATCACTGGATGGTTCAGCGGTGCTGGTATCCTGCGACCCTTCAGAGAGTTTTGCCAGTTGAACCGGATCTTCGCGTTTGAAAGGTGTCTCAACCCGTGCGGCCAGCTTCCCTTCTGGGTCCATTTCATCAACACGCAATGTATAGACCCCCGGCACAACGCCTGGCAAAGCAAGACGCCACTGGCCATCGGCGTCCACCTTGGCATCGCTCACTACTGTATTGTCGAGATAAATCTGAAGATTTGCGTCCGCAGTGCCCCGCCCCCCCAAAATGACATTGCCATCTGCGTCGTAGGAAATGCTGTCGAGCACAAGTGTTGCGCTGCCTGATCCGTCCTCGGCATCTTGCAACACCTTAATCCCCTCTTGATCCGCCAACAGGACCTGAGGCGCCTTGGGCTCGGTGGAGGCAGCAGCCATGCCCGGCTCTTCCGAGGCTGGGGTCTGTTTGGCCGGTTCAGTCTCGGTCGCCTCTGCATCAGAGACAGCGACCGCTGTGTCATCCGTATGCTCTACGGTCTGTTCTTCCACCGACCTGACAGGAGCGTCTATAGGCCCAACAATAACGGATTGTGTGGAGGAAGTCTGAACCTCATCACCGTCCATCTGCAGGCTCATGACCCGTGAATCATCGGATGGCTCCAGTGACAGAAGCGCGACGAAGTTTCCGCTTGCATCAGCTTCCGCCCGACCTGCTTCAATCCCGTCCAACATCACGGCAACATTTGCCCCCGGCGTGGCCTGTCCGGCGATCACGGCGCTTCCGTCCGGTTCGACGCGAACGATGTCAAACTGCGGTTCGGGTGCCACTGCATCCTGAGAGGCTTGGGGAGTATCTTCCGAATTTTCCGCAGATGACGTGCTGCCCTGCGCAGCGGTGGGCGCTTCTTCTGTCTCCACTTCAGCAATAGGAAGCGGCGCATCAGCTGTCGCGGGTGTTTCGCCTGATCCCCCTTGTGAGAGCCACCACCCCATGGCCGCCAAAACAAGGGCCAGCGCAGTTCCACCGGCAACCAGTATCCCCGCACCCGACTTGGGTGTGTTTTTTGAAGTCATATTCATCCCCTTCGGTCGGTGCTGCGACCTTCCCCGCCATCAGCCCAACCTATTTCCAGCCTGTCGCCTTTTCTGCCTCGGTTTATCCCCTGGCCCCTTCCAATGCTTGTTCATCGCAATATCGTTGGGGCCGACAATCCCGCCGTGACGTCTTGAGCAACCATATCAACCCAGCTATCACCGGTCAAAAGATCTGTGAAAGGAAACCCCATGCCGACACCTATCTCTCACGTTGCTTCGCTTTGTGTTTTCTGTGGTGCCCGGATGGGCAATGATCCGGCATATATGGAGGCAGCCGAGGCCTTGGGACAGGCCATGGCCGATGAAAACTGGCGGCTGGTCTATGGTGCGGGTGACGTGGGTATCATGGGTGCCGTTGCCAAATCCGCGCAAGCTGCGGGGGCTGATACATTTGGGGTCATTCCGGTACATTTGATGGCGCGCGAGGTGGGCAAACGCGACCTGACATCTTTTGTCGTCACTGAAAACATGCATGAGCGTAAGAAAGTCATGTATATGAACTCGGATGCGATTGCCGTCCTCCCTGGGGGCGCAGGTTCCTTGGACGAGTTTTTTGAGGTGCTGACGTGGCGCCAGTTGGGGCTGCATGACAAGCCGATCATCCTGCTCAATATCAACGGTTATTGGGATCCGCTAATTGCGCTGATGGACAATGTGATTTCGCAGGGGTTTGCCGACAATGATATCCGCGAGAACACATTGGTCGCAGATAGTGTCGATCAACTCGTCGCCATGCTGCGCGAGCGTCTTGTCGTTCGGTCCTGACGAAACGCCACCAAGGAGTAGATCACCAAAGCGGCCCAGATCAGTGGCAAGGCGATCGCGTGCCAACGTGTTATCGGCTCGGCAAATATCAGAGAGGCACATAGGAATTGCAGGCTGGGGTTGAGATATTGGACCACGCCCACAGTAGACAACGTAAGATGCTTTGAAGCAAAGCTGAACAGCACCAATGGCCCCGCCGTCAGCAACCCCGACCCAATCAGCATAAGGCTATCGGAAAGGTCATGCCCAAAGGTGGCCAGATGCCGATCAAACAATCCGGTCCAACCTTCTGCATGCACCCCCCAGAGCCAGATCATGGCAAGTGGTGCAAGCAAAAACACCTCCCCTGCCACCGACACAACTGGACCTGCGGTCAGGCTTTTCTTGATCACGCCGTAGCAGGCAAATGTTGATGCAAGAAAAAGCGAGATCCATGGGGGGACGCCAAGCCCATAGGTGAGCACCCCAACTGCCAATGTGGCAAGTGCGATGGCAATGGATTTGCCTCGGTCCAGAACCTCGCCATAGACGAACCGGCCCAAAAGCACTGTCACCAACGGAAAGACGTAATAGCCAAGACTGGCCTCAACGGCCTTGCCAATCTGGATTGAGATGATGAACCCACCCCAATTGGCCGAAATCAACAGACTGGCAAGCAGCACCAGAAGAAACCCTCGCGGCGTTCGCAACAAGCGCGGCAATTCAGGCAAGCGCCGTTGAAACGTCAACAATGCGCTGAACAGGACCAGAGACCAGATTGTGCGATGGCTTAAAAGCTCAAGCGGAGGCACATGGGCCAGTGCCTTATAATATAGCGGTGACAGGCCCCAGACCGTGCAGGCCAAAAGAATAGCGGCGGTGGCTTTGGTGCTGTCACGCATTTGAAGGCTTTCAGGGCTGAGGTTGTCCGGTGAGTTTCACATATGAAATCTCCGCGACGATGGCACAGATTGGATCCAATCCCAAGGGGATTCGCAGCTTCTTGCGGCCCTGACTGTCAGGTGCGACGCTATGCCTTCGCAAACCTCAGCATACCCGAAATGCCGCTTGCCCCGTCTGACGGATGGTTCACCCCATCATGCACGACAATCTCGGGAAAATCGAACGGACTAACACCTTCCAGACAGGCCGCATTCACTCCGTATTCATTGGGGTTCGAGCGACGTTGGTGATGGGTGTGGATGCCGCAGGTCCTGCAAAAGAAATGTTTCGCCGTGCCCGTGCCAAATTGATAGAGGGTCAGATTGTCAGCGCCCTGAGCGATGCGGAAGCCCTCAAGTGGCGCCGACACCGCCACCGCACCGGCGCATCCGGCAAAAACTGCAATCACAGCGGCGTGCGCTTTCCAGCCCCTCTGACAGGGCCACTTCGAACTGCACAGCACCGCAATGACAGGCTGCTTTCAACGTGTCACTCATATCAAATTCCTTTCACTCATACGAAAAAGGGGCACCAACGCGGCGCCCCTTTGAAATTCTATTGTAATCTATCTGATTACAGGCGCGACGCCACGTTTTCCCAGTTCACCAGGTTTTCCAGGAAGTTGTCCAGGTAGGCCGGGCGCTTGTTGCGGAAGTCAATGTAGTAAGAGTGCTCCCACACATCGCAGCCCAGAAGCGCGGTCTGACCGAAGCAAAGCGGGTTCACACCGTTTTCGGTCTTGGTCACGGCCAGCGAACCGTCAGCGTTTTTCACAAGCCACGCCCAACCCGAACCGAACTGACCAGCACCCGCTGCAGCGAACTGCGACTTGAAGTCGTCAACCGAACCAAAGTTTTCCACGATGGCCTTTTCCAGATCACCCGGCATTGCGGTCTTGCCCGGCCCCATCATCTCCCAAAACTGGTTGTGGTTCCACAGCTGCGAGATGTTGTTGAAGATGCCGTTCTGAGCCACGGCCTTGTCGTCATAGGTGCCGACAATGATCTCTTCGAGGGTCTTGCCCTCCCACTCGGTGCCAGAAATCAGCTTGTTGCCATTGGTCACATAGGCGTTGTGGTGCAGGTCATGGTGGAATTCCATGGTTTCCGCCGACATGCCAAATTCGGCCAGAGCGTCGTGTGCATAAGGAAGATCGGGAAGTTCAAAAGCCATTTGGGGCCCCCTAAAAAGTCGCGTGTTTCTGTTCTAGTTCTAAATGGGGCACAGTGAGTATCGCGGTCAAGAGAAGAACAGTAAAAACCAATGCTTCGCCCTGCAGATATTCTATGTATATCCGGCCAAACATCACTTTTTGATACAAGCCCCTTCGTCGCGCCAAGAATTGCTGTACCCAATAGGTTTCATCGTGATAATCGCCTTCATCGACGGTTTCAGGATCGTCAGGCTGTATTTTTGGTTGGCGTAAGCAACCCCCACGATTGTTGTCGAACTTCCTCCTACCAGTTTAAGCAAATAGCGGAAGGTGACTCGCTTGTCGTTGTCCGTGATTGATGTCGTGGTCAGGCGCTTACCATCGTTGTAATGATTGATCACTTCATCAATCACTGTGGCTTCACCTTTTGCCTCGTCATAGTCTATGTAAATTTCAGGCCCCATCCAGTTTCCACCGGATTTCTTCATCTTTAGCGTACATTCATACTCAGCAGCAGAAACCGCTGCGGGTGCCAAAAATGTCGCAACAAAGAACGCTAAACCTGTAAGTTTCATGCAAAACCCTTTCCTTTAAACTTCTGGTTGAGCTATCCAGAAAAGGAAAGGGTTGCAAGAACTTATCCGAGACGTTTTATCAGACCCACACCTCACCACCCGGCAAAGCAGCGTCTTTCAGCAGGTCATACGCGTACTGACCCACCGAACGGAAGCAAACCAGCTCGGCGGTCTCTTCGTCTACCATGTGGAAGGCAGCAGGCACCTGCGCAATGCGGGTGCGGCGCAGCATGCCAGGGGCCATGACTGACACGTCCGCGGGGCTGAGCTTGGCTACAACTTCGCGGGCAGCTTTGCCTTTGACATGGAACACGGCACGGGCGTCAGACACGTTGACAACCAGCGCATGTTCATCAGCCAGCGCGGCAGCCATCGCGTCAATAATACCGGGCGCTTCTGCGTGATCCACGATCAACAACAGCTCATCTGGCGACATCCATGCGGCGCGACCTTTGTCGCTGGACAGGATCTCGCCCTGCCCCGGCATTTTTGCGCCTGTGGCATCCTTGACCGCTTTGGCCAGTTTCTTCGACGCCAGATCACCGCGTACGGTGATCATGCCCACGAGGCTCTGTTCTTCGACGCGGCAATAGCCGTCAAACGATACGCCATTCCATGCGGATTGAGCTTTAGACATTCTGCTTCTCCCCATCCTTGTCATAGAAGACCGGATCACAGATCCGCGCCTTGATCACGGTGTTGGTGCCATCCACGGTCGGGAAGGAAATCACCTCGCCCATCCGGTCGGGGCCGTGTTTGATCAGCCCCATGGCAATGCCTTTCTTCAGCGTCGGCGAATAATAGGTCGAGGTCACGCGCCCGATCACAACCTTCTGGCCGTTTTCGTTCACGCCTTCACCTTGCGCATAGGCACCATCCGGCAGAACGGACCCATCAAGGGTTTCAAGCCCAACCAATTTCCAACGCTCCGGATCGGTCATGTGGCTGCGCAGTTGGGCGCGTTTGCCAAGGAAGTCTTCCTTCTTCTTCGAAATCGCCCAATTCAGCCCCAGATCCTGCGGGATCACCGTACCGTCGGTTTCGTCGCCGATCATGATAAAGCCCTTTTCGGCCCGCATGATGTGCAGACATTCGGTGCCGTATGGCATCACGCCGAACTCTTCACCGGCCTCGATCAGCGCATCCCAGAACGCGCGACCTTGTGAAGCCGGAACCGCGATCTCGTAAGACAGCTCACCCGAGAACGAGATCCGATAGGCGCGCGCATCGAACTCACCGATCTTGCCATCACGCCACTGCATGAAGGGCAGTGCTTCGGCGGACAGATCCATGCCACCTTCGACACCGGCGTTCAGCTTCTCCAGCACCTTGCGGGCGTTCGGGCCAACAACGGCGACCTGAGCCAGCTGCTCAGTCACATTGGCGACATAGACTTTCCAGTCCCACCATTCGGTCTGCAGCCATTCTTCCATCCAGCCATGAATGCGATCAGCACCGCCCGAGGTGGTGTGACACAGCCATGTGTCTTCGTCGATCCGGGCAACCACACCGTCATCCGACAGGAAGCCGTTTTCCGAACACATCAGACCATAGCGACATTTCCCGACAGCCAGGTTCGACATCATGTTGGTGTACATCATGTCCATGAACTTGCCAGCATCCGGCCCTCTGACAATCAGCTTACCGAGGGTCGAAGCATCGAGTAGGCCGAGGTTTTCGCGGGTGTTCAGCACCTCGCGGTAAACTGCGTCCTCATGGCTTTCGCCCTGCTTCGGATAGCAATAGGGACGACGCCAGTGACCAACCGGTTCCATGTACGCACCGGCTTCTTCGTGCCATTCATGCATCGGAGTGCGGCGAATGGGCTGGAAGATCTCGGCGCGCGCTTCACCCGCAATCGACCCCATTGAAATGGGCGTATATGGCGGGCGGAACGTGGTGGTGCCGGTGGATGGGATCGGTTGACCCAATGCATCAGAAAGAACTGCCAAACCGTTGATGTTTGAGATCTTTCCCTGATCAGTTGCCATGCCAAGCGTGGTGTAACGCTTGGTGTGTTCGACGCTTTCATAGCCTTCACGGGCCGCAAGCTGCACGTCGGAAACCTTCACGTCGTTCTGATAGTCGAGCCACATTTTCATGCGCTTTTTCGGGCCAGCACCCTGCGGCATGATCCAGACCGGAGTCATGGGTGCTTCGGCTTCGGCCTCGCCTTTCGGTGCGGCCATTTTGCCTTCACCGGCTGCGGCCAAACCTGCCTTCACGGCGTTCTCCAGAACCGCACCCAGATCAAACTCGCCATCGGCCGAGCCTGCCGGGATCACGAAGCCTTCACCTTTTGCACCAAGCGGCGGGCGGGAGGCATCAGGGCGGAACATGGCGTTTGCTTCGTCCCAATTAAGCTTGCCACCGCAATGCGACCAGAGGTGCACAACCGGGGACCAGCCGCCGGACATCGCAACTGCGTCACATTTGATTTCTTCGAGAGTACCGCCTTCGCCCTGCTGGGCGCAGAGGGTCACGCCGGTGACGGACTTGCCGCCTTTGACCATGCCAATGGCTTTACCGTTTTCGACACGGATGCCTGCTTCACGGGCGGCGTCAGCCAGCGCTCCACCGCCGTTCGGACGGGCATCGATGATCGCAGGTACATCCAGACCCGCAGCTTTCACGGCGAGCGCGGTGCGATAAGCATCGTCGTTGTTGGTCACAACCACAACACGGTCACCAGCGCTGACGCCCCAGTTCACGATGTAGTCACGCACGGCACCGGCCAGCATCACGCCAGGGATGTCGTTGCCTGCGAAGGACAGAGGACGTTCGATGGCACCGGTTGCGGTGACAATCTTGCCAGCGCGGATCCGCCACAGGCGGTGACGCGGGCGTCCATCCCCCGGCGTATGGTCAGCCACACGCTCGTATCCGGTCACGTAACCGTGGTCATAGACCCCTGCCCCCATGGTGCGGGTGCGGAGCGTGACATTGTCCATGGCGTCAAGCTCGGCCACAGCGGCGTCGACCCACTCGGTGGGTGATTTGCCATCAATCGTGCCGCCATCCACAGGCGCGCGACCGCCCCAATGGTTGGTTTGCTCGATCAGCATGACCTTCTTGCCCGACTTGGCAGCAGCAAGGGCAGCCGCCAGACCAGCTACACCGCCGCCGATCACCAGAATATCGGTGTGGTGGTAGTAATGCTCGTAGCGGTCCGCGTCGAAAGTTTCCGCATCTGGAGCTTTGCCCAAACCCGCGGACTGACGCACGATCGGTTCAAAGACATGCTTCCAGCCAGCGCGTGGGAACATGAAGGTTTTGTAGTAGAACCCGGCGGGCAACCAGCGCGCGACATAGTTGTTCACCACACCCACGTCGAATTCGAGGCTCGGCCAGTGGTTTTGCGATCCGGCAGTCAGACCGTCGAAAAGCTCGGTTGTGGTGACACGTTGGTTGGGTTCAAAACGACCGCCCTCGCCCATGTTCACCAGCGCGTTCGGCTCTTCTGCGCCAGAGGCGATGATGCCGCGGGGACGGTGGTATTTGAAAGAACGGCCTACAAGGGTCTGCCCTTCGCCCAACAGAGCGGAGGCGAGGGTATCCCCTTCGAAACCCTTCATTTTCTTGCCGTTGAAGGTGAAGTTCTTCACCTTCGAGCGGTCGATCAGGCGACCGCCATTTGCGAGACGGGTGCTCATTTGTAACCCTCCCATTCAGGGTGTTTCGCCTTGACCGCATCAATAATGTCTTGCGGCGGCTCATAGGTTTGCGCGGAATAGGTGCCGTACACCTCAAGCGTCATCGTGTTACGGGCAGCGTGGAACCACTTGCCGCAACCCGACACATGGCGCCAGCGTTCAAAGTGAACCCCTTTCGGGTTCTTGCGCATAAAGAGATAGGTCTCGAAATCATCATCCGACGAACCGGGGCCAAAACGCTTCAGATGCGCTTCGCCGCCACCGTGCAAATCGGATTCATCGGCCATTACGCCGCAATAGGGGCATTCCAGAACAAGCATCTTCTATCCTCCTAGTGGGCCACGCCGGCCGCGACGCTTTCGTCGATGAAGCGGCCTTCGGTGAAGCGGTTCATGCCAAATTCGGCAGCGAGCGGTCCGGGTTCCCCCTTGGCAACCAGTTCTGCCATCGCCCAGCCCGAGCCGGGGATCGATTTGAACCCGCCGGTGCCCCAGCCTGCGTTGATGAAGGTGTTGCCCAGCGGCGTTTTCGAGATGATCGGCGAGCGGTCGCCAGTCACATCCACAATCCCGCCCCATTGGCGCAACATCTTGAGGCGTGACACCATCGGGAAAGTTTCAACCAGTGCACGCACGGTTTCCTCGATATGGTGGAACGACCCGCGCTGGGTGTAGTTATTGAAGGCATCCGTGCCGCCGCCAATAACCATCTCGCCCTTATCGGATTGCGACATGTATCCGTGTACGGTGTTGGCCATCACAACTACATCCATACAGGGTTTGATCGGCTCGGAGACGAGCGCCTGAAGCGCCACCGATTCCATCGGCAAGCGGAAACCCGACATCTCGGCCAGATGACCCGAGTTACCAGCAACAACGATCGCCATCTTGTCACACGCAATGTCACCGAGGGTGGTTTGCACGCCAGTCACTTTACCGTCGGCTTGATCCACACCCGTTACTTCGCATTTCTGGATGATGTCCATGCCCATGTCGGAACAGGCACGGGCATAGCCCCAAGCCACGGCATCGTGACGTGCGGTGCCCGCACGTTCTTGCCACAGCGCCCCCAGAACAGGATAACGGGGACCGTTGATGTTCATGATCGGCACCAGTTCTTTCACCTTCTGAGGTGAAATGAACTCAGTCTTCACACCCTGCAGGGCGTTGGCATGCGCCGTGCGCTGATAGCCGCGCACCTCGTGGTGGGTCTGGGCCAGCATCATCACGCCACGGGGGCTGAACATCACGTTATAGTTCAGGTCCTGCGACATGGTCTCGTAAAGGCTCCGCGCCTTTTCGTAGATCGCCGCTGACGGATCCTGAAGGTAGTTCGAGCGGATGATGGTGGTGTTGCGGCCCGTGTTGCCGCCGCCCAGCCAGCCCTTTTCGATGATCGCCACATTGGTGATCCCGAAGTTCTTGCCCAGATAAAAGGCAGTGGCGAGCCCGTGGCCGCCTGCGCCCACGATCACCACATCATATTTTTTTTTGGGAGTTGGCGATTTCCAGGCGCGTTCCCACCCCTGGTGATAGCGCACACCCTCCCGCGCGATGGCAAATGCTGAATAACGTCTCATGCGATTCCCCTGTCTGGGCTTTCGGTTTCCCCACGGTATTACGCCTTTGCGTGTCGCTTCCACGGCAATCCAGCGCCGTTTATGGGCAAAAAGCGACATCGACCAAAGAAGCCGGGTGCAGACATTTCGCCTGAAAGGCTCACAGCTTGGTGAACGGTTGAAAGAATGCCTATTTGCTTGACCCAAATCATGTCAGCATCACCCGAATTGTCACATCTACGCTTTGGGGGTTTTTTACCCGGCGATCCCCCATTACATGATACGGGACTTAAAAGCGGAGACATCATGGTTTTCTGGGCAATCACCGGTGCGGCCACCCTGGCTGTTGTTCTTATCCTGGCGCGACAAATGTTGCGTCGGATGCCTGATGCAGGCGGAGATGAGATCACGTCGGACATGCAGATCTATCGCGACCAGCTCAAAGAGCTGGATCGGGATGTCGAGCGAGGAACTGTTGGCAAAGACGAGGCTGAACGCACTCGGCTGGAAATCTCGCGCCGCTTGCTGGAAGCCGACCGCAAGGCACAGGCCCGTGTTCGGTCAACCAACGCTCCAGAAGGGGCAACCCGCATCGCTATGGGCATTGTTGCCATGGCATTGATTCTGGGAGCCTTTGGATTTTATTGGACATTGGGTGAACCGGGGGCAGAAGACCTGGGGCTGAAAAAACGTATCGCGCAAGCCGATGAACTGCGTGATGCACGCCCATCCCAAGCTGAGATCGAAGCGGAACGCCCGGAATGGACGGGGGCGCCCGAAGGCACCCCTGCCGACTACATCAAACTGGTAGACACACTTCGGGAAAAGATGAAAGAGACCCCGGATGATCCGCAGGGGCTTAATCTGCTGGTGCAGCATGAAACTGCCGTGGGTAATCATATTGCAGCACGTGAGGCGATGGATCGTCTTGTCGAGATTAAGGGTGACGAGGTCACTTCGGATGACTTGGCCCGTCAGGCTGACGTCATGATCATGACCGCAGGTGGCTTTGTCTCACCCGAGGCCGAAGAGGCGTTGCGCGTGTCGCTGATCAAGGATCCGCGCAACCCGGTGGCGCGTTATTATACTGGTCTGATGTTTGCACAGAACTCGCGCCCTGATCTTGCCTTCCGCCTGTGGCGCGCCCTTCTTGAAGAAGGCCCCGACGGCGCCCCGTGGATCACCCCCATTCGGTCGCAAATCGAAGGTCTGGCCCAGATGGCCGGGGAAAACTTCACCCTGCCGCCACGCGCCCCCAAAGCAACCGCCCCGCTGCCTTCAACCGAGCCTGATGGGCTTGCCGGCCCCACCGCCGAAGACATGGCCGCCGCCGAAGAAATGAGCGCCGAAGATCGGCAGGACATGATCAAGGGCATGGTCGAACAGCTCTCTGAGCGGCTCGCGACCGAAGGTGGTACCCCTGCTGAATGGGCGCGCCTGATCACAGTGTTGGGTGTTTTGGGCGACACAGAGCGTGCTGCTGCGATCTGGAAAGAGGCACAACAGACCTTTGCTGGCCTTGGCGAACCCTTCGAGATTGTTAAACAAGCCGCTATTCAGGCTGGGGTGGCAGAGTGATCCACGAAGAGATTTCCGACTTTGCAACGGCACTTTCGCCGATGACGGCTCTTGCCGGGCTGGACCTTGGCACCAAAACAATTGGTGTCGCCGTTTCCGACAGTTTTCGACAAGTTGCTACGCCGCTTGAGACGATTAAGCGTAAGAAATTCACGCTTGATGCAGGACGAATTCTCGAGATCACGAAAGAGCGTCAACTGGGCGGTATCGTGCTGGGCCTGCCCCGCAATATGGATGGAACCGAGGGCCCGCGCTGTCAGTCCACCCGCGCCTTTGCCCGCAATCTGGCCAAGCTCACCGAACTGCCCATCAGCTTTTGGGACGAGCGCCTGTCAACAGTGGCAGCCGAAAAGGCGCTTTTGGAGGCGGATACGTCGCGAAAGCGTCGTTCCGAGGTCATTGACCACGTCGCCGCCGGGTATATCCTGCAAGGGGTACTGGACCGAATGAGGCATCTTTAGTGGCAGAAGACGGGCAAATCTGGATACGCGACGAGGTCGACAGCCCTTGCGTTAAGATCTGTGTGGTCCACCGCGAAGCTGGGCTTTGTACGGGATGTTTGCGCACTCTGGACGAAATTGCCGCGTGGTCCACGCTTCCCGCCGAAACACGCCGCGAAATTATGGACCAACTGCCCGAACGCCGCTCGGAGCTGACCAAACGGCGTGGTGGACGCAAAGCACGGCAACGGCGTGCAGCCAACCAATCTGAATAATCCTGATCCACGTGACGCGAACGTGACTGGCCTTACCAGTAAGTCCCGCTAGCATGGTGGCATGAGATATCATGCTCTTCTCACTCTTCTGTTGATGCTGCCGGGTCTGGCACTGGCGCAAAATTGGACGACACGCCCAACAGATCAGCTCATCGAACAGGTTGCGCTGGACAACTGGGTGCGCGGCAAAGTTTTGAACTACTATGATGGCGGCACCTCGGATTTTCGCGAGAATGGCCAGTATTTTTATACATATGGCGGCGGTGGCACCTGGGAAGGTGAGTTTGAAGTCGGGACAGACAGCACAATTTGCGTGACCTATGTCACGGGTCAGACCAGATGTGACCTTTATGTGCAGAGCGGTGATCGCCTGACCGTAATCACAGAAGAGGGGTTACGGTTTCCGATCAAGGAAATCTCGCTTCGCTGAAAGATTTTCCCCGAAGCAGCTTTATTCGCTCCACCTTGCAAGATCCCATCGCAGAGGAATCCAAAGCGGCAATCTCACCTACTCTGCCGCTTCAGCTTCCGCATCGATTTCTGCGGCGCGTTTTTCAACTAGCTCAACGATGTGATCCACCATTTTCTCGTTATCGAGCTTGTGATCCTGCTTTCCGGCAACATAGACCATGCCAGACCCGGCCCCACCACCAGTGAACCCAACGTCCGTCATCAAAGCCTCACCCGGGCCATTTACAACACAGCCGATGATCGAAAGGCTCATTGGTGTATGAACATGGGCCAGTCTTTCTTCCAGCGCCGCCACAGTTTTAATCACGTCAAACCCCTGCCGCGCGCAGGACGGGCATGAGATGATGTTCACCCCACGGTGGCGCAAGCCAAGCGACTTGAGGATTTCATAGCCCACCTTGACCTCTTCCACCGGATCCGCTGAAAGGCTGACCCGGATCGTGTCACCAATCCCCGCCCAAAGCAGGTTGCCCAGGCCAACGGCTGACTTGATGGTCCCGGAGACAAAGCCCCCCGCCTCGGTGATGCCCAAATGGATCGGAGCATCAGTGGCGTCGGCAATTCCATGATAGGCGGCAGCCGATAGGAATACATCAGAGGCTTTGACCGAGATTTTGTATTCACGAAAGTCATTGTCTTCGAGAATGCGGATATGTTCGAGACCCGATTCCACCATCGCTTCGGGGCAAGGTTCGCCATATTTTTCAAGCAGATGCTTTTCAAGAGACCCCGCGTTGACCCCAATGCGGATCGAACAACCGTGGTCTTTGGCAGCCTTGATCACTTCGCGTACACGACCGGCATCCCCAATGTTCCCCGGATTGATCCGCAAGCAGGCCGCGCCCGCCTCAGCGGCCTCGATTGCGCGTTTGTAGTGAAAATGGATATCCGCCACGATCGGTACCGGGCTTTCCTTGGCGATCTCTTTCAAGGCCTGTGTAGATCCCACATCCGGACATGAAATGCGCACAATATCGGCACCGGCTTCGGCAGCTGCCAGCACCTGCCCCAAGGTTGCCTTTACATCCGAACTGTCCGTATTGGTCATGGTCTGCACGGCAATCGGAGCTCCGCCGCCAACAGGCACATTGCCCACCATGATCTGACGTGATGTGCGGCGCTCAATATCGCGCCAGGGGCGAATGGGATTATGGCTCATGACCGGACCTTTCAGGTTGGCTTTCTGAGCAAAGGGATACCCTGCCTAAATCTGATCGACAAGCATGTGAATGTAGGGGGCGCTCAGTACGGCAATGTTATTGAAGGTTCAAGACCCGCTTACTGAGCCGGGTTAAGTTCCGCGACATATGTTGCGAGCGCCTGATCCTTGGACAGATCAGCAACGGAATAGTTTTCGCTTAAGGTATCAGGTGACAGGGCGATATTCTTAACAACAGAACCACTCGCACCGGCGGGGCCAAAAGCAGACCCGTTCACTGCAAAATAAATCCCACCTGCATTCCCCGTGCGCAGCACCGGGGCTGTTTCCGTTTTGGGAAGGATATAATGTTCGCCCGCGTCCATGACCTTTTCGAAGATCACCGAGCCGCTGGCCGTTTGTACGCGAACCCAACTGGCGCGCACCGCAACAAGAGCAACTTCTGGTGCGTCAGCGCCAAACACTTTGACACCACCCGTTTCCACGTCATCATCAGCCACCGCCGCAAGTCCGGCAACCAAGCCAGCGTCGATTTCATGCGATGAAAATGCGGAAGATGGAAGCATGGGAGGTTCGCTCAGATCACGCTGCAATCCGGCCAACGCGCCCACATTTCGAGGGTCCAGGGTTGAAATCGGGGCGTCTCTCTGTGTCATCACCGGGACATCGAGCGCCTGAGGACGATAAAGTCTGTCCAGCGCTTCGGCAGAGGGGGCAGGCATGACCGTGCCCGCATCAGCCATTTCCGCTTCGGTTTCAAATACAGGAAGTTCAGCCAACACTCCGGGAGATTGCTCAACCGGCGCAAAATCGACGCGTTGAATTTCTTTCAGCACCGACCAGCCTGCGAACCCAAGCACACCCACCAGTGCCATGAGAACCGCCACGGATCCGACGGCTCCGGGTTCAATTCTGGCCAGAACACTTTCAGATTGTGGGATCCAGGTTGCATTGGGATTGGCCAACGGGTCATCCGTCTGCATCGGGGTCCGTGCCACCCGCGTATTCTGCTTGCTAGAGGCGGCTTCGGACAAGCCATGCGCGGTCTCAAATCCGGATTCTTCACAGAACTGATCAAACGCCCATTCCGGATCCAACCCAAGGTAGCGAGCATAAGAGCGCACATACCCCGCGACAAACCCCTGCGTATCAAATGCAGAAGCATCGGCGTTTTCAATGGCTGCGATATAGGTGGCTTTGATCTTCAGTTCGCGCTGCACATCCAAAAGCGATTTGCCCATGGTGGCACGCTCACCACGCATGACATCCCCCAGTCTGAGGTCAAAGGAGTCGAAACCCATCGGCTTCGCCTCTTCTTCAACGTGGGAAGATGCCCAACGCCCAATCATGCGGTCTGCTCCTGCTTGCCTCGCCTGTCCCTAGCAAGGGGGGGCGATTCGAAACATCGCCTCCTCTCACAAACAAGTTACCACATTTTCGAGTTTATTACAGCAGGATGCTGACCTACGCGGAAAGCTCGGCGCGATTCAGCTCACATTGGGACCACAGATCGTCCAGAGCTTTTACCAGCCCATCCATTTCTCCCGGACCATGCACTGGCGACGGTGTGAAACGCAGACGTTCAGTGCCACGCGGTACAGTCGGGAAGTTGATCGGCTGCACATAAATCCCGAATTGTTCGAGCAACATATCCGAGAGCTGTTTGGTGTGCACCGGGTTGCCCACAATCACCGGCACGATATGCGATCCGTGATCAATGATTGGCATTCCCAACCCTTTCAGGCGGGTTTTCAGGATCTTGGCCTGTGTCTGGTGCTGATCGCGCAGAGATTGATCTTCCTTGAGATGAGCAACCGACGCTGCCGCGGCAGCGGCAACCGCCGGCGGGATCGATGTGGTGAAGATGAAGCCCGGCGCGTAAGAGCGTATGGCGTCAACCATTTTGGCAGATGCAGCGATATAGCCGCCCATCACACCATAAGCTTTGGCCAGTGTGCCGTTGATGATATCAAGGCGCCCCATCAGGCCATCGCGTTCGGCAACCCCTGCCCCGCGTGGGCCATACATACCCACTGCGTGCACTTCGTCGATATAGGTCAGGGCACCAAACTCATCTGCCAGATCGCAGATCTCTTCGATGGGACCAAAATCGCCATCCATTGAATAGATCGATTCGAATGCAATCACCTTTGGAACATTGGGATCGTCCGCTTCCAGAAGTTCGCGCAGATGGGCCACGTCATTATGGCGGAAAATGCGTTTGGCACCCCCATTGCGGCGCACCCCTTCGATCATCGACGCGTGGTTCAGGGCGTCGGAGTAGATAATCAGACCGGGAAAGAGTTTCGGCAGGGTCGAGAGGGTCGCGTCATTCGCGATATAAGCCGACGTGAAAACCAGTGCGGCCTCTTTGCGGTGCAGATCCGCGATCTCGGCTTCTAGCCGTTTGTGATAGACGGTTGTGCCGGAAATATTGCGGGTTCCGCCCGAGCCAGAACCGGTTGCATCGATGGCTTCATGCATCGCTGCCAACACTTTAGGGTGCTGGCCCATGCCCAGATAGTCGTTGCCGCACCAAACAGTGACCGGTTGCTCACTACCATCCGGCTTTTTCCAAGTGGCGTGCGGGAAATGGCCCTTGTGACGCTCGATCTCGATAAAGGTACGATAGCGCCCTTCGTCATGCAGACGGCCGATGGCTTCGTCGAGCTTTGCATTATAGTCCATTTTCCCCTCCATCCCCCAAGTCTGGGGGCATCATCCGGTTACCTGTCGCGTTCATATCACCTGTTTTACCGGAATAACATATTCATCATCTTGATTTATGTTAGCCCTGAAAGGGGTCTTTTGCTCACGTTTCGGTGACAAGTACCCCAGCCATATGTTCGCGCTTTAGGTCTTTTAAAAACCTTCACATGCTATTTACATTGATCTGGCGCAAATAAAAGCAGCTGAAACGCCGCAGCGCGCGGCATTCGCGGCAAGGCCGTGTATCTTATCGGAAACTTTTCTCGGTTGGACTGCCGGAGCGTGGCTGCTAGGCTTTCATATAGAAACATATAAGGGCCACCTGCGCCCGACTTCCAGACATCAAGGAGCACATCATGACGCTTGACCGCGTTCTTGAGCGTATCGACCAGGATCTTCCAGCCTCTGTTGACCGGCTTATGGACCTTCTGCGCATTCAATCCATTTCCACCGACCCGGCCTTCAAGGAATATTGTGATTCTGCCGCTGATTGGCTGGTGAATGACCTGAAAACAATCGGGTTCGACGCCGAAAAGCGTGTCACACCAGGCCATCCTATGGTGGTGGGCCATGGGGGAGAGGGCGACCGCCACCTGCTCTTTTATGGTCATTACGATGTGCAACCCGTCGATCCGCTCGACAAATGGGACCATGACCCCTTTGCGCCATTTGTCGAAGACACACCAAACGGCAAGATCATTCGCGCCCGTGGCGCCTCTGATGACAAAGGCCAACTGATGACGTTTGTCGAAGCCTGCAGGGCATGGAAAGCCGTGCATGGCACCCTGCCAGCCAAACTGACCATTTTCTTTGAGGGCGAAGAGGAATCAGGCTCCCCGAGCCTTGTGCCCTTCATGGAAGAGAATCGCGATGAACTCACCGCTGACGTGGCGCTGATCTGTGACACATCAATGGTCAGCCCGGGCGTTCCATCGATTGCCAGCCAATTGCGCGGCATGTTGAAGGATGAGTTTACGCTGGTTGGTCCAAAGCTGGATCTGCATTCAGGGCACTACGGTGGCCCCGGCCTGAACCCGCTTCGCGAGATGTCTCGCATCATCGCGAGCTTCTACGACGAAGAGACCGGCGCCGTGGCTGTGGAAGGCTTTTATGAAGGGGTCAGCGACACCCCAACAGAACAGCTTAATGCTTGGGAAACATGTGGGTTTGGCGAGAAAGAATATCTCGACAATGCCGGCTATACGATGAGCCACGGCGAAAAAGACCGCTCTTGCCTTGAGCAGCAATGGGCGCGTCCGACGCTTGAGATCAATGGTCTGTGGGGAGGCTATAACGGAGCCGGGTCTAAAACCGTAATCCCGTCCGAGGCGCATTGCAAACTGACCTGCCGACTGGTGGGCGACATGGACCCGGACAAGCTACGCGACCGCGTCCGTGCCCATGTGCAAGCGCAACTGAAACCCGACATGAAAGTGATTTGGGACAATGATCTTGAAGGATCAGGCGCCCCCGTAATGGACATCACGCGCCCCGAGTTTTCTGCGGCCCAAAAAGCGCTGTCAGACGAATGGAATCGCGAGGCTGTGTTTACCGGCATGGGGGGGTCGATCCCGATCACTGGGTTCTTCAAGTCGATCCTCGGCATGGAATCGATGCTTGTGGGCTTTGCCAATGACGATGACAAGATCCACTCGCCCAACGAGAAATACGACATGAAGAGCTTTCACAAAGGCATTCGCTCTTGGGCGCGGATCCTGGCGGAACTGTCTTGATCCCGGCGCCTTTTCGGCGTGACAAAGGGGCATCCTTCGGTGCCCCTTTGTCTTTTTCAATCCCAACCTTCGGATCAACAGATCCCTGAAAACCGTTCGGGCAACTTAAATATGTTAGGTGAAGTTTCCCGAACACTTTCGTAAAATTTTGTATCTTTCCGCGGGCGGAAGCTCTTTTTTAAACGCCTGCGAACGCCCGAAAAATCCCAGCTTTCATCCACTTCACGCGCCTCATATCCCGCAAATTCAGCCTCGTCTTTTCTGTTTTCGACAAACCATTGTTTGTTTGTAGTGGTGTCAGACACATCCGATACGCCCATGCTTTCTACCATGTCGTTGCGCCTGTTCATCGTGTCACTGAACAGGCCAAAATCGCAACGCTTCATGTGAAAGAGATACAGAAACTTGGGGGCCCTGAACCCGTCAAATGTGGAATAATGCCCACCGCGCGACAGTTGCGCCGGCCGGCTGACAATACAAGGTTTGTTGTACCATGGGTTAATCACAGCGTGGCGTCGCGGCCCAAGAATCGAATTTTCTATACCCTCAGGTTCCCGATCTCGGACATGGGTAATATCGAGGCCCAAAGGTGTATACACGGCCCCGCTTTTTGCCACATCCAGCCAGGTTTTCAGATCTTTGCCGCTTTTTGGATCGACCACAATGAATTCGTCCACATCACACACAATCACATGGCGGTACCATTGCCGTAGTGCCGTAAGCAGAGCGTTTTGGGTCCGCCAGCGCAGCGGATTGAAACTGCGGCGCTGATTGTCGGGGATCGGAAAAAGGTTACATCCCTCCGCAACGCGCCGTACCAATTCTTGGTTGCCATGATTGATGACATAAAGCGCCTCTTTTCCGAACAGGTCGCCGTAATACTTCACCCAACGCTCTAAGAAAAACTCATCGTCCCGGCACGTGGTCACAACCGCTACATTGGATTGCATCTTACCCGATCCTCAATTCTACATTCATTACAAACCTTTGATCACGCTAGTCAAATCCGATGACAAACTCTACAGAAAATTCTCTTAAGTTCGAAAGTCACTGCTGCCTGCACCAACGGAATGGTTACAGGGTCGATCACTGGCAGCCCCTAAACAATAAACCGGTTAGAAAAGGCTCAAAGAGAGAGACGATCAGTACATATTTGGGAGAAAGTGGCGCGGTTGACGGGGCTCGAACCCGCGACCCCCGGCGTGACAGGCCGGTACTCTAACCAACTGAGCTACAACCGCGCGTGAGGGGGTATTTAGGCTTAGGCGGGTTGGGCGTCAATGAGAAAATGGACGTATTCAGAAAAGAATTATGATTGGGCAGTTTGCCGTTCATTCGAGTGAGCGGGTCCTTAAAATCGAAAAGCCCCACCTTTCGGCGGGGCTTTCATCGATCACAAATCTGGGCAGCAGTGGCGCGGTTGACGGGGCTCGAACCCGCGACCCCCGGCGTGACAGGCCGGTACTCTAACCATCTGAGCTACAACCGCTCGCTGCCAGTCTTGCGACTGTTTGGGCGTTCTAATTCGAGGGCGCGAAAGGGTCAAGCGGCAAAATGCCATTTTCGTCATTTTTCCAAAGTGATATGGCCAAACTATTGAGAAAGATAAAAAATTACTTCTTGCCCGCCGGGAAAGGCGTGCATTTCCTTTGTATCCCCCCACAACCAACGCCCACGCAAAACACGCGACAGCACACCATGTATTAAAAATAACCGTCGGGCTGGTCAGACCTTGAAGGAATGCGTCCACCCGCCGCTCATAATCCAACAAGGTATCACCACCGGAGGTCATGAAGTGCCAGGTGATCGGGTCCTCTTCTGCCAGCTGTGCGAGCGTTGGCCACGTCCTACGAATTTCGCCCAGCGTCCTGCCCTCCCACTCCCCAAAACCACTTCGCACAGGTGTTCATTTTGCAGATACTCCTACCGCAAATGGCCCCAGCGCTATTGAAGCGGTTTGGCGGAAGCGGCCCTGCGGGCTCGATACGAACTCATAGCGGCTGACATCCCCAATTCTCGCGCCAGGATGAGCCCTATTTGGGCTGCCTGCGCCCTGCCCTTTTCTGTCATTGGACTATTCAACCGCCCCTGATGTCGCCCTTGGCGATTCCAGACGGTTTCACCGTGGCGAACAACATAGATTTCCGTGTAATTATACATAATCCCACGTGATTTCTCCGACAGCATGCAACAGCACGCGCGGTGGGTGCTAGGACTAACAGCGTCATTTTCGGAGGGACGGGAATGGTGGGTCGTGAGAGGCTCGAACTCCCGACATCTTCGGTGTAAACGAAGCGCTCTACCAACTGAGCTAACGACCCGTTCCGTGGGACGTGATTTAACGCCCAGTTCATGTCAGCGCAAGGGCTTTTCACGTGTTGAACAAGAAAAAATTCAATCTGATACGAATTGCCAATTTCGCCGAATTTGCAGTGAAAGATTGGGGCACACGCGCGGGATTTGTACCTTCCAAAGCTATAAGCTCACTGGGTGCCGTGCTTTCAACCCATTAATTTTACTCGATATATTTATCAACAGCATTGTTATATACAGAAACTCGGCATCTTCAGCCTTCTGACTTACATTCATGTCAGAATCGATTTATCCCCGCCTCGTGCCAAGACCTATGTGGATTAAAGATCTATGCCACGCGCAATCGGGTGGATCAAAAGCCAATAATTTCTTTTCCTGATCATATTCGAGTCAAAGCACTCCAGACATTGCTGAATGCGCCAACTCTTCACGCGTCACGAAATGCCCGGTCCAAGTAGGTCATCAGTGGTTTTAGGACATATTCCAGCGGTGTGCGGCTATCTGTGGACAGGAATGCCTCAACCGGCATCCCTTGCAGCAACTCACGACCACCAAGCTTTTTGACCTCAGCTTTCAGCAGGGCCACAGATACGTTGTAGTAACTTTTTCGAGTTCTCGGGTCGGTAAATACATCCGCCGATATTGCTGAAACATGGCCCAACACAATTGGGACATGTCGCAGGTTGAACGCCTTGAACTTTAGCGAGGCCTCCTGCCCCACATAAACCTGATCAATATCCGTTGCGCTTATCTTTACCAACACCAATGCGGGCTCGGAATCCGGAACGATCATCATCAGGGGCTTTGCGGCGACAACCACAGAACGCAAACCCAAGACTTTGATATCATGAATATTGCCGGATATCGGGGCGCGAATGTCCAGTCGCGTCAGCCCGTCCAGTATGGTTGCACGGCGTTCAATGTATTTTGTGCGTTCCGGGCGCAGCTTGCTTAATTCAGTGACGGCCAGTTTGCGTGCTTTAGGAGCGACAGTGTGCCTCTTCAGTTCAATCTCTGAGATTTTACCACGGAGCTCTGCGATGCGAGCGATCAATCGCCCGATCTCACCACTGACCGTTGCAAGGGATTTCTCGACACGGAACATGTCGGACATCTTAAGCAACCCTTTCTGGGCCAATACCTGCAACTGAGCTATCTCATTGTCGATATAGGATTTTTCAGTTTCTTTTGCTTCAATCTGAGAATCCAGACCGACAATCTGAGCTTTCACCTGGACCACCTGCTCATCCAATAATTGCACCTCGGTGGTCAGTGCCTCAAAATGGGCGGCCAATCGCCGTTCCTGCCGTTGAACCAGCGCCTGAATTTCCGGCCTCTGAGCGGCTGCCTGAACCAGAACCGGATGCAGTTCCATCTCTTCGCGATCATCGATCTCGGCTTCCAAACGAGCAATATTTGCAAGTATTTCGAAAAGGTTATCCTCGACCACATTGAGATCTGAACGCAGTTTTACATCTTCCAGCCGCACCACCACATCTCCGGCGCTGACCTGATCTCCATTGGTTACCAAGAGCTCTTCGACCACCCCACCCACAGGATGCTGAAGCGCCGTCATCGTCTGCGAGACCTCAACGGTCCCTGCACCGATGACCGCACCACCGATATTTGCCCTTGCCGCCCAAACTCCAAGCAATCCGACCAACAGGGCAATGGACATCACACTGAGCACCATCGGTGCGCGCGAATTCCATGTTCGTCTTTTCTTTTCAGCTGGGTTCTTCATCCCTTCGAACCTGTTGCCTTTTTCGTCTCTTTCAAGACAGTAACTTTGCTGCTGCCGCTCGCAACGCGTTGGGTTTTTCCGGTATCTTCATCGCTTGTGGCGGAAATGGATTTGACCTCTTTCAAAGCGCCATTCTCAAGAACCAACCGCTCTCGGGCCTGTTGAATCTTGTGTGGTTTTCGGGACAGCACAATGACCACTCCACCGCGCTTGAGGAAGGCATCAAGTGTCTTCTTCATTGTGTCGGGCAAACGTTCGAACAGCACGGCGTCGGGTTCATCCATGATCAGGATCTTGGGCTCGTGATAGAGTGCCCGCGCAAGCGAAAGTTGTTGCCGTTGACCTTTGGAAAACTCACTGCCTGTGGGATCAATCTGGGTTTGATAGCCTTTAGGCAAAGCACTAATCCATGCATGTAAACACGCCTGTCGGGCAGCGGCAGAAATTTTTTCAGGCGTGGCTTCGGGATCCAAGTGCGAAATATTGTCTGCAAGCGTGCCAGCAATAAATTCTGTAGTTTCCGGCATATATCCAACCGTCTGCGCCAATTCTCGGTCATTCAAGCTGGCAACATTCTTGCCATCACTCAGAATAGATCCGGCGCTGCGTTTTCGGGCTCCCGCAATAATATCGGCCAGCACGGTCTTGCCGCTTCCTGATCCGCCCAAAATTTCAATCATTTTCCCTGGCGCCACCTGCAATGACACCGAACGCAAGATCAAATTCCCTGTCGTGGCTGCACGGAAAGAAATATTTGCGAGTGACACACGAACTCGATTGCTGCCGGCATCCGCAGTATAAGGTTCCTCTTCAACCTCCCAGCTTGCAAGAATACTCTTCAGCCGCTTCCAGGTCGTCATTGCTTTTGCAATTGATGGAATAACGCCGACGAATCTGTTGACGGGGATCAATGCCCGCGTGACCAGAAACATGCTGGCCACCATTGCACCAACGGTCAGTTGGCTTTGCAATGCAAAATACGCTCCGGTTGCCAAAACGCCGTAACGCACCAACAAAAGTGTCGTCTGTGAAAGATGGTCAAACCACGCTGTCCAATCCCGCAGAGAGATTGCGTTGTCTCGACCACTTTCCCGGGCAGCCATCCAGCGTGACTTAAATCCCTCACTCATGTCTTGCGAGCGAACCACACTGCGTGACGCCACAACCATGTTTTTGAGGTCAGAAATCTGCTTGGTGGACTCGTTGGCACGTTCCTCACGTCCGCCCAAAAAAGTGATGCGGATAAGGATCAGCAATAGCATAACCCCCATCCCAGCAAGGCAGACATACCCCAACACAGGATGCAGGAAAAACACCACAACAACAAACATTGGTGCCCAGATGAAGTCCATAATGGCAAGCAGTCCACCGGAATGGAAAAACCCACGTAAGCTGTCTGCTTCATCAATACCGATCGCTGGTTTGGACTTTCCAACCGGAAACATCGCACTCAGTGAAGCCGCGCTTAGGATGGTTTGCTCCAATCGTTCCTGAAACTGGGCAGCAAACCGGGCAATGATGCGTTTGCGGGAATAGTCCAGCAGCCCCAGCACAATCATCAGCACTGCCACCATAAAGAGCAAAGCGAACAGTGTTTCTTCAGACCGCGAGGATAGAACGCGGTCATAAATCAGGATCATGAAAAGTGGTCCCGAAAGTCGCAGAACATTTACAAGGAAACTCAAAACAAAAGCGATGGACAGCAGCATTCCGCCTTGGCGGACAGCCAATCGAGCAGAGTTCTCCAATGCCCTATTCGTCATCTCTCGCTCCTCCAAAATGGCGGAAATCAAATGCTAAAAAAAGTGGTGCAGAAACAAATGCGAACTCAAAATGGTAGCGAGATGAAACCATCTCGCTACTGTAGTTACCGTATCATCCAGCTATACTTTCACCTGATTAAGGTTGAAGCTGATGATCACCCGATTGCCATCGTCTCCTTTGGCTTCGGTCATGTTTGGATCAACCCCATGATAAAGCCAGGCTGGAAAAATTATCATGCGCCCGGGCTCTGGCATGAACCGTACCTTGGTCCAATACTCTCGCTTGCGTTTGGCATTTGGCTTGTATCTCGGCTGGTTCATCAAATGGGCCGTACGTGGTTCGGTGAACTCAATCCGGCCACAATTTTCCGGAGCTTGAACATAATAGACGCCACTCCATAGACATCCGGGATGCACATGGGCCCGGTTCGATGCGCCCGGCGGGTTGATGATCGACCACATTGTTCCCACTCGCAATTTGCGCGTGGAATCATATCCCATCTCTTCACCCATTTGATCTGTGGCACTGTTAAGCAATCCTACAAGCTCTTCATATTCCGGTTCGCGGTGCAGAAAATTTTTGCTGTGCCAACCGCCCAATTCAGTGAAATTGGAGCGTGCAATCCCCTTTTTATCCTGGTCTCGCTGGTCGTAGATTGCTGTTAGCAATCGCTTGTTAATCTCTTCATGATCAGGCAGATCAACTTGGAAAATCGTGGTTGGAAAGTATGTGCGCTTGATTAATTTAATATTTTCAGAATTCATGGCGACTCCTTAGGACACGGTCTGAAAAACAAGTCAGACGAGTAAAAAAGCTCAATTTTTTCTTAATGCTTGGTGGGACTATTCTTCCCCTAGCGTCAGAAATTGTCAAATTCATTTAAAACTGAAAGGTTAAGGATGGGGTGAGACACCTAATCCATTCTGTTGAGCCACAATCGGGTCAATCGACATAACTCCTTGGCAACTTGCAGCAAAAGTTACATCTTGGGATCATTCTCGAACGATTAAGATGCGCCAAAACCTTTGTAATTAGGAACTCAGATTGTGCCGACTCTGCAATTCATAGGGATAAGAATCACCTGTGCTTTTCAAGGCATTGGGTGCAAATCTCAGAATGTCCCAGGGGGCATGGTCAATGCATCAGCTGCGCGCGCGAACACTTTACCACCCTTCCACGCCGCGGCTGGAATGATGCGCCATATCTTACACCCACAAGAGACGTGGAATGCAGCTCCCCATCGCATTGCTGATAAGCGTGAACGGACCCGGTCCCGAGACACCATTGGTTTATCTTGTTACGGAGCCCGTAAATTGTCGAGGGTAACATCAAGCTGGCCAGATTCCACATGACCTCGGATATGGAACACTGCGCACCGGCAATACTGTCTGATTGGTTGAAATATCACGACCTTACCCCCGACCTTTGCACACAGATATTGGAGAATGCCCCGGCACCGGGAAATCCGACGCTCCCCCGGCCGCATAACAAGCCGGTCAACTTAAATCCTGTCGACGTCTGGAACACTTGTGGCGAAGCCGTTATCGCTTCTATGCCTGAATCCGCGGCAAAAGTTCATCATGTTCTGGAAAATGCAACGGTCGAGTTTTCACCCGACACTGCGCGTTATCCACGTGCCTTTACTCTGCACGACAATGGCCGCGGATTGCCTTATGCTTCGTGCCCCTGGACGGGCCGCGGTTCAGACATACTGATGTTGGCTCATGAATTTGGTCACGCGCTTCAGATCGTGGCATGCGAAGGGCGTGACATGCCTCCTGTTACACGCGAAATTTGTGCGCATCTGTCGGAGGACTGGATGCTCCAACATATGCAAAAACAGAATCGCGCACTTATAGAGAACCTAGAAAAATGGGCTGTGTACTCCGCAGCGAAGACACTGGCCCGTGATCGAAAAACACTCTTAGCGGCATTAGATCATCCCCAGGCTACATATAACTATCAATGGAATTATCCACTCGCCCGCTGCCTCGCGTGGTCGTTGATCAAACACCAAGATCCACTGGATTTTTGGAAGCTTTTCAGGGGCAAAACAAATTTGTCATCTCTCACTTCTGCGCTCTATTCCTAATTAGATCAGCTTTTCGGCCAGTCTAAACGAGCTAGTGCAATCTGCCACTTTAGATTGATACACATTAATCTGATCAACTGATGAGATGCCAAAAGTTGACAGGGCAGGAATTGAGGATCATCATGATAATTAAGAATTTATCTATGAAGACCGCAAAACTTTGGGTCGCACGGCGTAATTAGCGCCCAGTTATTCGACCCAATGAGCTGCCAAGTTTCTCAATCTCGGGCTCGGCCTGACGATCTGTTTTTTTTAAAATTGTTCTGTTTTTCGTGACGACAGCATGATCGCTCCGATGATCCCACCCCCCTGACAACTGGTCCGTGCGCCTGTGCGCCCAATCATATTTATGGAGCTATTCTCATGACCCGCATCATCACCGCAGACTTCACCAACGAAACCATCGATTTTGCTGAAGAAACCACTCTGGACATCCTGATCGCAGAAGCCATGGAAAACGAGGGTCTTTTTGCGCCTATCAGCTTCAACAATGAAGGTGATGAAGGCGACGAAGGTGATGAAGGCGACGAAGGCGACGAAAAAGACGAAGGCGACGAGGGCAACGAAGGCAACGAACACAACGAAGATAACGAAGGCAACGAAGGCGACGAATTCAACGAAGGCTTTGAAGGCAACGAAGGTAACGAAGGCGACGAATTCAACGAAGGCGACGAAGGCAACGAAGGCGACGAAGGCGACGAAGGCGACGAAGGCGACGAGGACAACGAGGGCAACGAAGGGAACGAAGGCAACGAAGGCGACGAAGACGACGAAGGTAACGAAAACAACGAGGGCGACGAAGGCGACGAAGGGAACGAGAACAACGAAGGCAATGAGACCGACATCCTCTTCCAGGAAGGTAACGAAGGCGACGAGGGCGACGAAGACAACGAGGGCAACGAGGGCAACGAGGGCGACGAGGGCAACGAAAACAACGAAGGTTTAGAAGGCGACGAACACAACGAAGGAGACGAAGGGAACGAAAACAACGAAGGCGACGAAACCGACATCTTCTACCAGGAAGGTAACGAAGGTGACGAGGGCAACGAAGACAACGAGGGCAACGAAGGAAACGAAGGTAACGAGAACAACGAAGGCAACGAAGGAAACGAAGACAACGAAGGAAACGAAGAAAATATCTTCGACCCGAACCAGTTCACCGATGAAGGAAACGAGGGCAACGAAGACGACGAAGGCAACGAAGGCGACGAAGGCAACGAGTCCATCGGCGACGAAGGCGACGAAGACAACGAGTTCAACGAAGGCGACGAAGGCAACGAAGGCGAAGAAGGCAACGAAGGAAACGAAGGAGACGAAGGCGACGAGAACAACGAAGGCAACGAAGGAGACGAAGGCGAAGAAGGTGACGAGTCTATAGGTGACGAAGGCGACGAGGATAACGAAGGCAACGAAGGCGACGAATTCAACGAAGGGTTCGAAGGCAACGAAGGCAACGAAAACAACGAAGGCGACGAAGGCGACGAAGGTAACGAAAACAACGAAGGCGACGAGGGCAACGAAGGTACCGAGGGCGACGAAGGAGACGAAGGAGACGAAGGAGACGAGGGAGACGAAGACAACGAAGGTGATGAGGGCAACGAGGGCAACGAAGGAGACGAAGGAGACGAAAACAACGAAGGGAACGAAACCGACGCTCTGAACCAAGAAGGCAACGAGGGCGACGAAGGTAACGAGGATAACGAAGGCAACGAAGCCGACGAACACAACGAAGGCGACGAAGGCAACGAAGGCAACGAAGACGACGAAGGTAATGAAGGCGACGAAGACGACGAAGCGAATGAAGGGAATGAAGGGAACGAGGACAACGAAGGGAACGAAGGCGACGAACACAACGAAGGCGACGAAGGTAACGAAAACAACGAAGGCGATGAAACTGACCTAACCTTCCAGGAAGGTAATGAAGGTGACGAAGGTAACGAGGACAACGAAGGTAACGAGGGTAACGAAGGCAACGAAGGCAACGAATTTAACGAAGGGAACGAAGACAACGAGGGCAACGAAGGCAACGAAGGCGATGAGTCCGACGGTAACGAAGGGAACGAAAACAACGAGGACAACGAAGGAAACGAAGGCGACGAACACAACGAAGGTAATGAAGGGAACGAAGGCAACGAGGACAACGAAGGCAATGAGAGCGCATTGATCTTCGGAGATGAGTTCAACGAGGGTAACGAGGACAACGAAGGGAACGAGGGCAACGAAGGCGATGAGTCCGACGGCAACGAAGGAAACGAAAACAACGAGGACAACGAAGGGAACGAAAACGACGAGGGTAACGAAGGTGATGAGTTCAACGAAGGCAACGAGGACAACGAAGGAAACGAAGGAGACGAAGGAGACGAGTCCATAGGCGACGAGGGCGACGAAGATAACGAAAACAACGAAGGCGACGAAGGAAACGAAGGCGACGAAGGAAACGAGGGTGACGAGAATGACGAAGGGAACGAAAACAACGAAGGTGACGAAGGCGACGAAGACAACGAAAACAACGAAGGCGATGAAGACAATGAAGGCAATGAAGGCGACGAAGGAAACGAAGCTGACGTTGTAACCTGATCCCTACACCACCATTCTCAAAAGACCTGGCCGCGCCCCTTGGGGGCGCGGCTTTCCTATATCCGACAGCTAGACAAACGCACCGACAGGCCAGAATTCACATACAGTCCTGAATTGAGGATTTGGCGGAGATGTCGTTTTCCATAAAATCGATCCTCGCATTTCGCAGCTGAAAATCTCTAAAGAACCATATGGCAGTCAAAGTGAAGAGCTTTTGAATGAGGATCTGCGCATCAACCTTGAAGTCGCACGAGACGAAGGCTCTACCCCCCAGCAAAGCCACGGATCCGCCTATGGGAGAATTCTTCTAAATTTGGATGGGGTTCAATCTATTTCCATTACGAGCGCACAACACGCATTAGGAAACAGAGGTTTGCAATACATTGGTTGGAGGTCCGAGAGGATATTTGCCCGGCAAGCTGGCTGCCCTATCGCTTATTTTTCCCATTCTCCAGGAATGCATGCGCCCTTCGATGCACTTCATTGCGATTTTCTTAAGGTCGGCATTCAGAGATAATGGCAGCGACTGCTCCTAGTCTAATTTGAGATTGAAAATGTAGCGATCCGCATGCTGCGCCCAAAACTGAGGAAGCATAACCTTTTCAGGTTAATTACTTAGCAAAATCAAAAGGAAGAATGGTGGGTGATAAGAGATTTGAACTCCTGACATCTTCGATGTGAACGAAGCGCTCTACCACTGAGCTAATCACCCAACGACGGCGTATCTAGCGTCACTCGGCAGCGGGTGCAAGAGGAGTATTGTCGACATTCCCCGCCTTTTTACGACGGACCTTGCAGATCATGACCTCAGCCGCGCCTTGATCATTTTTACGTTTGACCTGCACTTTCCCCAAGCCAGGCAGCTTCAACTCTTCACCATTCGCCAGTGCCAATCCCAACTCTTCCAGAACGGCCAGCGTCACCGCACGCACCTGATTTGGGCGAAGGGATTCGCGTTTGGCCACACGCCCAACAAATTCCTTTTTGTTCACGGGAACAGATTCATCTTTATTGGGATCGAGAAGCTTATCCGATGAGTTATCCGATTTGAGGCCAGTCGAGACGGCCGCTTTCTTTACGGCTGCATCAACCGCAGCAGAAACCGCTACCTTGGCAGGTGCCTTTGCGACTGTTTTGCTCTTGCTAGAGGTGGTCGATTGGGGTTTGGCCGACGAGGTCTTCACCCGGCCCCGCGTGCTTGTTCCGGCGGTTCTTTTTTTCGTCTTCGTGGCCATTGTGCTGCTCGGCTCATGATTGTTTCTGATTGAGAACAGATTAGCGTAGAAAGGTTAATTAATCCAGTGCGCTGCCTTGCGGCGCAGAATTACTACTCAAAATGCAAACGGCGCGCCTGATTGGGACGCGCCGTTTTTAACTCTAAAACAGAGAGCACTTAATGTGCGGTCTGACCTGTTTCCCCGGTCTTCTTAGCAAGGGAAGTGGCCGCAGCCTCTTCAGCTGCTTCGTCCCACTCAATGGGCTCGGGGGTCCCAACCAACGCCAGTTTCAGAACGTCAGAGACATGTGAAACAGGGATGATTTCAAGCCCATCCTTTACGCTGTCCGGCAGTTCGGGAAGATCCTTTTCGTTCTCTTCCGGAATAAGCACGGTCTTGATCCCACCGCGCAAGGCAGCCAGCAGTTTTTCCTTGAGACCACCAATCGCCAGTGCATTGCCGCGCAGGCTGACCTCGCCGGTCATGGCGATGTCTTTGCGTACCGGAATACCGGTTAGCACGGACACGATGGAAGTCACCATCGCCAGACCCGCAGACGGGCCATCCTTGGGCGTGGCCCCATCGGGGACGTGAACGTGGATGTCCCACTTTTCGAACTGGGGCGGTTTCACACCAATTTCGGGCGCGATAGACCGGACATAGCTCGATGCCGCATCAATCGATTCCTTCATCACATCGCCCAGCTTACCGGTGGTCTTCATGCGACCTTTGCCCGGCAGGCGCAGTGCTTCGATCGACAAAAGATCACCGCCGACCGAGGTATAGGCAAGACCGGTCACAACGCCGACCTGATCCGTTTTCTCGGCCAGTCCATAGCGATGGCGACGCACGCCCAGCAGATCGGACAAAGCATCAGGTGTTACATCAACGGCTTCAACTTCCCGCTTCACGATCTTGGTCACGGCCTTTCGGGCCAGCTTGCCAATTTCGCGCTTCAGATTCCGCACCCCAGCCTCACGGGTGTAGTAGCGGATCACATCGGTGAGTGCGCCATCCGAGAGAGAAAACTCTTTTGCTTTCAGCCCATGATCCTTGATCTGCTGCGGAACAAGGTGCTGGCGCGCAATCTCAAGCTTCTCTTCCTCGGTGTAGCCGGCCAGAGGAATGATCTCCATCCGGTCCAGAAGCGGGCTGGGCATATTGTAGCTGTTGGCCGTGGTCAGGAACATCACATCCGAGAGGTCATATTCCACCTCAAGATAGTGATCGACAAAGGTCGAGTTCTGTTCCGGATCCAGCACTTCGAGCATCGCGGAAGCCGGATCACCACGGAAATCCTGCCCCATCTTGTCAATTTCATCCAGCAAGATCAGCGGGTTGGTGGTTTTCGCCTTTTTCAGCGCCTGAATGATCTTGCCGGGCATCGAACCGATATAAGTCCGGCGGTGACCGCGAATTTCGCTTTCGTCGCGCACGCCACCAAGCGAGATGCGAATGAACTCGCGCCCCGTGGCCTTGGCAACTGATTGACCCAAAGAGGTTTTACCCACACCCGGCGGGCCAACCAGACACATGATCGGGCCTTTGAGTTTCTTCGAGCGTTGTTGAACGGCAAGATATTCAACGATGCGTTCCTTGACCTTCTCAAGCCCGTAATGGTCCTTATCCAGAACCTTCTGAGCATTGTTCAGATCTTTCTTCACGCGGGATTTCTTGCCCCACGGAAGGCCGAGCATCCAATCGAGATAGTTGCGCACCACGGTGGCCTCGGCCGACATGGGTGACATGTTCTTGAGCTTTTTCAGCTCGGCATCTGCCTTTTCCTTGGCCTCTTTCGAAAGTTTGGTTTCGGCGATTTTCTCTTCCAGCTCAGTCAGTTCGTTCTGACCTTCATCGCCATCACCCAACTCTTTCTGAATGGCTTTCATCTGCTCATTCAGGTAGTACTCACGCTGGGTACGCTCCATCTGGGATTTGACGCGGGTCTTGATCTTTTTCTCAACCTGCAGGACTGACATTTCGCCCTGCATCAGCCCCATGACCTTTTCCAGACGCTCGGACACGGTGAAGGTTTCCAGAAGATCCTGCTTCTGATCCACCTCGACACCCAGATGCCCGGCCACGAGGTCCGCCAGCTTATCCGGCGCGCTGGTCTCGGCAACTGCGGCGAGCGCTTCTTCGGGGATGTTTTTCTTGATCTTGGCGTAGCGTTCAAAATCCTCACCAACAGAACGCAGCAGCGCCTCAAGTTCTTCCGAGTTTCCGGCCCGTTCTTCGATCAACTCGGCCTGAGCTTCGAAGAAGTTGGGGTTTTCCAGAAATTCGGTGATCTGCACGCGCGCCTGCCCCTCGACAAGCACTTTCACGGTGCCGTCAGGCAGTTTCAACAGCTGCAGCACATTGGCCAAAACACCAACGGAATAAATCCCATCGACATCCGGCTCATCCATGGCAGGATCGATCTGGCTGGACAGCAGGATCTGCTTGTCATCCGCCATTACCTCTTCCAGTGCCCGCACTGATTTTTCGCGCCCTACGAAAAGCGGCACGATCATATGCGGGAACACGACGATGTCGCGCAACGGCAGCACTGGGTAGGATTGGTTCAGTTGCTCGGTCATGAATTGTCCTTGTCTTTGGCAAGGAGATCAGGCCCCAAATAGTGGCAGCCGCGATCTCCTCCTGTTCGCGTATATCAATTGGGCATTCTGCGACCCTGTTTCAAGCGCCCTGACGTCAAACGCCATGCCTCCGACGCGCCTTGTTTCAAAGCATGCCTGTGCTCGAGGGCAGGCGCAAGGCGCTAAGATCCCTCATTCGGGAAAAAAACCGATTGCATTCGCTCAAAAATGACATTTTTCACAGAAAATTCTCAGCTCGGCCCATTTATTGCCACAGCCGGAGGGGCAACTGATCATATTGTATTAAACCATAGGACGATTATGCTTAAATTTGTTTATCGACAAAGGCGCCGTTTGTTGTTTGGAGGATTTTTTGTCTTCCTGACGGTGGGCGTTTTTCTGAACCAGAACAACGCCTACTTTGATGTGGGCATCCCTCAGATCACCTATCTCACCATATTTCTGACGTCGCTCATCGTTGGGATCATCTACATGCTTCTGGGCGCTGTTTACATCACCGCATTTCGCCGTTGGCGGCAATTGGTCGAAATGATTCCCCTGATCTTTTTCACCAACAGCATGCTTGGGATCGTATTTCCAACCTTTGTTGGCTTTGAGGCGGAAGGCATCACTAGCTCGATTATATATTTCGCGACCTGTATGTTCCTCTATTCCCTGATCTATGGCACCCTTTTGGATCGGTTTCCGATGTTTCTATCGTGGGAGACCAAAGCTCGGTTCAGCTCAGCACGCGATGCCAAAAACATCTTTAAAGAACTGGTGCCGGGGGTCGCCCCGGTTGAGCAACATTGGGATAAGCTGTTGCATGAGGTCACGCCTGACCCCGACGACCAAGACAGTCTGGAACTAACCTATACGCATGGACACAGTCTCTATCAGCACCAGACCATCACATTTCTGGAATTTGAACCAAACCGACATGCCAAGTATTACTTTGTTGGAGACGTCGACCCGAAAAACCGAAGCCTGACAGAGGGAACGTATACTGTTGATATCACCCCACGAGAGGCTGGAGGTTGCGACGTGTACATCAAAGAAATGCACACCGCGCTTTTGCCACGTGTTGGCATTATTATGTGGTTTGATGATCTTGTCGGGGATAGTGCCGACCACATCGTTTCGATCCATAAAGGCAAACGAGACTGGTCAATCTCGGGCCTGTATCGGCAAACAGTTCTGCCTCTCAGCTGAATTCGAGCCTTATAGCGGCTCGATGTCCCCCTGTGCCCGCTGTGCGTGGAAGTCGGCTTCCCATGCATCAAAGCGCCCTTCGCTGATCGCGTCACGCATTCCCTGCATAATTTCCTGAAAATAGTGCAGGTTATGCCACGTCAGCAACATGCCCGAGATCATCTCGTTCGAGCGGAACACATGATGCAGGTAAGCACGTGAATAATTTTGGCAGGCGGGGCAAGTACAGTTTTCGTCAACCGGGCGAGGATCGTCAGCGTGGCGGGCATTCTTGATGTTGAGAACGCCGAAGCGTGTCCAGACCTGACCGGTGCGGCCAGAGCGCGACGGCAACACGCAATCCATCATGTCCACACCACGTTTCACCGCCCCTACGATGTCATCCGGCTTGCCAACTCCCATCAGGTAACGCGGCTTATCCTCGGGAAGAAATCCGGGTGCAAATTCCAGGCAGTCGAACATTGCCTCCTGCCCCTCACCCACAGCCAGGCCGCCGATGGCGTAACCCTCAAAGCCGATATTTTTCAGGGCCTCAGCGCTTTCCTCGCGGAAATCCTTTTCAAGCCCCCCCTGCATGATACCGAACAGCGCATATCCCGGACGATCGCCAAAGGCATCACGTGAGCGTTGGGCCCAGCGCATCGACAGGCGCATGCTTTCGGCAATCCGTTTACGGTCGGCCGGCAGCGCGGGGCATTCGTCAAAACACATCACGATGTCCGATCCCAGCAGCCGCTGGATCTCCATCGAGCGTTCCGGGGTCAGCTCGTGTTTGGACCCGTCGATATGCGAGCGGAAGGTCACGCCCTTTTCGGTCAGTTTGCGCAGAGCCGAAAGGCTCATCACCTGAAACCCGCCGCTGTCGGTCAGGATCGGCTTTTGCCAGTTCATGAACTTGTGCAACCCGCCCAGCGCATGGATGCGTTCCGCAGTCGGGCGCAGCATCAGGTGATAGGTGTTGCCCAACAGAATATCCGCCCCGGTCGCGGCCACGCTTTCCGGCATCATCGCTTTTACAGTCGCCGCAGTCCCGACCGGCATGAAGGCCGGCGTTCGGATTTCGCCACGCGGGGTTGAGATCACACCAGTGCGGGCGCGTCCGTCGGTGGCCTTGAGGGTGTAGCTGAACTTGGGTGCGGAAGGGGTCATGTCTTGTGTCATAGCCCCGAAATGTCGCAAAATGAGCTGCTGGACAAGAGGGAAATGGCCCAAAGGACACAAGGTTGATCTGCGTCATTTGCAATTCAGCCATGCTGCGACATTGCTCCTCTGGACCTTAGGAGATGTAATCCTTATATGTTCGCTCAGGAATAACACGGGAACCGATACGCATGGACACGCACACTCAGACCAACGGGGGCCAGATTGAAGGCGAACCGCTGATCAAGCCTTCCTCCACCGCCCACCCGCTTTATGAAGCGGTGGTTGAAGCCTGTCGCACGGTCTATGACCCAGAAATCCCGGTGAACATTTATGACCTTGGCCTGATCTATACGATTGAGATCAATGATCAGAACGAGGTGGACATCATCATGACCCTCACCGCACCGGGTTGCCCTGTTGCGGGCGACATGCCGGGCTGGATCATCGAGGCAATTGAACCGGTGGCCGGCGTGAAACAGGTGAATGTAGACCTGACCTGGGAGCCGCCCTGGGGCATGGAGATGATGTCAGACGAAGCTCGGCTGGAGCTTGGCTTCATGTAAGCCCCTCCCCGATAGATCACAAAGGCAGGCCCAGCGCCTGCCTTTTTTATTTTTACCCCGCGAACTGATGCAAGCATTTTTAATTGCAACTCAGAAATGCAAGCCAAAACACTTGCATTAAAGAAAAGCAAGTGATATAACTTGCATATGTCGCAAATCGCTGTCCTCACCGGAGATATCGTGAACTCCACCCAACTCTCTCCCGAGCAGTTGGATCAGGCTTTAGAGGCACTCAAACAAGCGACAGATGAAATCTCGGCTTGGCACGCGAACAGCACCCAAACGACAACGATATTTGGGCGTCGAGGTGGCGATGGGTGGCAAGCAATGTTGCAAGCCTCGGAACTTTCACTGAGAGCGGCCTTGTTCCTGCGCGCCTCCCTGATGTCAGCAGGACCATTTCAGACCCGCATCGCCGCAGCGTCAGGGTCTGGAACTCTAAACAAAAAAGCCCAGAGTGATCCAAACTATGCGCACGGCTCAGCTTTTACACAGTCGGGGCGTTTGCTGGACCAACTCCCTCGCAACAGGCTGATGCAACATGCACAGGGCGGTACGCTTTCTGCGTCATTCCTGCTTGCCGACCATATTTCGCGGGAATGGACGCAAGCTCAGGCCATGGCCATGTCATTGGCCCTTGCTCCATCCCGGGGCACACAGCAGGATATGGCAGACAAATTACAGATCTCTCGACAAGCGGTAGCACAGGCCCTGCGCGCTGCGGGTTATACGGCCATTCACGGGGCCATTGAATTAATCGAAACAGAATTACGCGAAACATCCCAAGATGCTTGAAACCTTCCTGGCCCTTCTCGTCGCCCATCTTCTGGCTGATTTCGTATTTCAAACCAACACGATGGTGAGGGAAAAACGGCGGCTGGATGTGTTTGCCTCGCATGTTGCGGTCGTGGGGGCAGCAAGCCTGTTTGCACTCGGTGGTGCATGGGAAGCAGCTTTGATCGTGACCATCATCCATGCGATCATCGACGCGCTCAAAACCTACCTTCTCTCTTCCCATCACAGTCGCGCTCTCTGGGCTTTCACCGTGGATCAGGTTGCCCATCTAGGCAGCATCGCTTGGGTGACACTCCTCTGGCCCTGGAGTTTTGGTCACGGGATCTGGGGATTTACCACACCTTACATGGCTGGCCCCGCTGTTCTGGTCGCCGGTTTCCTGATTGCCACCGCCATGGGAGGCCCCATCGTCGGGGGCCTCATGCGCCGGTTCCCGCAAAGCTTTGCCATTCAAGGATTAAAGAACGCGGGCCGCGTGATTGGCTTTCTCGAACGCGCCTTTGTCTTCTTCCTGATCCTCTTCAACAGCCCCATTGGCATCGGCTTTCTCCTCACTGCCAAGTCGGTCCTGCGCTTTGACACCACACGCAAGGGGCAACATGCATCGGAGTATGTGATCATCGGCACGCTCGCCTCGTTTGGCTGGGCCATGGGGGTGGCGTTTCTCACAAAAGAGGCATTTGCGCTAATCACCCCTTGAGAGATGCGCTTTAACCCCCTAAATTTGTCAGGCTCACAAGATTGGGCATGAAGGAGCACACTAATGTTCGGCATCCCCGGCAAACAGGCCCTGACCATGACGGAACGGGCCGCCAGACAGATCTCCAGACTAATGGAGAAAAAAGGCCACACCGGCCTGCGCATCGGCCTCAAGAAGGGGGGCTGTGCGGGGATGGAATATACCATGGACTATGTGGATCAGGCCGACCCCCATGATGAAGTGGTCGAACAGGACGGTGCCCGCATTCTGATCGCCCCCACCGCGCAGATGTTCTTGTTTGGCACCGAGATCGACTATGAAATCGGCCTTTTGGAAAGCGGCTTCAAGTTCAACAATCCCAATGTGGACGAGGCTTGCGGTTGCGGGGAGTCGGTGACATTCAAAAGCATCGATGAACTGTCTGAGGCGTTCCCGGATGGTGTGCCGAAGCTGAGTTAGATCCTGCTTACGGCACCACCGCAATTCCAAGAAAGTCTAGTTCATCTGCCCGGCCTTATGCGGCATAAGCACCGCGTATAGCGTTTCGTTTGCAGGAGCCGGAATTCCGTATTCCTTGGCAAGACGACAAGCAGCCCCCGACAACCAGTCAATCTCTAACGGAAGCCCCTTTTCAAGATCAATCGCGGTTGAAGCCCGAATTGATGGAGGCAGGGCTGATACCAATGCCCATGTATCTTCCTCTACACTGTCAGCCAATGCTACACCTTTAGCCCGGCCAATTGCGGCAGTTTCCGCTGCCACTGCTTTGAACAAGGCAGTCAGCTCAGGATAGGCCCGTATGTCGCCGATGGTGCAACGCCCGGCCGCTGTCACCCCAGACATCGCCGAAAACAGAATGAACTTGTTCCACAACTCCCGTTCCACATCATCTGTAACCGGAGCGGAAACCCCCGCCTCTTCCATCGCACACTGGAGAGTTTCAACCCGTGCGGTCGGCCGGCTGTCACGTTCTGCGAATATGAAGGTGGCAAACTCGCCCGTCTGAGTGATCTCACCGGGGGCCGAGATGGTGGTCGACACTTTCGCAACCCCGTTGGCCACATTGTGTTCTGGCAAATGCGCCAACAACCGATCCGATGCTTCTACCCCGTTCAGAAACGGCACAACTACAGTGTTTTCACCCAGCATCGGTTTACAGGCCATTGCCGCCTGATCAAGTGCATCCCCTTTCACACCAAAGATAATCGCGTCTACCGGACCAACTTCAACAGGGTTATCTGTCGCCAACCAAGGCGTTACCTGGGAATTCCCGGTGGGACCGATCAGTCGCAGACCTCCTTCCTGAATGGCCCGCAAGTGCTCACCCCGTGCGATGGTCGCAACTTCGTGTCCGGCTTCTGTCAGTTTCACCGCAAGAAATCCACCAATCCCGCCCGTGGCCATCATCGCAATCCGCATTGTGCACCCCTCCTTCTTATATTGCCACCAGCATATCACGGGTTTGTACCTCCACAAACTCACCTCGGCCCACCCTGCCCCCTTGACGCCCCCTGCCCTAGACCCGAAAACAGTGCAAACAAAGTTGGAGGATCCGCGATGCGGCGCAAACTGGCAGCAGGCAACTGGAAAATGAATGGGCTGGGGGCAAACCTGGCCGAGCTTGAAAAGCTCTCAGGCCTGCATGGAGCACCAGATTGCGAAATCCTGATCTGTCCACCCGCCACTCTGATCTCAACCGCACGTGTTCAGGCAGGGGAGCAAATTGCCATTGGCGGGCAGGATTGCCATGAAAACACATCTGGCGCGCATACGGGTGACATTTCAGCTGAGATGCTGAAGGACGCCGGTGCGTCCCATGTGATCCTCGGCCACTCAGAGCGTCGTGAAGATCACGATGAAAGCGACAGTGATGTGCGCCAAAAGGCCTGCGCTGCGATTGAAGCCGGCCTCAAAGTGGTGATCTGCGTTGGGGAAAGTCTGGAAGAGCGTGAAACCAATAACACACTGGATATCATCGGCGGTCAGTTGGCTGGATCTATCCCGGATCAGGTAACCGGTGAAAACCTGGTGGTTGCCTATGAACCGATCTGGGCCATTGGCACTGGAAAGGTGCCCACCTTGGATCAAATCGGCGAAGTGCATGATTTCATCCGCACCCGCCTAGAGCGACGCTTTGGCGAAGGTGTGGGGCGCTCGGCTCGTATTCTCTATGGTGGCTCGGTCAAACCCGGCAATGCTTCCGAGATCTTTGCGGTGTCGAACGTGGACGGAGCACTGGTGGGAGGTGCAAGCCTCAAGGCCGATGATTTTTCTGCCATTATCACAGCCCTGGAAAAAGCATAGGCCCTTTTCCCCCCGACCATGCCAAGAGTGCCTGTTTCGGTTTCGGCCGCACCGATAATACACGGGTACTCAGGCCCGAAGTTGATTTGGCGTCGGCGTGCCTGCTGGCTTATCGACTGTGCGAGTCGTGACCAGCGGTGATATCGGAGGCGTACCAAAACTGACAAAAACTTTGTCATTCGTGTGCAATGCGGGCAATTTGCCCGAACACATGGCAACCTGATCTTGACCCAAACCAAATTAAGGTCACCATCCTGCGCCCTTTAAGGCAAGGAAATCTTTACCAATTCATGAAAACCTGATTTCCAGAACCGGCCCCGTCAACTGAACAAAAATTGTTGCAATTTCTGACGGTGAATTTACCGCACCGAACACAAATCCGCCGCGTTTTTGCGCTAACATCAAAGGACCGGTCCAGAAGCGTTTCGCTTTCCTGCCCGTGTTGAGCAGAGCGTTTTATCCCAACGGGATACGCGCGTTAAACCTCCACGGACGACCATCGCGACGACGCTTTGCACGACCAGTTTTGCGGGCTTTTCGTCGGGGTTATAATCCTCGATTTTCAGAGACGCGCCCGAAACGAATAAGTTACAGGCAAGAGGTGATTGAGATGGAGTTTGGAGAAGAATTCACTATCAAGGAATATATCGCAGACGGAGTCATTCACGGGTTGGGCGTGCTGGCGGCCTTTGCAGGGGCCACCGCTTTGGTGGTCTGGGCGGCACACTCCGGACCCATGGGACATCTTCCCCTTGTCGCGATCTATGCCGTAGGACTAATCGCCTCATTCCTCTTGTCTGCCGCGTACAATATGACACTCCATCGCGAAGCCCGTTCGGTATTGCGCCGCTTTGACCACGCAGCCATCTTTTTCCTGATTGCCAGCACCTATACTCCTCTGGCCCTCGTTGGGATCGGTGGCACAAATGGGTTGGCGTTGAACCTTGCGGCCTGGACGATCGCGCTTGTTGGCATCACGCTGAAATTGTTTTTCTTCGGGCGTTTTGAACGGTTCACATTTCAGTTGATGTTGATGCAAGGGTGGCTGGCAGTGCTCGCCATCGGTCCGCTGATTGCAAATTTCAGCCTCGCCATTCTGATCCTTCTTGTCGGGGGTGGGGTTCTCTTCACCCTTGGCACCCTGTTTCATGTGCGTGACCATCTGCCCTTCAACCGGGCCATCTGGCACAGCCATGTTCTTGCCGGGGCTGCCATGCATTACACCGCAGTATTCATGATACTGCGGGGGTAAGGGACTGGGCCAAATATCCCTTTATTGTCGATTTGCGACACGGAATTTTGACGCAAACAAGCGAGATTGTCCGCTTCCTTCCGGCGCTAAATGGGTCAGGGAGGATGAGATGGACAGCTTAAACTGGCTCATTTCCATTGTTATAAGGACCATTGGCGCTGAACGGGGCCGAGCTGCGCGCGGGCGACCGTAAGCGGAATTTTTCCACCCAAGCGACCCCTTCACAACAAATTGGACCTTGATATGAGTTCACCATCTGCCCGCCGTTCCGGCGGTCGCGCCGCCCGCAAAGCGCTTCGCGCTGGCCCCCTGTCAGATGACATTCGCCCGATACGCCCCGGTATGGAAGGCGGCACTTTCCGCCCCCTGTCGGATGCCGAGATCCTGCGCATTCACAACGCAGCCCTTGAGGCACTTGAAACCATCGGCCTCGCTGACGCCCCACCAAGTGGCGTAGAGATCTTAACCAAAGCCGGAGCAATCCTTGGAGATGACGGCCGATTGCGGTTTCCGCGATCCGTGGTGGAAGACACTTTGGCGATTGCGGCAAAATCCATTTCGCTGCATGGCCGCGATCCACGAAATGACATGAAGCTTTCCGGTAACTGCGTGCATTACGGTACCGCAGGGGCCGCCGTTAGCATGGTGGATGTGGACGGGCGAAACTATCGTGACAGCACCGTGCAGGATTTGCACGATGCCGCCCGGATTGCCGACCAGCTCGAGAACATCCATTTTCTGCAACGCCCAATGGTCTGCCGAGACATCGCTGACAATTGTGAAATGGATCTGAATTCGATTTACGCCTGCTGCTCTGGCACGACCAAACATGTGGGCGTGTCATTTACAGAACCGGGATTTGTAAAACCAGCGATCGAAATGCTTCACATGATTGCCGGTGGTGAAGACAAATGGCGCGAACGACCCTTTGTGTCCAATAGCAACTGCTTTGTCGTTCCTCCCATGAAGTTCGCCACCGAAAGCTGCGAGGTGATGGAGGAATGCGTCCGGGCAGGAATGCCGGTGCTGCTCCTGTCCGCCGGCATGGCCGGGGCAACCGCTCCCTCAACAGTGGCCGGCGCGATTGTGCAGGCGACAGCGGAATGCCTTGCAGGGCTTGTGTATGTCAACGCCATCAAGCCGGGCCACCCTGCGATCATGGGCACCTGGCCCTTAGGGCTTGATCTGCGCACCGGCGCCATGTCGGTGGGATCAGGGGAACAGGCCCTGCTCACCTCAGGCTGCGCACAGATGCACCATTTTTATGGGCTTCCCGGCGGAGCCGCAGCCGGTGCGTCAGATGCAAAACTGCCTGACATGCAAGCCGGTTGGGAGCAGATGTGCTCAAACGTCACCGCAGGTCTTGCAGGGGTAAATATGGTCTATGAGGCCGCCGGCATGCACGCGTCACTGCTGGGATTCTGCTTTGAAAGCCTGATCCTGGGGGACGATCTGATCGGACAGGCGCAACGCGTCGTACGTGGCATTGAAGTGACGGATGAGACCCTTGCCCTGGATCAGATTGCATCTGTCTGTCTTGGTGGGCCTGGCCATTATCTTGGTACAGCTCAGACCCTGAGCCGGATGCAGGCAGATTATGTGTACCCAAAATTGGGCGACAGGACGTCACCTAAGGAATGGGCAGAAAATGGCAAACCAGACCTGATTGCCAACGCAACGGCACGGAAAATCGAGATGCTGGCAAAGCCGTCGCAAGCCGCATTTGATCCGCAGCTGGATGCCCAGATCCGTACGGCATTCAACATCCACCTGAAGCGATAATCTGCGGCGGTGCGGGGACCTTCCGCGCCGCCACTCTTTGCTGGTCAGGCATTAGCCTAGGGGCTCAGCCCCTCGGCCTGCGGCCTCACCCCGAGGTATTTCCGGCAAGAAAAAAGAGCATCAGCCCTTGGCCAGCTCGGATTTTTCTTCGAGTAAAAGCCATTCTTCTTCGGCGGCCGCGAGTTTTTGTTGCCGCTCCGCAAGCCCTTCGGATGCTTTTTTAAATTTGACCGGGGCTTCTGAAAAGAGATTGGGGTCCATCAGGAACTCTTCGAGCTTGGCGATTTCCGCCATAAGACGGTCAATCTCTCCGGGCAGCGCTTCCAGCCGGTGTTGCTCGGTGAACGACAGCCCCTGAGACGCCCCCTGTGTCGGCGAAGCTGGTGTGTCTGCCTTGGGTTTACCGGCCGATTTGACTTTCTTCTTCGTAGGTGCAGACGGTGCTTCTTCGTCTTTCTGCGCCTGATAATCCGACCAACCACCAGGGTAGATTGTCGCGCGACCGTTCCCTTCCATCGCAATGGTGCGGTGTGCCACACGATCAAGGAAATCCCTGTCGTGGCTGACCAACAGGACCGTCCCTTCGTAAGACCCCAAAATGTCCTGCAGAAGATCCAGCGTCTCCACGTCCAAATCATTGGTCGGTTCATCCAGGACGAGAAGGTTTGACTGTCGCGCCATGATCTTGGCAAGGATCAGCCGCGCCTTTTCCCCCCCGGACAAGGACCGCACGGGCGCACGCGCCTGCGCCTCGTCAAACAGGAATTCCTTGAGGTAACCCACCACATGTTTGGGATTGCCGCGTACCATGACCTGATCGGCCTTGCCAGAGACACGCATTTCCGGGTCCCCGGTCAGGTTCTCCCACAGGCTGTCATCCTCGACCAGTGTCGAGCGGTTCTGATCAAATACCGCCATTTCGATGCCGGTTCCAAGTGTCACGGTTCCCTCGTCGGGGGTTTCCTGACCGATCAGCATTTTCAAAAGCGTTGTCTTACCCGCTCCATTGGGACCAACAAAAGCCACACATTCGCCGCGCATTACCCGAAGATCGAAGGGGCGTAAGATCAGCTTGTCTCCGTAGGACTTTGATATTCCTTGCGCTTCCATCACGCGGCGACCAGATTTCGGCCCCGCATCGAGCACCATTTCAGCTGCCCCTTTGCGCTTGATTTGACTGGCGCGCTCATCGCGCAACTTGGCCAGTTCGCGCAGGCGCCCCTGATTGCGCTTGCGGCGTGCACTGATCCCTTCCACCGCCCAACGGGCTTCGGATTTGATCTTGCGATTAAGCTTGTGGCGGTTCTGGTCTTCCTCTTCCCACACTTTGTCACGCCAGATCTCGAAATGTGCAAACCCTTTTTCCTGACGACGCACCTGACCGCGGTCCACCCAAAGTGTAGCGCGCGTGAGATTGCGCAGGAAAGCCCGGTCGTGGCTGATCAGAACGTAGCCGGCGCGGGTGGAATTGAGTTCATCCTCCAGCCATTGAATGGCCTGAATATCCAGATGGTTGGTGGGTTCGTCCAGCAACATCAGATCTGGGGCTTCTGCGAGCAGTTTCGCCAATGCTGCTCGCCGCCGTTCCCCACCGGACGCCGTTCCGACCGGAGCCTCAAGGTTCATCTTCAACCCCTCGGCCACGCGCTCCACCAGATAATCCTGACCCGGCTCCAGCCCGGACACCGCAAAATCGCCAAGCGTGGTAAATGCGGACAGGTCGGGGTGTTGTTCCATATATCCAACGGACACGCCCGGAGAGAGGACGCGTTCGCCCCGGTCCGGTTCGATCATTCCCGCCATCACCTTCATCAAGGTCGATTTGCCAGAGCCATTTCGCCCAACCAGCGCCACCCGATCCTGTGGTTGCACCACTAGGTCAAGCTCATCAAAAACCGGATCACCGCCAAAGGTCAGCGAAATGTCAGTCATCTGCAAAAGAGGTATACGTGCCATGGGGCTGAACTAGGGGGAGTGACCCTGCAGGTCAACGAGAAAGCCCCTTCGTAACAACCGCCTTCCCTTTTTTCTTGCCGGAAATACCTCGGGGTGAGGCTTAAAGCCGAGGGGCAGCGCCCCTCAGGTGAGAGCAACACCCGGATGCTCATATCCCTATTCCTGTGCTGCCCGAAGCATCTGCGCACGCTTTTGAGGCACAGAAGAGATTTCCACCCCGGTAAACACATGCAATGTTCCCAGATCTTCATCCACAACAGCATGATCGCTCACCCATCCGCCCATGGCCAGATAGGTGCGCAGAAGGGGGGGCATCATGCGAAGACCTCGCTTCCGATCCGTATCCTTTCGATCGCGGTCAGAAAACCGGAAGACATCTTGGGATTTTATCAGGGGTCGCCAGCGGCGGGGGGCAATACGCCCGTCACGCAACAGATCAAATGTATCAAGATAGTCCTCGACATCCGTCCCTTGAAAAGACACGCAGCCAAACAACATACCAATCCCTTGTTCATCCACATAGCGGGTCAGTTCCCCCCACAGGAGGCGCAGAACATCCGCGCCATCCTTTAGACTTGGAGAGATACAGAACCGGCCAATCTCAGCCAGCGGCGCGCCATATTCACTCAGCGGCTTCAAATCATAGAATAGTGCGGAATAACTTTTGCCGATCTCCTCCCCATGAGACAGCGGCAAAATGCGCAGACAGGCTACCAGCTCTTTCCTTAGGCGATGCTCGATCAGGATATGGCGACAAACCTCATCATGCGCATCACGATCAAACCCCTCTCCGCCGCGAAAGCACCGGTGCCGCAGGGCTTGTGCCGACAACAGATCAGCTTTGGTTTCTGCAAACCGCACCCGGTAACGCGGAGCACACATTTTCGCCATCGGTCTTTCTCCACACTTGGCGCGCCGCCTCGCGCCGCTTAGATAGATACAATTCTGAACCCATCCTGCCGTGGATTTGTGACATGGGTTTATCACAAACACACGGGAAAACCTGAAAGGGGGCAATATGGCCAAAGTCACGAAGACAGATGACGAGTGGCGCGAAGCACTCGGAGACGAGCTGACCTTTCAAGTCACGCGCAATGCCGCAACCGAACGAGCGTTTTCCCATCCCGGATTCCCGGAAGGGGATGGAACCTTTCGTTGTGTCTGTTGTGGGGCGGCCCTGTTTGATAAAGAGGAAAAGTTTGAAAGCGGATGTGGCTGGCCAGCTTTTTCCGCGCCGCGTTCAGATGCTCCCGTCGGAGAGGAATCCGACCGCAGTTTCGGCATGGTTCGCACCGAAGTCCATTGCGAGGACTGCGGAGCGCATCTGGGCCATGTTTTTCCGGATGGGCCCGGCCCAACCGGATTGCGGTATTGCATCAACGGGGTTTGCCTGAGGTTTGAGCCGAAAGAAGGCTGACGGGGTCAATTACTGGCATCTAGACCACCCATCACGTTGAATGTCGTGAGCAGATCGAAATGTTGGGAACAGCTTGGCTGGATCGACATTGCGGTCTGGCTCGTTTTTCCTGTGGCCCCTCGCCTTTCGCACAATGCCGCAGCGGCTGACTTCGTAGCTGGTTTCGTGGCGAGCACGCCCGCACAGCAACTTATTGGTGTGCCTCTGCAAATTTTCACTTTATGAGTGCGCACACCCCTCCTATGGTTTCCTGGCAGTCACAACCCTTTGGACACTGTAAATCGTAACCTTTCCCTCAACGCCAAGAAACTCATCCCTCGACGAATGCTCGCCCCCACCCTTTCGATCATCATCATCACCCTGAACGAGCAAAACCAGTTGCCACGACTGCTTGGTGACCTGGCGAACCAGAGCACTCAGGATTTCGAGATCATCCACGTCGACAGCAACAGCAGCGACAATACGCTGGCTGTGTCATGGGCATGGGCGCATAGATTCGCGCGATATCAGGTTATCCCGATGACCCGTCGCGGCGTCAGTCTGGGGCGAAATACAGGTGCTAACAAAGCCCGAGGTGAACGGTTGCTGTTTCTGGATGCGGACACACGGCTTTCATCAGATTTTCTTGCCTGTGCCTTGTCTGATTTGAAGATCCGCCGACTGGACCTCGGTATTGTTCCGATGTCTGCAAAGGGGCTGTCGTGGCGCCACAAGACCGGCTACGCAGCCTTTAATGTTGGGATCCGGATAACAGCATGGTTCTTTCCCACAGCAATTGGCGCCTGTCTGTTCTCAACACCTGAACTGCACCGCAAGATAGATGGGTTTGACGAAGCGTTGACCCTTTGTGAAGATTGCAACTATGCGCTGAAAGCGACCCAAATGGATCAAACCCGTCTCGGAGTGCTGACCAGCCGGTTCGCATTCAATCCACGCCGCCTTGATCGCGATGGTCTCTTGCATATGGGGCTGTTGTATCTGCGCGCCAACCTGAGGCGTTTCTTTTACGGCGAGCTATACACCAACGAAATTCCATACAGATTTGGATACGCCAATAAAACTACACTGATCAAATAATATCTGGCCCAATAAAAAAGGCGCCCGAACAGGCACCTTTTCAGAAGTTTCACGACGATATTATCTGATCAGCCGCCAAGCGCGTCTCCAATATCGATACGCCCAAGCGCGCCGAACAACTGGCGAAGGAATCCTACACCACTGATGTTGCTCTCGATCACGCGGCGCTCGAGCACCACAACCCGGCCCTGTTCCAGACCAAATCGTTCAACATTTGCAACCTGCCCTTTGCCATCAAAGCTGACAGCCAGAACCTGACGGTCAATCTCTTCAGGGGCATTATAGGTGTAATGCTTGAAACGGCTTTGCACGTAGTACCAACCACTATCGGTCAACAGGCCTGCCGTGCCCGGCTGACCGATTTTTTCGGCAACCGTTTCACGAGTGTCCGCGCCCACGGCAACGGATTCAATATCCGCATCCGTCGGCATATAGCCATGATTTCGGTAGGTTGCCGAACAGGCCGCAACAGCACCTGCCAGCATGAATGCCAGCCCAACGCGCAACAATTTCGACATAAGCCCCCCTAATATGGCATCTTGCTTTTATCTACCTGTCTCGCGTATCGGCTTACCTCAGGATTGCTCAACGTTCAAGAAACATACAACATGACCCATCAAGAAGACGCCCTGCCCTATAGCCACCCAATGCGCGTGGCGGACCTTGCCTCAAACGAAACCACGTCGTTTGAACTTATCCCCACTGCGGATCAGTGCCGCGCCATTGCCGCAGATATCGATCTGCCTGGCCTGCGTAAACTGCGGTTTACCGGCACCCTGTCACCACTTGGCAAACAGGATTGGAAGCTGGACGGTCATTTGGGGGCGACTGTCACGCAGACGTGCGTTGTGACGTTGGAACCCGTGACCACCCGCATCGAGGAAGATATCAAACGGCACTGGATCGCCGGGCTGGTGGTCAATCCCGAAGGTGATGAGATCGAAATGCCCGAAGACGTCACGCAGGAGCCCCTGGGGGACGTGATCGATCTGGGCGACGTCGCGGTAGAAGCCCTTGCCCTGTCCCTGCCGCTTTATCCACGAGCTGAAGGAGCAGAATTGGCCGAACAGAACTTTGCCAAGCGAGGGGTGACGCCGATGACGGATGAGGCTGCCCGCCCCTTCGCAGGGCTCGCAGGTTTGCGCGACAAGCTGTCTGGCGGGGGCGAGTCGGACGATTCTGGCACCTGATCCTGACCCCTCTTGAATCGGGGGATTTTGAACCAAATCCCCTTTTTCGCACCAAACATCGCTCAGAACCTGCGTTTTCCTCCGTTTTTTGAGCCAAGCCCCCTTGCATGAAATCAGAAAAACAGTATTTTCCCGGCTTTCCTGCAAGATGAGTTGGACAGCGCCCGCGAAACCGCGTATGACGCGCCGAGACTCAGGAAACTGAACATGAACATGGGCGTGATTGCCCCCGATTAAACCCGGGCCCCGCGCCCCCGAACTCAAAGGTTGAGACGATGGCTGTCCAACAGAACAAAGTTTCGAAATCGCGCCGCAACAACCGTCGTGCCCACGACGCACTGGTTGCCGCCAACCCGAACGAATGCACAAACTGCGGCGAGCTGAAGCGCCCGCACCACGTCTGCCCCTCCTGCGGTCACTATGACGATCGTGAAGTGGTGGCCGTGGCCAGCGAAGCTGACTTCGACGACGAAGACGCAGCGTAAGGCTCTTGCCCTGACGGGGCGGGCATGTCAGGAAAGTCACCAAAGCAGGGACCCACAGGCAGGGTCTTAAGGCCAAGGGACAAAGAATGACAAATAGCGCCCCTAATCGCATTATTATTTCGGTCGACGCCATGGGCGGCGATCGTGGACCGGCAGCCGTGGTTGCCGGTCTTGCGTTGTCTGCAGACAAGAACCCGGATATCGGGTTCATTCTGCATGGCGACCAATCTACCCTCGAACCACTGGTGACACGCGAACCGAACCTAGAAGGCCGGGTCGAAATCCGTCACACCGAAGAAGTGGTCACGATGGATGCCAAACCCTCGTTTGTGATGCGAAATGGTAAAGACACATCGATGTGGTCTGCCGTTGATGCCGTACGCGACCACGAGGCCGATGTGGCCGTGAGCTGTGGCAACACCGGTGCGTTGATGCTTCTGTCGATGGTTCGGCTGCGCAAACTGCCTGGCGTCAACCGCCCAGCAATTGCCTGCCTGTGGCCATCGCGCAATCCGGGTGGCTTCAACATCATGCTGGATGTCGGGGCGGACATCCGCGCCGAAGACACCGACCTTCTGCAATATGCGATGATGGGGGCGTCTTATGCTCGTAATGGGCTTGGGATTGCCCGTCCACGTATCGGATTGCTGAATGTTGGCACCGAAGAGCACAAAGGCCATCCGGTCCTGAAATCGGCCCATGAGCTGATCACCGGTGCTGCGGAAAATGCGAACATTGAATTTGTTGGTTTTGTCGAAGGCGTCGACATTCCGTCAGACCGCGTGGACGTGATTGTCACCGACGGGTTTACCGGAAATGTCGCGTTGAAAACTGCCGAGGGCACGGCTGATTTGATGGCCGGCTTCATCCGACAATCCTTTACCGAGACGTTCATGGCCAAATTGACTGCCCTTGTTGCCAAGGCCTCGTTGGGCCGGCTCAAAGTGCGTATGGACCCTCGCCGTGCCAATGGCGGTGTATTTCTGGGCCTGAACGGTACGGTGGTAAAAAGCCATGGTGGGGCAGATGCAGTGGCGATCTCATCTGCAGTGAAACTGGCCTTTACCCTGTCACAATCAGGCTTCAACCAGAAACTCGCTGCACGGGTTGCATCCTCTGGGACGCCACGTCAAGATGGGACGTCAACGAAGGGTGAGCAGCAAGAATGACAATTCGCGCGGTTGTGAAAGGCGTCGGGCATTACCTGCCCGAACGCGTAGTAGAAAACTCGTATTTTGAAAGCATTGTCGACACGACCGATGAATGGATTCAGGCGCGGTCGGGCATTGAGCGGCGCCGGTTTGCCGCTGAGGGGGAAACCACCTCTCAGATGGCAGCAGCCGCTGCCCGCGAAGCCCTTGCGAATGCGGGGCTTGAGGCAGACGATATCGACACGATCGTGCTAGCCACATCGACCCCTGACCTGACCTTCCCCTCTGTAGCCACCATGGTCCAGAACGAATTGGGCATGACGCGCGGGTATGGGTTTGACGTACAGGCGGTCTGTGCAGGATTTGTCTTTGCCCTGACCAATGCAAATGCGCTGATCCTTTCGGGTCAGGCCAAGCGGGTTCTGGTGATCGGAGCCGAAACCTTTTCGCGCATCCTTGATATGACCGACCGCTCGACCTGCGTGCTGTTTGGTGACGGCGCCGGTGCCTTGATTCTTGAGGCCCAAGAAGGGTCTGGCACCAATGATGATCGCGGCATCCTGTCCGCAGACCTGAATTCTGACGGTCGCTTGCGCGAGATGCTCTATGTGGATGGCGGTGTGTCGACCACTCAAAATTCCGGTCATCTGCGCATGCAGGGAAATCTCCTGTTCCGTCAAGCGGTCGGCAAACTGACAGAGACCGCAGAAACCGCGCTGGAAAAGGCCGGGCTGACGGATGATGACGTCGATTGGATCGTTCCGCATCAGGCCAATATCCGGATTATCCAGGGCACCGCCAAGAAGATGGGTGTGCCAATGGATCGTGTTATTGTCACCCTGCAAGATCACGGCAATACATCAGCGGCCTCGATCCCATTGGCTCTTTATGAAGGGCGCAAATCCGGAAAAATCAAAGACGGACAGCTGGTGGTGACCGAAGCTATCGGTGGTGGCCTTGCTTGGGGCGCGGTTGTACTGCGCTGGTAAAAGCCCCTACCCATTGGCAACCATAGGTGCATTTCCCGCCACAAGCCCTTGATTTTGGACGTGGTTATTGACAGCCAAACCCAAAGCACTCATTCTCGACCCCAACAACATTTCAGGGGGACAATCAATGAGTGAAAAGACTTTGACGCGCATGGATCTGAGCGAGGCAGTGTTTCGTGAAGTAGGCCTGTCACGCAATGAAAGCGCACAACTGGTTGAAAGCGTCCTGGGACATATGTCCGATGCGCTTGTCAAAGGTGAAAGCGTCAAGATCTCTTCCTTTGGAACCTTCTCGGTGCGAGACAAGGCCGCGCGTGTTGGCCGCAACCCGAAGACCGGCGAAGAAGTGCCAATCAGCCCCCGCCGCGTGTTGACCTTCCGCCCGTCCCACCTCATGAAAGACCGCGTAACTGTCGGCAATAAAAGCTGATTTTTCAAAGACCTGAACAGGTTCTTTTGTTTTGTTTCTGACACTGTAATTCCGGGTAGATCACCATGGACAAAAAGTCACCTGACGCCTTCCGGACCATCAGCGAGGTGGCCGACTGGCTTGGTGTGCCCACCCATGTATTACGCTTCTGGGAAAGCCGCTTTACGCAGGTCAAACCCGTAAAACGCGCAGGCGGTCGCCGATATTATCGCCCCACGGATATGGAACTTTTGGGGGGCATTCGTAAGCTTTTGCACGACGATGGCATGACCATTCGAGGTGTTCAAAAGCTTTTGCGGGAACATGGGGTCAAACATGTGGCTGCCATGTCGCCACCGCTTGATTCGGAAATCGGAGAAACGACCGCGACGAATGTGGTTCCGTTTGACGCAGCTCACGAAGAACCGGACACGAATGTTGTGGAAGCGACCGCCTTGCCCACAGCCACCGCTGAACATCAGGGCGAAGACGCCACACCTGCCGAGGACGTTCCCCAGCCAGAGCTTACTGGACAGGGTGAAACTGTGCAGGCTGAAACCGAGGAACTTCAGCAAGATACGGCACAAAGCACCTCGGATCCTGTCGGTGCGTCATCGCCTGTTGCAGAGGATGTGCCGGCTGAAACAGAGCCAGAGCAAGCGCCAGAACACGCCTCAGTTTCTACTGGGGAAGAGGTTGGCGATGATCTGACCGATGCACCTTCCGATCCACTGGAGCCGATCCCGCACGACGGCCCGACCATTGCCGATACATTGGCATCGCACCCTGCCCCAAGTGATGCGGACGCCAAATCAGAGACAACTGCAGAGCCTTCCGATGAGACACCGGATGAGTACCATGTTTCGTCACAGAACGCTGAGGCCCTAGCCGATGATGCGCTAACGGCTGAGGAACCAGATCAACCACCAATGGCAGACGCCCCATCCTCAGAGGGTGATGCCTCGAGTTCGATGGATCTGTTTTCCTTTGCTGACGCACCCACCCCTGCTGATACCACCACCCCGGTGGATCAAATGGATACCTCCGAGCCTGATCCAATCGACCAGCATGCAGAGGAACCTGAGATCGAGAGCAGAGACGATTCGGATGCGGAGGACGTCCCCGAAGAGCCGCCGGCAGCTGACCCGGTCCCCGAAGAGCCCCTTCCTGAGGATGTCGAGCCTTTGGTTGCGGAGGAACTTGATACAGAGCCGGTCTCTGCTCCCCTGATAGGAGATATTTCTCAGATCCCCAGTGATGCAGAAGAAGGCGAGATTGACGTGCCCGCTCCGCTGACACTTGCGCTACGCGAAGCGCAGCTACATGGGACCAATGCTCACCTGCCGGTCTTGCAAGCATTGGCCGACCGTCTGGATGCGCTTGCCACCCAGATGAACCGTGGCAGTCGGGGCTGACGAAAAGAAGTGAGGCTCAAGGTGGTTTTCCTGCGTTTTCCGGCTTGCCCCGCCCGTGAAAATCACTATGTAAGAGCCTCAGTCGGGCTATGGCGCAGCCTGGTAGCGCGTCCGTCTGGGGGACGGAAGGTCGCAGGTTCGAGTCCTGCTAGCCCGACCAAAACACCCCGCCCTATTCGCCCCGCACGGGATCGGATATGGGGCATAAAACTGCCCGCCCCTCTTTGGGGTGGGCGTTTTTGTATCCGGGGATCAAGAAAGAGATGGGAGGAACGCAATGACAGCCGAGATCACAGCCGGTGTACTTGCAGATGTTCAGATCAGACAGCTGATCACCGATGGCGCAATTTCCGCAGCCTCGCCGATCCTGAATGACCAGATCCAGCCTGCCAGCCTCGACCTGCGCCTGGGAGCGCGCGCCTATCGCGTCCGCGCGTCTTTCCTGCCGGGACTGGGTCGTACTGTGGCAGAGCGCCTTGACGACCTGACCATGCACGAAATCGCGCTGACCGGTGGCGCAGTCCTGGAAAAAGGCTGTGTCTATGTCGTACCGCTGATGGAACGCCTTAAGCTGCCCAAAGGCATGACAGGCGCGGCCAGTGCAAAATCCTCGATCGGACGGCTCGATATGATGACCCGGGTGATCACCGATCAGGGGATCGAGTTTGACCGGGTGCCCGACGGCTATGAAGGGCCGCTTTATGCCGAAATCTGTCCGCAGAGCTTTTCTGTTGTGGCGCAGCCCGGGCAATTACTTACCCAGATCATTTTCCGTCAGGGACGCACCTTTCTATCCGACGTCGAACTGCGTGCGGTCCATGCGGAAACCCCGATTGTGTCGGGCGATCCGGTGATTTCAGATGGATTGGGGTTCTCTGTGGACCTAAAGCCAGCTTCTGGAGATCTGGTGGGGTATCGCGCCAAACGTCATTCCGGCGTCGTGGATCTGTCAAAGCTGAACCACTACGACCCTGCCGAGTATTGGGAAGAAGTCCGCACAACAGAAGGGCGGATCATTCTTGATCCCGGTGCATTCTACATTCTGGTTAGCCGCGAAGCGATTGCCATCCCGCCCCATTGCGCCGCAGAAATGGCGCCATACCTTGCCATGGTTGGTGAGTTCCGCGTGCATTATGCCGGGTTCTTTGACCCCGGTTTCGGCTTTGATGCGGCAGGAGGGTCCGGGTCGCGTGGCGTGCTCGAAGTACGTTGCCACGAGGCGCCGTTTGTTCTTGAGCATGGTCAGGTGGTGGGTCGTCTGGTCTATGAACGCATGTCCCAAACACCAGAGGCGCTTTACGGGATCGACATCAAATCGAACTATCAGGGACAGGGGCTGAAACTGTCCAAACACTTCAAGTCCTGATAAACCAGATGCGGCCCACCACCTACAAGTGCTGAGCCCATCTGTTCTTTAAGAAAAGCAGGCTCTTGGCCTGTTTTCTGAGGTCTCCAAAACCGGAGACATTCGATTAGAATATGGGCCTGTTTAGAAAAGCCTGCGGCCCGCGCGTGCGCCTTTCCGGGCCTTTCGCACCATACCCTTTGCCTGCTGGGCACGTTTGCGATCTTCAGGTGACATCTCGCCTTGCGCATCAGAGCGACCGCTCCGTTTCGCCGCATAATCAATGCCGGCGTCAACGCCTCGATTGATCACCTTGCCAATCACACGGCGAATGACCATGCTGATTATTCTGTCCATATTCATGTTTGTTCCTCATCACTGCTCGCCGGGCAGTATAGCGCAGAAAAGTGGTAATATCACGGCCCATTTGCCCCGTGTTATCTATCCAGTGTCATTTGCCCAAGGTCAGTCTTCAAAAAGCTCGGACTGTCCGGCGGTGGCCTCTTCTTCTTCGTCGCTGTCGGGGCCTGGCATCATACCGGGTGGTGGGCGGCTTTCCAGCAGACCAGCCGCGCGCAGCTCTTTGAGGCCCGGTAGGTCGCGCGCACTTTCCAACCCGAAATGATCCAAGAAATGCGGCGTCACGACAAAGGTTACAGGACGACCCGGTGTCATCCGTCGCCGGCCAAACCGGATCCATTCCATTTCAATGAGCTGGTCGATGGTGCCGCGAGAGACCGACACACCCCGGATTTCTTCAATCTCAGCGCGCGTGACCGGCTGGTGATAGGCAATAATGGCAAGAGTTTCGATGGCGGCACGACTGAGTTTACGTGTCTCGACCGTTTCCTTCTGCATCAGATGACCAAGATCATGGGCGGTGCGGATGGCCCATGCGTCCCCAACTTTCACCACCTGCACCCCACGCCCTTCGTAACGCTTAACAAGATGTATCAGGGCCTCTCTGGCGTCACAGCCATGTGGCATCCGGCTTTCCAGTTCTGCCACGCTGACCGGCTCTGACGAAGCAAACAGGATTGCTTCGACCATTCGTTCCTGTTCCCCCATGGGCGGGGCTTCGAACAGGCTTTCTTCCTGAAGATCTGTCACTTGTTCATTCATCACGATTTCCTGCGAATTTCGATCGGCGCAAATGTATCAGGTTGCCGAATGTCGATCAGCCCACTTTTGGCAAGTTCCAGAGTGGCCGCAAAATTGGCCGCAGTGGCCGAGCGGCGGCGTTTACCGTCCAGCACCCATCCCTCGGGCAGATAGGACGAAAGATCGGTCCAATCGCCCGCATAGCCCACCAGTTCGCGCATACGATCCAGCGCCTGCTCCATCGTCATCAGGCTTTCACGATCCATTACGAAAGGACGGAATTCGTCCTTGGTGCGAATACGGGCATAGCCCTGCATAAGATCAAGGAGCGTGGCGGTGTAGGTTACGGTGCGAATGCGCGTGACATCCTCGGGCACGCCGCGGGCGAAGAAATCACGCCCCAACTGGTCGCGCGCCATCAGCTTTGCGGCGGCATCGCGCATCCCTTGCAAACGCTCAAGCTGAAAGGCCAGATGAGCGGCAAGTTCCTCACCCGATGGTCCTTCTTCGGTGGGATCCGGGGGCAGCAACAGGCGCGATTTCAGGAAGGCAAGCCAGGCGGCCATGACCAAGTAATCCGCAGCCAGTTCAATACGCAGGTGACGCGCTTTTTCCACGAACCCAAGATATTGTTCTGCCAGTTCGAGGATCGAGATCTGCCGCAGGTCCACTTTCTGCGTGCGCGACAAGGTCAAAAGAAGATCAAGCGGGCCTTCATACCCCTCGACGTCAATGATCAGTGCTTCCGCCGCCAAACGGTCGGTCACCGATATCACGTCTTCTGCAAATTCTTCCTGCTCCGCCATATATGCGTTCAGTTCTCTTCTGTTTCACCTGTCATCAGGCTTCGAAACTCGGCTTCCAAAGCGTCAATGTCAACCGGAACAGGAGATTTGCGCCATGTCAGCGCATTTTCGGCACGCAGACGGGCCTCTTCAGACATGGCACCGGTGGCATCAGCAACCTCACGCATTTCTTCAAGATCGCCATTGCAGTGCAGGATCATGTCGCAGCCCGCTTCTAGGGCCCGACGCGCGCGCAGGGTCAGCGGCCCCTCCAGCGCTTGCATTGAAAGGTCATCCGTCATCAGCAAACCGCCAAACCCAATTTCTTCCCGAATGAGGTTGATCATGGTGGGCGATTGCGTGGCGGGAGCATCAGGGTCGATGTCCTCAAAAACAATATGCGCCGTCATACCCAGTGGTAGGTTCGATACGCCCTCAAAGGCAAGGAAATCAGTGTGGTGCAATTCGCGCGCCTTGGTTGCGACATGCGGCAGCTCCTGGTGGCTGTCCATCGTGGCACGCCCGTGACCGGGAAGATGTTTCACAACCGGAAGCACCCCGCCTTCGATCAGCCCCTGAGCCACCGCCTGCGCGCGTTCAACCACATGGACCACATCCTCGCCAAGGCAGCGATTTCGCAAAATCGGGTGTGTATCGGCAAACGCCAGATCCACAACCGGTGCGCAATTGCCATCAATGCCAACTGAGAGAAGCTCATCCGCGATCAGGCGATATCGCAGGAACATGCCCCGCGTTGCATCCCGTTTGTTGAATTGCGCCTGATCCAATGCGGGCAACCACTCGCGCCAATGCGGGGCGATCATGCGGGCAACACGCCCCCCCTCCTGATCAATGAAGATCGGAACATTCCGCCCAACCGCCCCACGCAGGTCAGCAGTCAGAGCACGCAGTTGATCCGGGTTATCAACATTCCGGGCAAATAGAATGAACCCCCAAGGCTGGCTGCGTTCGAAAAAATCACGCTCCGCCCGCGACAGGGATTGCCCCGCACACCCAAAAATATAGGCACCTTGCGTCGACATGGTTGTTCCTTTGCTTTGAAGTTGCCCCGCCTTAGCGGGTGACAACCGGAATGCAGGCAGCTCTGCCTGCCATCAAAGCTGAACAGAAACGGCGCGCATCGGCAAGGTCTTTGAACCCCATGGCGCGAAGGCGATAGAAGGTCTTGCCGCCTGATTGCGCCTTTTGGATCACGCGCGTCTTGCTGGGCAAATAGTCATCAAAGCGTGACGACAGCTTTTCCCACTCGGCACGCGCAACCTCTGCGCTGTCGTAGGCCCCCAGTTGCACCAGCCGGGTTCCTGCCGGTATGGCGTCGGGCGTGATATCCTTCACGGTTTCTGTCACAGGGGTTGTCAGAGACGCTTTGACAGGCACGATCATTTTCAGATCAGCCGGGCGGATCACAGGTCGCAAAGAAGAGGACACCCCGGGGATCGAAGCAGAGATGACCATTGGACCGGCCGGTGCAGGCACAGGAGTGCTGGCTGTATTTTGCGCAGCGGATTGGATCACTTCAGCGTCCGTATTACCCGTAAGCGGCTGGGCATTGCGGCTGATTTCTGCCGCAATCGCAAGGGCGGCGGCCACTGGATCTGTCGGCAGGTTCTCGATATTGAGATCTGCTTCCGCAGGTGTTTTGACGGCCACCTCAATGGGTTGAAGAACGGGATCTTCAACCTGCGATCTGGCGCTGAGGGTTGAAGCATCCGCCGGCAGGTCCTCTTCATCCAGCGTTTCAGGTGCCGGGGCAAGTGCCACACGATCAGACGGGGTGCTGGCTTCGCCTTCAGCCTGCACTGAATTCACTGCAAGCCCCTGATGAGCAGCCGCAAAGCCACCCGGCTCTTCGGGTTGTATTCTCATTGGACCTTCCAGTGCGCGCACAACCGGAATACCGGTCACATCACGCATGGCAAGCTGATACCCCCAAACCCCAAGACCAACGACAAGCGCAAGCGACAGGGCTGCACCCGCATAGTTCACGAGCGGGGCCAAACGCGATTGATCCGAGGCTGCGACCGGGATCGCCTCGCCAGCCTGCTCGTCTTGAAACGGTACATAGCCATGCTGCGCCTGATGCGCATAGGCAGGCGGCGCGCCATATTCAGGTGCCATCGTTTGGTGGACCTGCTGGCCCGCTGGAGAAGCGTGCTGAGAGTGTTGCGCAGAGGCATAATGCGAGGGATGCATTGCCGTTTGCTGCGCTGATCCCTGATGACCCTGTCCTCGCTGCGCGTGGACCTGATGACCATGGCCAGCGGCCGATTGCGTCGGGTGCATGGGGGCACGTGTATTGCCCCAGTTGATATCTGCCATACCTGCCTCACATCCGGCGGGATGCGTTAAGCGCATCCTCTCTCCGGTCTCTGCTTCGTTGCCTCAAAGGGGCGTTTGCGCCCCCTCCCCGACACGAGCTGAGCTTGTGATCAGCGCATTTCCTCGGCCGGAGTTACGCCCAAAATACCAAGCCCCGAGGAAATGACAAGTTTCACGGCACGCGGAAGCGCAATTTTCGTGGCAGATGAGTCATTCTTGCCATCTTGTACAAAACGCAACTCTGGCTTTTCATTGCCGCGATTGTAGAGCGATTGAAATTCTGCTGCGAGTTCATATAGGTAGAAGGCAACGCGGTGCGGTTCATGGGTGCGAGCGGCGATCTCGACCAGACGGGGCCACTCGGCCAACTTCTTGGCAACAGACAGCTCGGCTTCATCCTCGATGAGCGGAATTCCGTCCAGCGACACACCCGCCTCAGCAGCCTTTTTCAACACCGAACAAATCCGGGCGTGCGCATATTGCACATACCAGACCGGGTTGTCGCGGCTGGCCTCTTTCACCTTGTCGAAGTCAAAGTCGAGCGGCGCGTCGTTCTTGCGGGTGAGCATCACGAAACGGGTCACATCGGGGCCTACTTCGTTCACCACATCACGCAAGGTGACAAAGTTACCCGCCCGTTTCGACATCTTGAACGGCTCGCCGTTTTTATAAAGCTTAACAAGTTGGGTCAGCTTTACATCCAGCGGCACTTCACCGTTTGACAGCGCCGAAACCGCCGCTTTCATCCGCTTCACGTATCCGCCGTGATCGGCACCAAACACGTCGATCAACTGATCAAAGCCGCGTTCGATCTTGTCAAAGTGATAAGCGATGTCGGGAGCAAAATAAGTCCAGGCGCCATCGGATTTTTTCACCGGACGGTCCACGTCATCGCCATGTTCGGTCGATTTAAACAGGGTCTGCTCGCGCGGCTCCCAATCCTCGGGCTTTTTGCCTTTCGGCGGCTCCAGAACGCCTTCATAAATCAGGCCTTTGGCTTCAAGGCTCTCCAGTGCGCCTTCGATACGGCCCGATCCATAAAGCGATTTTTCCGAGAAGAACTTATCCATTTTCACGCCAAGCTGAGCCAGATCCTCGCGGATCAGATCGAGCATCGCAGCCGTGGCAAATTCGCGAATTTCCACCAGCCAGACGTCCTCGGGCTGGCCCACATAAGCGTCGCCCACTTTGGCTTTCAACTCTTCGCCCACCGGCACAAGGTAGTCGCCCGGATAGGTGCCGTCCTCAAACGCCACTTCCTGACCATGCGCTTCGAGGTAACGCAGGTAGACCGAACGCGCGAGCACATCGACCTGCGCGCCGCCATCATTGATGTAATACTCGCGGGTCACGTCGTAGCCAGCATATTCCAGAAGGCTCGCCAATGCGTCGCCAAAGACGGCCCCGCGGGTGTGGCCCACGTGCAAAGGCCCGGTTGGGTTGGCAGACACATATTCCACGTTGATTTTCTGATCCGCCCCCATGGTTGACCGACCATAGCCGTCACCGGCAAGAATACCCGAGACCAACCCGCCCCAAATCGAACCCGAAAGACGCAGGTTCAAAAAGCCCGGACCGGCCACTTCTGCAACATCAATCCGTGTGTCGCCCGACAATTTGCCCGCCAGCACTTCGGCAATATCACGCGGCTTCATTTTGGCCGGTTTCGCCAGCACCATCGCGGCGTTGGTTGCCATATCCCCATGGGCCGGATCGCGCGGGGGTTCCACCGCCACATTGTCAAAGCTCAGACCCTCAGGCAGCGCGCCTTCGGCCACCATCTCTTCAAGGCTCTTGATCACAAGCGCGCGAATTTCGGCAAACAGGTTCATGTCACGGGTCCTTTTCTCGTCCCGCGCACTCCTAGCAGCATAAGGACAAAGGTCAAGGCCACTCCACGGGCCGCCTTCTTCTGACCCCAAATATCCCGGGGTGAGCGAGCTTGCCTCGCGAGGGGCAGCGCCCCTACCCCTTGAGGCCCAACCGTTTGTGTTCTTGGAGGGCAAAGCGGTCCGTCATCCCGGCGATGTAATCCGCAACGTGCCTTGCGATCGCTGTCTCATCGGCCCCTTTCAACGCTTGCTGCCACCCATCGGGCAGGTCGGACGGATTGGCAAGCATATGGGCAAAGAGCTCTTCCAGCACTTTCGTCACACGCTTGCGCATCTCCACAACCGAAGGCGCACGATACATGCGAGAAAACAGGAATTTTCGGATCACTTTCAGATCTGTCCAGAGGTGATCGGAAAAGCGAATGACCGCATGGTCCAGCGCCCGCACCTCTTCCACACTCGCCGGATTGGCCTCCTGGATCAGCCGCTTCGAGGTCACCAGCACATCTTCGACCATCACGCCAAACACGCGCCGCAGTGCCTCGTGCCGCCTGCGCCCGGCATCAAGGCCCGGGTATTTTCCATCCACCTTACGGATCATCTCCCCGACGATGGGCAATTCCGCGATCTCTTCCATGGTGAACAGACCCGCCCGCAGCCCGTCATGCAGATCGTGATTGTTATAGGCAATGTCATCCGCCAGCGCGGCCACTTGCGCCTCGGCCCCGGCATGGGTGGATAATTCCAAATCATGGCGCGCATTATACTCCGCCAGAGCAAAGGGCAGCTCACCCACCACCGGACCATTATGCTTGGCAATCCCCTCCAGCGCTTCCCATGTCAGGTTCAGCCCATCCCATTTGGCATAGTGATGCTCCAGCGAAGTCACGATCTTCAGCGCCTGCGCATTGTGATCAAAGCCCCCATGCGGCTTCATCAGCTCGTCCAGCCGGTCCTCCCCGGTGTGGCCAAACGGCGTGTGCCCCAGATCATGAGCCAGTGCCACCGCCTCGGTCAGATGTTGGTTCAACCCAAGCGCGCCAGCAATGGTCCGCGCCACCTGCGCCACTTCAATCGAATGGGTCAGGCGGGTTCGGAAATAGTCGCCCTCATGTTCAACAAACACCTGCGTCTTGTGCTTGAGACGCCGAAAGGCGGAGGAATGGATGATCCGATCCCGATCCCGCTGAAACGGTTCGCGAAAAGCGCTTTCGCTCTCGTCAAAAAGCCGCCCGCGCGTGTGTTCGGGGTGGGTCGCATATGTAGCGAGCATTCATCTGCTCCTTTTCACCTGTCCCGACAGACCTGTCGGCCTGTCAAAATCCACTCAATTGCAATTAGTTACGCGGGTCAATACCGGCACGTCTTGCCGCGCCGCCACTGCCCACCTATATTCGGATGGCGCTGAACAAATAATGGTTATTCCAATGGAACTCACCCTGCCCCCAAAAGTGACCCAACGAGCCTTTGACCGGCTCGCCGAAATCGGTGCCTCCGATCAGGGCAAGGCCCTGCGTGTGGCTGTGGAAGGCGGCGGCTGTTCCGGGTTTCAATATGACATTTCGCTCGATGATCCGACCGAAGGGGATCTGGTCCTCGAAGGCGCTGGCGAAAAAGTGGTGGTAGATGAAATGTCCCTGCCGTTTCTCTCCAATGCCGAGATCGATTTCACCGAAGAACTGATCGGCGCGCGTTTCGTGATCAACAACCCCAACGCCACGGCGTCCTGCGGCTGCGGCACTTCTTTCTCGATCTGACCCCTTCCCCTTGACCGGTGCGGCTCCCTTGCTTTGTATGAGGCAAAGGAGACATCCATGACACAACGCTATGCCCTGCTTTTTCGTCTGATCCACTGGGCCATGGCGCTCATTGTGCTGACCATGCTTGCCTTTGGTCAAAAATTTGCAGGCGAGATGCCCGTCGCGGAACGTCAGTTTTCCTTGATGGGGCATTCCTCTCTCGGGGTCTTGCTGGTCGGGCTGCTTTCGCTTCGCCTTATCATGCGGTTAACCGGTATGGCCAAACGCCCCGAACACTCTATTGCGCCTTGGCAAAAATTGGCCTCTCGCACTGTGCAGACAGGCCTTTACGCCCTCATGGTTCTTCTCCCTATCACCGGTTTTCTCACCGCACGCGTGCATGAATTGCCGGTCACGCCCTTTGGGCTTTTTTCCATCTCAACCTCTGATCCGGCCACTTTCGAGGCGATCCGCGACTGGCACATGCTGGGCACTAAACTCCTGATGGTGCTTTTGGTGCTGCATATCGGCGCAGCTCTAATGCATCGCTTTGTCCTACGCGATGGCGTCATGGGTTCCATGAGCCTCTTTCGCCCCAAATCCTGACTTAACAGTCCCGCCCGAACCCTGTATGGGGCGGGGATGCAATACGACACGATCATCATCGGCGCCGGGGCTGCGGGTCTCTTTTGTGCCGCCCATACGGGCGGGCGCACCCTGCTGATCGACCATGCCAAACGTCCGGGCGAAAAGATCCGCATCTCTGGCGGCGGGCGGTGCAACTTTACCAATATGTATTGCGAACCCAATAATTTCCTCGGTGAAAACAGACACTTCCACAAATCTGCCCTATCGCGTTACACGCAGTGGGATTGGGTCGCCAAGATGGATCAGGCCGGAATTGCCTGGCATGAAAAGATGCTCGGGCAGCTTTTTTGCGATGAAAAAGCTACGCAGATTGTGGATTTGCTGGTGAAGGATGCCAAATCCGCTGGGACCGAGATCTGGCTCGGCTGTGGTGTACAATCGGTAGATCACGGGCCGGATGGTTTTTCGGTCGACACAGATCAGGGCAAGGTACAGGCCCGCAACCTTGTGATTGCAACGGGTGGCAAATCGATCCCCAAAATGGGCGCCACCGGCTTTGCCTATGACATTGCCCGCCAGTTTGGTCACGAGGTCACGGAAACCCGCCCCGCCCTTGTCCCCTTCACCTTCCCAGACGGCCGATTTGCTGCGCTTTCAGGCCTGTCACTTCCCGTACGTATCTGGAATGCGCAGGCGAGTTTCGAAGAGGCGCTGCTCTTCACCCATCGCGGCCTCTCTGGTCCCGCGATCCTGCAAATCTCGTCTTACTGGCGCGAAGGCGAAAGCGTCACAATCGACCTGACCGGCGGGCAAGATCTTTTTTCTGCATTGCGCGATCAGCGCCAAAAAGAGGGCCGGCGCAACCTAACCACAGAACTTGGGCGGCTATTGCCTGCCAAGCTGATCGATTTCCTTGCCCCGGAACTGGGGCTTTCCGGTAATCTTGCAGACCAATCCGACGCCCGCTTGCGCGAGATCTGTGATGCGCTGGCGAACTGGTCCGTCACCCCCTCGGGATCGGAAGGCTATCGCACGGCCGAAGTCACCCTGGGCGGCATCGCCACCTCGGGTCTCGACAGCAAAACGATGATGTCGAAGCACCAGACAGGGCTTTATTTCATCGGTGAATGTGTGGATGTAACCGGTTGGCTGGGCGGGTTCAATTTCCAATGGGCCTGGGCCTCGGCCCATGCAGCGGGCAAAGCAATCGCTGCCGGGGCTGCACGCTGATCAGCCATTTCCGGCCACCTGTCCCGCGCGCCCGTTAAACCCTTGTGCCTGCCCGTGTTTCCCCCCACATTGGGCGCGCACGAACAGGGGAACACAGAATGAAGATTGCAAGTTTCAACATCGCCGGGATCAAGGCCCGCATGCCTGCGCTGACCGCATGGCTGGAAGAGGCCAAACCCGACGTGGCGATCCTGCAAGAAGTGAAGTCGGTGGACGAGAACTTCCCGCGCGAACACTTTGAGAACATGGGGTACAACGTTGAAACTCATGGACAAAAGAGCTTCAACGGCGTGGCGATCTTGTCGAAATATCCGCTGGAAGACGTGATGTGTGGCCTGCCGGGCGACGACAGCGACGAACAGGCGCGCTATATCGAAGCGAATGTGGTTAACGAGCGTGCCGTGCGCGTCTGCGGGCTTTACCTCCCCAATGGAAACCCGGTCGAATTCGATGCGGAGGGCGCCCCGATCCACGATGGAAAATATGGCTATAAGCTCGGCTGGATGGCCCGCCTGCATGCACGCGCCGAAGAATTGATGGCCGCCGAAGAACCGTTTCTCATGGCAGGCGATTACAATGTCATTCCGCAGGCTGAAGATGCCGCACGCCCCGAAGCCTGGACCAAGGATGCGCTGGCGCTGCCCGACAGCCGCAACGCTTATCGCAAACTCATGAACCTCGGACTGACCGAAGCCTTCCGCAACCGCAACCCGGCGCCGGAGCAATACACATTTTGGGATTTTCAACGTGGGGCCTGGAACCGCAATGACGGGATCCGTATTGACCACTTCCTGTTGTCGCCGGAATGTGCTGACCTGCTGAAAGATTGCCAGATCGACAAAGAGATACGCGGTCGGGAAAAACCGTCGGACCACGTACCAATCTGGATTGAGCTGGCAGCTTAATGTCGCGGGGCAAATATCAGATATGAAACGCAAAATTATCATCGATACCGACCCCGGGCAAGATGACGCGGTTGCAATCCTTCTGGCTCTGTCCAGCCCCGAAGATGTGGACGTTTTGGGCATCACCGCCGTGGCTGGAAATGTGCCGCTGTCTCTGACGCAGAAAAACGCGCGGATCATCTGTGAAGCCGCGGGAAAATCCGACACCAAAGTCTTTGCTGGCTGCGACCGCCCAATGGCACGCGATCTGGTCACGGCGGAATATGTGCATGGCAAAACCGGGCTGGATGGGCCGGAATTGTGGGAGCCGCAGATGCCCCTTCAGGACGGGCATGCGGTGGATTTCATCATTGAAACCCTGCGCACAGAGCCCCCCGGCACGGTCACTCTCTGCCCACTGGGGCCGCTCACCAACATTGCCACCGCCTTCACTCGCGCCCCGGATATCGTGGAGCGCGTGCAGGAGATTGTGCTGATGGGCGGGGCGTATTTCGAAGTGGGCAATGTCACCCCTTCGGCAGAGTTTAACATCTACGTCGATCCGCAAGCTGCTGACATTGTGTTCAAATCAGGCGTTCCAATTGTCGTGATGCCGCTGGATGTCACACACAAGGTGCTGGTCACCAAACCGCGCAATGATGCGTTCCGCGCTTTCGATTCCAAAGTCGGGTTATTTGTGGCTGAGATGACGGATTTCTTTGAACGCTTCGACCGCGAGAAATACGGCTCCGAGGGTGCCCCCCTGCATGATCCAACTGTGATCGCCTACCTGATCAAACCAGAACTCTTCTCTGGTCGTCATGTGAATGTCGAAATTGAAACCGAGTCCGAGCTGACCCTTGGAATGACCGTTGCGGATTGGTGGGGCGTGACCAAACGCGCCCCAAATGCGATGTTCATGGGGGATGTGGATGCAGACGGATTTTTCACCTTGCTTACGGAAAGGCTGGCCCGGTTATGAGCGCTTTGCGACTTGCCACGATGGACGATCTCGAACGGCTGACCAAATTGGTCGCCGGATTTCACGAGGGCCAAGGCATCCAACAGGATGACGAAACACGGCGCGGGGCCCTGGTGCCGTTGCTCGAAGGCTCACCACATGGCGCGATCTGGATGATTGGCCCGCGTTCTGCTCCGGTGGGCTATATCGCGGTCAGCTTCGGCTGGTCGATTGAGTTTGGCGGGCTAGATGCGTTTCTGGACGAATTTTACGTGCGCGAGCGTGTGCGTGGTCGGGGCATGGGGTCCGAGGCGATGCTTGCGCTGACTCGTGCCCTGTCAGGACAGGGAATCAAAGCGATGCATCTGGAAGTCGACACGGAAAACGCACGTGCGCGCACGCTTTATGGGCGGATCGGCTTTTCGTCGCGTGATCGTTACCACCTGATGTCGCGGATCCTGTAAACTCATCCCATGAGCACCGTATTCGACAATTCCTACGCCCGCCTCCCGAAACGGTTCTACAGCCGATTAAATCCGATGCCGGTCAAGGCCCCGGCGCCGTTGGTCATGAATGAAGAGTTGGCCCACGAGCTGGGCTTTGATCCGACAGAGCTGACACCAGACGTGCTGACCGGAAACAACTTGCTGCCCGGCACTGAGCCCCTCTCACAAGCCTATGCAGGTCATCAGTTCGGTGGCTGGGTCCCTCAGCTGGGGGATGGACGGGCTTCGCTTCTGGGAGAGGTGACCGGAGATTTTGGGCGCCGTGACATCCAGCTCAAGGGGTCCGGTATCACCCCCTATTCGCGCAATGGCGACGGGCGGGCGTGGTTGGGACCGGTAATGCGAGAGTATCTTGTGTCCGAGGCCATGCACGCCATGGGCATCCCAACCACACGCGCATTGGGGGCCGCCCTGACCGGTGAAATCGTGCAGCGTGAGCGCGCCTATCCCGGTGCGGTTCTGATGCGTGTCGCGGCAAGCCATATCCGGGTTGGAACCTTCCAGTTTTTTGCCGCGCGGCAGGACAAAGAGGCGCTGGAGCTGCTGCTTGAACACGCCATTTCCCGCCATTACCCCGGCACCGAAGGCCCGGTGGCGTTTCTCTCTGCCGTGATGGAGCGGCAGGCGGAACTGGTCGCAGCATGGATGTCGGTGGGGTTCATTCACGGCGTGATGAATACGGACAATATGGCCGTGTCCGGCGAGACCATCGACTATGGCCCCTGTGCCTTCATGGACGCCTATCACCCGCGCACGGTGTTTTCCTCGATCGATCAGATGGGGCGTTACGCCTATGCCGCGCAACCGGACATGGCGCTTTGGAACCTCGCGCAGCTGGGCACAGCGCTTCTGCCCCTGATGACAGATCAGGATGCCGCCATAGAAGAGATGAATGAGGTGCTGACATCTTTCCCGGAACTCTTCCAGACCGCATGGATTAGGCGTTTCCGGGCCAAGATCGGGCTTATTCGCGAAGAAGAAGGGGATATGGATCTGATCACCGGGCTTCTGAGCCGTATGGCCACCAGCCAGTCAGATTTCACCTGGACTTTCTCGGGGCTGCTTTCAGGGGCGGCGAAGGCCGAGTTCAACGAAGATGAAGCGTGGGACAGCTGGGCGACGGACTGGCGCGCGCGGTTGGCGCGCGAGGACAACCCAAAAGCGGTCATGGCCGCAGCCAACCCGGTGGTAATCCCGCGCAATCATCAAATCGAAGCGGCCATTCAGGCCGGTGTCGATGGCGATCTTGGACCGTTTCAACGGCTTGCGAGTGCATTCATACGGCCCTACGCTCCGAAAGAGGCAGATATGGATCTGACCCTGCCGCCCAAACCAGAGGAGCGGGTGATGCGGACATTCTGCGGGACATGAAGGACGGACCGGGAAAGGGGCTCTGCCCCTCGCGGCTTTGCCGCTCACCCCGGGATATTTCAGGCAAGAGGAAGGGGGCGGCCCTGTGGAGCTGTCGCTTTTGACATATAATATACGCAAGGCGATTGGATTGGATCGGCGGCGCGACCCTCATCGGGTCATGGAAGCCATCTGCCAGGCAGACGCCGATGTGGTAGTGCTGCAGGAAGCCGACCGCAGGCTTGGGCAGCGCAAAGCTGCCCTGCCCTTTCAACTGATCGAAGATGAGAGCGATTATGAGGTGGCCCCATTGGCTGCCAATGGCGTTTCGCTTGGCAGCCATGGCAATGCCATTCTGGTACGACGCGGAGTGAAGATGGCGCGCCCTGAGAGAATTTCACTTCCCGGACTAGAACCGCGCGGAGCGGTTTCAATTGAGATTGCCGGTGGTTTGCGTGTGGTTGGCTGTCATTTGGGGTTGATGCGTCGCTATCGCCATCAACAGATGCGCAGATTGGCGGAGGCGCTTGAGCAGGGCACCTTGCCCACTGTCATCCTAGGCGATTTCAACGAATGGTCCCACCATCGCGGCTTTGAACCAATGGACCGGGAATTCGATATTCACGACTTTGGCAAAAGCTATCACGCCTCGCGCCCCGTGGCGGCGCTGGATCGGCTTATAATCAGTCCGGGTGTCGAGATCTTGGAAGGGCATGTGGTGATGACGCCCCTGACCCGGATCGCTTCGGATCACTTGCCGGTCTGGGCACGGATCTCTGTGAACGTGGTTAGCGGCGATTGATCAGAATGATCCCCAATGCAACCAAGACCAGCGCCCCTATCGCGGAGGCCGTCACCTGCTCGCCCAGCCAGGCCCATCCCATCGCCACCCCAAAGATCGGCGACAGAAAGGCGAAAGAGGCGACCGAAGACGCTTTGTACTGTTTCAGAAGCCAGAACCAGAACAGGAAAACGCCCGACGCGATGAACACGGATTGGAAGGCAATGCCCCAGTAGTGGGCCGGTTGCAGGTCGCGGATCAATGGACCGAAGAGTGGGGCTGCGATCAACAATACCGGCGCCGAGACAAGCACTTGCCAGAATATCTGCATGTCAGGTGAGAGGGTTCTAAGCGGTGTGAGCCGCGCGCAGAGCGACACCCCCATCCAGCCCAGCGCAGCGCCCAACGCGGCCAGATCCCCCCACAGGCTTACCTCACCTCCGAGAGAGCCGCGATCAAGGATCGCCCAGATCACGCCACAGAAGGCCAGCAAAAGCCCCCCGGATTTCACCGGGTTGAGCTGTTCTCCTGGCAAGGTGAAATGCGCCGCCAATGCCATCCAGACCGGCATGGAGTAGAAAATGATCGAAACGCGGGTCACGGTGGTGAGATCCAGTGCCACAAACAGGCAGATGAACTCGACCGAAAAAACAAGGCCGATCAGAATGCCTGCCCCAAGAGTGGCCCGGGTGAACTCAAACGGCACGCGGCGCAGCCCCATCCACAGCGCCAGAACCGCAATTGCGCCAAAGCTGCGCAAAGACGCGCCAAAGACGGGTTGAAAACCTTCGTTGGTGAGTTTGATCACAACTTGATTGACCGCCAGCAGCACAAAGACCCCAACCAGAGAGGCCGCGCCCACCCCATCCATATGCTGCTTGTCATCCATCTGGTGAAGGGACAGGGTTCCTGCGGTCACGTCAAGCCATTTATGTTGCAAACCCATCATGTTATGAGGGAGCCATTCGCTCATATTGATCAGGCCCGGAGCCCAAAATGACATTTCTGCAAATTGCGTCCCTTCTTATCGTGCTGGCCGGTGTATTTGGGGCCATCAACTATCTCTTTCTGAAACTGCCTTCCGCAATCGGCATTCTGGTGGTGTCGCTGCTGGCATCGATTGCGATCATGTTGCTGGACGTGATTGCCCCGGGTTTGGGGGTTGCGGATCAAGTACGAACGACCGTCACCGGTATTGATTTCTCGGACGCGCTTTTGGAAGGGATGTTGGGACTGTTGCTGTTTGCGGGCGCGCTGCATGTAAAAATTTCGGATCTGCGGGCGCAATGGCGTGTGGTGCTTTTGATGGCGACCATTGGGGTGGCCTTATCCACCACCATTATCGGGGTTGGGTTTAGTTGGCTCACTGGAATGCCGTTCCTGATCGCTTTGGTGTTCGGGTCGCTGGTCTCGCCGACCGATCCGGTGGCGGTTCTGGGGGTCTTGCGCGAAGCGAACTTGCAGAAATCACTGGAAACCAAGATCGCAGGGGAAAGCCTGTTCAATGACGGGGTGGGCTATGTTGTGTTTCTCGTGCTGGTCGGGCTGGCATTTCCTTCGGGTGATGCACATCACGAACCGGGCTTGCAATCCGCGGCGATCCTGTTTGTGCAAGAGGCTGTGGGCGGGGCCCTGTTGGGGATTGCTCTTGGATGGCTCACATTTCGGATCATGCGCCAAATTGATGATTATTCACTGGAGGTGCTGCTGACGCTGGGCCTTGCGTTTGGTGGCTATGAACTTGCGGTTGCCTTGCATTTCTCAGCCCCGATCATGGCGGTCTGTGCGGGGCTTCTGATCGGCGATGTTGGGGCAAAACACGGGATGAGCGAGGAAACCCGCCTTTACGTGGATGCGTTCTGGAAGCTGATCGACGAGATCCTGAATGCGGTCCTGTTCCTGATGATTGGCTTTGAGGTCTTTGCTGTGGCCTTTACCGGGGATGCGGTTATGGCTGGGATCTTTGCCATCGCCTTGGCGCTTGTTGCCCGCCTGGCGGCCGTGGCGGTGCCGGTCCTGATCCTCAAACCTTTCCGCAGCTTTTCAAGGGGCGTGATCCCGATCATGACCTGGGGTGGTCTCAAAGGCGGGATTTCGGTGGCGCTGGCCCTGTCCCTGCCCGACAACGCATGGAAACCACTGATCCTCACCGCCACCTATATCATTGTGGTGTTCTCGATTATCATTCAGGGTCTGACCGTGGCGCCACTTGCCACACGTCTTGGCCGCGAACCGGAGCTGATGTAATGCGCTATTTTGTTTATGACGTTTTCACCGACACGCCATTTGGTGGAAACCAACTGGCGATCATTCCGGATGCGGGCGACCTGACCGATGCGCAGATGCAAACCATCGCGCGAGAGTTCAACTTTTCGGAAACGAGCTTTGTCCTGCCACCGAAGGATCCCGGCCACACTGCCCGCGTGCGCTATTTCACCCCTGCTCGGGAACTGCCTTTCGCCGGTCACCCGACCATTGGCACTGCGGTGATGATGGCAGACGAAAATGGTATCGAGGATATGGTACTGGAACTGGGTGTCGGGCCGCTGTCCTGCCGCGCGGCTGAAGGATGCGCTTCGTTTTTCACCGAACATCCGCTTGAAGTGAAAGGGCACCCGGCGGCAGAACTGGTGGCCCATGCCATGGGCTGCGAGATCGGCAATCTGCGCAGTGTTCCGGTGTTGGCGTCTCTTGGTGGGGATTTTGTCTATGCGCAATTGGACAATCGGGAAACCCTGTCCAAGCTCTGCCCTGACATTGAAGCAATGCGCGAAGGGGCGGCGCTGTATCCGGGCAACCATGACTTTGCCGTCTACCCCTATGTGCTCGAGGGAAACACTGTCCACGCCCGCATGTTTGCACCGTTGGATGGCATTCCCGAAGACCCTGCAACCGGTTCTGCGGCAGCCCCGCTCGCAGCTTTGCTTTGCAAAACGCTTGGACGCCGGGTTGAAATCACGGTTCATCAGGGGGACGACATGGGGCGCCCCTCTCGCATCGCGCTCACCGCAGATCAGGATCGGGTCACTGTCACCGGCAAAGCCGTAAAAGTAATGGAGGGGACGCTCTTCCTGTAACGGGAAATTGGGAAGTGCTCCTCCTCTACGCCAAATCCCCCGGTTCCCCCGCCCCACAATTCACGGCATAAATGTCCAAAGGAATCGTAAGGCTCACCGATCATGTCAAATACCATGTCAGACAAAACCATTCTTGCCCGATGCGAGGGAAAAGGCCTGCGCATGACAGAGCAACGCCGGGTGATTGCCCGCGTGTTGCAGACGGCCCATCGCGATCACCCTGATGTGGAAGAGCTTTATGCACGTGCCTCGGAAATCGACTCCGGCATTTCGCTGGCCACCGTCTATCGCACGGTCAAGCTGTTTGAAGAGGCTGGCATTCTGGTCAAGAACGAGTTTGGCGACGGGCGCGCTCGCTATGAAAGTGCTGATCGCGATCACCATGACCACCTGATCGACCTGACAACCGGCAAGGTGATCGAATTTGTCGACCCCGAGATCGAAGCATTGCAAGAAAAGATCGCCAAGAAATTGGGCTATAAGCTCAAGGATCACCGGCTTGAGCTTTACGGCGTGCCGCTTGATAAGACCTGAGCCCTAAGGGCATCGCCCATCTCCCAGGCAACTGGCACAGCGGCCAATCAGATCCATCACCAAACGGAATGAGATCCATCACACTTCCCGGCTTGTTCTGGGACACAAATTCCGGTTCTGTCGCGCGGCACATCATCGGGTTCTGAACATGCAAAATATCCGCGGAATCATCCTCGTCACCTTCTCCATGGCGGCTTTTGCGCTCGAGGACGCCTTTATCAAATCAAGCTCATCCGGTCTGCCGGTCTCAGAAGTATTGGTGTTTTTGGGATCAGGAGGGGCCATAGCCTTTGCAGTGATCACCTATTTGACCCGAGGTAGTCTTGCGCCATTGGTGCATCACGACATGCGGTCCCCAATGATGGTTTGGCGCGCAATCGCCGAAGGCGTTTCGGCGATGTTCTTCATCACCGCTTTGTCGCTGGTCCCCATCTCAACCGTGGCTGCCGTGTTTCAGGCGACCCCCCTTGCCATCACCGCAGGCGCTGCGCTCTTTCTTGGCGAAACAGTTGGCTGGCGACGCTGGACAGCCATTGGTGTCGGTTTCATCGGCGTTCTTCTGATCATCCGCCCTGGGGCAGACAATTTTGACATGGCGGCGCTTTTCCCGATTGCGGCGGTCTTCGGGATTGCCTTACGGGATCTGATCACACGACAGATAGATCCGTCGATCCCGTCAACATCGGTCAGCTTCTACGGCTTCTTTTCCCTGATCCCCGCAGGTCTTTTGATGATCCCTGTCACCGATCCTTTTGTGATACCGCAAGGCACGCAATGGGGGATCCTTTTGGGTGCGATGGTGTTTGGTGTCGCAGGGTATTACGCCATCGTTCTGGCCATGCGTATCGCCGAAACCTCGATCATCATGCCCTTTCGCTATTCGCGGCTGATCTTCTCGATCATCCTCGGCATGATCATATTCGGAGAACGCCCGGATGCGCTCACCTATCTAGGTGCTTTCATCATCATCAGTAGCGGAATTTACATGTTTCTGAGAGAAGCTCGCGCTAACAATCGAAGCGCCCGGTTGCCCGACGCGGCCTGACGGGTTAAAGAGCCTCAACTGAAGTTTTCTTCTTATTGGGAGCGCTAACATGAGCACCATCGTCGATATTTTCGCCCGCGAGATCCTGGACAGCCGCGGCAACCCGACCGTAGAGGTCGATGTCCTTCTGGAAGACGGCACACTGGGCCGTGCCGCTGTCCCGTCGGGTGCCTCGACCGGTGCGCATGAGGCCGTCGAAAAACGTGACGGCGACAAGTCGCGCTATCTGGGCAAAGGGGTTCTGGCGGCTGTTGAATCCGTAAATGGCGAGATTGCCGAAACCCTGATCGGTTTCGATGCCACCGAGCAGGAAGCCATTGACGCTGCCATGATCGAACTGGATGGCACCGAGAACAAAGGCCGTCTGGGTGCCAACGCCATCCTCGGCGTGTCGCTCGCTGTCGCCAAAGCCGCTGCCGACGCCTCGGCCCTGCCGCTCTACCGCTACGTAGGTGGTGCTTCTGCCCGCGTTCTGCCGGTGCCGATGATGAACATCATCAATGGCGGTGAACATGCCGACAACCCAATCGACATTCAGGAATTCATGATCATGCCGGTCTCGGCGGAAAACATCCGTGAGGCTGTGCGCATGGGCGCCGAAGTGTTCCACACCCTGAAGAAAGAGCTGCAGGCGGCGGGTCTTTCGACCGGTATCGGTGACGAGGGTGGCTTTGCTCCGAATATCGCCTCGACCCGCGACGCGCTCGATTTCATCATGAAGTCGATTGAAAAGGCTGGCTACAAGCCGGGCGAAGAGATCTACCTCGCGCTCGATTGCGCCGCGACCGAATATTACAAGGGTGGCAAATATGTCCTGTCGGGCGAAGGCAAGGAACTGACCTCGGAAGAGAACGCTGACTACCTCGCCGCCCTCTGCGACGATTACCCAATCATCTCGATCGAAGATGGCATGTCGGAAGATGACTGGGACGGTTGGGTAGCGCTCACCAAGGCGATTGGCGACAAGGTGCAGCTGGTCGGCGACGACCTCTTTGTGACCAACCCGACCCGTCTGGCAGATGGGATCAGCAAGGGTGCGGCCAATTCGATGCTGGTGAAAGTGAACCAGATCGGCTCGCTGTCCGAAACGCTGAAGGCCGTCGATATGGCCCACCGCGCGCGTTACACCAACGTGATGTCGCACCGTTCGGGCGAAACCGAAGACGCGACCATTGCTGACCTCGCCGTGGCCACCAATTGCGGCCAGATCAAAACCGGCTCGCTGGCACGTTCAGACCGGCTCGCCAAATACAACCAGTTGATCCGCATCGAGGAACAGCTGGGCGCCACTGCCGAATACGCAGGTCGCAGCATTCTGAAATAAATCCAGATGTGGTAAGCTCTACTTAAAGGAGCTTTTCATGTTGAAAATTACAGACCCGAAAACGCCGGACCAGCTTGATGCGGTCCGGCGTCTTTGTTGGGAGTATCACGCCTTTCTGCGCGCCCTCAGCCCCTTTGACGCCAAGATTGTAGACGCGGTCTACCCCGCTGAGAAATATCAGCAGTTGATCGAAAACCTTGAACAGGAACATGCTCCTCCCACAGGTGCCATACGCTTGGCCCTGAATGGCGATGAGGTTGTAGGCTGCGGCATGTATTACCCCTTTGCCCCGGACACTGCTGAGATCAAACGGGTCTACGTTACCGATGCCGCGCGGGGCACGGGCGCGGGTTATGCGATCATGAAATCCCTGATCGATACGGCCCGCACATCAGGGTACAAACGCATCCTGATGGACACGTCAAAGCCACTGGAATCTGCCCAGAAACTATATTTTTCCATGGGATTTAAAGCGCGTGGTCCTTATCAGGACGTGCCAGAAATCGCCGCCGGGCATCTCCTGTTTTTCGAGATGAAATTGTAACCCCTTCCTCTTGCCATGAAATATCCCGGGGTGAGCGCAAAGCGCGAGGGGCAGCGCCCCTTACAATCCCGTCACCAGCACAAGATCGGTTTGCGAAATCTTTTCACGCACGCGCCGTGCCGCTGAATAGGCCGTGCTGTCGTAAAACGCCTGAGCCACTTCGGGGCTTTCAAACTCGATCAACGTGACCAACCCACGCGCGCCCCCCTCGCGATAATCCGCATCTGGATCGCGCGCCAAAATCTTGCCGCCATAATCCGCAATCGCTGCACCGGAGAGGCGTTTGAATTCCTCAAACGCCTCGGCGTCATGCACACGGATATTGGCAATCAGATAGCCCTTTGCCATCGCCCCCTCCTTTTCCTGATGTGGCTTTGATTACCCCCCAACCGGACGATAGGCCGCCCGTGCAGCTCCAGCTGCTTTCATTGCCGCCATAGCCTCATCCTGTGTCATCAGTTTGGTGGTCGAGCCTGCCGACATGGTGCCCGATGCCCCGACGACAAGCGCACAGGTCGCCATGACCTCGTCACTTGGCGCCTCGATCAGGGCGATCACGTCGTCTTCACCAAAGGCGAAAAACAAATGATGCAGCTTGCCCCCAAGCGCGGCAATCATCTCGCCTGCGGCTTTTTCCCGGTCCTCGGGATTATCAACAAGAGATTTCAATGCAGCATTGCTGTATTTGCCGCGGAACAAATAATAAGACATGAGAAGCTCCTTTTTTTTGAAGAAAGGATAGATCTCCGCCAGCACCCTGCCCCTTCGGTCCTGCCCCACTATCATACCACAGCCCCCCGTCAGGGTCAGCCTGACCAGTTGATCAGCCTAGATCACAATCCCTCACACCTCGCGGAACCCTGTTGTGCAACCACCGATCCCTCGTAAACTCCGCGCATGAGTTTTGTGACCACCTATCAGCTGCATCTGCTTCTGTCCCTGTTCCTGCTGGGCTGCATTGGCACCCTTTTTCTGTTTCGCAAACCTCCGGGTCACAGAGCGTGGTTGCTCGCAGATCTGGTCTGGGTTGTGCTTGGCGGCATGGGAGCACTGGTTGCGATCATCGCCGGACTATACACCGCGGACAGTTCGCGACTCGACCGGCAGATCGACCTCGCATATGCGGCAACTTCTGATTTTGATCAGGATGCGGCGCGGTTTCGTCTGCGCTATTGCGATCAGGGAATTTCCCCGAAGGTGGCCGTCCTTTGTGAAAAGATTGAATACCTTTCCGCGTCCACCGCCACCAATGCCGAATTGCCGCTTTTCATCGAAGTAACCCAAGAGGTGGCGCCGCTGACCGGCCTCAGCCTATTGGTGAGCGACCACACACAAAGGGCGCGACAGGATATGAAGGATATGGTCGCCAAGGCGGATGCGTTCGACATTGAACGATTTCTGGTGTTCGCCTCTCGGGACATGGAGACCGATGCAGCGGTCACCGCGTTGCGCCCTGACGAACCAGCCATTGCTGGCGATTTCCAAGTCCTTGCGCAAAGTTATGACACTCTGATTGATCAAGTTGGGAAGTTACAGGAGGAATGGAAATACCTGCAGGAGAATGCCCATATTCTGGTGCTGCAAATCCTTGCCCTTTGCCTCGTTAGCTTTGCCGCCCCCTTCCGTCTTGGAAAATCGATGGTAGAGCTTCGGTCAAATCTGACCAGCCGCTCGTGACCGCATATCTTACCTGTTGAAAACCGACACATGATTGCCGGGGACCAGAGCCATTTGCACAGGATCAGTGCCACCGAGACCTGGCTTTACCATTCCAGGGCACCGTTGGTCCTGTCTCTGCCTGAAACGTATAGGGGTCCTGCTCGCGGCTACATTCTCAGGCCCGACATCGTCAAAGGGCACATGGCGCAAATCATCGCATCAAAAGCTCGCAGGCACTCAGCGCGGGTGACGCAGGAGATTTTTCGTGCAGGGACGTTCTCAGGTAAGCGCGTTCACTCGGCGAGTGGGCAACGTGCCTTTCTCCTCAATCACCAAGCAAAACCGCACTCGCAGGCGCCAGTGTAACCGTCGCCGCACGGTTGCCCAAACTCCAGGCGATTAGCGCCTGTAGGGTTTCCGGACGAGCCCGGGCATAAACGATCACCCCTCCGCCGCTCTGACGGGATTTGAAGGCCGCATTGTCCATAAAGCGGCCAATGGCACGGGCATTCTGGCCAGCCCCATCCACATCACGGAAGATCACACCAGCAGGCACCCCCGCCTTTAGGGCCAACCGGTGTCCGGTGCTCAACCCTTTCGGATGGCTGATCAGCCCATGGCCTGAAGCGACAAGGATCGCAGCGATCTGTTTGGCCAGATCAGAGTTTTCCTGAAACCCGCTGTCAATTGCCATCAACACGGCGCTGCCCATATTCATAATGTCTGACTGGACTTGAAAATTCACTTCCGCATCGACCGGAGTGGAATTGGCAGGAAGCCCAGCTTCCACAACGACTTCGGCCCCAGCAGCACGGTAGCGGGCGATGGCCTCTGCGGCATCTGGCGCATTGGCCTCAACCACAAAAGTGACTGGAAATGGCAATGCCGACAGGTCACCAAGTGCAGTCTGAGCTCCACCTTCATCCTTCAGGAGAATGGCAAGGGTGGGCAGATCTTCTACCGGTGTGAAGGGCACAGAATTCCGGATAATAGCCAATGGAGATTGCGATGTAACCTCGGTGGATATCTCAGCAGTTTGGGTGTCGCCTTGCTCTTCCCCCTCGTCACTTCCGATGCTGGGCAACCGGTCTGTGGTCACATTGGGGGCCAGATCCCCAATCGGAGCGACGGGATCACTTTTGATGCCAGAACGCTCTGTGGGGTTCGGATCTGCTTCGACCTCTGATGCACCCTTGCTTCCCTCATCAACTGAAACATCTGGACTGGGAGGGGACACCTCATCCTGCTCCACCTCGGGAAGCGGATCAGGGGCGTCCAGCGACGCGATTGGAACCTCTGGCATAGCTGCCCCATTGGCAGGCTGGTCGGTAGGTGTCGGCAGATCAGGTATTGATTCGATCTGTGGGAGCTGCGCCAATTGATCCGAAACGGGCGGCATGGTCTCTGGGCTGCTTTCTTCCACGGATGCAGCGGGCCCGGCAGGAAGCTCAATTGGCGCCGGATCCAGCACCGTCATTTCCGGTGCGACGGGCGCAGCTTCAGAAGATCCCGCGTCATTCTGGATTTCGGCGGCTGGCAAGGAAGGTGCGGTGTCTGCGGTGTCCGGTGCAACCAGCGGCGCGGGATCGGCGTTTGGATCTACCATGCTCGGGGCGGGATCAGGTTCGACACCTGTCTCCGCTTCGGCTGTTTCCGCGTCGGTTGCCTCCCCGTCGGGAGCCTCCACTGTTGCGATATCCTCCACAGGATCAGGATCTGTTTCAGCGTCAGCTGGCGCAACGATGCTATCTTCCGGAGACGCCGTTTCAGGCGGGGTGGGCAAAGGTTGGGTTTCAGTTGCCGATGCCGGCATCACTTCAAGCTGCCCCGAAATATTCTCCGGTGGCTCGGTCGTGATCGACAGAATCGCAAGCCCCAAACCGGAGACAACGGCCCCTACGGCCGCTCCTGACAGAAACCCTCGTGACATACGTGCTCTCCTCGAACATCACCAGACGATCTGCACAGCTTCTGTGCAATTTTCACCGTCTTGCCTCATCCAGTCCAGATGCCCCCCTTGACCAGAGAGGCAGGTCTGGAACATGTATAGCCGGATGGGATGCGAGCGTAACCCCCGTTGCGCCGCCAAATGTGGAAAGGCCAGCTGATGATCCTGCTGATCGACAATTATGACAGCTTTACCTACAACCTTGTCCATTATCTGGGCGAAATGGGGGCCGAGGTCGAGGTTTGGCGCAATGACGCCCTGAGCGTGGACGAAGTGCTGGCGAAAAAGCCGCAGGGGATCCTGTTGTCACCCGGCCCGTGTGATCCGGATCAGGCAGGGATCTGCCTTGAGCTGACCGCTGCTGCAGCCAAGGCCAAGCTGCCGCTATTGGGGGTGTGTCTTGGCCATCAGACCATCGGTCAGGCCTTTGGCGGCAAGGTGGTGCGCGCGGGCGAGATTGTTCACGGCAAGATGGGCACGATGCATCACGCAGGCAAAGGCGTGTTCGAGGGACTGCCCAGCCCGCTGGAAGCCACCCGCTACCACTCGCTAATCGTGGATCGTGAAAGCCTCCCGGAATGTCTCGAGATCACCGCGTGGTTGGAAGACGGCATGATCATGGGTCTGCGCCATAAAGAGCTGCCGATCGAAGGGGTGCAGTTTCACCCGGAAAGCATCCGCTCAGAGCATGGCCATGCCATGCTCGCCAATTTTCTGAAAACCGCGGGGGTAAATGTGAAACCTCTTGCCAAAGGGGACGCCGCATGAGTGACCGCATCAAACCGCTGATTGCTGCCGCTGCTGACCGATCGCTGACGCGTTCGGAAGCGGAAGAGGCGTTTGACATCCTGTTCGAGGGCGAAGCCACGCCAAGCCAGATCGGTGGGTTTCTTATGGCACTGCGCACCCGTGGCGAAACGGTCGAGGAATATGCCGCAGCCGCTGCTGTGATGCGCGCCAAATGCCGTCCGGTGAAGGCGCCAGATGGGGCGATGGACATCGTCGGCACCGGGGGCGATGGCAAAGGCACCCTGAACATCTCTACCGCCACCGCCTTTGTGGTGGCCGGTGCGGGTGTGACTGTGGCCAAACATGGCAATCGCAACCTCTCGTCCAAATCGGGCGCTGCTGATGCGCTGACCGAAATGGGCGTGAATGTGATGGTCGGGGCCGATGTAGTGGAAGAGGCCCTGCGCGAGGCAGGTATTGCATTCATGATGGCCCCCATGCACCACCCAGCGATTGCCCATGTGATGCCGACGCGGGCCGAACTGGGCACACGTACCATTTTCAATATTCTCGGGCCGCTCACAAACCCGGCGGGTGTCAAACGGCAACTGACTGGCGCGTTTTCCCGTGAGCTCATCCGCCCCATGGCCGAAACACTCGGATTGCTCGGGTCGGAGAAGGCCTGGTTGGTGCATGGCTCTGATGGCACCGACGAATTGTCAATTGCCGGGGTGAGCTGGGTCGCAGCATTGGATAATGGTGCGGTGAGTGAATTTGAGGTCCACCCCGAAGAAGCAGGCCTGCCGGAACATCCCTTTGAAGCAATCATGGGGGGGGAGCCTGCGGAAAACGCCAAGGCGTTCCGCGCTCTTTTGCAAGGTGAGACATCCGCCTATCGCGACGCGGTTTTGCTGAATGCGGCGGCGGCTTTGGTTGTGGCGGACAAGGCATCCAACCTTAAAGATGGGGCAGCGCAGGCTGCTGAAAGCATCGACAGTGGACAGGCTCTGAAGCGGATCGAAATGCTGGCGCAGATCACGTCCAAAGAAAGATAAAGGCACAGGCTTCTTGGCGACCCAACTGTCAGGAGGCCCAAAAAAACCAGAAAACTAGTTTTCTAGTTTTCTAGTTTTCTAGTTTTCTAGTTTTCTAGTTTTCTAGTTTTCTTCGAAATGCGCCCTACACCGGCCCTGTCAAGACAAAGCGCCCCATGCCTCACATCCCTTCAAATTGGTCCGATCTGCCATTCTTTACGGAGGATTGGCCCGCCATTAACAAAGCGCTCAACGCCGACCCGCGCGAAATCCTTCCTCCAAAAGATCGTCGCTTCGCTGCCCTGAACGCTGCTCGTCCAAATGATGTGCGGGTGGTGATCCTCGGCCAGGATCCTTACCCCACTCGCGGACATGCCAACGGATTGGCCTTTTCGGTTGAACCTGATGTGCAGCCCTTGCCCCGTTCCCTGAAAAACATCTACAGCGAGTTGGAAACCGATCTCGGCATCCTGCGCCCGAATGGCGACCTGTCGGATTGGGCACAACAGGGCGTTTTGCTCCTCAACACTGCCCTGTCTGTTCCGGCGGGTGAGGCGAACGCCCATCAGAAACTGGGGTGGGACAGGTTGGTGTATCAGGTTCTGGATCGAGTCTCTGGACGCCCGACTGCCTTCATCCTCTGGGGCAACAATGCTCAGAAGCTAGAGCGACACATCCGGCCCGGCCCGCATCTGATCCTGAAAACCGCTCACCCCTCGCCCCTCTCGGCCCGGCGCGGTTTTTTCGGCTCACGCCCGTTTTCATCCGTCAATAATTGGCTTACAGATCAGGGCCAGACCCCAATAGCATGGTGAACACATGACCCAGACCGTTCTCGACAAGATCAAGGCTTACAAGCTGGAGCATGTGGCCGACTGCAAGGCCCGCCGCCCGATTGCCGAAGTCGAGGCCGCCGCGCGCGAGGCTTCCCCCACCCGTGGGTTTGCGAACGCCCTCTTCGAGGCCTCGAAAACCGGTTATGGGCTGATTGCAGAAGTGAAAAAAGCGAGCCCCTCGAAAGGGCTTATCCGCCCTGATTTCAATCCGCTCGAAATTGCCAAGGCTTATGAAGCTGGTGGAGCCACCTGCCTTTCCGTGCTCACCGATGGGCCGAGCTTTCAGGGCGCAGACGAGTTCCTCGTGGCGGCCCGTTCCGCCGTCTCACTTCCTGCCCTGCGCAAGGATTTCATGTATGATACCTATCAGGTGGCCGAGGCGCGTGCGCTGGGGGCCGATTGCATCCTGATCATCATGGCCTCAGTCTCTGATGCTCAAGCACAAGAGCTTGAAGACGCGGCCTTTTCCTGGGGTATGGATGTCCTGATCGAGGTGCATGACGAGGCAGAGTTAGAACGAGCCGTGGCGTTGAAATCTCCGCTTCTCGGTGTGAACAACCGAAACCTCAAGACATTTGAGACCACACTCGACACCACGCGCCGACTGTCGAAACTGGCCCCGGACGACCGTCATCTGATCTGCGAAAGTGGGCTTTTCACCCCGCAGGATCTGGCCGATATGGCCGAATACGGCGCCCGCACCTTCCTGATTGGCGAAAGCCTGATGCGTCAGGATAATGTCGAAGCCGCCACCCGCGCCCTTCTTGCCAACCCTGTACCTGCTTGAGGTATCACCATGTCTGACAGCCCCCTTACTCATTTCGACGCCGACGGACAGGCCCATATGGTGGATGTGTCCGACAAAGCCGTGACTGACCGCATGGCGCTGGCCGAAGGGTTTGTGAAAATGACCCCGGAAACGCTGGCGCTGATCACCGATGGCACCGCCAAGAAAGGTGACGTTCTGGGCGTGGCGCGACTTGCGGGCATCATGGGCTGCAAGCAGACATCAGCCCTGATCCCGCTCTGCCACCCGCTGCCGATCACCAAGGTTGCGCTGGAACTGGAACCGGCACCCGACCTTCCCGGCGTGCGGATCACCGCCACCGTCAAGACCGGCGGGCAAACGGGTGTGGAAATGGAAGCGCTCACCGCCGTTTCCGTTGCTGCGCTTACCGTCTACGATATGCTTAAGGCGGCAGAAAAAGGGATGGAAATCAAAGATATCCGCCTTCTTCGCAAGGAAGGTGGCAAGTCGGGTGTGTATGAACGCTAAAACATCAAATTTGATGTAGTTCAAGGAAGTCAGACGCAAAACCTGCCAGTTCGGATCCTGCCCGCAAATCCATCCGGCGGGACCAATTCAACCACGAGGCCATATCATGATCCCCGTCACCGAAGCGCTGGCAAACCTGTTTTCACTTGTTGATCCGCTGGACACGGAAGACGTCCCACTGGCCCAGGCAGCCAACCGTGTGCTCGCTTCGCCAGTTACTGCAACCCGTCAGCAACCTCCTTTCGCCGCCTCTGCAATGGATGGCTACGCCGTGAACGGGGTAGAAGCCGACCCGGAGGCGATGTTCCGCGTGATCGGTGAAAGCGCGGCTGGCCACGGGTTTGATGGCAAGATCGGCGCGGGCCAATGCGTGCGTATTTTCACCGGCGCCCCGATGCCGGAAGGCGCAGACCGGGTGATCATTCAAGAAGATGTGACGCGCAAGGGCGATCTGATCACTCTTGCGCGCAAGCTCGATAAAGGACCACACGTTCGCCCTGCAGGCGCAGATTTCGCCGTAGGCGATCAGGTTGAGGCTCCTTTGGTGCTTACCCCAGCGCATCTTGCACTGATCGCCGCCATGAACGCACCAAAAGTGACGGTGCGACGCAAACCCGTTGTTGCGCTGATGGCCACGGGGGATGAATTGGTCATGCCCGGTGAAGATCCCGGCCCCGATCAGATCATTTCCTCCAACACGTTTGGCCTGAAAGCCATGATCGAAGAAAACGGGGGCGAAGCACGGATGTTGCCGATCGCACGGGACAATCGAGACAGCCTTCGGATGGCCTTTGATCTATGTGAGGGGGCAGATTTGATTGTGACCATTGGTGGGGCGTCTGTTGGTGATCATGATCTTGTCGGAGCTGTAACCGAAGAACTTGGCATGGCCCGCAGCTTTTACAAAGTGGCGATGCGCCCAGGCAAACCCCTAATGGCCGGCAAACTTGGCGAAACCCCGGTGATCGGACTGCCTGGCAACCCGGTCTCTGCAATGGTCTGCGGTCACGTGTTTCTGGTTCCTGCGCTACGCGCCATGCTGGGGCTTGGGAAGTCAGCGGCACCCCGCCGCACAGCCGCCCTTGCAGAGCCTATTGCCGCCAATGGGCCGCGTGAACATTACATGCGCGCCATGGTCACAAACGGAATGATTACCGCTTGCAATCAACAAGATAGCGCCCTTTTGTCGGTGCTCGCCGGGGCAAACGCACTGCTCATCCGCCCGGTATCTGATGACGCACAAGCGGCAGGTAGCAAGATGGAATATTTGCCCATTTAGTAACTTTGTTTGCGTCGCCTTTGCCGTGTTAACCAAATTATTACCTTTTGTTGACACAAAAAGAGAACATGGGTAGAACAGAGATTGAACGTCATTGAAAAATCAGGACGTTGGGGTCGTGTGTTTACACTGCCCACACGGGGGAATGCGCCCCCAGCGACAACGGAGGTAAGAGCAGATGCTGACCCGTAAACAATTGGAACTTCTTGGCTTTATCCACAAGCGCATCCAACGTGACGGCGTTCCACCAAGCTTTGACGAGATGAAAGAGGCGCTGGACCTGCGCTCAAAGTCCGGCATTCACCGCCTGATCACTGCACTTGAAGAACGTGGCTTCATTCGCCGTCTCGCCCATCGCGCGCGGGCGATCGAGATTGTAAAACTGCCCGAGACCATGGAAAGCGGGGGCCACGCCGGATTTGAACCGAAGGTGATCAAAGGTTCTCGTCCTGAGACACCGCCCGCCGCGGTGCCGCTGGAAGGTGCCAGCACGCTTGGGATCAGTGACCTTCCGCTATTGGGACGGATCGCCGCCGGTGTGCCGATCGAGGCCATCACCGATGGGGCGCAGCATGTCTCGGTTCCTCAGACCATGCTGGGCCACGGGGGGCACCACTATGCTCTTGAAGTCAAAGGGGATTCCATGATCGACGCCGGCATCAACAATGGCGATGTCGTGGTGATCCGTGAAGCCAGCGACGCTCAGAATGGCGAAATTGTTGTGGCCCAGGTCGAAGGATATGAAGCAACGCTGAAACGCTTTCGCAAGACCAACGGGATGATTGCGCTGGAGGCTGCCAACCCGAATTACGAGACCCGGATCCTGCCTGAAGGGTCTGTCAAAGTGCAGGGCAAACTGGTGGGGTTGATCCGCACCTATTGATCTTGTCCAACTCAGATCAAGATAGTCAAAAGGGAGGCGTTTCGCCTCCCTTGTTCATTCTTTCAGAGAATTCAGCTTAGTCCTGACAACTTCTTTTGAAGCTCTGCCAATTGCTTTTTGATTTCATCCAGCTCTTCTCCTTTGCCACCGTCAGAAGCTTCTTCTTCGGTTGACGACGGAGTAGAACCAGCGGCAAAACCGCCCATCACGGCTTTCAGGAAGGCCTCTTGCTGCGCCTGCATAGCATCCAGCCCAGGCATATTGGCCATCGGATGCCCCATGGTACCCAGGTTTTCCATCATCTGGGATTGGCCATCACGCAGCATTTCAAAACTGGCAGCCAGGAACTGCGGCACCACGCTTTGCGCCTGCGTCGAGTACGAGCGAACGAGATCGGTCAATACGTCAACGGGCAGAACATTCTCTCCCCTGCTTTCGTGTTCCGCAATGATTTGAAGCAGATACTGCCGTGTCAGGTCATCCCCGGACTTCAGGTCGATGATCTGAACATCACGCCCTTCGCGAATAAAACCCGCAATGTCGTCCAATGTCACGTAATCGGACGTCTCGGTGTTATACAAGCGCCGGCTGGCATAACGTTTGATCAGCAGCGTATCTTCTTTTTGTGCCATGTTTCCTCCCCGGGCAGCATTGTGCTGCACTGCAAAAACCCTATGACAGGCGCAGCATCATTGGCAAGCCCATTGACCACTGGATCAAAAACAAGAAAAGGGCGCGCCAATGGCACGCCCCTTGGGAAACGCCGGGGGGAGGTCCCGGCTCAATGATCCCGAATTACTTGGCAGTAGCTTTTTTGGTCGCTTTCTGCACTTCGTCAGTGGCTTTCTTGACAGCAGCCTGAGTTTCTTCACCCAGATCCTTGCCAGCGGCCAGCATCAGTTCAACAGTTTCAGCCTGAACTTTCTTGGCAACTTCAGCGAAAGCGGCCAGGTTTTCAGCAGCCAGTTCAGCTTGAGCCGAAGCGAAGTCGGTGACAGCTTTCGAGTAGTCAGCAGCTTCTTCTTTGGCTTTGGTCACGTCACCCATTTTGGTCAGGGTTTCTTTGGTCCATTTGGTCGAGATCTCGGCCGATTTGTCGGCAGCTTGCAGAGCCACTTTCGAGAATTTCTCACCCAGTTCAGCCTGGCTCTTGAAAGCGTCCTGAGCAACGGTCATGTCAACCGGGAAAGCACCCAGTACGTCTTGGAACATCTTGGTGAAGTCTTGAGCCTTAGTCATTGGTCATCTCCGAATGTTGCGGCCGCCGGGAGGATTGAGGAGGAGGAGCGGCCAATTGCTATACTGTTTCCGCATCTGCGTCGCATCTGGCTCTGATCGTTTGGCCATTCCGCTTCGCTGCGTCTGCAAACAATATGTATGCTGCGCTGCAGCAAATCAAGTTTTTTCTGCACTGCAGCATAAAAAAATAAAACTGCTGAATATCAATGCCTTACAGGGACTTCACCCCCACCACCTCACCAATCAGCCTTTTTTGCGAGAGGCCACAACATAGGTACCCGGCGCTGGAGCCAAGACATCGTGAGTCGAATCACCGGGGACCCGAGCCGCGACTTTCTTACCCGATCTTTTCGCCAGCCATTTGTCCCAACGTCCCCACCATGACCCTTCATGGAAGCTTGCACCTTCCATCCAGTCAGCCGCGCTTTCCGGCCAATCTTCATTGGTATAATGGCCATATTTCTTTTTGTGGGGCGGGTTCACGATCCCGGCGATGTGGCCGCTTTCGGATAAAATGAACGTGCGATCCTTCGACCCTGTTTTGCGCATACTGCTATATGAACTTTTCCACGCTGCAATATGATCGGTTTCACAGGCGATGGCACAGATCGGCACATCGACTTCCGCAATGGACAGATGTTCGTCGAGCAGCTTGAAATCACCATTGGCAAATTCATTTGCCTGGCAAAGCCCCCGTAGATATTCAACCGTCATCTTGGCTGGCAGGTTGGTGCTGTCACCATTCCAATAGAGCAGATCAAAAGCCGGAGGTGTTTTACCAAGCATGTAACTGTTGATCGCCGGACCATAGACTAGGTCGTTGGCCCGCAGGAACGAAAACGTGCGCGACATGAAGAAGCTGTCGAGATAGCCTTTTTCACGTACTTCCTCTTCAATCCCATCAACAAAATCATCGTCAAGAAACACACCAACTTCACCCTGATCTTCGAAATCGGTAAGCGTTGTGAAGAAGGTGGCAGAGTTAATGGACGTATCGCCGCGTTTTTTCATCAAAGACAGGGTCAGGGACAAGGTCGTGCCGGCAATACAGTAGCCCACCACATTCACCTTTTTCTGCTTGGTGATCTTTTTCACCTGCGTAATCGCTTCCAAATACCCTTCTTCAATATAGGTCCCCAATCCAACGTCACGATGGCGATCATCCGGGTTCACCCAGCTGACAACGAACAGGGTATACCCCTGATCAACGATCCATTTGATCAGGCTGTTCTGTTCTTTCAGGTCGAGGATATAGAATTTGTTGATCCAGGGTGGAAAGATGATCAGCGGGCGGGCATGAACCTGCTCCGTAGTGGGCGCATACTGGATCAGCTCCATCATGCGGTTGCGATAGACCACGCTGCCTTTGGTGGTGGCAATATTGCCACCTACTTCAAAAGCGCTCTCATCCACCAGTTTTACTAACAGCTCGCCATCATTGGCTTCGAGGTCATTGACCAGGTTTTCAAGCCCATCAACAAGCGACCGCCCCTCGGTTTCAATTGCACGTTCCATCGCATCCGGATTTGTGGCCAGATAATTGGTCGGGCTCATCAGATCGACAATCTGCTGGGTGAAAAACTCCAACTTGCGCTTATCCCGATCGTCCAGTCCTTCAACGTCGGCCAGACCGTCTTCAATCGTTTTTGCGGTGATCTGATATTGCTGCTTGAGGTAATTGTAATAGGGGTGGGAATCCCAGAGCGGGTTGGAGAACCGACGATCTTTGACCCCGGAATTTTCCGGCACCTTCAACTCGCCTTCCTTCATTCCTTCTGCAAGTGCTTGCTGAGCTTCCATCGCGTGTTGCAGGCTTTTGCCCCAATAGGCAACCTGCTGCTCAATCAGCTTCGCAGGATTGCTCATTATCTCGTTCCAATAGGCCGTCGAGGCCTTGGTCAGGAAATCCTCCCCCGGCACCTGCAGATTTTGGCGCACTCCTTTGCGTCCGGCTAGAGCGGCCGATAACCGTGCTGACAACGTCTCAATCCGGGCAAGATTTTCGTTCAATTCACTCAACTCATGGCCAGGATTTTTTTGATCGGTTGTCATAAGGCAAATTCCTCTCTATCTTATTTCGCAGGTGCAGCATTTTCAAACTAGCAGAGCGACATCGTCGCGGCCCTGCTAATTTGGCAATGCTGCGTTGTTAATACTGCATATATTTATGACTATGCGGTAACACGACGGAAGAATGCAAAGGGTAATTGAAGGGACAGTTGAATGCGGTATATGGCGACCTATGATCTGATGGAGACCTTGCGCAACACCAACCAATGGTTGGGCGCAACGGCAGCTGCCATGGGGTCCTACCCGGCAACCGCTCTGGTTCCGAACCCGTTCTTTCAGATGTTGGCCGCTTGGGGCGATGTCACCGAACGTACCTTTCATCGCATGACCGTGAAGCCAGACTGGGGGATTACTTCAGTCGTGACCAAAGATGGCCGTGAACGTCTGGTCGAAGTTGAAAAGCTCGTTGAGCGCCCTTTCGGGGATCTGATCAAGTTCAACGCCGTTGGGCGCGCACCGCGTGAACGTCGTATCCTTCTCGTGGCCCCGATGTCGGGCCACTATGCCACACTGCTGCGTTCCACGGTCAACAGCCTACTGCCTGACGCGGATGTCTATATCACCGACTGGCACAATGCCCGCGATATCCCGGTGTCGGAAGGCAAGTTTGATATCGAAGACTATACTCTTTATCTTGTTGATTTCATGCGCCATCTTGGGCCTGACATCAACGTGGTTGCGGTCTGCCAGCCCGCCCCGCTGACCCTTGCCGCAACGGCCTATCTCGCTGAGCTCGATCCAGAAGCGCAGCCCCAGACCCTCACCCTGATTGGCGGCCCGATCGACCCGGACGCCGCTGCCACCGACGTGACCGATTTTGGTCGCCGCGTCACCATGGGGCAGCTTGAAGAAACAGCGATCCAGCGGGTTGGTTTCAAATATGATGGGGCCGGACGCATGGTATATCCCGGGCTTTTGCAATTGGCCGGTTTCATGTCGATGAACGCCGAGATGCATTCCAAGGCATTTACGGATCAGATCATGCGCGTGTCCAAGGGTGAGGCTTCGGATCACGACAAGCACAACAAATTCTATGATGAATATCTGGCTGTGATGGACATGACTGCGGAATTCTATCTTTCAACCGTCGAGCGCCTGTTCAAGGACAGCGAAGTGGCGCGAAATGAATTTGTGGTGGACGGACATAAGATCGACCTCGGAGCGGTCACCGATGTGGCGGTGAAAACTGTCGAAGGGGCCAAGGATGACATCACTGCACCGGGGCAATGCATTGCAGCATTGGACCTGCTGACAGGCCTGTCAGATGACAAGAAAGCCAGCCATGTCGAGCCAGGCGCTGGCCACTATGGGATTTTTGCGGGCAAAAGCTGGCGCAACAATATCCGCCCGATGGTTCTGGAATTCATTGATCAGAATACTGGGCGCCACGCAGAGCAGGCTGAAAAGAAAAAAGCCCAGAAAACCAAAGCCAAGCCGCTGACAAAACCCGCCAAGAACAAGAAACGGGAACCGATGAAAGAGCCTTCTTTGCCGACTCGGATCCCGGTCTAAGTCACCGACATGAGAATGTCCCAGCGGGAATAAAAAAAAGGCGCCTCTGGGCGCCTTTTCTGTTTGGTCCTCACAATATTGAGACCTACCGCAATTCCAACGGCATCTGCATCCATGCCCTCAGCCCGATCGTCACTTCTTTTGGGGCCTCAAGCGTTGGCATATGCCCCGCATTGGGAAGGATCACCAGTTCGGCACTGGGGATCAGTTCCGCCATGGTTTCATGGCGTTTGGGTGGGGTCAGGCGATCATGCGCACCGCACAGCACCATGGTCGGAATTTTCAGACGTTGCAGGGCCCGTTGCGCATCTGGGCGCCGTTGCAGGGCACGTTGTTGCCGGATAAAGATCTCTGCCCCAAATCCCTGCGCCATGTCTTGCAACAATGCCAATATCTCGCCCTGCCCTTCACCTGGTGCAAGCGTCTCGGGTGTAACCTCCTCTGCCAGTGCCTCAGCCAACTGCCCAGTCTGTGCGCGGATAATCAAAGGTTCACGCCAGGCCGCTTGCGCAGGAGTGTCCGGCAGCGCGGATGTGGATAGCAGCGCAAGACGCGACACCCGTTCAGGGGCCCGTCGCGCCACTTCCATCGCCACAATTCCCCCCATCGAATGCCCGGCCAATGCAAACCGCTCGGGCGCTTGCTCCAACACAAGCGCGGCCATGTCGCGTATGGTTTCACCATGAGCAATGCTTGCGATCTGAACCGCAAACTCGCGCGACAACTCATTGATCTGCGGTGTAAAGACCCGTGCGTCGCACATCATCCCCGGCACCAGAACCAAAGGTTCCTGCATTCGCTCACCTCTTCCCCTATTTTGTGAGGAAATTACTGCCCGTCTTACGATTCACCTGCAAGCGGCAAGCGACCGATCCAATGCAATATCCCCTGAACCGCGTCCTCTGTGCCACCCGGCGACAGGATATTTCCGGCAATCACATGATTATATGGGTCGATCCCCTCGCCTGGGGCTACTTCGGTAACTTCTACCGTCCCACCCCATTTTGTCGCAACACCACGTGCTGCAGCGGCATCCACCACTTGATCTTGCGGCGAGAAATAAAACAGAGCCGGGATCTTTACCCCAGCATAATCCGCCTCCCGTGCGGCCTGCACCAAGGCGGCCATTGGAAACAAAGCCGCGGATGGATAGCGTTGCGTCCAGTGCTTTGCGTGATCCTCATTCTGAGGGGCAAATTCGCGGGTCTCACCGGCCAGCAATGGCAGCCAGTATCGTGCCCCCGGCCATGTCAGAAGCCGGGCCAATCCCGCCTTGATGCGGAAGTTTGGCGAAACGAAAACCACACCCGCAACATCGCGCGACATCTCAGGATCCTGCGCCATCATCGCTGCAAGGGTCCCCCCGGTGGACGTGCCGATCACCACGACCCGTTCCCCGAGTGTGCGACCGATGGCCATGGCTTCAGCCATATCAATCATCCAGTCATTTACCACAGGGCCTGCCATCGCATCCCCACCGCGCCCATGGCCCGCGAGACGTGCAAAATAGAGGTTGGCGCCCAGATCCGCAGCAATCCGATCCGGCACGGGCCGGATTTCTTCGGAACTGGCGGAAAACCCATGAACATAGACAATCGACAGCGGGGTTTTCACACCCGCTTCCCCGCTCCAGACAACCCGTTTCTCGGCGCCTGCTTCCAGATCATCAAACACGGCCTCACGATCAGCAAGATAGCTGTCCACGTCCGATCCCAACATGGCCTCATCAAATGGTGCATCAAGCGCTACGGACTCATACGGACCAATCCAAATGGCAACTCCAATCAGCCCTGCGAGAAAAACTATGAAAGTACCCAGTCGCCGCATCATCCTGCCCTCATCATTACCACCAGCGTCATTTTTTGTATAAGGTCGAGGCATTCCGAGGTCGAAAAGCGATGATCTGCACCTTTCACGAGGGTCAGACGAATATCTCCGCCCTCAACATGTTCCAAAAGTTTGATCGCCTGGGACGTTGGAACGGCCTCATCCTCGGTCCCTTGCAGGAAGCGTACCGGCATGTCGAGTTTTAGCGGCGACCGCAACACCATGTTCTGGCGCCCATCTTCGATGAGATGTTTGGTGATGATGTAATCTTCGTCATAGTCGGATGGCAGCGTCAGAAAGCCTTCTCGCTCCATTTCCGCTTTCTGCGCGTCCGTGAACCTGGCCCAATAGCCATCTTCGGTGAAATCCGGGGCAGCCGCGATGGTGACGAGTCCAACAACGCGATCAGGTCGAGCGCGCGACAAAAGCAGCGATTGCCAGCCCCCCATGGACGACCCCACAGCGATGATCGGGCCGTCGATCAGGGTGTCAACTACGGCGAGTGTATCCTCATGCCAATCACCGATGCTGCCCTCAACAAATGCGCCCGAGCTTTGCCCGTGCCCGGAATAGTCAAAGCGCAGAAACGCATATCCCTTTTCCTGCGCCCAGGCCTCCAACGCGACCGCCTTGGTTCCCTCCATGTCGGATTTCAATCCCGACAGAAACAGGATGGTCGGCCCCTGCCCTTCAGTCTTATTGTAGGCAATCCGACGGTCCTGAGACGTGTCGAGAAATTCCACCATTTCTGCGCTCCTCATGCTGTGCATTGCGCAAACCATAATCGGTCGAACCCCAAGGGCAATCCCATTTCCGCATTGACATGGGGGTAGCCTCGGGGGAAAACGCGCCATAGACATAACCCGCAACCGGGCGTTCCGTGGGCGCCAAAACGACGAGGAGCTAGGCTGATGAGCCAGATTTCCCTTACTTTTCCTGATGGCAATGCGCGTGAGTTTGACGCAGGTGTGACCCCTGCTGAGATCGCCGCCGGCATTTCCAATTCACTGGCAAAAAAAGCCATTTCCGCCACTGTAAATGGTGCCCATTGGGATCTGCAGTGGCCGATCAATGAAGACGCCGAAGTCGCCATTCACACAATGAAAGATGCAGACCAGGCGCTGGAGTTGATCCGTCACGACTTTGCTCACGTCATGGCGCGTGCGGTGCAAGAAATCTGGCCGGATGTGAAGGTCACCATCGGGCCGGTCATTGACAACGGCTGGTACTACGATTTTGACCGCGAAGAGCCGTTCACGCCCGAAGATCTGGGCGAGATCGAAGCCAAGATGAAAGAGATCATCAACAAACGCGATCCGGTCACCACCGAGATCTGGGAACGTGACCGTGCGGTGAAGTTCTATGAGGCCAACAACGAGCCTTACAAGGTCGAGCTGATCGAAGCCATTCCCGGCGACGAGCCGCTGCGCATGTATTGGCACGGCCATTGGCAGGATCTTTGCCGCGGTCCGCACCTGCAACACACCGGTCAGCTGCCCGCCGACGCGTTCAAACTGATGTCCGTGGCTGGCGCCTATTGGCGCGGTGATTCAGATCGCGCGATGCTGCAGCGGATCTATGGTGTCGGCTTCCAGAACAAGGAAGGCCTGAAGAAACACCTGCACATGCTGGAAGAGGCCGCCAAGCGCGACCACCGCAAGCTGGGCAAGGAAATGAACCTGTTCCACATGCAGGAAGAGGCTCCGGGGCAGATTTTCTGGCACCCGAACGGCTGGACCATCTACACCCAGCTGCAGGATTACATGCGTCGCCAGCAGATCAAAGGCGGCTATGTCGAAGTGAACACCCCGCAGGTAGTGGACCGCCGACTCTGGGAGGCTTCGGGCCATTGGGACAAGTATCAGGAGCACATGTTCATCGTTGAGGTGGACGAAGAGCACGCCCGCGAAAAATCCGTGAATGCGCTCAAGCCAATGAACTGCCCATGCCATGTTCAGGTCTATAACCAAGGTCTGAAATCTTATCGCGACCTGCCGCTGCGCATGGCCGAGTTCGGTTCGTGCAACCGTTACGAACCGTCAGGTGCGCTGCATGGGATCATGCGGGTGCGTGGCTTTACCCAGGACGATGCGCATATTTTCTGCACCGAGGCGCAGATCGAGGAAGAAACCAAACTCTTCATCGAGTTCCTGTCGGACATCTACAAGGACCTCGGCTTTGAAAGCTTCTCGGTCAAATTCTCCGACCGTCCTGAGAAACGCGCTGGCAGTGATGAAGTGTGGGACAAGTCCGAAGCCGCTCTGATGGCGGCGACCAAGGCCGCTGGTTGCGACTTTGACCTCAACCCCGGCGAAGGCGCTTTCTACGGACCAAAGCTCGAGTTTGTGCTGACCGACGCCATTGGCCGTGACTGGCAATGTGGCACGCTGCAGGTGGATTTTGTTCTGCCTGAACGACTGGACGCCAATTACATCGGTGAAGATGGTGCCAAGCACCGTCCGGTTATGCTGCACCGTGCAACGCTTGGCTCGTTCGAACGCTTCATTGGCATCCTGATCGAGGAACATGCAGGCAAACTGCCGTTCTGGATCGCCCCGCGTCAGGTGGTGGTCGCCTCAATCATTTCGGACGCTGACGATTACGTGCATGAGGTTGTTGCCAAGCTGAAAGCACAAGGCATCCGCGCCGAGGCCGACATCCGCAACGAGAAGATCAACTACAAGGTCCGCGAACATTCCGTGGGCAAGGTGCCGGTCATTCTCGCCTGCGGTATGAAAGAAGTAGAAGAGGGCACGGTGTCGATGCGCCGTCTGGGCGAAAAGCATTCTAAAGTGCTGCCGTTCGAAGAGGTGGCCGAGGCGCTGGCCAAAGAGGCCACCCCCCCTGACCTCGCCTAACACCCTGTTCTTTGTTAGTGAAAAAGCCGGAGCATGATGCTCCGGCTTTTTTATTTTCCCATAAAGGTTTGGGACTGCGCTGAATGCCCTTTGGACAATTGGTCACAAACTTCACGAAATGCGTGATCACGGTAACGCATGAATAGTTTGCACCTGAAACATATCCCTGTTTTTCACAATTATTACGTTGCCACTGACATAAGAACACATATGCAACACCTCTGTGCCTCTCTCGTTAAGCGTTGTTTTTATGTAATATTTCCCAATCACCGCCTTCCGCCAGATCACGGTTCCGTGAATAAAAAACGCCTAGTTAATAACGCCCCCGTGACTAACGTCCTCGTGAGTGGAGAGCTTGGGTCAGGCCGCCTAACTTTTCTTTACCGGCCTCGAGCAACCAACTCAGCACAGCGCGTGGCACGGAACGAGTTTAAAACCTGAAAGGAAGTACACATGTCGAAAGCAAAAACCATCGCCGTTCTGGGTGCCGTATCCGCAGCCGTCGCCGCAAACGCAACCGCCGCCCTTGCTGATGGCGATCAGGAAAAATGCTTCGGTGTTTCGCTGGCTGGTCAAAATGACTGCAAAGCTGGCCCCGGCACCACCTGCGCTGGTTCGTCAACTGTGGATTACCAAGGCAATGCCTGGAAACTGGTCCCGGCCGGCACCTGCGAAACCATGGAAATCACCGATGCTTCAGGCAAGATGATGAAAGGTTCGCTGACCGAAACCGAAATGAACCTGCCGGCGTCATAAGACACTTTGCGGGCCCTGCCCGCTCATTTTCAGGGTCGGCCCTGCCGTAAAACCGGGCCGACCCATTCTCGAATTTTCACACACAGCTGCTTGAACGGATGGAGTTTCACCCCAACGCCCAAGCCACCAGGAGCTTTTAATGCTGGACACATCTCCAAAATCTGGTCCCAAAAAGGCCCTGCCCAATTCTGTAGGTGTTGGTTACAAACCACAGCATTACAACGATTTGATGGAAGATCCTGGCGCTGTCACCTGGCTTGAGATCCACGCCGAAAACTACATGGGCGACGGTGGAAGGCCCCTTGCACAACTGAAACATCTGTCAGAGCGTTTCCCGATATCGGTCCATGGTGTGGGCCTGTCAATCGGTGGAGAGAGCCAGCTGGACCCCGAACATCTGGCACGCTTGAAGAAACTTGTTGATTGGCTGAACCCTGCAAAGTTTTCCGAACATCTTGCCTGGTCCACCCATGACAGCCAGTTCCTGAACGATCTGCTGCCACTACCATATACAAATGACACGCTTGCCCGTGTAACCCGCCATATAAACGAAGTGCAGGAATTCCTTGGCCGCAAGATGCTCTTGGAAAATCCCTCCTCTTATCTGGCCTTTGCGGAAAGCACCTGGTCCGAGCCCGATTTCATCCGCGAGATCGCTCGTCGTACCGGTTGCGGCCTGCTTCTTGACGTGAACAATGTCTTTATCTCTGCCACCAATCTCGAATTTGATCCGCGCGCCTATATCGACGCCTACCCGCTTGAACTGGTGGAGGAATTTCACCTTGCTGGTCATGACGAGGATGCCGACGAGCTTGGCCGCAAACTCTTGATCGACAGCCATGGCAAACCCGTCGATGAACCGGTTTGGGCGCTGTTTGATTACGTGGTAGCCAAAGGGGGCGCACGCCCTGCTCTGGTGGAATGGGACAATGATGTGCCAGAGTTTCCAGAATTGGAAGCCGAAGCTGCCCATGCCACAAACCACTTGGCCGCTGCCTCAACACGGCAGGTGCCCGCATGAATATTGATGTGAAACCCAAATCATCCGAGGTCAGCCAAACCGCGTTTCGCACAGCAATGCTCGACCCCAGCACCCCCGCCCCCGAAGGGCTGGTCAATCCAGATGGATTGCAGGCCGAAAAACGCTTCGATGTTTATCGCAATAACGTGGCCCATTCTCTGGCCACCGCGCTGGCCGAGGGGTTTCCGGTTCTGGTCAAACTTCTGGGCGAAGAGTTCTTTCGCCAAATGGCGCTGGTTTATCTGCGGATCCATCCACCATCCTCGCAAATGATGATGCATTATGGCGCCGCCATCCCCCAGTTCCTCGTGGGCTTCCCCGGTACGGTACACCTGAAATACCTGCCCGATGTGGCCAAGCTCGAACTCGCCTTGCGCCGCGCCTATCACGCGGGTGACAGCGAGGCGATTGATCCTGTGAAACTGACCGCGCTAAGTCAGGCTGACTTGATGGATGCACGTCTCACCCTCGCACCCGCGGTCGAGATCCTGCGATCCGATTTTCCAGCGCTTTCGATCTGGGAATACAACATGCAAGACGGTCCATCGCCGGTAATGTCACCCGAAGACATCCTGATTTCGCGCAAAGGGTTTGATCCGATTGCGCAACGTCTGCCAATGGGCGGCGCAACTTTCGTCGAAGCGCTTTTGAAGGGGAGCACCTTCGGCACGGCTCTGGGTCTAGCCACATCAGAAGTGGCCGATTTCGACCTAACCATAACGCTGGGCGCGCTCTTTGCCGGGCACGCCATCATCAAGATCGATAGGGGATAACGATGAACGTTCTTGTAACTATGCACAATTTACCGGCCGAGAAGGTCGAGAACCTCGCCCCGGCGATACTGCCGCTCATGGCCAGATTCACTTTTGCCGCCACGCTGGCAGGTTATTTCTGGGCCTCGGCCATGACCAAACTCGGCGACGGGATTTTTGGCGTGTTCAGCCCCTCGCTGGGCGCCTATGCGCAGATTTTCCCCAAGGCGATGGAAGCCGTGAACTATAATGCCAGCGAGCTTAGCGCGTTTCACACGCTGGTCGTGATTGCAGGCACATTGGCCGAGTTCATTCTGCCGCTCCTGTTGATCATTGGCCTGTTCACTCGCCTCGCAGCAGTGGGCATGATCGGCTTTGTCGTGGTGCAAACGCTCACCGATCTTTTTGGTCATGACGCCCTTCAGCATCCCGAAACACTGGGCGCGTGGTTTGACCGCATCCCCGACAGCCTGATCCTTGATCAGCGCCTCTTCTGGATGGTGGTGCTGATCACCTTGGTGATCAAAGGGGCCGGACCATTGTCAGCCGATCGTTTCCTAAAGCTGCGTTAACGCCTCACCCTATATGTACCAAGTACCCCGCCCCGTCTGTCCCGACGGGGCATTTTTTTTACTCAATGCGAATCGGGTTTGATAGCTGCAATTGCCAAAATCCCCCCAAGCCCCGCCAGTGCAATTGGGAACATGGTAAAGACGCCATAGCCAAAGGCGAAATACATGCCTGCCGCCGAGGCCAGCAGCAATACTCCGCCGATTTGCGCCACCGACCGAGCCATGGCCCCACCGGCCAGCGCCAGCAGAGGCGCAATCAGCGCAAAAGCGCGCACGCGGGCCGGGTGATCCACCTGCTCCGCCAGATCCGGCAGCTCCCCAAACCGGTCGATCAGCTCGGTATAGCCATACCCGAAAAACCCGACGACCATCCCCCAGATCCCGGCGATGATCCCCAAAACCAATGCAGCGTTGCGCATATACTCACTCCTCTTTGCGTTAGGAGATAGGGGGTCAGCTGGCCGTGTCCAACCACAGGGCGCTTGTTTTCTTGTCCCAACCCAACGTCAACTGATCCCCTTTTTCAACAACTGGACGCTTCATAAGCGTCGGGTAAGTCGCCAGAAGTAAAAGAGGATCCCCTGCCCGCTCGTCCTCCGACAGGCCGCGCCAGGTGGTTGAACGCTTATTGACCAATGCCTCTCCGAACACCCCATGAAATCGCGCCAGATCTTCGGGCGCAACACCATCTGCCCGCACATCCGTCACATTCAGATCATACCCAGCAGCCACCAAAGCCTTCTGCGCCTTCTTGCAGGAATCGCAGTTTTTCAAACCCCAGAACCGCATCATGCCCCTCCTGTCATTTTTTTGTCACGTTTTGTGTTCAAACTTGCCCCGTTATGGGCGCTGATGATTGCAAGAACAAGACAGACAGACAGGAACAATTGCAGGAAAGCCTTGATTTTCCCTTCGCGACAGGCCATGTGAGTTCTGTACGACAGACTATCTTCCGCCTTCTCACTACGCAGTCGGTAAGTTCAAGACTGCGCTACCAGGGTCACCGCATGTTGTGGGTGGCATAAATTAGGAGAATACGGAAATGGCTTCAGGCACCGTAAAATGGTTCAACAGCACTAAAGGCTACGGCTTCATTCAACCCGACGACGGCGGCGCAGACATCTTTGTGCACATCTCGGCCGTTGAGCGCGCCGGCCTGCGTGAACTGCAGGACAACCAAAAAGTCAACTACGAGCTGGAAACCGGCCGTAATGGCAAAACCTCTGCTGCCAACCTCGAGCTGGCCTAAGAGGTTTCCCGCTTAGGGAAATTAAAGAACCCCCGCGAACCGAGAGGTTGGCGGGGGTTTTCTTTTTGGGGGTCACTCTCCAACTATAGCCGACATCATAGCTTGCATCGCCATAGCGACCGCTTTGTTTTTTTCAGGATCCGCCACTTGGAGATATTCAACTGTCGAAAGTTGATCTCCGCGTTTGCGGTTCTGAGGCGGTTCCAACGCCTCGATCAAAACCGATTCCAAAGTGGCGATAATTACATCTGCGTCATTACCCTGAAGATTTACATCGCTCAGTTCACCACTCTCACTGACTGATTTCAATCCGAACCACGAAAATCTATCCCACCGTCCATTCAATCTGCCTTTTGTGTGCTCAAACAGTCGTTGCCCTATAGGTCTATCTGTCGTTCGACCAACATAAACGACACGGTCGCGATCATGAAGAATATAGACCCCAACTTGTTCACTAAAATCTACAACATCCGAACCCACCTGCTCTTGACCAAGCAACCGTGGTGACGACTTCCATTCAACATCAGTATGGCGCCAGTACATGCCTAAGGCTTGAACAACTCCCGAAGCCTTTTGGTCACTTTCTTGCTCAGAAGTATTTTTAACTTCCATCGAGGCCAGTTTGGACTTCAAAAAATAGTAACCGCGCCCGGCCTTCACGAACGGGCTTTGGTCACCATCATTGTTAATTGATGTGTTGATGTAAGCATTCACTGTATTAGCGGGTGTTGCGCCAATGCTAGCCCGCAACTCCAGTTTTGAAATCTCTTCTGCAATCGTTTTGTAATGCATTGGATCTGGCGAGTTTTCTAATACCTGCTTAATTGCAGAGATCCAGGGTAAATCCCCCATCTAATGTCTCCCACTTGCATAATGGCCGCGCTTTGCAGCGCGCCCGTTCTTCACTTCATTTGATCCCCCAGATCAAATGATCGGGGCTTAGCCCCGACCGTTCATCACCCATTCAACTCCGCCTCAAACTCACGCCATTCGCCCTTCGACATACCCGAGTTTTCCTGCGTGACCTCTTCGCCTTTCAGCATCCGACGGACGCAGTCCATGGCGCGGCCGGACATGTTGGCGCCGCCCATGCGGTAGTCTTCGAATGCGCCGTAAGCGGCGGGCACCCAGTCGGCGACGATCTTGCACATGGCGTCGGCGTAGACGCGGATTTCATATTGGGCGTGGTGGTCGGCGCGCAGGCGCAGGAAGTGGAAGAGGTTGTGCAGGTCCACTTTCCAATACCACTGGGTATAGATGTTTGCGGGCAGGTTCATCCGGGCAAGCTCGCGCGCCAGACCGTCCTGACCATCCTGCGAGATCATCTCTTCATAGTGATCATAGGCCCGGTTGCTGTCGGCCTTGAGGATTTCCAGAACCCGCGCGGCCTCTTCGCCCTGAAGCGCTGCCCCGCGGCCTTGGTTGTTCACCACGGATTGCGCAGCGACATGCTCCGGTGCGGGGATGTAAAACTCCCGATCCAGAATGGAATAACGGGCTGAATATTCATTCACATTGGCGGTGCGGTGGCGGATCCATTGGCGTGCCACAAAGACCGGCAGTTTCACATGCAGTTTGATTTCGCACATTTCGAACGGGGTTGAGTGCCAGTGGCGCATCAGGTAGCGGATCAAACCGGCGTCATTCTGCACCGATTTGGTGCCCTTGCCATAGCTCACCCGCGCGGCCTGACAGATCGCGGCATCGTCGCCCATATAGTCGATCACGCGGACAAATCCGTGGTCGAGAACCTCATGCGCCGTATAGAGATGTTTCTCCATCCCCTCGCTGACCACACGCAAAGTCTTGTTAGACTGGCTGCGTTGCTCTTCGATCTCGGCTTTCTGCTCAGGGCTCAGGGACATGGCGAATCTCTCTCTGGATGTGACTGGGGCCACTATATCTAGTCCGGTCGCCGATCTGAACTGCTAGATGACGTAGGAATGCAAGAAGCGGCGCAATCACCACACACCGCAAGGAATTTGCATAGAATTTCATTGCAATCTTGACAAAATCCTGAGGTCTGTTCCTGATTAACGCGACGAAAACCCGAGGCAGGTTCATGAAAAATATATTAAAAGCAGGAATTCTCATCGCTGCAGTGTCAGCATGTGATAATGGCGGAAACAACCCGATCACCAATCCGGGACCGGGGGATGACGATCTTTTGCCGGGCACAACCAACCCGAGTTCAAGCCGATCCATCACTCGCTATGAAGAGGAAGACGGAAGCGGCAATGGTTACGCCCAGTCGATCTCATACAATGCGGCAGATGACACGTTCTCGGTCGACAACCTGGCCTTTGATGGTGACAACACTTACAGCCGCGACAACCAGGTTGCCTCGCTGAACGGATTCCGTGTGTACGAAAATGACAGCATCTTCCAGGACAGCGTGACCGGCGCACCGATCAACCAGTTCTCGCACAAAGCCCTTTATGGTGTCAGTGACAACACTGATGCGGACGGAAAGCCAATCACCCGTTTCGCAATCGTGCGCACCGGGGCCTATTCGGGATTTGGCTTCGGCGGCTTCCTTTACGAACGCAACGGCGGCGTAACGATCCCCACCTCTGGTCAGGCCCAGTTCACGGGTGACTATGCTGGTATTCGGGACTTCAATGGATCTGGCGGACTGGAATATGCCACCGGTGACATGATCATGCGCATCGACTTTGATGACTTCAACCAAGGATCCGGCGTAGATGGTGAAGTGACCAACCGCCGCATCTTCAGCACCAATGGGACTGAGCTTACCAGCGCATATCTCGCAGAACTTGGTATCTCGGCACTGCCGACGATCCTGTTCAAAGTTGGACCGGGCGTTATGAACAACGCCGGAGAGATCGCTGGCCAACTCGGCAGTACTTACTTCGATGCTGCCGAAAACAAGATTGTCCAGTATGAAAGCGGTAACTATTACGCGGTTCTCGCTGGTGAAGGCGCCGACATGGAAGTGGCGGGTATCATCGTCGTGACAAGCGAAGATCCCTTCGTCGATGGTGTGATCGCTCGTGAAACCGGTGGCTTTATTTTGTATCGCTAATCCATGCGTATCCTGAACTATTGCATCAGCGCCATCTTCTTGGGGCTGATGCCCGCGTCTGTACATGCCGAAGCCCTCACACTGAGTAAGACCGGTATGGTCGAAGCCACGCGTCTGGCGCTTCAGGCCCGCAACCCTGAACTTGCTCTGGCGCTCGCTGAAGCCGTGCTTGAGGTCACTCCTAACCGTGTCGACATGCTGGTTCTGAAATCCCGCGCACTGCGGGATCTTGGGCGTTACGGCGATGCGCTCGATACAGCCAAACAGGCATGGACATTCGCAGAAAACGATTTGCAAAAATTCGCAGCCGCCCTTGTCGCGGCGCAAGCGCAATCTTCGCGGGGGAATAAGACCGCTGGTCAGTTTTGGTTGCGGCGTGCCGCAAACCACGCCGAAACTGATGCTCAAAAGCTGCAATTGCGGCGGGATTTCAGATATTTGAAGGATCGAAATCCATGGAATATTCGCCTTGATTTTGGCCTTTCCCCAAACTCCAACGTGAACAATGGGTCCTCGGAAGACACGATCACGCTTTTTGGCCTGCCCTTCTCGCTGTCCCCGACCGCACAGGCATTGTCGGGCCTTCAGGGAAATGTGTCGATTGATCTGTCCTACCGTTTCCGCGAAACGCAGCGCAGCCGTACCTTCCTCGGATTTCAAGCTTATCACCGTGAAAGCTGGCTCAGCTCCTCGGCGCAAGATGCGGCACCGAGCGCGAGTAACAGTGATTTCCGGTACAGTTCCGCAGCATTGACTTTCAAGCACCAGCAATTGTTTCCAAAGGCGCGCCTCGATCTGTCAGCGCGTTTCGGACGCAACTGGTATGCAACCGAGGTTCTTTCGGATTTCGTCAGTCTCGGCACGGAGCTCCTTCTTCCGCGTGAGCATAATAGGCAACTGATGTTGCTGGGCCGCGTGGATCACCAAAGCCATGCCGCCCCGAGCAGGGCTGATCTTACTGTGGCACGGGTCGGGATGCGCTATCGGATACCCCAAGACGGGCGGACCTGGACCCTTTCTGCGGATGCCCAGCAAAGCTTCTCCGACAATTTATCGCAAGAATACAAAGAAATATCAGCCGGGGTCGATGTATCGCTTGGCCAAATTTTTAAAGGTGCAAACCTATCTCTGGGGTTGAGCGCAGCTCATCGTCAATATGATATCTCGCCCTATTCGGTGGACGGTCGAACCGACACAACAATCGAAGCCCATTCAGATGTCATTCTGAGCGAGATCACCTATTTCGGATTTGCTCCGGTTGTAACTCTGCGTCACTCAGATACCCGATCAAATATTACTCTCTACAGCAAACGAGAAACATCGGTGGGTCTGTCCCTGACATCGCAGTTCTGAACTGGCCCACCTGATACAATGTGTTAGGTTAGGTCGGTACAGCAACGGGAGAGACAGGTTGGAAATCAAGTATCTGCATACCATGGTCCGGGTCAAAGACCTGGAAAAAAGCATGGCCTTTTATGAACTGCTGGGGTTGGAAGTAATCAGCCGCCGCGATTTTGAACAGGGCCGGTTTTCGCTGATCTTCATGGCGCCTCCCGGTCAGTCCGAATGCCCGGTGGAACTGACGTATAATTGGGATGGGGATGAGGGGTTGCCGTCGGACAGCCGCCACTTCGGACACCTCGCCTATGGTGTCGAGAACATCTACGAGATGTGCCAGCAGCTGATGGACAATGGCGTGACCATCAACCGCCCGCCGCATGACGGGCGCATGGCGTTCATCCGCTCACCCGACAATATTTCCATTGAACTTTTGCAGATCGGTACTCCCCTGCCCCCGCAGGAACCCTGGACCAGTATGGGCAACACGGGACATTGGTAAATGCTATTGCGCCGGGCAATTTATGGTTTGAGAGCGGGGCTGGCAGTGCTGATCTCTCTGTGTGTTTTGTCTGGCGTATCCAATGCCGCCGCATGTCGGCAGGCGCTGGCCCTGGGGATTGATGTTTCGGGATCCGTGGATGACCGGGAATATCGCCTGCAACTTGACGGAATCGCCAGTGCCCTGCGCAGAAAAGATATCACTTCGGTGTTGCTTTCAAATCCTGAAGCACCCGTTGCCCTCGCAATCTATGAATGGAGCGGGCCGAACAATCAGCGGGTGCTTATTCCCTGGCATAATATTCAGAGCCTTGCTGACATTGATGCAATAGCGTCAAAGCTCGTCCACCAAACCCGTCGCCCCGGGGATCCGTCCACTGCAATCGGCAAGTCGTTACTGTTCGGAGCAGAGCTGCTGATGCAACGCCCGGACTGCTGGCAACACACCTTGGATTTATCCGGGGATGGTATGTCAAACTCGGGACCACGGCCCAGCGAGGTGGAAGATGCCCCTCTGCTAGGACAAATCCTTGTGAACGGATTGGTGATTTCTCCTGACGGTGCAGATGATCACGAGGGGTTGGAGCAATTGACCACATACTTTCAGGAACTGGTCATTCGCGGCCCTTTCAGCTTTGTCGAGCAGGCGGCAGGCTATGAAGATTATACAAACGCGATTGCCCGCAAGCTGTTACGCGAACTGTCGGGAATAGTCGTTTCCTACCGCCCCCGTACAAAGCAGCTGATCAACCCGATCGTAACCCGTCAATAAATATAGCGGATCTGATCGGTCCAATAGCGTTCCACACGTTTCAGCGCTGAATTGATGTTCTCAACGCCTTCCGCGCCCAAAACCCCACGCGATTGCAATCCTCCCGCGTGACGTTCAAACAAACCGGCGACGATGTCCCGGATGTGACGCCCCTTTTCAGTCAGCCGCACGCGCACGGATCGACGATCAACCTCACAACGTTGATGGTGCATGAACCCCATCTCGACCAGTTTCTTGAGATTGTAGGACACGTTGGAGCCCTGGTAATAGCCTCGTGACTTCAGCTCGCCCGCAGTCACTTCGTTGTCACCGATGTTAAAAAGGAGAAGCGCCTGGACAGCGTTCACTTCCAGAACACCTACACGTTCAAATTCATCCTTGATCACATCAAGCAGCAGCCGATGCAGTCGCTCGACCAAGGCCAAGCTGTCAAGATACTGGCTCACGAACGCCTGATTGGCGCTCTGCGGAAAGGGGGAATGCATGCTCATTCGTTACTCCGACATTTTTCTTGTCGAACAGTCTTCCGAGCAAAATCATTATTTTCTGTTAAATGCGCCGATAATTGTGACGGGGAGTTGCAGAAAATTTTCGACAAATCCCGTCAACAGTTGTTCCCCCACTCACCGCGCGCCGGTAAAAATGGCGATTTCCTCGATCAGTGGCGCAAACTCTTCGGGCGCAGCAACCTGACCGGAAACCCACTGATAGAGGTCTTGATCATTTTGGCCCAACAGCGCCTCATAGTCATCAAGCGCCTCAGGGGACATTTTAACCAGATGGGCTTCCGCATATTTCTTCAGGATAATGTCCATTTCCTTGATCCCGCGACGCATCGACCGCATGGCAAGCCGTTTCACGCGGTTTTCCGGGGTTTCCCCTTCGGGGCCACCGGGCAATTCACTCAGAAGAGCGTTCAGCATTTCATCATTTTGACCGCTCATTGCTGACTTCCTTCCATGCGTTTTCGCAACTTTTTCTCAAGTCTTGCCAACCGATCAGCAGATGTGGTCATTTGCGTGCGGATGTCGCGAATTTCCAGCAACAGGTCACGGATTTCCGGGGTTTGCTCAGCTTCATCCTCGGGATTATTCACACCTTCCCCTTCGCCCGTCAACAACCAGCGCAGCGAGACATTCAACACGCCAGAAGCCATGCTCAATTTATTTGCGCGCGGCTCGGACATATCGTTTTCCCAGTTGCGCAATGTCTTGACTTTGACCCCTAAACGACGGGCCAGGTCGGATTGGCTCATGCCGACGGCTTCGCGGGCTCCGGCCAGACGATCGCCAAATGTGGCCTCTTCTTCCGAGTACCAACCGCCGTTGTGATCTGCATCATCCATCAATCTGCCCTTTTCCCGTCAACATGCTTGAACGCAATTCCAGCGCAACCTAGAAGCTTTGTGACCAATATACAAACAGAGGCCTGCTATGACTTTCCTGTCTGCGACACTGAACCGCGTTAAACCCTCACCAACCATTGCGGTTTCCAACCTTGCAGCAGAGCTGAAAGCCCAAGGAAAGGATGTGATCGGCCTTGGCGCGGGAGAGCCTGATTTCGACACGCCGCAGAACATCAAGGATGCTGCGAAGGCTGCCATTGATGCCGGCAAAACGAAATATACCGCCGTTGACGGGATCCCCGAGCTAAAACAGGCGATCTGCGCCAAGTTCAAACGGGACAACGGGCTGGACTACACACCCGCGCAGGTATCGGTTGGAACCGGTGGCAAACAGATCCTGTACAATGCGCTGATGGCCACCCTCAATCCCGGTGACGAGGTGATCATCCCGGCGCCCTATTGGGTGAGCTACCCAGACATGGTGCTGCTTGCAGGTGGCGAACCGGTGGCGGTGGAATGCCCCATTGAGACCGGCTTTCGCATGACCGCCGAACAGTTGGAGGCGGCAATCACCCCGAAGACCAAATGGTTGATGTTCAACTCGCCCTCGAACCCGACCGGAGCGGGCTATTCGCGTGAGGAATTGAAGGCGTTGACCGACGTGTTGATGCGCCATCCTCATGTCTGGGTGATGACTGATGACATGTATGAACACCTGGCCTATGGCGATTTCACCTTCTGCACGCCCGCCGAGGTGGAGCCCGGCCTTTATGACCGCACGCTCACCTGCAACGGAGTGTCCAAAGCCTACGCGATGACCGGCTGGCGGATCGGCTATGCCGCCGGTCCGGTAGAGCTGATTGCCGCCATGCGCAAGATCCAGTCGCAATCGACTTCAAACCCCTGCACCGTCAGCCAATGGGCCGCTGTTGAAGCGCTCAATGGCACACAGGACTACATCCCTGAAAACAACAAGATGTTTGTGCGCCGCCGGGATTTGGTGGTCGAAATGCTGAACGCCGCCAAAGGGTTGGAATGTCCGGTGCCGGATGGGGCGTTTTACGTTTACCCATCGATTTCGGGCTGCTTAGGAAAAACCTCGGAAGGCGGTGTGAAAATTGAGAATGACGAGGTGTTTGCCAAGGCGCTTTTGGAAGAAAAAGGTGTGGCTGTGGTGTTTGGCGCTGCCTTTGGCCTGTCCCCGAACTTCCGAGTGAGCTACGCTACGTCTGAAGAGGCGCTGAAAGAAGCCTGCACACGCATTCAGGATTTCTGCGCCAGCCTGAGCTAAGGACACCAAGAATGGCGGCAGATCTGCCCGAATATTACTTCCGCATCCGTGACAACGGGGCTTTTGTCTTTCGCATCGACACTGAGAACCGGCATCGGCGCATCGACATGGATCAGATTGCCGTTGTGAACATTCGCAACGGTGAGGTGAAACCTCAAGGAGACCGGGTCTTATCGGACGCAGACCGGCTGGCGATTTCCGACTGGATGGAAGAGCGTCGCGCACTTCTGGCGCAGCGTAATATCGACGACATTCTGCGCACGGTGGATCACCTGAACCTGACCGCTCATTGGGCGCAAAGCAAAGCTGCGGAGGATGAATTGGAAGCGATCACCGACGCGCTTTTGCTGGCCATGCATGATCTGCGCACGGTTCTGGTGCGCAAGAAGGCGGATCGATTGCTGAAAAAGCGCTGATGCCCCCTTATGCCAAGGCATTGCACCTGCGCACGGGTCGACAATTTCTTATTCAAGTATTGGAATGCAGGGTCAAAAAAAGGGGCGCAGCCCCTCGGCTTGCAGCCTCACCCCGGGATATTTGAAGACCAAAGAGGGATGCGCGAAATGCTGCCATCTTTGGTCTTCAAATATTCTGGGGTGAATTGGCTCGAAGAGACAAGAGGGGCAAAGCCCCTACCCACCCGATAGGCGTGAGGAACGCGTCCAGAAGCGCCAGCTCATGAAGATACCGGCGATCAGCAATCCAAGCACAAGCCCAGCCCAGACACCTTCTCCGCCCCAGCCCCAACGGACACCCATCACGTAGGACATCGGCACACCGATCACCCAATAGCTGATCGTGGCAATCACCATGGGCACTTTGGTGTCATGTACCCCGCGCAAAAGCCCCAGAGCCATGACCTGTGCCGCGTCCGCAAACTGGAAAATCGCCGCTACGACTAGAAGTGAGGTCCCGATCCGCAGAATATCGTCGCGCAGCGGTTCCGTAGGATCCAAGAACGCGCTGATCATGGGGTGAGGCAAACCAATGAAGATCAGCACAGACAGACCGCCAAAGACAAAGGAAATGATGGTGATCGCCAGCGCCCCTTTGCGCAGGCCGGTCTCGTCCTTGCGTCCAAGCGCACGCCCTGCCCGCACGGTCGCGGCATTGGACAGTCCAATGTGCACCATGAAGAAGGCGGATACGATCTGCAGCGCAATCCCGTGTGCTGCAAGTTCCAGTGTCCCAATCCAGCCCATCACCACGGTCGAGGCCGAAAACAGCCCCGCTTCGGCCAGTGACGTGAGGCCGATCTGGGTGCCCATGCGCACCACCTCGCGCAATGCTTCCCAATCCGGGCGCCAGACCCGCTGAAACAGCGTATGTTCCGGCAAGACGCGCACCGCGTATAGGGCCAGCACAAGAAATGTGACGAGGTTCACGATCAACGAGGCGGTGGCCGCGCCACGCACGCCCATTTCAGGGAATCCAAAATTGCCGAAGATCAGCGCATAGTTCAGAACCGTGTTGAGCACAGCGGCAAATAGTGTTGCGTAAAGCACCACCTTGGTGCGCTCAAGCGCTGAAAGATAGCTTCGCAACACCATGATGCCCAGCGCCGGATACAGCCCCCATCCCATAATACGCAGATAGTCCTGCGCGGTGGCGGACAGGGACGCCTCTTGCCCGATGGCAAGCAGTAAAGGTTCAGACCACCAGAGCGCGGGCATTACAAGCGTGGCAATGATCATTGAAGACCAGAATCCCATCCGCGTGACCCGCCGTACCCTTGTGTCATCCCCCGCCTCTGAGGCAGAGGCGACCATTGGCATCACCGCCCAGGCAAAACCTGACCCCATGATCATCAAAACAAAGAAGAGTGTGCCCGCAAGAACAACCGAGGCCAATGCCTCGACCCCGTACCACCCCAGCATAATGGTATCGATGATCTGGATCGCGAACTGCGCCAGATGTGATCCGATCAGCGGAAGGCCCAGAAGCAGCGCGGCGCGCATGTGTTGTGGAAGTGATTGCGGTAACGTGTTCATCCGTCCACCGCTAGATGGAATTTTTCACTCTCGCAAGTGGGGAAATCAAAGCCTGGACAGAAGCGCCAATGAGGGCTGCCCGGAGACTGTTAGCCCTTGCGCCTGCTCATAGGCACTTATGGCGGCGAGCGTCTTGGGGCCAATCACCCCATCTGGTTCGCCAACATCGTAACCTGCCCGTGCCAGCCCCTTTTGCAGGGCGATCCGGTCCTTCAGGCGCATTCCATTGACATCCGGTCCAAATTCATGCCGCAGGCCCGGTCGTCCGGCAATCAGATCCGATAGGATCCCCACGCCAATGATATATTTCTGCGCGTTGTTGTAGCTGCCCAAAACGCGGTAATTCGCACCCTTATTGAACCGTGGACCAGAAGATCCGGCGGGTGCAATCGCCCCGCTTGCGCTCTCTTGCCCCCAGCGCGCCCCTTTGCGCCAGCCGTTTCGGGCAAGATAGGCAGCCGCCGAAGCCAGCGCATCTGTGGGGGTTTCTCTCCAGATGTCGCGCCGCCCGTCATGGTCAAAATCCACCGCAAAAGACAGGTAACTTGTCGGCATGAACTGCGTGTGCCCCATGGCCCCAGCCCAGCTGCCCATCATTCTGGCAGGCGTGATATCTCCGTTTTCAAGAATTCTCAGCGCCGCCTGAAACTGTCGTTCAAAAAGACGCGCACGACGCCCATCATGGGCCAGCGTTGCGAGGGCGGAAAGAGTGGGCACATCGCCCTTGCGCGCGCCATATCGGCTCTCAAGCCCCCAGACGGCGATGACCACCTCTTTCTCAACCCCATAGGTGGCTTCGATCTTTGACAGCAACCCGGCGTGCCTGCGCAGCATCGCGCGCCCCGTGGCAACCCGGTTTTCCGATGTGGCAATGGCGAGGTAATCTTCGAAACTGCGCTTGAATTCGGTCTGGTTGCGGTCGATGTTCACCACTTCAGGCAGGAAGCCGATATGAGGTTTTGCGCGACGCAGGGTCCGGTCTGATATGCCATTGGCGCGGGCACGGGCAAAGGCCCGGTTCACCCAAGCGTCGAGCCCGGCATTCTTCTGGGGCAGAAATCGTCGGCTGTCTGACCGTGTTACAGGGGGATGGGATTGAGGCACATTCTGTCCGGCGCTATTGCATCCCGCTAGAATTGCCGCCCCGGTCATCATCGAAAACTGCCGTCGATCCATCATACACACCTGCGAAAAAACTGCGCTCAATTGGATCCAGTGTAGCGCATGACAGACCCCTGACAAGCTGGGTCAGACGGGGCAAAGGAAAAGAGGCGGCAAGTTGCCCTGCCACCTCTGAGTACAACAAACTTGTAAACCACCCCGCAAAACGATTGGCCTGAGGATCAGCCGCCGCGTCGATGATGCGGGTGCAGGCTGGCCCCCAAGATGTGGTCCGCATTATGGATCACCTGACTGGCCTGTCCCACGATCAGTGGATCGGGATGCCCCACAAGCTCGTGGTCCTTGTCGGGATAGTCGACGGTCGACAGGAAGTGGCGCATGCACTCAAGCCGGGCGCGTTTCTTGTCATTCGACTTGATGATGGTCCAGGGCGCATCTGCGGTGTCCGTGTAGAAAAACATCGCCTCTTTCGCTTCGGTATAATCGTCCCATTTCGACAGCGACGCCACATCAACAGGCGAGAGTTTCCAACGCTTCAACGGGTCATCCTTGCGCGAGTCGAACCGGCGTTTCTGCTCTTCGCGTGTCACCGAGAACCAGTATTTATAGAGGCGGATCCCCGAGCGGGTCAGCATCCGTTCATATTCCGGCGTCTGGCGCATGAACTCGAGATAATCATTTGGCGTGCAAAATCCCATCACACGCTCCACTCCAGCGCGGTTGTACCAAGAGCGGTCATAGAATGCCATTTCACCCTTGGTCGGCAACTGCGAGATATAGCGCTGGTAAAACCACTGGCCGCGCTCTTCATCGGTGGGTTTGTTCAGAGCGACAACGCGAGCTTCACGCGGGTTCAGATGCTCCATGAACCGCTTGATGGTGCCGCCCTTGCCCGCCGCATCGCGTCCCTCGAACAGCAGCACAAATTTCTGCCCGGTCTCACCGACCCATTTCTGAACCTTCAAAAGTTCAGCCTGAAGCTTGCTTTTCTGGCGCTCATATTCCTTGCGCCCAAGCTTCACATCATAGGGGTATTTTCCGTTTTCAAATGTTTCGCGGATCTGGTCGGCCGACACTTGTGGAAAGCCTGTGTCATCTTGCGGTGACACCTTCCCGCCTGCAGCAGTGCTCGGCGCACCATCCGGTCCGTTCAGGATCGGCGTCGCCTCTGCTCCATCGGCATTTTTGGCATCTTTTTTCGCCTCAACTACACTCTTCGGCTGGCTCGTTTGCACCATGCACAATCCTCCTATCTGTCCCATTTTTGAATATGGATCCAGTGTATCTGATCTGCGGCTCTGATGCCTTGATCGGCGTCAAAAAATAATAAGTTTGGCATTCAAATTCACAACTACCTGACCTGCGAACTGCGGACGTCCTCATCGGTACAATCCTGCACGATGAGCTCGTGACACTGCCCCTGAATTTGCGCCTCGACACACACAAAACCGCCCTGACAAAACGTCAGGGCGATCGGTGAAACAGGCCCTCAGGGCCGTTCAGATCGGGTTGTCGGTTCGGATCGTTGCATAGACTTTACCACGCACCGAACGGGGCCATTTCAACTGAACCAGCTGGTTTGAACTGCCCTGTGCCAGCTTGACCAGTGGCATGTCATGCACCGCCGAGTTTGAACTGTCCTTCAATCCATCTTCAAACACCAGGCTCTCGCATCGACGTGCCTTGCCGCCAAACGGCATATAGTCGCCCGCATCCAAATTCCAGGTCGACGCGTTGCTGTTTTGGTCAAATTGCAGCATCACCGGCGAGGACGTGCGCTGATTGATCCCGAAATAGGAATTGTTCTGGAAGGTGAGGTTTCGGTAGCTCCAGCCATTCAGCGTGGCATGGGTGGTTGATACCCCGTCGACCCGGTTAATGGTCCCCAGATAGGCCCGGAACGTGTTGCCCGTGACATGCATGCCGGAAACGTAGTGCCCCGTCCCAAAAGGTTTGACTATGATGAAGTTGAACCATGGGGCGGCATCGATGGTGACAAAGATGTTGTTGGTGATCGTCATGCCGCCAAAGGAGTATTCCGAACTGAAATCAGGAAAGGCGTCATGTTCGTTGTTCAGTTCAATCGAGCAATTGTCGATATAATTGCCGGTGATCACCGTGTTGTTGTTTTCATATGTAAAGACCAGCCCTGAAGTGCGTGGCCCCTGGTCCACCTCATCCCCTTGGAACATGTGGTTGCCCTGGATGATGTGATTTGACCCGTGCATCACTGCGGTGCCGCCCATACGCTGGAACCGGTTGTCACGGATCTTGGCGTCATTTGCGTTCATGTTGAACGCCCATGACGTGCGGGCTGTGGCCGCCAACCCCTGCTCGTTCGAGATGAACTGGCAGCGTTCGATATGCAGGTCCTGACAGCCGCGACCGATTGAAGTGATGCCGCGATCCTTTGGTTTGATGAAGAAACAATCCTGAAAGATTGCGTTTTCTCCATCGCGGGCAAGGCGCACCCCAGAGGCATGGCCGTTGCACTGGAACTCCACCTCGGAAATCGTCATGCGGTGGATCTTGGCAAACCCGCCAAAATCGAGGACATATTTGTAGTTGATGAACGTGTAATTCTGCGAGGCGCTCGGACCATAGAGTGCCTGCGACAGGGTCACGATATTGTTTGCCGTATCCACGTCCCGCACATAGACCTCACGCCCCACACCGTTCCCGGTGACACGTGCGCCAACTTGAATGGCGTTGATATTGCTGACGCTGCTCAGGACATAGGGGTTGTTCGGATTATAGCTGCCGGTGGCAGAGGTGCTGTCCACATCCCATTCCGGCCCGTCAATCACATAGAACTGCCCGTTCTTGATCACCCGGCGGATCAGGAACTGGTCCGAACTGGCATAGGCCGCCTGCAGGTCGATAGGCTCGGTCACATCGATGCGGCGGCCACACATGTCAAGGATCTCATGATCGGCATAGTTCAAGAGCGCCTGAAACGCTTTCTTGAACCCGAGCATCTCGCCCCCGAACGCATCGATATAGGTGGGCAGGTCGAAACTGCGCGTGAGTGACAAATAGACATTGTCCGGCATCGATATGGTGCCCTCGAACCGCATATCGGCGTGTATTGTAAGATTCGAGGTGATCCGATAGCTTCCTTCCGGCACAAGGACTGTGCGCCCGTTTGCGGCGGCATCTGCGGCAAGGAAGGCCGCATGATCATTGGTGCTGCCATCCCCGGCGGCGCCAAAGTCCCGGACATCGACCCAATCCATCATGTCACGCAGATAGGCGCCGGTGATGTCTTCAATCACGATATCATCAATGCGGATGACAGCGCCATTTGACCCGGTGAATTCCAGCCCAAGATGGCCATAGGCCACATCAGCGCCCCAGATCATGTCCACCCCGTTGCGCGATCCCGATCCGATAATCGCTGAAATTTCAACGACTTCTCCGTAGGAAATGAGTGGTATACTCGCGGATTGCTCAACATAGCCCGTTGCGTGCGCCCCACCGGATTTGAACGGCTTTGCGACAACGCGTACCGACGGCAGCGGACCGCTGATGGCTTTTACTTTCGCGGAGATGCGCAGGTAACACCCCTGCTCAAAATCAGTCTGCCCCATATAGGTCAGCTTGACCGAATTGTCGCTTTTGAAAAGCTCAAGGCATCCATCAAAATCCTGATCCGCCGGAACCAGAGCAGCATTAAACGCGCCATCATACGTGGGGCTGCCGGGTGATCCATCCCCGCTGGACCAGACATCCAGCCCATCAGCGAAGGGAGGCGGCATGAAGACCACCCCGTCGGTAAGTGCCTTGTTCATCGAATTCCCTTTCAGCTCTCAAAATACGGCCTCACCCGGCGGACCAAACGGCCTTCGCACAGGTGGTCGGACTCGCGCGGTCCAAAACGGGGAAAGGGGTAACAAAGCGGATTTAACGGGGATTAATGGGGGCGTACGTTGCATCGTGAGGATGCTGGGGCAAAGGGGCGCTGCCCCTCGAGCTGCGCTCTCACCCCGAGGTATTGGAGGCAAGAAAAAAGGCAGGGGCGCTAAGCCTCTGCCTTTTCAATTCAACCAAATTTTTGTGCTTTAGCTGACCAGTTCCCCCGCCAGCGCACGGTCGATCAGCGCGGCTGTGTCTTCGACACCGTAAAGCGCTGCAAATCCACCAAAGCGCGGGCCCTGGCTGGCGCCGAGCAGCACTTCGTAAAGCGCCTTGAACCAGTCACGCAGGTTTTCAAACTCATGTACCTTGCCCACCGCAAAGACGATGGATTGCAGGAACTCGTCGGATGCGAAGTCCACTTGCGGAAGCGGGTCTTCGTTGCCGACGATCTCGTTTTTCTTGGCGATGAGCCCCAGCGCTTTATCTCCATCACGGAAGGCCGCGGCGAGGTCCACCATCGCGGCGCGCTCTTGATCGGTCGGCAGGCGGAAGACCTTCTCGGGCTCCACGAAGTCTTCATAATACTTCACCGCATAGCCGGCGGCGGCATCCAGATCCGGGTGGGTTTCCGGCGAAGCATCCGGCGCGTAGCGCTGAATGAAGCCCCAAAGCTGGTCTTTGTCATGAGCTGAGGCCACGGACGCCAGATTGAGCAGCATCGAAAACGGCACCACCATGTTCGAGCGCGGCACGTCGCCGCCATGGATGTGCCAGACCGGGTTGTTCAGCTGCCCCTTCAGGTCCTGCTTGTGATAGGCGTTCAGCTGCTGGTGATACTCATCCATCGCCTTGGGGATCACGTCGAAATGCATCCGCTTGGCCGTTTTCGGCTTGAGATACATGAAGTAGGCGAGACTCTCGGTCGAGGCATAGGTCAGCCACTCGTCAATCGAAATCCCGTTGCCCGAGGTTTTCGAGATCTTCTGGCCGCTGGCATCCAGAAACAGCTCATAGGTGAAATGCTCTGGCGCACGCCAGCCGAGGATACGGCAAATCTTGTCGTAGATTGGCGTGTTGGTGGAGTGATCCTTGCCATACATTTCGAAGTCGACCTCGAGGGCCGCCCAACGGGCGCCGAAGTCAGGCTTCCATTGCAGTTTCACATTGCCACCGGTGACCGGCAGGGTCCATTCCTTGCCGTCTTCATCGTCGAAGGTAATGGTGTGGTCTTCCGCGTTCACCTCTTTCATTGGCACATAAAGCACGCGGCCGGTTTCCGGGTGGATCGGAAGGAAGATCGAATAGGTCTGGCGACGCTCCTCTCGGAGGCTCTTCAGCATCACCGCCATCACCTCGTCATATTTCTCAACTGCGCGTTTCAGCACTTCATCGAACTGGCCGGAGTTGTAGAACTCCTGCGCCGAATAGAAGTCGTATTTGAAGCCAAAGGTATCAAGGAAGCGGCGCAGCATGGCGTTGTTGTGATGGCCAAAGCTTTCATGCGTGCCAAAGGGATCGGGTACCGAGGTGAGCGGTTTTTGCAGATGCTCATGCAGGCTTTCCGAGTTCGGCACATTGCCTGGCACCTTGCGCATCCCGTCCAGATCGTCCGAAAAACAGATCAGCTTGGTTGGGATATCCGAGATCACCTCAAACGCGGTCTGGATCATGGTGGTGCGCGCCACCTCGCCAAAGGTGCCAATATGCGGCAGGCCTGACGGGCCATAGCCGGTTTCAAACAGCACATGGCCCTTCTCAGGCGCGCCCTTCTGATAGCGTTTGAGCACCCGGCGCGCTTCTTCAAAGGGCCAGGCTTTCGAGGTCATCGCGGCCTCACGCATTTCAGGGCTGATCTGATCAGTCATCTGCTGTTTCCTTCATATCTTGGCGCCATATTGCACCTATTCGGGACCGTTTGCCCCTAAGCCCTTCTCCCTATTGCGTCGGGTGGCCGGGGTCAATATTCTGCATTGCAACAAAAGGCGCATTTCGCAGGAGTACCCCCGTGCAAGACATTCCCCATTCCCTCACGGCGCAAGACAGTCTTGTGGCTGTGATGATGGCCGTATCCGCCTCGGACGAGGAGATTACATCGGCTGAACTTCTGACCATCGAGCGGGTGGTCAACCACCTGCCGGTCTTTGCAGATTACGACCCGGATCGTATGAAAAATGTCTCGCAAACGGTGTTTGACCTGTTTGCCGTCGAAGATGGTCTGGATGCATTGTTTGGTCTGGTGCGCGACAACTTGCCTGAGCATCTGTGGGAAACCGCCTATGCGCTGGCCTGTGACGTGGCCGCATCGGACGGTGTTCTGCACGGGCCAGAGCTTCGCATCCTCGAAGAAATCCGCTATGAGCTGAATATCGACCGACTGCATGCCGCCGCCATTGAACGCGGTGCCCGTGCCCGTCATATGGTGTTGTGACTGGTCTAATGTTGCGGCTGGCCTGTCTGCTGGATAGGATGAGTTGAAGTTTCCAAAGGGGCCGTGCGGCCCCTTTTTCAATTTTTCACCTCAGTTTGGGCGACAAATGCTGCGGGCATTGAGCCGCCCTGAAATCGCGCCGCTCGCAAATTTACAAAGATTAAAGTTTCGGATTTTCACTCATAAAAAGTTTAAATTTTTGGAAACCACCCCTTGCAAAAGTTTAAAGAATCCAAATCGCATTCCAGCACCACAAAACCGCTCAACTTCCGTAAAGCGCAGCCCAGCGGTTGAGGAGTTGATACTGGAGCCAACGCGACCGCGTGCTCCAGGTTCTTGCCCCTGGGGGCCGTTCGCGGTCGGCCCGTTTGATCGATTTGCGTTTGTCCATATCGGCGGTGAAAATTGCAAAGGCCAAGGGGGTTCCATCTGCCCCGGTGACAAATCCGGACAGCGCAGAAACAAAGTTCAGTGTTCCGGTTTTTGCACGGATCTTATGACCCGCGCCTGCAAGTTTTTTACCGTCTTCGCCACGTGGGGTGATCTCTTTCATAAGCCCGTGAAGCGCATGATCCGGGCCAAGGTTTACCAGCAAATCGACCATATCATCCGCTGAAATCCTCGATGCATCCGACAACCCGCTATGATCGACAAAGCGTGCTGATTTTAAACCATATTTTTCTTTTGCCCACTGCGACATAACCCGCCCGGACGCGGCCAGTGTACCCGGTTTGGCACTGCGCCTCTGGCTCGCCATCACACCGATGACTTCTGCTGTCAGATTGGTGGAATATTTCAGCATCTGACGCGCGATCACCCCGAGATCCTCACTGCTGTCGCGCGCGATTTCGGTTCCATTGATCGCAGATTTGCTTTCGACCGGTTTGGGAAGTTTGACCCCATATGATTGCGCCAGGACTTGAAACACTTCGGCGGTGTAAAGCGCAGGTTTTCGCACGGGCAACCAACGCGATCCCCCCTTGCCCAGCGCGCCACGCGCGACCGTCCAATTGTCCACCCCAGACACCGCTTTGTAAGTATAGATCGGGGCTTTGCGGTTGACGACTTTCATCCGCGCCGACGTAACCGCAGGCTTGAACCGATCAGACCGCGCATCCATCGCAACCGCATAGCTGTCACCTGATCGTTTCCATTCGAAATACACGCGGTTGTAATTCAGGTTAAGCCCGGAAATCGCGGGGTTATAACCCAGATGATCCGGTTGCTGAGGGTCAATGGATTGCACATAAGGCAAATCGTTTGCTTTGTAACGAAACCTTCCCGTTATTCCTTTTATACCCTTTGTTTTCAGGGCCTTGGCGAGCTCCGCAAGCTGGTTGGTGTCAAGGGTTGGATCCCCTCCCCCAACGAGGACAAGATCACCTTGGATCTTGCCTCCTGTAATCGGGCCGGTTGCAATAATTCGGGTCACAAAGCGATGCCCGCTTCCCAAAGTTGCCAGGCCATAAGCGGTTGTTACGGCCTTCGCCACCGAAGCAGGAGGAAGATCCAAGGTAGGATTGCGTGCCTCCAGCACCAACCCGGTGCGGGCATCTGCCACAACAAACCCGATTTGCCCTGAAAGATTGGCCTTTCCCAGAAGGGTATCCAGCTCCGACACCGTGCGTTTGATGGCGTCACTTGGGCGTGGTTTCGGGACAAGACTTGTCGTTGGTGCATTGGCCAGTGCAGAAGACGACAACGCCGCGGCGGTCACACTGGCGCTCATTCCAATCAACAGCCCGCGCCGTGTCATTTTTCTGCTCGTAGGAGTTCGGGTCATCTGGCCTTCACGGTCATGAGTTTCACCTTCGAGTTAACCGGGGCAAATGAGGAAATTCAAGCTCTGATCATCAAGATGACGGAGACTAATCGCGATTAGACCACTTGCCGTCCGCGCGGATTTGGGAAGAAGAGATATCGCGCATGGGCGCATTGATCAGGGTCCAGGCCGGAGCAACCCGGTGGGACAATTTCTGGGCTTCTCGTCCCCGGATCCGAGCATCGCGATAGATCAGCGCAGCGGGGGACATACGTGCCTGAACCCGATCACCGGGACGCGCGATCACCCCCACAGGAACATGATCCATGATCCAGCGCCAATTGTCCCAATGATGAAACCCTGCCAGATTGTCGGCCCCCATCAGCCAGACGAACCGCACACCGGGGTAAAGTTCCATCAAGGCTGCGAGCGTTTCGGCGGTATAACGCGTACCGGTATGTTCCTCGATACGCGTAATCTCGACCCGCGGATGCTGCATCACCTCTTTAGCGCGCTTCATTCGGCTCCCAATCGGCGCAGGACCACTTTGTTTCAATGGGTTACGCGGGGAAATCAACCACCAGACCCGGTCCAGCCCAAACCGCTTCAACGCTTCCCGCGTGATATGTGCATGGCCTTCGTGGGCCGGATCGAATGACCCGCCCAACAACCCAATCACCTGACCGGGCACGGCATATGGAAGTTCGTGACGCATTTGACAGCTTCTGCCTGACACCAATTGTCCCGACCTATTCCGTCTCGGAAGACGCGGCCCAGAGATTGACCGTCTCTTCACTGATGCAAGCGTCGATCTCACGCAATTCATCTGCCGAGAATTCCAGACAATTGATGGCCGCGGCACAATCAATAACTTGTTCGGGACGCGATGCCCCAATCAAAGCTGAGGTGATCCCTCCTTCGCGAAGAACCCAGGCCAATGCCATCTGCGCAAGGGTTTGACTCCGCCTCTCGGCAATCTCAGCCAAGGCTCTGAGACTGTTCACCACATTGTCAGATACCAGTTCGGGTGCCAGAGATTTGCCCTGGCTGGCACGGCTGTCCCGCGGGATGCCATTCAAATATTTGCCCGTCAGCAATCCCTGTGCGAGCGGCGTGAATGCAATGGATCCAACGCCAAATTCGCGCAAGGTATCCTTCAACCCATCCCGCTCGACCCAGCGGTTCAGCATATTATAGCTCGGTTGGTGTATGACGCAGGGCGTGCCCAGATCTTTCAGGATTGAAACCGCTTCACGTGTGCGCTGGCTGTTATAGCTTGAAATCCCGACATAAAGCGCGCGTCCCGAGCGTACGATATGGTCCAGCGCGCCCATGGTTTCCTCCAGCGGGGTCTCGGGATCAAACCGGTGGCTATAAAAGATGTCCACGTAATCTACACCCAGACGTTTCAGGCTCTGATCGCAGGAGGCGATCAGATATTTGCGACTGCCCCATTCGCCATAAGGTCCGGGCCACATGTCGTAACCAGCTTTCGAACTGATGATCAGCTCGTCTCGATATCCCGCAAAATCGGTCTTCAGGATCTTGCCGAACGCTTCTTCAGCACTCCCCGGTGGTGGACCATAATTATTGGCCAGATCGAAATGCGTGATCCCGCGGTCAAATGCCGTCCGGCAGATCTCCTGCTTCAATGCATGCGGGAAATCATGACCGAAATTGTGCCACAGACCCAGACTGATCGCCGGAAGCTTCAATCCCGACGCACCACATCGGCGATATTCCATCGTTTCATACCGGTCTTCGGCGGGATGGTAGCTCATGTGGTCTCCTTCGGGATTGCCCTGCGCTCTTTGTCTAGCTAAGACAGCCGGAAGTCAAACACGAGGACGTATCCCTATGGCCGCTTATCAATATGTCTACCACATGGACGGGGTTTCCAAGACCTACCCGGGTGGCAAGAAATGTTTCGAAAATATCCGCCTGAGCTTTTTGCCCGGCGTGAAGATCGGTGTGGTCGGTGTAAACGGCACCGGTAAATCGACCCTGATGCGCATCATGGCCGGTATGGATAAGGACTTCACCGGCGAAGCCTGGGCCGCCGAAGGGGCCAAGGTCGGCTATCTGCCGCAGGAGCCAGAACTCGACGCGTCTCTCGACGTGCGCGGCAATGTGATGCTGGGTGTGAAAGCCAAGAAAGACATCCTTGATCGTTACAATGAACTGGCCATGAACTATTCGGACGAAACCGCCGAAGAGATGGCCAAGCTGCAGGACGAGATCGACGCACAGAACCTCTGGGATCTTGACGCACAGATCGACGTGTCGATGGAAGCGCTGCGCTGCCCGCCAGATGACGCGGACGTGTCGACGCTTTCAGGTGGTGAGAAACGCCGGGTGGCGCTCTGCAAACTGCTGCTCGAACAGCCAGATATGTTGCTATTGGACGAACCGACCAACCACCTCGACGCCGAAACCATCGCATGGCTGCAACAGCACCTGATCGATTACAAAGGCACCATCCTGATCGTCACCCACGACCGCTATTTCCTCGATGACATCACCGGCTGGATCCTTGAACTCGACCGTGGCTCGGGCATTCCCTATGAGGGCAACTACTCTTCGTGGCTGGAACAAAAGGCTAAACGGCTCGCGCAGGAAGCCCGCGAAGACAAATCCAAGCAGAAGACGCTGGAACGCGAGCTGGAATGGATGCGTCAGGGCCAAAAAGCCCGTCAGGCAAAATCCAAAGCCCGGATCGCCGCCTATAACGAAATGGCCAACCAGTCCGAGCGGGACAAGGTGGGCCGCGCCCAGATCGTCATCCCAAATGGCCCCCGCCTTGGTGGCAAGGTGATCGAAGTCACCGGTCTGAAGAAACACATGGGCGACAAGCAGCTCATTGAAAATCTTGACTTTTCCTTGCCGCCGGGCGGGATTGTCGGGGTCATCGGCCCCAACGGCGCCGGTAAATCGACGCTGTTCAAAATGCTGACCGGGCAGGAACAGCCCGACGACGGCACAATTGAGCTGGGCGACACCGTACAATTGTCTTACGTTGATCAGTCCCGTGATGATCTGAATGCAAATGAAACCGTTTGGGAAGCGATTTCCGGTGGTGCCGAGATCATCGAACTGGGCGACGCGCAAGTGAACTCCCGCGCCTATTGCTCGTCCTTCAACTTCAAGGGCGGCGATCAGCAGAAGAAACTGAACCTTCTGTCGGGTGGCGAGCGCAACCGTGTTCACATGGCGCGTCTGTTGAAAGAGGGCGGCAATGTGCTGCTGCTCGACGAACCGACCAACGACCTCGACGTGGAAACGCTCCGCGCGCTGGAAGACGCGCTGGTGGATTTCGCGGGCTGCGCCGTGGTCATCTCGCACGACCGCTTCTTCCTCGACCGGATCTGCACCCACATCCTCGCCTTCGAAGGCGACGCCCATGTGGAGTGGTTCGAAGGCAACTTTGAGGATTACGAAGAGGACAAGAAGCGCCGGTTGGGACCGGATGCGCTGGAGCCCAAGCGGTTGAAGCATAAGAAGTTTACGAGGTGATCATTTGATTTTCAGCTCCGAGGAAAGCCGGGAAGACATTCTCGGCTACCTTGAAAACAGCTCTCAAGCACAAGACAACCTGCTCGCCATGGCATGCATGGGGGCGGCGTTTTGTTCAATCTGCACTTTCGAGGACCTTGTAGTTGGCTTGATAACTTCGTCAAAAGCACAAATTGGGAAGGTGCCAAACTCAGATGCAGAAGCCTTTCTACAGCGTTACGAAACAGCTACCGGTGCGACCTTGGGAAAACTTATTTCGGCGCTTGAGCAAAGTGGAATAGAAGGTCGCGATATTGCTTATTTAAGGGCGATTGCACGAGTCAGAAATGACTTTATTCACCGGTTCATGAGCAACGCCCCTTTACCTGGCGACTGGGATAGGTACGATTTCACCCTTGAACGTTTCTCAAGTTACACTCTGTATGTTCAAAGACACCTATTATTCGCTCAGAGCCACTTGTCAAAAATCTTTGTGAAACATGGGCTCCTTGTAGGTCATTTTGGCTCTTACGGTGCACTGTTATGGCACCCAGACGACCCACTTCAGAACTGTAGTGACAGCACAGTTGAAGGTACCGATTAGAGGTTTCTTTCCCAAGAGAGTACTAGTTCAGCCCAAATAAAGCATAGTTGGACATTGGACGGCAGCTGACCCGAAGGGTTGGCGTGGAGCGCCCACCCTGTGGGGGCGGGTCATCTCTCGGTGATTGCAAGCAATCACCTGCCGATCAGTGGGGCGCTGTCCGGCGTGCCACCGGACGGATCGTTAGCAACCGCCAATCGCACTCATTCAATCAGGCCAACCTCCCCCCTTGCATCCACAACATAACCGGTATTCCCATTTTCGCCGGTGTATCCCCCGGCCTCCCGCCCTATCTGTTCGGCAACTGAAAACAGATGAAATGAGACCGGTCATGGACCAGATCCAATACAAACCTCTGAGCCACGAAGAAATGAATGAGATCATGCGCGAGGCCCGTAAGGCTCAAGGCGAAGCGCTTGCGTCGGCTTTCCTCGCATTGTTCCGTTGGATCGCCCATCCACGCGTTCCGATGCTGGGCCAGCGTCACGCCTGAGTGATATCAGCCCTGGTCGACCGATTGCGGTCGGCCATCGTCATTCAGTGCCACAAAGGTAAACACCCCTTCTGTGACCTTATGCGCAGACCGGCCCCGGTCGCGTTCAGACCAGGCTTCGAGATGGATGGCAAGCGAGGTGGTGCCGATGCGGCCGACCTCTCCGTAAATACAAAGTACGTCGCCCACTTTCACTGGTGAGATGAACTTCATCGCGTCGACGGCCACGGTGGCCACCCGGCCCCCTGCCCGTTCAGCGGCAAGCACGCCCCCCGCGATGTCCATCTGGCTGAGCACCCACCCGCCGAAAATATCCCCGGCGATATTGGTGTCTTTCGGCATCGCAAGCGTGCGCAGGATGATGTTGCCTTCGGGTTTCTCGGTCATGGTCCGCTCCTTATTTTTTAATGAGCGTATGCAATCCCGCTGCCAGAGCAAGCAGGTCGCAGCGTCACAAGAAAACTGCCTTGGTTCTCAGTGATACTCGGCCACTTCGCGCAGCTCGGTCAGAAGATCCAGCAGGGTTTCCATCTTCTCTTCGCCAAACCGTCCTTCAAGATCTTCATAGATCACCGCAGATTTGACCGACATTTCCTGATATTTTTTCTCACCTGCCGGTGTGATCTTGACCCGGCGACGACGACCATCCTTGTCACCCACCCGCTCGATGAACTCGCGTTCCGTCAGGTTTTTCAGGATCCGGCTCAGGCTGGGCGGCATCAACACGCAACGGGACGCGAGTTCCGTGGCGCAGCAGGGTTTACCTTCGGCCAGCACGCGGATCACCCGCCATTGCTGTACAGTCAAGCCGATCTGATCAAGCTCGTGGCGAAAGGGTTTCAACGTGGCCTCGCGGGCATGCAGGAGCGCAATCGGCAAGGCGCGATCAAGGGTTTTCATCATCGGCTGGTCCTCTTTCGGATGTCCGTATGAGCTGAGGTCCAGCATAAACGGCCCGTCCCGGTTTTGATTTCCTGGTCCTGAGCGCTAAGGGTGATTGGTGTCGGGATCAGCTGCGGGCGCAGCTGGATTTCAAACACCTTGCAGGCTCGATTTCCGATGCTTTCGCGCACAGCATCAAAATGGCCTTGTCCCACCCTCAACATCTCTCTCAGGAATTGACAACGTTCTGTGAAACCCATGATGGCGTTTATTCCGACCTCAAGGTTGCGCATATGATCACCGCCATATCGGCATTCTGCAAATGCGACAAAAGCACCCCGCAGATGGTTTACCAAGGCGCGCTGTTTGGCGCCCCTGTTCAACCCAAAGCCAAATTCAAATGGCAAATGCGGCATGCATCCTCCTTGTTGAAACGAAGCCCATGGATCCATCCTTCGCGCTTCATTTCGATCAGCACAGAACACCCCACATGAGCGGGGCGCGTCAGATCTAACGCGTTAAGAATTTCCCCACCTTGCCCTAGATCAAATTGGCACCTCAGGTCGCGGTAAAAAACATGAGCCGTGACTTGACATGCCGAACTTACCATCGTCGTTTGGCAGGGACGCAGTTCAGGTGCAGGAAGCAAAATATTGATTGCGTTTGAGCAGGCAAAACAGTGAAAGTCGAGGCCACAATGCGTATCGCCGTCCTGATGACGAATACTGACGAAAGTGAATTTGCTCAGGCCCACCCCACCGAAGGGGACAAATGGCTGAAGCTTATCGCCCCAAAGCGGCCAAACTGGATTTTCTCGACCTTCTCGGTCAAGGATCATCATTTTCCGAATAACGAAGAACAATTTGATGGGTGGATTGTCACCGGCAGTCCAGCCTCTGTGCATGACGCGGAGAAATGGATCGAAGATCTGCTTGCCCTTCTCAGACGGATCACCCTGCGCCGCTCACCATTATTTGGGGCCGGTTTTGGCCATCAGGCCACTGCCCTGGCTCTGGGTGGATGCGTCGAAGAGAACCCAAACGGTTGGATCTTTGGTTCAACTGAAATGATTATCACGGCCCCTCCGCCCTGGATGCGGGCGAAACGGATTTGGCAATATGGCGCGCATATCGAACAGGTCACCGAACTACCGGACGAGGCCAAAGCCATCATGTCCCACAAAGGTTGCCAGATCGGAGGCTACGTGATCGGTGATTATGTATTCACGACACAAAATCACCCGGAAATGAGTGACAAGTTCTTTGCCGGGCTTGTTGAGAGCTCGATTGACAGCAAACCACTGGAGATCGTTGAAAAAGCGCGCAAATCCCTACCTCTGGGTGCTGACAATGGTGTCTTTGCCGATTGGATCATTCGCTTTTTTGAGCGCGATTTCGACCCAAATGACATGTGAGGCATTGTGCTTTTCAGGCAGCATGAGCGAAAAGGCCCGCAGTCGAACCACCACTGTCAGACCAATAGCGCACTTGCGACTACCATCGTTGCCGCACCATGATTTTCGATCTGATCCCACCAATAGATTTGGTTTAGATGCCACAACAATCCAAACGAGGCGCGTCGCATTTTCCAAATCAACAACTTCCTGTTAGGCCAATTAAATTGAGGCACTGCGGCCTTCCATCATTGTGTTTCGTTCACCGCGTTGCCTTACGTCACTTCGCTATGACCAACTTCGAAAAGATTGAAATTCACAAAATTCACATGAGCAATCAAAAAACATTTTAATCTACCATATTCAAACATATCCAAACCTCATGGCGTTTCCACGTTTGAACTGACCCGGCACCTTGGCCCGCCGCCCCCTTCTGGACATAAACAAAGAGCCTTCTGGCCCTATTCACACGCTCCCCATTCTGGCCTGATAATTTGATCAAAGAATCAACAAATCCGCCCCCTGCATGTGGATCGGCGGCGCAGCTTAAGGAGGTCCAGTCATGGATGGTGGATTGAACGACAACGACATCAGCAAAGTGATTGAAGCTGACAAGGCACATGTCTGGCATCATCTGACCCAGCACAAACCGTTTGAAACCAGCGACCCGCGCATCATTGTCGAAGGCAAGGGCATGCGTGTCTGGGATCAAAACGGTAAGGAATTCCTTGATGCTGTTTCAGGCGGAGTGTGGACCGTGAATGTAGGCTATGGTCGCACCGAAATCGCGGATGTGATCCGCGATCAGCTGGTAAAACTGCCCTATTTTGCGGGTTCTGCTGGCTCGATCCCCGGCGCAATGTATTCCGAGCGTCTGATCTCGAAGATGCCGGGCATGAGCCGCGTGTACTATACAAACTCGGGGTCGGAAGCGAACGAGAAGGCCTTTAAACTGGTGCGCCAGATCGCGCACAAGCGTTACGGCGGCAAGAAGACCAAGATCCTTTATCGCGATCGCGACTATCACGGATCGACGCTGGCCACCATGTCGGCTGGCGGTCAGGACGAGCGCAACGCGCAATACGGTCCCTTTGCCCCTGATTTCATCCGTGTTCCTCATTGCATGGAATACCGCGCCCAGTGGGATCTGTCCGGCGAAGAATATGGCCAGCGCGCCGCCGACGCGATTGAAGAGGTGATCTTGGCTGAAGGCGCAGACACTGTTGGTGCGCTCTGCCTCGAACCCGTCACCGCAGGTGGTGGCGTGATCACCCCGCCCCCGGGCTATTGGGAGCGCGTGCAGGAAATCTGTGCAAAGTACGACATCCTGCTGCATATCGACGAAGTGGTTTGCGGTGTAGGCCGCACCGGCACCTGGTTCGGTTATCAGCAATACGGCATCAAGCCCGATATTGTGACAATGGCGAAAGGTGTGGCCTCAGGCTATGCGGCAATCGCATGTTGCGTGACCACCGAAGAGGTGTTCGATATGTTCAAAGAAGACATGTCGGATCCATTAAGCTATTTCCGCGACATCTCGACTTTCGGTGGCTGCACCGCGGGGCCGGCTGCAGCTCTGAAAAACATGCAGATCATCGAAGACGAAAACCTGCTCGAAAACTGCGTATCCATGGGCGACCGCATGCTGGGCAATCTCCAGGCGCTGATGGAGAAGCACAAGGTGATCGGCGATGTGCGTGGCAAGGGCCTGTTCCTTGGCGCAGAGCTGGTATCTGATCGCGGTACCAAGGAACCGGTTGCGGAAAAGGATGTGGGTGCAGTTGTGGCCGAATGCGGCGCACAAGGCGTGATCATCGGCGCCACCAACCGCTCGATCCCCGGCCTGAACAACACGCTTTGCTTCAGCCCGGCCCTGATCGCAACCGCCGATGATATTGATCGGATTACAGAAGCCGTCGACAACGCCCTGGGTAAGGTCTTTGGCTAACGGTTCAATCCAACAAAAATATGGGCGGGTCTTGCAAACAAGGCCCGCCCTTTTCCTGTGCGGATGATCGCAGTCTATCGAAAGTTCACCCCATGTGGCCAACGCCTATAACCCTTACCGGGCAGCATGTGATGCTTGCCCCCCTCTCGCATGAACATCTGACCGACCTGCAGGAAGCCAGCGCAGACGGCGAGTTGCATCGCCTCTGGTACACTTCGGTGCCTGCGCCCGAGGACATGGAGGCAGATATTTCACGTCGTTTAGCGCTTCAGACGGCGGGGTCGATGCTCCCTTTCACTGTCATGACGTCCAACGGAAAACCGGTAGGAATGACAACCTACATGAACATTGATGCGACCAACAAACGCGTTGAAATTGGCTCAACCTGGTATCGAAAATCCGTTCAACGCGGACCACTTAACACCGAAGCGAAGCAACTGCTGCTGTCACATGCGTTTGAAGAGCTGAACTGTATTGCGGTGGAGTTTCGCACCCATTTCATGAACCGGCAAAGCCGCGCTGCCATAGAACGTCTCGGAGCAAAACTGGACGGGGTATTGCGCAGCCACATGCTTGGACCAGAAGGGTCGCTTCGCGACACGGCTGTTTATTCGATCATCAAGTCAGAGTGGCCTGCGGTAAATCAGAACCTGACCTGGGCGCTGAAACGGCCGCGCGACTGACGCATGGCATTACACCAGATTGATTCTGACCTAAGTCCAGATTAAACTGAAATCATGTCAGTTCCTGTCGAAACCTTCTTTCTGGACCCAGATGCCCAAGGCACGCTGCAAGCCCAGATCCAACAGATGATCGCCGAGGCGATCCTGTCGGGGCGCTTGCCGCGCGGTGAAAAACTACCGTCCACACGCGCCTTGGCGAAACATCTCGGCGTCAGCCGTATCACTGTTACGCTGTCTTATACAGAACTACAGGCGAGTGATTACCTGACCTCAAAAGGCAGAAGTGGCTTCTATGTCTCTGATAACGCACCGGAACCACCAACATTCCAACCCCGCAATCAGACCGAAGACAGAATTGATTGGAGCCGGGCGATCGGCAATTCGTTCCGAGAAGTCAGTACACCTCAAAAACCGCAGGATTGGCGGCAACATCGTTACCCCTTCACATACGGCCAATCGGATGAAACCCTGTTTGACCATAACTCCTGGCGGCTGTGTGCGCTGAAAGCACTTGGACAGAAAGACCATGATTCCATGGTCCGGGATTATTATGACCAGGATGATCCAGAGCTGGTTGAATTCATTGCCCGTCATATTCTCCCTCGCCGCGGAATTTTGGCACGGCCTGAAGAAATCCTGATCACGTTAGGCGCGCAAAACGCGCTCTGGCTGTCAGCACAGATCCTGCTGACCCAACGGCGTACAGCAGCCATCGAAGACCCTTGCTATTACTCCCTTCGCGATATTCTGATGCAGAGCCGCTGCCATCTGGAACCCGTACCCGTCGATGCAGACGGAATGCCACCCGAAGCGCTTCCGGATGAGACGGATGTGATCTTTTCCACGCCAAGTCACCAGAGCCCGACCACCGCCACGATGCCGCTGGAGCGGCGCAAACGGCTGTTGGAACGGGCCCGCGAACTCGATGCGCTGGTTGTGGAAGATGACTACGACTTTGAAATGTCGTTTCTACACCCCCCGTCTCCGGCACTGAAATCGCTGGATAAAGAGGGTCGGGTGATCTATGTGGGCAGCTTTTCCAAATCCCTTTTTCCAGGGCTTCGTCTTGGTTATCTGGTTGGGTCAGAACCATTCATACGCGAAGCCCGGGCGTTACGCTCGACCGTTCTACGCCACCCACCCGGCTTGATTCAGCGCAGCGTCGCCTATTTTTTGTCACTGGGGCATTATGATGCGCTGATCCGGCGGATTGGTGCAGCATACGAAGATCGCCGCAATGTGATGGAAGAGGCAATTGAAAAACATGGCCTAACTGTTTCAGGAAGCGGTGTTTTTGGCGGATCTGCCTTCTGGATGGAAGCCCCTGAAAATGTGAACACGCTTGAGCTGGCCGCCAGGCTGAAAGAGAAATCCGTTCTGATAGAGCCAGGAAAGCCATTTTTCGCAGGTGAGAACCGTCCACAACACTTCTATCGCCTTGCCTATAGCTCAATACCGGCTGACCGGATTCCCACAGGGATTTCTCTGATCTCTCAAGAGATCTCCAATCTCACCTGACTTGGCCTCATCCGGCCTTTCAATCTGGCCCTATAGGTCCCCCCTTTCACTGCCGTATTGTCCTTGCAACGAATAAAGGGCCATGTGCCACGCTTGTGATAGAGGACAACCACCCATGAAGATGACAACGGAAGAAGCTTTTGTGAAGGTATTGCAGATGCATGGGATTGAGCATGCATTTGGGATCATTGGGTCGGCGATGATGCCGATTTCGGATATTTTTGAAGATGCGGGCATCAACTTCTGGGATTGTGCGCATGAAGGGTCCGGTGGTTTCATGGCCGACGGCTACACCCGCGCAACCGGCAAAATGTCGATGATGATTGCGCAGAACGGCCCGGGGATCACAAACTTTGTAACCGCCGTTAAAACTGCCTATTGGAACCACAGCCCGCTCTTGCTGGTCACGCCGCAGGCTGCCAACAAGACCATGGGTCAGGGTGGTTTCCAGGAAATGGAACAGATGCGCGCTTTTGCCGACTGCGTTTGCTATCAGGAAGAAGTCCGCGACCCGTCGCGCATGGCTGAGGTACTGAACCGCGTGATCATGCAGGCGAAACGCAATTCCGCCCCTGCGCAAATCAACGTTCCGCGCGACTATTTTACTCAGATTGTCGATATCGACCTGCCTGCCATTGTCGATTTTGAAACCCCGGCAGGCGGCGCTGATGCGTTGGATCAGGCGGCTGAGCTGCTGTCGGGTGCAAAGTTCCCGGTCATCCTGAACGGCGCTGGCGTGGTGCTTGGTGGCGCCATCGAAGAATCGAAGGCACTGGCTGAGCGCCTCTCAGCCCCGGTTTGCTGCGGCTATCAGCACAATGATGCTTTCCCGGGTTCGCACCCTCTGCATGCCGGTCCACTTGGCTACAATGGGTCCAAGGCTGGGATGGAGCTGATTTCGAAGGCTGATGTTGTCCTTGCCCTCGGCACGCGTCTGAACCCGTTTTCGACCCTGCCCGGCTACGGTATCGACTATTGGCCCGCCAATGCCAAAATCATCCAGGTTGACATCAACCCAGACCGTATTGGCCTGACCAAGACTGTGAGTGTGGGGATTGTTGGTGACGCCAAACAGGTTGCAACCACTCTTCTGGGTAAACTGTCGGATACGGCCGGTGACGCAGGCCGCGAAGACCGCCTGAACCTGATTGCCACCACCAAATCGGCTTGGGCCCAGGAACTGAGCTCGATGGACCACGAAGAGGATGATCCCGGCACAACCTGGAATGAGCGTGCCCGTGCTGCCAAACCTGATTGGCTGAGCCCGCGCAAAGCGTGGCGCGCGATCCAGCAAGCTCTGCCGGCCGAGGCGATCATCTCGTCCGACATCGGCAACAACTGCGCCATCGGCAACGCCTATCCGTCCTTTGAGGAAGGGCGCAAATACCTGGCGCCGGGCCTGTTTGGCCCCTGTGGCTATGGTCTGCCGTCGGTTGTCGGTGCCAAGATCGGTTGCCCAGATGTACCAGTTGTGGGCTTCTCCGGTGACGGTGCTTTCGGCATCGCGGTGACCGAACTGACCGCCATCGGCCGTGAAGAATGGCCCGCCGTCACGCAGATCGTCTTCCGCAACTACCAATGGGGCGCGGAAAAGCGCAACTCGACCCTGTGGTTTGACGACAACTTCGTTGGCACCGAGCTGGACACCCAGGTCTCTTACGCTGGCATCGCCAATGCCTGTGGCCTGAAAGGTGTGGTCGCCCGCACCCAGGACGAGCTGACCGATGCACTGAACCAGGCCATCACGGATCAGAAGAACGGTATCACCACCCTGATCGAAGCGATGATCAACCAGGAGCTTGGTGAGCCCTTCCGCCGCGACGCCATGAAAAACCCGGTCCGCGTCGCCGGGATCAGCAAGGACGACATGAAACCGCAAGCTGGTGGCTAACTCCCCTTGGGGCCATCCCGGATTATTCTGGCGTGGCCCCAAACAACAAAACGACGATGCCGTTTCCAACGGCGTCGTTTCCCCGTTTTACAAGGTGCCGTATGAAACCGCTTGAGACGCTTTTGAAAAACGCCGCGCGTTCGCGGTTCCGTATCGTACTGTCAGAGGGCGAAGATCCACGTGCAGTCGAAGCTGCACTGGCTGCCCAAGGGGATGGAATTGCGCGAATGATCCTTGTCGGGGGCGAGGCCGCCATCCGGGACGAGCTTTCGAAACAGCAAGCGCCTGAAAACCACGGTATCGAAATCCATGATCCAAGCTCCTCTCATTTGCTGAATGAGCTGGGGGGGCTTTACCACAAGCTCCGCGCGCACAAAGGTGTCAGCGCTGAAGACGCACAGAAAGCAGCACAAAACCCGCATATTTTCGCCGCGCTTCTGGTCAAGTCAGGCCACGCTGACGGAACGGTTGGCGGCGCAGTGGCGACAACCGCAGATATCGTGCGCACCGCCATTCAGGTGATTGGAACGGCGGCCGGCAATAAGCTCGTATCCTCCTTCTTTCTCATGCTGTTCTGCGCCAAACATCACCCCAAGAAAGGTGCATATATCTTCGCCGACAGTGGGTTGGTTGTGGATCCGAACGCAGAAGAAATGGCACAGATCGCCCAATCTTCCGCGGCCTCCTTCGAAGCCCTGACTGGTGAAACCGCCCGCGTTGCGATGCTGTCTTTCTCGACCCATGGCAGCGCCCAGCATGAGGCGGTGTCCAAAGTTGTCACCGCAACAGAAATCGCCCGCGACGCCGATCCGAATTTATTGATTGATGGCGAACTGCAATTCGATGCTGCGTTTGTCCCGGATGTGGCCGAGAAAAAAGCAGAGCATTCGCCGCTCAAGGGGGAAGCAAATGTCTTTATCTTCCCGAATCTCGAAAGCGGGAACATTGCCTATAAAATCGCGCAGCGCATCGGCGGGGCGACGGCAATCGGACCCGTACTGCAGGGGTTGGCGAAACCCGCCAACGATCTATCGCGCGGCTGTTCAGCTGAAGACATTCTGCACATGATTGCCGTGACCGCAGCTCAGGCCACAGCAGCTGAAGCGGCGGGCTGATCAGCCCTCAATAGCGGGCTGAGCAAGTGCAACCGACAGGATGCTTGAGGCAACAATTTCATCGACTGTCGCACCTCTGCTGAGATCGCAGACCGGCTTACGAAAACCCTGAAGGATCGGCCCGTAAGCTTTCGCACCAGCCAATTCCTTCAAAAGTTTGTAGGCAATGTTGCCTGAATTCAGATCTGGAAAGATCAGTGTATTGGCAACCCCTGCCCCACTTGCGCCCTTCTGTGCGGCAATCGCCGAATTGAGCGCCGAATCCGCCTGAATCGGCCCCAGATAACCAGTGGCAGTCGCCGCAAATCGAACCTTTTCCACAGATGCACCGATGCCTGAATGGCCTGTGGCATAAGATAGCAACGCCACATCAGCACGCCCCAACAACTTGCGGGCGGAGTTTGCGGAGGAACGGGCAATATCCGCCAATTCTTCGCCAGTTGGATCCTGGATCACAGCACAATCCGCCAAAATCATTTCCCGCCCATCCGGAAACTCCATCAGAAAAAAAGATGAAGCCGTCTGAACACCGGGGGAATATCCAAGCGTCAGCGCCGCAGCTTCGATCACCCGCCGTGTCGGTGAAGCAGCCCCCGCGACCATCACATCCGCCTCATTGTTTGCAAGCATTGCTGCAGCCCGGATCAAGGGGCGTTCCAGCATTCTTTCGGCAATACTGGATCGCATGGGACGGTGAGAAATGAGAGCATCAAACTGAGCTTGCGTCGCGGGGCCAACCTGTAAGGGGTCTGCCATCCCAGAGGCGGCGAGCTGTTCCATCGCCTGCGCCACACGAGGATCCTCGCTTTCCGGGAACACAACCCGCAAGGGTCGTGAACTGGCTCGCTCCTTCGCTTTTTCAAGCGTATTCATCCACATCCCTTCTACTCAGCTTTTCTATTCTTGATCTGCGCAGGAGATCTTCATCGCAATTATGTCGCAAGTTCCTCACATGCACGTTGCCAGAGGGATCGCGACAACGCTCCGGTGCAGGCACCTCTCCGCACTAAAGTCGTAAATAAGTGGTCGCGGCTGAAGGAGCAATCATTTCCGGGCAGCTCTCAGATCCTGCCCTCCATCCCAAGTCGCGACATAGACACAAAAGGCGCCACCGGGATCAGTGACGCCTTTTGCATTTTTCTATCGTTTTCTTCCAAAGATCAGAGAGTGGGGGTCAGCCGTCCGGCGTATGTCATTGTGAAGACCTTGCACCGGATGAAACTTTCCGCCCCCCTAACCTTAGAAGTGCGCCGACTTTGCACCTGCCGGCTTTTCAAGCGGCGGTGTAAATTTTGTCAGGTCGATCCCCTCAACCGCGGCCTTGTACTCCTCCATGGTTGGAGTGCGGCCAAGGATGGCAGACAGAACGACAACCGGGGTCGAAGCCAGAAGCGATTCACCCTTCTTGTCCGGTGCATCTGCGACGACGCGCCCTTGGAACAGGCGGGTTGAGGTTGCCAGAACCGTATCGCCCTTCTCGGCCTTTTCCTGGTTGCCCATGCAGAGGTTACAACCGGGACGTTCGAGATAGAGAATATTCTCATACTCGGTCCGGGCCGTGGTTTTCGGGAACAGATCATCGAACTCAAAGCCCGAATATTTCTGCAGGATTTCCCAATCCCCTTCTTCTTTCAGCTCGTCGACGATGTTGTAAGTTGGGGCGGCCACGACCAGTGGGGCCTTGAATTCAACCTTGCCCTGAGCTTTCTCGAGGTTCTTCAGCATCTGGGCCACGATCTTGATGTCGCCCTTGTGCACCATGCACGAACCGACAAAGCCCAGATCGACCTTTTTCTCGGCCTTATAGAACGAGATCGGGCGGATCGTGTCGTGGGTGTATCGCTTGGACACATCAGCATTGTTTACGTCAGGGTCGGCGATCATCGGCTCGTCGATCTGGTCAAGATCAACCACAACTTCGGCGAAGTATTTCGCATTGTCGTCCGGTGTCAGCGCCGGCTTTTCGCCCGACTTGATCTCGGCAATGCGCGCATCAGCGATACCGATCAGTTTGGCGAGCATACCGTTTTCATGCTCCATACCTTTGTCGATCATGATCTGGATGCGCGACTTGGCCAGTTCCAGCGAACCGATCAGGGTCTCGTCGTTTGAGATACAGACCGAAGCTTTCGCCTTCATCTCGGCGGTCCAGTCGGTGAAGGTAAAGGCCTGGTCCGCCAGAAGCGTGCCGATGTGTACTTCGATCACGCGGCCCTGGAAGACGTTGTCGCCGTGTTGGTCCAGCATCTGTTTCTGTGTGGCATGGACCACGTCACGGAAATCCATATGGTCGGCCATGGTGCCTTTGAACGTCACCTTGACTGACTCGGGGATCGGCATCGAAGCTTCGCCAGTCGCCAGCGCCAGCGCCACAGTGCCTGAGTCAGCGCCAAACGCCACGCCTTTCGACATACGGGTGTGGCTGTCGCCGCCGATGATGATCGCCCAGTCATCCACGGTGATGTCATTCAGCACCTTGTGGATCACGTCGGTCATCGCGTGGTATTCGCCTTTCGGGTCGCGCCCGGTAACGAGACCGAATTCGTTCATGAATTTCATCAGACGCGGGGTGTTGGCCTGAGCCTTGGTATCCCATACCGACGCGGTGTGACAGCCCGACTGATAGGCGCCATCCACGCTTGGCGATACGACTGTTGCAGCCATGGCTTCCAGTTCCTGCATGGTCATCAGGCCGGTCGTGTCCTGCGAGCCTACGATGTTGACTGCAACGCGCACATCCGAACCGGCATGCAGAGCTCCCTTGGCGGAAACGCCACGAGCATTGCGGTTGAAGATCTTTTCAACCGCGGTCAGGCCACGACCTTCGTCAGTGATCTCTTTCGAGGGGGCAAATACCGCCTTCGGCTCAACGCCCAGTGCTTCTGCGGCAAAGCTTTGCAGCTTTTTACCAAAGACGATGGCATAGGAACCGCCCGCCTTCATGAATTCCACCTTTTGCGGTGTGAATGCCGAGGACACGTCCACCAGCTCTTCACCATCTTCACTCAGAAGTTTTTGATCCTTGGAGTTGATCTTCAGAACAGTGCCGGTCGCGACAGAGTATTTCTGCTCCAGAACCGGGTTGCCATCATTGTTCAGAATGGCCTTGCCATCCTCATCAACCTTCTTGACCCAGTTCTTCAGGTCAATGCCAACCCCGCCGGTTACGCCAACAGTGGTCTGGAAGATCGGCGAAATGCCATTGGTGCCGGCGACAACCGGGGCGATGTTCACGAAGGGCACATAGGGGCTGCCTTGTTTGCCCATCCACAGCGCCACGTTGTTGATGCCCGACATGCGCGAAGAGCCTACGCCCATGGTGCCCTTTTCCGCGATCAGCATCACGCGCTTGTCGGGGTGCTGCAGTTTCAGCGCTTCAATTTCCTGCTGCGCTTTTTCGGAAATGAAACATTTACCATGCAACTCGCGGTCTGAGCGCGAGTGGGCCTCACCGCCCGGCGACAGGAGGTCAGTCGAAATGTCACCTTCAGCGGCCACATAAGTGACAACTTTGATTTCTTCTTCAACTTCTGGAAGTTTGGTGAAGAATTCAGCGTTTGCGTAGCTTTCAAGAATTTCCTTGGCGATGGCGTTGCCTTGTGCCAAGGCCGTGGTCAGACGATCCGTATCAGCCTCATAGAGGAAGACCTGAGTCTTGAGCACATCTGCGGCTTGCCGAGAGGTAGATTCGTCATCGCCGAGCGCCAGATCCAGAAGCACCTCGACCGAAGGGCCACCCTTCATGTGCGATAGCAGTTCGAAGGCAAACTCTGGTGAAATCTCTTCGACAGCGGCTTCACCCAGAATGATCTCTTTCAGGAACTTCGCCTTCACACCAGCGGCGTTCGTGGTACCTGGCAACGTGTTGTAAATAAAGAAGTTCACACAGTCGTTCCGGTGCTCACTCGAAGTGTCCTTGATATGCTCGATAAGCTCGGCAACCAGCGCGCCATCGTCGATGGGCTTTGGGTTCAGGCCCTGCTCTTTGCGAGCATCAATCTCATTAAGGTAGTCGGTGTACAAGCTCATGACGATCCCTACGGTTAAGCATTAGATTCTACATTGACGCCAGTGTAACAGAATTCTCTGATGTTCTAGGTCAAGCATTCAGTATGCGATTGTATACCCACATCATCTGACTTGCAAGATGATCCGTGATGAAATGACAGCAAATGCCGACGATACAGCCCTGAACAGTTGAGCAAAACAGAATATCAAAGATATGTGTTTTTCCTTCTTCTCAGCTGGGATCGTTTTGCCAAAACCAGCTGTGGCGCCCCAATAGATCTCGATTTTCTGTAGGGAGCCCCAGATATAAATGATCAATTCACGCAGCTTGGGTTCCCAACGGATGGCCCCTAACGTGATAGCGATGCTGAAAATATGATCCTGACACACACTATCCGACTCGGACGCGCTCAGACATTCGGACGGTTAACACCCTGGAAAACGGTGTTTCCCTTAAAAATCAAATGATTGATGGTGCCCCCACACGGACTCGAACCGCGGACCTACTGATTACAAATCCGAAGTCACGGGAAATTTGCACCTCTTACCCATGACCTCGCATTTCCTCTCAAACCGCCCCAGATAATTGCAAATTTATAAAGAGCCTTTGTCTTTATTACCTTTATTGAGTTTGTCCCCCAGTCATCATGTGTGTATAACTGTGTCATCAAGCATCAAGTCGCGTCACACAAGCGCGTCAAAATTGTCCCCCAGTTGTCCCCCAAAAGGAGTTTGACTGTGATGCACGACCTGACCGACAGATTTTTAAGGAGCCTGACGCCTCCCGAAACCGGGCGGCTTGAGGTTTCAGATACCAAGCGCAAGGGGCTTCGACTACGCCTATCAGCGACGGGGAAATCCGTCTGGATGTATGAGAAGCGTGTGAAGGGTGGCCCGAAGCGCAAACACACTCTCGGATCTTGGCCAGCAGTATCGCTCGCGCAAGCCCGCGCCATTGCGCTTGAGATTGAGGCTGAGGCATCCCGTGGTATCGACCGGGTTGCCTTAGAGAAGGCGCGTGTCCTGAAAGAAGAAGCGGCAAAGGCGAACCGATCCACTTTGCAGCAAGTCATCGACACCTACAATGAACTACACCTTTCCCAGCTTCGTACGGGTAACGAGCGAAAGCGCCAGTTGGAGGCTGCACTGCAATCAAAGCTCAATCTCCCCATATCAGAACTGACGCATTCCGATTTGCAGGCAGCAATCGACGAGAAGCTATTGGCGGGGCGCAAGGTATTCGCCAACCGTATCCGTGCGGCGCTAGTCGCGTTTACCAGTTGGGCATGGATGCGAGGCTACCTTGATGATCACATCGGGCTTCGTCTAGCCAAGCCAACAAAGGAAAGCGCACGGGAGCGAGTTCTCAACCTCGAAGAGGTGCAGGCCATCTACAGGACCAGCTATGAACTAGGGCCGCTGTGGGGGCCACTGATGCGACTTCTACTTCTCACAGGTCAACGCCGTGGAGAGATTGTCGGCCTGCGCTGGGATGAGATTGATCTTGATGCTACGCGCATCACTAAAGCTGGCAGCACAACCAAGAATGCCCGTCCACATATCACGCATTTATCAGCACCTGCACTGGCTGAACTTGAAGCCTTGAGAGGCAACAGAAACGGCCTAGTCTTCACAACAACCGGGATCACACCTGTGTCGGGCATTTCGCGAATGAAAAGGCGCTTTGACGAATTGCTAGGCGAAGGATTTGAACCTTGGCGACTTCACGATTTTCGCACGGCGATGGCAACGGCGCTCGCAGAAGCAGGCGAACCCGAAAGCGTTGTTGACCGGATCCTCAATCACGCCGCCACCGGATCTGCACCATCGGCAGTTGCGCGCGTTTACAACCAAGCGGAACAACTACCGCAGCGGGCGCGAGCGCTGGAACGCTGGGCCGATATGGTGACGGGCGCGCAAGGCACCGTTGTACGGATCGCGCAATGACGGAAGAACCAAGCGCAATCGCGCAGCTATTTGCTGAAGCGTTATCTAGTGCCCCACCAAAGCCCAACCGTGGTCGTCGCCGAATAGCGCCAAAAGATAGTGTAGATGTGCAACGAGCGGAGTGGGTTGAACGCCTTATGGGGGATCGACCGGACCTGTTCAAAACACGCATCCAAACAATTGAACAACTCAAGACCGCCTACTACGACAGGGACTGGATAGAACGCACCAGACACGAGCACACCAAACTTGGCACCTACGACGAGGGAAAGTTCGATGAGAAGATTTCTCTAATGAAGGCACTTTTTGGGCCAGCACTGACCACTATTGAACAGTCGGTATCGAGAGGATTTCGCAAGCTTCGGGATCTTCGGGAACAATCATAGAGCATTACATTTCTTGCGATAAAATCCGCTCCATTTTATCGCAAGTGACCGACTTTGCGCGCGCTCATTTAATATCACCACTCGTCAACAACACGCATGGTGAACATTATGACTTCGCAAAAACCTGCCCCACCTTTAACCTCACTTTTGAACGCGAAAGGTATGGCTGACAAGTGTAATTGCAGCTTATCAACCTTCTGGCGCCGCGTTGCGGATGGCACAATCCCCAAGCCAATTAAGATTGGTGGCATGTCACGGTGGCTACCGTCTGATTACGCTGCTGTGATCGAAGCCGCCAAAGCACGGCGCGACGATGTCAACCAAGACGGTGCTGACCAACAAGATCTCCGGACACCGCTAACGCGGTCCGGGAAGCAGTTTGAGAACCACGTCCAATCTACTCGCTCAAGGCGCCCCAAGGAGGAGGCTCCATGATGATGGTCTTCGATCCCCATGATTGCGAACTGACGCGCTCAACGTGGCGAGATTTTGCCCGCGAATGCCAACCAAAACACCCCGACTTGGTCTCCCTCGTGGGGGAACCTGATGGTCCCACAGTCGGGATTTTCCGGCGCGATGGAGCATTCACCTTTGAACATGACGGTGAAACCTTTCACTTCGACAAGCTGACCTACGCGGAAGATGCCGCCGCACGGTTGCTCGCTGCGGATCACGACATGACGGGGGATTGGTGATGGGTGGAAGAGTGTTCGCACAAATAAACTGTTCAATCGTTGGGTCTCAGGAGCTTAAAAGCTGTGATTACTCAACTAAGTGGGTGTACTTTTGCGCCTATCTCTCCGAACTGGGAAACTTCATGGGGGTCTTCAAGTATCCGTGCGTCATGTGGGCGCATGACGCTGGAATGAGTGATGACGAGCTTTTAGATGAGATCTCGCGCCTCGAAAGAGTGGGTCTAATTCAATACGACCGTGATGAGGAGTTTGTCCGTATCATCGGCTTCCACAGAGAGCGCCCGGCAGAAAATGCAAAGCACATGATCTCGCTAATAAGAGATTTCAAAAAAGAAGTGTTTGGGCGGCGAAAGTGCCCGCCCATGTGGGGCAATGCCATTGCAGAGTTTGTTGTTGCTTGCGTCCAAAGAAAGCAGCTTTGGAAGCCTGACAGCAAGTCACATGATGAATTGGACGCTGAGATGAAGCCATTCATCCGCATGACTTGGGAGGAACTTGGTGATCCATTTCTCGCAGCCCTTAACGACGAGTTGTGCGATGCCAGATCGGTAGTTGTGGAGGATCTAAAAACAACACTCCCTGTCTTGCATGCCCCCATTATGCGTGATTGTGGTGGGGACTATTCCGACATCTCAGATATACCGTTTTGATACGGTATCGATACCCTATCGATACACATAGACTAAGACGTAGACTTAGACGCAGACGTAGACTTTTTGCTTAGAAAGGAATGAATGTTTCATTCAGCAGAAAATCAGGAAAGTCGACGGACGGTGCCAGACACAGCCTCTTTCAACCCTGAGCCTATTTCACAAGGTGATCAGGATAAACTTCACCCAAATTCGTACAGCAACTTTGAAACCACAAAAAGAAAAGGAATGAAGCTAGCGAAATACCAAAGAAGTCTAAAGTGAACTTGCCTAGTCACCATTATTATTTCGTTCTGACTAATCCAGACGTCTGGTGGCTGGTCTCCATTGGGCAATTTGAAATCTGCTTTAACCGCAAGACCATTCGGCTTAGGCGCAATCAGCAGAACGAATACGAACAACAGGTAGAGCGGCCAAAGCAAAAATATGGCGAAGTCTTTTGGGAAATTATTCAAGCACCTGCTCGCGAAAACATGGACCCTTTCAGAAAGCTTTAACTCACTCATGTTGAAGCCATCAGGAACCGCCCATTTCATTGGAGGCTTCGCACGGATAACTATGCCGCCAATCACGCAATAGTCGATTGCCCAACTCGGGATCGGAATTGGAAACCACCAAAATAAAACTGTTGCTATCCACACTTTTGTGGACCGCCAGTGCTCCATCACTCCCTGCTCAAACCAATTTTGCCACTCAATAATTGCGTCGATGAACCCCGCGAGGCCCAGCCAAGCAAGCAATGTAGTGATGACGAAACCCAGTTTTGAGGAGCTATCCATATTGGGCATAGAAAATACAATCGCGAATAAAGTTTCTGCTTAACCTGTCGTTTATTTAGGCTCTCTTTCGGGAGCCGCGTCAAGTCAACCTGACGTGCCGCATCAAGTCAGCGGTCAGCGCCACCAGATGTCAGCTTGAAGAACTCCCCGCCGCCGCTTGTGATACGTCATAAGGCTGATGCTATTGTCTTCACGCATCTCCTCAAGCCATGCGAGCGAGTACCGGGTGAGCTTGTCGTCCGCCACATCATCCGGGACGCTGTCGAGCAGATCGCGTTGCCCCCTCCAAGTCAGCTTGTCCCATGCGGCCTTCGCGTCCTGAAAATCATCATGACGCTGCAGTGCTCGGTGCATGTCCCCTGACAAGAACCGCTTAATGTTGTGGGGGTGATCCGGCACTTCGACCCGCCCTCCATGCTTGACGCATCGTGACGCCCCTCTGAGAGCCGCCGCGCGGCATGACTGGCCGTCCCGGCGCTTTGCCTGACAGCGAGGCGCCGCGCGCATCGCAGCAAGCCCCTGAGCGCGTCCAGAAGCCGTCAGGTTCTCTGGGGTGGGCTTTCCTCTAGGACGGGCGGTGCGCGCCTCACGAGCCGCCTGAGCGACCTGTACTGTGAATTTGATCTGGCGGTTGGTAGGCATTGGTTATCGATCCAAGCTTGGCGCTTGATATGCATCATACCTGAATGCATCGAACATGTGGATGATAGTTGAATAGGAGTGGCGGATGAAAATACTTCGAAAGATACTGATTGTTCTATATTTCTTTGGTGCGTGCGCACTATTTCTGATGCCAGTCATTCTTTATCTGGCTGATGAGGTGCCCGCAGTTGATGCTGACTTCTATACCGGGGTGGCGGCCATGTGGGGCACGGGATTGTTCCTTTTCCTCAACGCCACCTTACTCAGAGGAAATGCGAACGACGATAGCAGTTTGATCGGCCTTGCAATCGAGGCGCGTAAAGCGGAGTTTCGGCGGCGTATCAGAGAGCGAAATACCAGCAACGTACAGCCTCCTGCGGATGACACCAGTGGGATCTAACCCAGAAGCAATCGAACGTGATATATCGAGGCAACTGCAATGTGGGACATAGAACTCTTTTCAAACCTGTCGCTTGGGCAAGCCGGCTGGTTGACCTTGTGTTTTCTCTTGGCAATCAGCGGTGTGATAACTGCGATACGGGGATATGAGGTTCCGCAGGGTGAGTACATACAGAACCCTTATGGTTGGCGAAAAGCCGCCTCGTTAGTTTTTTTGGCCGCCGTCATGGCGTCCCCCGTGCTGGTGAACATATTCAGAGATCCGGAAGTCCCGCTTATGACTGCTGTTGTTTCTTCTCCGGTAGCCCGAGCTTTCCTGTCCGTGGTCGCGCTGGTTGTTTGTGGGTTTTTTCTGTTGCTCGTGTTGAGCATCCCAGTGTCGTTATATCGCTCCCTTAGAGAAAAACCGAACTATGACGCTTTGTTCCCAGAGAAGGGTGAAAGCCTCTCAGAAGAAACGGAAGTCGAGGATGATCGGGTATCGCGAGAGGAAAGTTTAGAAGAACGTCGGGCCCGGATAGAGACTGAGTTGAAAGATCCGAATATGCCAGCATCAAAGAGGGCGAAAGGCGAGCGGGTGCTGACGGCAATAGACAGCGTTCAAAGGAACCGCGCCAAGCGCAATGCTCAGATACCGAAGGACAACTAAGCGCGTTTTAGCACCTAGCCGCGATTGTTTCACTCTAAAGATATTGCGTCCTAGAAAAGCTAGCCTCTTAAAACCAACGAAGCTGTTTTCCGATCATAAATGTAGCTCGCGATTGTGCCGTCTTTGATCCGTTCGACCGCTTCTTCAATCACAAACAAGGGCACTAGGAACCACTCTTTAGGCTTCATAGGTCGGCCCAATCGATCAGGGATTTCGATATCTAATTGTGCGGGCGCAAATATGCGGTGCAGGAGGTTTTCCAGTTTAGTACGATTGATGTTGTACAGATCGTAAGTGGCCACGATATCGACCTTGGCCATAAGAAAAGTGGTCTGAAGTTGAGCGCCAGCCACGCGTTTTTCAACGTCATTACTCGTCACACCAATTTTGTGAATAAGCTCTCTGTTCTCGGCCACCATCGGATGATCAGATTGACTACGAAGGACATAAATAGTTCCGCTTACCTCATCACCATCGGCGGATTGATCCGAAAACAGTGGACCAGCAGTCGGCTCTGTTATCCTTCGACCAGCTTCTCCATCCGCATTCAGCGAGCGCTGCAGGGATCGCATGAGCATGTTGCTTTCTGTGCCATTGTCAAAAATGACGCGCAGGCGGGCATCCGTCCGCCCTTGATCGTTTATTGTGACCTCTCCCTTCTCGGCTACATAAGCCTTTTGTCCACCGACGATGAAAAACCGCCCAGCCTCGATTTCTGCCTTGAGTTCAAACTTGCGCGTTTCTCGAAGACCCGCGTCTAGCTCTTTCTGAACCTGCTCGAAGAAAGGTCGGAACTTGTCGAAATCTTCGCATTTGTTGCGTCCAGCAATCTCTTCTGCTGCCTTTTTATCGGCAGAAGAACGCACATGTTTGAGTTTGGTAATATCCGATGCTGCGACTTCAATGCCCAATTCCGCAAGAAGGGCGTCATCATCAAGATTATCGATTTCTGAGAGCTTGGGTGATGCCATGTCTGTCAACAATCCGTGCAAATCCAAGGGAGCAATCAGATCCTCGCCTTCATTCAGTTCGCGCAATTGGTCAAGACGGGCGGCGTAGAGCCGCTCGAAGATGTCTCGATCTTCCCCATGTTGCGGGGCACGGCCATTTTTTTCCACAAAACGCAGGATTTCCTCAAAACCCGCGATAATACGTTCTTCGCGCGGTGTACGCGCTGCAGTTTTCTTGGCTTCTACCTCAACGCCCAATTCCGCCAAAAGCGCATCATCTTCCTCGGTAAATCCTTTAGGCATCTGCGGCCTCCTGTTTCATCCGCACGAGAAATGCAACACCCTCCGCCATCTTTTTCTCCCACGCATCCGGTGAGGTGATTGATGGAAGCCGCCCACGCTCTTCTTTGAACTTCGCGGCGCGCCTTGCGAGATCCCGCGCCTCATCGGGTGATAGCTTCACCTTTTTAGCAGAAATGACAGCTTGGACCTGCTTGAGACTATCTTCGCTCATGGTTTTGGCTAGGATAGAATACGCCTCGCCAAATGGGTTGATCCGGTCAATCAGGTCGATATCGAGTTCCCGCACATCCATTGCAAATTTGCGCACACCATCAATCAGTGCTGTGTTGGCACTTGGCTCGTCATCACCATCATCTGATGTGGCAATTTCCTTGGCTTTCTGTGTCAGGTTCAGTGCCGCAATGGCGTGCTGGCGCACAGCTTCCTGGTCTTCGGCATCAAGCTCAGGAAATTTTGTTCCAACAATTTTCCCCATGCGAACCTGCGTTAGTTCCTCGGGGACCATTTCGTCATCGAACAATCCGCGCTCGATCGTGGTCTTGTCCTGAACAAAGGCCGTAATTACTTCGTTCAGATCTTCGCTACATATCCGTTGGGCGTATTCGCTCTTAGGTTCGGCAAGCCCCTTAATTTCCATCTGGATTTGACCGGTAGCGGCGTCAAACCCCACGTTTTCCCTGTCAGGGTTGTAGCCCCCTTCGCCATAGTCGAACCCATCAAGCGGGCCGCTTGTCGTGGTCTTGGGGGTGAAATTGAACCTTGGGGCCAAGACCTGTTCCATGAGAAGGCTGGCAGCAATGGCCTTTAGGGTGTCGTTCACAGCCTCGGTGACCGCTTCTTCACCAGCATCGGGTTCGGCGATCAGATTGGTAAAGCGCGCCTTTGTTTTCCCTTTGGCATCACGGGTGGCCCTACCAATGATCTGCACGATCTCGGTTAGGCTAGCACGGTAACCCACTGTTAGTGCATGCTCACACCAGATCCAGTCGAACCCCTCTTTTGCCATGCCAAGGGCAATGATGATATCGACGTGTTCGCGGTTGTTTTTCTGTGCAGGATCTTTCAGCGCGGCGGAAACCCTGTCTCTTTTCACCGCTTCGTCATCAACAAGATCAGCAATCTTCAAGATCCGACCTTCAGGCGTTTCCACAAGTTGAAAGCCGGTTTCAGGATCCAGCCCCTTCCACTCTCCAAGCGCATCAATAATGTGCTCAACCTCACGATGCTTGTCCTTGGTGCTTTCACGAGAGTTTACGTTGGGGATATGCAAAATCGTTTTCTCATGCGGATCAAGCACCTCCAAAATGCTGTCCGCATATGATCCGGAGTAAAAGAAATACCCGATATCGAGCGTTTTCAGATGCTCATAACCATTGAGTTGCTCATAATAGGTGTATGTGACGGTTTCGAACTTAGCCTCGTCCTCGGGCGACAGAACGGCCTCGGCATCGCCCCGGAAATAAGATCCGGTCATGGCGACAAGATGCACTTTGTCGCGGGCAATGAACGCGCCCAGATGTGCGCCGAGTTTGTTGTCAGGGTTGGCGGAGACGTGGTGGAATTCGTCCACTGCAATCACCCGATCGTCAAAGACCTCGATGCCGAATTTATCGACAGCGAAGCGAAAGGTTGCGTGAGTGCAAACTAAGACTTGATCATCGCTGTCTAGAAACCTGCCGACCGCGCCAACCTTTCCGTCATCCCCACCGGGCGCGTTGCACAGGTTCCATTGCGGTTCTACCTGCCAGTCCGCCCAAAAACCAAACTTGCTCAGCGGCTCGTTGTTAAAGCTCGATCCGATCGACTTTTCGGGCACTACCACAATGGCCTGTTTCAGACCTTGATTGTGCAGCTTGTCGAGCGCGATAAACATCAATGCGCGCGATTTGCCTGATGCAGGTGGCGATTTGATCAGCAAGTATTGCTCGCCCCGCATCTCATAGGCGCGCTCCTGCATCTTACGCATGCCCAATTCATTCGACGTGGTCGATGAACGGTTTTGCTCATAGGTGACGGAGACGGAGGGAACTGATTTGGTCATGAAATTACCTTACAATTTGTATTTCTCGAGCAATGGCAAAAGCTTCTGAGGGACACGTCGCCAACTGCGGCTACCCTTCTCCACCCACACAATGGAATTCGAGGCTTCCGTATACCCATTCACCAACATTTCCTCACGCAAAGCATCATGAGGATAGACGTAGACATCCTCATCTTGACGGAATGCAATATACAGCCCTTTCCCATAGTATTTTTCGTGGAATGTCATTCGCCCCTTAAGCTGAATTCGCAACATGCTTTCGCCATCAATATGCAAGGCAATGAAATCCGCTCCATTGTAATCGTCGGAAAGCCTGATGGAATTATAGCCATAATCCGCCAAACGCGCCGCTACCTTTTGGAAGTTGTAGTTTTCCTTTTGACGATCATTGAGATCTTTGTAATCGACGCGAACCTTCTTCATTCCGCCACCTTCGTCGTCATCTTGGTATAAAGCTCGAACAGTTTTTCCAGCCGTTCTGTGTCGTTGCGGAAGCGGCGGCCTATGTAGATGCGTTCCAGCACTTCGTCGTTGCGATCGTGGGCGGCTCGGAGGTTTTCGGGCATGGCGTCTGGTTTGTAGAGGTCGGCGATCGTAGCGGGGAAATGCGCCTCGCGGGCCAAGAGGATGTCTTCGGCGCAGCGGGTTAGATCGGCCTTGTTTTTCTCGGTCAATTTGGGGACTGGAAAGGTGTTCCAGCCCAGGGTATTGGAATAGCTGAAGCGCATTTCCAACCGCACGCAGACCGTACCGATCCAGACCCAATGTAAGCGCGAGGCTATCAGCGCCATGTTCCAGAGCGGGGCATCGTAGAGGGCGAAGTTTCGGTCGCCGATGATAGAACCAGTGGTCAAGTATTCCACGGGCAAAAATGGGCGGTGTTCTGAACTAACACGTGGGGTTACAATCACTGTCCGATCGGCACTTCGGGGCGTTTTGAATTGATGGGGCCTGCTTGCCAGACTACGAGCGTAAGCGTCTTTACTACTTAATCGCGCCGCTTTCACTTTTTCGATCTGCGCATCCAAAGCTGCAATACTTCTCGCTTGATCTAGATCATCATCATCAATCCATACGCAATACCTTGGTTCGCCGTTGATGAGTTCCTTCGATCCAAGAAACCGCTTGATAAACTTATTCTTCGCGCCTGATGGTAGCTTCAAAGCCTCCAGCTCGGCTGAGGAAAGTGTCAGGTGGCCTCCATCGTCGGCCTTATTGCCAAAGTCCATCGTACTGACCTCCGTAAGAGGTTTCATCGCTTTTCCCACGATTACGTTAGGGGCAGAAATCAAGTAGGCGTTAATGTTCTCCACCTCTTTCATCACTGCTTCACCTTCGGCATTCAGGCTGTAAATCCTGCGCGTTTGGTTCGTCATGTTTGACACGGCAATGATGGCCACAGTTACACCTGCATTGTGGCTGGCGAGGTTGGCCCATTTGAACGAGGTATGGGCAAAGCTGATATGATGGCCCGTGGCAAAGATTGCGGGCCAGAGGATCGGCACCTGCTGCCCCTGACAGATGGAATTGGTGGACACGAAGGCGGCGGTGCAATCGGTGTGCTGGCCGAAATCGGCGGCTTTCATAAACCAACCTGCCACATAGTCCAGCGACTTCCAGCTTTTCACCCGCCCGTCAAAGATCGCTTTCAGGTCTTCTTTCTGTTCTTTGCTTTGCCAAGTGGATCCAAGATAAGGCGGGTTGCCGCAGATATAGGTCTCGCCCCCTTCGTTCTTGAAATCCATCTGCGCCTGTTCCAGCGGGGACATGAATAGGTCATCCGCTTGAAACTTCACGGCTCTCGAAGTCGGGGGGCAAATGCTCAGCCAATCGAGCCGCAAGGCGTTGCCCTGAGTAATCCAGTTCTCTGCATCAAGCGGTAGGAAGGCCGCCAGCGCGTCCTTGTGCCCGCGATAAGTCACGTCGCATTGGTATTCTGCGATGATCAGGGCAAGGCGGGCGATCTCAGCCGGAAAATCGCGCAGCTCGATCCCACGAAAATTGGTCAGGGGGATCTCAGAACGACGATCCGGTTGGCCACAAAAAGCATTCACCTTCGCCTCAATTGCGCGCATTTCCTTATAGGCGATGACAAGGAAGTTGCCCGAACCGCAAGCCGGATCAAACACGCGGATTTTCGACATGCGTTTGCGCAGATTGTCGAGCTTCCGCTTGTTATCGCCCGCCGCCTCAAGCTGCGCGTTCAGGTCATCGAGGAAGAGCGGGTTCAGCACCTTCAGGATGTTGGGTACAGAGGTGTAGTGCATCCCCAAAGCGCCGCGTTCCTCATCATCCGCCACAGCTTGGATCATGGAGCCGAAGATGTCGGGATTGATTTTGGTCCAATCAAGCGAGCCGATATGCACAAGGTACGACCGCGCGATCTTAGAGAACGTGGGTGCCTCGGTGCTGCCCGAGAATAGCCCCCCGTTCACATAGGGGAAGACCTCTGCCCAGCGGGGCAGGTTTGCAGTAGCCCGGTCCTCAATGGCCGTGTTCATGGCGCGGAACAGTTCCGAGATAACTTCGTGCGTGTTCGAGCTGTCCTTGTCGGACATCTGTGTGACAGTGGAGGTGAACAGGTCTTCGCCGTTCAGAATTGAGGTGTCCTCGGCAAAGAACAGAAAGATCAGCCGCGCCATGAAGTGGTTCATGTCATGGCGGCGTTCTGCCGTGCCCCAATCGGGGTTGGTTTTCAAAAGTTCGACATAGAGGCGGTTGAGGCGACCTGTTGCCTTGATGTCAAACGAGCTTTCGCGGATCTGTTTGACCGTCGAGATGCCCGCGAGCGGCAGGAAGAAACCGAAGTGGTCGGGGAAGTCCTTGAAGTCACAGGCAATCGTTTCACCTGAATTCAGATCCTCTGCCTCAAGCGTTTGGCCATCGGTGGCAAGGATGAACTTGGCTTTGGCTTTGGTAGTTGCTGGACTTGCTTTGAGTTCCGCCAATGTCTCTGACACGGAGCCTGCGGGGCAGGTCTTTACGTGGATGTTATTGGTCTGCAGTACGCCATTCAAATCGGACTTGTTTGATGCACCAGTCCGCAAGCGCTTGAGAGTGGTCTGTTTGTTTCCAAAGGCGAGCAAGAAGTCGTAAGGAAATTCAATCGCGTCAAACGGTTGCTCGGCCAATTCGGTGATGGCTTCTTCAATCTCAACGGCGTTCACGACAGGTTGTCTCCACTCGAAATTCACTTTTGTAAATTGCTAGCACCTCTTTGACCGGTGCGCACCCTCAAAACAGTCTATGCGTGTAGGAGTTGCCCGCAATTCGTTTGGCTCAAGACGCGGAGCATAATGCTGTCCGTTGCTTTACCCTGAAAATTTTCTCGCGGGGTCCAATAACAAATACCAAGCAGATGGCCGGAGTGCCCCTAGGGGTGGGGTGGTGTCCCCGTCTCAGTCAGCGCATACCTCAGTCACTCTTGCCAATATCATGTCAGAACAACAGATGTACCAAATCGCATGTACGCATTGACTTGGTCGACTTCTAATGGCGTGAATTGCAGTAGAAGATAAGTTGCATTAATTGCTATGCGCGGTATGCAATCTGACTTTCATTTTTCCCCACCGTTCACAGAACTTGACCACACGAGAAACCGTTTCGTGATCCGGGTTTAACACGAAGAAGGTGCGCGGACTATAAGCTGTGGCTCGCACTGCCATGCTCGGTACGCCAAAATTGCCAAGCCAATGGTCGACCTCTGCGTCATGACCTCCAGCCCTTCGAGTGTTGTGGTGGTAGATCACAGCGCAGCGCCCGTCCGCCAACGTCTGCACTTCGTTCAACGGTATTTGCTTGCCGTACTTTGCTGACCTCTTTCTTGTGTCCGCGTCATCTACGATACCATTGTCAGGATCCGCAAAGACGATGTCACAACCTGAGACTTCGCGGAGAGCACGATCAAACCAAGTTCGCCTCCAATCGCGCCTCAGGCGCGCGGGAACAACACCACTATCAACGCTGTTTCCAACGGATACAGCACCGGGCAGCGTGGGCAGCAGCGAGCTAACAGTGCGGGCGCTGACCACCACTTTTCGCAAGTGATCATACAGATCAGGATCGAGATACCTGTATCTCTCTGGCTGAGAGAGATATTTAACGTGGCGACCATCATTATTGTGGTCTTCGTCGGGGAACCGATACCAGACCACACCAGTTTGCCGACCTTTTCCCAATGCCCTGAGCAGTCCGAGCTTCACATAATCTCCGACATCACCCGCGTATCGGTCCTGCATGTTGCCCTCACCATGTTAGGTTGCTTGCACAAGACATGGCAAAATCTGGTCATCAAAGATAGGTCATTGATGGCAATCGGTGGTATCCTCTGCCTCAGTCAGCGTCATAGTCATACGCCAGTCAGCGCGTCAGCGGCGTATCACTTAAACACTTGCCTTGCCACCTGACTGAACTCCTCATGCCACTCTTCCGCAGCGGCGGCGGCGGTCACAATCATCTTCATAATCGCGGCCCTGTCAGTCGCGTCGCCTCCTTCCTCCTCCGAGAAATTGATGTGAGCAAAGGTGAGCGCGTAACCCAACATGCGAGCGACGTGTTCGCGCTTAGGGTTCTCTATTCCCTCGTCACGCAGAAGTTCGCCGCAGAGCAGGTAGACTTTCTCCGGTGACGGGGTGTCATCAAGCATCATCTTTCCCTCCATTATGATCGTTCCGCATGATCCGTGCACATGCTCTGAAGGGTGTCGAGAGTGCTTTGGCTGGCCGTAACATTTCATTTCGCGGTGAAACGTCCACAAAATCACCGATGATGGAAAAGGTATTAAGTTTGCCATATGTCGGGCCATGCGATTTACGCGCGGCGGTCAGCACCAAAAGTTCCAAAACTGGCATCGGAGCCACTCGCGGGAATGTGATCCTGAAGGCAATCTTGGCCAAGTTCATAGGCCGACGTGGTGAGGAAAGTGGTAACGAATATACAGAAGACAATGATTGCACGCCAAATCAGCGCTTATTCGGGGTGATTTGTCCCCCATTTGTCCCCCAAAAGCCAAAATCCACGACCATCTCATGGCCAATAATACGCGCATTTCTCGTATAAGCATTTGATTATATATGAGGTTATCTGGTGCCCCCACACGGACTTGAACCGCGGACCTACTGATTACAAATCAGTTGCTCTACCAGCTGAGCTATAGGGGCACGGGCACTCCTTTACGAGAACTCGGCCGAGGGTTCAAGCCTATTTCCCCGCACGCGCCAACATTGCGACCGCGATTAGTCCGACAGTGATCACCATAATCGCCGGAGGTGCGGCCTGCTCGAGCTGTTCAAGAGAGGCTTGTTCGTAAACACGGGTCGCCAAAGTACCGTAATTAAAGGGGCGCAGAAGCAATGTGGCTGGCAATTCCTTCACACTGTCGACGAAAACCAGAAGCAAAGCAGTGCCAACTGATCCGCGGATCAGAGGGACATAAACTTCCGTCAGCGCGCCGCGCGCGTTGCGCCCCAGAGAGCGTGCCGCCATTGGAAGGCTTGGAGAGACCCGTCCGAACGCAGCATCCGCAGCCCCCTGGGCGATTGCAAAGAATCGCACACAATAGGCGTAGATCACCGCAAATGCCGTACCCGTCATGACAAGTCCCGGATCCCAGCCTGAGACAGCCAGAACGGTATCTGCTGCGAAATTGTCCGCCGCTGCCATCGGGATAAGTATTCCAACCCCTAAAACAGCACCTGGCGCCGCATAGCCAATGGTTGTCAGGGGCATGAGCTTACGCGGCAACTGACGACCGGTCATACGCACACCGTAGACCAGAAACAAAGCTCCGATCACCGTGATCAGGGCTGCGGCCCCTCCGACCGTCAGCGTATGGAGAAGAGCCGACATGAGTCCGTTTGAGAACCAGAATTCAGGTTTGTTTATCGCGTGATACAAGAGCACACCGACAGGCATTACAAAACCAACGACAAATGGTACAGCGCATAGCGCAAGGCACATGAATGCAGAAAACCCGGTCAGGCGACGCGGTGCAACCGGGCGGCTCTGTCGAGAGGTCCGATAGAAGCGCGAGCGTGAACGGCCGACTTTTTCAAGTGCTGCGAGAAGAAACACGAACCCAAGAATGACCAGCGCAATCTGTGCTGCCCCACCCGCGTTATGGCTTTCAAGCCAGATCGAGAAAATCCCGGTGGTCAGGGTCTGAACCGCAAAGAAATCCACCACGCCAAAGTCGGACAAGGTTTCCATCATCACAATCGCAACACCTGCTGCAATTGCCGGGCGGGCAAGAGGAAGACCAACGCGCCAGAACCGAGCAAAGGGCCCTGCCCCCAACGCGCGGGCAACTTCATAGGCATCCCCGGATTGCTCTCGCAAAGCAGTGCGCGCCAGCAAGAACACATAAGGGTTCAGTGCGGCGGTCAGAACCACTATGGCCGCCCAACGTGATCGAATCTCGGGAAACCAGTAGTCACGCGAGCTCTCCCAGCCGAACAGGTTGCGCAATCCGGTCTGCACTGGTCCGGCATATTCGAGGAAATCCACCATCGCATAGGCGCCCACATAGGCCGGTATCGCGAGCGGTGTCAGCAAGAGCCACTGCATCCAGCGCGACCCCCAGAAACGGTACATGGTCAGCATCCAGGCTGATCCCATCCCGATCGCTGCGGACAGCACGCCTACCGATATGCAAATGACCAAAGTATTGATGGTATAGCGAGGCAATGTGGTGGCCATCAGGTGCGGCCAGGCGTTTTCCTCGGGAGTTAGAGCCATCCAGATAATCGACAGAATAGGCATCATGACCAGCGCAGCAATAAAGGCAGCACCTATCGACCATGGAGAAATTCGCCATCTGTGCAGCGAAGATTTCACAATGCCTGATCTGGAAGGCTGAGTATTTTGCTCGGTCATAAACAGCCCATAAACCAATTCGGGTTTAACTGTCCAGAAAAGCGCCATATGTTTGTGAAAACCAGTCAAAAGGACGCAGCAGGGAATGAAGATCTCTTTCCAAATCGGATCACATTGCACCGATGACGACCAACTGCTGCGCTCTCTCTTGAAGAACGCAGGTGTTCTTGCTCAGGAAGGAGTCTGCGTTCCCGGTCCCAACCGCTATCGAAGAATGCTGGCTGATGTCTTGAACAAGTTGGACGGCGAAAAGGCAGATCTCGACACTCAAGAGATGCTGATCGAGCATTTTGTAGATCTGGATGACGCGGAACGTATTGTATTTGGTCACGACAATTTTCTTGGGGCCCCGTTCCGGGCGTTGGAAGGCGGGGCGCTTTACCCATTGGCACAGCGTAATACACGTCGCATTCGCAATCTTTTTAACAAGCATCAGGTCGAGTTTTTCATGGGGATGCGGGATATTGCGACCCTGATACCGGCACTTGCCTCAAAAGTTCCGGAAGATCAGCTTTCCAAGCTTCTTGAAGATGTGAATCCCCGCACCCTTTTTTGGTCCGATACCATCTACTCTATTCGCGAGGCAAATCCGGATACTCCCATCACAGTTTGGTGCAACGAGGACACCCCCCTGATTTGGCCCGAAGTCATGCATGAGATTGCCGGGCTTGACCCCCAGATCCGCCTCAAAGGCGGATTGGACATTCTCATGAAAATCATGGCCAGAGAAGGGATGAAGCGGCTTCGGGCCTACATGCACACCCACCCGATCCATAGTGAGATCCAACGCCGTCGTGTCCTGTCGGCCTTTCTGGACAAATTCGCACTGGAAGAGGAAATCGAAGAGGAAATCACCCTCCCCGGCTGGACTGAAGAGCTTATGGATGAATTATCACGCGCTTATGATGATGACATGCATGAAATCAAGTCGATCCCGGGAGTGACACTTCTGACTGGGTAAGGGGCTGGCGCGTTCTCAGAAATCCAGACCCAAATCCACGGTGCGCGCTGAATGGGTCAAGGCGCCAGATGAAATGTAGTCTACGCCGGTCGCTGCAATTGAGGCAATCCGGTCCAAGGTCACGTTGCCACTGGCCTCGGTCTTGATCCGCCCATCAACCATTTTAACGGCCTCACGCAACATATCATTGTCCATATTGTCGAGGAGCACGACAGATGCCCCGCCCACGTCAAGCGCTTCAGCCAACTGGTCCAGCCTGTCTACTTCGATCTCCACCGCCATCATATGGCTCGCATGAGCTTTCGTGGCCTCTAGCACCTGACGCACACCGCCAGCTGCAGCGATGTGATTGTCCTTGATCAGGATCGCGTCAGACAGCGAATAGCGATGATTGAAGCCTCCGCCATGCAACACGGCCAGTTTCTCGACCAGCCGAAGACCGGGTGTGGTTTTGCGCGTGCAGGTAACGCGAGCGGCGGTGCCCTTGGTCTCGGCCACAAATCCTGAGGTTTTGGTGGCAATTCCGGTCAGTCGTCCGGCGAAATTAAGAGCAACGCGCTCACCCGACAGGATCGAAGCGGCCGATCCCTTGATTTCCATCAGCGTGTCGCCCTTTTTGCACGGCTGGCCATCGGCGATATGGGTCACGATCTCAAGCGATGGGTCTACCAATCGAAATGCCAGAGCGGCGATTTGCATACCCGACACGACTGCATCTTCGCGGGCATTCAGTCGCGCGTCATAATTGGTGTCTGCCGGGATCACAGCGCGGGTCGTCACGTCACCATAGCTGCCCAGATCCTCCATCAAGGCACCACGCACCATCGGTTCGAGGACGAGATCGGGAACGGAAGCAAAAGTCATTGGGTTTCCTCACAGGCCTGCGCGCGTATTTCGAGCGCCTGGGTCAATGTCATGAATGAACGTTTGCCCGGTCCGGGCACCGGGTCAGGATAGTCTGAACGCTCATGTGCACCGCGGCTCTCACGCCGCTCACGCGCGCCCGCTGCAATCAGTGTGGCGGTGGCACACATATTGCGAAACGCCAAGGAATGTGACTGGTCAGCTTCCAGCGTTGCGATATTTCGCAGGGCGCGTGTCAAACCCGTTTCATCCCGTACCACGCCAACCAGATCGGTCATGGTACGGCGCAGCGCCATGACGGCCGCCTCTTCGGGCGCAGTGCCCCCGGGTTCAAAACGAATATCCACAGGGGCTGCATCGGATTTGATATCAATCGATTGCATAATGTTGTCAGCACAGAGGCGCGCATAGACAAGAGCTTCCAGCAACCCGTTTGAGGCCAATCGGTTAGCCCCGTGCAATCCGGTTGAAGATGCCTCACCACAGACCCACAACCTTTCCAGCGACGCCCGTCCATTTTCATCGGTGGCAATCCCACCCATATGGTAGTGCGCGGCGGGAGCAACTGGAATAGGGTCAACCGCCGGGTCAATGTCATTTCGGGCACAATATTCCGCAACCGAAGGAAACTGGGTCTTGATTTCTTCACCCAGAGCCGCACGGGTGTCGAGCATTGGCCGATTGCCCGCCTGCACTTCGGCAAAAATCGCACGGGCCACCACGTCCCGCGGAGCAAGTTCGGCGTCCGGGTGAATGGCCGGCATGAAACGATGGCCATGCTTGTTGATCAGAATGGCCCCTTCTCCGCGCAACGCTTCCGTGGCCAGGGGCGCTGGGTCCTCACCCACATCCATTGCGGTCGGGTGGAATTGGACAAATTCTGCATCAGCAATTTCAGCGCCCGCGCGGGCCGCCATACCGATCACCTGACCGCGTATACGCGGCGGATTGGTGGTGAGCGCATAAAGCCCGCCGGAGCCCCCGCCCGCCAGAAGATAGGCCACGCCACGCAACATGACAGGGGCCGAACGATTGTCATCACTTTGCGTGACCGCCACTCCGGTTATGCATCCGTCTGACACGTCGAGATCCACGGCCATCGTGCCCTGCAACACCTGAACCGAGGGAGTTTCACGCACTTGTTCGATAAGCGCCGCCATGATCTCTGCCCCGGCCTGATCACCTTTCACTCGCACCACCCGGGCAAAACTGTGCGCAGCCTCGCGCGACAGCACATATTCTCCATCTTCAGTGCGATCAAAAGGCGTGCCGAGCGTGGTCAGGTCAATGATATGCTGACGAGCCTCACGCGTGACCATGCGCGCCACGTCCGCATCAACGGTGCCAGCCCCAGCGCGCTCGGTATCGCCCGCATGGCTCTCCGGGCTGTCTTCGACATCCATCGCCGCGGCCACACCACCTTGCGCCCATGCAGAGCTTGCTCCTTCCCCCAAAGGTTCAGGCGAGATCACCACAACCGGGCATGGCGCCAGTTTCAGCGCCGCATAAAGCGCCCCCATCCCAGCGCCGATAATGACGATACGATTGGTGGAGATCTCTTGCATTGGTTTGTCAGATGCCCAATTTGCGCGACAGATCGATCATGCGCTCAACAGAACGACGCGCTTTTTTGGCCATTTCAGGATCGACTTCTACCTGATTGTCCATGGTATGGAGCACATAAAGCACTTTTTCGAGCGTGATTTTCTTCATGTATGGGCACATGTTACAGGGACCGACGAACTCCACCTCAGGCAGTTCATCCGCAATATTCGAGGCCATCGAACATTCGGTGATCAACATCGCCATTTCCGGTTTGTTGTCGGTCACGTATTTGATGATCCCGCTGGTGGACCCGGAATAATCGGCCTCAGCCACAACATCCGGCGTGCATTCCGGGTGGGCAATCAGATGTGTTCCCGGGTTCCATTCGCGGAAATCACGCAGATCCTGCGCGGTGTATTGTTCATGCACGATGCAGGAACCGGGCCAGTACACTACATTCTTGTGGCTTTCATTGGCCACGTTCTGGGCAAGGTACTGATCCGGCGTCATGATCACGGTGTCGCTTTCCATCGCATTCACGATCTGAACGGCATTGGATGACGTGCAACAGATATCAGAGGCTGCTTTCACTTCAGCTGTCGTGTTCACATAGGACACAACCGGCGCCCCGGGATATTTCGCCCGCATTTCCTCGACACCCTCGGCGGTGATGCTTTCTGCCAGGGAACACCCTGCCTGCATGTCCGGCATCAATACTGTTTTCTCGGGGCTCAGAATCTTGGAAGTTTCAGCCATGAAATGTACGCCACACTGGACGATCACATCCGCCTCGACTTCAGTTGCCTTGATTGCCAACTGCAAGCTGTCACCAACAAAATCCGATACACCATGGAAAATTTCTGGCGTCATATAGTTGTGGCCCAGGATTACGGCATCGCGCTCTTTCTTGAGCTCGTTGATCGCCTTCACATAGGGCGCGTAGATCGCCCAATCTGCTGGCGTGATCACCCGGTTCATCCGTTCATAGATGTCGGGCATTGAGGCGGCGAGCTCTGGCGAGGGCGCAAGGTCATAGTGGCTGGTGAGCGTGGAACGAACGAGCGAAAGATCGAGCAACGGGATATTCTCCGTGATTGAGCGTTGCCGCTGCATATACAATTTCCCACGCGGCCACAGCAAAAATATGGACTTTTTCCCGGAGAATTCAAGATTTCGCTCTGCGAGCGCAAACAGGAAGTCGTGCTTGGGAAACAAGTAGTGTAAATTTTCTCCTCCTGATTGTGTTCAACCTGAATTTGGAAGTGAAATCTGCGCAAACATGAAAAGCGACGCTACAGAATCCCGTAGCGTCGCAAAAAATACTTCAAATTTGTCCAACAATGACCGCTCAGGTCATGCCGAGGGCCTCTTTGTACATTTCTAATACCGCTTCTTCTTCGGCGATATCGTCTTTGTCGCGTTTACGCAACGCGATCACCTTGCGCATGACTTTGGTGTCATAGCCGCGTGATTTCGCTTCGGCCATAACCTCTTTCTGCTGTTCGGCGATGTCTTTTTTCTCAAGCTCAAGCCGTTCGAAACGCTCGACAAACTGGCGAAGCTCGTCTGCGGTCACACGGTAGCTCGTGTCGGGATTATAGTCGTCCATCCTGTCCTCTCGGGCGTCTGAATTGTATCTCTTGTCTATGTCAGTGGTCATGAGTACCGACAAGCGCGCGCCCCTTCAAGGGGTTGCGCGCGACGCCCATGCGGGTTAGGCGCATTGCCACCGAGAAAGACGAGGATAGAAGATGGATTGGCTGATTATAATCGGGGCGGTGGTGTCCCTTGTCGGTCTGGTTGGGCTGGTAACAAGCGCGTTGAAGGTCATGAAAGCCAAACGCGCCGGTCTTGACGATGCCGAACTTCGCGCCCGCATCCAGAAAGCGATGGTTCTGAACATGGGGGGCCTTGCCCTTTCTGTGCTGGGCTTGATGTGCGTGATCCTGGGAATTTCGCTGTCGTAAATCGCGCGGGTGGCGCGCTCCCATCGGACTTATGCGCCGTTTAGATCCGAGAAGTGGCGCCCGTTTTTGATCAGCTCCGCAAAGATCGGACTTGGCTTCCAAAACTCAGGTTCTTCGGGCTGGTAGGATTTCAAGGCATTTTCCACCGCCAAAAGCCCGTTTTGGTCGGCCCACATCATTGGACCCCCACGATGGCGGGGGAAGCCATAACCATACAGTTTTGCCACATCGACATCTGAAGGGCGCAAAGCCACCCCTTCCTCAACCAGTCGCGCACCTTCGTTGGCCATGGCCGACAAGCAACGCATCTGAATTTCCTCAACAGAAAACGCGCGTGGGGTGATGTCCTTTGCGGCACGTTCCTGTGCGATGATGGTCAACACATCCGGGTTTTCCACCGGGCCACTCTCACCACCATAAATGTAGTATCCCCGGCCGGTTTTCTGACCAAACCACCCTTGCTCACAGATCCTGTCGCCAATCGCGACATAGCGTTCTTTTGGGTCACGCGTTTCGGCCAGACGTTTGCGTCGCGCCCAGGAAATATCAAGCCCAGCCATGTCCAAGACCTGATAAGGCCCGACAGGGAAGCCAAAATCACGCATGGCAGCGTCGATCTCAGCAGGTGATGCGCCCTCTTCCAGCATGAAGTCTGCGGCCAACCTGTAGGACGCCAAGACACGATTGCCGATGAAACCATCAGCCACCCCGGCCCGTACCGGCACCTTGCGCAGCTTCTTGGCCAATGCAAAGCCAGTTGCCACCACATCCTTATGGGTTTTTGCCCCGACAACGATCTCAAGCAGCTTCATGATGTGGGCAGGCGAAAAGAAGTGATAACCAACCACATCCTCGGGGCGTGAAATCGTGTCAGCCAACGCATTGATGTCGAGATATGAGGTATTGGTCGCCAGAATGGCACCCGGTCGCATCACCTGATCAAGCTGGGCAAACACCCCGCGCTTGACCTCTTCGTCCTCGAACACAGCTTCTATCACCAGATCAACCTGACCCAGATCCTGCATTTCAGTTGTACCGTTCAGCTGCTCCATGCGGTTCTGGCGGGTGGTTTCATCAATCCGTCCTTTTTTAACAGAACGCTCGTAGTTCTTTTCAATCTTGGAAATGCCCGCCTGAAGGCCTTCGACATTTCGTTCAACGAGGGTCACGGGGAAACCGGCATCCAGACAGGCAATGGCGATCCCGGATCCCATGGTCCCAGCCCCGACCACACCGATGCGGTGAATTTCGCGCAGCTCTGCACCTTTCAACTCCGGCACTTTCGCGGCACGTCGTTCGGCAAAAAACGCATGGCGCAAAGCCTCGGCCTGCGGCCCGGTCTCACATTCATCAAACGCCTGACGTTCCATCGCAATCCCGGCCTCGAAAGGCAGCAATACGGCCGCTTCTACGCAATTGATAATCCTTGGAATATTTGCAAGTGGGCTTTTTGCATGTCGCGTGCGCATTGCAGCGACTTCCGAATTATATTTCGCCACATTCGAGAGCCCATCAACTCTGTCACGGGTCGGACGCGGTCCCGCGCCGTGATCGATCAGGTTTAGCGCCGATGCCAATGCCGCCTGATGCAAGTTTTTCTTAACCGCACGATCAATCAGTCCCAGGGCCTCGGCCGCAGGGGCTGAAACGGGTTTACCACCGATGATCATGTCAAGCGCCTGTGCAGCCCCGACCAGGCGGGGCAATCGCTGTGTTCCCCCCCCTCCGGGCAAAACGCCCAGCCCGACTTCGGGCAACCCCATGCGAGCAGTTTGGTCGGCTATGCGATAGTGGCAAGCCAAAGCCAGTTCAAACCCGCCACCAAGTGCGGTCCCGTGGATCTCTGCGATGACCGGAGTTGGCAAAGCCTCTATTCTGTCACAGATTTTCGACAAGATTGGCGGGGTTCGTGGGCGGCCGAACTCACGCACATCTGCGCCGGCAGGGAAAGTTCGACCCTCAGCACGCAGAATGACTGCTTTTATGTCCGAATTCCGCTCGATCTGTTCGAGGTAATCCCAAAGCCCTTGCCGCACTGAATGGCTCAGAGCGTTTACGGGTGGGTTGTTAATGGTCACAACCGCAACACTATTTTCGAATTCAAGGCTCACCGCTAGGCTCATCATCCCCTCCCGTCGCGCATTGTTCCGATTACCAAACATGGGCTGCACGCTGCAAAGCGTCGAAACATCACTAAGATCACTCCAAATGAGAGGGAGGTGGTACAACTGTCAATGCGCTGACGCCGCAAACGAACCTTTTTCCGACCGATCGGTCGAATTTACAACATATTAACTGGAGACGACCTAAGCTGCCACTGAGCATCCGCCCGGCTCGACCCGAAGTATCAGGCGCATTTCCGACAAAATGGCGTGTGCGGCACAACATCCAACCGCTCTTCCGAGATCTCACTGCCACATTTCACACAGAAGCCGAATTCTCCATCTTCCATCCGTTTCAACGCAGCTTGAATTTTGGAAATCTCCACCTTACCGGACGTTCCCAGACCCTCAAGAACCTCGTCTTCTTCACGCTCGACAGCAAGTTCTTCCCAATCTTTTGATTGGTGGCTGTCCAACTCATCCTCAATCTCATGTAAACGCACATCAAGTTCTTTGAGGCGGTCCTCGAGTATCTTGCGGAATTTGGCCGTATCGGTCATGGGCGTCTCCTTTCATTAGGATGCTGACATTCCGACAGAAAATTGACCTTGATGCAAGTCAAGAGATTGCGATACCGCTCATTGCTAAGTGATCAAAATTCTCCTTTCGCACTCTCGAATTCAGTCCCACCCTGCATTTCTGGCAGCCCATTGATCATTGTCGTCGGGTCCGTTTCGCGTTCCAAATGCGCGTTCTGAAGCTGATCGGATGCAAACGTTCCCGTTGAAAAATCTACCCGAGAACTGTGTGGCAAAGTGCTTTGCCCGCTTGGGACCGGCAAATCCGGCAATTCATCCACATGCGCGGCACGTTCATTGCCTGCCCCTGTTAGTCCCCCCGCCACGGTATGAACCGAAGAGTGCTCTTGGGCAGAAAGCGACAGTTTCAGCCGAACGGCACGATGCCCTGATTTGGCTCCAAGCGAGCCAAAACTGACTCTATCTCCCAGAATATCTTCGACGCTCACCAGATCTATTGCCTCGCGAGGAATTGGAAGCAGCGCCCCGACCTTCAGCGCAGTGATTTCAGCCAATGTCAGTTCACAACGATGCAATACGGCTTCCAATTGCGTTCCTGCCTCCTGAATCACATCTTCAAGCATTCCCGCACCATCCCCGCCATCCTCTTTGGAGGTCCGGCAGGCATCCGGTGGATCGAAAGGAAACAACAACATCAAGCGTCCCTGCTTGGCGTTATTTTCCAGCTCCAACACTGCGTCAAACAGACGATAAGGGATGTCGTCCAACACCATCTGCGCGGCACGCGCATCCTCCAGCGGGTAGGCATAATCATATCCGGACCATGCCGAGACAAGCGCAAGATCCGCGTCCTCTGTTTCATTTTGAAACGCTGACAATACAGCTGAGATAAGGTCAGCACAGATAACCGCGTCAGTCCGCGTTGGGGTGCGTTCCACAGCAGGGGCCGATAGCACACGTCCAATTGCTTGTTTTTCGACAATCCCTGCCGTCAGCTGACAATCAAGCACCGCAAGCCCCAAACGGTCGCCGGGTCCTGAGATCAGAGCCAAAAGTGCATTTTCGGGCCATCGATCATTTACGTCGGACAGCACCATGCGCTGCATGCTCACGGATTTGGCGACAACTTCGAGCTTCATCAGATCATCGCATGCCCTTGCAAATGCAAGTTTCAACGCAAGTTCAGGCGTCATACGCCCAATTTCAGGCGGGGGTCGCCCCTGCCCCGCAAGCCGCTTTTTTACATTATTCCGAACCTGATTGTACATACTTTCGCCTGACACTCCTGCATTCAGAACTGCCAAAACAAGGTTTACAAATTATTGATTTTCAGAAGAAAAATGAGCGTTTACGAAGCCTGTGGCAGCGTAATGCGAAATGCCGCCCCACCCTGACCGGGCAGGTATGAAAGCGACCCGCCCAATTTGTCCATCACCTCGCGACAAATCGCCAGTCCGAGCCCTGCCCCACCAGCCGCTTTCTGATCGGACAGGCGGAAGAATTTTTCAAAGATCATTCCCTGGCTTTCCACAGGGATGCCAGAACCATTGTCAATAAAATCGACACGCAATTCACCGGGGCGCTCGCTCACACGGATCTCAAGCTTCGGACGTGCGGCGTCACAATATTTTGCAGCGTTGGCGATGAGATTGATAAACACCTGTGCCAGTCGATCAGTGTCAGTGTAAAGTTGGGTCTGCTCCGCTTCTCGCACACGTCGTATGGTGATCTCACCTTCGGTTACTGAACTGGTTGCCGCCACCGCACGATCCAGAAGAAGCGAAAGCTTTTCATGCTGGGGATTGAGCTGAACCTGACCATTTTCCAGAACGCTCAGGTCAAGGAGGTCATCAAGTAACCGCGTCAGGCGCACTGCTTCGCCATGGATGATCCTAGCATATTTCCCCTGAGCCTCTTCATCCAGTCCTCCTTCTCGAAGGATTTCGGAAAACGCCCGGATTGAGGTCATTGGCGTGCGCAGTTCATGGCTGATCTGGCTAAGAAACGCATCTTTCTGGATCGACAGTTGGGTCAGTTTTTCGTTCACTTCCGACAGGCGGTGGGCTGTGGTCGTAAGCTCGCTTTGCTGTGCTTCCAGCTGGGACGAATATTCCAGCATTTGCTGCGTTTCATCCGCAACGGCCATCAAGTCTTCCACCGAGACCGATGCGCCACCTACAATCTGACCGACCATGGCATGGGCTGTTGCCGCCCCGACCGAACCGGATAGCTCCCGCTCAAGACGAGAAATGAAATCTGGTGTGATATCAGGAAGGTAGCCATCTTTCCCTTGCTCAACAGCTTGCCGTTGGAACAGAGATTGTGCTTCATCCGCCCCCATGGTCCGCTGTGCCATGATCAGAAGGTCTTCGGCCTCGGCACCGCTATGGGCCCAACTGCGAGCCCGCGCAGAATGTTCGAAAACATTTACAAATTGTGCCCCCTGAAGGCGTTCAAGCGGTGAGGGGAAGGACATCAGGGATACGGTGACAAAGGCGGTCGTGTTGATCAGCATTGACCAAAGAACAGCATGAACAACCGGATCCAGCCCCCCCAACCCAAAAAGCGCTCGCGGGCGCAACCACTCGATCCCCCAAGGCCCCTCAGCCAGCATTTTGGCACTCATGATTCCGGTGTCGCCGAAACTGGGTAGAAAAAGCGTATAGGCCCAGACAACAAATCCCGCGATCAGACCTACCGCCGCCCCGCGGCGTGATGCGCCGCGCCACAAGATCCCGCCCAACAAGGCCGGAAGAGCCTGTGCCACGCCCGTAAACGAAATCAGCCCGATAGCCGCCAACGCCGCTCCACCCCCAGAAAACTGATAGTAAAGATAGCCTAAAAGCAGCACAGCTCCGATTGAGAGACGGCGGGCAGACAGCACCAGGTGGCGAACATCCCCGGACACTGTTGCTTCTTTCCGGGGGCGAACCGACAACCAGATCGGCATCACGATGTGGTTTGACACCATGGTGGAAAGCGCAATCGATGCAACAATCACCATAGAGGTGGCCGAACTGAAGCCACCAAGGAATGACAACATCGCCAGACCTTGCTGATTATAGTAAAGCGGCAGGGTAAGGACATAAAGATCCGGGTTGGCATCTTTTGGAAGGACGGCCAATCCCGCAACGGCAATTGGGATGACAAAGAGGCTGATCAGCAAAAGATACGCCGGGAAGGCCCAGGACGCCGTAGAAAGCTGTTCTTCATCTACATTTTCGACCACCAGCACCTGAAACATCCGGGGCAAGGTCAGGAAGGCGGCGGCAGAGACAAAGGTCAAACCGGCCCAACGGCCTGGATGGATGGTCCAGCTTTCGATCGGGCTTTCTGCAATCATCTGCGAGATTCCAGACAACCCGCCAGCCACCCCCCAAACCACAAAGCTTCCCACAGCCAGAAGAGCCACAAGCTTTACGATCGCTTCCACCGCGATAGCGGTCACCACACCATTGTGCCGCTCATTTGCATCAAGGTTGCGCGTGCCGAAAAGGATTGTGAAAAGTGCCAGACCAATCGCAACCCACAAGGCGGTTGCTGACAGGTCCACCGGGGTCTGGCCACCGGCCCATTCCCCTCCTGCCCAATCGCTCACACCCTGCTCTGCAAATACAGCAAATGATAGGGTAACTGACTGAAGTTGAAGGGCAATATAAGGTGTAGTTCCAACCACTGCCAGAAGTGTAACCAATACGCCCAACCCGTTTGACTTACCATAACGCGAAGAGATCAAATCCGCGATGGAGGTCACCCGCTGGGCGCGCCCAATCCGCACCAGTTTACGCAACAGCCCCCACCAACCGATCATGACCAGTGTCGGCCCCAGATAGATGGTCACATATTCAAGCCCGGATCGCGCCGCGTATCCGACAGCTCCGTAGAAAGTCCAAGCTGTACAATACACAGACAGAGACAGCGTATAGACCAGAGGATTGCCGAGCCAGGTTGCTCCACCATGGCGCGCGCGCTTGTCTGCACCAAAGGCCACCGCAAAAAGAAAAATCACGTAAAGCAGACAAACCAGAACCAGGATATTAAACGGCAATGGCATCAGGGATTACCCTCGCGCCCGGTTTCCTGCTGCTTTTCATTACCACCCTGATCAATGCGATTTCTTCCCATCCCGCGGGACAAGATTGCCGCAATAACGATCAGCACCATCCATGTGACAAAAATAAATATGAGCCATCCGACGGTGTCGTTCCGCCCCTGCCCTGCGGCCAGCAATGGCAACATGAAAAGGACCATGCCAATCCATGGCAATCCCCGAGCCGCATCAGCGATGCGCCGCAGCCGATAGTTCTGTCGTGCCAGAAACAGAGGCTCGCGCGGAAGGCTCATTGCGGCTTACGATCCAACAATCTGACGCAGGTTTTCCAGCACTTCGGCATTAGAAAACGGTTTGGTCATAAACAAGTTGACTCCGAGCCGCTCGGCCAGTTCGCGGTCATTTTTTTGGCCGCGGGCCGTCAGCATCAAAACCGGTATATCTCTTGTTGCAACATCTGCTCGCAAATCCTGCAGGATGTCATATCCAGAGCGACCTGGCAGCATGACATCAAGGATCAAAGCATCCGGCGCCACACGGCGCACCGCTTCAACGGCGGTTTCACCGTTGGAATGCGTGCTGACTGTCCAGCCGTCTCGGCTAAGAATAAAGCTAATGGCTTCAATGATATTGGGCTCATCCTCAATCACCAGAACCTGCCGCGCAGTCCTGCGCGTCTCTTCACTGTCAGAGCCTTTCTCTGCCAGCTGATCTGAATTCCGATCAGTCATTTGTATCATTCATCCTCCCCAACAGACGATCCGGGTCATCTGCCGCACCTGACTATGTGAAAATCCGGCCCACATGTCAAAAGAATGCGTGGCTTGTGAAAAAATCACGTCCCTTCACCGGTACGGCCTGTCAAGATTGAAGGCTCACGGCGTGCCGGGCAATGCTCTCGGGCGCACACTCTGCACGATGATCCCGCCCTGATGGCTTCTCCCTCGAACGGGTTTGTTTCATCTTCCGGCAGGATCAACATTGTTACTTCCAGAATTGGCGGGGCATCAAACGACATTTCGCCAACAGGTCCTGCATAGGCCATACAGCGGAATTTTTTCGGCGTACGAGCCCCCATCTCGACCAAGGCGGAAACCGGCAAACCAGGGCGTGCCAGGGCTGTGTAAAGCGGCCATAGCGGGCAGCCTGCTCCGAAGCGGGGCAGCGGAAATCCTGCAACGGGCTTGCGAAACGTGATCGCCCCGGCCCCGTCGCACTGCAGCAGACCCACGTTCCTGCTCTGGCCATCACTCTCAGGCAATGTTGTGACACGTCGAAGAACCTGAGGAATGGAACTGCCGAATTGACGCACAAGACGCGCAATATCCCCGGGATGCTGATCCCAAGCCGCAACGAATTCATCGATCGGCAGGTCCATCGCGTCCGCAACATATCGTTCAAGCCAAGCATGAGCAATCTGACGCGCTTCATTACTTTGCAGCTTGTCGGTCCCTGCAATCAATGCGCTGACTCGTTCGCCTAGCTCCAACTCTCCACCTTCGAGAGTTGAAAAGTGAAAGTCATGTTCATCAAGAAAAGCGACCAATTCTTCCTGCGGCACGAGAGGAGTGGCCTCCAATTCGTCACCTGCATCAAGATAATCCACCAACCCTTGCGCCGAGGAAGATAGCCGGCGACTTTCCTCACGCATATTGCGCAAGAACCGTTTCTGCCATTCCGGATCAATATCGGCCCCATCGGACAGGATCGATGCGGTGGACCTGATGGCAGTCACCGTAGATATCACCTCGTGCAAACTGGCGGCAAGATGAGGGTCATGGGCCAAACGATCGCTCAAGGTTTCGACCGAGAGTTCCAACTCTTGAATGCGTCGGTGCTGGGCCGCAATCAAACCGGTCCACCCCGGAAAGCGACCTGCGAGATCTTCAACCTTGTCCAGCTCCGCGGACGCGTCGGGAAGGCGGACAGCAGCATCGCGAAGGCTACCCACAAGCGCGTCTTCAGCCCCTTCGGTAAGCTGCACAGGATCCACCGATAGCGCGCGCGCAAGGTCATTCAACAGCTTACCGCCGATTCTACGCCGGTTATGCTCGATTAAGTTGAGATAGGCAGCCGAGATTCCCACCCCTCGCGCCAAGGCCGCCTGCTTTTGCCCCAAATAAAGGCGTCTTTCGCGGATACGGCTTCCTGTCAGGCGGGACTGCGGCATGTGATTTCCTAGAGTTTTGAAGCACTTTCTGCGAGTGCGAGAAAATATGTTTACACAGCGTTGATTTTATTTGTTCATTGATTAACAAAAAAATCCTTATTTTAAAAGCATTTGTTGCGACGTTTTCTCTTCCGGTCTTAAACTGAACATGTTCTGTAAACAAAGAACGCGGGCATGTGCGGAGGAGGCACCGGCCCAAAATGACCAAACGGGAGGATTAAATGTCCAATTCGAATTTGACTCGTCGTGGCTTGCTTAAAACCGGCGCTGTTGCCGGTGCTGGCGTAGCGCTTCCGACGATCTTCACCGCCTCTTCGGCGGCGGCCTATACCAACGAACCGACAGGCGGTTCGGTCACCCTGGGCTTCAACGTACCGCAAACCGGCCCCTATGCCGATGAGGGTGCAGACGAACTGCGCGCCTATCAGTTGGCGGTGGAACACCTGAACGGAGAAGGCGACGGCGGCATGCTGAACACTTTCAGCTCAAAGGCGCTGAAAGGGAACGGCATTCTTGGCAAAAAAGTCGAGTTCGTAACAGGCGACACCCAGACCAAGTCAGATGCAGCACGTGCATCAGCCAAGTCGATGATCGAAAAAGACGGCGCCGTGATGATCACCGGCGGCTCGTCCTCTGGTGTGGCGATTGCTGTTCAAGGTCTGTGTCAGGAAGCTGGCGTGATCTTCATGGCGGGTCTGACCCACTCGAACGACACAACAGGTAAGGACAAGAAGGCAAACGGTTTCCGCCACTTCTTTAACGCCTACATGTCTGGTGCGGCTCTGGCGCCGGTTCTGGCAGCACGTTATGGTACCGACCGGAACGCCTATCACCTGACTGCCGACTATACTTGGGGCTGGACCCAGGAAGCGTCGATCAAAGCGGCCACGGAAAGCTTGGGTTGGAACACCGTAAACACGGTGAAGACCCCGCTGGCAGCCACCGACTTCTCGTCCTACATCACGCCGGTTCTGCAAACTGATGCAGACGTCCTGGTGCTGAACCACTATGGCGGCAACATGGTGAACTCGCTCACCAACGCTGTGCAGTTTGGGTTGCGTGAAAAGCAGGTGAACGGTCGCGACTTCGAAATTGTTGTTCCGCTCTTCTCGCGCCTGATGGCTCGTGGTGCAGGTGAGAACATCAAAGGTATTCTTGGTTCCACTAACTGGCACTGGTCGCTGACGGATGAAGGCACACAGGCTTTCGTGAAGTCGTTCGGCACCAAATACGGCTTCCCGCCGTCGCAGGCAGCGCACACCGTTTACTGTCAGACCCTGCTCTATGCAGATGCTTGTGAACGCGCTGGCACATTTAACCCGTGCGGCGTTGGCGAAGCTCTGGAAGGCTTTGAGTTCGACGGTCTGGGCAACGGTAAAACCGTTTATCGCGCCGACGACCACCAGTGCTTCAAGGACGTGTTGGTTGTGAAAGGGAAAGACAACCCGACTTCGGAATTCGACCTTCTGGAAGTTGTGGAAGTCACCCCAGCGGCTCAGGTCACCTATGACCCCGAGCACCCGATGTTTGCAGGTGGCAACTTGGGCACCTGTAACGCAGGTTAACCTGCTGACACCACTCACGAACCGGTCCGCGCGTTTCTTCGCGCGGACCATCGGAACCCGCCCGATCAGGGCTGAGTTCTCAAACCATACCAATCGGTGGTGAAAATGGACGGCATCCTACTTCAGATCCTGAACGGGCTCGACAAGGGCTCAGCCTACGCGATGATCGCGCTTGGGCTTACACTCATCTTCGGCACATTGGGGGTCGTGAACTTTGCGCATGGTGCGCTGTTCATGATCGGTGCTTTTTGTGCGGTTTCGCTGCAACGGCTTCTGGGCCTGAGCTTTGAGACGCTGGACCCGACAAAAAAGGACTTCCTTGGCAATCCGCTCAAGGTCAAGACACCTTATATCGAGAGCTGGTTCGGCCCTGAAATGGGGGCATCTATAATTGATTGGTCGGTCCCGTTGGCGATCCTGTTTTCGATCCCGATCATGCTGTTTGTCGGTTGGGCGATGGAGCGCGGCCTGATCAAACATTTCTACAAGCGTCCGCATGCTGACCAGATTCTGGTGACTTTCGGTCTGGCGATTGTGATGCAGGAAATCATCAAGCATTACTATGGTGCAAACCCGATCCCCACCTCGGCCCCGTCCGCCTTCAAGGGATCACTGGATTTCGGCGTGATGCTGGGATTTGATCCGAATGTGATCATCTACCCCTATTGGCGCCTGGTTTATTTCGCTTTCTCGGCCGCCGTCATCACCGCTGTCTTTTCGTTCCTCAACTTCACCACATTCGGAATGGTGGTGCGGGCCGGGATGGCCGACCGCGAGACCGTTGGTCTGCTGGGCATCAATATTGACCGTCGCTTTACCATCATGTTCGGCATCGCAGCCGCCGTCGCCGGCCTCGCTGGCGTGATGTATGCACCGATCAACTCGCCCAACTACCACATGGGCATGGACTTCCTCGTGCTGTCCTTCGTTGTTGTGGTTGTGGGCGGTATGGGTTCGCTTCGCGGAGCAGTCGCAGCCGGCTTCTTGCTGGGCGTACTTGAAAGCTTTGCTTCGATGAACTGGATCAAGGATGTGATCCCTGGCATCGACCAGATCATCATCTACCTGGTTGCAATTCTAATTCTGCTCACCCGTCCGCGGGGTCTTATGGGCCGCAAAGGCGTGATGGAGGACTGATCCATGCTTGGACTTGATAAACGCGATACCAAATTCCTGCTGATCGTCATCTTCCTGACGCTGGCAACCCCGATCCTGCTGCAACCTTTCCCCGAAAGCTCAACCTTGGCGCAGTTCAACGCGGGCTACCCGGACCTGATGCAGCGCTTTGCCATCTTTGGCATCTTTGCCATCGGCTTCAACATTCTCTTCGGCCTGACCGGCTATCTCTCCTTCGGTCACGCGGCCTTTCTGGGGATCGGATCATATTCGGTTGTCTGGATGTACAAACTTCTGGACTACAACGTGATCTGGGGACTGCCGCTGGCGGTGATCCTGTCGGGCCTGTTTGCCCTCGTGATCGGTTATGTGTCCTTGCGTCGTTCGGGAATTTACTTCTCGATCCTGACGCTGGCCTTTGCACAGATGTCGTTCAACCTGGCTTATTCGGTGCTGACGCCGATCACCAATGGCGAGACCGGTCTGCAGGTCTACACGGATGACCCGCAGATCCTGATGGGCGCAACTGAACCGACCAGCCCGCACTTGTTTGGCATCGTGATGAACCAATCGGCCAAAATCAATCTGGGCGACTGGGTGTTCACCTTCAACAACGGTTACTACTTCTGTGCCATTATTGCGATCATCGCCTTCTACATCTCGCTGCGGATCTTCCGCTCGCCCTTCGGTCTGATGCTGCGTGCGATCAAATCGAACCAACAGCGTCTGAACTACACCGGTCTGAATGCGCGTCCTTACACGCTTGCGGCCTTTGTGATCTCAGGCATGTATGCCGGTCTGGCCGGTGGCCTGATGGCCTCGATGGACCCGCTGGCTGGCGCCGAGCGGATGCAGTGGACGGCTTCGGGTGAAGTGGTCTTGATGACCATCCTCGGCGGTGTCGGCACCATGATGGGTCCGGTTCTGGGCGCTGGCGTGATCAAATACATGGAGAACATCTTTTCCAAAATCAACGAACAGGTTCTGCACAGCTGGTTCGGCTGGTTGCCGGATAGTCTTGAAGGCTTTGTCATCTTCATCGCCGAGCACTTCGTGGGTTCGGGCTGGCATATGACTTCAGGTGTTCTGTTCATGCTGGTTGTGATCTTCCTGCCAGGTGGCCTGGTCGAAGGTGGCCAACGCATCAAGGCCATGTTCAATAATCGCGGCGGCGATGACGCCGACGATCCAGAGCATCATCCGAAACATGCGCCCCATGTGGCTGAATAAGAGGAGACGGAAAGATGGGAATTCTTGAAGTCAAAGGCGTGGGCAAACGGTTCGGTGGCCTTCAGGCTCTGGGCGATGTGAACCTGAGCGTGCAAGAGCAAACTGTCCACGCAATCATTGGCCCCAACGGGGCAGGCAAGTCGACACTCTTGAACTGTTTCGTCGGCAAGCTGATCCCGGATGAAGGGTCGGTCCTGTTCAATGGGCAATCCCTTTTGGGTCGCACACCGCATGAAATCACCCAGATGGGAGTCAGCCGCGTGTTCCAGACACCGGAAATCTTCGGTGACCTAAGCGTCATGGAGAACATGATGATCCCCTGTTTTGCCAAACGTGACGGCGCGTTTCGAATGCACGCATTTGAAAGCGTCGACAACGAAAGTGAATTGATCGAGAAAGCAGAGCAAATGCTCATCGACGTGAACATGGTCGACAAGCGCAACATGAACGCCGCCTCGATGTCACGCGGTGATAAGCGGCGCCTCGAAATGGCGATGTGTCTGGTGCAGGACCCGAAACTCCTGCTTCTGGATGAACCCACCGCTGGCATGGCACGCGCTGACACCAACAACACGATCGACCTGCTGAAGGAGATCAAAGAGAAGCGTGACATCACAATGGCAATCATCGAACATGACATGCATGTGGTGTTCTCGCTCGCTGATCGCATCACCGTTTTGGCACAGGGAACCCCCCTGGTCGAAGACACCCCACAAAACATCAAAGACAACCCGAAGGTCCGCGAAGCCTATCTGGGCGAAACGCAGCAATAAGGAGCATGACATGGCAGACAGTTCTATGAATGAGACGTTGCTGAGCGAACAGCCCAAACCCAAACGCAAGGATTTCTCGAAAAACCGCAACCACGCGGCCACGGCACCCGCATATTTCTCGGTCTGGGATCTGCACGCCTATTATGGCGAAAGCTATATTGTGCAGGGGGTGAGCTTCAATGTGCATGAAGGTGAGATCCTCGCCCTTCTGGGCCGCAACGGGGCGGGTAAAACCTCGACCCTGCGGGCAATTGCCCGGATGGATGACCCGATGCTGACCCATGGCGAGATCTGGCTGGATCACCATCATCTGCATGATCGCAAAAGCTATGAGGCCGCCCAGTTGGGCATTGGGCTGGTGCCGGAGGATCGTCGCATCATCCAAGGCCTCACGGTCGAGGAAAACCTGCAACTGGCGCAGATCGTCGAACCCAAGGGCTGGTCCCTGAACCGAGTGTACGAGCTCTTTCCCCGTCTCAAGGAACGTCGTAAACAAGAGGGCACCACGCTTTCTGGTGGTGAACAGCAGATGCTTGCCATTGCCCGGGCCTTGGTGCGTGACATCAAGGTGCTGCTACTGGACGAACCCTACGAGGGGCTTGCCCCGGTGATCGTGGATGAGATCGAAAAGACGCTCAACATCATCAAGGAACAGGGCATCACCACGGTGATCGTGGAACAGAACGCCGTGCGTGCGTTGCAACTGGCGGATCGTGCGGTGATCCTGGACACAGGCCGTGTCGTCTATGACGGGACCGCTGACGAAGTGCTTGAGAACGAAGCTTTGCGCAACGAATATCTCGCGATCTGATGTCGTAAATGTAGGTCGCGAAAGAGATTTCGCACTGGACAGAGGATACCAACTGGTGTCCCCTGACCTGACCAAACGTTTTGACGACAGGAAGAGGCTTGCCATGAGTGACAACACCACCTATCCGCCCTCAGCCGAATTTGCCGCAAATGCGCATATCGATGCGGCAAAATACCGGGAAATGTACGACGCCAGTGTGAACGACAGCGATGCGTTCTGGCACGAGCATGTGACCCGGCTGGACTGGACCAAAGCCCCAACCGTCATGAAAAACGTGACATTCGCCCATCCGGACGTGTCAATCAAATGGTTCGAAGATGGCGAACTCAATGTCTCGGCCAATTGCATCGACCGGCACCTGGATACTCGCGCTGATCAGACTGCGATCATCTGGGAAAGCGATGATCCCGGCATTTCCAAACATATCACCTATCTCGAACTGTCCGAACAGGTGAACAAGCTGGCCAATGTCTATAAGGAACTGGGCATCAAAAAAGGCGACCGGGTTGTGCTCTACATGCCAATGATCCCGGAAGCAGCCTATGCGATGCTGGCCTGCGCACGGATCGGGGCGGTTCACTCGATCGTCTTTGCCGGGTTCTCACCGGACGCGCTGGCAGCCCGCGTCGCTGGATGCAAAGCCTCGCTGATCGTCACCGCTGACGAAGCCCCGCGCGGGGGCCGGAACACTCCGCTCAAAGTCAACGTGGACAAGGCGCTGGCCATCAGCGGGGACACCAAGGTTCTTGTTGTTGAACGCACCGGCGCGGATGTGAACATGGTCGAAGGGCGTGACTTTGCCTATCACACGCTGATGGCCCATGCCTCTATCGACTGCCCCGCTGAACCGATGAACGCCGAGGATCCTCTGTTCATCCTCTACACATCCGGGTCCACCGGAGCGCCCAAAGGTGTGCTGCATACGTCTGGTGGCTATCTGCTCTGGGCATCAATGACCCATGAATATGTGTTCGACTACCATGACGGCGATGTCTACTGGTGTACGGCCGATGTGGGCTGGGTCACCGGCCACAGCTATATCGTCTACGGACCGCTCGCCAATGGCGCCACTACGCTGATGTTCGAAGGTGTGCCGACCTATCCGGATTTCTCGCGCTTTTGGCAGGTCTGCGAAAAGCACAAGGTCAACCAGTTCTACACCGCCCCCACGGCCATCCGCGCTCTGATGGCCCATGGCAATGAATGGGTCGAGAAATGTGATTTGTCGAACCTGAAAGTGCTGGGCACCGTCGGCGAACCCATCAATCCCGAGGCCTGGAACTGGTATAACGAGGTGGTCGGCAAAGGCACCTGCCCGATTGTCGACACCTGGTGGCAGACAGAAACCGGTGGGCATATCCTAACCCCACTGCCCGGTGCAATAGCGACCAAGCCCGGATCGGCCACGGTTCCCTTTTTCGGCGCGCAACCCGTCATTCTTGATGCGCAAACCGGAGAAGAGATCACCACCACCAAGGCTGAGGGAGTTTTGTGCTTCAAGGACAGCTGGCCGGGGCAGATGCGCTCGGTCTATGGCGACCATGATCGCTTCGTGTCGACCTATTTCGCGGACTACAAGGGCTACTACTTTTCAGGTGATGGCTGCCGCCGCGATGCGGATGGCTATTACTGGATCACAGGCCGCGTCGATGACGTGATCAACGTATCAGGTCACCGCATGGGCACCGCCGAGGTGGAAAGCGCATTGGTTGCCCACCCCAAAGTGTCCGAGGCTGCGGTGGTTGGTTTCCCACATGATATCAAAGGACAAGGCATCTATTGTTATGTGACCTTGATGGATGGGGAAGAGTATACCGACGACTTGCGCCTCGAACTCAGAAACTGGGTACGTCAGGAAATCGGTCCCATCGCCAGCCCCGACCATATCCAATGGGCACCCGGCTTGCCGAAAACACGTTCCGGCAAAATCATGCGCCGCATCCTGCGCAAAATCGCCGAAAACGACTATGGCGCGTTGGGCGATACCTCAACCCTTGCTGATCCTTCGGTGGTAGATGATCTGATCGACAACCGGATGAAAGCGTAAAGTACTCCCCTAGAGGGTCTCGCTTGAAAATAGACCCTCACCTCTCAGCGCCGGTGCATCTTGCATCGGCGCTTTTTTTCATGCGCATTATTCTGCCAGTTTTCCCCCTGAAAAAATGAGGAATTGCGTCTTGAGACAAGCCGGGAAATGCTGGGGTATCAATCATTTGTGAGGAAAAAAATGTATAAACCGATCATAATCCTGACCTTGGCCGCTGGTCTGGGCCTGACCGGGTGCCAGCGTCTTCCCGATGACCAACAACGCGTCATAGCCACCGCATCGGGGGCTGTCGCGGGCTTGGCGCTTGCCGATTTGTTGGGGGCGAACAAGAACTGGAAAGTGGTCGGCACCCTGGCCGGGGCGGCTGCGGGCAACTTGATTGCCAGAAACGCCGAGAAAAACCAATGCGCCTATTCAGATGGTAAGGGCGGCTATTATACCGGCGCCTGCTGAATATTGTCGGGGGCCTTGCACTCAGGGCTCCCAATTCATCTGCCCCGAACCGGTCAGCACGTCAGGCCATCACTCATCGTCTTGCTCCAGGCGCTGACGCAATTCGATCTTCAAAACCTTCCCATAGTTGTTTTTCGGCAATTCGTCGGTCGCGTAATAGGTCTTGGGACGCTTGAACCGTGCGATATGTGCAAGGCAATGAGCATCCAGTTCAGCCTCGTCCAACGTATAACCCACCGCCGGAACCACAAACGCCACGACATCCTCGCCCCACTCTTCGTTGGGCCGTCCGACCACCGACACCTCATGCACACTTGGATGGGTCAATAGCGCCTCTTCCACCTCACGCGGATAGATATTGGTGCCGCCCGAGATGATCACATCTTTCGACCGGTCTCGCATGGTCAGGTATCCGTCTTCGTCGAGAAACCCCATATCCCCGGTCATTAACCAGCCATTTTCAAGCGTCTTTTCGGTCGCTTCAGAGTTATTCCAATAGCCAGGCATGACCGGTGTTCCGCGCACCATGATCTCCCCCACTTCACCCGTAGGCAACGGGGTTCCGTCCTCATCTCCAATCGTGACTTCCACGACACTTTGCGCACGACCAACCGAAGCCAATCGCTCTTGCCAACGAGGATGAGTGCGATCTGCCACTTCTTCTTTGCGAAGTGCCGTGATCGCCATCGGGCATTCGCCCTGACCATAGATCTGTGCAAAGACGGGACCAAACCAATCCACCGCATCGACAATGTCGGCCAGATACATCGGACCCCCGCCATAGACGATGGTTTTGATCCCCTTGCCTTTCTTACCTGCAGACTTGGCAATATCGGTTAGACGCCGCACCATGGTGGGGGCCATGAACATCGACAGGGGCCCCTGCTTTTCCGCCGCGTCCAGAAGCTCAATTTCATCGAAACCACCAGAGGCTGGCGTGATATGTCGCGCCCCTTTGGCCACGTGGATCGGCGCATAGATCCCGGCTCCATGGCTCATCGGAGCCATGTAAAACGCAGCGTCCGCTGGCTGAACGTCATCGCAATCCAAAAGGTACGACAAAGAAGTCGCACGGATCATGCCATGAGTGATAACCACCCCTTTGGGGCGCCCTGTGGTGCCCGAAGTGTAAAACAGCCAAGCCAGATCACTATCTGCGCGCGGAGTAACTTCTGAGGGGTCTTCGGCGCACATCCCGGCAAACGCCTCCCCAGTTACATCAATCAACGGCAGATCGGTTTCACCCGCCAGATCCGCCCCCAAATCTGGCGTGACCAGAACGAGCTTTGCCCCGGAATTCTCTAGGATATATGCCACTTCTTTGGGGTGCAGCTTGGCATTGATTGGCACAACTCCTGCACCGGTCATCCATGTGCTGTAGAAGCCCAAAAGATATTCCGGGCAGTTTTTCATGAAGAGGGCAACGCGATCTCCGGGCGCAATATTGCGGTCCCGAAACGCGGTCGCCAGCCCTGCGGAAAACCGATAAAATTCCGCATAATCAAAGATCTGATCTTCGCCCTTGAATATCGCGGGGTTCTCTCCATGAACCTTGGAAACACGCTCCAACCAATGCGCAAGGTTCATTTCACACTCTCCAATATGCTGGCATATGAGGCCACGGCGGACCCGCCCATGTTGAACACCAAACCACGTTCCGCGCCGGGCACCTGCATTCCCTCAGCCGTGCCCGTGACCTGTCGCGCAACAAGCACATGCATTGAGACTCCGGTCGCACCTACCGGGTGTCCCTTGGCCTTGAGACCGCCGGACATATTGACCGGAAGCACCCCTCCGGGACGCACAATTCCTTCTTCCAGAGCCCGCGCTCCCTGTCCCGGTTCTGTCAGCCCCATAGCCTCATAGATCATCAGCTCGGCAATCGTGAAACAGTCATGCACCTCTGCCACATGCAAATCCGCCAGCCCCATACCTGCCTCGGTCATGGCACCGAGAATGGCCCGCCGAGGCCCTTCAAATGCAGTCAGATCCCGGCGCGACATGGGCAGGTAATCGTTGACCTGATGACCGGCGGCAAAACGTACCGCACGAGGCATGGATTTCGCGATTTCATCAGAAACCATTACGAGCGCGGCGGCCCCATCTGAAACAAGCGAACAATCGGTTACTTTTAAGGGAGTGGCCACCATCGGGTTCTTTTCGCTTTCCATGGCACAGAACTCCACCGGCAATTCTTTATGCAATTGTGCCAGGGGATTGTTCATTGCATTGGTATGATTTTTAGCAGCAATTTCAGCAAGCGTTTGCGTCTGGTCTCCCCATTTTTTGAAGTAGGATTGCGCAAAAACAGCAAAGACCTGGGGAAAACTCATCCCCGCTTCTTCGGCTTGATAAGAGGCATGCCCCAGCGCCCTGGCCACATCAGGGGTTGTAAGATGCGTCATCTTTTCAGCGCCAACGACCAGAGCTATCTTCGCCCTACCGCTCTCGATTGCATCCCGAGCCGCAAAAATTGCCGCAGCCCCCGAGGCACAAGCATTTTCCAAACGGGTGGCCGGTGTGAAACGCAGATCATCATGGATCGACAGCGCCATTGATGATGGGAATCCATCCCCAACCATGCCGCCGTTGAAATGACCAAGCCAGATTCCGTCCACATCGGCCGCCGCCACACCCGCATGTTCAAGGGCTTCGTGCCCCGCAGACACGACCAGCGCTTCCAGATCCATGTCCGAAAGCTTGCCAAATCTGGTATGGCCCCAACCGACGATATGCACCATAGTCATCTCCTCTTGTGTTCGCGAACTATCCCGCGAGCGCGGATCCCAAGCAATCGGGTAGAAATACCGGTGAACCTCTGGCAGGATGCCTAAATGACGCAAATGGACATCGCCTTTATGCATGCGCCCACAGGTTTGGCGCTGACCGAAAACCGCATCGTGCGCCGCTGCAACCTGCGTTTTGCAGAGATGTTCGGTGCCGGGGTCGATGCCTTTGCTGACATGCCGCTTGAGCAACTATACCCGTCTTTAAGCGACTATGAAAAAGTCGCGCGTATAGGCGGGGATATTCTAAGAGAAACAGGACGTTACGAAGATGAACGCGTCATGCGCAGATTAAACGGCGAACACTTCTGGTGCCGGGTGCGTGGCACTTCCCTGACCCCGGATGATCCGTTCAAACAGGGGGTCTGGAGTTTCGCAGACTTGTCTTCCGAACGGCCAGTGGTCGAACTCACTGCCCGCGAGCGGGACGTGGCAATCCTTACATGTCAGGGACAAACATCAAAGGAAATTGGCCTGACACTTGGACTGAGTTATCGCACTGTTGAGGCACATCGAGCGCGGCTTTTGCAAAAGTTCGGCGCACGCAAACTGCCGGAATTGGTTGCAAAATTCTCCGGCATGCCGTTATAGGAACAAAGTATTTGCGTGCCCGCCGGGATATGGCAATCTGTCCCGAACAGGAGAAGTTTATGGCGACCCAACGCCCCCAGACCCGAATTCAAAAGCGCAATCGAGCGGCCATTCTGGACGCGGCCTTGGATGTCTTTTCCTTGCATGGTTTCCGTGGGGCGACACTTGATCAGATTGCAAGTGCGGCGGGTTTGTCGAAACCCAACCTTCTTTACTATTTCCCTTCCAAAGAAGCGGTACATGGTGCCCTTCTTTCTCAACTGATGGAAAGTTGGCTAGAACCGCTGGAAGCATTGCAGGCAAGCGGCGACCCGATAGAGGAAATCGTAGACTATGTTCTGCGCAAACTGGAAATGGCGCGGATGCTGCCCCGCGAAAGCCGCCTTTTCGCTAATGAAATCGTGCAGGGGGCGCCGCGTATCATTGACCAGATCAACGGTCCCCTGCGCATACTTGTTAACGAAAAAGCGGAAGTTATCAGAAACTGGTCCAATGAAGGGCGTTTGGCTCCGCTCGACCCACATCATCTGATCTTTTCAATCTGGGCAACCACGCAGCACTATGCCGATTTTGACGTTCAGGTACGTGGAATTCTGATGCCGGAAGATGACAGCCATTTCCATGACGCCGCAAAGTTTCTTGAACATCTGTATCGGTCCGCATTGACCCCTAAGTCCAATTTGCGCTGATTTTATAGACCGATAATTTCTTGCTTCGATTAACCAAGATGAACATCTTCTTGGGAAATTAATCTTTCACCAACCTTTTCAAGACTAACCTGCACCTCAGTGGGGGCTTCGTGAACACGGAGCAATGAAATGGATATCTCGGCACCGTCTCCGATCAGTGCCCAAGCCACGCTTGCGGCTCATGCGACCACACGCGATGCATCTGAAGTGGCCAAAATAGATCCCCCTCCAAAATTGGACCAAACCCGCTCTGATACCCATACCGCGAGTGGCGAGCGACACTCCGCCTCAAGCGATACCCGACAAATGCAAGAGCGGCGAGAGATGCTGCGTGATCCGCAAACCCCAGCCGGTCCACCCCCCACATTTCAGGTCACGTTGCTGGAGGTGGAACAGGATCTCCAAAATATTCTGGCACGCCTAGAAGCCAATCACGCTCAAATTCGAAACGCCGAAGCTGTACGTGCCCCCAAAGCTCTTGACGCCTTAACCGACGAAGATGACAGATCATCACAGGCTCTCTCTGATGAAACAGAATTATCTATGGTGAAGCAGGTGGGGATCACCCCCACGGATGTCTCGGCATTCAGTGGGGCCATTCCAAACTCAGGTGGCAATCGGCAAAACATAACGCCGCCGCCCCCCATCAATGTTGAAAAACCGGATGACGATCCACAATGACCTTCTGAATTTCGCTCAAATGGGACAAATTTTGTCGGATTTGGCCTTCTACCCTGTCAAATTTCGATTTTGGTAGGGTTCGCGCTTTTCTCCCCTTACGTCACGTTCTATATGTTACCAGATAGTGATGATCCGCTGTGAATGCGGGCACGGAAATTAAGGCGAGGACCCATGTCCAAGAAAACCCACGACAATGATGTGGCCTTTATCGAAGCTCTGGCCAAGCTGCTCGAGGAAAACGACCTGACCGAGCTTGAGGTCATGCGTGATTACGGCGAAAATGACAGCCTGAATGTTCGGGTCAGTCGGACCAAGGAAGTGGTGGCACAAATGGCCGCCCCCATTGCAGCTCCCGCTCCTGTTGCCGCTGTGGCGGCCCCGACTGCCGCACCGGCGACCGAAGCTGCGGCCTCTAATGAAGATCCAGCCAGCCATCCGGGGGCCGTTCCTTCGCCGATGGTCGGCACAGCTTACCTGCAACCCGAACCGAGCGCGCCGTCTTTCGTCAGCGTTGGTGACACCGTTTCCGAAGGGCAGACTTTGTTGATCATCGAAGCGATGAAGACCATGAACCAGATCCCTGCCCCGCGTGCAGGTAAGGTTAAGCGGATCCTGGTCGAAGATGGTGCTCCGGTCGAGTTCGGCGCCCCCCTCATGATCATCGAATAAGGGGCGGATCATGGCCCAGTTCGACAAAATCCTCATCGCCAACCGTGGCGAGATTGCGCTTCGCGTGATCCGTGCTGCCCGCGAAATGGGCATCAAGACGGTTGCGGTGCATTCCACAGCGGATGTCGATGCCATGCATGTGCGCATGGCTGATGAAAGCGTCTGTATCGGCCCGCCATCGGGCACCGACAGCTATCTTTCCATCCCGGCAATCATTGCGGCCTGCGAAATCACCGGCGCACAAGCTGTGCATCCGGGCTATGGCTTCCTTTCGGAAAACGCGAATTTCGTGCAATGCCTGGAAGACCACGAGATCACTTTCATCGGTCCTTCAGCTGCACATATCCGAATGATGGGTGACAAGATCACCGCCAAAGAAACCGCGATCAAACTGGGCATCCCAGTTGTTCCGGGCTCTGAAGGCGGCGTTCCCGATCTTGAAACCGCTCGCAAGGCGGCGGCCGAGATGGGCTATCCGGTGATCATCAAGGCCACCGCAGGTGGTGGTGGCCGCGGCATGAAAGTGGCGGCATCTGAAGCCGATATCGATATGGCCTTCTCAACCGCGCGTTCAGAAGCCAAGGCAGCCTTTGGTAACGACGAAGTTTACATGGAGAAATACCTCCAGAAACCGCGTCACATCGAGGTTCAGGTCTTTGGTGATGGCCAAGGCGGTGGTGTCCATCTGGCCGAACGCGACTGTTCGCTACAACGTCGTCACCAGAAAGTGTTTGAAGAGGCCCCCGGCCCCTCCATCACCCCGGAAGAGCGTGAGAAAATCGGAACCATCTGCGCCAATGCTGTGGCTGAAATGGGGTATTCCGGCGCGGGAACAGTTGAATTCCTCTATGAGGACGGTGAGTTCTATTTCATTGAAATGAACACCCGACTTCAGGTGGAGCACCCCGTAACAGAGGGTATTTTCGATGTTGATCTGGTGCGCGAGCAGATCCTTGTGGCTGAAGGCAACAAACTGTCATTTGCCCAAAGCGATCTGGTGGTGAACGGTCACGCAATCGAAGTGCGTCTAAACGCCGAGCGCTTGCCGAACTTCACTCCCAGCCCAGGCAAGATCACTCAGTATCACGCGCCCGGTGGACTGGGCGTTCGCATGGACAGTGCGCTCTATGACGGCTATTCAATCCCGCCCTATTATGACAGCCTGATTGGCAAGCTGATTGTACACGGGCGTGACCGGCCTGAGGCACTTGCACGTCTGAGCCGTGCTTTAGGTGAGCTGATCATCGACGGGATCGACACCACCGTTCCACTGTTTCACGCGCTGTTGGAAGAGGCGGACATCCATTCCGGTGACTACAACATCCACTGGCTCGAGCGCTGGCTCGAGGAAAACATGGGATAAGGGCTTTGGCCCTTATTCCCCCTCCCCTCACCGCCGAGTTGCTTCTGCGTGCCTATGCGATGGGCATGTTTCCAATGGCGGAAGGCCGGAATGATCCGGAAATATTCTGGGTCGATCCGAAAGAACGCGGTGTCTTTCCGCTGGACGGCTTTCATATTTCGCGGTCCCTCGCCCGCACCATTCGCAAATCACCATACTCCGTCACGCTAAACCATGATTTCTCAGGCGTCGTAAAAGGCTGTGCAGACCGCGACGAGACCTGGATCAATGACGAGATCTACGCCCTGTATTGCGAATTGCACCAGATGGGACATGGCCATTCAATCGAGCTGTGGGACAGGGAAGAGCTGATTGGTGGCGTCTATGGGGTCACACTTGGTGCAGCGTTTTTTGGAGAAAGCATGTTCTCTCTGCGCCGGGATGCGTCAAAAATTGCATTGGCCTACTTGACCAAACACCTCGACAATTGCGGTTTCAAACTTTTCGATACCCAGTTCATAACACCCCATCTTACCAGCCTTGGAGCTGAGGAAATATCGCGTAGTGAGTATCACCAGCGCCTGAGCCATGCCATTCAGTTACCCGCCAAAATCACGTCTCGACCGCTGCCAGACGTCTATTCGGTGATGCAGCGAAGAACCCAGACGTCATAGCGCTGATGATCAAACCCATTCAGCGCCGGGCTTGAGGCAACCATCCACCCTTCAAAGCTGGTGACTTCAGAGTTTCCGTCCCGGATCACCAGCCAAGCAAATGCATCCCCAGATGGGTTGTCTGTCGGATAGCGGCATTCACCCAAGGTGATCTGCAACTTACCCAACAAAGCAGTTTCGCCAGCCCGCAAATTCAAATCTTCATGCGCGCCTGAAACCTTGTCCAACCCGCGCAGCAACGCCCCTGGGGCTTTGGCCGTTTGCGACAGCCCGAAACTTGGCACAAGCAATGCAAACGCCAGTGTGGCCGCGCGCAGGATCACTTGTCGTCTCCACCATCAGAAACGAATTTCATAAGAAGCTGTACGAGGCTCACCGATCCCTGAGTATCTTCGATCTCAGCACCGGGTTCCAGATTGAACGGCGACCCGCCGGGCAGAAGCTCTACATAAGATCCACCCAAAAGCCCTTCGGAGGAAATGATAATCGCGGTATCATCCGGCAAGGCCACATCAGATTTCACCGAAAAGGCTGCATCCGCGCGGAAGGTTTCAGGGTTCAGTGTGATGCCAGTCACCTGCCCAACTTTGACCCCAGCCAGGCGCACTTCGGTTCCGACGGAAATTCCATCAGCGGTGCGAAAGGATGCCGAATAACTGTCCAGGCCAGCGGACCCGGAGATCCCTACAATTTGTCCCGCATAGATCAAAAATGCAGCGGCGGCTGCCAGAACGACGCCGCCCGTAATCACTTCAGTGGTGTGAGATTGGCTCATGACGCCTCCGTTTTCGGCTGTGCCACTTTGACAGGATCGTGACCTGCGGATTACTCCGGCTGCCAGGCCTCATAATCACGACGCTCGGCAGGTTGAGCCTGACGTAGCGAACCGGTTGGCGCATAGGCCAACGCAGTGCCGGTCAGGTTGTCCTGGTGTGGCTTTTCCCAAGATTTATGCTCAAGCGGGGTTTCGGTCGGACAATTATCAAATGTGCGATGCAACCAGCCATGCCACTCTGGGCTTACACGGCTAGCTTCGGGCTCACCGTTAAAAATCACCCAACGGCGGCTGTCGTCCTTGTTGCGGTAAAAAATGTTACCCTGCTCGTCTTCTCCCACTTTGACGCCTTTGCGCCGGGTGAAAAGCCAAGTGCCAATGGTTTCGCCATGATACCAGGTCAGAAGGGACAGTAGCCGCATAACATTCTCCGCTTTGTCTCAATCTCATATGGCGCAACTGAACAAGAAGGTCCAGTGCTTTAGGCCGATTTGACGGACTGCGAGCAAATTTCCCCACGATATGTTGCCATGAAAAAAGCCACCGCATGGGTGGCTTTGATCGAATCAAGGTGTGAGCTGGTCAGATCAGCCAGCAGACGCCCCTTCTTTTTCACCTTCAGCGTAGATGATCAGCGGCTTGGCGTCCGAGTTTACGGCCTCTTCGTTGACCACAACTTCGTCCACGTTATCCAACGCAGGCAGGTCGAACATCGTATCAAGCAGAATGTCTTCCATGATCGACCGCAATCCGCGCGCACCGGTCTTCCGTTGAATGGCGCGTTTCGCGATAGCTTTCAGCGCGTCTTCGGTAAAGGTCAGTTGAGCGTTTTCCAGCTCGAGCAGGCGTTGGTATTGCTTCACTAGAGCGTTCTTAGGAGCGGTCAAGATCGTGACCAATGCGTCGGCATCCAGATCTTCCAAGGTCGCGATCACCGGCAGACGTCCCACAAATTCGGGAATCAGGCCGAATTTCAGCAGATCTTCGGGTTCGAGCTCTTTAAAGAGTTCACCCACACCGCGATCGTCGTCATCTCTCACCTCGGCACCGAATCCGATAGCTGACCCCTTGCCGCGTTGGGCAATGACCCGGTCCAACCCAGCAAATGCGCCGCCGCAAATGAAGAGGATATTGGTGGTATCCACTTGCAGGAATTCCTGCTGCGGATGCTTGCGGCCACCTTGTGGAGGCACGGATGCGACGGTGCCCTCCATGATCTTCAAAAGCGCCTGCTGCACCCCTTCACCCGATACGTCGCGGGTGATTGAAGGGTTGTCAGACTTGCGGGTAATCTTATCGACCTCATCGATATAGACGATGCCGCGCTGCGCGCGTTCGACATTGTATTCTGAGGCTTGAAGCAGTTTCAGGATGATGTTCTCGACATCTTCACCAACGTAACCAGCTTCGGTCAAAGTGGTCGCATCGGCCATGGTAAACGGCACATCCAGAATACGGGCAAGTGTCTGTGCCAAAAGCGTTTTACCGCAACCGGTTGGGCCAATCAGCAAGATGTTCGATTTGGCGAGTTCAATGTCTTCACCAGATTTTGCCGCGTGATTCAGACGCTTGTAGTGGTTATGAACCGCAACTGAAAGCACCCGTTTGGCATGGCCCTGACCAATTACGTAATCATCCAGCACACCACAGATTTCCTGCGGGGTCGGCACACCATCTGCGGCCTTGAGGCCCGCCGATTTGGTTTCCTCGCGGATAATGTCCATGCACAGCTCAACACATTCATCGCAGATGAACACTGTGGGGCCTGCGATCAGCTTGCGAACCTCATGCTGGCTCTTTCCGCAGAACGAGCAGTAGAGGGTGTTTTTGCTGTCACCGGAGGAGTTGTTCGCCATATTGTTTTCCCTAGGGCGTCTGCCCGAAACCTAAAATGCCCTTGAGGGCCGGAAATGGCCCCTGCATTCCTAACTTAGGACAGGGGCCGGTTGGGCACAATGCGATTTTCAGCTGGCCCGCCTTCTTACTCTGGGGAACTGAAAAGCCCCACTGAACTTACTTACTCTTCATCCGTCTTGGCGCGGTTTTCGACGATCTCGTCGATATGGCCCCAGTCCTTGGCCTCTTGCGGAGACATGAAATTGTCACGCTCCAACGCCTTTTCAACCGATTTGAGCGTATTGCCAGTGTGCTTCACATAGATCTGGTGCAGCGTATCTTTGACCTTTTGGGTCTCAGCCGCATGGATCATGATATCGGTTGCCTGACCCTGATAGCCACCAGAGGGCTGGTGCACCATGATGCGCGAGTGTGGCAGCGAGAACCGCATACCCTTTTCACCGGCCACTGACAGAACCGACCCCATCGACGCCGCTTGTCCGATCACGAGGGTCGACACTTTCGGCTTGATGTATTGCATCGTGTCATAGATCGACAGGCCGGATGTCACCACGCCACCCGGCGAGTTGATGTACATCGAGATTTCTTTTTTCGGGTTTTCCGCTTCGAGGTGCAGAAGCTGCGCCACGATCAGCGTCGACATCCCGTCATGAACCGGGCCATTCACGAACACGATGCGTTCTTTCAGAAGGCGCGAGAAAATATCATAGGCCCGCTCGCCGCGCGAAGTTTGCTCAACTACCATGGGGACGAGGGTATTATTATAGAGATCGATAGGGTCGTGCATTCTGCCTGCTTTCATGTTCACGCGTAATGATCCGTTCTGGACCAGCCTTACAGAAGACTAGTGTCGGTCACCGGGGGCTGCAAGGGGGGTCTGGTAAGAGTTGGGCCATAGGATGAGGCTTGACCTAAAAGAGTTAACAATTCACTTCCGCAACGCTACGCTCTCTTGGATTTCATCATCCCTACAACAAAAAAAACGGCGCCCCGGTTGGGACTGACGCATTCCGTCCGATAGGAGGCTTCCCATCATGTCCTGCCGAAATATTTCCGGCAGGACATTGATTTCTATTCGAATTTCGAATTCAAAGTCGACGACAGATCGGCCTGATGCCCGGGACCTCGCAGTCCCGGGCTTCGTTTTTGCGAGTTTTGGCCAATATAACAATCAGCGGGAAACGCCATGGCAAAACTGAAGGTGGGGGGGGCTTTGTTCGAGAGCATTGAAAACCTATCGCTCGACCAGATTTACCCAGAGGTTGTCGGCCGAGTAAATTTGAACACATGCGGAAATCCGGATTGTGGAAATTTTGGCTTCGCATTCAATCCTGACATTCCTGATCCTCGTGGGGGGTCTTCGAAATTCAAACTGGCGGCTGCTTCGAGCGCAGCGATTTCCGCAGGTGTCGGGCAATACAAGCTGTCTTCCTCGGGCAAGAAAGAAGATGCGCGGGTTTCTTCCATCCTCGAATACGGGAACGAGCCAAGAGCATGGATGGATACAAGAACCATTGTATGCCAGCACAAGGCTGGGAATCGAAAATGTGGCTTGGGTCAGAAGGTTCTTTCCAATGCTCACTTCGTGGCGGAAACAAATCGCCTAAGGTCGATGAACGGCGTTCTGGATGGACCAAGATGCGGTAGCTGCGTAAAGCGGTATCTTGAAGATCCGACTGCGTTTGCCCTCGATGGTGCCAACGGCAAGACCACGCCCAGAAAAGGTAGCCGGAAGGGTGGAAAGCCCCTCGGAATGCGTGTCGTTTGCAAAGCATGCAAAGGCCAAAGAGGCTCCCGGTTTACGGTGTCAGCACCGCATCGCCGGCAGAAGGAAAGAACTGAAAACATCCAAATCCTGAACCACCTGGTCAATGAGTCAGGAATGAGTGATATGCGCCGAATTTTCAGAAGCCCTGATGGCAGACGACAGGTTGGCATGTCGCGGTTCTACGATCGCATATTTTGGCTTGAGGAAGTCCTCCTTGCTTATGAAAAGGCCCAGTTGGACAAGTGGCGTAAGGACTACGAACGCCTCGGGAAATTTCGCCATCACAAAATTGCCCATGACGATATTGTTCTTTCGGTGCACTGGGAGACGCGCACTGACCGCCGCCTGACACAGTTGAATTGTTCGATCAGTGCAGACATCGATTCTGGCTACATTTACCGAATAGATGTCGATTTCGATCCTACCAGTGATCCCGCCAATTATCTGCTCGACCACTACGGTGGTCGCAAAGGGCCAGTGAAGATCAGAAAGACTTATACCAAGGCAGATGGAACAACGTTCACCGCGCCCCTTTTGGAATTCCAACGACCCTCTGGGCGATATGAAGAAGGAGCACTCTTCGCAGCTGCCGAGTCAGAATTCCGCCTCTTCGGTGAGAAGGTTCATGAAAAGCTCAAGCGAGCGAAGAGGACACCCGACGCGAGCCTTCAATTCGAGCTCGACAGAGCTGAGGAAAGGCGGCTCTCGCTCAGCTTCCTTCGCAGGTTCTATTTCAATTTCCCCGCGTCAGAGCGTGATACGCGCAACTCATTTTCGGGCATTATGACGCGCGATACCTACACAAAAGCGGCGCATCTCGAATGCCTGAGAGAAATGTTGCCCTCCGGAAAGATAACGCTCGTCAGTGAACAAGAAGCGGCAATGGCGCGGGTAGTTCCGCACATCTTCCGGGAAGACATTAAGGAGGATTTGTTTGAATGGCTTGTCGTGAGCTTCAACAAGAAGGCAACCAAGGGTCAGATCACCTCGAAGTTCAACCGATACGACGCATCGCTCAGAAGGTTTCGGAATGCCAATCCGAACCTTGCGCCATATGAAGCGCTGCATGCATGGACTGAAGCCAGGCTGAAGCCTGCCTACAAACCTGGACGATCCGGGGATGCTCGGCCGTTTCCTATATCAAATTTTGCGACACGTGCCTTCCCTGATCTCTGGATTCGAAGTCCTGTCCAGTTTGGCGGCGAGACAGACAAGGTTGTCGGATTCCCAGTCCTGTCGCGCCGATACAGGGAACAATTCAAAGCTTTGGGCATAGACTCTCAGATCAAGGATCCTGATCTTTGCAAGGCCATTACAAGGCGCGTTGTCCGGGCGACATTGCAGCTGGCTTCGAGCTTTATGGAGGCTGTTCGCGAACGCATCAGTATGACTGATCGCGCAAGCAGCGGCGGGGCTCGAAAAGGTCCCTCGTTTGAGAACGGTGCCAGCTACAATCCCAGGGTTCTGATCGCGATCCTGAACATCTTCAGGGTTCACTATAATTTTTTCGAGTTTCGCCAATATGTAACATCTCGGAACAAGCATGACGAAACCGAAGAAGTAGAAATGACCATGAGCTCTATCGCAGTTCCCGGTGAAAATATACGGATTCCCGTAGAGAAACACCGAAAACGGGCACCTATTGAGAACACGCCAGCCATTCGCTTGGGAGTTCAAAAAGTGTCGTCGGAAGATGAGCAGCCTTCGCTTCCGAACCTTTCTCGGGTTCTTTACAAGCCATGGCTTCTATACGGCACGCCTCTTTGGACGCGGCTGTCGTAAAGGCCCATCGCAAAACAGTTATTCCGGGCTTGCAATTATTCGTTGGCATGGTTTCTAAAAAGCTATCGGTCCATATCGGACATTCGTCGCAACAGACGCGAATGACCGTAGGGTGCCCACATTGACTCAATGCTGCAGTTCGCTCGAATGAAAGTGACAAGTCCAGAATGGACACCCTTGGGTGTGATGACACCTCGTTCTGTCTCTTAAAAAAAGATCCGAAAACTCACCTGCATATGCCACTCAAGGATTTGCATCTAAGACGTATTCGTCGGAGCGAAGGTCACTGTGCACGAGCTTAGCTGTGACATTTTACCTGTAAGCAATTGTACATGATTCAAAATTCTTTTCAGTTTTTTACTCTTGGGCCTATCGGTACAAATCATCTCTACAAATAAGGCGAATTTTGGTTTGGAGCGTTTCTCTGCCCCTGTTTCGCCGATGACAAGGAGGAAAGAAATGTTCAAGATTTCAACGGGACTCGGGTGTGTATTTGCTGCGGCAATCACCGCCTCGGCGGCTCAGGCAAACGAATGCGGTGAAGTATCTATCATGCAAGGCGACTGGGGGTCTGCACAGATCGTCACAGCGGTTGCGAAGTTCCTGATGGAGCAAGGTTACGGGTGCGACGTCACCGCAATGCCGCTCTCGAGCAACCCTGCGCTGGCATCCGTATCCGAGACCGGAGAGCCTGATATTCTGACTGAAATCTGGACAAACGGCGCGCCGGCTTACCAAGGTCTGGTTGACTCAGGTGCGATCATTCCTGTGACCGAAGTTCTATCAGATGGCGGTGTCGAAGGCTTTTTTGTTCCGAACTACCTTGTGGAAGAGCATCCGGAACTGGCAACAATTGAAGGCATCGCAGCCAACCCCGAACTCGTCGGAAATCGCTTTCACAACTGCCCCGAGGGATGGACTTGTCTGAATGTCAGCACCAACCTGCTGAAGGCAGGTGGGTTGATTGATGCAGGCATTGATAACTTTGTGCATGGATCCGGCGAAACCCTTGCAGCTTCAATCGCCGCCGCTTACGGCAACAAGGAGCCATGGCTCGGTTTTTATTGGGCGCCGACATCAGTACTGGGCAAATACCCGATGACTCTGGTCGAGATGGGCCCCCATGACCCTGAAAAGCATGCCTGCAACATCACGGCGGAATGCGAGACACCAGCAATGAGCGCCTTCCCCCGTAGCGAGGTGGTGACAGTCCTTTCCAAGGAATTCATGGCTGAAAACGCAGCAGTGTCTGACCTGATGACAAATCTGTCCTTCACCAACGCACAGATGGGCGAAACGCTGGCATGGGTTGAAGACAACAATGCCTCTTACGATGAAGGCGCGGTGCATTTCCTGACGACCAACAAGGATGTCTGGGGGGCATGGCTTAACGATGCGGCGCGCGACAATCTTTCTGCACTGCTGCAGTAAATTGCACGGACAGGGGCATCCTCAGCGATGCCCCTAACGCACTGAAGTAGACGGAAAGTGGGATAAATGGCCTTCTATGACAAGCTATTCAGCACCTTAGGTTTGAGCGACTGGTGCGGCGATTCCGGCGATGAAGCGCCTCTTTCGCTGGCGGACCTTGCGGCGCGAGCAGGGGGAGAGGAGGCCTCTGGGCCGTTAGTTCCGATTCCCTCGTTTGATAATCTGCATGAAAGCTGCAACCGGGTTTGGCAGTCGCGCGATGTAACCAACGGGATCGAAGAAGGGTTTCTGGCAGCCAAACCGGCTCTGAAAACTGTTCTGGACCCGATCACACAGCCGCTGAGCTGGATGTTGGATGGCGCACTATGGCTGTTTGAAGCGATGCCGTGGTTCATCATGGTCCCGCTTCTGGTGGCGATTTCCTGGTACGCCTCGCGTTCGCGCCCTGTGACGATCTTTGTCGCCGTCTCGATTATGCTGCTGGCTGTCGTAGACCACTACGATGTGGCGATGCAAACCCTGTCGATCATCTTTGTATGTACGACGATTTCGGTGCTGTTCGGTGTGCCCATTGGAATTGCAATGTCAAAATCCGACCGATTGCAAAAAAGCGTCGTTCCATTGCTGGACCTGCTGCAGACGCTGCCGACCTTCGTGTACCTGATCCCTCTGATTTTCTTATTCTCGGTCACGGAATCCAAACTGTACGGGATTGCGATCATCCTTTACGCGATTGTGCCGGTGATCCGTTTGACCGACCTTGGCATCCGCCTTGTAGATCAGGACGTGATCGAGGCGGCCAATGCCTTTGGCATGAAGGACCGCCAGAAACTGATGCGAGTACAATTGCCGCTGGCGCTGCCGAACATCATGGCCGGGATCAACCAGACCATCATGATGAGCCTTGCCATGGTCGTGATCGCCTCTCTTGTTTCGGCCCCTGGCCTTGGCGTGAACGTGTTGCGCGGTATCCGAAACCTTGAACTGGGTGTGGGCATCGTCGCTGGCATCGGCATTGTTTTGCTGGCCGTGATCCTTGACCGCGTGTCCAAGGCAGCTCTCACACGGGTCGATAAGACCCAAGTCAAACACTAAGGAGCCCGTTCGATGACACAACCAATGGTCAGCCTGTCCGGGCTCTATAAAATCTTTGGCGCCCGCGACAAGGACGTGTTGCAGCATGTCAAAGGAGGCATGGGCAAGGAAGAGTTGTTGGCACAGCACGGGCACGTGTTGGGTCTCAACAACATCAACGTCGATATGCAGGCGGGCGAAATCACGGTTGTCATGGGCCTGTCAGGCTCGGGTAAATCCACGCTGATCCGCCACCTGAACCGGTTGATCGAACCCACTGCGGGCGAGATCATCGTGCAGGGCGAAGATGTGATGCAACTGTCCGAGGACGGGCTGCGTCATGCCCGTCAAGAAAAGATGTCGATGGTTTTCCAGAAGTTCGCGTTATTGCCGCACAAGACCGTGCTGAAGAATGCAGGCATGCCCTTGTCGGTGCGTGGCGAGCCTGAGGCGGATTGCGATAAGGAAGCCGCGAAATGGCTGGATCGCGTGGGTCTGAGCGGGTTCGAGAACCATTATCCGGCGCAGCTGTCTGGTGGGATGCAACAGCGTGTGGGCATTGCTCGGGCACTGAGTGCAAACACACCGATCATGCTGATGGACGAGGCTTTCTCGGCACTTGACCCGCTGATCCGGACCGACATGCAGGACCTGCTGCTCGAGCTGCAAAAAGAGCTGCACAAGACCATCATCTTCATCACGCATGACCTTGATGAGGCGCTGAAGCTGGCCGATCACCTTGTGATCTTGAAGGATGGTTTTGTTGTACAACAGGGCGAGCCGCAGCATATTCTGTTGAACCCTAACGATCCCTACATCGAAGACTTCGTGAGCGACATCAACCGCGCACGGGTTCTGCGGGTGCGCTCGATTATGACCCCACTTGTAGGCGGCAAAGTGCCAAAAGATGCCCATGGCGAAGTGGACGTGAACGACACGCTCGAAAGCATGATCGCGCGGTCCGGCGGGGATACGTCACACGCCTATATCGTCAAAGATGGGGAGCAGACGGTCGGCACACTGGATATGACCGAACTGGTTCGCGCTCTTGTCCCTCGCGTCGCATCCGAGGCCGGTGCGCGTCAATCCTGACGCGCGCTGACGGCAGAGCTGGAATTCAACAGATCAGGCCCGGAAGAACCGCATGGTTGGGTCGGCCTCGATCTGTTCGAACAGCCAGTCGATAAATGTATCGAGCTTGGGGTTGGGTGCACGCTCTTTTTGCGTCGCCAGATACCAGCGGCCTGGCTCGGGTACTGAAATGTCGAAGGGTCTAACCAGACGCCCCCTCTCAAGATCACGCGCGCAAAACGGTGCCCTTGCGACGCTGATACCGTGATTATTTAGAACAGCCTCACGGACAAGCGGGTAATTGTCGAAAACAGAGCCAAATTTCATCGTTTCGCGATCTAAGCCTGCCGCATCCAACCAACAGTCCCAGTCATCCGGCTCATTCCATGTGCTTGGGACACTCAACAGCAGGAAATTTCTTAGCTCTTCCAGCGGCACTCCACCGCTTGCGGTTTTCAAGGCCTCTGGAGCACATACCGGGTAGATATCGGTTTCGAACAAGGGGCTATAGTTAAACCGTTTGTCAAATGGTGGTGCATTGAACACGCCCACATCGAACCGGTGCATGTCATAATCACCGTCTTCAAAGGTAGAGACTATGCGCACGCGTGTGTCCGGATTATCCTGAAGAAATTCAGCCAATCTGGGTTGGAGCCACATTGTGTTGAAACTTGCGTAGGACTGAACGAGCAACACGTCCGGTTCCTCAGGTGTCTGGATGCGCCGTGTGGCTTTGATGATTCCCTGAATGTGTTCGCGTACTGGCGGGTAATACTGCTCGCCAGCCGGTGTCAGTTCGACCGAACGGCTTGTGCGTTCCAGCAGCTTAACGCCGATTGATGTTTCCAATGCTTTGACTTGGTGGCTGACTGCCGCGTGCGTCACACAAATCTCTTCTGCAGCCTTTCGGAAACTCTTGTGACGCGCCACTGCCTCAAAAGCGCGCAGTGAAACCAGCGTGGGCATGTGAGTGGTCATTGCTGCATCTCCTCGATGAAATCAATTCTGCTTACCCTCAAGCAGAGTTATCCGGCGACGGGCGCGAATGCAGCAGGGTTTTGATACTCTTTTTCATAGCCTGTCAGGGGGTAAAACGCAATTCGCGGTGCGATATGATCGGTTAGAATTTCTTGATGAAAGGAAATTTCTTTCAATTCTTCGACTGGGTGAGAAATGTCAGATTAGCAGATAGAGATGCTATGGGATTCCACCTTCATGCCACCACTTTCACCTTCGCCAAATGCATATGGCTATCCATTGCTGATTAAACACTTGCTGGCCGGATCCCAGCTTGCGTCAGCCAGCCAAGAGATCGTCAGCGGCACCGAAATGCGGCTGAGTTACGCGGACTTGGGCAAACGCGTGCGCCAACTTGCCAATTCTCTAAAGGCCAGCGGGATACATGAGGGCATGCGCGTCGGTGTCATGGATTGGGATACGCACCGTTATCTTGAGTGTTTTTTCGCGATCCCGATGATGGGCGCGTCCCTTTTCACGATCAACGTCCGTCTATCTCCTGCCCAGGTTCTCTATACGATCAACCATGGGCAGCCGGACCTGATTATCGTGCACCGCGATTTCATGCCGCTCATTGATGACATCAAATCGGATTTTGATCGGGACATCATCATTGTGCCGATTGGCGACGGTGAAGGATATGAAGAGTGGATAGGCGATGCCTCAGGCAGCTTTGACTTCCCGGACTTCGATGAAAACCAAACCGCAACCCTGTTTTATACGACTGGGACAACCGGCAATCCCAAAGGGGTGAGCTATTCACATCGGCAGTTGGTCCTTCACACGTTGGGCCTGATCGCCGGCTTCGGAGCGTGGCCCGGAAACGCCGGATTTCATCGCGGCGACGTTTACATGCCGCTGACGCCCTTGTTTCACGTCCACGGCTGGGGATTTCCATATGCCGCAACGATGCTGGGGCTGCGTCAGGTCTATCCCGGTCGATATGACCCTGAAACAATCTTGCGATTGATTGAAGACGAAAACGTCACCTTTTCCCATTGCGTGCCCACGGTTCTGTCAATGGTGCTCGACCATCCCAACTGCCCGCAAACTGACCTAAGCCAATGGAAGGTCATCATTGGCGGGGCCGCTTTGCCGCGCATTCTACAGGACCGGGCGGCGGCGGCAGGCATATCCTTGCATGCGGCATATGGGATGTCCGAAACCTGTCCGTTTTTGACAGTGGCCGATTTGTCCAGCGACGATCCAGAGGTGCAGGCGCAAACCGGCTTTCCCGGCCCGCTTGTCGACCTTCGCGTTGTGACACCGGATATGCAGGAGGTCCCACATGATGGCGAAACAACCGGCGAAGTTGTTGCTCGGGCTCCCTGGTTGACACAAGGCTATCTGGACAACGCGCAAGCCTCAGATGAACTTTGGGATGGTGGGTATCTGCATACCGGGGATGTTGGGTATATCCGCGAGAATGGGTCGTTGCAGATCACTGACCGCCTCAAGGACGTGATCAAGACCGGCGGCGAGTGGATTTCCTCACTGGCACTGGAAAACATAGCATCGTCTTGTGGTGGCATCGAGGACGTCGCCGCGATCGGGCTGCCGCACGCGAAGTGGGGCGAGCGGCCAGTGTTGGTCGCTCAAGCCGCAAAGGATGCCGATCCGGATATTGTGCGCTTGAGAGTCATTGAAGAAATCCAGTCGCGCGTCGACGCAGGCGAGATCTCAAAATGGGCAGTTCCCGACGGTATATTCTTTGTCACCAGCCTTCCTAAAACCAGCGTCGGCAAGCTCGACAAGAAGCTCGTGCGGCAAGACATTTCAACTCGCGCGGGCCTAAAATCATGACAGACAAGCAACGTCGTATTCAGGCGCTTATTCATTCCATTGTCACCTATCTGCAGGCACATAGAGCTGCCACGCGCGGCGTTGATCTGACGTTGGACAAGCTGGCAGCCATGGACCTGTCCGACGAGCGGCTCATTGATTTACCTCCCCAAGGAACCCGGCACGATGAGGTTCTGAAGAACGCCATCGCCGGGATTGTCGCCCCCGAATTGCAAGAAATCGCACGTTGTCTGAAAGCGGCCAAGGATGATCTGATCTGGCGCGAAGACAACGCCCAATTCTATCCCCCTGGTGCCGAATTGGGCGAGGGATACACAAAGTGTAACCTACATACTCTGCTGATTGGGCCAGACGCATGTGGACATCACCATCCCGATTTCAACCTTGGCATTTTCATGCTGGGCCCAAGGACGCTGTATCGCGACCACAACCACGACGCGCCAGAGCTGTACCTGAACCTGTCCGAGAAATCTGGTTGGCGGTTTGGCACCCGTGACTGGCAGGATTATCCGGCTGGATCACTTATCTGGAACGCGGCGGGCGATCCCCACGCCACCCGGGTCTATGACCAGCCATTCATCTCCGTCTTTGTCTGGCTCGAGAACGTGAATTCACCCTGCAATGTAATCCACTTCGACGATTGGGCAGAGATCGAACAAGATCTTGCCAAGCAGTCCAATTGAGGTTTCCAAACATGATTTCCATTAAACACACCGAGGGTGTCGCTTTCATTGAGCTGAATGCCCCGCCAGTGAACGCTCTTGGCCTGAAGATGCGGCAGGCGCTTTCCTCGGCCATCCACGGGTTGGACGCCGATGAACAGGTCAAAGCTATCGTTCTATGCTCGGCTCTGCCGCTCTTTTGCGGCGGCGCTGACATCGTCGAGTTCCGTACCGGGGCAGTTTGGGACAAGCCGGACCTGCCAAACCTGTGTGTAACGATTGAAACCAGCAAAAAACCCATTATCGCCGCGATAGCAGGTCCCGCTATGGGTGGTGCGCTGGAGATCGCGCTTGCCTGTGATTACCGTGTCGCCACGCCGGATGCCGTGATGGGCCTACCTGAGATCAAACTGGGGCTGCTGCCTGGTGCCGGCGGCACCCAGCGACTACCCCGGATTGCCGGGCTGGAAGCGGCAACGAAAATGATCCTCTCGGGTGATCCCGTGAAAGGCGAATATGCCCTGTCTTGTGGGCTGGTCGACGCGCTGCTTGAAAACAACCAGGATTTTCGCGCGCATGTTTTGGGTTTCGCCACCCGTGTCAGCCATGAGGGCGATCCGAAACGCAGTTGCGCGGATATGACCGTCACACACCCTGATCCGAAGGGATATCTGACGGGTTTCCGAGACCAGATAGCGCACACGTCCAAAAACCTTGTCGCCCCTGAACGATGTTTGGTGTCCATCGAGGCCGCGTGCGAAATGCCGCTGGCCGAGGGGTTGGCACAAGAGAAGGCAGGTTTCGCTGAACTGCTCGACACACCTCAATCGCGCGCGGGGCGGCATCTGTTCTTTGCAGAGCGTGAATGCACCAAGGTTCCCGGCGTTACCCGTGCTGACCAACCACGTAGCATTTCATCGGTCGCTGTGATCGGTGCCGGAACAATGGGGCGCGGCATTGCCATCGCCTTTCTGCAGGCGGGATATCCGTTCACGCTTCTTGAAACCACGCAAGGCGCGCTCGAACAGGGGCTGGAAAAGGTCCGGGAGCATTTTCAGCGTGCGGCTCAAAAAGGGCGGCTCAGTGCCGATCGGGCAGAGGCCATCGTATCCAACGCCACCGGGACGCTCAGCTACGGCGACCTCGCAGAGGCCGACCTGATCATTGAAGCGGCGTTTGAAAGCATGAATGTCAAACGCCAGATTTTCGAAGCGTTGGGCCAGCACGCCAAACCCGGCGCGATACTGGCCTCAAACACATCGACGTTGGATCTTGATGAAATCGCCGCAGTCACATCCCGTCCGGAGGATGTGATTGGTCTCCATTTCTTCAGCCCGGCCAATGTCATGCGCTTGCTGGAGGTGGTGCGCGGCGCCAAGACCGCTCCGGATGTCATCGCAACGGCAATCACGGTCGCAAAGAAGATCCGAAAGCTCCCTGTCACGGTTGGCGTGTGCTACGGCTTTGTTGGAAACCGGATGCTCGAGCCATACTTCCGCGAAGGGTCTCGTCTGCTTCTTGAGGGGGCGACGCCGAAACAGGTGGATGACGTCCTTGAGAACTTCGGCATGGCCATGGGCATTCACGCGATGGCGGATCTGGCCGGGGTCGATGTGGGCGCCCGCGTGCGTCAGGAACGGCGCAGTGAAATCGCACATGACCCGACATACCAGGCTGTACAGGACAGGTTGTTTGAACTGGGCCGACTGGGTCAGAAAACCGGGCGAGGAAGCTATGTCTACGAGGGGCGGACACGAGTCGAAGACCCTGAGATTGTTCAAATCAGTGCCCATTTGGCGGACTTGCATGGCGTGAAGCGCAGGGAAATCGACGATCAGGAAATCTTTGAGCGTTGTCTGTTCCCCCTGATCAACGAGGGCTTCTTGATCCTTGAAGAGGGCATTGCAACGCGCCCGGGTGATTGCGACCTGATCTGGGTCAATGGCTATGGCTTTCCGAACTGGCGCGGCGGCCCGATGCACTATGCCGACGAGATTGGACTGAGCCAGATTCTGGAGCGCATGAACCACTATCGGCAGTCGCTTGGTGCCTATGGTGAGATGTGGTTCACGCCTGCGCCTTTGTTGGAAGAACTCGCAACCTCGGGCGTGACACTTACCGCGTATTTTGATGCCAAAAAGGAAAAATCATGAGAGAAGCCGTTATCGTCTCAACCGCACGAACTCCTATTGGGGTTGCCTTCAAAGGTGCGCTGAACAACATCAAATCCCCTACCATGATGGGGCACGCCATTCAGCACGCGGTTGAACGTGCAGGCGTGGACCCCGGTACGATCGAAGATGTCGTCATCGGATCGGTCCTGACAGCGGGAACAGCAGGCATGAATGTTGCTCGGCTTTCTGCACTGGCGGCGGGCCTTCCCAATACGGTGGCAGGACAGACGGTCGACAGGCAATGTTCATCGGGATTGATGGCCATTGCGACGGCTGCAAAGCAGGTCATTGTGGATGGTCAGAACGTTGCCGTGGCTGGCGGGCAGGAAAATATTTCCGCCCTGCAGAATGCCTATCTGAAATGGGCGGGCGATGAGAAAGATCCAAACGTTATCGCCCAATCAGAGCATGCCTATATGCCGATGCTGATGACCGCGGAAAATGTGGCGCGGACCTATGGGATCAGCCGCGAGGTGCAGGATGAATACGCTGCACTTTCGCAAGGTCGGACGGCTCGGGCTCAGGCCGCTGGCGCCTTTGATGACGAGATCGTTCCGATCACTGCGATAAAGCGGGTCAAGAACCGCGAAACCGGAGAGGAAACCCTGGAAGAGGTGACCTTGTCAAAAGACGAAGGCAATCGACCGAGTACGACGACCGAAGCACTGGGCGGGCTGAACCCGGTTGTCGAAGGAGGCGTGATTACCGCAGGAAACGCAAGCCAGCTCTCAGATGGTGCTTCCGCTTGCGTTCTCATGGAAGGCAAATTGGCTGAGCAACAGGGGCTCACACCGCTCGGCATTTATCGCGGTATGGCAGTTGCAGGAAACGCACCGGAAGAGATGGGTGTCGGCCCGATCTATGCCATTCCAAAGCTGCTGAAGAATGCAGGTCTTCGCATCGAAGACATCGGCCTTTGGGAGCTTAACGAAGCCTTCGCCTGCCAGGTTCTGTATTGCCGCGATCATCTTGGTATTGATCCGGAAGTCTACAACGTGAATGGCGGTGCCATTTCGATTGGCCACCCCTACGGTATGACGGGCGCGAGACAAGTCGGGCATGCTTTGCTTGAAGGTAGGCGCCGTGGTGTAAAGTACGTGGTTACGTCCATGTGCATTGGCGGAGGTATGGGGGCCGCAGCTTTGTTCGAAGTCGCCTGACCTCACTGAAAGGAGTGCAAACCGGGCGTTGTCTGGATGAGATTTTGACAACCTGTCATTTTCGAAACCCGCCTTGTTTCAAGTCGGACGCTACATGCAAACAGATTAGTCATTTGGAAGCTCGGAGCGAATGTCGTGATAGTCCCGCTTTTGCGGACTTTGATGCTCATCGCAGCGAACGGTTCTTTTCCGCCCAATCTATCAAAATTGGCTCCACCGTTTTTCGGTGGAGCCAACCAAAGCTCTGCGGCTTATTACCAATTGCCTCCTACAGCACGGAATGCGTCAGGTTGGGACGCCGCCTACTCTTTTCTTTACGTCATATCAACCCGGTGACATGCCACGCAGACGCTCGGACCGACGGCGCAGAAGTTCTACGGTCGTCAAGAGAGCGATGGAGATCACCACAAGTATGGTTGCCACTGCCAGGATGGTCGGCGAGATCTGCTCGCGCAGGCCAAGGAACATCTGCCAAGGCAGGGTTTTCTGTCCGGCCGAGCCGACAAACAGCACCACAACAACTTCGTCAAACGATGTGATGAAGGCAAACAGAGCACCTGAGATCACACCCGGTAGGATCAGCGGCATCTGCACGCGGAAGAAGGTGGTCACCGGATCGGCCCCCATGTTCGCAGCAGCCCGGGTCAGAGAACGGTCAAAACCCACCAGCGTTGCGGTCACTGTGATGATCACAAAGGGGATCCCAAGTGCGGCGTGGGCCAGCACAACACCCCAGTAGGAGCCTTGCAGGCCAAGACGCGAGTAGAAGAAGTACATGCCAGCAGCCGAAATGATCAGCGGCACGATCATGGGTGAAATCAGGATCGCCATGATCGCACGGCGGGCTGGCACGTGGGGCTGACTGAGGCCAATGGCCGCCAGTGTACCGAAACCAACCGACAGAAGCGTCGCCACAGGAGCAATCCGCACCGAGTTCCACAAAGACGCCTGCCACTCGGAGTTGGAGAAGAAGTCACGGTAGTGCTTGAAGGAATACCCTTCGGGATCAAGCCGCAGCATTTCCGGTGTGAAAGTAAAGAAGTCCTGTGCGTTGAAACTCAGCGGCATCACCACCACAATCGGTGCGATCAGGAAAAAGAAGATGGAACCGCAGATCACCCGAAACGTGTAATGCCACAGCACCTGCTTCGGCGTCAGATATGGGGCAAGATGGGCGCGGTAACGACTTGAAGCGATCCAGAAGGCGAACCAGCCGAAGAACAGCCCAAACAGAACACCCACCACGGCAGCGGGCACACCGCCAATGATCAGGCCGGCGACGATGAACCCCACCAAGATCGCCCAGCGAACCGGCTTTTGCCGCTCGGTGAGTGATGGTGCGACATAGCCAACAATCGCCAGAAGGACACCGCCGATTACGACACCCAGCAAACCCGAACCCTGCGCGGTGCCGACAAAGAGCCCTGCGAGGGCACCTGCCGCACCGACGACCGCTGCGGTGAAGGTGGGGGTTTGGTTTTCTACAGGAGTAATAGCCATATCGATTATCCCAGCTTCACGTTGTCAATGCCCACGATCTTGTCATAGGCCCAGTAGAGGACCAGAACGACCGCGAGGAGGATGGCGCCCAGTGCCGCCGCCAGACCCCAGTTGAGTGAGGTCGAGATGTGGTAGGCAATCTGGTTCGAGATGAAGGTACCTTTGGTACCACCAACCAATGCCGGTGTGATGTAGTAACCAATGGCGAGGATGAACACGAGGATGGACCCCGCACCAATGCCCGGCACGGTCTGAGGGAAATAAACCCTCCAAAACGCTGTCCAGTCAGTGGCTCCCAGCGATTTTGCAGCCCGCAGGTAGGTCGGCGGGATCGTCTGCATCACCGAATACATCGGCAGGATCATGAAGGGCAGCAGAATGTGGGTCATTGCGATGATCGTACCAAACTGGTTGTTGATGATGACCAGGCGGTTTTCATCTGCGACCACTCCGATCCACACAAGCAAATCGTTGATGACACCCTGTTGTTGCAGCAAAATCTTCCATGCGGATGTCCGAACCAGAAGGGATGTCCAGAAGGGCAACAGCACCAAGATCATCAATAGGTTTGAAACCCGCATTGGCAGGTTGGCCAGAATCCAGGCCACCGGATACGCCAGAACGATGCAGCTGAACGTGATCAGCATCGACATCCACAGCGTCCGCTTCAGAAGGTTCATGTAGATTTGTTCGCTTTCGGGACGGGCTTCAGCCCCGTCAGGTCCTACTTTCATATCAACAGCGTTGAGAAAATAGCCCTGTGTCACCCTTGGAGAATAGGTTTGAATGGTTCGCCAGACTTCGACATCCCCCCAAGCCTTGTTCAGGTCAAGCAGCTGTTCTTTCCAAGGTCCGTCATTTTCGATGTCGAACTTCTTGGCTTTACGGCCAGCCTTGCGGAAGGCCGAAGCGATCCCCGGGTTTTCATAGTTCAACCGGGTGCCAACTTTGGTATGGGTCTTGGCGGATGCAGCGTCTTTCAGATCGGCTGCCATCGCGGCAAATACCGGCTCGTCTGGAAGCTCACCTGAATTCGCATCCCAATCCTGAATAGCGACAACCGTGCGCGGCAATGTGTCGGCGACAATATCGTTCTTGACCGAACGATACAGCATGTCGCCCACAGGCAAAATGAAGCTGACCAGAATGAAGATCAGAAGCGGAGCAATCAGCATCAAGGCACGCATCTTCTGCCGTCGGAGCGCCCGCGCCAGGCTTCGCTTGAGTGGGGTCCCGTCTGCGGCCAGAACCGGGCCGGTATCCGTCGTATCGCTCATATCATCCCTGTTGGCTTACGCCATTTTGTTTTGGTTGCAGCATGTCAAAAGTGACAAACGAATGAATAGAATAAAAAAGAAAGTCAGGGTGGAGAGGGCCATTTGGCCCCCTCCGAAAGCTGGAATTATTTGGCCAGCCAAGCTTCGAACTTCGCGTTCAGATCGTCGCGGTTATCAGCCCACCATTCGTAGTCATAGACGTGAATGTTGCCGGCGTTTGCCGGGTCGGTCGGCATGTGCGGCGCCATGTCGATGCCCAGTTCAGCGTGCTTACCAACCAGCGGAGCGGACGATGCACGTGCCGGACCGTAGGAGATGTAAGCAGCCTGATCAGCCAGACGCTGGGTGTCGGTGGCGAACTTCAGGAAGTCCAGCGCACGGGCACGGCGGTCTGCTGGCAGACCGGCAGGCAGGATCCAACCGTCAAGGTCAAACGACTGCATGTCCCAGAGCATACCGATCGGCTGGTTCTGCTCGGCGATTGCCGAGAACAGACGACCGTTGAAGGTCGAGCCGAAGACAACTTCGCCATCGGCCAGCAGCTGCGGGGTTTCTGCACCTGCGGTCCACCAGACAACATCGTCCTTGATGGTGTCGAGCTTGGCAAGGGCACGCTCCATGCCACCATCGGAACCGAGAACGTCATAGAGCTCGTCCTTGGCTACGCCGTCACAGTACAGCGCCCATTCCACGTTATCGATCGGACGTTTCTGCAGCGAACGTTTGCCCGGATACTTGGTGGTATCGAAGATGTCGCAAACCGAGGTCGGAGCGGTGTCACCGACCATATCGTTGCGATAACCGAAAGTGGTCGAGTAAACGATCTGCGGCACAAAGCAGTCCGAGACCAGAAGGTCGCCAAAATCGTCCGATGCAGAGGTGCCATCCGGCGCAGCAGCCAGCATCTCGTCATGGTTCAGCTCTTCTGCCAGACCTTCGTCACACAGGCGCATCGAGTCCGAGGCCACAGCATCGACCAGATCCCAGGTCACATTGCCGGCTTCTTCCATGGCACGCAGTTTGGCCACGGCTTCTGCCGAGCTGGAATCCCAGGTCACGGTCAGGCCGGGGTTCATCGCCAGATAGGGCTCTACATAGGCCTTTTGCTGGCTGTCCTGATAGGCGCCACCCCAAGAAACGAGCACCAGCTCGTTCGACATGTCCTGCGCGGAAACGGCACCGGCGGAAACCGTCAGTGCGGTAGTGGCCGCAAGGGTCTTCATGACTTTCATATTATTCTCCCTGTTACATTCCCGTTGATCTTTTGGGGGCCAGCAGACGGGCGGCATGCATGGCCCCGGACTTTTCACCCCTGGGCCAGACGGCCCAAAGGCAGCAAAGGCAATTTAAGCATCAAGTGCGCGGCAATCCTGCGGCAACCAACCGATTTCGATCTGCTGGCCGGGGACCAGGCGATCAACATCCGGGGCATTGCGGGTCTTGATGATGAACTCTTCGTTCCCGGCAACCCGCAGACGCGTGCGGAAAATGTCACCCATATAGATGAACTCCAGCACTTCGGCCTTGAGCGTATGGGCGCCTTCCTGCAGGCGTTCCTTGTTGTATTCAACGCGTTCGGGACGGATCGACACCGTGGTGCGGTCCCCGACTTTCGAGACGTTGATCGGCGTTGCATCCAGCTCTTCACCGTCATCCAGACGGACCACACAGGTATCACCGGTAATCTCTGTAACAACGCCTTCCAAGGTATTGTTTTCACCGATAAATTGAGCAACAAAGCTGTTTTCGGGCTTTTCATAAAGCTGGTCCGGCGGAGCCAGCTGCTGAATGCGTCCATCATCAAACACAGCAACGTTATCCGACATGGTCAGCGCTTCTGTTTGGTCGTGGGTCACGTAAACGGTGGTGATGCCGAGGCTGTGTGCCAGATGGGTGATTTCAAACTGCATCTTTTCGCGCAGTTGCTTATCGAGCGCGCCAAGAGGTTCGTCCATCAGAACCAGTTCCGGTTCAAACACCAGCGCGCGTGCAAGGGCCACACGTTGTTGTTGGCCACCTGAGAGCTGGGCTGGACGGCGCCCGCCAAAGTCTCCCATTTCCACCATATCAAGCGCACGCTTGACCTTCTGCTCACGATCGGATTTGCCCAGCTTCCGCACTTCCAGAGGGAAGGAGAGGTTTTCGGCAATCGTCATGTGAGGGAACAGGGCATAGTTCTGAAATACCATGCCAATGCCGCGCTTGTGCGGCGGGATATTGTTGATCGGTTTGCCGCCGAGGCGAATGTCACCATGCGTCGCGGTTTCAAAGCCAGCGAGCATCATGAGGCATGTGGTTTTACCAGACCCGGATGGCCCAAGCATGGTCAGAAACTCACCCCGACCAACGGACAGGTTGAGGTCTTTAACGACCAGGTTAACCCCATCATAGCTTTTCTGAACACGATCAAAGACGACGAAACCGTCGTTCGCAGCAGTATCGGTCAAGTGACCCCCCTGTGCCCGTTTCGGGCTTTCTGTTGCAGCGCCCATGCTTGCATCACGAGCGTCATTATTTTGTCAGCATCCGGTGCAGTGCACTGGCTGCTTGTCGGTGCGTAGGCTAAAGGCAACACGAAGAGCAGGCAGATTGCAACAGGAAAGCGACATTTTTTGTCCATTAGCGACAAGGCCTTGGCAAAGATTGGATCCAAAGATGGATTTTTTACCGCCTTATCATGCAAGAACCATATCGCCGTTCCCGGGATCTTTTTGATAGAATTTCCGCATACAACGATAATTTTCGTCGGAAAACTGACCAAAATAGCCGACCACGGGAACGGGTCTTCTTCTCAATCGCTATCAGATTGAAACGATGTTGTGCTCCGGTCCGTATGGGAAGCCAGTGATATTCTCGGCGTCGCTTTCCCCCACCACCAGAATGTCATGTTCACGATAGCCGCCTGCCCCCGGCAGACCTTCAGGAAGGAATAACATCGGCTCCATCGACACAACCATTCCGGGCTCCAATACGGTATCGATGTCCTCGCGCAATTCCAGTCCTGCCTCGCGACCATAGTAATGCGACAGCACGCCAAACGAGTGCCCATAGCCGAAGGAACGATATTGCAGCAGGTTTTCACTTTCGAAGAACTTGTTGATTTCCGCAGTGATACCAGAGCAGGTCGCCCCCGGTTTAATCAGGCTCAGCCCCAACTCATGTGCAGCCACATTGGCTTCCCAGATGCGCAGGCTGTCCTTATCGGGTTCGCCAATGAAGAGTGTGCGCTCCAGAGCGGTGTAATACCCGGAGATCATCGGGAAGGTGTTAAGCGACAGGATGTCGCCTGCTTCCAGTTTGCGGGTTGTTACGGGATTATGAGCGCCGTCGGTGTTGATGCCCGACTGAAACCAGACCCAACTGTCACGGATTTCACTATCAGGGTGAGACCGGGCAATTTCCTCTTCCATCGCGTCACGACCCGCCATGGCGATATCAATCTCACGGGCCCCCACGCGAATCGCGTCGCGAATCGCAGCACCACCGATGTCAGCCACACGTGCGCCTTCTTTGATCAGGACAATCTCTTCAGCTGACTTGATCATACGCGCCTGCATGGTGTCGCCTGCCACATCAACAAACTCGGCACCAAGGAATTCCTCTGCCAGTGCACGCTGCGCCAGTGTCAGGTGATCCCCTTCGATACCGAAATGCTTTGCCCCACCGGCCACATCTTTCACGGCACGCCAGTAGTTGTTCCGTTCCCAGTCGGTATAGATCACGTTATCGCCGAAGCTGCGGCGCCAAGGCTGGCCAGCGTCAATATTTGCACTGATCGTCGTGCAGCGATCAGCGGTCACCACGCAGCCATAGGGGCGACCGAACGAGCAGTACAGGAAGCCTGAATAGTAGGCGATATTGTGCATCGAGGTGAATAGAACCGCGTCCAGCCCCTTCGCGGCCATGATTGCACGCAGCTGGGCCAGCCGACGCTCATATTCAGCATTCGAGAAGGGAAGCGGGGCTTTTTCTCCATTTTCACAGACAAAGAATTGAGGACGTTGCATTTGCATCTCCATATCCGAGGCCGGGAATGAGTGCAGATGCCCGGCCAATCAATGCCCCGGCGTTCAGGACAGTTGATCTCCGGACCGGGGACCGCGACCGAGCGGTGAATAAGAATTCCACGAAACGTGTTTCCAATCACGGCTGGGCGGCAGGCCCGGTGCAGCGACGCCATCGCTGCGGATGGGCAGAATCTGCCTGATTCCGTGGCAATCTGTCAAACGATATTCGGCGCTGAAGATCTTCTTTGGACCATAACTGAAGTTCAGAAAACCTCGCGAGGCACAACATTGCCCCCTTCCACGACCCGGTCACCAGGGTGAGTGATGACCATTTCACCGGCTTCCAACCCGGCTGTGACCTCGGCAAAATTCCCGTTTCGATGATCAATATCTACGCTACGCAGGGACGCAATTCCTCCGCTGACAACATACACCACCCAATTTCCCTCACGCCGAAACAATGCCGACACCGGCACCTGCAAAACGTCATCCGCTTGCCACTCCACGATCCTCAAATAGGTTCGAAAGCCATGACCCAACGCGGCACGCGCCTCATTTGGACTGTCAAAATCCAACAACACCTTGACCCGTTGCTCTTCTATCCCGAGTGCCGAAAGTTTGGTGAAACCAGCGGGTTCAACAACCCGCAAACGGGCATGCAAAGCCCCCTGACCGCCCCACCCTTCAACATAGGCAGACGCACCAGGAGACAGGCGCACTGCATCCGACGACAAAAGGTCAGCCACGATCTCCAGATCATGGGTTTCCCCGATCGATAGAATTGGCGCACCGGCCTGAACCATGCGTGCGCTTTCATGAGCAACACTAAGAACCGTTCCTGACACGGGAGCGCGAAGTTCAACACAGCAAGCTGGGTTTTCACCCCCGCTCGACGCATGCTGTCCCGGTTCAATCAGGGAAGCTTGCTGCGCGGCCAACTCGCCTTGGCGCATTTCAAACGTCGCATGGGCGGCATCCAGCTTGGCCGCCGCAAGGTCCACGCCCAGCTCGGCCTCGTCCAATTGCGCCTGCGGCACGGTTCCACGGGCATGCAGATCGATCAGACGGCTATATTGAACCTGTGCGTGACCCAAATCCGCCTCGGCCATGGCGATTTGAGATTGAGCGAGTGACAGTGCCGCCTGTGCTTGTGCCACAGCCGCTTCTGCCTGCGCACGCGCGCGATCATCCAGAAACCCAGGAGCACCCGGCGCAATTCTGGCGACAACAGTCTGTCCCGCCACAACTGTATCACCAACAGCCACCGGGCTGCGCTCCAGCTGCCCCATCACGGGCGCGGACAAATCAAAGATATCGCGGATGCGAGTCTGCCCCTCGGCATTGATCGTCACCTCAAGTGGTCCGCGAGAGATTTCGGCAAGATCCACCGGCACCGGTTCAGGGCGCTGTGCCACCCAGATCAATGCAATGATCCCGCCCAGCGCCAGTATCGACAGGCCCCACTTGCGAAATTTTCCATTATTATTTGAGGCCATAAGGGTCACTCCCTTGTTTTCATGACAGAGACCAGATCCATCTGGTCGATACGACGCCAGACCACCGCAGCCGAAAGGGCCGAGGCAAGTGCAACCACCCAAGCGGCGCGAAAATAGGTGACGCGAGAGACTTCGAGGGGAATGGCATAGAGATCACTTTCAAACCCGGCCACCATCCCCGCCGCAAGCAAATACCCCAGGACAAGACCCAGAGGAATCGCCAGCAAGGTGAGAAATGCAAGCTCTCCCAAAAGGATGTAGCTGACTTCGGCATTGGTAAAACCGAGGATTCGCAAGCTGGCCAGCTCTCGCGCACGTTCCGACAATTGAATGCGCGCGGCATTATAGACAACCCCAACCGCGATCAGCGCGGCCATCAGTGCATTGATTGTCGTCATCATGCCGGCATTCTGCGCAATTGTGTCGGTGAAACTTTGACGAACGGCCCGCATCTCGACCACCCCTGACAGCGCAGGCGTCGTCTTTGCCACAGCGAATAACGCATCTATTTCATCCGGATCGACCATCACATTGCTCTGTGTGACCCGTGCCGCCCGACCGGTCAGCCGCGTCATGGTTTCGGGGGTCACATAGGCTCCCATACCGAAACTCTGTGCTGCATACCCCACCACCGCGAGTTTGTGCTCGCGATCACCAATTGATGGAAAGCGGATTGATACCGATTGCCCCAACTTCAGCCCCAATTGTTTGGCCAGGCGCTGCGTAAGCACGATGCCGCTGTCCGGTTCCACGGGCTGATCGTTTTCGTTGAGGAGATGAGTGAGTTCAGAACCGGCATCACGGGCTTCGAGAACGGTGCGCCGTTCGTGCTGATCATGGCTCAAACGAACGGGCATCGACCAGACCCCTTCGCTGACCATCACTCCGGGCAAGTGATCGACATCGTCGATCACCGATCTGGGCCTGTCTTGCACAAAGTTCAGGATCATATCCTGCCGGTTGAGCTGTACAAAAGCTTTGTCCATGAGCGCATCCATCGAATCGAACATGAAAAGCGCGGCCACCATGACGGCTGCGGAAGTGGCGATGCCCAACATGGTCAGACCGGCGCGCAGGGGCCAGCGGGTCAGGGATCTCCAAATCATCATGCTGGTCTGGCGCATGTGAACCGCATGGATCAACCGATCCGCGACCCCTGCCCGGAACCTGTGTGGTGCTGGAGGAGACATGGCCACTGCCGGGCTGAGGGCCACAATCTTGTGTACGGCAAACACCGCACCCAGCCCAGCCGCAGCCACACCAGCAAGAGCCGACACCGCATAGACAGACGGGTAAGGTACAAACACCAGATAGGGAAAATGGAAGAACTTGGCGTAGAGTTCGGCTATGCCGCGTCCACCCCAAAGGCCGAACCCCCATCCAAGTGCTACGCCAAATGCACCGATGCAAAGGGCCAGTTTGATATAATGCCATGCAATCTCGGACTGACGATAGCCCAGCGCTTTCAACAAGCCGATCTGCTCGCGCTCTAGCGACACAAGCCGTCCCAGCACCATGTTCACGAGAAAGGCGGAGACCACCAGAAAGATGGGAGGGACAATTTTCACCATGGTCGCCAGTTGCGTCAGCTCCGCGTCCAGAAAACTGTGCGAGATCTGGTCCTTGCGCAAATAGGCTCCGGTGCCACCATAAGGAGCCAGGATCAAGTCCAACTGCCGCAGCACCTCATTCAAATTGGTTCCTGGCTCCACCCGGAGGCTCAGGTCGTTGAAGGCGCCGGTCTGGTTGAACGCCGCTGTGAGCGCAGTTCCGTCCATCCAGATCACACCAAACCGTTTATCATCCGGCATGATGGACCCGGGACCGATCGTGTAGATGAATTCAGGGCTCAGCGCGGTGCCAACAATCGTCAGGTGACGCCGCTGACCATTGATAATTGCGTAAAACCCATCTCCGAGAGCAAACTCATGCGCCTTGGCAAAGCTATCATTGACCACAACTTCATGATCTCTGCCTGCCTCAGGCCATCGCCCGATATCCAGGCTCGGTCGATTGAGACGCGGAAATGTTCCCTGTGCAAAGCTATGTGGCAACGACAGCAGCATCCCAGTGCCAGGTGCCAACATATTTTCGATATCGAGGATTACGGGATTTCGAATACGGGTTTCTACCACTGCGACGCCGGGGATTGCTTCGATTCGATCAAGAAGCCCGATTGGCGCACGCGTGACCGATGCAAAGACCTCCCCAAACTGATTGCGCTCATAGAACGTGTCGCGCGTTTCACGCAGGGATCTTTCCGCCCCGGCCATCATCACCATAATGGCGACCCCAACCGCAAGAACCGACGCAATTGCAAGGCTTTGAGACCAAAGCCGGGTCAGATCACGCAGGAGTTTCCGGTCGAGTGTCTGCATCATGTCACCATACAATCTCCGACGGTGACACCCGCGTCTCGTTTTGGGTTACTTCGCTGATGTTGCCATCTGCAAAGCGGATTACGCGATGCGCCATCGCCTGAATGCCCGCATTGTGGGTGATTACAATCGTTGACGTCCCCAGCTCACGATTGACCCCCTCTAGCGCCTCAAGCACCTGCACCCCGGTCATGCTGTCCAGCGCACCGGTGGGTTCATCACACAAGAGAACTTCAGGCCGTTTTGCTATTGCGCGGGCAATCGCTACCCTTTGCTGTTCCCCCCCGGAAAGCTCGGCAGGAAAGTGATCCATTCGATGCGACAAACCTGCGCGCTCAAGCGCTTCTTCCGGCGTCATCGGGTCTTCGGCGATCTCGGTCACCAGAGCGACGTTCTCTCGGGCGGTTAGAGATGGAACGATATTATAGAACTGAAAGACAAAGCCGACGTGATCACGTCTGTATCGGGTCAGACCTCGTTCTCCCAATCCGGTCAGTTCGAGATCCCGAAACCAGACCCGCCCGGAACTGGCGTGATCCAACCCGCCCAGAATATTCAGAAGCGTGGACTTGCCAGAGCCAGAAGCGCCCAGCAACACCGTAAACTCGCCAGCATATAGATCCGCCGTCACACCCCGCAGAGCATGCACATCTACGGATCCCGTGTGATAGACTTTTGTCACCTTCTCGGTTCGAAAGACGCGTTCAGTTGTTGCCACGTTGGGCTCCTTCCCGCTTTGCGGCTGGGCGGATGACATATCGGTTGGATGGTCCATGTAGAAATCTGCCCACGGGCGAGGTGAAAATTCATTGATGTGGCGCAAGGTTGGGTCTTTTTCAGGTTAATTGCAACGGTCTGGAAAAGTCCGGGGATCTCATGTTGCGCTCTGGTACCCGCGGCCGGACTCGAACCGGCACGGCCTATACGGCCTAGAGATTTTAAGTCTCCTGTGTCTACCATTCCACCACGCGGGCCTGATGCGGCGATGGGCCAGAGTGGCGCGACAATAGCGAGTTGCGGAGCGAGAGCAAGAGGTGAGTGGCTGCAATTCGGGATCAAATATCCTGACCCGGCGAAGTTTTAAGCAGGTGGCGTTCGGGCAACCAGGGATTGAGGGCAAGGGCATCGCGTAATGTCGACTGTGCCTCTTCTGTTTTCCCCATGGCGTGAAGCGTCAGAACGCGCCCTGCCAAGGCCGCCACATGGCGTGGGCGCAAAGTGAGGGCTTTATCGAGATCTCGCAACGCATGCTCCAGATCTCCTGCGAGAAACCGCGAAAATGCGCGCTGATTATAGCCTTCCGCATATGTTGGGCAGTAAGAAATTAGGGCCGAAAGCGCGGCCTCTGCTCCACGATAGTCCGCAACGCGTATCCGATCTGATCCTTCCTGCAGCAGCTCCTGGGCCCATTGGTCGGGAGCATCTCTCCACAATTGCCACATCTGGTTCACAAAAGGACGCGCCTCACCTTCGCTGCGAGCGGTTTGCACACCATGCAGAAGCGCATCCATCTCTGATGAGATGTCTCGTGCATCAGGGCAGGTCTCTGCCTGTGCCGATGCGGCAGCCAAAAAAAGACTTGAAAACATGAGGTTACGAAGGATCATGACGTTAGGATACCACATCAGATGCAACAACCAAAATCACTCTCCCGTCAGCATCTAACGATACTCCCCCTCAGCTTCATTCGAAGAATCCTATGTCGGGGGATTGACCTCGCGCCTCAAACCTCCCTGTATCGGGCCATGATACCGATACGAGACCACAACCCGTCGCTTCGCGTTCCCTATATCACCTTTGCACTACTAGGGCTCAATCTGACGGTGTTCCTGATCATGTGGCCCTTGCGCAGCGACGAGGCGGCGCTTGCGCAGATCTATTACACCTATGGCGCGGTGCCTCAGCATGTTCTGCAAGGAAATGGCGTTGAGACGTTGATCACTTCGATCTTTGTGCATGGTGGTTTTTTGCACTTTGCCGGTAACATGCTGTTTTTGTGGATTTTCGGGGACAATCTCGAAGACCTGCTGGGCCACCTGCGTTTCGCATTGTTTTATCTCGCCGCCGGGATAGGCGCTTCGATGGTGCAGGTAGTTGCCGATCCGTCCAGCTCTGTTCCTATTGTCGGCGCGTCGGGGGCAATTGCCGGGATCATGGGAGGATATCTGTTGCTGTTTCCCCGTGCCCAGGTGGATGTGCTTTTTATTATTGTGATTTTTTTCAAGGTCATCCCCTTCCCAGCCTGGTTGATGCTTTTGATCTGGTTTGGCCTCCAGTTGTTCGGAGGGTTTACTGCTGGTGGCGCGCAAGGCGGGGTTGCCTATTGGGCCCATATCGGAGGATTTGTGGTGGGATTTGTCGCCATGCTGCCGCTCTGGCAACGTTTGGGCGGAGCCGATTACTGGAAGGCCAATGACGGGCATCCCAATCACCCAGCAGCACGTTATCGTTTTCAAAAAACACGCATTCCGCCCACTAGGCGGAACAAGCACAATCGCTGATCTGAAATGTCTGCTGTGAATTAGTCAAAAACTAACAAGCCATCCTTTCGGATGCCTTGCCTCACTCCCTCGACGAGTTTGGTGACCGATCAGCCGCCGACATCTTGCCCAGCAACAACCGAGCTGATTTTGTCAGCAATTCCTGGAATATTGGACGTCACTGTAAAACCAGCAGCCATCCCAAGCATGACGATGGCAGCCGTCAGGACAACCCAGTCAACGGTGACGGCCCCGTCTTCATCATGAAGAAACCGATGGGGGTGAGCGGTGGTATAAGCAAACTGTTTCATAATGCCAAGTTAACCGAGAGATTCGGGCCAAACTGTGACCCGCTCTGGGTAACTTTACGAAGGCAGAAGCTTGTCCTGCCCTCGTAAAACCTGATCAATCTCTGATCACAGTGGCGAATTTTTCGAACAAAGCTTCGTTGGCCACAATCAATTCACCATCGGACAGAATGTCACCATTCTTATCAATCGGTTCGAGCAGCGCACCGGCTTCCTTGGCAATGACCAGACCTGCAGCAACATCCCAAGCATGTAGGCGCCGCTCCCAAAATCCATCATAGCGGCCAGCTGCCACATAGGCGAGGTCAAGCGATGCTGCCCCAAAGCGGCGTACACCCGCAGTTGCGGGCAGAAGGCGGGCCAGATCCTGAAGCGTTTCGGGCAAATCCGAACGACCGCCAAAAGGCAAGCCTGTGGCGAAAATCGATTCAATCATGCGCGTCCGGCCCGAGGCCCGCAGACGGCTCTGGTTCAGCCATGCGCCGGCACCTTTTTCAGCCATGAACATCTCGTCCTTGGCAGCATCAAAAATCACGCCGGCGACGATCTCACCCTTATGTTCCAATGCGATCGAGATCGCCCAGTGCGGAAGACCATGCAGAAAGTTAGTGGTGCCATCCAGCGGATCAACGATCCAGCGACGGGTCGGATCCTTGCCTTCGATTTCTCCGCCCTCTTCGGCGAGCCAACCATAGTTCGGACGTGCTTCCAGCAATTCTTCGCGGATGATCTTTTCGGCAGCAATGTCGGCGCGGCTGACAAAATCCCCGGCCCCTTTCATCGAGACCTGAAGGTTCTCGACTTCGCGGAAATCCTTCACCAGGCTGCGACCAGCCTTACGGGCGGCTTTGATCATCACGTTGAGGTTGGCGCTGAACTGCATGGGAAGGGCTCCTTTGTATCAGAACGCGCGTATAAGCCCTGACGGGCCACTTGCCAAGTTTTCTTATGCAGTTTCACCCGGGAAAAACGCATAGGAGCTATGTGTTTTCCGATTTGCTGGCCCTAACGCTGCAGTTTTACCGGCTCTGAACGACACAGGCGGATCATATGGGCCATGAATGGAACCATCGTATCCTCTTCACGCGTTGCGGCATACATCCGCTTGGACAGCCCCTCCTCGGTCAGATGCTTGGTCACATAATCCGGATTGGATTTGACAGATCTGAGCACCCAGTCAGGCATCACCGCCACCCCGCGCCCCGCGGCCACCAGCATCAAGATCACTTCAGTCATTTCCACCTGCCGCACCGCTCGTGGCTCTACCCGGGCGGGGGTCAGAAGCGCGCTGAACAGATCAATTTTTGACCGCTCAACCGGATAAGTCAGAACCATCTCTTCCTCGAAATCCTCTGCTTCTATGAAGTCCCGATCCGCGAGTGGGTGCGTTGATGCCGCGACGAAGCGAGGCTCATAGTCAAACAACGGTGAAAACGCGATACCGGGAAGATCTACCGGATCGGACGTGATCACGAAATCAACCTCCTCGCGCCGCAGGGCTTCGAGCGCATCAAAGGCCAGCCGCTGGCGGATATCCAGATCCACCTCTGGCCAGGCATGGCGCAGCTTGTCCAGAACCGGGAAGAGCCAATCGAAACATGCATGGCATTCGATTGCGATATGCAGCCGCCCGGAACGACCTTCATGCAGCGCACGAAACTCTTCTTCGATGGCCGCAATTTCAGGCAACACACGTTCCGACAAGCGCAGTAGCTTTATCCCCGCCGGTGACAATTTCATCGGTTTTGTACGCCGATGAAACAGCTCCATTCCAACCTGCTCTTCAAGAGCTTTGATTTGATGGCTCAATGCCGATTGTGTAATATGGAGCATGTCCGCCGCTCGGGCCAGATTGCCCGCTTGATGGATCGCGCGGATGGTGCGCAAATGGCGAAATTCGAGATACATGTGTGACTTTCATATTCTTCGTGAGAATTATGAGTTTGTCTCACAATTCAATTTGCAGCACAAGGGGGCACAGAACACACCCGCTATCGTGAGGCCAAAATGACCAAGCCGAATATCTCTTTCGAGTTTTTCCCGCCACAGTCGCTTGAAGCGAGCTGGCGCCTTTGGGACACCGTGCGGGATCTGGCTCCGATGGACCCGAATTTTGTCTCTGTCACCTACGGAGCTGGCGGCACCACGCGTGATCTGACCCATGATGCGGTCAAAGTTATTCACGAGCAGTACGGACTGGATGTCGCTGCGCATCTGACCTGCGTTGAGGCAAGCCGGGAGGAAACCCTTCAGATTGCACGTGACTACGCAAAGATCGGTGTCACTGATATTGTCGCCCTTCGCGGTGACCCTCCGAAAGGTTCAAATGGTTTCACCGCCCATAAGGAAGGGTTTGCGAGCTCAATTGAACTCGTTGAAGCCTTGGCCGATACCGGTGATTTTCATATCCGTGTTGGCGCCTATCCTGAGCCCCATCCTGAGGCTGATGATTTTCAGGCCTGTGTCGACTGGCTGAAGAAAAAGGTGGATGCAGGCGCAGGTTCGGCGATCACTCAGTTCTTTTTTGAAGCTGAAACCTTCCTGCGTTTCCGCGATGCCTGTGTGAAAGCCGGTATTAATGTGCCGATCATCCCGGGCATCCTGCCCATTGAAAACTGGAACGGGGTCAGGAAATTTGCGACCCGCTGCGGCACCTCCGTACCCTCTTGGTTGGATGACACCTTTGAGAAAGCCAAGCGAGACGGGCGTGAAGAACTGCTCGCGACGGCGCTGTGCACCGAGCTTTGTTCAGATCTGATGGATGAAGGGGTGAAGGATTTTCATTTTTACACCCTGAACAAGCCAGCCCTCACGCGGGATGTCTGCCACGCACTTGGGGTAACGCCAAAGGTACAGCTTCAGAATGTGGCCTGACCTCTGAATTTCAACGGGAATGTCCCAATGTTTTTCCCGGCAAGGGGCGCGGTGCATTATGCGACACAGCCGCGCCCTTTGTTTTTGACATCATTGTTCCCGGCCAATTGTTCCCGATCACATTTTCTCGCTAGTGGATGATCATAATGCGCCGTTGCGTCACTCTTGCCTGCATCGCCCCACCCCATCTATCTGAACTGGTAATAAGGTCAGGCGAAGGATCAGGAGCATAGCATGAAGACCGCAACTTCAATGGAAGAACTGCTGACTGGCGAGGATCTGGCCCGCATCTCAGGGCTTGAATTCATGCAGCTCACGCTGGAGGGCATCCTGCCTCGCCCCCCCATATCCGTTGGACTGAACTATCACCTGCACTCAGTAGAAGACGGGCGGGTGATCTTTCAAGGAACACCGGAGTTCGACCATTGCAACCCTATGGGGACAGTACATGGAGGCTGGTATGGAACCCTTCTGGACAGCTGCATGGCCTGTGCGGTGATGACCAAGGTGCCGCAAGGCTCTGTCTATACAACACTTGAATACAAGGTGAATATCGTGCGCCCCATTCGCCCGGGCACCCAAGTGGAAGCGATAGGCACCATCCAGCATTCAGGGCGCTCAACCGGTGTTGCGATGGGAGAGTTGCGCGGCGTGGAAGACGGGCGGCTTTATGCGACCGGTTCAACCACCTGCATCATCATGAAAATGGCCTGAGCACAGCGCATGGACGGTTTTTGCATCGCTTCCTAGAGCGCCAGATCCTGCACCGTTACGAACTCGGATTGCCCATATCCATTAAACGTGGTGGCCGTTGCGGTGGAATAGGCCCCCATCCCTTCAAACAGAACATAATGCCCTTCTTCAATGTCAACAGGCAGCGGCATAGGGTCTGGCAAGCGATCCATGGAATCGCAGGTCGGACCATAGATCACGCGTGGTTCGCGGTCGCCCACGATTTTAACCGAATCCTCGGTGTAGACATGCAACCGATCGACACACCCAACCCAAAGCGCTTCCGAGAAGGCCCCATAGATTCCATCGTTCAAAAACACATCGCCATTCTCGCGGATCGCCTTGACCCGCGTGGCCAGTGTGAAGGCTTCGGCCACCATTGCCCGCCCCGGCTCACAAACCAGCGCCGGGCGATCCACTCCGAAACGCGCCTCAACCGTGGTTCTGATTGCGTTGAAAATGGCTTCCAGGTCGGGGGCCTCACCACGATTGGAGGCAAACCCACCCCCTACATTCAACCGAGCAATCCGCACACCAGCGGCCCCGGCGATGTCTGCACATGTTCCGATGTACTGCACCCAGGCGGAAGGGTCCGCGCATTGCGTGCCTGGATGGAAGGTGATTGCGGGCTCAAAACCGGCGGCAGCAACCTCTTTCAAAAGAGCCGTGGCGCGCTCAGGTCCGGCACCAAACTTCTCACCGAAGTCATAAACGGCCCCGTCCACCGGCAGGCAAAGACGCACTGCAATCTCCGTTCCGCGAGCGGGTACCAGTTTGATCAGCTTTTCAAGCTCGCGCATAGAATCAACCGAATAGGACGACACCCCCAGCTCGACGGCAACGGCAATTTCATCCGGGCTGCGCACTGGATTGTTGTAGTGCAACACCGCTTGAGGCGCGACTGCGCGCAGGGCACGCATCTCGGCGGGGCTGGCAACATCAAACGCCGAAATTCCGGCCGCAATCAAATTCTCAAGAACAACAGGCGCAGGGTTGGCTTTGACCGCATAGGTGACCAACCCATCGAACCCATCAATGAAGCGATGTGCTGTCGCCTGCAACACGGCAGGCGAGAAATACATCACCGTCCCCAGCGGGTGATCGGATTTCAAATGAGACAGGACATTGGTCCAGATGAAAGGTTGATTGCTCATGAAGGGTCCCCAGACGCACGCGATTCGCGCGCGGATGCGCGTGGCGGTCTATTTACTGTTTAAGTACGCTACGTCAATTGCTAGTGTGCCCCCAAGCGAAATGACGAAAATTTTCATTCAAACTGACGGATGAGGGTAACAGATGGACGAAACTGATCGCGAACTTATCGCGCAACTTGAGCAGAATGCACGGTTGCCCGTGGCCACACTGGCGCGGCGACTTGGTCTGGCGCGCTCGACGGTTCAGGCCCGGATCGAAAGGCTCGAAGAGCGGGGAATCATTGCCGGGTATGCCCTCAAACTTGGAGATGCTGCGCGGGGCGACACAATCCGCGCGACGGTTCTCATTTCAATCGAACCTCGTTCGACCCCTGCGGTGGTTGCTCGCCTAAAGACCTTGCCGCAGGTGGAAAGCGCCCACACGGCCTCTGGCAGGTTCGACATGCTGCTGCAGCTTGCGGCGTCATCGACGGCACAGCTGGACGAAGCTTTGGATATGATTGGCGAAATTGATGGTGTTAAGGGATCGGAAAGCCTAATCCATCTTTCCACACGGATCGACAGATTGGGGTAATCTTCGGGTTTAATGGGTTCTGAGCGCGTGTTTGCAGCACCCGAGATACATCCGAGACACTGGAGGCGACATACACGCCTCACTGATCAACCGTTACCACCGGATCAAGCCGATTGTGGCGGGATGGCACGTAAGTTCGTCTCATCTGACGCCCCTTCCACGATCCAGACGCAGACGGCATCATCGACGCCGCTCCAAGTGGGAATTTCGGAGAAGAAGAAGTCAGCGCCCGCTCTCCCTCTTTCCCTTTTGCCTTGCAACGGCTAAACCCCAATCAACACGTGAATTGACGGGACAAAACCATGGCCATGGACAAGACCTTTGACGCAGCCGCTTCTGAGGCGCGTATCTATCAAAACTGGGAAGAGGCAGGCGCCTTCAAGGCTGGCGCAAATGCCAAGCCGGGCGCAGACAGCTTTACCATCATGATCCCACCGCCCAATGTGACTGGGGCGCTGCACCTTGGCCATGCGTTCAACAACACGTTGCAAGACATTCTGACCCGCTGGCACCGGATGCGCGGCTATAACACGCTTTGGCAAGCAGGGCAGGACCACGCCGGGATTGCGACCCAGTTGCAAGTCGAGAAGATGCTCGCCGAAAAGGGCCTGCCGGGACGTCGTGACCTTGGACGCGAGGCATTTCTGGAGAAGGTCTGGGAATGGAAGGGCCAGTATAGCTCGACCATTATCGACCAGTTGAAGCGTCTTGGATCAAGCTGCGACTGGTCGCGCAACGCCTTCACCATGGCCGGCGCACCGGGCGATCCGCGCGTGGGGCATGAAAACTCGGCCAACTTCCACGACGCGGTGCTGAAGGTCTTTGTCGACATGTATGACAAAGGGTTGATCTATCGCGGCAAGCGTCTGGTCAACTGGGACCCGCATTTCGAAACCGCCATTTCCGACCTTGAAGTGGAAAACATCGAAGTAGCCGGTCACATGTGGCACTTCAAATACCCGCTCGCCGGTGGCGCGACCTACACCTATGTCGAGAAGGATGAGGATGGAAATGTCGTGCTTGAAGAAGAGCGCGACTATATCTCGATCGCCACGACGCGCCCGGAAACCATGCTGGGCGATGGTGCGGTTGCTGTGCATCCGTCAGATGAACGTTACGCACCAATTGTCGGAAAACTCTGTGAAATCCCGGTTGGACCAAAAGAACATCGCCGTCTCATCCCGATCATCACCGACGAATATCCGGACAAGGAATTCGGCTCGGGTGCGGTGAAGATCACCGGTGCACACGACTTCAACGACTATCAAGTTGCCAAACGCGGCGGCATTCCAATGTACGCCCTGATGGACACCCGCGGTCACATGCGCGCCGATGGGCGCCCCTATGCGGAAGAGGCCGAGATCGCCCAGCGCATCGCAAATGGCGAAGAAGGTTTTGACGAGGCAAAGATCGCCGCAATGAACCTTGTGCCGGATGAGATCCGTGGCCTTGATCGTTTTGAAGCGCGCAAGCTGGTGATTGACCAGATCAGTGCCGAGGGGCTGGCCGTGATGATCGAGGAAACTCGTGAAGAGGAAGGCCAGCTGGTCACCGAAAAAGTGCCCTACGTTGAAAACAAACCGATCATGCAGCCCTTTGGGGACCGCTCGAAAGTGGTCATCGAGCCGATGCTCACCGACCAATGGTTTGTCGATGCCGAAAAGATCGCCGGTCCTGCACTGGACGCCGTGCGCTCAGGTGAGGTGAAAATCCTTCCGGAAAGCGGCGAAAAGACCTTCTACCACTGGCTGGAAAACATCGAACCCTGGTGCATCTCGCGCCAGCTTTGGTGGGGTCATCAGGTGCCGGTTTGGTATGGTTTTGACCTCTCGGCCGAAGGGTACGTGGACGACGAGAATGATGGCGCCATCGACATCGTCGAAATGGGTCGCCTGATGCTCGAGCAGGATTTCCTGCCCGGTCATGAAAAATCCGCCTGCGCCGCGCATTTCGAAGAGGTTGCTGGCAAGTTTACTGACGGCCTTGCCGCCCTGCCCACCCCGCTCAATTACGCCCGCGTGGTTGAGGTCGAGGACCGCGCCGCCGCGATCCATGTCTTTGCCGAAGCGCTTGCCCAATATGAAATGGAACAGGATCCGACCAAGCTGGTTTACCCTGTTTGGCGTGATGCAGACGTGCTCGACACTTGGTTCTCATCGGGTCTTTGGCCATTTGGCACGCTGGGCTGGCCGCAGGACACGGATGAACTGAACGCCTATTTCCCCGGCGACGTGTTGATCACCGGGCAGGATATCCTGTTTTTCTGGGTCGCCCGGATGATGATGATGAGCCAGGCCGTGTGCGGCAAGAACCCGTTCCACACTGTTTACCTGCATGGTCTTGTTCGCGATGAGAAGGGCAAGAAAATGTCCAAGACCACGGGCAATGTGATTGACCCGCTGGAGATCATCGACGAGTACGGCGCCGACGCGCTGCGCTTTACCAACACAGCGATGGCCTCAATCGGGGGCGTGTTGAAAATGTCGAAGGACCGCGTGGCGGGCTATCGCAATTTTGGCACAAAGATCTGGAACGCCGCTCGCTTTGCAGAGATGAACGAATGCAAACCAAGCGCGGATTTCGATCCGGCGTCAGCCACCCAAACGGTGAACCGATGGATCATCTCTGAAACAGCTAAGATCCGCGCGGATGTAGACGAAGCGCTGGCCACCTATCGTTTCAATGACGCAGCTCAAGGCCTGTACGCCTATGTCTGGGGCAAGGTCTGCGATTGGTATGTGGAATTCTCGAAACCTCTGTTGAACTCGGACGACGCCGCAGTGGTCGCAGAAACCCGCGCCACCATGGCCTGGGTGATTGACCAATGCCTGATCCTGATGCACCCGATCATGCCTTTCATCACCGAAGAACTGTGGGAGCAGATTTCAGATCGCAACACGATGCTGATCCACGCCGATTGGCCGGAATATGGCGCGGAACTGGTGGATGAAGCTGCCGCACGTGAAATGAACTGGGTGATTTCGTTGATCGAAAATATTCGTTCGGCGCGCGCCCAGATGCACGTTCCCGCAGGGCTGAAAATCCCGGTCATTCAGCAAGAGCTGGATGAAGCGGGTCAGAAAGCCTTGGCAGATAACATCGGGCTGGTTCAGCGCATGGCACGCGTGGACTCAATCACCGAGATGACCGAACTGCCCAAGGGCTGCATCACGGTGGCCGTAGACGGTGGCACCTTCGCCCTGCCGCTCGCGGATATCATTGATGTGAACGAGGAAATCGCGCGGCTTGAAAAGTCGCTGGGCAAGCTGGCCAAAGAGTTGGGTGGCCTGCGTGGACGCCTGAAGAACCCGAAATTCGCAGAAAGTGCTCCGGCGGAAGTTGTCGCAGAAACCCGCGCCAATCTGGCCGCCCGCGAAGAGGAAGAAGAAAAGCTGAAAACTGCGCTTGCCCGATTGAAAGAGATCTAAGGCACGCGCCCTCTGGAACAATCCAAAAGGCCGGACAGTACGTCCGGCCTTTTTGCTTACGGAACCAGTCTGTCCACGGCGCGCATCATGCCCATGGATTTGTCATACACCAACTCAAGGATCCGCTTTCCTGGTTGGGTCTTTGACAGCGCTTTGGCCGCAGGTGGCATTACACGTAGGCTCGCCGCTGCGGCAACACTGGATAGAAACACTCGTCTGTTCATCTGGGACATCAATCCCTCCTGACAAAATCCATATTTGAGAACGATTCTCAAATATGGGTGCTCAAGGCATTTTTCAACCTTGCCCCCGTTCCGCCTCCCTGATCTAATTCTGTCATGACCAGAAACCATGCTCGCTTGACCCCGCTCGCTGAAAGCCTTCCCTCTTCTGTTCCATTTGTAGGCCCAGAGACACAAGAACGTCTGCGGGGGCGCGTTTTTGCGGCCCGTCTTGGAGCAAATGAGAATGTCTTTGGCCCCTCTCCCAAGGCCATAGCGGCGATGCAAATTGCAGCATCCGAGACATGGATGTACGGCGATTCAGAAAGCTACGATCTGCGCAATGCCCTCGCCAATCACCTGAACATTGATCCTGCACATATCATGCTTGGAGAAGGGATTGATGGGCTGCTTGGCTATCTGGTGCGTCTGATCATCGGTCCCGGTGATAAGGTCGTCACATCACAAGGTGCCTATCCGACCTTCAATTATCATGTGGCGGGATTTGGAGGGGACCTTGTCACCGTTCCCTATTCTGGTGATCACGAGGATCCGGACGCGTTGATTACCAAGGCCACAGAGGTCGGGGCAAAACTGATCTATCTCGCCAATCCAGACAATCCGATGGGCACTTGGCACGACGCGACGCGGGTGCAGCGAATGATCAATTCCGTACCGGCGGGCTGCTTGTTGGTTCTGGATGAGGCTTATGTTGAATTTGCGCCAGAGGGAACGGCACCTGATCTCCTGCCTGACGACCCTCGCGTCATCCGTTTTCGCACCTTTTCTAAAGCCTACGGGTTGGCAGGCGCACGGATTGGTTATGCGATTGCGGCCGCTCCGCTAATCACGGCATTCAACAAGATCCGCAACCATTTCGGCATATGCCGGATCAGCCAGTCAGGCGCATTGGCGGCCCTTGAAGATCAAGATTATCTACGAGACACCATTCTGAATGTCGCCCACGCCCGAACGCGCATCGACGAGATCGCCCGAGAAAACGGCCTGACAACCTTGCCTTCGGCAACCAATTTCGTAGCAATCGACTGTTGCCGAGACGGAGACTTCGCCCGAAGATTGCTGGGCGCGCTGGTCGAACGTGACCTATTCGTACGCATGCCCTTTGCTGCCCCACAGGACCGCTGCATCCGTGTGTCAGCAGGCAGGCCTGAAGATCTGGACGCTTTTGCTGCTGCCTTGCCTGAAGCACTGAAAGTGGCGCAGGCGGATTAGCCTCTGGCAGCCCGATTTCCATGGCAACCAATGCTACTGTCCAATACAGAGATAACCGGCACCATCCGGGTCTGCTTCGCTTTGCATACCAATTCCGATCATCAATGGCCCCCCCTCTTGCGCTGCATCTAAACGCTCGTGTTTTGGGCCAGGGAGCATTTGAACCTGCGCTTTTCATCTGTTGAAACAGGGGGTTGCTGCGCCCAGATATGGGCAACCTCTGAGCATTCTCATTTGCGAAACGCCACCCCATGGGTTGTTATGACATGAAGAACTGCTCCGATTGCTTGTCTGCCTGCGGCTTTGACGATACACCGGAATGAACTCAGCGGAGCGCGTTATGCTGTCGACCCTATATGCCAAAATCAAAGCCAAGGAACGCGCTTGGAAAAGCGGCTTTGGAACCGATATCTCGACCCCTGAGGGGCGTCGGGATGCGCGCAAGCACAACAATTTGGTCGACCACGCTTTTTTACGGCGGATCCTGCCCAATCGCTATCAGCTGTCTGAGGACGCTTGGCGGTCCAACCAGCCTGATCCGGTGCATTTTCCCCGCCTTTCCGAGATTGGCATCAAATCGGTCATCAATCTGCGCGGCCCGGACATTTATTCCTACTACCTTTTTGAGAAAGAGGCCTGCGAGGAATACGATATGGCGCTTTACGATTTGCCGCTTCAGGCACGAGAATTGTTACCGGCCGAGACATATCTAGAGCTGTTTGATCTGATGGACCAGGTTGAAAAGCCGATGCTTCTGCATTGTAAATCCGGTGCGGATCGCACTGGTCTGGCTGCAGCATTTTACCTGATCGACTATATGGGGGCCCCGATAGGAGAAGCCGCAAAACAGCTATCGATCAAATACTCTCACCAGCATTGGTCGAAAGCCGGCATCCTTGACCATATGATCGAGGCCTATGCGGAGCATATCGAAGCCGACCCGATCCCAATTCGTGACTGGATCAGGGACCATTATGACCCAGTAGCGCTGACCTCATCCTTCCTCGCCAAACGGGGAAAAACATCACCGGAACCGAGCGCGACATGAACGACACCACAAATGACCCGATGGTCCGATGGATCTGGCGTGGCTACCTGCGCGCTTATCGTGTGCCGTTAACTTGCGCAGTGTTGTTGATGGCGGTCGAGGGCATGGCCCTCGGCGGATTGAGCTACATGATCAAGCCGATGTTTGACACCGCGTTTTCAGGTGGAAGCCGTGGCGCGATCTTGCTGGTGGCGGCCCTGGTGGCCGGGATTTTCATCACCCGCGCGATCGCAGCCTTTGGTCACAAGACACTTATGGTGCATGTCGGACAGCGCGTCGCTGCCGGGCTGCAGTCGAATATGGTCGCGCATATGCTGACGCTCGACAGCAACTATTTCCGCGACAACTCCCCGGGCACATTGATGGAACGAGTACGTGGCGATGCTCAGGCCATCGCAACAATCTGGGAAGTGGTGCTTTCGGCGGTGGCCCGCGATGCGGTATCCTTGATTGCACTTCTCGGTGTTGCGCTCTGGATCGACTGGCTTTGGGTTTTGATCGCCGTGGCCGCGGCCCCGATCCTGACAATCCCGGTGGGCATCCTACAGAAGAAGGTTCGCAAGACCACCACCGACAGCCGCAAATCCGCAGCACAAATCTCCACTCGGCTGGACGAAATCTTTCATGGTATCAACCAGATCAAGCTAACGGGAACAGAGCGCCGGGAAAGAGGACGGGTTGATCAGGACATTGATCGCTTTGCGGAAACCCATCTGAAAAGCCAGTTAAATCAGGCGGGTATCGTTGCTTTGATCGATATTATCGCAGCAATCGGCTTTTTCGGTGTTCTTTTCTATGGCGGGCTGCAGATTGTTGCGGGTGAAAAGACCGTTGGTGAGTTCATGTCGTTTTTCACCGCAATGGCACTGGTGTTTGATCCGATGCGCAATCTGGGCAAAGTGTCCGGAGCATGGCAGGCCGCCCTTGCGAGCCTCGAACGGATCCGGGATGTGTTCAACACCCACCCGACCATTCTGTCACCGGAGAAACCTAAACTCCTGTCCGGCCCCGCGCGCAAAGCGGATATCATCCTTGAAAATGTACAGTTTTCATATGGCGACACTCAGGTTCTGAGGGGCACCAGTTTCACAGCAAAAGCTGGGAAAACCACCGCCCTGGTTGGGGCATCAGGCGCGGGAAAAAGCACCGTTTTCAACCTGCTGACCCGATTGGCTGATGCGGATAGCGGCGCAATCTCGATTGGCAATGCCGAGATCACCGCTCTGCCTCTTGACCAGCTGCGCGGGCTTTATTCTGTGGTCAGTCAGGAAGCCCTGCTGTTTGACGAAACGCTCCGCGACAACATCCTTATGGGGCGCGAGAACGTGGACCAGAGCAAGCTGGATCATGCCCTGAATGCCGCCCATGTTGCTGATTTCCTCCCCCGTATGGAAAATGGGCTTGATACCGAGGCTGGTCCGCGTGGATCAAACCTGTCTGGTGGGCAGCGCCAGCGCATCGCCATCGCCCGTGCCATTCTGCGCGACGCCCCAGTTCTGCTGCTGGATGAGGCCACGTCGGCACTTGATGCCAAATCCGAAAAACTGGTGCAGGAAGCTTTGGATGAGCTGTCTGAAAACCGCACCACTCTGGTCATCGCCCACCGCCTGTCGACCATTCAGGCCGCAGACAAGATTGTGGTGATGGATCAGGGGCAAGTGGTGGATCAAGGTACCCATGACGAGCTTTTGGAGCGCGGTGGCATTTATGCACAGTTACACGCGCTGCAATTCAAGGATACCGGCCCCACCGCAGAAGAGGCCGCCGCCGAAAAAGTGCGCGCGTTGTCCAACCCCAGAAAACCCCGTACCTTCAGCTTGAAACGCCTGTTCGGCTTTGGCCGCTCATAGAGGATTTTACATGCCCCGCACTGTCTTTCGTCTTACCGGAAATGATCGTCTGGAGTTTCTGCAGAACCTCGTGACCAATGATGTGAACGGGTTGAAAAACGGGCTGGTCTACGCAGCCCTCCTGTCGCCACAAGGCAAGTATCTGGCGGATTTTTTTCTGGTGCCTGATGGTGATGCCATCTTGCTGGATGTGGACAGTCAACTTGCCAAGGGGCTTGGACAGCGCCTGAATATGTATCGACTTCGGGCGGATGTGCAGATTGAGGTCACGGATATCACCCCATCACGCGGCTTGGGGACCACTCCGACAGGTGCATTTGCCGATCCCCGCCATCCCGATATGGGGTGGCGCGCTTACGATGGTCGCGCGTCTGTAGACGTGGACTGGGATGCCATCCGTATCAGCCATGTCATTCCGGAAACCGGCATCGAGCTTGGTCCTGACAGCTATATCCTGGAAGTCGGCTTTGACAGATTGCACGGCGTTGATTTCCGTAAAGGCTGTTACGTTGGGCAGGAGGTGACGGCCCGAATGAAACACAAAACCGAGCTGCGCAAAGGATTGGTGCAGGTCGATATCTCAGGATCAGCTCCTGTCGGAAGCGAGATCACACGGGATGGCAAAACCGTGGGCACGCTTTTCACTCAGTCTGGCGAGCACGCGCTTGCCTATCTGCGCTTTGACCGCGCTGGCGCTGATATGATGGCGGGCGAGGCCCGCATTACATGGGCGGGCTGACCGACCTCTGTATTCAATACCTTCAGGCCCATCCGGTGGCGGTGCGGCCCCTTCATGGCGGGGACCTGTCCGACGTGGCCCTTGTCACGCTTTCCGACAGGCGCGAAGTTGTCGCGAAGCAGGGTCCGATGGTGGGGCAGGAAGCGCAAATGCTTGCTGCTCTTTCAAAGGTGGGCGCTCCGGTTCCGGCAGTGATCGCTGCCAATGGCAATACCCTGCTGATGGAGTATCTTCCCGAGGCCCCGGCAAGTGACAAAGGGTGGGCCAGTCTTGGCACCTCCCTACGCGCATTACACAACACTTCTGGGCAGAACTATGGATGGTCTGACGACTATGCTTTTGGCACGGTTCCAATCACCAACACCCCATCCGAGAATTGGGTCAAGTTCTGGATCAACCACCGCCTGCGACCGCTGATAGACCGTTTGCCTGCAGGATTTGCCAACCGAGTTGAGAAACTGGCAGGTCAACTTTCAGAATTCATTCCCGCCACACCCAAGGCCGCTTTGCTCCATGGAGACCTGTGGTCGGGCAATGTGTTGTTCACCGCACAGTCTGCTTATCTGATTGATCCCGCCTGCTACTATGGTGATGGCGAAGTGGATCTGGCGATGCTGTATCTGTTTGGCACGCCACCCGCAGCATTTCGTGACGCCTATGGCCACTTGGATCCGGGTTGGGAAACCCGGCGTGTGATTTATCAGGTCTGGCCTGCTTTGGTGCATGTGCGGCTGTTCGGCGCGGGCTATTTGCCCCTTCTGGACCGTCTTCTGTGCAAGGTAGAATGAGCGATTCAAGGGCGCTGCCCCTCGCCTCTTCGAGGCTCACCCCGAGGTACTTCCGGCAAGAAAAAAGATCAGAGATTGCTACCAAAACGAGGTGTTTGGGGTGCGTAAGCCCAGTGGCCTGAAGGGATGCCCTCAAGTGTCCAATCCCCCACGCGATAACGAATAAGGCGCAGTGTCGGGTGTCCAACCGCTGCTGTCATGCGCCGGACTTGTCGGTTTCGGCCCTCGCGGATGGTGATTTCAATCCAACGCTCCGGCACGGATTTACGTGCACGAATAGGTGGGTTTCGCGGCCATAGACCCTCGGGTTCTTCGATCAAACGAACATTTGCTGGCCGGGTTTTTCCATCTTTCAGATCGACGCCTTTCCGCAGCGCAGCCAAAGTGGCCACGTCTGGAACCCCTTCGACTTGAGCCCAATAGGTCTTTTCCAGTTTGAAACGGGGATTGGCGATTTTGGCTTGCAAGCCCCCATTGTCAGTAAGGACAAGCAACCCCTCGCTGTCACGATCCAACCGCCCTGCAGCGTAGACTTTGGGAATATCGATGTAGTTCGAAAGAGTCTCGCGCGTGCTACCCTCGGTTCCCTTATCGGTGAATTGCGACAGCACATTGTAGGGTTTGTTGAAAAGGATCGTTGTCATGCTGGACCTTTAAAAGAGGAAGGGCAGAGCACATCGCCCTGCCCCTGCCATCACATATCAGACCGGTTTATCAGACCGGCTTATGCGCGTTCCGAATATTCCATGGTCTCGGTGTTAACCACAATCGCCTCGTCCTGACCAACGAAGGGGGGCACCATGACTTTGACGCCATTGTCCAAGATCGCGGGCTTGAAGCTGTTGGCGGCGGTCTGGCCTTTCACAACCGGCTCCGTCTCGACCACTTTGCAGGTCACTTTCTGCGGCAAGGTCGCATTCAGCGCCTCGGCGTCATAAAACTCGACCACGATGGTCATGCCATCTTGCAGGAACGGGCGGCGTTCACCCAGCAGATCGGACGAGATCTGGTTCTGTTCATAGGTTTCGGTGTCCATGAAAATCAGCATTCCATCATCTTCATAAAGGAATTGCTGGTCTTTCTGTTCAAGGCGCACGCGTTCCACCTTGTCTGCCGAGCGGAACCGTTCGTTCAGTTTTGACCCATTGCGAAGGTTCTTCAGCTCGACCTGTGCAAATGCACCGCCTTTTCCAGGCTTTACATGATCGACTTTTACAGCCGCCCAAAGTCCGTCATTATGCTCCAGAACATTGCCGGGGCGGATTTCATTGCCGTTGATCTTGGGCATGTTAATTGACCTTTAAAGGTTGTTTTCCGTTGGGAAGCACCTATATCTTGGCGGTCTTGTCCATGCAAGACAACGATATCCTGCGGAGCAGCAATCAGCGCCTCATAGATGTGCTATAGTTGAAGATGTTAAGAAATGGTTAAAGCTATGCTCTGACAGCATAGCAGCCATGCATTTCAAGGGATACCGAATCGCGGCGAAAACGCCATATTGGCCGAACGCCTTGGGAGCGCAAGAGCAAGAATAATAAATAGGACGATCATGTTGGATTCCGTAGACGGTACTGCATTCAATCACGAGCAAGGCAATCGTGCGCGCAAACTCTTTGCGGCCGTTGTGCTGGCCGCCCTTGATGATGCCATCGCCGATGATAAGAAATACGGGAATGGCCCGGATCAGATTGCCCGCTGGGCCCGTTCGCGTGATGGACGCGAAGTGTTGAGCTGTGCAGGCATCGACCCGAACGAACGTGTCGTCAAAGGTCTGATGGAATTTGTCGGCAAAGGCATCCGTACTTCGGTCGCCCTGTCTCGCGAGGAAAGCGAGCGTCGCAATGCAATCGCTGCTGAAGCCGCCTGATTTCACAGGACACTTCTTGAGAAAAGCGCACTCCCTCGGGGGTGCGTTTTCTTTTGTCGGCACCAGACGATTGCCGGTCGCCTAGGGGCTGGGCACAGTGGGACAAACGCCGTATGGATCATGCATGAGCAAATCAATTATGATCCAGGGCGCAGGCTCGAATGTAGGAAAGTCCATGCTGGTCGCAGGGATTGCCCGGGCTTTCGTGAAACGCGGGCTGAAGGTCGCGCCCTTCAAACCACAGAATATGTCGAACAATGCTGCCGTCACCGTGGACGGTGGCGAAATTGGTCGCGCGCAGGCGCTTCAGGCACGGGCGTGCGGTTTGGACCCAGTGGTGGATATGAATCCGGTATTGCTGAAACCCGAAACCGATACCGGGGCACAGGTTGTCGTTCAGGGCCAACGGCTCACCACGCTCAAAGCCCGAGACTATGGCAAGATGAAATCGAGTCTGATGCCGAAGGTTCTGGAAAGCTTCGACAGGCTGAAATCTCAGGTTGATCTGGTTCTTATCGAAGGTGCTGGCAGCCCTGCCGAAATCAACCTGCGTGAGGGTGACATTGCCAATATGGGTTTTGCTGACGCCGCTGACCTGCCTGTTGTGCTGGCAGGCGACATTGATCGGGGTGGAGTGATTGCCCAACTGGTCGGCACCCACGCGGTGCTACCACCAGAAGACCGAGATCGGATCAAGGCGTTTCTCGTGAACAAGTTCCGTGGTGACGTGACCCTTTTTGCCGAGGGGGCTTCCGAGATTGCTACCCGCACGGGATGGTCCGATCTGGGCACTTTGCCCTGGTTTGCCGATGCCTGGCATCTGCCCGCCGAAGACGTACTCGATATTGCAACGCGTAAGGGTGGCAGCTTCAAGATTGTGGTCCCAAAGCTTGGGCGTATCGCAAATTTTGACGACCTTGATCCATTGGTGAACGAACCAGATGTGACGGTTGAAATCATCGAACCCGGTCGCCCCCTGCCCCTTGATGCCGATCTCATCCTAATTCCAGGCTCGAAATCGACCATTTCAGATCTGGAGGAATTTCGGTCCCATGGCTGGGATATCGACCTGTCCGCCCATATCAGACGTGGCGGAGAGGTGTTGGGGATCTGCGGCGGGTATCAAATGTTGGGGCGCGAGATCTGGGATGATGACGGGATTGAAGGAGCGCCAGGTCGGGTTGCTGGCCTGGGTCATCTCGACGTTGTCACGCGGCTTGAGCCAAAGAAAATCCTTGCACTTACGTCGGCGACAGACCTGATCAGCGGGCAACCGGTTGAGGGGTATGAGATCCATCTTGGTCAGACCGATGGACCGGACACATCACGAGCCTGGTTGTCGATCAATCAGCGCCGTGAGGGGGCCATCAATTCTACCGGTCGCGTGCGCGGTTGTTATCTGCATGGGCTTTTTTCCGCGGACGGGTTTCGTCGCCACTATCTTGGCTCATTGGGCGCGACAGTCACGGATGCGGGCTATGATGTGCAGGTGGAACACACGCTGGATGCGCTGGCAGATCATGTCGAAACCCATCTGGACCTCGATCTTCTCTACAGCCTTGCAAAATAAGGGTTAACCGAGAGACTTGAGTGTCAGCGCACGTTCGACCTCGCGACGAACAAGCCGGCGCACATTGCGCGTGATCTTCTCGCCAACCTCGCCTTGCAGTTCTTCACGCACCAGACGCGTCACAAGCTCTCGCAGCATTTCCTCATCAATCACAGCGACAGCGTCATCCTCATCGAGGATAGGTTCGTCCTTATCCTGCTCTGCTGGGGCTGCCTCTGCGTTGTTCTCGTCAGCAGGATTTTCGATGAACGCTTTGACCTCAGCATCAAATTCTTGCCAGTTGGTCGGAGTGTCAGAGTTATCGATAGGCTCCATGGGATCTGTCGGCGCTCTGTGGTGTAGGAAAATCCCGGGGCCAATGTCTTCGACGGCATCTCCCAGATCAGGTTCGAACTCAGAGATGCTTTTGTTCACCGCGTCCTCAAGCTCTGCCACACGATGATCAAGCGATGGCACCTCTTTTGCGGATGTCTCTTCAATCGGGGGAGAAAGCGGCCAGTCTGGTTCCACAATTTCACCAGTGGGATCTTCGAACGCATCATGAGCGTCCTGATGGATGTCCTCTACATTCTCAATGCCACCTGCTTCAACGCCACCTGCGGGCTCTTCTTCTGACGGGACATCAATCTCTTGCTCAGATGTTTGACCCGAGAGGTCTTGAGTTTCCTCTTCTTCAACCTGCTCTTCCTCGGGCGAAATCGGGCGGTGCAGGAACATCACCCCTTCTTCCTCTGGCGTGGACACCAGATCATTGTTCTCAGATTGGGGAATGTCAGATTCTTCACTCTGTGCGGCCTTGATCTCTTGATCCAAGGCCTCGTCATTCAAGGTCTCGTCGCCCAAGCTCTCATCTGAAGTGATCTGCTGCTGATCAGAGTGCTCCACGGCCTCTATATCCAACGTCTGGCTGATAACTTCTTCATCAATTGGAGCGGGGGTGTCGTGGACACGAAACGCCGGCGTAAGCACCAATTTGTCAGATGATGCTATTTCCTTGTCCGCAGGTTCTTTGTCCGCTGACACTTCCGTCACTGCAGGCGTTTCTTTACGAGGGGTGGCGTTTTCAGAAACAAGCAGCCGGATCGAAGAAAGTACATCCTCGATATCTGCGTTGCTGACCGGATCTGACATGCCTGACCACCTGCTATAAACTGCTGATTTTTTCCAAACTGTGCTGGAATTACATGTTCAGTCTACAAGGCGACCCTGATTCTCACAACAGAGCGTTCAGTTCTTCCCCAAGATCGAAATGATCGCATCCAGCTTTTCTCCCTGCGGGCTGACCTGGCGTACCGGTGCGTTGCGCACTGCATTATAATAGGCGTCAACATCGTAGGAAGCGACGCCAAGCTTCAGATGCTCTGCGGTCAAAAGACCCATCGCAGCCAAAAGCGAATAGGCCGCCAGGAAACGGTCGGATTGGGAGGTAATACGCGAAGCTTCCGCGTTCAAAAGCTCTTGCTCGGCATTCAGAACATCAAGCGTCGTACGAGATCCCAATGTGGCCTCTTCCCGTGCCCCACGCAGCGCCACACGGCTTGCGCGAATCTGGCGTTCTGATGCTTCAAGCCGTGCCGCAGCTATCGACATTTTCGACCAGGCGTCAGCGACATTTTGATCAACAGTAATGCGGGCAAGATCAAGCGCAGCTCGGGCTTGTTCCGCCTGTGCAATCGATTTGCGGTATTCCGCTGACCGACGCCCACCAGCATAGAACTCTCCCCGCAGTGTCACTCCAATCTGATTGTTAAAGCTGCCTCCGGTGCTGTCTCCGATGGTATCGGTAAACGAGGTCTGAGCGGATCCGACAAGCGAAGGTAGCATCGCCTTTTTGGCAACTTCCACCCCAAGATCAGCTGCATTCACCCGGTGCTGGGCTGCTTGAATATCAGGATGGCGATCACGTGCCACCGATTTGGCAGCCGCCAGAGAATTTGCTGTTTTCGGCAGCCCCGGGGTATTGGGGAAGCTCTTCGGAAGGTGCCCGACGGCAGCGCGATATTCTTCGCGGGCGATTTCCAACTCGCCCTGCGCAGTCACTTGGTTTGCGCGTGCTGACGCCAGACGGGCACGTGCAATCGCCACATCGGTCTGCGTTACCTCACCCACTTCAAACCGATCCTGAGCGGCCCGTAGTTCCTGTGCCAGGACGCGCACGGAATTGGCCTGCAATGCAGCGTTTTCATTTGTGGAACGGACATCCAAAAACGCCCGAACTGCACGCAAAAGAATGGTCTGTTCAATACCTACCAGCGTGTCCCTTGTGGCCATTACCACTTCTTTTGAGGCCTGAATCCCCAACTGAGTGCGGCCAAAATTGTAAAGCAGCATGGAGGCTGTCAAACTGGCAGAATTCACCCGCGTATCGACGGCTGGTCCTGCGCCATCCACATCTCTCCAAGAGTGAGACAGCGAGTAGTCAATTGTAGGGCGCAACCCGGACAGAGCGATCGCAACATCTTCATCGGCGGCGCGCAGTACCGCTTGATTTTGCTTCAAAAGGCCGCTGTGCTTGTAAGCCGACGCCAGCGCGTCACCTAAACTTTCAGCTCCAGCAGGTGATGACATGGCCATCAACGTAGCAGAAACGATCCCAGCGAAATTCCTTTTGAAATTCATATCAATATCCACTTTTGTTGTTCTCGTCGCCTTATGCCTCAGATCAATTAGAGAACAAATGCGCGCGAAGCTTCGAATCCAGCCAAGATGGGCGCGCCGGCGTTAAACGAATGGCGCCAGACCACGGTCCCATCAATCTTGTAACCAATACGAACGGTGCCCAGTTTTCCGTCGGAAAAAATGGCCGCCATCCGACCACCTTCCTTCAATTGTTCAAGCAGTGCATCCGGCACCTGCTCTACCGCACCTTGCGCAACGATCACATCATATGGGCCGTTTTTTGCGTTTCCTTCTGCGGGTTCCCCCTGGACAACTGCAACATTGTCCGCCCCGAATTCTGACAGCCCGGTCTGAGCATCGCTTGCCATTGCTTCATCGCTTTCAATAGCAACGACAAAGTCCGCAAGTCGGGCAAGAACAGCCGCGCTGTATCCCAGGCCGCATCCCAGATCGAGCACCATTTCATCCGGTTGGATATCCAATGCGTCGAGCATCTTGGCAAGGGTTCGAGGCTCCAGCACAACACGACCGCCACCAAGGTCGATATTTTCCCCCATGTAAGCGGCTTCACGTTTCGCTTCTGGTACAAAATTCTCGCGCGGTACAGAAAGCATTGCATCAATGATCGGAAATTTGGTCACATCCGAGGGGCGCACCTGCGTGTCCACCATCATTGTGCGGCGAGCGGCAAAGTCGGTCATGGTTGAGCCTTCTTGTCTGAAATATCACGTCCGTATTGCCATAGATAGAATATGCGGGCAATCCCACAAGGGATTAAGTGACGCACGGAAGGTATTAAATACGCAACCTTTCACCCGTAAGGGAAAAATCGAAACTTTGTACCAGAACAAGAAGATCCCCTCTGGACCTCCTCGGAATTCAGCGCTAAAGAAGCCGAACACCACGGATGGCGAGTTGGCGGAGTGGTGACGCAGCGGATTGCAAATCCGTGTACACCGGTTCGATTCCGGTACTCGCCTCCAACAATTTCAAGCACTTACGCGACTTTGATTCTGGGTAGATTTTAATCTCTACTCATTTTCTACCCATTCCCGTTCCGTTCCTGTTCTGTCTTTCAGCGAGTCGGCATGCCCCACAAACGAAAAAAGCCCCCGCATCGGTAAGCCGACACGGGGGTAATTGATTTTTGATAGCAAAATGCCAATATATAGTTGATGGTTGTTTATTCAGAATTGAATTTAGATGGAATTTAAACCTACGCTTGCGGGATTGCGCGGAATTGCCGCTTGTTCGGTGGTGATCGCTCATATGGCGCTTTATGGGATGCTGCCAAAGCTCCCTTTCTACGGCTTGGGATCTATCGGGGTCATGCTGTTTTTCGTGCTGAGTGGCTATCTGATGGCGTCGATCTACCTGCCGAAGAAAGTCTCGATCAGAACAATGTGGCGCTTTGTCGTTGCCCGGTTCGCGCGCATCTATCCGCTTTTCAGTCTAGTGGTTGTGATCTCGGCGGTGGCTTCTACGTCCTTCGGTGTGACGCAGTTCTATGAACTCTCATTTGGGGATATCTTCTCGCACCTTTCTCTACAGGACGGGAAATTTGTCTTTTGGACAATTGTGGTGGAGATGAAGTTCTACCTGTTGTTTATGGTGTTTTGGCTGTTTACCGCGCGGGTCAGTGTATATGCGAGATTAGCAATTCTGGTAGGGGCTTATATTGCCTTTTTCTACCTGCCACCGCTATCGCGATTGTCTGTTTTCGGTAACTTGCAGGTCTTCATTTTGGGGATGATTATCGCACATCTCCAACACCAGATCCCCAAATCACTTTCCCTATTTGCCCCCGCAGCGGTTGCTCTGCTCCCTATTGCCGCATCGTTCGCCCTGATCTCGGACAGCTTGGCGAACCATGTGATATATCGCTCTCCGCTTGCTCAGGTGACAATGGCGTTCATAGTGGCGACCGCTCTGGTGAGAAACGCAAACGAAGCAAAAATCCTAGGAAGCAAAGCCTGCTTAAAGCTGGGAGACTGGTCGTTTGGGATTTATCTGCTTCACATCCCTGTCCTGCGAGCTTCGTGCGACCTTGCAGATTTTATGGAAATCGGTCGGGTCTGGATGGTACTGCCCGGTTTTATCTGCACCATCGCTTTGTCGGCGCTTGTCTATTGGGTGTTTGAGAACCCGGCGCGGAAAGCAATTTCCGGCATCCTAACTAAACGTCCAGGCCGGTCACTTGCTAAAGGTGTCCGCCAAACAGTCGGATAGGGGGCGGGGGATTATTTCTTGGCTTCGATTAACAGCTTCAAAAGCTCTCGCATGAGATAAGGAACATCCTCTGCACCAAAGGAGGCAACAAGCTCACGGCCCCGCCAGATGCAGAACCTGCCCTGATACACCTTGAAAATGACTGCGGCTTCATAGGGCATTGAAGTAGCGCGCCGCCTCTTCTGAAGAATAGAACGCCATCACCTTATCGGGGTCGCTGTCGTCCTTGTCGGGCTGAATGACCAGATCCCGCACGGGCGAAATCGAGTGTGGCTTGAACCCGTGAACGTCTGCGAAGTCGTCAAACTTCTTGAAGGCAGAGAGTTGGAACAGGTGGGACATGAAGCCGGAGCGCGGCTGGATATAGTGCCGGTCCTCATCAACGTGCGTGTGACCTCCGACCATGATATGATCGTGCCAGCCTTCTGCCGCAGCCCTGCGCAGCCCGTGGGCCGGGGAATACATGGAATGGCCCTTCCACTTGTGCCGAAGCGCAATCTGGATTGGCCCCTTGCCACCAGCCTCCACAAAGAGCCTCACAGCGCCTTGACGATAAACAACGCCGTGCTGCTTCATCAGCATATCAATCGGGTCAACAGGCCCGTGCGTCCAATCGTCGTGATTGCCTGAGCAAGCCCCTAACAGAGCGTGGCCGTTTTGGTGCATCAGGTATTCAAATAACACCCAGGCATCATCAGGGTCGCCCTCATGCTTCCAGAGGTGTGACAGAACCCGCAGCCAGTTGTTGAACCAATCACCGATGCAGACGCCAAACACTCGGTTTTCAACGCTCAATTCTTGCCAGTGCTTTTCGAAGAGTTCGAAGTCACACCCGTTTGCGTCAAGGTGCGGATCGCCAAAGAGTTTCAGGCGAAACGGCCCATCTGGGATGTTGACCAGCACCGGCTTATCCCATGTGCCTGTGCGCTGCTTTTTCTGGAACAGCTTGGCCAAGAATTTCGCCTTGACTTCGCGCGGGAAGAGAAAGCCAATGTTGACCCTGTTGACCTTGTGAACATGTCAGAATGAAAAAAGAGACACCGAAATATGTCGTGAGCCTGAAAGGCGTGCTGTACTTCAAGCGGCGCGGCTGGCCGACGAGGCGTTTCCAGAACCAAGATCTGACGCCCGCCTTCTATGCTGAATACACGCGCATCCTAAATGGCGTTGCCCCGGAGCCTAAAGCGTTCATGGTCAAAGGGCTGATCACATCATATCTCAAGTCTCAGAAGTTTATCGGGCTGAAACCCCGAACAAAAACCGACTATCAGAAATATCTTTCCCGCCTGGAAACCAACGCTGGCGATGTTGCAGTAGAGTCAATCGAACGCAAGCACGTCATCGCGTGGCGCGACCAGTTGGCCCAATCGCAAACACCACATTATGCAAACTATTTTGTTAGAGTGCTTCGGATCCTCATGGAATACGGAATTGATGTGGGAGAAATCAAACGGAACCCCGCAAAAGGCGTGGGCGAGGTGAAGTACCAAAAGCAGATCCGCAAGCCTTGGCCGAAAGACATGATCCAAGCCGCTCGCAGCGCCCGCCCACACGGCGACAGAACGCGCCTGTTGTTCGAGATGCTGTACTGCACCGGGCAACGTGTTGGGGATGTTCTCAGCGCAGAATGGGGCCACATACGCGGGGATAGCATCGAAGTGAACCAGAACAAGACAGGCGCACCCCTTGTGCTGCCGATGACCGATGATCTGAAAGAGTGCCTGAAACTGGCAGACCGATCAGGCACAACCATCCTGACCGCCTACCGCAAAACCTCGCCTTGGTCCTATCGCGGCGCGGCTGATGCGATGATGAAGCTACGCAAAGAAATCGGGGCCGAAGCTCATGACATTCACGCTATCCGCCACACGGTTGCCAGCGAGATTGGCGCGGCTGGATCTGACGATGAAGTGATGGCTGTTACGGGCCACACGACGACAGCAATGGTGCGACACTATGCGGGGCGAGCGAGGCAGGAAGCGCGGGCTAAGGACGCACAGAAGAAGCGCGAATGACGCTCTACCCATTCGCGCAATGTTTTTGATGTGTTCTGCTGTTCTCTACCCAAATTATTCAATGAAAATGCCCACACGCCATGGATTGCAAATCCGTGTACACCGGTTCGATTCCGGTACTCGCCTCCACCCCCTCCTTTTAAGTCATTTCTTTAAAACAATATTACTCAACATAAACAAATCCAACCACCACCAACCCGCCCAAAAAACTGGGCATAATGATAGATAACGGCACCAAATATCGAAGAAGAGTTTTACCAGTTTCTTTGCGCGAGAGCGGTCTCGCGATCTCAAACTTCTAGGCTTGCATTGTCAGCGCCTTAACGGATCACACTCTGACACGACCCAATCTCCTTCAATCATGGGCCTTCCTTGAATAACTTTTCATCACCATTGGTTGCTCACTCATTTTGGGTGGTTTGAGTCTGAAACGCCTGATTAGCAATTGGCTACAAGCCCTTATGAGGCACCGATGCAAGAGCCAACTATTGAGTGCCCAAGCTGTTGCACTGAGCTTAAGCCTACAGAATCCATTGCTGGACCGTTGTTGGCTGCAACACGAAGCGACTATGAGAGCGAACTCAGAGAGCAAAGGTAAAAGTTCCAGAACCGAGAGGAGAGCCCATCTCAAGCAGGATATCTATGAGTGTGCCAGCCCTACAGTGCCAATCAAGACACCACTATTACATTGGCAATGTCATCAAAATCACCACCAGCCCCCCGGGAGATCTCATCTGTGATCATCCACGGCTGTGGTCTCAGCTCACCAATTGACAACAGCCCTTGCGTGCCATTCTTAACCAATTTGGAGTGATCCACGGCAAAGATTGTCTGCTCAGCAATACTTGTCATTGCTTTCGCCATATCCGCTTCACTTTGTTCAGCCATTAGAAAACCGCGCTTGTGATGGACGAGTGAAGCGGTCAGAACGCAGTAATCAACACGCAACGATTCCACGGTGTTGAACGCCGTTCGATCATAAGAAGCACCATCGTAGTCTCGCAGTTGCGTCCCCGCAAAAAAAACCTTGTTCCCTTTCTTTAAAGACAGGGTACTGGCGACAAATGCCGAGTTGGTGACGACTGTAAGGTTTTTCCTTATCTGCAACGCTTTGGCGACAAATCCCGCGCTGGATCCTGCGTCGATCGCTACCGATGCCCCGTCGGGGATCAACTCGGCAATCTTCGAAGCAATTTGAGCCTTGGCTTCGCGATTGTGCTGCAATCGGACTTGAAAAGGTTCTGTCGTCGGGTTGTCGACACTTACGATTGCACCATGCACTTTTTTGATCAATCCCGCATCCACCAACGGTTTGACGATGCGTCGAATTGTTTGGTCCGAAACACCTAGCATTTCAGACAATTCAACAACACTCAGTGTGCCGCGCAATCCGACTGCATTTAAAATCTCTTGATCATACTTCGCCATGACACTTTCATTCCAGAAACCAACGAGAGGTGCAAGCGTCTGTACCGTCAGACAAACTTTGATGGGGTCATTCCAAACTTTCGTTTGAACGCCGCACGAAAGCAGGCATCTGTCGGAAAGCCACAGGCGATTGCCACTTCGATCACGCTCATATCCGTAACCTGGAGCAATTGCTGCGCCTTTCCCAACCGATAATCTTTTATGAACTTCAACGGAGAGGTTCCGGCACGATCTGCAAACAGCCTCTCCAGCTGCCTCCTCGAAATATCAAACTCCTGACAAAGCTCCTCTACGGATAGGTTCTCATCAAAGCAGTTCTGAATCCGCTCAACCACCGCAAGGAAAGTCGGATTCCGAGTGCCGTATTTCCGTGACAGCGGAATGCTCTGCGAAGTGTTTGGAAGACGCCGGTACGGGCGGTTTAATCGTTCTTGAACCTTGCGCGCGAAGCTGGTGCCATGTTGTGCTTCGATGAATCCGATTACCAGATCGATGGTGGCGTCGCTACATGTGCTGGCGGAAACCCTTGGGGACACGGAGTAGAGCTGATCTACAGCCCGCACCTCGGGGTACAACTCCCTGACGAAATCAATCCACTCCCAATGCACTGCAACTGGAATGTCATTTAGGATACCAGCCTCAATGGCAGTCAAAACTGAACTCCCCAAAAGCACAAATTTGTTCCCGCACCGGTCTTGTCGACGCAACCACTGGGCCAAGCGGCCGGATTCCTGCTCCGATGGCCTGTCCCAATTGAGAAACACCAATGTGTCCCGATGCAAAGGGCCGTTTTGCGCTTCGCTGGCAAGCTCAGAACCGCATGATAGCTTCTGAACACCCTCGTTCAGGGTCAGGAACCGCCAGCGAAAGAGCTGAGTGCCTACGATGTCATTGACGCTTTTCAGGGGCTGCGTGATTGCGCTGCAATCCGCCATCGCAGCACCTTCACTAAGAAGAATCACCACCTCTTGAACCTCAGGCGTCGCAGCGAATGTCGCCATTCTAAACGCGTTATGAGCAGGTTGCTGCATCTGATAACTCCTGTAATCCATCAGTGATCCGGGCAGGATCGAAGCTGAAAAACCGCGGTTTTCCGTGCAATTTGGCCCAATTTCGGCCCCGCTGCAACATTTTTCAACATTTTTTGTTGTTTTTTGTTGTTTTTGTGTCAATTTATTCCCGACATCAGGTAGGATCCGAACATGACCACACATTCTGCAAAACACCTCATCATTGGCGGAGGTATCATCGGTTGCTCTACGGCCTATCACCTTGCGCGCAATGGTGAGAAAGAGGTCGTGCTTTTGGAGAAAGCCTCGCTGACCGAAGGCGCCACCTGGCATGCCGCCGGCCTTGTTGGACAGCTGCGTTCATCGCGTAACACCACCCGCATGCTGAAACGCTCGGTGGCGATGTATGACCGGCTTGAACAAGAAACCGGCATGGCGTTTGACTGGAAAAAGGTTGGCAGCTTGCGCCTGGCTGCCACCAAGGAACGCCTGCTTGAGGCCCAGCGTCTAACCACCATGGCAAAGAGCTTTGATCTTGAAATGGAAATGATCACAGCTGCCGAAGCCAAGGAGCTGTTTCCATATATTGACACCTCCGGGCTGGAAGGCGCGGCCTTTATTCCCTCTGACGGGCATGTGGACCCGGCCAGCCTGTGCCAGGCTGTTGCGGCGGGCGCACGCAAATATGGCGCGCAGATCCGACAAGGCGTCAAAGTTCTGGATTTCGAAATCAAGGACGGTCGCATCACCAAGGTGATGACCAGCGAAGGCGACTATGAGGCCGAGACCATTGTTATGGCTGCTGGGATGTGGAGCCGTGAACTGGGTGAAAAGCTGGGCATTCATGTGCCTGCCTGTGCTGTTGAGCACCAATATATTGTGACCGAACCGCTTCCAGACGAAGCACTGGTCAAAGGCCTGCCAACCCTGCGAGACCCCGAGCGCCTTGTTTACTACAAACCAGATGCAGGCGGGCGGCTGGTGATTGGTGGCTACGAAGAAGGCACCCTGCCTTTTGGTGACAACGGCATCCCCGGCGAATTCGTGCGCCAACTTCTGCCAGACAATCTCGATCGTTTTGGACCGCTGGCCGAACTGGCCGCCGAGGTGACTCCGGTGCTGAACGAGGTGGGCATCCGATCGGTCATCAATGGCCCGATCCCCTATTCGGCAGACGGGGATTTTGTGCTGGGCTGGGCCCCCGGCTTTGACAACCTGATGATGGCTACCGGCTTCCTGTATGGGATTGCGGCCGGTGGTGGTGCCGGAGAAATGATCGCTGAATGGATTACCGAGGGACGGCCAAGCCTGGATCTCTGGCCGCTTGATTGCCGCCGTTTCGGTCCGCATCACGGCACCAAGAGCTTCATGTATCCCCGCGCTGTGGAACATTATGCCCACCATTACAAGATGCGTTACCCCGGGCAGGAACATGAAAGCGCCCGCAACATCCGCCTGTCGCCGCTGCATGGGCTGCTCAAGCACCGCGGCGCTGTTTACGGATCGAAAAACGGCTGGGAGCGCCCCCTGTGGTTCGCCCCCGAAGGGGTGGAGCCGGTGGACCAGCTCGATTTCCTTGAACCAGGCTGGCATAAATATGCCGCCGAGGAACATAAGGCCGTGCGTGAAGGCGTTGCGCTGATCGACCAGTCCAGCTTTGCCAAGTTCGAAATCATGGGCCCCGGTGCGCTGGACCTGCTCCAGCGTCTGGCCGCCTGCAATATGGACAAGCCTGATGGCACGGTGATCTACGCACAATTCTGCAACGAAACCGGTGGAATAGAGGCCGATGTAACGATCACCCGTCTGGCGCGTGATCATTTCTATCTGGTCACAGGGTCCGGGTTTGGCACCCATGACGAAGATTACATTCGCCGCCAGATGCCCAAGGACGGCTCCATTCAAATGATCGAGGTCACTTCTGGGCGCGCCGTGGTCAACATTTGTGGACCCAAGGCACGGGACGTGCTGCAGACCATCTGCGAGCAGGACGTGTCAAACGCCGCTTTCCCCTTTGGCACCGCCCAAAACATCACCATCGGCTGCGCCCCGGTACGGGCGGCGCGGATCGGCTTTGTCGGCGAACTGGGCTGGGAACTGCATGTCCCAACAGAGTTTGCCGCCCATGTCTATCAAACCCTGCGCGCTGCAGGCGAACCGCATGATATTCGCGACGTCGGTTATCGCGCCATCGACACGTTGCGACTTGAGAAAGGGTACCTCTACTGGTCAGGTGACATCTCTCCCGACTATACGCCAATCGAAGCGGGGCTTGGGTTCCGTGTCCACCTGAAGGTCGGTGGTGATTTCATTGGTCGCGACGTGCTGGAACAGCAAAAAACCGAGGGGCCTGCGCAAAAACTTTGCACCTTCACCACGCCGGTCAAACTGCCGCTCTACGGTGGTGAAACAATCCTGCGCAACGGGGAAACCGTGTCACTAGCCACAAGTGCAGGCTTTGGCCACTCGGTCGGCCAGACGATCATCTTTGGTTATCTGGACACCGACATCAGCTGCGAAGACGGCTTCGAGGTTGAAGTCTTTGGGGACCGTCATCCAATCAAAAGGGTCGACGGCCCCCTATTTGATCCGCAGAATGAAAAACTCAAGTCGTGAGGAGGCGACATGTACGAACATACTGATACCATCCTGTCCACGCTTCGAAACACCACCGGGTTCGAAGACATCACGCCGCCAGAATGTAAGATCACGCGCCTGGGTGGGCTGACCAACTTGGTACATCTCGTCGAAGCCCGGGACGCACGCGTGATTGTGCGTATTCCTGGCGAAGGCACGGATGAATACATTGATCGAGCCATCGAAGTGACCAATTCCAAAGCTGCTTGGCGGGCGGGCATCTCTGCCGAAGTTCTCTTTGCGGATGCAGGATCCGGAGACATGGTGACGCGCGCCATCGACGGGATCGAAACCATGACCCCTGCCCTGTTCAAATCCCGTTCCGGATCACCGTGGCGGGCGGGGACCGCGCTTGCCAAACTGCACAACTCGGGTGAAACTTTTGAGTTCCGTTTCGAGCTGTTTGCAATGATTGATGATTATCTTGAAGTCCTCGAGACCAAAGATGTCGAATTGCCAGACGGCTATGCCGAAGTGGTCAAGGCAGCCGAACCGGTCAAGGAAGCCCTGGCCGCCAATCCCGCAAAGCTGGCCCCCTGCCACTGCGATCCCTTGTGTGAGAATTTCCTGGACGACGGAGACGTCATGTGGATCGTCGACTGGGAGTATTCAGGCATGAATGACCCGCTTTGGGACGTGGGTGATCTGTCGGTTGAGGCGGAAATGGATGAAGCACAAGAAGACGAACTTCTGCGCGGCTATTTTGGGCGCGCGCCCACGGCAGAGGAGAAAGGCCGCGTTGTGATCTACAAGGCAATGTGCGACCTGCTGTGGACCCTTTGGGGCCTCATTCAACATGCGGATGATAATCCGGCCGAAAATTTCTGGGCCTATGCCACCACGCGGTTCGAACGCTGCAAGGCGCTGATGCAAAGCGACGCATTCGCGTCACATGTTGCTGCTGTCAAAGTCGGCTGATACCGCACAAACAAACGAAAAGGGCCGGAGCAAACGCTCCGGCCCTTTTTTTGTGTTTCCATATCACTCAGTCGTTCAGGACCGAAAGCACCTGTGCATGCAATTCTGGAGTCGCGGCGGTGACCACACGCCCATCGCTTTCTAGCGTCAGCGCATTGCCGCCCCAATCGGTGATAATCCCGCCTGCAGCGTGGACCAACCCAACCAAGGGCAAGTAGTCGTAAGGCTCCAGCCCGCAATCGATGACCGCATCGATCTGCCCGGACGCCACCAAGGCATGAGGATAACAGTCATAGGCCATCCGGCGGGTGTGTCCGATGGTACAGAGCCGGGTAAATAAGGCAGGATTCATCTTCTGGATCCGCTCTGCCTCGTTGATATACACCAGCGCATCATCAAGCGCCTGCGTTTCGCGGCATCGGATCGGTAGGTCATTGCAGGATGCTCCCACCCCTGGCACGCCCACATATGTCTCGTTCAGCGCGGGCATTCTGACCAGCCCTAGACGCGGCTCGCCTTCGACCAAATACCCCATTAACATGCCAAACAACGGCGACCCGGTGATAAAAGACCGCGTACCGTCAATCGGGTCGACGATCCAGGTTTCCCCCTCAAGCGAACCAGAGATACCGTATTCCTCGCCGAAAATCCCATGGTCAGGAAAGCTGCACTCAAGCGCATGGCGAATAAAGGTTTCGGTTTTCTGGTCGGCAATCGTGACCGGGCTGTCATCTGCCTTGTCAGTGATATTGAGAGGGGCCCGAAAATGGGACATCGGTATTGCACTTGCTTGCATTGCGATGCGCTTTGCCACATCGCTGACCTCATTGATCGCGTTGGTCATGGTCTCTCCTATTTGGCGATTTGGATTTTGGTGCCCCAATCAGCCATTGCGGCTGAGGCGATGTCTTGCGGCGGCTCCCGATCGCAGATCAGATAGTCCACCTGTGACGGCCGTCCAATATCAACGGGCGCCACCCCTCCGAACTTGCTGGAGTCGGCGGCCATGATGCGTGTGTCGGCCTGCTGCATGATCAAGCGCGAGAAGCGTGCCTCTTCCAGATCGAAAAGGAAAAAACCCTTTGATGTGATCCCCGCTGAAGACAGAACGGCAAAATCCGTATTGAAGTTCGCCACAAACTCCATTGCATCGGTCCCGAAAGCACCACCATCGTGGCCACGCAATTCCCCCCCTGCCAGAAAGACACGGTTGCCATTGCGCGTGGCCAAACGGAACGCGACATAGACAGAGTTGGTGACCACAACCAGCCGCTGGTGGTCACGCAGCGCGTCGGCAATATGCGCCGTCGTGCTGCCGATATCGAGAAACAGCGACACATCGTTGGGTAACATGCGCGCCACATGGCTGGCGATTTTCTGTTTGGCGACCGGATTGTCCCGATATCGCGCATTGAAATCTGCTTCGGCGTCGCTTTCTACAATCCGCACGCCACCATGCATGCGATCAACCAATCCTTCATCCGCAAGTGACTTGAGGTTTCTACGAACGGTTTCTTCTGTCACATCCAGTGCCTGAGCCAAAGCGTGGATCCGCATTGATCCACCAGAGCGGCGCAACTCGTCCAAGATCACCTTCTGTCTGTGATTTGCACGCGGTTCCATGATTCTACTCCAATTCAACAAATGAGGGCGCTCCCCCTCTGCATTCCACCATTATTCCCACAATATTTCCACATTATTTTATCATTTTACAACATTTTCCAAATTTATATGTTGATTTTTGTCGCTTTATGCCGAAACATCACCTTGTTTCCGCATTTTCAGACCGCTGAAGACGCAAAACCCACAAAAAACAAAGCTGGGAGGCTGACCATGACGAAATTCACAACATATTCCGCCACGTTGATGACCGCGCTGTTGGCGAGCAGCGCCGTGGCGGAAGTTGAATCGCTTGATCCGATCAAACTGACCACCCACGACTGGACCGGACAGATCATCACAACCACCATTATGGGCGAAGTCCTGAAAAAGGCCGGCTATAATGTGGAGTATGTTCAGGCAGACTATATCGCTCAGTTCGCGGGCCTGAAATCAGGCGACCTGCATATCGCAATGGAAATCTGGGAAACCACCGGCCGCGAGGCGATGGACGAAGCGTTCGGCACCGGCAAGGTGGTCAATATGGGCCCCACTGGCATGGAGGCCATCGAGGAATGGTGGTATCCGGCCTATATGGAAAAACTCTGCCCCGGCCTGCCGGACTGGAAAGCCCTGAATGATTGTGCGCAGGAGTTTTCGACACCTGAGACGGCACCCATGGGGCGTTACCTAGGCGGCCCCGTCACCTGGGGTGGCTTTGATGATGAACGCGTTGAGTCACTTGGGATGGACTTTGAAGTGGTTCATGCAGGCACCGATGCGGCCCTTTTTGCGGAGCTCGAAAGTGCCTATCAGCGTGAGGCACCAATTGTGCTGTGGATCTATTCACCGCATTGGGCCACCGCGAAATATGATGGCAAATTTGTCGAATTCCCCCCCTATTCGGTCGAGTGCTACAACGATCCGTCCGCCGGCATGAACCCCGATGCGGCCTATGATTGCGGCAAGCCGACCGGTCCGATCTGGAAGGTGGCATGGTCGGGTGTTGCCGACAAATGGCCGGGCGCAGCTGACGCGATCAAGGCCTTTGATATCGACAATGACGCCATGGGGGCTCTTGTGGGCAAGGTCGATTTGGAAGGCGTCTCGATCGAAAGCGTTGTCTCCGAATGGATGACCGCCAACGAAGCTGCTTGGTCGAGCTGGATCAAGTAAGATCAGCCCCAGTTGGAGAAGGTGCCTCTCTCCCTGCGCCTTCTCCCTATCCATCCTGGCCCAAGCGCCAGTGATACCCTTTCCTATCGGCAGGAACGGCCCCCCCATGGGCCAGTTCCAGCCCAATTCCGAGGTAGCAATGGAGCGTTCAGTCAAGCTGGAATGCCGTGGTGTCTGGAAGATCTTCGGCGCTCACCCCGAGACCTTTCTGAAGAAACACAACGGTGCGCCCACTTCAAAAGATTTCGAGGCCTCTCATGTGGTGGGTGCCGTGCGCGACGCCAATGTACAGGTCTTTCAAGGCGAGATTTTCGTGATCATGGGACTGTCCGGATCAGGTAAATCAACGCTTGTGCGCTGTCTGTCACGACTGGTGGAATCCACCGCAGGCGAGATCAATTTCGAAGGCCGTGACCTGCTGAAGATGAGCAATGCAGAGCTGATCGATGTGCGCCGCAAGAAGATGGGCATGGTATTCCAGCATTTTGCGCTTCTTCCTCATCTGACGGTTTTGCAGAACGCCGCTTTTCCCCTGGAAGTTCAGGGCGTGTCCCAAAACGAACGCGAAGACCGAGCACGTCAAATGATCGAAACCGTTGGCCTGAAAGGGCGCGAAGACCATTATCCGCGCCAGCTTTCCGGCGGCCAGCAGCAGCGCGTCGGCATTGCCCGCTCTCTAGTGGCTGATCCCGATCTGTGGTTCCTTGATGAACCGTTTTCCGCGCTTGACCCTTTGATCCGGCGCGAAATGCAGGATGAATTCCTGCGCTTGCAGTCCATGCTGCACAAAACCATCGTCTTCATCACCCATGATTTCGACGAAGCCATTCGCTTGGCAGACCGCATCGCGGTGATGAAGGACGGCTGTATCGAACAGATCGACACGCCGGAGAACCTGGTGCTCAATCCGGCCACACCATATGTCGAGGAATTCACCCGCCACATTCCGCGCGCCAAGGTGATCAAGCTTAGCTCCATCATGTCAAAGGGCGTGCCCGAGGGCGAATACGCAGGCGACCTGGACGGGCATCTGGCCGTGGCCGATACGGTTCACCAACTGGATGAGGCCGACCTGCCCTTCCGCGTTCTCGACGAAGATGGCAAACCTGTGGGCACCATAGATGCGCGCGCAGCCGTTGACATCATGATCGGACGTACAGCAGCATGAGCAGCTTTCTGAAATCCTGTTTGCGAGGCCCGCGTATGTTCTGGCTTGGGCTCTTCGCAATCACATGGGGGCTGTCCCAGTTCTCATTTGCGATTTACAAGGCGCTGGATGCGCGTTGGATCGTTCGCTTTCCCAAGAAATATGAACTGCCTCTGGACAGCTGGATTTCCAGCGCAATGACCTGGCTGGTCGAAGACGCTCATTTCGGGCTTTTCACGTTCCGCGACCTTACGCGGTTCATCGCCGCCGTGATCGAGCTGCCCTATCAATTCGTGCGCTCTCTTCTGATTGACGGGTTCTCGGTTGGACAGGGTCAACAAGCCATCGAGGTAGCCCCGTCGATCAGCTGGATCGCCATCATTGGCACCATGGCAGTGATTGCGCTTTATGCCCGCAATGCCGGACTGGCCATGCTGGCTGCCCTGTGTTTCGCCTATCTCGCCATATTCGGACAGTGGGAAAGTGCCATGGTCACGCTGGCATCCGTGCTAATCGCAGTGCCGATTGGCGTGACCGGCGGGCTTTTGTTGGGCATCTTGTCTTATCGTCACCCATGGGTGGAGAAAGCACTGCGCCCGATCCTCGATCTCATGCAGACGGTTCCGGTCTTTGCTTATCTGGTGCCCATTCTGTTCCTGTTCGGTTTCGGTCCTGTCTCGGCGCTTGTGGCCACGGTGATCTACGCCATGCCGCCGATGGTGCGCATTGCCACCGTCGCGTTGCAATCGGTCCCTGAGGAGGTCAAGGAAGCAGGGCGCATGGTTGGCTGCAAACCCCATCAGCAGATGTGGAAAGTCATGGTCCCCACCGCGCTGCCCTCGCTGATGGTGGGTGTCAATCAGGTCATCATGCTGACCCTGAATATGGTGATCATCGCTTCGATGATCGGTGCGGGCGGGCTAGGCTATGATGTTCTCACGTCGCTGCGCCGTCTGGACATTGGCGGTGGGATTGAGGCTGGGCTGGCGATTGTTGTCATGGCCATCGCGCTCGACCGTGTCAGCCAGGCCTTCGCCATTCGTCGCGTTCGCCCGCGCCCGGATCCTGCGCAACCAATCTACCAACGCCACCCGCTGATCAGCACCAGTGTCGCTCTGATCGTGATCAGCACATTGCTGGGCATCTACCTCCCGGGCTTTCGCCTGCTTCCGGAAAGTCTAACCATCACCACCGGGTCCATTTGGACCGCGATGATGGAGTGGATCAACGTCACATTCTTCGATTTCTTCGAGGCGATCAAAACCTTCTTCCTGACCACTCTGCTACTGCCGGTAAAGCGCTTCTTCTCGGGTATTCCCTGGGCTTGGGGTGTGATCGTCGTGGGCTTGGCAGCTGGACGTGTCGGGGGATGGAAGTTCGGCCTGATGTCGGCAGCAATGACCCTCTTCATTGCGGCCAATGGCCTCTGGGCCAAAGCGATGATCACCGTCTACCTTGTGTCGGTTTCGGTTCTAATTGCCAGCGCCATCGGCATTCCCCTTGGGATTTGGGCTGGCCAAAGCAACCGGGCCAACAGCGTCATCGGTGCGATGATCGACACGCTGCAAACTCTTCCGAGTTTCGTCTACCTGATCCCGGTTGTCATGCTGTTCCGGGTCGGCGACTTCTCGGCCATGATCGCGGTGGTCCTCTATGCTCTCGCACCCGCCGTCCGCTACGCCGCCCATGGCATCCGCTCGATTGACCAGGAGCTGATTGAGGCTGGCAAGGTGTCTGGCTGCACCGAGCGCCAGATCCTGCTGCGCATCAAACTGCCGCTGGCCGCGCCATCGCTGCTGCTGGGTCTAAACCAGACCATCATGCTGGCGCTGTCGATGCTGGTGATCACCGCCTTGGTCGGCACGCGTGATCTTGGGCAAGAAGTCTATATCGCTCTGACCAAGGCCAACACCGGGCAAGGCATCATTGCCGGTCTCTCGGTTGCCTTTATCGCCATCATCGCCGACCGCATCGTCGCCGCCCTGGCCCGCAATTCACAAGAAAAACTGGGGGTGAAGTGATGTCCTCTCTCGAAAAAGCCATGGCGTATGCACGCGCCTTACCATGTTGGAGTGGCGCGCAGCCCAGCATCGAACAGCTGGGTGGCGGCATCACCAACATCAACCTCAAGGTGACAGATGGAGAGCAAGCTTATGTCGTTCGCTTTGGCGAAGACATTCCTGAACACGGCGTTAAGCGGTTCAACGAATTGGCAATCTCGCAAGCAGCGGCTTCGGTCGGCATTGCCCCGGCAGTGCATTATGCTGAGCCCGGCATCCTGGTTCTAGATTTCGTCGAGGCCCCGGCATTGGAGGCCACCGACCTGCATGACGCCGACACCTTGCAAAAGGTAACGAGACTGATCCACCGGACACACCAGGAAGTGACCCCTGCGGTGCGTGGGCCTGTCCTGACCTTCTGGGTTTTCCACGTGTTGCGCGACTACGCTGCCTTTCTGCGCCAAAACGGATCGTCACATATCGGGGCATTGGATGCCCTTATGAAGGACGCAGACGCGCTAGAACAGGCGGTGGGACCAGTGCAACTGGTGCTGGGCCACAATGACTTGCTGCCCGCCAACATCCTGCGCGGAAGCGAGCAGTTCTGGCTGATCGACTGGGAGTATGGCGGGTTTAATTCCCCGCTGTTCGATCTGGGTGGGCTCGCCACCAATTGCGAGCTTCCCTCCGAAGCCGAACACCTGATGCTGCAGACCTATTTTGGCACCCCGCCAGATGCTGCGTTGATGCAGAGCTATGGCGCCATGAAATGCGCCTCGCTGCTGCGCGAAACCATGTGGAGCATGGTGTCCGAAATCACTTCGGAGATCGACTTCGACTATGCCGCCTACACGGCAGACAACCTTGCCCGCTACCAGCAGGCCCTTTCCGACTATCAATCCCAAAGAGGAACATCATGAGCGACTTTCCCAAAACCGCACAGGCCGTCATCGTAGGCGGCGGAATCGTTGGCTGCTCGACGGCCTATCATCTGGCCAAATTGGGGTGGGACGTTGTTCTTGTTGAACGCAAGAAATTAACCTCGGGCACAACTTTCCATGCGGCTGGCCTGGTCGGGCAGCTGCGTTCAAACGCCAACATCACTCAGCTGCTTGGGTACTCGGTGGATCTCTACAACACCTTGGAGGAGGAAACCGGGCTGGGAACCGGCTGGAAGATGAACGGCGGATTGCGCCTGGCCTGTAACGAAGAACGCTGGACTGAGGTCAAGCGACAAGCCACCACCGCGCATTCCTTCGGGCTGGACATGCAGCTCTTGACCCCGAAAGAGGCGCAGGAACTGTGGCCGCTCATGACCATCGACGATGTGATCGGTGCAGCCTATCTGCCTACCGACGGTCAGGCCAACCCCTCTGACATCACACAGGCGCTTGCCAAGGGGGCCCGCATGGCAGGGGCCCGGATTTTCGAAGACACCAAGGTCACTTCGGTTGATATCGAAAAGGGCGTCATCAAAGGGGTCGAGACTGAAAAAGGCCGTATCAACACGCCCATCGTGATCGCCTGTTGTGGCCAGTGGACTCGCACTTTTGCCAAGTCAGTTGGGGTGAATGTCCCGCTGGTGCCGATGGAGCACCAGTACATGGTGACCGAGCAAATCGAGGGCGTGCCATCGAACCTACCGACACTGCGCGACCCTGATCGCTTGACCTACTACAAGGAAGAGGTCGGAGGTCTGGTGATGGGGGGCTATGAGCCAAACCCGATCCCCTGGGCCACATCCGGCATTCCGCAAGGGTTCCACTACACGCTGCTTGACAGTAACTTTGACCACTTTGAACAGCTGATGGAGCTCTCTCTGGGACGCGTCCCTGCGCTGGAAAATGCCGGGGTCAAAGAGCTGGTGAACGGCCCCGAAAGCTTCACACCGGATGGGAATTTCATCCTGGGGGAGGCGCCCGAGCTGAAGAACTTCTTTGTTGGTGCTGGCTTCAATGCCTATGGCATCGCAGCCGGCGGTGGCGCCGGGATGGCGCTGGCGGAATGGGTTGCCAAGGGTGAGCCGCCCTTCGATCTTTGGCCGGTCGACATCCGCCGCTTTGGTCGCCCGCACTTTGACGACGACTGGATCCGCACCCGCACGATCGAAGCCTATGGCAAACACTACACCATGGCCTGGCCCTCGGAAGAACATGACAGTGGCCGTCCCTGCCGCAAATCACCGCTTTACGACACGCTTCAGGCGGATGGTGCCGTGTTCGGAGAGAAACTTGGCTGGGAACGGCCCAACTGGTACGCGGACACGGCAAATGGCGAAGAACAGCGTGACATCTTCACGTTTGAACGCCCCAACTGGCACATCCCCGTCGGCCGCGAACACAATGCAGGTCGCGAAGCGGCGGTGCTGTTTGACCAAACCAGCTTTGCCAAGTTTGCCCTGAAAGGCCCGGATGCCGAGGCCGCTCTCAGCTGGATTGCGGCCAATGATGTGGCCAAGCCGGTGGGCTCGCTGGTCTACACTCAGATGCTCAACGACAATGCGGGGATCGAATGTGACCTGACCTGTGTGCGCGTCGCTGAAGATGAGTATTACATCGTCACCGGCACCGGCTATGCCACGCATGACTTCGACTGGATTTCCAAGAACATCCCAGCCGACATGAATGCGCAGCTGTTTGACGTGACCTCTTCTTATGCGGTGCTATCGCTAATGGGGCCAAATGCTCGCAAAATCCTTGAGAAGGTCACGCGCGATGACGTGTCAAACGAGGGGTTCCCGTTTGGCACCGCCAAGACCATTGGCATCGCGGGCTGCCCGGTCAACGCATTGCGCGTCACCTATGTCGGTGAGCTTGGCTGGGAGCTGCACCTCCCGGTCGAATATGCCACCACCGTCTATGATGCCCTGCATAAGGCAGGGGCCGAGCATGGATTGACCAACGCGGGCTACCGCGCGATTGAAACCATGCGGCTTGAAAAAGGCTATCGTGCGTGGCCGTCGGACATCGGCACGGACCACACGCCGGACGAAGCCGGTCTGGGCTGGGCCGTGAAGATGAAAAAGAACATCCCCTTCAAGGGACGCGAAGCCGTTGCCGAACAGCGCCAGACCGGCATGAAGAAGATGCTGGCCACCTTTACCACCGATGGCGACGTCATCCTGTCGGGCCGAGAGACGATCTATCGCAATGGTGAACGAGTCGGCTATGTCAGCTCGGCGGGCTACGGTCACGCGATCGGAAAATCCATCGCCATGGGTTACGTTCGCTGCGATGACGGGGTGGACCGTGACTATGTCCTGAGCGGAGAATATGAGCTTGAGGTCGCCACAATCCGTGTACCATGCAACGTTACACTTGCTCCGCTCTTCGATCCCAAGATGGAACGGGTGAAAGTCTGATGGATGACACGTCTGTCATGGTTTTTAACGACAAGGGTACCTCGCCAGTTGTCCTTGTCTGCGAACATGCCTCGAACCATATTCCGGCCCGCTATGGCGGGTTGGGACTGTCGGAAGAAGCAGCGGTCAGCCATGCGGCCTGGGATCCGGGGGCTTTTGGTCTCGCACGAAAACTGTCAGAGCTCCTTGATGCACCACTGGTCGCATCGACCGTGTCGCGGCTGGTCTATGACTGCAATCGGCCTCCCTCCTCGGAAGCGGCTATTCGCGAGGTTTCGGAAATTTATGAGGTGCCGGGCAACCGGAATCTCACTCCTGAGGCGCGTCAGGAACGCGTCGACACAGTGTATCGCCCGTTTGAGACCGCCCTATCGGCCCTCATGGACCAGCGCGTCTCGGGTGTGCTGGTGACATTGCACAGCTTCACATCGACCTTCCACGGCAAACCCCGCGCGGTGCAATTGGGTATCCTTCATGACAGGGACACCCGCCTGGCGGACAAAATGCTGGATTGCGCAGGTCAACACACAGCGTTGGACACTCGCAGAAACGCCCCCTACGGACCGGAAGACGGAGTAACCCACACCTTGAAGCACCACGCGATTCCAAAGGATTGGCCAAATGTCATGCTCGAGTACCGAAACGATCTGATTGGCAACCAACTGCAACAACACATGATCGCAAGCGCCACTGCCGTTATAATCAAAGACGCCTTGGCCGCACTCGTAAACACAAATGAAACGGAGACCGGGCAATGACGGTTATT
>NZ_JAQIIO010000032.1 GCF_027891095.1 Aliiroseovarius salicola | reverse complement strand
GTCGGCATCGGCCCGCGTCCACCAGTCGTCCACATCTTCAAAATCCCAGATCGGCCTATTCTGCCCCGCGTAAAACGCAACCATCTTGCCCAGATCCAACCCTGAGCCACCGCCAAAGGCAATCACCCCGTCATGGCCGCCCGCCTTATAGGCGTCGACACCGGCATGCAGGTTGATCTCGGACGGGTTCGGATCGACCTCGGCAAAGATCCCGCGACCAAGCCCGGCGGCCTCCATGATATCAAGCGTCCCCTTGGTGATCGGCAGGTCCGCAAGCCCTTTATCTGTC
>NZ_JAQIIO010000031.1 GCF_027891095.1 Aliiroseovarius salicola | reverse complement strand
ACCAGAAGCGGGCGTTTCATGCCGGCCTGCGCACAGGCGTCCGGCAATTCCTTGATCCGGCCCGCCCCAAATTTCATCGCGGTCGGATAGGACCAGTTTCCTTGCAACATCATGATGTCACCTTTTTCATATGATAGCTTTTCGGGCGGGTCAGGTTGTGGAAGCCAATCACGGACAGCCCGCCACCGCGCCCGGTGTTTTTGCAGCCGGTCCAACAAAGACCCGGATCCAGATAGTCCGCCCGGTTCATAAAGACCGTCCCGGTTTCAACCTGATCTCCCACACGGGCGGCACGGTCGAGGTCCTTGGTCCAGAGGCTCGCGGTCAGGCCAAATTCACTGTCATTCATCAAGGCAATCGCCTCTTCGTCGGACGAGACCTTCATGATGCCCACCACAGGCCCAAAGCTTTCATCCCGCA
>NZ_JAQIIO010000030.1 GCF_027891095.1 Aliiroseovarius salicola | reverse complement strand
CCCATTTCCGAGAGTTTGCGCGGGATCTCGAATGTGTCGTTGAAGTTCTGCACAAATTTCTGGAACCCGGCAAAGCCACCATTGATGCCCAGATAATCTGCGGCGCGGTCAAAGCGGTCGGTGATCTCGCTGGCATTGAACTCCAGCACCGCCGGCATGCAGACCGCGTTGGTGGTGCCATGGTGCGTGTTGAAGATCGCGCCCACCGGATGAGACAGCGCATGGATCGCACCGAGCCCCTTCTGGAAGGCGGTCGCGCCCATTGCCGCGGCCGACATCATATGAGCCCGTGCCTCAAGGTCGGTGCCATCCGCATAAGCACGCGGCAGATAGTCGATCACCAGCCGCATACCCTCGAGCGCAATGCCTTGCGACATCGGGTGGTAATGCGGGCTGGAATAGGCCTCGACGCAATGGGCAAAGGCATCGAGCCCGGTGCCCGCCGTGATGAACTTCGGCATTCCCACCGTCAGTTCCGGATCGGCAATCACCACTGACGGCAGCACTTTCGGGTGGAAGATGATCTTCTTCTCATGGGTGACCGAATTGGTGATAATGGATGCCCGCCCCACTTCCGACCCGGTGCCGGCCGTGGTCGGCACCGCGATGATCGGCGCAATCGC
>NZ_JAQIIO010000003.1 GCF_027891095.1 Aliiroseovarius salicola | reverse complement strand
ACTCAACAGCTCGCGGATTTACCCTTGGCAGAGCCTGCGCAGTGTCAAACTCTGAATTGAAGTGACGAGGCATTTAATGTGACAATGTAACTTGCGATGGAAAAACACTTCAGCACCGACATGCCCTTCCTGCGATTTGCGCTCAACACGCTGGCAATCAGTTGCCTCGGACTTTTCCCTTTGCTGCTTCTCTACATCTCACTCACGCCGGGCTTCGGGTCGATGCTGTGGAACAACGGGACCGCGCTCAGCCGCTTTCTGCGTCAGGTTCTGACAAACGGGATTCCGGTTGTGTTTACAGTCAACTATGTGAGCTTCTTTCTTTATGCCATGCATCTTGAAAGCCGGAACGGTGCGGCTGCGTCGGTCAAAATCCTGTTGATCGACTTGCCAGCAAGGGTCATCATCTTCGTCCTGCTGCATGGGGTGATCTATTTCGTTTCAGCCGATTGGTTCGGTTCATTTGGAGGGGATCATTGGCAGGCGCTGCGCGTGGTTGGCCCAACACTTGTCAGATCCGTGTTTTTTGAAAATATTTCAGGTGTCTATCTCTACGCGACGATGGTCAGCGCCTTGCCACTTTATACGTCGGCAATTGAGCGCTGGTTCGAAACAGCTTCTAGCCCCCCGAGATGGATTTCGAGGCTGATACACAAGTTGCCGGGCAATCTTGCGGCGATCGGGCTTGCGCTGGCTCTCTTTGCCATATTTGCCCTGATATTGACCGGTGCAGCCGCAATGATCGTGAAACTGCAATCGACTTCACTCTAAGAACCATTGGTCTTTATTGCTGTGTGGAGATGTTATCGCAGGGCAGCCCTATCCAAATTTCACTATGATTTTGTTTGGAATGAAAGCCCCTATGCACCACCAACTCCCCCTCAACTTGAAGATTAAGCACGTCCCTTCATTGGCTTGAATTTCCTGTCGTTTATACATTCACAGCCCGTCAGACTCACCCTATGATTTCATACACCGCCCGTCACATTGGGCGTGGGCCTCGGGGGTAAGCACATGAAGATAGACCTGAATTCCGACCTGGGTGAAAGCTTTGGTCCCTGGACCATGGGCGATGACGCGACCATGTTGACCATCGTGACCAGTGCAAACATCGCGTGTGGAGGACATGCCAGCGATCCAGAAACCATGTTCAAAACTCTCTCGCTCGCCACCGAACGCGGTGTCATGATCGGGGCCCATCCCGGCTATAATGATCGTGAAGGGTTTGGGCGGCGCGTCATCCCAATGGCACCCGAAGAAATCGGACGGATGGTTGCGGCACAAATTGGGGCACTGATGGGTGTTGCGACATTGGTGCCCACCAAGGTGTCCTACGTCAAACCGCATGGTGCTCTCGCCAACCTCGCCGCTGCAGATAAGGACGTAGCAAAAGCGATTGCCGAAGCGATCCATACACTTGATCCAGACCTTACGGTGCTTGCGATATCCGGCACTGAATTCGAAAGCGCTGCCAAAACTCAGGGGCTCGAAACATACTCGGAAATCTTTGCGGATCGGGGCTATCTTTCCAACGGTCAGCTGGTCCCGCGCAGTCACCCACAGGCAATGCTCCACGACGCAGTAGAGGCTGCCGAGCGGTTGATATCGATGCTCGAAACAGGAAAAATGCCGGTCATTGATGGCGACCCGATCACGCTTGATGCCCATTCGATCTGTGTGCACGGAGACGGGCCGGTTGCCGTGGCAATGGCTCGCGAAATTCGCTCTCGGCTGGAACAAGCCGGGATAACTGTGACCCCGTTTGCGCGCCAATGAAAGCTTCTCACATCTTTCCTCGTTTTGTTCCCGTCGCGGATCATGCTTTGCTGGTGGAGTTTGCGGACAGCATTTCCGATGACATTGCCAACCGCGTACTTGCCCTTGATCACGCCATCTCGGCCTCTCCGCCAGATGGGCTTTGCGAAGTTGTTCCCGCGCTCGTCAACCTGTTGATCGACTTTGATCCGCTTGTTACCGATCACAGCATCATGCAAAGCGAAATCGAAGCCCTCATCCCCCGCGCGTCTGCCATTGATAGCAATATCCAAACGCATGAGGTTGAACTGTGCTACGACGCTGATCTGGCCCCTGACTTGGGTGCCGTTGCGCATGCGGCAGGCATGAGCGAAGAGGCCGTGATTGCCTGCCATCTTTCCGCATCCTACAGGGTTGGCATGTACGGTTTTGCCCCCGGCTATGCCTATCTGACCGGGGTATCCGAGCAGATCCAGCTGCCCAGAAAGCAAGTCGCTGTGCGCGACGTTCCTGCAGGAAGCGTGATCATTGCCGGGCCACAATGCCTTGTCACCACGCTTACGATGCCCACGGGATGGTCGATTATCGGACGTTCTCCCACCGAAATACTCCGCAATGATCCCGACCGGCCCTTCCTGTTTGATGTGGGTGACACCGTCCGTTTCAAGCGAATTGACCGAAATCGGTTCGATGCGCTGAACACTGGCAATCAAGGAGCGATCTCGCATGGCTGACGCCCGGTTTCGCGTACAATTTGCCGGCCCTTTGGTCACCTATCAAGACGCTGGCCGCCGTGGCCTGATGCGCTTTGGCGTACCGGCGTCTGGCCCGATGGATCGGCTGTCCTATGCTGCAGCCAATGCGGCCCTTGGCCAGCCCACAGATGCCACTACAATTGAAATTTCCATGGGTGGGCTGCTGCTCGAATGTTTGGAGGGCGAAGTCAGCATTGCTTTAACAGGTGGCGAATTCAACCTGACCCTGGATGGTACAACCCAACCTGGCTGGACCATCTGCACAGTCTCGGCCGGGCAGAAACTGTCCATCCGGCCAGGCCCGTCTGGCAGCTGGGCGTATCTGGCATTTGCCGGGAACCTCGTGACCGATCAATGGCTTGGCCACAGCGCAACCCATTCCACCTCAGGCTTCGGAGGAGGTGCCCTTGCCAGCGGACAGGACATTGTGGTGCGAGAATCCAAGGTTCGAGAAGAGCGCGAAGGCCCTATTCAACGCCCTGATTTCCTCCCTGCCCCCGGTGCCCCCCGTGTCGTGATGGGACCTCAGAACCATCATTTCAGCTCTGCATCCCAAGAGCTTTTCCAGATGTCGACCTATGCTCTTTCAGATGCATTCGATCGAATGGGAGTACGGCTCGAAGGACCCAAATTGGACTTGGAAGGCGCATTGTCGATCCCGTCAGAACCTGTCTGCAAGGGCTCAATTCAGGTGGCAGGAGACGGCGTTCCCACGGTACTTCTGGCAGATCATCAAACGACAGGTGGGTATCCCAAAATTGCAACCGTGATCTCGGCCGATTTGGATCAGTTCGCGCAGATGCGCGCACGGGACAGTCTGGCCTTTACGCTGATCTCTCCTGACGAGGCCGTCAGCATAGCGCGAAATCGCGCAGCTGCCGTTGAGCGCTATCTTGAAGCAATTTCACAAGCTCGCGGCACCCTCCCGCAAAGGCTGATGAGGGAAAACCTGATCAGCGGCGTGGTGTCCTGATCGGCGCAAAATCTGAAATGCCCCGTGACGTGTGTGTGATTTGCGAACAAATCACCTGCGCCTGCATTTCAGGGGTTGCGTCCCAGATCGGGATTCCCTAAAAGCCTCCTCACGCCAAGCGCGGCCCGTTCGTCTATCGGTTAGGACGCCAGGTTTTCAACCTGGAAAGAGGGGTTCGATTCCCCTACGGGCTGCCACCACCCCCAAACATCCGTGTTTTTTGAGGATCCGGCAATTACCTCCCAAAGAAGTGGTCCCCCCTGTAGCTGGGAAACGAGGATTACAATATTGGGAATAAAACGCTACAAGCCGGAAGATATTGTCTTTCAGCTGCAGTAGGTTAGCGTGATTTTCAGCCTCTTCTCACCTCCCCTGATGTCATCCGTCAGTTCAAGTCAAACCGTGTTCTGACACCCGGCGCTTGAAATTCGACAGCAACAAGGTGCCCGGCGCTGTCTTTGATCGGCGCCACATCGAGGCAGGCCGGTTTGCTAACCAATCCCCGTGTCAATTCTCGGCAATACTGCCCATCATTCAAAAACCAGTGACCTGCGTATGTTATTCCGTTGAACACCCCATCCAGAGTTCCATCGGCATAGATATGTGCGTTCTTGACGTGGTCACTTTCCAAAGTTCGTCCCAAAATCGATTGAACAGTTAGAGGCGTGTCAGCGTTCGCCCCGACGCTATATGCCGTCAAAAATCCCGCTGCGAACATGACACTTCTGAACATCTTCGTTCTCTTACCTTCCGAACCAGAAATCAATTTCCAGTGCGGTACGGGCGCAGCAAATAGATGTCAAGCAAGTGTGCCGAAACCAGTTGTCTGCTCTCGCTCAATTGTCGCGAAGATCCTGTGAATAAAGTGTAAATTGTGCCCGCCCGGCCTCTTTTGACGCGTATAAGGCAATATCCGCATCATCAATCATCTGCTCGGAAGTAACATAGGAAGATGTCGCTGTTGTAACCACACCAATACTCGCAGAAATACTGCATTCACCACTTCTGAAATAAATTGGTTCTTCCAGGCGCTTAATCAGGCGATTAGCTAAACCCTTCAATTGATCCGGTTCCATAATCTGTGGAAGGACAAGAACAAACTCGTCGCCACCGACGCGTGAGACCGTATCGTTATCTCTGGTTTCAGATGTCAGGATTTCTGCCACTACCTGGAGCACATGATCCCCTGCGGCGTGCCCTTTGGTGTCATTCACAGCTTTGAAGTAGTCCAAATCCAGATGCATGAGTGCAAAATCCGAACCTGTTGACAAAAGTCGTTGCATCACCTGATCCAATGCGCGCCGATTTCTCAGCCCTGTCAATTCATCTGACATCGCCTCAGCTTCGGCCTCAGATTTTTCGCCGTGGAAACGAAGTGCCATCTGGTTCGATGTTTCCATGGCCGCGGTTTTTGCCTCAACCAGATAGAGCATTTCCACAGTCAGATCCGTCGCCGCAAAATCAGACCCGGCCAGCCCGTATCTGCGTACGGCATCGACCACGGCAATACCAAAAGACAGATTAAGCAATACCCCTCCACACTCAGGAATACAGGACACGGCCCCGATCAACGACGTTGCATGTTCATCGCGAATTTTCATGTAAAGTTTGGCACCATGAAATTTGCACACCTGCTCGATGCTCGTCACCTCTTTTGGGCGGCGCATTTCAATCAGCCTGAATATGCTGGACCCAACAATGTTTCGACTTTTGAACACCTTGATCAAGGTCGGACCTGCATGCGTAATCACGCCTTTTGAATTGAGCAGCATGCACATCGGCATCATCTGATCGAGTGTACTCAGACTGATTGTGAAAGAAGATTGCGCCGTCATTCTGCACCTATCGCAAGTTCAAATAGACGCCCTTCAGAATAGGCCATGTCCAACAGATGCACAGATATCTGTTCAACATCGTCATTGCGCCCGACAAATTCCAGATACGCAAGCGCACCATAGTCATCGGCAAGGGCGCGCAGAGCACCAAGGATCACATGCCCAAATCCAGAAGTCGTATGGCGAATTACGATGCTGAATTCCCCGTCTTCAAGTTCATCCACCTCAATATCCGGCATGTCAATTTCGGCAACGGCAAGCCGGGCTCTGCCAGGCAAATCTTCTAGGGAATGGAGAAACTCGGTGAACGTCACACCACCAAATCTCAGCAATCTCCGGACTCTTTGGGAGCGCCGATCCACTATTAAAGACGTGCCAAAATCCTCAAGCAGGACATCCTTGGATTTTCCCAAGCGTTGTGCAGCATGATCCACAACAGAGCGGGTCAACGCCTCGTCATACCGGAACATCGGCTCGAAACTCTCAAAGCCCAAATCCAACTCATTTACGATATCGCGCCAATACTTATGACCATAAGTGCCGCGCAAGAAACTCTCTATCGATCGGTTGATCAAACCGTGCATATTCCATCCGTCCTCAAGTGTGACATAAGGACAGTACGCTCTGTTTGTTAACAAATAGGAAAAGGCAAACGCCGACATCATTCCGATGCCGGGTTATGTGATACCTCGATCAGCCCGACCCTGCCTTCAGGTCATGTCAATCTGAGCAATCCAGCGCGGTAAATGGCCGATATCAGGCAACACAACATCGGCGAATGGTGCCAGTTCTTCTTCAGTCGCCAGCCCGGTTAACACGCCAACTGTTTTCATCCCGGCAGCACGCCCGGCATGAAGGTCATGCAGGCTGTCACCGACCATTGCGATCTGCGACGTTTCAAGATCCAATTTCTGAGCAAAAGCAAGGCATTGACCAGGCGCCGGCTTGCCACCATAGCCACTATCGTAACCCGCGATGAAGTCAAACAGATCGGTAATGCCCGCTCCTTCCAGATGCGCGCGCGCAGGCATTTCGGCATCATTTGTGGCCACACCCAATCCCAGGCCATCTGCCCGCAATGCACCCAATACTTCTTGAAGGTTTGCGGCCTGAGCCTGCGGCGCGTTTGCGGCCTCTTCGTTAAGAATAGCTTCCAGTTCGTAAGCCGTTTGGTCAAAATGTTGCCCCAGCGCGTTAACCACTTCTTCCGAAGTAGCCGCGATCACCACACTGTCACGCGCGAACCGACCTTCCTGGTAGTCAAACCCAATATCTGCGCCAACCGCACACGCACGATCGGTATCTCCTTGGGTAAGGCGATCCAGAACGGATTTGGCCCAGCTTTCCCAAGTTGCTTCGAAATGAAAAAGGGTGCCATCTTTATCAAAAAGCAATGCTTTGACAGTCATTTGCCATCCTCCCTTGGGTGCGCCATACGCAATGAACACAATGGAATGGGGATCGGGTCAAGTCCAATTCACCTGCCCGCCTCCAGGAAGGGCCTGACGGGCCGTCATGGGAGCATCATAGGGCAGCGCATTTTCGTCGCAGAACTGCTTTACCCAGATGTCATCCATGGTCAGAAAATCCAAAACGGCGGCGAGAAACTCTGGCGAAGTTGCCCCAGATTTGATGTCGTCCTCCCCTGCTCCGCTCGCCCCCATAAACACTGGCAACAATTCATCATTGCTCACCAGCCATGATAAGGCGGTTAACCCGATAACTTCGGCATTTTCAGGTTTCATTCACATTTCCTTCCTTCTGGAAAGGTTTTCTTAACCAATTGCACCGAAGATATTCCTGAGCGAAACAACCAATTCTTGCTAGGAACTTATATGTCAGGGCGCATTCTCATAGCGGATGACGTAGCGACTAATCGCATCGTGTTGAAGGTGAAACTCACCACTGCCTGCTATGATGTTGTCCAAGCCGCAACAGTATCAGACGTTCTGAGCATGGCTCAAAGCGATTACCCGGATCTTATTCTGCTAGGACAGACCCTTCAGGGGGGCGGCGGAATAGAGGCTTGCAGGCAGATCAAGAAAATCAAAAGCCTGGAAACAATCCCTGTCGTCATCATCTCGCCTGTAGGGGGGCGCGGCAACCGGTTGATGGCACTTCGGGCGGGGGCTGATGATTTTCTGACAAAACCGTTGGAAGAAAGTACGATGTTGGCCACCGTACGCAATCTGATGCGCGACCACACCGCCCGAGAAGAGGTGGCACGGCGACAGATTTTGGCCGCAGAGATGGGGTTCTCGGAACCGTCCACGCCCTATCATCGTCAACCCAGAATTGCCCTTTTGGCCCCTGCCGTCGACACTGGTCTCATGTGGCGCAAGGCGCTGACACAGGAAATGGGGCAAACCGTAACAGTATTGAACAAAGGCAATGCGCTAGAAGATAGTCGGCGGAAAGATCAGGTGCCGGATGTCTTTATTATCTCGACCAATATATCTGAGAAGGGAGACGGTCTTAGACTGGTCTCCGAACTGCGTTCACGCATGTCGACAAGGCATTCCATCATTCTGTTCATAGATGAAGACAGTGCTGGTCCAAATGCGGCAATGGCACTCGATCTCGGGGCAAACGCGGTTCTTTCCGGGTATTTCGATGCAGAAGAAATCGCGGTGCGGCTGGCGCCACTGATCCCAAGCAAATTCCTATCCGACCGCCTGCGCAATACCGTTGACGAAAGGTTATCGCTCGCAGTTACGGACCCCCTGACGGGGCTTTACAATCGGCGTTATGCAGCAAGCTATCTTGAACGTTTGGAAACCCAATCCTCGGTGACTGGCAAAGGGTTCGCGATTATGTTGATGGATCTGGACAGGTTCAAATCAATCAACGACTGCTATGGCCATTTTGCCGGAGACGAGGTTCTTATCGAGACAGCCAACCGGTTAAAAAGCAGCATCCGCGATATGGATTTACTGGCACGTTATGGTGGCGAAGAATTCCTGATCGCGATGCCTGACACCAACCACGATGATGCATTGAAGATGGCGGAACGGCTACGCCGTGTGATCGGAGACACTCCGATCCACGCCAGTTCGGTAAACACCGGCATATCTGTGACAATGTCGATCGGGGTTGCAATGTCATATCCCGGCCAAAAACAAACAGGACAGATCCAGGAAATGCTTCAATCTGCCGATCGCGCGCTTTATGCGTCAAAAGCGGAAGGGCGTAATCAGGTGACGTTCGTGCAAAGCGCCGCCTGATGCCAAAATCACACCTGCTCGGAGGTGTTGGTTCCAGCCGATGGTACTCTTCGATCCTCGGCTCAATCCTCTTAACAATCCTCTGTGCACCCAGCGGCGCTCCACCAATCAGAAGTAAAGTTGTAGACTAATTTCCATCCTTTGAGTGCTTGGGAAACTTGCGTCTCTCGAACCGAACTTTTTCCAAAATTTCTTCGGCAAATTCCATACGTTCTTCCCGGGACATCCTGCTGATGCGATCGATCACCAGAAGGCGGGCGGTCTCCCCGAGCTTCAACATTCGATCACGCTGCCCGTCAAGAAGTGCGTGCAACGCGTCCGGGTCGAAGTTTTCAGCCTGGAGCACTGCAATCATCGCCTTGAAATCGCGGCGAATTGCAGTTCGGTTTTCGGCAAAGCTGCCGCGCTCCGCACGCAGAGCCTTTGCAATCGCTCGCCGCTCACGCAGCGGCAGGGCTGAAGCGATTGGTCCGAATCCGAGTGCTCGGATCATACTGCGATCCGGCCCGCGGGGGTTAAATCCGTAATCGCGCCGATCCCCGATATGTGCACCAACCACCAATCCCAGGACGAGAAGGTTCAAGGTCAACGACAACACAAAAATCACTTTGACCAACTTCCGTTTTTTCGGAGTGGCACGCGTCTCTTGCGTTTTGGGGGGCTGAATGTCTGACATGTTCACCCTTCCTCTTCAATGATCAAGCTGGTCCCAAAGTAGCTCGGGGCCAGATCCTCAGTGGAATAGATCGTCTCGGCTCCGTCATAATTGCCTGACAACACCACACCACCAGACCATGTTTCAAGTTGAACTGGATCGGCAAATCCGATCCAGACCCCAGCGATGGTGGCCGTTGCCATACCTGCAACAGAGGGCCAGCCGCCGATTTGAGACAGAAATTCTCTCCAAAAAGAGCGACGTTGAGCAGGTGCGGCCACCGTCTGTGACGTAGGTTGATGGGTTTGCGCATCTTCAACGATGGCCGCCATCAGCGCATCTGAAGGAACCGGTGACGCCGCACACCCCGCTTCAAAAAACGCCTCAAGCTCTGTATCGAGCTTGGCATCATCCAAGATGTCTTTATCTGTCTTCGCCATATCCCAACTCCTCGCGCCGCCCGGCCAATGCCGCAGCCAGCGCCCGTTTGCCCCGGGCGGTCAGACTTTCAACCGCCTCGACGCTGATTTCCAGAACGTCGGCGATCTCGGGGTTCGATGCTCCCTCAAGATGCCGAAGTGAAACCGCAATGCGTTGCCGTTCCGGCAATTGCATCAGTGCATCTTGCAACGCTTCTGCCCGGTCACGCTGCATCATGCCATCCACCACACTTGGAGCCTCGTCTGCGGGTTCCTCGATGGCATCAATATCAACCGAACGCCGTTTGCGCAGCCGATCGGTACACAGATTGGACACTACTTTATAAAGCCATGTCGTTACCTTTGCTTCACCCTGGCGCCAATTCGGGGCCTGTTTCCAAAGCCTAAGCATTGCCTCCTGAGTGACATCTTCCGCCTCTGCCCGGTCCCCTCCCAATAAACGGGACGCATAGCCCAAAACCCGCGGCGCCAGCCGCGCGGTCAGGATCTGCGCCGCCGAGGGATCCCCGTTGCCATATAGGATCAACAGTGCCTCATCCGACCCAGCTGCATATGCATCCAGCGCCATTTCCATCCTTAGTGACTATCCCAGCACCCTTGTCAAAACAACGCTCCGCTGATTGTGACGCCCCATTTCCGGGGCGCCCACCTTTGATCAGAAAGATTACCCGCGGCGACCGTGTTTGCCTTCACCGTTGCGATGTTGCATGCGCATCCAGATCTCTTTCTGTGCTTCATCAAATTCGGCAGCGGAGATTGCATTGTCGTCATCCACATCAAACCGGTCGATCATACGATCAAATCGCGCCTGATCGGGCATGAGTTCGTCCATGGACAGAGTTCCGTTGTTGTCTGCATCCCGTTTGTCCAACATCCGGCTGGCGATCCACTCTATTTTCTTCTCCATGCGGGGGGCGTTAGCTCCATGCCCACGACCATCTTTTGACGCATGTCTTTGTTCCATGCGCTCTTTCGCAATTGCATTTACATGTGCCTTGATTTCGTCAAGCCCCAGCTCACCATCGCCATTCGCGTCTGCCCCATCAAAGCGGGCCTGAGCCTTGGCTTGCAGGTCTTCGCTTGTAATCAGACCACTTTTATCAACATCCAGATCTGCAAACTCCATCTGCATGAACTGGCCAAATCCACCCATTTTGCCACCCATTCCCTTTGGTCCGTCCTTGCCGCCATGGGCGCTGGCACCCATGCTCGTCAAAGTCACAACGGTTCCTGAAAGAAGGGCAATTGCCGCAATTTTTGTCGCACGTTTCATTTCAATACTCCTAGATAGGTCATTGTTTGCCTGTCCCTGCCGGGCTGTTCTGCCCGGTGTCATATTCATTGAACGGGGTGCGCGGTGCTTTCCGTCGGTTTTTTTTCAACAGGTGCAGAAAACCCGTGCAATCAAGTATGGGGGTATTCGTCGGAACGCAGGGTTATGCTTGACCCTCTGCGCAAATTGACCATGGGTTAGGGCAATGCAAAAAGAGGCCAAGATGGACAAATCCAAGATCATCCGCAACGCAGCCACCGTGATCCTGATCCGGGGGGCTGAGACCTCTCCTCAGGTTCTGATGGGGCAGCGCGGGGCCAAAGCGGCCTTCATGCCAAACAAGTTTGTCTTTCCCGGCGGGGCGGTTGACCCCGAGGATGCTCATGTTCCCTTGGCGCAGGGGGGGGCCGAACCGTGCCTGACACGGTTGGCGGAAGAAGCGGATCCCACGCTGGCCCCAGCCCTTCTTACAAGCGCCATTCGCGAATTGTGGGAAGAGACCGGGCAAATTCTTGGATCTCCCGGACCCTGGCCCGGAGACGTGCCCGAGGATTGGAAAAGCTTTGCCGAAGCCGGCTATCTCCCTTCAGCAGATGGTTTGGCTTTTGCCTTTCGCGCAATCACACCCAAAGGGCGACCACGTCGGTTCGATGCCCGGTTTTTCGTCGCGGATGCTGCCAAGCTGAAAACCGATCCCGATGATTTTTCCCGCGCCTCAGATGAACTCAGCCACTTGCAATGGATCCCAATCAAAGACGTGCGCCGGTTTGACCTTCCGTTCATCACCGAGGTGGTTTTGGCGGAAATCATTGGCAACCTGCCCAATCTTGGGGCGCCAGCGCAGGTTCCCTTTTTCAACAACACGGATGAGGATAGCCTGTTTGAACGGCTTGGCGGAGTGGGGCCGTTGACGTCGGCTGGATGACCCGCTTTACAGGAAGAGCACAAGTACCAGAACAGACCCAAGGATCAGGGCTGTTCCGGTGAGTTCACGTTTGGTGATTGCTTCCCGGAAAACAAACAATGTTGCGCCATAGCTGAACAAAAGCTCGATCTGACCAAGCGCTTTGACCAGAGCCGCGTTCTGCAGTGTGAAGGCTGTAAACCAGCAGAAACTTCCGATCATCGAGGTCAGCCCGACCAAAACCCCAACGCGCCAAGCCCCAAGGACGCGGGTAATTTCGCCGGGTTCGCGAAGGCGCATCCACAGCGCCATGATCGTGGATTGAAATGCTGTCACGCAGGCCAATGTAAATCCCGCGCGCGCTACTACATCATCCAGACCGAGTGACAGCGAGGCTCCTCGATACCCGGTTGCTGAAACTGCGAATAGCATGCCTGAGAGCAACCCGAGCCCAGCTGCTTTGTTGAAAAATCGCCGCCAACTGGTGCCGCCTTCGGGCGGATCCGAGAGAAGGATCAAACCGGCAAAGCCAATGGCAATCGCAAGCGTTCCCCAGACCCCTATTCCTTCCCCCAAAACGGCTAGCCCAACCAATGCCGTCAGCACCACTTCCGTTTTCTTGAACGTGATGCCAACCGCGAAATTCCGTTCCGCAAAAAGTGCGACCACACACATCGTGGCAAGGATTTGGGCAAGCCCACCGGTAAAGGCAAACAGGAAGAACCGTGGGTTGGTCTGTGGCACCTGCTGGCCTGTGATCTCGAAGTACCCCCAGAGGATCAACGCGACCAAAGGTGCCGAATAAACAAACCGCGCAAAAGTCGCCCCGCTGGTCGACAGCCTTGTGTCCTTCAGCCGCTTTTGCAGCATGAAGCGTAGGTTCTGACTAAACGCAGCGGCGATAGTGATGGGGATCCAGGCTTGCATCCCCATCCTGTGCCACGATTGCGTTTAAAAAGCTAGCTGACCTTGATCGCTCGCCCGACACCTTCGGGCTGGGGCTGCTTGGCGTGCGCCTCGGCAATCTCAACCAACCGAAGTTCGATTTTCTCGGCCGGAGGGGATGGGCGACGGGTCTCAAGGCTCACATGCAAAAGGATATGTTCCCCGGTCGCCAAAAGACGCTCGCCTTCATACATCGAATGGAACAGGTGCATTTTCTTACCCTTGCCCAGCAGGCATTGGGTTTCCACGCGGATGCGTTGGCCCAAATGTGCCTCATCGATGTGGCGGATATGGGTTTCCGCCGTAAAGTAACTGCCTCCGGTGGCGATATAATCCGCGTCACATCCAATGATTTCCATGAAACGATCCGTGGAACGAGCGAACGCATCCAGATAGCGGCTTTCGGTCATATGGCCGTTATAATCGAGCCAATCCACCGGGATTGCCGTGGCCAGCGTGGTGATCGGCCCGGCGATGTCGACCTCCGGCTGACCCAACCGCTTGTCCTGTTCGTTGAGCAGCGCCCCTGCCCCCCAATCACGTGCTTTCAGGCCACGCATCATGGCAACAAGGTTGTCATCACGGGCGCGCTCAAGTTCACGGATTGTCATATGCCCGGATTGCGCGTCGGATTGCCCTGCGATCAGATCCACCAACTCGTCGGTGAATTCCGGAACATCCATCAGCTTGGTCCATGGCCATTTCAGACAGGGCCCAAACTGGGCCATGAAGTGTTTCATCCCAGCCTCACCACCTGCCACGCGATAGGTTTCAAACAGCCCCATCTGCGCCCAGCGAAGGCCAAAGCCGAACCGCATGATGTCGTCAATCTCTTCGGTGGTGGCGATCCCGTCCGAGACCAGCCACAGGGCTTCACGCCACACCGCTTCAAGCAGGCGATCCGCGACGTGTGCGTCAATTTCCTTCTTGATCTCAACAGGCTTCATACCGATTTCTGTCAAAATCTCTGAGGCGCGAGAGCGGATCTCGGCAGAGTTGGCAGCCGTTGGCACGACCTCGACCACGGGCAGAAGGTAAACCGGGTTGAACGGGTGGGTCACCAGCACTTGTCCCGGGCGCGTGAGCCCCTCTTGCAGTTCAGACGGTTTAAAACCCGAGGTGGATGACCCAACGATGGTGTCTTCACCCACCGCCTGCATCAGTGCACCATAGACTTTCTGCTTCAATTCAAGGCGTTCGGGAACACTTTCCTGAACCCAAATCGCACCCTGAACCGTATCCGCCAAATCATCATGAAACGACAGCGCGCCCTCTTCGGGCATCGACACATCCGAAAGCCCCGGCAATGAGCGGCGCGCATTGGCAAGCACTTCACCGATCTTGCGCTCGGCCTCCGGGTCCGGGTCAAACACCCGTACATTCCACCCCATCAGAAGGAACCGCGCGGCCCAGCCTCCGCCAATTACACCCCCGCCAATAATCGCTGCTGTTTTGGTCATGTCATCTCCCAGATGGCGCATCAGGTCATCATGAGCCGCGCCAGATTGTAGCCATTGAATTCAAATACATCCTTGGCTGCTTGGATCCTGTCTTCGCCCCCTTTGCGGGCGCGATCAATGATCCAGCCAAAGCTTCCGGATGGGGTGCCGATGGCGGCGGTGCGATAACCCTCATCCACCCACAGCACCCAATACTCCGTCTGATAGGGTTTTTTCCCCAGCGTGAACCGCCCCGGTTGGGGCTGATCCACATCGTAAATATCCGTCACACGCCCATTGGCGGCATAGAGTGCGATTTGCGCGATCTTTCCGGCATTCGGGCGGAAGTCGAGGCTGCCACGTTGCGGAGCTTCACCGGGGTGGACAAATTCGCCCCGGAAAAACCACTGCCCCGCAAATCGAGCGGCCTCATATCGGGTGGTCGAACTGATCCGCACATTCAGATTGCGATGGAATTCGACCCCAGCTGATCCGCCTACACAGGCGGTCAAGCCCGTGGTTGCAAGCCCGGCCATACCCGACAGGATCATCCGTCTGTTCATGCCAATCCTCCCTTGTACTTTCATCGCTCTTGCCTCGGAATCGTTCTCGCGGTCAACAGACTCAAAGACATGAGGCGCACCCACAGAAGCTGCGGTTACCCGATCACGGCACCAGCGTTTCCGTGTGCCCATCAATCGCAACAACCTGACCCGAGATTTTCTTTGCAGTGGGCGAAGCCAGATATTCAACCATATCGGCTATGTCGTCTGTTGTTACCCAACTGCGCAAACTGACCCCATTGACATACATGCGCCGCGTTTCCTCGATACTGCGACCTGTGGCAGCGCTCTCACGCTCGAGCACCCGCTCCATCCGCGGCCCTTCCACAGCACCCGGACAAATTGCATTCACTCTCACGCCATAAGGACCAAGCTCCATTGCAAGGGTTTTCGTCAAACCGATCAACGCCCATTTGGCCGAAGCATAGGGCGAGCGCATCGGATAGCCGAACAGCCCTGCAGTAGATGAAGTTATCAAAATAACCCCTTGCTTTTGCTCTTTCATTACCCGCGACGCCCAGCGACAAACCAAGAATGAACCGTGTAGGTTCGCCGCAACGCAGTCCTGCCACGCTTGATAATCCAGCTCGTCAATCGGCCCCGCTGGTCCGCCGGTGCCAGCATTGGCGCAAACCAGATCGGCTCCTCCCCAACGGCTTTCCACTTCCCCGAGGAACGCCGCCATTTGCGCCTCATCCGTCACATCCGCAACATGGGCAATCGCGTCGGGATAATCCTCGCGAAATCGGGCAATGGCCGTTTCATCAATATCGCAAACCGCCAGACGCGCCCCAGCCGCGGCCAGCCGGTCGGCCAGAGCGCGACCAATACCGGCCGCCCCTGCCGAAATCACCACACGACGCGTCATGCGCTGATCGGAGCCTGTTTCACCAGGCCAAGCTTCTGACGCACCTCCTCGGGTCCAATCACCCTGGCGCCCATGTTTTCGACCACAGTTGCCGCGCGTTCGACCAGTTGGGCATTGGTGGCCAGCACACCTTTTTCCAGCCAGAGGTTATCCTCGAGCCCCACCCGTACATTGCCCCCTGCCAACACGGCCGCAGCCGCATAGGCCATCTGGTTGCGCCCCAATGCGAATGCCGAGAAGGTCCAGTCGGATGGCACATTATTCACCATCGCCATGAACGTATTGAGGTCATCTGGCGCGCCCCACGGCACACCCATGCACAGTTGAACCAGTGCTGGACTGTCCAGCACACCCTGTTCGACCAGCGTCTTGGCATGCCAGAGATGACCCGTATCGAAGGCCTCAATTTCCGGTTTGACCCCCATATCCGTCATCATCCGGCCCATCGCCTCGAGCATCCCAGGCGTGTTGGTCATCACATAATCTGCTTCGGCAAAGTTCATGGTGCCACAATCGAGTGTGCAGATCTCTGGCAGGCATTGGCGTACATGCTCTACCCGTTCAGCGGCGCCCACCATATCGGTGGCATCTGGATTGACCGGAAACGGGCTGTCCGGCGGTCCAAACACCATGTCGCCCCCCATACCCGCAGTGAGGTTCAAAACAACATCAACCTCTGCATCGCGAATGCGGTCCGTGACTTCACGATAAAGCTCCAGCCGGCGTGAGGGTTTGCCGGAATCGGGCTCGCGTACATGGCAATGCACAATGGCTGCACCAGCTTTGGCGGCATCAATTGCAGAGTTCGCGATCTCTTCCGGGCTGCGCGGCACATGTGGGCTGCGATCTTGGGTGCTGCCTGATCCGGTCACGGCAGCGGTGATGAAAACCTCTCGGTTCATTTGAAGCGGCATGGCATCCTCCCTGATATTTTCGATATAATGCGGCGCTGGACGTGAAAGACTTTGCCTATTACGAAGTATATTTGATGAATCACGTAAATATCTTCGAACCGGGCAAACCGCTTACCATTGGGCTTTTGGTACTGGATGCCGCCAACACCCTGTCGCTGGCTGCAGTGGTCGACCCGTTGCGGGCCGCCAACCGGCGCGCGGGGCGCGACCTTTTTCACTGGCTCTGGTTCACCGCAGATGGCACCCCAGCGACGCTTACTTCGGGATTGCAGGTGCCGGGTCAAGCATTGGATATGCGATCAGATCTGGATGTGATCTTTGTGATTGCCGGGTTTGACCTTGAAGCTCAAAGCAGCCCCGATCTCCTGCGGCTGTTGCGCCAATTGTCGCAAAGCGGAAAGACCATCGGAGGGGTCGATGGCGGCCCCTGGATCATGGCCAGAGCTGGGCTTCTTAACCAGCATCGCGCCACAACCCATTGGGAGGATCTGGAGACATTTGAAATTCGCTTTCCAGAAATCAATGTTTCGCGCGATCGGTTTGTGGTGGATGGGCGCATGATCACAACAGGAGGGGCCGGATCCACTTTGGATCTGATGCTCCATCTGATCCGCTCCCGACACGGTGAAGCTTTGGCCATGCGCACGGCTGGCGCATTGATCTACGAACCCGATCCCACCGGGCATCGCCCACAGACCGTGACCTCGCCCGCCCGTCTTATGGCCCGCGCGCCAAAAGTCGCCCACGCCATTCGGATCATGGAGGAAAATCTGGAAGAACCGCCCAGCATTGCACAGATTGCGCGGCAGTTGGGAATGAGCCAACGCAGTCTGGAAACGCGCTTTCAGCAGGCCCTTAACACTTCACCCGGCGCTTATTTCCTGAACCTCAGGCTGGACGAAGCCCGCCGTCTGGCCAGCGACACGACACGTCCTGTCGGAGAAATCGCTCTGGCAACCGGGTTTGGGTCCGCGGCGAGCTTTGCCCGTGCTTTCAAACTTGCCCACGGACAAAGCGTGACGGACATGAGACAAAAGGCCTGATCAATCAGGCCCCTTTTTTCTTTCTGTAAATGCTCTCGCCAGAGACATCTGACCTGTCACCTACCAGTTCTGCTGGTTGGCGGTTAATACGGGTAAGCGTGCGCCCGATGAGTCACATCGATATCCGCCATGACCTCGTTGGACAGTGTCAGATCTTTGCCTTCAAGAATGCGCGCAAGTTGCTCGGCACTTGAAGCCCCGAAGATTGTCGAGCCCATAAAGGGGCGCGACATGACAAAAGCAAGCGCCATATGGACCACATCGATTCCGTGCTTCTGGGCGAGCTCCAAATAGGCATCCACAGCTTCAAAAGCGCGTTCGGTTTTGCGCCCGCCCAATCCCGGGTGCAGCGACATCCGGGAACCTTCCGGGATTGCGCCGTGCTGGTATTTTCCGGTCAAAAGCCCGGTCGCAAGCGGAGAATAGGACAGGACACGCACGCCTTCATTGTGACATAGCTCGGCGAGATCTGTATCGGCCTGACGATACATCAAGCTGTATTCATTCTGAACCGAGATCACTTCAGGCGCGCCCATTTCGCGCGCCAGGCGCAGCCACTCCAGCGTACCCCACGCACTTTCGTTGGACAAAGCAAAATGGCGCACCTTGCCCGCATCCACGGCTGTTTTCATTGCAGCCAGAACCTCGCGCATATGAGCTTCGGTCGCGGCGCGATCCTGCTTGCTCGGGTCGTAGGTCCAGTTCTGGCGAAACGCATAACTGCCACGTTTGGGCCAGTGCAGTTGGTAGATATCGATATAGTCGGTCTGCAAATTGCGCAGGCTGTTATCGATGGCATTCGGAATCACTTGCCCGTCATATCCATATCCGTCGCGAACAAACCCGCCATTTGGTCCGGTCACCTTGGTGGCAACGATTACATCATCCCGCCGTCTGGATTTTGCCAGCCACGAGCCGATTACCATTTCGGACCTGCCGCAATTCTCTGCGATGATTGGGTTCACCGGATACATCTCAGCCGTATCGATGAAATTGCCGCCGTGATCGACGAACATGTCGATTTGCTCATGCCCCTCCGTCTCTGAATTTGTCGACCCCCAGGTCATGGACCCGAGACACAGGGTGCTGACCTCAAGGGCGCCCCCGGCAAGTTTGTTCATTTTCATGAATTGCTCTCCTGTCCTCGCTGCTCTGAACCTAATTGCGAAATTGCGTTTCGCAACCCACCAAACGAATGGGTTGCCGCATTTCCACCGCTGCTGAGGATTGCGCGATCAGATGGTGGCGTTCAGTGCGCCACCATCCAGAACGATATTCTGGCCCACCATAAAGCCCGCGAATTGCGAGCAAAGGAACGCACAGGTGGCGCCAAACTCCTGCGCTGTACCATAGCGACCCGCCGGGATGCCCGCCATTCGGACCGCACGCGCTTCATCCATTGTGATCCCCTGGGCATCCATCACCCCCTGATCAAGTGAAAGCGCCCTGTCCGTATCATGGATACCTGGCAACAGGTTGTTGATGATCACCCCATGAGAAGCCACCTGCCGGGCTGTTCCGGCCACAAAACCTGTAAGCCCCGCCCGTGCGGTATTGGACAGACCCAGAACCGGGATCGGCCCCTTGACCGATTGCGACGTGATATTGACCACTCTGCCCCAGCCCCGTTCCATCATACCCGGCATCAATGCCTGCATCAGGGCGATTGGGGTCAGCATGTTCGCGTCAAAGGCTGCAATGAAATCGTCACGCGACCAGTCCTTCCACAGACCCGGCGGCGGACCTCCTGCATTGGTGACAAGAATGTCAACCGCTCCAGCAGCATCCAGAACGGCCGCGCGTCCCTTTTCGCTTGTCACATCCGCGGCAACAGTCGTGATATTGACACCGGTTTCAGCGCGCAATGCCTCTGCGGAGCGTTCAAGTGTCTCCTCGGTACGGGCGTTCATGATCAGATCCACCCCTTCGCGCGCCAGGGCTTGTGCGCATCCGAATCCAAGTCCTTTTGACGATGCGCATACAAGCGCCTTCTTGCGGGCAATACCCAGTTCCATCACGCTTCTCCATTTTGCTAATCCGGTCTTAGCACCTGAAACCCGGCTGGAGAAGATGCGGAAGCACCGCTTGGCAAGGGAGCAATTGATGAAATGGCAAGATTGACCTGCAGCCCGCCAGAAACTAACTTACATTTCGGTCTTACCACTTGGCCTCACCCCATCATCTCGTGTTTCGTTCACCAGCAGTCGTCTTTATGTCAAACCCTCAAAACAGCAAAAACAATCCCGACGCCATTCTGACTTTGCCGGTCCATCCGGCTGAAACTTTCAGCGTGGTGCAGGGCGTGAACGAGGGTGATCCTCTTACTGATGCGTCTGAACTGGTTCTAGAAGACGCCTATGCCTTGACCCGATCAGAGGCCCACCCCCTCAGCCTGCGCATTTCCGAGGCAACCGGCCCACTGGAAATTGCAAACGGAACGCGGGTTGGCACAGTCGGAGCCCCCGTCTTTCTGGATTGCGTGTTGACCCTGATGCCCCCACATGGCGATACATTTGAAGCAATTGTCCTTGTGGAGACGACCCCGGATCACACTCGCATTGTGGATATTCATTTCTATCCGCTGGCTCCGTTGACCGAGGGCATACCCTACACACTTGTCACCATCGACACTGATAATGCGCGCGCACGGCTGGCTGAATCCGCATCGGTATCCTTTACACGCGGCACGCGGATCACAATGGCAGACGGGCGGCAGGTGCCGATTGAAGAGCTTACTACTGGGGACCGTATCCTGACCCGCGACAGCGGCCCGCAACCCCTGCGCTGGATCGGTCAGCAAACAGTGCGTGCAAACGGAGCATTTGCTCCGATCACCATCGCCGCAGGGGCCCTGAACAACGAGGCCGAGCTGACACTTAGCCCGAGCCACCGCCTGTTCATTTACCAGCGAGTGGATGCATTGAATGTCGGCCAGAAAGAAGTTCTGCTGCGTGCAGGCGACCTTGTGAATGGTGAAGATGTGACCCAAAGCGAAGGCGGGTTTGTCGACTATTTCCAGCTGCTTTTTGACAAGCATGAAATCATCTATGCCGAGGGCATTCCCGCAGAAAGCCAGTTTGTCGATCAAATCAACCGCCCGGCCTTGCCTGACAGCACCCCAAGTCATGACAAGGGCACCTATGCTCGTGAAGTTGGTAAAGACCGTCTTGGGCGCTCTTCGTCTACCCGCACTCTGCGCGCCTTGAAAGGGGGCAGTTCTCGCTGATGGCCCCGCACGCAGCCCATTGCGAAAGCCCCCCACCCCAGCTATAGCGACACCATGTTGGACACGCAGACAAACCGCCCCGAATTGCCGCCCGAAATTGCGCGCCGCCGGACCTTTGCGATCATTTCGCACCCGGATGCGGGTAAGACCACGTTGACGGAAAAGTTCCTTCTGTATGGTGGTGCCATTCAGATGGCGGGTCAGGTGCGCGCCAAGGGGGAAGCACGGCGCACGCGCTCGGACTTCATGCAGATGGAGAAGGATCGCGGCATTTCGGTTTCCGCCTCGGCGATGTCTTTTGATTTCAAGAACTTCCGCTTCAATCTTGTGGACACGCCCGGTCACTCGGATTTTTCGGAAGACACCTATCGCACGCTCACCGCCGTGGACGCCGCTGTGATGGTGATTGACGGGGCAAAAGGTGTGGAAAGCCAGACGCAGAAGCTTTTCGAAGTCTGCCGTCTGCGTGACCTGCCGATCCTGACCTTCTGTAACAAGATGGACCGGGAAAGCCGCGATACGTTTGAGATCATTGACGAAATTCAGGAAATGCTCGCGATTGACGTCACCCCCGCGTCTTGGCCGATTGGCGTCGGGCGCGATTTCATGGGCTGTTATGACCTGCTGAATGATCGGCTGGAACTGATGGACCGCGCGGATCGCAATGTGGTTGGCGAGACGGTGGAAATCTCGGGATTGGACGACCCGAAACTGGCTGAACATGTGCCTGAGCATCTTCTGGAACAATTCCTCGAAGAAGTGGAAATGGCCAAGGAACTTCTGCCCGCTCTTGATCCGCAATCCGTGCTTGAGGGGCACATGACTCCTATCTGGTTCGGCTCCGCGATCAACTCATTCGGTGTTCAAGAGCTGATGAACGGGATTGCCGATTTCGGCCCCGAACCGCAGCCCCAACAGGCCGATCCGCGTCAGATTTCGCCGGATGAGAAGAAAGTCGCCGGATTTGTCTTCAAAGTTCAGGCCAACATGGATCCGAAACACCGCGACCGCGTGGCCTTTGTGCGCCTTGCCTCGGGGCATTTCAAACGGGGCATGAAACTCACACATGTGCGGTCAAAAAAGCCAATGGCAATCTCAAGCCCGGTGCTGTTCCTGGCGTCTGACCGAGAGTTGGCGGAAGAGGCCTGGGCAGGTGACATTATCGGCATCCCGAACCACGGTCAGCTTCGTATCGGAGACACCCTGACCGAAGGTGAAGTGTTGCGTGCGACGGGCATTCCAAGCTTTGCCCCGGAACTCTTGCAAGTCGTGCGTGCCGGCGACCCGATGAAAGCCAAGCACCTGGAAAAAGCGTTGATGCAGTTTGCCGAAGAAGGCGCGGCCAAGGTGTTCAAACCCCATATTGGCTCGGGCTTCATTGTCGGCGTCGTGGGAGCGCTGCAATTTGAAGTGCTCGCCAGTCGGATCGAGATGGAATACGGTCTGCCAGTGCGATTTGAACCGTCGCAATTCACCTCAGCTCGCTGGGTGTCTGGAGACAAGGCAACGGTCGAGAAGCTGATCAATACCAACAAGCAGCACATCGCACATGACCATGATGGCGATCCTGTTTTTCTTACGCGGCTTCAATGGGATATCGACCGAATTGAACGTGATTTTGAAGGTGTGAATCTGACTGCCACCAAAGAAATGATGGTGTGATTATGTGCGAAGGGCGCGACTTGTCCCGCCCTTCGCCGCTGCAAAATCGTGTGCTCCCAACAGGCGAGATCATTGCTGACCCGGCTCGCGGTATCTTCACCGGAAATCGCGGCATATTGCAGTTTGAAAACGGGCAGCTGGGCACATCGCGGTGGAAACATCAGCACTGGATCATCTGCACCCTCACCCACCCCAAAGGGCGCTATCACGGCCCTATGCCGAAACACGCGTGGACCCCCTTGTTTTTCCTCGATGAAGCGGTTGCACTGGCTGCAGGGCACCGCCCCTGTGCCTATTGCAGACCAAAGGCCTATGCTCAGTACAAATCACTCTGGATCGAGCGATTTGGCACTGCAGGGCACAGTGAAATCGACAAGTCTCTGCATAAAAATCGGGTTGGGCGAGGTAGGTCGCAAATCCGCCATCAGGCTGACCTTGCCTCGCTGCCAGTTGGGGCGATTATCCGTTGGCAAGATCAGACCTTTCTTGTGCGTGAAGGCTGCCTGTTACCTTACTCGCCAAACGGTTATGGCACTGAAGTTCCGAGAGGAACCGGGGTGGTCGAAGTTCTGACACCCAAGCCGAGCCTTGCCATTCTGGAAGCAGGATATCGGCCAAAACTGCACCCTAGCGCCCACACATGCGGGTAATTCAAGAAACAAACGCAACTTATTGCTTCAATTGCGCTTAAATCGGGTGAACGCGTTGACCACACGCCGTTTTTTCTTTACCCCTTCCTCATCCGAAAGAGCGCCCCTCGAAGAACCCAAGGGCGTTACGGCCATACGGGCTTTCTTTCACAGATGCGCGGGCCAGAAGTGTCCGTGAAACATGGACACATATGACCAAATTTTCTGACCTGAAACTCAGCCCCAAGGTCCTCAAGGCCATTGATGAGGCTGGTTACGAAACCCCGACCCCAATCCAGGCTGGTGCCATTCCCCCTGCTTTGGAGGGACGTGACGTCTTGGGAATTGCCCAGACCGGCACCGGGAAAACTGCATCCTTTACCCTGCCAATGATCACGGCACTGGCGCGTGGCCGTGCCCGCGCGCGGATGCCGCGCTCGCTGGTTCTCTGCCCGACGCGCGAGCTTGCCGCGCAGGTGGCGGAAAACTTCGACGCCTACGCCAAGAATGTTAAACTGACCAAGGCGCTCTTGATCGGCGGGGTCAGCTTCAAAGAGCAAGACGCGTTGATCGATCGTGGCGTGGACGTGCTGATCGCCACACCGGGTCGCCTGCTCGACCATTTCGAACGCGGCAAGCTCTTGCTGACTGGCGTTCAGATCATGGTGGTGGATGAGGCCGACAGGATGCTCGACATGGGGTTCATCCCCGACATCGAGCGCATCTTCGGTTTGACACCGTTCACCCGCCAAACCCTGTTCTTCTCGGCAACTATGGCGCCGGAAATCGAGCGGATCACCAATACATTCCTGTCCAATCCAGAGCGGATTGAAGTGGCCCGCCAAGCGACCACCTCGGAAACGATCACTCAGGAACTCTGTATGTTCAAGGCTTCGCGCCGCGACCGCGCCTCCTCGGAGAAACGCAAACTGCTGCGCGCGCTTATTGAACGTGAAGGGGAAGCATGCAGCAATGCAATCATCTTCTGCAACCGTAAGACGGATGTGGATATCGCCGCAAAATCATTGAAGAAATACGGCTATAATGCCGAACCGATTCATGGCGATCTAGAGCAATCCAAACGGATGCAAGTACTGCAGGGGTTCCGCGACGGCACCATTCGTTTCCTCTGCGCCTCCGACGTGGCCGCCCGTGGTTTGGATATTCCAAATGTAAGCCATGTGTTCAATTACGATGTGCCCGGCCACGCCGAAGACTATGTGCATCGGATCGGTCGGACTGGTCGTGCTGGCCGTGATGGCAAGGCGATCATGATCTGTGAACCACGCGACGAAAAGAACCTCGATGCTGTGGAACGGTTGATCGAGAAAGAAATCCCGCGAGTCGACAATCCGATTCAAAAGGAAGAGCGCAAATCGCGGTCACGCAAGAACACCGAAGATGTTAAGGCCGATACGCCGAAACAAGAAACCAAGCGCAGCGATGGTTCCAAAAAGCCGGAAGCAGCTCCCAAATCAACCAATCGCCGGGATGATCAACGTGACGAGCGTCGCAATGAGCGCAGCAGTGGAGGTCGCTCACGAGGTGGATCGAACCGTCGTGACAACAACCGCACAGTTGGAATGGGGGATCATTTGCCGGACTTCATCGCCAAGAGCTTTGATGAACGCCGTCAGGGATAACCTTGACATCTAAATGACAAAGGCGCCTCAATGAGGCGCCTTTTTTTCTTTATACTAATGGGGTTAGCCTTCCAGACGGCTGACCACAACTGTAACTTCAGGCTTGCGGCCAATCTCTTCATTGGCAGTCTTACGGGCAATACGCTTCAGCTCTTCCCCAAGTTTATCGTCGTCACGCAGGGTTTTGTCCCCTGCCCGCATCAGAAACTGGCCCAGATCTTCCTCGAGCACATCGACAAGTGGCGCACGGGACAGGCCGATTTCGGGCAATCCCATCAGCTCGACCCAAGGCTCTCCAAGAGGTTCGTCGTTTTCCACGATCACGTTCACGATCACATGGCCATTCAACGCCAGACGGATCCGATCACGCACGATGCCATCCATGGCACCAATCAGGATATCCCCATCCAGATAGATACGATCCGCTTCCACATGCTCTACCACATGGGGGGCATCACCGGTCAGGTCACAGACTGCACCGTTGACGACCACCAAGGATTTGCGACCGGCTTGCTCGGCCAGTTTGGCGTGCTCACGCAGATGGCGGTGCTCGCCATGCATCGGGATAACCATTTGCGGGTTGATGATCTCATGTACACGCTGCAGGTCAGGCCGATTGGCGTGGCCCGACACATGGTATTGATCGCTTTCCGCCACCACATCCACACCCATTTCCGAATAGGCGTTCATGATCCGGCCCACACCGCGTTCATTGCCTGGAATGGTTTTCGAGGAAAAGAGGAACATGTCGCCCTCTTTCAACGTCATCCCAAGGTATTTTCCACGTGACAGCTGTGCTGAAGCGGCCCGCCGCTCCCCTTGGCTTCCGGTCACAATCAGCATCAGGTTTCCACGTGGAATGTCACGTGCGTCTTCGACGGTTACGGTTTTTGGAAAATCGCCCAGCACACCGGTTTCAACACCCGCCTGGATCATCCGGCGCATGGCGCGGCCTAGCAGACAGACAGACCGGCCAGCGGCCTCGCCCGCTTCAGCCAGTTGTTTCACTCGAGCCACATTCGATGCAAATGTCGTCGCCACAAACATGTTCGGCGCGGATTTCACGAGATCACGAAGAGGGGCACCGACCGAGGCCTCAGATCGACCATCATAGGGTGAGAATACATTGGTGGAATCACAAACCAACGCCTTGACGCCCGGTTTTGCGATCTCGCGCCACAGATCTTCATCAAACGGATCACCCAGCACAGGGGTGGTGTCGAGTTTAAAATCGCCCGTGTGCACAATGCGTCCTGCAGGCGTATCGATGATCAGGCCAGAGCTTTCCGGAATCGAATGGCTGAGAGGCAGGAACGAGATCTTGAATGGCCCTGCATCAATCACCTGGGGATAAACACCTGCGGCAATCACGGCCTCGGGCACCTGCCCCGCCTCTTCCAGCTTGCGCTGTGCGTGATGGCGGGTGAAGGGGCGCGCATGAATAGGCGCCTTCAGTTTCGAATAGAGCCGACCGACTGCGCCAACATGATCTTCGTGGGCATGGGTGATAAAAATCGCCTCAAGCCGGTCAGCGTTTTCTTCAAGCCAGCTGATATCTGGCATGATCAGGTTCACGCCCGGTGTTGTGTCCATATCCGGGAAAGTTACGCCAAGATCGACAAGGATCAGACGTTCCTTGCCCGGCTGGCCATAGCCATAGACATAGGCGTTCATGCCGATCTCGCCGGCGCCCCCAAGGGGGAGGTAAATCAGGCGATCACTGCTCATATATTGCCCTGTTCCTTATTGTAGTCGTAAATTTTGACCAGCCCATGCAGGGTCAGGTCATGCTCGATGAAGTCGTAAAGTTCCGCGCCCTGTGCAAAAAGCGAGGACAGGCCGCCGGTGCCGATCACCTTCATTGGTTTGCCATATTCAACTTTCACACGGTCGATCAATCCCTGCACAAGCCCGACATAACCCCAGAAGATACCAGATTGGATACATTCTACGGTATTGGTGCCGATCACCTTGTCGGGTTGGGTCACATCCACATGAGGAAGCGCGGCTGCGCCCTGATGCAATGCTTCCAGAGAGAGGTTTACACCCGGTGCGATCACCCCACCGATATAGGCACCATCCTCGGCCACCACGTCGATATTGGTTGCGGTGCCGAAATCGACCACCATGCAATCACCGCCATGCCGGTCAAAGGCCGCAACCGCATTGGCCAACCGGTCCGGACCGGGTACCGCACCTTCATCAACACGCGGCGCAATCGGCAACAGGCAATCGGGCTTTCCGACCACCAGTGGACGGCAACCGAAGAAACGGTCAGCAAAGACGCGCAGGTTCCAGACCACGCGCGGCACAGTGGAGCTGATCACAACCCCGGTGATATCCGGCTTGATCCCATAGTGGCTCATCAAAGTAGAGAACCAGGTAAAATAGGCATCAGCGGTACGCGAATGGTGGGTCGAGGTACGCAGGGTACACAGGAATTTTTCGCCGTCCCAAATCGAGAACACCGTGTTGGTATTGCCGGTATCAATGGCCAGAAGCATGATCTGCCTCCCTCAAAAGAAAATCTCGGCCGCGGGGATCACCTCACGCCCTTTCGCAGTTGATAGAACAAGGTTGCCCTCGGCGTCCACCGTGTCAAATCGCCCTTGATACTCGGACTGCATGGTGCGTGCGGTGATCACCTCACCCAATTTGGCGGCGCGGTCAAGCCACGCCTCGCGAATTGGATCGAACCCGTAGGTGGTGAATTGTGCCTCGTAATGGGCATAAGCCGGGGCCAGCAAATCAAGAAATTCTTCAGGCGTTACCGTAATGCCGGTTTCACCCGCCAGGCTAACCGGGGCCACTGCGCCCTGTTCCACCTGTTCGATCATGGGTGCATCAATCAGGTTCACGCCGATGCCGATAGCAAGATGTCCCATCTGCGTGCCGACACCTGCGCTTTCCAGCAGGATCCCGGCGATTTTGCCGCCATTCAAGAGCACGTCATTGGGCCACTTCAGCGAAAGGCCCGTTGCCCGTCCGGTGGCAGCGGCAAAGGCGTCATACAGTGCAAGTGATGCCACAAAGCTGCGCAGGGCCACCACTTGCGGTGGCTCTTTCGGATGCATCACCAATGTCGCGGAAAAATGCCCTTTTGGCGCGACCCATGCACGGCCCCGGCGCCCGCGCCCCTTGGTCTGTTCATGCGCCAGGATCCAAGTCGGACCAAGAAGACCCGGCGCGATGCGCCGGGCCTCTTCATTTGTACTGTCGACCGAGGTCAGCACATGCCGACCAACGCCTTCTGGCCAATTACTTGACAAGAGCCGCAGCCGCAGCCTGAGCCGCCCCTTCGATACCGAAGAAGTTTACAAAGCCGACCAGAACGATCACAGCCGAGGCCATGAGCGCAGTCCAAGCAGCAGGCGACATGTTCACTTCCACACCTTCGTTTTCCTCACCGAAATACATGAAGTAGACGATGCGAAGGTAATAGAAGGCGCCGATAACCGAGGCGATCACTGCGCCGACAGCCAGCCAGGTCAAACCTGCATTCACAGCAGCGACCAGCACACCGTATTTGGCGAAAAAGCCAAGCATCGGTGGTACGCCCGCAAGGCTGAACATAAGGATCAGCATGGCCAGCGCGTTGGTCTTGTTGACGGTCGAATACTGATGCAGAGCCGAGATATCAGCAATCGGCTGGCCATCGCGTTCCATCGACATGATGAAGGCGAAGGTGCCGATGTTCATGGCCACATAAACAGCCATGTATTGCAGCATCATCTGCACACCTTGTTCGGTGCCAGCAGCCAGCCCCAGCAGAGCAAAGCCCATATGCGCGATGGACGAATAGGCCATCAGACGTTTGATGTTGCGTTGACCAATAGCCGCAAAAGCACCCCAGAACATCGACAGGAAGGCGATCAGGGCAATCACTTGCTGCCAGTCACCAATGGCGTTGCCAAAGGCGTCAAACATAACGCGAGCGAACAGACCCATTGCAGCGAACTTCGGTGCGGTGGCAAAGAAGGCGGTGACCGGGGTCGGAGCGCCTTCGTAAACATCCGGCGTCCACATGTGGAACGGCACGGCTGATACTTTGAATGCCATGCCGGTCACGACAAAGACCAGACCGATCAGCATCCCAAGCCCGACGTGACCATCAGTTGCCGCTGTGATGATGCCCGCGAAATCGGTGGTTCCGGCATAGCCGTAAACCAGTGACGAGCCGTAAAGCAGCAGACCAGACGACAAGGCGCCCAGCACAAAATACTTCATGCCCGCTTCGGTCGAGCGCACGCTGTCGCGGTTGAGCGACGCCACCACGTAGAGCGAAAGCGATTGCAGTTCGAGGCCCATGTAAAGTGACATCAGGTTGCCCGCAGACACCATCATCATCATCCCCACCGTGGCCAGCGCCACAAGGATCGGATACTCGAATTTCAAGAGGCCACGACGCTCCATGCTGGCTTCGCCCACCACCAGAACGGCGGCAGCAGCCAGTAAGATCGCGACCTTGGCAAAGCGCGCATAGGCATCATCAAGGAACATGCCGCTGAAGGCCGAAGTGGCCCCTTCGCCCCCGGCCACCATGACCGCAATCACGACCATGACGCCCGCTGTGACCCAGGTCAGCAGTTTCGCCAGACCATCTTTCGCCGTGTAGACCGCGCCCAAAAGGGCGGCCATAGCGTAGACGGACAGCAGGATCTCGGGAAGAACCGTTTGAATGTCGACAGAGATCATATCCGCCCCCTTCAGTGCGACGAAGCTGCGTGCATGTCGGCCAAGTCGGCCGGGATCGCAGCGTGGTAGTTGATAAGAAGTGCCTCAACCGACGGGCCGATGATATCGGTCACCAGCGACGGGTAAACACCCAGGATCAGGGTCATGGCCACAAGCGGCGCAAAGATCATCTTCTCGCGCTTGTCCATATCGGTGATCGTTTTCAGGCTTTCCTTGATCAGGTCGCCAAAGACCACCCGACGATAGAGGTAAAGCGCGTAAACCGCCGAGAAGATCACACCAGATGTTGCAACCAGAGCCACCCAGGTATTGGCTTTGAATATGCCCACGAGTGTCAGGAATTCACCGATAAAGCCTGAGGTTCCGGGAAGGCCGACATTGGCCATCGTGAAGAACATGAAGATCAGGGCATAGGCTGGCATCCGATTCACCAGACCGCCATAGGCGTCAATCTCGCGGGTGTGCATCCGGTCGTAGATCACCCCAACACAGAGGAAGAGTGCACCCGAAATGAAGCCGTGGCTGATCATCTGGAAGATCGCGCCATCCACACCTTGCTGGTTGGCTGCAAAGATACCAGCGGTCACATAGCCCATGTGAGCAACCGAGGAATAAGCAATCAGCTTTTTCATATCGTCCTGCACCATTGCCACGAGCGAGGTGTAGACGATCGCGATTGCCGATACCCAAAGAATGAAACAGGCCATCGTGTCCGCCCCTACTGGGAACATCGGCAGGCTGAAGCGCAGGAAGCCATAGCCACCCATCTTCAACAAGATCGCCGCCAGAACAACCGAACCCGCAGTTGGCGCCTGAACGTGAGCGTCTGGCAGCCAGGTGTGTACTGGCCACATCGGCATCTTCACAGCAAACGATGCAAAGAAGGCCAGGAACAAGAGCGTCTGCACACCGCCGACAATCTGAATGCCGAGGATCGAGAGGTTTACACTATCAAAGTTATGGGCTGCCAGGGCTTCGAAATCCGTCGAGCCTACTTCCAGCGCCATATAGACCATGGCCACCAGCATCAGAACCGAACCGATGAAAGTGTAGAGGAAGAACTTGAACGCCGCATAGATACGTTCTTTGCCGCCCCAGATCCCGATAATCAGGAACATCGGGATCAGCCCAGCTTCGAAGAACAGGTAGAACAGCACCAGATCCAGCGCCATGAACACGCCCAGCATCAGGGTTTCAAGCAGCAGGAAGGCAATCATGTACTCCTTCACGCGGGCTTTCACGCCCCAGCTCGCCCAGATGGTGAGCGGCATCATGAAGGTGGTCAGCATGACAAACAGAACCGAAATCCCGTCTACACCCATTTTGTATTTGAGGCCCATGATCCACTCGGCCTCTTCCACAAACTGGTAACCGGTGTTGCTCGGGTCAAACCCAGCAAGAACCAGAAGCGAGAAGAAGAAAGTGGCAACCGTGGCCGCAAGGGCCAGATATTTCGCATTCCGTGCCGCAGCCTCATCATCGCCACGCAGGAAAAGCGCGAGGATGATTGCAGCAACCAGCGGCAGGAAAGTAATGATGGAAAGCAGGTTATTCATTAGTGCGACCCACCGTTCAGAAGCATGAGCGAAACCAGCGCAACGATGCCGAGGATCATCGCGAAGGCATAGGTGAAGACGTAACCGGACTGGGCCCGGCCGGCCTGTTTGGTGACCCAGGGAACAATCCCCATGGCCACACCGTTCAGGAAGCCGTCAATGGTTTGCCCGTCACCGCGCTTCCACAAGAAACGACCAATGGCAAAAGCAGGTTTGACGAAAATCGCGTCGTAGATCTCGTCGAAATACCATTTATTCAGCAGGAACTGGTAGACGAACGGGAACGTGGCCGCGAGGCGTTTGGGCAGCGACGGGTTCACGATGTAGAACCAGAATGCTGTGACAAAACCGATGAGCATCGCAACAAAGGGCGACACCTTGACCCACTTGGGGGCATGGTGTGCGTCATCCATCACGTGATTGTCCGGTGCCATGAAGATCGCACCTTGCGGGGCTTCTCCGTGATGCGCAGCTACAACCGGTGCATGGTCGGGATCCGCCATAGCCGTATCGTGGTCAGCGTCATCAGCCTCTTCCCCATGATCCACTACCAACGGAGCAGCGGCTTCACCATGGCCCGCATCTTCGGTCTCATGAGTTTCGATCCCGAAGAAGTGGCTTACCTGATGGTGATCACCAAAGAACGAACCATACCAGATCATCCCGGCTGCAATTGAACCAACGGCCAGTGCACCCAGCGGAATGGTCATTGTCAGTGGGCTTTCATGGGCGTGATCATGAGTGTGCTTGTCGCCACGCGCCTTGCCGTAGAAAGTCATGAACATCAGGCGCCACGAATAAAAGCTGGTGAACAGCGCTGCGATAACCAAGAGCCAGAAGGCATAACCGCCTTGGGTGCCCGCATAGGCGCTCTCGATGATCGCGTCTTTCGACAGGAAGCCTGAGAAGCCAAAATGGGTCAGCGGAATGCCGACGCCGGTGATTGCCAGCGTCCCGATCATCATCGCCCAGAAAGTAATCGGCATCTTTTTGCGAAGATTGCCGTAGTTACGCATGTCCTGTTCGTGATGCATCCCGTGGATGACCGAACCGGCCCCGAGGAAGAGCATCGCCTTGAAGAAGGCGTGAGTGAACAGGTGGAACATGGCAACCGAATAGACACCAACGCCAGCGGCCACGAACATGTAGCCAAGCTGCGAACAGGTCGAATAGGCGATCACGCGTTTGATATCGTTCTGCACCAGACCCACGGTCGCCGCGAAGAACGCGGTGGTGGCACCCAGCACGGTGATGAAGGCGGTCGCCTCGGGGGCATATTCCATCAGCGGCGACATGCGGCAGACAAGGAACACACCAGCGGTCACCATGGTGGCAGCGTGGATCAGCGCCGACACCGGGGTCGGACCTTCCATCGCATCCGGCAACCATGTGTGCAGGATCAGCTGTGCCGATTTCCCCATCGCACCGACGAAGAGCAGGAAGGCCAAGAGGTTTGCGGCATTCCATTCGGTCCACAGGAAGTGAATGTTGGTTTCAGCAAGCGCAGGAGCTGCGGCAAACACATCGTCCAGACGAATGCTATCGGTCATGTAGAAGAGGCCGAAGATACCGAGGGCAAAGCCAAAGTCGCCCACACGGTTCACAACGAAGGCTTTGATGGCAGCGGCGTTTGCGGACGGTTTCTTGTAGTAGAAACCGATCAGCAGATACGAGGCCACACCCACGCCTTCCCAGCCAAAGAACATCTGCAGCAGGTTGTCCGAGGTCACCAGCATCAGCATGGTAAAGGTGAAGAACGAGAGATAAGCGAAGAAACGCGGACGATAGCTTGCATCACCGAAGTGATCGTCATGCGCCATGTAACCCATTGAGTAGAGGTGCACGAGCGAGGACACCGTGGTCACCACGATCAGCATGATCGCGGTCAGGCGATCCAGGCGGATCGACCAATCCACCGACAGGCTGCCCGATTGCACCCACTCCATGATGTGGATGGTTTCAGGGTGCTCAAGCCCGAGGAAAATGGACCAGGACAGCGCAGCGGCGAGGAACAGAAGCGCGGTGGTCACCACCTGCGCGCCCTTATCCCCGATCACGCGATGGCCAAAGCCCGCGATCAGCGCGCCAATCAGCGGCGCAAAGAGAACGATCGTTGCTGCCATTGCCTCAGCCTTTCATCACGTTGACGTCTTCCACGGCAATCGTGCCGCGGTTCCGGAAGAAACTGACGAGGATGGCGAGGCCAATTGCGGCCTCAGCCGCGGCAACCGTCAGCACGAAGAGGGTAAAGACCTGGCCGGTCAGATCGCCCAGATAGGACGAGAAAGCGACCAGGTTGATGTTCACCGCCAGAAGCATCAGTTCGATGCTCATAAGCAGGATGATCACGTTCTTGCGGTTCAGAAAGAGGCCGAAAATGCCGATGACGAACAATGCCGCCGCGACGCCTAGATAATGCTCAAGTCCTACCATACTATCCGTTCCCTCTTTGAGCGGCGCGAACTGCCGCCCCATTCTTTTCGAATTCTTGTTTGCGCGTCATCTCAGAGCCTCATTCACAGACCTTGGCCCGGTTTCACGTCGATCAGGTCCATCGCTTCAGCCGGATCGCGGTGCATCTGGGCAACCACATTCTGGCGCTTCACATGGGTGCGGTGGCGCAGGGTCAGGACGATGGCGCCGATCATGGCGACCAGCAGGATCAGACCAGCCAGTTGGAAGAGCAGGATATTGTCGGTGTAAAGCACCAGACCCAGTGCCTCGGTGTTGTGAACCTCGGTGATTGCTGGCGTCACAAACTGACGGGCCGCTTCCGCGCCGTCGGCGAAATGCCAGGTGCCAAAGATCGTGCCTAGTTCCATCAGAAGGATCACACCAATCAGCAGGGCCAGCGGCAGCGATTGTGCCATCTCGGCTTTCAATGCGGCAAAATCCACATCCAGCATCATCACCACGAAGAGGAACAGCACAGCAACCGCGCCCACATAGACGATCATCAGAAGCATCGCGACGAACTCTGCGCCCAGAAGCACAAAGAGGCCGGTTGCCCCGACAAAAGCCGTGATCAGCCACAGGACCGAATGGACCGGGTTGCGGGCCATCACGGTGAAAAATCCACCCATGACCGTGGTCAGGGCAAAGAGGTAAAAAGCGTAGTCGGCAACGCTCATGCGTCCCCCTCCTCGTTTTCGTCAAAGACGGCTTGCGCTTCTTCCAGCGCCCGGTTCATCGCCGGCAGGCCGCCCAACATGGACATTTGATAGATCACTTCCGCGATCTCTTTTTCAGACGCGCCGGCCTCAAGGGCATGGCGCACGGTCACTTTTATCTGCGGGCCAGCTTGCGCCCCGGCAGCGACGAGACCAGCCAGCCCCACCAGCATGCGGGTCTTGGCATCCAGCCCGTCCTTGTTGAAGGTGTTGCCAAACATCATGTCCATCATGTCTTTCGGCATGGTGGGCATCAGCTTGTCGAGACCTTCGGGGACGAACTTCTCGAGCGCAGGATTGAAGGCGCGCAGCATCAGGGTGCCCTGCTCCAGCATCTCGGCGTATTTCTTGGATAGTTCGTCCATGTTCTTTCCTTTCGTCGGGCCTTAGCGGTAAGGCGCGTCCAGCTCGATGTTGCGGGCGATCTCGGCTTCCCAGCGTTCCCCGTTCTCCAGAAGCTTTTCCTTGTCGTAGAACAGCTCTTCACGGGTCTCAGTGGCAAACTCGAAGTTCGGCCCTTCGACAATTGCATCCACCGGGCAGGCCTCTTGGCAGAAGCCGCAATAGATGCATTTGGTCATGTCGATGTCATAGCGCGTGGTGCGGCGTGAGCCATCTTCGCGGGGTTCCGCGTCGATGGTGATTGCCTGTGCGGGGCAGATCGCTTCGCAAAGCTTACAGGCGATGCAGCGCTCTTCCCCATTCGGATAACGGCGCAGCGCGTGTTCCCCACGGAAACGCGGCGACAGCGGGCCTTTTTCATGCGGATAGTTCAACGTCGCCTTGGGCGCGAAGAAGTATTTCAGCCCAAGCTGAAACCCTTTCACAAAGTCCGCCAGCAGGAAGTATTTCGTTGCGCGTGCGTAATCAAAAGCCATTGATCAGCCCCCTACAGTCCATCGGGCATAAGCGCCCCAGAATGCCCCGTATTGGGCGAAGAATGCGACCAGAACAACCCAACCCAGCGACAGAGGCAGGAACACTTTCCAACCAATGCGCATCAGCTGGTCATAGCGGTAACGCGGCGTGATGGCCTTTACCATCGAGAACACGAAGAAGAAGAAGAAGATCTTCGCAAAGAGCCACAGGATGCCATCGGGCAGCCATTCCACCGGCGACAGCCAGCCACCGAAGAACAGGATCGAGATCAGCGTGCACATCAGAACGATGGCCACATATTCACCGATCATGAACAGAAGGAACGGGGTCGAAGAGTATTCCACCTGATACCCCGCAACCAGTTCCGATTCCGCCTCAGGCAGGTCAAACGGAGGCCGGTTGGTTTCCGCCAGTGCCGAGATCAGGAACAGGAAGACCATCGGGAAATGCGGCAACCAGTACCAGCTCAGAAGGCCTGCGCCGTCTTGTGCTTTCACGATATCTCCGAAGTTCATCGACCCGGTCGAGATGATCACACCAATGATGATCAAACCAATCGAAACTTCATAAGAAATCATCTGCGCCGCAGAGCGCAGTGAACCCAGGAACGGGTATTTCGAGTTTGACGCCCAGCCACCCATGATCACGCCGTAAACCTCAAGCGAGGAGACTGCGAAAACAAAGAGGATCGCCACGTTCACATCGGCCAGAACCCAGCCATCATTGAACGGGATCACCGCCCAGGCCACCATGGCAAGCACAAAGCTCATCATTGGGGCAAGGAAGAAGACAAACCGATCCGCACCCGCAGGCACGACGATTTCCTTCAGCACGTATTTCAGAAAGTCCGCAAAGCTTTGCAGCACGCCAAAGGCGCCCACCACGTTCGGACCCTTGCGCATCTGCACAGCGGCCCAGACCTTGCGGTCGAAATAGAGCAGGAAAGCCAGCGCCACCAGAAGTGGGACCACGATCAGCAAACACTGACCGAGGATCAGAAGCGCGAGCCCCAAGTTCGTTGTCGTGAAGAATTCATACATATCTCTTCATGCCCTCAGACCGTCGGTATTCCGTTTTCAAGACAATTCTGCACAGTCACTTCCGCATCGATGGTCTTGATCCCATCAGGAAGGGCGGCCGAAATCACATAAGCCGCATCGCCTGTCCAGCGCTTGCCGTTTTCATCTACTGTGGTGCGCACATGGCGGGCAAATCCGTACCCCCGAATGAGCGCATATTGCGCGGCCGCACAACGTGCATACCCCGCCACATCTTCCTGTCCGCGCGCACCTTTCATGGCGACGCGGAAATTGACCAGATCCCCGTCCAAAAGCTGTGTTTCGATCCCCAGATATTCCGGGGTAAACGGTGCTTTTGCATATTCAGTCTGTTCTGTGGGCTGCACACACGCCGACAGAAGGGTCAGCATCGCCGCCCCTGCCATCTTTGCCTGTATCGCTGCCTCGAACATGTTGGGATCCCGTCCTGTCTTTACTCAGCTGCAATCTTTTCAGCCTGACGCGCGCGCGCGTTGGCCGAAAGCTCTGCCATCACTTCTGACGCCCGTGCAATCGGGTTGGTCAGATAGAAATCACCAATCACATAGCGGAAGCTGGCTTTGCCCAGCGTACCTGTGGTCAGCGGTTGCCATTCGTTTTCCACAACCTGATCGATCTGTGCCAGATGCGGCACGGCGCCGACCATCGCCTGTCGCAGACCTGCGAGGCTGTCCCATGGAAGGGTCTGGCCCAGTTCTGCCGACAATGCGCGCAAGATCGCCCAGTTTTCCTTGGCCTCACCCACCGGGAAGGCAGCACGTTGTGCCAGTTGCGGGCGACCTTCGGTGTTCACGAAAAGACCACCTTCTTCGGTGTAGGCGGCACCGGGCAGGATGATGTCGGCACGCATCGCGCCACGGTCCCCATGGCTACCCATGTAGATCACTGTGGGGCCTGCATCGATATCGATCTCATCGGCACCCATGTTGAAGATCACTTCAGCGTCATGGGTGGCGGCTTCGATCCCACCTTCGGTCACGGCCCCCACATCCAGCGCACCCACACGGCCAGCGGCGGTGTGCAGAACCATCAGCTTAGAGCCGGTATCTTCAGCCAGTTTCATCGCAGCTGCGAGAACGGCCAGACCGTCAGCTTCGCGCAGAGCACCCATGCCAACAATCACAACGCTCGGCGCGTCTTTCACTGCGCCGTAGTCTTTGCCCAGCAGGCTATCCAGCGCGGCACGGTCATTGCCCACATGCGCGTATTCATAAGTCAGGTCCGCGGCTTCACCCACCAGACCCACTTCAGCGCCCTTCAGCCATGCCTTGCGGATACGTGCATTCAGAACCGGAGCTTCCACCCGAGGATTGGTGCCGATCAGTTGGATGAATTTCGCATTGTCGATGTCTTCGATCGACGCGTTGCCCACATAACCCGAACGGTTGTCGGTAGGCAGGCGCGCGTTGTCGACGCGGCATTCAACCTTGCCACCCAGACCTTCGATCAAGGTTTTCAGCGAATAGGCCATTTCGACGTTGGCCAGATCACCAATCAGACCGGCGACCTTTTTGTCTTTCATCGCGCTTGCGGCGGCGGTGAGGGCTTCGCCCCAGCTGGCTTTGCGCAGCTTGCCGTTTTCGCGGATGTAAGGGGTGTCCAGACGCTGACGACGCAGCCCGTCCCAGATGAAACGGGTCTTATCCGAAATCCATTCCTCGTTCACACCATCATGGTTGCGCGGCAGAATGCGTTTCACTTCGCGGCCCTTGGTGTCCACGCGGATGTTAGACCCAAGCGCATCCATCACGTCGATGGTTTCGGTTTTGGCCAGTTCCCACGGACGGGCGGTAAAGGCATAAGGCTTCGAGGTCAGCGCGCCAACCGGGCAGAGATCAATGATGTTGCCCTGCAGGTTGCTGTCGAGCGTCTGGTTCAGATAGCTGGTGATCTCGGCATCTTCGCCACGGCCGGTCTGGCCCATTTGGTTGATGCCAGCGATCTCAGAAGTAAACCGCACGCAACGGGTGCATGAAATGCAGCGTGTCATGGTGGTCGAGACCAGCGGACCAAGGTCCAGATCATCCACCGCGCGTTTCTGTTCTTTGAAACGCGAACCGGACAGACCGTAAGCCACGGCCTGATCCTGCAGATCACATTCGCCACCCTGATCGCAGATTGGACAGTCCAGCGGGTGGTTGATGAGCATGAACTCCATCACACCTTCGCGGGCTTTCTTGACCATCGGAGACTTGGTTTTCACCACCGGCGGTTGGCCTTCGGGACCGGGACGCAGATCGCGCACCTGCATGGCGCAGCTTGCAGCGGGCTTGGGTGGGCCACCCACAACCTCGACAAGGCACATACGACAGTTGCCGGCAATCGAGAGGCGCTCGTGATAACAGAAGCGCGGCACTTCCACGCCCGCTACCTCACAAGCCTGGATCAGCGTCATTGCGCCATCCACTTCGACTTCCATATCGTCAATGACGATCTTTTTCAGGTCGCTCATCACGGTCCCTTTTCATTCTGCAAGGGGTCTGTGCCCCCTGCCCTTTTTATTGGCCCCTGCCTGCAATGTGCGACGTCAATCCGTCAGCAACTTGCCTGCAAAAGAACCCTTTTCCATTTCCGCGCGGCCCGCCGCGCAGTAACTATCTTCATTGCCCTTACGGGCACCCATTTCGGCCAGCATCGGTTCGGCAATCGCCCGAAACCGGTCCTGTTCTATTTTGCTGTCCACGTAAGCAGTGATCTCGCGGAAAGAGTAGCCAAGTCCGCGGGCATAAGACTGCAACGCCATCGCCTTGTTGAAGAGACGAAATTTGCGCAGTTTGAGATCCTGGCAATTCTCATCGATCAGATAGGCAATCGAAGCGCCCAAAAGCTCATCATGCACGCGGGCATCTTGCCGCATCGCTGTATAGTCCACTGCTGTTGCCGCCGTGGCGGTTCCCGCAAAAAAGAGGCCAGCCAGAAGTGATGTCAGTTTACTCATTAAACTCTCCTTTCATTAGAAAGGAGATGGGGAGAGCAGCCACTGTCATGCAATAACACATAGCTTCGACGGGCGAATTTTCGCCCGCTTTCAAGCTATTATGTGGTTGCATCTTCAGTGTCATCTGACGTCTCTACTACCCGTATTACTCTGCCGCGAGGCTGGCTTTACCTTGTTTGTTCACCCGGATGCGATCTTCGATCTCATCGCGGAAGTTGCGGATCAGGCCCTGGATCGGCCATGCAGCCGCATCACCCAAAGCACAGATGGTGTGGCCTTCGACCTGCTTGGTCACGTCCCACAGCATGTCGATTTCCTCGACCTCGGCTTCACCGCGCATCAGGCGATCCATCACGCGCATCATCCAGCCGGTGCCTTCGCGGCACGGGGTACACTGCCCGCAGCTTTCGTGTTTATAGAATTTCGACAAGCGCCAAATCGCTTTGATGATGTCAGTCTGCTTGTCCATCACAATGACGGCAGCGGTACCCAGACCCGAGCCCAGCTCATTGCGCAGATAATCAAAATCCATGATCGCTTCGCGCATGTTTTCGCCGGTTACACAGGGCACCGACGAACCACCGGGGATCACGGCTTTGAGATTATCCCAGCCGCCGCGAATGCCGCCGCAATGTTTGTCGATCAGCTCTTCAAACGAGATCGACATAGCTTCTTCAACCACACAGGGGTTGTTCACGTGACCCGAGATGCCAAACAGTTTGGTGCCCGCGTTGTTCGGACGGCCAAACCCTGCAAACCACGAAGGGCCTCGGCGCAGGATGGTCGGCACAACAGCAATCGATTCCACGTTGTTCACCGTGGTCGGGCAGCCATAAAGACCAGCGCCCGCCGGGAAAGGAGGTTTCATGCGCGGCATGCCTTTTTTGCCCTCAAGGCTTTCCAGCAGAGCGGTTTCCTCGCCACAAATATAGGCGCCGGCCCCGTGGTGCAGGAAGAGGTCAAAATCCCAGCCGGATTTCGCAGCGTTCTTGCCCAGAAGACCCGCGTCATAAGCTTCGTCAATCGCAGCCTGAAGCGCTTCGCGTTCACGAATGAACTCGCCGCGAATATAGATATAGGCGGTGTTGGCGTTCATGGCGAAAGACGCGATCAGCGCCCCTTCGATCAGCGTATGCGGATCATGGCGCATGATCTCACGGTCTTTACAGGTGCCGGGCTCGGATTCATCCGCGTTGATCACCAGATAGGCCGGGCGACCGTCGCTTTCTTTTGGCATGAACGACCATTTCAGACCGGTCGGGAAACCCGCGCCACCACGGCCCCGCAGGCCCGAGTCCTTCATCTGATCAATGATCCAGTCACGACCTTTTTTGATGATCCCGGCTGTGCCGTCCCAATGGCCACGCGCTTTTGCACCCGCAAGGGTACGGTCGTGCATGCCGTAAAGGTTGGTAAAGATCCGGTCTTTATCCTGCAGCATTCGCTCTTATCCTTCGTCATTCTGGCGTGATTTGCGCCAGATCCGATATGTTACCACCAGGCCAAACACGAACCCGGCCAGGGCCATGAGATCCACCAGAGCCATGGTCCGCATGGACCAATCGAGGCTTTTCCCGACCCAGGAGGCACCAACCCACAGCGCGCCGGTCATGGCGATGACGATGCCCGCCAACCGCCCTTCCCGGCCAATGCTGTTCTGTGGATCTTGTGCCATCGTCATTCCCTTATCCCGTCCTTAATAGACGTCGCCCTTCTTGACCTTGTTCGAAAACGTGGTCTCGCCGCCTTCCGCGAGGATCTTGGCCTGTTCGATCCAGCCATCGCGTTCGATCCGGCCTTTGAATTTCAGGTTGTCATCCACCCAGGCAATTTCATCCGCACCCCATTTGGCGATCTGGTCGAAATGCCAGAAACCCAACTCATTGAGCGTCTGTTCCAGCTTCGGACCAACGCCCTTGAGTTGCTTCAGATCATCGGCACCCGCCTTGCGCGGCGCTTTCATGGTGCGCGGTTTTTTCGGCTTACCGGTTGCAGCAGGAGCGGCTGCTTCAGCCTTGTCGGCTTTTGCCTTCTTTGCAGCAGGTTTTTTCTGCTGGTTGGCAGGTTTGCCGGTTTCGGCAGCTTTCGGCGGGGTCGCCTTGGTGCCAGTGGCGTTCTTGCCCAGCCAAGGTGTCGAGAGCGGCACTTCGGTGCCATCGATCCGTTTGATGCTGTCACCGATATCGGTCGCAAGCTGCACAGACGCATTATACTTGGTCTTGCCGCTATCATATTCAGTAAGCGAGGTCAGACCCGAAAGCGGTTCGGCCGCGTAACGGCCGTTCTGCGGGCCTGGTACCGGCACCTGACCGGCGGCCATCTCATCGATCATCTTGGCGAAACCCTCGGCCGTCAGATCTTCGTAGTAATCTTTGCCAATCTGCGCCATCGGGGCGTTGGTGCAGGAACCGAGGCACTCAACCTCTTCCCAGCTGAACTTGCCATCTTCCGAGAGTTGATGCGGCTTGTCGGCGATCTTTTCGCGACAGACGGCAATCAGGTCTTCCGCGCCGCAGATCATGCAGGACGTGGTGCCACAGATCTGGATATGAGCGACGGAGCCAACCGGTTGCAGTTGGAACATGAAGTAGAAAGACGCCACTTCCAGCACGCGGATATAGGCCATGCCGAGCATGTCGGCGATGGCTTCAATTGCCGGCTTCGAAAGCCAGCCTTCCTGTTCCTGGGCACGCCACAAAAGCGGAATAACCGCAGAGGCCTGACGCCCTTCGGGATATTTGGTGATCTGCCCTTCCGCCCAAGCAAGGTTGGCGGCGGTGAAAGCAAAGCTTTCGGGCTGTTCATGATGCAGACGGCGGAGCATTAGCGGTCGATCTCCCCAAACACGATATCCATGGTGCCGATGATGGCGGCGACGTCGGCGAGCTGGTGGCCACCGGCCACATAATCCATCGACTGAAGGTGCAGATACCCCGGCGCGCGGATCTTGGCGCGGTAGGGTTTGTTCGACCCATCCGAGACGAGATAGACGCCGAACTCACCTTTCGGGGCTTCCACAGCGGCGTAAACTTCGCCGGCCGGAACCTTGAACCCTTCGGTGTAAAGCTTGAAGTGGTGGATCAGACTTTCCATGTCGCGCTTCATGTCGCTGCGATTAGGCGGAGTCAGCTTGCCACGGGCCAGAACGTCGCCCTGCCCTTCGGGAGCGCGCAATTTCTCGATCGCCTGATGCATGATCTTCAGCGACTGGCGCATCTCTTCCATGCGGACGAGGTAACGGTCATAACAGTCGCCATTTTTACCCACTGGGATCTGGAACTCGAATTCGTCATAACATTCATAAGGTTGCGCACGGCGCAAATCCCAGGCGAGGCCCGAACCACGGACCATCACGCCCGAATAGCCCCAATTCAGAATGTCTTCTTCATTCACTACACCGATATCGGCGTTACGCTGTTTGAAGATACGGTTTTCGGTCAGCAGCCCGTCGATATCGGCGATCTTCTCCGGGAACTCATTGGCCCAGGTTTCGATGTCGTCGATCAGCTCCGGCGGCAGGTCCTGATGCACACCACCGGGACGGAAATAGTTGGCATGCAGGCGGGCACCACAGGCGCGCTCGTAGAAGATCATCAGCTTTTCACGCTCTTCAAAGCCCCAGAGCGGCGGCGTCAGCGCGCCCACGTCCATGGCCTGCGTGGTGATGTTCAGAAGGTGGTTCAGGATCCGGCCAATCTCGGAGAAGAGCACGCGGATCAACTGGCCGCGGCGCGGCACTTCTACACCGGTCAGCTTTTCAATGGCCAGACACCAGGCATGTTCCTGGTTCATCGGGGCCACGTAATCGAGCCGGTCGAAATAGGGCAGGTTTTGCAGATAGGTGCGGCTTTCCATCAGCTTTTCGGTGCCGCGATGCAGCAGGCCGATATGCGGGTCAGCGCGCTCCACAATCTCACCATCCAGCTCCAGCACCATCCGAAGCACGCCGTGTGCCGCCGGGTGTTGCGGGCCAAAGTTGATGTTGAAGTTGCGGATCTTCTGTTCGCCGGTCTCGGCGTCGTTGAAGCCTTTGGTTCCGTCCATCATTGGCGCTTTCCCCAATCTTTCGTGGTGATTTTCACCTTAAAAGGTGATCCGCAGCTTGTTTTAAAAAAGGGTGATGCCCCAAGCAGCAGGATCGAAGCTGTGAATAGCTCGATGAATTCAATCAGCAGAGCCATCATTTTGCCTCGTCGGTTTTCTCATCGCCGGGCAGGATGTAATCAGCCCCTTCCCATGGCGACATGAAGTCAAACTGGCGGTAGTCCTGAGTGAGTGACACAGGTTCATAGACCACACGTTTCTCGACCTCGTCATAGCGCACTTCAGTATAACCGGTGGTCGGGAAGTCCTTGCGCAGCGGATAGCCGCGGAAACCATAGTCGGTCAGCAGGCGGCGCAGATCCGGGTGCCCGGAAAAAAGGATGCCGAACATGTCAAAGACTTCGCGTTCGAACCATCCCGCCGAGGGGTGAACCTCGGTGATCGAGGGCACCATTTCTTCTTCGCGCACGGCCACTTTCACGCGGATGCGCTGGTTGGTGTACATCGACAGGAAGTGGTAAACCACGTCGAAACGCTCTTCGCGTGACGGGTAATCCACGGCGGTTAAATCCACTAGGCTCGAAAACTTGCAGGCTTTGTCAGTCTTCAGAAATTCGATGAAGGAAGGGATGGCCGAGAGCGGAACGTTCACGTTCAGCTCGCCATAGGCAACCTCCCAGCTCAGCACACAATCTGGGCGCTTTGCTTCCAGCGTCGCTCCAAGTTCATTCAGGGCTTCACTCATCGCTTACCTCACAATCGTGCCGGTGCGGCGGATTTTGCGTTGCAGCTGCAGGATGCCGTATACCAGCGCCTCTGCCGTCGGCGGGCAGCCGGGCACATAGACGTCAACCGGCACGATGCGGTCACAGCCGCGCACAACCGAATAGGAATAGTGGTAGTAGCCGCCACCGTTTGCACAGGATCCCATAGAGATCACGTAGCGAGGATCTGGCATCTGGTCGTAAACCTTACGCAGCGCCGGCGCCATCTTGTTGGTCAGCGTCCCTGCCACGATCATCACGTCCGACTGACGCGGGGAAGCACGCGGGGCGACCCCGTAGCGCTCAAGATCATAACGTGGCATCGAAGCATGCATCATCTCAACAGCGCAACACGCCAGACCAAAGGTCATCCAGTGCAGTGACCCGGTGCGGGCCCAGTTGATGATGTCATCGGTTGTGGTCAGCAAAAATCCCTTATCCGCCAGCTGATCATTCAGCAGACGGGTGGCGTGTTCACGGTCGCCCTGCGCCGTGTTTGCTCCGGTCATCACTCCCATTCGAGCGCCCCTTTCTTCCACTCATAGGCAAAGCCAATGGTCAACACGGCGAGGAACACCATCATCGACCAGAAGCCAACCAGCCCGACGCCCTTGAAGGCCACGGCCCAAGGGAACAGGAAGGCGATTTCCAAATCGAAAATGATGAATAGGATCGCCACCAGATAAAACCGGCTGTCGAACTTCATCCGTGCGTCATCAAATGCGTTGAAACCACATTCGTAAGCGCTGAGTTTTTCGGGATCGGGGTTGCGGACAGCCAGGACAACGGCAGCGATGATCAGTACGAGACCGATAATGATGGCAAGTCCGAGGAAAATGATGATCGGGAGATATTCCCTGAGAAGGTCTTCCACGTGTGGCTCCTTTTATGTGGTTTAATCCACATTTCGCTAGCTATGTGCGGTTTACCGCCGCACTGTTGTCGGGTCAACCGAGCGGGTCAATTATTCAAACTGTGTTATAAAAGTCCGTCACATTGTCTCACCTGTGAAGCATATCCTTGTTTAACAGGGGTTTCCGGAGATTTTTTGAGGTTTTTTAACCCCACAAAAATGGTCAGTTTCATCACCTGTTAATCAAAAAAATAGGAGATGTGCCGTGATGGCCATCTCCTTTTTGCAACGATGTCGCTTTTTGGGGTTGAAAAGAGACTCACCCGCCCTAATCACAAGCAAAACACTCGGGATTGAGGCCGCCCCCTTTCCATTCACATTTGCCACCTAGGTTTTTCCTTGGCGAAAAAAGCTGCAATGCCATCCTGCGCCTCGGGGCTTTCCCAGCGCGATACCAGACCGGCGATGGTCTCATCGATGATCTCTTCGGTGATCGGTGGTCCGAGACGGCGGGCCAGGGCCTTGGCCTCGGCCACAGCACCGGGGGCGCAACTGAGATATGGCTTCACCTCGGCTTCCACCGCTGCGTCCAGATCATCTGCTTCCACCGCTTTTGCCAAGAGACCCAGTGTGACCGCCTCTTCAGCATCAAAAATTCGCGCTGACATGAAGACACGCCGCGCCATCGCCTCGCCCAGACGGGCCAGGACATAGGGACCAATGGTGGCCGGGATCAACCCCAGTCGCGTTTCGGTCAGACCAAATTTTGCGCCTTCCACACCGATAGCGATGTCGCTGACCGACGCCATACCGACCCCTCCGCCAAAGGCCTGTCCCTGTACCCGCGCAATCAATGGTTTCGGCATGGTATTCAACGCATTGAGCATCATGGCGAGCTTTTTCGCCTCAACCCCACGCGTGACCGGATCGGCGGCCATCTGATCCTGCATCCAGCGCAGATCGCCACCGGCACAAAAGCTCTTGCCATCACCGGTCAGGATCACCACACGAACATTGTGATCCACGCCAAGCTTGTGGGCTGCATCGGTCAGTTCCTCGATCATCTGCGCCGACATAGCGTTGTGCTTTTCCGCGCGATCCAAAAGCAAGGTGGCCACGCCACGCTCATCCATTGAAATCGAAATCGTTTCGTAACCCATTGTTATCCCTCAACTCGCATACGCCGCGCCAAGTCGGCGGCTTTGTCCAGGATGGTGCGATCCAACCCGGTGGTCATTCCCAGTGCTATCACACGGTCATGGACGGCTTCGGTGGCAACATTGCCCTGTGCTCCCGGTGCATAGGGGCACCCCCCTAGACCGCCAACAGCGGCGTCAAATACCCGCAGACCCTTTTCAATCGAGGCCTCGATATTGTCACAGGCGCGGCCAGATGTGTCGTGGTAGTGACCGGCAAACATCTCTGGCCCGGCTACGCCCAGAACCACATCCAACATGCGCGTAATCGTTTCCGGCGTCCCTTTGCCAATCGTGTCACCAAGGCTGATTTCGTAACAGCCCATCGCGATCAGCTTCTCGGCCACCCATGCCACTTTCTCAGGTGGTGTCTCGCCGTCATAGGGACAGTCGGTCACGCAGGAGATATAGCCGCGCATTTTCAGATTTGCGGCTTTGGCGGCCTCTGCCACCGGCTGAAACCGCTCAAGGCTTTCCTCAATCGAACAATTGATATTAGCCTTGGAAAATCCTTCTGAGGCGGAACCGAAGATGGCGATTTCATCCGCTTTGGCGGCCACAGCCCCCTCAAAGCCCCGCATATTTGGGGTGAGCGCCGCATAAGATACGCCCGGCGCACGGGTGATCCCGGCCAGCACATCAGCGCTATCGGCCATTTGGGGCACCCATTTGGGACTGACAAAGCTAGCCACTTCGATCCGCCTGAAACCAGCCCCGGAGAGCAGGTCCACCAAAGCGATCTTCTCGACTGTCGGGATCTGGCGCTTTTCGTTTTGCAACCCATCACGCGGGCCAACTTCGAAGATTTCTACATAATCAGACATATGCGTCCTCACGTTTCAGGCACAGGATAGAAATCCTGAGCATAAAATCTCTGTTCTCCTTCGCGAGCCACAACACGCTGATAAGATGGCATCGCCTCGATGCGTGCCTTATAGGCGAGAATATTGGGAAACGCGTCCAGTTTGACGTAGTAGGGCGCGGCAAAGAGGTTGAACCCCAGCATGATATCTGCACCCGAAAACCCCTGATCCAGAAGCCAATCGCGCCCCGCAAGCCGCGCCTCCAGCCCAGCCAGCGTGTGCCGCAACCGGGCCACATTCAGCTTGATCACAATCGGGCTGGGTTTTGCGGGCGGACGCAGGAACACCATCTGAAGATTGAGCTGTTCAATCAGGCTCGCCATGGTTTCGGCGTAATGGATCCATTGCAGGAAATCCGTGCGCCCAGGCTGACCGGGGGCCACCCCCAGATTGGGGGCGTATTCCTCGATCAGATACTGAACAATGGCCCCGCTTTCGCTCATGGTGATGTCACCGAGTTCCAGCGCGGGGATGCGGGTCGCCGGGGAGACCTTATTCAGCCCCCCCTCGAACATTTCTTTTGACCCGATCTGGTAATCCACCACTTCAAGTGGAGTCCCAAGCTTTTCTTCCAGCCCGATCTCTTCAATCAGCCAGAGAACACGGATCGAGCGGCCATATTGCACGTGGTGCAGGCGGAATGGATAATCACTCATCCTCTTCCTCCAGACGCACAAGCGGCGCCCCGGCTTCGACCTGATCACCTGCGGCACAGAGCACTTCTGCCACCACGCCGTCGCGTGCCGCTTCCAGCGAATGCTCCATCTTCATCGCTTCAAGGATAGCAAGGCGGTCGCCCTGTTTTACCTCTTGACCGGCCTCAGCAAACACAGCTTTCACTAGGCCCGGCATCGGGGCTTCGATCACCCCTGCGCCCGCCCCGGCTCCTGCGTCCTGATCCAGCGGATCAACAACATGGAATTCAAGTCCAGACTGCGCAAATACGGTCACCACGTTGCCCGCCTTGGCCACGCGCGGGCCGCGATCACCACCCATTTTCCACTGGCCATGAATACGTGTGGCTTCGATCTGCTCCTCACCCACGGTGATAATGTGATGATCGGCACCACGCGAGGTGACAACCACATCCACGCTCTCGTCTGCATGGGTCAATGTGACGAAATGGTTGAGACCACCCCACAACGTGAAGCCGTTGCCTTTGGGTTTCAGCAAATCCAGCGCACAGAGCGCAGCCGCGCCGATATCGCTCATGGTCGGGCCCGGTTCGTCAATCAACGCGTCAAGATCGCGGTCGATGAGGCCCGTGTCCACGTCCCCCACCGCAAATCCATCATGCCGGGTCAGGGCACCGAGAAAGGCGAGGTTCGTCACCGAGCCCGCCACTTCGGTGTGGGCAAGCGCCGTCGACATCATGCGGAGCGCCGCCGAACGGGTCGCCGCATGCACGGTCAGCTTGGCGATCATCGGGTCGTAAAATGGGCTGATCGTGTCCCCGGCCCGAACGCCGGTATCGGCGCGTGCGCCTTCGGGGAATTTCAGGTGGGTCAGTGTGCCGGTGGCAGGAAGGAAGCCCTTCGGCACATCCTCTGCGTACAGTCGCGCCTCAAACGCGTGACCGTTGATCGAGAGTTCGTCCTGCTGCTTGGGCAGACCTTCCCCCGAGGCAACGCGCAACTGCCATTCGACCAGATCCACACCAGTGATTTCTTCGGTCACGGGATGTTCCACCTGCAGGCGCGTGTTCATTTCCATGAACCAGAACCCATCGGTGCGCAGACCATTTGCGCCGTCCACGATGAATTCCACCGTGCCTGCACCCTTGTAGCCAATGGCTTCAGCGGCGCGTACACCCGCCATACCCATTGCCTCACGCACCTCTTCGGTCATGCCCGGCGCAGGTGCTTCTTCGATCACTTTTTGGTGGCGGCGCTGCAGTGAACAGTCGCGTTCAAACAGGTGCACCGCATGGGTGCCATCACCAAAGACCTGCACTTCGATATGGCGCGGGCTGAGGATATATTTCTCAACCAAAACATCGGCATTGCCGAAAGCGGTCTGTGCTTCACCCTGTGCGCTGGCGAGCGCGTCGGCGAAGTCTTTGGGATCATCCACACGGCGCATCCCTTTGCCGCCACCGCCTGCGACGGCTTTGATCAAAACCGGATAGCCCATCTTTTCAGCCTCGGATGCCAGCAGCGCCGGGTCCTGATCCTCGCCATGATAGCCAGGCACAACTGGAACGCCTGCCTCTACCATCAGCTTCTTGGCTGCGTCCTTCAGACCCATTTTGCGGATCGCGTCGGCAGACGGACCAATGAAAGTCAGACCCGCCTGTTCAACCGCGTCCACGAAGTCGGGGTTTTCAGAGAGAAAGCCATAGCCCGGGTGGATGCCCTGCGCACCAGTTTCCAGCGCCACCTGAATAATGCGATCCCCAAGAAGATAGCTTTCGGCGGGCTGCGGTGGGCCGATGTGAACTGCCTCATCGGCCAGCTTTACATGGCGGGAGTTTGCATCCGCATCGGAATAAACCGCCACTGTTGCCACACCCAGCTTGCGGGCGGTGTCCATCACTCGGCAAGCGATCTCGCCCCGGTTGGCAATCAGAATTTTCTTGAACATCTATTTGTTCCTTTTTTCGGGCGGCGGAACCGGGGGCTGTCTGCCCCCGGACCCCCGAGGATATTTATGGCAAGAGGAAGAACAGGCCTTCCCTCTCTGGCTTACATTCTGAATACGCCGAATTTGGTGTCTTCGATCGGAGCGTTGAGGGCGGCAAGGAGTGACAGGTAAAGCACTTCGCGCGATTTGCGCGGGTCGATCACCCCGTCATCCCAAAGGCGGGCAGAGGCATAGAGCGGGTGGGATTGCTCTTCGAACATGTCAATAGTGGGCTGTTTGAAGGCTGCCTCTTCCTCAGCTGACCATTCCCCGCCTTTACGTTCAATCCCGTCACGTTTCACGGTGGCGAGCACGCCCGCCGCCTGTTCGCCGCCCATGACCGAGATGCGCGAGTTCGGCCAGGTCCACATGAAACGCGGCTGATAGGCGCGACCGGCCATGCCGTAGTTGCCCGCGCCATAAGAGCCGCCCACAACCATGGTCACTTTCGGCACTGAGGTGGTCGCCACGGCGGTCACCATCTTGGCGCCATGGCGTGCGATGCCTTCGTTTTCATATTTACGGCCGACCATGAAGCCGGTGATGTTTTGCAAAAACACCAGCGGGATCTTGCGCTGCGAGCAGAGCTCGACAAAATGCGCGGCTTTTTGTGCGGCTTCCGAGAAAATCACGCCATTGTTGGCGATTATGCCAATTGGGCAGCCCATCAGATGGGCAAAGCCACAGACGATGGTTTCACCGAAACGCGGTTTGAATTCGTCGAAACGTGAACCATCCACGATGCGGGCGATAACCTCGCGGATGTCGTAAGGCGTTTTCAAATCTGCGGGGACTACGCCCAGCAGCTCTTCTGCATCATAAAGCGGTTCTTCCGGTTCCTGCCATTTCACCGTGAAAGGCTTTTCGCGGTTCAGGCTTTCCACGGCCCGTCGGGCGAGCGCCAACGCGTGGGCGTCGTCTTCGGCAAGGTAGTCGGCCACGCCAGAAAGACGGGTGTGCACGTCACCGCCGCCAAGGTCTTCGGCGGACACGACCTCACCGGTTGCCGCCTTCACCAGCGGAGGACCGGCAAGGAAGATGGTGCCTTGCTCTTTCACGATGATGGTCACGTCTGACATGGCGGGCACATAAGCGCCGCCAGCGGTGCAGGACCCCATCACCACGGCGATCTGCGGGATGCCCTTGGCCGACATGCGCGCCTGATTGTAGAAGATGCGGCCGAAATGGTCGCGATCTGGGAACACCTCGTCCTGGTTCGGAAGGTTCGCTCCGCCGCTGTCCACAAGGTAGATGCAGGGAAGGTTGCATTCCTCGGCAATCTCCTGTGCGCGCAGGTGTTTCTTCACCGTCATCGGGTAATAGGTGCCGCCTTTTACGGTGGCATCATTACAGACGATCATCACTTCCTGACCATGCACCTGCCCGATCCCGGCGATCACGCCTGCACAGGGGGCGGCATCGTCATACATACCATGGGCAGCCGTCGCGCCGATTTCGAGGAACGGGCTGCCCGGATCCAACAGGTTCGATACGCGGTCGCGGGGCAGCATTTTGCCGCGCGACAGATGGCGGTCGCGAGAGCGCTCCCCGCCCCCCTGCATCGCCTTTTCGGCAGCAGCCGCTGCCACATCCAGCGCCTCCAAATGTCCGTCACGATTGGCTTTATAGGCCTCTGATCCCGGCATCGCTTGTGAGTTCAGTTTCATTCTGTGCATCCTTCGTGGTTGCAGGTCGCAGCTTCATAAGCCTCAACGTTCTTTTCCAAGGACCAGGCCTGTTGGGCGGTCAGGTGTAAAAAGCAGGACAAGCTGGCCGGTCCGCCGCCCGTGCCGCCCCCCCAGGTCGAGCGTTCGTATTCGCAGGAGGCATCGCGGAAGGGGATCCAGGCGCGCTGCATTTTTCGCAGAGCTTCCGCCTGACTGGGGGCGCTTGAGCCCCATTCAGCCATTTCCGCATCAACTTCTTTGCTGTGTTTCATCAACAGCCCGTAAGCGGTGTTCAATCGGCGATCCCAGTCTTTCAACTCAGCATCAAGGCATTGCACCATGCCCAACGTGGACCAACCACCGTCGGTTGTTTCCATACAGGCATTCGCAGATGTGCCAAAACACTGATGCGCTTCGCCTTCTTCGCCCTTTTCCGCAAGACAGTTCACTGTCGCGTCAAACGAATAAATGACGTCCTGTGCAAGGGCCGGAGCCCCCACACAGGTCAGGGCGCATATGATCGCCCAGCGCGTCATTACTGGTTCGCCATCAGCTCTCGGCCGATCAGCATACGGCGGATTTCCGAGGTGCCGGCGCCGATTTCCATCAGCTTGGCGTCACGGAACAAGCGCGAGACGGCACTTTCGTTCATAAAGCCGGCGCCACCCATGGCCTGTACAGCCTGATGGGCCTGTTTCATTGCTTCTTCGGAGGCGTATAGCACACAGGCAGCGGCGTCTTGGCGTGTCACCTGACCGCGATCACAGGCTTTGGCAACCTCGTAGACATAAGCGCGGGCCGAGTTCATCGCGGTATACATATCGGCGATCTTGGCCTGCATCAGCTGGAAGTCGCCAATCGGGCGGCCAAACTGTTTGCGCTCTTTCAGGTAAGGCATGATTTCATCCATGCAGGCGGCCATGATGCCGGTGCCGATGCCCGAGAGCACGACGCGTTCATAATCCAGCCCGGACATCAGAACGGCAACGCCTTTGCCCTCTTCACCCAGCACGTTCTCAAACGGCACTTCCACGCCTTCGAAGATGAGTTCAGCAGTATTGGAGCCGCGCATCCCAAGCTTGTCGAAATGCGGGGAGGTGCTGAAGCCCTTCATGTCTTTTTCGATGAGGAAGGTGGTGATGCCCTTCGCGCCAGCATCCGGGTCGGTCTTGGCGTAAACCACAAGGGTATCGGCGTCGGGGCCGTTGGTGATCCAGAACTTGGTGCCGTTCAGAACATAGTAGCCGTTGCGCTTTTCCGCCCGCAGTTTCATGCCCACGACATCCGAGCCAGCGCCCGCTTCGGACATGGCCAATGCGCCCACATGTTCACCCGAACACAGCTTCGGCAGGTATTTCGCCTTCTGTTCGTCGGTGGCGTTGCGGCGGATCTGGTTCACGCAGAGGTTCGAATGCGCGCCATAGGACAGCGAGACCGAGGCCGAAGCTCGGGCAATCTCTTCCACCGCCACAACATGGGCCAGATAGGACATGTCCGATCCGCCATATTCTTCGGGAGTGGTCACACCCAGCAGGCCCAGATCACCAAACTCTTTCCACAGCTCGTTCGGAAACTCATTGGTCTTGTCGACCTGTTCCGCGATCGGCTTGATCCGTTCCTGCGCAAAACGATGTACCATCTCACGCAGTGCGTTGACGTCTTCCCCAAGGTCGAAATTCATAGATTGCATGAACATGGCTGGATCCTCTGAATATGGCCGGGTCTGCCGGTCGTATATGTCTCTTGCCCATTATTGAACGGTTGTTCAGTTCTTAGACGAAGCGGGAGATTCGCGTCAATGGGGACGCAGCGTCGCAAAAACATACGAAGATCAGCTGAGAGCACAGCCAGCCTCTCGATAACCAACAAAAGGAGCGGGCAATTCCCGCTCCAATTCAATGTCAGATATGATTTTACGCAGTCAAAGTGCCGCTGTCTCGGATCGGGATGACTTCACATCAATCCGGTCAGCGATGGCGTGAAGCCACATTGCAATCTTATGCATCACTTGACCAAAAACCGGTTTTAATCGCGACAGTGGAATGCGCTCTCCCAGCGTCAGATAGCGGTGATCCCCCGGCAGGATAAATCCACTGCGCAACAACATCAGGTCATATTCACTCAGTGTCAGCTGCGTTTTTGGTTGATGTGCCATGTCATTCTCCTCGGGACAGTGTTTCATTCGAGGCGCCTGAGAAGAGCTTAACCGAATGGTGGATTTGACAACAAACGATGGTTTTTCACATGATACTTTAGATTTTCTAAGGTATGTAACATGCGTAAATTGCCGAACCTGAACCAACTGCGCGTCTTTGAAGCCGCCTCGCGTCATCAAAGTTTTAAAGAGGCCGCGAATGAATTATGCGTCACACAGGCAGCGGTGAGCCATCAGATCAAGGCGCTGGAAGAGCATCTGGGGGTGCAGTTATTCCGTCGCCTCACGCGAGAGGTCAGGCTGACACCAGTCGGGGCTGAGCTCGCGCCAACCATCACGCAGGCGCTGGACCAGTTGGAAACCGCGACAACAGACATGGCTTCCCGGAAAATGTCCGGCAGCTTGAGAATTTCGGCGGCCCCCTTTTATACCAACCGCCTTGTGTTGCCACGGCTCTCCCGGTTTCACGATCTATATCCGGACCTAAAGGTCCAGTTGATGTTCGAGGATCGTCTAGTTGATTTTCAATCCGATGATCTGGAGGCAGGCCTTCGCTATGGCGATGGAAATTGGCCGGGGCTGACAGCCCTACACCTTCACGGGGACAGGATCGGACCGGTTTGTGCGCCATCTTATGTGGATGGGGCACCCTTCCCCCTTCCTCCAGATCAGATCGCAAAACTGACGCTTGGTTACATTCAGGGGCGTGAAACGGACTGGCATGACTGGTTTCTGGCGGCAGGGCTGGAAGAGGTGCCACAGCTCATGAGCGTCGAATACAAGAACCGTGCGAGGATGCTCGACCTGGCCTTGTCCGGCAACGGTGTGGCGCTGGCGGATGCGCGCCTGACCCAGACGGACGAGGCGCAGGGGCAGCTTCTGCGTCTTCACCCCATGACCATTCCCAGCCCCCGCGGGATGTATCTGGTCTTTCCGGAAACACCACATCCCGACCCGCGGATCCTTGCCTTTGCAGAATGGTTGAAAAGTGAAATTCTAGGCGACGAAAAAACTCAGTGACCCGTCAGGTTCGTTGAAAAGCCGATGAGATCTCAGCTCGAATGATCCGGGCAATCTGGGCGCAGTCTTCAAGACTGAAAGTCAGCGGAAGCCGCAGATCCAGCACAGCGCGCAGAATGCGGTCGGTCTGCGGCAGGTTGGGCGAAGTCGGGTGAAATTACCGGCAAAAAACCTCGCTCATCAAAATGGTCCTATCTTATACCAAGACCGGATGTCCTATCAGACGGGCAACGATCTGATCCAAACCGTCGTAGTGATCCAAAAGCGCATCGGGGTTCAAGCGCGCAACGCCGCTACCCTCAGGGCCGAACCCCACAAGGATGCAGGGAACACCCGCTGCCCGCGCTGTGTTCAGGTCGGTCACTGTATCTCCGATAATCAGGGATTTCCCGACCACGCCCCCAGCCCTCTCCACCGAAGCTGCATACGGCGCCACATCCGGTTTTCGAGTTGGCAATGTATCCGCGCCGATCAGAGATCCAAACAGGTCGCGGATCCCAAGGCGCATAAGCAGCAGTTCGGCCAGCCCTTCGGGTTTGTTGGTGCAGATCCCGACGGCGTAGCCATTTGCCCGCAGCCTCTCCACAGCATCAATTGCGCCGGGATAAAGCACCGTGTGCCGATCAATCCCCTGCTCATAGTGCACAAGAAGATTTGGGAACTCCCGGTCGACCACATCCGATGTGTCTACCCCCAAGCGCTCAAACCCAAGTGTCAACATCGCCCGCCCGCCGTGAAAGGCTGTCAGCGCATCCGCCAACGGGTCGAGCACTTCACCATGGCCAAGCGCCTGAAAACAGGCATTGGCCGCAGCAATCAGATCGCCAGAGGTATCCGCCAGTGTTCCGTCCAGATCAAAAATCACGGTCTGCATCATGATATCGGCAATTCCCTGCCGCCCCCTGCCTTACTCTGCTTCGTTTTGTAACCCATGGTAAGGTTAATTGAACCTTGCCCCCTTGCAGGGGTTTTCCCAAGAGGTAAAACGGGATGAACGGATTTAAAAGAGCAGATCGATATGACAACAGCTTTGATCGTCCTCGCCGCAGGCCAGGGCACGCGCATGAAATCAGACCTTCCGAAGGTGTTGCATGAGGTTGGCAATGCGCCCCTGTTTGCGCATACTCTGGGGTCTGGCCGCGAGCTGAATGCCGATCGAACTGTTCTTGTTGTGGGGCATGGCGCTGATCTTGTTCAGAAAGCCGCCGAAAATATTGACCCAGACATCACAATTGCCGTTCAGGACGAACAACTTGGCACCGGGCATGCTGTGCTTCAGGCTCAGGACGCGCTGGCCGGATTTGAAGGCGATGCCTTTGTGCTCTATGGCGACACACCCTTCATTCGTGCAGAGACCCTTGAAGAGATGGCAATGACCCGTCGTGACGGGGCAGATATTGTTGTCTTGGGGTTTGAAGCCGCTGATCCCGGGCGTTACGGGCGTCTGGTGGTTGAAAATGGGCAGCTGTCACGCATTGTGGAATACAAGGATGCCACGGAAGAAGAACGCGCCATCACCCTTTGCAACAGCGGTGTTGTGGCTGCGGATGCCGGGCTTCTGTTCGACCTGCTCGACAATGTTGGCAATGACAATGCGGCCGGCGAATACTACCTCCCTGATATCGTTGCTGTGGCCAATTCGCGTGGTTTGAAGTCTGTGGCCGTAAGCTGTGATGAAGCCGAAACACTGGGCATCAACTCTCGCTCGGAACTGGCTGCCGCAGAAGAGCTGTTCCAAGCCCGCCGTCGCGCAGAGGCGCTGGAAGACGGCGTCACTTTGCAAGCCCCAGACACCGTGTTTTTCTCGCTCGATACGGTCATCGGCCGCGATGCGTTTATCGAACCCAACGTCTATTTCGGGCCTGATGTGACCGTGGAAAGTGGTGCGCGCCTGCGCGCCTTCAGCCATTTCGAGGGCTGCCATGTGTCTGCCGGATCTATCGTTGGTCCCTTTGCGCGACTGCGCCCTGGGGCGGAACTGGCAAATGGCGCCAAGATCGGAAATTTCGTAGAAATCAAGAACGCGCAGATTGGTGAAGGGGCAAAGGTCAATCACCTGTCCTACGTAGGTGATGCGTTCGTCGGGGACGAGGCCAATCTGGGTGCGGGCACCGTGACCTGCAACTATGACGGGGTGATGAAACACCACACCCATATTGGTCACCGTGCCTTTATTGGATCGGATACGATGCTTGTGGCCCCGGTGCGGGTAGGAGATGAGGCGATGACGGCCTCAGGCTCGACCATTACAAAAGATGTCCCGGATGGCGCATTGTCGATCGCGCGGGCAGACCAGCAGATCAAACCGGGTTTGGCGGTGAAACTGTTCAAGAAACTCAAGGCTCTCAAAGCCCGCAAACAGGGGGCAAACTGATATGTGTGGAATTGTCGGCGTATTGGGTAATCACGAAGCCGCTCCGATTTTGGTCGAAGCGCTGAAACGGCTGGAATATCGCGGGTATGACAGTGCGGGCATTGCCACGGTCAACAAAGACAACAGGCTAGACCGCCGCCGCGCCGTGGGCAAACTGGTAAACCTCTCCGATGAACTTGTGCATAATCCGCTGCAAGGCAAATCCGGGATCGGTCACACCCGCTGGGCCACCCATGGCGCCCCCACAACCGACAACGCCCACCCACATCGCGCGGGTCCTGTGGCGGTGGTGCATAACGGGATCATCGAAAACTTCCGCGAACTGCGTGAAGAACTGGCAGCAGAAGGCATCAACTTCTGCACCGAAACCGATACGGAAACCGTTGCCCTGATGGCGCAAAGCCATCTGGAAAAAGGGGTGTCCCCGGTTGAAGCCGTCAAGGCCACGCTGGCGCGGCTGGACGGAGCTTTTGCACTTTGTTTTCTCTTTGATGGGCAAGACGATTTGATAATCGCGGCCCGCAGGGGCAGCCCGCTGGCCATCGGCCATGGGGACGGTGAAATGTTCGTGGGATCTGATGCCATAGCACTTGCCCCGATGACCGACAAAGTCACCTATCTTGAAGAAGGGGACTGGGCCGTGATCACCCGCGCGGGAGCCGAAATTTTTGACGCTCGGAACCAACATGCCAATCGGCCCATGAAACAGGTACGCATGGATGCCAGCATGGCAGAAAAAGGCGGCTATAAGCACTACATGGCGAAAGAAATCGCCCAGCAGCCCACTGTGGTTGGGGGAGTCCTGTCAGCCTATGTGCAGAACGATCAGATCACCATGGATCTTGGCCCGGTCGATTTTTCAAAAATCGACCGCCTGTCCATTGTTGCCTGTGGCACGGCCTATTACGCGGGTCTCACCGCGAAATATTGGTTTGAACACTATGCCCGCCTGCCCGTGGATATCGACGTGGCATCTGAATTCCGCTATCGCGAAGCGCCCTTCAGCCCCGGCACCGCAGCGCTTTTCGTCAGCCAGTCCGGGGAAACCGCTGACACGCTTGCCGCCCTGCGCTACTCTCGCGACAAAGCCGATCACATCATCAGCCTGATCAACGTCCCCGAAAGCTCGATTGCCCGTGAAAGTGACGTGGCGGTTAAAATCCATGCAGGTGTCGAGGTGTCCGTCGCCTCAACGAAAGCCTTCACTGCGCAGCTTACCAGCTTCGCCATTATGGCGCTGAAGGCAGCCCACCAACGCGGTCATATGAGTGCCGATGTGCTGGCCGGGAAGCTGGCCGAGCTGAGGCAATTGCCTGGATTGATGTCAGCAGCCTTGTCCATTGACGACATCACCCAAAAAATCTCAACCAAGCTGGCTGAGGCACGGGATGTTTTATTCCTCGGTCGCGGACAAATGTTCCCACTCGCGCTGGAAGGTGCGTTAAAGCTGAAAGAAATCAGCTATATCCACGCCGAAGGTTATGCATCAGGCGAGCTGAAACACGGCCCAATCGCATTGGTCGACCAGCATACTCCAATTGTGGTCATGGCACCCCATGACGGGCTTTTCGACAAGACTGTTTCGAACATGCAGGAGGTGATGGCGCGTGGTGGTCGCGTGTTGCTTATCTCGGATGTTCGAGCAGCGGACAGCGCCGGTGACGGTGTGTGGAATACCATCACCATGCCAGAAGCACCTGAGCTGTTGCAGCCGATCCTTTATGCAATTCCGGCGCAGCTGATCGCCTATCACACCGCCATTGCCAAAGGCACGGATGTTGACCAGCCGCGCAACCTCGCAAAATCGGTCACAGTGGAATAACCGGACAGGAGCCTTTCATGGCGAAACAGTTTGACAAGATCGAAGATAGCCACCGCGCCTTTATCGAAGAACAACCCATGTTCTTTACCGGCACAGCAGCGCCCGAGGGGCGGGTGAATGTCTCGCCCAAAGGGATGGACAGCCTTCGCGTCATGGGACCAAACCGGATCCTCTGGCTGAACTACACGGGGTCGGGCAATGAAACGGCGGGGCACCTTCGCGCACTCAATCGGATGACCCTGATGTGGTGCAGCTTTGGCAAACGCCCTCAGATCCTGCGCGCTTATGGCACTGCGCGGACACTTCACCCGCGGGATGATAACTGGAACGAACTGATTGCCCGATTTGGGGAAGACTACGCAGCACGACAGATCTACGATATGCAGGTTGAGATGGTGCAGACCTCCTGCGGCTATGCCGTTCCGCAAATGGAACTGACCGGTGACCGGAACATCCTGTTGCCCGCCTTAAAAGCCAAACCAGAACCGGTCGAAGACTACTGGGCCGCAAAAAACACCGCAACAATTGATGGGCTGCCCACTGGCGTCCTTGGAGATAATGAATGACCATCGATGACGCCCTGAACGCGATACGCGCGCATATCGACCCGAAACGGGCGGTGGAAAGTGCCACCTATCACAAACAGACCCGCGAAGTATTGGGCGTAGCGAACCCGACACTCAATGATCTGACCAAAACCTGGCGCAAAGAGTTGAGTGTGGATGAGCGTGTGGCCCTGGCAGATGAACTCTGGAACACAGATATTTTCGAGGCACGTATCGCGGCTGCGAAGCTGCTGACACAAGCGCGCATTCGCCCGGATGACGCCACTTGGGAGTTGATCAAAAGCTGGGTGCCACAGTTCGACAGCTGGGCCATTGCCGATCACGCTTGCATGGCGGGGCAAAAACGCCTCGTGGCTGATCCCACACGTCTTGACGAAGTTGAGGAATGGATTGAGGCGGCACCGTGGCCCGACACACTCTGGATCCGGCGGGCCGCATTGGTAATCACCCTGCCATGGACCAAGCAGAACCATCCGAAACCCGAGGAACGCGAGGCACGTGAGCGGATCTTGGGCTGGGTTGCCTCAGCGGCCACCCTAAAGCATGGCGCCATGCAAAAGGCTGTGGCTTGGTGGCTGCGAGATCTGTCGAAACATGACCCGGACCGTGTGCGGGAGTTCCTCATGGAACACGGTCACATCATGAAAGATTTCGCTGTAAAGGAAGCCGGAAAATATATCGGTTTCACACCGGAGGATGTGCCTGCACCAGTTGAAGAGATCGACACCTCAGAGCCTCAGGATTCAGCAACGGAAGAGTAAATTACTAGGTTAGCCCCGCAATTCACGCCGCATGATCTTGCCGGTGGCTGTCATCGGCAGGGCGTCTGCGAATTCCACGATGCGTGGTGCCACATGCGGGCTGATCCGGGATTTCACAAGATCAATAAGTTCCCGATCCTTGCCTGTGGCATCACAACCTTGGCGCAGCACCACAACGGCTTTGACGATTTCGGTGCGCAGATCATCCGGCACGCCAATTACGGCGGCCATCACCACATCGGGATGGGCCATCAGGCAGTTTTCAATCTCGGACGGGCCAATGCGATAACCTGCTGAGGTAATCACATCGTCATCGCGGCTGGCAAAGGTCAGATATCCATATGCATCGCGCACGGCGAGATCACCGGTGCGCATCCAGTCCCCCTGAAACTTATCTTGCGTCTTCTCTGGCAGGTTCCAGTAGCGCAAAAACATGACCGGATCTGGCGCGCGCACCGCAATCTCCCCCATTTCTCCCGGAGCACATTCTTGGCCGTTCTTATCAATCACCGTCACATCGTGACCGGGCACGGGTTGCCCCATTGACCCCGGCTTTACCGTCATCGCCCCGGCCGCAGAGGACACAACCAGATTACATTCGGTCTGGCCGTAAAACTCACTGAGCTCCACCTTCAGGGCCCCACGCGCCCATCTCAAAAGCTCTGTCCCAAGACTTTCCCCGCCGGTCCCGATGGACCGAATATCCACCTCTGGGGGCACAGCACCCGACTGTCGCATCAGTTTCAGTGCAGTTGGCGGCAGGAAAAGGTTGCGGACCTTATGATCAGCGATCAGGCGGTAGGCCGCGTCTGCCTCGAACTTGCGCATCCGGTGACTGACGATGGGAATACCGAAGTAAAGAAACGGAATGGCCAGATCCATCAGCCCGCCGATCCAGGCCCAATCCGCAGGCGTCCAACCCTTGTCCCCCGCCTGCGGAAAATCAGGGTTGTAGGTTTCGACACAGGGCAAATGCCCCAACAGGAACCTATGCGCGTGCAACACCCCTTTGGGCGCACCGGTTGTACCGGACGTGTAGATCATCAGCGCCGGGTCTTCGGCTTTTGTCATCACGCGCTCACTCAGCGGCTCTGCTGCGTTGATCAAATCATAAAAGCTTGCTGTTCCAGCGACATCATCAGTCACGAACACACGCGTTAGACCCGGAAGATCCTCGCGAATCTCAGACAGTTTGATCATGCCTTCAGCGTCCGTCACCACCGCTTTCGCCCCACTGTCCGAAAGCCGGTAACGCAGAGCTTCCACCCCAAATAGTGTAAAGAGCGGCAGCACGACTGCACCAATTTTATAAGCCGCAAAATGTGCAACCAGAACCTCTGGCCCCTGCCCCAACAACACCGCAACGCGGTCACCTTTGGTCACACCGGACCCCTGCAACACAGTTGCAAATTGGTCAGACAAGTCGCGAAGCTCGCCAAAACTCCACTCTCTGGCGACGCCATCCTGTGTAACGTGGGTCAGGGCAACCCGCGCGGGATCCATCGCTGCCCAGCTGTCACAACAGCGTTCTGCGATATTGAGGTGATCGGGGATGTCCCACGAAAACTCGGCCCGCATATCATCCCAGCTCGCCCAGCGGCGCACTTGTTTTCGCGCCCGACCTTCAGCAAGCCATTGGTCTGTTGTCACAGGCCAGACACCTCAAGCTTATGAAGACCATCCAAGGGTAGATCCAACAATTGCAGCGCTGATAGAGATATCCGGCTACCAGCCCCCGCCGGCCCCGGTATCGGACGCAAGGTGACCTTGACGGTACGGCCGGTCACATTGGATTTGATCCGCCCTTCCCTGACCGTCGCAACCAATGGGGTTTCCATCCAGAAACCGGGATCAGTTGCGTTACCCAAAGTGGCAATCGTGGTGCCAATCACGCCATCAGAGGCCGAAGATGCACTTGCTGACCCCTGCACGTCTTCAGGGCCTACCGCACTCAACTCTTCAACAGTCACCCCCTCCACCGGCGGTGGTGGCGCGGTTGAGGAAACAGGCGCCGAAGTTCTATCCGGATCAGATGGCATCGGAAGAAATTGAGGGATTTCAATTCCGGCACATCCTGAGAGGACAAGCCCAATTGCGGGGAGTAAAACATAGTTTTTCATATGGTGAACGTGACGCATATTTGATCCTGGATCAATGGAGATTTGATGCCCCTGCCCTTGCATACGGCCCATCACAGGCATAGGTTCGCGTCATGGAAAACACTGCACAACATCCATCCTCTTCCGTCTCCCCGGACGCGCCGCGCTTGGTCGATCCATTTCTGCGGCCAGTGACCTATCTGCGTCTGTCGGTCACCGATCGCTGCGATTTCCGCTGCACCTATTGCATGAGCGAACACATGACCTTTTTGCCAAAAAAGGACCTTCTGTCGCTGGAAGAGCTTGACCGGATCTGTACCGCGTTTATCGGGCTGGGCGTAAAAAAGCTGCGGATTACCGGGGGGGAACCCCTTGTGCGCCGTGGGATCATGGAGTTTTTCCGCGCCATGTCGCGCCATCTCGATAGCGGGGCACTCAACGAACTGACCCTCACCACAAATGGCTCACAACTGCACCGTTTCGCCGATGAGCTTTACGCCTGCGGAGTGCGCCGTGTGAATGTCTCGCTCGACACGCTGGACGAAGAGAAATTTGCCAAAATCACCCGCTGGGGTCGCCTGCCCCAGGTATTGCGCGGCATCGAAGCGGCGCAAAAAGCTGGGCTGCGGGTAAAGATCAACGCAGTTGCGGTGAAAGATTTCAACCAGTCGGAACTTTTTGACCTTGTGTCCTTCTGTGCCGAACGCGACATGGACCTGACCTTCATCGAAGTCATGCCAATGGGCGATATGGACGAGGTCGCGCGTCTGGGCCAATACTGGTCGCTCACCGATCTTCGAAATGAACTGGCAACGCGCTATACGCTTACCGATCTGGGCGACAATACCGGCGGTCCGGCCCGCTATATGCGCCTTGAAGAAACCGGCCAGAAAATTGGTCTGATCCAGCCACTCAGCCATAACTTCTGCGAAAGCTGCAACCGCGTGCGGATGAGCTGCACCGGCCAGCTTTACACATGCCTTGGCCATGACGGCATGACGGATCTGCGCGCACCGCTACGCGAGAATGACGATGACGCTCATCTGATCGAAGCGATCCATGCTGCTATCGCGCGCAAACCCAAAGGTCATGACTTCGACTATTCCCGTCAGTCAGTCGCAGGGCAGACCCAGCGCCACATGAGCCATACCGGCGGCTGATCGATCAGCCGCCCCATCACCTCATCTTCTGTCTCAAAATATCCCGGGGTGAGACCGCAGGTCGAGGGGCAGCGCCCCTTTTAGGCTCACAACGTGAGCCACCAGCAGCGCCCCGAACAATGCGGCAGGCGACTTTACCCGATCGGCATCCTTTGTTCGGCAATTTCTGCCCACCAGCTGCATCCCGCGGGAATGGCCTCATCGTTGAAATTATACTCCGGGTGATGGACCATCGCCGTGTCGCCATTGCCCACCAGGATATAGGCACCCGGTCGTTCTTCGAGCATGAAGGCGAAGTCTTCTCCACCCATCACCAGAGGCGCATCATTGCAGTCCCCAGAGACCTTCCGGGCCACATCCGCTGCAAATTCGGTCTGCATTTCGTGATTCACCATCACCGGATAATTGCGATTATATTCCACTGTGGCCACGCCACCGAAGGTCGCGGCAATCCCTTCACATATCTCGGTGATCCGCACCTGTGCCAGATCCCTGATCTCACCTGACAATGTCCGCGTCGTGCCTTTGACCACAACCTGTTGCGGGATGACGTTGAAGGCTGTGGATGATGTCTCAAACGAGGTCACGCTCACCACCAGCTGCTCCACCGGATTGGCGTTGCGCGCCGCGATGGTCTGAAGCGCGGTCACCGCCTGCGCTGCCATCACCGTCGTATCCACAGTGGTGTGGGGCTTGGCGGCGTGTCCGCCCTTGCCCTCAAATGTCACGGTCCAGATGTCAGTTGCCGCAAAGAACGGACCGGGGCGGATCGCAAAGCTCCCCACCGGCTGACCGGGCCAATTGTGCATGCCATAGACTTCCTGAATGCCAAACCGATCCATCATCCCGTCGTCACACATCTCCTTGCCGCCGCCGCCACCTTCTTCGGCGGGCTGGAAGATCACCACAACGGTCCCATCGAAATTGCGCGTCTCGGACAGGTATTTGGCCGCGCCCAACAGCATCGCCGTATGCCCGTCATGCCCACAGGCATGCATTGCACCTTCGGTCTTTGAGGCATAATCCAACCCCGTCTGTTCAAGAATTGGCAGCGCATCCATATCCGCCCGCAACCCGATTACCTTGCCGGATCCGGTTTTCTGCCCCTTGATCACACCAACAACCCCGGTGCGTCCAATTCCCGTGACCACCTCATCGCACCCAAATTCAGCGAGTTTTTCCGCCACGATCCCCGCCGTACGGTGGGTCTCGAACAGGATTTCGGGATGCTCGTGAAAATCACGACGCCAGGCCGTGATGTCCTGCTGCAATTCGGCAAAGCGGTTCTTGATGGGCATGGAGCGTTCCTTGATCACGTCATTACCGGAAGAGAGTGTCACATCAAGCAGCCAAGCTCCAGCGTGGAACCACCGTAAAACCGGTCAAACCGGAACAAAGAGATGTCGTGCTCCGCTTTCTGCCCTTGAACGAGATTGGCAACAGCGCGGCCAACTTCCCGACTGATCCTGGCGCCATCACTCTCACGCGGGCGACCAACGAGGACTACATGCGCGGGCGCCCGCTACGACGCCCCCAAACTCGCCATGTTCATCCAACCCGACTGGTTCGAAGTCACACAACCAGGAGCCGGAACAAACAGGTGCTCCTACTCGTTTAACGATCCGGTGAACCTCAGTGATCCCAACGGGAACTTCGTACCATTGGCCGTCTGGGGCGCAGTTGCAGCGTATAAAGCAGTCTCGGCGGCCATCGCTGTTCATGACGCCTATCAGACGGTTCAGAGCGTTTCTAATGGGAGCGTCAGCGTCGGCGAAGCCGTAGCAGGCGTTGCCGGGGATGTGGTCATAGGGGCCACTGTTGGCAAGGGTCTCGCAAAAGTCGTCGAAAAAGTCGGTGGGGCTGTCAAATCAACAGTGAAAGATCTTGTCGCTGATGAGCGCGGGACTGCAAAGGTGCCCGGAAGTGGCCGATTGGGCGATGTCAAACATTCAAGCGGTGTCTCATTACCTACGAGCCAACGCCAAATGGTTAGTGAGTTTGAAGATGCTGGGTATCAAAGTAAGCCGGTTGTATCCCCCACCAGTGGGAAGTTGGTTGGGAAGCAATATACTCTACCAGATGGGTCAAAGGTTAGAGTGATGGACCCAGATGGCAGAAACCCTCGTCGTGCCTCTTTTGAGAATTCTAATGGACAGCCTATTGATCCAAGAACTGGAAAGCCACCACAGCCACCAAGTAATTTGACTAGAGCGGAACGCAAGCAGTATGTGCGCAGCAGGACACATATTGAACAGGAGGAATGAAATGAAGGATTTAACTTCTAAAATAAGATCGGCTCTGCCACTCAAGATTTCATTTTGCTCTTGGGATAACACGACTCTTGTCGTCTCAGGGTTGGATTGGAGCTTGAGTTGTCAATCTGCATGGAGAGTTGTCGAGGCAAATTCTATCTCGATTGGGTACGAGGATGAAAAATCAGAAAAAATCTGTAACACGTTGGAAGGGTTGCAGGTCGTTGACGTCAGATACCAGAGTTCTGACTTCCCAATTGATCCAGCTTTTTATCTATCGGATGGTAAAAGACTGGAATTGTTCTCTTGCGAAAGAGAGGATCCTTGGGTGCTTAATTTGCCCGAGTTGGTTTTCGTTGGTCTCGGTAGCACTGGAACACGCTAGACTTGGATATCTCGTATGATTGATTTTGGGGGCTAGAGATTGATCAGCGCTACCAGTCTAACTCAACGGATTGGATTCTTGACTTGCAGTTACTGCAACCGGCTGCCCGCTCGCACTTTCCTCCACCACGCTGACCACAATCTCCACCCGCGCCCCGGCAAATTCCACCAGATGCGGCGTGTCAAAAAACCGCGCCGCCGCCGCCCCCTCAAACCGCACCATCGCCTCCGCAACCGCAGGCCGAATGAGCGCCCGCGCCGCATCCTGCGCCAACGCCTCCTGATGCGCCACCGTCAACCGCTTGAACGCCTCAATATCCGCAATCAGAGACCAAGACTTTGTGCCCCGGCGACACCTCTTCATAGATCGAAGGGGGTGGGATGTGGCCAAGAGGGTGGATAGGGGATGGGATTGGTTTGAAGGACACGTCACGGTCCAGAACTCGCTGGGCCGGATCGGCAATAGGCACCGCTTTGAGCAGGGCCTTGGTATAGGGGTGCTGCGGATCTTCAAACACCGCCTGACGGGGTCCGATTTCGACGATCCGACCAAGATACATGACCCCGACATCATGGGCGACACGTTCTACCACCGCCATGTCGTGACTGATGAAAAGATAGGACAGGCCAAGCTCTGCCTGCAGCTCCATCATCAGGTTGAGAACCTGCGCCTGTACCGAGACATCCAACGCAGACACCGCTTCATCGGCGACGATCAGTTTGGGGTTCAGAGCCAGCGCGCGCGCGATGGCGATGCGCTGGCGTTGTCCGCCCGAAAGCTCGTGCGGATAGCGGCGCAGGAAGCTTTGCGGCAGCTCCACCCGGTCAAACAGATGTGCCACACGATCGATCAGGTCGCGGCCCCGAAGGCTGGTAAAGTTACGCAGGGGTTCGGCCACCTGCTCCATCAATGTCATCTGCGGATTGAGCGAGGCAAACGGGTCTTGAAACACCATCTGCATCTGCATCCGGGCCTTGCGCAACGCATCCGGGCCGAGCGACAGAATATCGGTGCCCTCCAGCGTGACTTCGCCCCCTGTCGGCTCCACCAATCGCAGAATGGAACGCCCCACCGTGGATTTACCACAGCCGCTTTCCCCGACCAGAGCCAGCGTGCGCCCTTTGTTCAAAGTGAATGAGACATCCTCTGCCGCATGAACCTGGGCCACCGTCCGCCGTAGCAGCCCGCCTTTCACCGGAAAACGGGTGGTCAGGCCGCGCACGCAGAGCAAAGGTTCCTGCGTACTTTCGACGGGCGTAATTGCACGATCATGGTCCTCTTCCTGCCCCATCAACCGCATCGGTTCCGGGGTGAGTTTGCCCCGCATATCTCCCAGTTTCGGAACGGCGGCCAACAACGCCTTGGTGTAGTCGTGTTTCGGTGCGGCAAAGATCTGCTCGACCGGACCTTCTTCAACCTTGTGCCCGCGATACATGACCACCACCCGATCTGCCATCTGGGCAACCACAGACATGTCATGCGTGACAAACATCACAGCGGTGCCAGTCTCACGCTTGAGCCGATTGATCAGGGCCAGGATTTCCGCCTGAATTGTCACATCGAGCGCAGTTGTGGGCTCATCCGCGATCAGCAGACGCGGTTCGCAGGCCAGTGCCATGGCGATCACAACGCGCTGCCGCATCCCACCGGAAAGTTCATGAGGGTATTGGTCCAACCGCCGTTCCGGTTCAGGGATGCGCACCTGTTTCAACAGCTGGGTCGCATGCTCTCGCGCGTCCCGCTTGCTCATCCCCTTGTGATGCCGCAGACCTTCTGCCAGCTGGTACCCCACCGTGAACACCGGGTTGAGCGCGGTCATCGGTTCCTGAAACACCATGCCGATATCGTTTCCACGCAAGAGGCGCATGTCCTCTTCTTCGGCGTTGGCCATATCGATCTCATTTAGGTCACGCCGTTGAAACAACACCTGACCGTCGGCCACTTTACCACCGCCGTACCCCACAAGCCCCATCAGGGACAGGGAGGAGACGGATTTGCCCGATCCGCTTTCCCCAACCACACAAACCGTCTCACCGGGATGGATTGAGAAGGATACGTCTTCAACCCCCGTTACAGGGCCATTTCTGGTCTGAAACACCACTTTCAGGCGATCAAACTGAACAAGCGGCTTTCGCATTCCAGAGGCCCCAGAAGCAATATTCTCCGACTTGTCCAGCATTACATGATCCTATCTTGACCGAATTCAAATCGCATTTCATATCTCGAGCATCCCGATGAAACGGGTGTCAATTTTCAGTAATCCCCAGCTGTCGATCACTCTACACCAACGCAATGCGGAATTGAATTTCAAAGGAAAATTCGCCAAACTCTAGTAATTCGCAAATGGAATCTCTCACATAGGTAACGAGTTAAGGATATTCTCAAATTGATGTTCAATACACCCTGGTGATCCGCAATCTTTCCACCTTCATGCGATGATCGCAATTTTTGCCCCTGCCAAACCTCCGGAGGAAATAATGAAACTAACATCTGGACTTTTGGGGGCTGCGGCCCTCGCCGCATCAACCGGCACTGCTGCGCTTGCCGAACGTGGCAGCGATGGGCATCTGAATATTCTCTATTGGCAGGCTGTTTCGATCATGAACCCGTTCCTGTCCGGCGGCACAAAAGACGTTCACGCCGCGTCGATGGTGATTGAACCCCTGGCTCGCTACGATGATGGAGGGCAGCTTATCCCCTGGCTGGTCACTGAGATCCCGACAGTTGAGAATGGTGGGATCAGTGCGGATTTGATGTCGATCACCTGGAAGATCACACCCGGATTGAAATGGTCTGACGAGAGCGACTTCACCGCAGACGACGTGGCCTTTACCGCGGGCTACTGCATGAATCCGGACGGCGGATGCCAGCAACTGACCAAATTCTCCGATGTCGATAGCGTCGAAGCCCTTGATCCACTCACTGTGAAGGTCAACTTTTCCAAACCCAAGCCTTTCCCCTATGGTCCATTCGTAGGCATGGAAAGCCCGGTCATCCAAAAGGCGCAGTTTGAAAACTGCGTAGGGGCCAATGCCCCAAATTGCACGGCTGAAAACTTTGCCCCACATGGGACCGGTCCGTTCCGTGTTGCTGACTTCAAAGCCAATGATGTGGTCAGTTTTGAGGCAAACCCACATTATCGGGACGCAGCCAAACCCGGATTTGCCACTGTGACGTTTAAAGGTGGGGGCGATGCTGCTGCGGCCGCTCGTGCGGTTCTGGAAACGGGCGAGTTCGACTACGCTTGGAACCTGCAAATCGATCCCGTCATTCTGGCCCAGATGGAGGCCGCCGGACGTGGCAAAGTGGCTGCCGCTTTCTCGAACTCCGTCGAACGCCTGATGGTGAACCTTACCAATCCATCCCCCGATCTCGCGGATGCGCGATCAACGCTTGAGGGTGGCCCCCACCCGTTCCTCACTGATCCTGCCGTGCGGCGGGCACTGAGCGTGGCAATCGACCGGGGTACACTGGCGGAAGTGGGATATGGATTTGCCGGCCAACCGACCTGCAATGTGGTCACGGCCCCAGATTACAACATGTCCACCGCCAATGACGAATGCTTGGTTCAGGATGTCGCCAAGGCCAATCAGATCCTTGATGAGGCCGGGTGGTCGCGCGGTGCCGACGGCGTGCGGTCGAAAGACGGTGTGCGCCTGTCGATCCTTTTTCAGACCTCAACCAACGCCGTGCGTCAGGACACTCAGGCACTGATCAAGGCGTGGTGGGAAGAGATTGGCGTGGAAACCGAGTTGAAGAACGTGGACGCTGCCGTGTTCTTTGGCGGGGATCAGTCCAGCCCGGATACCTACCAGAAATTCTATGCCGATATTGAGATGTACACCAATCTCTTCCCCGGCACCGATGCGGAAACTTACATGACCAACTGGACCTGTGGCGAGATCCCGAACCCGTCGAACAACTGGCTGGGCTTCAACATGCCGCGCTATTGCAACCCGAATTACGATGCATTGGTCACCAAGCTGGCCAGCACATCAGGCACTGAGACCCGTGGTGAGATTGTCAAACAGCTCAATGACATGTTGATGCAAGAGGGGGCAATGATCCCTCTGATCAACCGTGGCACCACCATTGGTCATGCCAACTCGCTTGAAGGTATTCGCCTGAATGCATGGGACAGCCATTTGTGGAATATTGCGGATTGGACGCGGGCAAAGTAAAGGCGCGACCCTAACAAGTGGTGGCCCAAACGGGGCCGCCATTCAACACCAGCCCGGCGAGACGGCGATATGTTCAATTACACATTGCGGCGCTTGATCTTTACCGTACCCGTATTGCTGTTCATCAGCTTTATAATCTTTCTGCTGCTGGATCTGGCCCCCAATGATCCGACCGGCAATCTGCCGATGACAATCCCACCTGAGGTGCGGGAAAAGATCCGAGTGAGTTTGGGTTTGGGCGAGCCTATCCACATCCGCTATCTGCTTTGGTGCAAACAGTTTTTCATCAACGAGCCGCTGAATATTCTAGAGCAGGTCACGGGCTGGACAATTGGCGATGGCGAGCGCCTGCGTGTGCGCAGCTGGTCGACACGCTCACCCGTTGTGGACCTGATTGTCGAGCGTTTACCGCAGACATTGTGGGTGGTTGGCCTGTCCTATGTGGTTGGCATCCTGATCGCTGTTCCAATTGGCGTCCTCTCGGCCTATCGACAATACAGCTGGTTCGATCAGATTGGCACGTTCATCTCGATGATCGGATTTTCGGTGCCAACCTTTTTCACCGGTGTATTGATGATTGTGGTGTTTTCGGTTGGGCTTGGATGGTTCCCGTCGATCTATGACACGACACATGAGGTCACCAACTGGGAGAGTTTTATCTATCAGCTGCGCCAGATGGCAATGCCGGTCTTCGTGCTCGCATTATACACTGCCGCGCAGATTAGTCGCTTCATGCGCGCCTCGATGCTGGACAACCTCAATCAGGACTATGTGCGCACGGCGCGCGCCAAGGGGCTCACCGAAAAGACCGTGGTGCTGGTCCATGTGCTGCGTAACTCGCTCATTCCCGTGGTGACTGTGATTGCGCTTGGTGTCCCGCAGGTGTTTGGCGGCGCGATCATCACAGAACAGGTGTTCAAGGTGAACGGGCTGGGGCAACTGCTGATCACAGGCATTCAGGGGGCAGATATTCCGCTGGTGCAAACGCTCACCTTCATCTTTGCGGTGTTGATTGTGCTGTTTAACCTCGTGGCCGACATCCTCTACGGCTTACTGGATCCGAGGGTGCGGTATGAGTGAGACATCCCTAAACACGCCCCCCCATTCCAAATGGCTGGACATCTGGCAGCAGTTTCGCAGTCACAAGGGTGCGATGCTGGGCATGGCGGTGTTTGTCCTGATCACTTTGATGGTGATCCTCGGGCCCATTTTGTGGGACCTTGATCCCAGCAAGATCGACATTCGCGCGAAAAACCAAGGACCGAGCTGGGCGCACCCGATGGGGACAGACCAGCTGGGCCGTGACACGTTTGCCGCCGTTCTGCAGGGTGGTCGTGTCTCACTTCTGGTGGGTGTCGTGGCGATGTTGTTGTCGCTTTTCCTCGGGGCCTTGATTGGTGTTCTGGCAGGGTTTTTCAAGCGGCTGGACGGGCCGCTCATGCGGCTCACCGATCTGTTTCTCGCCCTGCCCCTGCTCCCTCTCCTACTTGTCATCATCATGCTCTGGCGCGATACGTTACGCGCGGCTTTTGGCGCCGAAACCGGGATATTTCTGCTGATCGTTTTCATCATTGGCATCACCAGCTGGATGCAGACTGCGCGGATTGTGCGCGGCGATGTGCTGGCATTGAAGGAGCGCGAGTTTGTTCTCGCCGCCCGATCCGTCGGCACCTCTAACCGGATGATGATCCTGCGCCATATCCTTCCCAATGTGATGAGCCCGATCATGGTCTCGGCCACGCTGGGCATCGCCAATGCGATCATCACTGAAAGTGCGCTGTCCTTCCTTGGGCTTGGCTTTCCCTCCGATTTCCCGACATGGGGAAGGCTTTTGTTTGACGGCACCAATTACATGACGCTGACCCCATGGCGTGTGCTCTGGCCCGGTCTGGCGATCTCATTGACAGTTCTCAGCGTGAATTACATAGGGGATGGGTTGCGTGATGCGTTGGATCCCCGCCTGCGCCGATAAGCCAATAGAAAACGACGACGATATATTCATCGCTGTGACATCGGGGTAGAAGATCCCACCTCAGAGACATTATTTGTCAATCGAATGGCGGATGCGCCGCACCATCATCCATACGAGAACAACAACCGGCAAGGTGAGCATCGCGGTTAGCATTCCCTTGCTGATCCCCATCCATCCCGTCAGCGGATAGGCAAAATAGCTCGCCAGTGAGACGGCATAGTAACTGATCGCCACCACTGACAGCCCTTCAACCGTTTCCTGCAGGCGCAGTTGCAATTGCGCCCGTTTGTCCATGCTTTCAAGCAGAGCCTGGTTCTGCGCCGAGCGCTCTACATCAACCCGTGTCCGAAGCAAATCCCCGGCGCGTTTCGCGCGTTGTGCCATCGCAGTCAGCTGTGTTTCTGCACTCTCCACCGTGCGCATGGCAGGATCATAGCGGCGCATCATAAACTCTCGCCACGTCTGACGCCCGTTGAATCGTTCTTCGCGCAGCACTTCGATGCGCTGGTTCACGATCGCGCGGTAGGCTTGTGTGGCTCCGAAACGGAAAGAGTTCCGCGCCATCAGATCCTCAAGCTCTGCCGAGATCGACAAGAGTTCGTCCAAGGTGCTGGCGGCATCTTCCCCCTGCCCCATTTCCTGAACCACGCGCGACAACTCGCCATCAAGCACGCCCAGACGCGCATGCAGGCGCCGGGCACGGTTCAGCCCAAGCATCGACATGCTCTTGTAGGTCTCGATCTCACAGATCCGCTGGACAATGCGACCGGTCCGCCGTCGCCCGGTTCCAGGGGCGACAAAGACCGAAAATCGCATATGCCCAGCCGGATCGATACGGAAATCCCCCATGACAATCGCAGCCCGATCCAGCACCCAGCTCACCGCCACGCTTTCTGCGACAAACCAGTCGGCGATTGCGTGCATCATGACTTCTTCAGGAGGCTGCTCCTGGATCTGGATCAGCGCGGAGGTCATCCGTACTCCCGGTGCACGGGCCACCCAGTCTTCGGGGAAGACATCAAACTTGGAAGGATCAAACGGACGATCTGCCAAGCCGTCCATGAACACCGTGTAGGTGACAAATTCGGTGTGGCTCTCCCATTTCAGGTGATGCCGTCCAATCTGACCGTAATAATGGCTGGCATCGGGCTGCGGATGGGGCGCGCCGAAGCGATCCAGAAGTTCGATCAGATGCGCGCGATCTGCGGAGCGGTCGCGCTTTGCCGCATCCGAGGGCCGTTTCACGGCCAGATAGGCCGCAACAGCGGGCGCCGAGACCGGCGGAAAAGGTCGGGCATGCAGCTCGTTTGCCAGACCGTAACGATCCTTGTGATCCGCCAATGGAAACATTGCACTGTCCTCCTGACACCCCATCACCTGATTGGGGCATTCCTCCTGAGCCGAAGCGTTAACAGAGCCCACATACATTGCAAGTGTTTATAAACACGTTATTTTTCGCCGCATTCGCATACCGCGGAATACAGTTAGCGCGAACGTGGATCAGTCTTCTACAAAGAACCGATCTGACAGAAAATCAGATAACCGCCTGCACCAGACGCGAGAAATCTTCCCCGCGTTTTTCGAAATCCGGATATTGATCAAACGAAGCCGCTGCCGGTGCTAATAGCACCGTATCTCCCGGCTCGGCATCCCGAGCGGCGGCAGCAACCGCAGCCTCCATCGTTTCACAAATCTCGTGGGGTAAATCCCCGATCTGCAAGGCAAATTCCCGTGCGGAATGGCCAATCAGATAGGCTTTGGTGACCCCGCCGAGATCCCCCCGCAAGCTTTCAATTCCGCCATCCTTGCCAAGCCCCCCAGCAATCCAGCGAATATTCGTGAACGCACCGAGAGCGGCACGGGCACTGTCGACATTTGTGGCTTTCGAATCGTTCACGAAGGCCACACCATCCTTTTCGCCCACCAGCTGCGAGCGGTGCGGCAGCCCGGCAAAGCTCGAAAACGCTGCTTCAATCTGACGCGGCGCCAGCCCCAGCGTGCGTGCGACAGCATAGGCGCAGCAGGCGTTCTGGTGATTATGACTGCCGGGCAGCCCCTTGATCGCACGCAGATCAATCGAGCCCACCTGACGCCCCTTGCGATACTCCGATAAGAACCCTTTGCGGGCAAAAACCTGCCAGCCGGGTCCTGTGAGCTTTCGGTCAACCGACACCCGGATCACCCGGTCATCGGCGGCCCCTTCACTTAGCTGCCCTGCAAGATAAACACCCTCTTTCTCATCCACACCAATCACGGCACGGTCAGGTCCGCCTTCGGCAAACAGGCGGCGCTTGGCAGCGAAATAACCGCCCATCCCGCCATGCCGGTCCAGATGATCGGGAGAAAGATTGGTGAACACCGCCACATCCGGTGTAAGCGCGCGCGCAAGGTCCGTTTGATAGCTCGACAGTTCAAGCACCACCACCTCGCCATCATGCGCGGAATCGATATCCAGAACCCCACGGCCAATATTGCCTGCGAGCTGCGCCTGACGACCACAGGCTTCGATCACGTGATGGATCAGCGCCGACGTGGTGGATTTGCCATTGGAACCGGTCACAACAACCACTTTCGGAAGCTGTTCGAAATTGTCCCACTCCTGAGTGGCAAAGCTGCGGAAGAACAGACCGATGTCATTGTCGACCGGTACACCCGCCTCCATCGCGCGGGCGATAAGCTTGTTGGGTTCCGGATAAAGATGTGGGATGCCAGGGCTGACAATAAGCGCAGCAACATCTTCCCACGCGTTGCCCTTGTTCAGATCATGCAGCGTAAGCCCCTGAGCCTCGGCCTTCTCGCGCGCCTCTTGCCCGTCGTCCCAGCAAAGCGCATCAGCGCCGCCCGCTTCAAGCGCATGGGCTGTGGCAAGCCCCGAGCGCCCCATCCCGAGAACTGCAACCTTTTGCCCTTCGTAACCTTTGACCGGGATCATGCGCGCGCCTCCAAGTTCGATTATTTATGGCTAGACCAGTGGCGCAAAAAACGAAAGCCCTACGCCTTTCCTCTTGCAAGAAATATCCCCGCCGGAGGCATACGACGGGGCCAAACTTGCAGCGCTAATGTTCACCGCCTAGCGGACTTTCAGCGTCGCCAGTCCGATCAGCGCAAGGATCAACGAGATGATCCAGAAGCGGATTACGATCTGCGGTTCCTTCCAGCCTTTGTGTTCAAAATGGTGGTGAATTGGCGCCATCAGGAACACGCGTTTTCCGGTGCGTTTGAAGTAAAGCACCTGAATGATCACCGAGAGCGCTTCGACGACAAACAGCCCACCCACAATGGCCAAAACCAGCTCGTGCTTCGTGGCAACCGCAATCGCCCCCAGAGCACCACCAAGAGCAAGAGAGCCCGTATCCCCCATGAAAACAGCTGCGGGCGGAGCGTTGTACCACAAGAACCCAAGCCCCCCACCGATAAGGGCAGAGGTGAAGATCAAAAGCTCACCCGTGCCCGGCACATAGTGAACTTCGAGGTATTGCGTAAAGTCGACCCGGCCAACCGCGTAGGCAATCACCCCCAGCGTGGCGGCGGCAATCATCACCGGCATCACCGCAAGCCCATCCAGGCCATCCGTCAGATTCACCGCATTGGCAGAGCCCACAATCACGATCATCACGAAAGGGATGAACAGAAAGCTCATGTTCAAAAGCGTGTCTTTCAGGAAGGGGAATGCCAACTGGTATTGCAAGGCTTCAGGATGTGCCCAGGATGCCCAGATCCCGGCAATTGCCGCAATCAGCAACCCAAGAGCCAGGCGGATCTTGCCTGAAACACCTGCGGTATTGTTCTTCGACACTTTGGCAAAATCATCAGCAAAGCCAATCAGTCCGAACCCATAGGTGACAAACAGCGTGATCCAGATAAATGGATTGTCCCAACGCGCCCAGAGAAGCGTGGCGACCAGCAGGGCTGACAGGATCAACAAGCCTCCCATGGTGGGCGTGCCCTGCTTTTCCAGATGGCTTTGCGGTCCATCATCGCGGATCGGCTGCCCTTTGCCCTGCTTTTTACGCAGGATATTGATCAGCGGCTTGCCGAACATGAAGCCAAACAGCAAAGCCGTGAAAAACGCTCCACCTGACCGAAAGGTGATATAGCGGAACAGATTGAAGACATCGCCGCCGTCTGAAAATTCGGTAAGCCAGTAAAGCATCAGAACCGTTCCTTTGACCTGCGCCCACACGACTCCACCTGATCGCGGTGGACGCATTTTTTTTCATTTCACCGATCAACAGGTCCGGCAATACCCTACATTCACCCGACCGGATGGCCCAATTTCCTGAGCGCGTCAACCGCGAGGCTGACTTTGGATCCCTTTGATCCCTTCACCAGCACAATATCACCCGCATCCACCAGTGCATTCAACGTCGGCTGGATCTCGGGCGCGCTGGCCACCCATTCCCCCTGTTTGTCGACAGGTAGTTTCAACCACAGCGCCTTCATACGCGCGCCAACACAATGCACCACGTCGATACCAGCCAGATAGGGTAATTCGGCAAGGCCTTCGTGCAACGCAACCTCATCAGGGCCTAGTTCAAGCATATCTCCGAGAATAGCGATCCGGCGTCCCTTATGGATCCGCCCGACCCCATCCGTCGGCTGCATGATCGATAAAACTTCCAACGAAGCCGCCATTGATGTCGGGTTTGCGTTAAACGCGTCATCGATCAATGTGACTGAAAGCCCTTCTGCTGGATCCAGCACAACATTTTCGCGGGTGCCGCGCCCAGTTGGAGGCTGCCAAAGTGGCATGTCGCGAGCTGCAAGGGCGGCATCGGCCCCCAAAGCTTGGGCTGCGATCAGGACCGCGAGCGCATTGCTTGCAAAATGCCTCCCAGGAGTTGAGATTTTGAATAGATACTCCAGCCCCGCGACACATCCTTTGCAGATCGTCGCCTCTTCGTTCAGGGACACATGTGTCAGGTGGTTCGCATTGACTGCATCTGCCCCAAAGCGCTCAACCTGCGCCCCTCCTGCCGCCTCGATCAGGATCGGAGTGGTGGGCAAATCGCCATTCACCACGGCCACGCCCCCCGGTTCAAGCCCCTCAAAAATAGAGCCTTTTTCGCGGGCAATCCCGTCGATGTCGTCAAAAGCTTCCAGATGGGCGGCGGCGACTGTTGTGACCATCGCCACATGTGGACGCGCCAGCATTGACAGTGGTGCGATCTCGCCCGGATGGTTCATGCCGATCTCGATCACGGCAAATTCTGTGTCAGCAGGCATGCGGGCGAGGGTCAAAGGCACGCCCCAGTGATTGTTATAGCTCGCTTCCGCCACGTGGGTCTTACCCTGCGGTGTCAGAACGGCGCGCAGCATTTCCTTGGTGGATGTCTTGCCAACAGATCCCGTCACCGCCACGACGCGGGCTTTGGTGCGGGCGCGGGCTGCGCGGCCCAGATCTTCGAGCGCAGGTAACACGTCATCGACCAGAAGCAAGGGCGCATCATCACCGACACCATCGGGAATACGGCTGACCAAAGCGGCCCCGGCCCCGGCGGCAATCGCCTGTGCCACAAAATCATGCCCATCACGCGCGGCTTTCAGGGCAACAAACAGATCTCCGGGCTGGATCGTTCGGGTGTCGATTGAAACACCATCAACCACCCAGTCCCCACCTCGGATCTCTCCGTCCGTGGCCGTTGCGGCCTCTTTTGCCGTCCACAAGCTCATGCGAGTTTCCCGTCCAGGGCGGCCACAGCCACCGATGCCTGTTCCACGTCATCAAACGGCAACACATCATTGCCCACGGTCTGACCTGTCTCATGACCTTTGCCCGCGATCAGCAACGTATCTCCCGGTCCAAGAGCATCGACACCGCGCAAAATCGCCTCGGCCCGATCTCCAACATTATTCGCCTTCGGACAACCCTGCATCACCATCGCACGAATGGCATCCGGATCTTCGGTACGCGGGTTGTCATCCGTGACGAACACAACATCGGCATGGGCTGCGGCAGCCTCGCCCATCAGCTTGCGCTTTGAGGTGTCGCGATCCCCGCCCGCGCCAAACACCACCACAAGACGGCCTAGCACATGCGGACGTATGGCCCTGAGCGCGGTCATGAGCGCATCAGGTGTATGGGCATAATCGACATATACCGAAGCGCCATTATTGCGGGTTGCAGCCAATTGCATCCGGCCCCGCACAGTTTCGAGTTCTCTGAACGTTTCAAAGACATCAGAAGGCTCTGCCCCGCAGGCAATCGCCAACCCGGCGGCGAGCAGCACATTTTCAGCCTGAAAACCCCCGATGAGATCCAGCCGTGCGGTATAGGCTTCACCCAACCAGTCAAAACGCAATTCCTGTCCTGTGCCGTCAAATCGGCGCGCGAGCAAGCGCAGGTCACATTCCGCGCGACTGCCCACACGGATAACATGCTGACCACGTGCCAGCACCAGATCGAACAATTCCTGTCCTTTCGGGTCATCCATGTTGATCACAGCCGTGCCGTCATCCGGCAAAACGCGACGGAAGAGGCCGGATTTGGCGTGGAAATACTCTTCAAACGTGGCGTGATAATCGAGGTGATCCTGCGTGAAGTTGGTAAACCCGGCCGCCGTCAGGCACACGCCATCTAGACGCCGCTGTGCCAGCCCATGGGAAGACGCTTCCATCGAGGCATGGGTGATCCCGGCTGAGGCCATGTCAGCCAGCAGCTTATGCAGCGTGATCGGCTCAGGGGTCGTGTGTGTCATTGGGGCAGTATAGGCACCCTCGACGCCAGCCGTGCCCAGATTGGCGGCCTGAAGCCCCAGATGCTCCCAGATCTGGCGGGTGAAGCTGGCCACAGACGTCTTGCCATTGGTTCCGGTGACCGCAACCATATTCTCGGGCTGTGCACCCGACCAAAGAGCTGCGGCATAGGCCAGTGCCATACGCGGATCTTCGACGACAATGAGGGCGGCATCCGAGTTGTCCAGTTCTTCCCGTGCAATTCGCGAACCTTCCGGATCGGTCAGGATTGCTGCGGCTTTCATTCGCAAAGCGTATTGGATGAACTCACCACCATGCATCTGCGCCCCGGGAAGGGCGGCAAAAAGATGCCCCGGCTTCACCAGTCGGCTGTCCACCGAAAGACCGGTAATCTGCGCCTCGCGTGCGCGCTGAGCGGTCAGGCCAAGGTCCGCGAGCGTCTTTGTCATGATGTCATCGGCCATACCGGCCCCCTCAGTTTAGCACGCGCGCGCATACAGGGCGCGGATGCGTCATCAGTTCGAGGTGAGTGTTAGCGCAGAAGCGTCCAGAGGTTCAATCTCTGGCTTGAGTCCTAGGAGGGGAGCCGCCCGGCGAATGATTTCAGCAGCAACCGGAACGGATGTCCAGCCAGCCGTGCGACGGGGTTCGGATCCAGAAGTATCCATCGGTTCGTCCAGCGTCACGATCAGCACGTATTTCGGATTATTGGCCGGGAACATGCTGGCAAATGTGTTGATCACCTTATCGTCGTAATATCCGCCCTGCGGTTTGGGTTTGTCGGCAGTTCCGGTTTTGCCCGCCACCTGATACCCTTCAACCTCACCGAATGAGGCGGTGCCTTCGGTGACAACTTTGCGAAGCATCTGCCGGGCCGCAATGGCCGAGGCTTCGGTCATCACACGCGGCCCACGCGCGACATGGGATTGCTTCAGAACGGTCGGCGTCACCTTGTAACCGCCATTGGCAATTGCTGCATATCCAGCAGCCAGGTGCATTGGGCTTGAAGATAAGCCATGCCCATATGAAACCGTGATGGTCGACAATTTGCCCCAACGGGGCGGCAACAGCGGGGTAGACCCACTCGCCTCTACCAGTTCAAACGGGGTGCGTTCGAAGAAGCCCAGATCTTTCAGGAACTCCTGCTGGCGCTCTGCCCCGATCTCCAGCGCCATGCGCCCGGTGCCCCGGTTGGAAGATTTCACAATAACGTCGGCCACGGACAATTTCCCGTAGTTCTTGTTTTTATATTCCTTGATGCGGAATTTGCCGATTTTCATCGTTGCCCCGGTGTCGATCACCGTTTCGGGACCAACCAGCCCCAGATCCATCGCCTGAATGGCAGTAAAGATCTTGAAGGTCGAACCAAGCTCATACACCCCTTGAACCGCGCGGTTGAAAAGCGGGCTGTCGGATTGATCTTTGCCTGCATCTGCCACCGTCAGAGGGCGCGGGCGATTGTTCGGATCAAAATCAGGCAGGGACACCACCGAGATCACCTCACCGGTATGCACATCCATCAGCACGGATGCCGCCCCTTTGGCGTTCAAAAGCTTCATCCCGCCATAAAGAACCTGCTCGATTGCAGATTGGATGGTCAGATCAAGCGACAACTGAAGCGGAGCGCCGCCATTGGCCGGGTCGCGCAGATAGTCATCAAACTGTTTCTCGACACCTGCAACACCGACCACTTCGGCCGCCGAGACGCCTTCCTTGCCAAAACTTGCCCCTCCCATCACATGGGCAGCAAGTCTGCCATTGGGGAACAGACGCATCTCTCGCGGTCCAAACAAAAGCCCCGGCTCACCGATCTCAAACACCGCCTGCTTTTGCTCGGGGCTGAGTTTTTTCTTGATCCACAGGAACTTACGCTTGCCCGTGAAATCCTTGAGAAGTCGATCTTCCTTCAGGTCCGGGAAAATCTTGACCAGTTCCGCCGCAGCGCGCTCCGGGTTCACCATTTGCGGTGGCTGCGCATACAACGCATGGGTGACAAGGTTGGTGGCCAGAATGCGCCCATTGCGATCAACAATATCGGCGCGCGCTGTGGCAATTGCCGCTCCCGGTGCCTGCGCCCGAGGCTCTTGCGCCTCAGATGCCGCCAAAATCGCCATTTTGGCTCCGACGGTCACAAATGCGCACAGGAAAACACCAGCCAGAACCAAAAGCCGCCCTTCAGTCTGCAGGCGCACCTTGTCGCGGATCACCTCATGACGGTCATGCAGGTTCTCACGCTCAATCTGATCCGGGTTTTCTCCCTTGGCGCGAGCGTCAAGGATACGGGCAAGCGGGCGTAGCGGGATCCGGTTCATTCCGCAGTCTCCCCACCAATTTCACCACTCACTTCGATGGTTTCCGTCACCACCAGTGGGTCGTCACTCGGATAAGAGATCTGGTCGACCCGCCCAAATTGTTCCGGTGCCAGTGGAAGCAGACCAAGGCGGTTGAAATTCATTTCGGCAAGATCACGCAACCGGTCCGGGCGATTGAGATAAGCCCATTCCGCTCGCAATACCGAAAGCTCTTCCTGCATTAGTCCAATATCACGCTGCAGGTCTTCCACAGTATCCAGCGCTGCCTTTGTTTTGTAGTTTTCCGAATAGGCCCAATAAGCCAATCCCATCACAGCGAGGGCGGAACAGATATAAAGAAGCGACCGCATGATCAGCCCCCCTTAAGAACAATTTTCGGAAGGCCAAGCTTGTTACGGTCAACTTGACCCGCAGGCGCATCGGTGCGTGTGGCCACCCGAAGACGGGCAGAACGGGCCCGCGGATTTTCACGCAGCTCTTCTTCGTCCGGGCCAATGGCCTTTTTCGGCGTGAGCGTGAAAGTGGGCACCTCTTCAGCACGTTCGGGTGCGTAACGCGACCCTCCCCCGCCGATCGAGGCCCGCGCTTGCAAATACCGCTTCACCACGCGGTCTTCCATCGAATGAAACGTCACAACAGCCAGTTTGCCACCAGGTTTAAGCGCACGCTCTGCGGCCTCAAGCCCTTCAATCAGCTGGCCAAATTCATCATTTACCGCAATACGGATGGCCTGAAATGTACGTGTCGCGGGGTGGCTTTGCCCCGGCTTTGGACGCGGCAGGCATTTCTCGACCACATCAACAAGTTGCAATGTGGTTTCAAAAGGCTGCTCTGCCCGCGCCTTGACGATGGCCTTAGCGATCCGACGCGACGCACGCTCTTCGCCATATTGGAAAATCACATCGGCGATGTCGGCCTCATCAGCCGTACTCACAAAATCCGCAGCGGAGGGACCGGATTGGCTCATCCGCATATCCAATGGCCCGTCCCGCATGAAGGAAAACCCACGCTCTGCCAGATCCAGCTGCATCGAGCTCACACCCAGATCCAGCACAACCCCGTCCAGCGGGCGTCCGGCAAGCGTGTCCAGCTCGGAAAACGTGCCTTCGCACAGCGCCAGGCGGTCACCATAGTCATCGGCCCATGTCTTGGCCATCTCGAACACCATCGGATCGCGGTCAATCCCGGCCACCCAATCAGCCCCGGCATCCAAAAGACCACGGGTATAGCCACCGGCCCCAAAAGTGCCATCAGCCCAGTCGCCAGAGATGGCCCCAGAGTCAGAAGAGACCGCCTCAAGGAGCGGCCTCAGCAATACAGGAATATGGGGGCGTTCAGGTTTGGCAGAAGGTGACATTTTACTCTCCTGATCCTGATATCCCAACACCGCCAAGCAACGTCAACGGGTCAAAGTCATCGGGCTGGTCTTCCAGCCAGGCCTCGGTCTTGGCCGTTTCAATTTCGTCGAACGTCACGGGTTTCCAGATCTGAAAGGTGTCTCCGGTTGCAATGAAAAACGCTTCTTTCTCCAACCCGATCTTCTGGCGCAGCTTGGCCGGCAGCACCAATCGACCGGTTTCATCTACAGATGTCGGGAAGGATTGCCCGTTGAACAGACGCTCCAGCATACGCCGCTCGATCGAGCCGCGCGGCAATTTCGCGATCTGGTCATCGACCTCGTCAATCGCTTCGATCGTATAGCATTCAAGATAGTTGCGGCGATGATCGCCATAAACAATCACCAGGTTTGGATTGTCGCCCTCACGGTGATCCGGGTCGCCCGCCTCAAGAACACGGCGAAACAGGGCGGGGATCGAGACCCTACCCTTTGCATCCACCTTATGGTGGCTTTCACCTCTGAACCTGCGTGCCACGCTCCGGTTCCTTTCCTGTCCTCTCGCGGGACCGCGTGATCATTGCGGATCCCTTAAATTAAAAACGGCGAATTGATCTGCTGCCACTGATCAATCCGCCGTCATGCCCGTTGCCGGGTGTCCAGTCGCGCGCGCCACCTGGGGGGATGTCTGCTCGCGTACGCGCCGGATCTTCTAACCTGATGAAGCGGGTGCCTGTATGAAACCTGACTTGGGAGTGTCACTTGAGGTCTTTTTGCCTCTTAAATCCCGTCCTCATCATGGATACCAGTAATAGCGCGGGAATTCATGGGATGCAATACCCCTAAATGGGATTTTTATATATTCAGCACCTCAGAATCACGATGCAGTCGATGGGAACAGCATTGAATCTATTAACAAATTGGAACCCATAGTGTTTTCTTTAACCAATAACCACTAAATGTTGTGCCAGAACTGGGAGTAGAAAAATTCCCAATATTTCCCAATTTTTTTGACTTCCGCATGAAATGCACGAGTTTGACGTTAAAATCTAGAGTAATTTTACCAATTCCCTATGCATTTCCATGGGATTTACAGCCAAATGACCATAATTTCCCATCGCACCCATGATTTCCCAATTCACAGAGCAAAGCGCGTCCCACCTATTCCCATTCCACTCATCTGCCCCTTAAACAGAAAACGCCCGCCAAAGAGGCGAGCGTAGATGTTGTGTAATTGATGTCGCGTTTAAGCCAGGCCACGCTCCATCAGGCTTTGCGCCACTTGACCATAGGCCTCTGCAATCGCACCCCCATCAAGAACCGCAGGCGATCCAGCATCACCAGCCAGGCGCACATCCAGCGACAGGGGCAATTCCCCCAGGAATGGCGCACCCAGTTCTTTGGCTTCCGCCTTCACGCCACCATGGCCAAACAAATGCGCTTCGTGACCGCAGCTCGGGCAGATATAGTTCGACATGTTTTCGATCAGCCCAAGGATTGGCACATTGACCTTACCGAACATATCAATTGCCTTGCGGGCATCCAACAAGGCAACATCCTGCGGGGTGGACACCACAACTGCACCGGTCAGTTGCGATTTCTGTGCCAGCGTCAACTGCACGTCACCAGTGCCGGGCGGCAGGTCGATGATCAGCACATCAAGCGGCGCCCAATCGACCTGAAACAACATTTGCTGAAGCGCGCCCATCAGCATCGGTCCGCGCCAGACCACCGACTCGCGGTCGGATTTCAGCATCAATCCAATCGACATGAGCTTGACCCCATGGGCCTCAACCGGAACCAGCTTTTCCCCATCCGGGGAGGACGGGCGTGCATTTGTGCCCATCATGCGTGGCTGTGATGGGCCGAGAATATCCGCATCCAGCAGCCCCACCTTGCGCCCCGCCTTGGCCAGTGCCACGGCGAGGTTAGAGCTGACCGTGGATTTTCCCACACCGCCCTTGCCCGATGCAATCGCGATGATGTTCTTTACACCCGGCACTGCCATCGGCCCTGCCTGAGGTTTCGGATGTCCACCAATTTTTAGATTCGGAGCTGCCTGGGCAGGCTTGGCCGGTGCCACACCATGCGCCGTGAGAATGGCCGAAACCTTTTCAACACCGTCCAGCGCGGCCACAGCCGCCTCAGCCGCACGTCGTTGCGGTTCCATCCCGGCAGCTGCCTCGGGTGTCGCTGCTTCGATCACGAAGCTGACATGCCCCCCATCTACATTCAGAGCGCGGATCATATCGCGTGAGGCGAGATCACCGCCATCCGGCATAGCAACCGCTGAAAGAGTGGACATGATCTTATCGCGCATTTTCGTTTCGCTTTCTTGCAATTGAACTTCCCCAAACCGGCATGGCCACAGGGTGCCACATTAACGGGGTGCCACATTACTTGTGTGCTTTCAGGCCAGTTGCAAGCCCAAAGCAGAACCCGCCCCCTGCACCGCGGACGAAAAAACCGCAAGCCGGAGAATAGATCAACATCACATATGCATTTTCTGCATAGCGGCAATGACAGCTTCGGGGATTGTGCAAATGCAGCATTGGCGCCAAATAACGCTCAACGACGCCAACACGGCGCCACACGAAATTCCGCGGACTGGCTGACACAAGCCCCGCACCGAAACGAAAAGTGAGTAAGACCCATGGCACACGCCACCGAAATCCTGAACGCCCACGCTGGAATCGCTGACCGTCTGATCGCCCTGCTGGCTGACTTCAAAGAAGCCATGGCAAAACGCGCCATCTACCGCGAAACAGTTCGCGAGCTGAGCAAACTGTCGCTCCGCGAGCTGGACGATCTGGGCATTGCCCGCGGTGAGATCCAGTCGATCGCCAGCAAAGCCGCCTACGGCGCATAAGTTTCGCACGTTTTTCCCTGGCATCGCTCCTCCTCCCTGCGGTGCCGAGATTGACGGCGGGGGCTTCCTCCTCCCTGCCCCCGCCAGTCGATCACTTTTTCCGGGCCTGCTCCTCCTCCCTTTATGCAGGCCTCGGGATGCGGCAGCCTCCATTCCTCCTCCCTAGGAGGCTGCCGCCCCAAAGTTTCGGATGCCCCACCTCCTCCCGGGGTCATCCACATCGCTGACAGGTCTCCTCCTCCCTGACCTGAACGCGCCCTGAGCCGGTCTTCTCCTCCTCCCTGAGGACCGCATCAGACAAAGAACGGCGTTGCCCACCTCCTCCCGGGCAACGCCGTTTTTTTGTCTTACCCTTCGAATTGGATGGTCCCGGACAGGGACGCGCGGTCAACCCACAGACATCGCTTATTGAGATGCTGATCCGTTAAGCGTTCAAAGCACGCGCAAGGGCCGTCTGGTCAAATCCTTTGAAGATGAACCACAGCGCAAGGACCATTTCCTGAATGGCCAAGGGTGCGATAAGCGCGATTGCAAGGGTGTCGGGGATCGATGTGAAAAACACGGTGACCGCGATTGACCCCAAGACCATCGCCGATATCAGCCCCCATCCGGCAATCCAGCGCGGCACCAGCCGTGAGTCCCATAACATCCAGTTGAGCATCAACATCCCAATGACAAAAACCAGATTGTAAATCGGGCCGCTGGTCCCCGACCAGGCTGCGCCTCCGATCAGGCTCTGCGCAAGAACCTCCAATGTTTCCGGCGACACCGACGGGTGCGCAGCCAGTGTCTCAGACAGAGCCAGCACAAACATCCTGTCGATTTCCATGTTGGCAAACAGGGCCGCCTCAAAAACACGAAATCCGACATAGCCAACGGCCAGCATCGGGCTGACCAGCCGAAGAACCGGGTAAAGCGTGATGGCAATCAAGGGGATCGCCAACACGCAGGAAAACTCGATCAGGATCCCCAATCTGATTTGTGCTTTGGCCGCAACCGCCTTTGCCATCACGTCCGGCGGCGTCAGACCGGGTTTGTAAAAGGCTTCGCCAACAAACAGAAACGCGGTTGCGATAATGAAGAAAATACCAGCGAAAATAGCATGGGTTCGAAATGTGGGTTGAACGGGCATCGAATGGCTCCTTTCAAAAAGGTGCCATCACGATAGGTTTTTAAACGGATATTAGCATTGATGCGCGTCAATGGTGGTGAACCATGCGGATCAGAACGGGATATCACCCGCCTCCGCCGCAGGCACGATGAACTTCGCGATTACTTTCTTGGCGCCCGCTTTGTCGAACTCGATATCCAACTTGTCGCCCTCTATCCCCATCACGGTGCCATAGCCGAACTTGTTGTGGAACACGCGGTCTCCCTGCGTGAAGGAACTTGTGGCCTCAAGATCAATCACCAGCCCCTTGGCCTCGTTCGGGCTGGGTTTGGCCCGCAGGCGCCCGCCAGTATTGGCCTGCATCCGCTTCCATCCGGGCGAGTTATAGGCGTCGGCCCGCACCGCACGCTCTTCGATCTGCGAGCTGCCATAGCCGCCCCCAGACGCAGCCCCATAACCGCCGCCGTAAAGACCGGGCGGGGTCAGCACCTCGACATGTTCTTCCGGCAGTTCATCGACAAATCGCGAGGGAAGTTGCGATTGCCACTGGCCATAAACGCGTCGATTCGCGGCAAATGAAATGGTGCAGACTTCTTCGGCGCGGGTGATGCCCACATAGGCGAGCCTGCGTTCTTCTTCGAGGCCCTTCAACCCGCTTTCATCCATCGACCGCTGCGACGGGAAAAGCCCGTCTTCCCAGCCCGGCAGGAATACGGCGGGGTATTCCAGCCCCTTGGCCGCGTGCAGGGTCATGATGGTCACCTTCTCCTCAGCGTCTTCGCTCTCATTGTCCATGATCAGGCTGACATGCTCGAGGAAGCCTTGCAGGTTCTCAAATCCCTCCAGCGCCTTCACAAGCTCCTTGAGGTTTTCAAGCCGTCCCGGTGCTTCTGGCGTCTTGTCGTTTTGCCAATGGCCGGTATAGCCCGACTCATCAAGGATCATTTCGGCCAATTCCACATGGGTATCCGCCTCGTCGTTAAGCTTCTTGTGCCAACGATCAAGCCCGGCCACGAGCTCCGCCAGCCCCTTGCCACCCTTGCCCTTAATTGCACCTTGCTCCACGGCAAGCTTTGCCCCTTCGACCAGCGACACACCGTTCGTGCGCGCCGTGACCTGAATGGTCTGCACCGCCTTGTCGCCCAGCCCCCGGCGCGGGGTATTCACGATCCGCTCAAACGCCAGATCATCGTCCTGCGACACAGCCAACCGGAAATAGGCCATCGCATCACGGATTTCCATCCGCTCGTAAAACCGAGGGCCGCCAATCACGCGGTAAGGTAGCCCAATGGTCAGGAACCGATCCTCAAAGGCGCGCATCTGGTGCGAGGCACGGACAAGGATTGCCATATCGTCAAGCGACCTTGGATCCTGCCCACGTGTGCCACGCTGCATCGCCTCAATCTCTTCGCCGACCCAGCGGGCCTCTTCATCGCCGTCCCAATGGCCAATCAGGCGCACCTTCTCACCGCCCTCGGCGTCGGTCCAAAGCTCTTTGCCCAACCGGCCTTCATTGCCGCGAATAACACCCGCAGCAGCGCCCAGAATATGCGCGGTGGAGCGGTAGTTCTGTTCCAGCTTGACCACTTTTGCACCGGGGAAATCCGCCTCGAACCGCAGGATATTACCCACCTCGGCGCCGCGCCATCCATAGATCGACTGGTCATCATCCCCTACGCAGCAGATGTTCTTGTGCCCCGCCGCGAGTAAGCGCAGCCAGAGATACTGGGCGACGTTGGTATCTTGGTATTCGTCGACAAGGATGTAGCGGAACCAGCGCTGATATTGGCCCAGAATGTCCTCATGCTTCTGGAAGATGGTCACAGTGTGGAGCAGCAGGTCACCGAAGTCGCAAGCGTTCAGCGTTTTCAGCCGTTCCTGGTACTGGTGATAAAGATCCACCCCCTGCCCGTTAAACGCAGAGGCCTCTCCGGTCGGCACTTGCGCAGGTGTCCACGCGCGGTTCTTCCAATTGTCGATCACACCAGACAGCAGCCGCGCGGGCCAGCGTTTCTCGTCGATATTCGCCGCGACAATCAGCTGTTTCATCAGCCGAATCTGGTCATCCGTATCCAGAATGGTGAAGTTGGATTTCAATCCCACAAGCTCGGCATGGCGCCGCAAAAGCTTCACCCCGATCGAGTGAAACGTCCCCATCCAGGGCATCCCCTCAACCGTTTGCCCCAACAAGCCCGCCACACGATCTTTCATTTCGCGCGCAGCTTTATTGGTGAAGGTTACGGCGAGGATCTCATTCGGTCGCGCTGTACCGGTGTTCAAGAGATGCGCAATCCGCGTGGTCAGCGCCTTGGTTTTACCGGTTCCAGCGCCCGCAAGCATCAGAACAGGACCGTCCAACACCTCAACTGCCTCACGCTGTGCCGGGTTCAATCCATCAAGATAGGGCGCGGGGCGTTCAGCCGCCATTCCCATCGCCCGCTGCGACAGCGAGAGTTTCGCAGGTTCACCCGCGTCAAAGGCTTCGAACAGATCGTCGTCATCAATATCGCTCATATCGCCTCTTTATCAATCCGCCGATCTTAGGGGAAGAGGGCGTTCCACAAATGTTCTGCCTCACCCAATTTCACCCAGCATTTTTCCGCCCCCTAAAGGGGGCGCGACACTGTTGCCCCTATTATAGAGAGAAGCGCCATTGACAAGCCCCCCATCGAGGCCACATCTACAGCCCCCAGATACAAGGCCGCCCGGCGGTCCCATTGAGTCGTGAGGATTGCATGCCCGTCGTTGTTGTCGAAAGCCCGGCCAAGGCCAAAACCATCAATAAATATCTTGGCAAGGATTACACCGTGTTGGCCTCTTACGGCCATGTACGTGACCTGCCAGCCAAGAACGGGTCGGTCGACCCTGACCACGGGTTCGATATGACATGGGAGGTGGGCAATGATTCCAAAAAACACGTCCGTGCCATTGCCGATGCGCTGAAAGAAGACAACGCACTGATCCTCGCAACCGACCCCGATCGCGAAGGGGAAGCAATTTCATGGCACCTCGAAGAAGCGCTGCGCAAACGCCGGTCAATCAAGAAGGACACGCCGGTTTCGCGCGTGACTTTTAACGCGATCACCAAGGATGCGGTTCTGGATGCGATGGCCAACCCGCGCCAGGTGGACAGCGATTTGGTCGAGGCTTACCTCGCCCGCCGCGCGCTGGATTACCTTGTGGGCTTCAACCTGTCGCCGGTGCTGTGGCGCAAACTGCCCGGTGCCCGCTCAGCTGGCCGTGTGCAATCGGTCTGCCTGCGCCTGATCGTGGAGCGCGAGCAGGAAATCGAAGCCTTCAACAACAAGGAATATTGGTCGGTCAAAGCTCTTCTTTCCACCCCGCGAGGGCAGGAATTCGAAGCGAAGCTGACCGTGCTGGGCGGCGACAAGCTCGAGAAGCACAGCCTTGAGAATGAAACTGCCGCCGAGATGGCGGTGCAGGCGATTTCCTCACGTGATCTGATGGTGCGCTCGGTCGAGGCGAAACCCGCCAACCGCAACCCCTCCGCACCCTTTATGACCTCGACATTGCAGCAGGAAGCCAGCCGCAAATTCGGCTTTGGTGCCCGGCAAACCATGTCCACCGCACAACGGCTCTATGAAGCCGGGTACATCACCTATATGCGGACCGACGGGATCGACATGGCACCGGAAGCCGTGGCTGAAGCCCGTGAAGCAATCACCGCACGCTACGGCAAGGAGTTCATCCCGCCCAACCCGCGTGTTTACAAGAACAAGGCCAAGAACGCGCAGGAAGCACACGAATGTATCCGCCCAACGGATATGAGTGTATCGGCCCAGGACCTTGCCAAGCTCGAACCCGATCAACGCAAGCTTTACGACCTGATCTGGAAGCGTACGCTTGCCAGCCAGATGGAAAGCGCGCGGTTTGAGCGCACGACCGTTGAAATTGGATCGGATGACGGTCAGGTTGGCCTGCGCGCCACCGGACAAGTGGTTGTGTTCGAAGGATTTCTGAAGGTTTACGAAGAAGGCCGCGATGATGCGGTTGTTGATGATGGCGACAAGCGCCTGCCGCAGATCATGCAGGGCGAAGCCGCTGACAAACGCAACATCACGCCCGAACAACACTTCACCCAGCCCCCGCCCCGTTACACCGAGGCCACGCTGGTAAAACGCATGGAAGAGCTGGGCATCGGTCGCCCTTCGACCTATGCGTCGGTGATCACCACGATCCAGGACCGCGAGTATGTCCGGAAGGACAAGAACCGCCTGTTCCCCGAGGACAAAGGCCGGATCGTGACCATCTTCTTGGTCAACTTCTTCCGCAAATATGTGGGCTATGAGTTCACCGCGAACCTCGAAGAAGAGCTGGACGAAATCTCGGCCGGGGACGCCAATTACAAGGATGTGCTGACCCGTTTCTGGCGCGACTTTTCCGCCGCCATTGGCGAAACATCCGAGCTGCGCATTTCAGAAGTGCTCGACAAACTGGACGCCGCTCTGGCTCCGCAGCTTTACCCACCGCGCGAGGATGGATCGGATCCGCGCATCTGCCCGAAATGTGGTGAAGGCAAGCTGCACCTCAAGACTTCGCGCACTGGTGGGTTTGTCGGCTGCGGCAATTACCCGGAATGCAACTACACCCGACCGATTTCGGGTGAAGGGGCAGAAGGGTATGAACGCGTTCTGGGCGAGGATAATGGTGACGAAATTCACCTGAAATCCGGCCGTTTTGGTCCCTATGTGCAACGCGGCGAAGCCACACCGGAAAATAAGAAACCGCCACGCTCTTCCCTGCCCAAACAGGGCAAGGAATTCCTGCCCGGTTGGGGTCCGAATGAGCTTACTTTCGAGCAGGCCCTAACGCTTCTGACCCTGCCGCGCGACATCGGCCAGCACCCGGATGGGGGGATGGTACAGTCCAACCTGGGCCGGTTCGGCCCCTACATTGCACACCAGCGCCCGGACGAGGAAAAGCCGGTCTATGTGAATCTCAAGGAAACGCTCGACGTCTTTGAAATTGGCATGAACCGCGCGGTGGAAATGCTAGCCGAAAAACGTGCAAATCCGGGTCGCGGGCGTGGGAGAACCGCCGCCAAAGCTCTCAAGGAATTGGGGGAACACCCCGAAGGCGGTGGTGCGGTGAACGTTCTGGACGGACGCTATGGCCCCTACGTGAAATGGGAAAAGGTGAATGCCACGATCCCCAACGATGTGAAGCCCGAAGACGTGACCATGGAGATGGCCGTGGCGCTGATCGCGGAAAAAGCAGCAAAGAAAAAGCCTGCCCGCAAAAAGGCTGCCCCAAAGAAAAAAGCCGCTGCAAAGAAGTAAACTCTCTGTTCAGAATGAACAAAAAGCCCCGCCGAGTAATCGACGGGGCTTTTTTGTCGTCAGAACACGATGTTCAGCATGATCAGCGAGATCACAAGGAAGAGCACAGTCATAATGCCGCCAGCCTTGACGAAGTCTTTCACTTTGTAGCTTGCCGGTCCCATAATCAGTGCGTTCACCTGATGGGTTGGGATGATGAACGAATTGGAAGTTGAGATTGCTACGGTGAGCGCAAAGAGCGCCGGGCTCGCCCCGGCTGCCACGGCAATCGACACAGCAAGCGGGACCAGAAGGACGGTGGCCCCGACATTGGACATCACCAGCGAAAATCCTGTAGCGAGCACCGCGATGCCTGCCTGAAGTGACCAGATAGGCCAACCATCAAGGGCCGTCAGAATTTGCTGGGCAATCCACTCTGCGGTACCGGTGTTTTGCACCGCCTGCCCCAGTGGGATAAGGCACGCGAGCAGGAATACGGTATTCCAGCCAACCGCATTGTAAGCCTCGTCAATTGACAACACACGCGACAAGAGCATCCCGACAGCCCCGGTTAGAAGACACAGCGACAGGCGCACGTCGGTAAAGAGGATCAGCGACAGCGACAGCGCAAAAAACAGCATTGCCCAGCCCACTTTATGCGGCCGCAGTTCTTCCTGTGGGAAATCGGATGTCATGATGACGAAATTCTGATTGCCCTGAAGGCGGGTTAGATTGTCCCAACGCGTATGGGTCACAAGCATATCGCCCAGCTCAAATTTCTCCAGGCCAATCTGGGTTGGCTCGTGGTCATCTGTCTCCACGTGGCTCAATGTCTCTTCCCGGCGATGGATGGCCAGAAGAGAAAGACCATATGTCTTGCGCAACAGGAGCTCACGCGGGGACTTGCCGATCAGGTCCGATTCAGGTGGGATCACCAATTCGGCGATCCCGGCGTTTGTGGCGGCAAATTCTTCTGTGAAGACATCAAGTTGCGGACGCACTTTCAACCCGTATTTCTCGGCAAAGCAATCGACCTCATCCTTTTTCCCGATAATCGCAAGCCGACAGGGGGCGGCGATCTCGGCCGTCAAAACCTGCACCATCGAGGTTTTGCCGCGATAAAATGTCGAGATGATGTAGAGGTGGTTTTCAAGGTTCACATCCGCCAGGATTTTCCCGACCAACGGGCTGTCGCCCGGCACTTCGACCTCGTAAACAGACGCCGTAAGACCGTAAACGCGCTTGAGATAATCCGATGTGCCCTGCCCGACCGACGTATCACTAACCGTCCCGCTTTCGGGCAGAACCCAGCGCCCCAAGAGCAGGAAATAGAGAATACCGCTGAGAACCAGAACCACCCCGACCGGAGCGACCGAGAACAGCCCGAAAAGCTCCATCTGTTGGTTTTCTGGCAGGCTGGAGTTGGCAGTTTGAAGCAAATCATTCAACAAAATCAATGGAGAAGAACCAACCATAGTCATGGTCCCACCAAGGATTGCACAAAAGCCCATCGGCATGGCGAGCCGGTTCATTGGTATGCCCGAACGGGTAGAAATCCGGCTGATTACGGGCAAAAACAGGGCGGCGGCCCCCACGTTTTGCATGAAACTGGAAATGACCCCTACCGTCCCTGCAACAATGGGCTGGATCCGTTTTTCGGACGCACCGCCACGCTGCATGATCGTGGCGGCAACCTTGTTCATGATCCCGGTTTTATCAAGGCCCGCACCGACAATCATCACCGCAATGATCGAAATCACCGCGTTTGACGCAAACCCGTTAAACAGTTGATTGACGTCCGCAAGATTGGCCAGAGCGGGGTGATAACTGAGGATCCCCAAAATCACCAGAACAAGGATCGCGGCAAGATCTATTCGAACAATCTCGGATACAAATAAAAACACGGTGAAGCCCAGCATCGCGCAGACCACGCCCATTTCGAATGTGAATGCCAATTGTTCCATTGCCCCTCCGATATTTTTCTTTTCCCCATTCTTAACAGAAATTTGCAGCCAGCAAGAAAATTGCGCGCACAAACAGGAAAACGACATAGTAGAAATACCCGAAACAGCCATTTTCACCCCTGTTTCGTTGACACCACAACCTCCTCACGCCAGAACTTGCGCAGAACTGACGAGAGGAAAGTTTTCATGAAAAAGGTATACGGCTCGGCGGCCGAGGCCCTGGACGGCCTTCTGTCCGACGACATGCTGATTGCCGCGGGCGGGTTTGGACTGTGCGGCATCCCCGAACTTCTGCTGAACGCGATCAAGGAAAGTGGCGTGAAGGATCTGACCTTTGCGTCGAACAATGCGGGCGTTGACGATTTCGGCATTGGCATCCTGCTGCAAACCAAGCAGGTGAAGAAAATGATCTCGTCTTACGTGGGCGAGAACGCGGAATTCATGCGCCAGTATCTCTCGGGTGAGCTGGAGCTGGAATTCAATCCGCAGGGCACGCTGGCCGAGCGCATGCGCGCCGCCGGTCACGGCATCCCCGGCTTTTACACCAAGACCGGCGTGGGCACCGTGATTGCCGAGGGCAAAGAGCACAAAGACTTCCCCACCGGCCCGAATGGCGAAGCCGAGACCTATATCATGGAAGAAGGCATCTTTGCCGATCTGTCCATCGTGAAAGCCTGGAAAGCCGACGAAACCGGCAACCTTGTCTTCCGCAAGACCGCCCGCAACTTCAACCCGCCGGCTGCCATGTGCGGCAAAACCTGCGTGGTCGAAGTCGAAGAAATCGTGCCGACCGGCTCGCTGGATCCGGACTCGATCCATCTGCCGGGCATCTACGTGCATCGCATCATCCAAGGCGAGCACGAGAAGCGCATCGAACAACGCACCATCCGGGAGGCTTAAGACATGGCTTGGGACCGCAATCAAATGGCCGCTCGCGCGGCACAGGAACTGCAGGACGGTTGGTATGTGAACCTCGGCATCGGCATCCCGACGCTGGTGTCCAACTACATCCCCGAGGGTGTGACCGTGACCCTGCAATCGGAAAACGGCATGCTGGGCATGGGCCCCTTCCCGACCGAGGATGAGATCGACGCCGACCTCATCAACGCCGGCAAGCAGACCATCACCGAACTGCCGCAAACCGCCTATTTCGACAGCTCGATGAGCTTCGGCATGATCCGTGGCGGCAAGATCGCCATGGCGATCCTGGGCGCGATGGAAGTGGCGGAAAACGGCGACCTCGCCAACTGGATGATCCCCGGCAAGCTGGTCAAAGGCATGGGCGGCGCTATGGATCTGGTGGCTGGTGTTGGCCGTGTGGTGGTTGTGATGGATCACACCAACAAGCATGGCGACAGCAAGGTCCTCAAGGCCTGTACACTGCCCCTGACCGGGCAATCGGTTGTTGACCGCATCATCACAAACTTGGGTGTGCTGGATGTTGTTGAGGGTGGCCTGAAGATCGTCGAGACCGCCGATGGCGTGTCTGAGGACGAGCTGCGCGCCGCAACCGAGGCGACCATCGTCAACTAAGATTTGACCCTACCTGATCAGAAAGGGCCTCCCGTTCGGGGGGCCTTTTCGCTTTTGGGGCTACTCTGGCAATCCACCAGCACTGATATGCTATAATGTCATCCTTGCAGCCCCGCCCATGGGAGACCCCACGGGCCATATTGGGAGGTCACGATGATCATCAGGATATTTCAAGTCACCACGCATCCCGGTAAAGAAAAAGAGTTCAGTGAGTTTTTCCACAACACCGCCATCCCGCTCATGAACAGCACGGATGGGATTGTCTCAATCCTGCCCGGTGCGGCGCGACCGGAGACACCAAACGAGTTCAGCTTTGTTATGGTCTGGAAAGATCTTGATGCGCTCAAGGCCTTTGTGGGAGAGGACTACAACTCGCCGCATATTGCCCCGGAAGAGGCCGAGCTGGTGGCGGCGCGCCACATCCGGCACTACGACCTTGTTGAAATGTAAGTCTCGCACCCATCGCGAACCCACCGCAAAGGTGGTGCAGCGGATAGCGACGGCTGCTATTCGCCGAATGTAGAGATAATCCGGTCAATCTCTGCCCGAGCCGCCGCATTGACCGAGCGCTGCAGGGCAATGGCTGCGGGGTCAGTCTCGTCTCCGTCACCGATCACCATGATGTTTTCGTCATTCGATTTGTTGGCAGGGCCCGTGTAGTTGAAACTGCCAATAACAGTGACATCATCATCGATCACCATCAGCTTGTGATGCAGCTTGCCAAACCCGGCCCCACCCTGTGCCATCGACAGGCTGACACCGGCATCGGACAGCGTGTGTTTCGCCGCCCATTTCTGGTTCGCCTGCCGCTTGTCCAACACCCCGTTCACCGAAATCCCCGACCGATGCGCCGCGATCAGCGCATCATCAATGCCTGAGCTTTTCGAAAAGGTGAAAACCGCGAAATCAATGCGCGACTTGGCCTTGAGGATCTGTTTCATGATCTCCATTTCCGGCGCGTGATCCGGGGCAAACAGGGGCTTGATCCGCATGCCGGACACTCTGGCCTCTTTCGGGGCCGGACCATGCGCGACGCTGGCCTTGCCAAAATTGCCCACTCGGATCTCACGAAACTCAGCCTTGAACGCATTCGCCACCTCGGCATCATCGACCACAACCAGATGGTTGAGGTTACGTGTAACCCCGGTTTCAGTAAAATTTGTAGACCCCGTCAGCACGCGGTTGCCCAGAACCATGAATTTCTGGTGAAAGATGGAGGGGTTGAAATCGACCTTCACATCAGCCGTTGACCGAAGGATCGCGTTGAACAGCTTTCGGTTCACCTCATGCTTGCCCTTAGCCTCATGGGCATCGTCCAGGCTTGCAGGCCGTCGCTGTGCCAGGAGATAGCTCTGCTCCAGCACCAAATCCACCACCACACCGCGCAACCGCGCCCTGATGATCGCATTTGCAATATCCGGGTGGTCCACTTCCTGAATGGCAATCATCAGGTTTTGGCGCGATCTGGCGCTATCGATGAAATCGAGGATCGGCTGCAACAGGTCATCGGGCGCACCAAGTTGCTGGGGCCCCATGAAAAACGAAAGGTCACCGGCGATGACGGGCATGACAATCTCCCCGATAATAAATCAATGGCTGTTTCAATACGCCAAGCCTATCACAAATACCTCGTATTTTGAGGGATTGTTTCATATTCTCGCCGCATTCTTTCGCCACAACTTCGGCAATGACAATGAGCAGTACAAATTCAGTTTCCTCGGGCACCCCTGCCCCATCCCGCCGGTTGCGGGATACACTGGTTCTGGCCGGGCTGTTTGGGCTTGTAATGGTCGGTCTCATCGGTCTGGCCGCTGCCACCGGATGGGAGGAAACCCGCGCACAGATCGCCAAGCTTTCGATCTGGCAGGTTTTGTTTCTTCTGGTTTTGTCCCTTGTGAATTACCTCTTTCGGGGTTTGCGCTGGCATATCTTTGCCCGCCGTCTTGGCTTGCCTACGGGGCTTGCACAGGATCTGCGCCATTTCCTCGGCGGTTTTGCCATGTCGGTCACACCGGGCCGCGTGGGTGAGCTGGTCCGCATGCGTTGGCTGAAACGCGAAACAGGTTGGAATTTTGAACGCACCGCGCCTTTGGTGCTGGTTGACCGCGCCTCCGATCTGACGGCAATGGCCCTAATCCTCGCCATGGCCTTATCCTTTTCCATGAAAGGCATTGCGGGGGGCGTGCCGGTTGCACTCCTCGCGCTGATTGCGGGTTTTGTGGCCACACGCCCTGCTCTGCTCGCTGGTTTTGCCAAGATGGGGCATCGCGTCACGGGTCGTTTTGCCCGGCTATGGGTCAAAATCAGACGCGCTGCAAAATCTCTTTCTGCCTTCACCTCACCGACACTGATGACCAGCGCCGCGATTTTGGGCGTAATCGGTTGGATTGCCGAAGGTTATGCCTTTCATCTGCTTCTGGTCTGGCTGGGATCTGACATTGGATTTGCCACTGCGGTTGCTATCTTTGTCTTCTCCACGCTCGCTGGCGGCCTGACCGGAGCCCCCGGAGGGGTCGGTGGTGCAGAGGCTGCAATGATCGCGCTTTTAGCCCTCGAAGGGGTGCCGCTGGAGGTCTCTGTACCCGCCACCGCCATTATCCGCGTCACAACGCTTTGGTTTGCCATCGGGATCGGTCTTTTGATCTTCCCATTGGCCGAACGCCATTCGCTCACGACAAGAAAGACAAAAGCATGAGCTGGAAAATAATTGATTATACAGGCTGGGGCCGTGTGCTGCGTGCCAGCGGTGCAATGGCCCGACCGGAGCGCGCCCGCAAACTGGCGGACCTGACCAAAGAGGGTGGTCCGGCGGTCGGTAATCGTCGCTCATATGGGGACGCGTCCCTGAACAATGACGGTCGCGCCATCGACATGACACGCATGAACCGCATCATTGGATTTGATGCTGAAACCGGGCAGGTCACGGTTGAGGCAGGGATCACCATTGGCGAGCTTGCGCATATCTTTGCGCCGCAGGGCTGGATCCCCGCAGTTCTGCCCGGCACGGGTTTCGCCACAGTGGGCGGCTGTATCGCACAGGATGTGCACGGCAAGAACCATCACAACACCGGAAGCTTTGGCCAGCATGTGCTGTCGGTCACACTCATACAGAACGGCAAACGTGTGGTGGCCACACCCAAGAAAAACGTCGCCCTCTTCCGTGCGACAATGGGGGGGATTGGACAGACCGGCGTGATTGCTGAGGCGACATTGCAGATGAAACCCTGCCCCGGCGATGTGATGATGGTCACGGAACAGCGGGCTGAAAACTGGGAGCGTCATATCTCGCTGCTTGACGCCTCCACCGCCGAATATTGCGTGGGCTGGATTGATGCCACCGCCCAAGGGGCTGCACTGGGACGCGGTATCGTGGAAGAAGCGGAACTGGCCAAGGGGTTGCTCCCAAAGGCGAAATCCCCAAGATCCGTGCCGCGGGATGCCCCAAATTGGGCACTTTCCGGCCCGGTGGTGCGAGGCTTCAACGCCACCTACTATCGTCGCGTGCCAACATCTGGCAAAAGCTCGGTCAAACGGATTGACGATTTTTTCTTCCCGCTCGACAAGATCCATGACTGGAACCGCCTTTATGGCAAACGAGGGTTTTACCAGTTCCAGAACGTCGTGCCCCTATCCGAAGTGGGCGCGCTGAAAGGCATGCTGGACCGGATCGCAGGTGCCGGGCTGGCTTCGCCGCTCGCCGTTTTGAAACGGATGGGTGACGGGCGCGCCGGTCATATGTCTTTCCCGATGGAAGGATATACGCTTGCCGTAGATTTCCCGGCACGCGACGCTGCCCGAGATCTGATTGCAGAGCTAGAAAAGATGACAGCCCAGGCGAATGGTCGTCTGTATCTGGCCAAGGATGCACTTGCCACAGGTGACGCCATAAAAGCGATGTATCCTGAACATGGTGATTGGGCTGCAATTGCTGACAAATCCGACCCGGAACGCTCTCTTGAAACTGATATGACCCGCCGTCTGGGCCTGAGGAATACAGGATGAAGGACAACATGACCAACTTGCCCGACACCGTGACAGACGAAACCTGGATCATTCTTGGCGCCACGTCCTCTATGGCCCGCGCCTTTGCCCGGAAAGTGGCCTCAGAGGGTGCCTTTGTGCTTTTGGCCGGGCGTGACATGGAAGATCTCGAGCGCAGCGCCACCGATATGCGCGCACGCGGGCAACACGCGGAAGCCATCAAGTTTGACGCCCGCAATCCGAAAACCTTCGACCCGATCATCGACCGGGTCAGCGAAGTGGTGGGTGTGATCAACGCAGCCGTTTTTGTCGGCTCCATGCCACCACAAGACGCCATCGACGAGGACCCTTCGTTGATCGACGGCACTGTAATGGACAGCTACGCCGGCCCTGCCCGGTTCTTGCAGAAACTGGCCCCTGTCATCGAAGCGCGCGGGGCGGGCACTGTTGTTGGCGTTGGGTCTGTTGCCGGTGATCGCGGCCGGATCGGCAATTATGTCTACGGCTCTGCCAAAGCGGGTTTTGCCACCTATCTTTCTGGCCTTCGCAATCGCCTGACCCGTGCAGGTGGACATGTGGTCACCGTAAAGCCCGGTTTTGTCGATACGGCGATGACATGGGATGTCGAGGGCATGTTCCTCGTCGCCACTCCAGAAAAGGTGGCAGGTGACATATCGAATGCCGTGAAGAAAAAGAAGAACGTGATCTACACGCCGTTCTTCTGGCGATACATCATGTTGATCATTCGCCATATCCCGGAGTTCATCTTCAAGAAAATGTCGATCTGACACGTTACTAGTCTACAAATCCGACACAAAAAAAGGGGCGTTCTGCCCCTTTTTTCTTTCACCCCATTCCCTCACTTGAGATAGCGACTTGCTCTGGCAATATGATGGCTAACCCGCGCCAATCCCGATCCCATCCGCGGCGCGGAGCAGGCACGGGTTTCATATGGTCGACCGGATCAGCCCAGCCCCATCAAATTGTGCCAAAGACCGGCGGCATAGAACATGATCGAGATAGACATCAGCATCAGGCCAATACCGCGTTTGTCCTTCATCGCAAAAACAATCGGGTCGTAATCCTGTTTTCCATACCAGCCCAGCCGCACCATACGGATCATCCACCACGCCATCGGAAGCTCCGCCACCCAGATCAACCACTGTGTTTTGTAAAGCTCGATGGCTTGATCGGTGAAGGAATAAAGGAAGAATGCGACCAGAGATGCGACCACACCCAACCCGGCCACATTCAGGAGATCCGGGCGATCCGGGCGACCATACCCACGTCCGGGCAGGCGATCATCCGATGTGGCAAGTGTCAATTCTGTCAGCCGTTTCACACACCCCAGCGCCAGGAAGACCGGGAAGATGAACACCAGCAGATAACCCGACACATAAATGCCGGTTGCGGCCGCCCCTGCGACCACGCGCAATGTGTAAAGACTGGCCAGCACCGCAATATCCACCCAGCGCATCCGCTTTAATTTCAGCGAATAGGCCAGAGACAGAAGCATGTAAAACGCAACAACGCCCAGGAATGCAGGTGCAAGTATCGCCGCGAGTCCAAGCGCAAGGGCGGCCAGACCAACAAAAGCGGCCATCCCAACCTGGATCGGCACAGCCCCCGAAGCAAAGGGGCGCTTGCATTTCTTCACGTGCAAGCGATCCGCTTCGAGATCGAGGAGGTCATTGACCAGATAGATCGATGAAGCCGCTGCCGAGAAACTGACAATGCCCAACAGTGCCAGAAAAATCGTCCCGAATGAAAAATCATGGGCTGCAATGAGGGGGAGGAACAGAAGGATGTTCTTGACCCATTGATGTGGGCGGAAGCTCTTGATCAGGGATTTGGCGGTCCACCCTCCGGGAAGTTCGCGCACCTCTTTGCCCATGTCACGCAGCTCGCCCGCTGATTTTTCATCCCCCACCACATAGGCCACATCCGCCTGCTTCCAGATGGCCATGTCCACCGGCGCATTGCCCGCATAGTCAAACCCACCTTCACCGTAGAGTTCTACCAATGCATCTGCCTTGGCATAGCCCCTTAGATTGCTCATCCCCTGTGTCGCCAACACGCGCTCTGACAGTTCGTGATGCTCGGCCAAGGGTTTGACCTGAGAAATATGTGAGGCGGATGCCAGCACCACCTCGCGCCCTTCCTCCAGCGCACGGTTTGCCAGATCCCGCACCGGTTCTGAAACCGGAAGCAGATCGGTTCGCAAAGGCGTGATTTCGGCCAGAGCCGTCTTTAAGGCAGCGGGATCGGTGAAATGCGAAAAACTCGCCCGGAGTGTCGCCCATGGATCGCGCCCCAGCCCCGCCCAGAAACATTCAAACAACATATCTGTGCGCAAAAACGTCCCATCCACATCCAGCACAAGGGGCTTCACACTCATATCAGGATCCTTTCACGGCAAATACACAGCCGTCGGTCAACAATTCAGGAGGGGTTAAACACAGGCCCTTGGCCACCTGCCAGGCTGCCAGGACTTTTGGAATATACGCGCGGGTCTCGGCATATGGCGGCACTCCACCATTCTGGGTCACGGCGTTTTCGCCAGCATTATATCCGGCCATCGCCAAAATGGGGTCGCCGTTGAAATGTGTCATGAGCCACGACAGATAGGCCACGCCCCCTTTGATGTTCTGCGCAGGATCCAGCGGGTCGCCTACGCCAAACCGGGCAGCCGTATCGGGGATAAGCTGCATGACACCCTGCGCGCCAGCATGGCTTTCAGCATCCGCCTGTCCTGAGCTTTCCACCGAGATCAGCGCCAGCACCCATGCAGGGGAAACACTTGTTCCAACCGTGGCTTTGAGAATTTCGATGCCATACAGGGACGCAATATCCTGAAGATGCTGCAACCGAGGGGCCGCAAACCCCTCTTTCATTTCCAGCGCCGACAGAGCTTTTTGAAGATTGGCAGGGCCACCACCGTCAGTCTTTGGTGAAACGGTGCTCCAGAACCATTCATATCCGCTTGGGATCAGGTCGTCGTTTGTATTGCTGTCATCATCCGTTTGCGCCGCAGAAGGTAGCGGGGCCAATACACGCGCCTGCTCTTCCGGGTCGATCTGAACAGTGATCCGTTTTCCCGCTCCGCTGGGAACTCCAATTTTCTTGAAGGTAAATTCTGGAAATGCAGGAGGCGCCTCCTCGGCACGCGCCGGACCCGCGACCAAACAGAGCCCGATCCATGCTGTCAAAGCAACAGACACAACCGTGAGTTTCCCCACATATTTCATGGCATTCAACACTGCTCTCTTGCTGCCTGTCTCTGTTATTTGGGCCCTCTCTGCAAACAAGGACCTCTGCTTTGGGATTATTCCCTTTCTTTTCTATTCGATTTTTTGCAAATCGCAGGCAAAAACACCAGAAATTCCTATCAAACTCGTGACATAAATTGCCACCGCCACGACTTCTCCCATTATGAAATTAATTTTTTCTATTTTTATTCCGCATATATTTCATGAGCTTACCCTCAAAGTCACAAAAAAAGTTAAGATTCCCAAAAAGGAACGAAACCTGCCCAACTCTTGCCCCAATCAACAGGCTAATTTTTATCCATGCCGAGCGGCACTGAGGATCTGAAACATAGGTGGTTCACAGAGTTGCGCTTGGAAGACAACGTGACTGAACACCTAACCGGAGGGACGAATATGAAACTGTTCAACCTGATCAACAAGTTCAAGAGTGATGAAGATGGTGCCGTGACCGTCGACTGGGTCGTACTGACCGCAGCCATCGTGGGTCTGGGCATCGCCGTACTGACTTCGGTCTCTGGCGGGACCACTTCGCTGGCAGACAAAATCTCCAGCGAACTGAGCTCGATGACCATCCTGACCCACTAAGGTTCACTCCTTAAGTGACCTGACCAACTAGACATTCAAGGAATATGACTATGAAACTCTTCAACCTGATCAACAAGTTCAAATCTGACGAAGATGGCGCTGTGACCGTCGACTGGGTCGTACTGACCGCTGCCATCGTGGGTCTGGGCATCGCCGTACTGACTTCGGTCTCGGGCGGAACCACCTCGCTGGCCGACAAGATCTCCAGCGAACTGAGCTCGATGACCATCCTGACCCACTAAGGTTCTCACCTTAAGTGACCTGACCAACTAGACATTCAAGGAATATGACCATGAAACTCTTCAACCTGATCAACAAATTCAAATCTGACGAAGATGGCGCCGTGACCGTCGACTGGGTCGTGCTGACCGCAGCCATCGTGGGTCTGGGCATCGCCGTGCTGACTTCGGTCTCGGGTGGCACCACCTCGCTGGCCGACAAAATCTCCAGCGAACTGAGCTCGATGACCATCCTGACCCACTAAGTTTCAAACTTAGTACAGAATCAGAAAGCCGCGCCCGAAATGGCGCGGCTTTTCACATGACGGGACATTGTTTGGTTCCTAGCTAAACTGATGAACAATCAACTGGTTTTTCATCATATGTCCATAAATTCGCCCCAATCTGTTTCTAACTTGGGAATGTAATCAAAATCTGCGTCACCAATGGGGTTGGCGCAATGATGTGAAAGGAAATCGAATGCGAGCCGTATTTGGATTGGTATTGGTCCTGGGCGTGGCGTTAGCCGGGTTCGCGGTTTACCTTGCCCGCGACTATATCGGTGTCTATCAGGCCCAGATTGAAGCTCAACGTCGGGCAGCCGAAGCCATTGTTCCCACAGTTGAAGTGTTGGTTTCGACAAAACCGCTTACCTATGGTCAACCACTGACACAGGAAGACATACGTGCCGTGCGCTGGCCAGAAGATGCCATTCCTGAAGGCAGCTTCACGTCCATGGAAGACCTGTTCCCACGGGGCCCGGAAATCCCGCGCATTGTGACCCGTGCGATGGAAAAAGACGAAGCGTTGATGAAAATCAAACTGACTGAACCTGGGCAAGATGCTGGTGTAAGCTCGCGACTGTCCGCTGGGATGCGTGCATTCGCAATCCGCGTGGATGTCTCATCTGGTGTTTCCGGCTTCCTGCGCCCCGGCGACCGGGTTGATGTGTACTGGTCTGGCCGTATGTCCGCAGGAGAAGGCAACCAGCGCGAAGTGACAAAATTGATCGAAGCTTCGATCCAGCTGATCGCAATCGACCAGATGGCTGATAGCGACCGCGTCTCCCCCACCATCGCACGCACTGTGACGGTCGAGGCAACACCACGCCAAGTGGCCGCCCTCGCCCAGGCACAGTCGACAGGCAAACTCTCCCTCGCGCTTGTAGGGGTTCAGGATGCCAGCGTATCGGGCTCCGTCGAGATCGGACAACGAGAACTTTTGGGTGTGGTGGATGCTCCAAAGGCAGTGGCACAGAAGGTCTGCACGATCCGAACCCGCCGCGGCGCCGAAATCGTAGAGGTTCCGATCGCCTGTAAGACCCAATAACGTCTCGACGAGATGTCAGACAGTAAATCCAACCAGTTTACGGGGCCTCAATGGCCCCGTTTTGTTGCCAAAGAACCACATGAGAGAATCATGCCAAGTTATTGATTCTTGCAAAAAAGCAAATTCTGTCGCATGCTCGCCGTAATTGGGCAAAATGCTCCGGAACAACCGGGCTAGGCGGGACGGAAAACCGACCGACTGACAGGATAAAAACAGCCTAAAACCGAGGCGTGATCGAAAAGGCAGGATCACATGAAAATAGATAAAGTACTCAAGGCGACTCTGTTCGGAGTCGCTATTGCAATGACAACCGTACCGACAGGTGCAATGTCAGAAACCTTGCGTGTGATGAACGGCTCTGCCTCATCGGCACTGAGTGTTCCGATGAATCGAGCAGTTGTGGTCGAAAGCGATGTTCCCTTCGCGGAACTCTCAATCGCCAACCCCGGCATTGCTGACATTTCGACCTTGTCGGATCGCACCATCTATGTGCTGGGCAAGGCACCCGGCCGCACGACACTGACCCTTCTGGGCGGTGATGGGCGGTTGATCACCAATGTCGAGGTTCGCGTGTCCGCGGACGTCGCTGAATTCAAGGAACGCTTGCAGCAGATCCTACCGGGCGAGGCCATCGAAGTGCGCACCGCAAATGACGGCATTGTGCTGTCAGGCACGGTCAGCTCAATCGGACGTATGGATCGCGCTTTGGATCTGGCAGAACGTTACGCACCGGAACGGGTCTCTAACCTGATGACCGTTGGCGGTACGCAGCAGGTGATGTTGAAAGTGCGCTTCGCTGAAATGCAACGTTCGGTCCGCAAGGCCCTGTCCAGTTCGCTGGCCATCTCTGGCGGCACCAATCTTGGCATCGATGCTGAAACCGGAACATGGCTTGACGGAAGCAACGGACTTGGCGGTAATCCAATTCAAGTGTCAGGCGGTGTTGAAGGTGGTCTGGCCCTGGGCTTCAACGCTGGATCCTTCGAAGTCGGCATCCTACTCGAAGCCCTTGAAAGCAAAGGTGTTGTTCGCACTCTGGCAGAACCCAACCTGACCGCCCTTTCGGGACAGGAGGCAAGTTTCCTCGCCGGTGGTGAATACCCAATCCCTGTCTCGGCCGGTGAAGACCGCGTGGTAGTCGATTACAAACCATTCGGCATCGAAATGACCTTTACACCGCGCGTGTTGTCGGACGATGTGATCAATCTCGACCTCAAGGCCGCTGTTTCGGGGCTTGACCCGACGGTCAGCTATAACAATGGCGGGTTTAACATCAACGCCTTCCGTCGCCGTGAGACATCTACCGTGGTGGAACTGCGCGATGGCGAGAGCTTTGCGGTTGCAGGCCTGATCGAAGATGATTTCCGCGATCTGTCCGGACAAGTGCCCTGGCTGGGAGATATCCCGGTTCTTGGGTCTCTGTTCCGCTCTGCAGAATATGAACGTCAGCAATCCGAGCTTGTGATCATCATCACTGCACATCTGGTCACTCCGACCCGTGGTGATGCGCTGGCTCTGCCGACGGACCGTATCAAACCGCCGTCAGAACGGGAGTTGTTCCTGTTTGGCAAAACAGCGGCCCCCAACCGCCCAACCAAAGGCGCTGCGGGTGAAGTGGCAAAACAGGATTTCTCGGGATCCTACGGTTACGTGATGGAGGACTGATCTGATGAAACCAACTGCGATCAAACCCCTCCTCGCCGCCACCTCATTGCTTGCCCTTCTGGCCGCCTGTGCCGACGGGCAACGCGGTGTCCTGACCGGATCGGCCGGCGATTTCCTCGACGAAGGATATTTTGCGTCCCCCACTGCGCATAATGTCGGTGTGCAGAATGGCGAGATCAATCACACGATTGCTTTGGCCAGACGTTTCGCTGACGAAGTGTCGGATACGGTGAATTTTGAATTCAATAGTGCCCAGCTCGACGCCTCCGCACGGACGATCCTTTCGCAACAAGCGGGTTGGATTGCCCAATTCCCGGAAGTGCGTTTCCGCGTGTATGGCCATACCGATCTGGTCGGTTCGAACACCTATAACAAACGTCTCGGCCTGCGCCGCGCCAATGCCGTCGTCAACTATCTGGTCAGCCAAGGTATCAGCCGGTCACGACTGGAGGCTGTTGCCAGCTTTGGCGAAACCCAGCCGCTGATCGTGACCGAAGGACGCGAACTGCGGAACCGCCGCACCGTGACAGAGGTATCGGGCTTTGTATCCCGCCACCCAACGGTGATGAACGGGAAATACGCTGCGGTCATCTTCCGTGAATATGTGGAAAGCGCAAAACCACAACCGCAATTGACCAAAGCCGGGCTTGATGGCTCCGTACAGTAAAACTGTTTACGATTTAGACACAAAAAGGGCGTGGCCACGGGCCGCGCCCTTTTTGTTTGGTAAATAGCGAGAAAAACAACGCCCCGGGGCCTAAAAATCAATCAAGTCGTTGATTTAACGTCATATTTTAAAGGTCGAGACCTTTATATACTTGTTTTCCATTTAGAAACAGCTAACCCAACCTTACCCTGATCGTTCAAAAATGACGAATAATTACGATCTTTTGGCCCAAATCTTGCCCAGATTGGCTGGCACAAATTCAGGAAATGGAGCAGTGCGCGCCCGATTACGAATCGCGCGTGATCCGGTCTCCGAGTGGTCCAGACTGAATCCTCGGTACCGGGTCGAAATTAGGAAGGAATAGGGCAATGAGTAGCAGTGTTGCGTTGCAGCCAGACGCCGCCCCCATCGTAGCTTGCACGATCTCTCGGGACGTACAGAATTTCGACCTTTTGATCGAAGATATGGAAGCCGAACTCGGCGAATCCTGGGGCGATATTTCCATCGAAGACGCCGTGGCTTTTTTTGGTCAACCCGAAGCGGAGATGCTGGAATTTGTCGCCATTGCCATTGATGATGATGACGAGGGTGATCTGTCCAAAGTTATCCATACTGTAAAAACCGCGGTGGAAAACAACATCAAGGTGATCGTGATTGCCGAAGAGGTCAGCCCGATTGCACTGCACCAGCTGCTCAAGATGGGAGCATCTGAATTTATTCCCTACCCCCTGCCCGAGGGTGCCCTGAACGATGTCATCGAACGTCTTCGCACCCCCCCACCCTCATTGCCTGCTCATGGTGACGCAACCTCGGCGGTAAAGGGTCAGGCGGATTGCGAAGGTGTGGTTCTGGCGGTGCACGGATTGGCTGGAGGCACAGGCGCTACAACGCTTGCCGTGAACCTTGCCTGGGAATTGACCATGGTCGATAAGAAAAATCCACCTAAGGTCTGCATCCTGGACCTTGATCTGCAATTCGGCTCAGTCTCCACCTTCCTCGACCTGCCGCGCAGGGATGCGGTTTATGAACTTCTATCAGACACTGAATCGATGGATCGTGAAAGCTTCATGCAGTCATTGATCTCCTTCAATGATTCCCTGCAAGTGCTGACCGCTCCAAACGACATGTTGCCGCTGGACCTGATCTCAAGCGAAGACGTGGAGCGTCTGATTGATATGGCGCGTGCCAATTTCGACTATGTGGTGATCGATATGCCAAGCACCGTGGTTCAATGGACCGAATGCGTATTGCAGTCGGCCCATGTCTATTTCACGACGCTCGAGATGGACATGCGTTCGGCCCAGAATACGCTGCGTATGATCAAAGCGTTGAAGTCAGAAGATTTGCCGGTCAGCAAGCTGCGCCACGTGTTGAACCGCGCGCCGAAATTCACCGACCTCTCGGGGAAATCTCGCGTCAAGAGATTGTCTGAAAGCCTTGATATTTCTATCGAAGTTCATCTTCCCGACGGACTAAAGCCGGTGTTGCAAGCAGGCGATCACGGCGTACCTCTGGCGGAAGCAGCGGCGAAAAATCCACTGCGCCGTGAGATCCAGAAGCTCGCCAAATCTGTGCATGAAGTGAACCAATCCGCGGAAGCGGCGATCTGAACCGGAGGTCAGGATGTTTTCACGTTATAAAAAACAAAACCCGCGCCCGCCCAAAAATGGTGGTTCGCCGAACCTGCAAGCCGTAGTCGGAGGCAAAACCGACGCAGCAGCTATCACACCGCCCCCGGCACCGGATGCGACAGACGCCCCTCGGGTCAAACGTCGCGAAGTGACGGAAAAGGTAACGGCGCGCGCTGCACCGCTCGACAAAGAGCGCAAACGCAAGGAACGTTTGTCGGAAATTAAGGCAGAACTCCACAAGGAGATCTTGGACAACCTGAATCTGGCCGCACTCGAGCAGGCGTCAGAAAAGGAACTGCGCCAGGAAATCACTGAAATTGCATCGGAATTTCTTGAAGATAAGAGCGTCGTTCTGAACCGCGACGAGCGGGTGGCGCTCAATCAGGAACTCTATGACGAAGTCACCGGTCTTGGCCCTCTTGAGGCGCTTTTGAAAGACGATGGGGTCAACGATATTCTGGTGAACGGGCCGCAGCAGATCTTTGTGGAACGTGCTGGTAAACTGGAACTCACTGACATCACCTTCAAGGACGAACGTCACCTGATGCGGATCATCGACAAGATCGTGTCTGCCGTGGGTCGCCGCGTTGATGAATCAAACCCGCATGTTGACGCCCGTCTGGCAGACGGTTCGCGTTTCAACGCGATGGTGCCGCCGATTGCAGTGGATGGTTCGCTGGTTTCGATCCGGAAGTTTAAAAAAGACAAGCTGGGCATTGATGAACTGGTGAATTTCGGCGCTTTTTCGGAAGAGATGGCAGCATATTTGCAAGCCGCCGTGGCCTGCCGCCTGAACATCATCGTCTCTGGCGGGACCGGCTCGGGTAAGACGACAACCCTGAACGCCCTGTCCAGCTTCATTGACAACAGCGAACGGATCCTGACCATCGAGGATACGGCGGAACTTCAGCTTCAGCAGACCCATGTGGGACGGATGGAAAGCCGCCCCGCCAACGTTGAAGGCAAAGGCGCGGTCAGCCAGCGCGACTGTCTGAAAAACGCCCTGCGGATGCGCCCGGACCGGATCATCGTAGGTGAGACGCGTGGCGAGGAAGTGATTGATATGCTTCAGGCCATGAACACCGGCCACGACGGGTCGATGACCACCATCCACGCAAACTCGGCCCGCGATGGCGTCAGCCGCCTTGAGAACATGGTGGCCATGGCCGGGATCGAAATGCCCCTGAAAGCCGTGCGGTCCCAGATCGCATCAGCTGTGCATCTCATTGTGCAGGCAAGCCGCCTTCAAGATGGATCGCGGCGCATGGTGTCGATCACCGAAATTACCGGGATGGAAGGCGAGGTTATCTCGATGCAGGAGGTGTTCCGTTATGAACGCCTCGGGCTGGAAACCGACGGCACCATCGTCGGTCGCTTCAACGCCACAGGCGTACGTTCTCACTTCTCGGATCGCTTCCGTCAGTGGGGTTACGACCTGCCTGCAACCATCTTCGAACCGATCATCTGAGGGGAACACCCATGTCCATATCACCAGAACTTCTGATCTATGGCCTGATTTTCGGCGCAGTTCTCTTGCTGGTCGAAAGCATCTATCTGGCTGTCTTTGGCAAATCCATCAGCCTGAACAGCCGCGTGAACCGCCGCCTGGATCTCTTGGACAAAGGCGCGCGACGCGAAGAGGTGCTCGAACAGCTCCGCAAGGAGATGGGCCAGCACATGAAAGCCAAGGGCTTTCCGCTTTATTCGATCCTCGCCCTGAAAGCCCAGAAAGCGGCAATCGCATTCTCACCCTCCCAACTGTTCATGTTGATGGGTGGATTGTCAGCAGTGGCATATATCGGGCTGACCGTCGGAACAGCCGCAGAGACACCCATACGGATCGCTGTATCCATCGCCATGGGTGTGTCCAGCGTCTATCTCTGGGTCGACAACAAAGCCAAGAAACGCATGGCTATGTTGGAGGAACAACTGCCTGACGCTGTTGAACTGATGGTGCGTTCGCTGCGTGTCGGTCACCCCTTCACCTCCGCCATCCAGATCGTTGCCAAAGAAGTGCCCGATCCGCTGGGCACCGAAATTGGCATGATCGCCGATGAAGCGTCCTATGGCCGCGAGATTGGCGAAAGCCTTAAGGCGATGGCGGAACGCCTCGATATGCAGGATTTACGCTTTCTTGCAGTGGCCGTGACGATTCAGCAGCAATCCGGTGGTAATCTGGCCGAAATCCTTGACGGGTTGGCCAAGGTGATCCGCTCGCGGTTCAAACTCTTTCGCCGGGTCAAAGCCATCACTGCTGAAAGCAAATGGTCCGGCATGTTCCTGTCAGGCTTCCCTCTGGTTGCTCTGGTGATGATCAATGTGATCCAGCCGAACTATTATGACGACGTTAAGGAAACCGCATATTTCATCCCCGCCTGCTTTATCGTGGCCGGGTTCCTGATCGCCAATATCTTCGTGATGAAGATACTTGTGAACATCAAGGTGTAGTCCCATGGAAGCTCTTAACCTGATCCTGACCGATATGTTTGGCCCCGCGGGACCGTTGATGGCCGTAGGCGGTCTTGGCTTCCTGCTCATGCTGATCGCCGTCCCGATCCTCTTCAAAAGAAAAGCCGACCCGCTGGACAAGCTGCGCGAAAATCAGCGTCGCCCCCACGCAGCGGGCAGTGAGCGTCAAGCCCTGCGTGTAAAAGGCGGAGGCGACAAGCTTGAAAAATATTCGGCGTTCCTGGAGCCAAAGGACGCAGAAGAATATTCCGCCATGCAGCTGACATTATTGCAGGCCGGATATGGGGGCAAGAACGCGGTGCGCACCTACCACTTTGCCCAGTTTGCGCTTGGCATCGGATTGCTTCTGTTTGGTGTGCTGATCGTATTTCTCAAGTCCCAGAACCCAAATGTTGTTATGACCTCCACCTCCAAAATCATGTGGATCCTTGGCCCCGGCATCGCTGGCTATATGTTGCCGAAATACTGGATCACCCGTCGGGTGGAAAGCCGCAAGGAAGAGATCACAAACGGGTTTCCCGATGCACTTGACATGATGTTGGTTTGTGTTGAGGCCGGTCAATCTCTGGATCAGGCGATCATTCGCGTCGCGAACGAAATTCGCGCCGGATACCCTGCTCTGGCTGATGAATTTCAGATTGTCAGCCACGAGGTGAAAGCCGGTAAGGAACGCGTTCAGGTATTGCGCGACATGTCCGAACGCTGCGGTGTGACAGATGTCTCAAGCTTCGTGACCGTGCTCATTCAATCCGCCACATTCGGTACTTCGATTGCAGAAGCACTGCGTGTTTTTTCGGCAGAAATGCGGGACAAACGCGTGATGCGCGCGGAAGAAAAGGCAAACACCTTGCCCACAAAGATGACACTTGCCACTATGGGCCTCACCGTGCCCCCGCTTTTGATCATCCTCTTGGGGCCATCTGTTTACAACATTGCCCAAACTCTGTCGAAGATCAGTTTTTGAACGGAGCGGGCCGCGCGTAAAGGAATTCAGAGTGCCGCCTTCTTTGCCTCTTCGGATGGCTCACAATCTGCGTCCAAAAATGACAATTCTGGCCCTGGCATTGGTGATCACCGGATGCCAGGGCCAAACCGTTGGCCCTACACAGAAACCTGACAGCCCCTATGCGCCAAGCGGTGGCATTCGGGGGGCTGAAAGCGTGGATGGATTGATTGTCGGGCACCGGCTGATGTCAGCGGGCGAATACGAGCTGGCATTGAAGGCCTATCTGCGCTCGGCTGCGGATCATGGGATCACGGTCGACGTGCTTTCAGCTCTTGGATCGGCGAACCTGAAGCTGGGCCGCCTTGGGCAAGCAGAACGTCAGCTGCGGCAGGCGGTGGGCAAGGATGAAACGTTTGTTCCGGCCTGGAACAATCTTGGTGTGGTTTTGATGGAAAAAGGCGAAGTGGCCGAGGCCGCGCGCGTCTTCCGGCTCGCCTTTGGGCTGGATAGTGGCCAATCTGCCGATATTCGCGAGAATTTGCGCCTGGCTCTCGCCAGATTGGAAAACCCTGATTATGATCCAGTAAATGAAAACAACTTCGCGCTGATGCGGCGGGGACAAGGAGATTTCCTTCTTCTGTCGACACTCTAGAGCCCAAAAATGGGCCACGCGCGGGCAAACGAGCAGCAGAGGACGCAGACCATGCGCCATTCTTTCCTTGTGACATTGTGTCTGGGCGGTGCCCTGGCCCTTTCCGCCTGTCAAAAACCCGGCCAGTCCGAAGATGTGGAACGCGCCCTGGGTGATGTGAACGTGATTGATGAGAGCAATCTCAGCGATATCATGCTGACGGTTGGGGATCCGAACGAAGCAGTCTCCTATTTCAGCCGCACCGCAAAATCGCAACCGGACCGGATTGACCTGCAGCGCGGTCTGGCCAAATCGCTGATCCGGGCCAAGAAACCATCGCAGGCGGTTTCGGTATGGAAAAAAGTTGTCTCGATGCCGGGTGCCACCAATGAGGACCGCGTGGCCTATGCCGATGCCTTGATCCGTGCCGGCGACTGGGGATCAGCTGAGATCGAGCTCGACAAGGTGCCCCCGACCCATGAAACCTATAAACGCTATCGTCTTGAGGCGATGGTGGCCGACAGCAAGAAGGAATGGAAGAAAGCCGACAGCTTTTATGAAACCGCCATGGGCCTGTCGACCAAACCCTCCAGCGTGCTGAACAACTGGGGCTATTCGAAACTGACTCGCGCCGATTACAAAGGGGCCGAACGCCTGTTCTCTGAAGCGCTGAACTATGATCCTTCGATGTTCACCATCAAGAACAACCTGGTTCTGTCCCGTGCCGCACAGCGCAAATATGAGCTGCCGATTGTGCAGACCACACAAGTGGAACGTGCGCAGCTACTGCACACAATGGCCCTGTCCGCGATCAAACAAGGCGACGTTACCATTGGCAAAAGCCTCCTGCAGGAAGCAATTGAAACCCACCCGCAGCATTTCGAAACCGCTGTGCGGGCACTGGAAGCGTTGGAGAGCAAGCTGAGCAATGGCTGATCTGGCCACGGTCCAAACCGCCTCATCCGCACTCTGGTTTCTGCCCTTCGTCACCCCGATCTGTATCTGGGCGGCGATGAGCGACCTCAGCCGGATGAAAATCCCGAACAAATCAGTTGTCGCCTTAACTCTCGTTTTCGCAGTGGTCGGGCTTGTGGCCCTGCCGCTGGCTGAATACCCGTGGCGCTATCTGCATCTGGTGGTCATCCTCGCGGCGGGGTTCCTCTTTAATCTGGCGGGCGCTTTGGGGGCTGGAGATGCCAAGTTTGCCGCAGCCATGGCCCCCTTTATCGCGCTTCAGGATATCATTACATATGTCATGCTGTTCAGCGCGTCTTTGCTGATTGGCTTTGCCCTGCATCGCATCGCCCGCGCTATTCCCGCCATCCGCAATGCGACCCCAAACTGGTCCAGTTGGGAACGCCGGGATTTCCCGATGGGTCTATGTCTGGGCACCAGCCTGATCCTATACCTTTTAACGGGTGTGTTTTACGGGCAATAATCCCGACCTGAACAAGAAAAACCCCGCCAGAAGGCGGGGTTTTATTTTTCATGATCCTTTATTCGGCATCTGCGGGCAATCTGTAGAGGATATATTCCGGGGTCCGTCGCACCTCGCGCACACCCGAAACCCAGTTCTTTTCACTGACTTCATCCAAAATCGTCTTGCGCACATCCAACGACAGCGGGCAGAGCGGCACCAGCAGAAGATCAGCATTTTTGATCCCCTTCAGACCACCATAATACCAAGGTGACCCACCGGGTACCGGTTCCCCTGCGCCATACATCCAGTAACTGGGCAGGAGGTCCGCCACGAAGAGCGACTTGCCCTCGACAAGCCCGGTGGCCACCAGATCATCCGATACGGTTCGGAACCAGGCGACCATTCCCAGCTCCAGTGAACACCAAGGCAGTGCTTCCCCTTGGAATGTCACCTCGCCATTTTCCCGCGCTTCCGGGTCGTGGTAAGCAGCGAACACTGTATCAGGCCCATCCAGCGCGCGCTTTGCATCCAACCGGTGCGCGCGCACATCAAAGGCCTGAAGGTCCTCAAATCCTTCAACCCCCTGCAACAGCGGAACATAGTCTTCGGGTTTGGTGACGAGGTGACGAAACGGGCTTTGCGCAATATTGAAAAACGATGGGGCGGCCAGCACAAAAGCACATGACGCGGTGATCACCAGACCCCGGCTGACATCCCAACCGACCCCGTTATAGACGGGCCGATCCGGCACCAGCATGATCAGAAGGATCGCCAGAAGACCGGTCCATTGCGGATCATTGCCGAAATTCTGATAGGTCACATAGAAGAAACCGGGCAGAAGCAGCAACAACACCAACCCCTCGCGCATCCGCCCCGCCTGTCGCAACAGGATCACACCGGCCAGTCCCAGCATCGTATTGGGCAGATAGATTGGCGAACTCACCACTTCGCTGAAGGACCGGCCCGGGTGAGGTCGTACCGAGCTGCCAGAGACGTTCAGAAGATCCGCCAGATAGAAGAGCCAGAATTTCGGGGTGCCGACATAGGCAGTCATCGCCCCAACGGCAACGAGACCCACGATCAGCGCCCAAAGCACTGTTTTCCCTGCTCCACGGGTGAACAGCGCCACCAGAACTGCGGGCAGGAAAGCTGCAAAATACGTGACTTTGATCATCGCCATTGCCGCAAAGCCCAGCCCGACGATCATCCCATCGGCCAATTCCCCCTGCCCGGTTCGTTTGGGCAACACGGCCGTGACAATCGCAAGGAAGGCCGCAGCCCAGGCCCATCGGTTGTAATGCATCGACACAGAGAGCGCCGTTTTGGTTTCACCGTGGATAAGGCCAAGACACATGATCATCATGGCTACCATGAAAAAGTAGCGCCAGGGGCCCGTCAGGCGGGTTATCGAAACATACCAGATCGCCGGTAGGAAAATTGCCGCGACAAGGATTTGGCCGGAAATAAATGCCAATCCCACGTCAAACCCCACATTTGTGAAAGCAACAATCGGCAAGAACGCCAGAATACCGATCGGGGTGACAAAATCGAGATGCGGCAGCTGTCCTTCGCCCATCCTCATCAGGATTTGAAGCAGGTGCAACGTGTCACCTTCATGCTGTTTAATGTACAATCCGCCTTTGGCGACGAGCGCGCCAGCAAGCAGAATAAACAGCACAAGCTGCACCCCTGCCAAAATGATGCCATTTTCTTTGCTCATGCCTGCCCTCTTCATTGTTTACGAAACTAGGTATGGGTCCGTGTTCGGGCCAGTTTCGTTGTCATTTTGGCCATAGTTCTGGCTGGAATTGGCGAGAATCGCAAGTTTTGGGTGAGGACATAGGAATGAACATCCAGACAACTGATCTGATTGCACCACCGGCACTAAGGGCGCTGGAAGACACCGGGCTGACAATGGTGATGATGCGGGACATCATGCTCAAGACCATGTTCCGCACAAATTTGGAGCGCGTGACCGATCTGGAAGCTGCTTTGGCGGTTCCCGGTCGCGTGGTTCAGGACCTGATTGACCTGTGCCGTGAACAGGCTCTGGTCGAGGCCATGGGTACAATGCACGCAGGCGCCAAAAGTTCGGAAATGGGCTATCGCCTTTCGGACGCGGGCAAAGCCCGTGCGCTCGATGCCCTTGCCCAGTCGGAATATTACGGGGCAATGCCCGTGCCGATGGAAGTTTACGCCAAACAGGTGAAACGCCAGTCGATCCGGAATATCCAGATGTCGCGCGAGCAGTTGACCGGGGCCATGGGGCATCTGATCTTGCCACCGAACCTGCTCGACCAATTGGGACCTGCGGTCGGATCTGGTCGCTCGATCCTGATGTACGGACCGCCCGGCAACGGTAAATCGTCGATTTCAAATGGCATCCGCGACGCGCTTGGCGACAAGATCTATGTGCCGCGCGCAATTGTTTATTCGGGTCAGATCATCACTGTCTACGACCCGATTGTACACACCGCGGCCGAGGACCACCTGGATGATTCTACCAGTCTGCGCCGGTCGACCGCCAAATTTGATCGCCGTTATGTATTGTGTGATCGCCCCACAGTGATCACCGGGGGGGAACTGACCCTCGACATGCTGGATCTGAAATACAATCCAACTGCGCGCACCTATACCGCACCTCTTCAGCTCAAATCCTCGGGCGGCGTATTTATCGTCGACGACCTTGGTCGCCAATCTGAACCGCCCCAGGCATTGATCAACCGCTGGATTGTGCCGCTAGAAGAGAACAAGGACATTCTGGCCCTGCAATCGGGTGAAAAATTCGAGGTGCCTTTCGACACACTGGTCATCTTTTCGACCAACTTCCACCCAAACAAAATCTTCGATAAGGCGGCTCTGCGCCGGATTTTCTACAAGATCATCATCGACGGACCCGATCAGGAAGGGTTCCTGAAGATCTTTGCCATGGTGGCGCGTAAGAAGAAGATGCCGCTGAATGAAGAGGCCCTGGTCTATCTTCTTAAAAAGAAATACCCGCTGATCGATAATATCTACGCCAACTATCAGCCGATTTTCCTGATCGACCAGATGATTTCGATTTGTGAATTTGAGGGCATCCCCTATCAAATGACACCAGATCTGATCGACCGGGCATGGGAAAACATGTTCGTCACCGAAAAAGAAATCGTCCACTAAGCGAACGTTCGGAAAAATACACAGTACTGGGCGGGGCGGATTTGCGCCGCACCGCCCCCTACTCCTAACCGAGCGATTCCACCTGCTTTTGACCTGTTTGCGGGCTGCAGTGCGCCAAAAAATACATTAGATTTCCTGAATTGTTTCATTTTCCAGCCGGGCAACAACAGGCGACAGAAGATTTCTCACATTTCAGGTGAACAGCGTTATCTGCATCCTATCAGCTTGGTGATTTGCACCGGTTTACCTGACATCTCAGGTCTGCGTGCAATAGGTCCCTACTCATATTGCCTGCCTTCAGACCGGACACATGCAAAAAATTAAGAAACGAAATACCTTATAGCAAAGCTTTGAGAACACGCTATTTCGCGCGACACTGCTCCGATCTTCGTCTGGAAACTCCAGTTCTCCGAAGCAAGGTAACATCAAGCACACAGTTTCCACGCTTTTGTGTGAGCCGAATTGGGAATTTCCGAAACCAACTCCACCAAATTTGTCACCCGAAAAGGGTGAAAAACCCGTCCGCTCACACCCCTTTCACCAAGCCGCGACATCAGGCGTGCCCATCTGTTTTTCGGCAACCACACGGGGCTAAACTGGTTCTACGGTCAGGCAAATGTAGACGAAACGCCAAGGACCAAATGGCCAAAGAAAAGGGGCGCCTCCACATCCAAGGAAACACCCCAACAGCCAGTTTCGATGCTCGGCGAAGCGGAATTTCGCAGGAGCAACATCAAAACCGACAAGTTGGAAATTAGCCAACTTCACCTAGGAGTGCAACAAATGCTCACCAAATCGATCAAACTCACCCTTCCTGCCACCGCTCTGATGATAGCAGTTGCAGGGTTTTCAACGTCAGCTTCGGCCGCATCCGGCACGACGTATAATCTTTGTAATCTTCACAACGCCCCATCCCATGTCCTGAAACAGATCGCTGATCGCGATGACTTTGGAGATATCCTTATGATGATGCAGAGCAATTGTGCCGGAGGAGCAGCGATCTTTACCGAAGCCCCAACAGCGACTTTGGTTGGCGTTGCCTCTGACGACCGCCCCGAGCGTGGTCACCGTCGGGAACGCCGTGACACGCTGCGGAGATAATGCAGCCTTTTTAAATGAGGCGGGATCAAACAAAACCGGCAGGTGCGACACTCGCGCCTGCCGATTTATTTTACCGGTGATGCAATTCGGCTTGTGCAGCTGGTGAAGCAAAAAAACAGTACGGCCAGCAACTTAGACAGGATGTTACCGGTTCAATAGAGTGGGGAATTAAATTCAATCTTTCTGGTTCGGAGTTCGAGAGATCCTAGTACGCACCTCCCCGTCATCCCACTGGCGCTTTTTCCATCCTCTCCTTATCCTCCGGGTATGACCCGTGCGCCTCTCTCATTGCCCCCTGTCTTTGCCGACTGGTTTACGTCGCGCGGCTGGGCCCCCCACCCGCATCAAATGGCAATGCTGGACCGCGCGGATCGATCCGCAAGCCTTCTGATCGCACCCACGGGAGGGGGTAAAACACTTGCAGGATTTCTACCGTCTCTGGTTGGTCTGACACTGAAACCGCGCGAGGGCCTGCACACTCTCTACATATCCCCCCTAAAGGCGCTTGCCGCTGACATGCGCCGCAACCTCACCCGGCCGATTGCTGAGATGGGCCTGCCGATCCGCGTGGATGACCGATCCGGTGACACGTCACAGACTCGAAAGAAAGCGCAGCGGGCAGACCCGCCGCATATCCTTCTGACCACGCCGGAGAGCCTTGCCCTGCTGTTGTCCTATGAAGACGCGCCGCGTGTGTTTCTTGGTCTCAAACGGGTGGTTGTGGACGAACTGCATGCGCTTGCTGAAAGCAAACGTGGCGACCAGTTGATGCTGCTTCTCACCCGACTGCAGGCCATGTGCCCAGACATGACCCGTGTTGGGCTGTCCGCCACGGTAGATGATCCGCCAGCTCTCGCGCGCTATCTGGCCCCGCATCCTGCAACCTGTGAGATTTTGGCGGCAGATCCCGGACCCGACCCGCAGATCAAAATGCTTACCACTGACACACCACCCCCTTGGTCGGGCGGCGGCGGGCGCTATGCGATCCCCGAGGTTCTGGAGGCGGTGAAAGCTCATAAAACCACGCTGATTTTCCACAACACCCGCGCTCAGGCTGAGATCTTTTTCCATGATCTGTGGCTTACCAACATTGACGCGCTGCCCATTGGCATTCACCACGGTTCCCTTGACCGCGCCCAGCGTGAAAAGGTCGAGGCCGCAATGGTGGCGGGGAACTTGCGTGCCGTGGTCTGCACCGGATCGCTGGATCTTGGTTTGGATTGGGGGGATGTGGATCTGGTCATTCAGGTGGGGGCGCCAAAAAATGTCAAACGCCTCGTGCAGCGGATCGGACGCGCAGGGCATCAGTATAACACCCCGTCCAAGGCTTTGATTTTACCCGCGAATCGCTGGGAAGTCATTGAATGCCAGGCCGCCATCCAAGCCGTATTGGATCACGATCTGGATGGTGAACCGCGCGGCCCCGGCCCGCGCGACGTGTTGTGCCAGCACATCCTGATCACGGCCTGCTCTGCCCCGTTTGATGCTGACAGACTGTTTGCCGAAGTGACCAGTGCGGGTGCCTATGCAATGCTCACCCGGGCAGAGTTCGATGCATGCCTCGATTTTGTGGCGACCGGAGGCTATGCGCTGAAAGGCTATGATCGCTGGCAGAGGCTGAAGCAGAATTCAGACGGGCGCTGGCACCTGCGTGATCCGCGTCTGACCCAGCTCATCCGCATGAACCTGGGCACGATCATCGACACCGACACATTAAAAGTCCGGATGCGGGGACGCGGAGGAAAACCATTGGGAGAGGTGGAGGAAAGCTTCGCCTCCTCTCTTGTGCCCGGCGATACTTTCCTGATGGGCGGGCAGATCGTTCGGTTTGAAACCCTGCGTGAAATGGTTGTTCAGGTCAGCCGGGATCGCGGGCGCAAACCCCGTCTGGCGGTATTTTCCGGCACCAAATTTGCCACCTCACTGCAACTATCCCAGCGCATTCTGTCGCTCTTGCATAATGGCGACCATTCCACGCTTCCAGCCCACACAAGAGATTGGATCTCTTTGCAAAATGAGATGAGCCAATTGCCACGCCCCGGTCGAATTCTGATTGAAAGCTTCCCTCATGACGGTCGGGCACACACCTGTATTTACGGGTTTGCCGGAAAGAATGCTCAGCAGACATTGGGGCTGTTGGCGACACGGCAAATGGAGGATCTTGGTGCAGGTCCGCTGGGATTTGTTGCCACCGACTACGCCACACTGATCTGGTCTCTTGAACCGGTATCCGATCCGGCAAGCCTGCTTGACCTTGGACTGCTGCGCGAGGGACTGGACAGTTGGCTGGCAGACAACGCTTTGATGAAGCGGAGTTTCAAGAACGCGGCAACCATCGCGGGGTTGATCACGCGCAACCATCCCGGGCAGCGCAAAACCGGGCGACAGGCCACCTTTTCCACCGACATTCTTTATGACACCCTGCGCAAATATGACCCGGATCACCTTCTTTTGACCCTGACCAAAGAAGAGGCGATGCGCGGATTGATTGATTTTGGGCGGATCGAAGAGATGCTGGCACAAAGCCGTGGCAAGATAGACCATTGCAGCACCGATCGTGTGACCCCTTTTGCGGCCCCTTTGTTTCTCGAAGTGGGGCGCGTGCCGGTTGAGGGGGCCGGGCAAGAGGCATTGCTGCGCGCTGAAACCCAACGCCTTCTTGCAGAGGCAGGGCTGGTCCAATGAGCGTTTCTTCTCCCCCCCCTACCCTGAACTGTTATGCGTTTCGCTTTGCAGATCATGATCTCACCCTGTTGCCCTCCGGGGCGTTATGGTGGCCGGATCAGGACCTGCTGTGCGTCTCTGACCTTCATCTGGGCAAATCTGAACGTCAGGCCCGCCGCGGTGGGCATCTGCTCCCACCCTATGATACGCGTGACACGCTGATGCGCCTTGAGGCCGACATCGCCCGGACCAAGGCGCGTAGTGTCCTGTGTCTGGGGGACAGTTTCGACGATCTCACCGCCGCAAACCAGCTTGATGGCGAGATGCGGCAATGGCTGTCGCGGCTTATGGCCGGGCGGCGCTGGATCTGGATTGAGGGCAATCACGATCCGGGTCCGGTAGAGTTTGGCGGGACCCATCTAGCTGACTGTCTGATCGACACCATCCAGTTTCGCCACATTGCTGACCCTCAGAGTTCCTTCGAGGTTTCAGGCCATTACCATCCCAAAACGCGACTTTCCGTGAAAGGGCGCGGGTTTTCCCGCCCCTGTATGCTGGTGGATCGGCACCGGATCATCCTGCCCGCTTATGGCACCTATACCGGCGGGCTGCGCAGTGATGACCCGGTCTTGTCGGATCTGATGCAGCCCAATGCCCTCGCTGTTTTGCTGGGTGTCCCGCCCCACCCTGTACCGATGCAGCGTGGGGCGATTGGCGAATGACGCCACGTCCCGCTTTGGGCAATTGCCCTTCGTGTTAGCCTTCGCAAAACAGGAGGCCAATTCGCATGACGCCGGAACAGGAAAACCAGATCCGAGAGAGTTTCGATCATCAGAGCATGATGACAACATTTGGTGCTTCACTTGACGATTTGACCCCGGGCACCTGCCGTATCTCTGCCCCCATCCTGGACGGAAACCAGCAGCAGCATGGCTTTGGCCATGCCGCCCTGACATTCGGCCTTGGCGATACTGCTGCGGGCTATGCCGCCATGAGCGTGATGGAACCGGGCCATGAGGTTTTGACAGCCGAAATCAAGATCAGCCTCGTCTCACCCGCCAAAGGGTATCGGTTGATTGCCGAAGGAACTGTTCTGCGCGCAGGGCGTCGATTGATCACAGTCGAGGCTAAGGTATTCGCCAAAGACGCTGGGGAAAACCGTCTGATCGCCGTTTTATTGGGCACGATGGTTCCGGTGAAGCCCAAGCCTACCGCAACGTGATCCTTTCACTGAATGCAAAACTGCAGGACACTCCGCACAGCCCTTTCCGAAAACAGGCAGGACCCCACATGACACAGACCACCCAACGCGTCACCATTACCGAAGACAATCAGGTCGCCACCGTCACCCTGTCACGCCCGGACAAGCGCAATGCGCTGGATCTGGAGATGATACAGGCCATTGTGGCCGCCGGAGAGGCTCTGGCAGAGCGCAAAGACATTCGCGCCGTGGTTCTGGCAGGGGAAGGCGATGCCTTCTGCGCGGGGCTGGATCTCGCGGCTATGCCCAAGATCGCGCAGGTCGCCATGCAGGGCGGCGGGATCATGGAACGCTCTCACGGCGTGTCGAACCTCTTTCAGGCGGTAGCGATGGTCTGGGCAGAGCTTCCACAGCCGGTTATTGCCGCCGTGCAGGGCCATGCCCTTGGTGGCGGATTCCAACTGATGCTCGGCGCAGACCTCCGCATTGCAGCACCGAGCACACGGTTTTCGATCATGGAAGGCCGCTGGGGGCTGGTGCCAGACATGGGCGGTCTGGTCCTGATGCGCCGCCTTGCCCGTGGAGATGTCATCCGCAAGCTGACCTATACAGCGGAGATTTTTGAAACCGACGCCGCCGAGCGCTACGGGTTTGTGACCGAGATCAGTGAAGACCCACTGGCGCGCGCGCAGGAACTGGCGGGCACAATAGGCGCCCAATCACCTGACGCGGTGCGCACCGCCAAGAAATTGATTTCTGACACTGAAACCACAAGCTGGCTCGACACACTTCTGGCCGAAAGCAAAGCACAAGAAGGACTGATCGGACAACCCAATCAAATGGAAGCGGTGATGGCCGGGATGCAGAAACGGGCAGCGAAGTTTAGGGATTGAGGGACGTTTGTTGCCAAACAATCACCAGTCACGATGAGCAATGCTCGTCACAACCCAAGAACCTGCACGGAATACCGGACGCGTGCTTCCTTGCCGCTTTCGGTTATTTGCGCTGAACAACTTCTCATATGGTGAGGATCGCCTTCGATCTCGAACCAAGGATCTACGGTCACGTTAGACAGCTCGACCAGCCTACTAAATAGAATCCAGTCACCAATCACATCACTCTCTGACCCACCCAAAGTCATAGCGGTCCCAACGGTAAAGGCAGACTTTTTCATTTCAGTGGTGCCAGACCCAAGCAAAGCACGCTCGATTGATCCTAGCCCACTATTGAATTCCGGGAACCGAAGAAGGTATGCGGAAAGCGCTTTGGCCATGGGTGTGGAAGCGTCAAGTTCTCCTATGAACCTGCTGATGGCTTCCCCAGTTCCATGCGAGATCGCATTCCATGCGTCACTGAAAAGCTTCGTATCAATCGGCACAGCTTCGCTAGATTTATACATGGCCTCGAGCTCTTCGGCCCGTACGGAGCCAAGGCCCCATCTCACCTGCGACCCCGACAGATCTCTTATCAAGACATCAGAGGTCTCAATTCCACCAAGTCTCAGCAAGTGCAAAAGCACCACTACATAGAATACCTCTTGCACAGTGTTCGTGAACCATATTTTAGCGTGTTCCGCAATTTGAATTTCTTTGACTAAAGCGGTGTACTCATCACTTAGGTCAAACTGATAAACGGCATCCATATTGTACGATTCAAGTGATTTCCAGAACGCTTGCCGTTCCAAAAAAAAGTCACAGCTCGCCCCATGTGTTGGCAAAGGTCCATGTGAATAATCATCAGTGGTTGCGAACACACGCGTTTGCCAATCTGGTCTAATTTTTCGAAAGAGTTGACGAACTGCTCCTCCTGCGCTGGGGGATTTAGTCAGGATAACGTTCTTCATGGTTCCTCTGATGATTTTTTAGTTGGTTATTGCTGCAACATAGCAGGAGTCTCAATCTGTTGAAATTGCATTCATTTACCTTGCGATCTGTATTGGCTGGAAGGCCAGCCTCTCCCCAAAACTAAACGGCGCCAAGCTCCCCTGACGCCGCCTCAATTCTCTTATGCCCTGAGCTTAAGCTGTCAGACCTTCCGGCTCAGCCAGTCCATTTGCGCGGCAGCAGGCGGTCAGGGTGTTGGCCAGCAGGCAGGCGATGGTCATTGGGCCAACACCACCGGGAACCGGCGTGATGGCACCGGCCACTTTGGAGGCGCTTTCGAAATCCACGTCGCCAACCAGCTTCATTTTGCCTTCGCCTTTTTCAGGTGCCGGGATGCGGTTGATGCCCACATCGATTACGGTCGCGCCTTCGCGGATCCAGTCACCGGGCACCATTTCCGGGCGGCCTACGGCGGCAACAACGATGTCTGCGCGCCGGACAACCTCGGGCAGGTCCTTGGTGCGCGAATGCGCGATGGTCACGGTACAGCTGTCACCCAGCAAAAGCTGTGCCATCGGCTTGCCCACGATGTTCGAACGGCCGATCACAACCGCGTTCAGACCGGACAGCGACCCGTGGTGGTCGCGCAGCATCATCAGGCAGCCCAGCGGGGTGCAGGGCACCATCGACTTCTGACCAGTGCCCAGAAGGCCCACATTCGAGATGTGGAACCCGTCCACGTCCTTGGCCGGGTCGATCGAGTTGATCACCAGATCTTCGTTCAGGTGACCCGGCAGCGGCAGCTGCACCAGGATCCCATGTACGGCAGGGTCGTTGTTCAACTTGGCGATCAGCGCCAGCAGATCCTCTTCCGAGGTGTCCACGTCGAGCTTGTGCTCATAGGAGTTCATGCCGCATTCAACGGTCTGCTTGCCTTTCGAGCGCACGTAGACCTGAGATGCGGGATCTTCGCCCACCAGCACCACCGCCAGACCTGGGGTGATGTCATTTTCTTCTTTCAGGCGCGCCACATGGGCGGCGACTTTTTCACGAACGCCAGCCGCAAAGGCCTTGCCGTCGATGATCTGAGCGGTCATTCCTGCTCTCCCTTAGTCAGTCTCAGAAATCGGTGCGCGCGAAGGCGTCCCGATAGTGGTTCATTTGCATTTCGGTGGCATGTACCGCGTTGGACATGAGCATGGCAACGGTCACTGGCCCAACGCCACCCGGCACAGGGGTGATCCAGCCAGCCACATCCTTGCAGCTGTCGTAATCCGCATCGCCAACGGTTTTTCCATCGACCCGGTTGATACCGATATCGATCACCGCGCAACCCGGCTTCAGCATCTCGCCGGTCACAAGACCCGGCTTGCCTACGGCCACAAACACAGCATCTGCGGCGCGCGAGTGCATGGCAACCGAGCGGGTCATGTGGTGGCAGACGGTCACGGTGGCGCCCAGCCCCATCAAAAGGAAGGCGATCGGCTTGCCGACGATTTCCGAGTGGCCGATCACGGTCACATTCAAACCTTCGATATCAATCGGCAGGGTTTTCAGGATTTCCACGGCGGCCACGGCAGTACAGGGGCCAAGTGCCAGATCGTTATAAACGATATTACCGATTGAGGCCGGATGCATGCCCTCGACGTCTTTCAGCGGGTGCACCAGCTTCTGGAAGGTCTTGACCGGGATGTGGTCAGGCAGCGGGCGCTGGATGATGATGCCGTTCACACGCGGGTCAGCGTTCAGGCCCTGAATGATCCCTGTCAGCTGTTCGAGCGAAGTCTCAGCTGGGTAGTTGCGGGCCTCAAACTCGACGCCTGCGCTTTCGGCGGTGCGCTGCTGGTTGCGCACATAAAGTTCTGCGGCAGCCACGTCGCCCACCGAGAGCGACACCAGTTTCGGTTGCCAGCCCTTCTCGGCCAGCTTGGCGGCCTGCTGGGCCACGTCTTCGCGGATGTTTGCGGCAATTGCCTTGCCGTCGATGATTGTTGCGCTCATGTATTTTGGTCCTTTGTCTGAAGGCGTACGAATCGCTCAGACAGTCTTTAGAAAGCGTAAGGGGGGCTGTCGCCCCCCTTGGTCAAGTCTCTTAGAAGAGACCTTCGATTTCGCCTTCGGCGTTCAGACCGATGGTCATCGCCGCAGGATTGCGTGGCAAGCCCGGCATGGTCATGATGTCACCGCAGACAACCACGATGAAACCAGCACCTGCCGACAGGCGCACTTCGCGGATCGGAACCGAGTGGCCGGTGGGCGCGCCACGCAGGTTCGGGTCGGTCGAGAAGCTGTACTGGGTTTTCGCCATGCAGACCGGCAGGTTGCCATAACCGGCATCTTCCCAATCTTTCAGCTGCTTGCGCACCTTGGCGTCAGCCAGAACTTCGTCCGCGCGGTAGATGCGCTTGGCAACGGTGTCGATCTTGTCAAAGAGCGACATGTCATCCGGGTAGATCGGAGCGAAAGCGGCAACATCTGCATCGGCAATTTCTGCAACGCGTTTGGCCAGCTCTTCCGAACCTTCCGAACCCAGTTCCCAGTGACGCGACAGGATCGCTTCGGAACCGTGGCCCTCAACGTAATCCTTCACGGCCTGAACTTCGGCATCGGTGTCGGTGACGAAGTGGTTGATGGCAACCACAACAGGAACACCGAACGACTTGAGGTTCTCGATGTGACGGCCAAGGTTGGCGCACCCGTTCTGAACGGCTTCGACGTTTTCGGCACCGAGATCAGCCTTGGCCACGCCGCCGTTCATCTTCATCGCACGCACGGTGGCAACCAGAACCACAACCGACGGGGCCAGGCCTGCCTTGCGGCACTTGATGTTCATGAACTTTTCGGCACCAAGGTCAGCACCAAAGCCGGCTTCGGTCACGACATAGTCGGTCAACTTCAGCGCGGTCTTGGTGGCGATCACCGAGTTACAACCGTGGGCGATGTTGGCGAACGGGCCGCCATGTACGAAGGCCGGGTTGTTTTCCAGCGTCTGCACCAGGTTCGGCTGCATCGCGTCCTTGAGCAGAACGGTCATCGCACCATCAGCACCGATGTCACGGCAGTAGATCGGGGTGCGCTCGCGGGTGTAAGCCACGATGATGTCGCCCAGACGCTTCTGCAGGTCTTCCAGATCGTTGGCCAGACACAGGATCGCCATGACTTCCGAGGCCACGGTGATGTCAAAGCCGCCCTGACGCGGGAAGCCGTTCGATACGCCACCCAGCGACACAACGATGTCACGCAGGGCGCGGTCGTTCATGTCGACCACACGACGCCAAGCCACGCGACGTTCGTCGATATCCAGCGAGTTGCCCCAATAGATGTGGTTGTCGATCATCGCAGACAGAAGCGAGTGAGCCGAAGTGATGGCGTGGAAGTCACCGGTGAAGTGCAGGTTCATCTCTTCCATCGGAACAACCTGGGCGTAACCGCCACCAGCAGCACCACCCTTCATGCCGAAGTTCGGCCCGAGCGAGGCTTCGCGGATACAGATCATCGCGTTCTTGCCGATGCGGTTCAGGCCGTCGCCCAGACCTACAGTGGTGGTGGTCTTACCTTCACCCGCCGGGGTCGGGTTGATCGCAGTCACCAAGATCAGCTTGCCGTCTTCGCGGTCTTTCACCGAGTTGATGAATTCCTGGCTGACCTTTGCCTTGTCGTGGCCGTAAGGCATCAGGTGCTCGTAAGCGATGCCAATCTTCTCGCCGATTTCTCTGATCGGGCGTTTTTTTGCCTCGCGGGCAATTTCGATGTCGGTTTTGTAGCTCATGGCTGGTTCCCTTGAATATCTGGGGTGCGACCTTTTTGTCTGCACCTTCAATATCTGGGACGAGATTTTCATATAGGATGGAATCCGACATAATCCCCGCCGAATTCGTCGAAATGGGATGCGGTTGTATTCCGAAATGGCGGTTTATTTCCTTCGCTTGTGCAGCAATTCATTTGCTGCACAAGCGAAGTTTCGGACGGCAATCAGGTGATTCACCCGCTGTCGAAACCTTAGCAATCCGCCCGGAACCCGATCGAACCCAAATGTCATGGTGCGACGACAGTCAAAACAGCTCTTGAAACAACCACGTCCGGTTGTGTTTCAGGGGTCGCTGATATTTTTTTCACCCGTTACATCGCAATTTTCTTGCTTAGTGCTGCGGATAGTCTATCCGATTTGCACGATCCCTAGATATGGCAGACCTATGGCAGCAGCAGAATCCGCACCGACCCAAGATCACTCCAGCACACGTTCGGCCCGTGAATGGGTCTCGACACTGGCAAAATATCGCGATCCGAGCAGTATGCGCAGCAGCTTCGAACTGGCGGTAAGCGCCCTGCCCTTTCTGGCCCTTTGGGCACTGGCGTGGTGGGTCATATCGATCAGCTATATTCTGGCTTTTGCGATTTCGCTGGTCAATGCAGCCTTCCTGCTTCGCCTCTTTGCCATCCAGCACGATTGCGGACATGGGGCGTTTTTCAAAAACCGCCATGTGAGCGACTGGGTGGGCCGGGTGCTCGGCGTTCTGACCCTGACCCCCTATGACGTCTGGCGCCGCACCCATTCGGTGCACCATTCAACCGCCGGCAATCTGGACAAGCGGGGCATGGGTGACATTCACACGCTGACGGTGGCCGAGTACCAATCCCTGTCGCGTTGGGGCCAGTTGCATTACCGCCTGTACCGCCATCCGATTACCCTTTTTGGTTTCGGGCCGAGCTATCTCTTTTATCTGCAAAACCGCATACCCCTGGGACTGATGAACAGCACCCGATACTGGATCAGTGCAATGCTGACCAATCTGGCCATCATCGCCGCTCTCTTTGCGATCTACTGGTTTGGTGGGTTGATGCCGCTTTTGCTGATTTTCCTGCCCTGCACTCTGGTTGCTGCAACCGCTGGAGTCTGGCTGTTTTACGTCCAGCATCAGTTTGAAACCACCCAGTGGGACGCACATGATGACTGGAACCTGCATGAAGCGGCGCTTCATGGCTCTTCCTACTATCGCCTGCCGAAAGTGCTGCAATGGTTCAGCGCCAATATCGGCATCCACCATGTGCACCACCTATACAGCCGGATCCCGTTTTACCGTCTGACCGAAGTGCTGCGCGATCACGCAGAGCTGACGGACGCGACCCACACGATGACGATCCGCGAAAGCTTTGCCAACGCCCGTCTGCATCTGTGGGACGAAGACAGCAAACGTCTTCTGTCCTTCGCTCAGGCCCGCGCGCTGTAAGCCTTGCTCAAGTCCCGGTCCTTCGCAGAGCCGGGCCTCACGGCAGTATCACCTGCTCCTGAATGGCGCTCTGCCCCTCCCAACCTTAAATTATAGGTGCAGTGTTCACGCGCTCCCTAAGCCCTAACACGCACAACCTCTGAAACTTCATTCAAGACATACGACAGCAATAGGTTGTTGCGGAAAGCGGCATTGTCATTGGGGCTGGACCAAACCGTGTGTTCAGCGCCTCGAACATGGTTTCCGCAACGTCCTCAGGTTTGACGCCACCCCGCTCCCGGATCGCGTCCGCCGAAGGGTTGCCGAAAACCATCGCCGTCGCAAAGGCCCGCGGGTCAACAATGGTCTTGTTCAGTTCAATGGTTTCATATTCGACATCCTGCCACCCCCCTGCCGTGAGATCGGCTATCACCTCTTGTGGATCGTGATAGTGGAATGGCACCATATAAAAGCCCGGCGGGTCATCCGGAAAAAATGAACCCAACACCTCATGCCCCATCCGGGCAAAAGGATTATCATCTAGCGCCCCCCAGGAATTGAAAATGTAGCAGCCATCAGGCCGCAGCACCCGGGCAGCTTCGCGATAAGAAGCAACCTTGTCCGGAAAGAACATCACTCCGAACTGGCACATCACCAAATCAAATGCGCTGTCGGAAAAAGGGAGATCCATCGCATCCGCTTCCAGAAATTCCACAGTTTCGGACGGGTCGAATTTCTGCTGCGCAAGATCAAGCATAGGTGTATTCAGATCTGTCACGACAAGCCGCGCATCCGGCGGCAGTACATCGCGCAGACGGCGGCTCAGAATACCGGTGCCCGCAGCCAGCTCCACCACATCGGACAGGTCTTTGCCCTTGCAACAATCCGCAATCAGATCAGCGTAATCATGAAAGATATTGGGGCCGAGGCCATTTTCGTAGTGATGAGGAATATCACCCACGAATTGTGCAGCTTGCTCGCTCATATCCTTTCCCCCAAGTTAGTTATATCCAACTTGTATATTTTAGCAGAATTGAACTGAGAAATCGAACAAGGGGGGATTGCGAATTTAGCGGCAGCCCTTCGGGTCAAACGAAATCCGCCCCGAAGTTTCCTTCGGGGCGGTTTGTATTTCCGGCGGTTTACGCTGTAGGTTCAGGCTCCAGACCTTCATCCCCGGTAGGTTTCACCCGTGGCTTGGTCTTCGGGATCGCCGTGACTGAAGCTGCGCCATCTTCCGGCGTGTCGTCTTCATCCTCGCCTTTGTGCGGCGGCTGGCCGTCCATCACGCGCTGGATTTCAGCACCGGTCAGGGTCTCGTATTCCAACAGGCCTTCTGCCAGACGTTCCCACTCGTCCTTATGCTCGGTCAAGAGCTTGAACGCAGTGTCGTAACCGTCCTGGATAAAGCGCTTCACTTCATCCTCGATCAGCTCCTTGGTGTTTGCGGACACCGAAAAGCCAGCAGTATTGCCCGAGTATCCCTCGGCCGCTTCAGCATAGTCGATGTTGCCCACTTTGTCGGACATGCCCCAGCGCATCACCATGGCGCGCGCAAGGCCCGACGCCTGCTGAATATCGCCAGCGGGGCCGTTCGAGACATTCTCTTCACCATATTTGATGATCTCAGCCGCTTTCCCGGCCATGGTCATGGCGAGCTTCTCTTCGCATTCCGATTTGTGCCAGTTCAGACGATCGATCTCAGGCAGGGACACAACCATACCCAACGCGCCACCGCGTGGGATAATTGTTGCCTTGTAGACCGGATCGCACTGGGGAAGTTTGAGCCCCACCACGGCGTGTCCTGCTTCGTGATAGGCGGTCTTTTCCTTCTGGTCATCCGTCAGCACCATCGAACGGCGCTCGGCTCCCATCATCACCTTGTCTTTCGCATTCTCGAAATCTTCCATGGTGACGAAGCGGCGACCTATGCGAGCGGCCATCAGGGCGGCCTCGTTCACCAAGTTGGCCAGATCGGCCCCCGAGAACCCGGGGGTACCGCGTGCAATGATGCGCATGTCAGCATCCGGGCCCAGCGGCACTTTGCGGGCATGTACGCCAAGGATCTTCTCGCGGCCCTTGATGTCCGGGTTCGGCACGGTGACCTGACGGTCGAAGCGGCCCGGACGCAGCAGCGCAGGGTCCAGAACGTCACGACGGTTGGTCGCCGCCAGAATGATCACACCTTCGTTGGCTTCAAACCCGTCCATCTCGACCAAGAGCTGGTTGAGGGTCTGTTCACGTTCATCGTTGCCACCGCCATAACCGGCGCCACGCGAACGGCCCACGGCGTCAATCTCGTCGATGAACACGATGCAGGGCGCGTTTTTCTTGGCCTGTTCGAACATGTCGCGGACACGGGATGCACCGACACCCACGAACATTTCCACGAAGTCAGACCCGGAAATGGTGAAGAAGGGCACACCGGCTTCGCCAGCAATGGCGCGGGCCAGAAGCGTCTTACCGGTGCCCGGAGGGCCCACCAGCAGCGCGCCTTTCGGAATGGTGCCGCCAAGACGCGAAAACTTCTGCGGGTTGCGCAGGAATTCCACGATCTCTTCCAGCTCTTCCTTGGCTTCGTCAATGCCAGCCACATCGTCAAAGGTCACACGGCCTTCGCGCTCGGTCAGCATCTTGGCTTTGGATTTACCAAAGCCCATGGCACCGCCTTTGCCGCCGCCCTGCATCCGGTTCATCATGAAGAACCAAAAGCCAATCAGCAGCAGCACCGGCAGGAGCAATGAGATCAGGCTCATGAAGCCCGACTGTTGTTGCGGCTCGGCCTTGACCTCGACGCCTTTGGCCAGAAGCTGGTTTGTCACTTCCGCATCGGCGGGCAACACGGTGGTGTAAAGTTTGCCGTCCGAGGCCTGATAGGTCAGCTCTTCACCATCCATCGTGGCGGACTGTACCTGATCGCCTTCAAGGGCGGCTACAAATTCAGAATAGCTCACTGTGGACGAAGCCATCGAGCTCTGCCCGTTCGAGAACAGATTGAACAAGGTCAGGATCAGCAGAAACAGCACAATCCAAAAAGCGAAATTTCGCGCGTTGCCCAAGAGGGATCTCCTTTGAATGCTTTGACGCAGGGTCTGAGTGGCGTCTTACCTTAAAATAGGGATGAAGTCGCCATGTTCAATGCGATAAAAATGATGAGAGGAAATCCGTCAAGCTCGGAGCGCTTACAATCCCACAATTCTTGCTTTCCTGCACCAAAGGAGCCGCAATCACGTGGGTTATCGACCATAAGGCGGGGCTGGACATCAATGTGGGGCGCGGAATTTTGCAACTGCGCCAATCCTTGATCTGGGAAATCCCTTCTCCCAATGCGCGAATCTCTCCCGCATCATTGGTTTCCAGCACCCACCGATGGTCCCAGACCTCTCCCGGTTGGGACGTCAAACCGGACACCGCTGCATGTTCACGCGTGATGCGCAGGCCTGTGTGATGCGGGTGGATCAGGCAGCCCTGTAAGGTGGATTTCTGACCGGATCTGGCACCAGCGATTGCTCCGCGCAAACTGGACAGTCGCGGTCGATAAGGGGTGGACGAGACAAAACGAATGGCCTCGGCCACAATTCGATCGCGTGTCTCAATGGGCAAAGACCAGAAAGGGGCCGGATCAATCACGACATCCCCGGCCTCAACCCGGCAGATCTTTTGCGCGGCCTCATGGGCGAGATGCGCCAGCGCGTCCCGCGCCGTGGACATGGCGTCGGCGGTACCTGCCAACCGGTTCACATCCAATCCCAGCGCGCCCAGATCCTGCATGGCCTGCCTCATCTTCACCCGCTCGAAACGCGGGTCAGCATTTGAGGGGTCCTCACTCCAGCTCACACCCCGTTCGCGTAATAGCGACCGCAGCTCTTCACGTCGGGTGTTCAAAAGGGGACGGAGCCAGCGCATGCCCTCTGCCTGCCAGTCATCGCGCATCGCAGATAACCCATCCACACCGGACCCCCGCGCAAGTCGCATCAGAAAGGTTTCGGCCTGATCATCCTTTGTGTGCCCTAATGCCACCGCATCACATCGGGCCGTTTTGGCCGCCTCAGCCAGCAACCGGTAACGCGCCTGACGGGCTGCGTCCTGCACATTTCCCTGCCCGTTCCACCCGGTCCATTGCAGGGTCAGATGCGAAACTCCGAGTGTCTGACACAGGGCCTCCACCTGCCGGGCTTCACCTGCCGCCTCTGGGCGCAATCCATGATCCACGGTGAAAGCAGTAAGTTGAATATTCTCTGCCAAAGCCCAATCGCGGCACAGGATCAGAAGCGCGGTGCTGTCGCTTCCTCCCGACACCGCCACGCCAATATGCAAAAACGGGCCATCCGGCCCGCCTCGCGTATTCATGAAACTGTCAATCGAAACAGGCATCAGTTGCACCCGAGGGTCGCCCACTCCGCATCTGCGTCCGCAACGGCAGGGCTGCCCGGGAACCGCTTGCCCACTTCCGAAAGCGTGACGCATGCCTCGGAGGTCTGACCTAACGCCCCAAGGGATTGGCCAAGACGCAGCAGCGCATCCGGTGCATTGACCCCATCGGGGGCACCGGAAAAGGCGTTGAGATAGGCGCGGGCAGCATTCCTTACGTCCCCTGCCCCGGTGAGTGCCTCACCGCGTTGAAACTGTGCCTGAGCTGCCAGAGGACCTGCGGGATAGGTCTCAAGAAATGTGGCAAACATCTGTGCCGCTTCGGCAAAGTCCCCGGCTTCAAGCGCAGCAGAGGCCGCATCGAAATCGGACTGCTCGCCCACCGCCAACTGCCCTCCGGCATCTGGCGTCGGCTGCGGGGCAACCGTAATCGGAGTGTCCGGCAGATCCCCACCCAATGTTGTGGTTTCCCCAAGCTGCGAGATGTCGCCACCTTCCAGTTCCACCAAGCGGAATTCCAGATTAGCGATCCGGTTGGTGCCATCTTTCACGATCTGATCGATGCGAAATTCCAGCTGCTCGATCTTATCGGTGAGCCGCGCCATTTCGCCTTCGATCACATCAATGCGTTGCGACGCCGTGCCTGAAGCGGTCCCTCCCATGGGCGCCCCTGTGGTCGACAATTCGGTTTTCAGGGACTGGATCTCAACATAAAGGAGCGTAAGTTCCTGGCGCACATCCGCAAGCGACTGCGCCCGATCCTGAGCCAGGGCTGGAGCCACCAAAGAAGTGCCCATCAAAAAGGCTGCCGCCAATAATCCAACACGCATCCGAACCACCTTTCAGAATACTAGTTTTCTAGTTTTCTAGTTTTCTAGTTTTCTAGTTTTCTAGTTTTCTAGTTTTCTAGTTTTCTAGTTTTCTAGTTTTCTAGTTTTCTAGGAAAACAACGCCCTGGTCAGAGAAAATCAAGTCATTCTCTGACCCATGCGCTCATTTACACGCCTTAGCTCGTCAAACCACCAGCCGCAAGAACAGTGACCGCGCGGCGGTTCTTGGCATAACAGATCTCGTCCGAACAGATCTCCAGCGGCCGTTCCTTGCCATAGCTCACCGTTTTCAAACGGTTCGGGGCAACACCACGTTCAATGAGAAAATTCTGCACGGCCGATGCACGACGCGCACCCAGCGCAAGGTTGTATTCCCGTGTGCCCTGCTCATCCGCATGGCCCTCGACCACTGCGGTGAAGGCTGGGTTTTCCATCAGCCAAACCGCCTGTTTGTTCAACACGTCAACGCCTTCCGGGCTCACCGTGGATTGGTCCACGGCAAACAGAACGCGATCACCGATCGTCTGCTGGAAGTAGGCCGGTGAACTCGGGTCAGAGGCGCTGCCGGGAACTATGCCGCCCGCCCCCGCGCCAAAACCTGCATCCAGAGCGCCCGGGCTTTTCGAACAGCCGGCCACGGCCAATACGCCAACTAAAACTGCTGTAAGTGCAAATGGTTTCATGGATTTGATCCTGTATCCTGTCAGAAGCCGCGTCTTGGTTTTCCGCCAGATGCGACAATGTTCCAATAATATCTTGCTCGTTTTTTGAAAGCCTAGCAGATCTGTGTGAACAAGGGAAATCTCCCCACGCGTCACCGGCCAGAGATTGCTTGGCTTTCACTTTGTGTCATTTCAACAAAGGCGACCACGCCGGGTCGGAGGCTGGGCCATCGGTCACGACACGGCGAAGATTTCGACCGGAGATATCGACGGAATACAACGCCGGCGCACCACTTGCACCCTGGCTTTCGCGGGTGAACATAATCACCCGGCCATTGGGAGACCATGTTGGCCCCTCATCCAGAAACGACGCCGTCAAAAGCCGTTCTTCGCTGCCATCTGTGCGCATCACGCCGATATGGAACCGGCCTGAGTTCTGTTTGGTAAAGGCAATCAGATCGCCACGCGGCGACCAGACCGGTGTGCCATAACGTCCGGGTCCAAATGAAATCCGACGCGCCTCTCCCCCTCCTGCAGACATGATATACAACTGTTGTGTCCCCGAGCGGTCGCTTTCAAAGACGATATATTGCCCATCCGGCGAATAGGAGGGCGCCGTTTCGATCGACGGCGAAGAGGTCAGGCGTTGTTCACCACCACCATTGACATTCATCGTGTAGATGTCGGTATTTCCACCTGCCGACAGCGAATAGACCACACGCGACCCATCCGGCGAAAAGCGCGGCGCAAAGGTCATCGTCCCCTCTTTTGACGACAGGATGCGTTTGGTGACGGAGTTCACGTCAAGCACATTGACCTGCGGAAAGCCGGTCTCATAGCTCGTATAAAGCACCTTGTCTCCCGCAGGAGAAAACCGCGGGGCCAGCACAAGCGACGAGCTGTCGGTCAGAAACTGAACGTTTGCCCCGTCATAATCCATCACCGCCAAACGCTTGCGGCGGGCGTTCTTGGGGCCACTTTCTGAGACAAACACCACGCGGCTGTCGAAATAGCCGCTTTCCCCGGTGATGCGAGAATAGACCACATCGGCCACCTTATGCGCCATACGACGCCATGCGGTGGCAGATCCGCCAAATTGCAGCCCATCGCCCAATTGCTGGCCGGAAAACACGTCGAACACCCGGAATTTAACCGAGATATTTCCACCGTTTTCACTTACGGCACCCGTGATCAGCGCCTGCGCATTGATCGCGCGCCAATCCTCATAGGCGACGGGGCTTGCAAAGCTCGTCACATTGGAAATGAAAGCCGAAGGGGGAATTTCCCGAAACAGCCCTGTGCCGGCCAGATCCGCCGCCACAAGGCGCGCAATCTCAGCTGCATATTGCCCGGCCCCGCTGGTTTCTGCCTGAAACGCGGGGGCGGCAAATGGCAAAGGTTCAATCACCCCGTCGGTGATCTCGATCCTGAGCGGTTCAGCCCAAGCCGCAGTCACGCCCACTGGCGCTATTAGTGCAGTCACTCCAGCCAGCACGGCCGCGCCGGTTAGTCTGGTCAGTCCCATCAGCTTGGTCAAACTCATCTTTGCCTCATCTCATCCGGGTTGAAAGTTATCTCGATTTGGCGCCATTGGCCGTATTTCTCGGCGGGCAGGTCATAGCCGTTCTTGCCGCAGATCAGAATTGCCCGACGGGCGGCTTGATATGCGATATCAGCGGACCCTTGTCCGGGTCCATCCCACCCCACCATGCGCATGGTGCCTGGTTTTCCGTTGCGATCCATATCTACCAGAACCATCACGGTGGTGCGTAATGCATCAGACGACGTGGAGCCAAGGTTCCAGCATTGCTTGATCGCCAGCTTTAGTCCCTCTTTCTCACCGCGGGTTAGGGGTGGACCTTCGGGTATGTCTTGCGCGGGCGTGTCCTGCTGACCGCCTGCAATGGCGTCGCTTACCGCATTGGCCACTGCGTTTGCAGCCGTATCGGCAGGTTCCGGCGTTTCTTCCGGTTCTGTCACTGCGGGCGTTTCCGGTCTTTCGGGGCGTGTAGGCGGACGCGGCGAGCGGGTGGGAGCAGCCGCAATCTCTTCCTCCGATTCCTTCGCCTCGGTCACGATCTCGGTTGTTGCCGCCTCTGGGGCCGTCGGCGTCACTTCTGGAAGCGGTGTGGCCTCGGGTTCCGGCGCCGGTGCAGGGGCCTCAACCGTTTCCGGGGCGACCTCGATCTGAGGTTCCGGTTCCGGAGCAGGTTGCGGTGCAACACGTGGGATGTCCAGAACAACGGGGTCCGGCGCAGGCGGTTCCGGGATCGGTTCGGGTTCTGGTTCCGGCGCAGGTTCAGGTGTGGGGTCCGGCTCAGGCCGTGTGGGGGGCGCAGAGGCCTCCTCCGGCGCAGCGGGTTCCGGCGCCGGAGGATTTTCCGGTACAGCGGCCTCGCCCCGTGGGGCGGTCAGGGCCGCAAAATCCTCTTCGGAAATGAACGAGACATCCGATACGCGCAGCTTCACCTCATCGTCCCGCCAACCAATCAGCGAGCCGAACAGGAGCCACAGGATCAGGAGCGCATGCCCTGCCCCCGAGATATAAAGCCCCGTGCGCATGGGTGGCTATCCCCCTTGCCCGTCCAGGGTGGGACCACCGCCGTCGGTGACCATTCCGATATTGGTGAAACCGGCGGCGTTCAGCGCGCCCATAACAGTGGCGATCTCGGCCCAGGCCACGGCACCGTCTGCGCGCAGGAACACTTTGTCATCCGTGCGTTCAGCGGCAATGGCACGCAACTTTCCAATCAACTCGTCCTGCGCAATCTCGGTTTTTTGCAGCATCACACGCCCTTCGGCGTCGATGGTCACAGTGAGCGGCTCTTCTTCTGTCGAAGGCAAGGCAGTCGCAGCTGTTTTGGGCAGTTCAACCGGAACCCCCACCACCATCAGGGGTGCGGCCACCATGAAGATGATCAGAAGCACCAACATCACATCCACAAACGGCGTGATGTTGATTTCGGCCATCATGCGGCGGTGTTTGCCCCGGCGACGGCCCCGGCGGGCGCGGCGATCAGCGCCGCCCTGTTGCGTAGCGGCCCCCATCTCAGCTGTCCAACTGTCGGCTGAGGATGGTGGCAAACTCGTCCGCAAAGGCTTCGTAGCCAGCCAGGATATTGTCGCTATCCACTGAAAGCTTGTTGTAGAAAACCGCAGCCGGGATGGCGGCAAGCAGTCCAAGCCCGGTGGCCAGAAGCGCCTCGGCAATCCCCGGAGCCACCACGGCAAGATTGGTGTTTTGCTGCTGCGCAATCTCGATAAAGGCGTTCATGATGCCCCAGACCGTGCCGAACAGCCCAACGAACGGGGCGGTAGAGGCCGTGGTCGCAAGGAACGAAAGCCCCTGATTGAGCTTTTCCCCCTCTTTGGCAATTGCCACATCCATTGACCGGTCGATGCGCGATTGCGCCCCCGCAATCAGCCCACCATCCGCACGGTGAGAGCGGCGCCATTCGATCATACCTGCCGAAAACACCTTTTCGGCGGACCCTTCCGGGGCGGCTCCGACCTCGTCAAACAGCTTGTCGAGCGGTTCACCCGACCAGAACTTGCGATCAAACACCACCGCCTCAGCGCGTTCTTTGCGGTACGCAATCAGCTTTGTGACGATGATGGCCCAAGACCAGAAAGACGCGATGATCAACAGGATCATCACCAGTTTCACGGTCAGGGTTGCGCGAAGGAAAAGGGCCAGAAAGGAGAAATCAATCTCCGTGGCCGCTGCAAGCGTTTCGGTTTCCATAACTCTGTCTCTGCCTCTGCTAGCCCCGGACGACCGGGATGCCCCAAACTGCCAAGGATACCCCTCTTTGGGGGCTGTTTTGCAGGTAAATTAACTTAAAGGCACGGGGAAAGCTATCAAAACCACGTCATGTGACAGGTTTTTGCTCTTTCAATTCACTCGGCGGCGAAAACCCGCCGGTAGCCGGGTGGGCTGCCCGTCAGCGAGACAAACGATGGTGACCTGCGCCTCGAAAAGGGTTTCTTCCCCACGCTTCACCACCTGATCCAGCACCAACCGCGCCCCGCTGACCGTGTTGATGGATGTCTCGACGATCAACTCGTCATCAAACCGTGCCGATCCCAGATAGTCCGCTTCAAGCCGGCGCACCGCAAAAACCTGCCCCGCTTCGCGCATTTCGTTCTGATCCACGCCAATGTCGCGCACCCAATCGGACCGGGCGCGTTCGATATAACGCAGGTAATTGGCGTAATAGACAATGCCCGCCATATCGGTGTCTTCATAATAAACGCGGATCGGAAACTGGTGCATCGGGGCCTCAATCAGGTTTGTTTTTCCAGAGCTTAGAGCGCAATCCGAAAAGTGGGAACCGTATTCGGATTAAATTGTGGGTCAGCCAGATGTCGACAGATCATATTCCGCCAGCACCTCATGACGCGCCCCATCCGGGTGTAACTCGGACCGGAAGAGCGCAAATTGATCCACCGTGACAGGTGGTAACTCCACTGCTCCAAACACCTCAAGCGCATGCCCTAATGCGACCTGATCGGCCTCTGCCGGGTGTCGCGGCAGTCGGGCAATGGTGACGTGGCCGCGAAACCTTCGATGAGGCAGCGAGATTCCTGCCAGCCGCGCAGCACCACTCACCTGTTTTTGCAACGCCTCTGCCCCTTCGGCCCGGATCGCCAGCACTGAGGGCGTCTTGCCGCCCATCGGTTCCAATCCTCTGAAACACACCTCGAAGAGTGGAGAAGAGATCACCTCCAACTCTTCATGCAACGCCTCCAACACCTCCACCGGCTGTTCTTCCAGAAACGCCAGCGTCAGATGCAGGTTCTCCTCGGGCACCGCCCGCCCAACCTTTACCCGTGCCGCCAAATCCGCCAGTGCGGACGTGACGTGATCAGGTAAGGGACAAGCGATAAAGGCGCGCATTCAGTGTTTGGTCTCATCCTCTGAAAGGGTATTTACCACCGGGTTTACCTGCATCCGCGCAAACAGACGCAGCGCATGACTTGCATCCTCTGCCGCAGCTGGCATCACCGGATCATAAGACGCCGCAATAATTCCCGCTACATCCGGGCGCAGGATCACCTGACCGGTTTCCGGCAACACAGCCAGCGGGCTTTTGGTGGAAAATGCCCCCTCGCCCCAAAGCAAAACCGCCTGCACGGCTTGGGTAAGAGCGATGGTTTCGGCAGGTTGCTGGGCCATTTCACCCGACATGCAGACAAAGACGAAACAGGCCTGAATGGCTCCGTCTTCATCAAAACGGAACGCGCGATACTGGCTCGCCCCTACCCCTTTAAGACGACCAACCAGAGGCTCTAGATCAGGCACCATCTTTTCAAGGTTCGGCACCCCCAAAAGCTCGTCCCAGCCCTGAAAGAAAAACACCATCAGATTTGCGCCCAGCTCCGGGTCGGTCTCGGCCATCTTGTGACCAGCCAGCGCCACCACCGCCTCAACCGCGCCTTTCACGACCTCAAGGGTTTCTTCTTCAACCCCGAACACAACAGGCACAATCGGCCGCCCCCAACGGGCGAACGCATAGGAACCATCCTTGCCGGTGAAAAAGGTCTGGATCTCTTCCGGTGTCATCGGGCTTTTCCTCTTGCCATAAATATCCCCGCCGGAGGCATAAAAAGCAAATCGCCAAAGCGCAAGCTTACTTGCCAAACAAATCCGTCTGCGCCTTCTCTCCCACCTCTGGTGCATCCAGCCCCAGATGCCGCCAGGCCTTCTTGCCCAGCATCCGTCCGCGCGGGGTGCGTTGGATGAGGCCCTGTTGCAGAAGAAAGGGTTCAATCACCTCTTCCAGCGCGTCGCGGCTTTCGGACAGGGCGGCGGCCATGGTTTCGATCCCGACCGGCCCGCCACCGTAATGCTCTGCCATCAGGCCGAGATACCTGCGGTCCGCCCCATCCAGCCCAAGGTGATCAACACCAAGCCGTGTCAGAGCATTGTCTGCGATTTCTCGCGTGATCCGCCCATCACCTTCGACCACGGCGAAATCCACCACACGGCGCAACAGCCGGCCTGCAATCCGAGGCGTGCCACGGGCACGTTTGGCAATCTCTCGCGCGCCATCATTATCGGCGGGCGTTCCGAGTTTGATCGCATTTCGGGTCACGATCTCATGTAGTTCGTCCACGGTATAAAATTGCAGCCGGGTCGGGATGCCAAACCGGTCGCGCAGGGGGGTCGTCAACAGGCCCAGACGGGTGGTCGCGCCCACCAGCGTAAAGGGTTGCAATTCGATCCTCACAGTACGTGCGGCAGGACCTTCGCCGATCACCAGATCGAGCTCAAAATCCTCCATCGCCGGGTAAAGCACCTCTTCGACGACGGGATTTAGCCGGTGAATTTCGTCAATGAACAGCACGTCATTGCGTTCGAGATTGGTCAGGATCGCCGCGAGATCCCCCGCTTTCGCCAGAACTGGTCCGGAGGTCATGCGGAAATTCACGCCAAGTTCCCGCGCCATGATCTGCGCGAGTGTGGTTTTGCCCAGACCAGGAGGGCCATGAAACAGCACATGATCCATCGCCTCGCCACGCCTGCGCGCACTCTCGATGAAGATGCGCAGGTTGGCGCGGGCCTCAGCCTGGCCGATAAAATCCGTCAGCCGTTCGGGGCGCAGGGCGCGGTCCTGATCCATAGCCTTGTCTTCGGGACGCGGGTCAGGGCGCAATGTGGGGTCTGGTTCACTCATGGATCCGTTTTACCCTTTCAGCCCTTGGGCGCCAGCAGTTTCAACGCGGATCGGATCAGAGTGGCGGTATCCGCCTCTGGGTTTTCCCCCATCGCCTGCGCCACGGCTGAGGCCGCCTCGCCCGGACCATAGCCCAGATTGCCCAGCGCAGAGAGCGCTTCGGATTGCGCCGCCGCATTGGTGGCGGGCGCTTTTGGCGCAGGTTTAGATTTTGCGCGAGGCGCTTCAATCACCTCATCATCCACCGCTGCCATCGCCTCGCCCAGAGATCCGCCCTGCCCGGCCATCGCCATGACGCTGGCCGCCTTGTCCTTAAGCTCATTCACCACGCGTTGCGCCGTTTTAGGCCCAACCCCTTTGGCCACTTTCACCGCAGACCAGTCACCCAGCGCAATCGCCCGGCTGACCCCGTCAGGGCCAAGCGCTGAGAGGATTGCCATAGAGGCCTTGGGGCCAATCCCCTGCACGGAAATGAGCAGACGGTGCCATTCCTTTTCGATGAGAGAGGTAAAGCCAAAAAGCTGAAGATTGTCCTCACGCACCAGAAGTTCGGTGTAAAGCGCCACCGCTTCACCTGCGCCGGGCAACGTGGTCATGGTGCGGTCTGAGACATAAACCAGATAGCCCACCCCACGCACATCAATCAGCACATGGTCTTCGGCGCGATAGTCGAGAATACCGGAGATCTTGCCGATCATGCGCCTGCCCTCCGGACCACATCCGCCAACCGCCCCGCGCTTTGCGCGTGAAAGGCGTGACAGATTGCAATGGCCAATGCGTCGGAGGCATCTGGACCGGCCAGTTTCACACCGGGCAGCTGCATCTTGACCATATGTTCCACCTGTTTCTTGTCGGCATGCCCCACACCCACCACGGCCTTTTTCACGGCGTTGGGCGCATATTCACCAACCTCCAGCCCGGCACGTGCCGGGACCAGCATGGCGATGCCGCGCGCCTGACCGAGTTTCAGCGTGCCCACCGCGTCCTTGTTTACAAAAGTATGCTCCACCGCTGCCGTGTCGGGCGCATGGGTGGTGAAAACGTCAGTAAGTTGTTCAAAGAGAGATAACAGTCGCACGCCCAATTCCGTGCCAGTCGAATGACAGATCCCGTTGGCCACATGGCGCATCTTTGCTCCATCTGTATCGATCACACCCCAGCCGAGGTTGCGTAGCCCCGGGTCAATTCCAATGACGCGCATCTGCCGCCCTGCTCTGTATGGTTGCCGTTTTTATTGTTATCCGCGAACTAGCACGAAACGAGAACATGCACCAGTTTTTTCGCATCTGACCACAGGTTTCCCCGCACTTGTGCTGAAAACGACACCGGTGGCGCAATTTAGCTATACACTTGTACAACACTGCCGCCCTATCACGAAACGGAAGCGAATAGGACTAAGGGGCGAGATCATGAAAACAGATGTTGATGTACTGGTGATCGGCGGCGGCACGGCCGGGTTCGGCGCGGCGCTTGCAGCGGCCCGGCAGGGACAGCGCACCATGCTTATCGAGGCCAGCCAGAAGATCGGTGGCGTGATGTCCTTTTGCCCCGGCATGCCTTGGGGCGCAGCATATCCCTGTGACGTGAGTATCGGCGGGATCATGGAAGAGCTGGCAGAACGCCTCTTTGCCATGGATCCTCCAGCTGCCGAAAAACGCCCCTGCGCGCTGGAAAACTTCGGGGCGGAAATTCAGTATGACCACGACATCGCCACCACAACGATGTTTGAAATGCTGGAGGAAGCCGGTGTCGATCTGCGCCTTGGGGCCACGGCGACAGGGCCAGAAATGGAGGGGAACCGCATTGAATCAGTCGAGTTTTTCGACCGGCACGGCGCGCAGACCGTTGCCGCCGGCATGGTGATCGACTGCTCCGGCGATGGTGACACCTCGGCCAAAGCAGGCGTGCCGTATGAGTTGGGGGACACAAGCGGCAACATGATGGGGGTCACGCTGACTTTCATGATGGTGGGGGCGGATCTGGACCGGATCTTTGCCGAGCCCGACCCGTATTTTACCGCGCAGGCCGGCATTGGCATTGCCGAAGGCCGGCTGCACGAGGATCTGGGCAAGCTTTATCTCATGCGCGGGTTTCACCCCGATACGGTCTTTTGCAATTCTGTGGTGATCCGGGGGGTGGATGGCACCAACCCGGCAGATGTAACCCGGGCCACACAAGAGGGGCGCAGGCGGTGTATGCAAATGGCGGAGTTCCTGCGCTCGGACATTCCCGGATTTGAACAGGCCAAGATGATGTACCTCGGGCCAACCGTGGGTGTGCGCGAAACCCGCAAGCTGGAAGGTCAGTACCGCGTGACCGGGGCGGATCTGGCCGCGGGCACCAAATTCCCCGATGGGATCGTGGCCTGCGACAACCCGATTGACGACGTGATGCGGGCCGACGAGAGCATGACCCATGACGCCATTGTGGGGGCTGGCGACTATTACACCATCCCGTTTCGGTCCATGGTCCCGCGTGAAATTGAGAACCTGATGTTTGCCGGGCGGATCATCTCGGCCGATCCCGAGGCCTTCGCCTCGGTCCGGGGGATGCCGCAATGTATCGCCATGGGGCAAGCCTGCGGGACGGCGGCGGCGCTGGCCCTTATTGCGGGCACAACCGTGCAAGATATGCCTCATTCCAGACTGGTCTCGGCCCTACAGGGTCAGGGATTGCGCGGCCTCGATGGGATGGCATTGCAGAGGAAGTGAGTCGTTTTCCACCCACATCCGCCCCCAATTCAGGTCAACCAAACAGATCCAGAAAAGTTTTTATTCATTAATATTGGGTGCGTAGAGGTGAAAAATTGTCAGAATCCGACCATTTTCGACACGCCAAAATCTGAAAACGACCAGTTGCAAAAAACGCATAGGTGACATGCAATTTGAACGCTTGTCCGGCCGGATGTTCGGGCCTAATTGGCGATTAAGAGCAATGGTGCTCTGACTTGTTTTCTTGATCTAAGGACATGAACAATGGCTGTCTTCGAACCCACCCTGCTGAACCACGCTGGTTCATCCTTCGGGGGCCGTCTGTCCATCGCTGTCCAGCGTGCTGTTGCATCGCTGACTGCCTGGAATGACGCGCGCTCGACCCGTAAAGCGCTGTCTAGTCTTACTGACCGCGAACTGGCGGATATCGGTCTGACACGGGCTGACATCGAAATGATCTAAATGGATCTACTGGCGGCGTGTCCTCTCTCCCTGACACGCCCCACCACTCAAAAAAACCCGCGCATCAGCGCGGGTTTTTTTTGTGCTTATTGTTCTATCCATTGGCAGCTCTGACCAGAGCAGCCAATGGACGTTCAGATCAGCCTTCAAGAGACAGGGCGAGGAAGCGCGGCTCGCCGTTGCGGCGCACCAGAAGCAGGATCGACTTGCGTCCCGCGTCGCGGGCTTCCTCGATCTTCTCTTCGAACGCAGACAGGTCAACGACCTCCTGCTGACCAGCTTCAGCAATCACATCACCGGCCCGCATCCCTTTTTCAAAGGCTTCGCTGTTCTCATCAAGATCCAGAACCACAAGGCCACTGGCGCCAGGATTGAGCCCCAGTTCTTCACGGCGCTGATCATCCAGTTCGCTCAGGGTCATGCCCAGAACAGATTTCTCTGACGGGGTGCCACCATCCATCGGCGCATCACCGGTGTTGGAGGCGACAGCCTCTTCTCGACGGCCAAGGGTCACCTTGAGCGTTTCGGTCTTGCCGTCCCGCATCACCACAACCCGCACGGCTTTACCTACCGGAGCGTCACCGACGATTTTGACCAGTTCGCGCGTATTGGCCACATCCACCCCATCAAAGGACAGGATCACGTCGCCTGCCATAATGCCGGCCTCTTTCGACGGGCCTTCCGGCACGTCATTGACCAGTACACCTTCGGTCGAGCTCAGGTTCAGACCTTCCAACATGTCCTCGGTGATGTCCTGAATGCGCACACCCAGCCAACCGCGGCGGGTTTCGCCAAACTCTTTCAGCTGACCAACAACCTTGTCGACCACATTGGACGACATCGAAAAGCCAATGCCGATCGATCCGCCATTAGGGCTGAGGATCGCGGTGTTCACGCCAATCACTTCCCCATCCATGCTGAACAGAGGCCCCCCCGAGTTGCCCCGGTTGATCGCCGCATCGGTCTGGATGTAGTCGTCATAGACCCCACCAAGACCCCGATTGCGGGCCGAGATGATCCCGGCAGAGACCGAAAAACCCTGACCCAGCGGGTTACCAACGGCCATCACCCAATCGCCAACACGCATCACATCGCTGTCACCGAATTTCACGTAATCCAGCGGTTCTTCGCTCTCGACTTTCAACAGCGCGATGTCGGTATTGGGATCAGTGCCGATCACCTTGGCAGGCAGTTCCTTCTCGCCACCAAAGAACTCGATCAAGATTTCATCTGCGCCCTCAATCACGTGGTTGTTGGTCACGATAAACCCGTCTTCCGAAATCACGAAACCCGAGCCAAGCGCCTGGCTGCGGCGGGGACGATTGCCCGGACCGTTGCCCTGCCCTTGCCGATCTCGATCCAGGAAATCCCGGAAAAACTCTTCGAACGGGCTGCCTTCCGGCACCATCGGCTGCGGCCCGGAACGGCTTTCGACGATCGTGGTGGTGGTGATATTCACAACTGCGGGGCTGACTGTCTCTGCCAGATCCGCAAAGCTTTCTGGGGTGCCTCGCGCGTCCGCCCGAACTCCGGACACCAGAACCATGGCCGCGCTCATGATCATTGCCATGACCAGCATCAGGCCCTGGCGGGAAGTATTTGCAGACCCTTTCGAAAGGGGAATCGCCTGCGCTTTCAAAACATCTCTCCTCTTAATCAATAGCTGTGGGGCATCTGTGCCAGACATCACGAAAACACGGTATCTGGAACGGCCCGTTGGGGACAGTCTCTAGATAGGAACAAAAATGTGCAACGCAAACTTGTCCGGCGGCGATCACCGGGTTGTGAAGTGACGTCAAACAGAATTTGGGCGGTAATCAGCCGACACGAGATCCAGCAACCGCACGGTTGTATCTTTCCACAAGCTCTTGACCATGTTTGTTGGGAAATCAGGCCGCAATCAACTCATCAAAGAAAATCGAGTTCGGTGCCAATGACACCGCTTTTTGCCTGGCATCTTCCACCACAAGACGTGTCTGTGAGCAGGTCAAACAAGGCCGTGCGGTCGGCTGATCCATCACAGCATCCCCACAGTTCAGCCCTCGCATCCGCTGCAATACGTCCCGACGCTGAGAGGGCGTCAGCATCTTCAGCGCCATTTCACCTGGGAAAAAGCTTTCTGTCGCAAGTCCTTCCGAAAACAGAATTTCGTGATTTTCCAACATGATATGATAATAAATCACGGATTTCTTACCCTGCATCCTGCGGATGCCGGGAAGGCTCAAAAGTCCCTTGGCGGGTGCAAGAACCTCACCCTGTTCCAATCCGATTAGATGAGAGACCGACAATAGAAGCTTGTGCTGCGGCGACACGACTAGATCGCGCTTTGGCAGGTTTGGACCTATCGCCCCGGCGGCAATCTTGATGGGAAGGGATTTTTCGCAGTCACCCGGCCAGTTAAGTTCTGTGGTCGAGATCCAAAGTATTTTCTGAGGACCATGATCAAGGGTCATCACCTGATCCCCCTCATTCAGATCCTCAACTTTCACCTCCCCATCCGGGGTCAGAATATGCGTCCCCTGTGCAAAGCAGATGGTTCCCGGATCGGGCATGACATCCAGGTTCTGAAGATCTGCGCCCCCGGAGCCGAAGGAATCCATCTCGGCCTGTGTCGCATCTTCATCCGGCATGAAGGTCAGGCGCGTGGTTTCACCAGCGGAGGGATAATCATGCACGGTGATTGTATAGACAATTGCCCCTTCGTACTGATCAGGTATCTGCTGGGCACCATCTTTTTTCAGAGTAGGTAGCGTTGCGCTGAGCTCAAACGTGAAGTCATAACTGACACCGTCGATTTCCACCTGCGTGTCAGGATCAATTCCGCCATCCACGGGCTGTTCGAGCAACCAATCCCCGTCAGTACCAGATGCAACAAAGGTGATCTCAAGAGCCGGGTCAGTGGTGAGATTCAATGCGGGATTGTTCGCGCTGTTGCTGTCTGTTCGCGCCCAAAAAGTCGTCATCGTAAGATCTCCACACTAATACACTGTCGTCTTCGCACCAAATTTCGCGATATTCATAACCTAGTTAAGTTAAGAATTAGACCATTTTACGACCAAAAACAGGGAGCGTGACATCTATGCCATGCGTGTCACCCTTGTGACAGCCAGACCAGCAGCGCACCCAGCGCCACGGCACCCAGCCCGATCAGGCGTCTTTGATCGCGCGAAAGTTCGTTGATGGCGGCGACCAGATCATCCAAACGCGAAGGGGCCAGTGCGAACACCAGCCCCTCAATCACGAGCACAAGCCCGATGCCTAGTAAGACAAGGCTCACGGACGGCCGCCCTCAGACTTCAGATAGTCAAAAAACTCGCTATCCGGTGAGATGACCAGCGAAGAGTTATCTCCGCCGAGCGAGGTTTCATAGGCCTGAAGCGAACGCAGGAAGGTATAGAACTCCGCATCACGGCCCAGCGCCTCTGCCAGGATCCCATTGCGGCGAGCATCTGCTTCACCACGGATGATCTGGGCGTTCTTGCGGGCCTCGGATGTGGTTTCGACCACGGTCCGGTCCGCCGTGGCGCGAAGACGTTGGGCCGCCTCATTACCACGGGCGATCTCATCTGCGGCCAGACGCTGACGTTCAGCCCGCATCCGCTCGAAGGTGGCTTCGAGGTTTTGCTGCGGCAGGTCGGCGCTTTTGATCCGCACGTCGACCACTTCGATCCCGAGGTCAACCGATTGGCTGCGGGCCCGATCACGGATCTGGTTCATGAGAAGGATCCGGTCAGCTGAAAGAACAACCCCAGAATTGACCTTACCCAGAACCGCACGCAGTTCTGCGTTCAGGATGCGTTCCAAGCGCGAGGCTGCACCGTCAATGCCACCCGCCCCCACCGAACGGCGGAACTCCTTGGCGTCAATAATGCGCCAGCGAGCAAAGGCATCAACTTCCAGACGGCGTCCATCTGCCGGCGTCACTTCAAGCTTGCGGGTGTCCAGCGGCAGGATCCGGTCATCATATTTCACGACCTCATCGATCAGCGGCACTTTGAAGTAAAGCCCCGGATTACGAACTTCTTCCTTCACCTCACCAAAGCGCAGTTCCAACGCAGTTTCGCGTTCATCCACGATGTAGATGGCCTGAAAGACGGCCGCCGTGGCCACAACAAGTGCACCGATAGTCAATTGCGTCTTACGCATCAGTTCGACCCTCCGCTGCTTTGCTTGTTCAGTTCATTGAGCGGCAGGTAAGGCACCACGCCCCCTTCTCCACCTACAGCCCCGTCAATGATCACCTTGTTCACCGACCCCATGACCTTTTCGAGGGTCTCGAGGTAAAGGCGTTTGCGGGTGATGTCTTCGGCCTTCAGGTATTCTTCGTAAACGGCCAGGAAGCGTGCGGCTTCACCTTCGGCCTCATTCACGACCTTGGCGCGATACCCTTCCGCTTCTTCCAGAAGCTGAGCAGCTTCACCACGCGCGGCAGCAACCACACGGTTTGCATAGGCGTCGGCCTGTTTCTGCAACGTGTCTCGGGTTTGCTCAGCGGCTTGCACCTCACGGAAACTGTCGATCACTTCACGCGGCGGGTCGGCACGGTCAAAGTTCACACGCACGATGTTCACGCCAGCTTCATAGCCGTCGAGCGTCTGCTGGATCAGGTCTTGCAGCTCCTGCTGAATAACGCCCCGATCCGAGGTCAGGATCGGCCCCAACAGCGAACGCGCGATAATCTCGCGCATGACTGATTCCGACACGGCGCGAATGGTGTTTTCGGGGGCCGCGAGGTTATAGATGAACTCTTCGATATTCGAGATGTTCCAGACCACCTGGAAGTCGATATCAACGATATTTTCATCCCCGGTCAGCATCAGGCCAGAGTTGCCTTCACCAATGTTGATGATGTTTTCGCGGGTGACCGGATAGATTTCCTTGGTCACAACCGGCCAGGGAGCAAAGTTCAAACCCTCTTGCCCAACGCCGTAGCGGGCACCAAAGAGCTGTTCAACGGATTGTTCAGACGTGTCGACCCGATAAAAACTGGCAAATACCCAGAGGCCTGCGGCGGCCAAAGCCCCCAAAAGCAGGGTGCCACGGCCAATGCCACCTCCACCCGTACCGCGTCCGGAACCGCCGCGACGACCATCGGAGCGACCGCCCATCAGAACGCGCAGTTGCTCCTGCCCTTTTTTCATCAATTCGTCGATTTCGGGGATCGGCGGTTGGTCTCCCGGACGATGCGGTGGGCGCCCACCGTCGTCGTTGCCGCCTTTATTGCCTCCCGAGCCGCCGCGGTTGCCACCGCCGCCCCAGGGGCCGCCATTATCGCTGGCCATATGGTTGTTATCCTTGTTTGGTCAAAGCTTCGGCACAATAACTGGACTTTCGTGCGCAGTTTTTCAAGTCAAAGCCCGGCGTTGCGGAACATTTCCAGCTGTGAAAATTCGATTTTGGCAAAAAACCAGAAAACTAGTTTTCTAGTTTTCTAGTAAAATGAAAACTCAACACCCGGTCGCAAGCCCTAAATAAAAACGCGCACCGACCGGCGCGCGCTTCCAAACCATTTATCAACACCGATCAGAACGGTACCTCAATCGCTTCGCGTCGGCGATTTCATCAATACAATCTCTTCCGACATGGTCGGATGCACCGCCACCGCGCGATCAAAATCTTCCTTGGTGGCGCCCATCTTCACCGCAACAGCGGTAAGCTGAATCATTTCACCTGCACCGGGGCCAACGATATGTACTCCCAGCACTTTCTGGCTTGCCTGGCTCACCACCAGCTTGAACAACACCCGCTCATCCGAGCTGATAAAGCTAGATTGCATCGGGCGGAAAGCCGCGGTGTAGACATCGATTTTCTCAAGCTCCCGCGCCTCTTCCTCACCCATGCCCACAGTGCCATATTCCGGTTGGGTGAACACGGCCGAGGCAACATTTTCATGGTCAAGCTTGGTCGGATTTCCTTTAAACACCGTTTCCACAAAAGCCACTGCCTCGCGGATCGCCACAGGGGTCAGGTTGATCCGGTTGGTCACATCCCCCACCGCAAAAATTGAAGGCACTGCGGATTGCGAATAGTCATCCACCACAACCTCGCCCGAACGCCCAAGTTTGACACCGATCTCTTCCAGCCCAAGCCCGTCGGTGTTGGGCACACGACCGGTGGCAAAAAGCACCTGATCATAGATCTCTTCACGCCCGTCGGTGCCCTTGACCCAGATGCGGCCATCGCGGCGTTCCATCCGCTCGACTTCAAGCCCCACATGCAGGTCGACACCACGTTCGCGAATATGTTCGGCCAGAAATCCGCGCACCTCGCCGTCGAAACCGCGCAGGATCTGCGCCCCGCGATACCATTGCGCTACATTTGCACCAAGGCCATTGAAAATACAGGCGAATTCACAGGCGATATAGCCGCCGCCGACAATCAGGATGCGTTCGGGGAAACTGTCGAGGTTGAAAACCTCGTTCGAGGTAATCCCCAGTTCCTGCGCTCCCGGAGTGTTCGGCAGGAAGGGCCGCCCGCCGGTGGCGACAAGAATGTGCTTGGCGCTAAAGCGCTCGCCGGTGGACAGCTCAACCGTATGTGCGTCTTTCACCACGGCACGGGCATTGAAGATATCGGCACCAGAATTGCCCAGATTACGCTGATAGATCCCTTCCAGTCGGTCCAGCTCTGCATGCAACATTGGCTGGAACAGACCCCAGTCAAAAGCACCCGCGTCATTGCCCTTCCAGCCGTATTTTGCGGCCTCTTCAGCAGCCGGGCCATAGTGGGATGCAAAGACCATCAGTTTTTTCGGCACACAGCCGCGGATCACACAGGTGCCACCCATGCGGAACTCTTCCGCCAGCCCCACCTTGGCCCCACCTTCAGCCGCCACCCGGCCCGCGCGCACGCCGCCCGAACCACCGCCGATCACAAAGAGGTCATAGTCGAAATCGCTCATGGTTTGCCGTTCCCCAACTTCACAGGCCTTCATTTTTCTGGCCAGATTTTCATTTCCGAGAAACTAGGGATTCTGCACAGCAGTTTCCAGCCCACATCCCCCAAAATTCCGCCCTATCAATCACAAAGGCGTGCCTTGAGTGTGAATGAGCACATTGGTCCATCTTTGGTCCATGAAATATCCCCGCCGGAAGCAAAACGCATAATTGCTCTGCCACCAAGTGCCCGCATGATCCGCTTTAAAGAGTTTAAACTTTGCCCGTTTGCCTCTTTAAAGACTTTAAAGTTTTGCCTTCGCAACCCTACACATCTTTAAAGATATTATCGGTATCCACGAACTCGATCCGGTCTTCTTCGAACGTGCCTTCATTGATGTCGGACACCTCGACGCGCCCGTCACCATGACCAACCACCACCACATCGCAGATGTCGATGAACAACCCGTTTTCCACCACACCGGGGATCTGGTTGAGCACCATCGACAGGCGGCGAGGATCACCGATGCGCTTCAGGTGCAGGTCGATGATATAGTTCCCCTCGTCCGAAATGAACGGGCGATCGCCGTTCATCCGCAGCGTTGTGGTTTGTCCCAGAACATCCATTGAGGTGAGTAATTCCTCGACCAGACTTTTTGAGGTCTGCCAGCCAAACGGGATCACTTCGATGGGCAATGGAAAGGCGCCCAGTTGATCCACGGACTTCGAGGGGTCGGCAATCACCACCATCCGGTCAGACGCTGTTGCGACAATCTTTTCAAGGAGATGCACCCCACCGCCGCCTTTGATCAGACAAAGATCCGCATCAAATTCATCCGTGCCATCAATGGTGAGATCCAGCCATTTGGCCTCGTCCAGACTGACCACCTTGATGCCTTGTTGCCGCGCCAGATCGGCCGTGCGCGACGAGGTGGGTACTCCTGTGACCGTCAACCCCGCTTCGCGCACCAGCTCCCCGAGGCAGCGCACCATCCAGGCCGCCGTCGACCCGGTTCCCAACCCTACGCGCATCCCATCTTCAACAAACTCCACCGCCCGCTTTGCAGCTACAAATTTGGCGGTGTCGATTGGTGACAATTCCCCGGACATGGCAGCGTCTTCCTTTGGTGCGATTTTGGAAGTGTTTATAAAAGAGAACAGACCTTCTGGCGAGGGGGAAGTCGAGAAGGGGCTCTGCCCCTCGTGCATTCGCACTCACCCCGAGGTATTTTCAGAAGGAAAATAAGGGGTTATATATTTACCCGGCGCATCTGGACAATCCATGCCTGTTGGACCAGCATGACGCAAGATACAGTCGTTTTGGAGCGCGACAAACGGCATGAGCAGATTTTTCTACATAGCCCTTGGCTGGGGCGCGGTGGGTTTGGGGGTTCTGGGGATCGTATTGCCGGTGCTCCCGACTACGCCATTTCTGCTTGTGGCTGCATTCGCCTTTGGCAAGTCAAGCCCCAGGGCGCGCAACTGGTTGATTGAACACGCTCATTTTGGACCGCCCATCCGCGACTGGGAAGAACGGGGCGCGATTTCACGGCGCGCGAAGGTGCTGGCCACAAGCATGATGGCACTGGTCATTGCCTTTTCGATCTGGAAGGGATTGCCGCTTTGGGTGCTCGTTTTGCAAGGGGTTTTGATCTCTGCTGGGGCTGCTTTCATCCTGACACGTCCTGACTAAGCAGGAAAATGTCGCTTTCTGCCCCTCTTCGGATTGAAAATGTCTCCATGCTTGGTGGACTAAAACGCGCGAGGGTCTCATGTTTCTGTCTGTCTTCGACATGTTCAAAGTTGGGGTTGGCCCCAGTTCGTCCCACACGATGGGACCAATGGTGGCCGGTGGCCGCTTCCTTGATCTTCTGCGAGAGCAGCCGTTTCAAGTGGCAGGATTGCGGGCGTCGCTGCACGGTTCTCTGGCCTTTACCGGTGTCGGGCATGCCACAGATCGGGCGACCATATTAGGCCTCGCCGGATTTCTGCCCGACAGCTACGAACATGCTGCGGCAGAAGAGTGCCTGGCTCAGATCGAAGCCACCAAATCGGTCAGCCCTGAGGGGCTGGGAACACTGAATTTCGATCCGAAATCGGATCTGATATTTGACTATGATCACCCCCTGCCCGGCCATGCCAATGGCATGGTACTGATGGCCACCGATGCGCAGGGTGACGTGGTTGTGCGCGAAACCTATTACTCGATCGGAGGCGGGTTTGTGGTGACCGAAGCCGAACAGTCGGAAGAACCGATCCGGGACAAGGCAGACGCAAAAACTCATCCCTACCCGTTTGAAACTGCTGCTCAAATGCTTGAGATGGCCGCTAAATCCGGCAAATCGATTGCAGAGATGAAGCGCGCCAATGAGTTGGAACACATGGGGCCTGCCAGCCTGAACAGCGGGATCGAGCGTTTGTGGCAGGTGATGGAGGATTGCATTACTCGTGGGCTTGAGCGCGACGGTATCCTGCCCGGCGGCCTGTCGGTCAAGCGCCGCGCGCGCAACATCCATGAAGCGCTAAAGGCAGAAGCGGGTCTGAACCTGACCGCGCCCCACACCATCAATGACTGGATGAGCGTCTATGCCATGGCGGTGAACGAGGAAAATGCCGCCGGGGGACAGGTTGTAACCGCGCCGACCAATGGTGCTGCTGGGGTTCTTCCTGCAGTCATCATGTATTGGCTGCACCATGTTCCAGGCGCCAGTCGCGGCAAGATTGACGAGTTTCTTCTGACAGCCTCTGCCATTGGCGGGATCGTCAAACACAACGCGTCAATTTCCGGGGCTGAAGCGGGGTGTCAGGCCGAAGTCGGATCAGCAAGCGCGATGGCCGCCGCCGGTCTTTGTGCCGTGATGGGCGGCACGTCGATGCAGGTGGAGAACGCTGCTGAAATTGCGCTGGAACACCATTTGGGCCTGACCTGCGACCCGGTCAAAGGCCTGGTGCAAGTGCCCTGCATCGAACGCAACGGTCTTGGTGCGATCAAGGCGGTATCTGCGGCATCGCTTGCACTGCGGGGGGATGGCACGCATTTCGTGCCCCTGGATGCCTGCGTGAAGACCATGTTCGAAACCGGACAGGATATGATGGAGAAGTATAAAGAGACTTCTCTTGGCGGTTTGGCCGTGAACGTACCGAACTGCTGACAGAACAGCAGATCAACAATTGACTTCATTTTGGGGCGGCCTAGGGTCGCCTCATGACCAATCCACCCTCTCCATATGATCGCCCGCTCTTTGGCATCATGTTGATGCTGGGCTTTTGCATGTTGGTGCCGCTGTCGGACGCGCAGGCCAAGATGCTGGGGGTAGAGGTTGCTTTGCTCTTTCTGATCACCCTGCGGTTTCTGTTCCCGCTGCTGCTTTATCCTTGGCTGAAATGGCGTGGCGTGTCCTGCGCCATTCCTGAAGGACTATTTCTCTGGGTGTTGGTCCGCGCATTGGTTCTGATCATCGCCATGGCCCTGATGTATCAGTCCTTGCGTTTCCTACCGCTGGCAGATGCAGTGGCAATCGCCTTTGTTGCGCCGTTCCTCATGTTGGGGTTGGGGCATGTCTTTCTGGGCGAACATGTTGGACCCCACCGATTTGGTGCGGCGGCGGTTGGATTTGTTGGCACCCTTCTGGTGGTCCAGCCGAATTTCATTGCGGTCGGGGCCACGGCCCTGATGCCATTGGGGGTGGCTTTGGGGTTTGCAATCTTTGCCCTGATCACCCGGCGTATCTCACATCAGATCGACCCGCTCGCGGTCCAGGTCATCAACGGGTATCTGGGTGCAATGCTGCTGGTCCCGACTTGTTTCTTTGTCGGGAGTGACATCCTCCCTTCCGCCAGCTTGCTGCCTGAGCTCATCCTGTTTGGAGTTGTGGGCACGGTTTCAGCCGTCCTGATGACCGCCAGCCTGCGCTTCGCGCCCTCTGCCACACTGGCCCCGATGCAGTATCTCGAAATTCCCTTTGCCACGCTGATGGGATGGTTGTTTTTCAAAGACCTGCCCAACGGGCTGGCGGCACTGGGGATCGTGATTACTGTGGGTGCTGGTCTCTATGTGATTGCGAGAGAGCACCGTCAGGCCCATGAAAACGCCTGACAGGTTTACCCTTGCTCCATCACGGCCGCGATCACCGGCCCCAGATACATGCGGGGCAGAATGACCAACATGCCTGGGCGATCAAACGACAAGTGAATATCCTTACAAACCACTTCGTTGGACGTACCGATACAATCCCACGGTGCCATGGTCAGACCTTCAACCGGCCATTTTAACCCAGAACAATGCCCCTTCACTTCTGCCATCGGGAACAGGGAAAACCGCGTGCCAACCGGCAGGGACAGGGAAAGAGCGCGGGGGACATGGAAGCAGATGTCAACTTCGCCCACCAACACGCATCGCCGCGGCGTGCGCACCAGCGCATTGTAGCAGGCTAGTTCATGGTCCAGTCGTCCTCCCATGAACCCCACGCCAAGCACCAATGGAACATTGAGCCACTCCAGCGCCTTGTGAAAATCCGTTTTGTTCTGATCCGGCGTTTCAATGATACGGTCTGGATCAATCCGTCCGCGGGCGTCATCCGACAGGCTATCGAGATCACCAAGCACCCATTCCGGCATCACGCCGTAGTCCAGCGCCACATCCGCCGCCCCGTCTGCGACCGCCAAACGTGGGGCAAATCGCAAGCAGTCACTCAGAATCGAGTTGCTTAATGTGCCCCCTCCAACCAGTGTTATTGCGTCTGATTGTTGCAAATCTCGCCCATTCATGCCGTTATTGTCCTCGAAATGGAAACAAAACACATTCCTGCCTCGAAAAAATACCGCGAATTTCCCGGTTTTGTTCATTTTTCCGATCCAATGCGTGGTAAACAGGTTTCTGCTGGATCGGGGGAGAAAGCGAGTTATTTATGGTGAGCAATAGCAAGATTCTCACTGTATCTTATGGTACGTTCTCGTGCACGTTGGAGGGTTTTGACGAACCTTTCAATACGATGAAGTCAATCGCGGAGTATTTTCGCGATTTGGCGGCAGATGATCGCTATTTCGGTGCGGAACCTCCGACACCGGATGCGGAGATGCTGCATCGTATCGCCGAGCGCGAAATACAGAAACGCGTCGAAGCTCGTGTGGAAGAGGATGGGGTTGTGCTGCGTCAGGCAGATGCAGAGCAGACCACCCAGACCGCTGTAGGCGCGACTCAGGTTGCTGCGGATCACCTCCTGGAGAATCAGGATGTGGCTGAAGAGATCACCGAAGACGCTTCTGTTGAAGAGAAAGCTCCTGTTAACGAGAAGAGCGAACCCGCTGTTGCAACCGTCGTGGAAGCGGTGGCACCGGTGGACGCGGTTGCAGAACCACGCGACGCCGAAGACGCTACAGACACCGAACAAGATCTGACCCCAAGCAACGATCAGGCCGAGCCAACAGAAACATTCGCTTCAGAACCGGTTACTGGAAGCATTGCCGAGAAACTGCAACGCATTCGCGCAGTGGTGGATGGAAAACGTGGCGAAGGCGAAACAGCTTTTGTGGCCGCAGACCAATATGCAGAAGATCAGGATCTTGCACCTGAACTCGTCACACCTGTTGATCTGGCTGACACTGAATTCACCGACCTGATCATTGAGGCCGACGCAGTGGACACCTTGGTGGATGAGGTTGAAGTTGCACCCGAGGCACAGGCCGAAGATGCGACTGACGCGGCAGAGCCGCAAGTGGTTGATGCCGAAGAGGCACCCGAAGCACAGGTCGAAGCACAAATCGAAGATCGGGCCGAAGATGTAATCGAAGCTGAGGAAGCTGAAGCTGACGCTGACCAGGAGCCCGAGAAAGACACAGATCTCCCGACAGTTTCTCCTGAAAATGATGACGCAGACGCAACCGAAGAGACCGAAGCCGAGGGCCCGCTTTCTCCTAAAAAGCTTCGCGAACTTCGCCGTCAACGCCGCCGCGCTCGTCGTACCCAGCAGCAAAGCTTGAATGAGCAGGATGCCGACAAAGAACCTCAGGAACCTGAGCTGGTTGCGGAGCACGCCGACGAAAACACACAGACTGAACAAGACCACAAAACCGACGCAGAAGAAGCAGAAGAAAAGACCGCCAAAAACACATCTCCCAGCGAAGCCATGTCTTCGGTTCTGGCAGTTATCGATCAGACCAATGACGACAGTGAGATCTTCGAAGACGAGGAACTTCCCGAGCCTGAAACCGCCTTGCAAAGCGGGGTTAACAACGTCAATGGCGCCGAAGATGCACTGACCGACGGAGCTGGCGAAGACACCATCTCTGGCGTCCTGTCGCGCCTGTCTGCAGTGCTTGAAGAACGCACGAATGAAGTTGTTTCTGATCTGTCCGTAAAAGAAGCGGAAGAAGTTCAGATCGACGAGTTCGACGCCCAAGACAGCGCCCCCGAAGACAAGGATCAGGTTGCGCAGGCTGCATCACAAGCCGAAGCCGATCAGGAGAAAACAGATTCGGTCGTTTCTTCAGATTCCAAAGAAGCCGACGACACCGACACCACGCCACGCAAACCCCGCGTCGTTCGTGTGCGTCACGTCAAGGCTGGATCTGATCCGCAGGCAGCCCCCAGCAATGAACCTGCCTCGCAGGATAATGAAAACTCGATGCTTACCCCAGAGGAAGAAGCTGAGTTAATCGCTGAGCTGGCCGAGGCCGAAGCTGAAGCTCGGACCGAGGCCGATCCTCAATCTGTAGTGATCGATGATGATCTGGCGGAAATGGCGGCATTGGATGAAGCGGCCTCGGCAGACGATGTACAACCGACCGACCAAGATGCGACGACGGAACCCAAGCTGTCGGCATTTGACGACAGCGGCATGGGCGAAAGCGATGAATCGGTAGATCGTATCCTTGCGGAAACCAACAACAAGATGGAAAGCACCGAGGTAACACGCCGTCGGTCAGCCATTGCACATCTCAAAGCGGCCGTTCAGGCGACCCGGGCAGATCGGAACGAAAAAGAAGAACTGGAGCCAACTCGGGATGAGGACAGTGTGGGTGCCTATCGTGACGATTTGGCCCGTGTTGTCCGCCCCCGTCGCCCTGATAAATCGGATAGTGTTTCTCGACGCATGCCACCGCTGGTTCTGGTGTCGGAACAACGGATTGACAGCTCGGAAGAGGTGACTGATTCCACCCCTACTCCAAGTGGGGATATTGTCCGCCCACGGCGTGTTTTGCGCAGTGCAGGAGAAGCCCAGGAAGTGGAAGAAGCTGAAATCCAATCCACTGCCATGGGTGAAGTTGATGCCGGTTTCATTGATTATGTGGAGCAAACTGGTGCTCATGAACTGGGTGAACTTCTGGAAGCGGCGGCCTGTCACACCGTTCTGGTGGCCAATCGCGAGAGCTTTACGCGACCCACAGTAATGGGCATGGTACGCCGCTATGTAGGCGAAGACAATTTCTCACGCGAAGAGGGATTGCGCGCCTTTGGCAAGTTGCTGCGCGAAGGTCGGATCAAACGGCTGAAACGTGGGCAATTTACCTTGACAGATACCACCCGGTTCCGCCCGGGTGACCGCTCCGAACGCGGGTCAGATGATCGCCAGTCTGCATAAGATCAGAAAAAAAAGGCCCCTGAAATCAGGGGCCTTTTTCTTTGGGTGGTACTGGATCATTTGTCCTGAATATCATCGTCCTTCAAAGCATATTTCCCGGCGGGGTCATGCGGATAGTTGGCCGGATCCTCATCCGGATCCGCTTTCCCCACCCCAAGGAATACCTTCTTGAAGGGCAACATCCACAAAAAACCAAGCACAACATAGACCAGAAATTCCAACCAGATCGGTGGGCGATCAAACAGCGATACAATCCAGATCGCCAAGACGATGTAGACCGGCAATCCCACCAGAAGAACGAGAAGTGAAAGCCGCTTGCGGGACTTGTAGCTCAGGGCCATTGGGGCCTCCTTAACAAAAAAGCCGGGCCTCGGCAGATGCGGGCCCAGCTTGATCTTCAGTCACATGCGCACCGGATCAATCCGCAAACGGGTCGGTTACCAGAATGGTGTCGTCACGCTCCGGGCTTGTGGACAAAAGAGCCACCGGGCATTCGATCAGCTCTTCGACCCGTTTGACGTATTTGATCGCATTGGCTGGAAGATCGTTCCAGCTGCGCGCGCCTTCGGTCGATTCGCTCCAACCCGGCATCTCTTCGTAGATCGGCGTGCAGCGGGCCTGCTGGTCGGCGGCGGTGGGCAGGTAATCCAGACGTTGTCCGTCCAGATCGTATGCCACGCAGATTTTCAGCGTTTCAAATCCATCCAAAACATCCAGTTTGGTCAGTGAAATGCCCGACACGCCCGAGGTGGCGCAAGTTTGACGCACGAGAGCGGCGTCGAACCAGCCACAACGGCGTTGACGACCGGTGGTGGTGCCAAATTCATGACCGCGTTCACCCAAGCGCTGACCATCTTCGTCGAACAGCTCGGTCGGGAACGGGCCTTCGCCCACGCGGGTGGTGTAGGCTTTCACAATACCAAGCACATAGTCGATAGACCCCGGTCCGATGCCCACACCTGTGGCCGCTTGCCCGGCAATCACATTGGACGAGGTCACAAAGGGATATGTGCCGAAATCAATGTCGAGCAACGCACCTTGTGCCCCTTCGAACAAGATCCGCTTGCCAGCTTTGCGCTTTTCGTTCAGCACCTTCCAGACAGGTGCAGCAAAGCGCAGGATTTTCGGAGCCATTTCCTTGAGTTGCACGATCAATGCATCGCGGTCAATCGCCTCGATGCCCAGACCTTTGCGCAGCGGATCATGGTGTTGCAGAGCGCGGTCAACGCGGGCTTCGAGCGTTGCATCGTCAGCCAGGTCAGCGACGCGGATCGCACGGCGACCAACCTTGTCTTCATAGCACGGACCAATGCCACGACCGGTGGTGCCGATCTTGGTCCCTTTCGACGCGGCCTCTTCACGCGCGCGATCCAGTTCACCGTGGAACGGCAGGATCAGCGGAGTATTTTCTGCGATCATCAGGGTCTCGGGCGAGATATCAACGCCCTGTGCCGTCACAGTTTCGATTTCCTTAAGCAGGTTCCAAGGATCCAGAACCACACCATTGCCGATCACCGACAATTTTCCGCCACGCACTACACCCGAGGGCAGCGCGTGCAGTTTATATACTTTGCCGTCGATGACGAGCGTATGGCCAGCGTTATGCCCGCCCTGAAACCGGCAGATCACATCTGCGCGTTCGCTGAGCCAGTCAACGATCTTGCCTTTACCTTCGTCACCCCATTGGGCGCCTACGACGACAACATTTGCCATGGTCTGTTCCTATCTCAAAGAAAACCCGGCCCGTCATAGCGGGACTCTGCCGCTTGGGGAACAGCTAATTCGCCGCAGATGCAAAAAGGCGTGCATGTTTGGCAGAAGACAAAACCAGAATCCTAGTTTTCTAGTTTTCTAGTTTTCTAGTTTTCTTCGAAGAAGGCGCAGCCATTTCGAGCTGACAACTAAAAAACGCGACTGACAGGATGCATTCCAACCAAATTCTGCACAGATCCGCCTTAGCGCCGCAAAGGCGACTTGCGCCGCTGCGCCCTTTCCCCTACATACCCGCAAGATCGTTGTAATCGAACACTGAAACCGAATACTGGACCCCGCGTATGGAAAATGTTGTCCTTGTCATCCACCTGATCCTGGCTTTGTCGCTGATCGGTGTTGTGCTTCTTCAGCGCTCCGAAGGTGGTGGGCTTGGTATTGGCGGCGGTGGCGGCGGGGGCGTCATGTCGTCACGCGGTGCAGCGACTGCGCTTTCCAAAATCACCTGGGGTTTGGCAATCGCCTTTCTGGTGACGTCGATTTCGCTCACCGTGATTGCTGCAAAAAATGCCTCTGACAGCTCGGTAACGGACGCACTTGGCCTGCCAAGCGCCGAAGAAGCAGCACCGGCCACACCAGCGCTTCCGGATGTTGAGAACTTGCTTCCGCCGGTCTCTACAGACGAAAGCCTGACCCCGCCCCGCGCGGACTAAACCACTACACATTGTAAGAGGGCGTTTTTTTTGCCCCTCATCTTGCGGTTCGGTTGCGCGGGAGCCCGGAATCGTGTAAGTCTTAAATCCCGTGGAGCGCGGATTCGCTGGGGCCCGTCATTGATAGGGTTTTGCGATTCCATAAGGACTTGACCGGGTGTTTTCGAGCCACTTCGAAAGCCCAGATCTCACGGGGGCAGCCAACTTAATGGCACGTTACATTTTCATCACCGGCGGTGTGGTATCCTCTCTTGGTAAGGGGCTGACTTCGGCTGCTTTGGGCGCGCTTTTGCAAGCGCGTGGCTATTCGGTACGCCTGCGCAAACTTGATCCTTATTTGAACGTTGACCCTGGCACGATGAGCCCCTTTGAACATGGCGAAGTGTTCGTGACGGATGATGGCGCGGAGACCGATCTGGATCTGGGCCACTATGAACGTTTCACCGGAGTGGCGGCGCGCAATACCGATTCTGTGTCGTCGGGGCGGATCTACACCAATGTCCTCGAGAAAGAACGCCGCGGTGACTATCTGGGGAAAACCATTCAGGTGATCCCGCATGTGACCAATGAAATCAAAGACTTCATTTCCATTGGCGATGATGAGGTTGATTTCATGCTCTGCGAAATCGGCGGCACGGTGGGTGACATCGAGGCCCTGCCTTTCTTTGAAGCCATTCGCCAGTTCAGCCAGGAACGCCCGCGCGGCCAGTGTATTTTCATGCACCTGACCCTGCTGCCCTATCTGGCGGCCTCCGGTGAGCTGAAGACCAAACCGACCCAGCATAGCGTGAAAGAACTCCGCTCAATCGGTATCGCACCCGATGTTCTGGTCTGCCGCTCAGAGCATCCGATTCCGGATAAGGAACGCGCCAAAATCGGCCTGTTTTGTAACGTGCGCCAAGAAGCCGTTATCCCGGCCTACGACCTGAAATCCATCTACGAAGCCCCCATGGCTTACCACAAGGTCGGGTTGGATCAGGCGGCTCTGGACGCGTTCCAGATTGCCCCCGCCCCGAAACCCGACCTGCGCCGTTGGCAAGATGTCGAAGACCGTATTCACAATGCGGAAGGCGAAGTCAAAGTCGCTGTGGTTGGCAAATACACCCAGCTCGAAGACGCCTATAAGTCGATCAAAGAAGCATTGGCCCATGGTGGGATGGCGAACCGGACCAAAGTCAAACTGGAATGGGTTGATGCGGAGCTTTTTGACAAAAGTGATCCTGCTCCGTATCTGGAAGGCTTCCATGCAATCCTGGTCCCCGGCGGTTTTGGCGAGCGTGGGACTGAAGGCAAGATCAAAGCAGCCCAATTCGCCCGTGAACGAAAGATCCCCTATCTGGGCATTTGCCTTGGTATGCAAATGGCCGTGGTCGAAGCAGCCCGCAACGTGGCGGGCATCAAGGATGCAGGGTCTGAGGAATTTGACCATGAAGCCGGAGAAACCCGCTTTACCCCTGTTATCTATCACCTCAAGGAATGGGTGCAGGGCAACTACAAGGTCAAGCGCAAGGTCGGGGACGACAAAGGCGGCACCATGCGCCTCGGTGCATACTCGGCCACATTGTCCGAAGGCTCGAATGTGGCACGGATTTATGGTGGTACGGAACTGGAAGAACGCCATCGTCACCGCTATGAGGTCGACGCCAAATACCGCGAACAGCTTGAAGCCTGCGGGTTGAAGTTCTCGGGCATGTCACCGGATGGTCGCCTGCCAGAGATCGTCGAGTGGGAAGATCACCCGTGGTTCATCGGCGTTCAGTTCCACCCGGAACTGAAATCAAAACCCTTTGATCCGGCGCCGCTTTTTGCCGATTTCGTGCGTGCCGCAAAAGAGGTGGAACGGCTGGTCTGATCCCGCAACGCAGAAATTGAAAGGCGCGTCGCATCTGCTGCGGCGCGCCTTTTCTTTTGTCCCCTTGCCGCGTCCTCTGCCCATGGATAGGCTCTCGAGAACGGGAGATGTCCAATGCTGTCAGAGTTCTTTCAGAAGTTCAAAAAGGCCCCGCATGAGGCCCCGCCGCTGCCCGAGCTAGATGGTAGAATTGCGATGGGCGTGCTATTGATTCGCCTTGCCAAAGCCGACAGGGACTATGCGGTCGAAGAAATTGCCATGATCGACAGGCTGTTTGCGCGCCACGGTGGCTTTAACCCTGTCGAAGCCGCAAAAGCCCGCGCCACCTGCGAAAAGCTTGAACGAGAGGCCCCAGAAACGTCGATCCTCACCGAGCTTGTACGTGAAGGCGTGGACACCCAAAAACGGATCGAGATGCTGTCCGCTCTCTGGGGCGTATCCCGTGCCGATGGGGTGGTGCGCGATGAGGAAACCAGTTTCATCAAGCATGTTACGCAGGAACTTGGACTGTCACCGGATGATGTCAAACGCCGATAGCAAGACACTGTGTTGGATACGCCGTGTGCTGCCAACCCTCTGCGGCCTGTTTGTCGCATGTTCTATCGCTGCCACAACCGGATGGGCTGATAGTGAAACGGGTGTCGTGACGCCGCTGCCCTATACCCAGTTGGAAACGGAGCTTGCTGGGCAGATCGACTTTGAAACGCTTCAGGTCTTGCCCGAACCCGGCGCGTCCTTCGACAAAATCCTGTTGGCCCCCGGGGTTCGGATGGGTGAACGTTTGACTGGACAGCGCGTGCACGCAGTCAACGGTCACGACACTCTGACCGGATCGCCCCGCGTGCCAATAGATGTGGTCACAGGGGAAGACAGGGAAACCGTGGCCATTGCTTATCATGCTGGCTTTGGGTCAAATGCTGCCTTCCCCCTTGGCCCCGACGGGTTTGATGCGCGCTCGGGTCGCGGCGAGGGTTCCCTTGCGCTGGTCTTTGAACAGGCTATCACGCGTTTCGCTTTGAAACTGCATGCCGATTATGATGACCCATTGGGCAGCCGTCCGGCACCCGGCCCCGTCACTTTGGGTTTCTTCGACAACACCGGAGCCCAGATTGGTGGCGTGACGGTTATTCCGCACCACGGGGTGAACGAATACGGGTTTCGTCTTAGCCTTCCGGCGACAGCCTTGACCATCACCAACAGAGATCCCGGCGGGATTGCGATTGATGACATCCTTTATCCACTGGACAAATTCGCAAGCTGAGGGGCAGCTCCAAAGCGGGTGAACCGGCAAATTTCACTCGCCCAGAGCTGCCGCTGTACCTTGCCGCCTTTTCGCCCGCATCAGAACACCCTATATCTCCTTTCATGATCGCATCACTTTTTGACAGGCTGTTTGCCCCCGCCCCCGCCCCGCTCAACTCCGATGACGCCCGTCTGGCCCTGTCGGCCCTTCTGGTACGTCTTGCGCGTTCTGACGGGGATTATGCTGCTGCTGAAATCACCGCCATCGATCACGCTCTGGCGGTGCGTTATGACCTGTCATCAGACGACGCTGCGAGCCTGCGTCAGAAGGCTGAAACCTTCGAAGCCCAAGCCCCCGATACGGTGCGTTTTACCCGCGCCATCAAGGATGCCGTACCGCTTGAAGATCGGCTTCAGGTGATCGAAGCAGCATGGTCGGTTGTGCTGGCAGATGGCGAGCGGGCTCATGAAGAGGATGCACTGATGCGTATGGTGGCCAGCCTACTGGGGGTCAATGATCGCGATTCGAACATGGCGCGGTTGCGGGCTCAGTCGATCTGAATGGAACCATGAGAACACACGTTCTGCGCGTGGCCCCAAGAAACAGGGCGGAAACCTTCGACCATTCGTCGGTTTTCTCGACAGATTGCCCAAGCTTACCTTACGACTTGGTGTTTTCGCCGTTGCATTTGAGTAAGAATTGCGCCCTACTCACTGGCCAATGAACAACAGAAATCCGGATCCCCTCTGTGACAACCGAGACAAACTCAGACTCATCTTCCAACGAAACACCCGTGATCGAAATCCGCGACCTGCATAAAAGTTATGGGGCGCTGGAAGTTCTGAAAGGTGTGGATCTGGTGGCAGAACGGGGTCACGTTGTATCTCTGATCGGATCTTCCGGTTCAGGCAAATCCACGCTTCTGCGCTGTGCCAACCTGCTAGAGGAAAGCCAACAGGGCGAGATTCTGTTTGAAGGCGAACCGATCACATGGCGCGGCCACGGGCTGGACCGCCACCCCTCGGATCGCCATCAGGTCACGCGCATTCGCACCAATCTGTCGATGGTGTTCCAGCAATTCAATCTTTGGTCCCATATGACCATCCTGCAAAATGTGATGGAAGCGCCGGTCACTGTGATGGGGCGCGACAAGGCCGAAGTCGAAGAAAAAGCACGGTACTATCTCGACAAGGTGGGCATTGGTGACAAATGTGACATGTGGCCATCGCAGCTTTCCGGCGGCCAGCAGCAACGCGCCGCCATTGCGCGGGGCCTGTGCATGGAACCGCGCGCACTGCTGTTTGATGAGCCGACATCGGCACTGGATCCGGAACTCGAACAAGAGGTGATCAAGGTGATCAAGGATCTGGCCGCTGAGGGCCGCACCATGCTCATCGTGACCCATGACATGCGCATGGCCGCCGACATTTCCGATCACGTCGTGTTCCTGCATCAAGGCTTGATCGAAGAAGAAGGCCCGCCCAGCGAACTTTTTGGAAATCCAAAAAGCGAGCGCCTCAAGCAATTCCTGTCGGCTACTCAATCAGCCTGACAAAGAATAACAAAAGATTACCAAGGGAGAGACAAATGAAAAAACTAATCCTGACTACAGCCGCCCTGGCTGTTACCGCAGGGTTCGCGATGGCGGACACTGTGCGCTTGGGCACCGAAGGTGCTTATGCTCCGTGGAACTTTGTCAATGACGCAGGCGAAATCGACGGGTTTGAACGCGAGCTGGGCGACGAGCTGTGCAAACGCGCCAGCCTTGATTGCACCTGGGTCAAGAACGACTGGGATTCAATCATTCCTAACCTCGTGTCAGGCAACTACGATGCCATCATCGCGGGCATGTCGATCACCGCAGAACGCGATGAAGTGATTGACTTCACCCAAGCCTACACCCCGCCAGATCCCTCGAGCTATGTTGCCATGTCAGCGGACGTAAATCCCGAGACCGCTGTTGTTGCTGCTCAGGCTGCAACCATTCAGGCCGCGTTCGTTGCCAACAATGGCTGGACCTTGATCGAGTTTGCATCACCGGAAGAAACCGTTGCTGCAGTGAAAAACGGCGAAGCTGATGCTGTTCTTGCCGATAAATCCTTCCTCGACACCATGGTAGGCCAAGACGGTCTGGTGATGCTTGAGCGTATGGAAGCCATCGGTGGCGGTGTTGGTATGGGCATTCGCGAATCCGATGGCGAACTGCGCGCCAAGTTCGACACAGCCATTCAGTCGATGAAAGACGATGGCACGCTGAACACGCTGATCGCAAAATGGGAAGTCTCATCGCAGTGGTGATCTGACCCCAGTCTTTTTCGGGGCCTGCTGTTGAGGCGGGCCCCAATTTACACTCAGCCAGTTTCAGCGCGGCTTTGGCATTCCCCCTTATGCTCCTGATATCTGCCCCCGCCCTAATCGGATTTCGCGATGTTTTCCTACTGCACCGACCCACAGACGCTTGAAGGCCTTAAATGGCTGTCCTGCTACCTGACCACAGGCAAGCACATGTCCTTCTATCTGTCCTTCGGGACGGTATTGGTGCTGTTGGCAATCACCGCCCCTACGGCGCTAGGCTTTGGCTTTCTCGGAGCCATGGCAGCGCGTGCGCGCTTTGCGCCTTTTCGCTGGATTGGCAAAAGCTATACCGCCATTGTTCGCGGCGTGCCGGATATCGCCTTTTTCCTGTTCTTCGTGATCGCACTCGATCAGGCATTTGAATGGATGCGCCACAAAGTGAAATGCCCGGATTGGACCGATCCGATCCGGCAGGGCAATGATTTTGTGGTGTGTGATGCCGCCAAACTGCCGCTGTCGACCAGTCCGCAATGGGTGCACGAAACCTATGGGTTCTTTGTTGCAGTGCTGACATTTGCCATCGTCTTTGGCGCCTTTGCCGCCAATGTTCTTTACGGGGCGATGCGCGCCGTACCACGGGCACAGATGGAAACGGCTGAGGCCTACGGCATGTCCCAGCGCCAGTCATTCTGGCGTATTATGGTCCCGCAGATGTGGGTCTATGCCCTGCCCGGCCTGTCGAACCTCTGGATGATCCTGATCAAGGCCACGCCGCTTCTGTTCCTGCTTGGGGTCGAAGATGCCGTTTATTGGGCCAAGGAACTGGGTGCGACCAAAACCGCAAAATTCTCGGACTACCCGCACACCAATTGGCACATGCAGTATTATTTCGGGCTGTTGGTCTTCTATCTGGCCTTCACCAGCCTCTCGGAACGCGTCTTCAAACGGATCTCGGCCCGCCTGTCGCACGGACAAGCCACCGCTGCCGGTGAAGCACAAAGAAAGGCCGCGGCATGAGCTGTCTTCAAACCATTCAGGACTACGCCTTCCGCTCGATCGGCTATGGCGAGCGGCTATTGCCTCGCTCGGATTTCACCCTGTGTGAACAGTTCACCCTGATCGGGTCAGGCATGATCTGGAACATCTATTACGGCCTGGTTGCGATCTTTTTCGGGTTCTTTTTTGCTGTCACCCTCGCGATGGGAAAAAACAGCCATCACGCCTATTTGCGCAAACCTGCCGAATTCTTCATCTATGTGTTTCGGGGATCACCACTGTTCATTCAGTTCTTCTTTGCCTACGCGGTGTTTTTGTCGCTCAAGCAGGTCTATCCGATCTTCCAGCCGCTAACCGCTGCCTGGATGGGGGCAACTGTAGTTTTGCTCCTGAACACGTCCGCCTATTCCGCCGAGATCTTTTTCGGCGCTTTGCGGTCGATCCCCAAGGGCGATCTAGAGGCGGCAGATGCCTATGGGATCATGGGGTTGAACCGGTTCAAGCGGATCACCTTCCCCACCATGTTACGCCTCGCCTGGCCGTCCTACACGAATGAAGCCATCTTTCTGTTCCACGCCACGGCACTGGTTTCCTTTTCCAGCTTCCCCGTACGTGGCCAGAAAGGGGATGCGCTCTACTACGCAAACTATTTTGCGGATAAGACCTTCAATCCATTTGTCCCCTATCCGATATTGGCGGGCTATTTCATCATTCTGACGCTTGCCGTGATCACTGTGTATGGCATTGCCAACCGGCATTTGAACCGCCATCTCCCACAGGAAAAACGCAAGCCTGCAAGGATCAGGATTAACCTGTTTCGTTAAGCCTATGTACATGGTCAAATTGACCGCAAAAGCGGTCTTTTAGTTGCCGATTTCAGGGGACCGGGACAGGTCGAGTATCAATTTCCCTCACTCGAACACCTCGCGGCAGGATAAAACCTGCCTGAGTCATTGCTTTTATTATCCCTACCTTTCAGCGCCTTAGCGTCACCAGAACGGCGTGAAGCAATTTCAGCCGCAAAGAGACTTGTCGGTTTGAACTGGCTCGTCTAGGGTGGCGATGAGAAATTTGATCAAATTTGGTGAAGCATGAAGATCGGTATCCTGCAAGCTGGCCACTCGCCTGATGAAATGCGAGATGGCGTTGGCGATTACGGAGAATTGTTTACGAAGCTCTTGGATGGGCACGGGTTCGAGTTCAAAATCTTTTCGGTGGTGGATGGAGAGTTTCCCTCGGGCATTGACGTCGCTGACGGCTGGTTGATCACGGGGTCCAAGTTTGGCGCCTATGAAGACCATGACTGGATCCCCCCCCTTGAAGATCTGATCCGCGACATTCGTACTGCAGATCTGCCTTTGGTCGGCGTCTGCTTTGGCCACCAGATCATCGCACAGGCGCTTGGCGGAAAAGTAGAGAAATTCTCTGGAGGCTGGTCCGTGGGCAACACCGAATATGACTTCGGAACGGAAACCCTTGCGCTAAATGCATGGCATCAGGATCAGGTGACATCTCTCCCAACCGGAGCTGAGGTGATTGCCTCAACCGATTTCTGTGAAAACGCAGCATTTGTTATTGGCGAAAAGATCCTGACCATTCAGCCGCACCCAGAGTTCACCTCGGAATTCATTTCTGGCCTGATTGAACATCGGGGGCGTGGCAATGTCCCCGATACCCAGCTGGATCGTGCCTCTGAAACGCTCTCTTCCCCGAACGACAATATTAAATTTGCAGCCCGCATGGCTGAAACACTGAAAACAGGAGCAAAATGATGGGCGCCCCGGATAAAACCACTACAGCGTGGATGAAAAACCTCCCGGATGCTGCGCAAGAGTATTTGGAGGGTAAAAGACTGGATGAGGTGGAATGCGTCATCTCGGATTTGCCCGGCATTGCGCGCGGCAAGGCCGTCCCTGCTGCCAAGTTTGGCCGTCAGGAACATTTCCACCTTCCCGACAGTATCTTTTACCAGACCATCACCGGCGATTGGGGGGAGGCAGCAGGCGATGAAGGTTTCATCGAACGCGACATGATTCTGAAACCAGACATGGCCACGGCCACCGCCGCGCCTTGGACCGGTGACTGGACATTGCAGGTTATTCACGACGCATTCGATCGCAATGACAAACCGGTCCCCTATTCTCCACGCAACGTCCTGAAACGTGTCGTCGATCTTTATCGCGCAAAAGGATGGGAACCTGTTGTCGCCCCGGAGATGGAATTCTATCTCGTGGCCCGCAATCTTGATCCGGCAGAGAAGATCAAACCGATGATGGGCCGGTCCGGTCGCCCGGCGGCTGCACGGCAAGCCTACTCCATGACCGCGGTAGATGAATTTGGTCCGGTGATTGATGACATCTATGACTTTGCCGAAGCGCAGGGCGTCGAGATTGACGGCATCACGCAAGAAGGCGGTGCTGGCCAGCTTGAGATCAACCTGATCCACGGCGATCCGATCAAACTGGCGGATGAAGTGTTCTATTTCAAACGTCTGATCCGCGAAGCCGCCCTGCGTCACGATTGTTTTGCGACCTTCATGGCAAAACCGATTGCCGAAGAACCAGGATCCGCCATGCATATTCACCATTCGGTACTGGACATCGAAACCGGGGAAAACATCTTTACCGGCCCTCAGGGTGGTGAAACCGACGCGTTTTTCCACTTTATTGCCGGGCTTCAGAACCACCTACCCAGCGCCATCGCGGTTTTTGCACCTTACGTGAATTCTTATCGGCGTTATGTGAAGGACAATGCTGCACCGATCAATCTTGAATGGGGGCGTGACAACCGCACCACTGGCATCCGCGTTCCCATCGCCTCCCCCAAGGCGCGCCGGGTGGAAAACCGGATTGGCGGCATGGATTGCAATCCCTATCTGGGCATCGCGGCCTCTCTGGCAGCCGGTTATCTGGGGCTGGTTCAGCAGGAGCGTCCACGCCCGCAATACAAGGGTGACGCCTATGAAGGGGACGGAGATATCCCACGCGGATTGGGTGATGCTTTAGATCTTTTCGACGAGGCCAAAGACATGCAGGAAGTACTGGGCGCGGAATTCGCCCGTGTTTATTCCATCGTGAAACGCGCGGAATATGATGAGTTTCTGCAAGTGATCAGCCCTTGGGAGCGTGAGCATCTATTGCTGAATGTTTGATGCCGCATCCGCTTAGATGCACTTTGAAATCCGAAAAAAGAGCCCCAAGAAGCACCACTTTCGGGGCTCTTTTTCTAGTTTTCTAGTTTTCTAGTTTTCTAGTTTTCTAGTTTTCTAGTTTTCTAGTTTTCTAGTTTTCTAGTGAAACTGTCGTTCAGAGCGGCGTGGTCAACACCCTGTTGTTCAGTTTTCCAACACACACAACGCATGTTTCAAAAAAGATGCGGATCGCAGCACTGGATCCTCAACAAAGAGAGACAGGGGCTCGTGGGTTGTCGGCCATCTCCACTGGATCTGATGGCTGGTTAGGCACTTTGTAGAAATGGCGCAATGGCCCTTATTCAACGCCAGGGCTGTTGGTCCTTCTGCCAGCGGGTCCACAAACGATCACCTTGCCGTGCGCGGGCCGTCTCGATGCGCCAGCCGTTTAGCTCCGGCCAAAGCGCAATGGCGCCGGTGTGTCGCAAATATTCCGCGTCTATAACCCAACATTCACCCGTGCTCTGATCCGCGTATCGGTTCATAACCACCAAACTAGCCATTCCGCAGACTTCATTCAGTTGAGTTGAACCAAGTTTTCCGCTCAGATGCACCAGTGATGCAGCTCCGATTTGAGATCTGGAAACCCCATTGTCCCCCCTGAACGCACCAAGTGCATATGCCTCTGACTGCGGAAGAGGTGCTCCGTCATTCTCCAACCAAACCGAAGCGGCAAACCCATCCCCCTTTAGCTTCGACAAAGCACGCCCATTCTCTTTCAACACGCCCACCAACCCGCCGGTTTGACTGATCAGCACGGGGGGGCGATCGACGTTTGTCCATAGAACTCCGCCAATCACAACAAGTGCCGCCCCGACGATCTTCTCTCGCCCGCTCAATAGCACAATCAACGCGCCGCCTACGGCAACAGCGGGTAACGCCGTTGGTGGTGGCTGCGCCACGTATCCAATTGCGCCTTCCATAGAAGACACATGGTAAGCGACACCGATAATCCAATCGATCGGCAAGGCCATCAGCTTTATGGCCAGCCATCCCAGCCCAAACGGGCCGAGCAGAGCGGCAAGAACCGCAGCAGGCATGATCAGCATCCCCATCAGCGGAACAGACAGCAGATTGGCAATAAGACCAAAATGGCTGACCTGATTGAAATGCGCGGCAGCAACCGGGGCCGTGGCCGCTGCGGCAACGGCCGATGACAGGACAACAGCCATGATTGGTTGAACCCAACGCGGTCCAAACCTTCCGCGGAACTGTCCTATCCAGCCGAATACTGAGACCAGCGCCGTTGTCGCTGCGAATGACATTTGAAACCCGGGTTCGGTCAGTGCTTCCGGGTGCAAAACCAATACAATGACCGCCGCCATTGCCACCGCCCTCAAGCTCAGCGCACGCCTGTCAAAAAGGACGCCTATCAACATGGTCGCAACCATGATGTAGGCCCGTTCAGTGGCGACATTGCCCCCAGACAAAAGCAGGTAGAATGCTCCGGCAAGCATTGCCAAAACAGCGGCAATTTTTTTGGTAGGACGATGCAGCGCAACCGAAGGACTGAGCGCCATGAGATACCGGGCCGCTTGATAGACAAACCCGGTAAGAAGACCCATATGCAGACCGGATATCGCCAGAAGATGGGCAAGGTTCGATCCCCGCAATGCATCCAGCGTAGCACGGCTCATGGATGATCTGTCTCCGGTGGTGATAGCGGCTGCAAACGCTCCGGTTTCCCCGGGCAGGATCTCGCGCACCCAAGCAGAAAGAGCCATGCGCAGGCGGGTGATTTGCACCCCCACCCCATGCCCATCGGGTCTTGCCATGAGCACCACCGGATTGCGGCTATACCCCACGGCCCCGATTCCCCGAAACCAGGCCATGCGTTGAAAATCAAATCCCCCGGGTTCAACAGGCCCATTGGGGCCGGATAGATGCGCAGTGATGGCAACCCTCTGCCCTATAGCAGGCGCATAGGGTTCTTTTCCATAAAGTGAAATTCGGACCTTTTTCGGAACGCGATCCAGCGCTGTATCTGTCAATCGCACCTGATCCAGCGTAAGCCGCATCGCGTCTTTTTGTGACCGATCAACAGCGATGATCCGCCCTTCCACCGGTCCGTAGTAACGGAAATCCAGCACAGGAGCCGCCACGTAATGCGCCCGCGCAGCTGCGAGGAGTAAACCAGCAGCCACAAGAACCACCCCCCAGACCAGTGGACCAACACCCCAGGGCCAACGGACTGAAACCAGTCCAAGAAGCGCAACAAGCAGGCCCAGCCCTGCATATGCATAGCGCCCCAGTTCGACAGGCAATTGGAAATAGACACCGATTCCGATTGCCAGAAAGACCGGCACCCAATGCAGAAACCGGCCCCGTTCCCGTTCAATCCGGGTAAGGCAGCCCTGAACAACACTTAAGGGACAGATCCGGGCCAGCACGCTTGTTCTTGGCCTCCCTTTTGCTTTAACACGCACTCAACGCATCTTCAGGCATACGCCTCGCATGGTTTCCAAAAGGTTAACATCTCATGAACTCTGATCAGGTCGTCACACGTTTCGCCCCCTCTCCCACAGGGTATCTGCATATCGGCGGCGCACGCACCGCGCTGTTCAACTGGCTTTACGCCCGCGGTCGTGGCGGCAAGTTTCTTCTGCGCATCGAAGACACCGACCGCGCCCGTTCAACCCCTGAGGCGACCGAAGCGATCCTGAAAGGCATGGACTGGCTCGGGCTGGATCATGACGGCGAGGTAATCTCGCAGTTTGAACGTGCCGACCGCCACGCGGAAGTGGCGCATGAAATGCTGGCTAACGGTCACGCGTATAAGTGCTATGCCACTCAGGATGAGATCCAAGCTTTCCGCGAGCAAGCCAAAGCCGAAGGCAAATCGACGCTGTACCAATCTCCGTGGCGAGATGCCGATCCGTCGTCCCACCCGGATGCGCCCTACGTTGTGCGCCTGAAAGCCCCGCGCGAAGGGATCACGGTGATCGAGGATGCCGTTCAGGGAACCGTAAAGATTCGCAATGATCAGTTGGACGACATGATTTGTTTACGTTCTGATGGCACCCCCACTTACATGCTTGCGGTTGTGGTGGATGATCATGATATGGGCGTGACCCATGCCATTCGGGGGGATGACCACCTGAACAATGCGGCACGCCAGACGCTTGTTTATCAAGCGATGGGGTGGGTCGTACCGGTCTGGGCGCATATCCCGCTGATCCACGGTCCAGACGGCAAAAAACTGTCGAAACGCCATGGTGCACTTGGCGTCGAAGAGTATCAGGCCATGGGCTATCCAGCACAGGCGATGCGAAATTACCTGGCCCGTCTGGGATGGAGCCATGGTGATGATGAATTCTTTTCTGACGCGCAGGCATTGGAATGGTTCGACCTGAAGGGAATCGGTAAATCCCCTGCCCGGTTCGACTTCAAAAAACTCGATAACCTCTCTGGGCAGCACATGGCAGCGATGGAAGACAAAGCTGTTTTGACCGCCTATGAAGAATTCCGTAGCGTCACGGGTGAAAACGTGCTGCAACCGCAGCAACGCGATCTTTTGTCGCGCGCATTATACGTGCTGAAATCCAGCGCAAAAACTTTCCCACAACTTACTGAAAAAGCTCACTTTGTTTTGGCTTCCCGCCCCTTAGAGCGGGATGAGAAAGCGGACAAAGCCCTTGATGATGTATCCCGTAGTATACTGAAAGAATTGACGCCGCAGCTGCAAAATGGTAGCTGGGATCGCAACACGCTTGAGGGGGTCCTAAACGGTCTTGCAGAGGCCCATGGATTGAAGTTCGGCAAACTGGCCGCACCCCTGCGCGCAGCCCTAGCGGGCCGTGCCGTCACCCCAAGCGTTTTCGACATGATGCTGGTCCTCGGGCGAGAGGAGACGATTGCCCGATTGGAAGAGGCCAGCCTCTGAGCACCAATACGACACCACCCGCCAATAGGGACGGGTCATGCACGAAGGGAACAAGAATGGCTGAACAAACCGGAACCGCAAAACTCACATTTGGGGACAAGGAACTGGAATTGCCGATGTACTCCCCAACGGCAGGCCCGGATGTGATCGACATCCGCAAGCTTTACGCTCAGGGTGACGTGTTTACCTATGACCCCGGTTTCACCTCGACGGCGAGTTGCGATTCGACCATCACCTTTATCGATGGCGACAAAGGCGAGCTTCTGTATCGCGGCTATCCGATTGATCAACTGGCCGAGAAATCGCATTTCCTCGAAGTTTGCTATCTGCTGCTTTACGGTGAACTGCCGTCGGCTGCCGAGTTGGAAGATTTCGAAAGCCGCGTGACCAACCACACGATGGTTCACGAGCAGATGTCGAAATTCTTCTCGGGCTTCCGTCGTGACGCGCACCCGATGGCGATCATCACCGGTGTCATGGGCGCAATGTCGGCCTTCTATCACGACTCGACCGATGTGAATGACCCCTGGCAGCGTGAAGTGGCCGCGATCCGTATGATTGCAAAGGTCCCGACCATCTCGGCCATGGCCTATAAATACTCGATCGGCCAGCCTTTCGTGTATCCGAAGAACGATCTGGACTATGCATCGAACTTCCTGCGCATGTGCTTTGCCGTGCCTGCCGAAGACTATGTGGTGAACCCGATCCTGAGCCGCGCGATGGACCGGATCTTTACACTGCACGCCGATCACGAACAGAACGCGTCAACCTCGACCGTGCGTCTGGCGGGTTCTTCGGGTGCCAACCCGTTCGCCTGTATTGCGGCTGGTATTGCCTGTCTCTGGGGGCCGGCACATGGTGGCGCCAACCAGGCTTGCCTCGAAATGCTGCGAGAAATCGGTTCGGTTGAGAACATTCCAGAATACGTGGCCCGCGCCAAAGACAAGGACGATCCCTTCCGCCTGATGGGCTTTGGTCACCGCGTTTACAAGAACTTCGACCCGCGTGCGAAGGTGATGAAGGAAAGCGCCGACGAGGTGCTAGGCCTTTTGGGGATCGAAAACAACGAGACCCTGAAAGTGGCCAAGGAGCTTGAGCGCATCGCGCTGGAAGATCCGTATTTCGTCGAGAAGAAACTCTATCCGAACGTTGATTTCTATTCGGGCATCATCCTCGAGGCGATGGGCTTCCCGACCTCGATGTTCACCCCGATCTTTGCGCTGTCGCGCACCGTCGGCTGGATTTCGCAGTGGAAAGAAATGCTGGGCGATCCGGGTCAAAAAATCGGCCGTCCGCGTCAGCTGTATCTTGGCGACACCGCCCGCGATTACACGGATGTTGAAAGCCGCTAAGCGGCACTTGATCGACACAGGAAACCGCTCGGAGGCATCCGGGCGGTTTTTTTTGTTCGTCTTACTCACCCAATTGACAGAATCGTTCCTGTGAGGCTGGCTCTATTATAGGAATAAGATAGGTGAATATGTCATTTGAACTCTGGTTGGCCTTTGTCGCCGCATCCTTCGCTCTTTTAATGATTCCGGGCCCTACGGTTTTGTTGGTGTTAAGCTATTCCATGAGCCAAGGGCGTCGTGTGGCCCTGTCCACTGCCGCCGGTGTCGCCCTAGGCGACCTGATTGCCATGAGCGCCTCTTTGGCAGGTCTCGGCGCGCTGGTTCTTGCCTCAGCCTCACTTTTCTCCGTCCTGAAATGGGTTGGGGCCGCTTATCTGATCTATCTGGGTGTAAAGCTGATAAAGGCAGCTCCGGATGCTCGACTGGGAACCTTGGAAGAAGTGGTCAACACCAGCGCCTCTCGCGTATTCACACACGCCGCTGCCGTGACGGCGCTAAATCCAAAATCGATTGTATTCTTTATCGCCTTTGTACCACAATTTGTTCGCCCGGAAGCTCCGCTTCTGCCGCAGTTTTTGGTGTTGATCACCACCTTTGTTGGCTTGGCTGCCCTGAATGCGCTGGCATATGCCCTACTGGGAGACACGCTGCGCAGCAAAATTGGCAATCCAAAGGTGATGAGATGGCTTACGCAGCTGGGTGGTGGTGCACTTGTGGCAATGGGTGTGGCCACCGCTACGCTTAAACGTGCTTCAGCCTAGCCATTTGATGACCTCTCAGCGCCCCTCGTATTGTGGTTTGCGCTTTTCAAGAAACGCCAACACACCTTCTTTGAAATCACGAGACCGGCCACATTCGCCCTGCAGATGCGCCTCAAGCGCCAGCTGTTCTTCAAGAGAGTTCGTCAGAGACGCTCGCATCGCTTTCTTGATGTTGGCAAAACTCATGGTCGGGCCTTTGGCGAGGTACTCGCCGCGCGCCTTCCAGGCCGCCTCAAATTCATCGTTCGCCACGCATTCCCAGATCAGCCCCAATTCGGCCGCCTCTTTTGCAGGAAGTTTCTCGGCGAAGAGCGCCGCCCCCATCGCCTTGGCAAACCCCATGGTGCGCGGCATCCAGTAGGTGCCGCCCGCGTCCGGGATCAGACCGATACGCGAGAAGGCCTGCATGAAATAGGCGCTTTCTTTCGCGATCACCACGTCTGCCGCCAGTGCGATATTGGCCCCTGCCCCGGCAGCGGCGCCGTTCACCGCGCAAATCACTGGGATCGGTGCGTCATAGATCGCCCGCAGAAGCGGTTCGTACTCATCTTTTAGGGTGCGTTCCAGATCCACTTCATCGGCATTGGCTCGATCTCCAAGATCCTGACCAGAGCAGAACGCCCGCCCTTCTCCGACGATCACCAAAGCCCGCGCCGTGTTCCCTGCGGTGGTCACTGCATGGGCAATCTCGGCACGCATCTGAGTATTTAGCGCATTCATCTTGTCCGGACGGTTCAAGGTCAGAACGGCCAAACCGTCGGTGATCTCATAGGTGATGGTTTCGTAAATCATCTGATCCTCTCAAATATCCTGCGCTATCCCGGCCCTTATAACCGACCATGCGGACGGGAAAAAGAAAAACGTGCCGTCACAGCGGCATTCTCTTTGCACCCACACGCCAAGCGGTCGCATGGCCTGAGTGACCATGCAACCCTCCCGTTACGGAACCAAGTGGAGGCTAGTCTTTCAAAAGCTCCTTTAGACGCTTTTCTTCGCCCGATGACAAACCATCGGATTTTTCGAACGACTGTGAGCGTCTGCGCAGATAAATCACACCTGTGATTGCGGCAATCAGGAACAACACCGGGCCTGCCAGCCAGAGCACGATATTTGCACCCGTGGCGGTCGGTTTCATCAGCACATATTCACCATAACGTTCGACGATGAAATCAATGACTTGCTGATTGCTATCCCCTTCCACCAGCCGTTCTCGCACCAGCAGGCGCAGGTCCTTGGCAATCTCGGCGTTGCTTTCATCGATGTTTTCACCACGGCACACCACACAGCGCAGATCGGAAGAGATTACACGGGCGCGTTCTTCCAACACCGGATCGGCCAGCACTTCGTCCGGATTAACGGCGAAGCCGGGGGTGGCAAGGCAGACCAGAACGGCCAGCGAGGCAATCAGGCGTTTCATTCGGCAGGCACTCCTTGTGCACGGGTCTTGGCGGCACCTGCAGCGACGCGGAAGCGACGATCCGACAGGCTGACGAGACCACCCAACGACATCAGGGTACAACCGATCCAGATCCAGTTCACGAAGGGTTTGATGAATGTGCGCACAGCCCAGCCACCATTATCCTGCGGATCCCCAATCACAACGTAAATGTCGCGCCAGAACCCGTTGGAAATCGCGGCTTCGGTCGTCGGCATCGCCTGCACCGGATAGACGCGCTTTTCAGGGTGCAGCATGGCCACGGTTTCGCCCCCTTGCTCCACACGCATCGTGGCAAAGGTCGAGATATAGTTCGGTCCCGGCTGCTGGTTCACACTTTCCAGCGTAACGGTGTAGCCAGCCACTTCGAACGGATCGCCAATCATCGTGGTGCGGATATCTTCATGTTGCCAGGCCTCCAGCCCGGAAATCCCCATGAATGTCACACCAAGCCCCACATGGGCGAAGAACTTACCCCAATCGGCCCTCGGCAGACGGGTAAGACGTGACAGGCGACCTGCAATCGCGCCACGACCAGTGCGGCCTGCAAGGTCCACCAACGTTCCAGACACAAGCCAAGCGCCCAGAAACATGCCAATCGGACCCAGTGCAGAGCGACCGGTTTGCATGGCCCAAACGAGCGCGAGCACAGCGATTGAAAACGCCATGGCCGGGATCAGTTGTTTGACCGTACGCCCCAGTTTGGCCCGTTTCCACGGCAGCATGGCGCCAATCGGAAGGATCAATGCCAGCACCACCATGAAGGGGGTGAAAGCAGCGTTGAAGAAAGGCGCCCCTACCGAAACCTTACGGTCAAAGATCTCGCCAATCAGCGGCCAGATTGTACCGATAAAGACGACGATGGATCCTACGGCGAGGAGCACATTGTTGAACACCAGCGCACTTTCGCGGCTGACAATTGAAAAGACCCCTTTGGCCTCCATCGCACTGGCCCGCGCGGCGTAAAGCATAAGCGCCCCACCGGTGAAGATCGCCAGAATGAGCAGGATGAACACACCACGCTCTGGGTCCGACGCAAAGGCGTGCACCGAAGTGATCACGCCCGAGCGCACAAGGAAGGTGCCAATAAGCGAGAACCCAAAGGCAAGGATCGCCAGAAGGATCGTCCAGCTTTTCAGGCTTTCGCGCTTTTCCACCACAATGGCAGAGTGCAACAGAGCAGCAGCAAAGAGCCAAGGCATAAAGGACGCGTTTTCCACCGGGTCCCAGAACCAAAAACCACCCCAGCCAAGCTCATAATAGGCCCACCAGGACCCAAGCGCGATGCCGATGGTCAGGAAGACCCAAGCGGCCAGCGTCCAAGGGCGTACCCAGCGGCCCCAAGCGGCGTCGATCCGGCCTTCGATCAAAGCGGCCACCGCAAATGAAAAGGTCATCGAAAGCCCTACATAGCCTAGATAGAGGAAGGGCGGATGTAAGGCGAGACCGATATCCTGCAACAGCGGGTTCAGGTCGCGCCCATCAAAGGGCGGGCTTTCAAACCGCAGGAACGGGTTCGAGGTCAGCAGGATGAAAAGAAGGAAAGCAAAGGCAATCGAGCTTTGAATGGCCAGCACCCGTGCTTTAAGCCGCAGTGGCAAGTTACCCCCGAACCAGGCGGCCATTGCACCAAACAGCGACACGCTCATCACCCAAAGCAGCATTGACCCTTCGTGGTTCCCCCAAACGCCCGAGATCTTGTAGATCATCGGTTTGGCGGTGTGCGAATTGAAGTAGACCAGCTGCACCGAGAAATCCGATGTCACGAAGGCGTAGGTCAGTGCAGCAAAGGCAGCCCCGACCAACGCGATTTGAAGGGTGGCAGCCGGAACCGCCATCTCCATCCAGCTGCGCCAGCCCTTATGTGCCCCAATCAGTGGCACGACCATCTGGATGGCGGCCACGCAAAGCGCCAAGATCAGCGCGAAATGTCCAAGCTCTGTAATCATGGGGCGAATTCTAGTCCTTCTCGCGGGGGTCGACCAGCCCCTGTTAAGGATATTGCCCTGTGGCAGCTGGTCACGTCGTATACCCGGTGTCCGCGCCGTTAGAACCCAAGAAAAGTGTTCAGGTTATGATGTATATCAAGCCCGACAAACAAACTGCACCGAAGACGGGCCATAAAAACATGGCTCCATGCAGGCCGAAGGATCGGTTGATCACGGAAAAGTGTAGCAGTGCACCAACAAGATAGAGCGCGAGAAACACAAAATGCGCCGGGCTTTCACTTGCCCAAGCCGGTTCACCAAGCACTGAAAAGATCCACCACCAACCCAGAACAAGGCTCGCCCCCGACCAGCTGTAAGCCATGCCCAAGGCCAGGGGAGTCGCGCGCACCACATAAAGCCAGAGGAAAGTGAGCGAAATCATCAATCCCATCAGCGTGATTGCCCCATATCCGATCTGATAGATCGCCTCATATCCCGCCCAACGGTAGCCCAGTTGCAGCACCAGAGCGATCAGCATCATCAACGAAAAGGCCTGTTTCATTTCTGCAAAACCTCTCGCACCACCACATCCAACTCCGCAGCGGCATGTTTGTTTTTTTCAATGGAATGGCGCAATTTCGCGCCAAAAATCAGCTCTTTCAAAAGGGAGATCAAACGCCTCATCTTTCGCGTCCTCCCCCGGCTGGCAGGCGTTCGCGGATAATTGTGGTGATTTCGATCAGGATCGACGAGTTCTTGTCCAGCACCGCCCGCGTCGCCTGGTCTTTCTGAAGATCCCGGTAAAGAAGGTAAAAAACCAAAAGCACCCACGGACCATGTTCAGAGACCAGTTTGAGAATCAAATCACCGCCCATGTTGTGCCGCCCAGTCCTCGAGCGCGGCATTACCAGAGACATCTACCTTTTCTTGGTCGGGGTGCAGCTTTTGTATATTTTCAGTTTCAGATGGGATGAACGCCTTCGGTAACGCACCGTTCTCAAGGGTGCCGATATTTGCCCCCACGTGTTGCGTGCGGGCCAATGTGGCGGCAATCTCCTGTTGGAACGCCTGTCCTTTGGCCTGATGACGTGCGCCGAAATAGAAACTCACAATTGCCCCCAGAAGCCACCAAAGCGGTTCCGGCACCAACGCAACCCCGCGCATACGCGCAGAAAACCAGATCGGATCAATCATGGCCGCGGAAAACAGCGCCAATGTGCCCAGCGCCAAAGCCGGGCGCGGCAGGCGGTTGAGCCCATCCATGAACCGGTCAAACCCACCTTTGCGCAGATGGGTAAATTCCGCTGCATAAGCTTCCAAAGTGGCGCGATGCAGATCCGCATCCCGTGCAGCCCCTGCTTCGTGGTTTTCGACAAACACTTCCGCAGTCTCGCGGATCACGTTCTTGCCGCTGCCGAACAGAATATTGAAAACTCCACTGATCAGCCCCATTTCGCGACCCTTTCCCGGTGTTGAGTGTTTGAAAAGTGATATTTTGGCGAGATGAATTCCTCAGCCCGTGTGATCCACCCCCCCTTGCCGCCATCCTTGCGACGCGCATATTTTCGTGATTTCGGTCGTTGATCCGCGAGACGGTAGTAATAGTTGCGCCGCTCGATCCCATAGGCGTCCGCCAGATGATCCGGTGCAGCTGCCATCGCCAAACGCGTGGCTCGCAACGACTGCGGACCAAGCACGCCGTCAACGGATACCGGATACCCCACCTTACCCAGAAGACGCTGCAAGATCCGTACGGCATTACCGCCAGCATTTACATACATGTCAAAGACGCTTGGCTGCAGCGGCAGCGGCAGCTCGGCAATGCGCGGAAGGCGGAAATAGTGACGCACGAAGATCTCGCGCGCCTGATCGCGCGTCAGAGCCTTTACATCGTGCAGGGTAATCCTGCCATCACCAGTGAGGTCGAGCCCCAACTTGCGCATGGTCTTGATCGTGACCCCATATTTGGTCGCCCCGCCGGGATCATCGGGGTCATTCACATAGCCGCCTTCGCGGGCAATGATCTCATTTGCAATCTCTTGAACGCTTTTCATCGGGCCTCGCCCCCGCTTGGTAAAACGGGGACAAGACTCGTTAAATCACGTTAATTTTGTTCAAATCAGGAGTTCGGCTCCACGTAGACGCCGGTTTCCTTGAGGCTGTCCATGACCTCTTTCGGCATGTAATTCTCATCGTGTTTGGCAAGAATTTCAGAGGCCTCAAACACGCCATCGACATAGGTTCCGGTGCCGATCATGCCTTGGTTTTCGGCGAACAGGTCCGGCAGGATACCAGTGTAGTTCACTGGCACAACCTCGGCGCCATCGGTCACGGAAAAACTTACCGTTTCACCCTGCCCTCGCACGATGGATCCTTCTGTCACCAATCCACCCATACGGAAAACTTCATTTGATGCGGGCGGTTCAGCAATCACTTCGGTTGGCGATCGATAATAGTTGATGCCATCCTGCAGGGCATAACCAATCAGCCCGGTGGCAATCGCCAGGGCCACAAATGCCAGAACGATAATCTGGATTCGGCGGGTTTTCTTCAGGTTCTTCATCCCAGCCATGGCGGGACTCCTCTTTCTGTTCGCGCTTGGGGCCTGTCAGTTTGGTGGGAGGTCTTACGGGAAGACCGGCACCAACATCAGCCCCGTTGTTTCTTCTTCGCCCAGCATCAGGTTCGCATTTTGCAGCGCCTGACCCGACGATCCCTTGCACAGGTTATCCAGTGCCGAAACCACCAGCGTGCGGCCGGGGACACGATCACCCACAACGCCAAGATGGCATTGATTCGACCCCATCACCTGCCCCATGCCGGGCAATTGGCCGAGGGGTAGCACGGTCACAAACGGTTCGTCTTGATATTGCTCAACAAGCGCTGCGTGTATTTCTTCCGGGTTCCCCTGCACATAGCAATCCGCCAGAATACCCCGGTTTACCGGCACCAGATGCGGGGTGAACATGATCCGTACATCGCGGCCTGCGAGCAGGGAAAACTCCTGATCGAACTCGCCCAGATGGCGGTGTTTGCCACCCTGCGCATAGCCCATCACATCCGTGGACCGCTCGGCAAACAGCATGTTTTCCTTGAGCGACCGCCCTGCCCCCGAGATCCCATTTTTCAGATCACAGATGATGGTATCGAGATCCACCAACCCTTTGGAAATCAGGGGGCGCAGTGCAAACTGCACGGTCGCGGCATTACAGCCGGTCCCGGCCACCAGCCGCGCGTTCTTGATCTCATCACGATAGAACTCGGTCAGCCCATAAACGGCGGTCTTTTGCAGCTCAGTCGCCACATGGGGCGCACCGTACCATTTCTCATACTCCGCAGGGTCGCGCAGCCGGAAATCGGCACCAAGGTCTACCACCTTCACGTTTTCTGGAAGGTCACGCACCAGCGCTTGAGAGAGTCCATGCGGCAAAGCGGCGAAAGCCAGATCCACTTGCGAAAAATCGATCTCGTTCATTTTCACCAGCTTCGGCAAGTCCAGATGGCGCAGATGCGGGTAAACGTCTTCCATCTCCATCCCAGCCTTGCGATCAGCAGACAGGGCAACGATCTCCATCGTTGGATGGGTGGCAATCAGCCGGACCAATTCGGCGCCGGTATAGCCGGACGCGCCAAGTATAGCGATTTTATGGGTCATTATGACCTCCATGCGAGTTGCGAATGATCTAATCGTTTTTGGGCTGAGCTTCAATCAGGCCGCTTCAAACGTGATCTTTCGTCGCAAAAACTGGGTTGCGCGCGAGGAAACCTGTGCCGGATTTCCAGTTGTAAGGAATTTGCTCTCGGCGCCTTCGCCCTTCATGTCTGGATGACGACCGAGATAATCGGCAAGGCTTTCCGCCACCAATCCCGCTTGGCTGAACACTTTCACATCGGGGCCAAGTGCCGCCTGAAATTCCGCCTCCATCAAGGGATAGTGGGTACAGCCGAGAATGGCAGCCTCGGGTTTCGGCATTTTCCGCTTCAATGCATCGACATGAGAATTCACCAAGGCTTCTGCGAGGATCATGTCACCCTCTTCAATGGCATCCACAACCCCGCCGCAGCTTTGCGCCTCGACATCCACTCCGATGGCGCGGAAGGCAAGTTCGCGCTGAAAGGCACGGCTTGCCACGGTTGCGGGAGTGGCAAAGAGTGCCACGTGTTTGGTCGCCACTTCACGCGGTGGGGTGTTGTCACCCCAGGCCCGCTCAGTCAGCGCTTCGATTAGCGGAACAAATACCCCAAGCACGCGCTTGTTCGGCGGGATCCAGCTTTCCTGCATCCGGCGCAGGGCGGCGGCTGAGGCGGTGTTGCAGGCGAGGATGATCAAATCGCAGCCTTCTTCCCACAGCCGCTCAACGGCTTTGGTGGTCAGGTTATAAACATCATCGGCATCGCGCACACCGTAGGGCGCATGGGCATTGTCGCCGTAATAGACAAAGTCGACATCCGGAAGGCGCTTGGTCACCGCATCCAGAACCGTCAATCCGCCCAGACCCGAATCGAAAATGCCCACTGCCATCTGACTTATCCTTGTGCTTGTCCTCAATCTCATTCCCAAGACCCATTCGGGCACTTGGGGGTTAGACAAGGCATAGGTCCGTTCGCGCAGGAAATCCATCACCGATTTGCCCTGAGCGGCAATATGTACAAAGGGAACCCTGCCCTGTCATGATCGCGTTATTCAGCTGCCTGGCTCACGCCATTTGCCCCCAATATCCGCATCATCAGATTGTCGCGTTTCTTGCGTGCTTTTTCGGCGTTCTCCGCTTTCACCGGACCAAAGCCCCTGATCTCAAGCGGCAATTCGGCCAAAGCCTTTGCCAGAGGCAGGTTGTCTTTGTTCACATTGGCAAAAACCTGGCTCATATCTTCTTCGTACTGAGCAATCAGCGCACGCTCCATCTGGCGTTCTTCTGACCATGAAAACACATCCCAAGCAGTGCCGCGCAGACCCTTCATCCGCGCCAGCATCGGGGCTAACTTTTCGAACCATGCCCCGAAAGCCCGCTTCAATGGACGACCATTGGAATATTTGCCTCCGATGAGTGGCGGGGCCATGTGATAGGTGAGCTTTAGATCCCCATCAAACTCGGCTTCCGCTTTTGCGCGCGTGTCGCAAAGAAGGCGGGCCACCTCATATTCATCCTTATAGGCCAGCAACTTATGGTACCCGAGCGCAACCGCCTCGCGCAGCTCTTCGGGCGCACGATCGACAAAGGCACGGTAACGCGCCGCATAGGCAGCATCCTGATATTGAGTAAGGTGATCGATCCGGAAATTGATCTTTTCCTCAAGAGATTTGGGCAGTTCAACCACGTCTTTGTTTACATAGCTGGCTGCCGCTTCCGGATGAAGATACGCCCAACGCCCGATATCGAACGCCCGCTTGTTGCGCTCAATTGCCTGACCGTTCAGTTCAATTGCCCGCATCAAAGCTTCGGAACTGAGTGGCACAATTCCCGCCTGCCAACTTGCCCCCAGCACCATCATGTTGGAGAAGATGCTGTCGCCCATCAAAATCCGCGCCAATTCGGTGGCGTCAAAGAGGCTGACCCGCTCACGCAGGCGCGCCTGAAGCGACAGGCGCAACTGGTCGCCGGGGATGGTGAAATCCTTGTCGCGCGTGAATTCGCCAGTCACGGTTTCATGGCTATCGACAATTGCTCCGGTACGTCCCGTCTTTGTCAGGCCCAATGTGGTCGAGGCCGCCGAGACGACCAGTTCACAGCCAATCAGCGCATCCAGCTCACCGGTGGCGACCCGGATCGCGGCGATGTCGTCGGGTTTTTCCGCAAGGCGAAGATGCACCGTGACCGCACCGCCCTTTTGGGCCAGCCCTGCCATTTCCATCATTCCCGCGCCTTTGCCGTCGATATGTGCGGCCTGTGCCAGGATCGCCCCGATGGTCACAACCCCAGTGCCCCCCACGCCGGTGATCACTGTGTTGAAGGTGCCATTGATTGCAGGCAGTTTGGGGGCAGGCATATCCGGTAGATCCAGCGCCGCCGTTGCCGCCTTTTTGATCTTCGCACCTTGGACGGTCACAAAACTGGGACAGAACCCATTCACACAGGAATAATCCTTGTTGCAGGACGACTGATCAATCGCACGCTTGCGGCCCAATTCAGTTTCAACCGGGACAATCGACACGCAGTTCGATTGCACGCCGCAATCACCACAGCCTTCACAAATATCGGTGTTGATAAAGACACGCTTGTCGGGATCCGGGAAAAGGCCACGCTTCCGGCGACGACGTTTTTCGGCGGCACAGGTCTGGATATAGAGGATGACTGATACGCCGCTGATTTCACGGCATTTCTTTTCAATCGCAAGGAACTCTTCGCGCGAGTGAAACGACAAGCCATTTGGGAATTGGCCTGCGTCCACGTCTTCTTTGTCATCATAGACGACAAAGATGTGTTTCACGCCCATGGCCTGCACCTCACGCGCGATGCGCATGGCATCCAGACCGCCTTCATTGGTCTGGCCACCCGTCATCGCAACCGCATCATTGAACAGGATCTTGTAGGTGATGGTGGTATTCGCCGCCAAAGCAGCCCGGATCGCCAGAATACCCGAGTGGTTATAGGTGCCATCCCCAAGGTTCTGGAACACATGCCCCGTTTTGGAAAACGGCGCCTCGCCAATCCAGTTTGCCCCTTCGCCGCCCATCTGCGTAAAGCCAACGGTGGAACGGTCCATCCATTGCACCATATAGTGACAGCCAATCCCGGCATAGGCGCGTGACCCCTCCGGCACGCGGGTCGACGTATTGTGCGGGCAGCCAGAGCAGAAGTAGGGAAGTCGCGCCGCCAGTTGCGGCGCATTGTCGGCCTGTCTCGCCTGATCAAGCTCGGCCAGTCCGGCCTTGACCGAATCCGTCCCGCGCCCTTCTTCAATGAGGATCTGCCCAAGCTTTTCCGCGATCATGATCGGATCAAGCGCATAGCGGGTCGGGAACAACTCAATCGGCTTTCCTCCCTCCGTCATTTCGCCCTTGTGCCAGCCATAAACCCGGCGACCACGACGGTCGTCGAAGATCGCCTCTTTGATTTGCACCTCGATCAGCTTGCGTTTTTCCTCAACCACAACAATGAGTTCGAGCCCCTCGGCCCATTCTTCAAAGCTTTGCATATCCAGCGGGAATGTCTGGCCGACCTTATAGGTGGTGATACCAAGGCGTTCGGCCTCGTCCCCGTCAATACCCAGAAGGTTGAGCGAATGAACAAGATCCAGCCAGTTCTTACCGGCCGCAACAAATCCAATCTTGGCACCCGGCTTGCCCCAAATGCGTTTGTCGATTTTGTTGGCACGAGCATAGGCTTCGGCGGCGAAACGTTTGTAATCGATCATTCGTGCTTCCTGCACGACGGGCGCATCGCCCAGGCGAATATTCAGCCCACCTTCGGGCATTTCGAATTCGGGCGTGACCAGTTGCATCCTGTCCGGGCGGCCATCCACGACAGACGTTGCTTCGACCGTGTCTTTCATCACTTTGAGACCGGCCCAAACGCCGGCAAATCGGCTAAGGCCATATCCGTAAATGCCAAAATCAAGGATTTCCTGAACACCAGCAGGTGACAGGACCGGAATATAGGCATCCACCATCGCCCAGTCGGATTGATGGAGCACAGTGGAACTTTCACCGGTATGGTCATCCCCCATCGCCATCAGCACGCCACCATGAGGAGAGCTGCCAGCCATATTGGCATGGCGCATCACATCACCGGTACGATCGACCCCCGGCCCTTTGCCATACCACAGACCAAAGACACCATCATGGGCACCCTCGCCCCTCAGTTCCGCCTGCTGGCTTCCCCAAAGCGCCGTGGCAGCAAGGTCTTCATTGAGACCTGGCTGAAACAGAACGTCATTTTCCTTAAGGAGTTTCTCAGATCTCGACATCCACAGATCGACGCCCCCGACCGGGGATCCACGATAGCCGGATACAAGCCCTGCCGTATCCAACCCCGACTGCCGATCACGTTCCTTTTGCATCAGCATCAAACGCACAAGAGCTTGTGTGCCATTCAGAAGCACATGCTCTTTGGACAGGTCGAACTTGTCGTTCAGTGTGATCTCGGGCTTGCCCATGGCGTCCTCCCCTGACGTAATGGTAGTGTTGCCTTTATATTAGGTCATAATTCCTGACCTTTCAATTGTTTTATTTCCGTCACGTCGCCACTTTTCCCAGAGGAATGATCGGATTAAACATTGGTTTTCTGGGCGAGACCCGCGATAACAAATGCAACCAAAAACTCGCCAACAACTTATGGATCCTTACCTGATGGATTGGGACAAGCTCAGAATATTTCACGCCGTGGCCGATGCCGGGTCGTTGACCCATGCCGGTGATGCGTTGCATTTGTCGCAATCCGCAGTCTCTCGCCAGATCCGTGCGCTCGAAGAAAGTCTGAACGCCACGCTTTTTCACCGCCATGCGCGTGGACTGATTCTCACCGAACAGGGTGAGCTTTTGTTTGAGGCCACGAATTCCATGACGCACCGGCTCGAAGCCGCCGTGGCGCGGATTCGTGACAGCAAGGAAGAGGTCTATGGCGAGCTGCGGGTGACGACCACCACCGCCTTCGGGTCGCTCTGGCTCGCGCCGCGCCTGCCAAAATTCTATGAAAAATACCCGGACCTGACCATCGACCTTATGCTCGAGGAACGTGTGCTTGACCTGCCCATGCGCGAAGCCGACGTGGCAATCCGAATGAAAGAACCCAGCCAGGCCGACCTGATCCGTAAGCGATTGATGGATGTGCATATGCGGCTTTACGCCTCTCCAGCTTATCTTGACAGCCACGGCACGCCTGAAAGCTATGAAGATCTGAGGCAGCACAAGATCATCTGCCAGAGCACCTCGGCACATCAAGTATCGGCGGGGGCGGCACTCGTGCGCGAACTGCTGTCTTATGGCGTCCAGTCCAGCCTGACCGTGAACAACTATTTTGGTGTGTTGCAAGCAGCCCTAAATGGATTGGGCATCGGTGTTCTTCCTGACTACATCATCGAGGACTTCCCGGAACTGCAACGCGTATTGCCGGAAGCAGAAAGCAAAGATATCCCGGTATACCTCGCCTATCCGGAAGAATTGCGCCAATCGCAGCGCATTGCCGCATTCCGTGACTTTGTGACGGAAGAGATCATTGCACAGCGGAAACGTGAAAAATCTTGACGTTACGGCAACTTAAGCAGAATCCTGACCATCTTTGCTGAAAGCTATGCATGTGACGCATAGCCGCAATGCAGCATTTGCGCTTGTATGCGCCGTTAACACCCCCTAAATCAGGTTCAAAGCCAAGCACGGGCGACGCCCTTTGGCTTTTACCTCCCTGTTGGACTTGGCCGGGCTATGCCCGGCCTTTTTTTTGCCCAGTCACATCCGGGCACCCCTTTTTCCTCTTCTTTACAAGAACCGCGACTGCAGGCTTCCCACTCGGCGTCTTTTCCCATAAGAGAGGCCGCAACTGCCATTGCGCCCGCAGCCGAACCTTTGCGGGACGCGCAAAAAGGGGACATGCGCCAGATGCAAGAGCCAGCGATCACCACCGATCTCATCGAAGCCCACGGGCTCAAACCGGATGAATATGAGCTCATTCTGGAGATCATCGGCCGCGAACCGACCTTCACCGAATTGGGTATTTTCTCGGCGATGTGGAACGAGCACTGCTCGTATAAATCCTCGAAGAAATGGCTGCGCACCCTGCCGACCGAAGGACCGCAGGTCATCTGTGGCCCCGGTGAGAACGCTGGCATCGTTGACATTGGCGACGGACAGGCCGTGGTGTTCAAGATGGAAAGCCACAACCACCCGTCCTACATCGAGCCCTATCAGGGCGCGGCCACTGGCGTGGGTGGCATCCTGCGCGACGTCTTTACCATGGGTGCCCGCCCGATTGCCGCCATGAACGCATTGTCGTTTGGCGAAATCGATCACCCCAAGACCAAGACGCTGGTCAACGGTGTGGTCGAAGGCATCGGCGGCTATGGCAACTGTTTTGGCGTCCCGAATGTGGGCGGCGAGGTGCGCTTCCACCCGGCTTATAATGGCAACTGCCTTGTGAACGCTTTCGCGGCGGGTCTCGCGGATGCAGATAAGATCTTCTACTCGGCAGCATCAGGCATTGGGATGCCGGTTGTGTATCTCGGTGCAAAAACCGGCCGTGACGGTGTGGGCGGGGCGACCATGGCATCCGCTGAATTTGACGACACGATCGAAGAGAAACGCCCCACGGTTCAGGTCGGTGACCCCTTCACCGAAAAACGCCTGATGGAAGCCACGCTGGAGCTGATGAAAACCGGCGCTGTGATCTCGATCCAGGACATGGGAGCCGCTGGCCTGACCTGTTCTGCCGTTGAAATGGGCGACAAAGGTGGTCTGGGCGTGAAGCTCAACCTCGAAGACGTGCCGCAGCGCGAAGAGAACATGACCGCGTATGAGATGATGCTCTCGGAAAGCCAGGAGCGTATGCTGATGGTTCTAAATCCGGAGCTGGAAGACGCAGCGCGCGCCGTGTTTGAAAAATGGGATCTGGACTTTGCCATCGTCGGTGAAACCCTGCCCGAAGACCGCTTCCTGATCGTGCACAATGGCGAAGTGAAGGCCGACCTACCGCTGTCGCCCCTGTCAGGCCGCGCCCCAGAATATGACCGCCCATGGGTGGAAACTCCAAAGCCAGACGACTTGGCAGATGTGCCGGAGATCGACGGGGTTGATGGGCTGAAGGCGCTCTTGAGCTCGCCCAACTACGCCGCCAAGAACTGGGTCTATGAACAATATGACCACATGGTGATGGCGGACACGGTGCGTGCACCGGGTCTGGGCGCAGGTATCGTGCGCGTGCACGGAACCAACAAGGCGCTGGCCTTCACCTCGGATGTGACACCGCGCTATGTGCGCGCCAACCCGCTGGAAGGTGGCCGCCAAGCCGTGGCCGAAGCCTATCGCAACCTGACCGCAGTGGGCGCCAAGCCGCTCGCCACCACCGATAACCTGAACTTCGGCAACCCGGAAAAACCCGAAATTATGGGGCAATTCGTCGGCGCCATCAAAGGCATCGGCGAAGCTGTGGCCGCACTGGACGTGCCGATCGTTTCTGGCAACGTCTCGCTTTACAACGAAACCGACGGTCAGGCGATCCTGCCGACGCCGACCATTGGCGCAGTTGGCCTGATTGATGATTTGGACAATCTGATCGGCGGCGACGCCCGTGAGGGTCATGTGGCAATGATGGTGGGGGATATGGTCGGCCATCTGGGCCAATCCGCCCTGCTCGCCGAAGTGTTCAACCGTGAAGACGGTGACGCCCCGCATGTGGACCTCGTTGCCGAAAAGAAGAACGGCGAATTCATCCGCAACAATCGTGACCTGATCAAGGCTTGCACCGATATCTCGGACGGTGGTCTGGCGATGGCCGCGTTTGAGATGGCCGAAGCCGGAGGCGTTGGCGTGCAACTGGATGCAAGCGACACCCCGACCCTTTTTGGTGAGGATCAGGGTCGCTATCTGGTCGCCCTGAACTTTGATCAGGCTGAAGGGCTGATGATCGCTGCGGGTCAGGCTGGTGTGACGCTGACATCGGTTGGTCGTTTCACTGGTGACACGGTCAAACTGGGCAGTTCTGAAGCATCGCTTGAGGAACTGACCGGGATCTACCGCACCGGCTTCGACAAGGCCCACCGCTAATGAAAACAGGGGCCACCCCGGCACTGACCGCCGACTGCAATGCCTGTATGGGCATTTGCTGTGTGGCCCCCAGTTTTGAAAAGAGCGCGGAGTTTGCCCTGACCAAACCCGCGCTCACCCCCTGCCCTCACCTGAACGACAAGGATCGTTGCAAGATATATCGCAATCTGGATTGGCACGGGTTTTCGGCCTGCGCGAAGTTTGATTGCAAGGGGGCGGGTCAATATTTGACCCAGGTCGTCTATCCGGGCAAAAGCTGGCGTGACAATCCGGAGCTGAAGGCCGCAATGGCTGAGAGCTATCGTCGCTTGCGCCGGGTCCATGACATGCTGGAAATTTTCACCCTCGCAGAAGCGCTCCCGCTTGACGAGGATCAAGAGACCGCCCGGCAGGCCGCCCTATCTTCGTTGACACCTGAAGATGGATGGAGTGAGGCAACACTGAAACAGTCCGAAGCAGATGGTCTTTTTGCAAGTCTGCAAGAGGTGCTGACCACGTTCCGTTCTGCCTATGCCCGGAGGTAGGGCAGACGACAAAACCAGAATCCTAGTTTTCTAGTTTTCTAGTTTTCTAGTTTTCTAGTTTTCTAGTGAGAAAAAAGCGCATCCACACCAGAGACGCAACGGCTTGCCACGCTTCTGGCTTGAAGCCCCCGCCTCTCGGACATAGATTTACACGAAACAAGCTTGAACAAGGATCCCGCCACATGGCCATGGAAGCGCAACAAATCAAAGACCTGATCCGCGCAGGTTTTCCTGATGCAACAATCACCATCACCGACCTTGCTGGCGACGGCAACCACTGGGCGGCGGAAGTGGTGGATGAAAGCTTCCGCGACATGAACCGGGTGCAACAGCAGCGCGCGGTGAATGCCACTGTGAAGGCGCAGATCGACAGCGGGGAACTGCACGCGCTGGCTCTGACCACCAAAGCCCCTGAATAACCCGACTTCGCGCCCTGATGGCGCAATAAGAAAAGGACCGTCCAATGAGCGACGCAAAAACCCAAATCGACACTCTCGTCAAAGCCACCGACGTGGTACTTTACATGAAAGGCACCAAGGAAATGCCACAATGCGGGTTTTCCTCGCGCGTGGCCGGTGTTCTGAATTTCATGGGTGTGGACTACACCGACGTGAACGTGCTGGCTGACGAAGAAATCCGCAATGGCATCAAGGAATATTCCGACTGGCCCACCATCCCGCAGCTTTACGTCAAAGGCGAGTTCGTGGGCGGCTGTGACATCATCACCGAAATGACCCTGTCCGGCGAGCTGGACACGCTGTTTGATGACAATGGCGTGGGCTACTCCAAGGAAGCAGCAGATAAGATCCGCGAAGCCAACGCCTGATCAGATCATCCCGTATACAGAAAAGGGCGCTCGTCATGAGCGCCCTTTTTCTTTTCTGTCAAAGGCTTGCCGAGGTCACTCAGCGGCGGCTTTTTCCTCGACCGCAGTGGCCATAGCCTCAGCCCGCGCCGCAATTTCAGCCAGCGTATCGGTCACGCTTGATGGCACCACAGGCACCTCAATTTTTTGCGGCTCGGCATTTTTCAACGCGTCGATTTCGGCTTGCAGATCCGCCAGTTTCTTTTCGGCAGCCTTCAGCTTGTCATCCATCCCTGCGGTCTTGTCCGCCAGCATCAGACCCGACATCAAGAGCATCCGACTTTCCGTGAGGTTGCTCAGCTGGCTCACCAGCACCGACGCTTCGGCATCCAGCATGGCGGCCGCGGATTTCAAGAAATGCTCCTCACCTTCCTGGCACGCCACATCAAAATCCCGCCCCCCAATCTTGATCACAACATCAGGCATCCACATTCTCCTTGGACTGAACTGTATTCGACTGAGCCTGGGCAATCAGGCTGTTCAACTCGCCCAAAACTGCATCCAACTCATTGCGGTCAGCGCTTTGCGTGGCGCGTAGCCCTTCAAGTTCTGCCATCATCGACTTGTTGATAAGATGTGGTTCGGCAGCACCCTGGCTGACAGCCTCTCGCAGGGCATCGTTATTTGTCCTCAGATTTGCATTCACCTGTCGAAGCTTGGCCAAAGCGCGTTCTTCATCTGCCAACAGCTTGGTCAGACGTTCAACCTCTTCAGACAGGGTTTGCACCGTACTGTCCTGCTTCTCTTTGATCGCTTTCACCCGCTCTTCGAGCTGCGCATTTGCGGTCCGCTCATCCTCCAGCGCAGCGGTCAATTGTGCCACTTCACCGCTTTGTTCAGCCTTTGTCGGTGCAAGCGCATCAACGCCTGCGCTGATACGTTCAAGCGCAGTGGTGATGCGGGTTTCGAGTTCGGAAATATCGCTCATGCTCTGCCCTGTTCAAATCACGTTGTCCGGTCCTGTCGCCCGACCCGCCATTTACATGAGCGCGAATCGATCCGACCCCAGAATACTCACCATACTAAGGTGTAAATCCGTTTTACCCGAAGCGGTTGAATTGTAAAATGTCTGTTCGGGCAATCAATCGCCCTGATTTTTCCCTTTTATCGCTCTAGCTTGCGGGAAAAATGCCGCCCAGCACAATGTATTAGGGAGTTTTGAGCATTTCTGTTGCCCTGCCACTGCCGCCTTTAATTCCCGAGAGGCATTTCCTTTCCTTTGCTTGACCCGCACAAAATGGCTGTTAAACCCGTCGCGACTTCACTTATTCAAAGGATCTGGGCCTTGGACATCGAAACCCTGCGCAAGAACCACGCCGACCACTGGAACAAGGCCGCAGCCATCCGCTCGCTCACGCTGGATGCTGTTGCCGCAGCGAACTCCGGTCACTCCGGCATGCCGATGGGCATGGCGGATGTCGCCACTGTTCTGTTCGAAAAACACCTGAAATTCGACCCGAAAGCTCCGCGTTGGGCTGACCGTGACCGGTTCATCCTGTCGGCGGGCCACGGCTCGATGCTGATCTATTCGCTGTTGCACCTGACCGGTTACGAAGACGTGACCATGGAGCAGATCAAGAACTTCCGTCAGTGGGGCGCGATCACTGCTGGCCACCCGGAGTTCGGTCACGTTTCGGGTGTGGAAACCACCACCGGCCCACTGGGTCAGGGCATCTCGAACGGCGTGGGTTTTGCCATGGCCGAAGAGATCCAACGCGCCCGTTTCGGCAAGAAGATCGTTGATCACTACACCTATGTGATTGCTGGCGATGGCTGCCTGATGGAAGGCGTGAGCCAGGAAGCAATTGGTTTGGCTGGTCGTCATGAGTTGGGCAAGCTGATTGTCTTCTGGGACAACAACGACATCACCATCGATGGCAAGGTGTCCCTGTCGGACCGCACCAACCAAGTGCAGCGTTTCAAGGCCTCGGGCTGGCATGTGATCGAAATCGATGGTCACGATCCCGAGCAGATTGACGCCGCGATTGCAAAAGCGAAGACCACCAAAAAGCCGTCGATGATCGCCTGCAAAACCCATATCGCTCTGGGTCACGCGGCACAGGATACTTCGAAAGGCCACGGCGCCCTGACTGATGCCGAGCAGCTTGCTGCCGCAAAAGAGGTTTACGGCTGCCCGCAAGGTGCGTTCGAAATCCCCGCTGACGTGAAAGCCGCCTGGGAAGCCATCGGCACCCGAGGTGCTGCTGATCGTGCAGAGTGGGACGCCCGTTTTGCCTCGATCTCCGAGCGCAAACAGGGCGAGTTTGTTCGCGCCTATGCCCTTGAAGCGCCTAAAAAATTGTCCTCTGTTGTGCGCCAGTTGAAAAAGCAGGTTGCCGAAGAACAGCCCAAAGTCGCAACCCGCAAATCCTCGGAAATGGCGCTGGCCGTGATCAACCCGGTGATGCCTGAAACCGTTGGTGGTTCAGCCGATTTGACTGGTTCGAACAACACCAAAACCGGTGATCTGGGCGTGTTTGACACCGACAACCGCAAGGGCCGTTATGTCTATTGGGGCATCCGTGAGCACGGTATGGCCGCTGCGATGAACGGGATGGCGCTGCATGGTGGCGTGCGCCCCTATGGCGGCACGTTCTTCTGCTTCACCGATTATGCGCGTCCGGCGATGCGTCTGGCGTCCCTCATGGGTATCCCGACCGTCTTTGTGATGACCCACGATTCAATTGGTGTTGGCGAAGATGGCCCGACCCACCAGCCGGTCGAGCACCTGTCGATCTGTCGCGCCACCCCCAACAGCTACACCTTCCGCCCGGCAGACACCGCCGAAACGGCAGAGGCGTGGGAGATTGCGCTGACCGAGAAATCGACCCCGTCGACCATGGTGCTGACCCGTCAGAACCTGCCGACCCTGCGCACCGAGTACAAGCAGAAAAACCTCGCTGCACAAGGGGCTTACGTACTGGCAGATGCCGAAGCAGGCAAGCGTCAGGTGATCTTGATCGCCACCGGTTCCGAAGTGTCGCTGGCGATGGAAGCCCGCGCCGCGCTGGAAGCCCAAGGCATCGGGACCCGCGTTGTGTCCATGCCCTGCATGGAGCTATTTGCCGAGCAGGACGAAGCCTATCGCCGCAAGGTCCTGCCCGCAGGTCCTGTACGCGTTGGCATCGAAGCGGCCGTCCGTGACGGTGGCTGGGATCGCTGGCTTCTGGGTGAGCGTGGCCGTGAAGCCAAGCAAGCCTTTGTCGGCATGGAAGGCTTTGGTGCCTCGGCCCCGGCAAATGTGCTCTATGAAAAGTTCGGCATCACCACCGAAAACGTGGTGGAAAAAGCCAAGGCGCTTTTGGGCTGATTTCGCCCACATAGCGGAAAATATTCACGCCCCTGCCAAGAGATTGGCGGGGGCGCTTTCTTTAAAGTCTTTAAAGGTCGCCCGCATCAAAGTTTAAAGTTTAATAGGTCTGAAAACCAAAAGTTTAAACTTTTTAGATCCCCAGACACGGCGCATTTCCCCTTCCCCTGCCAGCAAATCTCGGCCAGTCTGATCGCTGTTTGTGTTCAACGAGGCCCCCATGTGGAGCACCTATTCTGACAATCTTCGCGGCGCGCTGTTCATGGTCTTTGCCATGGCCGCCTTTGCGCTGGAGGATATGGCCCTGAAAGCCGCCGCCCGCGATATCCCGATCGGACAGGCGGTGGCGATGTTCGGTGTCGCGGGATGGGTTGTTTTTGCGGCAATGGCGCGGGCGCAGGGCGAACGGATTTTTCACCCTTCTCTGACATCGCCTGTGTTGGTCTGGCGATCCCTGTCCGAAATCGCCGGGCGCCTGTTTTATGCATTGGCGATTGCCCTGACGCCTCTGTCCAGCGCCTCTGCCATATTGCAGGCAACGCCGCTTGTGGTGGCGCTGGGGGCCGTTGTGGTGTTTGGCGAACGCGTTGGATGGCGACGGTGGATGGCAATCTTCACGGGCTTCATCGGCGTCCTCATGATCCTGCGCCCCGGCTTGGATAGCTTTGACCCGCTTTCAATCTTTGCCGTGCTTGGCATGCTGGGGTTCGCTGGGAGGGATCTGGCAACGCGAGCCAGCCCGGTGTCGATGTCGTCCGCGCAACTGGGCGTGGCGGGGTTTGCCGTTTTGACTGTGGCTGGATTGGTGTTGGTCGGATTTGGCGGAGTGGTCATTCCCACGCCCGCAAGCCTTGGCTATGTGGCGATGGCAACAGTGATTGGAGTGCTGGCCTACGGTGCCCTGACCCGCGCCATGCGCACGGGTGAGGTCTCGGTGGTCACACCGTTTCGCTATTCGCGCCTGCTGTTTGCACTTATTTTGGGCGTTGTTGTGTTTGGAGAACGCCCGGATGGAATGACGCTTCTGGGCAGCGCGGTGATTGTGGCGAGCGGGGTGTTCCTCTTGCAAAAGAAACGCCATGCGATCAGGGGCTAAGGGGCGCTGCCCCTCGCGGCTTTGCCGCTCACCCCGGGATATTTTCGGTCAGAAGAAAAAGAGACCACGTGATTGCGATCAGGCGCGGCCTTTGAACACAGTCTGCCAGATGGGCGCAATGACCCAAGTGGCCAGCGGGATGATGAGGACGCCGAGAATAAGGCCAACCACCCCATCCAGTGCGGCTGTCACCGCCCATTTCACGAAGCCTTCTGCCTGTGGCACCGCATGGGCGGCGGCTTCGGCGATGTGGTGGATGGTGTTGTAAGGTTCATGCAGGCCCAGCTCATGCGCGCCGTGGATCACGATTGATCCACCGACCCAGATCATCGCAGCGGTGCCGATGATGGTAAGCAGCTTCATGAAGATGGGCATGAATTTCACAAGGCCAAGACCAAAGCGGCGGGTGAGGCCAAGACGGCCCTTGCGCGCAAGAAACAGCCCCACATCATCCATTTTCACAATCAGCGCAACCGATCCATAGACCGCAATGGTGATACCGATCCCGGCGATGGCGAGACCTCCAGCCTTGGCATAGATCGACCCGTCGGGAAGGGCGGCGAGGATGATGGTCATGATTTCCGCTGACAGGATGAAATCGGTTTTGATCGCGCCGGCGATTTTGCTTTCTTCCAGATGCGTCGGGTCGCCTTCGTCATGTTCGGCATGGTCCCAGGTGTGTTCGTGCGGAAAGAGCACATGCCAGACCTTCTCGGCCCCTTCGAAACAGAGATAGGCCCCGCCCAGCATCAAGAGTGGCGCGACCAGCCAAGGGGCAAAGGTTGAGAGCAGCAGCGCGGCGGGCAGCAGGATCAGCAGCTTGTTCTTGATTGAACCCCAGGCGATGCGGCCAATGATCGGCAACTCGCGCGCCGGGGCAAAGCCCTGCACATATTTCGGCGTGACGGCGGCATCGTCAATCACTGCCCCTGCCGCCTTGACCCCGGCCTTGGCCGCCTGACTGGCGATATCATCCACCGACGCGGCGGCGACCTTTGCGATCCCGGCCACATCATCCAGCAATGCAATCAAACCACTCATTCAACCTGTCCCAATATTTTTGCGCGTCTTTGTGGCGAATCCTATGGGGATGTGCGGCGGGGGGCAAGTGCGGCAATGCCCCTGCGGCATTGAATGTTTGCGGCACCAGTTACGGGTGTTTTTCAAGCAGAGCGCAAAGGTTTGCGCTAACGTCTCATGTTTTCGCTAACAAGCTGGCATCAAAGCCGAATTCCGCATTGGCCCTTTTCCTCTGCCCGTCTATACCCGGCGCAAATGATCGTCTGGCCGCGGGGAGCGGACAGATAGACCAACATGTCAGACCAAGAGGTAACTCATGACCGTTAAAGTCGGTATCAACGGATTTGGCCGCATCGGCCGTTGCACCCTCGCCCAGATCGCTGCATCGGGGCGCCAGGACATTCAGGTTGTGAAGGTGAACGCCACCGGGCCGCTGGAAACCGCCGCCCACCTGATCAAATATGACAGCGTGCATGGCCGTTTCCCGAACGACGTGGTTCTGGGGGAAGGCACCATGGATGTGGGCCAGGGCCCAATGCAGATGATGTCGACCTACAACATGGACGAGTTGGACTGGTCCGGTGTTGACGTTGTTCTGGAATGCACCGGCAACTTCAACGACGGTGAGAAAGCCAACAAGCACATTGAACAGGGCGCAAAGAAAGTCCTGATCTCGGCTCCGGCCAAGAACGTGCAGAAAACCATCGTTTACGGTGTGAATGACGATCAGCTGGAAGCAGGTGACGTGATGATCTCGAACGGCTCCTGCACCACCAACTGCCTCGCGCCGATGGCCAAGGTGCTGCACGACGCCTTTGGCATCGACAGCGGTATCATGACCACCATTCACGCCTATACCGGCGACCAGCCGACACTGGACCGTCGCCACAGTGACCTGTACCGCGCCCGCGCCGCCGCCATGTCGATGATCCCGACCTCGACCGGTGCTGCCAAAGCGCTGGGTGAAGTGCTGCCCGCGCTGAAAGGCAAGCTGGATGGTTCGGCCGTACGCGTGCCGACCCCGAATGTGTCTGCTGTGGATCTGACCTTTGTGGCCGAACAAGACGTGACCGTGGATCAGGTGAACGCGGTGATGAAAGAGGCCGCTGAGGGCGCCATGAAAGGTGTGCTGGGTTATACGGAAGAGAAACTGGTCTCGACCGATTTCAACCACACCGAAGACAGCGCGATCTTTGCAGCCGACCAGACCAAAGTGACTGGCACCCGTCTGGTGCGCATCCTGGGCTGGTACGACAATGAATGGGGCTTCTCGACCCGCATGGCGGATCTCGCCGTGAAAATGGGCTCGATCTGAACCGATCCTCATTGACGAAGCAGACAAAGAAAACCCCGATGGCACAATCGTCGGGGTTTTTTCATTGAGATCTGAACAAAGCACCCGCTTAGCTGCCTTTTGAGACAACCACTCGGTTCAGGAATTCCCTTGCGGTCGGAACCCATTTCTCGGGTTCTTCTGTTGTTGCGTAGTGACCAAGCGGACTGTTCACTTCGCAATAATCTGCTTTCACTCCCGCCGAATGAAGTTTTTCCAGGACGTCCCTTCCAATTCGCGCGGGAAACCATTCATCCGTATCGCAGAGAACATAGAGCATGGGAGCGGCAATCCTGTTGAACTCGCCCTCTACGTTGAAGGTCGACCACGCCCTCATCAGGGTGAGCAGGCTATGGGCATCAAACTCCATCGCCCACTCACGAGCTGTTTCCCACAAAATTCTCTCGCGCTCCGCAGCATCAAGATCTTCGGCCAGCTTGTCCTCAAAACCGAAACTTCTCAATGTCTCAACCCGCAGGCGGGTCAGGCTTTCGGCCATGCTTCCTTTTGAATAATAATCCCCGTCATTCCAGTTGGGGTCGCTAGAAAACCTCTCCAACAGTCCGTTTAGCGAGGACGCCGTATCAAACGTGTCTTTTGGTGCCGTATCCAACGCAATTATTGCCGACATGAAGTCTGGATAGGTCACCGCCCATTGGAAGGCTTGAAACCCACCAACCGAACTGGCAACAATCGCCACCAGATGGTGAACTCCAATTGCTTGCAACAGCAGGTACTGAGCGCGAACCACATCGCGATAGGTTATCTCGGGAAAATCTCTCCCATAAGGTTCGCCCGTTGACGGATTTCTCGAAGCTGGTCCGGTTGAACCATAGCTGGACCCGAGGCAATTCGACGAGATGATGCAGTATCTGTCTGTATCCAATAGCTTTTTGGAGCCAATGATCTCATTGTACCAACCTCGACGGCGGTCAGGTGTAGGTGCCCCCACCGCATGGTGGCTGCTTGTGATACCGTGTGCCACAAGGATCACATTGTCTTTGTTGTGATTCAGCTGGCCATAGCATTCATAGGAAATTTCCAGATTTTCAATAATCTGCCCGCTGTCCAACTTGAAATCATCGGTATGAAATTTCATCATCCCCCTCCCCTTTCCGGGCATCTGAATGATATCACACCTCTCCTTTGTGAACCAAACAGCCGCAGGGCCATTTGGCGTGGACACATCTCCAGTCATATCAAAGGGTTCCTCTTGTTCTTACTCTCCCATCCTGCAACACTGGCGTAAAACAATAAGGAGCAGCCCGTGACCGACAAGATCGCCCTATATCTCGGCATTGTGATCGTGGCCTTGATCGGGTTCGACTATCTTGTGTTTGACGGTGCAGAGTTGCTTTTCCTTGCCAAAAAATTCGCCGAGTTTTCCGAGTGGATCGCTTTCTGGCGCTGATCCGCGGTCACTCCAATTCATCACCTGCTTTCGATTGACTTTCGGTTTCCCTTGACCTTTGTGCGAAAATGTTCATGTTAGCGCCAACATTCACCCGCATTCGCCGGAAGGAAATTCGAAATGACAGTGAAAGTGGCCATCAACGGATTTGGGCGCATCGGTCGGTTGGTGCTGCGTGCCGCAATCGAACAAGGGCGCGATGACATCGAGGTTGTGGCGATCAACGATCTGGGTCCGGTAGAAATGAACGCCCACCTGCTGGAATTTGACAGCGTGCATGGACGGTTGCCGAGTGACGTCACCTACGGTGACGACTGGATTGACGCAGGAAAGGGCAAAATTGCCGTAACCTCCGAATTCAACCCCGCTGACCTGCCTTGGGGCGACGTGGACATCGTGCTGGAATGTACGGGGATCTTCACCGGGGACAAGGCCAAGGTCCATCTTGAAAACGGGGCCAGCCGCGTGTTGGTATCTGCCCCGTCATCAGGAGCGGATAAAACCATCGTCTACGGGGTGAACCACGACACGCTGACCGCCGAGGATCTGCATGTCTCGAATGCCTCCTGCACCACCAACTGCCTGTCACCGGTTGCCAAGGTTCTGCAGGATGCGATTGGCATCAATAAGGGGTTCATGACCACAATCCACTCCTATACCGGGGACCAGCCAACGCTCGACCGGATGCACAAAGACCCCTATCGCGCCCGCGCTGCTGCGATGAGCATGATCCCCACCACCACTGGCGCTGCCCGCGCTGTGGGGCTGGTGCTGCCAGAGCTTGCTGGCAAGCTTGACGGGGTGGCGATCCGCGTGCCGACACCGAATGTCTCATGTGTAGACCTGACCTTTGAGGCGGCCCGCACCACGGATGTCGATGAGATCAACGCCGTGATCCGCGACGCCGCAAATGGTCCGCTCAAGGGTATTCTTGGTGTGACGGACAAGCCGCTGGTCTCAACCGATTTCAACCACGACCCGCACAGCTCGACCTTTGCAACCGATCAGACCAAGGTTCTGGACGGCAACATGGTCCGCGTGCTGAGCTGGTACGACAATGAATGGGGCTTCTCGAACCGCATGCTGGATACGGCGGTTGAGATGGGGAAATACCTGTAAGACACTAATATATTTATCAAAAAGCCGGGGTGCGCCTCGGCTTTTTCTTTTTGGATGTATGCCTTCCCGCCTTACTAGATAGGTGCTGTTTCGATCATGGTTTCACGCGCTTTTACCTGCATCAGCCAATCTGAGAGATGCGGATAAGCGCTTTTCCATTCTGGCACCAACTTATTGAAATCCATCAAGTCGAGCCCAACCGCCAAGGCCATACCCCGGAATGTTAAGAACTCAGGCAGGCCTCCCGCTTGCGCTGCACGTTCCAAGTATGAAAGGCACCGGGCTGAACGATCCGTTTCAACAGATATCAAAAACACTGACCGGCCCACCACATCCCGTCGGTTTTCACGCACCCAACAGGTTATTCCATCAATGAAGCCAAGGATCTGCCCTTCTTGTTCAATTACTTTCAATGTGGGTTCAGCCAATGCAGAAAGCTCTGCCGAAACGGATTTACTCTTCAGAAAATCATAGACACGGTTGGTTTCCGTGATCACCAGAGTATCCGTGACCAATGTAGGCACACGCCCCACGGGGCTGTGGTCTAAAACTGGGTTATTTGGGCTTCGGCTCTCGGCCAGCCTTTCTTGTACATTTCCGGTCAATCCGGCCTCGCGCAGCGTGATCCGGGCAATACGGGCATAGGGTGAATTTGCGGAATAAAACAGAATCATGGGGCTATCGATTTTCCCCTTCACCCAATCTTCTTAAGCAGCTTCTCTTTCACCTCAGGCGTCACAAATTTCGACACGTCGCCATCCAGCTTGGCAATCTCTTTCACCAGTTTCGAAGCGATCGCCTGATATTTTGCCTCGGCCATCAGGAACACGGTTTCCACCGATGAATCCATCGCGCGGTTCATGCCAACCATCTGATATTCATACTCAAAATCAGTCACAGCCCGCAGGCCGCGTACGATGATCTGGGCGCCGACATCATGGGCGCAGTCAATCAGCAGGTTTTCAAACGGATGGGCGACAATCTCGGTTCCGGTTTCGGCGGAAAGCTTGGCGCATTCTTCTTCCACCATCGCCACACGTTCCTCCAGCGTGAACATCGGCCCTTTGCCGGTGTTGATCGCCACACCAATCACCAGCCGATCCACCAACGCACAGGCACGGCGGATGATATCCGTATGCCCAAGGGTGATTGGGTCAAATGTTCCGGGATAAAGACCAACGCGCATATCAGAGCCTCCTTGTCGCGGGACGCACGCAACAATATTGCGCGTGAATTATCAAGGCTTTTGGTGCCGCTACGTAGTTCTACGTAACGGCACAAATGAGAATGACAGAGGGTGTCAGTAGCCCATGATCATATTGGTCAGCGCCTCAGCCTGGCTCGAAAGCTCATCCAGCCGCGCCTTGACCACATCGCCAATTGAGACCAGACCGACCATCTCGTCCCCTTGCATCACGGGCATGTGACGAAAACGCTTTTCGGTCATGGTTTGCAGCACTTGTATGGCGCGATCATCTGGTGCACAGCTGATCAGCTTCGACGTCATGATCGTATCGACACTCTCCGTCAGACAACCGGTGCCGGACGCGCCCAGAGCACTCACGATATCGCGTTCTGACACGATCCCCGCCGGGTGCACGCCATCTTCCGACACAATAACCGCGCCGATCTTTTTCTCCGACAGAACCTGCACGGCCTCATTGACTGTGGCCCCCGGTTTCACAGTGGCCACACCGTGGATTGGTTTGTCTTTGAGAATTTGGCTGACGAGCATGAGGTCCCTCCTGGCGACTTGAGCGGAATAAATTTTATGTCTCCAGAGTCACCCCTCGCGCAACAATATGTCAAGCACATTCCGCAACTTTGTCGGGAACTTACGCGGAAAACCGCCCCGGCCATCCGCTCTGCCCAATCTGTGCCTCAAGACGCGCCACTTCGTTGCGAATTCCCTGCGCCAATTCCTGCGCCACCCGCGCAAAGCGTTCTACCCGAGCATCCCCTTCATGGCGTATCAGATAGAAAGACCGGGTGATCGACAGCTGATCCACAAGCACCCGGCGAAGCTCGGGCGCAAAGGGCAAAATGAAATCATGGGTAATTCCAACGCCGCCGCCCTGACGCACCATCCCCAATTGGACTGCCACCAGATTTGACGCCAGTTGCACGCGATCAATGCCTAGTTTGGTCAGAAAGTCGAGCTCCGGGTAAAAGATCATGTCCTGAATATAGCCAACAATCGGATGACCTTTCAGATCCTCAAGACGTTCAAGCGGCGGCGCATCCCGCAAATATTCCTCGCTCGCCGCCATGTGCAGGTGATAATCCGTCACCCGCTGCACCGTCACCCGACCGGCCTGCGGTGGGCTGACCGTGATCGCCATGTCTGCCTCGCGTTTCGATAGGTTGATCACCCGTGGCAATGCCACAATCTGCAATTCCAGTTCCGGATGCTGGCGCTGGATCTGAGCACAAACCTGCGGCAGGATATAGCTGGCACAGCCATCGGTTGCCCCTATCCGCACCTGCCCCGACAGCTGCCCGGATTGCCCTTTCACCTCATCTGCGCCCGACAACACCGCCTGCTCTGCCCGCTCCGCATGTGTCAAAAGCCGCGACCCCGCTTCAGTCAGCGCATAGCCCTGCGGCGACTTGGTAAAGAGAACCTGACCCAGATCCGCCTCAAGCTTTGCGATGCGCCGCCCAACCGTTGCCGCGTCCCGTTTCAACACCTTCCCTGCACGTGACAGGCTCTCAACCCGCGCCACCGCCAGAAACACTTTCAGATCATCCCAGTCCATAACCTGCTCCCGCTACATTCTTTTTCTTGCCGGAAATACCTCGGGGTGAGGGCAAAGCCCGAGGGGCAGCGCCCCATCCGCGACGCGCAGCGGCGCAATCATAAAGATGCCCGAACGCAGTGAGGCCACCAGAAGCGCGCTGAGGCGTGAGCTGAAGCGCCCTTCTCACTTACCACGCCACTTACCATGCCTCCTACCACCCATTTTGCATTTTTGCAAAACCCTTTTGGGAAAAAGCCTCTTTCCACCGCATAAATGCAAGCCTAATCTGCCCGCAGAATTTTGGGAGAACCACCATGAAAAAACTTGGTCACTGGATCAATGGTCAACTGGTAGACGGCACCTCGGGCCGCGCCGCTGACGTTTACAACCCCGCCACCGGCGAAGTGCAGGCTCAGGTCGACTTGGCCACCAAAGCCGAACTGGATGACGCTGTGGCCAAAGCCGCTGAAGCGCAGAAAGTCTGGGGCAACACCAACCCGCAAAAACGCGGTCGTGTGATGATGGCGCTGGTTGGACTGATCAACCGCGACATGGACAAGCTGGCCGAAGCCCTGTCGGCTGAACACGGCAAGACCATCCCCGACGCCAAAGGCGACGTGCAGCGCGGTCTGGAAGTGATCGAATATTGCATCGGTGCGGCCCAGATGTTGAAGGGCGAGTTCACTGATTCAGCAGGTCCCGGCATCGACATGTATTCGATGAAGCAGCCGCTGGGTGTTGTGGCCTCGATCACACCGTTCAACTTCCCTGCCATGATCCCGCTCTGGGGCATGGGCCCGGCGCTTGCTGCCGGCAACGCGATGATCCTGAAACCGTCCGAGCGTGACCCCTCGGTTCCCTTGATGCTGGCCGAACTCTGCAAAGAAGCTGGCCTGCCCGACGGTGTGTTGCAGGTTGTGAACGGCGACAAAGACGCCGTGGACGCAATCCTCGACAATGAAACCGTTCAGGCCGTGGCCTTTGTCGGCTCGACCCCGATTGCCCATTACATCTACTCGCGCGCCACTGCCAACGGCAAACGTGCACAGTGTTTTGGTGGCGCCAAGAACCACATGATCGTGATGCCGGACGCCGATATGGAACAGGCCGCTGACGCGCTGGTTGGTGCCGGGTTCGGTGCCGCTGGCGAACGCTGCATGGCAATCTCGGTTGCCGTTCCCGTGGGCGAAGAAACCGCTGACAAACTGCGTGACGCGCTGGTGCCGCGCATCGAAAAGCTGAAAGTGGCCCCCTACACTGCTGGCGACGATGTGGATTACGGCCCTGTTGTGACCGGTGCCGCCAAGGAAAACATCCTGCGTCTGATCCAGACCGGTGTGGACCAGGGTGCCGATCTGGTGGTCGACAACCGTGACTTCAACCTGCAAGGCTATGAGGACGGTTTCTTTGTTGGCCCGCATCTCTTTGACCGCGTGACCAAGGACATGGACATCTACAAGACCGAGATCTTTGGTCCGGTTCTGTCGATGGTGCGTGCCCAGTCGTATGAAGAGGCCATCGGCTATGCGATGGATCACGAATACGGAAACGGCACCGCGATCTTTACTCGCGATGGTGACACTGCGCGCGACTTTGCCAGCCGCATCAACATCGGCATGGTCGGCATCAACGTTCCGATCCCGGTGCCGCTGGCCTATCACACCTTTGGTGGCTGGAAGAAATCGGGCTTTGGTGACCTGAACCAGCACGGTCCGGATGCGTTCAAATTCTACACCCGCACCAAGACCGTGACCTCGCGCTGGCCCTCGGGCATCAAGGAAGGCGGCGAGTTCAACTTCAAGGCCATGGATTGATCACAATTGATCCTGCCCCTGCCTTAACGTGACACGGAAAGGCAACCGCACATCAGACGCTCCGAAGCTTTGCTTCGGGGCGTTTTTTGTTTCTCAGGGTATAGCGAGGACAAAATTGCACCGAGACCAATCGACCAAACAACCTATTGGTGTGTTAATGCGGAAAGTCGACACCCCACTCATTTTTCCTTTCAGCATCTCGGAATTTATTATCATTGTAATTCAGATTTTTAGTCGACACATCCAACATAAAAATACTAACGTGACGCAACGCAGGGTAGTATTGATGGGATTTCTTGATGACCGAAAGCGAGTTTTTTGCCGCGAGTGCGCTGGTGTTCAAGCGGCTCGGGGAAAATGTCAGCCTCTCTCAACTTCACAGTTTTTTGCCGGACCTTGCCCCCGAGTTGATCCCCACTGGTCGGTTCGACGCGCTGATTGACTTGTCTGAAGTGAAAGAGCTCGACAGCAACTACACCAAAATTTCGTCACTGATCAGCACAATGGAAAGTCTTTATCAGACTCACGTCGCGCCGCATCGTATTGCATTTCTGGCCCCGGGAGACCTCGCATTCGGCACCTGTCGGATGGTCGAACAACTCGCACAAGGCAGGTTGCCGACTGAGATGCTGGTGACGCGAGATCCAATTGAGGCGATCTTATATCTCGCGCGGGAAGAAACGACTATTGACCAGTTACAAGATGCGCTGACCCGGGCAGAGAGTGATGACGGCTTCGGCTGCGCGCGCAATCTGGCCAATGCCTGACCCCATCCCCTTCCCGATCAATATTGCCTTGCGCGGCGTCACGACCAGCCACTGCAAAAAATAGAAAGCGATTTCTGCCTTACTTTTATCGAGCCTGGACAACATCTTGCCCCCACCCCGGTTTCCTGCAAGGCTTACCTAACCAGCGCAATCCGCAGCGCAGCATAGATCGGGGAAGTAAATGGCACGCGAGGAACCGGATTTCACCATTGGGATCGAGGAAGAATACCTTCTGGTCGACCAGTCGAGTTTTGAACTGGTTGAGGCCCCCGCACAGATGATGGAAGACTGTCTGGCCGAGTTGGAAGATCAGGTCAGCCCGGAATATCTGCAATGCCAGATCGAGATCGGCACCAAAGTCTGCGCAAATGTGGGTGAGGCACGTGAGGACCTGAAGCGGTTACGAGCTGGAGTGTCAAAGCACGCGGCCCGGTATGATCTTGCCCCGATTGCCGCCTCCTGCCACCCGTTTGCACGCTGGCAAGACCAGCATCACGTAGACAAGGATCGTTATAACGACCTTCGGCGCGATCTGGCGGGCGTGGTCCGTCGAATGCTGATTTGCGGAATGCATGTGCATGTGGGCCTGCCCGACCCGGACACCCGCATCGATATCATGAACCAGCTGAGTTACTTCCTGCCGCATCTTCTGGCCCTGTCGGCCAGTTCACCCTTCTGGCAGGGCGAGGACACCGGACTGGCCAGCTATCGTCTGACAGTGTTTGACAACCTGCCCCGCACCGGCCTGCCGCCGCAGCTGTCAAGCTGGTCAGAATTTGAACGATCCGTAGCCGCGCTTGTGGATATTGGCGTGATTGAAGACAGCTCGAAGATCTGGTGGGATCTGCGCCCATCATCGCGATTTCCCACCATCGAAGCACGTATTTGCGACGTGCAGCCGAGGCTGGAAGACACGCTTTGTCTGGCCGCCCTTATTCAGGCCCTGACGCGGATGTTGTGGCGGTTGAAGCAGAAAAACCAGCGCTGGCGTCTCTATGACAATTTCCTGCTCGCCGAAAACCGTTGGCGGGCGCAGAGATATGGGATTTCCGGCGGGCTGATCGATTTCGGATGTGGCGAGGTCACCCCCTTTGATCAACTGCTTGAGGACATGATTGAGCTGGTGGAGGAAGATGCCGAGGCACTTGGCTCAACGCAAGAGCTTGAAGCCGCACGTGAAATCCTAACCCGCGGGGTAGCAGCAGATCGCCAACGCGCAGTTTTCCTGGATTCTGTCGAAGCGGAAAAACCGGTGAATGAGGCCTTGAAAGACGTGGTACGTCACTTGATTGACGAATATCACGCTGACCTGTGAGCCGAGCACTCCCGCGCCTTCATGACCTTACGGTCGTCAGGCTTGGGCGTGGCCTCGCTTCGCTTGGTGGTTTTTTTGCCTTCGGCGAGGATATTTTTGACCAGAAAATGTGGGCGGTTGGTGCGTAGGTCGACGAGACGCTGCGTGGTTTTTGCTTTGCCTTGGCCCAGCTTGAAAAACTCCTGTAAGGATTGCGCATTAGCTAGGATCGCAACACGGATTTTGCGAACGGGAGGAGACCGGCATGGATTTTGCGTTGAGCGAGGAACAGACTCTTATTTTCGACATGGCGAAAGGCTTTGGCGAGGAAAACATCGCGCCTTATGCCGAAGAATGGGAAGCTGAGGGCAGCATTCCGATGGAGCTATGGAAAGGTCTGGCAGAACTGGGCTTTGGTGGTCTTTATGTGTCGGAAGAATATGGCGGATCTGGCCTGTCGCGCCTGGATGCGACGCTGGTATTTGAAGCACTGGCCATGTCCTGCCCTGCCGTTGGATCCTTCCTGTCGATCCACAATATGTGCGGGGGCATGATCGACAAATTCGGCACCGAAGAAGACAAGCAGAAATGGTTGCCGGATCTGTGCACCATGGACAAGGTGTTTTCCTACTGCCTGACCGAACCGGGATCGGGATCGGATGCGGCGGCGCTGAAGACCCGTGCGGACAAGACCAACGAAGGCTATGTGATGAACGGCAACAAGGCCTTCATCTCGGGCGGCAATTATTCCGACGTTTATGTGACCATGTGCCGGACCGGCGAAGACGGCCCCAAGGGCATCTCGACCGTTGTTGTGGAAAACGGCACGCCGGGTCTGAGCTTTGGCGCCAATGAGCGCAAGATGGGCTGGAAGGCGCAGCCGACCTCTCAGGTGCAGTTTGATGACTGTACTGTCCCGCATGAAAACCTTCTGGGCGAGGAAGGCAAAGGCTTTACCTACGCCATGGCCGGTCTGGACGGTGGACGGCTGAACATTTCGGCAGGTGCATTGGGTGGCGCGCAGCGTGCTCTCAACCTGACGCTTCAATACATGGGTGAGCGTAAGGCGTTCGGCAAAACCATCGACCAGTTCCAGGCGTTGCAATTCCGTCTGGCGGAATATGAGACCCGCCTGCAAGCGGCCCGAACCTTCCTGCGTCAGGCGGCGTGGAAGCTTGACAATGGGGCGCATGATGCGTCGAAATTCTGCGCCATGGCCAAGCTGATGGTGACGGATGTGGCGTTTGACGTGGCCAATGGCTGTCTGCAGCTGCATGGCGGTTATGGTTATCTTTCCGATTATGGGATCGAGAAACTGGTGCGCGACCTGCGGGTTCACCAGATCCTTGAAGGCACCAATGAAATCATGCGCCTGATCGTGGCCCGACAACTTTTGGCAGAGCGTGATCGGGGCTGATGACGGATATTCTGATACGCAAAGATGGCAAGGCGGGTCGGATCACTCTGGCCCGCCCTGACGCGTTGAATGCGCTGACCTATGACATGTGCCTGGCGATTGACGCTACCCTGATTGACTGGGCAGCTGATGATGACGTCAAACTGATCATCATCGACGCCGAGGGGGATCGCGCGTTCTGTGCCGGTGGCGACATTCGTGAGATTTATGAGATCGGGAAATCGGGCGATCCGACCCGCGCGCAGAACTTCTGGCGCGACGAATACCGGATGAATGCGCGGCTGTTTGAGTTTCCAAAACCGATCATCAGCTTCATGCAGGGCTTTACCATGGGCGGCGGCGTTGGCGTAGGCTGTCATGGATCACACCGGATCATGGCGCGCTCTTCCCGCATGGCGATGCCGGAATGCGGCATCGGGCTGGTGCCGGACGTAGGCGGATCGCTGATACTGGCCAAAGCCCCGGGCCATCTGGGGGAATATATCGGCATGACCGGCGCGCGACTGGCACCCGGCGATGCGATCCATGCAGGCTTTGCCGATTACGTGATCCGTCAGGCGGAATGGCCGGCGTTGAAAGACGACCTGACCCGCACGGGCGATCCCAGCCACATCGACGAGGCCGCCATCCCTGCGATCCCCGGCAACCTCTCGGCGATGCAGCCGATGATTGACGCCCATTTCGGCAAGAAAAGCTTTGCGGGGATCGTGGCCTCTCTGCGTGCCGAGAAGAGCCAGTTTGCAGAAAATGCGCTGGAACTTCTGTCACGAAACTCGCCCCTGTCGATGGCCTGTACCGTCGAGATGATTCACCGGCTGGCGGAGGCCGACACGCTGCGTCATGCGCTGGAACTGGAGTACCGGTTTGTCTATCGGGCGCTCACGGAATCGGACCTGATGGAAGGAATCCGCGCCGCCGTGATCGACAAGGACCGCAATCCGCAATGGAAACACGCGCTGGACGATCTGCCGTCTGACGCCATCGACAACATGCTCGCGCCACTGGGCGCCAATGAACTGACATTCTAAGGGAGATCGCCATGAAAATCGGATTTATCGGACTGGGCAACATGGGTGGCCCGATGGCCGCAAACCTCGCCAAGGCGGGTCATGAAGTCATCGGCTTTGACATGGCCCCGGTCGAGATCGAAGGCGTCACGATGGCGGCATCTGGTGCTGAGGCGGCGCAAGGTGCCGAGGTGGTGGTGACCATGCTGCCCAATGGGGCCATCTTGCGGGCTGTGGCCAATGAGATCATCCCGGCAATGGACAAGGGCGCGGCCTTTGTGGATTGCTCGACCGTGGATGTGGAAAGCGCCCGTACCGTGGCGGATCAGGCTGTGAATACGGGTCTTCTGGCCGTGGATGCACCTGTGTCCGGTGGCATCAGTGGTGCGGCCGGCGGCACGCTGACCTTCATGGCTGGCGGGTCGGACGCGGCGTTCGCCAAGGCCGATCCACTCTTTGACATCATGGGGCAAAAGGCTGTGCATTGTGGAGAGAGCGGGGCCGGTCAGGCCGCGAAGATCTGCAACAACATGATCCTTGGCATCACCATGGTCGGCACCTGCGAGGCCATTGCGCTGGCCGATAAGCTGGGGCTGGACCGGCAGAAAATGTTCGACGTGGTCAGCACGTCTTCCGGCTATAGCTGGACCATGAACGCCTATTGCCCTGCCCCCGGTGTGGGCCCGCAATCGCCCGCTGACAACGACTACAAACCCGGGTTCGCCGCCGAGCTGATGCTGAAGGATCTGCGCCTCAGCCAGAAGGCGGCCGAAGCCGCCGATGCTGACACGCCGATGGGCCAGCGCGCGACTGAACTTTACACCCAGTTTGTCGAGAATGAAGACGGTCTGGGTATGGATTTCTCGGCCATGTTGCCGCGTTTTGAGAAGCGCGGTCGCGAGGATTAAGCCGCGAATGCGAGGGGGCTCTGCCCCCTTCGATCCCCCGAGGTATTTCGGGCAAGAAAAAAGGGTGCGGATCTTTAGGGTCTGCGCCCTTTTTTGTTTGGGTGTGACAGTCTGCGCCATGTCGTTGTAGGTGCAACGTGTTAAAAGGAAATACGAACTGTGGGAGGTTCGAATGAGCTGGACACAAGACTGCGCAGGGATGGCCGGATTGGACGCCCCGGCCCGCGCGCTTCTAGACACATTGGCGCCTTTGGAAGTTCCCAAAGGTGCCACGCTCTTTTCGCCCGGAGAAGCCGTCAAGGGCTATGTGATGATGCTCTCTGGTCAGGTGGATGTGAACCTTGTTGGCCCCAACGGACGCGACATCCTACTTTACCAAGTGGCCCCCGGTGAAAGCTGCATTCAATCCACTTTGGGCCTGTTGGGAGGCGACGCCTATACCGGCGAAGCGCTGGCAGGAACGCCCTGTCGCCTTGTGTTGATTCCACGCGATGTGTTTTTCGCCCTACTGGACAGTTCACCCGGCTTTCGACGCCTTGTCTTTGCCGCCTTTGCGGAACGGATGCAGGCGATGATGCAACTTGTTGAAAATGTCAGTTTCTTGACTGTCGAAGCGCGACTGGCTGCGCTCATCCTGGACCGCGCGGGGCCGGACATGTGCCTGAGGATGACGCAGGCCGAAATAGCGACCGCCATTGGCTCGGCCCGCGAGGTTGTTTCACGCAGGCTCGACAAGATGGATCAGGCGGGGCTGGTCGCCCATGAGCGTGGGGTTGTAACCATTCTTGATGCGGCGCGGTTGGAAGAGATCCGGCGCGGCCCGGCGCTTTGAAATAATCTCCTGCGAATGTGACAGGGTCACATGCCTTTGCACCGCCCCTGTCCTATTTCTGTCCTCAGACAGAGATAGGAGATTTCTCATGACCAAAAATATCGGCGGTATCGACCGCATTATCCGTGCTGTTCTTGGTGCGGCTTTGATCCTTTGGGCGCTGATCGGGGGGCCGGTCTGGACCTGGATTGGCATTGTCCCGCTCGCCACTGCCGCAATTGGCTGGTGCCCACCCTATGCGATCTTCGGCATCAAGACCTGCAAAATGAAGCAGTGACCTAAAGCTTTTTGCAACCATTTCACTATAGGACTCATTTGGTTGATGAGTGAACGGAGATACCCGAAGACCATTCGGATCTCTTATTTTCCAAGAGTGCGTCACAAGTAATGGGGGCCGGCACGAAAGTGCGGCCCCCTTTTCTTGCTCTTGGCTTGGCGGAGTGCCCGAGGCGCAAAGCCGGGCAATCCAATCGCATGGCTGGCGATTATTTTGTTATGATCTCCGGCCCCATCAGCGTGGTCGGCAACCAAGTCGAAAGGAACGGGATATAGGTCACCATGATCAGGAAGACGAAGAGCACGGCGAGGAAGGGGGCCGCGGCGCGCACCACTTTCATCATCGGCATCCCGGCCACCCCGGAGGTCACGAAGAGGTTCAGCCCCACCGGCGGTGTGATCATCCCGATCTCCATGTTCACCACCATGATGATGCCCAGGTGGATCGGGTCCACGCCCAGCTCAATCGCAATCGGGAACACCAGCGGTGCGACGATCACGATCAGGCCCGAGGGTTCCATGAACTGACCACCAATCAGCAGGATCACGTTCACGATGATCAGGAACATGATCTTACCAAAGCCCGCCGAGAGCATTGCGTTGGCAATCTGCTGCGGGATCTGCTCGTCCGTCAGAACGTGCTTCAAGATAAGCGCGTTGGCAATGATGAACATCAGCGTGATGGTCAGCTTGCCTGCATCAAACAGCGTCTTGCGGGTATCTTCGTGGAAAAACGCGGTGATCAGCGCCTGCGGACGTTGGAACACAGTCTTTTTGCCATTGCCCTTGTCGGCCAGTGGACCCATGTCGCGATAGACGAAGGTGGCCACAATGAAAGCGTAGACAGAGGCCACGGCAGCAGCTTCGGTCGGTGTAAACAGCGCCCCGGTGATGCCTGGAATGCCGTAGATACCAACCATGATGATCACGATCAGCAAGAGCCCCCAAACCGCGTCGCCAAAGCTTTCAAGAACCTCTCTGACGCCGGCAAACTCGCCTTTCGGCATGTCCTTGATCGTGGCAATCACATAGATCGCGATCATCAGCATGACACCGGCCATGATGCCTGGAATGACACCGGCGAGGAACATCCGGCCGACCGAGACCTCAACGGCCGACGCATAAACCACCATCACGATGGAAGGCGGAATGAGGATGCCCAACGTACCGGCGTTACAGATCACACCTGCGGCAAAATCCTTGGTGTAGCCCACCTGACGCATCGCGGCGATCACGATTGTCCCGATGGCCACAACAGTGGCAGGGGATGATCCGGACAGAGCGGCGAAGAGCATACAGGCAAACACACCTGCAATCGCCAGACCGCCCCGCATGTGCCCCACACAGGCGATTGAGAAACGGATGATCCGCTGCGCCACGCCCCCGGTTGACATGAAGGAGGATGCAAGGATGAAGAAGGGAATGGCCAAGAGCGTGTAATGCCCTGCCTCCGCTTGATAAAAGCTCTGTGCAACAGACGCCAGTGAGGTATCAGAGAACAGCAGCAGGAAGATGATCGAGCTCATGCCCAGCGCAACCGCAATCGGTACACCGATCATCAAAAAGCCGATGACCATCAGGAAAAGAAAGATGACATCCATGGATCAGGTCCCCGGTTTCTGGTTTGCAGCGTCGTCACCATTGGCGTCGCCGTCATTATCATGTTGGATCTGGTCGATCTCATCCTCGACCTCGTGGCTGACAATCAGGCTGTCCTGACGGCCTTTCCAAATGCGAATGGTCGCTTGCACAAAGCGGTAAAGCAGCAGCGCCATACCGACAGGCAGGATCGAATAAGGGATCACCCGGGGCAGTTTGTCATAGGTTTCACCCTGATTGATCATGCCCTCAAGAAAGCGGAGGAAATCCGGCATCGGCACCTGATCGGTGATGTACCAGGCCTGATCACGGGTCTTTTCAAACCCGGTCGGGAACCAGCGGCCCGAGGTCCGGTCCAGCGCCGCATAAGGCGCCCAGTAATCCCATGCTCCTTTCAAGAGCAGGAAGGCATATGCAATGCAGATCGCAGCCGCAATCAGCGCCACCGTCTTGCGTGCGCCTTCGGGCAGCGTGTTGGTCAGCGCGTCAACGCCGAGATGGGCGGTGATCTTGACCCCGTAGCTCACACCGAACAGCACCAGCCAGGCAAAGAGGATCAGAACGACCTCAAGTCCCCAGATGATCGAACTGTTGAACACGTAGCGTAGCACGACATTGATAAAGGTGATCATAGTCATCAGGCCCAGAAGAACAGCAATCACCGTTTCTTCGAACCTGTGTTTATGTGTGGATGAATGGCTCATATCGTCCCCTTCTCGCCCCTCTTCTCAAGATCGGGCGCGCAAAACTCTTCTTCGGAATTTTGACGGAGTTTTGGGAAATTCCGGGGCCGTAATCGGGTCACGGCCCCGGAACGTCACATGTAGTCAATACACGTAAGCGGATTAGTACATCGCGTTGATGTCTTGGGCAGCGGCGATATTCTCGGCGCCTACGTCACCTTCAAACTGCGACCAGACCGGTTTCATCGCGGCAACCCATGCTTCGCGCTGCTCACCGGTCAGCTGACGGACCACACCACCGGCCTCGATGATCGATTGTTTGGCGGCTTCGTTCACGGCAAAGGCTTCGCCATTACGGGTTTTCGAAACTTCGTCCATGATGGTGGCCAGTTGATCACGCACGTCGCCCGGCAGACCTTCCCACCAGTCCACATTGGTCACAACCAGATAGTCAATGATGCCGTGGTTGGTTTCAGTCACACCGTCCTGCACCTCAAAGAACTTCTTACCGTAGATGTTCGACCAGGTGTTTTCCTGACCATCCACAACGCCGGTTTGCAGCGCGCCATAGACTTCCGAGAAGGCCATCGGCTGCGGGCTTGCACCGATTGCTTCCATCTGGGCGACCAGCACGTCCGAGGTCTGTACGCGGAATTTGAGACCAGCGGCATCAGTCGGCAGTTCCAGCGGCTGGTTGGCCGAGAATTGCTTCAGACCATTGTGCCAGAAGGCCAGCCCCAGAAGGCCGCGGCGGGTCATCGTTTCTTTCATCGCCTGACCGGTTTCCGACTGTTGGAATGCGTCCACAGCATCCATGTTCTTGAACATGAAGGGCAGGTCAAAGATGCGGAACTTCTTGGTGAAGGCTTCGAACTTCGACAGCGAAGGCGCGGCCATCTGCACGTCACCCTGCAGCATCGCCTCAAGCACCTGGTTGTCGTTATAGAGGGTCGAATTCGGGAACACCTCCATACAGGCTTTGCCGTTCATCTCGTCGTTCACACGCTGCTCCAGAAGCGAGGCAGCGATCCCCTTCGGGTGCTTGTCGGCATTGGTCACGTGGCTGAACTTGATCACGATCTCGCCATCATCACAGGCCGCCTGCGCGGTGCCCATGGAAACGGTGAGAGCGATGGCCGAAGCGGCCAGAGTAAGGAATTTCATAAGGTGTCCTCCCAGACAGAATTGCTTCCTACATCCTCGAAACGGATGTTGCAGCCATTGGGGCATGGGGTGGGAAGCCCTGCCAAGGGGAGAGGGTGTGGTTGCGCTAACGGTGACATTTTGCGTTATATTTCATGATATTGCTTGAGTTTTGGGCAGATTGGAATTTGCGCGAGCAGGTCAAGTGGGCGAAATTCCACACAGGGCAAATGCGGGCTGTGCGGATTTTCACACACCGAGCCAGAAAGGACGAATCATAGTGGCTTTTGCAACATACGGGAAAGAGCTCGGTCATCGTGGATGAATTGGCAGCGCATACTCAGTGTCCGCAATGAGCCCATTATGACGTCAAGTTAAGGCGCTTAGGACAATGGGATTGATTACATCCGGTTTGGTCATTGCCGCCATGTGACCACCGCGCTCAATCTGCTTAAAGCGCCATTCAGGAACGTGCTCTTTCATCAGCTCGACTATCTCACGAATGGACCGGACTGTATCTCTTGCTGACACAATAGTCGTATCGTTGGGCAAATCCCTCTGCCATTCCGCAAATGACTTTACTTCATTCATCACCGCATCCCACTCATGGAAGTTTGGAATTAACGCTCGTGCGAATTTGGCCTTTCGATCATCAGGCATAGCATCCCAGCTTCCAGCGCCGGTCCAATAATTCGCAAACACTTCAGCGGCTGCTGCCCATGTCCCAGATTTCCCGTTGGACTTGATCGCATCCCGCAAAATGACCGCTTCTTGATAAGCCTCGGCGCGTTCAAATTTCTGCAGAAGGTAGAATGGGTTAGGTTCGATTAGGACCAAGCGGCGAACTTTGTTGTTGAACATTGCAGCCGCCATCATCGCAACGCAGCCACCGAATGAGTGTCCAACAATCGAAATCTTGCCAGTTCCCTTCGGCAAAAAGGGTTCGATTAACCTAGCCTGGTCTGTCAATCGTTGCGTGCCATCAACTTCCCATGAACGGGTGTCGCCATAACCAAACAGGTTGATCGCAATAACGTGAAAATCGTTAGAAAGCGTCTCCATCAGGCTTCGCCATTGTTTGGCACCTGCAACACTTGAGTGAACGAGAATTACCTTTTCGCCACTTCCGGTTTCGATGAAATCCGTCTCGCCTAGTTTCATAGTCTGCCTCCCAGTAGACCTATCTATTAGATGTAACATGCGATTGTTGAATCCAGAAAATGGTTAGGATGCGACAAACCCTCAACGGCAACTTCGTCCCGCAAATCCGACATTCACCCCCGATAATCCTCCGCCCTGATCCCATACCGGGTCAGCTTGTCGTAAAAGTCTTGCGCGGGGGAGTTTCAGGTCTTTTGCCGCCGCCGTACTCCCCATGACGCCGTAGCGCTTCGATCACTAAAATGGACCATCCCAACCCCAATTGCTCGGCATCGCCGGTCAAATCACCCTTGGTTTGGACCACGAATTGAGCGAATGGATTCGCGGATCGCTTTCCAATCCTCTGCTTGGTCGGTATGTCCGGCCTCTTCGCATTCCCGCATTTTCTGAGCGGCTTCCGCCTCGGCTTTGTCGCCGTGGGCGTCATACAAAGCACGCGCATATTCTCTGATTTTCGCAAACTCCATTTTATCCTCCGTACAATCGACGGGAACGGCATGCGTTTTAAACCGCTCCGCTTTCCCTATTATACATCAGAAGCTTGTTTGGTCACTTCACACCCCGTCCAAAGCAGGTATTCCGTTTCCGGCACGGGCATAACACCGGTTCAAAGCTGGTGGACTTTGGCTGCTGCCGTGCCCCTGCCCCCGTGACGCTTCTGTACCAAGAGCAAAAAGCAAATATGGCAGAAATGTGACAGAAAGCCTTTTTTCGTGTATTCTGGAAAGTCTCAACCAAATTGGAGTTTTTTTAAATCTAGGAGGAGAATTATGAGAAAGTTTTGGATTGTTTTTTCTTCCATCGCATTGATGCCCGGTAGCATTGCCATTGCTGGGCCACTAGAGGGCCTCGAAAAGAACATCGACCGCAATCGCGCGATGACCATCGAAACGTCCCCTGACGGCAATGACTATGCAAGTACCGATGACTATGGCGTGACATTGGGGTCCGATATCATCGGGGTAAAAAATGGCCAAGGTGGCGTTCATGCCAATGACCAGAGTGTTGTCAGCCCTTGGCGCAGCCTCGGTTGCAATGGTGGCACCCGGATAGACCTGGATCGCAGTGGAGGGGCTTGCTAGGGCTCCGCGAAAGCTCTGTGCCCGGACTACGGGACCGTATTAGAAGATCTTTTTCGATTGGAATGCTAGCCCGGGCACATGTTTGGATGGACGAGGATATCTCGGACAATCATCCACGACAGCCGCACATTCAAAAGGCTCTGTCATAGATTGATGTGGTGCATGCCCGGGACAACTTTCGTCCCTTAAGGTGTGCCACTTCACCCCCGGTAATCCTCTGCCCTGATCCCATGACGGGTCAGCTTGTCGTAGAACGTCTTACGCGGGAGTTTCAGGTCGCGGGCCGCTGCCGTGGCGCCGCCGCCGTGGCGGCGTAGTGCTTCAATCAAAAGGGTGCGTTCGACTTGGGCGAGCTGCTGCGCAAGGCCCGGACGTTCGCCCTCGCCATCCTCAACATCCCCCAGCCCCAAGCCCATCGCAAAGCGCATCGCCGTGTTCATCAGCGCGCGCGCATTCCCCGGCCAGTCCTGCGCCATCAGTTGCGAGATCACCTCTTGGGTGATTTCCGGCGGCGTCAGTGCAGCCTGTTCGCTGGCAATCGACACGTAATGACGAAAGAGCACCGGGATATCATCCTTTCGTTCACGAAGGGCCGGGATACGCACGCGCAACACATCAAGCTTGTAAAAGAGATCCGGGTTGAACCGCCCCTCGGCCACTTCTTCGGCCAGATCGCGATAGGTGCCGACCACAACACGGGCGTTCCCATCGTGCTCCCCTCCGTGTTCAAGCAAGTCCAGAAGTGCAAACTGCGCTGTGGGATCCAGCGCAGCAATCTCATCAAGGAACAATGTTCCTCCATCGGCGCGCTCATACGCCTCGGTCAGCGCCTCGGGTGTCAGCCCCGCGGCGGGGCGTTTCACCAAGGGGCGCATAGCCCCACCTGAAAGCAGGTGCACGACCTCGGCCACTTTCGCCGTGCCCGACCCCGGTTCGCCGCAAATCAGCACCTCAGCCTGCATGCTTGCGACAGCACGCACCCGCGATCGCAGCTCTTCGGCCTGCGCGCTTTCCCCAAACAAAAGTCGCGAAGCCGCATCGCCCTTTTCGAGGGACTGTTTCAGGGCACGGTTTTCCAGAACCAGCGCACGGGTTGCCAATGCGCGTTCGACAACCGAGAGAAACTGCGTTGTTTCACAGGGCTTTTCAAGGAAATCAAAGGCCCCCGCATTCATGCCCCGCACCGCCATCGGGATATCCCCCTCGCCGGTCAAGAGGATCACCGGCAGGTCGGCATCCACCCCCAACGCCCAGTCCAGAAGCTGAAACCCATCCTTGCCGGGCATACGGATGTCGCTAACGACAATCCCTTCAAAGGTCTCGGAGACATGGTCTTTGGCTTCGATATAGCTTCTCGCAAGGATCGGGTCATAGCCGGCCAGATCGAGCGTCTGGCCCAGCGCCTCGCGCACCATTGCGTCATCATCCACCAAAAGCACGCGTTGGGTCATTTGCCCTCTTCCTCGCTCCAATATTCCAGCTCGACCGTGAACACCGCACCCCCATTGGCGTTGCGTCCGCGAATATCTCCACCGAAACTCTGCACCAGACCATAAGAGATCGAGAGGCCAAGCCCCATCCCCTCATCGCCCACCTGCTTGGTGGAATAGAAGGGTTCGAAAATCTTGTCGGGATCGGCAATGCCCGGTCCACTGTCCCGGACCGAAACCGCAATACGCCCGTCCTCGACGAGGTCGATCGCGATGTGTTTTTCGTCCTGCCCCACCATGGCATCCGCTGCATTGTTGATCAGGTTTACAAAGACCTGTCCAAGACGCACCTCTCCGCCACGGGCAAAGACCGGGTGCGGTGGCGGTGTCCAATCCAGTGAAACACCGTCGGCACGCAGGCGCGAATTGGACAGTTCAACTGAAGCATCAATAACTTGCACGATATCCACCTTGCCCAAAGGTTCACTTTCATTGCGGGCAAAGGCGCGCAGGTTCTTGATGATCCGGTCCATCCGCCCCGCCAATTCCGAGATCCGGTCGAGATTGGTCCCGGCCTTTTCAGCATTACCGCGCTTCAAAAATTCAGTGCCATTGTCCGCAAAGCTGCGAATGGCCATCAGGGGTTGGTTGAGTTCATGGCTGATCCCCGCCGACATCTGCCCAAGCGCCGAGAGCTTGCCCGCCTGCACCAGATCCGCCTGCGCCTGACGCAGCTCGTCATTGGCTTCGCTCAGGGCCTGGGTGCGCTGTGCCACCCGCGCCTCAAGCCGGGCATTGGCGGCTGCCTCGACTGCCAGACGTTCCGACAGCGCCCGGCGCCGCTCCGCCAACACAAGAAGTGCGGCCCCAAACACCAGAAAGACCGCAGCCGCCACCGCAGCCTGCATGGTCGCAACACGGATTGCCGGTGCCGTATCGAGCAGGATTTCCCCGGTCAACCCGATTACAGGCAAGTCCACCGCAAGGTGCAGCGCCTGCCCGGGAAGATAAGGCCCACCATCCAATGTCCAAACGTCATGGCCGAACCAACGCTGGAGATTGTGGCTGGGAAAGCCTTCGTCCCCGAACCGGTCGGTGAGCACAAGTTCAGAGCGGTTGGTTACAAAGACCTGCCCGCGATCATTCACGAAATAGATGGCCGTCGCAGTGGTGGGCCAATTCTGTTCGAACAGCCAGATATCCACTTCGGCCACAACCGCCCCCTGAGCACGCCCCCGCCCCGTGTAGACCGGGGCAGCAAACGTAAAGAGACGTCGAGTTAATCCGTTCTCGGCGACACGTGTTGTATTGGTTGCCCCAAGCGCACCGGTCAGCGCGCGATACACGGGCTCTTGCTCCGGATTACGCAGATCCGGGGATGTTTCAGAGACGGCAAGAATGCGTCCGTCCCGGTCCACCAGTGTAATTGACTGCGCCCCGGTCTTATCAGCCGTCGAGCGCAGTAAAGCCGTTGCCTCTCGCGCCACACCCTGTCCTTTCAAAAGCGCCACAAGATCAGGATGCTCGGCCAGCAGCACTGCCAGCTCGCGGTATCGCAACAGGTGGCGGGTGAGCCGGTCTGAGGCCAGTGTCAAATCCGTGCGGCCCCGCTCCTCAAGTCCCTTGAGCGCCGATTGCCACGACAGCGCCCAAACCCCGGCGCTGAACGCGGCCACCAGGATGATAAAGGCGAGAACCCATTTGGATCGCAATGACTTGACCATGAGCGGAGCATAGAAAGAGGCACCAGGATTGACCACCCGGTTTAGGCTTCGGGCATCCGTAGGGCCAGCCATGTGCTGACGCACCCGCCTTGTCGGATGGCGTGGCCTCGCTTCGCTCGGCAGATTTCTTGCCTTCGGCGAAGGTATTTTCGGCAAGAAAAAAGAGAGGGGGGCACCCTCTCTTTTCAAAGCTCGGAATTGCTATCCTGCGCTTCTTCCTTGCGCGGCCATCGGCGCCTCCGCCTGTTCCGCACATACATCCTGGCAGACATTGATTAACGCATCGTTGCGCCTTTTTCTTGCTCGAAATACCTCGGGGAGAGCCGCGCATGCGGCGAGGGGCAGCGCCCCTTCCCTCTCAGATTGGCAATTCGGTGGAAAACTTGATCTCTTCCATCGACAAAAGCGCGGTCACGTTGAAGATCTTCACTTCGGAAATCAGCGCCTGATAGAACACATCATAGGCGCGGGCGTTTTCCACACGGACCTTGAGGATATAATCGATCTCGCCCGCGAGCCGGTGTGCTTCCATCACTTCGGGCCGCTCACGCAGGGCCTTGAGGAATTTGTTCTGCCAATCCGCCTCGTGTTCGGCGGTGCGGATCAGGACAAAGAAACAGGCCTCAAATCCAAGGCTGTCCGCATCCAGCACCATGGTGTTCTGACCGATCACCCCGGCCTCGCGCATCTTGCGAATGCGATTCCACACAGGCGTCTTGGAAGACCCCACTTTTCGGGCAATTACGTCAAGGGATTGGCCTGCATCGCTTTGCAGCTCACGCAGGATTTTCTTGTCGATCTCATCGAGCCGAACGGACATTCCGGTTTTTCCTCTTTTCCAGGTCAGGCGTTCCATGCGGCGCCTATAGAGGAACAATTTTCCTTATCTACCGCAGGCGAGTGCCATTTGCAGGGAAAATGTCCTATATACACCTCGAATGCAACAGGAAAGGACTGGCCATGCCGCGCCCGTTTACGCCCAAAATCGTGACCGCAAATGATCTTGTCACCGGCGATGTGATTTACCTCGCCCAAGATGGAAGCTGGGTGGGTGAAATGTGTATGGCCGCTCTCCTTGATGAAGAAGATGCGGCAAATGCCCGTCTTTTCGAGGCCGAAACCCAGCCGCATATCGCGGTGGGCCCTTATTTGGCCGACGCAAAAGCGGGTGCCAACGGCCCCGAACCCACCCATTTCCGCGAAGCCTTCCGGGCGAAAGGCCCGTCGAACCGCCTTCACGGCAAACAGGAACGCCAGCAAGAGGTGCAAGCTCATGTATGATTATGCTGATTTCGACAATCACTTTGTCCGCAATCGCACCGCCCAGTTCCGCAAGCAGGTGGAACGCCGGGTGTCAGGCGCGCTGACCGAAGATGAATTCAAGCCGCTGCGCCTGATGAATGGCGTTTACCTGCAGCTGCATGCCTATATGCTGCGGGTCGCGATCCCCTATGGCACTCTCGATCCGAACCAGATGCGCCAACTGGCTTATCTGGCTGAGAAGTTTGACAAGGGGTATGGCCATTTCACCACCCGTCAGAACATCCAGTACAACTGGCCTCACCTGACCGACATCCCGGACATGCTGGATGCGCTGGCTGACGTGCGCATGCATGCCATCCAGACCTCGGGCAACACCATTCGCAACGTGACCGCGGACCATTTCGCGGGCGCAGCGGCGGATGAGATCGAAGATCCGCGTCCCACGGCCGAGCTCATCCGCCAATGGTCCACCGATCACCCTGAATTCCAGTTCCTGCCGCGAAAGTTCAAGCTGGCGGTCACTGGATCAAAGGAAGATCGTGCCGTGACCAAGGCGCATGACGTGGGCATCCGTATCGTCGAGCGTGATGGTGAGGTTGGCTATGAGATCATCGTTGGCGGTGGTCTTGGCCGCACACCGATCATTGGTCAGGTGCTCAATGACTTCCTGCCGCGCGAAGATCTGCTGCCCTATCTGGAAGCGATTGTCAGCGTCTACAACACGCTGGGCCGCCGCGACAACAAGTACAAGGCGCGCATCAAGATCACCACGATGGAGAACGGGATCGAGAAGATCCGCGACTTGGTCGATGAGAAATTCGCCCAGCTGCGCCCGCAATTCAGCGGCGTAGATCAGGAGCATTTCGCCCGTATCAAAGCAAGCTTCCCGAACCCGGAGCTGAAATCGGCTGACACTGGTGCTTATGACGCCGCCTATGCCACCGACCCTGGGTTCCGCAGCTTTGCCGACACCAACCTGTCAGCGCATCGCGATGCAGAGCACGCCATTGTGACCATCTCGCTGAAAGCCCATGGCGACACCCCCGGTGACGCCACCGCCGAGCAGATGCGGGTGATGGCCGATCTGGCAGAGCGATATGGCTATGACGACATTCGCATCAGCCATGAGCAGAACGTGATTCTCCCCCATGTGCACAAGGGTGATCTCCCCGCGGTTTACGCGACCCTTCGTGCGTATGGTCTGGCCACGGCCAATGCCGGTCTGATCTCGGACATCATCGCTTGCCCGGGCATGGATTACTGCGCATTGGCCACGGCCCGCGCCATTCCGGTGGCGCAAAATATCGCGGAACGCTTTGACGAGCTGAAGCTCGAGCATGACATCGGGCCGATCAAGCTGAAGATCTCGGGCTGCATCAATGCCTGCGGACACCACCACCTGGGCCATATCGGCATTCTGGGTCTGGACCGCGCCGGTGTTGAAAACTACCAGATCACCCTTGGTGGTGACGGTGGGGCGGACACGGTGATCGGCAAACGCGCCGGGCCGGGCTTTTCGTATGACCAGATCGTGCCGGCGATTGAACGCATCCTGCTGGCCTATCTCGACCTGCGCGATGGACCAGACGAGACCTTCCTCGACGCCTTCCGCCGTCTGGGTGAAGCGCCGTTCAAGGCTGCCCTTTATCCGGAGGACAAAAGCAATGCCGCTTGAAGCCCCCCTTGCCCCGCTGGAAGAGCGCGTTGCTGATCTGAACGCACGCTACAAACACCATTCGGCCACACAGGTGGTCCGGGATGCACTGGCTGCACCCGAAATCGGGCCACTGGCTATGGTGTCGAGCTTTGGTGCCGAAAGCGTTGTGCTGTTGCACATGGTTGCGCGAGCTGATCGCACGACCCCGGTGATCTTTCTGGACACACAGATGTTGTTTCAGGAAACGCTCGATTATCAGGTTGAGGTCTCAGAAAAGCTGGGCCTGACCGATGTGCGGGTTATCCACCCGGATACCGATCAGGTGTTCAAGCGTGACCCGGACAACATCCTGCATCTGGCGGATACCGATGCCTGCTGCGACCTGCGCAAGGTCGAACCGCTGGCCAATGCCATCGCACCGTTTGACGGTTGGATCACTGGGCGCAAACGCTTTCAGGGCGGCAAGCGCGTAGACCTGCAGTTTTTCGAGATCGAAGACGGCCGGATCAAGGTGAACCCGCTGGCCCACTGGGCACCGGAAGATGTGCAGGATTACATGATCAACAACCGCCTGCCCCGCCACCCGCTGGTCGGGCGCGGCTTTCCGTCGATCGGCTGTGCCCCGTGCACCTCGCCGGTGAAACCCGGCGAAGACCCGCGTGCGGGCCGCTGGCGCGGTGCGGAAAAAACGGAATGCGGCATCCATTTTGTCGATGGCAAGATGGTGCGTGTAGGAGCTGAACAATGACTGTGATTGTACATGATGAGGGATTTGCCTCTGAAACCTGGGAACATGGTTTCGCCTCTGTGGACGAGCGCGCGGCCAATGACACGCGCGGGTTGGACCTGCCGTCGGACACTGATCCGGGGGAACTGGGCAAGCTGATGCTGGGCGTCGACGCCATTCGCATCGACTTCCCGTCTTTTGCCGATGGGCGCGGGTTTTCGCTGGCACGTCAGCTGCGTAACTTGGGCTTTCAAGGCCTACTGCGCGCCGCAGGCCATGTGATCAGTGACCAATACGCCATGGCACGCCGCTCGGGTTTTGATGAGGTGGAAATCTCGGACGAACTGGCTGCCCGCCAACCTGAAGAAGAGTGGGTCTATCGCGCCGACTGGAAGGCCTATGACTATAGGTCGCGCCTGATGGGCGCGGCTCAGGCCTAGACCCCCCTCACCACAGACCATATATAGCAACATGAAAGGCCGGGGCAGATCGCCCCGGTAAAGCTCATGAATGAAGTGACCGCCGTAATGGATGCCCAAACCAAAGTAAAAGCCGTGCCCACCTTGCCGGATGCCCAGACCGTGACAGAGGTGAAGCATTACACCGACCGCCTGTTCAGCTTCCGCTGCACACGGCCCGCGTCGCTGCGCTTCCGCTCGGGTGAATTTGTGATGATCGGCCTGATGGGCGACCCGCACCCCGAGACCGGCAAGCAAAAGCCGCTTTTGCGCGCCTATTCCATTGCCTCGCCGTCGTGGGACGAAGAGATGGAGTTCTACTCGATCAAGGTGCAGGACGGCCCGCTGACATCCAAGTTGCAGCACATCAAACCGGGTGACGAGGTGATCTTGCGTCCGAAACCCGTGGGCACGCTGGTGCATGACGCGCTGATCCCTGGAAAACGCCTGTGGTTCTTTGCCACCGGCACCGGTTTTGCCCCCTTTGCGTCGCTTCTGCGCGAGCCGCAGACCTACGAGGATTACGACGAGGTGATCATCACCCACACCTGCCGCGAAGTGGGTGAACTGACCTATGGTCGTGACCTGATCGAAGGCCTGAAGCACGACGAGCTGCTCAATGAAGTGATCGGTGAAGGCTTCTGGAAGAAGATCAAATACTACCCGACCACGACTCGCGAAGAGAGCCCGAAAATGGGCCGCATCACCGACCTGATGCGCTCGGGCGAAGCGTTCAAGGATCTGGGTGTGGAACCGCTGAACAAAGAGACCGACCGCGCGATGATCTGCGGCAACCTCGCCTTCAACCTCGAACTGAAAGAGATGTTCGAGGAATACGGTCTGGAAGAAGGCGCCAACTCAAAACCCGCCCATTACGTGGTTGAGAAAGCGTTCTTGGATTAAGTTTGAAGACCCTGTTTTCAAACAGCAATACAAAAAGGGACGGCCCCGCGCCGTCCCTTTTCGTTTCAGACCAGAAAAACAAGCATTTTCAAAGCGAGGATCTTGCCCTGTATCAAGGCAAACCCATTCAATGAATGGAATAATAACCTTGGGTCGACGAACGACCCGAAAATCGCTGACCTACAGCACCGCGCGAACGTAGAGGAGGACGGATCATGTTGACCTTTGTTCTACGTATCACAGCCGCATTGGCGCTTGCCGGGGGCGTGCTGCCCCACACAGCATTGGCTGATTCACCGGGGGAAGAGTTGTATCTGACCTATTGCGCTTCATGTCATGGCGCGCAAGCTGATGGGAATGGTCCAATGAATGATGTTCTGACGATGAAAGTCCCGGACCTGACCACCATTACCCAAAGGAACGACGGCAACTTCCCCTTCCTGAAGGTGGTTCACATGGTGGACGGGCGTTCTGGTGTTATGGCGCATGGATCGGAGATGCCGGTCTGGGGGGACCAGTTTGCCGAGCAGTTCGAACGGGAGAAAAGCAATGGCATGAAGGGAGATCTGAGCACAATTTACAAGGTGCGCGGACGCGTTCTCTCGCTGGTTTATTATCTTGAGAGCATCCAGAAATAACCTGTGCCACGGCTCTGTCCAATTGACGGGGCCAATCCCAACAAAAAACGCCCTGCAGATGCAGGGCGTTTTCCATATTTCATCGCGGGTCAGTGATCCGGTTGATCACTTTGGCACAATCACTTTGGAAGTGGGCCGATCATCATGACCATCTGGCGGCCTTCCATCTTCGGCATGCTTTCGACCTTGCCCAATTCCTTGATGTCTTCAGCCACACGTTGCAGCAGTTCACGACCAAGGTTCTGGTGTGCCATTTCGCGGCCGCGGAAGCGTAGGGTGACTTTCACCTTGTCGCCTTTTTCCAGGAACTTCACCACGTTGCGCATTTTCACATCATAGTCATGCGTGTCGGTGTTTGGGCGGAATTTCACCTCTTTGACCTGAATTGTGGTCTGCTTCTTGCGCGCTTCGCTTTCCCGTTTCTGCTGTTCATACTTGAACTTGCCGAAATCCATGATCTTACACACGGGCGGGTTTGCATTAGGCGAGATTTCCACGAGGTCCAGACCTGCCCGTTCAGCCAGTTCCATACCGTGGGCCGGGGTGACAACACCCTCGTTTTCGCCTTCGGCGCCAATCAGGCGGATTTCTGGTGAGCGGATACGTTCATTGACGCGGGGTCCGGTGTCGCGCTGCGGGGGCGCGTTATGAGGTCTGCGGGCTATGGTGCCATTCCTTCTGAAGTTTCAATTCTTTCTAAGTGCGGAAAGTAAAGGCGGACTTCCGCGCTTTCAAGCCGAAAGCGCGCGGGTTTTCGCGTTTTGACGTCTCTGTTGCGAAACTCCCCTTGGCTTCCCCTCAATTAGACGCCATTTCCAGACTGTCGCCGGATCAAACCGGCCCAGAATCGTTCCAAAACAGGATTTGAGGACTTCCAGATGAACAAGACTTTGATTGCCGTCATCATCGCCGCTGTCGCCGCATTTGGTGGATACAAGTGGTATTCCGGCAAACAGGCCGAGATGGCCGCACAAGAAGCCGCCATCGCCGCCGAAGAAAAAGCCGCCGCTGAGGCCAAAGCGGCCGAAGAGGCTGCTGCGAAAGCCGCTGAGGAAGAGGCCGCCGCTGCCGCCAAGGCCGCAGAAGATGCCGCAGCAAAAGCCGCTGAAGAAGCTGCCGCAGCCGCAGATGCTGTGACCGAAGCAGCAACCGCCGCCACCGAGGCCGCAACCGAAGCCGCCACAACCGCTGTCGAAGGTGCAATGGAAGCCGTCGGCGACGCCGTGACCGATGCGGTTGGTGAAAGCGACGCCGTGACCAGCGCCATTGGTGCCGCCACCGACGCTGCGAAAGACGCGGTGGCCGGTGCCGTCGAAGGCGCTGCTGATGCCGCCATGGACACGGTCACCGGAACCAGCGAAGCGACTGCTGAAGCCGCGGCTGACACGGCAGCCGCAGCTGACGCCACCACCGACGCTGCTGCCACTGACTCAGCTGCAAAAGAGGCCGCCCTGACCGCAGATGGTTACAAAGAAGACGTTGTGTCGAAAATGATCAAGGACAGCTCGCTGGACGACACGCAGAAACTTCTGCTGCAAACCGCAATTGATCAGGCACGCAGCAACCCTGCCCTGCTACAGGCCGCTCTTGATCAGCTGAAAGCAGCACTTGGCATGTAAATTGCTCTGAATTCGGTTTTGAGTTCGAGCAGCAAGCGCCGCGTGGGGAAACCTGCGCGGCGCTTTTCGTTTCGGCGGGATACAGTCTTGCCCCCAATAGCCAAGTCGCTCTAACTGTAGAGCCATGGAAACCCTGTCTTTTCTCTTTGTCCCCCCGTCCCTTCTGGCCACCGCCGTGATGGCGGCCTCTGCGGCCATTCAGGCGCATCGCGCTGAGATGGACCCGTTTGGCGCCACCGTTCTCGCCATTGCCACCGCAATGGGAGGCGGCACGCTGCGTGATCTGTTTCTGGGGCTCACTCCGGTCTTTTGGATCCGCGATGTGCGGTTTCTGGCCGTGGCGGTGCCAATCGCCCTGATCAGTTTTGTGATTGCCACCCGCATGTCGGCGGGCAATGGACGGCGCTTTCAGGCCTTGATGCATCTGGATGCCATTGGCCTTGCGCTGTTCACCCTGACCGGGGTGCAGGTGGCAATGGATGCGGGCACCTCACCGATCCTCGCCATCGTGATCGGCTGTATCACCGGAACGGCGGGTGGGATGATCCGGGATCTTCTGTGCAACATGACGCCAAGCCTTTTGAAAGAAGATCTTTATGCGACGCTTTCATTGGTGGGCGGAGGGGCATATTTACTGCTCTTGCAGATCACAGACAATACGGTTGCCGCTGTCGCAAGTTTTGCCCTGATCCTGATCGCCCGCATTGCTGTCTTGCGCTACGCGCCACCTGCGAGGGAATAAGCACCCTTAGCGATCCCATCGATCTAATTGAGGTCAAACAGATCCGCTTGCCCGCCCTGATCCTTGGGAGGAGTCGTTGTAGTGGTCGCACCCTCGTCCTCTTCAAGTGGCTCAATCAACTGCGGACCGTTGTCTTTCATGCCGAACTTGGCCACAGGCTGCACCCGAAATCGACCCTCCCAATGGGTGCCGAACCCGTCGCGGATCTCATCATCTGGGGCGCTGTGATCCAGCCATCCCTGTGCCTCATCCGGGGACAAGAGCACCGGCATACGCGGGTGCAGGTCGGTGATCTCTGGCAGCGCGGGTCGGGTCAGGAGCGTGCAGGTTCGCCTCCCGTCAGGCATCTGACTGTGCAACCCGGCAAACAAGTGGATCGGATGATTGGTTTCCAAATGCACAAAGTTGGGTATGCGGTTGGCCTTTGGCCCCGACCATTCGTAATACCCCATGGCGGGCACCAGACAGCGGCCATGCTTCCATGCATCGCGGAAGGTGGGTTTCTCAAAGGCGGTTTCGATCTTGGCGTTGAAGGTGGTGGCTTTCCACTCTTCGGCTTCGCCTTTGAACCAGGGGGGCACCAGCCACCAGCGCGCCGTTGACGCGGTGATCCCCGCACCTTGAGGAAACAGGATATTCACCTGTTGGGTCGGTTTCACGTTGAACCCGGTGGCCGCCGGTGGTGCATCGGTTTCAGTGATCACGCTCTGGCCCGGATAAAGAAACCCTTCGATAATGGCGAGCATCTGCGCCTGGGTCATGTCTCCGGCGATTAATCTTCCACACATATCTGGCCCTTTCGGCGATCAGTCTGCACGGTGAAAGCGGAAAGGTCTATGTTTGCAATAGAGATCACCGGTCACAAAGCCGGGTAGACATCCGGGGACGTGCTGTGCCCGCCCGCTGTTTGGCAACAAGCTCGGCCATGATAGAGACGGCAATTTCTGCCGGTCCCACCGACCCGATATCCAGCCCAACCGGCCCGTGGATTCGCTTCAGCTGACCGTCATCATATCCGCGCGCCAAAAGCCGCGCCCAGCGCTCGTCCTGCGTGCGAGAGGACCCGAGGCAACCTATATAGAACACGTCTGACCCAAGGCCCGCTTCAATCGCCGGATCATCAATCTTCGGATCATGGGCCAAGGTCACGATGGCGGTGCGCCTATCCAGTCCGATCTGAGGCAAAATGTCGTCGGGGTAATCTTCGTGCAGCGTCACACCGGGAAACCGGTCCTCGGTCGCAAACGCCCCACGCGGATCGATCAGCACCACATCATAGCCCACAATCTGTGCCATCGGGATCAATGCCTGCGCCACATGCACCGCACCAGCAATAATCAGGCGCAGGGGCGCTTCGTGCAGATGAGTGAAGACAACGCCCTCGATCCCGGTCTTCGCCGTATTGTCTGGACGCTTCAGATCTCTGATCCAGCTTTCCGTATCAATCAGATAGAGGATCGGCCGCCGGGTTGCCCGGGCAGCAACAATCTCTTCCAGCAGAACAACCGGAATCCCCTGCCCTGCACCGATTTCATTCCCGACAGGTTCCACCAGAACACGGATTTCACCACCACAGGCCAGCCCTGCCGAAAATGCGTCGTCCCCGGATACACCAAAAGTGAGCAGGCGCGGCTTGCCATCCGTCAGCGCATCTTGCGCCGCAATCACCACCGCCCCTTCGACGCAGCCGCCAGAGACCGACCCTTCGATGGCCCCATCAGAGGCCACAACCATCTGGCTGCCGACTGGCCGGGGGGCGCTGCCCCATGTGGCCACCACCGTGGCAATGGCCACCTTGCGACCGGCGAGATGCCAGCTCAGCGCCTGTTCAGGGATCTTGTCGAATTGGATTGTCTGCATCTGCGCCTCCGAAGTTTGACAAAATAGATATAAATTGTCATTTCTTCAATAGATCCCCTACTCCCTTTTCAGCCTTTCTTTCCGCGCAACGATTATTTTCTCAATTGCGTCCAATCGTATGTGAAGGTTGGTTTGGGCCTGCCCGAGTGGGATCGGCGTGGCCTCTGTCGAGCCTCTGTCGTAGCCTTTTCGTGCATCTGGCACAAAGAACACAAAACCCTTTCCCATACTGGCAGGCCACCCGCAGACATTGACGGGATTCCCGCCATCTGACAGATATATTGGAAACAATATTAAGACGTTCGGGCGATAGACCCAGAATGCTGAACAGGCACGACCAAATGGTCTCATATCAGTGCGAGGCAGAAAGGCCCCCATGCGTATTACCGCGGTGACTTGTGTAAAGAATGAAGGTCCGTTTCTGATCGAGTGGATCGCTTTTAACAGGGTGATTGGGGTCACCGATTTCCTGTTTTACTCCAATGACTGTACGGACGCGACAGACAGGCTTCTCGATGCGTTGGAAACGTGTGGTATCGTCACGCATCTGCCCAATCCCGCCAAAGGGCGCAATTACCAAATGGAGGCGCTGAAAGACGCCAAGAAGCAAGAGGTTGTGCTGAATTCCGATTGGGTCTGGATTGCCGATGTGGATGAGTTCCTGAACATTCATGTGGGCAAAGGCACAATCCCTGAGCTGGTTGAGGCCTGTGGTGATCCACACGCGATTTCCCTGACGTTCCAATTCTTTGCCAATTGCGACATCGAAACCTATGAAGACCGCCCGGTGATCGAACAGTTCACCCGCTCGCACAACCCGGACATCTGGTGCGATCAGACCGCGCAAGAGGTCAAGACGCTGATCCGGCATGATTTTCCGGTAAAATATTACGGTGCACATCGCCCCTTCATGCGCGAAAACCTTCCGAAAGCCAGCCGCCCGGTGTGGACCGACGGATCAGGGCGCGATGTTCCGTGGAAATACCGGGTTGCGGCCAACAAGCGGCGCATTCGCAAGTTTCCGGCCGGTGGCGCGCGGGAGTTTGCAACGCTCAATCACTACGCGCTTCGCTCGCTGGACAGCTATCTTGTGAAAAACGACCGGGGGGATGTGAACCGCGAGCATCGGAGTTTCGATGACACCTACTGGCGCGAGCGCAATGACGACGCGTGGGAAGATCTGTCGATCCACCGCTATCTTCCGCGCCTCAAGGCCGAAATGGATCGCCTGTTGGCTGATGATGAGATCCGGGCGTTGCATGACGCAGCCGTGGCCGCCCACCGCGACACACTGGACCGTTTGATGAAGGAAAAAGATTACCGCGCGCTGCGCGAGGGCCTTCGCAGCTGCCCTAAGATCAGCCCTGCTGAGCTGGCATTGCGGGAGTTGATCGAGACATGAGCACCCCTCGCATTCCTGAAGGTTTGAAAGTCATCAACCTAGGCCTCCCCAAATCAGGCACCACATCACTGGGTGCGGCGTTGAAACACGCTGGATTCAAAGTCGCAGATTGGCGCATTCGCCGTGGGCAGAGCCGCGAGAACCGCCTTGCCCGCGCGTTTGTCGGCAAGCAGATGTATCTCGGGTATTTCCGAAACGGCAACCCTCTTTCTCTGATTGATGAGTTCAACGCCTTCACGGAAATCGACGTTGTGCGCGACGGTCTGAACTTTTGGCCACAATGTGATTGGGGTCTTCTGACGGCAATTCGCAAGCATAATCCGGGGGCCCGATTTTTGCTGACCTATCGCGACCCGGCTAAACTCTCGGACAGTATGGTACGCTGGTCCAATCTTGGCAGCAAGCGGCTGCCGCAAAACGCCATTCCCGGCCTGCCGAAAGGTTTTGGGAAAACCGATGCCGAGCGGATCCGCTGGATCGAAGGGCATTTTGCCTTCTGTCGTCAGGTCTTTTCAGGTTCGGATGACTTTCTGGAATATGATATCGAAGACCATACGGCACAGGACCGGCTTTCGGAGTTTCTGGGGGTCGATCTGCCGTGGTGGGGCGTGGCAAATGCCAATGAAAACCGGCCAGGCGCCGAAAGCGATACCGCCCCTTCTTCGAACAAGGAAAACAGCTGATGCGTATCTATCTGCATATTGGCCTGCCCGCTTGCGGGGCCGAGCGGTTGCAAGAGCTGTTGGACAGCAAACGGGATCAACTGCTTGACAAGGGAGTGCTGTTTCCCCGCGGCCTGGGCGGCAAGAACCACACACGTCTCTATATGGCGACCACAGATCCGGAGCGTGTTGACATCCTGCGGTTCCACCGCGGCTTTGCGGATCCTGAGAAACAGGCGACCCTGCTGCGGCAGGTCGAGGAAACCCTGGAAAGCGAGATCAACAAGCGCCAGCCGGATGTGCTGTTTCTCTCTGCCAGTCAGCTCGGCACCCTGACCAATGAGGCAGAGGTTGCGCGGGTGCACGCACTTTTGCGGCCCCTCTCGGATGACATCCGCATCATTGCCCATGTCGACGAACAGGCCCGCGTCCTTGTGCGCCACTACGCACACACGGTTTTGTCTGGTCGCACCGCACCGCTGTCTCGTGAAATTGCATTGGCAGAGAAAGCAAAGAACGGCTGGGCCGACGCCGCGCTGGCCCAATGGGGCAAGTCGCAACCGGCGCATCACCAGTTCAGCGACCTTCAGGCCCCGCCGCATTGGCTGGATTATACCGCCCTTGTTGCCCGCTGGGATGGCGTGTTTGGCAAAGGAGCCACCGAGCTGCGTCCGTATGATCCTGAGCTTTTTGCCTCGGAAAAGCTGACGGATGAGCTGCGCGAGATATTGGGCATCGAAAAAAGCATCGGCAAAGCCAGCCCACAGGAATTGAAACCTTCCCCTTCGGCGGCGTGGCTTACCCGTGCCCGCCAGATGAACGAGGTTCTGGTGGCTCTTTTGAGCAAAGGGCGGGTGATCCCGCCGCCGCTTTGGCGGCGCCTCATGGAAAGTGTTCATGTGCCCGGCGACCCTATTGCACCGGGGCAATTGGTGGCATTTTCCAAGATATTTGAAAAAAGCAATAAATCACTTTTAAAATCGCAGCAATCTCTGACGCCCGCCTCGCTGAAACGCGACCGGGCCATCTCGAAAGGCTGGCAGGAAGCGGATCCCACCAAGGGATACCGCGCCACCCAATATGTGGCATCAGCCCTGCCGCGCATTAATCAGGTCACCCGCGCGGCCCTGCGTGAGCAGCAAAAAGCCGAAACTGCCGCTCCAGCCCAAAAAGCGATGGATACATCCGGGCATGAACCCATTCAGGTCAATAAAAACGGATTAACTCCGGTTGCGGAAAAGCTTATGTCGCAACGCGCCAAAGAGAATTTTGAACATCTGCGCGGCGGGCGCTTTGAACCGCATAACAATATCGGACGGGTGGATGAGACCCAACTGGGTGCAGATTATTCCGAGATTGAACGGCGCGATTTGCCCAAGGCACTGAAGGCAAATGGCAACTCTGGCAATGTGATTGTCGGCTGCATGAAAAACGAGGCACCCTATATTCTGGAATGGGTCGCCTACCACCGCGCCATGGGGATCGACAATTTCCTCATCTACACCAATGACTGTTCCGACGGCACCTCAGAGATCCTTGACCATCTGCAAGAGATGGGCGTGCTTCAGCATCGCAACAATGACAAGTGGAAAGGCAATTCGCCCCAGCAATATGCTCTGAACCAGTCACTCAAGGAACATGTGATCAAGAACGCCGAATGGGTCATTCATATTGATGTGGATGAGTTCATCAATGTGCGCTGCGGCAATGGCACGTTGCAGGATTTCCTCGACCGCGTGCCGGATGCCACCAATGTCGCGATGACCTGGCGGCTTTTTGGTCACAACGGGGTAACAGAATTTGCCGACGATCTGGTGATCGACCAGTTCGACACCGCCGCCCCGAAATACGCACCCAAGCCGCACACGGTCTGGGGATTCAAGACCATGACCAAGAATGTGGGCGCCTATGAGAAACTGTCGTGCCACCGGCCCAACAAGCTGCGCGAGAGCCATCGGGATCAAGTGAACTGGGTCAACGGGTCTGGCCTGCCGATGAGCGAGAATTACAAGGACAAGGGCTGGCGCTCGGATCTGAAGACCATCGGTTATGACCTTTTGCAACTCAACCACTATGCGCTGCGCTCGGCTGAGAGCTATCTGATCAAGCGACAACGGGGCCGCGCGCTGCATGTGGATCGCTCGATTGGGATCAACTATTGGGTGCGGATGGATTGGAGTGCCAATAAGGATGTGACCATCAAATGCAACATCCCGCGCACGGTGGCGGAACTGGGCTGGCTGATGCAAGACAAGAAACTGGCAGACCTGCATCAGTCAGGGGTCGACTGGCACAGGGCCAAGGCGGTGGAACTGCGCCAGAACCCCGAGTTTTCCGACCTCTATGACCAGGCACTGGAAACCAAGCTGACCGAGATGGAGCGCGTGGCCTACGCGCTCGCGCTGGATATGGAGAGCTGAGCATGCGCGCCACCGCCATTCTCTGCGTCAAAAACGAAGGCGCGTTTCTGCTGGAATGGCTGGCGCATCATAAGGGTATTGGCTTCACTGATTTCCTGATCCTGTCGAATGACTGCACGGACGGGACCGACCTGATGCTGGACCGGTTGGACGAGATGGGCGAGGTCACCCATATTCGGAATGGCGGCCCCTATGACAAGGGCGGTATTCAGTGGACCGGCTACAAGCGCGCCGACAAACACCCTTTGGTTCAGAACGCTGACTGGTTGATGACGCTGGACATAGACGAGTTTGTGAACATTCATGTGGGGGATCACACGCTCAGCGCGCTGCTGGACGCCCTGCCAGATGCCGATGCCATCCCGATCACTTGGCGGCTGTTTGGAAATGCCGGGAAGGTCAACTTTCAGGATCACCCGGTAACCGAGGTCTTCACCCGTGCAGCACCCGAGGTGATGTATTGGCCGTGGCGCGCCTTTATGTTCAAGACGCTTTATCGCAACAATGGCGCCTATCGAAAACTTGGCGTGCACCGCCCCCGCGCACCCGTTGACGGCAAGGTCGAAACCACGCGCTGGTTTGACGGTCAGGGCCGTGAGATGGAGAAGCGGTTTCAGAAAAAACAGATCTTTTCCCCATTCGGGCGACCCAATTACGGGCTGGCGCAGCTCAACCATTACGCGTTGGGCGCGATGGAAAGCTATATCCTGAAACGCGCCCGGGGCCGAGCGGTGCATGAAGGCGACTTGTTGGGGCTGGATTACTGGACCGAAAGGAATTGGTCCAATGTGGAAGATCAATCCATCCGGGCTTGCGATCCCCTTCGGAATTCGCAGCTGGCACGTTTTCACGCGGATGATACGCTGATGAATTTGCATCGAAAATCAGTCGATTGGCGCAAACAGCAGTTTAATGTGCTGATGAAAGACGAGCCAAATCGCGCCCTGATGGGGCGCCTGCTGATGAGCCCACCTGCCCGCGCAATCCCGCCGAAATTCGCAAAATCTCTTTTTGCACATGCACAAAGCCCTGATCGCAGCTAGGATTGATCATGTCCAGGCGACAGTCATGAAATTGGGCTTGGGTTTTCACTATTTTGCCCCAATGCACACCCAATCGCGCCCGGATTGAATTCTAGTGATCTCCTTGAGGGGTGTCCGATAGTAGAAAGTATTAATATGCTGGATGATGAACCGACCCGGACAGATGCGTTTGATCTGACAGAGGCGGATTTCACAGAGTGGTTGGACGCAATTGACGAAATGGGCGAAAAACGCGGCTATTTCGAGCCGGTTGGCGCACGCCATTCTGCAATTCTAACCGACGAAGGCCCCACCCTGGTTGTCACATTTGAGACCGTGGACACAGTGCGCCAAAGCGAAGATCACACCCCCAAAGGATGGGATCTGGTCAAAGGCACCGGCTGGTCCAACCTTTGCATCCTTGCCCACGAGGAAAGCTGGTTTCGGGACAGTTCCGTCTACGGGTATTTCGACCGACTGGTGGATGATGGATTTTTTGAAGATTTTGATCAGGTTGTGTTTTTTGGCGCCGGCGCCTGTGGTTATGCCGCCTGCGCCTATTCGGTGGTGGCGCCCGGGGCTACGGTGATTGCGATTGCCCCGCAGTCCACGCTGGACGCATCGCGCGCAGGTTGGGACCGCCGGTTCCCGAAACTCCGCCGCACCGATTTTACATCGCGCTACGGGTATGCCCCTGACATGGTCGAAGGGGCAGAAGCTGTCTTTTTGCTGTTTGATCCCGCCGCAACCGAAGACGCAATGCATGCAAGCCTGTTTCAGGGAGACAACATCCATCCGCTGCGCTGTCGCCACATGGGCAGCTGGCTATCCGGAGAACTCTGGTCGATGGGGGTTCTGCCCGATTTGATACATGATGCCGCCAGCGGGGATCTGACCCCACTTTCAGCATTGCAGAAACTGCGCAAACGGCGTGAGCACCTGCCCTATCTGAGCCAGCTACTGAACCAGTTGGAATCCGAAGGGCGGATGCGTCTGGTTGCCGCTTTGTCACGCCATGTTGCCTCTCTACCGGGAAAGGCACCGCGATTCAGCAAGGCGCTGGCTCAGGCGGAAAGGGATATTGAACTCGAAAACGCATGAAGCTCGCGCGGAGATTCACCAAGGATTAACCAGATCTGCTGCAATCTTGTCTCATGCAACAGATTCGCCATAAATTACGCGGCAGCCGATCAGTCAGTGTGATCGGCTGCCGCCCCTGCATCCGGCTGAAGAGCTGGCCGACCTTCGTCGTCAGATCGCGCGCCTGCGCAAACGCGAGACCGAATTGCGCGAAGCATTCATCACCTGCAATGACCCGAGCGCTCTGGATGGTCCTGATCACCGTGTGGTGATTAAGACCACAAGGCGCAAAATGTTTGACAAGGCTCTTTTGCCGTCTGTGATCCAGTCCGACCCTCGGTTTTTCCGCTCTCAGGAACAGATACGGGTTTGCATTTTGCCACTGGATCGCCCTGCCCGCAGGCAAGGGGTGTTTACTGGAATGGGCATCTGTCACAGCCCGGATCCGGACGAGATCGAGCTTTTGGAACCTTTTTCTACCGCCTTGCGTGAGACATGAAGCAATAAAGCCCTTTTCTGTTTGTCAGGCTTGGTCTAAGCACGGGTTCGATGACCCAGACACTGACAATCCGCCGCCCGGATGACTGGCACCTGCACCTGCGCGATGGCGAGGTGTTGAAAGCCGTTCTGCCCGAAACCGCACGCCATTTTGGCCGCGGGATCATCATGCCCAACCTTGTGCCGCCTGTCGTGACCCATGAGGACGCGCAGGCCTATCATGGCCGGATCATGGAGGCCCTGCCCGAGGGCATGTCATTTGATCCGCTGATGGTGCTGTATCTGACCGAAGACACGGAACCCGAAGATGTCGCACGCGCACATGCATCTGGCCTCGTGAAAGCGGTAAAGCTTTACCCTGCTGGCGCCACCACTAATTCGGCTTCAGGTGTACAGGATTTCACCAAAGTCGCAGCCATCTTTGAAAAAATGGCCGAGATCGGCCTGCCGCTTTGCGTACATGGCGAAGTGACGGACAATGAGGTCGACATCTTCGACCGCGAAGCCGTGTTCATCGACCGCGTTCTGGACCCGATCCGCCGCGCGCATCCTGAACTGCGCGTGGTGATGGAACATATCACCACCAAAAACGGTGTGGACTACGCGCGCTCCGGTGGCGACAACCTTGGTGCCACAATCACCACGCACCATTTGATCATCAACCGCAACCACATCCTCGTGGGCGGAATAAAACCGCATTACTACTGCCTGCCGGTGGCCAAACGCGAAGAGCATCGTCTGGCGCTGCGTGAGGCCGCCACATCCGGCGATGCCACCTTCTTCGTTGGCACTGACAGCGCACCGCACACCGATCCAAACAAGGAAAGCGCCTGTGGCTGTGCGGGGTGCTTCACTGCGACGAACACCATGTCCTGCCTGGCGGAAGTGTTCGAAGAAGAGAATGCGCTCGACAAGCTCGAAGGCTTTGCTTCGCTCAACGGACCGGCCTTCTACGGCCTGCCAGCTAATGAGGCGACCATCACTCTGACCAAAGGTGATCCGGTGAGCTATCCTGCCAAAATCGACACGACGGACGGCCCCATCACCGTCTTTGATCCCGGCTTCCCACTGCATTGGTCGGTGGAAGTATAAATCTGCGGGTCTCTGATCCGCTTCGCACCCGACCCGCCCCCCAGGGCGGGTGCGAAATCGCCCCACCCTCGGGTCGGGAGCAAAGATCGGGGGAGTTTGAGACACACGAACAGGACGCTGCCACATGATCCCTTCGACCTTTCCTGCCAAAGAAGAAATCGCCCGCCTCACCGCCCGGATGCTGTTGGAAATCGGCGCGGTGAATTTCAACACAGACGAGCCTTTCACCCTGGCCTCGGGCCTGCCCAGCCCCAGCTATATCGACTGCCGCAAGCTGATCTCCTACCCGCGTATCCGCTCCACCCTGATGGATTTCATGGCAGCGACCATCATGCGTGAAGCAGGGTTTGAAGCGTTTGACAATATCGCGGGTGGTGAAACTGCTGGCATTCCTTTCTCGGCCTGGGTTGCCGAACGTCTGGCCCTGCCGATGACCTATGTGCGCAAGAAGCCCAAAGGCTACGGCAAGAATGCCCGGATCGAGGGTGCGATGTCGGAAGGGCAACGTGTCCTGCTGGTCGAGGATCTGACCACCGATGGCGGTTCGAAACTGTCTTTTGTGGATGCGATTCGCGAAACCGGGGCGACCTGCGGGGCCACCGCGGTTGTGTTCTATTACGACATTTTCCCGGAGACGGAGAAAACCCTGTCGGATCATGGCGTTCAGCTTATCCACCTCTGCACATGGTGGGATGTTTTGGCGGAAGCCAAGGCCCAAGGCGCGTTTTCGACCGAGACTTTGGATGAGGTCGAACGGTTCTTGAAAGACCCACGTGCCTGGCAAGCCGCACGGATGAAAGACTGACTTCACCCACCACAACTAGGCACCCTTTTGCGGGATCCCACCAAATCTGGTAGGATCCCGCTTGCATTCCGATTTATCCACAAGATGTTCACAGAAACATACATTTTGCGTTGAACCGGGATCTGAGGGTAAAACATGCCCCCAAGGGACAGAGGCAAACTACTGGCATGAACGAGATCAGCACCATTCCGGGCAATCTGCCCGCCGCACCTGATGCATCCGAAGAGATGCAGGGCGTGCTGCCGCACCACATCGAAGCCGAACAGCAGCTTCTGGGTGCAATCCTGACAAACAACGATGTTTACGACCGGGTCGCGTCGATCATCAATTCGGGCCATTTTTATGAGCCGGTCCATCAGCGCATCTATGAAATTGCCGCCAGCCGGATTGCCAAGAACGCACTGGCCTCGCCGGTCACGCTCAAGGCCTTCATGGAGGATGACGAGGGGCTGAAAGAGCTGGGCGGTCCGGCTTACCTCGCCCGTCTCGCCGGGGCTGCGATCTCATCCTTTGCCGCGCGGGACTACGCGCAGATGATCTATGATCTGGCGATCCGGCGCGAGCTGATCCGTCTGGGAGAGGATATTTCCGCCAAGGCTGCGAAAGTCGACATCTCGTCCGAACCCAAAGAACAGATCATCGAGGCGGAACAGCAGCTTTATAAGCTGGGCGAAGCGGGTCAGGCCGACAGCGGGTTTCAATCCTTCCTCAAGGCAGTGACTGAAGCGGTGCAAGTCGCCAACGCTGCCTATCAACGCGAAGGTGGCATGGCGGGTGTCTCGACCGGTCTCATGGATCTGGACACCAAGATGGGCGGGCTTCACCCGTCTGACCTTATCATCCTCGCCGGACGCCCCTCGATGGGGAAAACCTCGCTCGCCACCAACATCGCATTCAACGTCGCGAAAGCCTATAAGAAGGGGCTGAAGCCGGACGGTAGCGAAGGCGCCGTGGATGGCGGCGTGGTTGGATTCTTCTCACTTGAGATGTCCGCCGAACAGCTTGCCGGCCGGATCCTCGCGGAAGCGTCCGAGATTTCCTCGCACAAGATCCGTCAGGGCGACATGGATGAAAGCGAGTTCCGCCGTTTTGTGCAGGCCGCCAAGGATCTGGAAAGCTGTCCGCTTTATATCGATGACACCCCCGCCCTGCCCATTTCGCAGTTGGCCGCGCGGGCGCGTCGTTTGAAGCGGACACATGGTCTGGATGTTCTGATCATCGATTATTTGCAACTGTGCAGGGGCACCGCCGAGAACCGCGTGAACGAGATTGCCGAGATTTCCATGGGGATGAAGGCGATTGCGAAAGAGTTGAATATTCCGGTGATTGCGCTTTCCCAGCTTTCGCGTCAGGTGGAAAACCGCGACGACAAACGGCCTCAGCTCTCGGACCTGCGTGAATCGGGCTCGATCGAGCAGGATGCCGACGTGGTGATGTTCGTGTATCGCGAGGAATACTACAAGGAACGCGAAAAACCGGGGGATCACGAGTTGGACAAGATCGCAGCGTGGCAGGAAGAAATGTCACGTCTGCATGGGAAAGCCGAGGTGATCCTTGGCAAGCAGCGCCACGGTCCGATCGGCACCGTCGAACTCAGCTTCGAGGCGCGCTTTACCCGTTTCGGAAATTTGGTCAAGCAATGGCAGCAGGGGGCGGATCAGGAGTTCTGATCCGCAGGACCATACGGAGGGCACACCACTCACGGTCGGCCCCTATCGAGCAAGGCCCCCCAACGAGGGGGCCTTTTCCTTTTCGGTCATTCAATACTGCCGCCAGATCGGATTAATATCCAGGTTCGCGTCTGGTCAAAGGTCAGATGCCTCCGGCGGAGGTATTTGAAGCAAGAAAAAAGGCAGTGTTTCTGACAGATGGGCAATGCTGGCTGATCAACGCCGGTAATCGGTGATCATCATGTAATCTTTGCGCGGGCCGCGCACCTGCCAAGTGGCGCGCCAATTCGGCCAGCGAGAGAAATTGTAGCTCACCTCATAGTCATCGGGTGGGCAGTGGTGAAACCCGGTGGCCGTGTCTTGCGCAAGGTTGATGCGATGGAAATCCCGACCATCCTCAAAGAGCACACGCACGCCGTCTGGGTCGGCTTTCCAGAGATAGCGGCGGGTGGCCTGCATGGCGGTCGGTCCGTTGGGTCCGGCGGGAAGGCGCAATTCGCCCACTTCCTCGTAGCAAAAGCCCCCTTCCCCATCCGGGGAAAAACTTGCCACACCATCAAAGCTACCGCTGCTGCCTGCCTTGGCGTCCTCAATCCGCCGGGAGATCAGCCATCGGCCTTCGAAATCGATAAAGTGCCGGGTCATTTCACCTCTCCTTCATAGACGTCGCCCCGCGGGCCAATGAACCGCACGGTGTTTCCTTGCCGGGTCATCTCGTAACAGCTTTCATGTGACGATGGCGGCCATGTCGAACAATATTGATCCTCGCGGACACTCCAGCGCCCCCAGCTTTCACTGCTACCGACCCCATAAAGCGTGCGCCCATCCGCGTGAAAGAACTGCCAAGCACTTTCGTCCTTTCCGATATAGTCCACCTGCGCATCGGTCAAAAGAGTGCGAATCTCTTTTCCACTCACAGGGTGAAATGTGCCTTCAGCCAGTGCCATTTCGGCAAATCCTGGAAAGAATGTCGCTAACAGCATCGCAATCCGCCTCATCTGCGCGCCCTTCTCTTGATTTGCCGCACCGCAGCAGTCTATGACACCGCCAACCGGAGCCACAACTGAAAAGGCCGTGACATGATCCCACGCTATTCCCGCCCCGAAATGGTCGCCATCTGGTCGCCTGAATCCAAGTTCAAAATCTGGTATGAAATCGAGGCCCACGCCTGCGACGCCATGGCCGATCTTGGCGTGATCCCGCGCGAAAACGCAGACGCCGTCTGGAAAGCCAAGGATGTGGAATTTGACGTGGCGCGCATCGATGAAATCGAAGCCGTAACAAAACATGACGTCATCGCCTTCCTGACCCATCTCGCCGAACATGTAGGTTCGGATGAAGCGCGGTTTGTGCATCAGGGCATGACCTCGTCAGACGTTCTGGACACCTGCCTGAACGTGCAGCTTGTGCGCGCCGCTGATATCCTGCTGGAAGGGATGGACAAGGTGCTTGCCGCCCTGAAGAAGCGCGCGTTGGAGCATAAAGACACCGTGCGTGTAGGCCGCAGCCACGGCATCCACGCTGAACCCACCACCATGGGTCTGACCTTTGCGCGTTTCTATGCGGAAATGGACCGCAACAAGAACCGTCTGGAAAAGGCCCGCTATGAGATTGCCACCGGCGCAATTTCCGGCGCGGTTGGCACCTTTGCCAATATTGACCCGGCCGTTGAAGAACATGTCTGCGAGAAGCTGGGCCTGCGTCCGGAGCCAATCAGCACACAGGTTATCCCGCGCGACCGCCACGCCATGTTCTTTGCCACACTGGGTGTGATTGCATCGTCGATCGAAAATATCGCCGTGGAAATCCGCCACATGCAGCGCACCGAGGTTCTGGAAGGCGCCGAGTTCTTCTCGATGGGCCAAAAAGGTTCATCCGCGATGCCGCACAAGAAGAACCCGGTTCTGACCGAAAACCTGACCGGCCTGGCCCGTCTGGTACGTATGGCCGTTGTGCCGGCCATGGAAAACGTGGCGCTGTGGCACGAGCGTGACATCTCGCACTCGTCGGTCGAGCGCGCGATTGGCCCCGATGCCACCGTGACGCTGGACTTTGCCCTGCACCGTCTGGCCGGTGTCGTGGACAAGATGCTGATCTTCCCCGACAACATGCTGGACAACATGAACAAATTCCCCGGTCTGGTGATGTCGCAGCGCGTGTTGCTGGCGTTGACCCAAGCTGGTGTCAGCCGCGAAGACGCCTATTCCATGGTGCAGCGCAACGCCCTTAAGGTCTGGGAAGAACGCCTCGATTTCCGCGAGCTTCTTTTGGCGGACGAAGCCGTGGTTGCAGCTCTTGGTGAAGAGGCGATCAACGAAAAATTCGACATGGGGTATCACACCAAACATGTCGACACGATCTTCAAACGCGTGTTTGGCGAATAAACACCTGCCCGATTTTGGGATTTTCAAGATCTATGCTACCATGGGGCTCTTCTAGATGGAGGGCCCCATGTTCATTCGTACACTTTTGGCCAGCCTCGTACTGGTCGCCGCTTCAATCCTCACCCCGGCACACGCCTGTGAGCAGCATCAAAAGCAGGCGCAAAGCTGCCTGACCGGATATGTCTGGAGCGATGATGCGAAAACCTGTGTGCCCGAAGTAACCGGGTGATCAAACCGATCTCATCACATTGAGTTTCCGAGACAAAGTAAGCTGCTGTTAACGCGGGTCTGGCACATTGCCTGAAAGACGGGCAATTGGAGTGCAGCCTTGAACAACGCGCTTACGCCGAAGGATAGCGACGTGATGTTGCCCGGTGAATTACCGGACCCTCACGTCATGGGGGGGCACCATCCAGCGCAAATCCCACCAACACGCCATCTATCCAAAAAGAAGAAAGCCGCAATCATCGTGCGGCTCTTGCTGTCTGAAGGCGCGCATTTGCCGTTGGCGGACATGCCAGAAAAGACGCAGAGCGACCTAATCGAACATATGACGGATTTGCGGCTGGTCGACAAAACCACCGTGACATCGGTCATCGAAGAATTTCTGAGCGAATTGCAGGATGTTGGCCTGGCCTTTTCAGGCGGGCTGGAAGGGGCGTTGCAATTGCTGGATGGCTCGCTTGATCCGGCCATGATCTCGCGGGTGCGGAAAAATGCCGGTGTAAAGGTCGTAGGTAATCCTTGGGACACCATCACTGGGTTGGATCCACAGAGGCTATTGCCTGTTCTCGAACGTGAAAGCGCTGAGGTTGCGGCGGTTTTGCTGTCCAAACTCAAAGTATCCGTGGCGGCAGAGCTGCTGGGGAAAATGCCCGGCCCACGGGCCCGCAAGGTCGCTTATGCGGTGTCGTTGACAGAAAATATCGACCCGGATGTGGTCGATAAAATCGGGCGCTCTCTGGCAGAACAATTTGAGGCTCAACCGGTCAGCGCGTTTGACGAAGGACCAGTGGAACGCGTTGGCGCCATCCTGAATTTTTCACCTGCCGCCACGCGCGATGACGTTTTGAGCGGATTGACAGAAGAGGATGAGACATTTGCGTATGAGGTACGAAAGGCGATTTTCACCTTTGCCAATATTCCAGACCGGGTGGACCCGCACGATGTGCCAAAAGTCACCAAAGACATCGATCAGGCTGTCCTGATCACCGCACTGGCCGCCGCAACAGGAGAGCTGGAGCCTGTCGCCGAGTTCTTCCTGAACGCCATTTCCAAACGTATGGCGGAACAGATCCGTGAAGAAATGCAGACCTTGGGCAAGGTAAAGACTTCGGACGGAGAAGCCGCAATGAATTCGATTATTGCACGTATCCGGGAAATGGAGGGGGCTGGCGAAATCCTGTTGATTGCCGAAGGCGAAGACTAGTCAACAATCGGAGATTGTCCCGCTCCCTGATCGGCTTGCGGATCACCCCACGCAGATTTATACCTGAGCCACGACCATGGCCCGCAGGTGCGGGATCTGCAGGCAAGCCAAAGGGAACTCATGGCAAAATCGGATTTTGAACCAAAGGCGTATCTGGCCTATCTGGCCCTGCGCGCTGTTCTTGGTTTGCCAAAGCTTCTTCCTTATCGCGCCCGGATCAAAGCCATCGGCTGGCTGACCTCCACTCTGGTTGCCCCTTTGGCGGGGTATCGCAAGCGTGTACGCAACAATCTGCGCCTGATCTTTCCGGATATGGATCCCGCGGAAATCAAGCGACTGGAGCGTGCTGTTCCCAACAACGCGGGCCGGGTTCTGGCAGAGCTGTTTTCTTCAGACGATTTTGTGCGCCATCTGGGCAAGTTGGAGCTGACGGGTCCCGGGGTGGACGCGCTGATCGAGGCGCGTGAGGCCGGTCGCCCGATCATCGGCGTTTCAGGACATTTCGGAAATTACGATGTGATGCGCCTCGCCATGGTGCAAAATGGGTTTTCGATCGGCGCATTATATCGCCCATTCGCCAACAAGTATTTTGATCTCTACTATCGCAACGCGCTCGAGACTGTTGCCAAACCCGTGTTTCCGCAGGGGCGCAGGGGTTTGACGGAAATGTTGAGGCACCTGAAATCGGGAAACATGATTGCTATCCTAGCAGACCAGCGCGCGGATGACGGAGAGATGCTCAGCTTTTTCGGCCAAGATGCTCTCACCCCGATTTCCACTGCGGAAATGGCTCTGAAATATGATGCCCAGGTGTTCTGCGCCTATGGAGTACGACGGGAAAACGGCGTGGATTTCGACATGGTGATCGAGAAACCGATCCCCCACGGCGATCCGAACGAGATGATGCAGGCTATCAATGACAGTCTTGAGGCACAGGTTCGCCAGAATATGGATCAGTTTCTTTGGATCCACAATCGCTGGCAAATTCCGACCGAGCGCCAGAACGACCGCTAATCCTCTCGCAACGGGTTATTTCAATCGGATCGCAGCCTGGATCGCACCAGGATAGCCCTTATCGGTCACAGACTGCAAAAGCAGGGCAGCGGAATCCTCACCCAGTGAGGGCAATGTAAGCTCCAGCTTGCCTGCCCCATCCCAGTTGGTAACCGCCGTCAGCTTAGTAACGATATGGGAATAGTTGATCTGACTTCCGGCATTTTCCCCACGGGTGATCATCACCGTTTCATTGGGTTTGAAATTAACCAGCAACGCCACCATCGGCGCCTCTTGCGCCTTATGGGTCACAGTCTGGGCGGTCACAACCATCCCACCGTCAGTCGCTTTGGCGTAAAGCATGACTTGATCTGTCAGCTCGCGGTGCTTTTCCAGTGCATCCAGAACTTCCATTGGGCGGTTCCCAACAGCATGGGTCACCCCCCCGACAACCATTTGCGGAGTATATTTGTAACGTGCCTTCGCAACCCGGCGATATCCTTCCTGCCGTTCGGTGAATTGTGGTTGGGCAAAGGTGTCTTTCCAGCCGATATAGTCCCAGTAATCCACATGAAATGCCAAGGGCAGCAGGTCATCCCGTTCCGACATTTCTGCCAACATCCTGTCGGCAGGCGGGCAGGAAGAGCAACCTTGCGAAGTGAACAATTCGACCACCAAAAGCGACCGCTCACCAGCCTGAGCTGATCCAAGCGACATGGCCATGGCCAGTGCAGCACCAAGAATTGCCCGCATTTATTCACCTCATACATCTTGTACCACTGTGATACAGCAGCCAAAACCCGGGGGCCAATCAAGGTTTTGCGAGCATATTGTTACAATCTTCCTTTCATATGTTCACCTCTACCTCCTATTTTGGGCATCACCCCTCCTCTGGGTGAACGCGCCGACACAGGCGTTTCATTTCGATCCACCTTTGAGTTTGGTTTGCATTTTCTCTTCATGCGCAACGTGTTACCCTTTCAGACAAAGGGGAGAAGCCAATGAAAAAGACTGTGCTCATTACCGGAGGAGCACGCGGTATCGGCCGCGCTATCGCGGATGATCTGGTCCGGGACCACAATGTCGTGCTCACCTATTACTCAGACAAGACGCCGGGCAAGATTTTTGTGGCAAAGAACCCTGGAAACATCGCTTTTCGCGCCGACCTCACGGATCCGGAAGAACCAGCGGAAGTGGTAAAAATGGCGGTGTCGGCCTTCGGGCAAATCGACGCCATCGTAAACAACGCAGGCATTGTGAAAGAGACCCCCGTAGATGAGGTCGATGCCGCCCGCCACGCCATGATCTATCAGGCTAATGTGACAGCTCCGGCGGCGATTGTGGCCGCAGCCCTGCCCCATATGTCCAAGGGGGCCGCTGTTGTGAACATCGCCTCGGTCAATGCCACCTCCCCTCCTGCGAGTGCCGGAGCCTATGCAGCCAGCAAAGCTGCCTTAGTTGCGATGACCAAGGCGCAGGCCAAAGCATTGGGGGTGCGCGGCATTCGGGTGAACGCCATCGCTCCGGGTCCCATCGAACGCGACTATGCGCCTCGTCCGGATGACGTGTTGAATGAACTGCGTGCAGACAGCGCTTTGGGGCGTGTCGGCGTACCACAGGATATCGCGGGGCCAACCCGGTTTCTTCTGAGTGACGCGGCCGGGTTCATTACCGGAGAGGTCCTGACCGTCTCTGGAGGGTATCGGCTCTGATCCACACGAAATCTTAACCCTCGGATGCAAAAAGGGGATATGCGGCACATTCTGCGACATATCCCCTTTTCAATTTTTGAAGCCCTGGCCTTTGCCGGGTCCCTCACAATATTGCATCTGACCGCGTAAACCTCAGCTTCCGCTAGCTTCCGCCTCGGTAATAGCTGGACGGATCACGCTGTCGAGGATGCTTTCGGTGATCGGGCCTGCAAAGCGTTTGATAACCACGCCATCCTTGTCGATCACGAAGGTTTCCGGCACCCCATAAAGACCCCAATCGAGCCCGGTACGACCCTTCTTGTCAGCCATCAGTGACACATAGGGATTGCCCAGCTCCTCAAGAAAGCGCAGCGCCTTGGTGTCTTCATCCTTGTAGTTGATGCCGTAGATGGTCACACCTTCACGGGCCAAAGTTTCCAACTGCGGATGTTCCACACGACAGGGAGCGCACCAGCTGGCCCAGAAATTCACCAGTTTCACGCCGCCATTTGTCAGGTCTTCCTGCGTGAACTCCACCCCCGTTCCCAAAGGAGATACGGTCAGCGCCGGGACAACCCCGCCTTCACGGGTCGACGGCAGTGTGCGTGCATCTTTGCCGTTTGACATGCCCCACATGAACATCGTGGCCAAGCCACCGAATAGGATTATCGGAAGCAACATCAACCAAGAGATTTTTTTCTTCTCAGCCATTTTTGCGGCGCTCCTCAGCGGCTTGAAGGTCAGCCCTTACTTTGCGACTCGACCGGATGGTGACGAGGATCAACAATCCAACCAGCAGCAGGGTCAGACCCCAGGACCACAGGATTGCGTCGGCATATTTACCAAGCTCAAGCATCGATCATCCTTTCACGAGCCATCAGGGCATGCAGGCGACGGCGACGCACTTCGGTGCGGGTGCGCACCAGCAAAAGCACCACGAAGAGGAACCCAAAGCCAATGATGGCGAGCACCAGCGGCTGCCAATAGACATCGGACACATGCTCTTCCTTATCAAGCGATAGGGATGCGCCCTGATGCAGGCCCTGGTTCCAGAAGTTCACGGCATAGCGCGACAAAAGCGCAAAAACCGAGCCCACGACGCAAAGGACCGAAGTCAGATCAGCGGCGGTATCCGGGTTCTCGATCGCGGCCCAAAGCGCCATGTAGCCGAGGTAGAACAGGAACAGAATCAGAAACGACGTCAGGCGCGGGTCCCAAGCCCAATAGGTGCCCCACATCGGCTGGCCCCAAACGGCGCCTGTGATGAGCGAAATCACCGTCATGGTCACCCCGATCATTGCCGCAGCTTTTGCCGCAAGGGCGGACACATGGTGGCGTCGGATGAGCCAGATCAGCGAGGTGACAAGCATCATCACCCAGATGTTGATCGCCATGGTCGATGACGGCACATGGACGTAGATGATCTTGACGGAATTACCAAAATTCGCGGCTTCGGGGGTGAAGAAGAAGCCCCAGATCAGGCCCGGCACCAAGGTGATCACGCAAAGCGCAACGGCCCAAGGCAGCACCTTTCCCGACAAAGCCATGAACTTTACCGGGTTGGCATATTCCCACAGCGCATTCATGCGCTGGCCCAGCGATCTTTTGGTGGAACGGTTGGTCGTCGATTGTGACATATCTGTCCTCTAATCGGTGGCAGTCATGAGCGCAACACTAACGGATGTCACATCCTGGTGACTTGATTTATCTCAGGCCTATCTAAGATTAACACGCAAAGCAGCCGAGGCGGCAAATGGCAGCAGCGCGATCGATCCTGCGGTGATGCCTGCCATCATCAAAAGCGGCGTGGTGGCAGAAAACCCGGCCATGCCGCGGGTGGCAGCCTCGGCCCCGAAGATCAGAGTCGGGATGTAAAGCGGCAGGACCAGAAGCGACATCAGCAGCCCCCCGCGCTTCAGCCCCACGGTAAGGGCCGCGCCAAAAGCACCAATCATCGAGAGCGCAGGCGTGCCCAGAAGCAACGTGACGAAGATCCATGAAAAGCCGGGGCTTTCCAGCTGCATCAGCGCGCCAAAGAACGGCGCGGCCAGCGTCAATGGAAGGCCTGTGACCAACCAGTGCGCCAGTGCTTTGATGGCAACGATCCCCTCAAGCGGGATCGGGGAGGTGGCCAGCAGATCCAGCGAACCGTCTTCGAAGTCGAGTTGAAAGATGCGGTCAAGTGACAAAAGGCAAGCCAGAAGCGCACCTACCCAGAGGATACCCGGCGCGATGCGGCTCAGGATATCACCTTCCGGTCCCACACCAAAGGGAACGAGCGTCGAGACAATCAGGAAGAACGCAAGGCCAAGACCAAAGCCGCCCCCTGCCCGCATGGCAAGCCGCAGATCTCGGATCAGAAGTGCAATCATAGGAATGCCTCGTCAAAGCCGTCAGAATGGGCTGGGTCGCTGGCGGTGGCAGGATCGGCTTTGTAAGGGCCGATATCAAAGCTCGCAGCTTCCAGTCCTAGGTCAATATGGGTGGCAATCAGCGCCGCCCCCCCTTGCGCCACATGGGCACGCACCGCGTCTGCGAAAAGCTGCACTGATGGTACGTCAAGCGACACCGTGGGTTCATCAAGCAGCCAGATCGGACGCCCCGTGACCAGCAGCCGCGCCAAACCAAGACGGCGTTTTTGGCCCGCCGACAAATTGGCGGAGGGGCGCTCCACAAGTCCGGCAAGATTGAATCCCTCAACAGCGTTGGTGATATCGCTCTGCCCATGAACAGACGCCCAGAACCGAAGGTTCTCTTCCACACTCAGTGTGGCCTTGAGCCCATCGGCATGGGCGCCGTAAGTGATCGTCTCGGGTTCCGCCTGCACCTCACCCGCCAATGGCGGTTGCAGCCCGGCCAGCGTGCGCAGAAGCGTGGTCTTGCCAGAGCCGTTCGGCCCGCGCAGGATCAGCACTTCCCCGGGATTGAGCGTGAAACTCACCCCTTGCAGGATCGGCACACCCCCTCGGGTGACGGTCAGGTTTTCAGCCGCGAGTCGGGCGTTATGTCGGGGCAAATCTCTCATGGGTTTGGCTTAGACCGGAAGTGCGGCCAAGGCAATGCGCCGTCCCTCGGCCAAAAGTACATTATAGGTGCGACATGCTGCCGGGGTGGCCATAGGTTCGACGCCGACGCCCTTTGCCTCAAGCGCTTCCCGCACAGCCTTGGGCGCATATGCAGTATCGGCTCCTGTGCCGAAAAAGAGCACGTCAATCTCACCTGCCAACGCCTCAAGCGGTGCGGCATCTTCGCCATCCCAGCTGATAAGTTTCTCTGCAGTCAGCAGGATCGGACCGCGCGTCACCTGATCCGCAATCCGGAAAAACCCAGGACCATACCCATCCACCGGAGTGGCGCCTTCAAATGTGACTTCGTGAAACTGCATGTCAGCCTCCTAACCGGTGATGACGGAATAAAGCCCGGACAGTGCCGAGCCCGTGATGATGAGATAGGCAACCCGCCGGTAAAGCTCGGTCAGGTCGGGCCGGAACAGCCAATTGCCGAGCAGATTGCCCAGAAGGTTGGGCAGGATCGCAAGGACACCAAGCGCCAAAGGCAAGCCTATCAACCGGCCAAGCCCCAGAAACCCGCCCAGCATCAACACGTCAAAGGCAAAGAGAAACGCGGTATTGTTGGCGCGGATCACTTTGGCCGGGTGGGTTGACGCCATGTAAAGCAGGATGACCGGAGGGCCGGGAACACCCGCAGCTCCGCCCAGAAGGCCCGCCATCCCGCCCGTGGCCCAGACCAGCTTTGGGGTCAATACACCGTGGTAGCGAAACCCCGATATGAGCAATCCAACCATGCCCAGGCTGATGAACGACACCGCCAGTTTGAACACGGAAGGGTCGATGACGAAGAGCACGACCAGCCCGACGGGCAGCACCAGCGCCAAACCACCAACGAGCCGCATCATGTCCTTGGGATGACCATCCCGCATTGCGCCGGGCAAAGCGGGGATCGGGCCAATGATATCCATGACAATCAACGCTGCGACAGCGGCAACCGGATCAATGATCTGCGACGCGATGGGAAGAAAAATGAGCGCGGTGCCAAAACCGGTGAACCCGCGCACCAGCCCCGCCGCAAAAGCGGCCGCCAGAAGCCATCCAAGCCCCGGCAGGGCCAGGGCTTGGAGAAAGATATCAGGCATCGATATTGGCAAACTCGTTGCCAAGGTCCTTGGTCTCGGTCTTGTCCCAGTTGCGCTTCACACCGAGGCGCAGCAGGATCGCCGAGGCCACGAAGATCGACGAATAGGTACCAACCACAACGCCCCAGATCATCGCGAAGACAAACCCACGGATCACGTCACCACCCAGAACGTAAAGGGCAATCAGTGCGATCAGCGTGGTGACCGAGGTCATCAAGGTCCGCGCCAGCGTCTCGTTGATCGAGAGGTTCAGCACTTCCTTGAGATCGAGCTTCTTGTAACGCCGCAGGTTCTCGCGCACGCGGTCGAACACAACCACGGTGTCATTGAGCGAGTAACCGACGATGGTCAGAAGCGCTGCGATGATCGCAAGGTCGAATTTGATGCCAAGCAGCGCGAAAACCCCGATGGTCAGCACAATATCGTGCACAAGGGCAGCAACAGCACCAAGTGAGAACTGCCATTCGAACCGCAGCCAGATATAGACCAGAACCGCTGCGATGGCCGCCAGAACCGCGTAGATTGCGGTCATGATCAACTCGCCCGACACTTTCGGTCCGACGCTTTCCACGCTGGGGAAGCTGATCTGCGGATCCACTTGCGTCAATGCGCCCTCAACCATCGCCATGGTTTCAGGCGTCATCGCCTCCTGACCTTCCTGCGCCTCGATACGAATTTGGCTCACATGCTGGTCATCGCGGAAATTGACATCGTTCACTTTGACGATCGAGATATCACCCAGCCCCAGCGGGTTCAGCGCATCACGATAGGCACCCACATCTACGGCTTGGGTCGATTCCGTGCGGATCGTGGTCCCGCCGCGGAAATCGATGCCAAAGTTCAGGCCGATCACGAAGAACAGGACAACCGACACGGCCATGGCGAGGCCCGACGCGCCCAAAGTCGCAATGGTGGCTTTGAAGAAGTCAAACACGCGATTTTGTGGCGCCAGACGGAAACCTTTGATCTCAAGCCTGCGCGGTTCCTTGCGCTCGTGCCACATGACAATCATCAGGCGGGTCAGGAAGATCGCCGTGAAGACCGAGGTGATGATACCCAGCCCCAGCGTGACGGCAAAGCCGCGCACCGGGCCAGAACCCATCACAAACAGGATCACTGCGGTGATGAAGGTGGTGATATTGGCATCCAGAATGGCGGACAGGGCCTTTTCATAGCCCAGCTCAATCGCGCGGGCAGGTCCTTTGCCGGATTTGAGTTCCTCGCGGATCCGCTCAAACACCAGCACATTGGCGTCAACCGCCATACCAATCGTCAAGACGATCCCCGCGATACCGGGCAGCGTCAGCGTCGCCCCGATCATCGACAGCAAGCCAAAGATCATGCCCACATTGAGGACAAGAGCAACATTCGCCACAATCCCGAACCAGCCATAAGACATCCCCATGAAGATCAGCACACCCGCAAAGGCCACCAGCGACGCCACTTTACCCGCGTCAATGCTGTCCTGACCCAATTCCGGGCCAACGGTGCGCTCTTCCACATAGGTAAGTTCGGCAGGTAGGGCACCTGCACGCAGCAGGATGGCTAGGTTGGTTGATTCCTCGATCGAGAAATTGCCGGTGATAATGCCGGACCCACCACAGATCTGTTCATTGATGCGCGGCGCGGAAATCACTTCCTCATCGAGCACAATCGCAAAGGGCGCCCCCACATTGGCTCCGGTATAATCGCAGAACTTGCGCGCACCGGACACGTTGAAGCGGAAATTGACTGCCGGCTGACCATTCTGGTCAAAGGCCGGCTGCGCGTCATTCAGCTCTTCACCCGTCACAACCGGTGTTTTCTCCAGCGCGTAAAAGATCCCGTCCTCATCCAGCGACGGGTACAATACGCCGCGCGGACCGGGGTCTGCATCTGCATTGGACCCGCGCGAAGTGACCGGGTGGAAGGTCAGTTTAGCGGTCTTACCGATAATTTCTTTCAGTTCAGAGGCCGATCCGATGCCCGGCACCTGAATAAGGATCCGGTCCTGCCCTTGTCGCTGAATGGTCGGCTCACGCGTTCCCACTTCGTCGACACGACGACGGATAATTTCGAGCGTTTGCAGGATGGTGCGGTCATCGGTGGCAAGGCGCTCGGCCTCGGAGAGGGTCACAACGAACTCACCCTCGCGGCCGGTCGACACCTCGATATCGGTGGCCCCAACCCCTTGCAGGCTGACCACAGGCTGCGCCAGCGTGCGCACCTTGGTGATCGCATCTTGCAGCGCTTCGGGGCGCGAGATCTTCACCCGCAGTTCATCCGCTGCTCCGTCTTGGCGACGGATTGTGCCAATGGTGTCGCGGTCCCCGCGCAACAGGTTGCGCACCTCGGGCCACATTGCATCCATGCGCGCGCCATAGACATCTTCGACCTGTACTTCGGCCAGCAAATGCGCACCGCCGCGCAGGTCCAGCCCGAGATTGACCAAGCCGCTTGGCGCCCAATCCGGCCAGGCGGAACGATCGGCCTCAAGCTCGGCCGTGGCGCCGGTGGTTTCAATCGCCTTCACCGCGTCGTTGTGTTGCTCGACGCGAGTATAGAACCCGTTCGGTGACGCGAAATACAGACCCAGGATCACCAGACCCCAGATGACCAGTCGTTTCCAAAGTGGAATTTGCAGCATGATGCCTGCCCGATTTTGCCCGTTCATCAAAAGGAAAACGCGGCCTCGGGGGGCATTCCCGGGCCGCGTCAGGAGGGTTTAACCCTCAACCGGTTCCGTCTTCGACACCACCTGCGCGATGGTCGAGCGCACAATACGTACTTTCACGCCGTCTGCGATTTCGACCTCAACTTCGGCCTCATCCTTGACGTTGGTGACCTTGCCGATCAACCCGCCCTGGGTGATGACCTTGTCATTACGGCGCAGCGCGCCCAGCATCGCCTGATGCTGTTTCATTTTTTTCTGCTGTGGGCGGATCATGAAGAAATACATGATCGCGAAGATCAGCAGCATGGGGATCAGCATCGAGTTCAGGATACCGCCACCGGCACCCCCTGCAGCCTGAGCAAAAGCCGGAGTTGCAAACATCTTTTTTTCCTTTTCTTCCGGGGGCGCACCACGGGTTGTCCCAACACCGCCCCACCTGTCTGGCGCGCACCCTATATGGGGCCCGATTGCTTGTCCAGCAAGGGAGCGCGGGAAGGAAAGCGAGATGGGAAAAGAAGGCGGGTGACAGGCGGTGGGGGATGATGTTTATGGGAGTAATGACTTTTACGAGAATAAAATGCGCAACGAAATTAAGACTCCATCAACATTCACTGTGGTTCAATTGCTCGCGGTGATGTTGTTCAGTCTGTACGTAGCCATATTTGATGGAGATATTCACTATTACTTCATTTTGGCCTTTATTCTAATCAACCGCCAACTCTGGAGAGAGCTGATTGCATTTGCGAAGCTCAAATTTGGTTCCTCCATGCGAGAGCTGTGATAACCATCGAACTATTTGCTTTCGTCACCTCTCCAGCCCCTTCCCCTGCCCCGCGCACTCTGGCATATGGGCGATAGGCTCTTTGGGGCCTGCCCTACCCGAGTTTAAGGAACCAAGACATGCATGATATTCGCCTGATCCGTGACAACCCTGATGCGTTCGACGCCGCGATGGCCCGTCGGGGCCTCTCTGGTGTGTCGGGTGAGCTGCTGTCACTGGATGAAACCCGCCGCGCTGCGATCCTCGCCGCCGAAACCGCGCAGGCCGAGGCGAACAAAGCCGCCAAGGAAGTGGGCGCCGCGAAAGGCCGTGGTGACGAGGCGGAGTTTGAACGTCTGCGCGCGCTGGTTGGCGAAAAGAAATCCGAAATCGCCCGTCTGAATGACGAAGCCAAGGAGCTTGACGCCAAGCTGACCGACCTGCTGATGGGCCTGCCCAACAGCATGTATGACGACGTGCCCACCGGTGAGGACGAAGACGACAATGTTGAAATCAACCGCTGGGGCACCCCGCGCGAGATGGATTTCAAACCGTTGGAGCATTACGAACTGCCTGCCGTGCAATCGGGTCTCGACTTTGAAACCGCCGCGAAACTCTCTGGCTCGCGCTTCATGGTGCTATCGGGTGCCGTGGCCCGCACCCATCGCGCGCTGGCGCAATTCATGCTCGACGTGCACACCGAAGAAAACGGCCTGACCGAGACCTGGACACCCGTATTGGTCAAGGAAGAGATGATGCTTGGCACCGGGCAGCTGCCAAAGTTTGGCGAGGACAGCTACAAGACCGAAGATGGCTGGTGGCTGGTGCCGACGGCTGAGGTCACGCTGACCAATATCGTCAACGGTGCGACGATCAGCGAAGATTACCTGCCCCGCCGATACGTGGCCCACACGCAATGTTTCCGCTCGGAAGCGGGCAGCGCGGGGCGGGACACCGCCGGTATGCTGCGCCAGCACCAGTTCGAAAAAGTGGAAATGGTGTCGATCACCAAGCCCGACGAGTCTGAGGCCGAACACCAGCGCATGACCCGCTGCGCCGAAGATATCCTTGAACGCCTTGGTCTGCCTTATCGCACCGTTGTTCTCTGCACCGGCGACATCGGGTTCGGTGCCAAACGCACCCATGACATTGAGGTCTGGCTGCCCGGTCAGAACACCTATCGCGAGATCAGCTCGGTCTCGACATGTGGTGATTTCCAGGCGCGCCGGATGAACGCCCGCTTCAAGCCTGCCGAAGGTGGTAAGCCGCAATTTATCCACTCGCTGAATGGCTCCGGCCTCGCCGTGGGCCGTGCACTGATTGCGATCTTGGAAAACGGCCAGCAAGCGGATGGGTCGGTCGACCTGCCCGAAGCCCTGCACCCCTATCTGCGCGGCAAAACGCGGATTACGGCAGACGGTCAGTTGGCCTAACAGATCGCTACCCCAGAATCTCAAAAGCCCGGCCGCACCAGCCGGGCTTTTTTCTTGCCTTAAATACCTCGGGGTGAGCGGCATAGCCGCGAGGGGCAGCGCCCCTTCCATATGAGCCGAAACCAGTGCTCCATAGTAACCTGATTAAAAAAAGTGGCGCATTCCTGCGCCACCTCACAATTCTTACATGTCCGTTCGTGTCAGGCTTATTGGATCTTATCCGGAGCTAAAGCCATAGAAAGATCCGCTTCGCCCTGCCCATGCAGCCTAGGTTCATAACTTGCAAAACTGCTGTCAGCCGTGCCGAGCAACTGATCTACGACCTGACCCGGTGTGGCGCTCGTGAACTTGCTTGAAAGGATCGCGGCATAACCCGCCACTTGTGGTGCGGCAAAGGACGTGCCAGCAAATCCCATGTCGCTGGAATCCACGCCAGCTACGAGGAACTGGTTCTGAACAGTGGTGTTGTCGCCAGCAATATTGGAGTAATAGGCCAGCGTGCCAGATCCATGATCCGTCAGGGCACCCACAAATATCGTCCCTTCGGTCCCAATGAGATCCCAGGCCAGATAATCCAATTTCCCCGTGGTACTACCGCAAAGATCCGCGGTCTGACCGGTTTCTGCACCACAGCCGTTACCTGCGGCCTTGGCAATCACGGCGTCACCATTTGCGGCATAATCCAGAATTGAATTCTCCTGCTTATTCCAGCGAACCGATGCAAACCCCGGAGCCGCATACATGCCATAGCTCAGGTTCAGGACGTTGAAGCCGTTCTTCAGCTTCACCGGCCCCCCACTCCAATCCCTGCGAACAATGTTTGCCAGCGGCGCAATCAGTTCCCCCTGCATCGCGGTCCAGTCTCCATGGTGAAGCGCTGTACAGGTGCCCGCATCAAGACAGGGATCGTCGGTCAGCGTGCCTGCAAAGACATACCCACTGTTGAAATCATCCACAAAAGTGATCGTTGTCCCCTGACCGCCATAGCCATCGTCCCAGGCGCCCTGAACATCTGCGTGCATCCAGCTGTAACGAACAGCGTCGGCAAGACTACCGCCACCATCTCCACCACCACCATCTCCTCCGCCACCACCCGGTGGACCGGGGACGCCACCCGGGGCGAGAAGTCCAAATGTCAGATCTTGGGCCTGCGCGCTGTCGTTCAGTGCGCCAAATCCAAATGCGATCGATGATGCCAGAATAAGAATGGATCTTTGGGAAATACTCATTGCACTGCCTCCTGTCCGTGTTCGTCAAACGCGTCTTGGCCCCGCAAGAAATGAACATGCGGAGAGCCGCTTCCCCTACGTTATCAGAATTCTCCACCACATTCCAAAATAACCTGTAAACAAGCTGTTTCCACTTTATAGGACGGGCATTTCAAGGCCTTGCTTAAAAGCGCCAATCATAGGTCAGCGAAAGGACAAACCGATCAGCGGGGGGGGCGTCGTAAAGATACTCCAATGTATCCGCCGGTGGCAAAGGGGTGGCAGCAAGGCGGCAATTCACTTCCTGCACCCCGCCGATAGCGCCGTAATCAGCGATGCAGCTATCTTCGCTTAACCGTCCCCAAAGAACGGTGGTCGCCGCGAACATCAGGGTTTGCCCATCATCAAGTTCCTGTTTGGCAAGAAACCCGAGTTTGAGACTGGGATCGATCTCGTATTTCCCCCCTCGTTCGCCCGTCCCAAACCCCCAGTAAATCCCCAGATCCTTGCTGAGTGCGGTAATCCATGTCAGACGCAAATCCTGCCAACTGGTTGAATACCAATCTGAAAACCTGACCTCGCCACCCCGTGCAAGCCGGTATCCACCCTGTTCGGCTTTTCGAACGGTAGAGCTGAGAGACGATCCCATCCGCGCTTCAACAAGTCGGGTGTCTGCGAGGAATTCCTGTCCCGAAGCGGGGAATGCAAACAGGCAAAAGGCGAAGGAAAGGCATGCGGATATCCGGCCCCTTGCAAGAGAGGCCCAATTGTCAGAGCTGTCTTGCCGGATCCTCATGTCTTTGGAACACCACCTCTCACCTTGACCTTAGGTCATCATACAAAGGTGGTGGAATTACGGCAATCTGCTCAATCAGGGTAGAAATCTACCCTCCCAGTGACACCCCTCGGCGCCCTGCCAAATCCACGAAATACTGCCAAGCCACGCGGCCCGACCGGGCACCCCGAGTGGCCTGCCATTCGATCGCTTCAGCGCGCAGGGTGTCGGCATCGATCTTGACCCCATAGGCCTCGCAATATCCTGAAATCATGGATAAATACTCATCCTGCGAACAAGGGTGGAACCCAAGCCACAGGCCGAAGCGATCTGACAGAGAGACCTTTTCCTCAACCGCTTCTGACGGGTTGATGGCCGAGGAACGTTCGTTTTCGATCATGTCGCGCGGCATCAGGTGGCGACGGTTGGAGGTGGCATAGAACACCACATTCTCTGGCCGCCCCTCTATGCCGCCATCCAGCACCGCCTTGAGGCTTTTGTAATGCTGGTCATCGTGGCTGAAAGAGAGGTCATCACAGAAGAGCAGGAACCGATGTTCCGAACCGCGCAGAAGGTTCAGCAGGCGTGCCACAGATGGCAGATCTTCCCGTTGTAATTCAACGATTTTCAGCGTTTCCCCGCGGGATAGGATCTCGGCATGAACTGCCTTGACCAGCGAGGATTTCCCCATCCCGCGTGCGCCCCAGAGAAGCGCATTGTTGGCTGGCAATCCACGCGCAAATTGCAGCGTGTTTTCCAGCAGCGTGTCACGCGAGCGATCCACGCCGATCAACAGGTCAATTGCCACACGGTTCACATGGGCCACAGGTTCCAGCCGGTCAGGATCCGTATGCCAGACAAAGGCATCTGCCAGGCCGAAATCAGGGGCTGCGATCGGGGCGGGCGACATCCGTTCCAACGCCTCGGCGATGCGTGTCAAAACGGTCGTATCCATACCGGTGCTCACCATGATTGCGCTCCTTCTGGGTTCTTAAGATCTCTAAACTCTTTAAATGGCGATTGGGTGAAACTTCAAACTCTTTAAAGGGGCCCAGCGTAAAAGTTTAAACTCTTTAAAGGGCGAAATTCCCCAGTGCGGGCGGATCATGCCATATGTGTGATCTTCACGGTGCAACGTTCTCCGGTGTCGAGCCCGGCTTTTCGGACCTGCACCTGGGTGACATTGAAAAAGAACACATCAGAGCCCTTTCGCCACGGATGCACACGCCGTTCAAATGGCGGGCCGTCATTCAGTTGCACCATGGCGGTGAAAGAGGTGTCGCGCGCGCCAATATGTTTCCGCTTCACGATCACATAGCGCGGCAGGTTCTCCTGCTTTCGCAGGATCGTCGCGGTGAATGTAATGGAGGGCGGACCCGTCATGGGATCAGCCTGACCGCAGGGCGGGCACACATCAAGCCTGCCGGGATCACAAAACCAAAAAAGCGCGCCGAATGGGGCGCGCTTTCTGTTGAGGTTTCCAAAAGGATCAGTTGCCTTTTTCGGGCAGATCCTCTCCGTCATCATCGTCGAACTCGGCCATCGCCGCATCATCCGCCGCTTCGTCCTCGTCATCCTCGAACCACAGGCCCTGTTCGCGCAATTCTGCTTCGCGCTTCTTCTCGACGCGGCCAACAAGGAAGATCGACACTTCGTAAAGGCCATAGACCACCACGAACAGGATCACTTGGGTGATCACATCAGGCGGAGTCACAAGCGCGGCCAGAACAAGGATGGCCACAACGGCGTATTTGCGAACCTCACCCAGCCCCTTGGCCGAGACCAGACCGGCTTTGCCCATCAGGGTCAGAAGCACCGGAAGCTGGAAGCAGATCCCGAAGGCCACAACAAATTTGATGGTCAGGCGCAGATATTCCTGCACAGACCCCTGGAAGTCGATTGAGGCTTGCACATCGGTGCCGCCGACATCCCCGGCTTGCTGGAAGCCCAGGAAGAAGTCAAAGGCCAGCGGCATGACCACGTAGAAAGCAAAACTCGCCCCCAGAAAGAACATCACCGGTGAGGCGATCAGGAACGGCAGAAACGCGTTTTTCTCGTTCTTGTACAGGCCCGGCGCCACAAAGCGCCACAGCTGATAGCTGATGTAGGGGAAGGACAGAACCAAACCGCCAAACAGCGAAATCGACACGGCCACAAAGAAACCTTCCTGAAGCTTGATCAGGATAAGGCCGCAATCCGACTGACCGCGTTCCGCCATTGTCTGGCACAGCGGATCAGTAAGGAAGTTGAAGATCGGGTTCCATACTGTAAAACAGATCACCATGCCCACGATGAAGGCCACGGCGGAATGCATCAGCCGGGTGCGCAATTCTGCCAGATGTTCAATCAGCGGGGCCGAGCTGTCTTCGACTTCCTCGGGGATCTCGTCGGTTTTCGTCATGCGTCAGATGCGTCCGATGTTTTGGTGGCCGTCTTGGAGGCGGTTTTCTTGGCAGTTTTCTTAGGGGCTGCCTTCTTGGTCGGTGTCTTCTTGGCAGTTGTTGTCTTTGGCGTTGTCGTTTTGGAGGCCGCTTTTGTGGCAGGTGATTTCTTGGCTGCAGCCTTTTTCGATGCTGGTTTCTTGGCGGAAGGTTTCATCGCCGGATCCACCGGCTTTTCAGCAGCCTCAGCGGCCTCTTTCGCCTTTTGATCCGTGGCGGCTTTTGCCGTTGCCTCGTGGATCTTGCGCGCCACTTCGGCCCGTTCTTCCGACAGTTCGGGCGTCTTGGTCGCCGCGTCAGCGTCTTTCTGGTCTTTCAGCGCTTTCGCCGGATCCCATTTCTCGAACCCCTCTGCCGCTTTGTTCAGCGCATCCAGCCCCATGGATTTGGGGTTGGTGGCAGATTTCAGCGTGTCGGCCACGTCTTTGGCACCGGCCTGATCCGCCGCCTCGTTCATTGCCGAACTGAATTCCCGCGCCATCTGGCGCGCACGGGCGGTAAACCGCCCCAACGTGCGGAACATTTGCGGCAGGTCTTTGGGACCCACCACAATCAGGGCGACCACACCGATCACCAAAAGTTCGGTAAACCCGATATCAAACATGGGCAGCGCCCCCCAACAAAGGACCCAAAAGGATCACACGGATCACCCGGGCCGGTTGCGGCTTACGCCTTTTCCTTGTCTTCCTCGGGGGTGACGTCCTTAGCGACGTCCGCAGCCTGTTCTTCGATCTCTTGCTTGCCATCATCCACGCCCTTTTTGAAAGCGGTGATGCCTTTGCCAACTTCGCCCATCAGCGACGAGATTTTGCCGCGGCCGAACAGGACCAGAACCACAACTGCGATCAGAAGAAGGCCGGGAAGGCCGATATTGTTGAGCATAAGTGTCTCCCTCATCAGACGGGCAACCCCGTCTTCATGTCTATCAGGAGAGATATGTATTCCTTTGTCGGGAAATATCAAAGCCCGAAAGCGAAATTTGGCGCGACAAATCGGCATTCCGACTTATTTCACAAGCAAATGGCGGGTGCCGCCCCCCAGATAGCCCCAAATTGTCAGGTTATTGTCAGCTTCAAAGCGTGCAAAGTCAGCGTTGAAGGAACGCCCTGATCGCCGAGGTCACGCGCTGCGGCTCTTCAATCGGCGAGGAATGCCCCGCCCCGGGGATGGTCACAAGCTCGGATCCCGTGATTGCGCCATGCATTCTCTCCGATTTGTCAGGCGTTGTGGCCACGTCCTCATCCCCCACCAGAATAAGCGTGGGCAGGGAGATCTGGGAAAGATCATCTAATACCCCCTCACGATCAATCACACCACGCACGGCACGAGTGATCCCGTGCCGATCCCCGTCAGCAAGGGCGCGCCGCCATTTATTCCGTTCAGTGGCACGTGTCTTGTCGGCAAGGAAGGTCTGCCCAAACATGATCGGCATTACACGGCCCACAACAACCCCCAGTCCGAACCACCGTGCAATGAAGTTCAACAGGCGATAGCGTGGAACGTTTTCCGAGGGCTCCGGGTCGGCGGTTGTCTCGATCAGGACCAGAGATTTCAGCAACTCCGGCTTTCGGATCGCAAGGCGCATGCCGACAAAGCCGCCCATGGACAGCCCGACAAAATGGCACGGCGCCAGATCCAGCTCTTTGATCAGTGTCTCTGCATCGTTGGTGAGCGTGTCGATATCATAGCCATCCGTACTTACCGCGCTTTTGCCCTGCCCCCGGTGATCAAAGGTGATACAGCGATAGTGGGATTTCAACGCCTCGATCTGAGCCGCGAACATGTCTCCACTGAACAAAAGACCATGGGAAAACACGATGATCTCGGGGCCTGTCCCCTCGTCGGTGTAGTGCATTTTATGGGTGTCGATGGTCAAATAAGGCATGAGAATATCCAGAGATTTAAACGCTAGGCGATAGGGTGCCCCAATCTTAGCACAAGATGATGACCGCCCGGCGTTGCCTTCAGGTTGAAAATTCTCAGGTGTCTGCCCGGAACACGAAACACCGGTCCCGACGAATGGCGATCCACAGGGGGGTTCCGGGTTTCGGCAGGAACACCGACGGCACCGTGGCAGAGAGCTGTGAGCCATCCTGCATGGAAAACTCCACCAGGCTCTCCTTGCCGATGAACCGCGCACGGGTCACTTCGCCACGCGCCCAGACCCCATGGGCGGGAGAGGGATTTGGTCCCTTACCTTGCCGATCAAAGTCGATTTTCAGGTGTTGCGGGCGAATGACGATGTCAACCTTGGTGCCATCAGGCATGCCGGGAGCAAGGAATTGTCCAAAGGCGGTGTCGGTCAGCGCGCCCTCCACAACTCCGGTGATCACATTGATGTCGGAAAAGAACGCCGCCGCCTTTTTGTCGACCGGTGCGTTATAGACGTTGTAGGGCGCGCCGCGCTGAACGATGTAGCCATCGCGCATCAGTGCGATTTCATCGGCCATGCGCATGGCTTCTTCTGGCTCATGGGTGACCAGCACCACCGCCGTGCCCTCTTCTTTCAAAAGCGTCAGCGTTTCGTCCCGGATCCCGTCGCGCAGCCGGTTATCAAGCCCCGAAAACGGTTCGTCCATCAGCATGATCGAGGGGCGCGGTGCCAAAGCACGGGCCAGCGCCACGCGTTGCTGCTCACCACCTGAGAGTTCATGCGGAAACTTGTCGATGAAACGCAAGAGGCCAACTTTTTCCAAAAGCTCCTGCACCCGCAACCGCTTTTCGGTGCGTGACCCTTTCAGGCCAAACGCCACGTTATCGGCCACGGATAAGTGGGGGAATAGGGCAAAATCCTGAAACATCAGACCGATATGGCGTTTTTCCGGCGGCACAAACACCCCCGGCCCCGCCACCATCTGCCCGTCGATCCAGATTTCGCCCTCATCTTGCTGATCCACCCCGGCGATGATGCGCAGCGTGGTCGACTTGCCGCAACCGGACGGTCCAAGAAGACAGGTCACTTGCCCGGCCTGCAATTGCAGCGAGATACCACGCACCACCCGTTGCCCGCCAAACTGACGCTCCAGATTGCGGATTTCCAGCCGGGCGGTGGCAGGAGATGTGGCGTCCAACATGGGCAGGTCTTTCCTCAAACGGCAATTCCGATGGTTTAGATCAGACTTTAGTCGGGATAGCAGCCCCCCTACCCCTCTGCAAGCCACCAGGCGATGGGAAACGACGCAGTTTTGTCGCAGTTGGGCGTGCAACACCCGCCGGACAGAACAAGTCTGGGTGGCAGCACTGTCACCCCGCGCTACCCTGCGCCTGCTTTTCGGAGGACTTGATGCGACTGTTGGTCTCCTTTGCTGCCCTTCTTATCTCGGTGGTCCTGTTGCAGTTGAGTTCGGGGGGTGTCGGGCCACTGGACGCCCTGTCCGGGCTGACCCTCGGGTTTACCAAAGCACAGATCGGCCTCTTGGGGTCTGCCCATTTCGTCGGGTTCTTTATCGGTTGCTGGTGGTCCCCCCGCCTGATGGGTGCCGTGGGCCATTCGCGTGCCTTTGCGGTGTTTACCGCACTTGGGGCGATTGGGCTGCTGGCCCATATGCTGTGGATCCACCCCTATGCCTGGGCGGCGATGCGGATAGCGTCCGGCCTCTGTGTGGCCGGGGCCTATACGGTGATCGAGGCGTGGATGAATGCCAAAATCACCAATGAAACCCGAGGCCGCGCCATGGGGGGATATCGCGCCGTGGACATGGGAGGATCACTGGCCGCCCAGCTTTTGATCGGCGTGTTGGAACCGGCCCATTACGTCAGCTACAACCTGCTTGCGCTCATCTGCTGCGCGGCGATCCTGCCGCTCACGATGACGCGCGCCAGCCAACCGGAAACCCCCGCCGCCCCGCGCCTGCGCCCGGGCCTGGCCTGGCACCGCTCGCCGCTGGCAGCAGCGGGATGCGTCGTGGCCGGGGTGACGTCCGCCGCGTTCCGGATGGTGGGTCCGATCTATGGGCAAGAGGTTGGGCTGGAGACCGGTCAACTGGCCTGGTTCCTCGCAGCCTTTGTCCTTGGAGGTGCGCTGGCACAGCTTCCCGCAGGATGGCTTGCAGACAAATATGACCGGCGCTGGGTCCTGATCTGGCTGTCGGTGGCAGCGGTTTTCAGTTGTTCTTTCACGGTCGCAGCAAGCGGTATGGGCACCGGGATGGCGTTCCTGACAGCGGTTTTTTTCGGCTTCACCACTTTCCCGATCTTCTCGGTCTCTGCCGCCCACGCCAATGATTTTGCCACCAGCGCGGAACGGGTCGAGCTGTCGGCGGCGCTGATGTTCTTCTATGCCGTGGGGGCAATCGCCGCCCCCTATGCCTCGTCGAAGCTGATCGAAGCCTTTGGTCCGCCCGCCCTCTTCGCCTTTGTCGCAGTGGGGCATCTGGGGCTGATCTTCTTTGGCCTCAGTCGAACACGCGTGCGCCCCACGGTCGAGGACAAGACCCCCTATACCTACACACCGCGCACCTCGTTTTCGATGGGGCGGCTGTTTGGGCGGTTGCGCGACAGGTGAGAGACAGCTTGACAGCACAAGGGCCACTGGGTAGGACCGCGCCCTTTCCCATTTGAAAGGGCCGTGCGCATGTCCTCTCCGATCCTCGCCGTGGATTTCGGCACATCCAATACCGCTGTAGCAATGCTGGCGGAGGGGCACCCCCAACGCGTCGCCATCGAAGCCGGGGCTGACACGCTGCCCACGGCGGTGTTCTTCCCAACCGAAGGCAGTGACATGCAGATCGGCGCCGCGGCATCTGCTTCCCTGATCGAGGGAGAAGACGGGCGGTATATGCGGGCGCTAAAAAGCATCCTCGGCCATCCGCTTTTCCACGAAAGCCGCCTCATCGGGGGCAAACGACAGACCCTTGCCGAAGTGGTCACCGCCTTTCTTGTGCAGATCAAATCCCGCGCCGAAGCTGCCACGGGTGAACAGTTCACACAGGTCCTCTCTGGACGTCCGGTTCATTTCCATTCCGACAATGCGGATCAGGACCGGCAGGCTGAAGCAGACCTGCGGGCCTGTTATCATGCCGCCGGGTTTGAGCATGTCGATTTCCTCTTTGAACCCGAGGCCGCAGCCCATGCCTGTCACGCGATGGGCAAGGACAGCCAGACCGGGCTGATCATCGACATCGGTGGTGGCACTTCCGATTTCACCGTGTTTCGCAGCTCTGGCGGCAAGGTCGAGATCCTCGCCAGCCACGGCATCCGGCTGGGCGGCACGGATTTTGACCAAAAGATTTCCATGGCCCATGTGATGCCGCTTCTGGGCCATGGCGGCCAGCTGCGTCGCACCTTTGGGGACGAGCTTCTGCCGATGCCCAATGCGATTTTTCAGGATCTTGCCACCTGGGCCAAGATCCCGTTCCTTTACACCCGCGAAACCGAGCGCAAGGTAGAAGACCTGCTGCAACATGCGGTCGAGCCAGAGAAGGTCACGCGCCTGAAAAACGTGATCGAAGACCGGTTGGGCCACGAGCTTGCCTTTGCGGTCGAAGCCGGGAAGATCGCGGCCAATGCCGCGACGCCCAGATCACAGATCGAGATGGGATTTCTCGAACGGGACCTGACCGCCCCCATTACGTCAGGCAGCATGAATGCCGCCCTCACCGGATATGGGGACGCCCTGACCACAGCGATTTATCAGACATTGATGCAAGCCCAGATGCCGCCCACCCAGATCGACACGGCCATTCTGGTTGGCGGATCAAGCCTGATGCGACTGGTGTCAGAAACGGTGGGGCAGGTCTGTCCGGGGGCCACATTGCAACACTCCGAAGCCTTCACCGCAGTGGTGGACGGGCTGGCGATCGCAACGACGCAATAAATCTAACCACGAACCTGCCCCCGTGCTTCTGTGGATATTTCAGGGGCTTTGCCCCCGAGCCTTCGGCTCTCCCCCAGGATATTTATGGCCAGAAGAAGACGGGCGCCCTCTTCTTCTGGCTGAAAATATCCCGGTGTGAGCGAGCTTGTCTCGCGGGGGGCAGCGCCCCTTCCGTCCTTGCTTCTATCCCTCTGGCCCTTTGCGCAGAATCCGCGTAGACAGGCGCAAATCTGATTTCGCCGGGCGTGCGCTGCGTTTCGGCCAAAATACGGAAAAGAATATATGAACCGCGTCCTCATCACCTCGGCGATCCCTTATATCAATGGGATCAAGCACCTCGGCAACCTCGTGGGCAGCCAATTGCCCGCTGACCTTTACGCCCGTTACAACCGTGGCCGGGGCCGCGAGGTCATGTTCATTTGTGCCACCGACGAACACGGCACACCGGCGGAACTGGCCGCTGCCAAGGCGGGCAAACCGGTGGCAGAGTTTTGCGCCGAGATGCATGAGGTGCAATCGGATATCGCGAACCGTTTCCGCTTGTCCTTCGACAATTTTGGCCGATCATCTTCCCCGCAGAACCGTAAGCTGACCCAGCATTTTGCAGGCAAGCTGGCGGACAATGGCTATATCGAGGAAGTGAGCGAAAAGCAGGTCTATTCCAACGCCGATGGGCGCTTTCTCCCCGACCGCTACATTGAAGGCGAATGCCCCAACTGTGGCTATGACGGCGCGCGCGGGGATCAATGCGAAAACTGCACCAAGCAGCTCGATCCAACCGACCTGATCAACCCGCGTTCGGCGATTTCTGGCTCGACTGATCTGGAAGTACGTGAGACCAAGCACCTTTACCTGCGCCAGTCGAAGCTCAAGGACGCGCTGGACAGCTGGATCAACACCAAGGCCGACTGGCCGGTGCTGACCACGTCGATTGCCAAAAAATGGCTGCATGACGGCGACGGGTTGCAGGACCGGGGCATCACCCGCGACCTCGACTGGGGGGTTCCGGTCAAGAAGGGCGACGAGGACTGGCCTGGTATGGAAGGCAAGGTCTTCTATGTCTGGTTTGACGCGCCGATTGAATATATCGCCGCCACCGCCGAACTGGCAGATGAAAAGGGCGAAGGGCCCGAGTTCTGGGAGCGCTGGTGGCGCACCGACAGGGGCGCCGATGACGTGCGGTATGTGCAGTTCATGGGCAAGGACAACGTGCCGTTCCATACCCTGTCATTCCCGGCCACCATCATGGGCTCGGAAGAACCATGGAAGCTGGTCGATTACATCAAATCGTTCAACTATCTGAACTATGATGGCGGGCAGTTCTCGACCTCAAAGGGCCGTGGCGTCTTTATGGATCAGGCGCTGGACATCCTTCCCGCCGACTATTGGCGCTGGTGGCTTCTGAGCCACGCGCCGGAAAATTCGGACAGCGAGTTCACCTGGGAGAACTTCCAGGCTTCTGTGAACAAGGATCTGGCTGACGTGCTCGGCAACTTCGTGTCCCGCGTGACAAAATTCTGCCGCTCGAAGTTTTCCGAAGCGGTACCAGAGGGTGGGGAATTTGGTGAGGTGGAAGCCGCGCTGATTTCCGATCTGACCGCCAAAGTCCGGGCCTACGAGGGCCATATGGAAGCAATGGATGTGCGCAAGGCCGCACAGGAACTCCGCGGTATCTGGGTGGCGGGCAATGAATATCTGCAAACCGCCGCCCCTTGGTCGACTTTTAAGACTGACCCGGATCAGGCTGCGGCACAGATCCGTCTGGCGCTGAACCTGATCCCGCTTTATGCGGTGTTGTCGGCGCCGTTCATTCCGGATGCGGCAGATACGCTTTCCAAAGCGATGAAGATCGAAATGGAATGGCCGGGGGATGTGACAGACGCGTTGGATCGCCTGAAAGCTGGCCATGCGTTCACCGTGCCGGACAACCTGTTTGCCAAGATCGCGGACGAAGAGCGTGAAGGCTGGCAGGAACGGTTCGCAGGCACCCGCGACTGATCCATGCAAAACCAGATGGACCCGTCAGCGCCAGCTGGACGGGTCCATACCCAGCAAATCGGAAATCTGCTGATAGACCTCCGGCTCTTCGCCCTTGAGCGCGTCGGGCCGTTCAAAGAACAGCTCGATCGCTACGGCGAAGAACTCTTCTGGTCCCTCAGCTCCGTATTCGTCAATCACCGTGCGCCGGCCCGCCATGACCTGTGATACATGATGCTGATAGGCAGGCACGATCACACGGCGCCAATCCTCGAAATTCTGTCCCTTTGCCATCAGTGGCGCGCCATCGGTGTCGCCTGACAACCCGTCGAGCTGATGGGCAAATTCATGCAGTACCACATTGCGCCCGTCCATGTCATTCAGTGCGCCCTGCTCACTGTCCTGCCACGACAGGATCACCGGGCCGTATTGCCAGCTTTCACCACTGCGGATGCTGCGCCTCTCCGACACCACAAACCCGTCCCGTTCCTGTTGCACAGAGTGGAACGCCCCGGGATACACCAGCACCGTGCGCAGGTGGCGATACCACGCGTCGCTGCCTGCGATCAGCAGACAGGCCTGTGCAGCGATTGACAGGCGCATCTCATCGGTGACCTCCAGCCCGTCGCAACCGTGAAAGGTCACCTGATGCAAGAACAGGTTGATCTTGCCTTCAAACCCGGGGCGCAGGTTTTCTGGCAATCGCGCGGAGAGCGGCACCTGCCTGTCCTCTATCCGGCGCAACTCTGAGGACAATGGCTGGGCGAGCAAGCGCTTGCGCAAACTGCGACGCGACCAAAACCGGTAGCCAAAAAACCCAACGATTGAGACAAGTATCCATAGAAAAACAGGCATGCGACATCTGAGCTAAATTGAAAGACGAAACGAGGGATCTCACCTATAAGTGGTGCATTTCAATGCGTCTTACAATGGTGTGTTTCGTCCATCACTGATACGCAAAGCCCAGATCACTAACACCGCACAGCATAATGCCGCTCCCAAAAAAATCGACGGGGCCAGACGGATCCTAACACCCCGCATCTCGTGCCCATCCAAGACAAAACCGCAAGATCTGCGAGCGTGTTTCCCGTTAGCCTTGGATTTGAGATGAATCCCCGCTATCTTAAGGGAAAGATAAGACAATCCCCGGAAAAATCAGGGGGAGATGATAAATGGGCGACAACAAGGGCAGCAGTAAATTGTCGATCGCAAAAGGAAAACAGAAACCGATCCGGTTATCGCTTTCCGACAAGCGATCGGTGCGCACGCAATTTGGCGCCCTGCCCTATCGCATCAAAGATGGCAAAATCCAGATCCTCTTGATCACGTCACGCGGGACGGGGCGCTGGATTATACCAAAAGGCTGGCCGATGGATGGGGAAACGCCAGCAGGTGCTGCAGCCACCGAAGCCTTCGAAGAAGCGGGCGCCATGGGCAAGCTCAAGCACAATGTTCTGGGGTTCTATGCCTATGACAAGGGACATGCGGGTGAAAAACTGCCCTGTGTGGTGGCGGTTTTCCCTTTGAAGGTAAAGAACCTTGTGAAATCCTACCCTGAGATGGGGCAAAGGCGGCGCAAATGGGTCAGCCAGAAAAAGGCGTCCCAGATGGTGGATGAACCGGAACTGCGTCAGATGATCAAGGTGTTTGACCCCAAATCCTGACGCGGATAAGCCTTGCACCACCGCCCCTGCATGACCATATTGCATTGTGCTGAACTGACGAGACCAAGATGATCCGCTATTCGCTGAAATGTGACCAGAACCACGGGTTCGAAAGCTGGTTCCAGAACGCCCAGGCTTTTGACAGCCTGCAGGCGGCGGGTATGGTCACTTGTCCAGATTGTGGGTCTTCCAAAGTTGCGAAATCACTGATGGCGCCGAAAGTGCGCCCGTCGCGCAATGCCGCCACCGTTCCTGCGCCTGCGGAACCAGCCCCAACGCCCCCCGCCACGCCAGCACCCGCCCCCGTTGCAACCGCACCGGATCCGGACGTGGCGCGACAGATCGCCGAACTCAAAGCCAAGGTAGAGGCGGAAAGCGATTATGTGGGGGACAATTTTGTTTCCGAAGCCCGCGCCATGCATCTGGGTGATTGCCCGGAGCGCGCCATTTACGGCGAAGCAAACCTGGCAGACGCCAAAGAGCTTTTGGAGGAAGGCGTGCCCGTGATGCCGCTTCCTTTCACCCCCACCCGCAAGACCAACTGATCATCTGCACTGGACGAGTGACCTCGTCGCCCTGCCCTGTTAGCCTGCCCTAAACCATGACAGGAGGGTGACATGCGCGTGGTGATCACAGGGGCCAATCGCGGCATCGGCAAAGTATTGCATGATAGATATCAGTCGCGCGGGGATGAAGTGATTGGCACCGCACGTGGCGGAAAGGACGGCATGGTTGCCCTTGATGTGACCCAGCCCGAAAGCTTTGCCACCATGCATGAGGCGGTTGGCGACAACCCGGTTGACCTGCTGATCTGCAATGCCGGCGTATACGCCGATAAATATGAGCCTCTGACGGATGGCTATCCGGCTGACATGTGGGCAAATACATTTGCCACAAATGTCACCGGCGTTTTTCAAACCATTCAGACCCTTCTGCCCAACCTGCTGGCAGCAAAAGGAAAAATCGCGATCATCTCGTCCACGATGGCCAGCCAGGAACGGGCGCCGGGGGGGAGTTATATCTACCGCGCTTCCAAGGCGGCGGTCCTGAATCTGGGACGCAATCTGGCCGTTGACCTGACCTCGCATGAGGTGGCTGTGGGGATTTATCACCCCGGCTGGGTCATCACGGATATGGGTGGAGAGGACGCTGATATCACCGTCGATGAAGCCTGTGCGGGGCTGGTCCAGCGGTTTGACGCGCTGTCGATGCAGACCACCGGCTGTTTTGAAACCTGGGACGGGCATCCTCACCCGTATTGAGTTGGGAGGTCGGGGAAAGGGGCGCTGCCCCTCGGGCTACGCCCTCACCCCGAGGTATTTCCGGCAAGAAAAAAGGAGGGAGTGAGCGTTTGTTTCCAACTCTGCATTCGCGTTGTGGTGATCTGTCTGAAATATGGAATACACACCTAATTTTCTTGCTCTGCCCCCCAATAATGCCCCAATCTGCCTTGCCCTTTGCCCCTACCCTGCGTAAGAGAAGTCGGACGAAAATTCAGGGATGGGGGAACCATGCCAACTCTGGTGATGAAATTCGGTGGCACCTCGGTTGCCAACCTCGACCGGATCGCCCGTGCATCCAAGCGGGTGGCGCGGGAAGTGGCCAATGGCTTTGACGTGATTGTTATCGTGTCGGCCATGTCCGGCAAGACCAATGAGCTTGTGGGCTGGGTCAGCGACACGTCGCATCTGTATGACGCGCGCGAGTATGACGCGGTGGTCAGCTCAGGTGAGAATGTGACAGCCGGTCTGATGGCATTGCGGTTGCAGGAGATGGGTATTCCGGCGCGCAGCTGGCAGGGCTGGCAGGTGCCGGTCAAGACCACCGGCGTACACTCGGCGGCGCGGATCGAAGAGATCCCAAGCGACAATATCAACGGAAAGTTCGCCGAAGGCATGAAGGTGGCCGTGGTCGCTGGCTTTCAGGGCATTGCGGACGATGGCCGGATCACCACGCTGGGCCGTGGCGGATCGGACACCACCGCCGTGGCCTTTGCCGCCGCATTCGAGGCGGAGCGCTGCGATATCTACACCGATGTGGACGGGGTTTACACGACCGATCCGCGCATCTCGGACAAAGCCCGCAAACTTGACAAGATCGCCTTTGAAGAGATGCTGGAACTGGCATCCCTTGGCGCGAAAGTCCTGCAAACCCGTTCGGTTGAACTGGCGATGCGTTACAAGGTCAAGCTGCGCGTCTTGTCGAGCTTTGAAGAATATGACCCGGAAGCAGGCACATTGGTCTGCGACGAGGAGGAAATCATGGAACAGAACGCCGTATCCGGTGTCGCCTATCAGCGCGACGAAGCGAAAATGACCCTGATCTCGGTGGCCGACCGCCCCGGGATTGCGACCGCGATCTTCACTCCGCTGGCTGAGGCTGGGGTCAACGTGGACATGATTGTGCAGAACATCTCGGAAGAGGGTCGCACAGACATGACCTTCTCTTGCCCGGTCGATCAGGTGGCCCGCGCCGAAAAGGCAATGCAGGAAGCCAAGAACAAGGGCGACATCAACTTCCACGATATCGTGGCGGACACCGATGTGGCGAAAGTGTCGATCGTGGGCATCGGCATGCGCAGCCAGACCGGCATCGCGGCCAAGATGTTCGACGTGCTGTCGAAAGAAGGCATCAACATCAAGGTGATCACCACCTCCGAGATCAAGATCTCGGTTCTGATCGACCGCAAATATATGGAACTGGCGGTTCAGGCGCTGCACGACGCGTTTGAGCTGGAAAAAGCCTGATCCAAAAGGACAAGTCCTGCAGGGAGCAGACGCAAGTCTGACAGGGCAAAATCCACATCTCAGTGGGCCCCCGGATCAACCGGGGGCTTTTCTTTTGGGTGGATAGACCTATTGCAATCCAGCGCCCCATGGAAGACGCCCACCAGTTCAATATGGGCGCGTGACCGCCTTACGGATGACACTTATGCAATGCCCTCTCTCCATTGGACATTCTGCCACTTTCGGATCTTAAACCTCGACAATTGCGCAACCACCGTTTTCTAATCCGCTCTTATCACATAGACTGTCGGTCAGAATTTAGCAGGGCACCAAATTTAGCAAGGCACCGAGAAATTGCACGATTGGGACGATTTACGATACGTATTGGCGCTTTCGCGCGCGCGTACGATGAAAGCGGCGGCAGAGATCGTCGGGACAAATTCAGCAACGATATCAAGACGTATCGACCGGCTTACCAAGGAAGTTGGAAGACAGCTTTTCAAAAAGGGGACAGGTGGCTGGCACCCCACTGCTGAGGCATTGAAGCTCATTGAAATTTCCACAAGGTTGGAAGAAGAGCTTCGGAGCTTTGAAAGTAGCCTGTCCAAACCGGATACAGAGATAGAGGGTGCGATTTCGATCAGCTGCTATCAGGGAATGAGCCTGCTTGCTTTAACCCCGAATCTGGATCGGTTCTACAAACGGTATCCGAACCTGACGCTTAACATTGATCATCGTCAGAAACTCAGCCTCGCACGAGGTGAAGTTGATCTTGCCTTAAGGCTGCAGCGTCCGATTGAAGGCAGGCTGATCTCCAAGCGGATAGGCGCAAGGGTCAGCGGTTACTTCGTCAGAAAAGGCAGCAAAATTGGCAGCCAATGGATTGGCCTTACAAAGGAATTCGACAACCTTCCAATGATGCAGCAGGGCTTTGCCTATTTTGGTGCCGAACCTACAGTGCGACTCGGCTCTTTGTCTGAAATAGAAACTGCTGTCCTCAGTTCCGATTTGCCCGGCCCCTTGCTGACCTGCGCGATGCAGGATCGGAGGGATGTCGAACAGATCGCGTCCAGGGACCTTATCTCAGTTAGGCCAATATATCTTACGTTTCATGAATCGCGGCGAAATGACCTCCAGCTTCAAACGGTGAAATCATGGGTGGAGAGTTGCTTTTCTGGCCCCGATCATTGCCTGTGTGGCAGATGTCGTTTTGATGTCAGTGACAGCGACAACCGTCGATAAACGCAATTTCGTGATTGCATCGGTTGATGTAGCGACAACCGCACCACTCGAATAGAGTCCAGCCAGGGGCTTTAAATCTCGTTACCCACCACTCACGTGAAGCTCCTGACCTGCCAGATGCTATTGTATTTCAACAAGCATCCCTCGGAGCATAAATGCTCAAAGCGGTCGCATCTGGCGATTGATATGCGAGAAAGATCGAACCCCCGGTGCAACCGCCCGGGGGTTCAGTGTTTTCGTAGTGCCATAGATGTGGCGTTACATCTGCGCAGTCGGGGTCGATTGCGAGATAGCCGCTTCTTCTTCGGTCATGCCTTCTGAAATCCCCTCAAACAGCGGGGTGGACAGATACCGTTCTCCGGTATCGGGTAGCATCACAAGGATGTTGGCCCCTTCCGGTGCGTCCTGTGCGGCTTGAATGGCTGCGGCAAAGGTTGCCCCCGCCGAGATGCCAACAAAGATCCCCTCTTCAGCGGCAAGGCGCTGTGACCATTTGATCCCCTCTGGTCCCGGAATTTTGATCAGCTCGTCATAGCCGTTGCTGTCCAGCGCTTCCTGCAACACGTAGGGAATGAAATCCGGGGTCCAGCCTTGAATCGGGTGCGGTTCAAAATGTGGGTGGCCTTCGGTCGGCTGATTTTCATCATTGCGCGTATTCACGTAACCCGAGCTGACCAGCGCAGCATTGGCGGGTTCGGCCAGAATGATCTTGGTATCCGGGCGCTCACGGCGCAGCACGCGGGCCACACCGGCCACAGTGCCGCCAGTGCCATACCCGGTCACCCAGTAATCCAGTTTTTCGCCTTCAAAATCGGCGAGAATTTCACGCGCGGTGGTGTTTTCATGGATGTCCGCATTGGCCGCGGTTTCAAACTGGCTGGCAAGGAACCACCCGTTCTGATCCGCCAGTTCCTTGGCTTTCGTATACATGCCAAAGCCCTTGAGCTCTTTTGGGGTCAGCACCACTTTGGCACCGAGAAAGCGCATCAGGCGGCGACGCTCCACCGAGAAACTTTCCGCCATCGTCACCACAAGCGGATAGCCTTTGGCGGCACAGACCATGGCAAGCCCGATGCCGGTATTGCCGGATGTGGCTTCGACCACAGTCTGACCGGGTTTCAACGACCCGTCCCGTTCGGCAGCCTCGATGATGCTCAGCGCCAGGCGGTCCTTGACTGACCCGGCCGGGTTGGCAGCCTCAAGCTTGACGAACATATTTACATTTTTCGGCCCGATCCGATTGATCTTGATGACCGGGGTATCCCCAACCGTGTCCAACACACTGTCATATCGCTGACCGCGTCCATTTGTCTGTCTGATAGCCATGAGATTAATCCTTTAAAAGATCCTGAGGATCATGATGACAGCCAATCTAGGTGGTTATTCTGATCGGGACCAGTTTTTGCCGCCCGAAAAGACCGATTTCCTTGCAAAAAACCGTCAGAAAAACATACGTCCTTGGTCTGCTGAGATTTAAAGTCGCTCGTTAATTCCAGCATCTTACCGCCCGGGGATGGCATGTGCCCGAAATCGCAACATCCTTTCGGATCTCAGCTCACCGGTTAAGCACGAGAGGGAAAATCGAAATTTTATCCCCTTTAAGTGGAATTTTGCTGGTTTGGCGCGACGTTACCCGCCAAGATAAGGCAAAATTCGGCAAACTGAATGCCGGAACTGGCAAATCTCGTGAGGAGGCCCTAGTTTGGGCCAGATCCGAACCGGAATGGCAAAAGAAAACATGTCATCCGGCACGGGAGGATCGGACACAAACGCCTGAAAAGGTGGGGCGTGCAAGGGGAGCACCGGGATGGCAGAACGCCAACAGAGCGACAGCCGAAAGCTTTTGGCCAAGCTGCGCGAGACACTCGCTGCGGCCTCCGAAGGTCAGGAGCGGCTGGACCGCATCACCACGCTGATTGCCGAAAGCCTCGGCGTCGAAGTGTGTTCGATCTATCTGTTTCGCGACGCGGATACGCTGGAGCTTTGCGCCACCGAAGGTCTGAACCCGGAAGCTGTACACCAGACCCGCCTGCGCATCGGCGAAGGTCTGGTGGGGCGCGTGGCCAAATCCGCCCGCCCGGTGAACACCAAAAACGCCCCATCCGAAAAGGGGTTCCGTTTTATGCCGGAAACCGGCGAGGAAATCTTTTCCAGCTTTCTCGGTGTGCCGATCCAACGCCTGGGAGAAAACCTCGGCGTTCTGGTGATCCAATCAAAAATGGCCCGTGAATTTTCAGCTGACGAACTTTACGGCATGGAAGTTGTCGCCATGGTGCTGGCGGAAATGACCGAGCTGGGCGCGTTTATTGGTGAAGGGGCCGCGATGGCCGCTCTGCACCAGCGCCCTGCAACCTTCAAGGGACAGATTGGTCAGGAAGGCGCTGCCGAAGGTCATGTCTGGCTACATGAACCGCGCGTGGTTGTAACAAACCCGGTGGCGGATGACCCTGCCTCGGAACTGAATCGCTTGCAAGAAGCGGTGGAAGAGCTGCGCCTGAAGGTTGACGAACTTCTGGAAACTGCGCAGGACACCGCCCAGAGCAAAGATAAAGAGCATATGCAGGTCCTCGAAGCCTACCGGATGTTTGCCAATTCCAAGGGCTGGATGCGCCGGATGGAAGAGGACATCGCGCGGGGCCTCTCGGCTGAAGCGGCTGTGGAAAAGGAACAATCCGCCGCCCGTGCGCGCATGAGCCAAGTGCCAGACCCATACCTGCGCGAACGGCTGCATGACCTTGACGATCTGTCCAATCGCCTGTTGCGCATTCTCACTGGTCAGGGGCGTGAAACCGGGGCCGAGATGCCCGAAAACCCGATCCTGATTGCCACCAATATCGGACCGGGTGAGCTGTTGGAATATGGCCGTGGCCTGCGCGGGATCATTCTGGAAGAAGGCTCCGTTGCAAGCCACGCCGCCATCGTCGCCCGCTCCTGGGCCATTCCGCTTGTGGTACAGGCCGGTCATGTGGCCACCGAGGCCCTGAACGGCAACCACATCCTTGTCGATGGCGAACACGGCATCGTCCACCTGCGCCCGGAAGAAAGCATTATCGGCGCCTTTCGTGACAAGATGCTGATGGAAGCCCAGCAGCAGGAACGCTACCAGTCGCTGCGGGACAAACCCGCCATGGGCCTGTGCGGCACCGAGGTGAAACTCCACATGAATGCGGGCCTCATGGCGGATTTGCCGAGCCTTGAAAACTCGGGGGCTGAGGGGGTCGGACTGTTCCGCACCGAACTGCAATTCCTCACAGTCTCCAAGGTGCCACGTCGGGGCGAGTTGGTGGATACCTATGCGCAGGTGATGGACGCCGCTCATGGCAAACGGCTGGTGTTTCGCACGCTCGATATCGGGTCGGACAAAGTGTTGCCCTACATGAACCCGCTGGATGAACCCAACCCGGCCCTCGGCTGGCGGGCAATCCGTGTCGGGCTCGACAAACCCGGCGTGATGCGGATGCAGTTGCAGGCCATGATCCGGGCGTCTCAGGGGCGCACGTTGACAGTGATGTTCCCTTTCATTGCCCAGCTGGACGAGTTCCGTGACGCCCGCGAAATGCTTTTGGCCGAAGTGGAGCGCGAACGCAAACTGGGTCATATCCTGCCGGAGAAATTGGAAATCGGCGCCATGCTAGAGACACCCTCAATGGTGTTCGCGCCGCGTCAGTTCTTTGAAATGGCAGACTTTATTTCTATTGGCGGCAATGACCTAAAGCAGTTTTTCTATGCCGCTGACCGCGAAAACGAACGGGTGCGCCGACGGTATGACACGCTGAATGTAAGTTTCCTGAATCTGATCGAAGAGATTGTGGATCGCTGCAAAGAGGTCGGCACGCCGCTCAGTTTCTGTGGCGAAGACGCGGGCCGACCGATTGAAGCGGCCTGTTTCACCGCCCTTGGAATGAGACATTTGTCGATGCGGCCTGCCTCGATTGGCCCGGTGAAAAGCCTGATCCGCCGGATCAATATTCAGGAACTGCGCGCCTGTATCAATGACGCGCGCCTGTCTGGCGAGCAATCCGTTCGCTCTACGGTTGTGGATTGGATTGCCCGGAACCGACATTCCATTCGAACCGAATAAGAGCTTACGCGACGTCAATCGCCTTTACTGCGTTGATGCACCTATTCTTGTTTACTTTTGCACTCGCATATCCACCTATTGGGGTGGGTGGGATTCATTTTAATTCTTCCGGTAGCAGGAAAACAGGCTTGTTTGAAATTTCTCTGATTTTGTTTTGTCTTTTATTGGCGGTCTCGGTGTACCGGGCCTGGCGTAACTTTATTGAGCTTCGTAATTTTGAAACTGATGGCCCCACAGAGCAGAGCCTACCCAACAGCGCGCGCCTTGGAATGGATCAACATCCCTTACGCGCGAGCTCACACATCGATCACAAATCGCTCGACATCACCGATGATGCCCACCCAGGCATCAGAGCGCAGAGCGATACCAAGAACCCGATCGGGATTGGTGGGCGGGGGCATGATCACCCCGGTAAGCCTACTGAAACCAAACCGACGATAGTAGGGCGCGTCCCCCACCAATAGGACCCGCTCCCAACCTTCGGCCTTAGCTTGTTCCAGGCTGCCGCGGATCAAAAGTCCGCCAAGGCCCTCGCCCTGACGCGTCGGGTGCACGGCTACAGGGCCCAGCAATAGGGCTGTTTCCCCACCGATCCTAACAGGCCAATAGCGAATGGCCCCCCCAATGATCCCGTCCGCATCCCGCGCAACCATCGACAGCGATGGAACCGGGTCAACACCATGACGCAGGCGATAAGACGACAATGCTTCGCGCCCCGGCGCAAAACAGGTGTCATAGAGGGCTTCTACCTCCCACCAGTCGTCTTCCTGTTCTACCGTCAGCGTATACACGGCACCTTCCCTTTTCTCCTCTTTTGCTGCTAGCAGGAGGAGAGCGGCGAGAAAAGGGAGAAGCGCATGTTTTATCAACCGAAAGAGGGTCACGGGCTGCCGCACAACCCGTTCAACGCCATTGTCACGCCGCGCCCGATAGCCTGGATCTCGACCCGTGACACCGAGGGGAGAGACAATCTCGCCCCCTATTCATTTTTCAACGGGGTGGCCTATGAGCCGCCACAGGTCATGTTTGCTTCGACATCCGGGAAATCTGATCGTGATCTGGGGAAAGACAGTTTGGACAATATCAACAATACGGGCGAGTTTTGCGTGCATATTGTCAGCGAAGATATGACAAATGCGATGAATATCTCTTCCGGAGCTTATGAGCGTGACGTAGACGAGTTCACGCGCGCGGGACTTGAGAAAACCGGGTGTGAGCTGATCAATTGCGCTCGCATTGCCGCTGCTCCAGCCGCCCTTGAGTGCAAACTCACCCAAATCACACGCCTGCCCGGCAAGGAAAACCTCGTCTGTTTCGGTGAAGTTGTTGGGGTACATTTGAATGAGGATTGCCTGATCGACGGGATCTTTGATCCGACATCGAAAGGCCTGCTCGCCCGGATGGGCTATCGCAATTACACTGTGGTGCGGGACCAATTTGAGCTGAAGCGGCCCGGCGAGTAACTGGACAAACGAAAAAGGGCGCCAGACGGCGCCCTAATCAAATCTGCACGGGTGGCTTAGTGCCCGCCAAGGATCCCAGTCTTGACCGAGTAATCCGCCGCGATTTCGTAATCCGGGTCATCATCGCTGTCGACCATCAAGTGCCCCGCCTTGGTCAACAGGTCGTGGCAATCGCGGCTTAGGTGGCGCAGCTGGACCTTCTTGCCCGCCGCTTCATATTTTGCCGCTACCGCTTCGATGGCCTGCAAGGCGGATTGGTCAACCACGCGAGAGCGGGCAAATTCGATCACCACAAGCTCTGGGTCGTTCTTCACGTCGAAAAGCTCGATGAACCCGTCGGCTGAGCCAAAGAACAGCGGGCCCTCAACGTCATAGACCTTGGCGCCCTCTTCATCGCGCGTGACCGCGTGGATGCGCGCTGCGGCATTCCAGGCGTAGGCCAGCGCCGATACGATCACACCGACCACAACGGCCACGGCGAGGTCTTCATAGACGGTGACAGCGGTCACCAGCAGGATGACAAAGGCATCGATACGCGGCACGCGGCGTAGGATTGTCAGCGAGTTCCAGGCAAAGGTACCGATCACCACCATGAACATCACGCCAACAAGGGCCGCGAGCGGGATCATTTCAATCCAGCTGGACGCAGCAACGATGAAGAGCAGCAAGAACACGGCTGCTGCAATACCGGCAATGCGGGTGCGCCCGCCTGATTTCACGTTGATCATCGACTGACCGATCATCGCGCAACCGCCCATGCCGCCGAAGAAGCCAGTGACCACGTTTGAGGCCCCCTGAGCGATACATTCCTGCGAAGCACCACCACGCTGGCCGGTGATCTCACCCACAAGGTTCAGGGTCAGAAGGCTTTCGATCAGACCAATGGCGGCAAGGATCACGGCGTAGGGCAGAATGATCCAGAGCGTTTCCAGCGTGAAGGGCGCAAGCATCGTGCCATAAAGCCCCTCTCCTTCGCCAAACATCCAGTGGAAGCTCGGCAGCCCACCCTTGATCGAGGCCATGTCACCCACGGTAGGCACATTGATGCCAAAGGCAATGACCAGACCCGCCACGATGCCGATCCCGGCCAGTGGTGCAGGGATGATATTGGTGATTTTCGGTAGACCCCAGATGATCAGCATGGTCAGGCCCACAAGCCCCAACATGGTGTAAAGCTGCATCCCTGTCAGCCACGCATCAGGATTTCCGGGCTGTTTGAACTGCGTCATCTGCGCCAGGAAAATAACGATCGCAAGCCCGTTCACAAAGCCCAGCATCACCGGGTGCGGCACGAGGCGGATAAACTTGCCCCAATGCATAATCCCCGCAAATATCTGCAACAGCCCCATCAAGACCACAGTGGCAAAGAGATATTCCACCCCATGTTGCGCCACCAGCGCCACCATAACCACCGCCAGCGCACCGGTCGCGCCCGAGATCATGCCGGGGCGCCCACCGATCACTGCGGTGATCAGCCCCACCATGAATGCGGCATAAAGGCCCACCAGCGGGTGCACGCCTGCCACAAAGGCAAATGCGACCGCTTCGGGCACCAGCGCAAGGGCCACGGTCAAGCCGGACAGAAGCTCGATCTTGATCCGGGCAGGTGTCAGGATCTCGTTCGGCGACAAGCGCAGATCGGGGCGTTCAATACGGGCGGCATAACGGGCCAGAAGAGCTCGGGGCATCAGATCACCTTGATGGGAGGATTGTTCGCGATGTGGCTACCTAACGGGTATTGAATAAAAAAGAAACCCTGATGACGCCCTCCCCAGCTTGGTTTCGGGACGACCGCGCGGCTTTCATCATCGACCTCATGAAACATGGATTACATGATTGGTTGATTCTCTCTTGCACCCTGCCCCAACTGGCCTCAGACTCCTTGCAAACAAAAAAGGACAGCGGAGCAGACATGCGCAATCAGGGCATTGATATCGCGCGTTTTTTCGCGTTTGCAGGCATGGTTTTGGTCAACTTCCGCATTACCGCCGAGGTGACAACCGGCGGGGGCTGGGGGGGTGCCGATGTGGTGTCGGACTGGGCGCTGGACTGGCCTGCAATCCTGACCGGGTATCTCGAGGGCCGCGCAGCAGCCTTGTTTGTCATTCTAGCAGGGGTCGGGGTGGCACTTGGCACACCCGCATGGCACCTGACCCTGCGCCGCGCCATCTTCCTGTTTGGGATTGGTATGGCGAATATGCTGATCTTCGACGCCGATATCCTGCATTTCTATACGTTCTATTTCCTTGTCGGCGCTGCCTTTCTGAGCGTGTCGAACCGCACCCTATTGCTGGTGGCCGCAGGGTTTGTGGTGATCGGCGCTCTGGCGCAGGCTTTGCTGGATTATAGCGTGGGCTGGAACTGGGACAGCCTCACCTACGCGGATGTCTGGACCCTGCCCGGTTTCCTGCGCCACACGCTTTATAATGGGTGGTATCCCGTCTTTCCTTGGGCAGGCTTTCTTCTGTTTGGCCTGTGGCTGGGGCGGTTGAAGCTGACCCGTGTGCCGGTCCAGCTGGGTCTGCTGATCGGAGGGGCTGTGATTGCCGCAGCGACCGAGCTCCTGTCTCAATCGCTGATCGAACTGCCTGAGTGGGGGGATCTCATGGGCACCACGCCAATCCCGCCCGGTCCGCTTTTCATGATTGCGGCAGGGGCCACGGCAACGGCAGCGCTGGGGGCCATCCTTCTTATCACCCCGCTGTTGTGCCTGATCCGGCTGGAATTGATCTTTGTGGCCCCCGGTCGCATAACGCTTTCGCTTTACGTGGCGCATATCCTGATTGGCATGGGGCTGCTTGAGGCCTTGGGGCTTTTGGACGGGCAGATGACCAGCTTTGGAATTTTTGCCTATTCCATGGGATTTGTCGCATCTGCCGCATTGTTTGCAGGCATCTGGTTGCGTATCTTCCGCCGTGGGCCAATAGAGGCCCTGATGCGCATCACCACCGAAGGTAAGACATGAAAACCGTCAAGGACTATATCCGCACCATCGTCGACTTCCCCCACGAAGGGATCCTGTTTCGCGATGTAACAACGCTGTTTGCCGACCCGCGCGGGATGCGCATGGCAATCGACCAGATGCTGCACCCCTATGCAGGGCAGCCGATCGACAAGGTTGTTGGTCTTGAAGCCCGTGGTTTTATCATCGGCGGCGCGATTGCCCACCAACTTGGCACCGGATTTGTACCCGTCCGTAAGAAGGGTAAGCTGCCCGGTGAAACGCTTTCGCAGGCCTATACGCTGGAATATGGCGAGGCGGTGGTCGAGATGCACACCGACGCGATCCAACCGGGTGAACGCGTGCTTTTGGTCGATGACTTGTTGGCGACCGGTGGCACTGCTGGCGCGGGCATCAAACTTCTGGAACGTGTCGGCGCTGACATCATCGGGTGTGCGTTCATTGTCGATCTGCCGGAACTCGGCGGACGCAAGGTGCTTGAGGACATGGGCATGGATGTGCATGTTCTTTGCGAGTTCGAGGGGCTTTGAGAGCTCCGAAACACGATGCCTTGTGAACGGGTTGTTAATCCTTCACCGCTAAAACACACATGTCCGTTGGAGCAACGGACGCTGCTTGTGCACGCCGATATTTATCGACCCCGTGCGATGCCCTGCCTTCACCCAAAGGCGGGGCATCACTCATTTTGAGGATGAGGCAGCTCGGGGGCGAGGCGACGGTTCTCCCGCACTCTGTCGCCCTGATATGAGGGCTCCGCCGTGTGGGCATGGCTCGTTCTGCGAATGAGCCTGAGGGGCGCTGCCCCTCGCGGCTTTGCCGCTCACCCCGAGGTATTTCGGGCAAGAAAAAAGAAAGGGAACGCTCAGGAGGTGTGAGCAAATAACACCCCCGGGTTCATGATACCCTTGGGGTCTAGTGCCTGTTTGATCGCGCGCATAGCCGCAAGGCGAGTCGGATCACCGAACCGCTCAAGTTCGGAGGTTTTAAGCCGCCCCACGCCGTGCTCTGCCGAGAAAGATCCGCCATACTCGTGCACCAGACCGTAGACGATCTCACGGATTTGGTTGACCTGATCCTCATAGTCCTGCTTGGACCGTCCTTTCGGCGGAAAGACATTATAGTGCAGATTGCCGTCCCCAAGATGGCCAAACGCATTTATGCGGAAAGGGTCAAGTGCCGCGAGTAACGCATCGGCGCGCGCGAGGAAGTCGGGAATGTCCGACAGCGGCAGTGAGATGTCATGCGACGAGATCGCCCCCACATGGCGATTGGCCAGAGGGATCTCTTCGCGCAGCTTCCACAGCGCGAGCCTTTGGGCATCTGATTGGGCAATGACACCATCCGAAACGAGGCCCTTTTCCAACGCGGCCTCGAACAGGTCAAGCAGAGCCGCCTGGGCTTGCCCGACACCCCCCAATCCAAGTTCGATCAGCACGGTCCAGGGTGGGTGCGCCTTAAAGGGTTGAGGGCCACCCATCCCGGCCTCTTCCAGAAACGCCAGACCAACCCCGGAAATCAGTTCAAACGCCGAGATCCCCTCGCCCAATTGCGTCTGCACCAACGTCAGCAACGAAAGAGCTGCTGCCGGTCTATCGACCACCAAAAGGGCAGTAGCCACCGATCGGGGGCGTGGCGACAAGCGAAGGCTGGCGGCCGTGATCACCCCTAACGTACCCTCAGCTCCGCACAAAAGGTTCACCAGATCATAACCAGTATTGTCTTTCCTGAGCCGCTTCAGCCCATGCCAGATCCGCCCGTCAGGCAACACGGCCTCAAGCCCCAGACAAAGCGCACGTGCATTGCCATAGCGCAGCACGTTCACTCCGCCCGCATTGGTGGACAGGCAGCCCCCAATCCGGCACGACCCTTCTGAGGCCAGAGACAAGGGAAACAACCGATCCACTTGTTCAGCAGCGGATTGAACATCCGCCAGAATTGCGCCAGCTTCCGCGACCAGAACATTTTCGTCAGGGTATATGTCCCGAACCCGGGTCATTCGTTCCATTGAGAGGATAACCGGTCTCGCGCAAAGCTCGGCGGGCATCACCTGCCCCCCCACCAACCCGGTGCCACCACCAAATGGCACGACCGGTACAGATGCCTGATGGCAAGTACGCAAGATGGTGGAAACTTCATCGACAGTGCCGGGCGCCAGAACCAAACCGTCTGAGCCATGGAATTGGCCCCGTGGTTCTTCCATGTAATGCGAGGTCAAGGGGCGAAACACTGCCGCAGGCAAACCAGCCCGCAACTGCGCCTCAAATTCCTGATCCACGTTCCGCATGACACCTTCTTTTTTTCTTGCATCAAATACCTCCGCCGGAGGCAACCGAGCGAAGCGAGGCCATCATCTGCGGGCTGAGGTGCCAACCGAAGCCCCCTGCCCGTCGACCCTGGCTTACCCCACTAAGGTACGCCCGCGCCGGTCTGATCGCAGATTGGCATAGAGAACATGGTTGCGCCAGCGCCCGTTGATCTGAAGATAGCTCTGCGCCACGCCTTCATATTTGAACCCGACCTTCTCTAAAACCCCACGCGACGCGGCATTTTCAGGCAGGCACCCGGCCTCAAGTCGGCTCAGGTCGAGATCATGAAACGCATAATGGACGACGGCCTCCAAGCCTTCGCGCATGTAGCCCTGACGGGCAAAGCACTCGCCCACCCAATAGCCGGTGGTCCCCGCCTGCGAAGGCCCCCGCCGGATATTATCAAGCGTGATCGCCCCCAATAGCATCTGATCTTCGCGCCGGATCATGAATAGCGGCAGCGCCGTGCCCCCTGCCACCGAACGATTTGCCCAATAAACCCGGTTGGTGAAGCTCTTTCGGCTCAGGTGATCTGCCGCCCATGTGGGTTCCCATGGTGTCAGAAATTCTTGGCTGGACGCTCTCAAGGCCGACCAGGCGCGATAGTCACCATGCAGAGGGGGGCGCAGCGTCATCCGCTCGGTTTCGATCCGGAACTTCTTGCGTGTACGGGTCGAAAACGGGCCAAACATCACGCTGCCTTTCTGCGTTCGCTCAGATCGGACAGGGGCAATGCCTTTTCTGCCGGACCATAGACCGCCATGGCCATGGCCCCGTCTTGCGCCATCGCGCGGCCCACGGTTCGCATCTCGTCCAACGTAACCGCGTCGATCTTCTCAACGGTTTCATGAAGACCCGGCACCCTGTCCCAGATGCCCAGCAAACGGGCAGACCGTTCGGCACGCGCAGATGGGCTTTCAAGCCCCATCAGAAGCCCCGCTTTCATCTGCACCCGGGCGCGTTCCATTTCACGCGCGTTCATATCCTCTGCCGAACGGGCAAGCTCCTGCATGGTCAACCCTGCCAGATCCGCGATATCATCGCTCGAAGTACCCGCGTAGATCGTCATCATGCCGGTGTCATCGTAACAGCCGACCTGCGCATAGATCGAATAGCACAGCCCACGCTTTTCCCGGACTTCCTGAAACAGACGCGAAGACATGCCGCCACCAAGGGCCGAGCTGAAAAGCTGGGCCGCGTAAAACGCATCGTCGCGGTAGCCCGGCGCCTCAATCCCCAGCGCAAAATGCACCTGCTCGAGCCCCGGACGGATCTCATGCCGCTCACCGCTGGCCCATTGGGCGGTAGGCTCGGCATATTCCGACCCGCGGGTCAGACCGCCAAAGGTGGTCTCGGCCAGACGCATGATCTCGTCATGATCCACCGCACCAGCGGCAGACAGGATCAGCCGTTCTGGGCCGTAGTGCTGGGCCACAAACCCAGCCAGATCCGCACGCTGGAATCCCTGTACGCGTTCCACCGGGCCCAGAATGGTGCGGCCCAGCGGCTGGTTCGGAAAGGCTTCCTCCTGCAACCAGTCGAAAATCACGTCATCCGGCGTATCCAGCGCCTGTCCGATTTCCTGCAGGATCACACCGCGTTCGGTTTCGATCTCGTTCAAGTCAAACACCGGGTTCAGCACAATGTCGGAAATCACGTCAAAAGCCAGTGCAACGTCCTGTTTCAGGACCCGGGCGTAATAGGCCGTGACCTCGCGCGAGGTATAGGCGTTGATATAGCCACCCACATCTTCAATCGCTTCGGCGATTTCCAGAGACGAGCGCCGCTCGGTGCCCTTGAACGCCATATGCTCAAGGAAATGCGCAATACCATTTTGCGCCTTGGTTTCATGGCGTCCACCAGCCATGACCCAGATGCCAAGGCTTGCACTTGCCAACCCCGGCATGTTTTCGGTCACAACGCGAAACCCGTTCGCCAGCCGTCCGATTTCAACTGTCATATGGCTTATCGTCCAATCTTTTCGCGGATGACCGCTTTGAGGGCATCAAGATCACCGGCCACGCGGGTCACGCGTTCTTCGCGGTCAAAAAGGTCAGCCATGCGGGGCGGCAGCGGCGCGTCTTGCCCGCAAGCGTCTTTGACCGCGGCCGGGAATTTGGCCGGGTGAGCCGTGGCGAGGGTGATCATCGGGGTATCTGTCAGATGTTCACGCGCGACTTTCACGCCGACGGCGGAGTGCGGGCACAGCACTTCGTTGGTCGCTTCAAAGCTGCGTTTGATTTCTGCCGAGGTTTCATCTTCCGAAGCGCGGCCCGAGGTGAATTGCTCCTTCAGGAATTCCATCGCCCCTTGCGAGATGGTAAAGCCCCCCGAGGCGAGGTCTGCCATCTGGCTTTGCACCGCCTTGCCGTCGCGCCCATAAGCGTCAAACAGCGCGCGTTCAAAGTTCGAGCTGACCTGAATGTCCATTGAGGGCGAAATCGAGGGTGTGACTTCGCCTTTGGTATAAGCGCCAGTTTCCATCGTGCGGTGCAGAATGTCGTTCTGGTTGGTGGCAATCACCAGTTGGTCAATCGGCAGGCCCCTTTTCTTGGCGATATAGCCCGCAAAAATGTCGCCAAAGTTGCCGGTCGGCACGGTGAAGCTAACCTTGCGGTGCGGCGCACCAAGGGCCACGGCCGAGGTGAAATAGTAAACCACCTGCGCCAACACCCGGCCCCAGTTGATCGAGTTCACACCGGCGAGTTTCACCTCATCCCGGAACTCGAAATCATTGAACATGTCCTTCAGGCGCGCCTGACAATCGTCGAAATCACCATCTACGGCCAAAGCGTGCACATTCGACTCGCTCGGCGTGGTCATCTGGCGGCGCTGCACGTCAGAGACGCGGCCATGCGGGTAGAGGATGCAGACATCCACATTATCGAGCCCGCGGAAGGCCTCGATCGCGGCAGAACCGGTGTCACCCGAGGTTGCACCCACAATGGTGATCTTCTCGCCGCGTTTCGCGAGCGCCACCTGGAAGAGCTGGCCGATCAGTTGCATGGCGAAATCTTTGAACGCCAGCGTCGGGCCGTGGAACAGCTCCAGCAGGAAATGGCCGGATTCCAGTTGCACCAGCGGCGCGCGGGCCTCATGACCAAAGCCCGCATAGGCCTTGGCGATGATCTCACGGAACTCTTCATCCGAAAAGCTGCCTTCGACAAAGGGGCGCATCACGCGGAAGGCGGCCTCTTCGTAAGACACACCCGCAAGGGCGGCGATCTCGTCCGAGGTCATGGTCGGCACAGTTTCGGGCACATACAGGCCGCCATCACGGGCAAGCCCGGTCAGCATGGCGTCTTCGAAACTCAGAACCGGGGCCTCTCCTCGGGTCGAAACATAGCGCATTTCTGTCTTTCCTTTATGCGTCGGCATGTGGTCCAGATTGGGACCGTCGGCGCTTCATACGCCAAAGCGCAAAGCCTGTCATCACCGACCATGTAATGGCGAGCAAAAACCACGTCCCGACATATTCCAGATGACGGTTTGGGATGCCGGATGAGGTTACGGGCATGGGTTTGATCGCTGGGTCGGTCTGGTCGCGGGCCACAATGAGAATCGGCTCTGTGTTCAGGTGCCGGGCGAGCTTATCCACATCGCGTGCAAACCAGATGTTGCCCGCAATATCATCTTCCGGCGTATAGCTGTCACGTTCATCGGGCCAGTGCACGTTACCGGTGAGCGTCATGGGCACGCTCGCTTCAAGATCAGGCCGCCCGGATTGCACCGGCACAAAACCTCGATCCACAAGAATGCGCCGCCCCTCCGGCATGACAAAGGCAGACACCACTCGATGCCCTGCTCCAAAATCGCGGGTGGACGCAAGAATGAACACTCCGTTTTCGTCAAATGATCCGCTCACAAAAACGGGCAGATACTTGTCCTGTTCCGCATCAGGCGACTTTGGAAGGTCCACCGGATCCGCCCCTATCTTCGCTTCAATCTTGGCAATCAACGCCACTTTCTCCTCGAGGCGAGAGAGCTGCCACGTGCCCAGCGACACAAAAATGGCGAGGACAATCATGCTGAGGAACGCTGCGATGATAAATTTCCAGTTCATTCAGGCGGAGCTTTCTGGGGTTTGGAATGGGAAAGGGCGCGGGATCTCTCCCACGCCCCAATTAGGACCGAATTTGGATCAGGTTCAACCGCCCCAGATGTAGACTGCGGCGAAGAGGAACAACCAGACCACGTCCACGAAGTGCCAGTACCAGGCGGCTGCCTCGAACCCGACGTGGCTTTCGGGGGTGAAGTGGCCCTTCAACGCGCGCAACATGCAGACGAAGAGGAAGATGGTGCCGACGATCACGTGGAAACCGTGGAAGCCGGTCGCCATGAAGAAGTTCACGCCATAGATGTTGCCCGAGAAGCCAAAGGCGGCGTGGCTGTATTCATAGGCCTGGAACACGGTGAAGATCGCGCCGAGGATCACCGCGATGGCCAGACCGTTGATCAGGTCTTTGCGGTTGTTTTCATGGGCAATTGCGTGGTGTGCCCAGGTCACGGCCGCACCCGACAGAAGCAGGATCAGCGTGTTGATCAGCGGCAGGTGCCAAGGGTCAAAGGTTTCAATCCCCACCGGCGGCCAGACGCCATCAATCGCGGGCGAGCCTTCGGTCATCGGGTACAGCGCGTGCTTGAAGAACGACCAGAACCAGGCCGAGAAGAACATCACTTCGGACATGATGAACAGGATCACGCCATAGCGCAGGCCAATTTTCACCACCGGGGTGTGATCTCCGGTCTGACCTTCATGAACGACATCCGACCACCAGGCGAACATAACATAGAGCACGCCAATCAGGCCTGCGAAAAACAGCCAAGGCATGTCGTTTGCCATCCACTGGACAGCCCCAAACAGCATGATAAAGCCCGACACCGCGCCGATGAACGGATTCACCGATGGCGGCAGAATATGATAATCGTGGTTCTTTGCATGTGCCATTTTGTTTTCTGGTCCCTATTCTACAGGCCTGTTGCCCAGCCCTCAGTTGTTCTCGGTATTGCCCGCGGCGGGGTCGATTGCCAGTCTAGCAACCTCTTCCGGCAGGTCAGTTTCATGGAAAGTGTATGACAGCGTGATGGCCTTGACGAATTTGGCTTCACGGTCGTCGATCAGTTCGGGGTCGACATAGAAAGTGACCGGCATGGTCACGCGCTCACCGGGTTGGAGCACCTGCTCTTCAAAGCAGAAACAGTCGATCTTGGTAAAATAACCGCCGGCCGCGAAGGGGGCGACATTATAGCTCGCGGTGCCTGCGACAGGGCGATCAGTTGGGTTATAGGCCTCGTAAAACGCCAGGCCCGTCTCACCGATCTTGATGCGCATTTCATGCTGAAGGGGTTTGAACTCCCACGGCATGCCGCGTTCTTTTGAGGCGTCAAAGCGCACCAGCATTTCTTTGTCGAGCACCACATCCGACCCTGCATCCGCAACACCGGTAACCCCGCCGAATCCCGTGACCCGGCAGAACCAGTCGTAAAACGGAACAGAGGCCCAGGAGAGCGATCCCATAACGATCACCACACCGACCATCTTTATTGCCGTTTTTTGCGGGGCTGACAGGCTCATTCAGCAACCTCCGTACCCTGCTCGGGTTGGTAAAGCTCGCCCACCTTGACGACGGTGATGCCGTAGACAAGGGCGACAAAACCGATCAACACGAGGCCTAGCCCGATATTGCGGCTAAAACGGCGCTTGTGCAGTTCATGATCTTCTTTGAATGACATCAGCCCCAGCCTCCGAATCCGTAGGGTTTCAGCCCGGCTTCGATCAGCAGCGCACCGTAATGTGCAAAGAGGTAGATGAGTGACAGTTTGAACAGGCCGCGTTCGGACTTGTGATTGTCGGCATCAGAATGATCGTCATTGCGACGGAACACATCCCAGGCACCTTTAATGAACATCGCGTTCATCACCACGGCGATGGCCATATAGGTCGGCCCACCAACCGAGGTCACACCCAGTGCAACCGCAACCAGAGCCAGTACCAGCGTGTACCCAAGGATATGCGCACGTGTCGCTTTGCGCCCGTGGGTCACAGTCAGCATCGGCACGCCTGCATTGGCGTAATCACCCTTGGTAAAAAGCGCGAGCGCCCAGAAATGCGGCGGGGTCCAGGCGAAGGTCAGAGCAAACATCAGGATGCTTTCAATCGAAACGCCCCCGGTGGCCACCGCCCAGCCAATCATCGGAGGAAACGCACCTGCGGCGCCCCCGATCACGATATTCTGCGGCGTCCAGCGCTTCAGCCACATCGTATAGATCGCCACATAGAAGAAGATGGTGAAGGCCAGCAGGAACCCGGCCATAAAATTCGCAGTCAGCGCAAGGAATACGCAGGCAAACACCGATAGGGTCATACCCAGCGCAAAGGCTTCGCCTTCGGTCACCCGGCCCGATGGAATTGGACGCGATTGAGTGCGGCGCATTTTGCGGTCGATGTCCGCGTCCCACCACATATTGAGCGCACCGGACGCGCCTCCGCCCACGGCGATGAACAGGATTGATGCAAAAGCGATGACCGGATGCACGCCCTGAGGGGCCACAACCAGACCAACAAAGGCGGTAAACACCACAAGCGACATGACCCGCGGTTTCAGCAGCGCGAAGTAGTCGCCAAATCCGGCATCGCCAATCTGGCTGCCGGTCTGGGTGGTTGTATTAATGCTTGCGTCGCTCATCTTTCCTCACGCATTGCTGGCCATTGCCCTCTGCTCCATTCGAAAGCTGCCGGACCGTGGCGGGCGGATGGCGAGCACCTCAGAGGGTCTGTGGCGCCCGACGATCTGCGTCTGTTTATTCGGCCGAGGCCAGTTCCACACCGGGAATGGAGGCCGGGTTACCGGCATATTCCTCGATCGCGCCCTTGAGCCAGGCATCATACTGGTCCTGAGTCACGGCTTTTACAGTGATCGGCATGTAAGAGTGGTCCTTGCCGCACAGCTCTGAACACTGACCGAAATAGATGCCTTCCTTGCCCGGCTCAACTTCGAACCACAGTTCCGCCAGACGACCCGGAACGGCGTCTTGTTTCACACCAAAGGCGGGGATGGTCCAAGAGTGGATCACGTCCGCACCGGTGACCTGTACCACAACCTTTTTGCCGGTCGGCACGACAACGGCAGTGTCGGTGGCGAGCAGGTAGTCGGATTTCGAATAACCGCTGGCCTCCAGCTCATCTTTTGCCAGCATGAAGCTGTCAAAGGCGAACTCATGCTCTGGATATTCATAGCCCCAGTACCACTGGTATCCGGTGGCCTTGATCACAACATCCCCTTCCGGAATCACCTGTTGCTTGAACAGGACCGGCAACGAGAAGGCGCCAATGAAAACCAGGATGATCACCGGGATAAGGGTCCAGGCGATCTCAATCGGTGTGTGGTGCGAGAAGGTTGCGGGTTCCGGATTGGCGCGGCGGTTGAAGCGCACGATGCACCAAGCCAAAAGCAGCGTCACGAACAACGCAATGGCCGTGATGATGTACAGGATCAAGTTGTCGAGCCCTTGGGTGGCAACGGCAACATCGGTGACGGCAGGCTGGAAACCAACACCCCCATCAATCGGTTTACCGATCACTTCCAGGTTTTCCTGTGCGGTGGCGCGGGTCGCGGCCAAGATCGCAGTTGCAGTGGCAATCACGCTGCTGAAACGCTTCATATCGTCTTTTCATCCCTGTTCCCGGAGGCCTGCCGACAGTCACTCGACCACACCCCGGATCATCTTCCTGGCAACGGTTTCTTCTCCTCTAAAAGCAGTCTTTTTCGACGTCCAAAGGATATTGATGAGATTCCGTTGTTTCTCTTTGGTTTGAAACCATATTACAACGGAAGGGACAAGGGAAACCTTCTCAGGTTAAGCAATGATCCATGTCAAATCGCCGTTTTTTGAGGACCCGATGACCAACGCCAGTGATTTCCACCCGTTTGATACCCATCTCGATCAGGATCGTGCCCAAAAGATCCTGTCTGACGCCACGAATGGCGCTGATGATGGCGAGTTGTTTCTGGAGCGTCGACGCTCCGAATCTCTTGTCTTTGACGATGGGCGGTTGAAAAACGCGAGCTATGATGCATCGGAAGGGTTCGGCCTCCGGGCTGTGAAAGGTGAAACCGCGGGCTATGCCCACTCCACCGAGATCTCCGAGACCGCCCTGCAACGTGCCGCATCTACTGCAAAATTGGCCGTTGGAGATGGTGGCGGCACCTTGGCCGATGCGCCGCAGCCCACCAATCGCAAGCTTTATACCGACGCCGATCCGATGGCGGATGCAGAGTTTCCGGTGAAAATCGAAACCCTGCGCGAAATCGACGCTTTCACCCGCGGGCTCGACCCCCGCGTCGTGCAGGTCTCGGCCTCGATGGCGGCCTCCCTGCAAGAGGTTCACATCCTGCGCCCGGACGGAAAACTGGTCTCGGACACACGCCCGATGACGCGACTAAATGTCTCAGTCATCGTCGAGAAGGACGGACGGCGCGAAAGTGGCGGATCGGGTGGTGGGGGCCGCATCGGTCTTGGTGGGCTGATTGATCCAGAAAACTGGCAGATGCACGCCCGCGAGGCGCTGCGCATTGCGCTGGTCAATCTGGACGCGGTCCCTGCACCGGCAGGCGAGATGGATGTGGTGCTTGGCAATGGCTGGCCCGGTATCCTGTTGCACGAAGCCGTGGGGCACGGGCTTGAGGGTGATTTCAACCGCAAAGGCACTTCGGCCTTTTCGGGCCTCGTCGGCCAGCAAGTGGCTGCCAAGGGCGTGACCGTGGTGGATGATGGCACGCTGCCCGACCGGCGCGGATCACTTTCCGTAGATGACGAAGGCACGCCCACCGGGCGCGCCGTGCTGATCGAGGACGGGGTGCTGGTGGGCTATATGCAGGACCGCCAGAATGCCCGCCTGATGGGGGTCGCCCCCACCGGCAACGGTCGACGTGAAAGCTATGCCCATGCGCCCATGCCGCGTATGACCAACACCATCATGGAAAGCGGAGATGCCACCCCCGAAGAGGTTCTGGGTGAGTTGAAAGATGGCATCCATGCAGTCGGGTTTGGCGGCGGTCAGGTCGACATCACCAATGGCAAGTTTGTCTTCTCCTGCACCGAAGCCTATCTGGTGAAGAACGGCAAAGTGGTGGCCCCGGTGAAAGGCGCCACGCTGATCGGCGACGGGCCGCAGGCGATGAAACAGATCCGTGCCATCGGCAATGACATGTCACTTGATCCCGGCGTGGGCACCTGCGGCAAAGCGGGCCAATCGGTGCCTGTGGGCGTGGGCCAACCCACGCTTCTGATCGGCGGGTTGACCGTGGGTGGGGCGGCGGTGTGACGCCACCGCGCCTGCCCCAATGCCTATTGGCGGGCTATGGCACACTGGCCGCGCTTGTCGCGCTTGGTACCATCCTGTTCATTATCAACACTGGTGTTGGGCATTTGCTTACATTCCATGAGATCCGATGGATTACGGTCCTCTACGCCTATGTTGCGAGCCTGTCCTTGATGATGATCCTCGGTGCGCTCGTCACTGGGGTCCTGGGGTGCATACCTGCCATCATTTATTGGGTCGCTAGTCAGCTTGCACCGTCTGGTCTGATTTTGTCCCTGGCTATCGGGGGCAGCCATACACTTTTGATCGGAGCCATATTTCTTTCGGAATCCGATGGCAGCATATCTTTCGATACCTTGGCGCTCATTGCCTTACCACCCGGACTTTTGGCAGGAGTGGTTTTCGATGCCCTGCTGCAGCGCGTCCGAAATCGGAATATCCAGCCTGCGGATCGGCCTATTGCCTCTTCTGGCATCAGATGATCATGTTCGGGGATGGACGAACCAACTGACACCCCCATGCTTTACCTGAAAGCCGGGATCTATACGGTCCTGGCACTTTTTGGTCTTGGCATCGGCCTTTGGGCCGCGTTTTTCCTGATCGAAGGGCTGGTCGCTTTCACCGGCGGCTCGCTGTTGGAGCATGAGCTTATCGCCACTCCTTTCACCTTCCTTCTGTTCATGGCCATGGCCTTCACCTTCGGGCAAATCTATCTGGCGCCTTTGGCGGTCCTCACCATTGCCCTGTTCTGGAGCCTCAGCCAGTTTCTGGGTGAAAGCCGCTTGCTTGCGATTGGCGCAAGCATCCTGATCTCTTGGGCTGCTGGAATTCGCATATATCTCAATGATATCCAGAACATGCCCGGCCAAAGCCCCTTCCCGGCGGTGGTGCTTTTCACTCTGATTGGCGTCATTGCGGGCAGCATATTCTGGGCAGCCTTCTCTTCCGCAAGAGACAGGTATCAGAGCGGGCAGTGAGCCACCTCTTCTGGACATTTCCCAATTTCCACAAGTTTTCTGTGTTCCGTTAGGAGGGCGTTAACCATTGGCCGCGCATGGTGATTGGGCAAGAGACGGAACACAGGTATGGCCGCGGATTTATTCCCTTCTCCCCACCCCACCCCCTCACCCCTCAGTGCGGAAGATGAGCTCGCCTGGCTCCGCCTCTTGCGGTCACGCCGGGTTGGAGTGTCGACCTTTTACAAACTGCTCACGGAATATGGATCGGCCCAGACTGCGCTTGAGGCGCTGCCCGACGTGGCCCGCGCTGCTGGTGTGAAAAACTATCAAATCTGCCCGCTTTCTGAGGTCGAAGAGGAAATACAGCGGGGCAAGGATGCTGGGGCAAGGCTCATCTTTTATGGACATGAGCCGTATCCAGCCCAATTGGCTGAGATCCCCGACGCACCGCCGTTTTTATGGGTGCAGGGTGATCCCTCATATCTCAATAAGCCCATGATTGCCGTCGCTGGTGCACGTAATGCATCGTCGCTGGGGCTGCGCATGGCGCGCCGATTGGCAAAGGAACTGACCGAAGCGAATTATGTCGTGGTTTCGGGGCTGGCGCGTGGGATTGACACCATGGCACATGAAGCAGCGCTTGAAAACGGCCGGACCGTGGCGGTGATGCCGGGAGGAGTCGATCTGATTTATCCTTCTGAAAACGCAGATCTTGCCCATCGCATTGCCGAAAATGGTGTGCTCGCCTCTGAACAACCTGTGGGACTGTCACCGCACGCCCGGCATTTCCCGATGCGCAACCGGATCATATCCGGTCTGTCGCAGGCCGTGGTGGTCGTCGAAGCCGCTGCGAAATCCGGTACGTTGATCACCGCCCGCAATGCTCTTGATCAGGGGCGCGACGTGCTGGCGGTGCCCGGCCACCCCTTTGATGCCCGCGCCGCCGGGTGCAATATGCTCATTCGGGATGGTGCCACATTAGTGCGTCACTCCGATGACGTATTCGACGCGCTTCGCGGCGCATTTGCGCAGACCCATCCAAAAGTTTCCCGCCAAGATGCTGCTCAGTCGCAGGGGCCATCCCCTGCCCCGCACGTGTCGCGCAATCTGCCGGAAACCAGCAAGCTGCACGACTTAATCTTGGCGCGTCTGGGCACCTGTCCCCTGGCAGAAGACCAACTGATCCAGGAGCTGGGCCATCCGGCGCAGGAGTTGTCAGCGGAGATCGTTTCGCTGGAACTTGAAGGACGAATCACCCGGGCGGCCGGAGGGCTGCTGTCGCGTAGCTGAGCACATTCGAAACAGGTTGGCACCACACAATGGTAAAGAAAATTTACCAATTTGGCCCGAATTCCTGCAGAATTGTAACAAAACAGTTGCGCTGCGTTGCAGCATTCCCTACCAATCGCCGCATATCCAACGCGTCACAGTGCTCGCCTGACCCGGCGGAAACCGAGGCGCTTTAGACACCACTCATCGACACCGAGGGGAGATGCCGATGCGCGAGTTTCAAAAAATCCTGATTGCCAACCGAGGCGAAATTGCCATCCGTGTGATGCGAGCCGCCAACGAGATGGGCAAGAAAACCGTTGCTGTCTATGCTGAAGAAGACAAGCTGGGCCTGCACCGTTTCAAGGCGGACGAGGCCTATAAGATCGGTGAAGGCATGGGGCCGGTGGCCGCATATCTGTCGATTGACGAGATCATTCGCGTGGCCAAGGAAAGCGGGGCGGATGCAATCCACCCGGGTTACGGCCTTCTGTCGGAAAATCCGGATTTCGTGGATGCCTGTGAAGCCAATGGCATCACCTTTATTGGTCCAAAAGCCGCCACCATGCGCGCGTTGGGTGACAAGGCCTCGGCCCGGAAAGTTGCAGTCAAAGCGGGTGTTCCCGTGATCCCGGCCACCGAGGTTCTGGGCGATGATATGGACGCGATCCGCGCTGAGGCGGACGAGGTTGGCTATCCGTTGATGCTCAAGGCGTCATGGGGTGGCGGTGGTCGCGGCATGCGCCCGATCTTTTCTGCTGATGAACTGGAAGAAAAGGTTCTGGAAGGCCGCCGCGAGGCGGAAGCCGCCTTTGGCAATGGCGAAGGCTATCTGGAAAAGATGATCACCCGCGCCCGTCACGTTGAGGTGCAGATCCTTGGTGACAGCCATGGCGAGATTTACCATCTTTGGGAACGTGACTGCTCGGTGCAGCGCCGCAACCAGAAAGTGGTCGAACGCGCGCCAGCCCCCTATCTGACCGAAGAACAGCGCAACGAGATTTGTGAGCTGGGCCGCAAGATCTGTGCCCATGTGAACTATGAATGTGCAGGTACCGTTGAGTTCCTGATGGATATGAACACCGGCAAGTTCTACTTCATTGAGGTGAACCCGCGCGTTCAAGTGGAACACACCGTAACCGAAGAAGTGACCGGTATCGACATCGTGCAGGCGCAGGTGCGCATTGCCGAGGGCAAGACGCTGGCGGAAGCCACAGGCAAAACCTCGCAAGACGAGATCCGCCTGAACGGTCACGCCCTGCAAACCCGGATCACCACGGAAGACCCGCAAAACAACTTCATCCCCGACTATGGCCGGATCACCGCCTATCGCTCGGCCACAGGCATGGGCATTCGCCTTGATGGCGGCACCGCTTATGCGGGTGGGGTGATCACGCGTTACTACGACTCGCTGCTCGTTAAGATCACCGCACATGCTCAGACCCCGGAGGCGGCGATTGCGCGAATGGACCGCGCGCTGCGCGAATTCCGTATCCGCGGCGTGTCAACCAACATCGCCTTTGTGGAAAACCTGCTGAAGCACCCGACCTTCCTATCGAATGAATATACCACCAAATTCATCGACGAGACCCCGGACCTCTTTAACTTCAAGAAACGTCGCGACCGCGGCACCAAGGTGCTGACCTATATCGCGGATATCACCGTGAACGGTCACCCGGAAACCGAGGGCCGCGCCGCCCCCGCCGAAGGTCTGAAGGCACCAAAAGCTCCGGCCCATGGAACAGAGATCACACCCGGCACCCGCAACTTGCTTGAGGAAAAGGGCGCCGAGGCTGTGGCCGACTGGATGCTGGATCAGAAGAAGCTGCTTCTGACCGACACCACCATGCGCGATGGGCACCAGTCGCTGCTGGCGACAAGGATGCGCTCGATCGACATGATCAAGGCAGCCCCTGCATATGCCTCGAACCTGCCGGACCTGTTCTCAGTTGAATGCTGGGGTGGCGCCACTTTCGACGTGGCCTATCGCTTCTTGCAGGAATGCCCGTGGCAGCGTCTGCGCGACCTGCGCGAGCGGATGCCGAACCTGCTGACGCAAATGCTTTTGCGCGCATCAAACGGCGTGGGATACACCAATTACCCAGACAATGTGGTGCAGGCTTTCGTGAAAGAGGCCGCAAAGGGTATCGACGTCTTCCGCGTGTTCGACAGTCTTAACTGGGTTGAAAACATGCGCGTCGCCATGGATGCGGTGAATGAAAGCGGCAAGATCGTCGAAGGCACCGTCTGTTACACCGGCGACATCCTGAACCCGGACCGCGCCAAATATGACCTGAAATACTATGTCGGCATGGCGAAAGAACTGGAAGCGGCCGGTGCGCATATCATTGGTCTCAAGGATATGGCGGGTCTGTTGAAACCAGCCTCGGCCACCGCGCTGATCAAGGCGCTGAAGGACGAAATCTCGATCCCGGTGCATTTCCACACTCATGACACCTCGGGCATTGCGGGCGCAACCATTCTGGCGGCCTCAGCCGCGGGTGTGGATGCGGTGGATGCGGCGATGGACGCCTTCTCTGGCGGCACCTCGCAACCTTGTCTGGGTTCGATTGTCGAAGCCCTGCGCCACACTGATCGTGACACCGGCCTGTCAATCGAAGCGATCCGCGAGATCAACGATTACTGGGAGCATGTGCGCGGCCAATATGTGGCCTTTGAAAGCGGTCTCGCTTCACCAGCCTCCGAGGTTTATCTGCATGAGATGCCCGGCGGCCAGTTCACCAACCTCAAAGCGCAGGCGCGTTCGCTAGGTCTGGAAGAACGTTGGCCCGAAGTGGCGCAGAGCTATGCCGACGTGAACCAGATGTTTGGTGACATCGTGAAGGTGACGCCGTCGTCCAAGGTGGTGGGCGACATGGCGCTGATGATGGTCAGCCAGAACCTCACCCGAGACGAGGTCGAGGACCCGGATCATGACGTGGCTTTCCCCGATAGCGTCGTCGACATGATGCGCGGCAACCTGGGTCAACCCCCCGGTGGTTTCCCTGAAAGCATCGTGAAAAAGGTGCTGAAGGATGAGGCCCCCAATCTCGAACGCCCCGGCAAGCATCTGGAACCGATTGATCTGGAAACCACTCGCGCAGACCTGTCGAATGAGCTCAATGGGTTCAAGGTCGATGACGAGGATCTGAACGGCTATCTCATGTATCCCAAGGTGTTCCTGGATTACATGGGGCGTCACCGCACCTATGGCCCAGTCCGCACCCTGCCCACCAAGACCTTCTTCTATGGCATGGAACCGGGTGAGGAGGTCGAGGCAGAAATCGATCCGGGCAAGACACTCGAGATCCTGTTGCAGGCGGTGGGTGAGACCGACGAGAACGGCGAAGTTAAGGTGTTCTTCGAGCTGAACGGCCAGCCACGTGTCATTCGCGTGCCGAACCGTCTGGTCAAAGCCTCCACGACCAGCCGTCCAAAAGCCGAAGAAGGCAATGCCGCCCATGTGGGTGCGCCTATGCCGGGAGTGGTTGCCAGCGTGGCCGTGAGCGCAGGGCAAGAAGTTCACGAAGGCGACCTGCTGCTCACCATTGAGGCGATGAAGATGGAAACTGGGATCCATGCCGAACGCGACGCGGTTGTGAAAGCGGTGCATGTCTCTGCCGGTGGCCAGATCGACGCCAAGGACCTGTTGGTGGAACTCGAATAAGCTCTACCTACGTAAACCTATGCAATCACCCGGTCAGTGCCCATGCTGGCCGGGTGTTTCATTTTTGGAGTGTCTTATGAGCGTGACCGTCACCCCGATCTATGCGGGTCTTCTGGCCCTTCTGTTCCTGTATCTGAGCGCCCGCGTGATCCGCACCCGGCAGACCGAGAAAATATCGGTCGGGGACGCGGATAACAGGTTGATGATCAAAACCATGCGCACCCAGGCCAATTGCATGGAATATGTACCAATCAGTGTGATGATGCTGCTTCTCGCAGAGATTCAGGGCGCGCCCGGATGGGGCTTGCATCTTCTGGGTCTGATGCTTTTGACCGGGCGTATCATGCACGCAGTGGGCTTTGGGCGCACGCCGCAGATCATCCCACTACGCAAGACCGGGATGGCCCTGACGCTCCTGATGATCGCCCTGTCAGCGCTTGCAAATATCCTGCACGCGCTGGTTTGATTAGAATTGCGGAGTTTTTCGGGGCAATCCGCACTTTCTCGAAAAAAGAGGGGGGAAATTGCATTTTCCTCTTGCAGCCTTCGGCGGGATTTCATACATCACGCCTCACCGAAGGACGCGGGTGTAGCTCAGGGGTAGAGCGTTACCTTGCCAAGGTAAATGTCGTGAGTTCGAATCTCATCACCCGCTCCAATCGGCCATAGCAACAAGACCCAGGTTGCGTTTCATAGGTGCGGGTGTAGCTCAGGGGTAGAGCGTTACCTTGCCAAGGTAAATGTCGTGAGTTCGAATCTCATCACCCGCTCCAATCAAAAAAGCCTCCGATTTTCGGGGGCTTTTTTGTTGGCCAGATTTCACACGCAAAAAGGCGAACGAGGTTTCCCCCATTCGCCTTTCAGGTCCCACCCCATGCGCTAAAGACATATCTCAGGCATCGCTCGGACCGATCGCCGCACCCGGCTTTTGCCACCCGGAATACGGCGCAAGCATTCCTATGCGGACTTGCGCAATTCGCCACTGCTGCGCCCTGCCAGTTCCATGATCATCGTCTGGATCTGGTTGCGTACCGCTTCGTCAGTGATTGAGGACAGGGCCTTGGCCGCTTTGGCTGTCCGCTCATCAAGATGTTCGGACGTTTTTCCCGCGCCATCGTCGTAGCCTTCGAAAAAATAGGCCGGTTCAACATTCAGCAAGCGCGCGATTTCAAACATGCGACTGGCCGACACCCGGTTATGCCCCGTTTCATATTTCTGCAATTGCTGAAATGACAATCCAAGCTGCTCTGCAACATTCGCCTGCGTCAATCCCCGCAGCAGACGGATCTCTCTTACTTTTCGCCCTACGTGGGCGTCCACTGGATGCACCATTTCCTCACCATTTTCTTTGTTTCCCGTATAGCGAGAGTGTCATAAATGCATAAATTGGCAATTGATGAGGGATAACCGATTTTAAACCAACAATTGACAGGTGATGGGTGATTTATTTACCATTGAGCAACGTCAACGCTTGTAAAACAACAAGTTTAACTGAAAGATTGCCTTCCGCTACGTCAACCCCTATCCTCCAATTTACAACCTTACGGTCACCAAACCCCTATGCCTGCTGATCCGCCTCCCGCCCTCCTGTTTGAGATGATGCGCTCATTTGCAACGCTGGCGCGCACGCTCAACTTGTCTCAGGCGGTGCGTGAGCTGGGAAGCACCCGACAAACCCTGCGGCGGCATATTGCATTATTGGAGGAGTATAAGGGCGGGTCACTATTTCAGCTGGACGATCGACAATACAGCCTGACCCAGTTGGGCAAGGACAGCCTGGGGGAGGCCAATACACTCCTGGCCCGCTCCGAGGCGTGGTTGCACAATGAAGCAAGTCAGCGCAGTGGGCTTTTCCATCTCGCAGTTCAGGAAGGGTCCGTCCCTTATTTCCTGCAACAGCACCCTTTGTCGGAATTGTGGCGTACCAGCTCGGACCTGATGCGATGGGGTTTCCAGATGTGGGCCCGTTCCGAGGGAAGGATCGAAAGCAAAGCCTTCAGCGCGCTGCGACCCTATCTGATGATGTTCCGGCCCGCCGACGAAAACTGGATCTGCACCGAAGTTGGAGACAAGTCGTCATACGCAACATGGTTTGGCTGGACATGGGAACACAGCTCAATTGGGCGTAACATCTCTGAATTGCCCGGTGGCGAGGGATTTGCACGCCTTTTGACTGAGCCATTTCGGGACGTCATGAACACACATGGTCTGCGGCTTGACCACATCGTTACCAAAATGCAGCGCAACCCCGAAGTAGGGCTAGAACCCATATCATATCAGCGCCTCGCCATGGGATGCCGATTCCCCGACGGAAGCTTTGCCCTTGCGACGCTGGTAGACCGAACCCACAACATATTGATCGAGGGTCTACCAGAGCATATGCGCACAGAGATGCCAGTTGATAAAATCATGTCCATCAAACCACCCAAGGTAGATTTAACACCTTAAAATAAGACGTGAAAACACCCTTAGGTTATCTTCTCCCTATCAATGGTTGCAAGGGAGATACTTATGACAATCCACGATACTTTTACCGGCGCGCAATATGTGTCGGCTGTTCTCAACCTGACTGAAAGCAAGGGGCTGAGGCTCGAAATCGGATCAGATTTCGAGCATTACGCCGAGGTTCTGGCCAAACACCGCAAAGAGCAGGCACTTGGACAACCGTTCAATCCCGAGCGTCACGATCTGCATGATGACAACGCGTTCTGGATCCTTGGCTGGACCATGGAAGGAGAGCTTGTCCACACGCAGGCGATGCGCAAGTTTGAACTGGGTGGTGTGCAGCTGTCCGACTATCTGTCTTATAACTTCCGGGAATTCCCCCCCTCGGGAATGGATCTGGACATGGAGCGGTCAAGCTACCGACCGGGTCCGGGCGCACATCGGATCACCGGACAGGTATTTTACCATGGGGAGCTTTGGGTAAAACCCGACCAGCGCTTTCGCGGCACCGGCCTGCCCGGCATACTGGCCCGCTTTGCTATGGCCACCTGCGTACTGCGCTGGTCCCCGGATCATGTGTTCGGTTTCATGCCTGAACAACTGGCCTATCGCGGACTGATGGAACGTGAAGGCTATATGCATTCAGATCCGGGGGCTCTGACATGGCATAACCGGGACAAAACCGATCCGATGCGCGCCTTCATGGTCTACATGAGCCACGACGATCTGAGCTTTCTGCTCAAGCTTCCCACAGCAGAAACGCTTCCCTCTTTGGCCGCCTGACGTCAGAAGGTCGATATTTTCGCCGCAGCCAAATGTGGCGAAATCGCAGGCAGTCGGGATCCGAACGCGTTCTGGTAAGCGTGTTTCGTGCTGTTCGATCCCACTTCCTTACACTCTGGGTCGGCATGTCTGATGATCGTCCCGCCGCCCCGCACTACTCGCAGCCAGAAGGTTCTACGCCCCCGCAGACATGTCTGAATGGCTACTCCACGCCGCCTCACCAGAAAGTCACAGATCCACATGAAACACGATTTGCCCGCTTCCACGATGCGGTCGCCCCGCCTATAAAGCAGCAAACAAAGGAAGGGACATGCTGATGCGCGTCGCAAAAGTCAGCCGCAGCACCGCGGAGACAAAGATCAGCGTCGAGATCAACCTCGATGGCACAGGCAAATACGACAACCAGACCGGTGTGGGGTTCTTTGACCACATGCTGGACCAGCTGTCGCGCCACTCGCTCATTGACATGACAATCCGCGCCAAAGGCGATTATCACATCGATGATCACCACACCGTCGAAGACACCGGTATTGCGCTGGGTCAGGCATTGGCTCAGGCGCTTGGCGATAAGAAGGGGATCCGTCGTTATGGCGAATGCCACTTGCCGATGGATGATGCGCAGGTGCGCGCGGCGCTCGACCTGTCGGCCCGCCCGTTCCTGATCTGGAATGTGGATTTCACCGCACCGAAGATCGGCAATTTTGATACCGAGCTGGTGAGAGAGTTTTTCCAAGCGCTGTCGACCCATGGCGGGATTACCCTGCATGTGGATCAGATCCACGGCTTCAACGCGCACCATGTAGCCGAAGCTGCATTCAAAGCGGTGGCGCGCGCTTTGCGCATGGCGGTTGAAACCGACCCGCGTATGGCGGATATCCTGCCATCAACCAAGGGCGCACTCTGACATAGTGCCCACATAGGAACTCAGCTTTGTAAACCGCGCCCACCCGGCGCGGTTTTTTTATCAATGAGACTGAGGACACCCGGGTCACAACCGACGAAAGGTTGACCCGCACGCTCTGCAATCTTGGGGATATGCCCGGTTTGACCGGATCAGAGGCGCGGGCCAACCAATGCCCTCGGCATAGATCCAGCCCCCTGAGAAGAGAGCAAGATCAATAGCTGGCAATTGGCCAGGACTGCCGAGAGACCATTACAGGTGCCGCCAATAAGTGGCGATCCGAAACTCGTTACTATCCTGGCGCAAACACGCGCCAACCCTGCCAAAAAACACGGCATATCCATGCCGGTCAATATCTGAGTCGCCAACCTCCCCTAACATTAACTTGTTAAATTAAATAACCCCAAATCTGGGACTTAGACCCCGTGGTGATGATCCGAGCCAGCTCCTCAAGCCGGTTTTCCCATCCTCTTCAACATGCAGAGCGAACAGACAGTATTGACCCCGGCGCGGTTCTGGGCGAGATCAGATGCGCAACCCGGAGGACCTCATGCTCACCGTGATCATCGACTACGACAGCGGCAATCTTCACTCTGCCGAGAAAGCCTTTCAGCGCATGGCAGCGGAAACCGGCGCGGGAAGTGTGATCGTCAGCCCATCACCCGAAGATGTGGCCCGCGCTGACAGGATCGTGCTCCCTGGCGATGGCGCCTTTCCGGCCTGTAAGAAACAGCTCGATGATCATCGGGGTATCTTTGAGGCGGTGGATGAGGCGGTCATGCAAAAGGGACGCCCCTTCATGGGGATCTGCGTAGGTATGCAGATGCTTGCCACCGTAAGCCATGAATATGAAGATACGGCAGGGTTTGACTGGATCCCCGGCGACGTGGTGAAGATCACCCCGTCAGATCCCAGCTTCAAAGTGCCTCATATGGGGTGGAATGACCTGATCATTGACCATCCTCACCCTGTGTTGGACGGGATTGATACGGGCGAACATGTCTATTTCGTACATTCCTATCACATGACAGTAAAAAATCCGGCTCAGCGCTTGGCTTATTGCGACTATGCGGGGGATATCACGGCTATCGTCGGGCGTGACAACATCATCGGTACGCAGTTTCACCCGGAGAAAAGTCAGGCCACCGGTCTGAAGATGATTTCAAATTTCCTGACCTGGACGCCCTAGCCGGATACCTCAGGTCCGAACAGGAAAGCGCCGGGGCAAAATATACCCCGGCGCTTACCCCCGTGAGTGGTGCCGTGAGTGGTGGCGTTCGGTTACTTAACCCGTGTCCAGGTTTGCTTCTTGCAGATCACCAGCACGCAGCCTGAAACTTTCAGGACATCGCCAGCCAGCGACATTTTGGAATTGTATTCTTTGCCGGTCGAAGGCTGCCAGATCGTGCCCTTTTTGTAAGATCCACCACCCTGAGCCTTCATGCCCCAGACCAGGTTCTTACCGACATTCGGAGAAGAAATCTCGCCCTTGGCGTCAAATGCTTTGGCAATCACACCGCAGATCTCTGACCCGCATTTCGACATCTCGATATGCGCATAATGCCCGTCATCCACCTGCGTTTTCCAAGTTCCCAACACCGGGTCCGCCAGTGCCGGGGCCGCAATCCCAAAGCTGATTGCAGCGGCAACCATTAACTTTTTCATCTGTTTCTCCCTGAAACATGTCTTTGACTTTTGTTTTCGACATCCTGCCGGGGCATTTTTTCTCTGGCAACCTTGACGTGGCGGGAGCGCACGCTTGGCAAAGCCCCGCCGACATGGCAAAAGGCCCGCAATCTGCATCACGACAGCACATAGGAATATGCCATGATCCTCTATCCCGCCATCGACCTGAAAGACGGCCAATGCGTGCGCCTGTTGCGCGGCGAGATGGAGGCAGCGACAGTGTTCAACGATGACCCTGCCGCGCAAGCCAAGGCTTTTGCCGATGCGGGTTGCGACTGGATCCATCTGGTGGACCTCAATGGCGCCTTTGCCGGTGAACCCGTGAACGCGAGCGCTGTCGAGGGTATTCTTGCTGCCATCGACGTGCCCGCCCAGCTGGGCGGCGGCATTCGCGACATGGCCACCATCTCTACCTGGATCGAAAAGGGGCTCAGCCGCGTGATCCTCGGCACGGTTGCCGTGGAAAACCCCGATCTGGTGCGCGAAGCCGCACGCGAATTCCCTGGCAAAGTCGCTGTGGGCATTGACGCCCGCAACGGGCGTGTGGCGACCAAAGGCTGGGCCAAGGAAACTGACGTGATGGTCACCGATCTCGCCAAATCCTTTGAGGATGCTGGCGTGTCTGCCATCATCTATACCGACATCAACCGTGACGGCGCCATGCAAGGCCCGAACATCGAAGCCACCGCCGACCTCGCCCGCGCGGTCTCGATCCCGGTGATCGCTTCGGGTGGCGTAAGCTCGATGGACGACCTGATTGCGCTTCGCGACTGCGGCGTAGCGCTGAACGGTGCCATCTCAGGCCGCGCGCTCTATGACGGGGCGATTGACCTGAAAGAAGCGTTGGCGGTGCTCAAGTGACACTGACCGCCGCCCAGCTTGTCGGAACCTGGGCGCTGATCTCCTACCAGCTTGAATTCACCGACGGATCCTTTGCCGATCCTTTTGGTGACGCGCCGATTGGGCGTCTGCACTATGGTGAAGACAGGTTTATGGCGGCGCATATCATGGCCCCCGACCGCCCGCCGCTTGGTGACACTGTATCAGCCAGTGCAGAGGCTGCACGTAAAGCTCTTGCTGAGCACTTTTCATACTGCGGTCGATACTCGACCCGAGGCAACCGCGTGACTCACAGTGTTGAAATCAGTGTCTCTCCCGACTGGGTTGGACAGGACATGGAGCGTTTTGCCAGGATCGAGGGAGATATCCTGACCTTGTCCGCACCGGAAACAAGCTTTGGCCCCAAGCGGGGCGTTGCCGTCTTGACATGGCAAAGGCTTACATCGCAGACCAACAGCAACTAAACCGCTACCGACGCGGCGCAACCGATTGGACCGAACATGCTCAAGACCCGGATCATCCCCTGCCTCGACGTGGCCGAAGGCCGCACGGTGAAAGGTGTCAACTTCGTAGACCTGATTGACGCGGGCGACCCGGTTGAGCAGGCGCGCGCCTATGATGCTGCAGGCGCGGATGAGCTTTGCTTTCTTGACATCAAAGCCACCCATGAAAATCGCGGCACAATGTACGACCTCGCCACCCGTACGGCAGAACAGTGTTTTATGCCGCTGACCATCGGCGGCGGTGTGCGCAGCCCAAATGATGTGCGCGACTTGCTCTTGGCCGGGGCTGACAAGGTCAGCTTCAACTCCGCCGCGGTGGCCGACCCCGATGTGGTCGCGCGCTCGGCCGACCGGTTCGGGTCGCAGTGCATCGTGGTCGCCATCGACGCCAAGACCATCGGACATGACGAAAACGGCATCCCCAACAAATGGGGCATCTTTACCCATGGCGGACGCAAAGCCGCGCTGGATGCCGATGGTAACCCGATCGACGCGGTGGAATTTGCCAAGTTGATGGAAGCGAAGGGGGCTGGGGAAATCCTGCTCACCTCGATGGACCGTGACGGCACCAAAGCCGGTTTCAACCTGCCCCTCACCCGCGCCGTGTCGGACGCGGTGCATGTGCCGGTGATCGCCTCGGGAGGTGTGGGCACTCTTGATCACCTCGTAGAAGGCGTGACCAAAGGTGGCGCTTCTGCCGTTCTCGCCGCCTCGATCTTCCATTTCGGCGAATACACAATCCGCGAAGCAAAAGAACATATGCAAGCCGCCGGAATAGAAATGAGGCTCGACTGATATGGATATCCTGAAAACACTCGAAGCCACCATCGAGGCGCGCAAATCCGCAGACCCGGACAGCTCTTGGACCGCGAAACTCCTCTCCAAGGGCCCGGAAAAATGCGCTGAAAAGTTCGGCGAAGAAGCGATCGAAGCCATCATTGCCGCCGCCAAGAATGACCGCGAAAATCTCACCTACGAGGCCGCCGACGTGCTTTACCATTTGCTGGTCATGCTTGCCGCCCGCGACGTGGCACTTGATGACGTATTGACCGAGCTTGCGCGTCGCCAGGGCCTATCGGGCATCGCAGAAAAAGAAGCACGCAGCTAACCCACTCACCCGGAACAGCAGCCTTTTCTTCTGACGATAAATATCCTGGGGGTCTGGGGGCAAAGCCCCCAGCTTGTCTAGGCTGACAACTCTTGCAACTCGGCCAAAGAGCGATCCCCAAAGAGGCGCGGATATTCAATTTTCGGACAGCGATTTTCTATCACTTGAATGCCCCTCGCCTCTGCCTTCTCACGCGCATCAGCATTGAAAATATCCAACTGCATCCAGATCGTACGCAGATTAGGAAGCGCCTCAAGCGCGCCGTCCACAATTGGCCCTATTGCATCTGAATTTCGGAACAGATCAATCATGTCGGTTTCCGGGGGAAGCGATCGCACATCTGCGACAATCACCTCGCCAAACATCTCTTTTCCCGCCAACCCGGGATTTACACCAATCACCCGGTAGCCTTTACGCGCAAGAAATCCCGCCACACGATGGCTGGCCCGCTCAGGTTTGTTGGATACCCCTACAAGCCCAATCACACGAGTGGTTGTTAGAATATGCGCAAGGTGGGCATCGACATTCATCTGGTCCATATACTGCAATTATCACTGAACCACCTGTTTTCAATAGGCAAGTCGCAGGACGTGGCGTCGCAAGGCCACCACCGAATAAAAAAAAGCGCCCACAGCTTGGGCCGGGGCGCAGTTTTCGGAACGAGGGACAGTGTAAACGATAACGGGGTTCCGTCCCGCTATCTGATCAATACCTATGATTTATCGGCGAGGCTTAAAGATCAGCACACGACCCTGTGAAGAGACGTGTGCAGATGAGTATCAGCCATTCAGGATACCGGGCCAATTGGCATTGCCCTTGGCAATATTGCCAGGAATATCCTTCGACCAGAGTTCGCGGGCCCGCAGGCTGAAGTTCAGGTAAAGTTTGTCCTCATGCACGGTCCAGGCCTCTGGCACGGTAGGGGCAATATAGCCTTTGCTGGCAGCATAGGCGCAGTAGCCACCAAATTGCGGAGCATATTTATCAGGGTTTTCTGCAAACATGTCTCGGGTCTCGGCGGATGAGAACAACACCGTCGCTCCCATATATTCCAATGAGAAATCAGCATTCCCTGCGGTCGGCGCACCTTTGGTGAAATAAGCCACCGGATCATAACCGTCCCAGGCGATGCCATCTTCGGTGTAAACGGGTGCATTGGCCGCCATCGCCGGGTGGATCAGGGCAGCACTTGCAAGCGGGGCGGCGATTAGACCGGTCAGAAGGTTGCGGCGCGAGAGCATTAATTTCGACATGTAGGATCTCCTTTTCCCCACACAATCTGCCCTTATTGGCGGGACATTTCACCCCGCCTCACTCGAATGTCAGGATGAGTTGATCAGGGCGTTTGTCAGCGTGAGCTCCGGGTCGCATAAAGCGCCACAGCCGCAGCATTGGAGACGTTCAAAGATCCAAACTCACGCGCAAAGGGTATTTTCACCAGTTGGTCGCAGGTCGCTTTGGTCTTTTCACGAAGCCCCGGCCCTTCAGCCCCCAGCACAAGCGCTACGGGACGGTCGGGGAAATTGCCCAACGCGGTTTCGATGGTCTCATCGGCCTCTCCATCCATCCCCAGCACCACATATCCCATCGCCTTCAGCTCTTCCATCGCTTCGGCCAGATTGCGGATGCGTACATAGGGCTGACGTTCCAGCGCACCAGATGCCGTTTTGGCCAGCGCCCCGGTTTCGGGTGCCGATCCACGCGCGGTGCCGACCACTGCATTGGCACCGAACACTTCTGCCGAGCGGAGAATGGCACCCACGTTATGTGGATCGGTCACACGATCCAAAAGCACCATGATCGGCAGCCCCTCGCCCGCATCCACTGCACGGTCGGCAAGACTGCCCCATTTCAGGGGCTTCACTTCCAAAGCGGCCCCCTGATGCACCGATTGCGGATCCAGCACTTTGGGGAATTTGCGCGGGTCCACCATTTCCGGCGCCATGCCGCTTTCGCCAATCGCATCCGCCAGCTTGTCAGACGCGTTTTTCGTCACGATGAGTCGCAGCTTTTCCCGCTTCGGGTTCAAAAGCGCATCCCGCACCGCGTGCAAGCCAAACAGCCAGACGGTTTCCGCCGCCGCTGCCTTTTTCGCCTTTTCCTTTTCCACCGCCCATTTGGGTTTTTTCATGACCCTGTCCGCCCTCTGCGCCCAATAAAATAAAGAGACCCGGACAATGCGGCGAAGCGCGTCGAGAGACAAGCCAAATTCGGTGCTTTTTCGGCTTGACCCCCGCGATGTGGCGGTTTAATCAGCCTCCATTCCAGCGCTGAGGCGCAAAGGAAGTGGGCGACAGGCCGCAAGGTGTGGCAGGGGACTGTAACTCCCTCGCGGAGACGCACGCTTGGTTCGATTCCAAGGTCGCCCACCACTTCCCCCCCGACATTTCAGGATATGGCAGTCGCGAGCAGTGTGTTTGTGACATAGCACCCTTCTGTGCGACGCGTCCCTTCCTCAATGAAAATCTCGGCTGGGAAACAGCCGTTTTGCCTGTTCGCGCGGGTGGCGGGCTGCGGCTGGTTTCTGGCGAGGGCGCGGGGCTTCGTCGGCTTGCGGCAGGGTCTCTCCGATCACCTCGGGCATCGGGTGGCCCAGTTCGGCAAGCTTGTCTGACAGGTCCTCAACCTGTTGCGCGATCAGATGCACGACGATCCCCTCGCGCTGCAGATAGCCGGTGACTTTAAGCAGTCGCCCACCGATAACGGCAACACGGAATTTCTCGTAAACCTTTGGCCAGACAACCACATTGCAGACCCCGGTCTCATCCTCCAGCGTCAGGAAAATCACCCCCGACGCCGTGCCGGGCCGTTGCCGTGTGATCACCAGACCGGCGACCGACACCCGCCCCAAAGGCACCTTGTTCAACCGGTCATGCGGGGTGAGGCCCGGCAGGCGCGGACGCAAAAGTTCCACCGGATGGGCACGCAGGGACAGGCGCATCGAGACGTAATCCTCAACCACCTCTTCGCCCAGATTCATGGTCGGCAGATCCACATCGGGTTCATACACCGCTTCCCCATCCATCGGATCATCCAGAAGCGGCAGGGGCTTATCGGACCGGATCGATTTGATCTGCCACAGCGCATCACGGCGCGTCAGCCCCATGCCGGTGAAGGCGTCCGCCTCGGCCAACCGTTCCAGCGGCGCGGGGCCAATCCCGGCCCGGCGCCAAAGAGTCTGCACATCGTGATACCCATTGCCCCGCGCGGCCACAATCCAACCCGCATCCTCCTCACGAAACCCTTTGATCTGACGAAACCCGAGTCTGAGCGCCAGTGTGCCATCCGCGCGCCGCTCCAGCCGGTTGTCCCAGTCGGAGGCATTCACGCAGATGGGCCGGATCTCGATCCCATGCTCCCGCGCATCCCGTACGATCTGGGCAGGCGCATAGAATCCCATCGGTTGAGAGTTCAGCAACGCACAGGCAAATTCCGCCGGGTGGTGGCATTTCAGCCAGGACGAGACATAGGTGAGCATGGCAAAGGCCGCCGCGTGGCTTTCCGGGAAGCCATATTCGCCAAACCCCTCGATCTGGCTGAAACAGCGATCCGCGAAATCTTCGGTATAGCCGCGATTGAGCATACCCCGAGTGAACCGGTCCCGGAACGTGCCGATGGTGCCCATCTTGCGGAAAGTGGCCAGCGAGCGGCGCAGGTGGTCGGCCTCTTCGGGGCTGAACCCCGCCCCCACTACGGCGATCTGCATCGCCTGTTCCTGAAACAGTGGCACCCCATTGGTCTTGCCAAGCACGGCCTTAAGCTCCTCGGATGGAAATTCAACCTTTTCAAGTCCCTGGCGACGCTTGATATAGGGATGCACCATACCGCCCTGAATGGGACCGGGGCGCACGATGGCCACCTCAATCACCAGATCGTAGAATTTGCGCGGTTTCATCCGGGGCAGGAAATTCATCTGGGCGCGACTTTCCACCTGAAAGACCCCCACCGCATCGGCCTTGCAGAGCATGTCATAGGTGGCGGTATCATCCTGCGGCACGGTGGCAATCGTCAGCTCCGGGCCGCCAAAACCCGCCACTTCGGCAAAACATTTGCGGATGCAGGTCAGCATGCCCAAGGACAGCACATCGACCTTGAGGATGCCCAGCGTGTCGATATCATCCTTGTCCCATTCGATCACCGTACGATCTTCCATTGCGGCATTTTCCACCGGCACCAGCTCATCCAACCGTCCCCGTGTGATGACAAACCCGCCCACATGCTGGCTGAGGTGACGGGGGAATCCGATGATTTCGCTGATCAGCCGCAGGGTCATGGCAAGGCGCGGATCTTCCGGGTCTAGCCCCACTTCCCGCACCCGGTCTTCGTCCACACCACGCGACGATGATCCCCACATGCGGCCCGAGATATGACCCAGCACGTCCTGGCTCAGCCCCATCACCTTGCCCACCTCACGGATCGCGGCACGGGAGCGGAAATGGATCACCGTGGCACAGAGCCCGGCGCGATGGCGGCCATAGGTGTCATAGATATGCTGGATCACCTCCTCGCGCCGTTCATGTTCAAAATCCACGTCGATGTCCGGGGGTTCGCCGCGATGTTCCGAGACAAACCGCTCCACCACCATGGTGATGGTTTCCGGCCCCACATCGGTGATGCCCAACAGGTAACAGATGATCGAATTGGCGGCAGACCCACGCCCCTGACAAAGGATCCTCTGCGATCTGGCGAATTGCACAATATCATGCACGGTCAGGAAATAAGTGGGGAAATCAAGGCGCTTGACGAGTTTTAACTCCTTCTCCAACTGTGCTCGTGCCTTGTCGCTGGCCCCTTGGGGATAGCGACGGGCCAGCCCTTCATGGGCCAGTCGAGAGAGCCGCGCCATTGGATCCTCTCCGCCACCGATCTCATCCGGGTATTCATAGCTGAGTTCGGAAAGGTCAAAGCCACACCGCGCCGCAATCTCTCCGGTGCGACGCAGGGCGGCAGGGTGGCGATGGTAAAGCCGGGCCATATCGGAAGGCCGCTTCAGGCGACGTTCAGCATTGGGCAGCGCACGGGTGCCGATTGTATCGATGGTCAGCCCCTCGCGCACGCAAGTCAGCACATCCGCAAGTTTTCTGCGGGATCCGTGATGCATCATCACATCCCCCACTGCCACCATCGGCGCGGCGGTCTGGTGCGACAGGCGCAGACAGGCATCGAACCACCCCTGATCCGACCCGTCATAGCGCGGGGCGGCCCCGAGATAGACATGGCCCGGATAGCGTCGCGCCATGCGGCGGATCGGCTCGGCATGGTGTGTATCAGGCGGCAGGGCGATCAGGGTCATACCCGCACAGCCGTCCAGAAGATCGCGCAGGGTCAGATGGCACGCGCCCTTTTCGGCCCGGCGCTTACCAAGGGTCAGAAGGCGGCACAGGCGGTGATAGGCGGCGCGATCCCGTGGCAGGGCGACCCAGTCCACTGGGCTGTCCTTAAGCACGAGACGCGCGCCCACGATAAGCTTGGGCAGGCGCAGGTTTTCGGGTCGGATAAGCACGCCACCCTCCGTGATCTCTTGCCGCGAGGACGGATCAACCCGCCGCTCTGATCGGATCCGGATCCCCTCTTCCGTTTGCCGCCGCAGCTCTTTCAGTGCCGCAAACGCCCGCACCACCCCGGCCAGCGAATTGCGGTCGGTGATGGCGATCGCGGAGAGGCCCAGTTCGGTGGCACGAGTCACCATCTCTTCCGGGTGCGAGGCGCCGGTCAGGAAGGTGAAATTCGTCATCACGCAGAGCTCGGCATAGGGCATCCCCTCATGCGGCAGGAAGGGGGGGTGATCTGTCGGATCGCTCATGCAAACGCCCCCTGCACAAACCAGCCGGGGTTTTGCGGCGTGTGATAAAGCCACAACCTGCGCCCCTGCCGGGTTTCAATCCGCCAGTAATCGCGCACACCACGCTGCCACGCCTCATCCTCAAGCCACCATTCCGGGGCAATCCGCTCTGGCCCCGTGGCCCGCGCCACTGAAAGCGCCATGCGCCGCCAGCGAAACCGAATGGGCGGGGTAGCACCCTGCCCGGCAATCGGTTCCGGTGGGAAAAGCTGCAAGGGGCGCGGGTGGCTGACAGACCAGCCGGGGTCCGGCGCGGACCATGCGGCGGGAGCAACCAGAAAACTGCGTTCGGGAATATGGCTGTCGGCAGGCAGAAAGCGGCGAATGTTTTCCAGCCCAACCCGGTTGCCAAGCCGCGTCACAAGGTCGGCCACCCCGTCCTGGCGGCTCTCTTGCAAGCGGGTGAGCTGTTCGGTGGGCAGCGCCTCGACCTCTCGGGCCAGCAGCCGCATCTGGTCAATGCCAAAGCCTGCATCCAGCTCGCCCACCCCGCGTTCAAACAGCGGCAGGATCCGGTGCGGATCGCGCATTGGGCGGGCAAGGCGCAGGTCGACCTCCTGCGCGCCGCGATCCACCCGGCGACAGATCAGCACCATGCGCCGCGCGCCCATCTCATACCGGGCAAGCCGGTCGCAAAGCTGCGGCAACAGGCGTTCCAGCCCGGCCATCACATCTGCGGTCAGTCCAATCGGTTCGGGCAGGGTCAGGCGGGTGGCAAAATGGGGCGCCTGGCCCTCGGGCGAAAGCGCCTCGCCCTGATCGCCCAGCGCCTGATCAAGCCGCATCAGAACCCCGCCACCAAAGCGCTGCCCCAAGGTGGCGCGGGGCAGATCCATCAGTTGTCCTATGGTTTTGAGACCCAGCCGCTGCAGGGTGACCACCTCTTTGGGATCAAGGCGCAGCCCCGCCACGGGAAGGGCCACAAGGGCGGCGCTTGTGCCCCCCACCGGGGCCACCCCTTCGCCATAGCGCGCCAGCGCCCAGGCCGCCCCGCGGGTATCGGCCAGACCCAGACGGGTGGTCATCCCCACACGGGACAATCGCGCACGCAGATCCGCCAGAAGTGCCGTTTCGCCCCCCATCAAATGGGCGGATCCGGTGATATCCAGAAGCAACCCATCCGCCCCATCGCGCGCCACCCAGGGGCAGTAACGCTGCGCCCAGCGGGCCAGCCCCAGCAGGAACCGCGCATCCCCATGCTCGTCCCGAATGCCCGTGCGCAGATCAGGGCAAAGCGCGCGTGCATCTGACAGGCCCATGCCACGGGACAGCCCCGCCTGTTCACCTGCGGCGTTCAGGCAGACCACCCGGTTGGCATTGGCCTCTTGCGCGGTGATGGCAAAGGGACCGTCAGAGGGGAAGCGGCGCAGATACCGCTCGCTCGCCAGACGCGGCAACCACAGAGAGATGACCCGTTTTTCCGGTGTGAATGTCAGCGTATTCATCATGCCTGTCCTCCTTCCCAGAGAGGGTCCACATCACATCCCAGGCAGGTGTTGCGCCTGCCTTGTTCTTGACCAGCGACCAGCGCCAGCGCGGTGGCCCCGGCCGGTGATCCGAGAGCGTGGTCTGCGCAGGCGGCAGAGGCTCTGCCCGCCACCGGGTCTGGGCCGCGTTGGAGCCTTTGCCCTCGGGGATGATCACCAGCCCCGTCACCCGCCCGGCCTCAGCCGCCAGTTGCAAGCGCCGTCCGGCCTTGAGCGACAGCGCCTCGGAAACCTCAGCAACCACCAGCGCCACAGAGCCGGATCGCAGCGCCTCTTCCATCGCCGCCAGGAGATCGGTCGGGCTGGGCGCATGGACCATCAACAGCTTGCTCGGATCGCAAAAGGGAAAGATCCCCAACGGGTTGAGCGTATCTGACCGCCAGGCCTCGATCAGCCACACCACATCCCCCTTCAGCCGCCCAGCCAAGAGGGCGGCAAAGGCATGTGCCCCTGCCCCGGTCACCTCATGGGTGCGACCGCGCCGGGGCGGAAAGAGGTCCGCGAATCGTGTCGACATACCCCATTATGTTCCCGTTTTGTTCTCTCCACAATATCTCGAACTACAGATGGGTGCCAAGGGCGGGGTCTTGCCAAGCACCCGAAGGAGATGTCAGGGGGCGAGCGCCCTGTCGATCCAGGCAGAAATGGCGGCAGTATCGGCAGGCAATTCCTCGGCCGCCTCGCCACAGAACGCTTCAAAAGCCTCACGGTTGAGCTTATTCACCCCAACCAGAACCGGAATGTCCCGCTCCAGCGCGGTGGCGATGGCAGCACGGAACCCGCGACCTTCGGCCTCATGCTTGCCAAACTTGTTGACCAGAAGCAGATCAGCCCGTTGCTCTCCTCTGAGGGCCAGCACCGCTTCGGTATCCGCCACAGCCCCTTCCAGCGCATCTGCGTCCAGACGACATCCACGCGCGCCCACTCCGCGATCCTCAGAAATACGAATGAGCGGCCCGTCCGGCAGCACCATCACATCCATGTCGCATTTGCGGTCTTCGCCACGATCGGTATCGATCTGGACCGTGCCAACCACGCGAACCTTGCGGGCTATCAGATCTTCGGCAATTTCAGCCAAAAGAACGTTGGTCTCTCCGCGCCCTGGTGCGATGGTAAAAGCGAGTTTCATGGGTGTCTCCTTCAGCGCTTCAAGCACGACCTAATGCAGCAGAAAAGGGAAGACCTTGAGCAGGGTCAAGGGAGAGGGGCAAATTGCGACAAAAAGAATGGGTCTGTCGCGGCCATCTGTTGCGGTCAACGGAAAAGGGCCAGGCAATGCCCGGCCCTTCATCATTGTTGTTGAGATCCATATCCCAGATCAGTTGCCCGAGGTCAGGAATCCTTCGATCTCGCCTTTGGCGTCAGCGACCTGACGACCATCCGGCAGGGTCAGTTCACCGGCAGCGGCCATTTCCTGCACAACCTGCTCGTAGCGGTCCTGCCAGCCTTCGGGCAATTCATGCGCGATGCCCTGGTGGCAATCGATACAGGTCTTGCCCTCATCCAGCGCAACCTGGTGGTTGTCGGCAGCTCGGTTTTCCTGAGCCGTAAAGTCCATGTACTCGAAATTGTGGCAGTTGCGGCACTCTTGCGAGTTTGTCGACTTCATTCGACGCCATTCATTGGCCGCCAGATCGATGCGAAGATCCTCGAATTTCTCGCGGGTCCAGATCGATTTGGTGATGAAGTGACCATAGAGCTCTTTGGTGGCCTTGATCTTGCGAATGATCTTCGGGCCCCAATCCTTCGGCACGTGACAATCCGGGCAAGTGGCGCGCACGCCCGAACTGTTGTTCTGGTGCACCGAGCCCTGATATTCGGCGAAAGCGTTGTCTTGCATCTCGTGGCACGAGATACAGAATTCTTCCTTGTTGGTCATCTCGAGCGCCCAGTTGAAGCCGCCCCAGAACACCACCCCGGCAACAAAGCCGGAAACGAGAAGCGCGCCCAATGAGATCGCTCCTGTCGGTGTCCAGAACCAGCGCCATGTGCGGCGGATGAACCCGGGATTTGCGTCAGACATATCTGTTATCCTTTCCCTTCCTCATCCGCGCCTCAGTTCGAGGCCTCGAACGTGTTTTCCACCAGCGCAGGCGCGTCAGCTTGCGGTACGTGGCATTGGTTACAGAACCAGCGGGTGCCGGCCACAACATCCAGTTGGTTGCCTTCACGGTCCTGATAGTGGGTCATCGACAGCGTCGGTGCGTTACGCTCGCCTGCTTGGGTCCAGTCATGGCAGGACAGGCAGCGGTTCGCTTTCAGGTCGATCTGGTATTGGTCGATCGAGTGCGGAATGAGCGGTGGCTGCTGGCGATAGTTGCGGGTGAACCGATCCTTGTCCTGGTGGAACACATCCTCCACTGCAATATGTTCATCGACTGCGGCGCCCCGCAGGGATTGAACGCTGGCGTTCTGCGCCCAGACGGCGCTGGCCAGAAGCGTCGGGACGACGATGGCGCTGATCAAAAAGTGCTTTCTCATTGGGCTACTCCCGTGTTTTGTCAGGCCGCGCGACTGGCCTCGGGTTGACGTTTGGTATTCCGGCGTTCCGCGCGGGCGGGCGCGGGGGTTTCATCGAACCGGGTGGTGAAAGTGAAGACATCCGGTGCGCAGACGTCGATGCAACGTCCACAATTGGTGCAATCGGATGACAGGATAATCGGTGTGTCCGCGTCCGCACCGCGAAGGGCGGGCGTAATCACGTGCATTTCGGGGCAGACCGCAAAGCAGTCCATGCAATCGTCGCATTCGGCGCGTTTGGTGGCGCTGACCCGCAGGATCGAACCTTTTCCCAGAAGCCCATAGAAGGCCCCTACCGGGCAGAGATGCCCGCACCAGCCGCGCCGTGATACGACGAGGTCGAAGACAAAGACAGCGAGCACAAAGGTCCAGGCGAAACCCATTCCAAAGATAAGACCGCGATGCAGCATCGAGATCGGATTGACGAGTTCCCATGCAATGCTGCCGGTGAGTGCAGACACAGCCAGAACCATGCCCAGCACCCAGTAACGTGTGTTCCGTTTTGGCTGCCAACCTTTGGCAAACCCCAGTTTGTCATGCAGCCAATGTGCCGTATCGGTGACCGGGTTGATCGGGCAGACCCAGCTGCAATAGACCCGCCCGCCAATGAGCGCATAGGCGACGCCAACAATCAGCGCTCCGATGATGGCGGTCATCTCGGGCCAATGCTGGGCCAGCATACCTTGCAGCAACACAAAAGGATCGGTCAGCGGCAGGATGTCGAAGGTTAGTGAACTGGCCAGATTACCTTTCACCCACCAGATCCCGGCCCAAGGGCCAAGCAGGAAGATGCCAAGGAAGAACACCTGGCTGATGCGACGCAGGATCAGGAACTGATAGGCTTTCCACCAGCCTTTTTCCAAAACCGCTTCGCGTCCGACGGGAAGGGATGTTGTCTGGCTCATTGCCCTGCCCCCCCAATTCCCGGAAGCCCGTAAGAAGGTGCAAAGCCGCCCTCCATGCTGGGATCCGGCATGCCTTCTGGCAGATACCCACCGGGGGCGACAAGATTGTCAGTACCCGGTCCAGGCAGGCGGTCCGGCAAGTCGATCAGCTCGTCGACCAGAGGGGTGTCCTCTTCCCAGCCAAGCCGGTAGTGATCAGCGGCATCTGCCGTGGCCACGCGGATCGGCAGCACTTTGATTGCAGCCTCACCGGGCAGAACGCAGGATTTCTCGCATTTACCGCAGCCGGTGCAATGATCGGAATGCACAACCGGCATGAAGATGGCATGGGCGCCCGAGCGCTGGTTGTGCGACAGTTCCAGCGTGATCGCCTTATCGATCACCGGGCAGACGCGATAGCAGACATCACAGCGCAGACCGAGCGCATTGAGGCATTTCTCCTCGTCGATCAACACCGCAAGTCCCATGCGCGAGTCGTCGATATTCGTCAGATCATGGTCAAGCGCGCCCGTTGGGCAGGCCACGACGCAGGGGATGTCCTCGCACATTTCGCAAGGCACATCGCGGGCGGTGAAAAACGGTGTGCCGGTGGCCGCGCCATCAAGGCCCAGTTCCGCCAGTTTCAGCGTGTCATAGGGGCAATCCCGCACGCAAAGCCCACAACGAATGCACGCGGCCAGAAAATGCTCTTCTGGAAGCGCTCCGGGCGGGCGGAGCGCCTGCGCCGGAAGGGCGCGTGCATCGGTGGCAAGCTTTGTGAGTGCCATGCCCCCCACCGCGCAAGCACCAGCCACCCGGGCCGCATCCTGCAGGAAGCGGCGCCGGTTCACGGGCGTGGTGTTGCGGTTGGCGGAGGACATGGCTTTCTTTCCTTATCAGTCCGTTATCGGATCAGGCGCGCTCAACTTTACAGGCGCACTTCTTGAAGTCGGTCTCTTTCGAGATCGGGCAAGTTGCGTCCAGCGTCAGCTTGTTGATCAGCTGGTGTTCGTCGAACCAGGGCACGAAGACCGACCCACGAGGCGGTTTGTTCCGACCACGGGTTTCCACCCGCGAGGTCATCTCGCCGCGCGGCGAAGAAATCACGATCTCCTGTCCGCGGCGCAGACCACGATCCTTGGCGTCTTCCGGGTGCATGAACACCACGGCAGACGGGAACGAACGGTGCAGTTCGGGCACGCGGCGGGTCATCGAACCGGAATGCCAGTGCTCCAGCACACGGCCAGTGATCAGCCAGAGGTCAAACTCTTCATTCGGGCTTTCTGCAGGCGGCTCGTAGGGGGCGAAAATGATGTTCGCCTTGCCATCGGGCTTGCCGTAGAATTTCACGCCTTCGCCCTTCTTCACATAGGGGTCATACCCCTCGCGGAAGCGGTAGAGCGTTTCCTTGCCGTCAACCACTGGCCAACGCAAACCGCGGGCCTGGTGGTATGTATCGAAATCTGCCAAGTCGTGGGCTTTGCCGCGACCGAAATCGGCGTATTCCTCGAACAGACCTTTTTGGACGTAGTAGCCGAAGTGCTTGGCCTCGTCGTTGCCAAAGCCTTCTGCGGTTTCAGACAGCGGATATTTGTTGATCTTGCCGTTTTCAAACAGGATCTCGTAAAGCGTCTTGCCACGATATTCCGGTTTCTGAGCAATCAGCTCTTCCGGCCAGACTTCTTCCACTTTGAAGCGTTTGGCGAATTCCATCACCTGCCACACGTCCGACTTGGATTCACCCGGTGCATCCACCTGCTGGCGCCAGAACTGGGTGCGGCGTTCAGCGTTACCATAAGCGCCTTCCTTCTCGACCCACATCGCAGTGGGCAGGATCAGGTCAGCGGCCATTGCGGTCACGGTCGGATACGGATCAGACACGACGATGAAGTTTTCCGGGTTGCGATAGCCCGGCAGGCCTTCTTCGTTGATGTTCGGGGCTGCTTGCATGTTGTTGGTACACTGAACCCAATATGCGTTCAGGTCGCCATCTTTCAGCTTGCGGTGCTGCAGCACGGCGTGGAAGCCCGGCTTGGCCGGAATGGTGCCTTTTGGCAGCATCCACTTGTCTTCTGCAAAGTCGCGGTGCGCTTCATTCATGACCACCATATCGGCAGGCAGACGGTGCGCAAAGGTGCCAACCTCACGGGCGGTACCACAAGCCGACGGCTGACCGGTCAGCGAGAAGGGCGAGTTGCCCGGCTCGGAGATCTTACCAACAAGCAGGTGCACGTTGTACATCAGCGAGTTCACCCAGGAACCGCGGGTGTGCTGATTGAAACCCATGGTCCAGAGCGACATGATTTTCCGGTTCGGATCGGCATATTGCTTGGCCAGACGTTCCAGCTTGGCTGCGGGTACGCCCGACAGCTCGGCTGTGTATTCCAACGTGTATTTCGACACGGCTTCGGCATATTCCTCGAAGGTAATCGGGGTCAGCTTGCCGTGTTTGCCTTCATGGGATGGGTTTTCTGCAGCCTGCTCCAGTGCGTGGGTCGGGCGCAGACCGTATCCGATGTCGGTGTTGGTCTTGGTGATGTTGACGTTCCTCTCAACGAACTCCTGGTTCACCGCACCGGTCTGGATGATGTAGTTGGCGATGTAGTTCAGGATCGCGAGGTCGGTTTGCGGCTCGAAGATCATGCCATTGTCGGCCAGTTCGAACGAGCGGTGCTCGAAGGTCGACAGAACATGCACCTCTGCGCCCGGTTTGGTCAGGCGGGTGTCGGTCAGACGCGACCACAGGATCGGGTGCATCTCAGCCATGTTCGAGCCCCAGAGCACGAAGGTATCAGCGTGTTCAAGGTCGTCATAGCAGCCCATCGGCTCGTCGATGCCGAAGGTGCGCATGAACGCTGCCACGGCGGACGCCATACAGTGGCGGGCGTTGGGGTCGATGTTGTTGGACCGCAGGCCAGCCTTCATGAACTTGGCGGCAGCATAGCCTTCCCAGACGGTCCATTGGCCAGAGCCGAACATACCAACAGAAGTCGGGCCCTTCTTGGCGAGCGCGTCTTTCCATTTCTCGGCCATGATGTCGAAGGCTTGATCCCAGCTGATCGGGGTAAACTCGCCTTCTTTGTCATAGACGCCGTTGGTCATGCGCAGAAGCGGTGTGGTCAGACGGTCCTTGCCGTACATGATTTTCGACAGGAAATAGCCTTTGATGCAGTTCAACCCGCGGTTCACCGGAGCTTCCGGGTCACCTTGGGTGGCAACAACTTTGCCATCTTTCACCCCGACAAGAACAGAACAGCCCGTTCCGCAGAAGCGGCAGGCGGCTTTGTCCCAGCGAATGTCAGGCTTGCGCACTTGCGCGGTGGCCGCATTCGGCAGGGTGATCCCAGCGGCCGACGCGGTTGCGGCGGCGGCGCTGGCTTTCAGGAAAGAGCGGCGGGACGTGGTCATGATGGGTCTCCCGTTTTAGTGTTTGGTCGGCGAAGAACCATCGACGTTCTCGTCGAGCTCTTCGAAATGGTGATAGGTCAGGGTTACGGTGATCACGCCCGGGATCTGATGCATCTCCATGATCTGGTCTGATGCACGCATCTCGGACGTGTCTTCGACGGTCACGACGATGCGACCGTCTTCATGGGCATGGACTTCGCCGCCCTCTGTGGCATTGATCGCTGCCATGACCTGATCGGTCATATCGGGCATTGTATGTACCAGGCAGCCGCAGATATTCAGCATGGGCGGGCCTCCGTTTGCGGTTGGATTTGGGTGAATTCAATGGCGCCAACCGGGCACGGGGAAATACAGCCCCCACATCCGGTGCAGGCGTCCAGATCGAACAGCGGCTGGGCGGATCCGCCCGGTTGCAGCTGAAAGCGGATCGCGCCCAGGTCACAATGGTCCTGACAGGCGCGGCATTGCACACCGCTCATGGACAGGCACGAGGATTGAGCAGCCACCCGCCAGGGGAAAGGGCGCTCGGATAACAGGGCACCGGGTTCGCAGGCGTCGATGCAGGCATTGCAGAATGTGCAAGCCCCTCGGGACACATTGAGAACCGGCAAACCGTCACCGTCGCGCATGATGATCCCTTCCGGACAGGCACGCGCACAATCTCCGCACTGGGTGCAGTCATCATGAAACGCAATATCGCCAGCGGCGCCCGGGGGCCGTGGGCGAAGGGTCTCATTGACCTTGCCTCTTAAAAAGGCGCGTCTTGATGGGGTGTTATTCAAGGGTCATGGCTCGCTTTTCTGGCTTGCTGAACTACCCATAACGCCATGGAGATCGCGACCGTTTGACCTAGATCAAAATTTTCGCGGCTTGTGAAGAAATGCGTCAGGATGTAAATAAATCCAGTTTTATGAAAGCGTTATGAAAAGAGCGGTAACACACTGTAAAAGCCAGATAATCACAACGACAATCCGACCTGATCCGTTGTGAAAACACGCTCAGGGGGGGGGTGTTAATTATTTTTTCGTCGCCACCCACAAGACGCGGTTTTCAGCCCCTTTTTACAAGTGCATGTAACCGCCTCCCCGCTTTGCCCCTCACAATATCGATTCCCGCCCCAATGTGGTCAGCACATCTCATCGAGTTGGCAAAGCGTTACGGGAACAAAGAGAGGAGAAATAGGCGACCTCCTCCCAAAGTCCTGTTTCAAGAGCTTTCATCACCGCTTAGTGCAGGCAGCAGAATGATCCGTGCTCTGCATCTTTCATCATTTTGTCGAAGTCGCGCCCCCGCATTTCGATCAGCGTGGTGTGGTCGCCGCCTTCAAACCAGATCTTATCAAGCCCGGACAGACTGTCATCCACGATGGTTGGCACGTCATAGGCTTCACCGACCGGTGGGGCCGCCCCAAGATCACAATCATTAAACACTTCTTTCATCTCGGTTTCTGGCGCCAGCCCCAAACGCTTTTGCATCAAGGACTGAAGGGCTGTCAGATCAACCTGTTGGTTGCTTGGCACCACCGCCAGCATCGGGCCTTCCTCCATGTGGATAAGCACTGATTTAGCAAGGTGATCTCCGGGAACATGTGCTGCCTCGGCCACTTCGGCCGCGGTGGCGGCATAGGGATGTGGGATCATCGAATAGTGCAATCCGAGATCGCTCAGGTGATGTTCCAAACGTGCAGAAATAGTCATGTTTTCCTCCGTCGTTGCGAAGGCACCTGGTCGCGGACCAGTTGGAATGCGCAGCCAAGGCGCCGTTTGGTGGATGTAACCAGTATGCACACGATAAGGTGAGTCGGACAAGGAGAGCGAACTCGACAAAAGCGGATCAGCGCTCAGATCGACCCGGCTTCGACCATGAAATTGTTTGCGCTGCACATGGCCGCGTCATCCGAAGCGAGAAACAACACCATCCGTGCGACATACACCGGATCAATCGGATCTGGCAGGCATTGACGCTCGACTTGCTTACCCAGCGCCTCGGGTGTCACCCAAAGTTCTTTCTGGCGATCTGTCATGATCCACCCGGGCACCACGGTATTGACGCGAATGTGGTGCTGGCCAAGATCGCGCGCCATGGTGCGGGTGAGGCCGTGCACGGCCGCCTTGGCGGTTGTGTATGCCGGGAACCCCCCGCCTGCCTCCCACCAAGAGTTCGACCCTATGTTGATGATCGACCCACCACCGGCAGCAATCATTCCAGGCGCAACCGACTGGATGGCAAAGAACATGTGGCGCAGGTTGGTGTTCATGCGTTCATCCCAATAGTCAGGTGTCACATCCGCCCAATTGTGCCGATCATCGCGCGCCGCGTTGTTCACCAATACCTGTGCTGGTCCCAGTCCGTCCGCGAGCTCATCAAACGCCTTTTGCAACGCCGCTATGTCACGAAGATCGCATCGGACAAATGCATGATCCCCATCGAGACCAGACAGGAGATCACTGGCCGCAGTTTCATCGAGATCGACAACCCCCACCTTGGCCCCCTGCTCTGCAAAGGCTTTCACGGTCTCCGCACCGATCCCCGATGCCCCTCCGGTGATGAAGACCGTTTTGCCTTGAAGGCTGGGATAATTGGCAAAATCTGGCATCAGGCGTCCCGCTCCATGATCCATTCCACTTCGGGGGCCGGGACGAACCGCCATTTGCGCAATGGCCCTGCCATCACGTTGAGATAATACATCTCGAACCCGTATGGCGCCCCGCAGGGATGATGTCCGCGCGGGACAAGGACCACGTCGCCGTCATTCACCGCCATGGTTTCATCAAGCCCGCCATCATCGGTATAGACGCGCTGGATGCCAAACCCGTCCGCGGGGTTCAGGCGGTGGTAATAGGTCTCTTCCAGATAGGTGATCCGTGGAAAATCATCTTCGTCATGGCGATGCGACGGGAAGGACGACCAGTGGCCTGCCGGGGTGAACACTTCGGTCACCAGCAAGCTGTCGGCGTAATCTTCCGCTTCCATGGCGATATTGTTGATGTAGCGCGTGTTCGTACCTTTGCCGCGTTCGGTGAGCGTGATGCCATCGGGACCAATCCGCCGCGCTTCATGACCGCTTTTGCCCGGCGCCGTGCAGACCGCAACCGTACACTCGGTTTCCGCCGTGGCTTTCCACTCGGACCCGTTCGGCACATAGAGGCAATGCGGCGGAGTCTTTTCAAAGACATTCATGCGATCCCCGAGAACGCCCCAATCCTGTCCGGCAGCGGTGATCTGGGCTTTGCCTTCGACCATCACCAGGATCACCTCGCGATCACCGGTCAGTTCCTCGGCGCTTTCACCTGCACGGAGCTTGTAAAGGCCGAAGCCTACATAGCGCCACCCTGCGCTTTCCGGCGTGATGTCATGCACCTTACCGTGGTTTCCAAATGGTTTACGCAGAAGATCTGCCATGGTCTGCCCCCTCAAACTCGAATCGAGCCGCGCCTGAGCGCGGCCCCTGTTTTCTATCATGCCTCGCGGCGTTTGACCTGTGCCTCAAGCGCGGTGACGACGGCCTCTGCCGACGACCCTTCGTCGAATGCTCGACCAAGAAGCGCCGCTTGTGTTTCTGGGGCCAGCCCCCCGGTTGGCGGATCGGTGTCGAGGTTGGTCGGGAAGGAATATCCCTCTCCGCAGGCGGCAATCGCCGCCTTTCGTTCGGCCGGTGTCAATGTATCGCCCAGCGCCTGAAGTGCCGGATAAAGCCGTTTTGACATCCCCAGCCTGTCGACACTTTCCATCGCGCGACCAAAGGCGGACGAGACCTGCAACAGGTTCGCCATCCGCTCGATATCTTCGCTGGTATTGGCCCCCGCCGCATGAAAGAGCGCCGGATTGAAGAACACCGCATCCCCCTTTTCCAGCGGAAGCTGGATGTGGCTTTCTTCGAAATACACCCGGAAATCCTCACGCCGCCACGCCACATAGCCGGGGCGATAAAGTTGCGAGAACGGCAGGAGTTTGGTCGGGCCAGACACCACCGGCATATCCGAATGCGCCACCGCCCCCTGCAGCGTAAGCGCCGCCGACAGGTCATGCATATGGGCGGGGTATGTTTCGGCCACATCCGAGGTCTGGAACCCCAGATGATAATCGCGATGCGCATCCTGCGCCGCGCCGCCGGGGCGTACCTGATTGACCTGCGCGGTCATCTGGTAGTTCGGTCCCAGCCACGCTTCGCAGATCGCGGCAATCGCCGTGTTGGCGAAATAGCGGGCAAAGACCTGCGGATCACGTTCGCAAAGTTTCTGGAGCGAGTTCCAGATCCGGTCATTGGCGCCTGCTGCCGCGAAATGATCTCCGCTTCCGGCCGCCCCTTTGCGCTCATCCGCAATCACCTGTTGGTAAATCGCGGTGGCGGCATCAACAGGCCCCGTATCAGCATAGGCCGCTTTCAGCACGACGACACCCGAAGACCGGCCCAGCACCCAAGCCCATTCCGCCATCAGGGCACGCCGTTTTTCCGGATCTTCCAAAGAACTGCGCAGCGCATTCATGTCATAGATCGGCACGTTCTTGGCGACCTCAGCCGCATGGGGTACCTGCCCCAGCTCAAGTGCCTGTGAGGTCAACACCTTGAATTCGTCCAGATCGCAGCTTTCGCGATCAAAGTAAGGGATATATCCGAATTCATAGTCCACCATGGTAATGTCCTTTCCGTTGGTGGTGATGTTAACCCCGGATGGGGCGGTGAAACTTAGGTCAAACCAAACAAATTCATCATGTTTTCCAGAGAATTGAGTTCAACACTCAAGCGACCAGCCGTAATATTGCACTGAGGCCTCTTCGGCATCGCACCCTCTACAAACTGATCGCATGACCATGTGAAGAGGCAATGGCATGTATGATCCGTTCGATTTCCAGCCCTTCAACAAAATCTGGTCCCGCATTGGCGCCCCCCTCAATGGCCCGTATAAGATCGCGGGCTTCGATGACCTTCAGGTCGTTAAAGCCAAACCCATGGCCAGGCGCCGGGCAAAAGGCAGCAAAATCAGGTTGATCAGGTCCGCTGAGGTGTCGCGTGAACCCGGCTTCACCCGCCCGGCACACCCAGAGCTCGTTCATGTTTTCATGATCAAAGGCAATGGTGCCGTCGGTGCCCTGAAGCTCCCACTGCAACCGGCATTTGCGCCCATGGGCGACGCGCGACGTTGAAAACGTACCATGCGCACCAGAGACAAACCGTATCATGGCAGATGCGACATCTTCGTTTTCGACCGGCTTGGAACCATCCGGTGACTGTCGTGTCGTAATGGAAGTATGCGTTTGCCCAATGACCTCTGTCACCGGGCCCAGCAATGCGCACATCTGGCTGACGAGGTGACACCCCAGATCCCCAAGCGCGCCCAGCCCGCCTTGCGCGCGCGTCATGCGCCAGCTCCAGGGCAATTCAGGATTAGCGCAATAATCTTCGTCATACACGCCCCGGATACACACCGGGGTTCCGATCTCTCCCTGCGCAACCATCTTGCGAGCGGCCTGAAAGGCGGGGGACCGGAGGAAACTATACCCCAATATCGTGACCTGCCCGGGATGAGAGGCCGCACAGTCGACCAGCGCTTGTGCATCGTCCAATGTCGAAGACATGGGCTTTTCCAGCCAGACATGTTTGCCAGCTTTCAGCGCTGCCTCTGCCATCGGGCGATGCAACCCATTGGGGGTGGTGATCGAGACAACGTCCACGGCGGGATCAGTCACAACCGAATGCCAGTCATCCGTTGCCCGGGAAAATCCGAATTGTTGCGCCGCGTGTTTGGCCACTTCAACATCAACGTCGGCCAGAAGTTCCAACCTTGGATGCGTCGTCCCAAATGTCGCGGCAACCTGTTGCCAGGCAAGGGCATGGCATTTGCCCATGAACCCGGTGCCCAGCAATCCAACCCCAATTGTCTTTGGTTGACCTGACATGGTTTAGACAATCTCACTTAGCAAAACCGTGCGCCCGACACTCGCTGACCTCGTCGCTGCTTCGGCCATTGCCAGGGCCATCACCCCATCTTCCAGTGACACCGGCACCGGAGCTCCATTCAGCATCGCATCGATGAAGGCCTGCCATTCGGCCACATAGGCTTTCTGATAACGTTCCAGAAAGAAATGTTCGGGCTTGGCACCTGTCACCCCGGCCTTGGTGGATTTCGAAACCGTGTTCTCCAGCATGTTGTCAGCGGCCAGAAGCCCCTCGGACCCAAGAAGCTCAACCCGTTGATCATATCCGTATGCGGCCCGGCGCGAGTTTTTGATGACCGCAATGCGCCCATCGCCGTAGGTCATGGTCACCACGGCGGTATCCACATCGCCTGCGGCTCCGATGGCGGGATCAATGATCGCGCTCCCCACTGCTGAAATGCTGATCGGAGTGTCCCTCATCAGGAAGTTTGCCATGTCAAAATCATGAATCATCATGTCCCGAAACAGGCCACCGGAGACTTTCACATAGTCCACCGGGGGGGGCGCCGGATCAAAAGAGGTGACGGAGAGGAGTTCAGCTTTGCCGATCTCCCCCTGTGCGGCGGCCCGCTGAAGGGCTGAAAAATTGGGATCAAATCGCCGATTGAATCCGATCATGATCGGTTTGGTGGCCCCATCCGTGGCAGCAAGGCACGCTTTTGCGCGGGCCAGAGACAGATCAACCGGCTTTTCGCAGAGCACACCCTTCCCAGCGGCAACCGCGGCTTCGATCAGGTCGGAATGGGTGTCGGTTGGCGTGGCAATCAAGACTGCGTCGATTGACGGATCCGCGAGGATTTCCTCTGAACTTTTTACGTCAGCGCCATATTGGGCGGCCAGCGACTTTGCAGCGGGAGCATGGAAATCCGAGACCGCCACCAACTCGCTCAGCGCATGCCCGGCAATATTGACCGCATGGACCTGACCAATACGCCCTGCCCCAAGCAAACCTACTCTCAGCATCTCAATCTCCCGAATCCCTTGATGAGTCGCCAACACTCAACACCTCTTTGCTCGCGCGTGCAAGATTTTTTGCACGCGCGAGCAAATGTGATGGTCAGGCGCCAATTCTAAGGCTAGGGTGCCCAGAGGAGGCCGATGCGATGAGCGACAGAAAAGATGCCAATGAGGTAACTGCCGATGACGTGGCACAAGCCGCCGGCGTCTCGCGCTGGACGGTGAACCGCGCGTTCAAACCCAATGCATCGATTTCCGCCAAAAGCCGCCAGACGGTGATGGAGGCCGCTGAAAAACTGGGATACGCCCCCAACCTTCTGGCCGCATCCCTCGCGTCGGACCGCAGCAATCTGGTGGCGCTTCTGGTGGATGATTTCAGCAATCCACACAAGCTGGTCATGATGGAGCGTCTGACCCGGGTATTGCGCAAGAACGGCTGGGATACGCTGTTGGTCAACATGCTCGACAAGGATGACGCCCCTGGCGCTCTTTTGTCAGCCAGCCAACGCCGCGTGGACGCGGCGATCCTGATTGGGGTGCAGTTCGATGACGATGTGCTGTCGGCAGCCCTCGGCGCGCGGCGGGTGAAAAAGCTGATCATCTTCGCACGCAACTCGGAAAACCCTGACACGATCTCAATCAGTGTTGATGATCACGCCGCGATGACCGAGATCGCGGATTATGTGATGGGGCGCGACTATCAGCGCCCGTTCTTTCTGGCCGGACCGCAAACCAAATCCGCCCATCTGACCCGGCAAGAGGCTTTTGTCGCTCGCTGGCAAGAGCATCGCGGCATGACGCCAGAGGTGGCAGACGTGCCAAGCTATGACCCCGGCATGGCCTATTCCGCAATCATTGACAGGCTGTCAGAGCGCCAACCAGACGCGTTCCCGGATGTGATTGTCTGCGAAAATGACGCGCTTGCCATCGGGGCGATGGATGCATTGCGCCACCATTTTAACCTGCGCATCCCCGAAGACGTGGCGGTCACCGGGTTTGACGACGTTCCAGCCGCAGCCAATCCGAATTACCGGATCACGACCTATCGCCAACCGATAACACGGATGGCGGAACGGCTTGTGACCTTGCTGAGTGGCGAGCTGGAACAGACCGAAAACCAGCAATTTCTTGGTCAGATGGTGATCCGAAACTCGGCCTGATCCGCCCCGTGGCGCACCCATCTTTTTGTTGTTTTTGATGCCCTCAGAAGCCGCTGCATCACAGTGCGCACGACCTTGATTACCTTCAGCACCGGGTCAGCCACGGATATTTTCCATTCAATGCGACAATATTGCGTGAAAAAACGACTGAAATTGACGTTTGGAGGCTTTACACAAGCCCTCCCTCAAGGTTTCCTGAGTTTGCCGCTCTGCACATTTCAGCCAATCGATAGGAGCTGTAATTGAAACCGACCAACGTTACCGATCCTGAGTACTTTCATAAAGTTGTTGATTGTCAGTTTGCCTGCCCGGCACATACTCCGGTGCCCGCCTATATCCGCCTCATTTCACAACAGCGCTATACCGATGCCTATCTGGTGAACTGGGAAAGCAATGTCTTCCCCGGTGTTCTGGGCCGGACCTGTGATCGCCCCTGTGAACCGGTCTGTCGGCGCGGCAGGGTGGAAGAGGAACCCGTGGCCATCTGTCGGCTGAAACGGGTGGCGGCAGATTTCAAGGAAGATGTGTCCTCTCGTCTACCGCGTGCCGGAAAGCCCAACGGAAAAAAGATCGCTCTGATCGGCGGCGGCCCCGCCTCGTTGACCGTGGCGCGCGATCTGGCGCCGCTCGGGTACGAGCTGCATCTTTACGATGCAAACGCAAAGGCCGGGGGGTTCATGCGCTCTGAAATCCCCTCGTTCCGATTGCCTGAAAGCGTGCTGGATGAAGAGGTTGGCTATGTGATGGATATGGGGATCACGGCCCATTTCAACACCTATGTCGACAGCATGGCGGACATCCTGACCAATGGATATGATGCGGTCTTTGTCGGAAGCGGCGCGCCGCGCGGGCGCGACCTGCCCAAGCTGCCCGGTCGCAAGAAAGCCGACAAAAACATCCATATCGGGCTGGACTGGCTTGCCAATGTGGCCTTCGAGCACACCAAGAAGATCGGCAAGAAGGTCATCGTTCTGGGAGGTGGCAACACGGCTATGGATTGCTGCCGCACCTCACGCCGATTGGGCGGCGAGGACGTCAAGGTGATCGTGCGCTCGCCCTTCGAGGATATGAAGGCCTCGCCTTGGGAGAAAGAGGACGCCATTCACGAAGGCATCCCGATCATCGATAATCACGTCCCCAAGGAGTTTGTCCTGAAGAAGGGCAAGCTGGTGGGTATGACCTTTGAAAAGGTCGAGCCAAAATATCACGAAGACGGGCGCCGCGAGCTTGTCCCAACCGGTGAGGAACCTGCATTCTTTGAATGTGATGACGTGCTGATTGCCATCGGTCAGGAAAACGCCTTCCCCTGGATCGAAAAGGAAACCGGCATTCGCTTTACCAGCTGGGGCACGCCGATCATCAATGATGACGAGACGTTCCAGTCGACCCGCAAGGACGTGTTCTTTGGTGGGGACGCCGCTTTTGGTCCGGCCAATATCATCACCGCCGTGGCCCACGGCCACAAGGCCGCGGTGTCGATCGACCTCTATTGTCGCGGCAAGGATCTTGAAAAGCGCCCTGCCCCGAATGTGACGCTAATCAGCCAAAAGATGGGGATACATGAATGGAGCTATGATTCCATTCCGGTCAATGACAAACGCGAGGCTGTCCCTCTGGTCGAGCTAGGCGAGGCGCTGAAAGATCGCGACCTTGAGGTCGAGCTGGGCTTTGATCTGGAAACCGCCTTTGTTCAGGCGGAACGCTGCCTGAACTGCGATGCCCAGACGGTCTTTACGGCGGACAGTTGCATTGAATGCGACGCCTGCGCGGATATTTGCCCCACCAGCTGTATCAATTTCATCCAAAACGCCCCGGAAGAGGAGCTGCGGGCAAACCTGATGGTGCCCGCCGACGATCCCGAACAGGACATCTATGTCTCGCAAACGCTGAATACCGGCAAGGTTCTGGTCAAGGATGAAGATGTCTGCCTGCATTGCGGTCTTTGCGCCGAGCGTTGCCCGACTGCCGCCTGGGACATGAAGCTGTTCACCTATAATGTCGCCAAGGCGACCCCGGACCTGATGGAGGTCTCATGAAAAAGATCAAAGGTGTCAACGATTTCGTCGTGAAGTTTGCCAATGTGAACGGCACAGGGTCGGCCAGTGCCAACCACCTGTTCGCCAAGACAATTTTCCGCATGGGGATCCCGGTCAGCCCGCGCAACATCTTCCCGTCAAACATTCAGGGCTTGCCCACATGGTATGAGGTACGTGTTTCCAAAAACGGCTATCTCGGGCGGCGCGGCGGGGTGGATCTGATGGTTTGCGTCAATCCGCAGAGCATGGAGAAGGACGTGGCAAGCGTCGATCCGGGCGGGTATTTCCTTTACGATTCCACTAAGCCACTTCCGACCCATCTCAAACGGGACGATATCACCTATATCGGCATCCCGCTGACCCAGATGTGCATGCAGGAATTTGAGGTCCCGAGACTCCAGCAACTCTTGAAAAACGTGGTTTATGTCGGCGCGCTTGCCGCCCTTCTGAACATGGACCTGTCAATGGTGAAAGACCTGCTGGCTGACCAGTTCAAAGGCAAGGAGAAGCTGATTTCATCCAACGTTCAAGCTCTGGAAATTGGGTATCAATACGCGCTTGAGAATTACAAATGCCCGCTGGCGATCCGGCTTGAGAATGGCAACGCCGACGCGCCGCATATTGCGGAAAGCGAACACATCCTGATGAACGGCAACACTGCCGCGGCCCTTGGTGCGATCTATGGCGGGGCCACCGTGGCGGCCTGGTATCCGATCACCCCCTCGACATCAGTGGTCGATGCGTTTTCCAAATATGCCGAGCGCCTGCGCATTGATCCGGGCACCGGCAAGCGCAACTACGCCATTGTTCAGGCCGAGGATGAACTTGCAGCCATTGGCATGGTGGTCGGTGCCAACTGGAACGGAGCCCGTGCCTTTACCGCAACCTCGGGACCGGGGTTATCGTTGATGAGTGAATTCCTGGGGCTCGCCTATTTCGCCGAAGTGCCGGTGGTTCTGATCAACGTGCAACGCTCGGGTCCGTCGACGGGTATGCCCACTCGCAGCCAGCAATCCGACGTTTTGGCCGCTGCCTATGCCAGCCATGGCGACACCAAACAGGTTCTGTTGTTCCCGGCCACACCACGCGAATGCTTTGACATGACCGTGGAAGCCTTCGACCTGTCCGAACGGCTGCAAACCCCGGTGATCCTGATGAGCGATCTGGATCTAGGAATGAATGATTGGATGTCCCCTCCGCTGGAATGGGACGACAAATACGAAATGGATCGCGGTAAGGTCCTTGATGCCCAAGGACTGGATGAGGCCGAAAAATGGGGGCGTTATCTGGACGTGGATGGCGATGGCATCTGCTTTCGCACCCTGCCGGGCACACACCCCGACAAAGGCGCTTACTTCACCCGCGGGTCATCAAAGAATGAAATGGCGGTCTATTCGGAAAGCGGCGAGGATTACGTGCAGAACGTTGACCGGCTGTTGCGCAAGTTCGACACCGCAAAGACCTATGTTCCAACCCCGAAAACGCACCCGCCCATTGAGGTGAAAAAGCCCAAGACCAAGCTGAAGATCGGCACATTGTTTTTCGGCACATCAGCCTCACCATCTTACGAGGCCGTTGAAATTCTGGCGGAAGAAGGGATACCGATCGACACGATGCGTATTCGCGCCTTCCCGTTCCACAACGATCTGGATGATTTCATCCACGACCATGATCTGGTCTTTGTGATCGAACAAAACCGGGATGGTCAGATGCGGCAGTTGATCATGAACGAATGCCAGATTGCACCGGACAAGCTCACCTCGGTGCTGAACTATTCCGGCACGCCGATCACCGCCCGCGCAATCGCCGGTAAAATCCGCGAAACCCTGAACACCCATAGCGCCGATGTGGTGGCGCTTCGTCCGGAGACCGCCTGATGTCTTATGTGAAACCGAAATTCCGTCACCCTAAGCTGCCCACCAACTCGCTGGGCTATTCTGTGGCCGATTATGACGGGGCGATCTCGACCCTCTGCGCGGGCTGCGGCCATGACAGTATCTCGGCCGCAATCCGAAATGCCTGTTTCAAGTCCGCCATCCCGCCGCATCGCATCGCCAAGCTTTCAGGTATTGGCTGTTCGTCAAAGATGCCCACCTATTTTCTAGGCCGGAGCCATGGCTTCAACTCGGTTCACGGGCGCATGCCATCTGTTGCTACCGGAGCAAGCCTTGCCAATCGCGAACTCACCTATATCGGCGTGTCCGGTGATGGCGACACCGCATCCATTGGCATGGGGCAATTCGTTCACCTGATCCGTCGCAATGTGAACATGACCTATATCGTGGCAAACAATGGCTGTTACGGCCTGACCAAGGGACAGGACAGTGCAACCGCCGATCTTGGGTCGGTCGCCAAAGGCGGCGCAGTGAACCCGTTTGACGGCATCGACCTCGCCAGCCTTGCGTTGCTGCAGGGTGCCAGCTTTGTTGCCCGCAGCTTCTCGGGTGACAAGGAACAGCTGGAGCCGCTGATCCGCGCTGCCATGGCCCACAAAGGTTTTGCCTTCATTGATGTCGTGTCACCCTGCGTGACCTTCAACAACCATGCGGGCTCCACGAAGAGCTATGCCGAAACCCGCGCACATGTGGACGCGATGCAGCTTGATTTCATTCCAATGCGAGAAGAGATCCGCACCCAATACGAAGCGGGCACCAGCCAGACGGTTACGCTTCATGACGGGTCGGTCATCCACCTGCAAAAGGCCAGCTCCGACTATGCGACAGATGATAGGGCCGCAGCAATGCAGGCTATCCAGAAGGCCGAAGCAGAAGACAAGATTCTGACCGGGCTTCTGCACCTTGATCCAAACTCGCAGGATCTCAACCAACTGCTGAACCTGGCAAACAAACCGCTCAACGAGCTGGACAAAGATGAACTTTGCCCAGGCAGCCGGGTCTTGGACAGCATCAACCAAGGTCTACGCTGATCTCACCGCACTGGGAATCCGCTAACAACTGACCAAGGATCAGGCGGGGCATTTGCGATTTGTCATTGGGGCACTCTCGCGTGTTCACAAACCGAAACGGGCCCGTTTCGTTCCATTCCCCACCCGGTTTGAAAAAAGTTGGGATGACTACGAGCCCGAACGGCCCAAGATGCCAAAAGGCATGAGCAATACCTCAACCAAAACCGAGACTATTAAATAGCGATCGCATCAAAACCAATTGATGGGGACATGAGTAGGGCAGACAGATCTTCAAATCACCTAATCCACTGATTTATTTATCTGACTTTGATTAAGTGGTGCCCGGGGGCGGAATCGAACCACCGACACGAGGATTTTCAATCCACTGCTCTACCCCTGAGCTACCCGGGCACGGGTGAACGTTTCATCGTTCGGGTAGCGGGTTTCTAGTCGGGGGGGGCGGGGGTGTCCAGAGGAAAAATCGCTTTTTTAGTGCGGACGTGAAGATTTTTCTGAAAGCGCCTTCGCCATCTCTTCCATCACCTCATCCACATCCTCAGGAGCGTCCGCCGGAACGGCATAAGACCCGTTGAGCCAACGCCCCAAATCCACATCTGCACAGCGACGCGAGCAGAAAGGGCGATACTTCTGATTGCTTTCCTTGGAACAGATCGGGCAGCTCATGACAGGCTCTCTTTGAGCGCGATGCGTTCACGCTTCCTTTGCAGTTCGAAATTGCCCAGAACGGTCCAACCCGCCATCGAGGTTTCCACCCCGTCTGCCTTAAACGCATTGCGAAGCGCGGTTTCGATCTGGCGTCGCTCTTTCTTGGGGCTGGGGGCGAAATCGACCACGATCTGCCCGCCCAATCCACGCACACGCAGCGCACGCGGCAACACTTTGGCCAGAGCGATATTGGCCTTGAGGCCCGCGGCCGGACTGGCGTCGGGGCCAGTGTTCACATCCACCGCCACCAAGGCACGGGTGGGTTCGACAAAGGCAAAGGCGCCACCAGGCAATCGCACCCGTGCACCCAATGCCTCGTCAATCAGATCTTCGACGCTGTGACGCTCAAACGCCCCCTCCGCATCGTCGAGCTGATCCGGCATCTCCCACTCGCGCCAGGCCAGCGCATGGGCATCCGCTCCGTCCACCAGCAGTTCCGGTTCACGTCCTTCGGCGTCACCCAAAACGGCGCGGGACAATTCCAGCATGCCCGCGATATCTTCTGCCACCTCATCATCAGACCCGCTCACAGAAATGGAGCGCAGGATCAGGCCTTCCTCAGCGTCGGCCATCACTTCATTGGCGATTTCCATCAGCCGTTCACGCTCTTCTTCATCGCGGATCGCTCGACTGATGTTCAGGCCAGGCGCACCCGGGGTGACAATGGCGTAGCGACTTTTAAAGAGCACCTTCTGCGTGACTGGCACCGCCTTGCCGGCCTCGGCAAATCCGATCACCTGCACAAGAATGGCCTGTCCGGGCGACAGCCCCTTGCCCTGACGCAAAAATGCCGTTTCACCGTCGGGCAGACGCAGCATCATGCCCCCCTGCCCCTTCAGTGGGCGGTCGCAGATTGCACGATAGATTGCTCCGGGCAGCGCATATTGCTCGGGTGGTTCGATCAGAAGGTCATCCAATTGCCCGTCGACAATGTGGGCGGCGGCCATGCGGCCCTTATATGTGTCGAGCGCAACGATGCTGCCCTTCATGATCTTGTCCTTTTATATGTCGTAGAGCGGATATCCGGCGGCCACCAGCAGCCCAGCGGTTTCATGCACCGGAAGGCCGACCACAGCGGTATAGCTGCCTTGTAGCCACGTAACAAACGCTCCCGCTGGTCCCTGAATGGCATAGGCGCCCGCCTTACCCTGCCAGTCCTTTGACGCGAGATAGCTGGCAAGCTCTTGATCCGACAGGCGTTTCAGTTTGACGGCGGTCACAACGTCCCGCGCCCAGCGCCCGGTGGCGTTGCGCACCACAACCGAGGTGATCACCTTGTGGCGGCGTCCAGCCAGCGCACGCAGAAACGCGGCGGCTTCGTCTTCGTCACGGGGTTTACCCATAATCCGGCGACCCAGCGCCACGGTTGTGTCAGCGCACAACACCACCTCATCCGCCGCCACATTCATGGCGTCGGCCTTGGCGCCTGCAATGCGGCGACAGTAATTCAGCGGCAACTCGCCCTTGAGGGGCGTTTCATCCACATCCGGTGGGCGCACCTCATCAGCACAAAGGCCGAGCTGACCCAACAACTCGGCCCTTCGCGGGCTTCCAGATCCGAGAATCAGCTTAGGGCGGCTCATGCCCATCTGATCCGGTTACTTGAAGCGGTAGTTGATCCGACCCTTGGTCAGATCATAGGGGGTCATTTCGACTTGCACCTTGTCGCCAGCCAGAACACGGATGCGGTTTTTGCGCATCTTGCCTGCCGTATGTGCGATGATTTCATGGCCGTTTTCCAGCTCGACCCGAAACGTCGCATTCGGCAGGAGTTCCTTCACGACACCGGGGAATTCGAGCAGTTCTTCCTTGGCCATGTTCACTCCTGAGTTAAAACCCGTCCATTACGGGCGCCCTTTAAATGGTCCTAAACGCGCGGGTTTTCAAGGGATATTCGGCGATCTCATCACAAAGTGACATTTGTGACCCTCAGAATGCGACTTTCCTGTTCATTCCAATGGGTTTTGTTGAGCACCTGCCCGTCACGGCGCACATTGTGCAGCGCTGCAAGATCCACTTCTGCGATGGTCCAGCCGGGTGTATCAAAGCGCCCTTCTGCAAGAATGCCATTTTCCGGGAACCCCATATCGGGTGGGCCATAAATGGCAGCGGCCCCTGTGTTCACATCGACGACTTCATTCCACTCTGCGCTCCCCTGCGTCGGCGCATGGACCACAATACACTGCCCCTCAAGCGCGCGCGCCATCGCGCCCACCCGCACGCGGGTATAACCGGACAGACCTTCGGTGGCAGAGGGCACAAGGATGATCTCGGCCCCGGCCTCAATCAGGGTGCGGCCCAGCAAGGGAAATTCGCTGTCATAACAGATCAGCACACCGATCTTGCCCAGCATGGTCTCCATGACGGTAAGCGGAGCACCGCCCTGCACATCCATCGGATCGCGTTCCCATCTCGTCATGATTTGCTTGTCATGGGGGATCTGCACTCCGTCCGGCGTGAAAAACAGCGCTCGATTAACTGGCCGGGAGAAGGCCGGGTCAAAGCACGGTCCCGAGGGGCCAAGGATGTACACCTTGTGCTGCGCGGCCAACCCCGACAAGAACGCACTCATCTCCTCCATTCGCTCGCTCACAGCCCGCATGGAGCCTTGAATGTCCATCGCCACATCCCGACCAGCCAGTGAGGCCAATTCCATTGCTCCATATTCAGGAAACACCAGAAGGTCGGCACCCTGCCCGACAGCGTCTTCGATCCAGTGGGCTATTTTCAATTGATACCCTGCCCAGCTGTCTTGCCAGTCAATCGGATAAGCCGCGGCGGCGATCGTCACTTTGGTCATGGTCTTCCTCATATCAATCAGGGGCGCTGCCCCTCGCCTCTTCGAGGCTCACCCCGAGGTATTTTCGGCAAGAAAAAAACAGGCGCCCTTTTTTCTTGCTCCAAATACCTTGGGGTGAGGACAAAGTCCGAGGGGCAAAGCCCCTGCCCGGTCACAACGCGCGGATCCAGAACTGAAGCCGCTTTGCATCTTCTTGGATTTTTTCAACATCCTTCCACGAAAATTCGGCCTGAACACCGTCCAACTTGCCATATCCCCGCTTTTTCCAAAACTCATCCAGCGGATGATAGTCCTGCGGACGCGCCGGATGATCATCCGGGCGGATCACGCCACAAAACGCCGCATATCCACGCCCAAGCGCGCGGGCATGCGCTTCTCGCAAGTCAAAAAACCGATGGCCGATCCCTTGGCCCCGATACCCGGGCAAGAGCACGCTTTCGGCATTATAGAAGATGTTGCCCAGATCATATCCGGTGCCTTCAAAGGCGGCGGCAAAATCATCAGCATGATCTTCCATCGGCGTGCCCGTAGCTGCACCTACCAGTTGATCCCCGTTAAAAGCACCCACCAGAATGGCCCCGGTGCTGTCACGAAAGCTTTGCAGATAGCGGTGTTCATATTCAAACGAGCCATCATAAAGATAGGGCCAGGCGCGAAATACCTCCATGCGCAGCCGGGCCACATCTTCCAGATGCGCCTCCAGCTCAGCGCCGGTCAGGGGGCGGACGTCAACCAATGCACTCATGACACCTGCCGGATCCAGTCATTGAGGTTGTAATAGGTGGTCACACGCGTGATCAGCCCGTTTTTTAACGAAAAGAACGCACCAGCCGGCAGCACATAGGTCTGCCCACGTGCCTCAGGAAGGCCCGGGTCGGTCTTGAGATATGTCCCGTTTACGGTAAATTCAGCCGAGCCGCGCGTACCGTCGTTACTGACCATCACCACGATATCCGTAAGCCGTTCCTTATAGGTCTCGCTCATATGCGCACAAAACGACCCAAAGGCGTCTTTCCCCACGCGCCGGTCGCCTTCGTTCACATCATGCACAAAGTCATCCGACAGACAGGCCACCATGCGTGCAATGTCACCTGCGTTGAACGCATCATAATAGCGCTGGATCGTTTCGCGGCTCATGTCCCCTCCCAATTTCCGGTTTCCCGCAAATTGCAGTTGGATCAAGCATGGCACAAGTCGGAAAGCGACACCTCACATCCTATATGCACCGCGGAACACTGCACTGGGGTGGCCGAGCAGACCAAAAGAGATTAACTCCGACATTGCACCTGAGAGGAGGGGCTTACGCCTCTGTTGGCACCCCAAACAGCTCGAGCATCTTGTTGCGGATCTGATCGCGTGCCTGTCGATAAGCGTCGAGCTTTTCTTCTCGGCGTGCTCCAATCCCGGTTGGGTCGAGGATCGGCCAATAAATCACATCCAAATGATAGTGCCGGGTCAGTTCCTGCGCCCGATGCTGGCTGGCTGGTGACAGGGCCACCACCAGATCAAAGCTCGACAGGTCATCCCCCCATTCTTCCATCTGGTCAAAGCTGCGCACCCTGTGGCCGGACAGTTCAATCCCTAGCTCATCGCAGACCGCAATCGCAAACCCGTCGATTTCCAATTCGGAATGCACGCCTGCCGATTGCACATAGATATCTTGACCATAGAAGGCCTTCATCATCCCTTCAGCCATCGGTGAACGCACCGAATTATGATCGCAACAAAACAGAACCGAGTGGGGGCGACTAACCATGCATTACCCCCAATGCAGAACGCAAATCAGGGTGAACAGGCGGCGCGCGGTATCAAGGTCGATCTCAGCTTTGCCTTCCAGACGCTCTTGCAACACGCGCGCGCCTTCATTGTGAATGCCGCGCCGTGCCATGTCGATGGCTTCGATCTGGCTGGGGGGCAGCTTTTTCACCGCATCGAAATAGCTTTCACAGATTGCGAAATAGTCTTTCACCACCTGCCGAAACGGGCCAAGAGACAACACAACGGCGCCCGCCTGATCACCACTTTCGGTCTTGGCGTCCAAGACCAGACGCTTTTCGCGGATGCCAAGGCCCAGATGATAGGGGCCATCCGGCACGACGTGATCGCCCCGTGCCACAAGCTCAAAGGAATTGTCTTCGAGAAGATCAAAAATCGCCACTTTCCGTTCCTGCTCAATCGCAGGAGTGGGGGCAGCAAGCCCGGTTTCATCGATATTGATATGGGTGATGCGGTTGGTGCTCATGATCTCAGGTCTGCTCGTTCAACGCTTCCAGCCGCGCACGCACGGACAATCCATGCGCCTCGAGGCTTTCGGAAATGGCAAGGGCTTCGGCTGCCGGGCCAATGGCGGCAAGGGCGGCAGGGGTCATCCGTGCCAATGTGGTGCGTTTTACAAAATCCATCACCGAAAGGCCTGATGAAAAGCGGGCCGAACGGGCGGTGGGCAGCACGTGGTTCGGCCCACCCACATAGTCACCAATAGCTTCCGGCGTAAACTGGCCCAGGAAGATTGCGCCCGCGTGGGTGCATTTCTCGCCCAGCGCATCCGGGTCCTCCACGCAAAGTTCCAAATGCTCGGGAGCGATCCGGTTCGACAGCACCGCCGCCTCGTCCAGATCACGCACGGTGATCACCGCGCCGAAATCACGCCAGCTTGCACCCGCGATCTTGCGCCTTTCGAGCGTTTCAAGACGCTTGTCGACCGCCTCGGCCACCGCGCGCCCAAATGCTTCATCGGTTGTGATCAGGATCGACTGTGCGCTTTCGTCATGTTCAGCCTGGCTCATCAGGTCCAGCGCCAACCAATCGGCATTGTTATCGGCATCAGCAATCACCAGGATCTCGGACGGACCCGCAATCATGTCGATCCCCACCTTGCCAAAGACCCGCCGTTTGGCCGCCGCCACAAAGGCATTGCCCGGACCGGTGATCTTGTCAACGGGTGCAATGCTCTCGGTGCCATAGGCGAGCGCGGCCACCGCCTGCGCGCCACCTACGCGGTAAACCTCGTCCACACCGGAAATCTTTGCCGCCAACAGTACGAGCGGGTTCACCACCCCATCAGGCGTCGGCACGGTGATCGCCAAACGTTCGACCCCAGCCACCTTGGCCGGGATCGCGTTCATCAGAACCGAAGAAGGATAGGTCGCCAGCCCGCCGGGCACATAAAGCCCAGCGGCCGACACCGGCGTCCAGCGCCAACCCAGATCAACCCCGCTGGCATCGGTCCACATCGCATCCTGTGGCAATTGCTTCTCGTGATAAGCCCGGATCCGCGCCGCCGCCAGTTCCAGTGCCGCCCGATCCGTTTCTGATACTTTGGCACATTCCGCCTCGATCTCGGCTTCTGAAAACCGCAATCCGCCCGCATCCAGTTCCAGCCGGTCAAACTTCGCCGTCAATTCCAGAACCGCGGCATCGCCACGGGTGCGTACATCTGCAATGATGCCCGCCACGATGTCATCCACCTCAGGGCTGTCCTCACGCTTCATCGATAGAAGCTCGGCAAAACGCGCCTCGAAATCGGCATCCTGACTGTTCAGAAACTGGGGCATTTCGATCTCCTTTGCCCTTCTCCTATCGACCTGCCCCCCTACGCTCAAGCCCTCCCCGCCCTCCGGCGCTTTTTTCTTGCCGAAAATACCTCGGGGTGAGCGAGCGTGCCTCGCGAGGGGCGGCGCCCCTCTTACTCCGGATGCTCCGGCGTGTGCTTCGAAGGTGCAAGATACGGCCGCGTCACGTCCTGAAGCGTCACATCCAGAGTCTCGACCTCCAACTGAATGGCCCCGTCGCCCGCCAGCGTCAATTCCACCACTCCGGTACCATCTTCTCCTGCCTCAAAACTTATCGACAGAAGCGACAGGATCGTGTCCGCGTCACGCGAAACACCCTGACTGCGCACTTTCTGAACATCCGAGACCGACAAAACCGACTGGACCCGCTCCACGTCACGCCCGCGCGTCTGTGCAGATTGCATGTCTTCCCAGCGAAACCGGTTAATGAGCAGGGAAAATCGCCGCTTGCCAGCCTCCCATGACATTTCCGATGCCGGAAACACCGCATCCTGTGTCAATGTGGACAGGACCTGCAGGTCCTCCTGATCATAGGCGAGCAGGCGCAGCGCCTCTTCGCCCCCATCTTCAAACCGTGCGTCATGCATGTCGCTCATCACTCCTTGATACGTTCGATCTTGGCCCCGATCGAGGACAGCTTGCGCACCACTTTCTCATAGCCGCGATCCAAGTGATAGACGCGGCTGACGATGGTCTCGCCTTCCGCCGCCATCCCTGCAAGGATCAGCGATACTGAGGCGCGCAGATCGGTGGCCATCACCGGCGCGCCCTTGAGCTTCTCAACGCCATGCACCGTCGCGGTCCCGCCATGCACTTCGATATTGGCGCCCATCCGGGTGAGTTCAGGGGCGTGCATGAAGCGGTTCTCAAAAATCGTTTCATGAAGCGTCGAGGTGCCTTCGGCGGTACAAAGCATCGCCATCATTTGCGCCTGCAAATCAGTCGGGAAACCGGGGAAGGGTTCGGTGGTTACATCCACCGCCGATACGCGCCCATTTTTGCGAGCAACTTTGAGGCCACGTTTGGTCTCTTCCACCTGAATACCGGCCGCATCCAGTTTTTCACAAAAGTTTTCGACCAGAGAAATGCGACCGCCAAGGCACTCAACCTCACCGCCGGCAATGGCCGGGGCCAGCATATAGGTGCCCAGCTCAATCCGGTCGGTGACAACGGGGTGCGTGGCCCCATGCAGGCGATCCACACCCTGAACTACAATCTCAGAGGTGCCGTCCCCTTCGATCTGCGCGCCCATCTTACGCAGACAGGTCGCCAGATCGACGATCTCCGGCTCGCGCGCGGCATTTCGAATAACCGTGGTGCCTTTGGCCAAAGTGGAGGCCATCAGGATATTTTCCGTTGCGCCCACCGACGCAAAAGACAGCTCGATCTCAGCGCCTTTCAAACCGCGCGGCGCCTTCGCGTGCAGGTAACCATCCCTGAGGTCAATCTCAGCACCCAGCTTCTCAAGCCCATAGATGTGCAGATCCATCGGACGGGCGCCAATGGCACAGCCACCGGGCAGCGACACAACCGCGTGGCCCAGACGCGCCAGCATTGGCCCCAGCACTAGGTTCGAAGCGCGCATCTTGCGTACGATGTCATATTCGGCCACGTGATTGTCGAGGTCATGGCTCGACATGGTCAGAACCTGCCCATCCTGCATCGAGGCCGCTTCCGCCCCCAGCGATTCGAGCAACTGCGTCATCGTCTTGATATCCGACAGGCGCGGCGCATTGGTCAGCGTCAGCGGTTCTTCGCTTAGAAGCGTCGCCGGCATCAGTGTCAAACAGGCGTTTTTCGCCCCGGCAATCGGAATTTCACCACGGAGTTCCCCTCCGCCTGTCACCACAATAGAATCCATTTGAACCGCCTCTCTTAATCTTTATTCTCGGTTTCGGCCTGATCAGCCTTGTTTACTGCCCGTACACGGGCCTGCGCCTTGCGTCGGCCCATATTTGCCTTCAGCGCAGCTTTCAACCGATCTTCGCGAGTTTGCCCTTTTTTACTGGGCTTTGCAGGTGCGTTTTTCTTTTCCATGCCGAATTATTTACCCCAGACGAAAAAAAGGGTCCAGAAGGGGCTTGCGCCCTTCGTCGAATATGATTATTCCCCGCCCCACAACAGAGATGCTGTGGTAGCTCAGTGGTAGAGCGCACCCTTGGTAAGGGTGAGGTCGGGAGTTCAATCCTCCCTCACAGCACCATCTTCCCCTTGAAAGTCTGACCTTTTTTTCACTCGGCCGACGCCGATGATTGTTATGTCTTTTGGTCTCAATTGCGGTAAACATCCCACATAGCGTCCGTTCCCCCTATAAAATCACGACCTAAAGCGGATTACCCCACGGCAGGTCGCAATTTTGGGTTGTAATGATCCACTAAGGTAAACAGAATTTAACCATGGGACGAAATCAGAGTATCGATTCTTTGTTATCCGAGTTGGCCCCCTTGGCTCAGGCGGGGTATTTTATTGGATTGCACATTCGATTTGCCTCTCCGCTCATGACCTTCCAGACCTTTCCACAGGCCTGGACCGACCATTACACCCAAAACGCCTATGCCCTGCGCGATCCGCTAATCGCCACGGGCATTTCTCATACCGGCGCCATCCGCTGGAGCGACATTGCACTTCCTGATCCGTTCGGAATCATGGATCAAGCCAAGGAGTTTGGCCTGATCTATGGCGTCTGTGTCTCCTGTGGGCCGATGACCTCGCGCACTGTGGCCAGCGTGGCCCGCGGTGACCGCGAATTTACCGATGAAGAGATCGCAACCATTAGCGGTGTGATCCTGCGACTGCATCATGAAAGCCAACCCCCTGACAGCCTGACCCCGGCCGAGATCGAGGCGCTGCAAATCCTCGCCTCGGGAGAGCGGTATGCTAATGGCGCCGCCCTGTTGGGTATTTCGGAAAGTGCTTTAAAAGCGCGGCTGACCTCAGCCCGTAAGAAACTATTTGCGCGGACATCCGCAGAAGCGATTCAGCGCGCCAAAGATTACCGTCTGATTTAGCAAGTCAGACGGCCACCCCGGGCAAACTCCGCTGCCACAGGATTTGCCTATTTGCTCAACCAAACCTGGAGGGAACATGCAAACCACCACTCTTTCGTTCGAAAACTTACACAACCATGGCGAGCTTTTTGCGAATCTTCTTCGCGCTAGACGGCAAAGCTTCATTGTGCAAAACAATTGGGACCTGCCCGAAGCGATGGGCATGGAATACGACCAATACGACACACCAGCCAGTCGCTGGGTCGCGGTACATGAGTTCGGCCGTATTCTGGCCGGCATTCGCCTGACCCCCACCACCACAAGCTGCGGGATCTATACCTACATGATCCGCGATGCGCAGCGCGGGCTGCTGGATTCAATCCCGCAGGATTTGCTGTATGGCGAGGCCCCGATGGCAGAAAACATCTGGGAATCGAGTCGCGTTTTTGTCGCCCATGATACGCCGCAGCGCATTCGCAATATCGTGCATGGGATGCTGATCAGCGAGATGACCAAATCCGCCCGCGAACTGGGGGCAACCCAGGTGCTTGGATTGATCCCCGCGGCCTGGCCTCGCTTTGCCAAACGGCTGAGGCTGGATGCGCATGCAGCCGGTCGGGTGATGCATCTCGATGGAGTCGACAATCAGGTTGTGACCATCAATCTGACTTCGAAACTGCACTAAAACAGGCACTGCCTGAGCATTAGATCTAAAGGGCGCAGGGATGCGCCCTTTTTATGCCGCCCCCCTCCGCCCGCCGGTTTCTGGAAGGTTGACGCATTTTCTGATATTATAGCGTCAGGTGTCACAAACTGCCGGAGCACGCGACCGGTACGTTTCGTGCTGGCATGTATCCGGCAAAACTGTCTGCGGACCGAACGATCCAGTTCCAGACAGAAAGGACGGACGCTATGCATATATCGCTTCAAAACACTGCGCTCTCTGCCGTGATCGCGATTGGTTTGGTTGCCACGACAGCCGGAACTGTACAGGCTGGCACTCTGGATGCCCCCAACGTCTCATCTCCTCCTGTTTTCACAGAGATTTCCCGCGCCTCAACCCCCGATTGGACCGGTCCCTATGTCGGTGCCCAGATCGGCTATGGCGATGTGAACGCGTCTGTTGGCGCGGCCAATGGTGATGGCATTATTGGCGGCATCATTGCAGGTTATGATTTTGACATGGGTGATTGGGTTCTCGGCGTTGGCCTCGACTACGACTTTGCAGAGATTGACGTTGGCACGGCCACGACGCTCGAAAACATACTGCGCGTCAAAGCACGCGGCGGGCGTAAAGTTGGCAGCGGGCTGATCTATGGCACCGCTGGTTATGCCCATGCCTCAACCAGTTCGCTTGGCAGCGATGGGGGTTTTTTCGTAGGTGCAGGATATGAACAACGGATTTCCGACCGGTTCTCATTTGGGGCTGAAGTACTGTACCACGAGTTTTCCAGCTTTAATGGGTCTGCCAATGCTATCGACGCCACCACCGTGCATCTGCGCGGGATATGGCGGTTCTAGATCAAGATCCCACAGCCCAAAAAAATAACATCCCCGTGGCAGCACGGGGATGTTTGATGTTTTCAGAGAGGTGTTTCGATCAACCCATCGGCGGGGTCAGTCCATCCACTCGAAGGGACGGGTAAACTCACCCAGACAATGGCTGACAGCTTCGTAATCCACCTCGCCCGTGGCACGCAGTCGCGCAATCAACCCGCGCTTCTTATCGTCGATCACTTCGGCAACGAAGGCGTCGTGCCCCGCATCGGCCAGCGCTTTGTCATAAATCCGCGCGATGGCTTTCTTGCGCAGATCCGGTTTGAACACCTTGCCAACAGCGGTTTTCGGCAGCTCATCCAGGATCTCGATATATTTCGGCAGGGCGGCTTTCTCGTGGATATGCGTCTTGGCATAGTCCCGCAGCTCTTCGGGGGTGGTCTGCCCACCGGCCACAAGCTCTACATACGCGCAGGGAAGTTCACCCGAATAGGCGTCGGGCTGACCAATGGCACCCACCATTGCGATGGCCTCATGACCTGCCAGACATTCTTCGATCTCTGCCGGATCAATATTGTGGCCACCCCGGATGATCAGGTCTTTCGCACGCCCCGTAATCCAGAGGTATCCGTCCTCGTCCAGACGCCCAAGATCTCCGGTGCGCATATAGGTGCCACCGGCAAACATGCCAGCGTTCTTTGCGGCTTCGGTGTAGGTATTTCCGGTAAACACACCGGGGTTGGTCAGGCAGATCTCACCCACTTCATCCACACCATGCTCCTTGAGGATCGTACCGCTTTCGTCGCAGGACAGAATCTTCACCTCGCAATAGGGGAACGGCACACCAACCGAGCCGACTTTCTTGTCCCCCGCAGGCGGGTTACAGGACACGAGGCAGGTGGCCTCGGTCAGGCCATAACCTTCGACGATATTCACGCCGGTTGCGTCTACAAAGCGGTTGTAAAGCTCGATCGGCAGCGGGGCTGATCCCGAAAACGCGGTCTTGAGTGTCGACACATCCGCATCCACCGGGCGCTGCATCAGCGCGGAAATCGCGGTCGGCACGGTGATCATGAAGGTGACTTTGTAGCGCTCGATCAGTTTCCAGAAGTTGTCAAAGACACCATCTCCGCGATAGCCGGCCGGGGTCGGATGCACGAAATGCGCGCCTGACATCAGGCAGGACATCCAGATCACGTGCACCGCAAACACGTGGAACAGCGGCAGCGGACACATGATCACGTCTTTTTCGTTGAACAGAAGGTTCGCGCCCAGCCAGCCGTTATAGACCATGCCAGAGTTCTTGTGCTGCGCCACTTTCGGCGTGCCGGTTGTGCCACCGGTGTGGAAGTAGGCCGCCACGCGGTCCTCACCACTTTCAGTGAAATCCAGCACCTTGTTCTGCTTGGCCAGCTCCGCGTTAAAGTTCAACACGCGCGCATTGTGCTTGACCGGCACTTTCGGGCGCACCAGCGGAACAATCCAGCTTTTCGGTGGGCTCAGGTATTTGTTGAGGTCAATCTCGAGCACCGTCTTTACATTGGGCGCCATCGCCACGGCTTCATTGGCAAGCTGGGCCACCTCGGCCTTGGGAAACGCGCGCAGGGTGACAAGCACCTTGGCATTGGTTTCGCGCAGAATACCCGCCACCTGTTCAGCATCGAGAAGCGGGTTGATCGGGTTCACGATCCCGGCAATTCCCCCGCCCATCAGCGTGTACATTGTCTCGTTCGAATTGGGCAGCAGATAGGCAACCACATCATTCTCACCTACGCCCAGCGAGCGGAACAGGTTCGCCGCCTGGCAGGACCGTTCCAGCATCTCGCGCCAAGTGACCGTTTCCTTGGCATCCGTCGGGCCGGATGTCAGCTGAAACGAAGCCGCCGGACGGTCCGGAAACTTATTCGCCGTGCGTTCGAGCATCTGGTAAAGGGTCGCCGGTTTATCGCGCTCGTCCCACTTTATTTCGGCCTCAACCGCATCCCGGTCACTCATTGAGCCAAAATTATACATTCTTCTTCCTCCCTGCCCCATTTATGAGGTCGTTTGATCACCGCGAGCATGATGACAAATACCTCACTGGGCAAGGGGAACGTGACGTGGAAGTAAAGTGCAGTCACGTCACTTTGCAAAAAAATGGGCCATCCTGGGTAGGATAGCCCAAAAATTCATGAATTTTCTCAAGTTTACGCAGGGTTAGGCATCTCAAGACCCTCGGTGAACTGCAATCGCGCCAGATGCGCGTAAAGCCCATCCTGCTCAACCAGCTCGTCGTGGGTGCCCTGTGCAACGATTTCACCTTCGTCGAATACGACGATCCGGTCGGCCTTTTTCACCGTGGCCAGACGGTGTGCCACAATCAATGTGGTGCGCCCCTGCGCCAACTCATCAACCGCGGCCTGCACAAGAAGCTCGCTCTTGGCATCCAGTGCCGAGGTTGCCTCATCAAGAAGCAGGACCGGAGCATCGCGCAGGATCGCACGGGCAATCGCAATGCGTTGCTTCTGCCCCCCTGACAACATCACGCCGCGTTCGCCCACATAAGTGTCATAACCTTCGGGCAGTCGTATCAGGAAGTCATGAGCGGCAGCAGCTTTTGCGGCCGCCTCGACCTCGGCATCGGTGGCGTCAGGGCGACCGAAACGAATGTTCTCGCGCGCCGATGTGGCAAAGACCACCGCATCCTGTGGTACCAACGCCATATGCTGCCGGAATTGGTCCCGACGCATGTCGCGCAGGTCGACCCCATCCAGCTTCACCGAACCGGTGGCCGGATCATAGAAGCGTTGCAAAAGCTGGATGATGGTGGATTTGCCCGCGCCCGACGGGCCGACAAGTGCGACGGTCTCACCGGGTTTCACATCGAGGTTCACCCCTTCAAGGGCCGCAAAATTCGGACGGGCCGGATAGTGAAAGGTCACATTCTCAAACGTGATCGCGCCTTCGGGCCGCGCGGTGATGGCCACCGGCTGGGCCGGGTCCTGCACGTCATCCTCCGCATTCAAAAGCTCGACCAGACGTTCCGTGGCACCGGCCGCGCGTTGCAGCTCGGACCAGATTTCCGAAAGCGCCCCAACGGCGCCCGCCACCATGACCGAATAGATCACGAACTGTACCAATGCACCAATCGACATGCCGCCCTCGGTCACGTCATGCATCCCGATCCACAAGATGCCCACCACGCCGGAAAAAATCAGGGTGATCACAATCACGGTCATGATTGCACGGGTGGTGATGCGCACGCGCGCGCTGTCAAAACTGGATTCGGTAAACTCGGAGAATTCCTTCCGGCTTAGATCCTCATGGGTGAACGCCTGCACAGTCTGCACTGACAAAAGCGCCTCAGACGCATTGCCCGAGCTTTTGGCGATCCACTCCTGATTCTCGCGCCCCAGATTGCGCAGCTTGCGCCCCAGCAAGATGATCGGAACCACGACAATCGGCACCAAAAGCAGCACCAGCCCGGTTAGCTTGGCCGAGGTAAACAGCATCAGAATAAGCCCACCGATAAAGATGAACGTATTGCGCAGCGCAACCGAGACCGAGGACCCGATCACCGACAGGATCAGCGTCGTGTCGGTGGTGATCCGGCTCAGCACTTCGCCGGTCATGACCTTTTCGTAAAAGGCCGGGCTCATCCCCACCACGCGGTCAAACACTGCCTTGCGGATATCCGCCACAACACGTTCGCCCAGACGGGTCACGAGGTAATACCGCAGCCCCGTTCCCACCGCGAGCATCGCCGCCACCACGAGAGCTGCCAGGAAATACCGGTCAAGCAAATGCGGCGTCGCCTCGCCGAACCCGTCCACCACGCGGCGCACAGCGATCGGCAGGATCAGCGAAATGCCGGCCGTGAAGACCAGCGCGACAAAAGCCGCAAGGATCCACAATTTTTGGGGGGCCATGAAGGGCCACAGCCCGCCAAGCGCTCCTATCCGTCTGGACTTCTCGCGCTCGTCGATGTCCATCCCAGCATTCTGTCGTCTCGCCATGAACCGCTCCTTTCGAGCAGAGATAACGGCCCCGCCGCGCGGGAACAAGGGCGAGACAGGCGAAAGGTGGCTGAAAGATAGAGGACGTATGGGCATTTCGGTTTTTTTGCCATGTCAGCCCCCGTCATGGCCCGTTATGCCGCTTCACCAGATCAGAGAATGAGCGTCGGTCACTTTTGGTGTCCATGTTGGTGTCCGTGAGGAATGATCACCTGCGGGATGAAAAAGCACGTAGCCCCTTAAGGTAGTAGCCCCTTAAGGTACTGGTTGGATTGATCACCCCTCCATTGGTTGCACGGCCCGCTGATAAAGATGCCATGTGGTATGGCCAAGGATCGGCAAGGTGAAGATCAGGCCCAGAAACGCCGGAACCAGAGACACCAGCGTGGTGACCGAGATGATCGCCGCCCAGGTGAGCATGACCACCGGGCTTTCCGTGACCACGCGAACGGACGTGAGCATGGCGGTGATGAAATCGATCTTCCGTTCAAGCAGCATGGGCATAGCGACGACAGTCACCGAAAACAGCACAGCCGACAGGATTGCACCTGCGCAGGTGCCAATTGCAAGGAAGGTCCAGCCCTCTGGTGTGAAGAACACGACGTTCAAAAACCCTTCAAAATCCGAGAAGGATGCGTCCTGCAATATGATCGCCAGCCAAAGCCGAACCTGGTACATCCACACCCAGAAAATGAACAGGGTGACAAAGGCCATCCAGCCCATTTCACGCTTGCTTTGCTTGGCAATGACGGTGAGGATTTCGGACCAGCCGAAACTCTCTCCCTTCTGCAACCGGCGGGACATTTCATAAAGCCCGGCAGCGGCGAAAGGCGCCACCAGCGGAAAGCCTACAACGGCGGGAATGATCATCCAGATCATTTCGAGCCAGACCATGCTCCAAACAAACAGACAGCCAAAAACCGCATAAAATAGACCAAAGAAGCCGCTCATGACGGGGCGAGCAAGAAAGTCGGAAACACCGGCCTTCAGCGATGCGGTGATGTCACCCGCAGTCACCTTATAGATCTCGGGCGCGGCCTGATGCTCAGGCGTCAGATCGTCCGGTGGTGTAGAACCTGTGGTCTTGGACGTCATGGCACACTCCTCCCACAACATTATGCAGCGCTGTTCCGTTTCCCAACGGACCCAGCGGTGAAACGACGTCTCTCCTCCTGCCACAAGTTTGCATTAGGTGATGTATTAGGCAAGGGGCGTATGGTCGCTCGGTCCGCAGCGCCGACAATGACTTAGGCATTCCAGATGTTTGGCCTTATGTTTGAGATGAAGCTGCCTGACCGGACACCTCTCATGGGTGTGAAAGCTGACGTCATCGCGTCAAAGGTGTGCAACGTTCCGCGGGGGCTGTCGTCAGTTGATCTTGCCATTCTTCAGATCAAGACCGTTATTGGTGAAGGCCCCGATATGGCAATCAGCTGTCAGGCGTTGCCATTAGAAATAAGCCAATCGCAACATCAGGCCAGAGAGGGTGAGATGAAATTCAGTCGCTTTGCGATCTATTACACGCCGACGCCGGGCCCATTGGCAGATTTTGGCGCTCGCTGGTTGGGCTGGGACATGTCCCGTGGACAGGAAACGCCCCACCCCGACCTGCCGGGTCTTCCTGCGAAAGAGATTTCCGAGGTCACACAGAACCCCCGCAGATACGGTTTTCACGCTACGATCAAACCCCCGTTTCACCTGGCACAGGGCGCTGATGCCGCAAGCCTGACCCACGCCTTTCAGCGTGCGGCACAAGAGCGGCCACCGGTCACGCTGCCCGGCCTGAAACTCTCTCGGATCGGCGGTTTCCTTGCCCTGGTCGTTGATGGAGATCAGACCCCGGTGGCCCAGCTCGCCGGACATATGGTGGCAACGCTGGACCATTTCCGCGCCCCGGCCACGGATCAGGAACTCGCCCGTCGCCGCAGGGCGGGGTTGACGCCCAGACAGGAGGAGATGCTGCTCACATGGGGCTACCCCTATCTGTTTGACGAATTCAGATTTCACCTGACCCTGACTGGGAAGCTCGACGTCGACCACGCCGGGCGGATCTCCTCCACGCTGGAGCCAATACTGACCCCGCTCCTCCCCTGTCCGTTCACGATTGGGGATTTGACACTGGTGGGAGAAGACGCGGCTGGAAATTTTCACGAAATCTCGCGCATTGCGCTCGGCGCATCAGGCGCGGTCTGATCCGCAAGGGCTGACAGGATGGTGTGAACCGTATCCACCAACGGCCCGTCATTCGTCACCTCAATTGCGTTCACTCCCACTGGGAGCGCCACCCTGCGCGCCAGCCGTCTGGCAATGCCATCCTCACTTTCCCGTCCGCGGGCTGCCAGCCGTTTTGCCAAGACTTCTGGTGAGGCTGTCAGGCTGATCACAGATTGGGGAAATTTTGCCTGCGCTTCAGCAAGCACGGTGCGCGACAGGTTCACCAGAACCGTGCGTCCCTGCTTCAAACGGGCCAATTCCGCCTTCGGGACGCCGTAGCGCAGACCATGCGCTTGCCAGTGCAGGGCAAAGCGGCCTGCCAGAAGATCCTTCTCAAAGGCGGTGTCATCACAGCTTTCAAACCGCTCCCCTCCTGCCTCGGAAGGTCGGGTGATCACACGACGTCCGATGCGGAAATCAGTTGCGGTGGCCAATGCCTGCATCACGCTGTCCTTGCCAACTCCTGAAGGGCCGACAACAGCGATAAGGCGACCTGTGCGCGGTGTCGGCATCACGCCCCTATTTCCGTCTGGAATGAGGCCAGATTGGGTGTAACGCCGTATTCGGGTGCATCCATGGTGTTTTTGGAGTTCTTGTCAGCAATCATAAATACACTTTCTTAAACCGCGTGCCGCAAGCCAATACATTTATCACTGTAATTGCAATTCATTGACTTCATCTCAAACGAAACAGATCGCAAATCTGCAAGCAAATGCAGCACAGGTCAATCATCACGGTGCGCCTCTCCACGGTCCCATCCGGATGCATATCACTCTGCCCAGATCTCCCTTAGCGCGAATTTTTCAAAAAATGGCCACTTTCTTGCCTCCTATGTGAAATAGACAAGCCTTGTGACTAATGAGGGATAAGGAGTTGATCACATGATGCTCGGTATCGCAAAGGCACTGTTATTGGTATTCTCGGCCGCTTTGATCGGGAAAGTTCTCATGAAGCGTTATCCGGATTCCGGATTTAATCTTTTCGGCAAAAAAGCTGACGAGAAATAAGAAAGGGGCCACGTTTTTACGTGGCCCCTTTTCAATGCACCGCGCGGCAGGCAGGGGCACTCCTCTCTTTCCCTCCGGCGCACGACCCGCTACACCGCCCCCATGACACAAGCACGGTTGGAAATTTTCCTTGTCGCCGCTCCGGGGTTGGAGCAGGCATTGCGGACCGAGGCCCTGTCCTCGGGGTTTTCCGCCCCCAAGGCGGTGCCCGGAGGTGTTGTGTTTCAAGGGCGCTGGCAAGAGGTCTGGCGCGCCAATCTTGTGCTGCGCGGTGCGACACGGGTTTTGATGCGGATCGGCCAGTTTTCAGTGGCCCATCTGTCTCAGCTCGACAAAAAAGCGCATCAGGTCGACTGGGCGTCTGTGTTGCCGCAAGGGGCAACGGTGAAGGTTGAAACCACCTGCCGCAAATCCAAGATCTATCACGACCGTGCGGCCAGTGAACGGATTGAAAAGGCTTTGGTCGACGTGGTCGGTGCGCAAATTTCATCCGATGCCGAGATCATCGTGAAGGTTCGGATCGAAAAAGACCGCTGCACGATCAGCCTCGACACATCAGGTGACAGCCTGCACAAGCGCGGCCACAAGACCGCCACCGGCAAGGCGCCGATGCGCGAAACACTGGCGGCGCTATTCCTGCGCGAGATGGGGTTTGACGGATCGCAAACGGTGCTCGATCCGATGTGCGGGTCAGGTACGTTTGTGATCGAAGCGGCGGAATGGGCCGCGGGGCTGATGGCCGGTCGCGACCGGAGCTTTGCCTTCGAAAAACTTGCAAGTTTTGATCCTGAGACCTTTAAAAACATTAAAGAACGGGAAGCACAGGGCTTTAAAAACTTTAAAGATTTGCCGCCCCGCTTCTTTGGTTCAGATCGCAACGCGGGCGCCATCAAGAACAGCCAGCGGAACGCCAAAGCTGCGGGCGTCGAAGAGATCACCCAATTCACGCACGCCGCAATCAGCGATCTTGAGCGCCCCGACTGCCCCCCCGGAATTGTCATCGTAAACCCACCCTATGGCGAACGGATTGGCGATAAACGCCAGCTTTTTGCCCTGCACGGGCGGCTGGGTCAGGTGATGAAAGAGCGGTTTTCCGGTTGGCGCGTGGGGATCATCACATCAGATGGCGGGCTTGCCAAAGCGACCGGTTTGCCGCTTTTGCCCCCCGGTCCGCCAGTGGATCATGGCGGGTTGCGGATCAAGCTTTACCAGACCGACGCGCTCTAGGGTTGCTCTTCGACGGGCAAAAGACCTCTTTCTGTCAACACCTTACGTGCAATCCGAAAACATTCGACGCCCTGCGGAACCCCGCAGTAGATCGCAATCACATGGATGGCAGCGCGGATTTCTTCGAAGGTGACGCCATTGTTGATCGCGCCATTCAGGTGCAATTCCCATTCATGCATCTTGCCCAGCGCACCGATCATCGACAGGTTCATAAGCGAGCGGGTCTTGGCATCAATTGCCTCATCGCCCCAGCCAAACCCCCAGCACCATTCAGTCATCGCCTCCTGAAACGGACGGGTAAACTCATCAGCGGCTGCAAGGTTTTTCTCAACATATTCAGCGCCTAACGTGGCTTTGCGCTGCGCAAGCCCGGTCTCAAAGAGATCGCTCATCTTGTGTCCTTTCAGGGGGCTCACTCCAGCCCTTCAATAATTGCAATATCCGCCTCACATGCGCCCTCACGATGGGTTCTTGCGGCTTGGTACGCATCGCTTTCATAGCAAGCACGCGCCGCCTCGAGGCTGTCAAATTCGATCACAACACGGCGTTGCCAAGGCGTTCCTTCAAGCGTCTCCGCATCTCCGCGCGCCAGAAATCTTGCTCCGTGGGCGGCAAAGGCTTCTGGAGCAAGCGCTTGATAGTCTGTGTATTTATCGGGATCTGTCACGGTTACATTGGCAATCCAATAGGCTTTTGGCACGATTATTCCTCCGCCTCATCTTCCGCCAATAGTCGATCCGCAATCGCCGCGGTGTCATCCAAATGACGGCCAACGGCTTGCCGAGCGGCCATCGGATCCCCAGCGGTGATGGCATCACAGATCGCCTGCATATGCACCTGTCCGGGCTGTGCGCGATCCGTGGAAGACAGCGTCATCATTCTCAGCCGACTGATCCGCCCGTTCAAGCGCTGCACGATCTCCCACGCAATGTGATGCCCGGCCCCTTCAAAGATCACGGAATAGAAATCTGACGAGGCGCGGAACAATGCCCCCGGTGTTTTTTCCTTCCGCGCTGCTTGCAGATTTTCCAGCGCCTCTCGTAACATCTTCACCCGATCCGGCGTGATCTGGCGTGCACAGGTTTCGGCCGCATAGGTCTCGAGCATCCGCCGGATGTCGTAGATCTGACGCGCATCCTCGCGGTTCATGGTCGCAACAATCGGGCCGCGCCCCGGCAGGATTTCCACCAGCCCTTCCGCCTCAAGATACCGAATTGTCTCACGAATTACGGTTCTACTGACGCCAAGCTGATCGCAAAGGGGGCGTTCCACCAGCCGCTCTCCGGGTTTGAAATGCCCTTCAATGATCGCGTCGCGCATACGTTCCTGCACCATGTCGCGCAGGGTCATTGGGGGCTGATCGATCGGGGCAAGGATGCTTTTGGTCATGGGGGATGTGTTAGCAGCGCAGGGGTCATCGGGCAAGATCATATTGACTTATTGTATAATGGTATACCATCCTACCGCCAACGAATCGAGAAAGGTCCCCCATGCCCGCTGAAATCCGCAAAACACTGCTGCATGTCGAAGAAACCCTGATTGAAGGGGGCAAAGCGGCCGAGACGCCACTGAAAATGATTGCGGCTATTGCCGTGATCCAAAACCCTTGGGCAGGCCAAGGGTTTGTCGAAGATCTGCGCCCAGAAATCCATGATTGCGCACCGGGACTGGGCGAATTGCTGACCAAGATGGTGCTGGACGCCGCGGGCGGTGGCGACAAGGTAGAAGGATATGGAAAGTCCGCTATTGTTGGGTTGAATGGCGAGGTGGAGCACGCCTCGGCCCTCATCCACACGCTGCGTTTCGGCAACCATTATCGCGAAGCCGTAGGGGCAAAATCCTATCTGGCTTTCACCAACACACGCGGGCCTGCAAATGCCCCACTGCAGATCCCGCTGATGGACAAAAACGACGGTGGCAAACGCAGCCACTACCTGACCATCGCGCTGCAAGTGGCCGACGCCCCCGGCCCGGACGAAATCGTGGTGGCGCTGGGGGCATCGATTGGCGGTCGTCCACATCACCGCATCGGCGATCGCTATCAGGATCTTAAGGAACTGGGTCATGACGTCGACAACCCTGCAGCTGTCTGATCACTACGGCACATTGTCTTGCCGTGAAGCGGGCTCTGGCGCGCCGTTGGTACTGCTTCATGGCGTAGGCATGCAGTCAGAAGCATGGGGACCGCAGATCGCGGCCTTATCTGCCACACATCGTGTCATTGCACTGGACATGCCGGGGCATGGAGGGAGTTCTCCCCTTCCTGAAAACGCACAACTAGCTGATTTTATTGACTGGTTGGACGCATCCATCACCGCGCTTGAACTTGAGCACGTATGCCTTGCAGGGCATTCCATGGGGGCGTTGATCGCTGCAGGATACGCCGCCACTCACCCAGAAAAACTCACCCGTGTGGCTTTGCTCAATGGGGTTTTCCGACGCACAAATGAGGCTCGCAATGCGGTCATCGCACGCGCCGATGTGATCCGCTCCGGCGGTTTCGACTTGGAAACACCTCTGACCCGCTGGTTTGGGGACAGCCCGATTGAACAAACCGCACGCAGGCAGGTATCTGGCTGGCTGAGCGAGGTGGATTTGGGCGGATATGCCACCGCCTATGGCGCCTTTGCACGTGGGGATGACACCTATGCCGATCGCATTTCGGACATCCCCTGCCCGTTTCTGGCCATCACCGGAGACGGTGATCTGAACTCTACCCCTGCCATGTCACGCGCCATGGCTGAAGCCGCACCCTTGGGTCGTGCTATGGTGATCAAAGGCCATCGCCACATGGTCAATCTAACCGCCCCCGACGCAGTAAATGCGGCCCTTGCGGATTGGCTGACAACCGAAGGAGAGACATCATGACCGAGATCGATCCCCGCGCCCTGCGCAATGCCTTTGGCGCCTTCATGACCGGTGTGACCGTGGTCACCACCAAAGATACCGAAGGCAACCCCGTCGGGTTCACGGCCAACTCCTTCACATCTGTCTCGCTCGATCCGCCCCTTGTGCTGGTCTGCCTTGCCAATACATCAAGCAATTACGAAACCTTCTCGGCAACACAGGGATTTGCCGTGAACATCCTCTCCGAAGGGCAAATCGAGGTTTCTAACACCTTTGCCCGCCCGGTCGAGGACCGGTTTGCCGCGGTGGATTGGTTGGATGGCCCACATGGCTCCCCGGTTTTTGTGGGCACCTCCGCATGGTTTGACTGCTCCATGTTCAACACAATAGATGCAGGCGACCATCTGATCCTGATCGGCAAGGTCGAGGCTTTTGAAAACGACACCGCCCCCGGTCTGGGCTATGCACGCGGGGCCTATGTGACCCCCGCCGCCGAGGTGGATGCCTTGAGCAATCAGGCCAACCTGATGGTGTCCGCCCTCATCGAACAGGACGGCAAGATCCTTCTCGTCGATGCGGGCGATGGGCGTCTTACCCTGCCCGAAGCCAAAGTGAGAAAAGACGGGGCCTCTGCCGCCCTGACCCGTTTGATTGATGATCTTGGTATCACCGCCGATCCTGGGTTCATCTATTCCGTCTACGAAGATGAAGCGCGCGAAAATCAGCACATCTCGTTCCTCTGTCAGGCTACAGAAGGCTCGCCCTCTCGCGGTCTTTTCACCGAGCTCAACCAATCCACCCTGATGGACATCGCGGATCCCGCCATGTGCACCATGCTGGAACGGTTCGCTCAGGAGGCCCGTATGGGGAATTTCGGTGTGTATTATGGCAATCAAGTGAGCGGCAAAGTCCGCCCACTGTCGCAAGGGAGCAAACCCGAATGAAGTTTTCGCTATTTGCGCACATGGAGCGCATTTCCCCCGATCAGGATCAGAAACAGCTGTATGACGAGTTCATCGAGCTGTGCAAAATCGCCGACCGTGGCGGGATGCATGCAATCTGGACCGGTGAACATCACGGGATGAATTTCACCATCGCGCCGAACCCGATGCTGAACCTGATCGACGTGGCGCGACACACCGAGAATGTACGTCTGGGCACCGGCACGGTGATTGCCCCTTTCTGGCACCCGATCCGACTGGCGGGTGAAGCGGCGATGACAGACATCATCACCGAGGGGCGGCTGGAGCTTGGCATCGCCCGCGGCGCTTACGAATACGAATATGAGCGGCTTATGCCCGGAATGGACGCCTGGGAAGCGGGCCAGCGCCTGCGCGAATTGGTGCCTGCGGTGAAGGCCCTGTGGAAAGGTGATTATGAGCACAATGGCGAGTTTCACCAGTTCCCGAAAACCACATCTTCTCCGCAGCCTGTACAGGAAGACGGACCACCGATCTGGGTTGCCGCCCGCGACCCGAACAGCCATGAATTTGCGGTCTCCAACAGATGCAACGTACAGGTCACCCCGCTGTGGAAAGGCGACGAAGAGGTTGCCGACCTGATGAGCAAGTTCAACGCGGCTTGCGAGAAATTCGCCGACATTCCGCGCCCGAAAGTCATGCTGTTGCAACATACCTATGTGGCTGCGGATGAGGCCGACACCAAGCTGGGCGCGGAAGAACTCAACCGTTTCTACTGCTACTTCGGCGCTTGGTTCATGAACAAGCGTGAGGTCACGCAGGGGCTGATTGATCCGCTGACTGAAGAAGACATCGCAAACCACCCGTTCTACTCGCCCGAAGCGATGGAGCGGGATCTGGTGATCGGCACGGCCGATAAGGTGATCGAGCGGCTCAAGGGTTACGAAGCGCTGGGTTATGATGAATATTCGTTCTGGATCGACAGTTCGATGAGCTTCGAGCGCAAGAAAGCGTCACTGGAGCGGTTCATCAACGAGGTCATGCCTGCGTTTCAATAACGCCCTATAAGGATAGAAAACATGCAGCAGTTTCAGCAGTATATCGGCGGCGCATTTGAGGATGGCACAGCGCAATTCGACAGTCTTGATCCGGCCACCGGGCAGGTCTGGGCAAATATGCCCGAGGCCAGTGCGGAAGATGTGAACCGTGCGGTGGTGGCCGCTGAAACTGCTTTTTTCTCATCTGAATGGGCAGGGATGACGGCCAGTGCACGGGGCAAGTTGCTGTTGCGTCTGGCCGAATTGATTGCGGAAAACGCACCGCGTCTGGCCGAGCTTGAAACCCGCGACACTGGCAAGATCATCCGCGAAACTTCGGCCCAGATTGCTTATGTGGCGGAGTATTTCCGCTATTACGCGGGGCTGGCCGACAAGATCGAAGGGGCGCATCTGCCGATCGACAAGCCGGATATGGAGGTCTGGCTGCGCCGCGAACCATTGGGGGTCGTGGCGGCGGTTGTGCCGTGGAACTCACAACTGTTCCTGTCGGCGGTCAAGATTGGCCCGGCGCTGGCAGCGGGTTGCACCGTGGTTTTGAAAGCCTCGGAAGACGGCCCCGCGCCGATGCTGGAGTTTGCCCGGATCTTTGATCAGGCGGGGTTTCCCAAAGGGGTTTTGAATGTGATCACCGGAGGGCCAAAAACCGGAGCGACTCTGACAAGCCACCCGAAAGTAGCCCATGTGGCCTTTACGGGAGGGCCGGAGACCGCACGTCACATCGTACGAAATTCGGCCGAGAACCTCGCCTCCACCTCACTGGAACTGGGTGGGAAATCCCCCTTCATTGTCTTTGACGACGCGGACCTGGACAGCGCCGTGAACGCGCAGGTCTCAGGCATCTTTGCCGCTACAGGGCAAAGTTGCGTAGCGGGGTCACGTCTGGTGGTGCAGGACACAATTAAGGAAGAGTTCCTTGCCCGTCTCAAGGAAAAGGCCGAGGCCGTGGTGATCGGCGCCCCCGATGACATGGCGACAGAAGTCGGCCCGCTTTGCACCCGGAAACAGCGCGACCACGCGATGGATCTGATCGAAAGATCCGTGGCGCAAGGTGCAAAACTGATCACAGGGGGGCATCCGGTGGATCGCACCGGGTTTTATTTCCCACCGACCATTCTAGATTGCGACGATGCCCGCGACGCCGACAGCCTGACCAATGAATTCTTCGGCCCGGTGCTGTCTGTCGTGAGCTTCAAGGACGAAGCCGAGGCAATCGAGATCGCCAATAACACCCGGTTTGGACTGGCCTCAGGTCTCTTTACCCAGAACCTTACCCGCACGCATCGGATGATCCGCGCGATCCGGGCGGGCATTGTTTGGGTCAACACCTATCGCGCTGTCAGCCCAATTGCGCCATTTGGTGGGCATGGGTTGTCGGGCCATGGCCGCGAAGGTGGGATTGAGGCGGCATTGGAATATACCAAAATCAAATCTGTTTGGCTGCGTACATCAGATGATCCAATCCCTGACCCGTTTGTGATGCGGTAAGGCTCACCCTTTGATCAGCGGCCCACGTCGTTCCTAATCCCCCAATCAATTGCTACGCATCGCCTCAGATGCCTATCATAGCCCAGGCCCATCGCAGCCTGCGTTGGGTCGAGAGGTTTGTTTTTTGGTATACCGCACCTTCTGCAACCTACCCTACCCGGTTCAGAGGTGCGGACGCCCTTGTGGATCGCAAAACCTCGATCAATCCCTTTCTGGCGCGCTTTGAGTGATGCAAAACACACTTTGAGCGATGCTTTTCCAGACGCCTGCTCATGACACCTGGTTGGCGGATGTGGACCGGCAGACATTATTTGCACGGTTCAGGCTTTGATTGTCAGGTTTCGATCTGCAAGGGCACTATCTCTAGGTCTCAGTGACGGTGCCCTGCTGCGCCTTGGTCATTTTCCGTTGAATGTCATGCCCCCAATGACACCCAACATGTCGTCAAAATCGGCGCGCGACGGGTTTTGCCATCCAGATTGGCCAGAAATGCCAGGTAAAAAGGGCGTATCCCGCAAGCCAGAGGATGGCTGAGATATGAGCAGCCCAGCCATTCCCAACCGGATATGCCGCAAGAAAGCGCAGCAGGACGGAAAGCAGAACCAGGTTGTACGCCATTGCCAGCCGGGGTGAGGCATGAAGTGGCTTCCCTGCATGGGCGAGGCTTGCACGGGATATGATCGCAAGGGTCATGATGCCGATCCCGCCTGCCATCCAAAGGTGGAGTGCACCAAGAAACGGGACCAGACCAGTCGAGAGGCCTGACAATCCCAAGGCGAGAAACCCAAGAGGAACAAACAGGTACCCCGCATGCAGCACCCAAAGGAGCGGTTCTTGGCGCACTGCCCAGCTCCGCCACCGCATGAGGCGCACCAACTGCCCCATCCCCACCAGAATAAACAGCTCACTGATCAGTGGTGACGAAGGGAAAACCGTCCAGATGAAAAGGGCAAGTGCGGTTGAGATAAGCACAAGCTTGTCGATGATCCCAAAAGCAGCCGGGAGCGCAGCCCTTCCTGCTTTAACCAGCCAATTCCGCGTAAAACTCGGAATAACTCGACCACCGACAAGAGAGATCAACATGATCGCGGTGGCCACGCCTAGGCGCATTCCGACACCATTGGCGGCAAATCTCCCTTGGGCAGCATCTACATGAAACAGCATGTTTCCCAGAATAAAAAACCCGAACAGGGCGAGCAGAGGCAGGTTCTTCCAGCTTCGCCCAGCCGCGACTTCGCGCAGGATCAAAACGAAGAGGGCCAAAGGAAAGGCCACATCCGCAGCCGCGGTGAGATAGGGTGACATCAGAGACGAGGTCGCCACGGCAAGCCGCCCTGCCCCCCAAATGGCCACCAGCCCGGCAAGAGGCCAACCCAGTACAGGCAATCGCCCGGTCCAATTCGGCACGGCTGTCAGCATAAACCCGGCAAGGGCAGCACCAAGATACCCAAACAGCATCTCATGCGCGTGCCAGGTGATCGGGTCAAATCTTGACCCCAGAACCGGCACACCCGCCAGTGCCAACAGCCAAAGCGCCATTGCCAGCAGAGCCCAAACGCTGGCGACCAGAAAAAACGGTCGATAACCGAAACTCAAAACCGAAGGACCAGACCAGTTTCGCACCCGGGACGAGCTGTTCTGAGCAGGTTTCTTCCTTGCGTCACTCATGTTCCCCAGCAATCACTTTGCGTTGTCTTGAGCGATGACATGTCGGCACCAGGCCAGGATCGCGTCCATCTCAGGCACGAGTTCCACCGCTTCGCCACCGGCAAATTCGTCAAAAGCCTCGCGGCTGTTCAGCCCAACACCAACCAGCACCGGCACACCTTGTTCAACAGCTTTTCCAATAGCCGAGACAAATCCCCGGCCATTCAGCTCTTCGGGGCCGAACTTGTTGAGAACAAACATGTCTGATCCGCTCAGATCTCCTGCCTCAACCAGAGACACCGCCTCGGCGATGGCACCGGGGTCCAGCCGACAGGCATCGGATCCGGCCCCAAGGTTCTGGGTAATCTGGATGACTTTCCCCTCCGGCAGCACCCGCACTTTCATGTCACAGCCATTGTCGAACTGGCTGTCATGTGATTGATCTTTGACAATCCCGGCAAGGCGAGACCCTTCAGCGAGCAGTTCCTCGGACACCTCGGACAGAAGACGATCCACTTCACCCCGTTCCGATGAGCTAATTCGTGCGATTTTCATCTGACGTCTCCTTTATCTTCAGGCCGATGCCCCGGACCAATCCACCCCGCGCGCGCCGGTCAGGAAGCCGTCCGACAGGCGGGTATTGCTGTCCAGAGCGATGATATCGTTGACCGATTGCTCAGGTGTCACTGTTCCGTCAAGAACCCGGCGATATATGGCACAAAGCTCCATGAACCCGTTGGATTGCGGCGATAGGCGCAAGGCGCTCACACCGGCATCCCGCAGGATATCAATCTGGTGCACTGCACAGGCATAGCTGTCAGACAGGGTTTGCACGCCGTTCATGGTCAAAAACGGTTTGTCTTCCTGCGTGCGCACATCCAGACCGTCGAGATCCTCTTCGCAGGCAAACTGGCAATTGTCCTTGGTGCGCCCATGGCGGCGCGCATGATAACACCGCCCTGAAATCGCCAGAGGCAGGCGACCATGGCCCCAAGCCTCAATCACCAAGCCCAGGTCAGCCCCTTTCGCTGCCAGCGCTTGAACCGATTCCAATGGCAGCTCCGGCGGCAGACAGACCCGAATTGCCCCACGGCGCTTCAGCCAATCCAAGGTTCCCTCATTGTAAACATTCACCAGCGGCCCCACAGAGAACTGCGCACCTTCCGGCAAATAGCTGATGGCGGTAAGATCGTTGATCTCAATCTCCACCCCCATTTCCACCAGTTCAGCGGTCAGCTTGCGCTCGCGTTTCAGCGTCACCAGAGCAAGTGACGTCAGAGCCACCTGCTTGCCTGCCTCAACCAGCGTCGAGATCGCCTCGGGGATGCGGTCATCATAAAACGGCAAGCGCTTTGAGCACACAAGCTCGCCCAGCGACACCCGTTCTACCGGGGCTTTGGCAAGATCGTCATAAAAGCTGCTCCAGCGATCAGCGGACCAGAAAAACTGGTTGGGTCCTACGGTCAGTTCCATCTGTCTCTCCTTACCGCCCAAATCATCGCCAAGTTTTCTTGTAAGCGCCGGTGGTCATCGCCCCGCCTTCCGACAGGCGCGCGAGCATCCCCTCGGGCATCGGCAATCCCGCGTCCAGCGCATCAACTGCGGCGCGGAAGTTCTTCACCACCTGCGCCACGTAAGACCGAGAGCGCTGCCGCCCTTCGATCTTCAGCGCGGTCACACCCGCCTTATCAAGCTGTGGGATGAGTTTCTCGGCGTTCAGACTGACCGGATCTTCGAAGAGGTGCCCCTCTTTGCCACCCGCCGTGAAACAGCCTTTGCAGAGCGTCGGATAGGGCGCGCTTTCCTCCTTGCCGACCCGGTGAATTGTGTAGCCGCCCAGCTTGGCATCCAGCACGCCGCCTTCGTCGTGATATTCAACATGGCTTGCGGGAGAGCACACCCCGTTCATATTCGGCGACCGACCCGTGGCGTAGGAGGACAGCGAACACCGTCCTTCAGCCATCACGCAAAGGCCTCCGAAGACAAACACCTCGGTCTCAACCTCGGTATCGGCATTAATCGCTGCGATTTCCGGCACCGAGAGCACGCGCGGCAGAACCACTCGTTTCACCCCAAACTCACTGGCGTAGAAATTGACCACATCGGCATTGGCAGCAGCGGCCTGCACGGACAAATGTCGACGCAATCCGGGGTGATTGCGGGCAGCATAATCCAGAAGACCAATGTCCGCGAGGATCACCGCATCAGCACCACAGCTTTCCGCATCTGACACCGCGCGGTGCCAGATCGCCTCACTGCCTGCCCGCGGGAAGGTGTTGATGGCAATCAGAACCTTCGACCCGTGCTGATGAGCAAAAGCAATCCCTTCGCGCATTTCCTCCCGGTCGAAATTCAGACCGGGGAAGTTGCGGGCGTTGGTCTCATCGGCAAAGCCGCAGTAAATCGTGTGCGCACCGGCTTTTACGGCGGCACGCAAAGCAGCAGGCGTACCCGCAGGACATACAATCTCCATCACCAGACCTCCAACTCGTCCTGACGGCTCAGACTCACGCCTGTGCGGTTCTCAATGAAAGACAGTGCCTTTTGCAGCGGAGCGGCCAGTGGGCCCGAGATCTGGGCCACTTCTGCGCTCAGATCCAGTTCAGCATCATCAATGGCGTTGCGCAGGGCAAGCGCGGCAGAGGTATCCCCCTCGATCACCAGATCGCGTGAAAAGAACAGGGCGTCGCCGTCATAGGCCCCATGCACCAATCCCAGAAGGCCGGCCAGTGGCCCTGCAATGCGAGCCTCCCCTTGCCCCGAGCCACGCACAACCTTGATTTTGGGTTGTCCCCCGTTTGGTTGCATCTCAATCACAAACGGCAGATCGGTCGGGTCAATAACAAACCGCGTATGGTCAAACTCCCCCAACCGCCGAAACAGACCGGGGTGGTGCTTGGCAATCCTGCGCGCATAGGCGGTGAGGGAAAACGACAATGGAGTCAAAGGCAAACGCCGCAACGCCCGTGCCGCAAGCGGCGGGAGCTGCGGGATCGACAGTGCTGGCTGGGTCAAATGGAGCTCCTTTCCCACCCTGGGGTCAACTGTGTCCGTGGGAAAGTGCTACGCCTCTGAAACCTGCGACGAATTGACCATTGTCAATTCGGGTCAAGAAAATTGGTGTTAATTGCGGGAAATCCAAAACGCAGGAGGTCCGCGTTGCGTTCCCATCCCCCCTATCCCAGCCTTCGCAGCTTTCTCGATTGGTGCCGGGATGCAGATCAGTTTCAGACCATTTTGGAACCGGTTTCGATCAATCACCAGCTGACCGCCGTGCACCGGCAGGTTCTTGAAGCAAGCGGGCCGGTTCTCCAGTTTGACCATCCGGTGAAAGCAGATGGCACGCATGCTGATATGCCTGTGGTCACAAACCTTTTTGGCACAACGTCACGGGTCGCCGCCGGTTTGGGGATCTCTCTTGAACAAGTGCCGGATCTTGGTGCTTTCCTCGCAGCGTTACGCGCCCCGACACCGCCGGAAGGGATGCGCGATGCCTTGTCGCGCTGGCCAATGCTGAAGGCGGCGCTTGCCACTCGGCCCAAGATCACGCGCAAAGCGGCGGTGCAGGAGGTGGTGAAGGAAGGTGACGAGATTGATCTTTCCGATATTCCCATCTGCACACACTGGCCCGGCGATGCTGGCCCACTGATCACCTGGCCCATCGTTCTGACCCGCCCTCACGGCACCGAAGCCGAGGATGTGGCGCGCTATAATGCAGGTGTTTACCGTGCACAGGTGATTGAACGTGACAAGATCATCATGCGTTGGCTGGCTCATCGTGGCGGTGCGCATCATCATCAAAGCTGGGGCCGTGAGAGTGAAAAGACACCGGTGGCAATCGTGCTTGGCGCGGACCCCGCGATGCTTCTCTCCGCAGCACTCCCCCTGCCGGAAACCGTGTCCGAACTCACCTTTTCAGGCGCTCTGAACGGGCACCGCCCCCGATTGGTCGCCGCGAAGACGATCCCGATGATGGTCCCTGCGGAGGCCGAGATTGTGATCGAAGGCTATGTGTCCCCCACTGAAATGGCACCAGAAGGTCCGTTTGGCGATCACACCGGATATTATAATAATGCCGAGGATTTCCCGGTGATGACTGTCACGGGCATCACTCACCGTAAAGACCCGCTTTACCTGTCGACCTACACAGGGCGCCCGCCGGATGAACCGGCGATCATTGGTGAGGTGTTCAATCAACTCGCGCTTCCAACCATTCAGGCGCAGATCCCCGAGATCCATGACCTGTGGCTGCCCCCTGCCGCCTGTTCTTATCGCATGGCCGTCGTGAGCATCCGAAAGAGGTACCCCGGTCAGGCGCGTCGCGTAATGATGGCACTGTGGGGAATGTTGCCTCAATTCAGTTATACCAAGATGATTGTGGTGGTGGATGACGACATCGACCCGCGCAACTGGGATGACATTTCATGGGCGCTGGCGACGCGGATGGACCCGAGCCGCGATGTGATGATGGTGGAAAACACACCGATGGACTACCTCGATTTCGCCTCTCCCAAGGCAGGCCTTGCAGGAAAGATGGGGATCGACGCCACCAACAAATTGGATGAAGAAACGACGCGGGATTGGGGCACCGTCATGCAGACCGCCCCCGAAGATGCGGCTTTTGCTGCCGACCTTCTGTCCCGCGTAATGCCGGAGATGAAGACATGAGCAAACGAGTCATTCTAGGCATTTCTGGAGCGTCCGGGGCCGCACTTGGATTATCTGTGGCCCAACAACTGAACGACATGGGTGCGGAGCTGGATCTGGTGATCAGCCCAGCTGCCGAACGGACACTAACGGAAGAATGTGGCGCAGGTGCCTTGGCAACGGTGAAGGACTTCGCGAACACCTGCCACGATATCCGCAATATCGGTGCGTCCATCGCGTCTGGATCGGTGCCACTCGCAGGCATGATCGTCGCCCCCAGCTCGATGCGCAGCCTCGCCGCGATCTCCAACGGGCTGGATGATAACCTTCTGACACGTGCCGCCGGGGTGCAGCTTAAGGAGCGGCGAAGGCTGGTGCTTCTGGCGCGTGAGGCCCCACTGACACTGGCCCATCTGCGCAATATGACAAGCGTGACCGAAATGGGCGCCATCGTGATGCCGCCAGTTCCCGCCTTTTATCTGAGACCAGACAGCGTGGATGCGATCGTCACCCAGATCGCTGCGAGGGCGATTGATCTGCTCGGAATGGGCAATCCTCAGGCACAGGCCTGGTCGGAAATCTGATCAGTCTTTCGGGAACTTATCGCGAAACTCTGCCAGAGTTAAACCACGCAAAGTCACATAGCCGACGACCTTGTCCGCATCCGTGGCAATCGCATGTTCAGCCCCCAATCGGGTCAAAAGGCGGATAGCATAGCGTGCCTGCATGCCCGCCGGGACAATCAGGGCAGGTTTTTCCATGATCTCATAAACGCTCACCCGGCCGGGATTGCGGCTGGGGGCGATCACGTCGCGGCCAATCATACCGATGGTGATAACCCCGTATTCATCCGCAGGATCCCGCTTGTCGATCACAAGCGCATCCAGCCCGGTTTCTTCCATGAGTTCAAGCGCCTTGCGAGTTGAGGACAGGCCATCAATCAGGCGCAGCTCGGTCTGCATCGCATCGCGCACATGGGTCATTTCCGGCTGGCTCATAGCTCATCCTCCTTCAGAACATTGCGCAGGGCCGCCACCTGGCTTTCCAACCCAATCGCATCTTCGATGTCGATCTGGAAGACCACTCCACTTCCTGGTTCCTCGCAAAAGGATCCGGCATCAGCGATGGTTTCCATAATGTCCGTGGCCCGGTGTTCCTCGACCAGAAACAGCGCCATATCGCGCTGGCCAGCAACAGTAAGCCCAAGGAAGCTTTTCTTCTGCTTGAGCCCCTCACCCCGTACCGAGGTAATCACGGTTGCCCCGGTTGCCCCCGCCGCGCGGGCGGCATCCAGCACGATATCGGTCTTGGCGTCTTCCACCAAGGCAATGATAAGTTTGAACTTCATGGCGCTCCCTCTCTGTCGCCTTCGACTATCTGTGTAATACCCTTTCGCCGGGCTTGCCAATCCACCAACTGTGCATATCCCATGACGGTGATCATCGGAAACAGGCTGGCAAGGGCGACAAGGCCGAAGCCATCCAGCACTGGGCTGCGCCCCGGCACGGTTGAGGCCAACCCTAGCCCGAGTGCTGCCACGAGTGGCACGGTCACGGTGGACGTGGTCACCCCTCCGCTGTCATAGGCCAGCGGAACGATCATTTTTGGGGCCGTAATCGTTTGGGCGATCACGATGACATAGCCCACGATCATGTAGAGATAGAGCGGCGTGCCGGTTACAATCCGAAACGTGCCGACCGACAGACTCAGCGCCACTCCAACCGCCACTGCGATCCGCAGCCCCCAGGCGCTGACCGCCCCCCCCGATACATCCCGCGCCTTCAGTGCCACGGCAATAAGCGATGGTTCGGCAATAGTGGTGGAAAATCCAATCGCAAAGGCGAAGAGATAGGTCCAGCCATGCGCCGACCAATCGGCGGGATTGCCAATGAAGGATGGATCGGTCAATTGACGCGCCATGCTCTCGCCGATTGGGAACAGGGCATATTCCAAGCCAAACAGGAACAGCCCCAATCCCAACACAACATAGACGGACCCGATCAGAACCTGCGGCAGGTGCGGCACCGGTTTGCGCAGGACAACCAACTGGAAAAAAATCAAAATTCCAGCAATCGGCAGGATGTCCAGCACGGTGGACAGAATGGTCTGGAACAGGGCTGCGATCATGATGAAGCCCCCCAGATGCCAAATCCCAATACGAAGATGATCGGCAAGAGCGAGGCAAAGGCGACAAGTCCAAACCCGTCAATCATCGGATTGCGCCCCTTGATCACGCTGGCCAGCCCCACACCCAATGCGGTGGTCAGTGGAACGGTCACCGTAGACGTCGTCACGCCGCCACTGTCATAAGCGATGCCAATGATCTCGGGGGGGGCAAACCACGTCATGATCACCACAATCACATAACCGCCAATGATCAGATATTGGATCGGCCACCCGAGCAGGATCCGCATCACCCCAATGACCAGCGACGCGCCCACGGCGACCGCCACAGTATATCGCAACGCATCTGCGTAGTCGGTTTGCGCGACCGGATCGTCCGCTACAGCCCCAATCAAGGTCATGGTGCGCGCAGCCTCACCTGTCACCGCGATCAAGGCGGGTTCGGCTACGGTGGTTCCAAAACCCAGCGCGAAAGAGAACAGCAAAAGCCAGAACAGGTTACCCTTATTGGCAAAGGCGTCGGCAAGACTTTCTCCCAAAGGAAACAGCGCCAATTCCAGCCCGCGGATGAACACCGCAAGTCCCATCATGACAAACAGGAGCCCAATCAGCTTGGTTGACAGATCGTCAATCGGCTGTTTCAGCACCAGGAACTGAAACACCGCAACAACCCCGACAATCGGTGCCAGGTCGCGTGCAGTATCCAAGGTCAGCCGTGACAAGGCCTTGAATTCGGAAAACATGGGTGGGTGCTCGTGCCTCTGGAACGGTTGTCGTGATTTTGGCGGGAAGTTCCACCAGTGAATATGTCCCAGATCAAGGTAAAGTAATTGAGGCGCAACAAAAAGGTTGGAATTTGCGTGGTGTCCAATGTGACAGGCTCAAGTTCTGCCAAAATTCGCTGAACTTCGTGCAGTGTACCCCCAACCTATGAGGATCACAAAATAGCGTGGTTACTTATTCGTAGCTGCGTTTTTCGGCGGTTTTGCCAGGGACTGACGTGACACAATATGCGTGTTGATACAGGTTGAAGCCCCTTCGGAGCTCCCTTCGACCATCGCAATCAATTCCTGCGCAGCCTTGTGGCCCATTTTGCGATGCGGCACATGGACTGTCGTCAGCGGTGGGCTCACAATCTCGGCCAGTTCAATGTCGTCGAAACCTGTGATGGAGACTTCTTCCGGGACTGAAATCCCCATTTTACGAGCACCACGCAGAGCGCCCGCGGCCAAAACGTCGTTGCCGCACATGACAACCGTTGGGCGCGTCGGGCGCGACATGAGGTCGACAAATGCGTTCGCCCCGCTGTCGATCTCATAGGTTGTTTCGACCAACTCCATGCTGTCAGGATCAATGCCATTCGCGCATAGGGCGTCCCTTATCCCAACCACGCGTTTTTGTGCACGGTCGTTCCCCTCAGTGAACCCGGAAATCATCGCGATGCGACTGTGACCGGCATCGATGACGTTCTGCGCCAATTCAAAAATCGCATCCCGATTGCTGAAACCGACCGAAGTTTGCCGCACATCAGGCGAATAGGACCATGCGATGAGCACCGGCACCCGATGTCGTTCAAGATACTCATAGATCTGCTCTTCACGTTCATGTCCGATAAGCAACAGCCCATCAACGCCCCTGGCAACAAGCGTCCGGATCTGTTCCTTCTCGATCCCTGGTTTGTAAGCCGAACTGGACACCAGAAGGGTATAGCCGCGTTCGCGCAATTCATCCTGAAAGGCCTGCAAGCCACGCGCAAAGATCGCGTTCTCCATGGTGGGAATGATGGCGCCAATGGTAAATGACTGTTTTGCGGCCATGACCCGCGCGGCAAAGTTCGGTGTATAGCCCATCTCTTCCACGGCTTTCATGACGCGAATACGCGTCTTTTCCACCACGCGCTCCGGGGAATTCAGGCAACGTGACACCGTCGCTGTCGAGACGCCTGCTTCCTTGGCAACATCGTCAAGTGTCGGTGCTGAACGGGTATTTCCCATATTTTTATCTGCCAATTGTTTCAATTCTTCTTAACATAAATGCGGATAATTACCATCCACAATGTAAACGCTTGCATTTGCCATGTAAGCGCTTACAAATAGTGGTGAACCGATTCTCTAATGGAGCGTATGATGTTTCTTGTCGCCTCAGTCGCCGTATTCATTGTCTTTTTTGCAAATGTTGCCCTCGGCGCATTCGCTGGCAGTGCATTTTTGGGGGACGTAGGGGAAATGTTGGTTCTATTTGCGGCCACAATCCTTTTCGTCGTCGCAATTCTAAAAAAAGAAGCTGACCATAAAAAAGAAAACTAAGGCAGCTGATGAATCCTAAGGGAGGATACCATGAAAAAAGACAATGACGGGCTGAAGTCAGCTGAACGTCGCAATTTCCTGAAGCTCAGCGCTAGCGGCGGTTTCACCGCGGCGATGGTCGTTGGCGCAGGGGGCATGCTTTGGTCAACTGAAGCTGTCGCTCAGACCGCAAAAGAAGAAAAAGAACGCGAGGCTGCAGCTGAACATGTGATGACCGTTGCCACGGCTTATGTCCTGGGCGCGTCGCGCAGCTACCCGATCATGCAACTTGATCTGAAAGAGAACATCCAGAACGCCACCAACGGTAAGGTTTATGTCAAGCTTGCTCCGGGTGGACAGCTGGGCGCTGGCGGTGCGCTGGTACAGAAAGTTCAAGGCGGCACAATTCAGGCAGCACAACACTCGCTGTCGAACTTCGCAGCGTTCGCGTCGACCGTTGACCTGATCAACATGCCGTATCTTTGCGGCTCGAACCAGCGCTTCACCAACCTCGTGAATTCGAGCTTCTGGAAATCCTCTGTAGAGCCGAAAGTAGAAGAAAACGGCTTTAAAGCACTGTTCTATGTCAACATCGACCCACGTGTGGTCGCGGTTCGCAAAGGTGGAGATGCGGTCCTGTCCCCAAGTGATATGGCCGGTGTCAAATTCCGCGTGCCGGGTTCGAAGATGCTGCAACAGTATTACCGCATGGTCGGCGCAAACCCGACGCCCGTCGCTTGGGGCGAAACTCCTTCGGCGATCAAACAAGGCGTTGCAGATGCGTTGGACCCGTCGGTTGGCGCGCTTTACGTCTTTGGTTTCAAGGACATCCTGAGCCATGTGACCTTCACCCAGGCAGTGCCGGATAGCCAAGTATATTCCTGTAATCTGGAATGGTTCAACTCGCTGCCAGCTGACGTACAAGAAGGCGTCATGTGGGGCTCTGAGATGACTGGGCACCAGAACCTCTCCAAAGTGCCATCTGCACGCAGCTACGCCATGGCCGAGCTTGCCAAGGCTGGCGTTCAATTCCACTCGCTCAGCGATGACCAACTGGGAGAATGGAAAGAAGCTGGTGGCTATCAACGTCCCGAATGGGATGACTTCAAGAAAGAGCTTGCTGGCTCCATGGACAACTTTGCCAAAATGGAAGAAGCCGCAGGCACACAGGGCAAGTATTTCGTCCACGACGCATAACTCCCCTTGGGTGCCTCCTTCGTGGGGCACCCCTTTTTTCTCATTCCCTGCGTATGGCGCCACGACGCCTAATGGTCACAGCCTTGGCTGAAGGAACCCGTTATGACACTTCTCAGACGCATAGATCAAAATGCAGAGCGCTGGTTGCTCCTCACTTTCTACGTGATGCTCGTCGTCACAATGGCGACCGAAGTTATTCGACGTGAACTCTTTGCTTACTCCTCAATCTGGGGGGAAGAGATCGTTCGCTACTCCTTTATCTATCTGGCTTGGATCGGGGCCGCTGCTGCGGTCAAGGAACGGGCGCACATCCGTATCGATGTGCTGATGCACTATCTCGGGCCGCGCACAAAAGCGCTGCTCTATATCTTTGGTGATCTTGTGATGCTGATTGTCGCGGTGATCGCCCTCTACTGGTCGTACGAGACAGTACATGTCTCTGCAAAATTCGGATCGGTCAGCCACGGGCTTCGCATTTCGATGGTCTGGTTCCTGATGGCCGTACCGGTCGGATTTGCCCTGATGATCTGGCGTCTGCTGCAATCCCTGTGGCGCGATTTCCACAGCCTTCGTGACGGCACCCCCGTCTTTGAAGGCGACAAATTGTTTGATTGAGGAGAGCGCAGATGCTTTGGCAACAAGTTGGTCAAACCGTTGAGCTGGGCTGGGATTTCTATCTTCCCGTCATAATGTTCGTGGGCCTTATCGCCCTTGCCGTCCCGGTCTGGGCCGCCATCGGCACCGCTGCGATCACCATGCTGGTCATGTCTGGTGATCTACCCCTGTCCGCTGTGGGCGAAAGTCTTTTCACAGGCATCGACGCCTTTGCGCTGACGGCGGTTCCCCTATTTATCCTGACTGGCGACGTTCTGGTACGCACCGGGCTTAGTCGAAAATTCCTCGATGTGGCCGAGGCGCTGACCTGCTGGACCAAAGGCGGTTTTGGGTCGGCTACAGTGCTGGTATGCGGCATGTTCGCTGCCATTTCGGGCTCGGACGCAGCAGGTGCCGCAGCGGTTGGTCGCATGACCATCAACCGCTTGGTGGAAAGCGGCTACCCGCGCCCCTATGCCTGTGCTCTTGTCGCAGCTGGCGCCTGTACCGGGATCCTGATTCCGCCATCAATCGCATATATCATTATCGGCCTCGTTCTGGGTATTTCCGCTTCGACCCTGTTCCTTGCGGCTCTCATCCCGGGCATTGCGATCCTCGTGTCGATCCTGGTCACCAACATCATCATGAACCGCCTCTACAGCTATGAAACCGGCGGCAACATGAGCGTGCGTGAGTGGTCTGCCAATCTGGGCACATCGCTCAAATCCGGCTGGTATGCCTTCATCGTTCCGGGCATCATTTTCTATGGGATCTTTTCGGGCCGTTTGACCCCGACCGAAGCAGGTGCCACGGCCGTCGTCGTGACCATCCTCATGGGCTTCATTCTCCGTACTCTGCGGTTCTCGGACTTCCCGGCAATGCTGGTCAGCTCGGCCAAAGTAAACGGTGTTATCCTGCCAATCATCGCCTTTTCCGCACCTCTGGCCGAAGCGCTGGCGATCATGGGTGTTCCGCAAGGTTTTGTGACCGCCGTGACCGGCCTGACTGATGACCCCTATGTGCTGATCCTTCTGATGATCGGCATCCTGATCGCCGCTGGCTGCGTGATGGAAACCACCCCTAACATCGTGATCCTTGCTCCGATCCTGAAACCGCTCGCCGACAACATCGGCATGAACGAGATCCAGTTCTGCATCATGATGATCACCGCACTTGGTGTGGGCTTTATCACCCCGCCACTGGGCCTGAACCTCTTTGTGGTCTCTGGGATCACGGGCGAGTCGATCCTCAAGATCGCAGCGCGCGCCATTCCCTTTGTTCTGACCATGCTGATCGTGGCGATAATGATTGCCTATATCCCGGCAATTTCGACCACCCTCCTTCCGGATATCTATAAATAGGACCTTCCAGAAATGACTCGTGAATACCTGAAAAAGGCTTCTCTGACACCAAAGTCGGATGCAACTGAGACCCATGAGATCGTTAAGGGCATCCTTGATGATATCGAAGCTGGTGGCGATGCCAAGGCGATGGAGTATGCCGCCAAGTTTGACCAGTATGAGGGCAACGTTCTGTTGACCCCGGAAGAGATCGAGGCCGCTTGCGCCTTGGTGCCCGAGAGGCTCAAGGCCGACATCCGGTTCTCTCATGACAATGTGCGTCGCTTTGCTGAGCTGCAGAAAAGCACCGTTAGCGACGTGGAAACCGAACTGTTGCCGGGCTTCGTGACGGGACAAAAGGCCATCCCCGTAGATGCGGCAGGCTGCTATGTGCCTGGTGGGCGCTATAGCCACATCGCCAGCGCAATCATGACCGTGACCACCGCCAAAGTGGCCGGGTGCAAACATATCACTGCTTGCTCTCCTCCTCGTCCCGGTGTTGGTGTCGCCCCAGCGATTGTCTATGCCGCACATATTTGTGGTGCAGACAAGATCATGGCGATGGGCGGCGTTCAGGGCGTGGCGGCAATGACCTTTGGTCTCTTCGGTCTGCCCAAGGCCAACATCCTTGTCGGACCGGGTAACCAATTTGTGGCGGAAGCCAAACGCATCCTCTTTGGCCGCGTTGGCATCGACATGATTGCAGGACCGACCGATAGCTTGATCCTGGCCGACAAAACAGCTGATGCGCATATTGTGGCCACCGATTTGGTAAGCCAGGCCGAACACGGCTACAACTCGCCCGTTTGGCTTGTGACCGATGATCGCGATCTGGCCGAAGACGTGATGGCACGCGTGCCAAAGTTGATTGACGATCTGCCAGACGTGAACCGTGACAATGCGGCCGCCGCCTGGCGCGACTATGCCGAAGTGATCGTCTGTTCTGATCGTGAAGAAATGGCAGCCTGCTCGGATGATTATGCCCCTGAACACCTGACGGTTCAGGCCGAAGATCTGGATTGGTGGCTGGAGAACCTCACCTGCTATGGCTCGCTCTTCCTGGGCGAAGAGACCACTGTGTCCTATGGAGACAAGGCTGCTGGTACCAACCATGTGCTGCCCACGTCGCGTGCTGCGAGCTATACCGGCGGTTTGTCCGTGCACAAGTATATGAAGATCGTCACCTGGCAGCGCTCTACCCGCGAAGGATCCAAAGCCGTGGCCGAGGCCACAGCCCGCATTTCGCGACTTGAAGGTATGGAAGGTCATGCCCGTGCTGCCGATGTGCGACTGGAAAAATACTTCCCGAATGAAACTTTTGATCTGAGCGCAAATGGCTGATCTGGGATCTCTGTTTGACCTGACAGGCAAAGTCGCCTGCATCACCGGGGCCAGCTCTGGCCTCGGTCGACAGGCTGCTATTGCATTGTCATCGGCTGGCGCAAAGGTCGTGTCGGTTGCCCGCCGGGAACAAGCTCTGCAAGAGCTGTCTTCTGAAATCGGGGAAAATGCGGCACATGTCGCAGCAGATGTTGCTGAACGGGACCAGCTTGAAACCCTGTGTGCCGCCATCTGTGCCCCATTTGGGCCACCGGACATTCTTGTTCACGCTGCGGGAGTAAACACACGCCAAGCAGCAGATGACGTTACCCCTGAAGGATGGGACCAAACACTGGCCCTGAACCTGTCGGCTCCGTTTTTCCTAAGTCAGGCAATGGTCCCGGCAATGAAGGAAAAAGGCTGGGGGCGGATCGTCAATTTTGCCTCACTTCAAACCACACGGGCCTTTCCCGGCGGTATCGCCTATGGCGCCAGCAAGGCAGGTATCGGGCAGTTGACCCGCGCCATGGCCGAAGCCTGGTCTCCTCACGGGATCACAGCCAACGCAATTGGACCGGGATTTTTTCCGACCGAGCTGACCCAAGCCGTATTTCAGGACGATGCCCGCGCCGAACGCAACGCCGCACAAACCTGCATCGGACGCAATGGGCGGCTGGAAGACATGGACGGGCCTTTGCTGTTTCTGTGCTCGGATGCATCGGCCTATGTGACAGGTCAGGTTCTGATGGTTGATGGGGGGTTCACAGCAAAATGAAAGCTCTGGTTTACGACGGTGTTGAAACACTTGGATATCGTGATGTTCCGAAAGCGCGGGCCGGATCGGGTGAACACCTGATACGCATTATGGCATCGGGAATTTGCGGGTCCGACATGCATGCCTATCTGGGGCATGACAATCGGCGCCCTGCCCCGCTTATTCTGGGCCACGAGGCCGCCGGGATCATTGAAGGCGGCCCCAAGGATGGGCAACGCGTTACCATCAATCCGTTGGTGACCTGTGGCACCTGCCCGGCGTGTAGCATGGGACGCGAAAACCTGTGCGCAGACCGCCAGATCATCTCGATGCCTCCGCGCGAGGGCGCATTTGCACAGTATGTCGCCATGCCCGAGAGCAATTTGGTCATCGTGCCAGAGGATGTTCCGCTGACAAAAGCGGCTCTTGCCGAACCGCTTGCCGTCAGTTGGCATGCCGCGCGTCTGGCGCTTGATGCGATGCACCACAAAATGGATCGCACAGCCCTGGTGCTGGGTGGCGGAGCCATTGGCCTTGCGGCCGCCCTTGCCCTGCGCGCCATGGGCGTCGACGATGTCACCATTCTGGAACCTAATGACAATCGCCGCCAATTCTTGGCAGAGCGATGCGGACAGACCATCACGGATACCGCAAAGACACCCGTAAGTATCGTCATCGATGCGGTTGGCTATGCTGCCACGCGCGCTATGGCGTCAGAGATTGCGATGCCGGGTGGCGTGATTGCGCATGTGGGTCTGGGCGAAGACACCGATGGGTTGGATGTCCGTCGCATGACGCTTCAGGAAATCACATTTATCGGCACCTACACCTATACCGCACAGGATTTCCGCGACACCGCACAGGCAATCTTTGACGGGCGCCTTGGGCCGCTCGACTGGATGGAATCGCGCGCGCTATCGGACGGGGCGCAAGCGTTTCGTGACCTGCGCGCAGGCGCCGTTGCCGCGCCAAAAATCGTGCTCGACCCGTGGTCGTAAACCGCACCAAAAGAAAGGAAACCAACCATGTATGATAAAATTTTGGTTCCCATGGCCTTGGACCATGGGATTTCCCCTTCAACCCTTGGTGTGGCCAAAGCCCTATGCAATCCCGGCGGAAAAATCATCGCACTCCATGTGTATGAAGCACCTCACAGTTCGGTCGGGGCATATCTGGACAAGGATGTGGTACGCGAGGCCTTTGAACGCGCGCGCACTTTGCTGGTCGAGAAAACAGCGGGGATCCCGGATATCCAGACCGAAATCGTGGTGGGCCACACCTATCGCACCATCATCGAGTTTTCTGCTGATCAAGATATCGGATGCATCGTGATCGGTTCTCACAAACCCGGGCTCAGTGACTACCTGCTCGGGTCAACGGCCGCACGCGTGGTACGCCACGCCCCCTGTGCCGTGCATGTCTATCGAAGCTCCTGACACCCAAGACCATCAACCATAAAGGCCAAATGATCATGAATATCGACAAAAAGATCACAAACGATCTGGTCGCAAACGACGTTTCATTCGTCACCACAGTACCATGCAAACAGCTGGCTGGTGTGATTGACGAGATTGACCAGTGCGAAGACATCTTTCACATTCCTTCGAACAAGGAAGACGAAGGCATGGGCCTTTGTGCAGGTGCATGGATGGGGGGAAAACGCCCTGCCATCATTATGCAAAACACTGCGATCGGCGTGACCATCAACACGCTGGCGACCCTGACCCAGTTTTACCGGATGCCTCTGCCCATGCTGATTTCGTATCGTGGTGAACTGCGCGAACCTGTGGCCTGTCAGGTCGAAATGGCGGTGCATACCAAAGCGCTGTTGGCTCAGCTCAATATCCCCACCTATCACTTCCACCATCAAAGTGATGTCGAAGAATTCGACAACATTTTGAAATACACATACATGTGCAACAAACCCGTGGCGATCCTGACCGACGCCAACTTCTGGGGAGGCTACGGCGACCAATGATCCGTTCTGAAATCCTGCGCGAGATCGCGCCCATTCTTCGTGACCAACTGGTTGTCTGTAACATCGGCATTCCCAGCCAGGAACTACATGCCATCGACGACCAACCATCGAATTTCTACATGCTGGGCACCATGGGTCTTGCGTCCTCGATCGGTCTGGGCCTTGCGCTGGCACAGCCCAAGACCGTGATTGTCATTGATGGGGACGGTTCGGTTCTGACCAACCTTGGAACGCTTCCCACCATCGGTAACAATGCTCCGAACAACTACATCCTGATGATCATCGACAACGGGTCCTATGGGTCCACCGGCGATCAGCCCACCTACACCGGCAAGAAAACCGACCTCGCGGGCATGGCGCGTGCGGCAGGTTGCGACAATGTTGTGGTGGTACAGGACGTGGACACCGGCACAGCGCTGCAAGAGGCGATCGATAGCGGCCAGTCCACCGTGATGGTGGTGAAATGCGACAGCGGCAACGCCAAGATGCCGGTCATCACCATGGATCCGGTCATCATCCGTGATCGCTTTATGAAAGCGGTCGCAAGCTGATGGGAGCCGGAGCTATCCACTGTGCAGAAGATGCCCGCCGCCTGGCGAAACGCAGGCTACCGTGGATGGTTTTCGACTATATCGACGGCTCTGCCGGTCGAGAAACAGGGGCGGCGCGCAATCGTGCCGCCCTTGACGCCGTCACCCTGAAACCCCGCATTCTGAAAGATGTCAGCCAGCGGTCACTCGCCACAGAAGTTTTCGGTGCGCCGATGGATCGCCCCTTTGGGATTGCCCCCATGGGAATGTGCAACCTGTCAGGCCCCGGCGCTGATCTCATGCTGGCCCGCCTTGCAGCGCGTCACCATGTGCCTCACGGGGTGTCCACCGTGGCCTCGACCCCGATGGAAAAGATCATCGAAACCGCCCAAGGCCACGCTTGGTTTCAACTCTATTTCAGCGGTGATGGTGTTGGCACTTTCAAGCTCGTCGAACGGGCGAAAGCGGCTGGTTACAAGACCCTTGTTCTGACCGTTGACGTGCCCGAGGTCGGGCGGCGCCCACGTGAGTTGCGCCACGGTTTCAAGATGCCCTTTCGCATCGGGCCGCGGCAGTTCATCGACTTTGCGCTGCACCCTCGTTGGTCATTGACTTCCCTGTTCAGCGGCAAGCCACAAATGGCGAACTTCGAGATGGACGGGTTCGAATTTGATCGAACCGAAACGAGGGCCAACGTCACTTGGGATACGCTTGCCCGGCTTCGCGATGCGTGGCCCGGCAAGTTGGTGGTCAAAGGGGTGCTGGATGTAGAAGATGCCCAAAAGCTGGCCAATTCAGGTGTCGATGCCATTCAAGTGTCGAGCCATGGCGCTCGACAATTGGAAAGCGCCCCTGCCCCGATTGAGATGCTGGCTAAAATTCGCGCCGAACTTGGGCCAGATTTCCCCCTGTTCTATGACAGTGGCATTCGATCAGGAGAAGACGTCCTGAAGGCACTGACCCTAGGTGCCGACTTCACCTTCGTTGGCCGCGTCCTGCAATTTGCAATCGCCGCCGCCGGTGAGCGCGGACTTGAAAGAATGTGGGATATTCTGAGCGACGAGCTGAGCAGCGCGATGGCCCAGACTGGTGCATCTTCGATTACGGCAATTCACGAGCCAAACCACACATAGTAATCGTGCTGTAGAGCGTAGCAGGGCAGTACCCGTCAGGGCTCTCATGACTGATTGATGTGATGGCGGGTGTTATTGCCGTCGTGGTCGACCAAGCCACCCATTGGCCATTGCCCCCAACAGCGGCCCCTACCCCAACTAAGCGACAGCGGGCCAACGACAAGACGTCTTACGACCGGATCCGCATTGCCACAATCTGGCACTCCCTCATTGGCCGCATTGATCCTGCGCATTGTATCGCAAGAGAATCTGTTCAAGTTTTAAGGCAGATGGAGGCATAGGCGTGCGCAGTGAACCACACCAGAAACCGGCTCCGACCCGATCGGAGAACCTCACCAGCGCGGAAGCGCGGGCGCGCCTTGAAACCTATGGCCCAAATATCGTCGGTGAGACCCGGATCACGCCGATCTGGAAAATCCTATTGCGCCAGTTCACCGGCTTTCTTGTCCTGCTGCTGATCGGGGCCAGTCTGGTTGCGTTGCTCTTGGGAGAGACCGTGGATGCGGTAGCAATCGGTCTGGTGGTGCTTTTGAACGGCGGACTGGGCTTTATGCAGGAGTGGAAGGCCGAGACTTCGCTGGCGGCACTGCGCGATATGCTACGACCGAGGGCGAAAGTGATCCGCGATGATGTCCCAGTACTGATCGACAGTCGCGACATTGTCCCCGGTGATCTGGTGTTGCTGGAGGCAGGTGATCAGGTGCCAGCAGATGCCGGAATCGCCTCGGCCATAGGGTTGCGGGTGGACGAAAGCGTACTGACAGGGGAAAGCGTTCCGGTCAGCAAAGACACCGACGGGGTTGATCAACGCGATCAGGTGATGATGGGAACAAATGTCACCGCTGGCCGGGCCGAGGTTGTCGTCAGCGCCACCGGGCCCGCCACCGCATTTGGCAAGATCGCCACTCTGACCGGATCAGTGGAAGAACGCGGCACAAACCTGTCCCGGCAGCTCGGGCGTTTAGGAGGGCAGCTGGGATTTGCGGCTCTTCTGCTTGGGCTGGCGATTGCCCTTACCGGGGTCGCGGTCGGTCGGGATCTGATGGAAATGGTGATGACCGGCATTTCAATGGCGGTGGCGATCATCCCCGAGGGCCTTCCGGCTGTGGTCACAATCAGCCTGGCACTGGGTGCCGGAGCCATGGCGCGGCGCAAGGCACTGGTCCGAAGGCTTCAGGCAATCGAGACATTGGGGGCAGCGTCAGTTATCTGCACCGACAAGACCGGAACGCTTACCGAAAACAAGATGACCGCTTCCGCGCTCTGGATTGCGGGTAAGTCATACAAGGCGGTCGGAACGGGGTATGATCCTGCAGGGCGGATCCTGCTGGAGGACGATCCGGTCCGTTATGGCAGCAACCCGGATTTGGATGACGCTCTGGATGTAATGGTCGGGTGCAGCCATGCCAGCCTGCGCCGCGACGGGGCAAACTGGCAAATGGTTGGCGATCCAACCGAGGGGGCGTTGTTGACGCTGGCCTACAAGGGGTGGTCCCCGGTTCCAGAAGATGCCCCTCTCGCGGAAATCCCGTTCTCGTCGGAACGCAAGCGGATGGGCATGGTGCGCAGAAAAGGCGATGATTTGGTGCTGCTTGCGAAAGGTGCGCCAGAGCAGATCATGGACGCTTCGACAACCTGGCGCAGCCCTGATGGGCAGGTGCCTCTGGATGCCGCCACACGGCAAGACATCGAACAGATCTATGCCGACATGGCCGACCGAGGCCTGCGGGTAATCGCCCTGGCGCAGCATAAAGTCTCCGCTGCCGACGCCCCTGACGAAGATCTGGAATTTCTGGGCCTCGTCGGCATGATTGATCCCCCTCGCCCCGAAGTCCGCGACGCGATCCGTACCTGTATACAGGCGGGTATGTCGATCATGATGATCACGGGGGATGGCCCCCTTACCGCCCGCGCCATTGCCGAAGATCTTAGCCTGCCGGTGGAAAAGCTCATGACCGGAGCAGAGCTGGAAAAGATCGACGACGATGCTCTCGGTGCGCTCTTGAGTGCTCCTGTGCTCTTTGCCCGGACCGCGCCGGAGCACAAGATGCGTCTGGTGCGGATCCTGCAGGCGCAGGGCCATATCGTGGCGATGACCGGAGATGGGGTGAATGATGCTCCGGCTCTCAAACAGGCTGATATCGGTGTGGCAATGGGCATCCGTGGCACCGATGTTGCTAAGGGGGCCTCAGACCTCGTGCTTCTTGATGACAACTTCGCCACGCTGAAAGGTGCCATTCGCGAAGGGCGACGCCAATTTGCCAATATTCAGCGTTTTGTGCGTTATCTGCTGTCGTCCAACGCAGGCGAGGTGGTGGCGATCTTGATCAATCTCATGCTTGGCGGTCCGCTGATCTACCTCCCAACGCAGATCCTGTGGATGAACCTTGTGACCGATGGGGTCACGGCGCTGACCCTTGGGCTGGAACCCGGCACCCCCGAACAGATGACGGCGCCGCCCCGGCGCCCGGATGCTGGCATTCTGGACCGCTGGGCTTTGGCGATGATCCTTGCGTTTGGAACCTATACCGGTTTTGCCAGCCTTTACTTGTTTTACACATTCCAGCCAGCCGGTGTGGATGTGGCCCGGACAGCGGCATTTACCGGAATGATCCTGTTTGAGAAAACCAGCGTATTTGCTTTCCGGTCCTTCTCACTGCCCTGTTGGCGTCTTGGCTGGGGATCAAATCCAAAGCTGTTGGTCGCCTTTGCAGCGATGATTTCCTTGCAGTTGCTGGTCGTCTACTGGACGCCACTCCAACAACTGCTGCACGCCGCACCTTTAGGCTGGAAGCATTGGGCAGCAATTATCCTGTTGTCATTACCTTTGATCATTGTCCCTGAGATCATCAAGACAATGCGACTGAAACGCGACCGCCCGACACACTCTCACTAAAGAGGTCTTCCGTATCGTTGGGAAGCCGAGGACCAACAGGCAATCGAGCTTAAAATAGATCAGAGCCGTTCGAAAGTTCATCCCCAAGAGAGCGACCAAGGCAACAAACTTTCATGAATTGCTCCGTCTGGGTTCACACCAATTCGGTGAATGCGAAAGGAGATGCGAGGCGCATGAGTGTCTGCAATGCGCCTCGCTATATTTTGGGCTTAGGTTAAGGACTTCAGCAAGGTTTCCGCTGCCAGTCTGCCAAAATTATTGGCCGCCTTCGGGCTCGCGCCAGTGATCAAGCGACGGTCAACATGGCATGAGTTATCTGCCTTTGTGTTGACGATGGTCACACCCAAGGCATTCAGCTTCTCGCCGAATTTCCATGGCATGTGGCCAGGCATATAACCGATGGCCGGGGTTTGTTTGTCGACAGCATCAGGGAATGCCGCGATTTTGTAACCATTAAAGAGGAACGGGTTTCGATCATCGGCAGCAAGCAAGGCCGCCGGACCATGGCAAATCGCCAGCGTGAACAGATCGCGCCCATTCGCCCATCGCAACAGTTTGCCCAGATCGGCATTCTCCGGCAGCCCGAGCATCGCGCCGTGGCCCCCGGGTAAGAACACCGCAACATAGGGGGCATCATCGGTCATCGAGTTCGCAACGAACTCTGAAAGGCTGCCCGGATTTGCCAGCGCATCCGCGTAGTCACGGAAAAGCTTCATGACATTGGCGTCGTCACGCGGCATCGCCCATTCTTCAATGGCGGCAGGCGCTCCAGTCGGGGTGACGATATCAATCTCGAACCCAGCCGCAATCAGATGCAGCATTGGCAGCCCCATCTCGACCGGATGGTTTCCGGTCGAAAACTTGTTGCCGTTGGCCATGGTCATATTGCGCTCTTCTGTGCAAATCACCAACACCCGCTTTGCGTCGCCCGAATAAGGTGCCGCATAGCTGCCGCCGTCGTAATCCGTCGTCGCAGAGGTCGCCAGCTTCAGCGCCAGGGGCGATGGCTTGAACGCACCGTCATCGGTGGGGGTGGGCGCCACACCAAGCAGTTTTCTTATAAATCCCATAGTTGACCTCAGCTGATCTGTTTGACGATGGTATCGCGCGACTTGCGGACCTTGGGCATCGACAAGAGCCAGTCAGCTGCCTCGTCCCGGTAGCCCAGCGGCATCAGAACCACAGACCGCAGGCCGCGGTCCCGCAGACCAAGGATATCGTCGACGGCCGCCGGGTCAAAGCCTTCCATTGGCGTGCTGTCGACTTCTTGCTCTGCCGCCGCGACCAAGGCAATGCCAAGTGCGATATAAGCCTGGCGTGCAGCATGGGCATAGTTCACCTCTGCATCACGGGGCACGTAGTTGGCTTTGAGGTTGTCGTAATAGCCATGGATCAGAGGCAGATCGCCACGCTCTGTAATGTTCAGACCAACGACTTCGTCGATCCGCTCAGCGGTGTAATTGTCCCACGCCGCGAAAACCAAAAGATGTGAACCTTCGGTGATCTGAGCCTGACCACCTGCCGCTTCCGCAATCTGGCCGCGCAGCTCGGGGTTTGTCACAACGAGCAACTCAAACGGCTGCGTTCCGCTCGAGGTCGGGGCCATGCGCACCGCTTCGATGATGGCATCCAGCTTATCTTGCGGAACCGATTTGGCAGGGTCCATTTTCTTTGTTGCGTAGCGCCAGTTCAGATGATCATTCAGTGTTTTGTTCGACATGTTTTGGTTTCCCTTGTTCAAGGCCCGATAGGGCGGTATACATTTGTTACCGACGATCTAAGGGGAACTTACCATTCCTGCAAGAAGGCACATTTCTGAACCTCGGTCACACAAAAGGAACTGCTATGCTGGACAACGATCAATGCCCCGATTGCAAACGCATCAACGAAGTCTTGTCCCGTGTTGGCGACCGGTGGAGCGTTCTGATTGTCATTTCATTGGCCCAGTACGGGACGTTGCGGTTCAATGAGATCAAACGAAATCTGGGTATTTCGCAGCGAATGCTGAGCCGCACGCTGAAAGAGCTGGAGAGAGACGGGCTCGTGAAACGAACTTACCACCCAACGATCCCGCCAAAGGTTGAATACAACCTCACCGAAATGGGACAGTCCTTTCGTGAGCCGGTAAGTGCGCTAGGTTATTGGGCGTTGGACAATTTATCCAAGATCGACGCCGCGCGCGAAACCTATGATAATAGCGCTGAACAATAGTGCGGACACCCCCACCTAACAGAGCAGGGGCGATCTCAGGGCAGTGTTTCTTGAAGTCGCACGCGACTTCCAACAACGGGACCGATCGACCCTACTGGCTTTGCGATACTGCATCCATTCTCGCCAGTTAACCGACGATACGAAGGGACAGCGATTTCTGTGGTCACGGGCTTGGCCGGGTGTTGGATATCAGTTCGCCAGCCTTTTCACCGATCATGATTGCAGGGGCATTCGTATTGCCGCTGACAATCTCGGGCATGATTGAACAATCAGCGACGCGCAGACCTTCGATTCCGTGAACCCGCAATTTGCTGTCAACGACTGCATCATCTCCTTGACCCATTTTGCAGGTCCCAGTCGGATGGTAGATGGATACAGAGTTGTTCCGAGCCCAATCCAGGGTCCCTTCATAGTCATCCATCGCAAGGTCTGAAGTTGGTCTGAATTCCTCCGATATTTTAGAGGCAAGGGGGCGATGGCGCGCGATTGTTCGCGCGATATTCACACCATCAACGATCGTACGGCAGTCTGTTTCTGTTGAAAGATAGTTCGGGTGAATGGTCGGGTAAGTTCTTGGATCAGGCCCATCAAGTCGAATTTCACCGCGGCTTTCCGGGCGCAACTGACAGACGGACATTGTGAAAGCTGAGAATGGGTGAACCCCCTCCCCCGGGCTGTCAGCCGACCATGGCTGAACGTGAAATTGAATATCCGGCGTTTCAAGATCAGGCCGTGTTTTCAAAAACCCGGTTGCCAAACTTGCTGCCATTGTCATCGGCCCGGCCCGGAACATGGCGTATTTCAGCGCGATACGGGCCTGATTGAACAGGCTGCGCACTTCGTCATTCAGGGTCGGTTCGTTACATTTGAATACGAGCCTTGCCTGGAGGTGGTCTTGCAAATTGCGCCCCACCCCCTTCAGCGCATGCAAGGGTTCAATGCCATTGGCTTTGAGGTGCTCTGGGTCACCGATCCCTGAGTTCATCAGAATTTGTGGAGAGTTTATTGCACCCGCAGAGAGAACCACTTCGCGCCGCACAGAAATTGTCTTTTCCGCACCCGACCGGTCAAAATAGGTGACGCCGGTGACGCGTTTGCCATCCAGATTGATAGATTTCACCTGGGCATGGGTGATGATTTCCAGGTTTTTCCTGTCGCGGATCGGCTTCAAGTAAGCAACGGCCGCAGAACAACGCCTTCCTTTGCGCGCGGTGAGTTGGAAATATCCTACGCCCTCTTGATCGGCACCATTGTAGTCAGGGTTAAAGGGGTATCCGGCCTCTTGCGCGGCAGCGACCCAAGCGTCACAAATTGGGCGCTGAATGCGCATATTGGACACGCTCAATGGTCCGCCCACACCGTGATAGTCATCTGCACCGCGCTCTTGATCTTCCGAGCGTTTGAACAGTGGCAGAACATCCTCCCACCCCCAACCATCATTGCCCATCTGCCGCCAACGGTCATAATCTTCAGCCTGTCCGCGAACGTAAAGCAAACCGTTCAATGACGAAGAACCGCCCAACACTTTCCCCCGGGGCCAGTCGATAGAACGCCCGTTCAAGCCCGGATCTGGTTCAGTCTTATAGCACCAGTCCAGCGACGGGTTGTGCATGGTCCTAAAATACCCGACCGGGATGTGAATCCACGGGTTCAAGTCGCGCCCACCTGCCTCGAGAAGCACAACTTTGTGGGCCGGGTTTTCGCTAAGCCGATTGGCTACGACACAACCTGATGACCCAGCACCAATGATAATAAAGTCCGCCTCCAAAACTGGTCCCTCCAGAGCTCGATGTAAAAAAACTCTATACAGACAGCAGGAACTATACTAGCGTTTTTTGAAACAAAACGTCTCAATAATTAATCAACAGGGAGAAATCAATGGGACTCGACAACAAACTAAGCAGAATAACACGGCGGGATTTGTTCCGTGTGGCAGGACGTTACGGGATGAGCTCGACCTTGCTGGCGGCTGGTGGCTTCGGTGGCGCCATGAGTCTGGCGAATCTCGCGAGCGCGGCAGAATCAACCTATGAAAAGCGGTTTTCCAAGCCCGCAAAACACACGCTCAAGTTTGGTGCAGCAGGGTTTAACGCACGAAATCTTCTGATCGAACGCGCCGGTGCGCTGGAGTTCGCCCGGGATCTTGAAAGCCGCACGGATGGTGAGATTCGCATCGAGTTCATCGGCGACAACCAAATCTGCGGCCAAACATCCTGTGTTGAAAAAACCCAGCAGGGTATTGTCGATATCTACGCGGCATCGACGCAGAACTCGGCAGGCGGGGCACCTTATCTTAATGTCCTCGACTACGCCTATATGTTCCCGGGCCGCGCGTCGCAGTATCATTTCCTTTATAGCCCGGACTCACAGCGTATTCTGCGCGATCCGCTCGAAAAACGTCACGGCCTGAAGTTCCTCTTCAGCCACTGCGAACTGCGCGGCATTCAGCTGGGCCTTGGTTGGGAAGACAAGCCAACTGTAACCAAACTGGAAGAACTGTTCGGCACCAAAAACCGTGTCACCGGCACGCAGCTTGGCCGGATTGCGATGCAGGCACTGAACCTGAACCCGGTTCCGGTCGCTTGGGAAGAAACCCTTGATGGCCTGAAGCAGGGCCTGATTGATGGTGCGGAAACATGGGCGTCGGCTGTGGCCTATGCGAACATGTCACCAGTGGTCAGCCAGTCGGTAGACCTTAAGTTCTTCTGCGGCACCGAGCACACCTCGATGAGTGCATCGGTCTTTGATAGTCTTGAGGGCTATTTGCAGGATGCCGTGATGGAATCATCCTATTGGGCGCAAACCCATGTGCAAGCCGCCAACGAAGCTGCGCTGGTTAAGACGGTAGGCCATTCCGATCCGCAAATGCCGGGCACAATCTTTGCCGAGAACAATGTCCGCAACGCGTTCCTGGCGGATGACCAGATCAAGATGGCTGAAGAGATGTGTTCGCCCGAATTCCAACCACAACTTTGGGAACAGTGGCGCGAGCGTCTGAACGGATGGGCCGGTGGCATCGACACCTATCAGGAAATCTATGACATCGCCCGTCAGGTTCCTGCGGACATGAAGCCCGAAAATGTCGAGCCTCGCCGCTGGTGGAAAGGCTAATCCAATCCAACTATTGGGGTCGGCGCCAAATGATGCGCCGACCCTGTTTGCCTAAAGATCGGATATATCCGGCGGGCTCAAAGGGAGAAACTGATGGGAATCTGGTCAGAGATCAGCGCCATTTTTGTGGCGTTTGCGTCGCAAGACAGCTTTGAAATTCGAAACGCTTTAAAGTCGGACGCCGCGTGGATCGTAGGCGCTGTTGCCGCCGCATTGGGCGGTATTTTTGTGATGTGGGTCTATCGCAAGGTTCCCCTGCTCGACCGTCACCTTGAGCGTACGATTATGGTCTGGAGCTATCTGGCGATTGCATTCATCATTTTCTGGGGAGTGATTGATCGTTTCATCTTTTCCAACCAGCAACCCTGGTCCACCACAATTCCGCCACTCCTGTTCATGATCATGGCCTGGTTTGGTGCAGCGTTTAACGTCCGGCTGCGTACGCATCTGAGCTTTGCCGAGTTTCGTACCATTATGCCGCGTTTCGGGCAGATGTGCTGCCTGACCCTTGATGCAGTTCTCTGGTTTGTTTTCGCCGTGATCGTTCTTGTGACAACAACCCGGCTTACGGCCCTTTCAGCGTCAAACTTCCAGATCGTTCTTGGAACGGACAACGTTATGCAGTGGTGGTTTCTCATCACCGCGCCGCTTTCATTCGTTTTGATGATTGGTCGGGTCTTTGAAAATCTGGTCGACGATTTTCGCAACTACAAAAGTGGTGAGCCGCTGATCAAGCAGGCCGTAATAGGAGGGGATGTCTGATGGATATCGGAACTTGGGTCACACTTATTTCAATCGGCGTCACAGTATTTTTCATGCTTGGTGTGCCGGTGCTTCTGGTCATCGCGTACTGGGTGATTGGCTGCTCTTTCGTGCTTGGCTTGACCCTCGACAATATGGGGGCAGAGCTGCTCAATGTTTTCAACAAAGGTTTCGCTTTGCTTGCGATGCCACTGTTCATTTTGACGGGTGATCTGATCAACCAGTCGGGCATCGCTCGCAGGCTTTCAGATTTTGCCTATGCCTGTCTGGGTTGGCTCCGGGGCGGGCTTGCCATGGCATCGCTTGGGGCTTGCGGGTTGTTTGCCGCGATCTCAGGGTCAAATTCTGCGACGACCGCGACCATCGGCTCGATGCTGCATCCCGAAATGGTCAAAGGCGGATATGACGAGCGGTTCTCGGCGGCTACGGCAGCCGCGGGTGGGACGGTCGGCATTATCATCCCGCCCTCCATCATCTTTATCGTCTATGGGTTTTTGATGAACCTTCCGATCTCTGACCTGTTCGTTGCGGGGATCATTCCCGGTGCACTGATGGTCATCGGAATGCAGTTCGCCTGCTGGATCATCTGCCGTATCAACGGGTGGGGTTACCTGATCCCCCTTCAGCTGAACCGCGTTCTGAAAACCGCCTTTGGGGCCTGGCTGGGGTTCTTTGCCATCGGGCTGGTTCTGTGGGGCATCTATACCGGCAAGTTCTCTCCAACCGAGGCTGCGGGCGTCACCGTTGGATTTTGCGTCCTCGCAGGTCTGATCAGCTATCCGCTGAACAAGACAATGGGCACCAGTAAGGATAAGCCCGTGACCGAGAAATCCTATCTTGAGATGTTCGCGGTCGAAGGGTTTACCATCCCGCAGATCCCCTCGATTGTAGTGCGTTCCGCACAGATCACGGGCATCCTCGCGCCGCTCATCGCGATTTCGGTGGTGATGCAGCAGATCTTATCGCTTCTGGGGGCACAGCAGACAATCGGGGATTTTGTAACCTCGATGGGGGGATATTATGCGGTGTTGTTCACCTCGATGGTAATCGTTTTCTTCTCTGGCATGGTGCTTGAGAGCTTGCCTGTGACGATCATTCTGGCTCCGATATTGGCGCCGATTGCTGCCTCGGTTGGCATTGATCCCATCCACTTTTCGGTGATCTTCCTGGTTGGCGCATCGATCGGTTTCATCACGCCACCCTATGGGCTGAACCTATATGTCGCATCCGGTGTGACAGGCGTTCCATATTTCCGTCTACTTCGTTATACGGTGCCCTATCTTGCAGCTCTGATCTGCGTTTGGGTCATGGTGTCACTTGTACCTGATCTTGCGCTAGCTCTGCTGCCCAACAGGTAAGCGATGGTATCATGCCCGAAGAAGGTCCGGCAGTCTCGAAAGACACGCAAATTCCAACCAATCTGCGGCTGCTGCTGATCATTGAGGAGGTGGCGCGTCGAGGAGTGGCCGTCAAACCAACGGAACTGGTCGAGGCGATGGGATTGCCCAAGCCGACCATCCATCGGTTGCTCCAGACTGCGGAAAGCGAAGGCTTTCTTCAGCGCGATCTTGATGGGCGGTCATATGGGCTTGGGCCGCGTCTGCGTGGTCTTGCGGTGAATGTCATGTCGTCCGAGCATCTTCGAACGGCCCGATTGACGATCTTGAAAGGGCTGGCTGACGAGGTTGGTGAGACCTGCAACCTCGCCACGCCTGATCGGGAAGGCATGACCTATCTCGACCGGGTTGAAACCAGCTGGCCCTTGCGTATCCAGTTACCAATCGGGACACAGGTCCCGTTCCATTGCACGGCAAGCGGCAAGATGTATCTCTCGACCCTGCGTGCTTCAACTTTGAACGGTTTTCTGACCGCGCAACCGCTTGAAGCACAAACGGAAAAGACGATCACATCAGCGGATAAGCTTCGCGACGAACTTCGCAAAACCCGCACCCGCGGATATTCCACTGATGATGAAGAGTTCATGATCGGTATGACCGCGGTCGCAGTTCCAATCTTGGATCAACAGCAGCGATTGCTCGCAACCCTATCAGTCCACGCCCCCGTACAGCGACATGGGTTGGAAGAACTGTTGGGGTTCTTGGATCCCCTGAAGGATGCAGCGGCCAAGCTTGCGTCTTTGCATGGGCACGTTACGGATTAGAGGATCAGAGCGCAGGCGATTATCTTGCCTGCAACCAGGTAGAGCTGGGAACGCAATGCTGGTGGGCAGGTCGGACACCCAAAGGCAGCATCCCGATCACATAGATCCTTTCACCGAGAGGGGTGTCATAAACAGATTTGATTGCAACGTGTTGAGATTGGACGTGGCAACCAAAAGGTGACAAGTTGCTGTGCCTAAAAAGTAAATGTTCTTTGAAGCACCAAGATATCACCCTAATACCCAGCATCATTTAACGCTTTTTCTAATCTTTTCCTGCTCGTCTCTGACTGGTATTGAAAGGCCTCTAAAAACCTTTCCACCGAGGCATCCGGTCTTCGTGATCTCGTGACATCTACCCAATGCTGGGCTCGGATATGATCACCCTTCAACTGATAGGCAGCGGCTGCCAGCATGCTCAGCAAGTAGTGTGATCCAGGCGTTTGCGCTGATCTTTCACCCCACACGGCAGCTTCTTCATATTGCCCATCATTGATATAGGACTGGGCATGTGTCCCCAACATGGCATATCGCAGTGGGTCCAGCGGGCTGAGCGTCATGGCGAGGTTGTTTTCTTTGCGGATGGCTTCCCCCTCGCCCTGCAACACCCGAACCAGTGAGCGCAGATAGTGCCCCTGCGCGAAGTTGGGGGATATTTCCAGACTTCGCCCCAGCCATAAATTCGCAGCTTCCAGATCTCCGTTCATCCAATTTGCGCGCCCCATACAGTAATTTCCGAACGGATCCAGCATATCCAGCTCAAGGCTTTTTTCGGCATATGCCATCGCCTTTTGCTTGTGACGGTCAAGGTCAGGTCCATACCCCATGAAGACGTTCTGAAATTCGACAAAAGACAGCCCCGCCATAGCGCGGGCAAAGCCCGGTTCGAGAGCGGTCGCTCGTGTGAACCGGCCTTTTGCAATCTCATTATCTCGCGGATTGAAGCGGTAAAGATGCTGCAGGCCGATGTGATATTCGGCCCATGCGTCCAGTTTGTCAGGAGCAATCAAGCGCGCTGATTGCGCTTCGCTCAATGGGATGTGGATTTCAAGCGCGGCAATCACTTCACCGACAATCTCTTGCCGGATGTCATGAATGCCATCCGGCACCCCCACAATCCGGTCAGACCAGATGACAACGCCATCTGACGTCCGGGCCAGTTCGACGGTCACTGCAATTTCCCGTTCTGACCGCTCGATGATGCCGAACAGACAGTATTTGACCTTGAGCATCCGGGCAATCGTCGAAAGATCCGGATCAAGTTGGCGAAATCTGAAAGACGAACCACGAGACGTGACCGATACAAAACTGAGGCGCGAAAGCGCGGATATGAGTTCTGCGGCCAAGCCATCTCCAAACGGGTCAACCATCCCATCTGCTGCGACATTCGCGAACGGCAACACGGCGACAGAGGGTTTACCAAGCAGACGAGCATCCAGTTCCTGCTCCTCCGGTAATAGCTGAGTGTCGGGTATTCTGGCGGGATCAGCCGGAGCCACCAGCCGCACATCGGCCACACAACGAAATCCCAGCCCATGGATTGTCTTGATGATCGCTTGACGCTGACCGTCATCCCCAATGGCCTGCCGGGCTTCTTTGATCGAAGTTGAAATGGCACTGTCCGAGATCGCGCGACCATCCCAGATCTTGTCGATGATCTCATCTTTCGTGACCATTCGCTCGCTGTTCTCAGCAAGCAAATGTAATAGCGACATCACGCGGGGGGCCATGCGTAGGGCGACATTATTCCGCCTGACCTCACCTTTGCCGCTATCGATTTCGATATCTCCAATTGCAAGGATCATGCGAAAACAGTAGCGCAAAGCTCATACTTTTCCAAGAAATCCTCAGATACGGCTCAAGCATCCGGGTGCCTTCCTCTCGCATCCTCAGGTCACGGCGATTTAGTGCCGAAACCTGAAAGGATTGAAAATGAACACCCTATCAAGATTTGCGGCTTTTACCCTCGCCGCAGCGATTTCGACCTCAACCGCGGGCCACGCCGATGGACTACGGTTCGGGCAAGTGCAGACCCACCCTTCGCAAGGTGAGGTTTCAGTCGTCTCCAAAGCGGAAGCACGTCTTCACACATCAACAGAGGGCATTCACGTCAGCATGTACACCAAGGGGCTTGCCCCCGGCCATGTACATACACTCTGGCTTGTCACCATCAACAATCCCGGCGCGTGTGAAGCCACCCCCTGCACATCCAAGGATGTTCTCAAAAGAACCACTGAGGTTGATGCCGATGTTGGCTATGCAGGCGGCATTGTCGTCGGAAACAACGGGCGAGGCCAATTCGCTGCGTATCAACCCATCGGAGATCTGTCCGGCGCGTGGTTTGAGGCGGGCCTCAAAAACACCTCGAACGTCGAGGTGCATCTTGTCGTGAATGACCACGGCCCAGTGATCCCCTCTCGTCTTCCCGAGATGCTGAAAACATATCGCGATGGCTGCACGGACGAAAGCATTCCCGCTCCGATGCCCGCTTCTGCCCGCGCACAGGGTGAACCGGGTCCAAATGCCTGTCGGCTGGTCCAGTTCTCGATCTTCGAACCTGAAGAAACACCTTCCTGACCCCGCGTGCCCCTCAGCAAACCTCAACGCATCCCACTGAAAGGAAAAGGAAATGCCCCAACACATTGATCTCATCACAGTGCTTGATCAGGTCGCGCCGATCATTGCACAAAACTCAACTTGGCTAGATGCCACAGATGGGTTCATTGGCGAAAATTTCGACCTGCTGAAAGAGCATGGCGTCTTCTCTGCCCTCGTTCCCACCGAATATGGAGGCGGCGGCGCAACCCACACGGAAATGGCCGAGTTTATTCGTGAACTGGCACATGCTTGTCCGTCCACCGCGCTGACCCTCTCCATGCACTCTCACCTCGTCTCGGCCGCAGTTGCAAATGATCGGGCTGGGCGGCCCGGTCGGGCGCTCCTTGAAAAAGTGTCATCGGGTCAGGTGATCCTGGTCAGCACCGGTGCCAATGACTGGCTGGCGTCAAATGGCTCTGCCGTAAAAGTTGAGGGTGGTTATCAGGTCACCGCATTCAAACCCTTTGCGAGCGGATCGCCGAAAGGTGACATGATGGTCACGTCCGTCAGCTATGACGATCCAATTGATGGGCCTTTGGTGCTGCATTTCCCGCTGCCAATGTCGACCGATGGTGTCTCTCTCTTGGGTGACTGGCAAACCCTCGGCATGCGGGCCACTGGATCGCAAACCGTGAAAATCGACGGGGCGTTTGTTCCTGAGGCCGCCATTGCTTTAAAGAGACCACGCAACGGGTTTCACCCTGCATTCAGCGTAATCCTGACCGTGGCAATGCCGCTGATCATGTCTGCCTATACGGGGGCTGCCGAAAAGATCGCTGAGATGGCTCTTGAACGCAGCCACACTAAATCTGAGTTGAATTACGTTCTGGCGGGCGAATTGATCAACCTGTTGGAGACCGCCCGAATGGCGCGCAAAGGTATGATTGACCTGTGCAATGACTTTGAATTCACCCCGTCCGAGCAATTGGCAAGTGACGTCCTCGTTCACAAAACGGTATGCGCGGATCACGTGACCAAAGTGGCCAGCAAGGCCATGGAAGTCGCAGGAGGATTGAGCTTCATGCGGAAAAACGGGATCGAACGGTTCTTCCGCGACCTTCAGGGCGCGCGCTTCCATCCGCTGCCGGAGAAACGCCAACAGCTCTTTACCGGGCGCGTGGCGCTGGGGCTTGAACCGGTCGAAACCGCGCAGCCTGTGCTGCAAGCCGCAGAATGAGGAGATCAGCCATGTATGCGAAATCCTCTCAGAAACTGGAGGCGCTGCGCAGCGCCTTCCTCTCCGCCATGAGCCGCGTTGCCTCGACTGTGACGGTCGTGACCACCAGCGGTCAGAGTGGCGAATTTGGTGCAACAGTTTCCGCCATGTCGTCGGTGTCAGCAGATGGCCTCACCCCCACTCTATTGGTCTGCCTCCACGGCGACGGTAACGTCGGGCAGGAGATCATACGAAACGGCAGTTTCTGCGTGAACATCCTGTCGTCAGAGCAAGCAGATATCTCGGATATCTTTGCCGGACGGTACGGTGCCAGCCAGAGCGAGCGGTTCCGCGCCGCAGATTGGCACCCCATGCCCAATGGCGCACCGGGCCTACCCGGTGCCCTCGCCAGACTGTCTTGCCGCGTCAGTACCAGTCATCGCGTGGGAACGCATGACGTCATCTTTGGCGCCGTGGATCAAATTGATCTGCCGACAGATGGAGCACCGCTCATCTACGCCTGTCGCAACTATGCGCGCCCTGCCCCATTGGAACATCAACCTCGACAAACCCTCTGCGCCTGAACATAGGCGCCTAAGTGAAAGGAGAAACCCATGTTTGATCTGGATGCCCCCAACTCAATCGAAGTCAGCAACGCGATCCATCAGCTTTTGTCCGGTCTCAACAACCGCGATACACTCGATGTCACCGATATCCAGCAGCTGAAACGCGACCTATCTACGCTTGCCCAAAAGGCGCGACCGGGCTTCACGTCGCACGAACAGCTCACAGCAGAAAACATCATTGCCTACACCTTTCGCCCCACAGTCGAGAGTTGCCTGGAGATCTGGTTTGGAAAGTCACAGCAAACCGATGATGAAATCTGGCGCCGGTTCGGAGCCGATGTCTTGCAGGCGTCTCAGGGCCATTACGATCACTGGGCTCTCAGCCCACGGCACCCACGTATGTTTCTCGCCTATATCATCCTGCTCGATCAGTTTCGCCGGAATATGTATCGGGACAGTGCCGCAATGTATGACACCGACGACCATTGCCTTACGATGACGCGACAGGCAATCCGAAACGGGCTGGTCGATCAACTCCAACTCATCGAGCGCGTTTTTCCCTGTCTTGTTCTGACCCATTCCGAAGAGGTGTCAGATCAAGAACTTTGCCTATCGGAATGGGCGCGGGTTCAGGTGGACCTCGCACAGGACGATCCCTTGCGCGTGTTCGAGGACATCTTCCGCCGCCATCACGATGTCATCCGCAAATTTGGACGGTTCCCGCATCGAAATGAATTGCTTGGACGGAGCTCCAGCCCGGAGGAGCAAGTCTTTCTCGATGACACCACCTTTAGATTTGACCTGCCCTTGATCCGCAATGACGAAGGCACATTGGTCTTTCAGGAAGGTAGCGCCGATCTGGACCATGCGGATCTTCTTCGCGGCAAGGCAGAGTTTTCCTATGCAGGGCCGGATATCGCCCTGACCAATGCGGAAAGGGAAATTCGCGCCCGTGGGTTTGCGACGGTCGGGTCGACCAATCTGCGTAAATACATCATCGAACGGGAAATGCCCGATGTCGGATCAGCAAGCCGAGAAGAGATCATGGCGCAGATCGACAAATCAAATGAGGCAATGTCGCAGCTCTGGCCGAAGATCACCTGGGTTGAAAGCTTTATCTGCAATGACAAAACCTATTGCGTCTACCTCGCGGATAGTATGGAGACCCTTCACAAGCATGCCTATCTGGCTGGCATGCCGATAGATGCCACTCAGGAAGTGCAGCGAGTTATCGACCCCTATGTCTCATAAGGCCGGTTTGAATTTGCGCAGTTCGGGCCGCAGCTGGAACGGCCCGATCATCTCAGATCACGGTACTCACAGATAAGGATCACGCCGCCTTGCGCTCCGCGGCTGTCGGGAAAAGCAGTTCCAGATATTCGCGGAATTGCTCGGACTGACGAGCGGTCATGCCCGGATTTTTGTAAGCGCGTTCCAAGATCAGACCGCCTTCGATCATCGCGACAATCATTTCAGCCAGTCGCTTGGCGGTAGCCGGGCGTGCAGGCGGATAAAGGTCAATCACCTCCTGAAACTTCCGGATATACATGGCGGTCCAAGTTTGCAGCGTATCAGCCACAAACCCTTTCACGTCATTTTCGAAATGGTCATCTTCGTAGGTATAGAGCGCATACATGCAGCCCTTCGGCGGGTTGGTCGGATCGGTAAGATAGTTTTCGAAATCGGTCAGGAACTGCATGAGCTGATCCATTGGATCATCATGGGCGGCTTCGGCTTCGGCCATGAAGGTGCGGAACATCTTCATGTCACCTTCCGCATACCAGTGCATCAGCTGCTCAGCCATATCAGCCTTGGATTTGAAATGATGGAAAAACGCCCCTTTGGTCAGGTCGGTCGCTTTCAACACATCATCCACAGATGTCCCGGCAAATCCCTTCGACATGACCAGATTTTTCGCAGCGGCCAGTAGTCGCTCCCGAGTCGCTTCTGCTTTCGCTCTCATACTCACCTCCATACCAACCAGTCTGTATATAGGTGTAATTCGGGGTGGAATCAAGGAAAATGCAGATTTTTTAAGCATTAAGAATCAGGACATTACCCAAACAACCCCGCTCAAACCGCGCTGACACCGTTGACAACATACCAAACGGTCTGTCATACATACCGACCAGTTGGTATGTTAATGGAGAGAGGCCATGACGATCATCACAGAGACAATACTCGCCCCCACCGCCGCCCAGGCATTCGGATTTGCCGGGTTGGCTGCTCAGATGGTCTGGCCCCTTTTCCGCAAGCGCAAAGCGATGCTGTCTGTTCAGCTCAGCGCCTCCTGCACCTATGCGGCAAGCTATGTCCTGATGGGCCAAAGCACCGCCGCCGCCGTTTGCCTGACTGGAGCAACCCAGAATGTCATCACGATGTTAGCCGGTGATCACAAATGGCTCTCACGCATTAGCTATGTGTTCCTGCTCATCGCCGTCACCGTCGGGATCATGACGTATGCCGGTCTTCCCTCGATTTTGGCTGTGACCGCAAGCTGCCTGAACATGATCGGTCGAATGCAGTCGGACGTATTGCGGATGCGCGGCGTCCAGCTGAGCGCATCCCCTTTCGGAGCAACCCATGACGTCATCGTTGGCGCCTGGCCCGCTCTTGCGGGTGCGGTGGTGGCCTTCAGCATCGCAATCACCGCCTTTCGGCGCGAGTGGCACCACCGTCACCCACAGGTGGCTCGGCCATGACCCCACAACAGTTACCCGCCCGGACCGGGACCCGTCCGGACCCACTCCATCCAATTCAGAAAAGGAGAAATCAGATGGAAACCGAAACCAAAAAACTCGCAATCGTAGTGTCACGCGGCCTTGATGATGAACGGTCAACTGTGGCCTTCACCATCGCCAACACAGGCGTTGCCTCTGGCCAGCAGGTGACACTCTTTATGGTCAGTTCTGCCGTCGACGTGGTGCGCAAAGGTGCCGCTGACAATGTTCGGATGAACCCGTTTGACCCACCCCTCAAGGAACTGATCGACACGTTCCAAACCAACGGTGGCCGCATTCTGGTCTGCCCCCCCTGCGCGAAAGTGCGTGGTTACGAGGATAGCGACTTTATCGAAGGTGTTCAGGTTGTGGGCTCCCCCGCTCTGCATGCCCAGATCCTCGATGGTGCTGCGACCCTGAGCTTTTAATTCCAAGATCTGTAAAGGAGAATGAAAATGACATCCTGTAGCGACACCGGCGTCGTCGAAAACACCAAAACCACTGCCATTTCTGTCGAGGAGGCACATCGCCTGCATGGCCGGGCCGGCGTAGAGTTCGTCGACCCACGCCCCGCAGAGGCCCGCGCAGCAACAACTGGGACCATTCCAGGTGCGCGCCATATATCAATCGCTGATATTGAAGCGGACAGCCTGCCCCCGGTCTTTGCCGATCGCACGATCCATGTGGTGACGACTTGCCAGGCTGGTCCCATGGCATCGCAAGCGGCGGAGGCATTCGCAAAGTTGGGCTTTGCCAATGTAAGCTGGATCAAAGGCGGCACCCAAGCCTGGGTAGATGCAGGCTTTGAAACCACCTGAGTATAGGTTCGCTCGCGCTGGCAATCCGCACTTAGACAAATCAGTAGACAAGCGCCACTTTGATCACAGTGGCGCTTGTTTTGCGTAAAGCATCTTGAGCATGGCCAGACGCCACATCAGCGCCCTGCAAAACATGGCCGTTTCATGCGACTTGCCTCCGACAAAGTCACTCTTTGAATTTGACCTTTGTGTGCGTGCCATCGCAGAAAGGTTTGTTTTTCGATTGTCCGCACCGGCAAAGCGTTACGCGATTACGTGTTTCCAGAAAGGTGCCGTCGGGCTTCATGATAGGCACACCCCCGGTTACCCAAAGTGGCCCCGCGGTTTTGCTGCATTCATCTTCAGATATGGCAGCAACTTCGCGCCGCAATTCCTCCTCGACTTCGGTCATCTCACTGTCCAAGGGCAACTCGTAGACAAAAGTACCTGACGGGCAGCGATCCACCATTGCAATGATCTGGCTTTTGGCATTTGCATCCGCACTTTCCGGTATGAGCTTGCGAATGCCGCTGGACTTGTTGAAGCAATATTTCGCATGGACACAGTAGGAGTTATCCACCTTCACCCGAATGCCATCACCTTCCAGAATTTCCTGGGTTTCAGAGATTGGAGCGAAGTCGGCAGGCCCCTCTCCATCGAAATCAATGTGGTCATGGGTGCCGTCACAAAATGGCTTGGTTTTTGATTGTCCGCATCGGCACAGAACATAACCTTCATCTGCCGGAAGGGTTTCAATCGTTGCCCAGGTCAACGCTTCGCCTCTGTCGCTGGTCACGCGTTTTTTACGCACCAGCGGGATATCACCGTGAACGGCATAGGGGCCGTTTTCACGAATTTCGATCCAGCTGTCGTGTCCATGTGCTGGTGGGCGGTAAGCAAAATAGGGTCCCACGGTTGTGGCCCCATCGCCCGAAGGCAATTCCATCAGATCGAGGATCAAATGCCGCAACTCGAACATTGTCCCGACCGTCTCGCCAAACAGTTTGGGTTCCCCGGCAAAAGCACGTTCCATCATGCGCAGCATGTCGCTGTAGCCTTGCGCCAATGCCTCCATCTTTTCATACGCGACGCTGTCCGAGGAGTAATCATTGATGTCCGGGTTGATCCGCATGTTGTGCACAGCCTGCCAATCGACGTTGAACCTTTCTCCGGTTGGACCGGATGTTGGGGTATCTCCCGCCTGATAACTGCGCCCTTCGAGGATCTCCTGAAAGCGGAAATAGTGACCTACCTCTTCGCGTTCGGGGTGGAACATGTTCTTGTCCCCATCGAAGATCGAAGCGTGATCCATCCCTTCACCCTGCTCCACGATCTCTTCCATCGCTGCGAGGGCAGATGCCAGATCCGTCACACCGATCAGATGACCGGCACCACCGTAATACGTGGTTTCGGCAGTCAACTGCCATGAGGGGTCGCCAGAAAAAACCACGTCTTCCCCCAGAGCCTTACAGCAGGATTTCAAGCCCTCCGTGATCGCTGAATAGAATTGCCCAATGGAATGGTAGTTTTCATCAAGCGGCTCAGCGTCGGTTTCGGCAGGACGTTCGATGTTTAGGAACGACTTGATACCTTCAGCGGAAAACTTACCGAGATTTACAACAAAGGAACCGTCCCCGTGCGGAAGGGGCGTTGGAAAGGTTGGGATGAAGCCCTCGTAATCAAACTTGGGTGAACCGCCGACGGCATTCAAGATATTCGCCGCCAGTGCCATATGCAGCATCTCTTCCAGAAATACGCTCTTGATGACCTCTGCGGATTCAATATTGGTTCCTTCTTTTATTGAATAAAGTGCAGACAGATATGGGGCCAGAGTTGCGTGCTCCAGTTCAATCGCCCACTGCAGATGTGTCCGCAGGGATTCCAAATTTGTGATCGCCATGACTGTTCCCCGTGTCTCGTTTAATTGCGTTTCTTTGCGTGAACCGAAAGTTGCGTACTAAAAAATAACTCATGTCTTGCCGATGGCGGCCTCTGTAATGAACCTGCCGATCTTCGCGAATGGTCGAATGACCGCATGTCAGGCATATCGTATTAATTTAACGAACCGCCGTTGTTCCGCGAAATATGGTCACTCGCCAAACAGGACACGAAGTCCTGCGTATTGGTCACAACTATATCATCTCCAACGTCGCAAAAACGGCAAGTGCCTTGTTGCCACCCAAGCCACCATCTTGGGCCAACCGTTTCTTTGAAGCGCATGAATCACCAGGTGCTGCATGCTGGAAAGTCGAATTTCGGGTTGAAGGAATACTCCTTCATCATAACAGAGATGACAGTAATAGGGGCTGATGCTTCCTCCAATTTCGCGACCAGGCGCCAAGCCTTTGTCTGACATTGGCATGCCACAGCTTTGGCAAAGTCGCAGCATATGTCCCTCTCCTATGTCTTCTTGTAGTAATCTCGCGAAAGCGGTTCAGCTCCTTCGGGCGATGGTGTTTGCCAAGATGGCCAACAACAAACCCAGCGTAAAATATCCCACTATGACCTCACTGATAACCAACATTTCACCGAGTAGACTGTTGGCGGTGACATCGCCGTAGCCAAGCGTGGTGTAGGTCACCACGGAATAGTAGAACGGCGTAAACCAGGTCTCTGCAGAGTTGGAATAGTCCATGATATTCCAGCCAAACGTCATATCTGCGAGATACACAAAACCGTAAAGCATCGCGATGATCGTTGCGTAAAAGGACACCTTGAGCAGGCTGCGCCCGTGATCAATCAGCGCCCATGCCCGAAACAGAAACAGGTCCAACGCTTTGATGAATCCCGGCTGCTTGTCATTCAGCGACTGATAAAGCGTGTCGATATAATCCTGATCCTTTGCATCGCGTAGAAACAGGGCGCTGCCATAGCATTGGTCAATCCCGCGCACACCCAGATAGAGGCCCACCATCTCTCGGTAGTTTCCATATTTGAGATGCGTGACATTTGCCTCGGAAAGTTGAGCAAAATGGAATTTCGCGCCGGTCACATCGGCATATGACAGATCAGCACCGGTGAGATCTGCCTGCGAAAAATCCGCGCCGCGAAGATCAGCACCAGCGAGTTTCGCACCCCGCAGGATGGCTCCGCGAAAATCCGCACCCCTGCAATCGCTCGACGAAAGGTCGGCATTGGCAAGGTTGGATTCATGTAAGATAGCTTCGCGCAGGTCCGCCTTGTAAAGCGCTGCTTTCTGCATATCACTGTTCGCCAACTCGGCGCGGTGAAGATTGGATTTCTTCAGGTTGGTGCTGGCCAGGCAGCCACCAAAAAAATCGGCATGTGACAGATCAAGCGATGAGAGATCGCGGTTGCTCAGATCAAGTTCCGACAGATTTGCACCATGTAGGGAGCCGGGTGCATCGGAAAGTTGTGTGATGGTATTGCGCCAGGTGTCGCCCCCTTCGAGCAACGCTGCTTTGATTGCTTCCTGAGAAACTTTTGTCGCGTCATTCATGGGCGTGCTGTTCACCCCTCAATCCAATGACCGATCTTCTCGAGAAGCCGTGGAAGCTCGACCGGCTTGGTGTCATAATCGTCACAGCCCGCCTCAAGAGCCTTTTCTCGATCCCCCGCCATAGCGTGAGCCGTCAAGGCGATGATCGGTATGCCCTTGGTGTCTTCACCGCTTTTCAGCGTTCGTGCTGCATCCCAACCGTCGACAACCGGCAGGCTCATATCAAGGAGGATAAGATTGGGATTGCTGGACCGTGCCATATCGATCCCCTGTTGGCCATCGATCGCAATTTCGATCTCATAGCCACGCTTTTTGAGCCGCCTGGAGAGCATATCGCGGTTCAATTCATTGTCCTCTACCAGAAGTATCCTCACCTCATGTCCCCCGTCGCGTCTGTGATCAGCATAGTAATTTGCACCTCCGCTGGCAATTGTTCTGTCCTCGTTCACTGTCGCATCAGGATGGCCTGAACCAATTTGCGCAGGTGAATTTCCAACATGGTTTCAAATTCTTCGATCCGTTCAAACATATGAAAGGCTGCGGCATAAGATCCGTCTTCCCCCATCAGCATCCGCTCTCGATAGGCATTGAGCTGATCGATCTGCTCCAGCCGGTCCAGAACTTCATCGCGATTTTCAAGCGAGACATCGGGATAACCGGTTTTAAGATACAGCAACATTTCCGGCTTGCCGGTCGAACGATGCCCTTCCAGCGCATCCTCGAATTCGAAAGCGGTCCCGGATTCGTAAAGTGAACCATCCTCACGCCGGATCGTATCCGGCAGAGGCGAGCCGATCCGCGACCATAGCACACCAAGATAGATGTCGGTTTCATGGGGGGGGTGGATTTGCGCCTGAAAGGTCTGCGTCACCAAAAGGGGTTCTTCTTCCCACAAAATAGGAACCAGCAATGCGCGGCCGGAATACTCTTCGTTCAATCGCCCCAGAACCATCTTTGCGATCTGACGTTCGGGGATCACGTCGCCCGGAGAGGAGATGAACACCTTGATCTGACGTGCTGCATTCCGGCGCAGGCGAACCTTTTCCAGTGCCGCATTGATCCGCGCGATCAGAAGAACCGGATTGAACGGCTTGGCGACATAGTCATCGGCCCCGGACAGGATGCAGCGGACCATCACATCGGCATCATCAGTGGCCGACAACATGATCACAGGTGTTGAGCGCATTTGCGGGTTTGCTTTGATTTTTTGCAGAGTTTCAAGCCCAGAAAGACCGGGCATCATATGGTCGAGCAGGATCAGATCAAAGCTGCGCGCATCCAACAGGACCAAGGCTTCGTCGCCTGACGATAATGTGGTGGCGGAATATCCACCGCGCTCCAGCCGCCGGACCAGAAGCTCTCGGTTCATCTGGTTGTCGTCGATCACCAGAATGTCACCGCCAAGGCCCGTGATGGCGGCAGCGGCAAGATCATGCGGAGCAGATGGGACAGGGGTGGGGTCTCCGCCAACTTCGCCCAATAGCACGGACCCAATATCCTCGATCAAAGAGAGAACCGAACGTTCGGCAGAGGTGATCCGGCCAAGATCTGCGATCAACCCTTCCTCTTCCCGCTCAACCGCGTCTTCCCGCATCATTTCGGCGTAACCGCCGATATGGTTGAGTTGCAAGCGAAGTGCAAATTGCGCCTCCTCCAGCTCGATTTCTTCCAGAGATTTCTTGGAAACGTTCAGGTGCTGGTCGATGATCGCCAACATTTTCTGCCCCGCGTTCAGAATGGCGGCAAGGTCGTGGCCATACGCATTGCGCTGTTCGCTTTCCAGATCCTCGTCGATCAGCTCTGCATATCCGATGATATGGCCGATTGGCGTTCGTAACTCGTGCCGCAATTGCGAAAGGCGGTCTTCAAAGGAACGTGCAACCTTCTCGACTTCGTCCATACCTATCCTGCCGCTGGGGGTTCGTGTTCACGGTGGAAGCGGTGGACGCTCCACATATAAATTTCGATCAGGGCTTTGTCAGCGAGATCACGGATGATCTTATGACCGTCTTCAAGATTGGCGGCTTGTTCGATCCCTCGGTTTGCAGCGTGGAAATAGCGGCTTTGATTGGCGTATTGCCAAAGCAGTTCGCGTGTCGCCATCTTGCCTTGATAAAGCTCCCAAACGGCCACCCACAGCGGCAACAGACCCATGAAGAATACAAGCCACGCCTTGCTGTCATAGCCCATCATCTCAAGGTGGATGAGGGTCTTTTTGAAAAAGATCAATGCAAGGGCACCAATGACGGAACCAACGAGAAGGCCCACTTTGATGGTTTCAAGTCGTTGATGCTGTTGATGCAGAAGATGTCGTTTCTTTTCGAAGTAACCAAGCTGGTCACCGATCCAGCGGGTCTGCACCACATTCAGCGCGTCCCCCTTCTCGCAATGACCGAAATATACCAGCGGTTCAGCAATGCGGATGGCGTCTTGCAACCACTCAAATCGATGGAACTGATCGACAGATGTCAGGGCCAGGATACGTCGTGGATTGTACCGCGCACCAGCACCGGACAGGATCAGGAAGAACTGGACACGCAATGTCTCGGCGAAGGCGCGATAGGCCAGGTGTTTTGAATGCAGATGCTGACGGTGGGAATACCGGAAACCAAGGAAGCCCGCAGCGAACAAGGCGACATAGATGATCAGGAGAAATTTGCTTGCAAGCAGCTTGGCATAGATCAGGAAGGCAAGACCCATACTCGCCGCCAGCAGGCCAAACAGAGCAAACAGCTTGTGCGACCGAGCCTGATAATACCGCGCAATCTGGTCAGCGCGTATGAATTCCGCATCCAGCCCGTGTGCGACTGACGTTGTTGCGCCGTCCCCCGCCTCTGACAATCCATATCCCGGCAGGTTTGCCCCACGATCAGAATGCCTCTCGGCGTAAAACTCATCGAAACCAGCCCAACGTGTCAGCACGAAGTCTGGAATGGCTTCATCCTGCCAATAACAATCATAATTGGCGTTGGAGATCAGGTAAGAGGCGTCTGAGGGCAGTTCTCCGCCCGGTGACTTCTGTCGCCGGGCTGGGATCCAGGCCAGTATATTGCCACAGATCTCAGCCTGATGTTCCTCTTGCTTGACCTTGATCGGCTTCTCGCCCAGCCCATCGCTGAGATAGCGCATCACAACGTCAGACGTGCCGCCGACAAGGTTTGCATCAACCCCATCCCAGATCGCCACCAAGAGGTTCGACCGCCGTCTCAGATAGTCTCCGAGCAGGAGGTATTGCCCATCCCGAGCGGATTGCTTGGACATGTCATCCGATGTTAGTCCCTCGGCCAGCGGGATCTCGAGCACATGGATGCGATCGTCAGCCAGCAATTTTTCATACCGGGTGCGCGCCTCACCTTCAAAGTCGTTGATGTAATGGTCTCGCGGCATGGGCAATACAGCGACGACACCCAATCCAAGCTCAAGTGCGACCTCCGCGGCAAGAGTGTCTGCTCCCTCGGCCAGCCCGGTTGCGACACGAATAGGCATGTGTCGTATCATATTCGCGATATTTCGAAGGGTCATTCGCAGTTGGTCGCGCACCCCATCAATATCGTTAATGGCGATATCTCGATGGCCTGTAATACCCACGACGAACTCGGGCATAACGCCCAATTCAGGAAAGTCGCCATCTGTCGATATTACCACCACACACCATCCCTCTGCTGCTCCTTCAAGCGCAAATGGCGCCTCAGAAGCCCCTCAACTATATGCCCATGCCCTTGCGCAAAGCAACAAAGGGCTCTTCCGGGCAAGTGTCATGAAGTCGTCTTAAATGCGAATTTCTTTGCTTTGTGAATTATTTCGATCAAAAATACCCCCTACGGGGATCTAATAATGAGTGACGAATTGAAGAGCCGTATCGTCGATCAGGGAGGGCCACCCTGTTTTGTCGCTGTTGCGAGCCCAATGAAAAGCATTTCCGTAACAACACGCATTTTAGGATCTGAATCTCGACGGATCATGAACCAGCCGGGGCGAAACCATGGCACGAAAAGTTACAAAATCAGCTTTATCTGAGCGCGAGGCGCCCGATCCTTCTGAAACGTTATTGGAAGAATGCCCATATCCCATAATTCGTCTCGAACCGAATGGTAGAGTTCTTTTCGCAAACGGGGCATCACTTGAATCGCCCGGCATCCTTACCGACGACAACACACACGCCACAGCCGATCTGACGGAACTTGCGTCAACGGCCTTTCACAACAACTCCAGCGAGAGAACCGACGTTCACTCTGGCAACCGAACCTACAATTTACTGTTTAATCCGGAAGTTGAAGCGGGGTATGTCAACGTCTTTGGCCGGGATGTCACGACGATCCGTGCCCAAAGCAAACAGATGGCCGACTATGCGAAATTTCCCGAAGAGAATCCCAACCCGGTGCTCCGGATAACGCCTGAAGGTGAAGTTCTGGTTGCCAATCCTTCTGCCCGAGCCTTTAAAGAGTTACTTATCCCAGGCCCCCCGGAAAGAATGAATAGCGAACTTGCAGGCTTTGCGTCCGAAGTGGCCAGTAGCGGTAAGAATGACGGGGTTGAGTTCGATCTGGCGGATGGTCGCGTTCTTCTTTTCATGTTCGCCTATATTGAAGAACAGGGTTATCTCAACGTGTATGGCCGCGACATCACCGCGGAAATTCAGGCCAAAAAGGACTTGAAAGCAGCAAACGACCGCTTGGAGGAAAGGGTCGCGGAACGAACCGCCTCTGTCCGATTGCTGCAGAATGTTGTGCTTTCGGCCAACACCTCTGACAGTTTTGAGAATGCCCTTCAATCCGCTCTGCACGAGATTTGTCTGTTTGCAGAATGGTCAGTGGGACATGCATATGTTGTTCGACATAAAGACGGAAAAGACATTCTGATCCCATCAGGCATCTGGCACGTTGAAGAGGCCAATAATATTTCGGCGTTACGAGACGCGACTGAAACCATGCGCTTTGGTGCCGATCAGGGTTTGCCCGGTCGGGTGGTGCGAACAGGTCAAGCCGCCTGGATTGAAGATCTGTCGCAGGACAATTCGTTGCGCCGCAGAGACTTTGCCCGCTCTGCCGAAATGGGTTCAGCGATGGCATTTCCCATTTTATTGCACGATCAAGTCGTAGGGGTGCTCGAGTTCTTCGCCAAGAAGGCCCAATCTGCCAATGTCGAGACAATAAAAACCTTAAGCCATGTTGGCTCACTTCTGGGATCTGTCGCTCAACGCAAACAGGCCGAAGATGAGGTGTCGCGCAGCAGGCAAGAGGCCGAAACCGCGCATGACCGCCTCATGATCGCACTAGAGGCGATGGATCAGGCGATCTGTCTGTTCGACAAAGAGGATCGGACCGTCTTATTTAACAAGGGCTACTCTGATCTCTATACCGTTTTTACAGGTGGTGTTGCCCCCAAGGTGGGAAATAAGTTCGAGGTCGGCCTGCGCCTATCCGCACGGGTAATGCACGCAGAAATGACACGCGACGAACAGGATGAATGGGTGCAATCCGTTCTGAAAGTGCGGCAAGATAGCCCTGTGCGCGACTCTACGGATCTGATGCCAGACGGAAAATGGTATCGCTCTCAGGGGTATGACACCGGCGACGGCGGCACGGTTTCCGTCTTTACGGACATCACGGAGGCCAAAAAACACGAGGTTGAACAGGCACAACTGGCTGAAGAGGCAGAGCTTGCCCACAGCCGTCTGATGGACGCGGTCGAAGCGATGGGACAGGCGATCTGTCTATTCGACAAGGATGACCGGATTGTCCTTTGGAACTCTGAATATGAAAAGGTTTCAAATAGCCTTGCACCTGATCTGAAGGTCGAACTGGGCTTGCACTTTGATGCCTTCCTGGATGCAACCGCACCGAACGTACATCCCGAGATGTCCAGAACGGAATTAGACAAATGGGTGCAAGAGGTCCGCGAGGAACGGCGTTCGCAGGACATTCGCAGTTCAGTAAATAAATTGCCTGACGGTCGATGGCTGAGGTCCGAAGGGTATCGTACCAGCGACGGTGGAACGGTGTCGGTCTTTACCGATATGACTGATGCAAAAGAGACAGAAGCAGAACTTGCGCGTTTGGCCGATGAGGCCAAGATTGCACATTTGCGCCTTACCGAAGCGATCGAAGCCATGGGGCAAGGGTTTGTGCTTTACGACAACGAGGATCGGGTTGTCCTATTCAACACCCGGGTCTGCGAGTTTTTTAGGTCCAGCTATGGCGGAAAAGACGCCTTCAAGGTCGGTGTCAAATTTGAAGACATCCTTCGCCAAAGCCAGAATGCAACTCGTAACTTCGAGACTGACGAAGAACGTGAAGCCTGGGTTCAAAAGGTCCTGAAATCCCGGCGAGAGAAGAAGACACGCAGTTCCGTCGATCAGATGACAGACGGGCGTTGGCTTCGGTCAGAAGGTTTCCAGACAGAGGAAGGCGGGATCGTCTCGGTTTTCACCGATATCTCCGAAACCATCCAGCATGAAGCAGAGCTTGATGAGCTGGTGAAAGAGCTTGGCGTCGCGCGTGATGCGGCGGTGCAGGCAAACTCGGCCAAGTCGCAGTTTCTTGCGAACATGAGCCACGAACTTAGGACACCACTGAACGCGATCATCGGCTATTCCGAACTTTTGATCGACGATACGGTGGATGACGGCAATGATGACTACGTCCCGGATCTGACCAAAATTCAGAAAGCTGGTCAGCATCTGTTGGGTCTGATCAACGACATCCTTGATCTGTCCAAGATTGAGGTCGGAAAGATTGAACTTTTTGTCGAGAAACTCGACCTCGATGAATTGCTGGAGGACATCGGCAACACAATCAAACCCGTCATCGAGAAGAACGCGAACACACTTGAAGTCGTTAACGAGAGCGGGCTGAATACCATCTGCAACGATCTGACGAAACTCCGGCAATGCCTGTTCAATCTGCTTTCCAACGCCGCGAAGTTTACGGAAAAGGGTGAAATTCACCTCGCAATTTCGAGCGAAGACGATGGTGAAAAATTACTGTTCGAGGTCCGGGACGAAGGTATCGGCATGACCCCTGAGCAGCTTGAGAAGATATTCGATCCCTTCACACAGGCCGACGCGTCCACTTCACGCAATTTCGGCGGAACTGGTCTTGGGCTGTCCATTACACGCGAATTTTCTCGGATGATGGGCGGCGATCTGTCGGTCGAAAGTGAACCTGGAAAAGGATCAACATTCACGATGTCGGTTTTGGCGAATACCTCCCATGCGGACCAACCGAAAAATACGCGCGACAATGCTGAACTCCCCGTAGATGCGCCGACCGTTCTTGTGATCGACGATGATCCTTTGGTTCGTGAGCTTCTTTACCGCCATTTCAGCGATGCTGGATTGCGCGTGATCGAGGCCGTGGACGGGGAGGAAGGATTGCAGCTTGCAAAATCCGAAAATCCCGATGTCATTACCCTGGATGTTATGATGCCTAAAACCGATGGATGGTCGGTTTTGGCATCGCTGAAATCGGATCCCGAGACATTCGACATACCGGTGGTGATGGTGACGATCATAGAGAACAAACGGCTCGGGTTCTCAATGGGCGCCTCGGAATACATGACCAAACCGATTGAGCGCGAAAAACTTATCCGAATCGTGCAGTCGTTGATCGAAACTGAAACAAATCCTTGTCTTCTTGTGGTCGAAGATGACGCTGACACGCGCACGTTGCTCTGTCGTATGCTCGGCGATAATGGTCTGGCCTTTGAAGAGGCGGAGAACGGTCGCGTTGCCCTTCAAAAGCTAAAATCGTTCAAACCTTCACTGGTTCTGCTGGATCTGATGATGCCAGAAATGGATGGGTTTGAATTTGCCGAAACATTCAGGAGCAACGGCGAGTGGGATGACATCCCAATAATCGTTCTGACAGCCAAAACGCTCACCGAAGAGGACAGATCCCGTCTGGAGGGATGGGCTGAAGCCTACTTCGCAAAAGGAAAGAGCAACCTCGATCAGATCGTCTCAGCCGTGAAAAACCGGTTGCAAGATAAGTGAGGTTCCGGATTTCATAATCCAATTGCAGAAGGCGAGCCAACCAATAAAATCGACCCACCTCGGTTTTGTAGCCCCGCTCCTTCCCCGCATAAGTGCTATTCCGCTATGTTTGGGAAGCGAGGGACCGAGAATGGCAAACCAGAGAGCAAAGCCCCCATAAATGATTTTCAGTTGCGACAAGTTGAAGTGTTGATGGGCCAAGGCAGGTCCCAAGAGGCCGTGCTGATGAGGACCGGTAGCTTGCCAATACAATTTAGCTGGCCAGGCAGCTTGGCTACGATGCTATCGCCGGATTGCGGCTTTACTCAGAGGCCGGCATATTGAGCGGCTTTGGTGGAAATCCGAGCGTTAGGGCATAAATCTCATTGGGTCCTTAAATGTCTCGACTTGCAGAAAACTTCCGCTTCCCGCCCTCGGATCGTGCGATTCAAATGATCTTGATCATTGTAGTTTAATAGCTGTCGGGAATCTTATCCCACCAAAGGCAATATCTCTGACCAAAAAGCCAGAATATTTTGACAATTCACAGGAGTGATTTGGTGGAGCCTAGCGGGATCGAACCGCTGACCTCTTGCACGCCGTTGGCGAATTAGCGTTGTGAGGTCAGTTCAGGGGATTAATGCGAAGTGAAGGGGAACGAACCCAATTGCGGGTCCTGAAACTGGGGGCCAGACAAGAAAACATGGCTGAACGAATACCAGAGTGATGATCCGCATTCATTCTTTCCGCTTTGAAAAATAATTGCCTGCACCGCTATTGCGGAGCAGGCCTTGCTATGAATTTCTGCGGCAAATTACTTCAGCAACACATCCAGCGGAACTGGTTCGCTGATGGTCCAATCGCCGACCACACCTGGCTTGGCGTCCGCGATTTCAATGATCTGCATTTTTGCACTGTTCTGGTGATGCAGCATGTCGCTGAAACTGCGCGGGCCAAAGGCGGTTGCTTCGCCCTGCATCTTTTCGAGCTCCGCCGTGACGGCGGCACCCTCAACGCTTCCGGCGCGTTCAACGGCTTTGGCCCAGAGGTCGATCAGGATGTAGCCCGGATAGGCGTATTGGCTGGCCGGGCGGGCACCTGTTGTGGCTTCGTAGGCCTGATTGAAGCTTTCGACCTCGGCGCGCGGATCGTCACCATAAATCGAGCCCTGAACCGGCAGCACGAAGCCCGACAGATCCGGCACGGCGTCAAGCCAATATGACCCATCCACAGCCGATCCGTTCAGGATAAGGGAAGTGATCCCCGCGGCGCGCAACTGGCGCACGGCAGCGGCGGCACCGGGAATATAGGAGCACAGCATGATCACGTCAGGCTCTTGCGGCAGCGCCTTGATCCGGCTGATCTGGCTGGCAATCGAGGCATCATTGTTCTTGAACGTGTCACGTCCGATGATCTCACCGCCTGCTTTTGGGAACATCCAGTCAAATCCGGTGCAGATCCCCTTGTTGTATTCGATGGTGGTGTCGAGCAACACATAGCCGGTTTTGGCTTCACGAGCTGCCTGTGACCATTCCGCCATGGTAGCACCCTGTACCGCCGCGAGAACCGATCCCGAGAAGCTGTTCGGACCTACGCCCTGGATCCCGGCTTTCACGTCTTCAGCACAAAGGAAAAACGAGTTCTTGCCCGCGGATTCTGCCGCCAGAGCTGCTGGTGCACCGAAATCATAGTCGCAGCTGACCACCATCATGTCAGCGCCTTCATCCAACACCTGAAGCCCGGCTTTAGCCGATTGGGCGCGATCGGTTTTGGTATCAACCTCGACCCATTTGACCTTCTGCCCCAAAAGGCCGCCACCCGCATTGATCTCGTCGATACGGATCTTGGCAGCAGTGGCAGCTGGGCTGTCATAGGCTTCCATCCAGCCAGATTTGGCAATGGCAAAGCCCACGGTGATGTCATCAGCCAAGGCTGGTGTCGCCAGCGTCAGCATCAGTGTAGACGCAAGTATTGAGTGTTTCATTGAAAGGCCTCCTAGTTGGTAGTGGTTTGTTTTTGTTGAAGTGTTTTCCCCAAACGGGGCAGTTGCAGATCCTTGCCAGCCATCAGCCCGGAAGGGCGCAATATCAGGACAAGGATCATCACGATGCCGATCAGGATTTCTTGTGCTCCGCTTGGCAGGGTGACGCTTGTCGCACCGATGCTCACCCCGTGTTCCAGCCGCACCAGCGTTTCGATCAAGAGCGACAAGCCAAGCACGCCGACCACGGCGCCAGACAGGCTGCCGATACCGCCGACCACGAGCATGGCCAGTGAAATGAAGGTGATGCCCAGATAAAAGCTGTCAGGGTTCAGAACGCCAATCGAATGACCCAGCAGCGCGCCGGACACACCGGTGAAAAACCCGCTGATCACCAGCGACAGAAGACGATGGCGGTACATGTTGATGCCGGACGCAGAGGCGGCAACCTCATCCTCACGGGTGGCCCGAAGAGCAAGTCCGCTGGCAGAATTGGCGTAAAGATTTGCCGCCAGAATGGCCGCAGCGGCCCAGCCCAGTGCCACCCACTGATCTACATAACGGGCAAGCCCGACCACAGACGATGTCGCCCCGGTTACCCCTTCCCAGTTGGAATAAACCGTGTTGACGATGGCGAGGAAAGCGAAGGTGGCAATCGACGCCGCAATTCCCGACAGGCGAAGAATTGCCGCGCCAGAGATCAAGGCGATCAGGGCCGCCAGCAGTCCTGATGCGATGGCAGCGGGCAGAACCGGCCATTCAGCCTGCGCGAGCCATGGCGGCAGATCGGGCAAAAACAGCGATTTCATCTGCGGCTTCAGGGTCAGCCAGGCAGAACAATAGGCTCCGATCGCCATATAGCCCGCATGGCCGAAGCTGACGATCCCGGAATTACCTACAAAGATCCAAAGCCCGACCACCAGCACAACGCGGATCAGTGTTTCGGCCGCCATCCTGGCTAGGGCCTTATCTCCGGTCAGCGTGACGAGCCCGGCAAAAAGAGCCAGTATCGCGATCAACACCAATGGGGTGGAATAGGCCAAAGCCTTGTTTTGTGCATGTTTTCCCATCATGGGTCAGATCCTCGGTTTGGCAGAGCTGGGCACGAAAAGCCCCTGCGGACGGGCCAACAGGCAGATGATCACCAGCGTGTAGAGAAAAGCGTCGCGGAAGGGACGGACCTCAAGCGGCAGGAACCCCTGCAACAAGATCGAAGCGGCCCCGATCAGGAACCCTGCGGCTACGGCTCCGGGTAAAGATCCCAGCCCGCCAATCACGGTTGCAATGAAGGCCACCAGCATGATCTGCCCGCCCATACGCACATCGGCCACACCAGTCTGCGTCGCCATGATCAATGCCACAGCGGCGGCAAGAGCACCGGAAAGCGCAAACGCCCCGGTGATCACCACATTGGCCCGCACACCCAAAAGACGCGCCATGGTGAAGTTTTCTGCAGCGGCGCGCATTTCCAGCCCCAGCCGGGTTTTTTTCAGCAAAAGCGCGAGTGCGCAGACCACCACAAGCGTGGTCAGGATCACGATGAGCTGCAACAGCGGCAATTGTGCCCCTGCCAGAGCGATAGGTGTGTTCAGGTCTGGCCAGAGGCTGATCGCCTTAGGGCGCCCGCCGTAAACAGCCAAAAGGGCATTCTGGATGATAAAGCCCAGCGCAAAGGATGAGATCATCATCGCCACCGGTGTTGCCTTACGCATGTGCCGGAACACGACATACTCGCTTGCAACCGCCGCTGCTCCACCGATTGCAAGCAGTATTGGGATCAGCAGTATGGCCGGTGCCTTGCCAAGGAACATAACGGCCACTGCCTCGGTCGATGGCACGATCAGGGCGAATACGCAAAAGGCGATGTATTCGCCATGGGCAAAGTTCACCAAGTTCATCACACCGAAGATGAGCGCGATGCCAAGCGCAGCCATGGCATATATGCCCCCAAGCGATGCGGCATCAAAAAAGAGTTGAACGGCTGAACTCATTGGGCCACCTCCTGGTTTGATTTTCCGAAATAGGCTTCGCTGAGCAGATCGGTCTCGGCGAAATCAGCAGCATTGCCATCGCCCACAACCGAACCGCTGCGCAGAAGGATCATGCGACCACCAACGCGGGCGGCGCGGGTCGAGCTTTGCTCGACAATGAGCAACGTCAGGCCGCGATCCTCCTGTAGCTGAACCAGCGTGTCATAGACCTGATCCACGATCTTGGGGGCCAGCCCAAGTGAGGGTTCGTCCACCATCATCAGTTTCGGATTGGTCATCAGCGCACGGCCAATGGCCAGCATCTGCTGCTGTCCACCCGACAACGCCCCTGCGCTGGCATTGCGACGTTCCCCGAGGATCGGAAAGGCGTCATAAATCTCTGCGATATCACCCTCGACCGCATTGCGATCCCGGCGCAGGCCAGTGCCGACCCGCAGGTTCTCATCCACAGAGAGGCTGCCGAAAATCTCGCGCCCTTCAGGGACCATCGACAGACCCAGTCGGGCGATGGCCTCGGGCGAGCGACCGGTCAGAAGGTCGCCATCCATCTCGATCCGACCATGGCTGGTTGCCACCGCGCCGCTGATCGCACCGAGAAGCGAGGATTTACCCGCCCCGTTTGGCCCAGAGATGAAAACGCGTTCGCCTTCCTCAAGATGCAGGGTCACATCAGTCAGCGCGGGCACTTTGCCATAGCGCACAGACACGTCAAAAACACCAAGCTTGGACATCACGCGGCCTCCTGATCTGCACCCAGATAGGCGTCGCGCACAGCCTGGCTGGCAAGGATGACGTCCACGTCGCCCTCTTCGATGATCTGACCGGCATCGAGCACATAGACATGGTGTGAGACCGACAGGACCAAACCGACATTATGTTCAATGAGCAAAATCCCGGTGCCCAGCTCATCCGCCACTAGGCGGATCAGGTCTGCCAGATCAGAGGCTTCGGCTTCGGACATCCCAGCGGCTGGTTCATCCAGCAGCAGGAACTCGGGCGAGAACATAAGTGCGCGGGCAATACCGACACGGCGTTCATCCGTGTAGGGCAATCCCGCTGCCGGTTGCTCGGCCAGATGGGCGATGCCCATCCAGCCGAGAAGTTTCATGGCTTCGGCTTCCGAAGCCGAGCGGGAATGTCCCAACCCAACTCCGGTTACCGCCAGATTGTCGAGCACATCCAACCCGGTGAAGAGGCGACCCGCTTGGAAGGTCCGAGCCACGCCAGCACGGCGCAACTCATGTGGAGCAAGTGCGCCCACATCCCGCCCTGCGAGGCCGACCTGACCTGTCGTTGGGGTTTGAAACCCGGTCAACGTATTGACCAGCGTGGTCTTGCCCGCCCCGTTTGGCCCGATCAGCCCGTGGACGGCACCGGGGGTGATTGTCATGGTCACGTCGGTCAGGGCCTTGAACCCACCGAATGCCACATTCACCCCCGACGCCGTCAGGGAGGGAGCCTTATCGCGCGATCGCCTCATCGTTCAGACCTCGGCCAGTTCTTTGAGCTGGTCGACGGCGCGATCTTCGGCCGTAGCATCGGCGGTCAGCACATAGACGCCGCTGTCATGCAGGTTCACGGTCCAGCCCGGTTCAACCACGATTGTGGTGGTGACTTCTTCGATCACGGCAGGCCCGTGCAGGGTATCCCCTGCCCCCATCGCAGCACCGTCATAAACCGGCGTATCCTGAGCGACACCATCCGCGTTGAACACCATCGGGCGAGTACCTTTCAGGGTCTCATGCGCGCCCGTACCGGCAGCAATGGTCATCCGCTTGGGCTTGTCCACATGGCCTGCGATGGTGCTTTCGACATTCACCACCTCGACTGCGCTATTCGGTTCGTCATAGGTGTAAAGCTCTTTGTGACGTGCGTGGAAAGCGGCCTTGATGTCCTCAAGCGTGGCTTCTGTCACGTCGAACGGGTCGATCTCGACCGTGCATTCATGCACCTGCCCCACATAGCGCATATCAAGCGACCGTCGGATTGAGATCCGATCCTCCGAGAACCCATCCCCGGCCAGATCTTCCTGTCCACGCTCTTCGAGCGACTTGAACAAACCGTCGAGCTTTTCAGCCGCTTCGGCCCCTTCCAGACGGATTGGCGCTGGGGCCATGTAGTTGTATTTTACGTCGGAAATGATCTGCCCATAGGCGCAGAGCCCTGAGGCGAGTTTCGAGATCAGCACCTTGGAGATCCCCATCTCGCGGGCCAGCGCGGTGATATGTGCCCCGGTGGCGCCACCTGCCCCCATCAGTACGAAGTCACGAGGGTCATAGCCGCGTTCAACCGACACCCGGCGGATCGCGTTGACCATGTTGTTGTTGACGATGGTGAACATGCCATAGGCGGCTTTCTCAACCGAAATGCCCAGCGGATCGGCCAGCTTGGACTGGATCGCTCCACGCGCCTTTTCAACATCCAGAGGCAGGCGCCCACCGACCAGACCGTCTGCATTGAGATATCCAAGAGTCAGATTGGCATCGGTGGTGGTCGGGTTCTCGCCACCCTGCCCGTAACAGGCTGGACCCGGTTCTGATCCCGCCGATTGCGGACCCATCTGCATCAGGCCCATGCTGTCGATCCAACCGATCGAGCCACCGCCTGCACCCAGCGTTTCCACCTGGATCATCGGGATCCCGATGCGGTAGCGCAGAAAGTCGATATTCTTGTTTACATTGGCCTGCCCGTCCTTGGTCAGAGTAATGTCAAAAGACGTGCCGCCCATATCACAGGTGATGATGTTCTTGTCGCCCCAGGGCTCGGCCACATCCAAGGCCGCCTGCGGTGCAGACGCCGGTCCGGAATTGATCGCATAAACCGACTGATCGCTGACCACCTTGCCCAGCGCCAGACCGCCATTGGATTGGAAGTAGCGCACTGGATGCTGCGAGCCCAGTTCACGGAAATAGGCGTCGATCGCTTCCACATAGCGTTGCAGGATCGGTGCCAGATAGGCATTTACGATCGCAGTTGAAGTGCGGGTGTATTCCCGCACCTGCGGGTAAAGCTGCGAGCCGATGGTCAGACGTACATCCGGCATCATTTCCCGCACAATCTCGGCGGCGCGCAGTTCGTGTTCGGGATGCAGCACGGACCAGACAAAGCTGACCGCCACCGATTCCACACCTTCGGCAATGAAATAGCGACAAGCTTCGCGCACATGCTCTTCGTTGATCGGCGTCTTGACCGTGCCATCCGAGATCACTCGTTCGCTCACCCCTTTGCGCAAGTGACGCGGCACCAGCATGGTCGCGGGCGGATAGTCAGGATCATAGCGATAGCCGTCTTCCTTGTGGCCCAGGCGGATCTCAATCGAATCTTCGTGCCCTTTGGTGGCTATCAGCCCGGTTTTGGCCCCGGTATGGGTGATCAGCGCATTGAGACCCACGGTGGTGCCGTTGATGCAGAGATCCGAGTTCGAAACGATTTCCTGTGCCGTCAGCCCGGTTTCCTCGGTGATCAGAGCAAGGCCATTCTTGATGGCTTTGGTCGGTTCGGTTGGGGTCGAGAGCACCTTGAAGATCTGCGTGCTGCCTTCTTTGTCGGCAAGGATGAAGTCGGTAAATGTGCCGCCGGCATCAATGCCCAGACGATATTGGGTACGCATGGTATTTCCTTTCAAATCAGGGGGATCAGGCGGCCGCGCGGGCGGCAGCCGTGGCGGCTTCGTCAATGGTGAGAGAGTTGGCGTCCGAGATGATCACGCCATAATCGAGACGCGCCCCTTCGATCGAGACCAGCCCATTGCGCACGTCTTCAACCACTTGCAGCGGGTCACGCTCAAACGGATTGCCAAAGCCTCCGCCACCGGGGTTGAGATTGGCGGCAATCTCGCCGGGTTTGATGGTTTCAATCACGTTGTCGGTGATGATCTGGGTTTCGCCGTCGCGGGTGATTTCCAGACGGCCAACCTTTTTGTGAACCATTTCGGATTTCGCTCCTGCGGCTCCCATTGCCGGGATACGGCGACCTTCGCCGAAGGTGACCAGGGTCATGTCGGTATCGAGCGGCTCCACCGCCCAGCGAGTGCCGGAACCTCCGCGGAACTTGCCCGCACCACCGCTGTCCTCCATCAGGCCGTATTCGTGGATGATGATCGGGTAGGAATGTTCGAGCATTTCGATATCACCGGAGGTCAACGCCCCGAAGCAGCATTCCGGACCACAAGCGTGCCAGCCGTCCTGAGAAGCTGTAGCCCCTGCCCCCGAGATGATCGAAGCCAGCACCATGGTGACGTATTCTTCGTCATGTCGGCTGTCCCAGCCCGCGATGTTGCAGCCATTGGCATGGCCCCAGCTGGCGGAAACCTTGTCAGGAGCCGCCTGTTCAAAGGCCAAACGCACCGCATCTGTCAGGGTTTCCATCGGCGTGGTGGTGCAGTTCATATGCGGTGCAGGCGGTTTGGCGTTGCACAGCGTCCCCTTCGGCCCCATGTCCACCGTCACATTGCGGTAAAGCCCTTCGTTATAGGGCGGTGGCAGCTGGGCAAACATCATCAGGCCCAGATAGACGCCGGAATAGCTGTTCCCCTCGTAAGAGTTGATAAAATAAGGGATCTGCGGAGGGCTGGCGATTTCGATATGACAGCTATCGCCCTTGATGGTGACGGTGGCGCTGATGTCGAAATCACCAAAGCCGTGACCGGCATCCTCAAGCACGGCCGTGCCCGAATAGGTACCGTCCGGAACCTGCGCAATCAGGCTGTTCATGTGCTTGTTGGCCATGGTCAGCAGTTCTTCGATGCAGGTCTGCACTGTGTCCTTGCCGTATTTGTCCATCAGCGCGATCAGGTTGCGCGCACCCACTTGGCATGCACCGATCAGGGCGTTGAAATCCCCTTCCTGATCCCGACGTGCGCGCATATTGGTGAGCAGCATGTTCATAATGTCATGACGCGGCACACCCTTGTCCCAGATCTTGATCGGCGGGATGCGCAGACCTTCAGCAAAAATCTCCTTGGCTTCGGGATTGTAGCCGGCGGGAACCGGGCCGCCGATATCGGTCAGGTGGCCCTTGCAGACCGTCCAGAACACCAGCTCGCCTTCATAAAACACCGGGTAATACATGCAGGTATCGATAATGTGGCTGCCCGCATAATCCGGATCGTTGTGCAGGATCAGGTCACCTTCATTAATATCGCCTTCAAAAAATCCATCCACGGCTTTCATGGCAGGAATAAGCGACCCTAGGTGAATTGGAATGTCCTGCCCCTGCAGGATCATTTCAGGTGTGTGGTTAAACAATGCCGTTGAGTAGTCATGCGCGAGGTTGAACACCGAGCTGCGCGCGGTTTTCTCCAAGGCCATTGTCATCTCTCGCTGGGTGGTTTCCAGCACTCCTCGCACCACGGATAGTGTAATGGGATCTACCTGTCTGTCTGTCATAATCCGGTCCTTTGCTTGGGTACAAAGGGGCCGCCCACCGGGGCTTTATTTCCTCCCGATCAGGCGCGCTCCTCCTGCACGTCGATCTTGGAAACCAGCTTGCTTCACAGATTTACGACGGTCTTGACGATGCGCGCAGAAGGATTTGACGGTCTGTGCAGGAGAATTTGTTAATCTGTGCAGAAACATTTGCACCGTAGCGCAATGGCTCAGATTCCCTTTGTTTTGTGGGCTGATCAGGTTAATCTCTTGCGAGGGAGGACCATCACATGACCGCCGGGTTCACATTCTCGACGGCCACGACTGCGCCGCAACACCGTTCCAGCCGCTGGAACGCCATGATCGCTAAGGCCTATTTTCCGCTGGAATTGCAATTCCGCGATCCGATCCATTTCAATGGGCAACTCAGCTGTCAGTCACTGGGTCACGTCGGCCTGTCACGCCTGACATCAGACCCGGTGAATTTCGAACGAAGGCGCGCCCATATCCGAGAGGCCCGGGAAGAAGAGTACTTAATTACCCTGCCTCGGGCGACGTCGGTAGAGTTCCGTCAACTGGGCTGTGACGTACGCTGTGACCCTGGCGGTTTCATTATTGAACGCGGTGACGAGCCTTACAGGTTCATGTATGAAAACCCCAATGATCTGTTTGTGTTAAAGGTAGGGCGCAAAGCTCTTGCGGAACGAGTTCGCCAGCCGGACCGTTTCTGCGCCCGTGTTTTTGACGCCACCTCCGGCACGGCAAGCCTGTTTTCGACAATGGTCAATCAGGCGCAGTCGCAGTCTGCAGATCTCGGAGCGTCAGCCGCAGAAACCATCGGCCGTCAGCTTCTGGAACTGTTAGGTCTGGTTCTGGATGAAACCACCGACGCCAGCACCAGTACGCTTTCCACGGTTCGTACTGCACATATTGCAAGGGTTGAGAAATTTATCCGCGCAAATTTGAAAAATCCGGATCTATCACCTGATTTGATCGCCGAATGCTGTGGCATCTCAAAACGCTATCTGCACGACCTTTTCAAGGATGTGAACGGTACAGTCAGCCAGCAGATCCGCGATCAGCGTCTAATTGCGGCCAAGGACCGACTGGCAGCCGCACCGGGATTAGCTATTGCCGAAGTTGCCTATCGATTTGGTTTCTCGGATCAAGCTCAATTCTCACGCTTGTTCAAATCAAAGTTCGGGATGACACCATCGGATTTCAAATCTGCGTCCAGCTAAAGCTCAAACCGAATTTGCAGCGGCAAAAGTGACCCGAGACTGCATGCAAATAGGTGGTAGAGAGTGACAATACGCTGAGATTATCAATATCCTCAGCCAACTCACAGCACTATGCGAACCACGAAATACTGAGGCGAAGCCAAATGCGGGCATTAGGCAGGTCTTAAAAGACTCCATTAGCCACAAGATTGCCAAAATTTTCCGGAAAAAAGAAACTCTTCTTAAGATTGATAATTCCTATATGATTGCTGATCTATAGCTGCAATTTGTTGCTGTTTTTATTGCCCTTCTCTGGTTCCGAGAAGGCCTATTATTTGGGATTATTTTCGGCATCATTCTATTACTATTCCTACTGACACCCGTCCTGATTTGACTGTTGTTCTGGCAAGCAATTTATCAAAGCTTTGATCCGAAAAAACTGCGACTGCTGGCCCGTTTGCGGTGGAAAATAAGTTGTGGGATGGGGCCATTCGTACAACGGCGCATGGCAAAATTCGGCTGCGGACTTCTTTCTGCCTATGAAATTGCCCCTGCAATTGCTCTGCCAGAACAAAAAGAACAGTTGACGGATTTGATGCGCGATGCCTTTACGATTGATCAGCGATTTCCATCACTCTTTCAATTATCTTTAACTGCGACCGATTTGGGGAAATGCCTGGCAGAGACGGCAGGTCTGATCGGGAAAGAGCGTAAGATATTTATGGGGCAGTGATCTAGGCAGAGCCGGATGAGCGGGATATCGGACCATTGCGTCGATTGGTCAGAACCTTGCGCCATCTGCTTGCCCCGCTGGTTGCAAGCAAGGTGCAGCGACGCAGAATTGCAATTGTCTATACATCTTCGTTTGCGAACAAGCGCATACAATCCGATCCGCGTCTGGCAGGAATGGTCGATGCAATTCGCAAGGCGCGGCAAGCAAGCGGATTGTCTTTGTTGAAGGCGGGCTTGGAGATGTTGAAGGCGGGCTTGGAGATGTTATCGCGGATCTTACGCTGAAATCGCAGCGGAAACTAGTGTTATCGCCGGAACTGGCCTTTGGGAATTTGAGTTTCGAAGGATTGCCCTTTACCGACCCAAGCCAAGTTAAACGGTTGCGTAATTTAAAAGACATGTTTGATGAGTATCCAGCGCCGGATCCGAATTTGTGGGATGTTGTCAGAAAGGAGCCTCCGACCAGCCGGACAACCGCACCTGCAACGCAGACCACAGCTTCCGTCGTACCAGCGAAACAAGCTGAACTTTCAAACGAGGAACTCCTTGCCGAAGTTGAGAGCGAAACGCTCGACGCGATCTATCTTCGTCGGGCATCGCCGATAGGGTCCTCCGTCCCGGGCCGATCTTGGTTTGGGGGGCGCCGCTGTTGCCCAAAAGTGTGGCATGGTCCACACAGACCAGCTCTCGTACACCACTCCACTTTCTGGCCCAGATTGATTGTGCGGACTTGCCACGTGTTCCCAGCAGTGAAGCCATGTCAAAGGATGGGTTGATTCTGTTTTTTGCACCAATCACGGAATAAATGAATTGGGATGAGGAAAAAGGGGATGCAATGTTCTTTATATTCCTTCATGCGGCGTGCCGGAAGTGGGTCACTCTTCGTCGCGACAGGAACTACCTAATGTTGAACCGGCGCAAACAAAAACTTTACGTAACGGCGTAGGTGCATGATCTGTCCGGCCAGGACGGACGGATCATCATAGGCACGCGACAATATCAGCCCCCCCTCGACAACGCAGTTAACCATATCCCCGAGTTCATCGTAATCAACTGTTTCTCTGGGAGGATAGAGATCACCTATCTCGCGAAAATAACCTGCAAAGCGTTTGCGCCAAGAAGAAAAAGATTCGTGAACAACTTCACGGACCTGACCATCGAAAAGCTGGTCTTGATAACAGGTCGTGGCCACAAGGCATCCGGGATGGGCCGAGGGTAGGTCCCCCATCATTTCCGAAAGCAGTTTCAGCCCGATCAGCATGGCGTGAAGTGGATCTTCATGCAGCTCGCGCGATCGATCAAAAAGCTCGTCGAAAAGCGCATCTTCGGATTCGACGTAACGTTCAAGCAAAGCACGGGCCAGCGCATTCTTGTCCTTAAAGTAATAGAAAAAACCACTACGCGTCACCTCTGCGGCGGCAACGATCTCGTCGATGGAGGTTGCAGCAAATCCTTTCGACAGAACTGCGTCCTGCGCGATGTTCAGGATCTTTTGTCGTGTCTCCCCCGGCTTGGCCATAAGGAAGCGTAGGAAAAACTGTACCAGAAGTACAGTTTTCCCCGAGGGGCTGGAGCACAGTCGTTGCACCACATTTCGCAAGCCCCTGTAAAAGCGGGACATAATAGGATTACCACTTCCTGTACCATGCTGTTTCTATCCAGAAATCGGATGGTTTTGCACAATCTCCATATCGATTTGGAGGAAAAACAGATGCAAACCCCGACCACGCGGATCAACGATTTTCTCGCTGCGGCCAAACCCTATCTGACTGATGGTGGGCTCGAGACAACACTTATCTTTCACTATGAGCTGGACCTGCCCTGCTTTGCGGCATTCCCGCTGATCGACACGCACGAAGGACGTGGCCATCTGGAACGCTATTATGAAAGCTTTGTGAAGCTGGCCCTGAAATCTCGAACTGGTTTTGTTCTGGATGCCCCGACCTGGCGGGCGAGCCCCGAATGGGGAGCAGAATTGGGATATGGATCCGATGATCTTGCCCGGGTAAATCGTGAAAGCGTTGAATTTACTCATTTTTTGCGAAACAAATGGGAAACCAAAACGACACCGATCCTGGTCAACGGCGTAATCGGCCCGCGTGGTGACGGCTATATTTCTGAAGAGGCAATGTCCCGCGACGAAGCCGAGGCCTTCCACGCTCCGCAGATTTTGGCTTTGGCCGACGGTGGGGTCGATTTGGTGACCGCCGTCACCATGACCAATGCCGCCGAAGCGGTCGGCATCGCTCGTGCGGCGATATCCCGCGACGTTCCCGTCGTGATCTCATTCACGGTCGAAACCGACGGCTGCCTGCCATCTGGACTGGCACTGAAAGACGCCATTACCGAGGTCGATGACGCGACCGGAGGAAGCATTCTTTACTTCATGATCAACTGCGCCCATCCAGACCATTACAGCGATAAAGTCGCAGGGGGTGATGCTTGGCGGCTCCGCCTTGGTGGGTTGCGCTCGAATGCGTCGCGCCTGAGCCACGCGGAACTCGACAATGCCGAAACGCTTGACGCTGGTGATCCGGATGAATTCGGCAGGTTGCACCAAGACCTCACCAACCAACTACCGAATATCCGCGTCTTGGGCGGATGCTGCGGCACGGATGACAGGCATATCCGATGTGTGGCTCATCACAACACTCCCTCCCACACCAACGAGCACAGAACCTGACGTCTTGGGGGTGGGATTTTGACGAGTCCCCCCAGTCGTTTCGCTTTCCCCTGTGGCCGATGAAGGTGCCGCACCTCACAGGCTGAAACAAAGGAACCAGACCAATGTCACTCCTTGACCTTGTCCCATTTTCCCGTCCCGGCATGTCTCAGCGCATCACGGCGACGCTGCGCAATTCACAAATCCCGTCAATTCTCAGCCTGTCGCTGCCAATCGCCGGAGTTTGTCTCGCCAATATGGCCATGAGCATCACCGACACGGTCATGGCAATGGGGTTCGGAACCAAGGCTCTGGCGGCGATTGCGGTAGGGGCAGATTTCTATTCCATTGCCTTCTACCTCCTAACCGGTCTCATTGCCGGGATTGCACCCGCCTATGCCGCAGCGAGTGCGGGCGGTCGGGAAAGCGATCTGCGAAAACTTCGAACAGTGGGCTGGGTGGTATCCCTGATACCGGCTTTCGCGGTGTTTCCAGTGATCTGGTTCGCACCGGTCTACCTGTCCTTCATCGGTATCGACACTTCGATCCTGGAAACCGGGGCTGGATATATGCGCGCCATGGCGATCACGCTGATTCCAATGTGCATGCTGTGCTTTTTGCGTATGAGGTTGACGGCGGTTGAGAAACCCGGCGCCATCCTGCGTGTGACCCTGACAAGCGTCCCGGTGAATGCAGGTCTCAACTACTTGTTCATGTACGGTTTTCTCGGTTGGTCCGGTTTGGGCGTAACGGGTGCGGGGATTGCCTCAATCGTAACCGCCTGCTTCATGGTGTCGATGCTTGCGATAATGGCCCATGCCCATGGTGACCGGGGGCTGGCATTGAGCATCGACTGGGCCGTCGTCCGTGAAACCATCCGTATTGGTTTGCCGATCAGCATCATGACGCTGGCCGAGTTGGGCGTTTATATGGGGTCGACCCTTTTCATTGCGGGTTTCGGACCAGAAGCAACCGCGGCACATGCGCTTACGCTGCGCATTGCAGGCGTGGCATACGCCTTGATTGCCGGTCTTTCTCAAGCCAGCACCGTGCGCATGGCTCGCAGTTTTGCCGAGGGCGGGAAAATGCTGAAGAAAGAAACCGTCCGCGCCTCCGGCTTCGTCGCCCTTGGCAGCGGGATTTTTCTTCCGGCACCCCTGATCCTGGCAGCTCTCGCAAGCCAGTCTGCCCTGCCCGCGGTTGGGCTTTCACCAGAAGCCACCGAGATAGCCTTCTGGCTTTTGATTGTGCTTGCCGCAACTGAAATCATCGAGCCGATGGGCTGTGCCGCCTCTGGCCTGCTGCGGGGATGCAATGACACGAAAGTGCCGATGTATTTCGCGCTCCTGGGCAACTGGGCCGTCGGAGTGCCGATCGGCCTGATCCTGTCGATGCCGTTCGGCATGGGAGCGGTTGGTGTCTGGATCGGGCTCCTTGTCGGCCTCTCGACAGCCGCCGTTCCAACCATCGCCCGTGTCCGACACCATATCTAAAGTTGCTCGGGTAAATGAGCAGACCCGAGAAGATCAAGAGGCGTTCGTCAAGAAAGCGTACGTGAGGCGGGAAACGACAACACCTATCAAGCCTTCTGGAAGCCAAAGCTAGAGCGCATGACGATGCTCCGCCACATCAGGTTTGCCATAGGATTGCCTCCGGCAAGGTTCAACTGGACCAGTAAATCGGCCCGTTTATCACTGAAAGGAAAGATCATGTTCTTGAAATCCATCCCCCCTGTCACCGCCGTTATCATGGCACTTTCGCCTCCCGTTCTGGCCAACCCTTGGCACACGTTTGAAGTCGCCGAAAGCCCGAGCGCATTTACGTTTCTTACCGCATCAGACATCGAAGTGAACGGTGATTCAATCTATATCCACCCGTTTGTGAGCCACGGCTACATCTACCCATCCGGTACGCTTGTGGAGGGTGTGAAAGGTGTCACAGAGGTCGGTGATCCGGCTTTTCCAAGCCAGGTCATCGGCACCTGGTCCAGTGTCGGCTGGTACGTAAGCGTGAGTGGTAAAGCCGCAACCACAATGCGGATCAACAGCCAACAAGTTTTTAAGTTTGAGAACGGAGATTCACTGATCACCTTTGGGCCTGAGAGCACCCAACCATTGGAGAGCACTCAGAGAGTTGTTACAGAAGGAACAGGGGAGTTCGAGGGAACCATTGGCATTATGACCCAAACACTTCTGGATGTGAGTGAGCAATTGAGCAACTCCATTTCCTTCAAAATGCCTTCGTTGGGAACCGGGATGTGACGGATATCGGGCCGCTGCTTCGGCAAGCATTGTAGCAAAACCGCTCTTGGGGAATTGCCGATGCCCAATTGGTGAGGAAAATCAAAAGCGCAGCGAAAGGCATGACATACCACCATCCAGCTTGGCACATTCGGAATTGTTGATCTCGACCACCTCGAAGCCGGCCTTATCGAGTGTTTCAGCCGTACGAGGAAATCCGGCTGGCATTAGCACCAGCTCATTGAAGCGGATAGTGTTTGCCGCCGCCTCTTCCCCTTCTGCGGTATTGATGACACGGTATCCTTCGAAACAGCCTGATGCCTCAAGCCGTTTGGTAGAGAGAATTGTTTCCCCGTCCAAAAGCGAGCAATCGGTTTTGAAATGCAGGACACCGGGGGGTGTGAAGACCTCCCGTAGGCTGTGGCCCCAGTCGGAAATGATACTTAACAACTCCGCGACGCCTGCCGCATCGGTGCGGGCAGAGCGCCCGACGAGGATTTCGCGATCAGTGACCAGTATATCCCCCCCTTCGATGTGGCCCGGTCCCTCGATCCGGCGAACATCCCCATAGACCTGACGCAGGGCGGTTTCCATCTCGTCCACTTCCCCCATTCGAGAGGGCGCCCCCGGGCGCATAAGGATGGCGCCTTGCGGCAGGCAAAGCGCGGTGTCCTCAACAAACACCCCATCCGGGTAGTCGTCCAGTGGTGGGAGTTCTATCACCTCGGCACCGGTCCGTTTCAAGGTCGCAACATAGTGGGCATGGTCGGCAAGCATCTGTGCCAAATCCGGTGTGCCGATGTGTTCGGCGCGCAATCCATCCACGATACTGGCGGCGGGACGGCGCGTAATGGCGCGGGAAAATTCGAAAGTGGTGTTGGTCATTCTTCGAAGCCCTGTCAATTGGTGGCGGTAAATTTGGGAGCCCGGATTTCGATCATCACCGGACCGGGCGTTTCTGTGGCGGTTTTCAGGGCAGACACAAAAGCTTCCGTTTCCGGGGGGCATACACAAAAGGGGATTGCGCAGGACGCTGCAACTGCTTTGAAATCCGGCGGCGTGGGGTCACATCCCACAACGGTCACACTCACCGCTTGCATTGATGTTTCGATCTCTTGATAGCCATGATTGTTCCAGACAATGAAAATAATCGGGAGACCTTCATCTTTTGCGGCCATCAGCTCGGGAAGGCTGAACTGGGCCCCACCATCCCCTGTGATGCAGATCACAGGCGCATCATCTGCGGCCAAGGCAGCCCCGATGGCTGCGGGAATGCCATAACCCAAAGCGCCAAACCCTGTTGCGGCATTGAACCAGCCCCCGGGGCGGTCGTGATCATAGTAGAGGTTTCCGGCGTAAATGGGCTGAGCGGAATCTCCAACGACGATCGCCTCTGGGACGACGTCGCGCATCGCATTTAGCAAAAGCGTGAGCTGCTGCATCTCCGGGCCAATTTCATCGAAGGCCCGTTGGCGGCTTTGATCCGCGCGTTGGGCGCCAGTACCGTCGTTCAGGCTCGTTTGAATTGCCGCATTCAGGCCTGTCAGCACATCGGCCGCATCACCATGGATGGCCAGCGCGCTCGGATGGCGCGCTAGTTGCTCCTCGCTGATATCGACGCGGATGAGATTGCGCATGTGCGGCATGGTGCCGGTTGCATACATATCATAATCGGTGGGACCCAGCTCGGTTCCCGCCGCCAGCACCACATCCGCCGATCCGATCAGGTCACGGACCGCTTGAAGGCTGGGGCTTGCCGGAATGCCGAGGGGGTGGCTATGAAGCAGCCCCCGCGCATTGACGGTCTGCACCACAGGCGCGCCCAGTTTCTCGGCCAGCTCTCGTACCAGATCCGGTGATTTGCGGATGCCACCGCCCGCAAGGATGACGGGTCGCTTGGCCGATTGCAGCATCTCGACAGCGCGCGCAATCTTGTGTTCATCAGGAGCGATCCCTTCCCGATCCATTTGTATGTCGGTCTGAGCATCAAACGCATCGCCAGCCACATCCAATGGAATTTCGATATGAGCAGGGCCCGGACGCTCGGCCGAACAGGCCTGAAATGCCGCTTCGATGGCGGGCAGAAGGTCGCCCCCGGTTTCGATCCGTTCTGAACTTAGCGCAACCAGACTGGCCAGGGCCTGCTGGTCAGGCAGCTCATGCAGGTGCCCCATGCCTTTCCCAAGACTGGGCAATGTATTCACGCCGGACACCACCAGCATGGGCACGGAATCGGCGCGGGCTTGCCCCATGGCCGTCAATGTGTTGGTCAGGCCAGGACCGGTGATGACAAACGCGACGCCGGGGCGACCTGACACACGGGCATATCCATCCGCCATGAAGCCTGCCCCCTGTTCATGCCGGGGGGTAACATGACGTATGCCTGATCCAGCGAGCCCACGGTAAAGTTCAACCGTATGAACCCCCGGAATGCCAAAAACCGTATCAACACCCCGCTTTGCGAGTTGGAAAACAAGCTCTTCACCGATACTGCTCATGCATTCTCCATCTGCAATTGGTTTGCGTGCTGGATGATGCGATCACAGGCGACTTCAAACTTTCCGTCATCCACAGTCAGCGCGACGCGCACCCATTCACCAATTGTAGTGCCGAACGAGACACCCGGCATAACCGCCACGCCGCCATGTTCAAGCAGGCTCAACGCATAGGAATTCCCGTCCATCCCGGTAGAGGCAACGTTGATCATTGCGAACATGCCGGCCTCGGGCTGATGCACAACAAGACACGTCTCACGGGACAGGCGCCGGTGCAGCAGCGCCGCACGGGCGGAAAAGCGCTCGCGCATTCCCTCTGCCACCGTCGATCCATCACGAATAGCCTTTTCGGTCATGTCAGCAATGAAGGGCTGGTTGCCGAACAGCATGGTTTCAGACAGAGGCAAAAGCGCATTGGTAAATGCCGCCGGACCGATGCACCAGCCGCTGCGAAAGCCGGGAGCGGCATGGGATTTAGAAATTGAGGACACCACAATTACTCGATCAGCAAGATCTGGCCGCGACAGAGGAGAGGTGAAGCTTGAGGCTTCGAAAATAAGCTCTTCGTACACCTCGTCGGAAATGATCCAAAGATCGTGCTCCCGCGCCAATTTCCCAATTTCCTCGATATCGGCAGCCGTCAGAATGGCCCCGGTTGGGTTGTGAGGGGTGGTCAACAAGATCGCTGTTGTTTTTGAGGTGATCCGTGCGGCAATATCCTGTGCGCTGATGCGGAAACCGTTTTCGGGCTTTAAAGGAACAGGTACCACATCTGCCCCGGTTGCGCGGATAACCCCTTCATAGGTTGCGTACATCGGATCCCCGACAAGGACCTCATCACCGTTTTCCGCCACGCCCAAGAGCACAGTAAAGAGCGCCGTCTGCGTGCCGGGAAAGCAGAGCACCTGATCGGTGGTGATCTCGCGACTGGAGCTGCGCGAATAGCGTTCGGACAACGCTGCACGCAAACCCGGCTCGCCCCTGCCGCTTGAATAGGTTGTGCGGCCCTGACGCATGGCGTTGGAGGCCGCGTCGATTAGAACTTCAGGGGTTGGCACGTCCGGTTCGCCAATCGTCATCTCGATGATATCGCGACCTTGGTCAACCAGCTCCTTTGCTTTCAGATACACTTCCCATTTGGCGCCTCCCAATCCGGACAGGCGTTTTGTTATTTCCGTGTTTTTCATGAGGAACCTGCTGTGATTTTCAACTTCAACCCAATAATGGCGCCTACTGATTCCAGGCCAATTTCCGGCAATTCGTTAGGCTCGAATGCAGTTGGCAGCGCACCACCTTCCAGCCAGAGACCGTCAATTACTGCGTTACTGGCGATCGCCATACGCCTCAGATCCTTTGTCGACACAAGGATATCTGCCTCCTCCAAGGTGGCCTTGATCAGGCCTTCAAGCCGGTCACGGAATTCGTAATATGTCTGCTCGTGCATTTTCTGCATTCGTTCATCTTCACGAACTTTGTTCAGAAAACTTGCCCAAACAACGACAGAACTGGGGTCTACAACCGGCGGACTAAGTGATGCTGCAACGAATGCACTAAGACGCTCGATTGGGGATAAGCTGGCAAAGTCGGTGGATGCGGAGGTTAATTCGGTCATGCACCCCATATGGTGCTCATAAGCCGCTGCAATCAAATCCTCTTTGGTCGAGAAATAATGCCGAATTAAGCCCTGAGTGACATCTGCGCGCTTAGAGATTGCGCGCACGGTTGCCCCGCGAACACCGTGCTCCGCGATCAGAGAAAGCGTGGCCTGAATCAGGTCATCTTTACGCTGCTCCGCAGTTTCGCGCCTGAATTTGGGTGAAGTATCGGACAAACTTTTTCCTCGACATTCGAAATTATACACTTGTATAAAAACGGAGAGCGGGCCTTAATGCAAGTTGAAAAGTGAGGGAAATCGTGAAAATGGCAGAGTTGGGAGCCGAAGAAATTGACACCCAGAACGCGGATGAAGAAGCCATTCGCGTGACTGACCTTCGCAAATCTTTTGGCACGCTCGAAGTTCTGAAAGGCGTATCGCTGACGGCCCACAAAGGCGACGTGGTCGCAATCATCGGCGGAAGCGGATCGGGCAAATCCACCTTCTTGCGCTGCGTCAATTTTCTGGAAACCCCCAGCGCTGGCCAGATCATTGTCGGTGGTGAAGAGATTAAGATGCGACCAGACGGATCCCCCGCTGACCGGCGGCAGATCGAACGCATTCGGACGCAATTGGGGATGGTCTTTCAGGCCTTCAATCTCTGGACCCACCGCACCTTGCTGGAAAATGTAATCGAGGTACCGGTTCACGTATTGAAAGTCCCACGCGCTCAAGCGATCAAACGCGCCGAGGAGCTGTTGGACCGGGTTGGGTTGGGTGACAAGGCTGACGTGTTTCCGTCATTTCTTTCCGGTGGCCAGCAGCAGCGCGCCGCGATCGCGCGCGCCCTTGCTGTAGATCCCCGCGTCATGCTGTTTGATGAACCGACAAGTGCCCTTGATCCTGAGCTGGTAGGTGAAGTTCTGACCGTTATTCGCGACCTCGCAGCCGAAGGGCGCACCATGCTTTTGGTAACCCACGAGATGAAGTTCGCGCGCGAAGTCGCCAACCACGTTGTTTACCTTTTCGAGGGGCGCATCGAAGAACAGGGCCCGCCAGCCGAGGTTTTCGGCAACCCCAAATCAGCCCGACTAAAACAATTCCTAAAGACCGTCGGCTAAGGCCACAAAGCTAAAAAACAAAGACTTCAACAAGGGAGAATATCTAATGAAACTCACGAAACTGCTTGCGGCTGGTCTGGCCGCTTCAATTTTGGGGACCGGCGCGGTTTCGGCCGAAGAGGTCAAGATCGGCATTGCTGCAGAACCTTATCCACCGTTCGCATCACTTGATGCCTCGGGCAGCTGGGTTGGCTGGGAAGTCGAAGTGATCGGTGCCATTTGCGCTGCCGCCAAACTTGACTGTGTGATTACGCCCGTGGCGTGGGACGGGATCATTCCCTCTCTGACCGGGCAGCAGATTGATGCGATCATGGCGTCGATGTCGATCACTGAAGAGCGCATGAAAACCATCGACTTCAGCAATCCCTACTACAACACCCCGGCGGTGATCGTAGCGGACAAATCCATGGATATTGAACCGACCCCGGCATCTCTTGCAGGAAAAATCGTCGGCATTCAGGCATCGACCATCCACCAAGCCTATGCGCAAGAGCATTTCTCCGAGTCCGAGATCCGGGTCTACCAAACTCAGGATGAGGCCAACCAGGACCTGTTTGCCGGGCGGGTTGACGCCATTCAGGCCGACAGCATCGCGATGGCAGATTTTGTTGCAAGTGACGCTGGGGCATGTTGCGAGATCAAAGGGCCGGTCGAAAATGACGTGTCTATCCTTGGTCGTGGCGTCGGTGCCGGCGTTCGCAAAGGCGACGACGCGCTACGTGAAGCCCTGAATGGCGGAATTGCGGCCATTCTGGCGGATGGCACCCACGCCGAGATCACCTCGCGTTATTTCTCGGCCAGCATCTACAGCGAATAAGGTGCACCTTGGAACCATTGCTTGAATTGCTGGGTCTGGCCAAAAGCGCCGAGCTTTTGTCGCTTTCTCCTCCCGGATGGGGTGGCAACCTCCTGCGCGGCCTTGTGAACTCTTTGCAGATCGCCTTCGGAGCGTTCGGATTTGGGCTCGTGATCGGGCTGTTCGGAGCATATGGAAAACTCTATGGCGGGGTGGTCATTCGTGATCTCCTCGCCATTTACACGACGGTCATCCGAGCGGTGCCAGAGCTGGTTCTGATCCTGATCCTGTATTATGTCGGCACTGACCTCGTGAACAAAATAGCACAGGCCTTTGGCTATGGGCGGGTTGAAATCTCGGGCGTTTTTGCAGGTATCTGGGTGCTTGGCATCGTTCAGGGGGCCTATTCGACCGAAGTATTGCGCGGTGCCATACAGGCTATCCCGCAGGGTCAGATCGAAGCGGCGCGCGCCTTTGGAATGCCGTCGCTAATGCTGATGCGGAGGGTTACCATTCCCGCGATGATGTCCTTTGCTGTTCCCGGTCTCGCCAATCTGTGGCTCATCGCAACCAAAGATACCGCATTATTGGCAATCGTTGGGTTTAGTGAACTGACGCTGGAAACCCGGCAAGCGGCGGCCAGTACGCGGGCATATTTCACATTTTTTCTTGCCGCAGGTGCGCTTTACATGATGGTGACACTGTTCTCGGGCGCTGCGTTCAACCGGATCGAAAAATGGGCACGTCGTGGTCAGCCTTCGCTCAGGGGGAAAAACTGATGTTCGACTTGCGAGACCTGATGAAACCCCACCGGATCGTCCTCATGCTGATCTTCGCAGCAATCGTGGTGTGGTGCGCATATACGCTGCGGTGGGACTGGATCCCAACCTACGCACCGCTGGCAATCGAGGGGCTTTGGCGCACGATCTGGATCCTGATCGTGACCACGGTGCTTGGGTTTTTTCTGGCGATACCTTTAGGTCTCGCCCAGGCGATCGGCCCTTGGTATCTGGCGGCCCCGGCCAAGGTCTTTTGCACCATCATCCGTGGGACGCCGTTGTTGCTGCAAATCTGGTTGCTGTACTATGGTCTGGGGTCTCTGTTTCCTCAGATCCCCTGGATCCGGAGCAGCGAGCTTTGGCCTTACCTACGCCAGGCCTGGCCCTATGCCGTTCTGGCACTGACCCTGTCCTATGCAGGGTATGAGGGCGAAGTCATGCGTGGGGCGTTTTCCGGCGTCAACAAAGGCCAGCTGGAGGCAGCCAATGCGTTTGGCATGCCGCGCCTAACCATGTTCCGACGGATCTGGCTACCGCAGGCCATCCGCAACGTTTTACCGACACTGGGTGGCGAGACGATCCTGCAACTCAAAGCGACGCCTCTTGTCGCAACAATCACGGTGGTTGAGATCTATTCGGTCTCGTCCCGTGTCAGGGCAGACACCTTCATCGTCTATGAACCGCTGCTTTTGCTGGCTGTGTTCTACATGATGATTGCAGGCGTAATCACATTGCTCTTCAGGCGGTTTGAACAACAGGTGCCGGGGAGAGCTACCGGTAAGTGACATCGCAAGGGCCTGCCCATTCAGGACAGGCTCTCAGACTGGGCCGCGCTGACAGTTTTCCACCGCGGTCCACGCCTCCCAAACAATCAGGTCCTTCCGATGAGAGATCCAAGTTACGACATACTCTTCCAACCTGTGAAAATCGGCCCTGTCACGGCCCCCAATCGCTTTTATCAGGTTCCACATTGCACCGGTATGGGACATCGATACCCGAAGTCCGAGGCGCATCTGCGTGGCATCAAGGCCGAAGGGGGCTGGGGTGTGGTTTCGACACAGGAAACCGAAATCCATCCGACTTCAGATATCACCCCGGCCAATGAAGCGAGGCTGTGGGACGACACCGATATCGCGGCCCTGCACCTTGTCACCGAAGCAGTCCATGCTCATGACAGTCTTGCGGCCATTCAACTGGCCCATAACGGGTTGCACACCGCCAACCGCTATTCTCGCTGTATTCCCCTCGCGCCCTCTTCCGCCCCCGTCGGCAGCGACGACCCGGTGCAGGCGCGCGCTATGGACAAGGCGGATATTCGTGAATTCAGGCGTTGGCATGTCGATGCCGCACGACGCGCGAAGTCGGCAGGCTTTGATATCATCTATGTCTATGCGGGCCATGACATGACACTGCTTCAGCATTTTCTGTTGCAGCGCCATAACCATCGAAGTGATGAATACGGAGGTTCGTTTCGCAATCGGCTGAGACTGTTTCAGGAAGTGATCGCGGATACCAAGGACGCAGTTGGTGACACCTGTGCCGTGGCGGTCAGGCTCGCTGTGGATGAGCTTCTTGGTGCCGAAGGCATCCGTTGTGACATCGAAGCGCGTGAGATCATCGAAGCGCTCGCCGAGGAGCCCGATCTCTGGGACGTCAACCTTTCGGACTGGTCAAATGACAGCCAAACCTCTCGGTTTGCAAAAGAAGGGTATCAAGAAGCCTATACCGGTTTCGTCAAGTCGGTAACGACAAAACCGGTGGTTGGCGTTGGTCGCTACACCTCTCCTGATACTATGGTGCGCCTGATCAAGAAGGGCCATCTGGACCTTATCGGAGCGGCCAGACCATCCATAGCCGATCCATTCCTGCCAAAGAAAATCGAGGAAGGTCGACTGGATGAGATCCGCGAATGCATCGGGTGTAATATCTGTGTGTCAGGAGATAACACCTGCGTACCGATGCGCTGCACTCAAAACCCGACAATCGGTGAAGAGTGGCGACGTGGATGGCATCCCGAAATCATGACACAGAAAGCCCCGCCAAAAGACGTCTTGGTCGTTGGCGGAGGTCCCGCCGGGCTGGAAGCGGCCACTTCGCTGATCCGGGGGGGCAGCAACGTGGTATTGGCTGAAGCTGGAAACCACTGGGGAGGACGGGTGACGCGTGAAAGTCAGTTGCCCGGACTGTCAGAATGGGCGCGGGTGCGAGACTGGCGGCTGGGGCAGCTAAAACAAGCCTCAAATGCAGAGCTGTATCTGGAAAGCCCGCTTACAGCTTCTGAGGTGATGGAGTATGGGTTTCCGCATGTTGTGCTGGCAACCGGATCCTATTGGCGGGCGGATGGCGTTGGCCGAACCCACAGACGACCTTTGGCCTTTCTTGACAACAACTGCGTGCTGACACCCGACGATGTGATGGCGGGTAAGCTCGATACCGACAGGTCAACAGGTCCGATCGTCATCTTTGACGACGACCGGTTCTACATGGGCAGTGTCCTGGCCGAACTGGCGGTCGCCACATCGCGCAAAGTGGTTTTGGTTACGCCTTCACCGGTTGTCGCACCCTGGTCAGATCACACGCTGGAACAATCCCGCATTCAGAAACGGATGATCGATTTAAATGTCGAGATCATCCCCTCAAGCCGTCTGGAAAATCTCGTCAATGGCAGGCTAACGATTGAATGTGTATATTCGAGCAGATCACATGAAATCGAGTGCGCTACTCTGATAACCGTCACCTCTCGTCTTCCGAATGATACTCTCTGGACCGAACTGCAAGAGCATCGGGATCACTGGCCCGAGGCTGGCATTCAATCAGTTGAGCGCATCGGAGATTGCCTGGCGCCTGGACTCATCGCTTCCGCTGTCCATTCGGGCCACAAATTTGCGAGAGAACTCCTGGGAGGGGGTACCGAGATCGTTCGGCGAGAGGACGTGAACGTTCAGGGCTTATAACCAGCAATCCGAACCAGTTTCCGCCCCCAACCGTCCTTGTTACCTAAATTGCCAATTACTTCATTCACAGTGATATCGGGCTCGACCAGAAGCAATGCAGACCCGTGCTTCTCCGGCATACAGCTGCAAAATTCACCTTAATTGTCTGCGATATTCACTTTGTGACTTTGCACCAGTTCGTGCTTTAAGCTGGATACGTTAAGGTCAGGTGCGAAGCGAACACGCGGCGGAGCACAACATAATCCTGATCCAGCTCGACCCAATTGTCAGCTTCTATCGTATTGGCGTAGTCACCTTACACCCATAGTGAAACCCCGCTCTCCCTCCTTTCATACTCACACTCATCCACCGAGCGATCATTGAAGCTCTTATAATCACTCATGAATTCAGAGATTTCTTGGGAATGTTTTCGAGGTGATTGAATACCTCTCAGAGGCATTGTCACCCCGCACATGGAATACTTGGTCATTCGGGTGTCTTTCGCCAATCCACCGCCAAGTTGTGAGGCAAGCTGAGAAGGGTGAAAGCGGAGGTTCACCCAAACAAAACCTGGGGCTGACATGCTGACAAATCTGCTATTCGCTTCCATATTCCAAATGTCCACAAATGGCTTAAGGCCGACATGCGGGCTGTCTCGGAAATGGGGGTGGTATTTCGACTGGCTTGTGGTGCAATACGGATGTGATCACCCCTGTCGATGGAATTGAAACATGCTGAAACTGATCAAGAACGCTCTCATACATGCGCCGGACCCGTTGGGCATCGGCCACATTGTCATTGCGGGTGAACGTATCGTTTATCTTGGCAGCACGATGCCTGATCTGCCTGACCTGTTTGAGACTGAAGTTTTTGATGCCGAAGGCGCTCCTGTCGTTCCTGGGTTGATTGATGGCCATGCGCATATCACTGGCGGCGGCGGCGAGACCGGACCGGCCAGTCGCGTGCCGCCAATGGGCTTGTCGTCCTTTACCAAGGCCGGGGTGACCTCGGTTGTTGGCGTGTTGGGGACAGATGACCTGACCCGCAACACCCAGACCTTGGTGCAACAGGCCTATGGGCTGCGTGATGAAGGGCTTTCGGCCTGGTGTCACACGGGCGGTTACCATGTGCCCCTGACCACCCTGACGGGTTCAGCCCGTGGTGACATTGTGTTTCTCGATCCCGTCATCGGTGTGGGGGAGCTGGCGATCAGCGATCACAGATCGAGCCAACCAACCCTAGATGAGTTTCTTCGCATTGCCAGCGAGGCACATGTTGCGGGGCTGATGACCGGCAAGGCCGGGATCGTGCATTGCCATATGGGGGATGGCGAACGCGGGCTTTCGATGCTTGAACAGGCAATCGCAACCAGTGAAATTCCGGCCCGCGTCTTTAACCCGACCCATATCAATCGTAATAAGCCGCTGTTCGAACAGGCTGTCGCATTGGCGCGGCATGGCTGCTACGTCGACGCCACGGCCTTTCCGTGTGAACATGTGGACCCCGGAATATCAGCCGCAGACGCTTATCTGCAATTTCGCGACGCCGGGGACAAGGTCGACCGGTTCACCATCAGTTCCGATGGGGGCGGCTGCCTGCCGGCCTTTGATCACGACGGTAACCTGACCCGCTTTGGTGTGGGGCTTTGCGATATTCTGCCAGAAACGCTGGCAGAACTTGTGCGAGCCGGTGTGCCGTTGTCCGAAGCACTCGCCCCATTCACGTCGAATGTTGCCGATCTTTTGAAACTGCATCGCAAAGGCCGTCTTAAGGTGGGCATGGATGCCGATCTGGTGGTTCTTGACGAAAACCTTGCTGTACGGCATGTGATGGCTGGGGGGGAATGGCATGTCCGCGAAGGCCAAGTGGCCCGGCGCGGCATGTATGAACAAGGTTAAGCGACCGCGCGGTTCCCGATGACGGCCCGGTTCAGCTCCGGAAGGTAGTAATATATGTGCCCTGCACCAGTTGACGACAATACGCCACGCGGCTTCATCATCCCAATCGGGGGTGGCGAAGATCGCGTGAAGGAAATGCAGATCCATCGCAAATTTGTGGAGCTGTCAGGCGGAGAGGATGCCGATATTGTGGTGATCCCCACGGCCTCACAGCTTGAGGAAACAGGACCTGATTATAACCGCATCTTCTCGGAACTTGGGGCAGGCAAGGTCGAGTTTCTGCCGATCACCAACCGGGCGGATTGCGACAACCCCGATTATGCCGAGATGCTGGATCGCGCAACCGGGATCTTCATGACCGGCGGGAACCAACTGCGCCTGTCCGCGATTCTGGGTGGAACGCTGGTTGCACAGAAAATTCGCCGCCAAAATGCCGCGGGTGTGCCGGTTGCGGGCACCTCTGCCGGTGCTTCGATCATGTCAGAGCATATGGTTGCCGGTGGCAGCAACAACACCGCCCCTGCCGAGGGTAACATCACGCTGGCACCGGGTATGGGATTGACCAACGCCGTCATCATCGATCAGCACTTCACCCAACGCAATCGCTTGGGCCGCCTGCTAACTGCCTCATCCTTCAATCCTTTTTTGATCGGTCTGGGCATTGACGAAGACACCGCCGCGTTTATCGGGCCTGACAATATCCTTGAAGTGGTCGGCAGCGGAACGGTGTCTGTGGTGGATGCCAGCCACCTGACACATTCCTCAATGTGGGACGCGCGCGCCGGTGAAGCACTCAGCCTTCTCGGGCTTCGGCTTGACGTTCTGGGCGAAGGATGCCGTTATGATCTGACCGCTCGCCAGGCTTTTCCGCCGGATGAGCATCTGGCGTTCTGCACCTTACCGGACTTGTCCGGGGACGAGGCCGCCAGCGGGGGGGAACAATAAGCAGATAAACGGGGAGCCTCATGAAAATAATTTCAACCAATGTCTTTGTCGGTCCGAATGTTTGGGCCAGTTTTCCAGTCATTCGACATATCATCGACCTAGGTGTTCTGGAAGAATGGCCATCGGCGAAAATTGGTGCCGAGTTTATTGATGCATTGATTGAGGCCCTTCCCGGTCTTGCTGAACACGGGTGTTCATACCGCGAACCAGGCGGGTTCATTCGCCGCCTGCGCGAGGATGAAGGCACCTGGATGGGTCACGTTCTGGAACATTGCGCCATCGAAGTGCAGAATGTCGCCGGCACCGATGTCACCTTTGGTCGGACCCGCAGCACTGGCGTTCCGGGCCAGTACAATATGGTCTACGCCTATCGTCAGCGCGATGTGGGTCTTGCGGCGGGCAAGCTGGCGATGCGTCTTCTGATGCATCTGCTGCCGCAGAGCCTGAAAGACCAGACTGATTATGATTTCGACGATGACTTTGACTGGGAAGATGAATTGCGCAGTTTTGTTCTGCGCGCCCAGAGAAAGGAATTCGGCCCGTCAACCGGTTCACTGGTCAAGGCCGCCGAAGAACGTGACATCCCATGGATCCGCCTCAACGAAGGATCGCTTGTGCAGTTTGGGCATGGCAAATACCAAAAGCGCATTCAGGCCACGATCACCTCGGAAACCAAACATATCGCGGTCGAGATTTCTTGTGACAAGGAAGACACCCACAACCTCTTGAACGATCTGGGCCTGCCTGTGCCGCAACAGCGTATGGTCTATAGTGCTCGAGAAGCTGTGCGCGCTGCCGAACGGATCGGCCACCCTGTTGTGGTCAAGCCGCTGGACGCCAATCACGGGCGCGGCGTCTCGATCAACCTGAATTCAGCTGAAGAGGTCGAGGCCGGTTTTGCCGAGGCCAAGGAACATTCCCGCAGCCGTGCCATTCTGGTCGAAAGCTTCATCACCGGGTTTGATCACCGCATGCTGGTGGTCGACAACAAGCTGGTCGCCGTGGCCAAGCGGGTGCCCGGCCATGTTGTAGGTGACGGCAAACACTCGATTTCCGAACTGGTCGATATCGTGAACGAAGACCCCCGTCGGGGCATCGGTCATGAAAAAGTGCTGACCATGCTGGAAATCGACACTCAGGCCAAACGCCTGCTGGACGGTGCAGGTCACACCGCCGAGACCGTGCTGCCTGATGGCGAGGTCTTCTATTTGCGCTCAACCGCGAACCTCTCGACCGGCGGCACCGCCATCGATCTGACCGATGTGGTGCATCCTGACAACCGCGACATGGCAGAACGCGCCATCATGGCCGTTGGCCTTGATGTGGGGGGCGTTGATTTCCTGATTGACGACATCACCAAGTCATACAAGGAAATCGGTGGCGCCATTGTCGAGGTGAACGCGGCCCCCGGTTTTCGCATGCACGTCGCCCCGTCCGAGGGCGAGCCGCGCGACGTCGCTGGCAATGTGATCGACATGCTGTTCCCCGTCGAGGAACCTCGCCGCATTCCAATTGCGGCGATCACCGGCACCAACGGTAAAACCACCACGTCACGTATGCTGTCCCATATCATGAAGGCCAGTGGCAACATTGTCGGCCTGACCTCAACCGACGGGGTCTATGTGGATGGCAAACTGAGCGTGAAAGGGGACATGACCGGACCCAAATCCGCCCAGATCGTCCTGCGTGACCCACTGGTGGATTTCGCGGTCATGGAAACCGCACGTGGCGGGCTGGTACGCTCGGGCCTTGGGTATCAACGTTCTGATGTGGCGGCCTGTCTGAATGTCTCGGCAGACCATCTGGGATTGGGCGGCATCAACACGGTTGAGGAGCTGGCCGTTGTCAAACGCGTGGTTGTCGAAAGCGCCACGGGCACGGCGGTTCTGAATGCCGATGATATCAACTGTCTGAAAATGGCGGATTATGCCAATGCTCAGACGATTTTCTATGTGACGACCAACCCGAACAACAATCTCGTTAAGGAACATATCAAGGCTGGCGGCAAGGCGATTGTGCTTGAACAGGGCATGAATGGTGACATGCTGACCATCTATGATAACGGGATGCATATCCCGGTTCTCTGGTCGCACCTGATCCCAGCGGCGTTGGAAGGCAAGGCGATCTTCAACGTGCAAAACGCCATGTTCGCCACCGCAATGGCCTATAGCTTCGGCGTTGATCTGGACAATATCCGTCATGGTCTGCGCACCTTCGATACCAGCTTTTTCCAGGCGCCCGGCCGCATGAACGTATTTGACGAACATCCGTTCAAGGTGATCCTCGACTATGCCCATAACCCCGCCGCCCTTGGCGCGATGAGTGCGATGTCAGATCGGATGGATGTGGAGGGGCGCAAGATCTGTGTCCTCTCGATGCCCGGGGATCGGCGAGACGAGGATATTGCCGACGCTGCATCTGTTCTTGCCAACCACTACGACCACTATATCTGCAAGGCTGATGACCGCCGGCGCGGTCGGGGCCATGACGAGGTTCCGAAGATGCTTCAGGCGGGTTTGATCGCCCATGGAGTGACGGAGGGTTCGATCAGTGTCATCCCTGATGAAACTGAGGCTGTGAACGCGGCACTGGCCATGGCCGCCCCCGGTGATCTTCTGGTGATCTTTGGCGACAACACAACTCGGTGCTGGAAACAAATCATCCACTTCAATTCAGGGGAAGAGACGGACGAGGCCGCACCAGTTGCCGCCGCATCTCCCGAAGAAGATTCTGAATTTGAAGACCTGTTTGACAGTGACCAGACCCTGATCCGGGACGAACGCGGCGTTCGTCTAGCCCGTGACGTCAGCGAAGACGCCGACTGAGAGGCCGGGATGGACAGGATCGAATATCTTGAAACCGCGCTGACAATCACCAGCGCCGAGGCGGATCAAATTCGCGTGGACGACGCCCGGCGCCTGACCGGGCCGGGCATGTTGTGGAACCGACCGGGCGCGGTGATGGATGTCTTTTTCGAAGATGTCCCAGCGCCTCAAGTCGTGGATCTGTGGAAGCGCCACGCCCGCAAAGTGCTCGACGCATTGGGGTGGCAGGACGAGGGGCTGACCTTCCGCGTCTTTTCCGGCGGGGTCAACCTCGCCATCTCGGCACCGATGGATCAGCTTTACTCCGCGATTTTCGCAGCCCAGACAGCTTGGCATTTCTGCGCAGCAGAGTTGCTCGACACCACACCCGGTGACTTCGACACCATGATTTCGGACTTGAAGGGCGTGATGACTGAGGAGGCCAACCCGACCCTGATCGCTCTCATTCAGGCGGCAGGGGCGCATGGGATTGATATTCTGTGCGACGATGACGAGGTTTCAATCGGTCACGGTACCGGCAGCCAAACATGGCCCATCGATGCCCTTCCAGCCCCGGACGAGGTCAACTGGGACGCATTGCACGACATTCCCATCGCCTTCATAACCGGCACCAATGGCAAAACCACGACCACCCGCCTGTTAGAAGCGATTGTGCGTGCCTCGGGCAAGGTGGCGGGGCTGACCTCAACCGAATTTGTGCGCGTTGGCGACGATATTCTGGATCGCGGAGATTATTCCGGACCGGGCGGGGCAAGGATGCTTTTGCGTGACACACGGCTTGAGGTGGCCTGCCTTGAAGTGGCGCGCGGCGGGATCCTGCGCCGCGGCCTGCCCACCCGCGCGGCCACGGCCGCAACGGTGACCAATGTAGCCAATGACCATCTGGGGCAATATGGCGTCAACACTGTGCCAGAACTGGCGCAGGCCAAATTCGCTGTGCATCGCACATTGTCTGACGCGGGAATTCTTGCCCTGAACGCCGATGATCCTTTTGTCCTCGACGAGGCAAAAGAAACCACGGCCAATATCTGGTGGCTTTCGCTGGATCCCCAGGCCCCGCAGATCCAACAGGCAAGAGAGAACGGAAACTGCTGTGCGTTTCTCGAGGGCGAGGACATTTTGTTCTTTGACGGCAGCTCAGACGAAGTCGTGGCAAACGTGCATGACGTTCCCCTGACGATGGGGGGGGCCGCACGCTATAATATCAGCAACGCGCTTGCCGCGCTCTGCCTAGCCCGCGCGATGGGGATTCCGATAGATGCCATCCGCAAGGGGCTGTCGGACTTCAAGCCTGACGCCAAGGACAATCCGGGGCGCTGCAACGAATTCAGCTACAAGGACGCCCGTGTCTTTGTGGATTTCGCACATAACCCGCATTCGATTGCCGCGGTATGCGAGGCCCTGTCGGGCCTGCCTGCCAAACGCCGGTTCATCATGCTCAGCCATGCCGGGGACCGGTCGGATCAGGACATTCGGGATGTGACGGCAACCGCGTTGAACTTCAACCCGGATGTCATCGTCACCGCCGAACTAGAGGGTTATTTGAGAGGCCGGGAACTGGGCGAGATCCCGGATCTGATTGAGAAGGCCGTCGCTGATCACGGCAAAGACGCGACACAAATCCTGCGGGCCACATCACCCTCTAAGGCGGCTTCGATGATATTGGAGAGGCTGGAACCCGGCGACCTTGCCTTGCTGTTGGTCCTGTCGGAACGAGACGCTGTGCTAGAGCTGCTGAACAATTGATAATAAAGCCGGACATCTGTCACATGAGTTTTCAGCAAGAATGAGGCAACTTCAGCGAGTGCAAACAAAGTCGGCGGACGTCTGAAAACCGAAATTGTAGTGCCTTGGCATAAGACAGTTGGCAGATGAAATTTTCGCAGACCCGGCCCTTCGACAATTGTGCGGCACTGGTAAATCGGGCTCGACGCCGGTGACCCGCCAGTGACTAACGCAGATCTTTCTCATGCCCTAGGTCACCACATGACACATTGTAGACTGCCATTACAGGTAATGATACATGCCCCAATAATTTGGAATCCGTTATGTTGGATGTACAGGACAGCGGTTGTTCTCATACAACAGAAGGCTGCTCCCGGCTATTCTTTGGTTCCTACGAAGTCATTGTTTGCGCCGTGTCGCATTCTAATTGCTGCGCTGGTTGAAACCGGTCGATTGGGTGAGGCCAATAGGAAACAATACTATGGAGCGATGTGGGCTGCAGGCCTCCCGGACCAGCCTTTGGGCATCCGATTTGGACACCAGAAGTTCATTTGAGGATATTGGACAGGTACCCTAGTTTCTAAAGGGTTTCTTCCATGATTACACCGACCACACCTAGCACTTGCTACAGCCTTCTAAATCAATCTTCCTTCAGTCTGGTCATGACTGTTATTGCTGGCAAGCATCACTTGATGGTTTCAGCCACTTGCAAGATTTCAACCGGTGGGAAAATCTTAAGTTTGCGCGCCACTTCCATATTGACGACGTAAGCGAAATCAGTGATCCGCGCGATGGGCAGGTCACCGGGGGTATCACCATCCCTAAGGATTTTAAGCGTTTGCTCTGCTGCTTCCCGTCCAACATCATAGGCGCGGGCTGCAATTGACACCAAGGCCTTATTTTCTCTCACCAATTCCTCATACGGGCTAAGGATTGGCAACCCTTTTTCAACAGCCGCTTCGGTAAATACTTCGGCGTGTATGCGCAGATACGAGCTTGATCCCAAATATATGAAATCTACACCTGCGTCGGAAAGTTCCTGCATCCGGGTTGAAATCAAGGCTGGGTCCGGTACCCCGGCATTGCCTGGGTCAAGCTCTATAGCGGTGAAGTCATATCCCAGTTCTTGCGACAATACGCGATGTTCTTCGACCTTGATCAGCGAGTTGCGTTCATTGCCGTTGTAAAGAATACCCAGATGTTGAAAGTCCGGCTTGATGCTGCGGATGGTGCGGATATTCACTGCTTCCGGAACGCGATTGAAGGTTCCCGCGATATGAGCACGGCCGCTTCCATCGAAACTTTCAGCAATGCCCGTTCCGAACGGATCAGCCACATACCAGAACACGCCTGGAACACCGTTGATGAATTGCGGATTCCCATCGTCAGATTTTCTGCCGAGCAATCCCAGCGTCACGCTTGTTCCATAAGTCGCAACCAGATCGGCCCCCAACTGTCTTGATTCCTCTATAAAGCCGGGGAATTTGGACTTGTCCTGATGCGACAGACGCAGGATGACTTCGGCATCAAACCCGCTGTTCTCAATGGTTTCAATGAATCCCTTGCAGGAATGTTCACATTCGCCCTCCCATGTCACTGCATAGATTTTTTTTGGACCCGCATCTGCTGGAGATCCGAATATCAGCGTGCACCAAACTGCACTTAGTCCCAGTTTCACGATGTTCTTCATTTTTTGAATCCATCCAAATTTCTAACCGGAATGGCCATGGGTCAGGATTTTCCCACGCGTCCGGGTCGAAGTAAAGCGCGTGCTGTCCCTGCCACCATCATCACAACGGCACCGGCACACATAAAGCCACCAGTCGCCACAGCCAGGTTGAGGTAGTCAAATTGTTCGACCAGATACGCGCTTGCAAGAAGCCCAACAATCGCAGCCAGACGGTTGCCCAACCTCAGGGCCCCTAGGCTGACAGCCCGGGCACCGGAAATCTGGCTGGCTTCGGCAATCTTGATTGTCTGTGCATATTGGGTGGCGTCGCACATGGTGAAACCAATCCCAAACGCGGCAACCACCACAACCATTGGCCAAAAACCTGACCAGATTGCAAGGGATGCCAGAGCCACGCCGGATAGCAAAACGCCGCCGAGCAACATTGGTGTATATCCGACTTTGCCATCTGCGAGTTTGGCAACCAGAGGGCCAAACAATATTGGCGCGAGGTAGAACAACATTATCACCCGGCCAATGTCCGCTATCCTTGCGCCACCTGCCTCCAGTATCATCGGCGTTAGATACCAGATGAACACCGACATTCCGACATTCATCGTGGCGCCAACACAGAGCAACAGAACGACAAATCTGACATTGCGAAGAATCGCCAACCCGCTGTAACGCGAGTTTCTTGTCTGATCAGAAGCCGGTTCACTTCTTGTGGCAACCTTTCCAGAAATGGTGACGGCCCCCAACACCCCTGCGATGATGACAAGAAACGCACCAAAGAAGAATGTTCCATTGGGTCCAATTCGGTCCGCGAGCACACCACCAAAAGATGTGCCACAAAACGCGCCCCCCATGATCACAAAAAGGTAACTTCCTATTGCCTGTGCATCTTCGCCTTCCGGGGCGGTTCTGATGGCGTATTCCTGGCAGGCGATGGTTGCAGCCGCATAGGCCAACGCCATCGCACCATGCCACACGGCGATCCACAGTGCAGATAAGCCCAATCCGACGGCAGCCATCGCTGCTGCAGTAAAGGGTATGCACATCAAGAACAGCGACCGGGGACTAACCAATCGGGTGATCCATCCACCAAACGGCGCAACTGCCGCAATCGCGACCAGATAGGCAATCAATGGGGCGATGGCCGCAAAATCCCCAGACACCCATTCAGGACCACCGGCATCTCTTGCATAAAGAGGTAAGAAGGCACCGCTGATTTCTGTCGCCAGTGAAAATACAAACAGGGCCAAACGAACGTCGACAAAATATGCTTGTGGCATTCGCAACAACTTACCCGCCGACTGGGTGCGTTCCGAGAGATCAATTGCCCTGTCTGAGATACGCCGTGCCACCCGTCGCAGGTTGCCCGCATCACGCGCCCGAATGATGTGATTGAACACCCCGGTGCTTTGCAGGCGAAGCAGAGAAAAAATTCGATCCAGAGGTTTGGCCAGCGCTCCGGCCATTACAAAGATAACCAGCTCAAATGCGACCAGAATAGAAACAAGCGCCACGACAAATACGTCAAGCAGTACATCCTGAAGCCGCGTCCGAACGAAGGCCGGGTCAAAGGCGATCTTGATCTCCCCTACCAGGGTGTTGCGACTGAGGATCGGCAGGGAAAAATGGGGGCTCTCTTCCTTACCAACTTGTACAACCCGAGCAGTAAGAGTGCCTTTGGGTTCAGATGTGTTGCTGGCCGATATGATGACATCGCCATTTTTGGACAGGAGCGTAATACTTTGCACATCGGCAAAATCAGCAAGCATGGCATCGAAAAATTTTCCCGCCCCAGCCACAGATTCCAGCGGCACCCCCAATTCAAGAGCGCGTTCAAATCGACCGCGGACGGTTTCTCCGATGAGGCGGGAACGTTTTTCCATTTCCGGCTGGATTGCGTCATCAAATGCTCGGAGTGTGCCGTACATCATTATCAGCAATGAAATTGTCACGACCAAACCGACCCAAAGGATAACGCGGCGGGCGGCGACCCGGCCAGGCTGGAAAATTGATGAGGTCATTCGTTCACCTCGGCACTTCCCGCAGGTTCACGGCGTCTGGCGCGTCGGTATTGTTCTTCTGACTCCTCAATTAATTCCCGGAAATCAGCCGTGTCAAAACCCAACCCATCCACATCAGCATGTGCTGTTTCGCTTGCACCTTTGCCACGCCAGAACTTTCGTTCAAATCTGTCAAATGTAGAAAGGATCCCCTCAAAAATTCGCAAATGCTCTGCCAACACGATGCGCAGAATAATCCACACAACGAAAACCGAACACGCAAAGACGGCTATGGCGAACAATACCAATCTCGCCTCCATGGCCTGAACTTGGGTCGCAGCCTCGTAACTGGAGTATGCGATCACAACGCTGCCCAGATATTCTCCGGTCACACCAGCAATGTTGGCGCCAACGAGAAAATTGTCAGGCGTTTCAACATGCCAAATCCCTGATTTGCCCGCTGTTAGAGCCGCCGCAAATCCTTTTCCGGTTTCCATGGTTTGATCGTTCAGGGCCGTGGATCTAACGACATTCCCATCCGAAGAGAACACCAGGATGGCGGAAATCGCCTCGTCGCTCAGCCGGGCACGTTCCAAGACGGCGTCTGCGTTGCGAACGGTGCTGATCGGGACACCTAAATCGGCAACAGCCTGAAACGGTCCGCGAACAGACTCCGCCAGAACGACCAGCCTTTCGCGCGTGAGGTTTGACAAGATTGATTCATATTGAAGTGTTGCCAACCCGACGAATACGGCAAGAGAAACCATATTCATCGCCGCTATCGCAGCAAGTATTCGTCCAATCAGTGCCAAATTGTATCCCCAATCGCCCGCAACACGCAGCCGACATTAGGCAATCTGGCCATATCCCCAAAATCCAGTCAATCTATTTCGAATTTACTCTGAAACTCTAGGTGGTGTTGGATCGCACCTATCAGGGCGGGAAGACCTCCCGATGGAAAGGCCCGTTTAGGGCGCGCTGTGGGCGTGGCCCAGCGCCCTGCCCCGCATCTGCGTGGGACCTCCCGTAGCCGGGGAGATAGTGTCGAGGGGCCCATACAAAGGCATAAAAAGAAAATTGGGTGGACACCAGGCGTTTGCAGCGCCCCACCCAAAGGTCCGCAATTACGCAATAGACCGGGACCCATTTCAGATAAGTATGAAAAGAGCATTCATGATCGATTTTACTTATTAATAAACAAAGAAATCTTCTGCCGGTCATCCGTTGTCTCAGATGGCTCGTGAAGATCGAAATGAGCGCACTTTTGGCACAACGAGCGGATGGCCCAATTCAAGATTTTACTTTCAGCATTCCCGGATCGAACAAGGGCTTCAGAGATGCAGTGGCCTTAACGCGTTCTCCGGCCACTTCGACCTCCCATGCTCCTTCGTTAACTATGGAAGCCGTCAGTGGCTCCTCCAACTCGGTAAAACCGATGCCCACAGCGCCACCAAGACTGTGGCCATAACCACCGACTTGCAGGTGTCCGACCTCGATACCGTTCAGGTAAATGCACTCATTGCCGTAGAGCAGCGGTTCAGGGGCCTGTAGCAGGAATTGCAGCATCCGGGTTTTGGGCACGCCGGCCGCCTTGATCGCAGCAAGAGCATCGCGGCCGATGAAGCCGCCAGGTTTGTCGAGCTTCACAGCAAAGCCAAGCCCCGCCTCCATCGGGTTGTCGGTGTTGTCGACGTCCAACCCGAAGTCACGATAAGCCTTCTCCAGACGCAACGAATTGAGGGTCTGCATCCCCGCATCGCGCAAGCCGAATTCCTGACCCGCTTTCTTCAGCAGATCATAGACCTGAACAGCGGCGTAAGATGGCACCTGAAGCTCCCAGCCAAGCTCGCCGACGAACGTGACCCGGAAGGCTTTGACAACCCAGTATCCGACATCAATGTCCTGCCACGTCATGAAAGGAAACGCTTCGTTCGACATGTCTGCCGAGGTCACGTTTTCCATCAACATGCGTGCTTTCGGACCATGGATATTGATCTGCGTGATCGCGGGCGTGAGATCGGTTGTCACAACAACCTCACCCGCTTGAATATGGCGTTTCATCCGCATCAGGGTATGACCATGGCTGTTTTCGCCCACGACAACCATGAAGCGGTCCTCAGCCAGTCGGGTGACGGTCAGGTCGGCCTCAAACCCACCTTTCTCGTTAACCCAAGCGGTGTAAACCAGCCGCCCCGGCTCAACATCAACATCATTGCAAGACAGGCGGCTCATCAGCGCCAGTGCATCCGGGCCTTCGACTTGGAACTTGGACATGGCCGACATGTCCATGATGATCACATCCTCACGGGCGGCACGGTGTTCTTCAGCATGCCAGTCAAACCAGTTTTGACGGGACCAACTGTATTCTTCTATCTTTGCCTGCTCTGGGGTGGGCGCGAACCAGTCGGGCATTTCCCATCCATGCCCCTCTGTGAAGTAAGCGCCGTTCGCGGCAAGTCGATCGTGCAGGACAGAACGCTTTAGATCGCGGGCAGTGTGATAGCTTTCATTGTGGAAATGCTGGCCAAACATCTTGCCCAACAACTCCGGCCCGCGGTCGCGGCGGTATGCCTTGGTGGCTTCATGACGCGTGAACCTGTTCACGTTGATGCCGGTGACATCGATCTGCGGATGACCGCTGACGATCCATTCTGCGAGCACTTTCCCGGTGCCGGCACCATTCAGGATGCCAAGCGAATTCATGCCGCAGGCCACAAAGCAATTTCGTAACTCCGGAGTTTCCCCCACCAGTGGCGCAAGGTCCGGGGTGAAGCTTTCCGGACCGCAGAACAGTTTGCGCACACCCACGTTCAGGGCATCAGGCACACGCGAGTAAGCCTTTTCCAGATGAGGCCCGACTCGGTCCCAGTCGGGCTCAATTTCACCAAATGCAAAGTTGTCGGGGATACCGTCCAGTTTCCATGGTGCCGCCCCCGGCTCGAACAAACCAAGCATAAGCCCCCCAACCTCTTCGCGGTAATAAGTGTAGGTCGATGGATCTTCCAGCACCGGTAGGTCGCGGCTTAGGCCATCAATGTTTTCAGTGATCAGATAATAATGCTCGGCAGCTTGTAGCGGCAGATTGATCCCTGCCTTGGCCCCCAGTTGGCGAGACCACATTCCTCCGCAGATTACCACGTTTTCCGCCGTGATGGTTTGACCGTCGGCCGTGCGCACCCCCGTCGCGGTGCCGTTCTTCGCCATGATTTCAGAGACCGTGACCCCCTCAAAAATCTTTGCGCCTCCCATTTTTGCACCCTTGGCCAATGACATGGTGACATCAACCGGATTGGCGCGCCCGTCCTCGGGTATATAGAAACCCGCCAGCACATCGCTGAGGTCTCCGATGGGGAACAGATCCGCCGTTTCCTTGGGGGAGATTTCAAAGATGTTTATGCCGTGTCGGCGCATAAATGGCGCAAGCCGGCGCATTTCGTGCACACGTTCCTCGTTGCTGGCAATCTGTAGATAGCCAACGTCACGAAACCCTGTCGAAACGCCGGTTTCCTGCTCCAGATTGGCATATAGGTCTCGCCCATGGGTATAGATCTCGCATTCTGCTTCCGATTGCAGAAGACCGGCCACGATCAGGCCCGCCGCGTGCCAAGTGGTGCCTGATGTCAATTGGTCGCGTTCCAGGACAACAACGTCCGTCATGCCGAGCTTGGTCAGATGGTAGGCGGTGTTGCAGCCAATGGATCCACCCCCGATGATCACGGTTTGCACGTGTGTGGGAAGCTTATTAGACATCGGGTTTTCCTTCCAATTCGAATCGCGATTTTGATCAAATCCTACAATTGACCCGCTTCACAAATCAACATATTGATTGAATACCCATTCAATGAGAGGCCCATGACTTCGACTAAGAGTTCCGGAAAAACACGCACAGCACCCCCAGAGGTCCGGCGCAATCAGCTGATTAATGCGACCATCACCTGCATAGCCCGCAAGGGAATTTCGGGGACAACCCTAAGCGCCATCGGCAAAGAAGCGGGACTGTCTCTGGGGCTGGCCAATTTCCACTTCAAAAGCAAGGATGCTCTGCTCTCCGAAACGCTCAGGTGTCTGGCAGCAGAGCATCGCGACATGTGGCAGCGCGATGCTAAGCGCGATGACATTTCCGATATCGACAAACTGCACTCCATCGTTTCGGCGCAGTTCCACCCCCGCATCTGTAGCCGAAAGAAGCTGGCAGTCTGGTTCGCTTTTTTTGGCGAGGCTTGTCATCGAAAAACCTATCGGTCGATCTCTTCGCAAATCGATATGGAACGACAAGAGCTGTGTGCAGAACTGATTAATAGTATCGCCGACAAGGGTGGCCTCAAAGAGATCGATGCTGAACAGATCGCCCTAACGCTAGAAGGATTGTTCGACGGAGCTTGGTTGAACATGCTGATGTATCCGGCCAAATTCACGCGTGAGGAAGCTGAACGCCAGGTTCTGGATTATCTCGGCTTGGTTTTGGGAAGCACTTTCGGGGCTGATTTTGATAGCCCAGTATCGGCCTAAATCAAAAAGTACCTTGCACTGATATTTGAACCGGCGACAAATCCGGGCCGAAAACCCGTGTCTCCCCCACTCTCCGGATAAACGATCTGGCTGTTTGTGGAGGTAGCCGCAAGAACTTCGCCACCAAAAACGAGTGACACAGATGTGACACGGGACTGCACGTAATTTAGGTAACGCGATGCGCATACGGTAAACTGTTACCGTGTAGCCGTTTCAAACCACGATCAAATCCGCGAAAGAGGTTTGGTGGCGGTAACTGGGTGGTGACAATACGCTGAGATAATCAATATCCTAAGTCACCTCACGGCCCGAAGCGGAAGCTCAAGTGTACCTAAGCAAATGGCCGCTTAAAACCGTGATGTTTCTTCGCTTACACGCTTCACCGCATCGATAAATGCCAGCACTTCCTTCGCATTTCCCGCAGTTCGATAGGAAATGTAGAGATCTATTTCTTGGACACTTTCACGATAGGGAACAAACTTCAAACCTTTGGGCGATAATGATTGTACCCAAGCAGGAGTGAGGGCGATGCCAATACCATGCGCGACCAGTTGAAGCATCGTTGATTTATCGATGACTTCGCAGACAATATCAGGCTGCCATCCGCGCATTCGAAAGCTCCCCCACAACATCTCGTGAAGTATCGGTCTGGAGCGCTTCGGAAATCCTATGAGTGGACAATCTTTGATATCCTCGACGGAAATTTCTTTCCGTTCTGACAAAGGATTATCATCAGCCACAGCGACAACCGCGGACTGGCGATGCAAAAATTCGGATGACAGAAATTCATCGTCAGGCGGTTTGCGCACAAATGCGACATCGGTTCTATGATTGATCAGTTCCTGAGTGTGATAGTCCGACGAAGAGATCTCGAGCAATTCGATATGTACGTCTGGATGGTGCTTTCGAAACTCGATCAAGGCTGGTGGAAACAACAATGAAAGCGCTTCGTCGACTCCGCTCACACGTAGGGATTTTAACCCGCTGTCTGCAATGTGGCGCACGTTTGAAACGGATTTTTCAATATCCGCAAGAATACGCTGCGCATCCTTGAGAAACTCAGAGCCCGCTTGCGTTAAGCTGACTTGCCTTGTGGTTCTAAAAAACAGAGAAAATCCAAGCTCGTGTTCAAGCGAGGAAATCCTTTCGGAAAGCGCCGGTTGGCTCAGGCCAAGGCGCTCTCCGGCTTTTCGAAAGTGGAGTTCTTCGGCAACCGCCACAAAACACTGAAGTTGTCTTAGCTCCACTCTTGCTCCTATTGGATTACATTCATTGGATTACATTCACGTGCATTTTTTCCCTAAGACCACTTTCATAGCCCAAAATGGAATCTGCAAGCTTCAATGAATCCAAGGTGTCGTCGCGCCCCTCTAACAAAGCTGCCCGGGTTGCGTCATCCATGTCGAACGGGTGATGTTGCGATCCCACCGAGATTTGACGGTTGGCGATGTCGATCTTGCACTCCCCTGCGTCCGGATCACGCGCGATCTGAATAAGCTCGTCCCGCACTTTCGGGCTGACAATCGGCAACGCCAATCCGTTTTTGCGGGCGTTGTCATAGAAGATCCCTGCAAAGCCTGTTCCGATGACACCCCTGATGCCAAGCTGCATCAAACCCCAAACCGCATGCTCTCGGCTGGAACCACATCCAAAGTTGTCACCAACAACCAGAATAGACGCTTCTGTCCAAGGTGACCTATTCAGAACGAATTCTGGACGTTTGTTGTTGTCTTCATCAAACCGCAAATCGGCCAAAGTCCCATCAGCCAGTCCCTCGCGGGTGATGGTGATCAGGAACCGTTTTGGCATGATGACATCAGTATCGACGTTAGGCTGCGGGAATGCCGCCATCAATCCTTTGACTTGATCAGGCATTATTCAGCTCCTTCATTTTGAAATTCGCGAACATCGGCCAGATGGCCTTTCACCGCTGCCGCAGCCACCATGGCTGGGCTCATCAAATGGGTGCGCGCGCCCCGACCCTGTCGGCCTTCAAAATTTCGGTTGGTGGAAGACGCAATGCGCTCACCGTCCATCGCAATGTCATCGTTCATCGCAAGGCACATTGAGCATCCACTTTCCGGCCGCCAATCAAAGCCAGCGTCGATGAAGATCTTGTCGATCCCTTCGTTTTCAGCCTGCAAGCGGGTGTATGTTGAGCCTGGCACGACGATCGCGTTTACGCCTGACGCCACTTTTTTGCCTTTTAAAACGACTGCAGCAGCGCGCAGATCTTCGATCCGGCTGTTGGTGCAGGATCCGATAAAGGCGCTGTCGATAGTGATCTCTTGAACCGATTGGCCTGCTGAGAGCCCCATGTAGTCTAGCGCCCGCTCAAGCGCGGCTTTGGCTTTCGGAGTTGCTGTGTCATCGGCCGTTGGCACAAGCCCGTCAATTGGAACGGACTGGTCTGGGCTGGTGCCCCAGCTCACGAGAGGAGCAATCTCTTCCGCAACAATATCAAAGGTCTGATCATGTACTGCGCCTTGGTCAGACCGCCATTCGGTCCCGCCAAAGTCGATGCTTTCGCTATGCGCGCGGCCCTTGACCATTGCCAAGGTCTTTTCATCCGCAGCGATCAGAGCAGCACGTGCACCCAGTTCAACGGCCATGTTGCAGATGGTCATACGGCCTGACATATCCTGATCGCGAATGGCAGAGCCCGCGAATTCAACCGCATAACCATTTGCGCCGCCCGCACCGACAACCTGAACCACCTTCATGATGATGTCTTTTGCAGTCACACCCGGTGCCAGAGCGCCTTCGACATTCACCAGCATGGTTTTCAGGCGTTTATAGCGCAGTGTCTGCGTCGCAAGGACATGTTCAACTTCGGACGTGCCGATACCAAAACCAAGCGCACCATAGGCACCATATGTGGTCGTGTGGCTGTCGCCGCAGGCAATCAGCATGCCCGGAGCAACCAGCCCCTGTTCAGGAACAACAACATGTTCAATTCCCTGGCGGGGATCGCCGAGGCCGTAGAAGGCGATGTTGTGCTTTTTGCAGTTGCTCTCGAGGTTATCGATCAAGAGTTTCGAAGCATCGTCATGCGGGTCACGCTGACGCGTTGCATTCACATGGTCCACAACCGACAAATGTGCTTCCGGCCGCCAGACCTTCAGACCCTTCTGGTCCAGTCCGGAAAAAGCCTGCGGGCTAGTATACTCGTTCATGATGTGGAAATCGACATACACAAGCATGTCGCCGTCCGGCAGGTCGCACACTTTATGCGCGTCCACCAGTTTGTCATAGAGAGTCTTGCTCATTCAGCAGCATCCTTTGATTTGATCTGGCTCAGGAAAAAAGAACGCAGACGCGCCGCGATTTCCTCGGGAATTTCCTCAGCCATATAATGAGTGGCATCGACGGCTTCGCCACGCACGTTGGCGGCTCGATCTTGCCAAAGAGACAGGGCGTCAAAGCAGCTCTCAATCACACCGTGTTTGGCCCAGAGAACCTGCAATGGCTGCTGCAATTTCAAGCCCTTGTCGGCGTTGTCATGTTCGATGTCGATGGTCGCCGCCGCGCGGTAGTCCTCGCATGAGGCGTGGATCGCTTCGGGGGAAGCGAAGTTTAACAGGTATTCTTCTAGCGCTTCATCCGTGAACGGGTTTTCACCTTTTGCTTGGTTGAAGCATTTCAGCTTCCAAAAGCCCGAGGGATCGTTGCCGATGATTTGCTCGGGGATGGGGTATTTTTGGATTAGAAAATACCAATGCCAATAGGCGGTTGCGAATTTCGAACCGGCCTTTGCATACATTTCACGTGTGGGCGCAATATCAAGAAAAGTCAGCCCAAGCACATGATCAGGGTGATCCAAACCCATACGATGGGCCACGCGCGCACCACGATCATGCGCGCCAACATAAAAGGTTTCATGACCAAGCTGCTTCATCACAGCAACCATATCCTTGGCCATTTCACGCTTTGAATAGGTCAGGTGTTGTGGATCAGAGGCTGGTTTCGAAGACCGCCCATAGCCACGCAAATCCGGGCAAATGACATGAAACATATCCGTCAAAAGCGGCGCCACCGCATGCCACATCGCCGATGTTTGGGGATAGCCATGCAACAGCAGAAGCGCGGGCTTAGAAGCCCCGTCGCGACTGTGACGTAGGAAAATTGTTTGCGCACCGATGTCCAATTTTAGACTTTCAAAATTTTCAAACATGAAGCGCCATTCCTTACGAAGCGAAAGATTTTCCATAAATCTAATGGAATTATACACCATAATTATTCGGAATTAGTGATTAATAATGCCGAAGAGTGATCGGGGGAAATCTATGTATCGTCTTGTCGAGGCCGAGTCCGACTAACGGCGTTCGGCTGCTACCTATTGGGAGGAAACGAGAATGAAGTTCACGAAACTCACCGCTTTGACAGTAGCGATGTCCGTCAGTGCGGGTGCTGCGTTTGCAGCCTGCGACCCCGGCGAAACTGTTATTAAATTCAGCCACGTCACCAACACAGACAAACACCCAAAAGGCATTGCCGCATCTTTGCTGGAACAGCGCATCAACGACGAGATGAACGGCAAAGCCTGCATGGAGGTTTTCCCGAACTCAACCCTATACAATGACGACAAGGTTCTGGAAGCGCTGCTGCAAGGTGACATTCACCTAGCTGCGCCATCCCTGTCCAAATTCGAGAAATTCACCAAGAAATTCCGCATCTTCGACCTGCCGTTCCTGTTTAAGAACATCGAAGCAGTTGACGCGTTCCAGACATCCGACGCGGGTCAAGAACTTCTGGACTCCATGCAGCGTCGCGGACTTCAAGGTCTGACGTTCTGGCACAACGGAATGAAGCAAATGTCTGCCAATATTCCATTGGTGACACCTGCGGACGCAGAGGGCCTGAAGTTCCGCGTTATGTCTTCGGACGTTCTGGTTGCTCAGATGGAAGCCATTGGCGGCAGCCCGCAGAAAATGGCGTTCTCAGAAGTTTACGGCGCGCTGCAACAGGGTGTTGTGGATGGTCAGGAAAACGTTTGGTCCAATATCTACGGCAAGAAGTTCTTTGAAGTACAAGACGGTATCACAGAGACAAACCACGGTATCATCGACTACTTGGTTGTGACATCTGTTGATTGGCTGGACCGTCTGGATGCGGACGTGCGCGATCAATTCCTGACTATTCTGAACGAAGTCACCAACACCCGGAATTCAGAATCCTACGCGGTAAACCAGAAGAACCGTCAGGCGATCATCGATGCGGGTGGGGAAATCCGCACGTTGACAGACGAAGAGCGCCAAACTTGGGTTGCTGCGATGCAGCCTGTTTGGGAACAGTTCTCAAGCGATATCGGTCAAGACGCGATCGAAGCCGCAGTCCAGATCAACGCTGGTTTCTAATCCAAACCCTTGGTTGGGCGCGCATCATGTGCCCAACCAATACATGATCTCGTTCAGGGAGGATCAGATCAATGACATCAAGTGCGTCCCTTGTGGACCAAATAGAAGAAAAACTGATCGCGGTGATCCTCGGACTGATGACAGCCTTGACCTTCGCGAATGTAGTGGCCCGCTACGCTTTTGACTCAAACATACTTTGGGCCCTCGAAATGACGGTCTTTTTATTCGCTTGGCTGGTGCTGCTTGGTGCGGCCTATGCGGTCAAAAAAGGCACCCATCTGGGCGTGGACCTCGTCGTAAACATGCTCGAAGACAAAGCCCGCCGCGCTATGGCGCTTGTTGCCGTCGCGGTGTGCCTCGCCTTTGCATTCCTAATGATGAAGGGTTCCTGGGACTACTGGGCAAATTTCGCAAACCTTCCTGCCACCGAGGGCCGTTGGTTCCCGCTTGGTTTTGAGGACGAATTCCGCGCTAAGGGCTGGTACGAAACCAACGACATACCAATGCCGGGTGTTCTGGCTTGGATGAAAGACGTTTTTAACGAAGGCGAGGCCTATGAAAAGATCCCGCGCTTCCTGCCCTATTTCGTTCTGCCCCTGTCCGGCGCGCTGATCCTCGTGCGTTTTGTGCAATCTACAATTGCCATTTTGAACGGCACGATGGATCGCCTTGTGGCCAGCCATGAAGTCGAAGACGAGCTCGCCGAGCTTGAAGCTAAGAATGTGGAGGCAAAATAATGGAAGTCGTCCTTCTCTTTGCAATGGTCATCGGTTTTCTGATGATCGGTGTTCCGATTGCCGTGTCACTCGGCATGTCGTCGGTCCTATTTCTTCTGTGGTTCTCAGACAGCTCTCTGGCCTCTGTTGCGCAAACGCTTTTCGCTGCCTTTGAGGGCCACTTTACCCTGCTCGCAATACCATTCTTCATTCTGGCGTCGTCCTTCATGACAACCGGCGGAGTGGCGCGGCGGATCATCCGGTTTTCGATTGCTTGCGTTGGCCACTTGCCCGGCGGTCTGGCGATTGCCGGGGTGTTTGCCTGTATGCTCTTTGCTGCGCTGTCAGGTTCAAGCCCGGCGACCGTCGTCGCAATTGGTACCATTGTCATCGCGGGCATGCGTCAGGTCGGCTATTCTAAGGAATTTGCCGCAGGCGTTATCTGTAATGCTGGCACCTTGGGTATTCTGATCCCGCCATCCATCGTGATGGTTGTTTACGCGGCCTCAGTAGAAGTTTCCGTAGGCCGGATGTTCCTTGCCGGCGTTATTCCTGGGCTATTGGCAGGTGTGATGTTGATGGTGACGATCTATGTCATAGCCAAGGTGAAAAACCTGCCAAAAGGCGAATGGAAAGGCTGGGGCGAAGTGCTTGCAGCCGGTCGCGAAGCTGGTTGGGGTTTGTTCCTGATCGTCATCATCCTTGGCGGTATTTATGGCGGTATCTTCACACCAACCGAAGCGGCAGCTGTCGCAGCTGTCTATGCCTTCTTCATCGCGACCTTCATTTACAAGGACATGGGCCCATTGGCAGCACCACGCGCCAAAAGCCTGTCTTCCGCGGCGATGGTCGAAGATGCGCCACTTGGAGATTCAACACCTCTGCGGCAAAAGCCCTGGACTTTGCTCACAGCCATCATTCACCCTGACACGCAGAGAACGCTGTTTGATGCTGGCAAACTGACCGTGACATTGTTGTTCGTCATCGCGAACGCCTTGATCCTGAAACACGTGCTGACAGACGAACAAATCCCGCAACATATCGCCAATGCCATGCTGTCTGCTGGCTTTGGTCCGGTGATGTTCCTGATCGTTGTCAACATCATCCTGCTGATTGGTGGTCAGTTCATGGAGCCATCAGGCTTGCTGGTCATTGTCGCTCCACTGGTGTTCCCAATTGCGATCGAACTGGGCATCGACCCGATCCATCTGGGTATCATCATGGTGGTCAACATGGAGATCGGGATGATCACACCTCCGGTTGGATTGAACCTCTTCGTGACCTCTGGTGTCGCTGGTATGCCGATGATGAGCGTCGTGCGTGCAGCCCTTCCCTTCCTCGCCGTGCTGTTCGTGTTCCTGATTATCGTCACGTATGTTCCGTTCTTATCAACGTTCCTCCCGAATACGTTCATGGGCCCGGAAATTATTACACAATAACGACGAGAAACGCCGGCCATACTGGCCGGCGTTTTTCGATGTCATGTGGCCAGGTATTAGGTTCTAAGCAGGCGTTCTTTCCATATGCAACGAGCGACGCGATGCGTAGGGATGGGCGAGATGCAGACTTTATCTGCAGGTAAAACTAATGGAGGCTAGCGTTTCGAGAGAGACCTCAGCTGTGTCAAGCCAACGCCCGATAAGATTACTACAGCGCCAATATAGGTGCTGAGCCTCAGGGTTTCTCCCAATAGAATGACACCCAGAAGGACTGCCCAGATGGGGACGATATAGGCCACGAGGCTCATGAAGATTGGCCCTGCGGATCGGATCAGAACAACCCGCAGCAGGAAGGCCAATCCTGTGGGAAATATTCCGGCATAAAGTATCGCCCAGGTCGCCCAGGTGCCGTTGATCTCTGGCAGCCCCTCTACCAATACTGCGATTGGCGATAACACAAGCGCCCCTGCCATCAGCATCCCCGCAGTGAACACCATTGGCGGGATCGGAGGGGCGCGGCGAATCAAAATAGCCCCGACCGAGTAGCAGAGCGACGCCGCTACACAGGCTATTCTCGCTACAATCGTTCCACCTGCATTACCGGCTTCCATAGCTCCCGGCAGGATCAAGATCAAAAGCCCCACGAAACCAAGAATGACGCCCACAATCCGCTGCGGGCCTATGCGTTCATCCGGAACAAAGATATAGGCTAGGACGAGAACGAAAATCGGAGATGAGCCCATCGCAACCCCAGCGAAGGCTGACGGAACCTGCTGAAGCCCCCAAGCCAGAAGGCTGAATGGGAGCGCAAAATTCAGAATGCCCAGAATAAGAATAAAGCCCAGCGACTTCGGGTCGCGGATCACTAGATCACGGGGGCGTGTGATGGCGACGACCACCAAAAGTGCCAGCGCCCCAATGCCAATACGGCCTGCGGCAACTGTGAAGGGGTCATATTGCTCCAGTGCGACCGCCATCGACATAAACGCCCCTCCCCAGACGAAGCTGAGGAAGAAAAGTAGAGCCCAGTTGTGGGGGGTGGGCGTATTGTGGGAAGCGTCATTCATGTCTTGGCAATCGGTCCGTGTTGGTGACGTTTATGGGCCCTTTGCCTGTCGGCCCAAGCTTCCCAGTTTACGAAAGTTATTATCTTGGCCCACCAACTTGAGCTTACTAGATCCAAAGTCCGGTGAGGCATCATTGGTCGTTCGGGCCAATTTATAGACCGGGATCAGAAGTCCCAGTTCTCCAGGTAAAATTCGGCATCAGTAATTCAAACTCAGACCGAGCATTAGCTTCACTTGGCGAAAATGGCAACTTAGGGCCGGAAGCCATCGGTCCATCAACTCCTGACAAGCAACAATCTGGCGTATCTAGGGTTTGCACCAACAATCTAGTCGCCCAAATCAGTGACACAAAGGTGACCCGAGACTGCATGCAAAATGCTGACACATTGTGGAAATGGTAAGCGGTTACTGTGTAACCTGTTCTAACTATTATTAAATCTGTGAAAGAGATTTGGTGGAGCCTAGCGGGGTCGATCCGCTGACCTCTTGCATGCCATGGGCGATAAAGATTTGTGAGATCAGTTGAGGGGATTGATGCGAAGTGAACGGAAATGAACCAAATTGTGTGTTCTGAAACAGCGCTATTATTTTGATTGGAAAGTTCAGTTTGGTGAAGTTTGGTAGGGATCCGTTGAGTTTGGCAGTGGTGACCGGATTGTGACAAAACGTAGCTCTTTCTGGCATCCGAGGTCCGCAGGCGGCATAGTAGACAGTCGAACACGCGGTAACGAAGGTCTGTTTTGATGAAGGTTTTTCGACGCGGGCCATGGCGGTCGGTATCGGCTTTGTGAGCGTGTGGCCCGCGTTGACAAACCTTCATCAAGGTTCACATTCGGGTCGTTTGCTCGAATGTCGGCTTTCGGTTCAGCGCCTGTTTGCGACCATCTTGTAGATGCAAAAATACCACCTTGAATGCCTGACCTTTCTTTTCTAAACAGAACCTACGCAGGGGAGTCCCGCTTAGGGGACTGAGAGGCTGACAGGGGGAATCCCCGGTGACGCGACCCTTTGAACCTGACCCAGTTGACACTGGCGTAGGAAGCTAGGCGCGCAGACCGTGGGGACCAGTACACCCTGCCCAAGCAACGTCCGACCAAGGGGCCAGTACATCCCCTGCTCCCTCCCCAAGCTCACTGGTGTCTTTTTAAGTCGCAAGCTTGAGGAGCGCCAAAACATGAACATCCCCAATCCGAAAATCACCACCGGTGGTCTACCAGCATCCCGCAAGATCTACGTCGAAGGCACCCTGCACCCCAACGTACGCGTGCCGATGCGCGAGATTTCCGTGCATCCCACCGCTGGTGAATCGCCGCTGCCGGTCTATGACAGCTCTGGCCCATATACCGACCCAGACGCGCAGATCGATATCCGCAAGGGACTTCCGCAACTGCGCCGCGCCTGGATTGAAGCGCGTAGTGACGTGGAAGAATATGACGGGCGTGAGATCAAACCAGAGGATAATGGCTTTGTTGAAGGTGACCGGCTGACGCCGGAATTTCCGGTCAACTCACGCCCGCTACGTGGCAAGGAAGGCAAAGCGGTCACTCAACTCGCCTATGCACGCGCAGGGATCGTGACCCCGGAAATGGAATTTATCGCGATCCGCGAAAACCAGTTGCGTGAAGCAATCGCCCCCCGCGACGGCAATGATTGGGGCGCCAATATCCCCGACTATGTGACCCCCGAATTTGTCCGTGACGAAGTGGCAGCAGGCCGTGCCATCATCCCGGCAAATATCAACCACCCGGAAACAGAACCGATGATCATCGGCCGCAATTTCCTGGTGAAGATCAACGCCAATATGGGAACTTCCGCTGTGACCTCGTCGATGGAGGAAGAGGTCGACAAGATGGTTTGGTCGATCCGCTGGGGCGCGGATACGGTGATGGATCTGTCAACAGGTCGCAACATCCACAACACCCGCGAATGGATCATTCGCAACTCGCCGGTGCCGATTGGCACCGTGCCGATGTATCAGGCGCTTGAGAAGGTAAACGGGATTGCCGAGGACCTGACCTGGGAGGTGTTCCGTGACACGCTGATTGAACAGGCCGAACAGGGCGTTGATTACTTCACCATCCACGCGGGAGTCCGCCTGCACATGGTGCCACTGACCGCCAAACGCGTGACCGGCATCGTCTCGCGCGGCGGTTCGATTATGGCGAAATGGTGCCTTCACCACCACCGCGAAAGCTTCCTCTACGAGCACTTCGACGAGATCTGTGACATCTGCCGCCAGTACGACGTGGCCTTCTCGCTGGGTGACGGGCTGCGCCCCGGGTCCATTGCCGACGCCAATGACGAGGCGCAATTTGCCGAGCTCGAAACGCTGGGCGAGCTGACTAAAATCGCCTGGGCCAAGGATTGCCAGGTGATGATCGAAGGGCCGGGTCATGTGGCGATGCACAAGATCAAGGAAAACATGGACAAGCAGCTGGAATGCTGTGATGAGGCGCCGTTCTACACGCTTGGGCCACTGACCACCGACATTGCACCGGGCTACGACCATATCACGTCAGGCATCGGGGCGGCGATGATCGGTTGGTTTGGATGTGCGATGCTGTGCTATGTGACGCCGAAGGAGCATCTGGGTTTGCCCGACCGCGACGACGTGAAAACCGGCGTGATTACTTATAAGATCGCGGCCCATGCCGCCGACCTTGCCAAGGGGATACCGGGGGCACAGCGCCGGGACGATGCAATCTCTCGTGCCCGGTTCGAATTCCGTTGGGAAGACCAGTTCAATCTTGCCCTCGACCCGGAAACCGCGCGCGATTTCCACGACCAGACCTTGCCGAAACAGGCCCACAAGGTGGCGCATTTCTGTTCCATGTGCGGGCCGAAATTCTGCTCGATGCGGATATCGCACGACATCCGCGCCGAGGCGCAAAAGGAGGGCATGGCGGTCATGGCGGCCAAGTTCCGCGAGGGCGGTGAGCTTTACATGCCCGCCGAGGCCAAGCCGGAACTGGAGCCGGGCGAATGATCACAATCGCGGGGGCCGGCGTGGCCGGCCTTGCCAGCGCCTATGAACTGGCGAAACGCGGGGCCGAGGTGACGATCTACGAGGCGGGATCCTCTCCCGCCGACAACCCAAGTTCATGGTTCGCGGGTGGTATGCTCGCGCCGTGGTGCGAGGGTGAGGTCGCAGACCCGCAGGTGGTCCGCCTGGGTGCGGGTGCCATCAACTGGTGGGCCCAGTTCACGCCGGTTACCCGCAATGGCACTTTGGTGCTGACCCCGCCCCGCGATCGGGCGGAGCTGGACCGATTTGCTCGCCGCACCGAGCATCACCGCTGGGTCGACGCGGGTGAAATTGCCACGCTGGAACCGGCTCTGGAGGGGCGGTTCCAACGCGGTTTACTCTTCGAGGACGAAGCCCACCTCGACCCGCGCCGCGCGCTGATGGACCTCACCCGCACCGTACAGGGCTTAGGTGTCGAAATCCGCTATGCCACCCCAGCACCCGACCAGGTCGACGTGGATTGCCGCGGTATGGCCTCTGATTTGCCCGGTCTGCGGTCAATCCGTGGTGAAATGGCGGTGATCGAAGCCCCTGACGTGCAGATCTCCCGCACCCTGCGCCTGCTGCACCCGCGCATTCCGCTCTATCTCGTGCCGCGTGGTGACGACATCTACATGATCGGAGCCACCATGGTCGAAAGCGCCTCGTGGAAGCCGGTTACCGTGCGTTCCCTGCTGGAACTGCTCGGCGCCGCCTTTACCCTGCACCCCGCTCTGGGCGAGGCCAGCGTGATCGAGACCGGTGCGGGCCTGCGTCCAGCCTTTATCGACAACATTCCCCGCCTCAAACAGCGGGGCGAAACCACCCATGTGAACGGACTCTACCGTCACGGCTACCTTTTGGCCCCCGCTCTGGCGGGCCAGCTTGCCCGACAATTCTTTCAGGAATCCCAAGATGAAACTGCATGTGAACGCCGAACTGCGTGAGGTTCAGGCCTCCACGCTTGCCCAAGCCCTGCCTGAACTGGGCTTTGACTGCCCTGCGCTGGCGACGGCACTGAACGGCACCTTTGTGCCCCGCGAAGTCCGCGCCTCTACCGAACTAACTGACGGTGACCGACTTGAAGTGCTCGCCCCGATGCAAGGAGGTTGACCATGCAGCTCTACGGCACAGACATCACCTCGCGACTGCTTTTGGGGAGTGCACAGTATCCCTCACCCGCGCATCTTACTAAGGCCATCGCGGCCAGTGGAACTGAGATCGTTACCGTTTCGCTGCGCCGCGAAACCGCGCAAGGCTCTGGCGCGGGTTTCTGGGATATTCTGCGCCAGACCGGCGTGCGAATCTTGCCCAACACCGCTGGCTGTCATACCGCCACCGAGGCGATCACCACCGCCCAAATGGCGCGCGAAATCTTCGCGACACCTTGGATCAAGCTCGAAGTCATCGGCCATTCAGACAACCTGCAACCGGATGTCTTCGCGCTGGTCGAAGCGGCCGCCGAACTGACCCGCCAAGGCTTCCAAGTCTTCCCCTACACCACCGACGACCTGGTGGTAGGTGATCGACTACTCGGCGCAGGTTGCGAAGTGCTGATGCCATGGGGTGCTCCGATCGGCTCTGGCCAAGGATTGCGCAACCCGGATGCGCTGCGGGCTATGCGCGCGCATTTCCCGGAGGTGCCGTTGATCGTGGACGCAGGCATTGGTTGCCCATCGGATGCTGCACAGGCGATGGAGCTGGGGTATGACGCTGTGCTGTTGAATACCGCCGTCGCCAAGGCAGGCGACCCGATAGGAATGGCACGGGCCATGGCCACGGCGATCGACGCCGGGCGGATGGGCTTCAACGCCGACCCGATGGAGGCGCGCGAAATGGCTGCGCCCTCCACCCCCATTCTTGGCCTCGCGGAGTTGGTTTGATGGAACGTTTCTACCTGATCGTGGGCCATGTCAGCCGGATCGAACTTCTGGTCCCTCATGGCGTCAAGCTGGTACAGCTGCGCCTCAAGGACCAGCCTGATGCCGAAGTACGCCGCCAAATCGCCCGTGCCCGCGACTTCTGCGCTGTGCATGGCGCGCAGCTGGTGGTAAACGACCACTGGCAGGCCGCGCTCGATCTCAATTGCAACTTTGTGCATCTGGGACAGGAGGACATGGGCTCCGCCGATTTCACAGCTCTGCGCAGGGCTGGTGTCAAATTCGGCCTGTCCACCCACGACGAGGCGGAACTCGACCGAGCCCTATCCCATGATCCCGCATATGTGGCGCTGGGGCCAGTCTACGAAACGTTGCTGAAGAAGATGAAATGGGCGCCGCAGGGACTCGACCGGGTTACGCACTGGAAGTCCATGGTGGGTGACACGCCTCTGGTCGCCATCGGTGGGCTGACACCTGGCCGCTTACCCGGCGTCTTCGCCGCGGGGGCCGACAGTGCTGCCGTGGTGACGGATATCAAGCAGGCCCAAGATCCTGAGGCACGCGTAGGCGAATGGATTGACGCATGTCGATAGGTCGCTACGCCCGTCAAGAGATCCTGCCCGAGGTTGGCACCGCGGGACAGGCAAAACTCGCCCGTGCCCAGGTGATGGTGGTTGGTGCTGGTGGGTTGGGTTGTCCGGTACTGCAATACTTGGTTGGTGCGGGCGTCGGGCAGATCATCCTTGTCGACCCGGACATCGTTGAAGAAAGCAATTTGCACCGCCAACCGCTTTATCGCATGTCCGACCTCGGTCGACCCAAAGTAGCGGCCGCACGCGATGCCTTATACGCTGCCAATCCCGCTGTCAGGATTACGGCGTTGAACGTATCGCTCCATCCCGACAATGCGCCCGAGCTTGTCGGCAAGGTCGAACTGGTGATTGATGCCGCGGATAGTTTTGCCGTTTCCTACACGCTATCGGACGCCTGCCAGGCAAGGGAAACTCCGCTGATTTCGGCCAGTGTTCTTGGTCAATCCGGCTATGTCGGTGGTTTCTGCGGGTCTGCCCCTTCGTTGCGCTCGGTCTTCCCCGAACTGCCGGACGACGGTGCGACCTGTGCGATCGCGGGGGTTCTGGGACCCGCCGTGGGCGTGGTTGGTTCAATGCAGGCACAATTCGCACTCAGGGTTCTATTGGACAGTAACCCCTCGCCACTTGGGCAAATGGTAACGATCGATCTGGCAAACCTTCGTTTCGGTGGCTTCAACTTCCTTGGCTGCCCAGAACCGGACGAAGGACTTCGCTTCCTCGCCAAATGCATGTTGCGGGACAGTGACCGAATCATCGAATTGCGAAGTGAGGATGAGATGGAGCACCCCATTGTGCCCACAGCCGTCCGAATGACGCATGAAGAACTGTACAAACTCCCTGCGAGTTTCGATCAGCGCGTTGTCCTGTGCTGCGGTACCGGTCTGCGGGCCTGGCGTGTGGCCTCGTTGCTTCGCGCGGCAGGGCACAATGACCTGGCCTTATTGGCTGCAAAGGCCTGCGAATGAACGCAAACAGGATACTGGTCATCGCCGGGACCGACAGCAGCGGCGGTGCCGGTCTGACAAGAGACACGGCCGTGGCCAATGAGATGGGGTGCGACGTATTGCCGGTCGTCACGGCGGTCACGGCCCAGACGCATTCCAATATGACGGGCGTTCGACCGATGAGTGCAAGTTTTGTCATGCAACAACTCGATGCTGCCCTTGCTTCCGGGACATTCAAAGCGATCAAGATTGGCATGTTGGGTACCCCTGATATCGCTGAATGCGTTGCCGAATGGTTGGAACGGCGCTCCATGCCAACCGTGATCGACCCAGTTCTGAAAACCAGTTCAGGTTGGAACCTTAACTCAGGAATATTACCCCAGAGGCTTCTCGCTCAGGCCGATCTTCTTACACCAAACCTTCCGGAAGCCGCAGCACTTACCGGGCGCCCCGTCGCAACAACACACGCTCAGGTCACGGATCAGGCCAGTGAGATCTTATCCGGCGGACCCGATGCCGTTCTGATCAAAGGTGGCCACGGGAATGGCGCCAACTCTCTCGATCACCTTTTTGGAAGGTCTGGACATCAAACTTTTAGCGCCCCAAGGGTAATAAATGGAAAACGCGGAACTGGCTGTACATTGGCCACAGCAATTGCTTGCCAGTTGGCCTTGGGGTGCGATCTTATCCAAGCCTGTCAGTCGGCGAAGGAGTTCGTCCACACTTGGCTTAGTGCTCCATCCGATGCATCCCCGTCCCGTCGGGCTCAGCCCCTCTTCGCCCCACAAGACCATCTCTCTGACCATCTCTGAAGTGGTCTGGGGCCCAATCACATTGCGACACCGGGCATAATTGTGTGCGGGTTCATCGCATGTTTATCTTGGGTTTTCTTTTTTCAGAGAGGGAGATCATGGCTAAGTTCAACCCGACCATCAACAGGTGGACCCGTCGTCGTAGTAATGCCGTAGGTAAGCGGGCCACCGACAAACGCCTTATCTCGGGCGCGAGCCCGAAGGCGACAGATGACTTTGGCAGGTTGGCGGAAACACTTCTAGAGCACGTTCGCTAAACTTGAAAACATCGCAAGGCGTATTGGAGACATTCGTGCGCCTTGCGGCATCCTGCATTTTGGGTTCTAAACCGCCATTGGCTGCATTCAGTTTGAAGGTCTGCTACGCGGACAAAGCGCCAATTCGCTGCGCTCTCACCAACAGCGGCTTATAGGCATTATGTGCCGTCTATCTATGAAGGCACCTCGGACTATACCAGCATTATAGACTTGCCCCGAAATACTGTAAAAGCCAGTGGACTTACCGGTAAATGCCCCCATATTGAGCAGATGCTCACCCGTACTGCCAAGTATATCTGGCAACACCTTCGTTATATCCCTTTGTGGTCTGCGCTTACTTATTCAAAGTGGCGTGGATTTGATACGCGGGCGCGCAGTCTCGGCAATGTTTTCGGCTGGACCATGCGCTGGATACCGATTGCGCGACGACGGTTTGACCGGGAGGTTTTGCGCATCTACCCAGATATGCCTCGCGCCGATCGCCTGAACCTTAGTCGCAAGATGGGGCAGAACATGGGGCGTACCTTGTTTGAGATACTCCACAATACCGAATTTCAGGCGCGGCAGGACAGGTTCCATATCTCCGGCCCCGGTCTTGCGGTGTTGGAAAAGGCAAAGGCTGACGGTAAAGGTGCGATCCTTGTCTCGGGGCACTTTGGTCAATGGGAGGCTGTACGCGCGGTGTTGAAACACCGAGGCATGGAGACCGCCGGAGTTTATCGGCGCCAGAGTAACAGACACTACCAACGTCTGCTGGTGCGCGGGATCGAGCAGGGCGGCAAGCCTGCCCTGACCACCGGGAGCAACGGCACCAAAGCGATGGTCCGCCACCTGCGCGCCGGAGGGTTTGTTGCGATCCTGCTGGATGAAAAAACCGTAGACGGCGAGATGATGCCATTTCTGGGATCCGACGCGCTCACTTCCGTTGCTGCTGCGCGCCTCGCGCTTAAATATGACGTTCCTTTCATGCCGGTCTTTGGCACAAGGCATAACGACAGCAGCGACATAGATGTGGAATTCGAAGCCCCTATCGCGCCGACTGACCCCCGCACCATGACTCAAACCTTCAACGATAACCTATCCGCACGTATCCTGGAAAAGCCCGACCAATGGTACTGGCTTCTACGGCGTTGGAAGGACATGCGCCGGTAAAACAGGGTCGTTTTTTAACGGTGTTGCATGCTTCCCATGACCGTGAAGCTCTCAGTGAACGGTCCGGCGTTCGCCGATTTTTTTCAGCGTGCCAATCTCATGAAACCAATGTCAGCATTCGGCGCTTTCTGCCACCTCGTGGCGTGTGCTGCATCGGGCAATAGGGACTTATTTTGTTGAAAAACTCATGTTGATTTGGTGGGCGAGCACTGATTCAATTTACCTGTGAATGCAGGGGGGATTGACGATGTTAGGACCGAAGCAAGAAGCCCAAGGCGCGTTGTCTTATGAGTTTTCCATCGACGATCATGTGCCGCAAGATCATCTGTTACGTTCGATTGATCGCTTCGTAGATTTGTCCAGCATCCGCCCACATCTTGCAGAGTTTTATATCCTCGAAACTGTTCAACGGAAACATTAAATGAAAGTCCGACATCAGGCGCATTTTGCGAGCTGAACATATCGAGCAACGTGGTTAACCGTCATCCGCGCTCGAGATAACTTCTAAATGTTTAATAGGTCAGCTTTCTCCGCATCCATAATCAACCTCGTCTCAAGCAACTGACCGTTTTTGTAAAGCACCGGATACGCGATGGCTGAGACGTGACTGTTGATATCTCTCAGCGCACGCAGGGTTTCCAGATGAATGTTACTGGTCCCAAAACTGTCAGACTGGCCGTTTTGCAACCTGCGAAGATGGCGTTTCCGGCTGTTTCTTTCAGCACGCTTGATTTCCGTCTTTTCAATCACCAGAAGCCGTGCGCTCTCCAGATCATTTGTCATCAGCACATTACAGGCTAGTCGCAGATTCTTTGCGATAGCTTCATGCATCTGAACAAGCTCTTTCCAACCTTCTGGGGAAAACCGAACAGCATTCTTGTGCTTTTCTTCAATGCGCCGTGCCAGCACCTTGCTGATCACATCTCCAGCGCTTTCAAGCCTGATCGCATAGTCCATTAAGGCACGTACCGTTTTCGTTTCGGATTTGGAGAAGTCCTTGATCGGCACTTCCGCTACATATTGTCGGACCAACTCAAGGGTCTGATTTACCTCTTCATCCAGTTTTTTAACGGCAGCTAACACTTGCGGATCTTCGGCTTCGTATAAATCAAGCGCGGGAAGGAACATGCGTTCGACCAATTCCGTCATGCGTAAAAGCTCTCTCCTGAGGCTGGAGATCGCCAATTTGGGTGAGGTCACGTTCCCCTTGTCCAGAGCGCTGGCAGGCCTAGACAGTGACATCTCGGCAATTCCAGCGGATTTTCCATTGGAGAAATTGCGGAACAACCCTTCCAGCCGAAAGCAAAACGGAAGCGCGATGATCAGCAGGCTGCCATTGAATGCCAGATGCCCAAAAATCAACAATTGCCCCGGGTTTTCGTACCCTTGCAGATCTATAAGCTCAATCGAGTTAAGGACAAGCAGAGCCGCTAGGGCCCATCCGCCCCGAAGAACGAGATTGGCCAGCGGAACCTGCTTTGCGTTGCTCGACATACCGCGTGTCAACCAGACGGGAATAAAGCCACTACCAAGATTGGCGCCAAGCACCAATGACAGCCCGGCGGTGACAGGAATTGCGCCTATTTGTACCAGCGTGACACACATCAAAATAGCCGCAACGCTTGAGTGCATTACAAAGGCCAATACTGCACCACAGATGAAAGCGGTGATGAAATCCTCGGCAAGATACCCGGAAATCGCGGGTAGAAAAGCGCTGTCGCTGATGGGGTCCATTGCTTCGCGCAGAAACCGAAGAGAGATCAGGATGAACGCGACGCCCATCAGAATGCGTCCGGCCTGCTGCCAATTCCTCCGATCGGTCTTGACAAAAAGCCATCCCCCAACTGCAAGTAGCATTGGCACCAGCCAGTCAAGCTTGAATGACAGGATCTGGATAATCAGAGCCGATCCTAGATCGCCTCCCAATACAATAGCCAACCCTGCGGGGAAGGACAGCATACCACTGGAAATGAATCCACTGGTCAGCAAGGCAACGGCAGCGGAACTTTGCAAAACCACTGCGAGGAACAGTCCAGCAGTACTGGACCCCACCAAACTCTTGTTCTGTGTTAGAACCCGTTTGAATGATGCACCGAAGCTGCGTTCGATGCCTGTGCGCACCATTCTAACGGCAAAAAGCAGCAACATGGTTGCGCCCATCAGGCTAATAACAAAGCTTATAATGGCCATTTCGATTTCCTGTCGCCCGATCAGGCACCGGTTCAAGCACTCAATGAGGCGAACACTTTGACAAACCAGCATCTGGACGAGAAAAGAGGGACCCCTCGCGGGGTCCCAGTCTACTCGGA
>NZ_JAQIIO010000029.1 GCF_027891095.1 Aliiroseovarius salicola | reverse complement strand
GGAAACGCCATCTCCTGTTCTTTCGAAGGTTCTGCCACTGCGGGAACCGTCTGGAAGGCAGCCCAAAGGTCTGCAATATCCTGATCGGTGAAGTTGCCATAGAAAGGATAGGTGAAAGCCGGATAGTACGGCTCCCCTTCCGGAGAAATCCCCTGCCTCACCGCCTGGGCAAACTCCCCGATCGTCCAGTCTCCGATCCCATGTTCGGGATCGGTGGTCAGGTTTGGGGAGTAAAGCGTACCAAACGGGGTGTCCAGTTTGACGCCTCCCGTCAGAGGGGCTCCACCTTCCTCGAAATTGGTGTGGCAGGCGATGCAACCACTTGCACGGGCAAGATATGCACCGCGGTTCACGTCGCCTTCAAGTGTGATCGGCCCCTTGATCTGACCAATCGGCCAGGCAACAAGCGCCCCGGTTACGGCGGAACCGAACACCGCCGCCCCCAGAGCCAGCCTTATGATCCTACGCATGTCACTGGCTTTCCGCGCGGAATTTCGTGTGGCAGGCCGAGCAAACCTGGGTGAGCATGACAAACGCCCCATCAGCTGGCATTTCAGCGATATGCTCTGCGGTCATGCCATTTCCCATCATACCGCTTCCCATCATGGTGCCAGCGCCCATCATTGCGGATCCGCCACCCATCATTGCTGAGCCATTGCCCATCATCGTTCCCGATGAACCGGTGTCGCTGGA
>NZ_JAQIIO010000028.1 GCF_027891095.1 Aliiroseovarius salicola | reverse complement strand
GAATCAAACGACCCAAGCCGGAAGAGATTGTCACGAAGCTACGGCAGGTTGAGGTGCTTTGCGGCCAAGGGATGCCACGCGTAGACGCCATCCGTCAGGTGCAGATAACAGAACAGACCTTCTATCGCTGGCGCAAGCAGTATGGTGGGATGGGAACCGACCAACTGAAAGAGCTAAAGCGGCTTCAGAAAGAGAATGATCGGCTGCGGCGGGCGGTATCGGACCTGACGCTGGACAAGCTGATCCTGTCGGAGGCCGCACGGGGAAACTACTGAGCCCTTCACGTCGCCGTGCCTGCATTGACCATGTGCGGGGTCGGTTCCACATCTCGGAGCGTCGTGCCTGCCGTGTCTTGGGGCAGCATCGATCCACACAGAGGCGGGTGCCGGTTGGCCGCGCTGATGAAGATCGTCTGGTGTCTGACATGATCGAGCTGACGCGCCAATATGGGCGATACGGGTACCGCCGGATCGCGGCCCTGTTGAGAGATGCTGGCTGGCAGATCAACGACAAGCGGGTCGAACGCCTGTGGCGACGTGAAGGGCTCAAAGTGCCCATGAAACAGCCGAAGAAAGGAAGGCTCTGGCTGAACGATGGCTCCTGTGTTCGGCTGAGGCCTGAATACCGCAACCATGTCTGGAGCTATGACTTCGTTCATCATCGGACCGATGATGGGAAGGCGTTCCGGACACTCAACATCCTGGATGAGCACAGTCGGGAGTGCCTGGCGATCCGAGTGAAGAGGCGGCTGAACTCGACCGAGGTCATCGATGCGCTGACCGACTTGTTCATTCTGCGCGGTGTCCCTGCCTACATCCGATCAGACAACGGCCCAGAGTTCATCGCTCAGGCCGTTCGCGATTGGATCGCAGCGGTCGGTGCCAAGACCGCATACATCGAGCCAGGTTCGCCGTGGGAAAACGGCTATTGCGAAAGCTTCAATGCCCGAATGAGAGATGAACTTCTAAACGGGGAGGTCTTCTACTCGCTACGTGAAGCGCAAATCCTGATCGAACAATGGAGGGAACACTACAACACCAAACGACCACATAGTGCCCTAGGCTACCGCCCACCGGCGCCGGAAGCCATCATCCCGAT
>NZ_JAQIIO010000027.1 GCF_027891095.1 Aliiroseovarius salicola | reverse complement strand
CTTTCCCCCCAATCCCGCCCGGCGCTTGGATCGTTCAACTGGGACGATCCGTTCCTGATTGAAGAGCAGCTCAATGAAGACGAGCGCATGGTGCGTGATGCCGCGCGTGCTTATGCGGAAGACAAGCTCATGCCGCGTGTAACCGACGCCTTCGCCAAGGAAGAAACCGACCCGGAGATCTTCCGCGAGATGGGCGAAATGGGCCTGCTTGGCACCACCATCCCCGAGAAATTCGGCGGCATTGGCGCGGGCTATGTGACCTATGGTCTGGTGGCGCGCGAGGTGGAGCGCATTGACAGTGGGTATCGCTCGATGATGTCGGTTCAGTCCTCGCTGGTGATGTACCCGATTTACGCCTATGGCACTGAGGAACAACGGGAAAAATACCTGCCGAAGCTCGCCTCGGGTGAATATATCGGCTGTTTCGGCCTCACTGAACCGGATGCGGGTTCCGATCCCGGTGCGATGAAAACCACCGCGAAGAAGGTCGATGGTGGCTATGTTCTGAACGGCACCAAGATGTGGATTTCCAACGCGCCGATCGCGGATGTGTTTGTGGTCTGGGCCAAATCCGATGCCCATGAAGGGAAAATTAAGGGTTTTGTGCTTGATAAGGGGACACCCGGCCTGTCCGCGCCGAAGATCGAGGGCAAGCAGTCATTGCGCGCGTCGATCACCGGCGAGATCGTGATGAAAGACGTGGAAGTGGGCGAAGACGCCCTGCTGCCGGATGTCGAAGGGCTGAAAGGCCCGTTTGGCTGTCTGAACCGCGCGCGCTACGGCATTGCCTGGGGTGCAATGGGGGCGGCGGAAGCCTGCTGGCATGGCGCGCGTCAATATGGGCTGGATCGCAAGCAGTTCGGCAAGCCGCTGGCGCAGATGCAGCTGTTCCAACTAAAGCTCGCGAACATGCAGACCGAGATCACTCTGGGCCTGCAAGCCGCCCTGCGCGTTGGTCGCCTGATGGATGAGGCGAAAGCGGCGCCCGAGATGGTCAGCCTGATCAAACGCAACAACTGCGGCAAGGCGCTCGATATCGCGCGTCTGGCTCGCGACATGCATGGCGGCAACGGTATCTCGCAGGACTTCCATGTGATCCGTCACATGGTGAACCTTGAGACTGTGAACACCTATGAAGGCACCCACGACGT
>NZ_JAQIIO010000026.1 GCF_027891095.1 Aliiroseovarius salicola | reverse complement strand
GGTAAAAACAGTGGGTAAATTGCGGCTTAGGACTGCTTGAGCAGGCGGGCCTTTCGCCGCCGATATCCACGATTTCACAAGATTAGAGGAGGGTTGGCACTGGCCCGCCCGCGAAAAATCAACCATTCTTCAAAAAAGAAACAAAAGGTGGTGTTGATGTATAAGTCAGTTGGAGCAATAGGCGGCGCCGTTTTTCTGCTCGCGTCCTGCACGGAGTATCAAGAGGCCGATCTTCGAGGTTCGGGCGGGTTCATCAAAGAATTGCCGGAAGCAGTTTTAACCATTGCCGCGCCTTATCAGGACCTGACGGCGGTCAGAATAGATCCGGAAGACGGCTGTTATGTCTATCGACATGCGGGTCCGGTCGAAACGACCTTCCTGCCGCTGAGGTCTGTGAGAGGGCGGCCAATTTGTACCCGTCCCGCTAATGTCGAAACCGAAAGCAGCCAGGCCGGGTAGAAAGGCGAAGCAGTTTGTCGCCTGCAGTTAACTCTGAGCCGTTATGGCATCTTCCGGTGGGTAGAGATAAGCGGTGGAGCCGGTCGCGACATGTCCATAGAGGTCGATGATGTGGGGCATGACCATGCGGACACATCCCGAACTGGCGCGCCCACCAATCGAACGCGGATGAGGTGAACCGTGGATGCGCAGATAGGTGTCCCGGTTTCCGACAAAAAGATAAAAGGCGCGTGATCCCAAGGGGTTGGTGGGACCACCGTTCATTCCATCGGCATGCTGTTCGTACAGCTCAGGATCTCTTTTGATCATCGCTGCGGTTGGGGTCCAGGTGGGCCATTTTGCCTTGCGCCCAATCGTATAGGTCCCGGGCTCATACAGGTTTCCGCGCGCGATGGCGACGCCGTATCGCATCGCGGTTCCGTCATTGCGGATATGATAGAGATACCGCGCCACCGCATCGACGTGGATGTCGCCTGGCGTCAGGCCCGGGTTGGCCTCGACCAGTCGGGGCAGAAAACGCTGGTGCAGCCCCCAGGGGTTGGAGGTCGCCGGATCATAGTTTGCCGGCGTCACCCGCGCATCCCAGGTTGGCCACATTGACCGGTCGGAAACCGGCGCTGCAAGAGCGGGGATAGGAGCCGAAAAAAGTGCTGTGCTTGAAATTATGAAATGGCGTCTCGTCAACATGGGCTGCGCTCCTTTTAACGGGTCATTTAAGTGCAAAAGGGATCTACAGAATAAGATTGGTGGCTTGATGATCCAGTCACATCCCTGTGTATCGAAAGGAAAAACATCCTAAGTCGTCATTATTAACACAAATGGCAGATCGCCTCTATTTGGCGCGGCGGCTTATCCAAATCACGCCGCTCAATGA
>NZ_JAQIIO010000025.1 GCF_027891095.1 Aliiroseovarius salicola | reverse complement strand
ATCCGAAATGGCGGCTATTGTCTTTCAGTTGATGTCGAGGTGGCCGGATGAATTTGGCATTCCTTCGCACATTGCGGGTTCAATTGGTCATACTGATTGTCGCGGCGTTGATCGTCGCCCAGTTGATCAGTCTCTGGCTCTTTGCAGATGAACGCAGTCTTGCCGTTCGGGCTGCACTTGGTTTTGAGGCGGCTGGCCGGGCCGCAAATGTTGCGAGGTTGATCGAGGAAGCGCCCGAAGACCTTCATTCTTCGATCATTCGCGCCGCAAACTCTCCTCTTGTACGATTTGATCTGTCGGATGAAGCAAGTGTCCAACACCTGGATCATTCTGATAACGGGTTGGTCGAGTCGCGTATTCGCTCCCTTCTTAACGACAATTACAGCCGTGATATCCGGGTCGAACTGCATGAAATCGAAGGGCAGATCCTGCCACTTCCGCATCTGTCACAGGAAATGGCCGAAATGCATGTGGCAATGATGCAAGGTGAGCTTTCGGCAATCGAGATGAACCTTTCGATTGCGGTTGAAGGAAGCCAGTGGCTGAATGTCGGCACGCGTTTTGAACGCCCACCGATCCAGTGGCCCTTCCATTCGATGCTGACTTTTGCTGTGTCCGCAGCTGTTATTCTAATCGTGGTGATCTGGTTCCTGCTGACCCGGCTGACAGGCCCGTTGCGGCGATTGGTCGGTGCCGCAGATCGATTGGGACGCGGAGAAGATGTGGATGAGTTGCCCATGATCGGGCCGACTGAGATGCGGGATCTGACCTCGACCTTCAACCACATGCAAGACCGCCTGACGCGCTTTGTGGCGGATCGAACCCGTCTTCTCGCCGCACTGGGGCATGATCTGCGCTCGCCGCTGACCGCAATGCGCGTACGGGCTGAGATGGTGGATGACGAGGAAACGCGTGAAAGCCTTGTTGCGTCAGTAGAGGAAATGCAGTCGATGGTCGAGGCAACCCTGACTTTCGCTCGGGGGCTTGCGGGATCGGAGAAGTCAGAAGTTCTTGATATCGGGGATTTTCTTGAGGATCTTAGATCCGACATGGTGCCCTCCTTCAAACTGGAAAAAGGTCCATCGCATGATGCGCGGATTCGGCCACACGCTTTGCGTCGGGCCTTGCGAAATGTGATCGAGAATGCCGAGCGCTATGGGGGAATTGCGCGTGTGAGCAATCAGGTCCATCCGGATGAATTTGTCATTACCGTTGATGATGATGGACCGGGCATTCCAGCTCTCGATCTTGAACGCGTGTTCGATCCATTCTTCCGTCTGGAAGAATCTCGCTCACTTGAAACAGGTGGACATGGGCTTGGCCTGTCCATCGCCCGGACGATCATCCGCGCCCATGGCGGAGACATCTCACTTTCGAACCGCGCCGAAGGGGGGCTGCGCGCGACTATCGCAATCCCATTTGCCGGTGATCAATCAATGAATGGAGGCTGACATGACTAAAAAACTCATTGCGACAAGCATTGCGGTGCTTTCCGGTGCTGCGATTGCCTATGCGGACCCTGCGGGCGACTGGGGGGCGGGGTATGGACATATGGGATGGGGAGGAGGATTTGGAATGCTCGGCGGTTTCATGATGCTGGTGTTCTGGGGCGTCATCATCGCCCTGATCGTTATTGCTGTACGCTGGTTCTCTGACAATCGTCCCGGTGGTGCGAAATCTTCGAATGCAATGGATATCCTCAGATCCCGTTTTGCCAAAGGAGAGATTGATGAAGAAGAATTCCGCAAGCGTAAGGCTGCTCTTGAAGAGTGATCTTCTCTACAAATCTATGGCGCAGGTGCTGCCAAGGGTAAATCCGCGAGCCGTTGAGC
>NZ_JAQIIO010000024.1 GCF_027891095.1 Aliiroseovarius salicola | reverse complement strand
CCCCGCGCTCGAAGCCTTCTTGCAGGGCTATTCGATCGAGGTGATGCCGCGCACCGCGGCGAAGGTTGACGATTTCCGCGACCTGCTGCCGGAAGGCACGCGCGTTTATATCGCGCACATCGAAGGCACCCCGATCGAAGAGATGGTCGAGACCGCCAAGCGCATCAATGGCGAAGGCTTTGAGGTGATGCCGCACTTCCCGGCGCGTATCATCAAGGACGAGGCCACGCTTGCCGACTGGATCAACCGCTATCAGGGCGAAGCCGATGTGAAAGAGGCGCTGTTGCTCGCAGGCGGCGTGGAAAAGCCCCACGGCGATTTCCACTGCTCGATGCAGCTTCTGGAATCCGGTCTGTTTGACAAGCACGGTTTCACCAACCTGCATGTCGCCGGCCACCCGGAAGGCAACAAGGACATCGACCCGGACGGCTCGCGCAAGAACGTCGATGACGCGCTGTCGTGGAAACAAGAGTTCTCAAAGCGCACCGACGCCAAGATGGCCTTGGCCACCCAGTTCGCTTTTGAAGCTGGTCCAATCATCGAATGGGCCAACGGTCTGAAAGCCTCGGGCATCGACATCCCGGTGCATATCGGCATCGCCGGTCCGGCCAAACTGCAGACCCTGATCAAATTCGCCATTGCCTGTGGCGTCGGTCCGTCGCTGAAAGTTCTGCAGAAACGTGCTATGGACGTGTCCAAGCTGCTGCTGCCCTATGAACCCACCGATGTTTTGAACGAACTGGCCGCCCACAAGGCCGCCAACCCCGATTTCAACATCGAAAAGGTCCACTTCTTCCCGCTGGGCGGCATCAAGACCAATGCCAACTGGGCCATCAACAACGGCGGTGAGAACACCGCCCCCGTCAACGCTGTCTCCAACGCGACCAAAGGATAAGACATGACCCGCACCATCGTCGAAAGCGCCACCAAGACCTCGATCATCGGCTTTGACCAGCCGTTCTCGGTGATCGGCGAGCGCATCAACCCGACCGGCCGCAAGATCCTGAACGAAGAGCTGGAGCGCGATGATTTCTCGCGCGTTGAGCGTGATGCGCTGGCACAGGTAGCTGCTGGCGCCACCATTCTCGACATCAACTCGGGCGCTGTGTTCTCGAACAAAATGGCCGAAGATCCGCGTTACGCCGACAACAACTTTGTTGAGCCGGACCTGATGCGCAAGCTGGTCGAAACCGTGCAGGCCGTGACCGATTGCCCGCTCTGCATCGACTCGTCGGTGCCGGGTGCGCTGGAGGCTGGTCTTGAGGCCGCAAAAGGCCGTCCGCTTCTGAACTCGGTCACCGGGGAAGAAGAGCGTCTTGAGGTGGTTCTGCCGCTGGTCAAGAAATACAACGTTCCGGTTGTGGCCATTTCGAACGACGACACCGGCATTTCCGAAGACCCGGAAGTGCGCTTTGCCGTGGCCAAGAAGATCGTGGAACGCGCAGCTGACTTCGGCATCCCGGCCCACGACATCGTGGTTGACCCGCTGGTCATGCCGATCGGTGCCATGGGCACCGCTGGCCTGCAGGTGTTTGAACTGAACCGTCGCCTGCGCGACGAGCTGGGCGTGAACACCACCTGTGGGGCCTCGAACATCTCGTTCGGCTTGCCGAACCGTCACGGCATCAACAACGCCTTCCTGCCGATGGCCATGGCCACCGGGATGACCTCGGCAATCATGAACCCGATTGCCCTGCCGGTGGGTCCGAAGAAACTGGCTGAGAAGAAAGCCGAGATCGAAGCCAAAGGCATCATCGTACCTGCGGATATGGATGACGAGACCTTCTGCCAGCTGTTTGGCCTGGGCTCGACCAAGCCGCGTGCAGGCAAGGAAATGGAAGCCATCCGTGCCGCCAACTTCCTCACCAACAACGATGAAGGCGGGGCTGAATGGATCAAGTTCAACTCGACCAATGCGGGAGCTGCCGGTGCCGCCGGTGGACGTCGCGGCGGGCGTCGTCGTCGTTCGGC
>NZ_JAQIIO010000023.1 GCF_027891095.1 Aliiroseovarius salicola | reverse complement strand
TGCCATCATCAACCCGTTTTCCGCAGCACCAGAGAGCCCTTCGGCGTAAATACCCAATTGGGCCGCCAATTCGGAAAACTCTTCCCAACGCTCCCAGATTGCGTCCTTGGCCTCCGAGGGCATGCCACCGGATCCTTCAGGGAACAATGTGGTCATGCTTTCGCCTGCATGATCAGAAAACGTGGCGGCCGCCTGCCGGACAACCTCTGCATCATAAGCGGTCTCACCCCGCATCATTGGCGTGATCATCTTCACCGCTTTGCCCATGGCATCCATGGCATCCATGCGCTCTTTCACAATGCCTGTCGCTCCACCATGAGCAAATGCTGCCACACCGGTGGCACAGGTGAAAACTGCGGCAATTACACTGCTGTACTTCATTGAATTAATCCTCGATATGTCGACTTTTCTTAAGCTTTGGTACAAGGATTATTTTTCGGGGGGGTGGTATGTCGAATGTTGGTATCCACCCGTCAGGTTCCAGTGCTGCAAATCGTATCCGTGATTTTCCGACACTCGGCACACCCGGCAAGTTGGCGGAAAATGGGAGAGCGGCGACAGTGAAACAATCGAGACCGGGATGACAATGTCCGGTTTCAATGTCTGCGGCTGAAGGATGCGTCACTGCTTGGACTTCGCCGGACGCAATTCCCGGTTCCCAAGGCGTCGCAGCATGCGCCTCGGCCGTATCAGGAAATCCCGCACCCCCAATCAGACCACCAAAAATTACGATGGCAATCAGTCTGAACAAAGATGCGAAGATCAGTTCCTTCATCAATTGATCCCGTTCTCGCGCTGCAACTCCCGCACGTACTGGGTCAGATATTGTACATCTCCGCGGGTCAGGCCTTCTACCCGAGGCATGTCGCCGAATTTCCAATGGTGGGCGCGAACACCGATTTTCACCGCCCGCTGAAACGCCTCATCCGCGTGGTGGCTGGGCTCATAGATCTTGTGGATCAGTGGTGGGGCAACACCATTTTGACCCGCAGCGTTTTCACCATGACAAGCGGCACATTTTGCATCGAACATGCGCTTTCCTATGACGGCATCTGATGAAAGTTCAGACGGAAGATTAACAGCCTCGATTGGATCTCCTATGGCGATGTCGCTTGTATCCGGCGAAACCATCGAGTGCCCCTGAGGTGCAGGCTGCAACGCCTGCCAGCCCGAAGTAGCGATGCCTGCCAGAAGCGCGCCCCCAATAAATAAACCCCATTTGCTCATCATTTCATCCTCTGAACTTTACTGTGCAACCGTCAGATCAGTTTGACCTGGGTGCCGACCGGGACGCGGTCGTAGACCTCTTCGATTTGTTCGTTGAATAGACCGATGCAGCCATTTGATGACCTGCGACCGATCTTGCGTGTATCCTGTGTGCCGTGAATGCGATAGTACCGCCATGACAGATAAAGCGCGCGTGTACCCAGCGGATTGGCCGGATCTCCCCCATTGATATAGGCGGGCCATTCCGGGTTGCGTTCCCGCATCGACGGTGTCGGCGCCCAGCCTGGGTTTTCGCGCTTCTCAATGACTTCCGTATAGCCACGGCGTGTTAACTCGTCCGACAGAGGCACAGAGGTCGGATAGACCCGCATCTCGCCATCTTCGGTCCAATGCTGAAGCACTTTTCTGTTGGTGTCGGAAAGCAGTATACCCTTGCCAAGCGATTTAAAGTGGTCCTGCCACTCATGCAATGCGAAGGAAGAGATATTGCGCTGCACCAAAGGCGTTTGCACATTAGAAGGCGCTTGTTGCGCGCGCAAAATCGACGGGGACGCAACGAATGCCGCCGCGCCAATCAACATTCTGCGCCTGTCACTTCTGAGCGTGCCTGTCATATCGCCTCTTTACTCGGAGTCCTTGCTCGGAATTTCCGCCAATGTCCCACCGAAGCCCCACGGTATCAACCTGTAGAGGGCAGGAGTTTTGTATCGATATGTATCCTTGACCTTTACCAACTTTCTGCAACTTGTAGTCCATATCAGATCGCGTCCTTAAGATTTCCACGGTCTGGAGGA
>NZ_JAQIIO010000022.1 GCF_027891095.1 Aliiroseovarius salicola | reverse complement strand
GACAAGCTGCGTGCCCTTCTGGGTGCCGGTTTGAAGTTCGACGAAGACCGTGCTGTGGCCTTCTCATCAGAACGTTCGGGTGAGACCACCAAGGCAGAGCACGGCATAGACAACGCGTCGGAGTGGTTGGGTATGGAGGTTCCCGAGGTTTATTCGGGGGAATTGTCCGAGTTCGTTTTTGCCGCAGGTGTGAAGCTTCTGCGTGAATTCAAACCGGACGTGATGTATCTCTCGACCTCCGATTACATCCAGCACAAGTTTGCCCCGGATCAGCAGGGCGCCTTGGACTTTTACGAGATGTTCGACCGTTACTTGGGTGAACTGGATGAATTGGGCGCTGCGATCATCGTGACCGCCGACCATGGCATGAAACCCAAGCATCACGAAGACGGTTCGCCGAAAGTGGTCTATGCTCAGGATCTGATGGACGAGTGGTTGGGCAAAGACGCGGCGCGTGTGATTCTGCCGATCACTGACCCCTATGTTGTGCATCATGGCTCACTTGGATCCTTTGCGACTTGCTACTTGCCGGAAGGTGCGGATCAGGCGGATATCATGGCCAAGCTGCGTGCCACGCCGGGCATCACCTATGTTCTGACCAACTCCGAAGCTGTGGCCGCCTATGAGCTGCCGTCAGATCGGATTGGTGACATTGTGATGATCTCGGGCGAGAATATCTGCATCGGCACATCCGAGCACCGTCACGACCTGGCGGCGCTGAAGGAACCGCTGCGCAGCCATGGTGGTTTGACCGAACAGGAAGTGCCGTTCATCTGTAACCGCGTTCTGGCCCTGCCCGAACGTCCCGTTCTGCGCAACTTCGATGCGTTCTTCTACGCAACCGAAGCGGCTGCTCTGTAATCGAAAGGTCTGACACACATGAAAGACAAGATCGAAATCCGCGAAGAGGGGATGCGTATTGGCGGCAAGGTTGTCTTTACCAAAGAGGTGATCGAGGTAAAGTATCCCTACACCGAAGAAGTGATCGGCACGGTGCCTGCGGGCACCGCCGAGCATGCGCGCCAGGCCTTTGAAATTGCGGCGAATTACAATTCCAAACTGACCCGTTATGAGCGCAGCCAGATCCTGCAGCGCGCAGGCGAGCTGATTGGCGAACGTCGTGACTATCTTGCCAAATGGCTGACACTGGAGCTTGGTATCTGTCACCAGCACGCGATCTATGAAACCAAGCGCGCGCAGGATGTCTATCAGTTTGCGGCAGCTCAGGCGCTTCAGGATGATGGCGAGATTTTCTCCTGTGATTTGACCCATAATGGCAAGGATCGCAAGATCTTCACCAAGCGTGAACCGGTGAAAGCCATTTCGGCCATCACCCCGTTCAACCATCCGCTGAACATGGTCAGCCATAAAATCGCACCGTCAATTGCCACCAACAACTGCATGGTCTGCAAGCCGACGGAACTCACACCACTTACGGCGATTGCACTGGCGGATATTCTTTATGAGGCGGGCTTGCCGCCCGAGATGTTCCAGATCGTGACCGGCTGGCCGCAGGATATCGGCGAAGAGATGATGGTGAATGAACACATCGACATCATCACATTCACCGGCGGTGTCCCGGTGGGCAAGCTGATCGCCAACAAGGCGGGCTACAAGCGTCAGGCGCTGGAGCTTGGCGGCAATGACCCGCTGATCATTTGCAATGACCTCAGCGATGCCGATCTGGAAAAAGCGGCGACCATCGCCGTGGCCGGTGCCACCGGCAACTCGGGACAGCGCTGCACGGCAATCAAGCGGATCTTGGTGCAGGAAAGCGTGGCTGATAAGTTTGTGCCGATGGTTCTGGAGAAGGCCAAGAAGATCAAATTTGGCGATCCTCAGGATCCGGAAACCGAACTTGGTTGCGTGATCCATGCACAGGCCGCCGAGCTGTTTGAAAAACGTGTCTATATGGCCGAAGCGGAAGGCGCTGAGATCCTCTATCATCCGGGTCGCCAAGGCGCCCTTCTGCCACCGATTGTGGTGGACAAGGTGCCCCATGGCAGCGAGCTGGTGATGGAAGAGACCTTTGGCCCGATTGTGCCGATTGTGCGTGTGCCGGATAATGATGAAGAGGTGATGAAGATCTCCAACGGCACTGAGTTCGGCTTGTCGTCCGGTGTCTGCACCAACGATCTGAACCGTGCCATTGCCTATATCAACGGACTTGACGTGGGCACCTGCAACATCTGGGAACAACCCGGATACCGCATCGAAACCTCGCCATTCGGAGGCATCAAGGACAGCGGCAACGCGGTCAAGGAAGGTGTCACCGAAGCAATGAAGTTCTTTACCAATGTAAAAACATACTCACTCCCCTGGCCGAACTAATCGG
>NZ_JAQIIO010000021.1 GCF_027891095.1 Aliiroseovarius salicola | reverse complement strand
ACATTTGAGGCTTTGAAGTCGCAGGTGGCCTCTGGTGAGGTTGACACTGTATTGGTGTGTTTGGTTGATATGCAGGGTCGTTTGATGGGGAAACGCTTTCACGCGGGTCATTTTGTGGCTGGCGCCTATGAAGAGACCCATTGCTGCAATTATTTGCTGGCGACGGATCTTGAGATGGCGACGCCGGATGGTTACGCGTCGACCTCTTGGGAGCGGGGTTATGGCGATTACGTGATGAAGCCGGATCTGGCCACGCTGCGTCCGGTGCCGTGGCTGGACGGCACGGTGATGGTGCTTTGTGATGTATTGGATCACCATACCCATGAAGAGGTGCCGCATTCGCCACGTGCGATCCTGAAGAAGCAGGTGAACCGGCTTGAGGCGATGGGATATACGCCGATGACCGCGACCGAGCTTGAGTTCTTCCTGTTTGAGAAGAGCTTTGACGAGATCCGCAAGGAAGGCTTTCGCGATCTCGCGCCGATCTCGGGCTATAACGAAGATTATCACATCCTGCAGACCACCAAGGAAGAACATGTGATGCGGCCGATCCGCAATCACCTGTGGAATGCCGGGCTGCCGATTGAGAACTCCAAAGGTGAGGCGGAGACCGGGCAGGAGGAGCTGAATATCAAATATGCGCCTGCCATGGACACGGCGGAATATCACACGATTGCCAAACACGCGGTGAAAGAGATTGCCTGGCAGCAGGGCCATGCGGCGACCTTCCTGCCGAAATGGCATCACGACAAGGTGGGGTCATCAAGCCATGTGCACCAGTCGCTGTGGCAGGATGGGCAGAATGTGTTTTTTGACCCGTCGGATGATCTGGGCATGTCGGGGCTGATGAAACACTACATGGCGGGGCTTTTGAAATACGCGCCGGATTACACCTATTTCATGGCGCCTTATATCAACAGCTACAAGCGCTTCATGAAAGGCACCTTTGCGCCGACCCGGATCATCTGGTCGGTGGACAATCGAACGGCGGGCTATCGCCTTTGTGGTGACGGAACCAAGGCGGTGCGGGTGGAGTGCCGTATTCCGGGTTCAGACATGAACCCCTATCTGGCGATGGCTGGAATGCTTGCGGCAGGGATTGCCGGAATTGAAGAGGGTCTGGAATTGCAGCCACCCACCAAGGGCGATGTCTATCAGGGCGAGACCGGGATGATCCCGGGGAACCTGCGCGCGGCGCGCGATGCGCTGCATGGATCTGCAATGCTGCGGGCCGCGATGGGGGATGAGACGGTGGACCACTATGTGCGTGCTGCGGAGGTGGAGATCGAGGATTTTGACCGCGTGGTGACGGACTATGAGATCGCGCGTGGGTTTGAGCGGGCGTGATTGGGTGAGGTTGGGGGCTCTGCCCCCAAACCCCCGGGATATTTGCAGTCAGAAGAAAAGGGCGTGCGCCCTCGGAATTGGAGAACTGGCATGGGTCAGATGTTGAGATGTGTCTCACCGATTGATGGGTTGGTGTTTGCGGAACGTGAGGTTCTGTCGCGGGACGATGCCTTTGCGGCGGCGGAGCGGGCGAAGGATGCCCAAGTGGGTTGGGCGGCGCGGCCTTTGGCAGAACGGGTGGAGCTCGTGATGGCCGGTGTGGCTGCCGTCGGCGCGATGAACGATGAGATTGTGCCGGAGCTGGCCCAGATGATGGGGCGACCGGTGCGTTACGGGGGTGAGTTTGGCGGGTTTAATGAACGTGCCAGTCATATGGCGTCGATTGCCGAAACGTCTTTGGCGGATATTGCAGTGGGTGAGGATGCGAGCTTCAAACGCTATATCAAGCGCGTGCCGCATGGGGTGGTGTTTGTGGTGGCGCCCTGGAATTACCCATATATGACGGCGATCAACACGGTGGCGCCGGCGTTGATTGCGGGCAATACGGTGGTGTTGAAACATGCCACCCAGACCCTGCTGGTGGGCGAGCGGATGGCGGCGGCGTTCCATGCGGCGGGCATTCCCGAGGACGTATTCCAGAATGTCTTTCTGTCCCATGATGTGACCAATGATCTGATCGCAGGCAACGCCTTTGACTTTGTGAACTTCACCGGATCGGTGGGCGGTGGTCAGGCGATGGAACGGGCTGCGGCTGGCACCTTTACCGGGGTTGGCACCGAGCTTGGTGGCAAGGATCCGGGTTACGTGATGGAAGATGCCGATCTGGATGCGGCGGTGGAGACGCTGATTGACGGGGCGATGTTCAACGCGGGGCAATGTTGCTGCGGGATCGAGCGGATCTATGTGCATGAGAGTCTTTATGACGCCTTTGTCGATAAGGCGGTGGCGATCGTGAAGGGGTATAAGCTGGGCAACCCGCTGGATCCGGAAACGACGATGGGGCCGATGGCCAATGTGCGTTTTGCCGATGAGGTGCGGGCGCAGATCTCTGAGGCCCTGGCAGATGGGGCTGTGGCCCATATTGATCCCTTCGCCGAGGATGACGGCGGTGCTTACCTGACCCCGCAGATCCTGACTGATGTAACCCATGAGATGCGGGTGA
>NZ_JAQIIO010000020.1 GCF_027891095.1 Aliiroseovarius salicola | reverse complement strand
ACGGGATGGGCGGCCATGACGCTGGGGATGTGGCTTCATCTCTGGTGAGGGATGCCTGGCGGACATTGTTCGATGCCCTGTTGGAACAAGAGGGCCAGCGTGAGAGTAAACTGGTTGACGGATTGGTGCATGCCACGATGAACGCCAATCGTGCGATTTCCGACTATGTCGACAACCTGGACAGAGCGGCCATGATGGGCTCGACCCTTTTGGGCGTGCTTCTTCTGGATCGTCGGCTGTTTTGGGTTTCGATCGGGGATTCGCCACTTTACCTGCATCGAAATGGGCGTCTCATACGGGTCAACGAAGACCATTCCATGGCGCCTATCATCGACGCACAGGCTGCCGATGGAACGATCTCCGTGGAACAGGCCCGTCAGCACCCTGATCGAAACCAGCTGACCTCGGTTGTTGCGGGTGGTCCAATCCCGCGTATCGACTGTCCAAGCCTGCCGCTAGAACTCGCACAGGGCGACATCATTCTGGTGGCAAGCGACGGGCTGCAATCTTTGGAAGATATAGAGATCCAGTCTCTTCTGAACACCCACCAAGCAGCTCCTGCCCAAGACATCTCCATGATTCTTTTGCAGGCGTTGCAGGCAGTGGGCAACCGCGACCAGGACAATATCTCAATCGCGGTCATCAAACCGCTAAACATCAGAAAACAGGCCATGAGTGAGGTAAAGCAAGTACAATGAGGAAATTTCTGATCGCGTCCAGCCTTGTGATTGCCGCAACGACTGGTACGGCCTCTGCACAAGAAGCCTGCTCTGATTATGTGGTCAAGCGCGGCGACAGCCTGCGTGAGTTGGCTCTGAAGGTATTTGGAACGTTCGACTATCGGATCATTTATAACGCCAATCGTGAAAGGATTGGCAGGGATCCGAATATTATTAGGATCGGTACGACGCTGAAGATCCCCTGCTTGCCCGAAGAGGACACCAGCGCCGAAGACGTGCAAACCAGCGAAGATGCAGTGGTTGCTGTCAACGTTGCGGCAAAGGAAGCGATCAAAGCCGTACCCGCTGAAGACGCCGCAATGCCCCGCGACGCCGAACCACAGGAACGTCCTGGCATCCATGACCGGCAGCTGTTGATGATCACAGGCGGCAACTACGCGCCCTTCACGGATGAAAAGTTGCCAAACCGCGGGCTCTATACTCACTTGGTCGAAACCGCATTACTGCGGGCGGCGCCGGAACAGTCCTACAAGATACAGTTCGTCAACGACTGGTCGTCGCATTTGGACCTCTTGATGCCAACCCTGGCCTTTGACGCCACCTTCCCGTGGTCACGCCCCAAGTGCGAAGAGGCCGAAGCGTTGTCCGACAAGGACCGCGCCCGATGTGAGACCTACAATTTCTCTGACCCTTTCTACGAGGTTGTGGATACGTACTTTGCCAAGGACGGTTCTGGGTACGAGGCAACCCGAACGCACGCTGACTTTGCTGGCGCCACATTTTGCCGACCCGAAGGCTGGTCACTGTCTCATATGGATGCTGTGGGGCTTTATGAGCCTGCAATCAAGCTGTTGCGACCGGTTGAACCTGACGAGTGCTTCCATGCCGTTATGGATGGTCGCGTAGATATTGTCGCAATCGAAGCGCATCTGGCTGTCAAGTCGTTGCGCCGGCTCGGATACGAACATCAGATCATCGAAAACCCTAACTTGGCGGCCATCAAGTCACTTAACGTGATGACACATAAGGATAATCCTGATGGAGAGGCGATCCTTGGGGCGCTTAATCAAGGTCTGGAAATTATGCAGAAATCGGGGGAATGGCGCGACATCATTTCATCAGCGCTGCGCCACCAAATGGAAAATGGATAGGGCACCGAAAAGCTCGACATAAGAAATCTCTGGAGGAAGTAGAAATGTTTGAATTAAATCTCAAAAAACTCGCGATGTCAGCGGTGGCCTTCACTGTGCTTAACGCTGGTGCGGCGGCTGCGCAGGAAGCCTGTACCAATCACACCGTATCGGACGGTGACACATTGGCGACGATTGCCATTGCCGCTTACGGTACTTCGAATTACCAGCCAATCTTCAACGCAAACCGGAACATCATCAACAATCCGAACTCTCTTGAGCCAGGCTTGGTTCTGGCGCTACCTTGTGAGGACGGCAGTCTGCCGAACGGCCGGAGTGCCCAAGAAATCATCTCCGCAGAAGAAGCGCGCGCCGCCAGCGTCAAACGTTCAAGCGTTTATAACCCGCCGATCAAGCTGGTTACAGGCAACGGTTGGGCGCCCTTCGCCGATGAAAGTTTGAACGGCGGTGGCGCCATCACGCGTTTGGCTACCGCATCGCTTCAGCGCGGTGGCAACGACCGTGAATATTCGGTCAGCTTCGTGGATGACTGGAATTCGCATCTCGAAACGCTTCTGCCGTTAGGTGCCTTTGACATCTCGATGGCATGGAACATGCCTGACTGCACCAACCGCACCTATGAATGGTCGTGGGAAACCAAAGTGCGCTGCACCGAATTCGATACTTCGGTCCCGGTCTATGACATTGTGGTTGGCTTCTACACTCTGCCGGAAAGCGAATACGCAAACGCGACCACATTTGACGAACTCAAGGGCGCAACCATCTGCCGTATGGAAGGCTGGTTTATTCACGACATGGAAGAACGCGGGTTGCGTAATGGCGAAACAATCACTCTGATGCAGCCTGTCACCGCCCGCGAATGTCTGGATGCAGTTCTGACCGGCACTGCGGATTTCGCGACCTTCGAGGTTCAGCTGTTTGCGGACACCATGGTCGAAATGGGCCTGAACCAGAACGACATCGTTGAAAATCCATTCGTCAACACGATGTCATCTCTGCGCTTTATTGCACACCGCAGTAACCCGTTCGGCCGCCAATATCTCGCAATGACAAACCGCGGACTGAATGAAATGCGTGAATCCGGTGAGTGGTATGCCATCGTTTCCGATACTTTGCGCGAGCATAATGAAAAGCTGATGGCAGCGACGAACTAATTCATTTCGCATGAGCATGGTTTCAAGGGGCCGGCGTGGGTGCTGGCCCTTTTCTGTTGGGTGTCCATATCCGCACAGTGGAACGCTTTCCCTCTGTGGACGGAGGGATAGGTCAGCGGAAGCAATAAATGTCATATCTTGAGAGGCTTAGATAGGATGACAGCATCATAGGGTGTGTGTCCTACTTTATGTCACACCCGACTTTAGGCCGCTAACCCTATGATTTGGAAGTAAATGGAGGCGAGTACCAGACGCGCTACCATTTTCTAAGGGCCTAACTTGCCTAGATGAGCTCCCCAACCGAACCGGTCCTCCATTTCCAAAACATAGCGGTGGACCAGTTCAGTTGGGGGGCTCAGAAAGGTCTCATTGACGATTATGGTGAGAGGGGGCTGTGGGTGAACGCGCCTCCAGAAACCTTTTCCAGTGACAAAGACTACTATCGGAAGATCTCTGTGGACAACAGAAATGAGAATGCTCGTGAAGTGTTCAACCGGATCTCGGAAAATATCACCTGATCCCACCCTGAATTTCGGCTTCGGGTGCCCTGGATAGAAGACGCTTCTTTACCCAACGCTCGATGTCTTGTGGACATTGCGCGATGTCGTCGACTCCCGCCTGCAAAAGGCGGGAAACCGATTGCCATCCCCAGCTTACGCCGATCGATGGCACGTTGGCTTCCCGGGCTGCGCTGATGTCGCTTACCCCATCTCCGACCAGCGCCAACAGATGACGACCGTTCTTCTGTAAGGTCTTCATCTTGTCGGCCTTGGTGCCCGGATCATCCCGCGACAAGATCAGCGTGACTGCATCAGACCCGCCGTGTTGATCCAGAAACCGGTCGATGAAGGCGCGTGGAGAGGCTGACAAGATGCCGACCTCCACTCGACAGGACACTTTGTGAAGCAGTTCAATCATGTCGTTAAAGGCAGGGGCCGTGGCCGTGCTTTTGCTCAACAAATAACTGGACATGGCAGTATATTCCACAGGGCCCAGGCCAAGCGATTGGGCGAGGCATTCAAAGCTGACATGGGAGAGCGTTGCAAATGGGTTTTTCGGAAGCTGAACAGGGTGACCCAACTGCCTTGCGGTGCGTGTGCAAATTGAAGTGTAAATACCGAGGCTATCGGCAATAACTCCGTCGAAATCAAACAACAGCATTGCGGTTTTTTGGGGCATGTTAGGTACCAATAAAGGAGGGTCGTGGCGACTCTTCTAAAAAACACACACCTCCTTTGTCGGGCGATCTCTTCGATTGCGTCCGACAAAGTGGCGTGTGTCTCAGTTGGGCGACTGGGGAGGGAATGCGCTGCCCGGAAGAGTTCGGTCAGATCACGGCCTCAAACAGCTCACGCAAGTTCTCTC
>NZ_JAQIIO010000002.1 GCF_027891095.1 Aliiroseovarius salicola | reverse complement strand
CGCAGACTACGTGACGGGCGGAGATGGCTTTGACCAAGTAAGCTACCGTCAGGAAGCTTCTTACGGAGGAACTGCCGGATTAGTCATGCAATATGACTTCAACGGAGGTGAGCGCATCATCACCGATGGATGGGGCAACACCGACACATTGCTAGACATTGAATGGATCGTTGGCACTGGGGTTGGCGATACCCTACGTGGCAATCCCGATGATGAAAGACTTGAAGGTCGAGGTGGAAACGACTTACTCGCTGGATATAGCGGTAATGACACGCTTATCGGAGGCACAGGAGATGATACGCTCTACGGAGATAGCGGAGATGATGTGATCTTCGGAGACGAAGGGAACGACACTATAGTCGATAATTGGGGTAATGACACGATGTCTGGCGGGCTCGATGCAGACGAGTTCGTCTTCCAAGGAACCCCAGGCAATGATGTGGTTGTAGACTTCTCACTAGGTGAGGACGCCGTCAGGCTAGACCCAGGGCTGTCAGCTACATCTGCAACGCAAATCGACCATGACGGCGATGGGCTGGACGACACCGCAGTTGTTTTGACATCAGCAACATCTTCGCAAACCGTGGTCTTCCTCGACACAGACTCCGATGCCATTTCAGCTTATTTTGACCTACTGTAACGTCAACTCACCTCGCTTACTCGCGGAAATGTCTCGCCTTTTTGAGAGACGGGACATTTCTCCACCACCAACCAGGTACCCCGACTGGGGCATCGGCTCCCAAAGATCGCCCTAGCGGTTCTTAGTATCATGCATTCATGAAAGTGGCTGTGCTGTCAGACTAATTCGAACGAGTCTCTGCTAGGCCAGCACGACTGTCCTTTATGCAGCGCAAAGACCGCGCCACTCGGTGAGAGCGACGGTTCGGTTGAGCTTGAAATGTTCTCGCTTTGAAAGACTGCGATCCTGATTGAAGTGGTTGAAGACTGAGGCGTGGACGGCGACGAATTTCTGCAAACTTCGGATCCTTCGAAACCGTGACATGGCACGTTCTCGTCGTCGAAAAGGAAGATGCGAGTTCTCAATTCGATTGTTCAAATAGCGGCCAGTTGTCTGCTTTTCCGCATTGCCGATCTCTCGCATTGCGGCCCCATAAGACCTGAGACGATCTGTAACGATAAGCTCAGGCTGACCATGTCGCTTCATCGTTTTCCTCAAGAATTCAAGGGCTGCGCGCTTGTTCCGTCGCTTGGTGACATAGCTTTCCAGAACTTCACCTTCATGATCAATCGCGCGCCAAAGGTAATGTCGTTCACCGTTGATCTTCACGAAGACCTCGTCCAGGTGCCACTGCCAGTTTGAATATGAGCGCAGCCGACTGACCCTGTTTCTCCGGATCTCAGCGGCAAACAATGGGCCGAACCTGTTCCACCAAAATCGAACCGATTCATGGTTGATTTCTATCCCGCGTTCGTGCAAAAGATCTTCAACATTCCGAAGCGACAGTGGAAACCGCACATACATCATCACCGCGAGGCGAATGATCTCGGGGCTGGTTTTAAAATAGCGAAAGGAGGAATGGTTGAACTGGCGGGACGCGAGTTCAGCACCCTGCCCGTCTCTAGCTGTCTTCTTCTGACAGTACCTCTCAAATCATTTAGTTATACCGCTTCGAGAAGGGTGCTCCGTCCATTTCCGAAAGAGCTTCGTTTAGCAACACTTCATATCCACGCTGCTCCAGTCGTTTCTCCTCTTGGCTAACTCGCCTGACGTTCGGCAAACGATGACCACGGGTAAAGAAGTTCGGAAGTAAAACCGCCTTTTTCTCGACATTTTCGACAGCCTCCGAAAGAGACGCGATGGCGTCGAAGTCAGACACCGATTTTAAGGGCACCTGCTTGCCAACTAGGATCATGATCCGCGCTCCCCGTTCCTTAGGGGCCAGTTCAACAAAATTCCGGTTGATGGCATTTTCTATACCCGCTTGTGTAGCCAGGAACCGTTTTGGCCCGACACACAGGAATGTGCCTTTTCCACGATATGACAGCACTCCACCGCTCTTACACAGAACATTGTGAATTGATTGCGCGACCTGCCCGACCACCAAGCAGAACTCTTCGGACGATAGCTCATCGTAGACACCCTCGACGCCTTCGATAGTCATTGCTGATACAATCGCCCCGGCCAGATGACGGTTTGAAAGTTGCAGCACGTAGTTTTCGAATTCGCGGCAGTCCACCGCTGACGGCACACCTTGAATTTTGAATGCATAATCTAAACGCAACTTCTTGGGTTTTACCCCAAGTCTCTTCAACTCACCTTCGGCATAAGTCCCTGTCTGAGAGCGTTTTTTTTCAAACGCGACCCGTTGCGCTTCCTGAATATGCGACTTGAGTGCAGCGAGATTGAAAGGCTTGGTCACAAAGTCCGTTGCCCCAGCTTTAAACGCAGCATCCAGATAACTCTTCTGATGCATGGCAGTAATGATAACGATGGGCTGGAGTTCATATCCTGGGGTTTGACGAATGAGTTGGGTCAGCGTGATACCGTTAATGCTCGGCATCTGGATATCTATCAGACAGCAATCAAAAGGAATTTCGGTCTCTGCTATCCGGGCCAAAGCCTCTTTGGCAGACAGTGCTGTAATAACCTCGTGCAATCCTGACGCAGTCAGAGCTTGCACCAAGATATCAAGAATGTCTTGTTCATCGTCTACTGCAAGAATTTTCATATTGCAGGTCTCCCTTCAGTCTAATTCACGAACTAAAGCTCTTAAAATGGAACCTCCAACTGCAGGTATAACTCCCGAATGTGGCATCTTTCCGGTACAATGCTGCCACTTGTAAGGTCGGAGTATGCGGAAGACAGACGTTTGCGAACACTCTGCATTGAGCTGTTAGACCAATCCCAACCCGCCTCAACTAGGCCAGGATGACTGCCCTTTATCCAGCGCAGAGGCCGCGCCACTCGGTAGGAGCAGCAGTACTTCTGAGTTTGGAGACTAGGTTCTCAGATGGAGCCCTTTAGAATGAAACGACACCCGCTCGCCGTTCAACTGTAGCCCATCAGCACCCATGGAACAGATTGCATTGATTGCGTAGCGGAGGATATCAGGCTGATTTTGAGGAGAGCGTTTAGACATGACAGGACGCTAGTTCAGCACCTTACCTGCCTCAAGTCGGTTTCTTCTGGCAGGGCCCCTCTGACACTGCCGCAGGCGGTTTTGCGGTCACCTTAGGCGATGTCACTGTCCGGGAAAGTAATTCTTGAACCAGTAGTCCATATTGGCGAATTGACCGCGCATCATGACAACCTGACGAGTCGCGCGCACGCCGTTGACCCCAATCCAATTGAGCCGCCCCAACATAAGAGTCGATTCCTTGGAATGAGAAAGTACCGCCAGCCCATATGAAAACTTGACCGATGCAGTTTCCCCGCCAGCGAAGATCGTCGTCGGGCCCGGCGGATAGCACGCGAGGCGATAGTCTTCACCGGTGGTCACAGATTGGTACCCGTCGTGTGCCGGGTCATCCGCGTGGAGAAGCCCCTTTGCGGCCCGCAACCTGTTCTCTTCGACAGCAAGATCCCTAAAGAAATCCTTAACGTTCTGGGTGAGGTAGATGTCGTTTTCATAGCGGATGGTGAGCGGTGCGTCTTGATACCCATCACCCAGAAAAAGCTGTCCGCCTGATCCCTGAATGATCCGGACGTCCATAATTTCGGTGGTCAGCGGCAACCGGATCGCACCCTTGTTAGCACCCGCGAAGAACGCCCAAGAATTGAGGGCTGCCGAACTGTGAGACTCCTCGATGGACATATCGCCAAGGGCAAGCTTGTATTCGCCAAGGAAACTCGCGGCATCGACTTCTATCGGGCAGAGATCCTCTGCGGAAACAACTTTAGCCAACAGGGTCGACATCAACAGAATGGCAACAGTTTTATGCCACCTCATCAAACGGGCCCGATCGTGGCCTCGAAGGAGCCTTCGAGTGTGTGGCTGTTCGACGGGTCGCGTGTCCTGCCAAAGTCTTTGGAGTGATCAGCAATGAACCGAAGTCGGCCCTTCACGGTCAAAAACTCTCCGGACTTGCTGGCTCCGTCGATTTCGAGGAGGAAATCTTCATCTTCGCGTGGGAAATACATCGATCTGTCATCGGCAACTATGCGAATATCCGGTACCGCGGCGCTGCCGTCTCGCCACTCGAAGCCGATAAATAGCATTTTCAGGCCCGCTGCTCCGTCGGCTGAAAACACCATGGATACACTGCCGAAATTCTCATCGCCACGGTGGTCGGATTGCGAGGCAATCAGGTCAAGAACGGTGTTTTCGTTGTCCAGCGACCCCGTCAGTGTCCCAGTCTCTTCTGCATAGACTGGTGTCACTAAGACCAGAACCAATATTAGCGAAAGCCACTTTAGCATATCTTTCCTCTCTGATGTTTACCAATCAGGTTGTCCGCGTAATCGAATAAACTCCTTAGTGAATACTCTAACACGGGCGCCGCGCTGGCAACAACTTGGCAGAGATTTCTTCTCGTCCCCACCTTGCAAGCTTCGAGAAGTTTTCGGCTTTCGCAGTATCTTGTTGAGCTATTCCAAGAGGTTGGTTATTAGCCAGTGTGAACGACTGAACCGCAACCTGTTCTCAGATGCCAGCTTCGTCCACGCACGCCGGACGCCGGTCCGATCCGCTGTGAAGGACCGGATTCCACCCTTAGTGACCTCCCATTTCCCTGTTTCTGCCCGGTGAGCAGCTTGAACCTAACGGTTGTCGCCTCATGCTTCGGCTTGTCATGCCAGTCTAGGAACCGAGAGAGAAGTGCCATCAGACCATTTCCAACCAGTCATAGCTAGAACAGCATGACCTTCATGATCAGCACACCAACGCCACTTTGAGGCCCCATCTGGGGCAACGACGTCCAGAGATCACCTTAGCAATCTTTAGTTTCAAGTCTTCATGAAAGTGGCTGGGGTGGTAGGATTCGAACTCGTTTCAACCCATCCAGCATCACCTCCCACATTCTGCACGGCGAACTTGTTCACTTAGCAGCTCCTCCACATTCCGAAGCGACAGTGGAAACCGCACATACATCATCACTGCCAGCTTGATGATCTCTGGGCTGGTTTTGAAATACTTGAATGGGGAGCGTTTGGACATGACGGAACGCTATGTCAGCGCCATGCCCGTCTCAAGCCGGTTTCTTCTGACACTGCCTGGCAGCACGTTTGTTTAGCCCCCTGCCCGCCTCAAGATGATTTTCTCCGACAATCCCCTGCTAAAGCACAAAGACGTCGTCGATGTAGAATTCACCCCCAGCATTCGCTTCGATCGAAAACTGCCCGACGTCCGCCTCATTCAGTAAGTAGGTCCCGTTTGCATCTAGATCTGCCTCGGTCACCATCAATTGCGCATAGATGGCACCGCTGGTATCCGCGAGCGAGATAGTCGCCGTTTCACCGACATCCAATTCCGAGAAATCCACACTGACAAAATCGAATACGTCCAGATCCCGGTGATGGATGTTCATCTCGTGGGTTGTACCATTTGGATCAGTCCAGACCTTGAACTCATCGTCGCCATCTCCGTCATAATCATAATCGGTGGTGCTGGTATCGCGCTCTTCAAAGTACTGTGTCGCGGAGTTAAGTTGCGACACGGTGTAGCTTCCATCTGGCCCATCAGCATATTGATAAATGCCCAACACGAGTGCGTGGTATGGATCAATAAGCTCCATGTTTTCGAAGGATATTGTGCCTGATGGTGCGGGATAGGTCACTTGAATAGTCACATCACCATAGTCTGCGCCACCTGCTCCGTCGGAGGCTTCATACCAGAAATGAACGACAGGAGGGCTATCCCCCTGAGCCGGCTGAGTGTCGTATTGACCATTCGGGTCCCATGTCAACGTGCCATCAGGGTTAAGCGTTAATATCGAACCGTCATTGAGGATGCCGCCATCCGCATCATTGAAGTAGTTCAAGTCGGCACCATCCGGAATCAGGTCAACATCGTTAATCCCATCACCATCCAGGTCAATTTGAACATCGGTGATTGCAGTAATTGAGAGGCCGGTTCCAGGCGTAGACCCTTCGATATAATCATTGGCCAATACGTCAATTGAAACAGACTGGTCGAACTGGGTAAAATCCGCGTCCCCTTGGGTGATGACCGTGCCGGGCGCTGGCGTTTCCACAAAGAGAATTGTCTCGACATTTGTTAGCGTGTCAATATCACCAGAACCGTCAAGAGATGTAACGGTATATCCAATAACAGTGGAGCGTCCGTTAGGTTTGGTTTCGGTAATCTCTTCAACGGAATAGTCAACACCTTCGATCCCATAATAGATCACGGTGTCGAATTTGCCTCCACCTCCGTCGATCACATCACTGCCGGGGCCACCCCAGATCAGATCGCCGCCAGCGCCGCCATTGATGATATCGTCACCTTCCCCACCGTAGAGCGTGTCATTTCCGTCTCCACCCTCGATGGTGTCATTCCCGGGGCCACCATCGATAAAGTCGTCGCCTCCGAGTCCCCAAATTTCATCGTCACCTGTTGTTGCAGGACCGAGAAGAGAGAGCACGTCAATCGTGTCATTGCCATCAGTACCGACGATGGCACCAGCAGGAGGGGTGCTATTGGAATTCTTCCCGCCACCACTTGAGTTTTTGCGAGGCATCGTTTTTATCCGTTCAAATTTATGCCCTCACCCAGACAAAATCCGCGGATCCAAGGCAATAAGAGTACCAGAATATGGCAAAAATTTGTCAAAAGGTAAATTTCAGGAAGCAGAAACATTCTGTTTCACCATTTCTTCCTGAAATCTAGTCAAGGTAAGTGATGTTGGCTGCCTGCCCTCAATATGCACACCCAGACCAATCCCAACCCGCCGCAGCCAGACCCGCGAAACAACCCCACACCCCTCAAACCGGGCCCCCAACTGGGGCAGCGGCAACCAGATACAGCCCTAGCATGCCTTAGCATCATGGTTATTTGAAAGTGGCTGTGGTGTCAGACAAATTCGAACCAGTCTCAGCTTGGCCAGCATGACTGTCCCTTATCCCGCGCAGAGACTGCGCCACTCGGTAAGAGCGACGGTTCGATCGAGCTTGAATTGATCTCTATTTGACAGGCTACGATCCTGATTGAAGTGGTTAAAGACGGAAGCGTGGACCCTGCCCGCTCGAAGTTTGTTTCCTCCGACTATGCCCTACCACACCATCAAAAATTGACGGCCATCACCTGCCGTAGCAATGCGATGACCGTCAGAAGTTTTAAAAGCCATTTTCGTGAAAACTCGTGAAACCCTTTACGATCACGGGAATTGATCGAAGACTCCCACGCCACTCACTCACAGTTATTAAGTTTAGCCGAAGGTTTCATCTGGGTCGCACTCATCCTATGATCACCCAATACTGTAGATTGAAGTTATTGATCATTAATAATACAATGATAATCACTAATTACTCAGTTGGGGCTCGACTCGCATGTCAGAAACCGCCAGTGTCCACCCATCAGTTCTTGTCAACGGAGCTCTACTCAAGGCTGACAGAAAAGCGGCAGGATATACTCAATCCTCATTCAGTGCGGCCTGTGCTTCGGTTTCCTTGGTTACCGTGCGTCGTGCGGAACAGGGTCACAGGATTATCAAAACCTCATTGCAGCGCATGGCGGCAGTGCTTGAGCAGCCAATTGAACGGTATTTCGCCTCAGAGCTATCGGAAAAAAAGAACGATTATGTGATTTCTGTTGAAGGAAAATGGACATCATATTTTGTGGAGACTGACCATGGGAAACCACCCTATTTGGTGGAAGAGGCAGTGGAGTTTTTCCAACATGGAAGTCAAGTCACTGGTAAAGCCGTGGTCGAAACTACGGACGAAGAACGCACCGAAGCGTTTGATACTACGAAAGTATTTAGAAACGTTGTAATCGGCACCATTTTCACACAGGAGTGGGAACCGCCGCTTGGAATGGGCACCCTTATTTTAGCTTCATCGAGGAATAACGACTGGCTAGAAGGATTCACGAGTTGGTATGATACTGACACCGACCGGATCGAGATCTCCCGGAATATTTATGTGCGAAGTGGCTGCCCAAGTTTTGAGAAATATTGTGAAGACGCCAAGCACGCGATGAACCGTGAAATCCAGATGTTTCGGCTGCGCAAACTCGTAGAAGCAGGATATGAGATGGAGGAGGCCTTCTCTATGCTCTCTTCAATTCCGCGAAAAGACTGACCCTACTCGCCATACTTGAATTCTGTCCAGGCCCGCTGCCGCATCCTCAGGAAGTCTGATGTATGCGGTGACAGTGTGAACAGTTTTCCAACCGTAGCATCCGCCGGATAGATTTGCGGATCCGTCTTGATTTCATCCGAGACGAAAGGAAGTGAAGCGCTGATCGCATTTGCGTAATAGACGTTGTTGGTCACATCTGCGATGACGTCAGGGCGCATCAGGAAGTTGATGAACTTATGAGCGTTATCCGGATGAGGCGCATCTGCAGGGATTGCCATCACGTCAAACCAGATCTCCGCCCCTTCACGTGGTATCGAATACGCGAGATCAGTTTCCAATCCTGCCTCTTCGGCGCGCCACGCAGCGGTGGCGGCGTCCCCGCTATAGGTTAGAGCCACGCAGATCTCACTCTTTGCCAGTTCGTCGATAATATGGCTGTTATTGAAATGACGAACGTAAGGCCTGACCGCAGCCAGCATGTCCATCGCCTCGTTCAGATCATCCTCATTTTTGCTGTTTGGATCTTTGCCGATATAGTTGAGCGCTGCCGATACCACCTCACCGGGCGCATCCATAAAAAAGACACCACAATCGGCGAGTTTCGAAGCTACATCAGGATTGAAAACCATATCCCAGCTGTCAATCGGGGCATCAGGTATCCGCTTGGCAACGGCTCCTTTACTATAGACCACTCCTGACGTACCACGCATGTATGGCGCGGCAAAGGTGTTGCCGGGATCAACCTTTCTCAGGATACGCAGGAATTCATCGTCTAGGTTTTCCCAGTTGGACAGGGAGCTGTGAACCAATTGCTGAAACACTCCGATTGGATGCAAGCGGGCCAGCATATATGATGAAGGAAACACCACATCATACTGGCTGCCTCCGGCAAGCAGCTTTGTCTCAAGCGTTTCAGCAGCATCAAAGGGACTGTAGTTGACCGCAATCCCCGTCTCCGCAGTAAAATCCGCCAGCGTGGTTTCGCCGAAATACCCATCCCAATTAGAAACGTTCAGAACCTGCTCTTCGGCCACTAGAACTTGAGATGAAAGCGTAGTTGCGATCACTGCAATGATGCGCCCGAGATTGACAATTCTCATTCGAATATCCTGCCCTGCCCCCACATCTGGAGGTGTTTATCCTAAGTGCCTAAATTGGGGCGGTTTATACACTGATATGTTCGATCCATCCTATGTTTTAAACTAACAGAAGATACATCTTCGTTTCAAAATATTCCGTCGTCCAAGTCGCGGATATTGAATGAAGACCGCAGTGTGCCTTCAAACCAACCCCAGCCACCCCAGTATGACCTTCCTGATCAGACACCTGTGGCCCCATCTGGGGCAACGACGTCCAGAGATCACCTTAGCAATCTTTAGTTTCAAGTCTTCATGAAAGTGGCTGGGGTGGTAGGATTCGAACCTACGGTACACTGTACCAAAAACAGTTGCCTTACCACTTGGCTACACCCCAGCAGTGGGCGTGTAAGTAACCAAAGCACGAATAGGGCGCAACCCCAAAATAACGCAAAAATCGGAAAAATTGACTTTCCTATCGCACCCGCGCGCGCGCCATAAAATCAAACGGAAGTGTCGATAGAGATTAGCTATCGGATTTGATAAGCCCATGTAGAATAGGCAACAACCCAGGCCCATTATGAGCCGCTTTGCTTAATGGGAAATCGGGATTATCCGATCAGACCGAGATCCGGAATTTCTTGGCGAGGCGGTCAAATTCGGAAAGCTCTTCGATCAGTTGAGCCATCTCCTGCAGCGGAATCATATTTGGACCATCAGAGAGAGCGGCATCAGGGTCGGGGTGGGTTTCGATGAAGATACCGGCAATGCCAAGCGCCACGGCTGCGCGGGCCAGAACAGGAGCATACTCGCGCTGGCCACCGCTTGCCTCACCCTGCCCGCCCGGCATCTGTACCGCATGTGTTGCATCCATGATCACCGGATATCCCAAGCGCGCCATCGCGGGCAGGCTGCGCATGTCGGCCACCAGGGTGTTATATCCAAATGACGTGCCGCGTTCGGTGAGCATGATCTGATTGTGGCCAGACCTGGACAGTTTTCCAACCACATGCTCCATATCCCAAGGAGCAAGAAACTGGCCCTTTTTCACATTCACCACCCGTCCGGTTTGCGCCGCAGCAATCAGGAGATCGGTCTGGCGGCACAGAAAGGCCGGGATTTGCAGGACATCCGCCACCTCGGCCACGGTGGCGCATTGGGCAGGCTCATGTACATCGGTCAGGATCGGAACACCCAGCTGCGTCTTGACCTCTGACAGGAGGTGCAACCCTTCCTCGAGCCCCGGCCCTCGCGGACCGGTCAGCGAGGTGCGGTTGGCCTTGTCAAATGACGCTTTGAACACATAGCCCAGCCCATGCCTTGCACAGATCTCAGCCATATGTTCACCAATCATCAGCGCTTGGTCTAGCCCTTCAAGCTGGCAAGGCCCGGCAATGACCGTCAACGGCAGAGTATTGCTGATCTGCACCGCGCCAAGGTCCACAACGCGCATATCAGGCAGAGACCTGCTCGCGCAGCACCGAGAACGTCAGTGACAGGACCAGGTAGATCCCGGAAAAGATCAGGAACGCCAGAACAGTGTTTTCAAACTTTCTCGGGTAGGTCGGTTCGTCTGGTGCAACCGGGTTAACACCAAGTTCCAGATAGCGGGTTTGTTTGTTGGCCTCGATCCGGGCGGTCTCCAATTGTTGCAAAGACTGCTGCATCAACATCACGCGGGTTTCCAGATTGGTCTGGGCCACACGCAGCCTGGCACTGACGGACGCAAGTGACCCTTCGGCCCCACCTACCGTCAACTCATCCCGCAATTCGGCGATCAGAGTTTCCAATCGCTTGATATCGCCACGTATACCATCCACCCGCGCCTTGTTCGGGCGGGGGTTGTCGAGCAGCTGTTGCAAACTCAGCGTCTTTTCCCGCACTTGGGCTTCAAACCCGTTGATCTGCCCCATCAAAGCCGAAGCATCCGTAGTGGCATCAAACACGCCAAGCTCTTCTTGCAGACGCAGCACTTCATCCTGAGCCGCCAGCATATCGCGTTCAGCCTCTTCATAGGTTTCGTGCGATCCTTTCATCTGGTCATTGCGCAAACGTTGAGAGAGATTATCAACCCGCGCTTCCGCATATCCGATCAGCGCCTGAGAAAACTTCTGACTAAGTGAAGCTGTCGGCGCGACAACCTCCATTCGTATGATGCCTTCTGTCGGATCATAGCCAATCAATATGTTTTTCTTGTAAGTTTTATAGGCTTCTTCATTGCTGGCATTTTCTGGCATGCGTTGGATGGAATCTATGCCATCGGCGGTGAAGGCCTGCTTAAACCCAAAATCCTGATCCAATCTCAGCATTGCATCGCGGGAACTGAGATAGCTTTGGACAGTGATGGAATCTTGCGAGGTGGCCAGCCCGGATCCGGCGAAAAGCCCACCCAGCCCGCTCCCGCCGGCCCCATCAGCTTGCTGGATGATGAATTCCGACTTGGTCGCATACATCGGTGACGCGATATTGTGGTAATAATATCCAACCAGAATTGTGGGCAGCAGCACGAAAAAGGCCAAACGCGTGACCAACATCAGGAGCTTTCTGCGGCGACGCTGGACGATTCCCATCTGGATATCCATGATCGCCTGGGCCCGATCAGCTGCGTCAAAAACCTGTGGACCCGGCAATTTCGGCTTGTCTACAGTCTGCGGAAGCTTGACCTCTTCCTCATTCTTGTCCCCGCCATCAGGTGCAACCAGGTCCAGCATTGCCGCACGCTGAAACGGATCAATCCCCGCTTTGCGCAACTGGCGAACCGCATCGTAGTCCGAGTTCGCGGAAATGCCATGTTTCTGGGCGACACGTCGGGCCATGCGAAGTTGCCGACCGGTCAGCCCCTCATTGCGGATCGCCAAAATATCTTCTTCGGCAGAGGCATTGCTGCCAACATCGGTTGCGGTGGCAAATTTGCGATCAGGAAACCCGTCTTCATGCGGCTCCAATGCGGCCTCTTCCATCGGGTTGAGCTTGCGTGGCGTTACATGATCCTGCGCCGGTTGTGGGCGCACCGAGGCAGCGGGCCGTGGCGTATTTGCCGCGGGCGCGCCTTCGGTGAGATCCGTCTGGATCTCAGAGGCCGCAGATGAGCGACGAATGCGGAATTTCTTAGCCTTGGGTTTCGTAGTCATAAAGTTGCTTCGCCTCTTCCAAGGTATCAAACATGTAAAACTTGCCATCCCGTAGAACGGCAGCCGACCTGCAAAACTTTTCAATCGTCTTGGCCTGATGCGAGACGATGATCACGGTTGAGTTTTGCAGGCGTTCATTTAGCACATCACCGGCTTTGCGATTAAACTCGGCATCGGTGGTTTGCGGCATCCCTTCGTCAATCAGATAGATGTCGAAATCCAGCGCCAGCAGCAGTGAAAAGGTAAACCGCGATTTCATCCCCGAGGAATAGGTGCCCACCGGGAAATCATAGTATTCCTCAAGCCCGCAAAGCCAACGGGTGAAGGCTTCGATATAATCAGGATCAAGCCCGTAGAGCTGCGCCACATAACGCGCATTATCCTTGGCGGTGAGCTTGCTGCTGACTCCTCCCATGAACCCCAGAGGAAAGGACACCCGACATTCCCGACGAACTTCTCCTTCATCCGGTTTTTCAAGACCGGCCATCATATTGACCAAGGTGGTTTTACCGGTACCGTTCTGCGCCAGAATTCCCAGCGAATTGCCCACATCCACACGAAACGACGCATTGTCTAGGATGACCTTACGCCTTTCGCCTGTCCAAAAGGACTTGCTGACATTCATGAATTCGAGCATGCACACGCTCCGACACTGCTTTGCCTCTATGCCCATCCCAAACTCGGAACACGGGTGGGCTTTTTTGCTCATAACACGAGCTTGGTTAACGAGGCGCTTTAATCCGCCATTTTGGCGCTATTATGTCTGATACCCTTCCAAAATGAAACGCCCAAACCGGGGGCATAACCGGTTTGGGCGTATTTTTTTGGCAAAAATCCGGTGAATTTACACCGGCATCCATCAACAATCAGTGGTGATCCATGCCAATTTCGCCGTTTTGTTTCTCAACTCGCAACAGTTTGCCTGCGATGAACGATAGGAATACAGCCGAGAAACTGAAGAGAGCACCCATTTTTGCCGCGTCCTGAACCGCCCCTGACGGGAAGGCAACCGAGGCCACGAACAGCGAAACCGTAAAGCCGATGGCCGCGACAAATCCGATCACAATCAGATCCATCGTTCGCATCCCGGCGGGCAGGCCCAGCTTCATCGGATAGGCCGCGAACCAGCCAAAGAGCAGGATGCCTATGGGTTTCCCGATAATCAGGCCAGCAAGCACCAACCAGGTGGCCGCGGAAATCGCGCTAAACTCGACCCCCGCATTCAGAAGGCCAAAGAAGAACAAGGTGATTTCCACCGGAATAGCAAGCGCATGTTCCATCTGGTTTAGCGTATCCTTGAGGTATTGCTCGGCCTCGGCAAAGATCCCGAAGGCCCGATCCGCATGGGGAATGGCAGGGACGACCGGCAACAGACCAAGGGCTGGGTGGATGCCAGCCTCGGCAAAGCCAAACCAGCTCAGCGCACCGGCAACGGCATAGGGCATCCAGCCGAGGCGCTTGCGAACAAATGTTGAGCGGCGACGTAACTGGTCTCCTACATCCATCTTGCGAGGCAACCAGTTGAACAAGAAGAATACGGCAACCGAAGCAAAGACCGACAGAAGCAACCATTCCGGGGCCAGCTCCTTAGACGGATAGAAAATCGCCAGAATGATCAGGCCTGCCGCGTCATCTGCAATTGCCAAGAGCAGAAGGAAACGCACCGCCGGGTGGCCCGCCCCAAAGACCAGACGCCCCACAAGATATGAAAACGCGATATCCGTTGCCGTGGGAATGGCCCAGCCACGCGCCACAGCATCAAAAGTGGACGACCCCAGAAGAGCCGCAATTCCAAGATAGACCGCAATGGGACCGAACATTCCGCCAGCGGTCGCAAACAGAGGTGTCGCTGCTTTCTTGCCGCGCAGCGAGCCATTTTTCAGGATCACCGCTTCCCACACCTCTTTACCAGCGATGGCAAAGAACAGCGCCATCAGCATGTCATTCACGAGATAGTGAAGCGTCAGCACCTTCTCCACATCACCATACTCAAAATGTTGCGCGCCTTCGCCGTAGGCTTTTTCCCAATAGCCAATGTCAATTCCGAAGGTGGAGTTGAACAGAAGCGGATATTCGACAAAGTGATGATAGGAATGGGCGTCGATATTGGCCCAAACCAATGCAATAAGGGCGCCGCCGATCAGCAGCACCGAATAGGTGGCGACAAAATTCCACACACGATACATGATTTACCCCGTTCTTATTAGCACAGACTGGCCCCCTTTTGCCGGGTGGCCAATCTGCATTTTTTTCTTCCTTATCACCCGAAATAATACAACGAGGGGATTTCGACAATGGGCCTGCCAGCTAAAGCTCTTTCGTGTCAAACGGAAGTTATACCGGGGCCAGCATATTCCAGCCGAGACCGGCAAGGACTGCGCCTACGACAGCCAGACCCAAATATGCAACAAAGACACGGGGTTTCACCAAAGCCCAAACCGCGACAGCTGCGGGGATACAGCTTACGCCTCCGGCAATGACAAAGGACATGGCGGCCCCCTGGCTCATACCCTGAGCCAAAAGCGCCTCGACCATCGGCACGGCCGCATAGCCATTGAGGTAAGCCGGCGCACCGACAAACGCGCCCAGTAGGATTGGCCTGATGCCGTCGCCACCAAGAACCTGAGCCACCCACTCCGCCGGAATATATTCCAGCATCAGGGCTTCGAGGAGATAGGCCAGAAGCAACCACTTCCCGAGGAAAATCGCGTTCTCCCAAGCCGTTGCGCGGAACGTATCGCGACGATCGGCCTCTTGCCAAAAGCGCCAGTTTACCTGACCGGACAGAGGGGACACGTCCTCACTGGTGCCACAGCTTGATGAGCAGCAGCTTTTCACCGGGGTGTTTTTCAGCGGATCCGCGAACAGAAAGGAACCGGCAAGGGTCTTGACCACAAAGCCCCCCATCAAGCCGATCAGCACCGCCGACACGCCTTTGGCAAGGGCAAAATCCACTCCCAAGGTGCCCGCCGTGATGGCAAACATCGCCGGATCCATCAGAGGCGACGCCAGCCAGAACGCCATGACAGCAGACAAGGGTGCGCCCACCGCCAGCATTGCGGCAATAAAGGGGATCACCTCGCAAGAGCAAAATGGCGACAATCCGCCAAACAGGGCCGCCAGCATGATCATCCGCGCTTCCCGCCCCTCAAATGCCTTGGCCAACAGCGTCTCGGCATTGGTCGCCTTCAGATAGCCAACCGCAAAAATCGCGAACAGGATGAACGGGGCTGTATTTCCCATGGCCGAGAGAGCAAAGGAAATGGTGGGCCAGACCTGCTCTGGGGCAAAGAGTGCCAGCAGCACAGGGATCAACGCTGAGATCAGCCAGGCCGGATCAAGTTTGAATTTTCTGCTCGAAGGCGCAGTAATATCGGTCATGGTCACTCTTTCTCATCTGCGCAGTCGGCGCAGCATTCTGACAACAGGTAATTCGACAAAGCACGCATCACGTCATAATCCGCAGCGGCACATATGATCGAACGCCCTTGCTTTTGCTGCGTTACCAACCCAGCCGCAGCCAGGATCTTCATGTGATGTGTCAGCGTCGATCCGGTCACGCCCGAGCGTTCGCCCAGCGTGCCGATGGTCAGTCCCTCTTCCCCTGCGCGGACCAGAATGCGCAAGACGGCGAGACGTTGTTCAGACCCCAATGCGGCAAATTGCGACGCAGCGACTGGGGCATCAAGTGGACAGGCGGTGTGGTTTGATTCCATTTTCATATTTTCAGAAATATCGAAATATTACCTCGACGCAAGCTTTATTTCGACAATCATCGAAATTTCAAATCCGGCACGACCAACCATTTTCACCACTTTCGCCAACAGCTAGAGTGACAATATGAATGCACTTCAAAAGGATATATCGCGCTGCGCGCTCTGCTCAGAACGGTTTTCCACAACACATACGGCCCACGCCCCCCGCCCGGTTGTCTGGTTCCAGCCCGGGGTGCGGATCCGCATTATCGGTCAGGCACCGGGGATGCGTGTGCATAAGTCGGGCGTGCCGTTTGATGATCCGTCCGGCGACCGGCTGCGGGGCTGGATGGGATTTGACCGCGCCACGTTTTACGACAAGTCCCGCGTGGCCATCACGCCGATGGCCTTCTGCTTTCCCGGATACACGGCCAAGGGCGCCGACCTGCCTCCACCACCAGTCTGCGCCAGAACATGGGCGGGCAAGGTGGACAAAGCGCTTGAGAGCGTCCCGCTGACGCTGCTGGTGGGTGGATATGCTCAGAAATGGCATCTGGACGTCAAAACTGGTGTGACTGAGACCGTTCGGGACTGGCGCGCGCACGCGCCGCAGCTCTTTCCCTTGCCACATCCGTCCTGGCGCAATACGGGTTGGTTGAAGAAAAATCCATGGTTCGAGGACGAGCTGCTTCCTGCATTGCGTGCCCGGATCACCGCCGTGATGACGGATTGAACAACAGGCAGACCAGATGACCGACACCGATCTTCCCCTCGAAACACCACTTGATCATGCTCATGCCGCGATGCAGGCCGATCTGGAAAACGAAGCGTCGCGGCTGCGCTTTTATGAACGGCTCGCGGATGGCGAGTTATTTGTGCTTCTGGCCAAGGAGGCCACCGGGCAGGACGAAGACATTGAACCCGAAGTGTTTGAACTTGATAATGACAAGTATTTACTTGTTTTTGACAAGGAAGAGCGATTGAGCGGTTTTGTCGGACATCCTGCCCCCTATGCAGCGCTCCCCGGTCGGGTGATTGCAGGGATGCTGGCGGGGCAAGGGATTGGGCTTGGGGTCAACCTGTCGGTTGCACCGTCCTCCATTCTGATCCCTGCTGAAGCGATGGAATGGCTGTCGGACACGCTCAAGTCTGGCCCGGAAGCGATTGAGGCCCGAGTTGTTGAAATCCACGCGCCCGCCGCGCCGGAGGCGTTGATCTCAGCTCTCGATGCCAAACTTGCATCTGCCGGTGGGCTGGCTGCCGCGGCCTGTCTTGCGGGCGTGACCTATGCTGACGGACGAAAAGGCCATGTGCTTGGGTTTATTGATGCCGCGGAAGGTGCAGAAAATGCGCTGGCGGGGGCGGCCAATGAGGCGCTGACGTTTTCAGGTATCGAAGCGGGACAGATGGATGTGGGATTCTTCACGGGGAATGATGTGATGGCCCGCAAACTGGCTGCGTACGGATTGCGGTTTGACCTCCCGGCGCCGGAAAAGCCGGAGCCGTTGAAACCCGTGGCCCCAGGGTCTGATCCGGAGAAACCGCCGATCCTGAAATAATGCCTGCGGTGTAACACGTGCGCTTTCGCTTATGCTCAAGCGCGCATTTGGTGGCCTCGCTGTGCTCGGCAGGGGCGCTGCCCCTCGCGGCTTCGCCGCTCACCCCGAGGTATTTATGGCAAGAAAAAATACACCATGTGTCAGCTTTATCCGGCGATATCGGGGCACGATGCTAATGATGCCACTGATGGCAGGCATGGATTACCCCCCCAAGCAATGGGGCATTGTTCCGTACAAACCATAAATTCCGGGAGGATTACTTGCCTTCCAGCGCTTCGATGCGGGCTTTGAGCGCTTCGTTTTCTTCACGTGCTTTCTGGGCCATTGCGCGCACGGCATCAAACTCTTCACGGGTGACGAGGTCACGATCCGCGAGCCAGCGATCCATCCAGGATTTCATTGCAGTCTCGGCCTCATCTTTTGCACCTTGCGCCACGCCCAGCGCATTGGTCATGATCTGCGACAGGTCATCAAACATCTTGTTGCGGGTCTGCATTTTGGTCTCCTAACGATCTCGGCAAAGTCTCGATGCGAAATTACCATTTATATGGGGGCATTTGCCGGATGAGACAAGGCGAAGCTGTCTGGAAATGCCAGTTTTCACCCGCACGCCTCCACCCCATTGACACCCCCTGAATGGACCGGCAGGAAAGGGGCATGTTGATGGCCATTCCCTTCCCGCCCCTGTCGCCCGAGATCTTTACACTCGAGCTCGGACCTATTTCCTTTGCGCTGCGTTGGTATGCGCTTGGTTATCTTGTTGGAATTGGAATTGGCTGGTGGATCATCCTGCAAGCCCTGAAACGCCCGTTTCTTTGGCGCGGTGAACCGCCGATGGACAAGGCGCAGCTTGAAGATCTGGCGACCTGGATTGTGCTGGGGATCATTGCCGGTGGTCGGCTTGGGTTCGTTTTCTTTTATCAACCCGAATATTACCTTTCCAATCCGATTGAGATCCTGAAGGTCTGGGAAGGCGGCATGTCATTCCATGGTGGATTTCTCGGTGTCATTGCAGCGGTCTTTTTCTGGTCAAAGCGCCACAAACTGCCGGTGGCTTCGATTGCCGATTGCCTGGCGATTGCTGCGCCCATCGGTATTGGTCTTGTGCGGATTGCCAATTTCATCAATGCCGAGCTTTGGGGCCGCCCCACAGATCTGCCCTGGGGTGTGATCTTTCCCGGTGAGGCTGCTCAAGCCTGCGCCGGCGTTCTCGGCCCCTGTGCGCGCCATCCAAGCCAGCTATACGAAGCCGCACTTGAAGGTGCCGTGCTGGCAACAATCCTGTTGTATCTTGCATTCCGGTCCGGTTGGTTGAAACGGCCCGGCGCCCTGACGGGCGGTTTTTTTCTCGGCTACGGGCTTGCGCGCTTCACCGTCGAGTTCTTCCGGCTGGCGGACGCACAATTCATCACCCCAGACAATCCGTGGGGACATGTGATCAGGGTTGGGGATTTGGGCATCACCATGGGGCAAAGCCTGACCCTGCCGATGATTGCAATTGGGATCATAACGCTGGTCTGGGCGTTCCGTCGCGGCCCCGCCCCCGAGGACCAAAACGCATGAGCCTGCCGGACGCCTCAACACCCCTGGCGGACCTGCTGATCCGTCGTATTGCCAAGACCGGACCAATTACCCTGTCAGACTATATGGGCGAATGTCTGATGCACCCTGAGTACGGCTACTATGCCACGCGCGACCCGTTTGGGCAGGCGGGTGATTTCATCACGGCGCCTGAGATAAGCCAGATGTTTGGCGAGATGCTTGGGCTTTTCATGGCGCAGGTCTGGATCGATCAGGGGCGCCCTGCCCCCTTTACGCTTGCCGAACTTGGCCCCGGACGGGGAACGCTGATGGCGGACATGCTGCGCGCCACCAAAGGCGTTCCTGGATTCCATTCTGCTCTTGAGCTGCATCTTGTGGAGGCCTCGCCCGTGCTGCGCAATGCACAGGCCGAGCGGTTGGCCCCCCTGGCCGTGATACATCACGACGTGGTCCAGACCCTGCCGGATCAACCGCTTTTCCTTGTCGCTAACGAATTCTTCGACGCATTACCGATCCGCCAGTTTATCCGCGAAGGGGATATGTGGCGCGAGCATCAGGTTGGAGAAACGGATGGAAAGCTCTCTATGGGGTTGACTGCCCCCCTGCCGCAGCCTCTGCTGGATCATCGTTCTGACGACACGCGGGACGGTGATCTTGTGGAAGTCTGCCCGGCGCTCGGTCCGATCACTGAAGAATTCGCCACGCGTATCAACACACATGGCGGCGTAGCGTTGATCATTGACTATGGGGACTGGCGTTCGCTGGGGGACACATTTCAGGCGCTGTCGGCCCACAAAAAGACCGACCCGTTGGCCTCACCCGGTTTGGCTGACCTGACGGCCCATGTCGATTTTGAACGTATCGCGCATTTTGCAGCACCGCTCGCCCATTCGCTCCTCACCCCTCAAGGTGTGTTTCTGGAGCGCCTTGGCATCACCAATCGCGCGCAGACGCTGGCCAAAAATATGCGCGGTGATACGCTGGATGAGCATATCTCTGCACATCGCCGCTTGACCCACCCCGACGAAATGGGGACGCTCTTTAAAGTGGTGGGGCTGACTCGCCCCGGTGCGTCTGGGCTGCCGGGACTGGAAATGGCCCGCCCCGACGCATAACCGTTCCAATACCCAACCACCACACCGAAACCCAATGGTGATCACATGATGCTGGAGATGCTGAATTCCGATGCGCTGAGCCCTGTTCGTCATGGGTTCTTCACACGCAAAGGTGGGGCGTCTTCCGGTGTCTATACGGGGCTGAATTGCGGGTCGGGCAGTCAGGATCAAGCCGAGCTGGTCAAGATCAACCGGGATCGCGTGGCCGCGGCGATGGACGTTTCGCCGGATGCGCTTTGCGGCGTGTATCAGGTGCATTCGCCACACGTCGTGGTAATTGATGAAACCGTTGCGGGTGACAAACAAGAGGCCGACGCAATTGTGACCAACACGCCGGGTCTTGCGCTCTCTATCCTGACCGCCGATTGCCAACCCGTTTTGTTTGCAGATCGCGCCGCTGGCGTGATTGGAGCAGCCCACGCGGGCTGGAAGGGCGCGTTGGATGGCGTTCTTGAAAACACCATCGAGGCAATGTTGACGCTTGGCGCAACACGCGAGGGGATCGTTGCTGTGATCGGTCCCTGTATCAGCCAACGCAATTATGAAGTCGGACCCGAGTTTCTAGACACCTTCATGACTGCAAATCCCGACTATGGCCGGTTCTTCATTGATGGGGAAGGTGATCGCGTCTTGTTTGATCTACCCTCCTTCGGCCTTCATCGCCTGCATGAAGCGGGGGTAGGCAAAGCAGATTGGGTCCGTCACTGCACCTATGATGACGAAGCGCGATTCTTTTCTTATCGCCGGTCTTGCCACCGCAAAGAGGCAGATTACGGGCGTCTGATCTCAGCAATCCGGCTTTAACCCCTCGCCGCGCCTCGTTTTTGCCTCAATTTCCGACGTCTGCACCTCGGACAATCGCGAACAAACGACCGGATTATCCACGAAAGCACAAGAAAATCCCTGTTTTTGTGGCTGCTCGCGTCGATTGACCTCAAATTCGAAACAATACTGCGAATTCCTCATCTTTGCCCAAGATGCGCCCGAATCCGACTTTAGGGTGGTCTTAACGAAAGAAAACTCCCGCCAAGACGGGACATAAGGTCAAGAGGCAGTTCATGAAGACAGAGGCCAAAACCCGTCCCAAAAACCGGCGCTGGATGAAATGGATCATCCAAGCCGAGGCGGACACCAGCGCGCTCCCTTTCACCCGTGAAAACCGGCAGGGGAAGACAGAACAGAAGACACAAAACGCAGCGTGAAGTAAGTACACCTGCAAGACAAAAGCCGCCTTCCTCCCGGGCGGCTTTTGTTTTTTCTACTTTTTCTTATTCAGCACTGAAGTCTTCAGGTTGCATCAGGGCGTTTCTGCCATCCGCGCTTCCAGCACGTCAAAGGGCACACCCGGGTCGTCTTTGGCCCCGCGAATGACCAGAGAGGTCTTCACTGATCCCACATTGGGTGTGGTCAGCAGGTCTTCGGTCAGAAAGCTTTGGAAGGTCGACAGATCAGGCGCCACGCATTTCAGGATGAAATCCACCTCGCCGTTCAGCATGTGGCATTCACGGACCAGAGACCATTCGCGGCACTTCTCTTCAAACGCTGACAGATCTGCCTCGGCCTGGCTGACCAGCCCAACCATGGCAAAAACCTGCACCTCAAATCCGAGCGCACGGGCGTCCACATCGGCGTGATAACCCTTGATCAGCCCCATTTCCTCCAGCGTGCGTACGCGGCGCAGGCAAGGTGGTGCGGAAATTCCCACCCGTTTGGCCAGCTCGACGTTCGTCATGCGCCCATCTGCCTGCAATTCGGCGAGAATCATGCGGTCGATCGGGTCTAGTTTATGTCCGGCCATGCGAGATCCTTCTGGCACCAAAGGGGTGAAATTGCGCAAACACTACCCGCCCTAGGTTGCTTGCGCAACAATCTTTCGCGAAAACGCAACATTCTTTCAGGCCGACCATTTCGCTCATGAAGGCGGCACCTGCGCGCGCCCATTTTGCAAGGGGGTTTCCACCGGCAGCGCGGCCCCCTATATCCAGTAGCATTGAAAGATTCAAAGCAGGAATGCCACTATGTCCGACCCCCGCCACACCAAAGTCCTCATCATCGGTTCCGGCCCCGCAGGCTATACCGCAGGCGTCTATGCAGCCCGTGCGATGCTGGACCCCATTCTGGTGCAGGGGATAGAGCCGGGGGGGCAGTTGACCACCACAACCGAAGTGGAGAACTACCCGTCGTTTATCGACATTCAGGGTCCCGAGCTGATGATGAAGATGGAAGAACACGCCCGCGCAATGGGCACCGAGGTCATCGGCGACATCATTGTGGATCTTAATCTGTCCGAACGCCCCTTCATCGCAAAAGGCGACAGCGGCACAATCTACACAGCCGACGCTGTGATTCTCGCCACAGGCGCACGCGCCAAATGGCTGGGCTTGCCGTCAGAAGAAAAATTCAAGGGCTTTGGTGTGTCAGCCTGTGCCACCTGTGACGGGTTCTTCTATCGCGGCGAAGAGATTGTCGTGGTCGGCGGCGGCAACACCGCAGTTGAGGAAGCGCTGTTCCTCACCAAGTTCGCATCGAAAGTCACGCTGATTCACCGTCGCGACGAACTGCGCGCGGAAAAGATCCTGATTGATCGACTGATGAAAAACGAAAAAATCGAACCGCTGTGGGATCACACGTTGGAAGAAGTGGTGGGCGACGAATCCCCGCTGGGCGTGACTGGCGTGCGCGCCAAACATGTGAAAACCGGCGAGATCACCGAGATCCCAGCCAAGGGCGTTTTCATCGCCATCGGCCACGCCCCAGCAAACGAATTGGTGAAAGACACGCTGGAAACCCACATGGGCGGCTATGTCGTGACCAAGCCGGACAGCACAGCCACCTCAATCCCTGGTGTTTTCGCTGCGGGCGACCTGACTGATCACAAGTACCGTCAGGCCGTGACCTCTGCCGGTATGGGCTGCATGGCAGCCCTTGAGGCTGAACAGTTCCTCGCCGAGCAGGAGTGACCTTTCAGAGGCATATCAAAAGCCTACAGGGGCGTTTCTGGCGCTCAATATTTCTGGGGCAGGAAGAGAACCTTCTTGCCCCGGCAAAAGCCCCGCACGGACGCTGGCACTATGGCGGACAAAAGGCTCTTTATCTTTCCGGGTCGCCTGAAGGGTGCCGTGTCGCCGTAAAAGCCTATCAGCGGTCTGAAGATCCGCCGCGCGGGATCTTCCCAATTGACGTTGAGGCTGATCGGATCGTTGATCTGCGCCTTCCGGAAATACGCAATGCCCTCGGGATCTCTCTGGATGATCTGCACGTCTTTTGGGCAACGCTTCACTCTGAGGGGATCCACCCCTCTACGTGGAGGATCAGCGACGCGTTGCGTGACGAAGGAGCAGATGGGGTGCTTACCCCGTCTCGCTCACGTCCAGACTTAACCCATCTGACCCTCTTTCGTTGGAATGGAGTGTCCGAACCGCGTGTTGCCCGTGGAGGTTCACCACAAACCTTCTGAACCCGCGAGACACCTTTCTCTGCACTGGATCGAGCCAATCCAATTGTTCCGATTTCGGTGGCATTCACCGGCGTAGGATCACTTCACGTTCCTCAATCAACAGGAAATATGGAATGGTGTTCCCCATTCCCCACAATCCCCGCCATATTCGCCGTGTTTGGAAATATAGCTGAATAATTTCTTTGCCAAACGCCAGATTTATGCGATGCGTTCACGCGTGAACATACTTTGAGTCGCATGAAATGTCGTCGGAAACAAAGCCAAATTCGGATGAGGAAGACCAGCTCTTCCGCCTGCTGCGTCAGCTTGATGCCGCAGCCGAAGCGTCACAGCGGGAAACCGCAGCGGCCATCGGTATTTCGCTTGGGCGGCTGAATGCGCTGATGCGCATGGCGGTTGAACGCGGCCTCATCAAGATCAGCGAGCGCGATGGCCCGGACAAGCGGCAACGCTTTGCCTATGCGCTGACCCCACGCGGGGGCGCTGAGAAACATCGGCTCACAGATAAATTTCTTGCCCGCAAACTGGCGGAATACAACGCCTTGCATGCGGAGCTTACCGGAACCACCAGCGGTTTTTCACCGCTCAAACACAGGACTATTCCCATGGACACCCATCTCGCCCCGATCCCGGAGCTTTTCGTTTCCTACGACAGTGCGCAGAAACTGAAAGTTGAAGCCGCTGACCTGACCAGCCACGACCTAAGCCCGCGCCAGATCTGCGATCTGGAGTTGCTGATGAATGGTGGCTTCAACCCGCTCAAGGGGTTCCTCGGCGAAGAAGATTACAATGGCGTCGTTGAAAACATGCGTCTGGCCGACGGCTCACTGTGGCCAATGCCGATCACCCTCGATGTGTCGGAAGATTTCGCTGAAACCGTCACACTGGGTCAGGACATTGCGCTGCGCGATCAGGAAGGCGTGATCCTTGCCACGATGACTGTGACCGACAAATATGAGCCGAACAAATCGCGCGAGGCCGAGAAGGTTTTTGGTGCTGATGACGACGCCCACCCTGCCGTCAACTACCTGCACAACGAAGCTGGCAAGATCTATCTCGGCGGTCCCGTCGTGGGCATCCAGCAGCCGGTTCATTATGATTTCCGCGCCCGTCGCGACACGCCGAACGAGCTGCGCGCCTATTTCCGCAAGCTGGGCTGGCGCAAGATCGTTGCGTTCCAGACCCGCAACCCGCTGCACCGCGCCCACCAGGAACTGACCTTCCGCGCCGCACGCGAAGTACAGGCCAACCTGCTGATCCACCCGGTTGTCGGCATGACCAAACCGGGTGACGTGGACCACTTCACCCGCGTACGTTGCTATGAGGCCGTGCTGGACAAATACCCGGCAGCCACCACCTCGATGTCGCTTCTGAACCTGGCAATGCGTATGGCTGGCCCGCGTGAAGCTGTCTGGCACGGGATCATCCGTCGCAACCACGGCTGCACCCACATGATCGTTGGCCGCGACCACGCTGGCCCCGGCAAGAACTCGGCCGGTGAAGATTTCTACGGTCCTTATGACGCACAGGACCTGTTCCGCGCGCATCAGGAAGAAATCGGCATCGAAATGGTCGATTTCAAACACATGGTCTATGTTCAGGAACGCGCCCAGTACGAGCCTGCTGACGAGATCGAAGACAAGGATGACGTAACCATCCTGAACATCTCGGGCACCGAACTGCGCCGCCGCCTGCGGGAAGGTCTGGAAATCCCGGAATGGTTCTCGTTCCCAGAAGTGGTTACGGAACTGCGTCACCGCTATCCGCCACGTTCGCAACAGGGTTTCACCGTGTTCTTCACCGGCTTCTCGGGGTCGGGTAAATCCACCATCGCCAACGCGCTACTGACCAAGCTGATGGAAATGGGTGGCCGCCCGGTCACGCTCCTGGATGGTGACATTGTGCGCAAGAACCTCAGCTCCGAGCTGGGTTTCTCGAAAGAGCACCGCGACCTGAACATTCGTCGCATCGGCTACGTGGCCTCTGAAATCACCAAAAATGGTGGCATCGCAATCTGCGCACCGATTGCGCCATATGCCACCACCCGCCGCGCCGTGCGTGAGGATGTTGAGCAGTTTGGCGCCTTTATCGAAGTTCATGTGGCCACCACGATCGAAGAATGCGAACGCCGTGACCGCAAAGGTCTCTACAAACTGGCCCGCGAAGGCAAGATCAAGGAATTTACCGGGATCTCCGATCCCTATGACGTTCCGACCAACCCGGAACTGAGTGTTGAGACCGAGAATGTGGAAGTGGACAACTGCGCCCACCAGGTCCTGCTCACGCTTGAAAGCATGGGATTGATCAAAGGGTAAGCCCTGCCCTGCCTATCAAATATACAAAAGGCCGGAGTGTTTCTCCGGCCTTTTTCATTCTGGGAGATGCCTCACCAATCAGAGGATATCCATTTCTGATCAATGCACGTTCACGGGGGTTAGATCATGTTGGCGCGCCAATGCAAATGCTGTGCGGCGCCCCTGAACAATCGCAAGCTGCTCGCCATCAACGTTATGAACGGCGTACAGGCGCTCCATCCCCTCTGTCTGTTCCCGTATCTCTGCAGGCAGATCTTCCGGGTTCACTTTCCGCACATAAACGATGCGATTTTCTGCTTCTGGCAGAACGTCGAATTTTATATCCATGACACCACTCCTTCCTCTTCTTTCAGACATAGGCACGGCCCAGACGGTTTGCCCGTCAGGTAACGCCGGTTTGATCTGACTGAGAGCTTAGCGCTTGTTTATTTGAATGGTTTGCACAACCTGTTCGGGTTCAGCCCGCTCCAGATCGACATGCAACAAACCATTTTCTGTCGTGGCCCCAACCACTTCGACGCCGTCAGCCAATACAAAACTTTTCTGGAATTGGCGCCCGGCGATCCCACGATGCAAAAACACACGTTCTTCGCTGGTGTCTTCCTGTGCCCCTCGCACCACCAGCTTGGCATTTTCCACGGTGATCGACAGATCGTTGTCGGCAAACCCGGCCACCGCCAGCGTAATGCGATACGCACGCTCGCTTACCTGTTCGATATTGAATGGGGGATAGCCATCTTTTGACTTGGCAGCCTGTTCAACCATCCGCTCAAGCTGTTCAAAGCCCAGCAGGAACGGGTGCGCGCCCAGGGTCATTTTGGTCATCTGTCGGGTCCTTTTTGTTGGCAAAGCGACACGGATCTTTCAAGGCCCCATGAAGGCGACCCCTGATTGGAATATGGGGCGCGAAGAAGGTCGGTGCAAGGGGTGGCTTTTTCTTGGCGTTAACACCTTTGCGAGATAAACTCTTCACATCACTGGGGAAACGACTCGCCGACCATGAGCAACGCCAAAGAAATGAAAACCAACGACGTGCTTCGTGTGGAGCTGGAGGTTTTCAAAGCAGAACACCGAGACCTCGACGAAGCCATCCACGCGCTTGAAGAAAGCGGGCGGGCCGATCAACTGCGCCTGAGACGGTTGAAAAAGCAGAAATTGGCGCTGAAAGACAGGATTGCGCGGATCGAGGACATGATAACACCCGATATTATTGCCTGAATTTGCGCACCTGAAGCATTGCCCGATTGCATCAAATCGCGCGGTGCCTATAAGGAAGGCCAAGTTTTATTCGCATGACACCTGCAGGATACTTGGGGGAAATACATGAGCGATGTGAAGGTCGGGATCATCATGGGCAGCCAGTCGGACTGGCCCACCATGAAAGAAGCCGCAAATGTGCTGGACGAATTGGGCGTGCCCTATGAAACTCGGATCGTCTCGGCCCACCGCACCCCGGATCGTTTGTGGGAATATGGCAAGACCGCAGCTGACCGCGGTCTGCATGTGATCATTGCGGGCGCAGGCGGCGCCGCTCACTTGCCCGGCATGATGGCCTCAAAAACCCGTGTTCCGGTGGTCGGTGTCCCAGTGCAGACCCGTGCGCTCTCTGGTGTCGACAGCCTTTATTCAATTGTGCAAATGCCAAAAGGCTTCCCGGTCGCCACCATGGCGATCGGCGCGGCGGGTGCCGCCAATGCCGGCCTGATGGCCGCTGGCATCCTCGCCACCTCTGATACAGATCTAGCTGAACGCCTGGACGCCTGGCGCGAGGCGCTGGCGGCTTCGATCCCGGAGGTGCCGGTTGATGAGTGAGATGCTAGCCACTGGCGCAACCATCGGCATACTTGGCGGCGGACAACTGGGGCGGATGCTCTCGGTCGCGGCCAGCCGATTGGGATTCAAAACCCATATCTTTGAGCCCGGTGCAAACCCGCCCGCAGGGCACGTCGCGGATCAGGTGACCACAGCTGGCTACGACGATGTGACAGCTCTGGAAGCTTTCGCCAAATCGGTCAATGTGATCACCTATGAGTTTGAAAACATCCCAACCGAAGCGCTCGACGCGCTGGAAGCCCTCGCGCCGATCCGCCCAGGCCGCGAAGCCTTACGCGTAAGCCAAGACCGCCTCATCGAAAAAGACTTCCTGTCCAACCTCGGCCTGACCACCGCCCCCTACGCCAACGTGGAGAGCGTCGAGGATATGGTCGCAGCGGTCGCCTCCATCGGCGCCCCCTCGATCCTGAAAACCCGCCGGTTTGGTTACGACGGCAAAGGTCAGGCTCGGTTAAAATCTTCAGAAGATGCTGACACCGCATTTGCTGACATGCAGGGCGCACCATCTGTGCTCGAAGGGTTTGTCGATTTCAGCCATGAAGTCAGCGTGATCGCCGCGCGTGGCGTGACCGGAGAAGTCGCCTGCTTCGACCCCGGTGAAAATGTGCATAAAGACGGGATCCTCGACACAACCACCGTTCCTGCCCGCCTGACCGGCGCCCAGCGCACCGATGCTATCCTTCTTGCGGGCCGTATCTTGAATGCGCTCGACTATGTTGGCGTGATGGGAGTGGAATTGTTTGTCACGCCCAAAGGTCTCATCGTGAACGAGATCGCTCCGCGCGTTCATAACTCAGGCCACTGGACCCAGCAGGGTTGCTCCATCGACCAGTTTGAGCAACACATCCGGGCCGTGTCAGGTTGGCCGCTCGGCGACGGATCGCGCTATGCAGACGTGGTGATGGAAAACCTCATTGGCGACGACATGGATCGCGTGCCGGAGATTGCCCGTGAACCGGGAGCAACCCTCCACCTTTATGGCAAGGCCGATGTGAAACCGGGCCGCAAGATGGGCCATGTGAACCGGATCACACCCGCCACCAAATAATCCAAAAGAAACAAGGGGCCTTCCGCTCACGCATCAGGCCGCTGGCAGTGGCCTAGCTGCGCTCGGTATTTTTCTTGCCTCCGGCGGGGATATTTTCAAGTCAGAAGAAAAGCGCACACTGTCTTCTTCTGACTTGAAAATATCCCGGGGTGAGGCTCGAAGAGCCGAGGGGCAGCGCCCCTAATTTCCACCTTACGCAAAACGGCGAAACGGCATCAGGATCAGCCCCAGCAAAAATGAAACCAGCGACCAGCCGCCAACGAATCCGATTGCAGCGCAAATCAGCCCATCTGCGGTGACGGGCAGCGCGGGGCGGAACTCTTCCCATGTGTCCTGCACCAGGTCGGTATCGCGAAAATGCCAAAGCTTGGTCAGTCGCATCAGTGGATCACTTTGTTTGAGAGAGGCATAAGCCGCGTCCAAGCGGTCATATCGGGTGAGATTTCCCGCCATCTGGTCGCGCAAACCGTTCTGGAACTCGGACCCACCCATCGCCGCAAGCGCTTCATCGCGCGTGTATCCAGCTGTCTGTGCAGTGAAGTCGAACCCTTTGGCTATCACCATGAGTTCGGCGCGCGCACCCGATAATCGCTGCAGATATTGTTGGGAAAATTCGGGAAATTGCGACATGCCAACCGCCCCGGTCAGCCCAGCTACCATTGTCAATGCACGGATCATGGCCCTGCCCTTTCTGCTCGTTATCGTCAGGATGACGGCCGATTGGGGTTTGGGTCAAGGGAAAGCGGGCCTATCTGCAAAGCTCCGCGCATCAAAAAAGGGGGCCGACAGCCCCCTTTTCCCAGGTTCATTCGAACGAGATTACAGTCCGCGTACGAGGTGATTTGCGTAGATCTCAACAATTTTGGCCACCGCTGCTTCCGGTGCCATTTCTTCGCTTTCACCGGTGCGGCGTGACGTGACCTCAACCACACCGTTTTTCAGGCCGCGCGGCCCCACGGTGATGCGCCAGGGAAGACCGATCAGATCCATCGTGGCGAACTTGCCGCCTGCACGTTCCTTGCGGTCATCGTAAAGGGGCTCAAGCCCGGACTTGGTCAGCTTTTTGTAAAGCGCCTCACAAGCGGCGTCAGCTTCATCGTCCCCCTGTTTCAGGTTCACGATACCCACATGGAACGGGGTCACGCCCTCGGGCCAGATGATGCCCTTGTCGTCATGTGACGCTTCGATGATGGCCCCCAAAAGGCGGGACACGCCAATGCCATGAGATCCCATATGCACCGGGATCTGCTTTTGCTCGTTGTTGATCACGCTGGCGTTCATCGCTTCGGAATATTTGGTGCCGAAATAGAAGATCTGCCCCACTTCGATCCCGCGCGCCACGCAGCGGCGCTCTTCCGGAACCTCGTTGAACTTAGCCTCATCGTGGGTCTCATCGGTGCGGGCGTATTTCGAAGTAAACTCTTCCAGGACACCTTGGCATTGCGCGACGTCGTCATAGTCGATTTCGCGGTCCCCGAAGGTCAGATCGGTCACGGCGCTGTCATAGAAGACTTCGCTTTCGCCAGTATCGGCCAGAACGAGGAACTCGTGCGTATAATCCCCACCGATCGGGCCACCATCGGCACGCATCGGAATGGCCTGCAGGCCCATGCGCTCATAAGTCCGCAGGTAACTCACCAGATGCCGGTTATAAGCGTGCAGCGCGTCCTCTTTGGTGAGGTCAAAATTGTAGCCGTCTTTCATATAGAATTCGCGGCCACGCATCACGCCAAAACGGGGGCGAATCTCGTCGCGGAATTTCCACTGGATCTGGTACAGTGTCAGCGGCAAGTCTTTGTAGCTGTTCACATGGCTGCGGAAGACATCGGTGATGACCTCTTCGTTGGTGGGACCATAAAGCATATCACGGCCATGACGGTCCTCAATACGCAGCATCTCTTCACCGTAATCCTCATAGCGCCCACTTTCGCGCCACAGGTCAGCTGGCTGGATCGTGGCCATCTGCATCGGGATGTGACCGGCGCGGATCTGCTCTTCATGCACGATGTTTTCAATCTTGCGCAGCACCTTGAAGCCCAGCGGCAGCCAGGTGTAGATCCCGGCGGCTTGTTGCTTGATCATACCAGCGCGCAGCATGTAGCGGTGCGAGACGATCTGGGCGTCTGCGGGGGTCTCTTTCAGGACCGGCAGGAAATAGCGGGAAAGACGCATGTTGTCCTCATAAATTCCATGTTCCAAAGCGGTCTACGCGATCAGGCGAGCAAGAGCAATGGGGCGCAATCTGGCGGGGCCTGTGGATCGTTAACATTGCAGGATTGCCCGTTTCCGACCTATCTTTTGTCGCCACTGTGTTTGCGATATCAGTCACCACCATCACCATGGGTCCGACGACCCGGAGGACACATGACCCAAACCATTCTTGAACCCGCCCGCGAAATCCCCGTGATCCACAAAACCGAGCTGTTGGTGGTGGGTTCCGGCCCCGGAGGGCTGGCGGCGGCACTGGCAGCGGCCCGTGCAGGCGTCGAAGTGACCCTACTGGATCGGTTCGGCTGTTTCGGCGGCAATATCACCACGGTCGGCGTGGAAGGCTTTGCCTGGTATCGCCATGAAAAAACTGTGGAAGCAGGTGGTATTGGTTGGGAGTTCGAGGAGCGCGCCAAGACCATGGGCGCCGCGATGCCCGAAAGCCAATCCCTTTCGTATGAGCTCGACAGCGAAGGATTCAAACTCACCGCTGACGCCTTGGTGGAGGAAGCGGGCATTCATCCGATGCTGCACCGTCAGTTTGTTGCCCCCATTCGCGAGGGCAACAAAATCACCGGAGTGATTGTTGAAAGCAAAGCCGGCCGTGAGGCTATTCTGGCCGCGCGTGTGATTGATGCCACGGGGGACGCAGATATTGCGCAGATGATGGGGGCGCCGACACTAAAAACGCCCGTGGAAGAGATGCAGGCGGCATCGGTCATGTTCCACATCGCAGGCGTCGACAAGAAAAAATTCATGGAGGGCGTAAAGGCCGACCCGCAGACCTATGCCAATTGGTCAACCGGCGAATGGGAGGTTGAGACTGACGGGAAAGAGGACGAGATGTTCTCTCCGTTTCTGGCCAAACCCTTTGCGCAGGCCATTCGTGACGGCCATATGCCCGCGCATCTCAACACCATAGGCGGCACATGGGGCGCGGTGCATGACAGTGGCGAGATGACCTATATGAACCTTGTACATTTGGCAGGGATCGACGGGATCGACCCCGACAGCATGACCAAAGGCGAGATTGAGGGACGTAAGCAAGCAATGATGGCCATTGATGCACTGCGCCGTTACACACCGGGCTGTGACGGCGCGCGGCTGCGCAACTTCGGCATGACCATCGGCATTCGGGATACGCGCAAAATCGACGCGGCTTACAACCTGACCGAAGATGACATGCGCCATCAGGGAAGGTTTGAGGACACTATCGGTATCTATCCTGAGTTTATTGATGGTTACGGCATCCTGATCCTGCCGACCACCGGGCGGTACATGCAGGTACCTTACAGGGCGATGTTGCCGAAAGGCGTTGAGAACCTGCTGGTCACGGGCCGCGCCATTGGGGGGGACAAGGTGGCCCATGCAGGGACACGAAACATGGCCTGTTGTGCGGTGGCTGGTCAGGGTGCAGGTGTTGCAGCGGCACTTTCGATCAAGGCAGGAGCAAGCCCGCATAGCGTGGACATATCCGCAGTGCAAACCGAACTGAGGCGACAAGGCGTGCGCATCCACTGAAACGCGCAGTTTTATACGGATTAATACGGGATCAGATCGAGGCTCCTAGAGTGATCTTCAACTCGCTATCGGACACGGTACTGGTGCCTTGCCCCTCTTCGTATACCACCCCGGCCTTGGCTTCGCCTGATAGTGAGACACCCGGCGGCGCTGGTTCATACTGATGACCGCCGCATCCAGCGACAAGGGCGGCGACTGCGCCTAGAGCAACCAAATTTCGCATTTCGCTCTGCCTTTCTCTTGATTTTGCAAAAACTTGTCCCCTATCCGGTGCTAGGAAAAGCAACATTGGACATTCCGCTTCCGTTCAGCGCTTTTTTGCCACCGAACTCAGGACGCAACATATAGCATTTTGAAGGCTTTCCAATTGGACCGGCTGAAAGCCCCACTTGAAAATATGTGGGTGTTGCGCGACATAAGGACAGGTTCACGAGGATTTTGCATGCCCCTTCCGGTTCAGACCCAAGCCAAATACTGGTCCATCGCCACAGTCATATTGGCACTTGCACTATGGTATCTAGGCGATGTGATCCTGCCATTTGTGCTGGGCGGCGCAATTGCCTATTTTCTTGATCCCGTCGCGGATCGGCTTGAAGCGATGGGGCTCAGCAGGGTCATGGCCACGGTGGTCATCTCGCTGTTTACCCTGCTGATTTTCGTGATCGGGATACTGTTGGTGGTGCCCACATTGGTCAGCCAGTCCCTGGCTTTGGTCAACACGGCCCCGCAACTTTTCACCCAGCTGCATGATTTCGTAAACACGCAGTTTCCGACGTTGCTGGAAGAAAATGGCACTATCCGTCAATCGCTTGAAAGCATTGGTCAAACCATCCAGTCGCGCGGTGGCGAACTGGTTGGAACCCTGGTTTCATCTGCGATGAGTGTATTGAACATCGTAATCCTGCTGGTGATCACACCTGTCGTAGCGTTTTATCTGCTGCTCGACTGGGATCACATGGTGGCACGTGTTGACGCGTTATTGCCACTGGATCACGCCCCTGCAATCCGCCAGATCGCGCGCGACATCGACAAGACATTGGCCAGCTTCATTCGCGGACAAGGCTCGGTCTGTCTGGTGATGGGGACCTATTACGCGGTCGGACTGATGATCGTCGGGCTGCAATTCGGTCTTGTGATTGGCTTCATCGCGGGCCTGATCACATTCATCCCATATGTCGGCGCCATTGTCGGAGGCGCGATGGCCATTGGCCTTGCCCTGTTTCAGTTCTGGGGCGTGTGGTGGTCACTGGGCGCGGTTGTGGCGATCTTTTTTCTGGGTCAGTTCCTTGAAGGCAACATCATCACCCCAAAACTGGTCGGCAGTTCCGTCGGCCTCCATCCGGTCTGGTTGATGCTGGCGCTTGCGGTCTTTGGATCGCTCTTTGGATTTGTCGGGATGTTGGTTGCTGTGCCTGTGGCCGCCTCAATTGGCGTTGTGGCACGGTTTTTCGTGGGGCAATACACCACCGGGCGCCTTTATCAGGGTGTGACCGGACAGCAGGTCGCCCTGTCAGAAGACGAGGCAGAGGACCTCTGATGCAGGAACAGCTGACTTTTGACCTGCCTGTGCATGCGGCTCAGGGGGTGACGGATTTCCTTGTCACACCCTCAAACCAGGCAGCGATGGCATTGGTCGATGGCTGGGAACTCTGGCCAAATCAGAAGCTGGTTCTGGCGGGTGCAAAGGGCACCGGCAAAACCCACATGTCCCATGTCTGGGCCGAACAATCCGGTGCCGAGATCATTGATGCGTCCCGACTTGGCACAACAGTCATCGAAGCGTTGGCCGGTGGATCGGTTGTTGTTGAAGATGTAGAGCGAATTGCGGGGGATCGCGCTGCAGAAACGGCGCTTTTCCATTTGCACAATCTGGTGCTGGCTGAAGGCGGCTGGCTGATGCTCACCGCCAATGACGCACCGTCGCGCTGGGGCCTGACCCTGCCGGATTTGCGCTCTCGTATGGAAGGCACCACGCTCGCGCGTCTGGAGCCCCCGGACGACATGCTGCTTTCTGCGGTGCTTGTGAAGCTGTTTGACGACCGCCAGATCAGCGTGAACGCCAATCTAGTCGACTATCTTCTGCCGCGCATGGAACGTTCGTTGGCAGCTGCCGCTCAAATGGTTGACATGCTTGATCGAATGGCCCTGGCCGAGCAGCGCCCGGTCACACGGGCCCTTGCACAACGACTGTTTGGCAATGAGTGAAACGTGAAGGGGCGCTGCCCCTCGGCCTGACGGCCTCACCCCGGGATATTTTTGGCAAGAGGAAATGGGGCGCGTTTTTTGAATGCGACGTCGCACCTTCTGGACAAGGAGGCAGCGCAGGCGTAACGTCATCACTCCGTTACAGATATTCCCGATAGAGCGATTATGACCAAAGCCGACGCCCCCAAAACCCCGCTCTCTGATTTCCTGCACTCGGGCTTCCCGCCAGCCACCAAACTGTCGGAAGAGGCCATCGCAGGCCCAAAACGCTTCTTCAATCGCGAACTGAGCTGGCTGGGATTCAACTGGCGCGTTCTGGAAGAGGCTGAAAACCCGCGTGTGCCACTGTTGGAACGTCTGCGTTTCCTGTCAATTTCCGCCACCAATCTGGATGAATTCTATACGGTGCGTGTCGCGGGTTTGCGCGAGTTGGTGCGCGAAGATGTGACGACCCCTGCGGCCGATGGGCTACTTCCCGCAGAGCAGCTTAAGCTGATCAATCAGAATGCCCGTGCGCTGATGGCGCGCCAGCAATCTACCTTTAATTCTCTTATGGGATTGATGCGCGAAAAGGGCATCACCATCGCGCGGCGAAGCGATTTGACCGATGAAGACAAGGCCCACTTGGATCATGTCTTTCTGACCCAGGTCTTCCCGGTATTGTCCCCCTTGGCCATCGACCCGGCCCACCCGTTCCCTTTCATTCCGAACACTGGGTTCTCATTGGCGCTGCAATTGGAGCGTGCGTCAGATGGTCAAAAGCTCAAGGCGCTATTGCCGATCCCGCATCAGATCAACCGCTTTGTCCGCCTGCCAGCCCCGGAAGGTCAGGCGCGGTTCCTCACGCTTGAGGATCTTCTGCTTGAGCATCTCACCAGCCTCTTCCCGGGATACATCGAAAAAGGCAATTGCGCGTTTCGCATCCTGCGCGACAGTGATCTTGAAGTTGAGGATGAGGCCGAAGATCTCGTGCGCGAATTCGAAACCGCCCTGAAACGCCGCAAACGCGGTGAGGTGGTGCGGATGAAAATCACCGCCGGCGCCCCCGGTGTCCTGATGCAAATGATCAAGCGCGAGCTGCGCGTGACCGATGACGAGATCGTTGAGGTCGAAGGGATGATCGGCATGGCTGACCTGAGAGAGCTGGTCTTGAAGGATCGCCATGACCTTCTGTGGCCCAATTTCTCTCCACGCGTGCCGGAGCGTGTACAAGATCATGAAGGCGACATGTTTGCGGCGATCCGGCAAAAGGACATGCTGCTGCACCACCCCTATGAAACCTTCGACATGGTGGTGCGCTTCCTCCATCAGGCGGCGCGCGACCCAAATGTGGTGGCGATCAAACAGACGCTTTACCGGACCTCACATGACAGTCCGATCGTAAAAGCACTGTGCGAGGCCGCAGAAGATGGCAAATCTGTCACCGCGCTTGTCGAGCTGAAAGCGCGGTTTGATGAAGCGGCCAATATTCGTCAATCCCGACGTCTGGAACGCGCAGGTGCCCATGTGACCTATGGGTTCATCAACTATAAAACCCACGCAAAAATCTCGACCGTGGTGCGGCGCGAAGGCGACGAACTGGTGACCTATACGCACTATGGCACCGGCAATTACCACCACATCACCGCGCGGATATACACCGATCTCAGCTTTTTCACCTGCGATGCGGCACTGGGGCGGGATGCAACCAAGGTCTTCAACTACCTCTCAGGCTATGCCGAGCCACAGGGCCTTGAAAACCTTGCGATTTCTCCCCTCAATCAAAAATCCACCCTGATCAAAAGGATCATGCGCGAAGCGGAAATGGCCAGGGAGGGCAAACCCGCTGAGATCTGGGCAAAAATGAATTCTCTGGTCGAGCCCGACGTCATCGATGCGTTGTATAAAGCATCACAGGACGGAGTAAAAATCAGCCTGGTGGTGCGCGGCATTTGCGGATTGCGCCCCGGCATCAAAGGGCTTTCGGAAAACATCCGGGTCAAATCAATCGTAGGGCGCTTTCTTGAGCATTCCCGCATTGTCTGTTTTGGCAATGGCCACGGACTGCCATCCAAAAAAGCCAAAGTGTTCATGTCGTCGGCAGATTGGATGGGGCGAAATCTGAACCGTCGCGTGGAAACCTTGGTTGAGATCAAAAACGCAACGGTCAAGGCGCAGATCGTCAATCAGATCATGGCCGCCAACCTCGCGGATGTTGCCCAAAGCTGGGTGATGGGTCCGGATGGCGGCTTTGCCCGAGCAGATCTTTCGACGTTGGATCACCCGTTTAACTGTCACCGCTTCTTCATGGAAAACCCGTCATTGTCAGGCCGCGGATCAGCGGGTGCGTCGGACGTGCCAAAACTGGCGCATAGCCCTGAAGAACGCACAGATCTGGATTGACGCGGGAGAAGCGCACCCTATCGAGGCGCTGCCATTAAGGGAGCTGCCATGTTTCCGCTTGCGATTGCCGCAGTCAAGCTGCTGATTAAGAACGCCGTATTTACCCTTATATGCCTGCTGGCTCCCGCGGTGATCACAACAGCCCAGCTTTTGTCAATTCGCCCTGTCCATTCGTTTCCCAAAGCCTGCCAATAAAAATTGACATTGGATTGCCGGGACACTGCCATTTTTGATCGCCTACACTCAGACGCCCAATGTCAGTGATCTGTCGACCTTGTTTGACCCCACTTTAAATCTCTGGGCCGCTGTCGCCACGGGTTTCATCGGACATATACCCTCTTGGTTGGGACTCGCTGCCGTCGTCAGCCAGTTTGCGCAATTGAGATCGGAAGAAACGGAGTTGAACCCTCATCTCCCCCCTTCCACCGATTGACCAAATGCCCCGTTTCACGGCATAGTCGGGCCGAAGACAGGAAACACGGGCGGGGATTTCCAGCATGAATACAGAGACTTCCACCGATGAGTGGGGCCCGTTTGGTCGCCCGATCTTCGAAGACCCGTCCGCGCGCGCATTAAGTCGCGTGGGTGTTGTGGATGTGGGATCAAACTCTGTCCGGATGGTGGTGTTTGACGGGGCTGCACGGTCGCCTGCGTATTTCTTCAACGAAAAAATACTCTGCGGCCTTGGGAGCGGACTTGCACAAACCGGACATTTGAACCGCAAAGGGCGGGCCCGAGCCCTGTCTGCAATCAAACGTTTTCAACTTTTGGCCAAAGGAATGCATTTGCCGCCCCTGACCGCAGTGGCCACCGCAGCAGTGCGCGAGGCCTCGGACGGTCCTGACTTTCGTGACGAGGTGTTGCGTGAAACGGGCCTCAATCTCTATGTCATTGATGGTGAGGAAGAAGCGCGACTGTCGGCACAGGGGGTACTGCTCGGCTGGCCGGATGCCAAGGGTTTGATGTGTGACATTGGTGGCAGCTCGTTGGAATTGGCCGAAATCAACGAGGGACAGGTGGGCAAACGGATCACCTCTCCGCTAGGCCCCCTGAAACTGGCTGACGTGCCGGGCGGCAAGAAGGGGCTGAAGGCCGAGATCAAACGAGTGGTTGAGGATTTGGCCAACGAAATGGGAACGGACCACAAGCGGCTGTTTCTGGTGGGAGGCAGCTGGCGTGCCATTGCCCGGCTTGACATGGAACGGCGAGGCTACCCGCTGACCGTTCTGCATGAATACCGTATGTCTTCAAAGTCGCTGCAGAAAACGCTGAAGTGGATCGAAGAGGTTGACCTGGATGAGGTTCGGCAACGTACCTCCACCTCAGCAACACGAATGGCTTTGGTGCCAATTGCCGCGCAGGTCCTGAAACGTCTCGTACGAACATTTCGCCCGAAGGAAATTGCTGTCAGTTCCTACGGCATTCGTGAGGGTATGCTATATGAACAGATGCCCGATCGGATCCGCCGCCGTGATCCGCTCATTGAAGCTTGCCGATTTGCTGAACAGAAAGATGCTCGCGTGCCGGGTTTTGGCAAGGCGCTGTATGATTTTCTGATGCCGCTGTATAAATCCGCCAAGCAAAACCAGAAGCGTCTCGTGAAGGCGGCATGTCTTTTGCATGATGTCAGCTGGCGCGCCCACCCCGACTATCGCCATGAGGTGTGTTTCGATAATGCCACCCGGGCCAATCTGGGTGGCCTCACCCATCAAGAACGGGTATTTTTGGGACTTGCTCTCCTGCATCGCTATAAAAACAACCGTCAGGGATCGCGTTTCGAAAATCTCTTTGAAATTCTGGAAGAGAAAGACATATCCCGCGCAGAAGTCCTTGGCAAAGCCATGCGTTTCGGGGCGATGTTTGCGATGGACGGACCGCAGAACAAGGCAGAGCTGAGATATTTCCCGAAAAAGCGCGAGCTGCATCTGCGTCTGGCCCGTGATGCTCAGGACCTTTTTGGCGAAGTTGCCGCCAACCGGTTCGACACCCTCGCATCCGCCCTCGATGCAACGCCCATCGTCAAGAAACGGCGCTAGGAGCAATCGCCTCTTTCCTTGTCTCAATTATCCCGGTGTGAGCCTAGAAGAGGCGAGGGGCAGAGCCCCTGGCCACCTTGCGGCTTGACAGAATCTGCGCGCTCCGGCACCCATATCTCAGATGGTTCCCGGATATGTCCGGGTGAAAAGGGAATGTGGTGCGGTCTGATCAGACCAAATCCACGACTGCCCCCGCAACTGTAGGCGGCGAGTTCTTCTGACAGGCCACTGGGGACACCCGGGAAGGATCAGAGGCGCAGCGACCCGTAAGTCAGGAGACCTGCCATCTGAAGAAACTCAACCCGGGCGGGGTGCCCCGGCAGGAGGATCGCGCAGATGACCGGCCTCAAACCGCCCCTGCCTTCCATCCCGCCATACCCCGCACCTAACGCGCGGAGGGCGTCATGAACCGGACCTCAGATCAAACGGTTGGACCAACCACATCACAAGGCACGCCACGGGCCACACAACACCTGCTGCTATGCACCACCTGCCCGCATAAAGGCATCGCCTGTCAAGCAGGGTTTGCCATGATGGCGCAGTTGCAAAGGTCCATTACCGATGCGGGCAGCAGCATTCAGGATGAATTCGAAATCTCGGGCTACGTGGAACTGGGGGATTGTGACCGCAAATGCCTGCTGGCCTATCACGCCACCCCAAACAGCACCTATCTTTTTGGCGACGTGGAAGAAGATGAGGATATTGGCGCACTTGTTGCTTATGCAGACACAAACAAGGCTGCGCTCAATCGGGGGGACCACCCCAGCGCCCCTGCCCCATTGCTGCGCGCGCCTGGATCAGTGATGGCGATGGGAACCGGGTCCGCTTTGGCCTGAATACAAGTACGGCCGGGTTTCAAAGTTCGGTCTCACCATCGGGTGTCACTTCGGGTACCAGCGGATACTTGCGCCGGATGATGATATCACCGTTCGGCAGCACTTCGGGCGGATGATAGGCCGACAGGTCTTCCATCTCCTGCATGAGCTGGGACCATCCTTCTGCCAGCTCTTCCGCCATCGGAGACATCTCTTGCGCCAGCCCTTCCAAAAGCATCTGAAAACCGCGCGACATCAGTTCACCGCCTTCTTTCAAGTCGGAGCTTTCCGTTTCTGCGCTGACGGTCGGAGAAAAGCTGAGGGCCGTCAGCCCGGCAATTACGGTCAGTTTGGCGATCTGTTTCATATTCGGAATATGGGTATGGAAACGACAGTTTCCAACCTTCTGCGGATCAAAGGTCGATATCCAAAGTGACCGGGAAATGATCCGAGGCCGTCAACAACGCCTCTCGCAGCGCATCCGCCCGATAGCATTGCGGGTCGTCAAACGGATGCCAGATCCGCCATTTCGGATTCATCTGGCACAGGTCGGGCGAAATCATGATGTAGTCCAGAAGTGCCTGCAAATATCGTTTCTGTTCTGAAATGTAGAACCGTGATGAACTGGGCCGCGCACCCGTCTTGCGGGACAGCGCCTGATGAGCATGAGGATCAAACATGCTGGGCGCTTCGTCCTCTTCTCCCATCACAATCTCGATCCCGGAGCGACCAAACAGTTTTTCGTACTCATCGAGACCAGGGCCATCATTGAAATCACCGAGAACAATCAACGGGTTATCTGCATCAAGATGCTGCTCAATCCGCTGCCGGATCCAGATACATTGCGCCATCTGCTTGCGGCGGTTCTCAATGGCAATGCGCGTGGCTTCTTCGGCGTTGCGTGCCCCATGCGGGGCTTTGGATTTCACATGCACGCCAATCAAGCGCAGTTTTTGCCCATTCTTTTTCATCGTCAACGCCACTTCAAGCGGCGGCTTGGAAAACCGAACTTTATCCGGGGCGGCATCGATATCGAGATCAAGCTGGAACTCGGCATCAAACCGCGGCGCATATTGTCCCTGTGCAGCCCCCCATGGATCATGTTTCGCTTCGAACTGATCGGGATCATATAAAAGCGCAATTTCCTGTTGTGTGTCATTGGCAAATCCAATGAGAGCGCGTCGGGCACGCAAGCCAAAGATGCGGGCAAATGTTTCAAGCGCTTTTACAGTCGAGCGCCGTCGGTTCTGGTCTGGCGCCTCCACCACCATGACCAGATCGGCCTCCAATAATTTGAAAACGATGCCTGCAGCTTTGAGTTGCGCCCGACGTGTCACACCCCTGCGGGTGGCAAGCTCCTGATCTGCAAGCGGGTTCCCCTCATCATCAAACAGCGTATTGAACCATTCGACGTTATATGTGGCTATACGCATGGGATCAGTCCCCGTTCTTCTTGGACGTCGCCTGTCGCGCATTGATCTCTTCCCAGGCGCGGTTCACGGCGATCAGGCGCTTTTCAGCCAGCTTAATCGCCTCTTCCGGAACCCCACGCGCCAGCATCACGTCAGGGTGGCTGTCGCGCACTTCTTGACGCCAGACTTTGCGGATCTCTTCGAGGGTCATGTCTTTTGCCACGCCCAGCACCGTGTAGGGGCATGGTTCGGCGTCCGGCACGAAACGGGCGCGCAGGGCGTGAAACTTCTCATCAGGCATGCCGAAAATGCCGGCCACATGGGTCAGGAATTCATCTTCGTTGGGGTGATATTCCCCGTCTGCCAAAGCAATGAAGAACAGCCCTTCCATCAGGTCACAAAGCGCAGGGTCTTCTGGGCCGAACATGTCGGCAATGCGTTTTGCATAAAGCTCAAAACCCGCCACGTCAGTGCGGGCGAGGTTGAACACTTTCGCCGCCTGCTTTTCCTCGTCGCGCGGAATGGTGAACACTTCACGGAAGGCGGAAACCTCATCTCGGGTCACAAGCCCATCGGCCTTGGCCATCTTCGCCCCGAGGGCGATCACAGCAATGGCAAAGCCGGCAGAGCGTTCTGGCGGCGTACGCAGATGCGCAAACACATCAGACAGGCTTTCACCTTGGGCCAGCGCGGACAGCGCATCGGATATGCGGGACCAGATTGACATGTGTTCTTCCTACACGCTTCGCAGCGCAATAACGAGCGTAAAGGCCGCTGGCACAAGAGAAATACGGGCGCGGGAAGGGTACGACAAGGTTATGCGGCAATAAAAGGGATTGTTGACTTGAACCGCCCCGGATGTTTCTTAAATACAACCAAACTCAACACAAATAATCGGGATTTTCAGTGCTTACTCGTTTCATCGACACCTTCTTCCGCCATGACGCGGCCGGAGGCATCATTCTGATGCTCTCGGCGGTTGCCGCACTTATCGCAGCAAACTCACCTGTTGCGGAGGTATTCACAGCCCTTTTTGATGCCAAACTGTCTGTTCTCATCAACGGTGACGGTCTTTCGAAACCTATTCTTCTGTGGGTGAATGACGGATTGATGGCCGTGTTTTTCTTTCTGATCGGGCTGGAGTTGAAGCGCGAAATGCTGGAAGGGAAGCTGAAAAATCCGAGGGATGTGGTTCTTCCGGGCATGGCTGCAGTCGGTGGCATGGCGTTGCCTGCTCTGATCTATGCAGCGATCAACTGGTCAAATCCCTCCACCTTGGGTGGCTGGGCCATTCCTGCAGCCACCGACATTGCCTTTGCGCTTGGGGTCCTCGCGCTTCTGGGCAAACGTGCGCCCACTGCGCTTAAAGTGTTTCTGCTTACGCTGGCAATTCTAGATGACTTGGGTGCAATTGTGGTTATTGCACTATTCTACACGGCCGAATTGAAGATCTCGTATCTACTCTATGCCTTGGTGCCTTTGGCATTGATGGGCTGGTTGAACATGAAAAAAGTACACCGCGTAGCCCCTATCCTGATGCTGGGTGTGGTGCTGTGGGTTCTGGTTTTGAAATCAGGCGTACACGCCACGCTGGCAGGCGTTGCCACCGCCTTTTTCGTGCCGCTTACGGACAAGTGGGGCAAGTCGCCTTTGCATGCTCTGGAACATGCCTTAATGCCCTACGTCTTCTTTCTGATTGTACCAATTTTTGCTTTCGCCAATGCGGGGGTAAGCTTCGAAGGCATGTCACTCGCGGCTTTGATGGCTCCCGTTCCGCTGGGCATCGCGGCGGGTTTGATCCTTGGCAAACAGGTTGGCGTCTTCGGTCTGACCTGGCTGACGGTAAAATCAGGTCGAGCACATCTACCGCATGGGGTGAACTGGCGTCATATCTATGGAGTATCGGCGCTGGCGGGGATCGGATTTACCATGTCGCTCTTCATTGGTGGTCTGAGCTTCTCTGACCCAACCCTGATGAATGATGTGCGTCTGGGGGTTCTTCTGGCCTCTGGTCTGTCCGCCGTTATCGGGTTTGCCGTGCTTTACCTAGCCGGCAATCCGGACGCAGAAGAGAAGGTTTAATCCTGCCGCAGATCAGCAGAGGTGCCCGCCTTCAAAGGCGCTTCTGCATCAACACCAGGTCATGCCAGGTGTTAAATTTTTGTCCGGCCTCGGGGATCACCCCCACCTTTACAAACCCAAGGGCCGCATGAAACGGCTCGCCCATTGGATTAGCGGCGGAGATCCCAGCAATAAGGGAATGCACCTTATTGGCGCGGGCATGGGCCTCGATGGCCCGCATGAGCGCACGTCCAACCCCTCTTCCCCGGGCCGCTTCCGCCAACATGACCGAATGTTCCTTGGTATGTGCATATCCAACCCCGCCCCGAAACGGAGCATATGAGGCATAGCCAATCACCTCTCCAGCCTCTTCTGCAACAAAAGTGACGTCGTTGATTTCAATAGTGGCCCGCACGTCTTCGAGCGTCTTTTCGGTGCTGTTGAAGGTGATCAGGGTCTCGCGGATGGCGATGTTCCAAAGGGACCGGATGGCCGTTGCATCATCGGCAGTGGCCACACGGATCACAGTTTCACCATTCCATTAGGAGTATCGATCCAGGCCGCAATCCCTGGCTCTCCCGAATGCAGCGTGAGGCGCGTGTCGATCACCAGCGGCATGAGCGCTACAGACAGCGCCTCGGCCTCTGGATGAGTGATTTCCAACGCAACAAGGCGCAAACCTTGATCCGGCAAGCCCGGAGCAGGATCTTCAGACTGCCATGACAACACCCCTGGGGCACATCCACCAAACGGAAGGCGCCCATCCTCCGGCACCGCCATCTGCCAGCGATAATCGCCTCGTTCCAACTGCAAGATATCTCCTGTTCCTTCGGGGGCGCGATGCAAGGCCTCTTCGATATTCGGAACCCGGACCGCCCAGTTGGTTAGGCGTGCGTCCCCTCTGAAATAGTCCAGATCGAACCAGCGCGCATGATCTGGGCGCGATGCAGCGGGATTGACGGAAATGACTTCGAGATAGGTGTCCGGCCCAAGCGAGAGCAGCCTGTTATGGGTTCCCATACGAGGATGTTCACCGCCCCCTGCCATTGGCATGCCCAATGTCTCTTCAACATAGGCCACGCCTTCAGCAAGCGTCGCAGAGGAAACAACAAGGTGGTCGATGGCTCCCAACGCCATGGAAATCCTCCATTCGGTCCGAGATAAAGGCTGGCGGGAAATTGTAATGATCGCAAGTGGTTTATGTGTTTATCTCAGTAGCCACTTTGAACCAAATACGTCCACCCCCGGGGGACGGGAGTGGACGCCAGGCAGACCACGAAAGGTCTGTAGGACACTTGAAAAGTGGCCTTATTCTTGGATCAGCTGCGCACGTCGCGCACGATCTGAAGCACTTTTTCAGCTGCTTCCGGAATGTTCGTGCCCGGACCAAAAATGGCTTTGACACCATTTTCATAAAGGTAGTCGTAGTCTTGCTGCGGGATCACTCCGCCACAAATCACGATGATATCCTCGGCGCCCTGCTCTTTCAGAGCTTGAACCAGCTGCGGTGCGAGCGTCTTGTGACCGGCGGCCTGTGACGAAATCCCAACGATATGCACATCGTTGTCGATGGCGTCCTGAGCGGCCTCATCCGGGGTTTGGAAAAGCGGGCCTACGTCCACATCAAAGCCGATGTCGGCAAAGGCGGTGGCAATCACCTTGGCACCGCGGTCATGGCCGTCCTGGCCCATTTTCACAACGAGCATCCGGGGGCGACGGCCTTCGGCCTCGGCAAAGGCTTCGACGGATTTCTGGATCTGAGCAAAGCCCTCATCACCTTCGTAAGCGGCACCGTAAACACCAGCCAATGTCTTCACTTCGGCGCGGTGACGACCAAATTCCTTTTCCATTGCCATGCTGATTTCTCCGACTGAGGCGCGGGTGCGGGCAGCTTCAACAGCCGCCTCGAGCAGGTTACCGCCTTCTTTCGAACGGCGGGACAGTTCGTCAAGGGCAGCCTGACATGCAGCCTCGTCACGGGTTGCGCGGATATTTTCAAGGCGGGCAATCTGGCTGTCACGCACGGCCATATTGTCCACGTCAAGAATGTCGATGGGATCTTCTTTTTCGAGTTTGTGCTTATTCACGCCAACAATGACTTCGTCACCCTTGTCGATCATCGCCTGACGTTTGGCAGCACTTTCTTCGATGCGCAGCTTGGGCATCCCCGAGGCCACGGCCTTGGTCATGCCACCCATTTCCTCGACCTCTTCCATCAAAGCCCAGGCTTTGTTGATCAGCTCGTCGGTCAGACTTTCCACGTAGTAAGAACCTGCCAGCGGGTCGACCACATTTGTCACGCCGGTTTCTTCTTGCAGGATGATCTGGGTGTTGCGCGCAATCCGGGCCGAGAAATCGGTAGGCAGCGCAATCGCTTCATCCAACGCATTGGTGTGCAGCGATTGGGTGCCGCCGAGAGCGGCCGACATGGCTTCGTAAGCTGTGCGGATCACGTTGTTATAGGGGTCCTGTTCCTGCAAAGACACGCCCGAGGTCTGGCAGTGGGTGCGCAGCATTTTTGAACGTTCGGATTTCGCGCCAAACTCACTCATCACGCGGTGCCATAGGGTGCGGGCCGCGCGCAGTTTGGCGGCTTCCATGAAGAAGTTCATGCCGATGGCAAAGAAGAACGACAGACGCCCTGCAAACTTGTCTACGTCCATGCCGGCTTCGATGGCCGCACGCACATATTCACGGCCGTCAGCGAGTGTGTAGGCCAGCTCCTGTACAAGGTTCGCGCCCGCTTCCTGCATGTGGTAGCCAGAAATCGAGATCGAGTTGAACTTCGGCATTTCATTCGAGGTGTATTCGATGATGTCCGAGATTATCCGCATCGAGGGTTCGGGCGGATAGATATAGGTGTTGCGCACCATGAACTCTTTCAGAATGTCATTCTGAATGGTGCCGGCAAGCAAGCCCTTGTCATGACCCTGTTCCTGACCAGCCACGATGAAGCTCGCGAGGATCGGAATCACCGCGCCGTTCATGGTCATCGAAACCGAAACCTTATCCAACGGGATGCCATCGAAAAGGATCTTCATGTCCTCAACGCTGTCGATCGCCACACCGGCCTTCCCCACGTCACCGACAACGCGGGGGTGATCGCTGTCATAGCCCCGGTGGGTGGCAAGGTCGAAAGCAACGGACACGCCTTGCTGACCGGCGGCCAGATTGCGGCGGTAGAACGCGTTGCTTTCCTCAGCGGTTGAGAAACCGGCATATTGGCGGATGGTCCAGGGACGGCCCGCATACATGGTGGCCTTCACGCCACGGGTGAAGGGACCAAAGCCAGGCAACGTGCCCATATGGTCCAGATCCTTGGTGTCATCCGCCGTATAAAGCGGTTTTACATCAATGCCTTCCAAGGTTTCCCAGTTGAGATCGTCGAGCGCGCGACCGCGCAGCTCCTTCTCGGCCAGCTCTTTCCACTTCGCTGTATCGCTCATGGCGTCATCCTTTTTCTCAACCCGGTCTGGCGGGCATATTCAGTTCATTGTTGCCACGGGATCAGTAGGTATCCCCTGCGGCGAAAAACAGTTTGCGATCGACCGGGTCGAGCACCATGACCCCATCAAGTTCGGCCGAGTAGGCCAGAAGCGCACCGGGGCGCGTCATGGCCGCATGGAACCCGGCCTCGATGTCCCTATTGATACAAGGGCCAACTTGAGCCACTGCGGCCAACGCGTGTTTGCCGAACCAACCATCATTGGCCCTCAACATCGTTTCGGTCATCTGATGTGGCGAGACCCCCTCCATCTGGATCCCGGCCCGCCCCTTCAAACCATAAATGCGTTGGGCATCGGACGGGCTTTTGCCCAGTGGAAGTTCCAATCCGGCCTTATTGCTGTGTGCCCGAAAGACCGCGGCGGTACAGCGCGGTCCGCTTGCAAAGGCGAGCGTGTCCCCCAGTTGGAACCATGCCGAAAGACTGGCCCGAAGTTTGCTCTCTTGGTGCAGATCACAGCCGCCCAGCAGCGTCACGGCAGCAAACGCTAAAAGCGTTCCTCCGTTTGGCATATGCCGGGCGGCGGCCAACATGGGTTATTCGAACTCCATGATCACTTCGTCGACGGCAAGGCTGTCGCCCGCGCCTGCATTGATCTTGGACACTTTGCCCTTTTTCTCGGCGCGCAGGATGTTTTCCATCTTCATCGCCTCGATGGTGCAAAGGGCTTGGCCTTCCTGAACGTCCTGCCCCACTTCCACATCGACTTTCACAACAAGGCCCGGCATCGGACAGAGCAGCATTTTCGATGTATCGGGTGCAATCTTTTCAGGCATCAAGCGGGCAAGCTCGGCTTGGCGCGGGGTGCGCACGCGCACATCAAGATCAGCGCCACGGCTCCGCATACGGAATCCCGAAGTGATCTTGTCCACCTTCAGAACCAATTTTTCACCACTCACTTCAAGCTTGGCCAGACTGTCACCCGGGGTCCACTTGCTTTCGACACGCAGTTTGCTGCCATCATCAAACTTGACAGTACAGCCTTCTTTGTCTGCTTTGGTTTTCACTGCAAATTCCAAGCCTTGCAGGGTTACAACCCAATTCTTGCCAATCTTGCGTTCGTGGTTATCCATCCGGCCCGAGATGCGGGTACGGCGGATTTCGGTAACGCGATACATAGCGGCAGCCGAGGCCGCGATACGCTTCAAAGCGTCTTCGCCGAGTTCAACCCCTTCAAATCCATCCGGGTATTGCTCTTCGATGAAAGCAGTCGTCATGTCACCGGATATGAAGATCGGGTGATCCATCACAGCTGAGAGGAATGGCAGGTTGTGACCAATGCCTTCAACCTCAAAACTGTCCAGAGCAACGCGCATGGCTTCGATTGCTTCGTCACGGGTCGGGGCCCATGTGCAAAGCTTTGCGATCATCGGGTCATAATACATGCTGATCTCGCCGCCTTCATAGACGCCGGTATCGTTGCGCACGGCATATTTGCCGGTCTTGGCGTCACCCTGCCACTTGTCATTGTCCAGAAGCGGACCAGCGGCGCGCTCTGCCGGAGGACGATAGGCGGTCAGACGACCAATTGATGGCAGGAAGCCGCGATACGGGTCTTCAGCATATAGACGGTTTTCAATGGCCCAGCCGTTCAGCTTCACATCATCCTGAGTGATGGACAGCTCTTCACCTGCAGCAACGCGAACCATCTGTTCCACAAGGTCAACACCGGTGATCAATTCGGTCACGGGGTGTTCCACCTGCAGACGGGTGTTCATTTCGAGGAAGTAGAAGTTCTTGTCGCCATCAACGATGAATTCCACGGTACCAGCCGATGAATATCCCACGGCTTTCGCCAGTGCGACAGCCTGTTCGCCCATCGCTCGACGCGTCTCTTCGTCAAGGAACGGCGACGGGGCCTCTTCCACCACTTTCTGGTTGCGACGCTGGATCGAGCATTCGCGTTCGCCCAGATACACGCCATTCCCATGATTGTCGCAGAGCACCTGAATTTCGATGTGACGTGGCTGGGTGACAAATTTCTCGATGAAGATCCGGTCGTCACCAAAGCTGTTGGCCGCTTCGTTCTTGGAGGACTGGAAGCCTTCCCGCGCTTCGTCATCATTCCATGCGATCCGCATACCCTTACCGCCGCCGCCAGCGGAGGCCTTGATCATCACCGGATAGCCGACCTGGTTCGAGATCTTCACGGCTTCCTCAGCGTCCTCAATCAACCCCATATAGCCGGGAACGGTGGACACATCCGCGTCCTGTGCGATCTTCTTTGAAGTAATCTTGTCGCCCATCGCCTCAATGGCACCTTTCGGCGGGCCAACAAAGGTCACGCCTTCAGCTTCAAGCGCCTCGGCAAACTTGGAGTTTTCAGATAGGAATCCGTAACCCGGGTGCACGGCCTGTGCACCGGTCTGTCGGACCGCATCCATCACCTTGTCGATGACAATGTATGACTGGTTGGCCGGTGGCGGGCCGATGTGTACGGCTTCATCGGCCATTTCCACATGAAGCGCATTCTTGTCCGCATCCGAGTAAATCGCAACGGTCCCAATGCCCATTTTACGGGCGGTCTTGATCACGCGGCAGGCAATCTCGCCCCGGTTCGCAATCAGGATCTTATTGAACATATCCTGTCCCTTCTTCATGTGTGTGCAGGGCGCATCCCCGCAGATTGGCAACAAAAAACCCACCAGAGGACGAACCTCTGGTGGGCATGTACGATGGGCGTGCTGCACTGTGCACGACCTTGGTATCAGTGTGGATCAGACGATCAGCATGCGCCCACGTCGTCGCAAAGTGCCCCTGCACCGGCGCCGATGGCTGCTCCGGTAAGGACATTTCCGTCTGAGACGCCAGCAATGACGGCGCCTGCCGCTGCGCCAGCGCCGGCGCGTTCGAGATCATTCCACTGGCATCCTGCCAGCGCAGCCGCGAAGCATAATCCTGCAACAAGTTTTCCGATTTGCATGTTTTTCTGCCCTGATTGTTTGTGCGAGTAACGCAAATAGAGCGTTTAACCCGACGCAATACAAGGTGCGCGCCGCGCAATGGGCGAGGGTTTGCGCAACCGAATTCCGGGCGGAAAAAGAAACCCGGCTCAAGCCCGAAGGCCCGAGACCGGGGAGAAGAAGGGGAAGGGTTGTGGTTTCGACGAACCACGGCAAAACGCGGGGATAATGCGCTTGCCTGAGTAGAAGATTGGCACGCAACAACGCCATTGCAAGAGGCCGATGGCAACGCATTTGCCATTTGGGCCAGTTCTTGCCGGTTTTGTTTGCGACCAAGCGAAATCATGCCTACACCCCTTCAAACGCTTCAGGGAACGAGGCGCGGGCACGATCGGCATCAATGACCAACATCGCTTCGTAACTGGCCGGATCAAACGGATCTTCCGCCGGGATCACTTCCCGTCCGAAAAGCCAGCTCAGACGGCCAGCGTCCAGATTTCCGCGCTCGAACGGCTGGTCGCCGAAATTTTCCCACAGCGCCTGCATAAAGCCAGCATCTGCCCGTCGATCTGCGGGTTTGCGGTCAGCGTATCGCTCACGCGGCTTCAGTTCAGTCGCACCAGATTTACTGGCGCGGCGCAGGGTGAATTGGAAATCGGTGCCGGGCAGACGACCCGGGAACCCACGATGTTTCAACATATATGGCAATGCCATCAGAAGCCCTCCCAGAAACAGGCCCCATCCTCGGGGCGGTAGGCTTCGAAATACTGTGTCGCGGCGGGATCCGCCACGCCGAACTCAACCTCACGGTCGGTCAGGACAATGATTATTTGGTCAGGAAGGTCGACCGCATCGGCGACAAGCTGGGGCAGCACATAGTTCTGGCACAGCGCGACCATGTCCTCTTCTGTCTGAGAAAAGGCAATATTTCCGCCATCGCGGGCAATCTGCGGGGCAACAAAGCGATAGCGGATGGCGGTACCGAGGGCACTGTCCATTCCGCTGATCACGTCCAACAACTCTACTGGCTGGCCCGAGGGCACGGTGAGCACGCCACCTCCCCCCCATGAAGGTTCTTCTGAACTGGCCTGAGCAGGCGCAGACAGAGGAACGGTCAGGGAAAGGAGCGCGGCAAAAATCGCCCCTCCAACCTGACCGAAACGGCCCTGATATGTCTGCGCCAGCATCATCTCTTCTCAGCTCTCCGAGTTGTTTACAGCGGAATATTGTCGTGCTTTTTCCAGGGATTCTGGAGCTTTTTGCCGCGAAGCGCAGCAAATGCACGAGCAACACGTTTGCGGGTGGAACGCGGCTGAATCACCTCGTCGATAAAGCCACGTTCTGCGGCCACAAACGGGTTGGCGAAACGATCTTCGTAATCCGCGGTGCGCTGTGCGATCTTTTCGGGATCCTCCAGATCCTGACGGTATAGAATCTCAACCGCCCCCTTGGCCCCCATCACCGCGATCTCGGCTTTCGGCCAGGCATAGTTGAAGTCCCCGCGCAGGTGCTTGGATGCCATCACGTCATAAGCGCCACCATAGGCTTTGCGGGTGATCACCGTCACTTTCGGCACGGTCGCTTCACCATAAGCAAAGAGCAGTTTCGCACCATGTTTGATCACGCCACCGTATTCCTGTGAGGTCCCCGGCAGGAAGCCCGGCACATCCACCAGCGTCAGGATCGGAATTTCGAACGCATCACAGAAGCGCACGAAACGGGCGGCCTTGCGCGAACTGTCGATATCCAGACAACCAGCCAGCACCATCGGTTGGTTCGCCACCACACCGACAGTCTGCCCTTCCAGACGGATATAGCCGGTAATTATGTTCTTGGCGTAGTCTTCCTGGATCTCGTAGAAATCACCTTCATCAGCAATCTTGCCGATCAGCTCTTTCATGTCATAAGGCGTGTTCGGATTGTCCGGCACAAGCGTATCAAGGCTTTCGTCAATCCGACCGGGATCGTCAAAGAACGGGCGCACCGGTGCCTTCTCGCGGTTGTTCAGCGGAAGGAAATCAACCAGGCGGCGCACTTCAGTCAGCGCTTCCACGTCGTTTTCAAACGCCCCGTCAGCAACCGACGATTTCTTGGTGTGGGTCGAGGCGCCGCCAAGCTCCTCGGCTGTCACCACTTCGTTGGTCACGGTTTTCACAACATCCGGTCCGGTCACGAACATGTATGAGGTGTCTTTCACCATGAAGATGAAGTCAGTCATGGCAGGCGAATAGACCGCACCACCAGCACATGGCCCCATGATCACCGAGATCTGCGGCACCACACCCGACGCCATGATGTTGCGTTGGAACACTTCGGCGTAACCAGCAAGCGAGTCGACGCCTTCCTGAATGCGAGCACCACCCGAGTCGTTCAACCCAATGATTGGTGCTCCATTCTGCACGGCCATGTCCTGGATCTTGCAGATCTTCTGCGCATGGGTTTCTGACAGAGAGCCACCAAACACGGTGAAATCCTGCGAGAACACATAGACCATACGGCCATTGATCGTTCCCCACCCGGTTATAACACCATCGCCAGAGGGCTTATCGGCCTCCATGCCGAATTCGGTGCAACGGTGAGTCTTGAACATGTCGAACTCTTCGAACGAGCCTTCGTCGAGCAGCAGCTCGATCCGCTCACGTGCGGTCAGCTTGCCTTTTGCATGCTGACTATCGATCCGACGCTGACCACCTCCAAGGCGGGCTTTTTCGCGACGGTTTTCCAGTTCCTCGAGGATATCTTTCATCTGGCGGCACTCCTTGATTTCAGGGCAAACTAGCCCGGATTGCTGCGTTGCGGAAGGGAAAATGGGCGAATTTGCAAAGTAATTGCAATCGCAAATTTGCAAATTGAAAAGTTGCAAATTATTGGTTTTTCCTCTCATGATCCAATCAATCACTGAAAATGATTGGACGGCGCCGCCTGCCCGCTCTAGCGATAACTTATGCAGCCTACAGAAACTGATCACATAACCCGGTCGAATTTTCTCGACCCAAGCACGCCACCCAGCCTGTTTACCCTGACATTTGTTGCGGCGATGGCGGCGGTGTCGATGAATGTGTTTCTGCCTTCATTGCCCGGCATGGCGCTATATTTCAACGCCGACTATCATCTGGTGCAGCTGTCCGTGGCTTTGTATCTCTTTATGAATGGCGCGCTGCAGATTGTGGTCGGGCCCCTGTCGGATCGGTTTGGGCGCAGACCAGTGATCCTGTCCGGCTTTGCCATCTACATCCTTGCGACAATGGGATGTATCTTTGCACCAACCATTCAGATCTTTCTTGGCTTTCGAATGCTACAGGCCACGGTTGCCGTTGGCATGGTGATCTCGCGCGCAGCGATCCGCGACATGGTGCCGGGTGAGCGAGCGGCTTCGATGATCGGCTACGTGACCATGGGCATGTCACTGGTGCCAATGCTGGCCCCGACACTGGGTGGCTTTCTGGATCAACTCTATGGTTGGAAAGCGAATTTCTGGCTTCAAAGTCTCACAGGGCTGCTGGCTCTTGCGTTGATATGGCGCGATATGGGTGAAACCTCACAACGCCAGTTCGGCGGCTTTCGTGCTCAATTCCGGGCCTATCCTGCGCTACTGACTTCTCCCCGATTCTGGGGCTATTGCCTGAGCGCCACCTTCACCTCCGGCGCATTTTTCGCCTATCTCGGCGGCGCACCATACGTGGGAAGTGAGATCTATGGGATGGAGCCTTCGCGTCTTGGGATATTCTTTGGAGCCCCTGCTGCGGGTTATTTGATCGGCAATTTTCTATCTGGGCGCTTCTCAATCCGCATGGGCATGACGCGAATGATCATGGGAGGATGCCTGATCACTGCGGCAGGCATGGCCTTGTCGATCGCAATATTCGCCCTTGGTGCCGGTAATGAATACGTGTTTTTTGGCGTCATGATCCTGGTTGGCGTCGGCAACGGGCTGACCCTCCCCTCAGCAAACGCGGGCATGATGAGTGTTCGCCCGGAGCTGGCAGGAAGCGCTGCGGGTCTTGGCGGCACGCTGATGATGTGCGGCGGCGGCGGCATTTCCGCATTGGCAGGGATGGTTCTGGGGGACGGTCAGTCGGCCATGCCGCTGTTATGGCTGATGTTTTTCTCAACCTCCATCGCAGTCTTGTCGATGCTAGTGGTCTTGAGACGGGAACGAACACTTGGCTTGAGATAGCAATGCCGGGTCACTTTCTGTTTTGACGAACCTGCTTTGCAAATGTTAGGAAATTCGCAAGAAACATTTGCAAACTCGTCAATTCCCGAATGCGACAGGAGGGACAATCATGGCCACCCAAAAACTCTACGCTGGGGTCAAACTGCGTGAAATCCGGTCGCGGTTGGGACTTACACAGAAAGTGTTTGCCGAAAAACTCGGGGTCAGCCTGCCCTACCTGAACCAGATGGAGAACAACAATCGCCCCGTATCGACCGGTGTGGTTCTGGCGCTGGCGCAGGAGTTTGGATTCGATGTTGCAGAGCTGTCCACCGGGGACGCCGAGCGGTTGGTCAGCGATATGCGTGAGGCGTTTGCGGATCCTGTCTTTTCAGACGCCCCTCCGCTCGCGGATCTGCGCCTCGCGGCATCAAATGCCCCCGCACTTGCGCACGCCCTTCTGGAATTGCACCGGGCCTATCGCATGGGGCACGAACGGCTGGCCGCCCTTGATGAAAGTATGGGCGAAGAGCAATTGGGGGAATTGCGATCCACCCAGGCCTCTCCCTGGGACGAGGTGCGTGACTTCTTTCACTATTGCGACAATTACATTGACGCGGTCGACCGCGCCGCAGAACATTTTGTAACAAATGCGATTTCTCGTGGTTTGGGCAAATATGCAATGGCCGAAGAAACCCTGACCGAGCGCGGGATCACAATTCGGCGCGAAGACAGCAATACCACCCGTCAATACGACCCTGAAAACAAGGTCCTCACCCTGTCGACCCGCCCTCCACGTGCCACGCAGGAGTTTCAGCTCTTGATGCAGGTCGCTCTGATTACTCAAGATGCTCTGCTTGAGGCCACGCTGGATTTTGCCCGGTTCCAGACCGACGAGGCGCGCTCGATCGCCAAACTGGGGTTGGCCAATTACTTTGCAGGGGCAACCCTTCTGCCCTATAGCACCTTTCTTGAGGCAGCCCATGAGACGCGGCACGATCTGGAGCGTTTGGCCGACCGGTTTGGGGCGTCAATTGAACAGGTTGCCCACCGGTTGTCGACACTTCAGCGACCGGGTGCAAAAGGTATCCCGTTTTTCTTTGTGCGTGTGGATCAGGCGGGCACCATCACCAAGCGCCACTCAGCCACACGGCTGCAATTTGCCCGTTTCGGCGGCGCCTGCCCGCTTTGGAATGTGCATCAGGCTTTTGAAACCCCCGGCCGCTTCCTGCGTCAGCTGGCCCAAACCCCGGATGGGGTGAAATACTTCTGCCTTGCTCGCAATGTCACAAAATCCGGCGGCACCTTTGCCTCGCCCGTTCGACGCTATGCCATCGGTCTTGGCTGCGAGGTGAAACATGCAGGTGCCTTGGTCTACGCGGACGATTTCGACATCTCAAATGACGCCGCCTATGAACCGATTGGAGTCAGTTGCCGAATCTGCGAACGAGCGCATTGTCACCAACGCTCGGTTCCTCCCCTTGAACGCAAACTCAGGGTCGATCCATACTCCAGGGGAGTTTTACCCTATGAGATCGAGCGATAATGAAACGATTGCCTGCCGCCCTTCTGATTTTGTTTCTTGCAACTTCACTGACCTCTCTGCCAGCATCCGCAGGACCATCACCGTTTGAAGCAGTACTGTTTCAATTTGACAAAAGCCGCACAGACCCGGCCCGTAGCAAAAGCAAGCATGTTGCAAAATACATGCGTGAAGAACAGCTGGATGGTCTGGTGCTTTGGGTGTCCGAAGCGCGCCGCCCTGGTCCCTGCTTTCTTTTTTTCCCCGGCTCGATTGGAAATCTGGACGACAGGGCGTGGAAGCTCAATTGGTTTGCCGAGAAGGGTTATGGCGTCGTGGCCATGGGCTATCCCGGATCATCGGGCAGCAAAGGGCGCGCCAGCTCTACTGCAATCATGCGGGCTGCGCATAAAACCTGGAAGGCTGTTCCGTCGCTATTGGGAGAGTGTCCGGTTGTGGTGGTGGGCGCGAGCCTGGGCTCTGGTGTGGCCACCCGCCTCAGCTATGAGTTAACGCAGAAAGGAACCCCACCCGCGGGTCTGGTTTTGCAAGCCCCGTACCGCTCGATCCATGCGCTGGTGTCCCACCAAGCCCCTAGTCTGGCACCGTTTTTTCGCGGCAATTTTGATCCGTGGCCGACAGAGAGGTTTATCAAACATTTAAAACTGCCCCTTTTCATAATGCATGGCGGGCGCGACACAGCGGTTCCGGTGGCGCAGGGGCGGGCTGTTTTCAAAACCTCACCATCAAAAAACAAACAATTGGAAATCCGGAAAAAACTGTCTCATGGCAAAATCTGGGCGGGCAAGGGCGTTTTGAAAAAAATGGAGCGTTGGTCGAAAGACCTTCAATAGCCCCGGCAAAAAAGACCCCGCTGCAAGCAGCGGGGCAAGGGAGGTATTCTTCTGTGCTAGACGCTTGCGCAATCAGGCGCTGAGCATCCGGTATATCTCGTCCTTCAGCGCGGCTCGTTTTTTGCGCATGTCCTCTTCGGTGAACTGGTCTGTCGGCTCCACGTTGGTTTCTGCACGGTGTACCGCGCGGTTCACCTCATGATAGTCATCTGCCAGCTTGGAAAAATGGGCATCCGACGCCTTCATGTCCGAGATCTTGTCTGCGTGTTCCGGAAATTCTTCATGCAACTCGTGGGGGGTGTGGGACATTCGCGGCTCTCCTCTCGCTTTGGTCAAATAGAGTGTGCGCCGAAGGGCGAGTCGGGACTTTGACGCGGATCAAAAAAACGAATTATCGTTGATTTTGAAAGTGACGGATTTAAGGGGCGCTGCCCCTCGGCCTGAAGGCCTCACCCCGAGGTATTTCCGGCAAGAAAAAAGGGCGGCCGATAAAAGCCGCCCTGTTTTGTCATCGCTTAGATCATCGCTGGCTGGTTTCCCAGTCGGGATTGATCCAGGGACCTTCGTTGGCGCGTGGCAACTTGCGGCCCAGAATGTGATCTGAGGCTTTTTCTCCCACCATGATTGAGGGCGCATTGAGGTTGCCATTGGTGATGCGTGGGAAAACTGAGCTGTCAGCAAGCCTCAGCCCCTCGACACCAATCACGCGCATTTCCGGATCAACCACCGCAGTGGGGTCATCCGCGCGCCCCATGCGGCAGGTGCCACATGGGTGATAGGCGCTTTCGGCATGTTCGCGGATGAAATCATCCAGTTCGTCGTCCGACTGATAGTTCACCCCCGGCTGGATTTCGTGTTTCACGAAAGGCTCAAACGCGTCTTGTGCAAAGATCTCGCGCGTCAAGCGCAAACAGGTGCGGAAATCTTCCCAATCCTGATCGGTCGACATGTAGTTGAAGAAGATGCGCGGTGCTTCCTTCGGGTCAGACGATTTGAGCGTGATTTCACCGCGAGAAGGCGAGCGCATCGGGCCGACATGGGCCTGGAACCCATGCCCCTCGGCCGCCGCCTGCCCGTCATAGCGCACGGCGATGGGCAGGAAGTGATACTGGATATCTGGGTATTCGATGCCCTCACGCGAGCGGATGAAAGCAGCGCTTTCGAACTGGTTCGATGCCCCCAGGCCTTTCTTGGTGAACAGCCATTGAGCACCCAGCACCCCTTTCCAAAAGAGGTTCCAGTATCTGAACAGCGTGATTGGCTGTTTCGAGGCATATTGCATATAGACCTCGAGGTGGTCCTGAAGGTTCTGGCCTACTCCAGCGCGATCCGCCACAACCTCGATCCCATGTTCTTTCAGATGCGCCGCCGGACCGATGCCGGAAAGCATCAGGAGTTTCGGCGAGTTGATCGAGCTGGCAGCGATGATCACTTCGCCCTGCGCCTTGATCACTTCGATTTTGCCACCACGTTCCACTTCAACCCCGGTGGCGCGACCGTCTTCGATCACAACCTTGCGGGCAAAGGCTCGCACGACCTCGCAATTTCCAGTCTTCTGCGCAGGGCGGACATAGGCATTGGCAGCGGACCAACGACGGCCTTGCCAGACAGTCTGCTCCATCGGGCCAAAGCCTTCTTGTTGCTGGCCGTTATAGTCGCCTGTCACCGGGTAGCCTGCTTGTTGACCTGCCTCGACAAAGGCATGGAACAGCGGGTTTTTACGCGGACCGCGGGTAACATGAAGCGGGCCATCGGATCCGCGCCAGTCACTGTCTCCGCCATGGCCCCCATCATGCCAGGATTCCTGCCGTTTGAAATAAGGCAGCACATCGGCATAGGACCAGCCATCCGCCCCCTGTTCAGCCCAATGGTCAAAGTCGCGCGCATGGCCGCGCACATAGACCATCCCGTTGATCGAACTCGACCCGCCGATCACCTTGCCGCGCGGGGTCACAAGTGTACGCCCACCCAAATGCGGCTCGGGTTCGGTCATGAAGCCCCAATCATAGGTCTTCATGTTCATCGGGTAACTCAGGGCCGCCGGCATCTGGATGAAGGGACCTGCATCCGTGCCACCATGCTCGATCACGATCACCTTTTTCCCCGCTTCTGCGAGGCGATATGCCATGGCGCAACCTGCGCTTCCAGCCCCAACGATCACGTATTCTGCTTGCATTATCTGATCCTTAGAACGGCGCTTCGATCTGGCTCATCCGCACATAGACGGTTTTGAGCTCGGAATAGTGGTTGATCGCGGCTTTGGAGTTTTCACGGCCCACGCCCGACATTTTCGACCCACCAAACGGGGCCTCTACGGGCGCGTCGTTGTAGGAGTTGATGAAGCAGGTACCGGCTTCGAATCCGGCCACAACGCGGTGGGCGCGGGTGATGTCTTGGGTAAAGACACCCGCGGCGAGACCAAACTCAGTATCATTGGCGCGCGCCATCACTTCCTCTTCGTTGTCGAAATCCAACACCGCCATGACTGGGCCGAAAATCTCCTCGCGGGCGATGGTCATGTCGTCGGTCACATCGGCAAAGACTGTGGGTTTCAGATAGAACCCGTCGCCCTCGATCCGCTCACCACCAAAGGCCACGCGCGCGCCTTCTTCTTTGCCCTTGGCAATATAGTTCATCACGATGTTAAGTTGCCCTTCGCTGACCATCGGACCGAACGAGGTATCGGGGTCCAGCGGATCGCCGATCACCGCGTTTTCCAGACGTTCTGCCAGACGCTTGAGGAAAGCTTCCTTGATGCCTTTCTGCACAAACACGCGGGTGCCGTTTGAGCAAACCTGACCGGTGGAGTAGAAGTTGCCCAGAATAGCCCCAGACACGGCGTCATCCACATTGGCGTCATCAAAGACGATCATCGGGGATTTGCCACCCAACTCCATGGTCACATGTTTCATACCTTCGGCGGCGGCGGCGTAAACCTTGCGACCGGTTGGCACCGATCCGGTGAGAGAGACTTTATTGACACCCGGATGCGACACCAGTGCTGCGCCCACATCGCCATATCCCTGCACGACGTTGTAAACACCTGCAGGCGCCCCCGCCTCGACGAGAATTTCGGCCATTTTCAATGCACAGAGAGGCGTGGTTTCCGAAGGTTTGAACACCATCGTGTTGCCGCAAGCCAGTGCAGGCGCACCTTTCCAGCAGGCGATCTGAGTCGGATAGTTCCACGCCCCAATGCCCACGCACACGCCCAGCGCCTCGCGTCGGGTATAGACAAAATCGCCCCCAGGAAGCTGGATATGCTCACCAGTCAGCGAACCCGCCAGGCCGCCGAAATATTCCAAAGCATCTGCCCCCGAAGTGGCATCCGCCACCGAGGTTTCCTGATAGGGCTTGCCGGTGTCATAGGTTTCCAAGACTGACAGTTCGTGGTTGCGCTCGCGGATAATGTCGGCGGCACGGCGCAGGATACGGCCGCGTTCAGTGCCTGACATGGCTTCCCATTCCTTCTGGGCTGCGCGCGCTGCCGCCAAGGCTTTCTCCACAATTTCATGGGTGGCGGAATGCAGCTTTGCGACCACTTCGCCGGTGGCGGGGTAAATCACTTCGATCGGCGCACCATTGGTGTCTTCAACATATTCGCCGCCAATGAAGTGGCTGGCTTTGGGTTGGATTTCGATATTCATTTTTTTGCCTCCGGCGGGGATATTTGGGGTCAGAAGAAAAGACGTTCAGGGTCACTCGCCGCGCGGGAACCGTTTGCTTTCTTCCAGATTGTCGAGATTCATGTGGTTGCGCATGTAGCGTTCGGATGCTTGTTGCAGCGGCTGGTAATCCCAAGGGAAATAGGCGCCATTGCGGAGCGCCTCATAGACCACCCAGCGGCGGGCCTGACTTTCACGCACTTCGTTATCGTAAGCGGCCAGATCCCAGCGCGCTTCGGATTTCGCCCGCAGAGTTGTGAGCGTGCCTTGATGGGCCGGTTCATCGGCCAGATTGTTCAGCTCATGCGGGTCGGCTTCGAGATCGAACAGTTGATCCGGGTCGAGCGCACAGCGGTTGTATTTCCACTTGCCATAGCGCAGCGAGACCAGCGGCGCATAAGATGCCTCAGCAGCATATTCCATTGCCACGGGGCTTGTGCGCGCTTCGCCTCTGGCGAGCGGCAGCAGGGTTTCACCATCCACCCAGGGCATGACTTCATCCAACGACACGCCTGCCAGATCGGCAAGGGTTGGAGTGACATCGAGCGTGGAGACCGGCGTTTCGATCAGACCCGGTTCCAGTCCCGGCGCCGAGACCATCAGCGGCACACGCGCCGAGCCTTCGTAGAAGTTCATCTTGAACCACAGGCCTCGTTCGCCCAGCATATCACCGTGATCCGAGACAAAGACGATGACCGCCTCTTGCCGGGTGGCTTCGAGGATGTCGAGCATCTCGCCTACCTTGTCGTCGAGGTAGGAAATATTGGCGAAATAGGCGCGGCGAGACTTGCGAATGTCTTCTTCGGTGATGTCGAAACTACGCCAGTCATTGGCATCAAAGATGCGTTTCGCATGCGGGTCGTGATCTTCGTAATCCCATGCGGGAATTTCCGGCAGAAGATGTTCGCAATCTTCGTAAAGATCCAAGTATTTGCGGCGTGCCACATAGGGGTCATGCGGGTGGGTGAAGCTCGCGGTCAGGCACCACGGACGGTCGTCATTACCGCGCGACAAATCATAAAGCTTGGCGCAGGCGTTATAGGCAACCTCGTCGTCATATTCCATCTGGTTGGAAATCTCGGCGACCCCAGCACCCGTCACGGATCCCATATTGTGATACCACCAGTCGATCCGCTCGCCGGGCTTGCGATAGTCGGGCGTCCAGCCGAAATCGGCGGGATAGATATCGGTCGTCAGTCGCTCCTCGAAACCATGCATCTGGTCGGGGCCAACGAAGTGCATCTTGCCGGACAGCGCGGTGTAGTAGCCTGCACGGCGCAGATGGTGGGCATAGGTCGGAATGTCCGAGCGGAACTCAGCGGCGTTGTCATAAACGCCCGTTCGCTGTGGAAGTTGGCCTGACATGAAGCTGGCCCGGCCCGGCGCGCAGAGCGGCGAGGCGGTATAGCTGTTCTTGAACCGCACCGATTTTTCGGCAAGCTTTTTCAGGTTTGGCGCGTGCAGCCAATCAGCAGGCCCGTCTGGGAAGAGCGTGCCATTACATTGATCCACCATGATGATGAGTATGTTTGGTTTGGACATCGGAGCACCTCCCTATCTTGTTGAGTTTTTAGAATTACAGATCAATTCCCGCGGGCTTTCAGCATCGCGTCGACAAAGTCGAGCACCTGTGCAGTGGCGCGTTTGCCGCTTGGCGTTTCTTCACGCAGAGCATGCCGAATGAACTGACCGTCAATCTGGGCGGCGATCATGTCGGCCAGATCATGGGCATCTTGAAGCGCGTCTTCGCCGAGAATCGGTCTTAGCCCGTGCACGAGATTTGAATGAAGCCGGTGTTGATAGACCGTCAGGAGGCGCCGCGCGCCGTCCATCGACTGGCTGAGCACATAGAAATTCAACCACGCTGCAATGACTTCGGGGCGAAAGTTGCCAGCTTCGAAATTTGCGCGAATGATTGCTTCTACCCGATCACGCGGGGTTTTGGCTCCCAATAAAGCTGCGCGCACCTGCGCCCCGTAAACCGAGAGAATATGGCGCATTGCGGCAAGGAAAATCTGGTCTTTCCCACCAAAGTAGTGATGCGCCAAAGCCGAAGACATGCCCGCCCGTTTGGCGATCTGGCTAACCGTCACGTCCAGAGAACCCACGCGCCCGATCTCACTTATCGTTGCGTTTACAAGGGCTTCCCGCCGAATTGGTTCCATTCCCACCTTGGGCATTTCACGATCCTCGAAAGATTTCTTTTGACAGGCTTGCGTTTTTTTAATTGACTCGTCAATCAATAAAAAACAGAAATCAATGCCAATGAACGCGGTTTCACCCCGGCTAACGCTGGGATAGGGTCGCAATCAGGCGCAAAGGAGACGTTTTCCTCCTTTCTCTTGAACGACATACGAAACCGCACAAACACTGGGAGTGAAAAATGAAATTGAAATCCACCCTCTCCGCCCTGGCCCTGATGGCCACCGCGAGCACCGCCATGGCCGATTGCGGCACAGTGACTTTCTCTGATGTCGGCTGGACCGACATTACCGCCACCACCGCCGCGACCACCGTGGTGCTGGATGCACTGGGATACGAGACCGACATCAAAGTTCTGTCGGTACCGGTGACCTACACGTCGCTGGCCAAAGGTGACATCGATGTTTTCCTTGGCAACTGGATGCCGACCATGGAAGCCGACATCGCCCCATATCGTGAAGCTGGCACCGTCGACACCGTGCGCACCAATCTTGAAGGCGCGAAATATACGCTGGCGGTGAACAAGGTTGCAGCGGATCTTGGCATCAAGGATTTTGCGGATATCGCAGCACAAGCCGACGCTCTGGACGGCAAGATCTACGGCATCGAGCCGGGCAATGACGGCAACCGCCTGATCCAGTCGATGATCGATGGCGACGCGTTTGGTCTGAACGGATTTGAAGTGGCTGAGAGCTCGGAACAGGGGATGCTGGCCCAAGTGGCGCGTGCAGACAAGAAAGAAGAACCGATTGTCTTCCTTGGCTGGGAACCACACCCGATGAACGCCAACTTTGAAATGTCCTACCTGACCGGTGGTGACGATTACTTTGGCCCCAACCTGGGTGGTGCCGTGGTCGATACCAACACCCGTGCAGGCTACGCGACCGAATGTGCAAACACCGGTAAACTGCTGCAAAATCTGGCATTCTCGCTTGCTATGGAAAATGAGATCATGGGAGCGATCCTGAATGATGGTCAGGATCCGACTGAGGCTGCCAAAGCTTGGCTCGCAGCCAACCCGGATGCCTTCATGGGCTGGCTTGATGGTGTGACCACCAAAGACGGTGGCGATGCCGTGGCTGCTGTAAAAGGCGCACTGGGCCTCTGATCCAGCTTGAAACCTGCCCCCTTCCACCTTTCATCCTGACTGGTGGAAGGGGGTATTCTTTGCTCTTCCAAAGTTAGCGCCCCAATGACCCTCACGATGCTCGCCTTGTTTCTTCCAGCCTGTTTTGCGCTGAATGTGGCCCCCGGGCCGAACAATGTGCTGGCTTTCGCCAACGCGTCGCGTCTGGATTTCTGGACAGCTTTTGCGGGGGGGATGGGACGGATGCTTCCGTTTGCACTGATGATTGCGCTTGTGGGGCTTGGGCTGGGGGCAATCCTTGCCGCATCTACGGCTGCATTTACCGCAGTTAAATATCTAGGGGCCGCGTATCTGGCCTATGTGGGTTGGCGCATGTGGCGCGCGCCAAAACCCGAGACCGACATCACTGCGGCGGGCAGTTCCGTTAGCACGTTGATACGTCGTGATTTCCTGATTGCGATCGGCAATCCAAAAGCGATTGCGATCTTCACCGCTTTCTTCCCGCAATTCACCGACCTCAGCCAGCCACTTGCGCCACAATATGTGACGTTGGGCGCTTTGTTTCTGGGGTTGGAGGTTCTGGCCGTGGCGCTTTACGCTGGCCTTGGCGCGGGCATGAAGGGCTTTCTCACTCCCATCCGCCTCTATCGTCTGAACCGAGGTGTCGGTGGGTTTCTCATCTTCTCCGGCCTGACAATGGCCCTCAGCGAAAGGCCCTGACCCTTGGAATGGTTGACCGACGCTAAAATCCCCGTTGGCAAGAGCATTGCCAACGCCTTCGACTGGCTGACCGACGCGTTCGGCCCGTTCTTCGACACTGTGGACGATGTGCTGGGAAATGGCATTGACGGGTTTCTCTGGCTGTTACAAGCCCCACCCGCGATCCTGATTGTGGCACTTTTTGCGGCCCTCACCTGGTATCTTCAACGCAGCTGGGGCCGGGTGGCCGTGGTGGTAATCTGTTTCGCCTATGTGCTCAATCAAGGATATTGGGAAGAAACCACTGAAAGCCTGACCCTAATCGTATTTGCGGTGATCTTCTGTATGGGGGTTGGGGTGCCGATTGGTATCTACGCCGCCCACCGGCCCCGGTTCTTCAAAGCAATCCTGCCGGTTCTGGACATGATGCAAACCATCCCCACGTTCGTTTACCTGATCCCGATGATCGTGCTTTTTGGTATCGGCATGGTGCCGGGCCTTGTGGCGACTTTCATCTTCGTGCTCCCCGCCCCTATCCGTTTGACCCAATTGGGTGTCAGCCAGGTGCCAACTGCCCTGACCGAAGCGGGTGAAGCCTTTGGCGCGACAAAGATGCAGACTTTGCTGAAAATCGAACTTCCATCAGCCTTTCCACAAATCATGACCGGCCTGAACCAGACCATCATGCTATCGCTCTCGATGGTGGTAATTGCCGCCCTTGTGGGTGCGGATGGTCTTGGTGTGCCGGTGGTCCGGGCTCTTAATACCGTGAACGCCTCATTGGGATTTGAAAGTGGGCTTGTCATTGTGGCGGTCGCCATCGCCCTTGACCGTATGCTGCGTGTGGAGAGCTGATCATGACTGCTGTAGAATTCGATAACGTTTCGATCGTCTTTGGTGACAAACCACACTCGGCCTTGCCAGCCATGGATGAAGGTAAAGAACGCAATGAGGTGAAGGCCGAAACCGGTCAGGTTCTGGGCGTCCACAATTGCTCGCTCTCGGTGGATGAAGGCGAAATCCTGGTGCTTATGGGCCTGTCGGGATCCGGCAAATCCACCCTATTGCGCGGGGTGAATGCTCTGAACCCCGTTGTGCGCGGTTGCGTGCGCGTCAATGATGGCAACGGGCTGGTGGATGTCACAAATGCCGGTGCAAATACCCTACGCCGCATCCGCCAGAACCACGTCGCCATGGTGTTTCAGCAGTTCGGACTTCTGCCTTGGCGCACTGTGCGCGAAAATGTCGGGCTGGGGCTGGAACTGGCCCGCTTGGACAAGGCCGAACACAAAGCCCGTGTGGATGAACAGCTCGAACTGGTGCATCTCAGCGACTGGGCCGACCGCAAAGTTGGGGAACTTTCTGGCGGGATGCAGCAGCGTGTGGGTCTTGCCCGTGCCTTTGCTACACAAGCGCCGATCCTTTTGATGGACGAACCCTTCTCGGCGCTTGATCCGCTCATTCGGGCCCGTCTTCAAGACGAGCTTATCGAGCTTCAGGAAAAGCTGAAACGCACCATCATCTTCGTGTCCCACGACCTTGATGAAGCGTTCAAGCTGGGGGATCGGATTGCCATCATGGAAGGCGGACGCATTGTGCAGTGCGGCACTCCGCGTGATATTTTCACCGGTCCGGTAAATGAATATGTGGCCGATTTCGTTGCCCATATGAACCCCCTTGGTGTGCTGACGGCCCGTGACGTGATGGAACCCGCCACTGAAACCCTACCCCTTCAGGTCGGCAAATTCACCCCGGTGCGAGAGATCCTCGAAATAATGACCGACACGGAAAACCGGGTCTCGGTCCTACACCAAGGTGAATTGATTGGAGAGGTCAGCCGCGCCCAGGCAATCACCGGCATTCTGGACCCGCGCGGCGTCGGCGCGTGAAACTAGTAGCCACAGGCGGTCCTGCATTGGCAGGCCACCGCCTGTCTGGCTGGGCCTTCGATAATCAGGATTTCTGCCCTCCTTACTAGCTGTTATGGTGCAGATGTCTATCGGGGGCCCCACATGTATCGTCCTATATCCGTTCTCCTGTCTCTTCTGGTTCTGGCTGCCTGCGCGACTCCTCAAAAACAATGCATAGCCAAGGCATCGCTGCCCCTTCGCAAAGCCGAACGCAAGGCCAAGGAAATTGAAGGCAATCTTGAGCGCGGCTATGCGGTGCATCGTCAGACCATTCTGGTTCCCACCGTCGATTTATGCAAAACGCGAGACGGGGCAGCCTATCGCTGCTTCGAACACAAACATCGCATCATTGAGACCCCGGTGGCGATCGACGCTGAAGAGGAACGGCGCAAGCTGGCAGCCTTGAAAATAATGATCGCAGAAGAGGTGCCGAAGGTGGCATTGGCCACTGAAACCTGCATCGCCCAATACCCAGAATGAATTCAGCACCGAGCCGATCCACACCTCGGGTGGCCCTTGTGCTCGGTGCGGCATTGCGCCCTGACGGGCTCCCCTCCCCTGCCCTAATGCGGCGCGCACGTCACGCGGCGGAGCTATGGCATCAAGGCAAAGCAGAGCAGATCATCGCAAGTGGGGGGATGGAGCAATCGGGGCGCAGCGAAGCAGAGGCCATGCAAGAGGTTTTGATCGCTGAGGGGGTGCCCGAGAGCAATATCATCTGCGAAAAATTAGCCCGGAATACGTGGGAGAACCTCTCCCTGTCTCGTGAATTGCTACCGGATGGGGCCATGGTGGTTCTGGTGACGGATCGGTATCATGCTTTCAGGGCAGGTCTGATGGCACAAAGATTGAGAATGGACGTTGAGTTTGACTGTCCGCGCACGCCCCGAACCCCTGTATGGGTACGCTTCAAAGGGTATACTCGGGAGGCCTTTGCCCTTCTTGTTTTCCTGTTCCGACTGGCTGTTGGGAAGTTCTGAAAGCAGGCCTGAGAGAATTCAATCTTGAGACTATTTCGCCACCGTTACGTGCACAGATGTACCAAGGCTACCACGCCCGTAGATACGCACAAAGACCGTTGCCCCACCTTCGACCAGATTGCGTGCGGCACGCGGATCGATCTTGCCATTCATAACCATCTTTTCCATTACGGCCCGATTGTCGATCGACCCGAAAAACGGGTCCCATTCGTCGCCGGATTGGCTAATTCCATAACGGTGATAATTGGCCCGGTCCTGCCGTAAAATCTGCCAGGGCTCTCTCAGCCGCGCACCCTTGGAGTTGGTCAAATCCTGTGGTCCGATATAGGCAACATATGCGCCAATCAAATCGTCAGCGTGAGCCTGCTGCGTTCCCCCGAATAAAACCGCGGCGAACAGAGAGACAAAGCATATGGATTTAAAGATGCGCATACTGTTTCCTTTTCCCGTTACCTTGAAGCGCCCGACCGTCTGCGTCAATCACCAGCCGCGTCATTCAAGCTCTGTAAGTGGAGCAATTTAACCTGCGTCAGGATAACCGCTTCTCAGCCTCCGGTCACGGTCAGGCCCAGCAATCTCCAGGCTTGCATTCCTCCACGATAATAGTGGATCCGATCCGCTGGATATCCGGCCTTGATCATACGACGAATGGCGGTCGGAGACTGGCCACACCAATTGCCGTTGCAAAACAGCGCAACGGTTGTGGCCTCGTTACAGTCGAACCCATCAAAATCAAGCTCGCATCCCAGCTCATCCAACCGGTCAGCCGCTTCATTGTAAGGGATCGAAATGGCTCCGGGTATGGTGCCGCTTGCATGGTGATCTGGCACTCGGCTATCGACGACGACCACGTCGGGATCCTGAAGAAAGCCCAGCATTTCAAGCTCACCAATTGGTGTCACACCCGGCGCCGGGATCATCGGCTGCACACAGAAATTTGGACAATTGCGTGAGGTCCGCGCCCATTCTCCGACAATCTGATTGCCCGTGTCCTGAATACGCTCAATCACCACATTGCCTTCGCCGGCGGGTACCGTAACCGAAGGCAGATCACGTTGAATATTTACCTCACCTGCAGTGGCCGGGGCCGTTGCCAAAACCAAGGCTGTTGCAAGAAAAATCTTATTCATAAAGCTGTCCTGATGTTTTCGAGCAAATCACGTCAGTTGTAGGTTTCAATTACGTCGTACATCACCGGTTCGAAATTCTTGCAAAGCTCCGCAATCTTGCGATTGCGCTCCCGCATTTCTGGGGTGCGTAGCATGGCTTGAAAATCTTCACGCTTTTGCCATTGCGAATAATTAGCGATCCGGGTCTGAGCGTCATTCACATGCAGGCCCGCGCCCATGAAACCGGGTTGTTTCGAGATGAAATTCTCATAGGCATCGGTCAGGGCATCCAATAGGTCCTGACAGGTGCCGGGGGTCATTTCAAACGTGGTGATGACGGTTTGATAGTCGGGGGCTTTGCTGATCTTCGGCATGGCTTCCTCCTTGTTATAAGGAAAGCCTAGCGCGGGTCTTCAAAGATATGAACAGTTTATTCGCCACATGGAACAAAACACTGGCCTGATCAGACGGGATCAGTCGAACACATCAAAGATTTCCTTCAGGATCGATTTGCGCTTTTTCTTGCGATAATATTTTTCGCGTTTGTCGTATTTATCGTCATAGCGGCGTGTGTCGTCGCGATCCTCACGCCATTTCTTTTCTGAGCGTGGCTCGTGATGCCGTTCCGATCGCGAGTCAGAGTGCCGTTCGCCCTGATGGTCCGATGCGGGTGGCGGTGGCGGGGTGGGTTCCCCCAAATAGGGGTCGGGATCATCCAGTTCCACAGCCGGGGTGGCTTTTTCTATGATCTTGTCCAGCTCACCTCGATCAAGCCACACGCCACGACATTTCGGGCAATAGTCAATCTCGACACCATGGCGCTCGGCCATCAACAACTCGGCTCCGTCAACGGGACATTTCATCAGATGATCCTCCTTTGCACGCCATATGGGCATGCAAAAGGCGGGTCACAAGAACCCGCCTTTTGCAATTTTCAAAGTTGTGAAACCCGCTTAGCGCGTCACATGCACGCAACAGGGTGCATGGCGTACCACTCTGGCTGCAGTCGACCCCAAGAAGAAATCCGTCAGTCCCGGACGGTGAGAGGCCACCACGATGCAATCAATCTCATTATGCGTGGCGTAATCTACAATTGCATGCCCTGCATGACCTGAGATGACCTTGGTTTCGACCCCTTCCAGATCGCCTAGCTCCGATTGCAACCGGGCTTGGAGTTGACGTGCATTGTCCTCAATCTGGCCTTCCGGCAGGTATTGCGCCACATAGGACGGGATTTCTTCCATGATGTGAAGAGCAGTGATCTTAGCCCCTTCATCCGCCAATACCTTTGCAATTTTCAGCGACTGATTGCTGTCACGTTCGTGATCAAGTGCAATGGGGACGAGAATATTCTTGTACATGGCAGCACTCCTTTTCTGCGCGTGGTTCCTTGTTCGATACAAGTTTAGGAGTCACCAGGAAGCATCACCATGATCGAAGTCAAAGATTGATCCGAGCAGCACCCCCGCAACCATCTGTATCACAGCGTAAATCAAACCCACTTGCGGTTTCGCCCACTCCTCTACTGCTGCACCCACAATCACCTTGTTTGCTTGACTCTGTGGATAAGACTCACTACATCCAGCCCGAACTCCGGGAGTCCTGTCGCTTCCGGTCCCTTGGCTCATGCCGGGATCGCCCCCTGTCAGCGCGTTGCGCCCACAGGGGCAACTCGCGTTGACCTATTGGGAACCCGCTTGGATATGCACCCGCACGCCCTTATCTAGGGGCTAACGAAACGGCGAAAGGAGCCGCAAATGTTTGAGAGCCTGTCAGATCGCCTCTCCGGTGTCTTTGACCGCCTGACGAAACAGGGTGCGCTGTCCGAAGATGACGTGAAAACCGCATTGCGCGAAGTGCGTGTGGCGCTGCTTGAGGCGGACGTCTCGCTGCCCGTTGCCCGTGACTTCATCAAGAAAGTACAAGAGGCTGCCACCGGTCAGGCCGTGACCAAGTCGGTCACCCCCGGTCAGCAAGTCGTCAAGATCGTGCATGACGCGTTGGTGGATGTGCTGACTGGCGAAGGTGAGCCCGGAGCGCTGAAGATCGACAGCCCGCCTGCCCCGATCCTGATGGTTGGCCTGCAGGGGGGCGGCAAGACCACCACCACCGCCAAGCTCGCCAAACGGCTCAAGGAAAAAGACGGCAAGCGCGTTCTCATGGCGTCACTCGACATCTATCGCCCGGCTGCGATGGACCAGCTGGCTGTGCTTGGCACACAGGTTGGCGTGGACACATTGCCGATCGTGAAGGGCCAGAAGCCCGCTGACATCGCAAAGCGCGCCAAGCAACAGGCCACCATGGGCGGTTACGACGTCTACATGCTCGACACCGCAGGTCGTTTGCATATCGACGAAGTACTGATGGGCGAAGTCGAGGAAGTCTCCAAGATTGTCGATCCACGCGAAACCCTTCTGGTGGTCGACGGTCTGACCGGTCAGGTCGCCGTTGAGGTCGCACAGGAATTTGACGACAAGGTCGGCATTTCGGGCGTAGTCCTGACCCGGATGGATGGTGACGGGCGCGGCGGTGCGGCCCTGTCGATGCGCGCGGTAACCGGCAAGCCGATCAAATTTGTCGGTCTGGGCGAGAAGATGGACGCGCTCGAAACCTTCGAGCCAGACCGGATCGCAGGCCGCATCCTTGGCATGGGCGACATCGTGTCCCTCGTTGAGAAAGCCCAGGAGACTATCGAAGCCGAACAAGCCGAGCGCATGATGAAGCGCTTTGCCAAAGGTCAGTTCAACATGAACGACCTGAAGATGCAGCTTGAGCAGATGATCAAGATGGGCGGCATGCAGGGCATCATGGGGATGATGCCGGGCATGAAGAAGATGGCCAAACAGGCCGAAGCCTCTGGCATGGATGACAAGGTGTTGAAACAGCAGATCGCCCTCATCCAGTCGATGACCAAACGCGAACGCGCCAACCCAGGCTTGCTTCAAGCCAGCCGCAAGAAACGCATTGCCGCCGGTGCAGGCATGCAGGTCAGCGATCTGAACAAGCTTTTGAAAATGCAGCGCCAGATGTCCGACATGATGAAAAAGATGGGCAAGATGGGCAAAGGCAAAATGCTGAAACAGGCCATGGGTGGCATGTTTGGCAAAGGTGGTGGCATGCCCGACATGGGCGGCATGGATCCATCCAACATGGACCCGAAAGCTCTGGAAGCGGCCGCCAAGGCCATGGGTGGCAAACTGCCCGGTGGTTTGGGTGGTCCGGTTGGTCTGCCCGGTGGTCTCTCTGGTTTTGGCAAAAAGAAGTAAGCCCGGATGAGCGTCATGATCGAAACCCCGCGCCTGTTGTTGCGCCAGCCCGAAATGGGTGACTGGGAGGCCTTTGCGGCCTTCCTGGGGTCTGATCGTGCGGGTTTCATCGGCGGTCCCTACAGCGACCGCAACGCTTGGCGCGCCTTTGGGCATATGGCCGGACATTGGACACTTCTGGGATTTGGCTTGTTTGTAGGTGTCGACAAAAGCACTGACAAACCCGTGCTCTCCGCAGGCCCTTGGAAACCTGTTGGCTGGCCGGAACCTGAAATTGGTTGGTCGGTCTGGAACAAAGAGATCGAAGGCAAGGGGCTTGCGTTTGAGGCTACTCTGGCCACACGCAGCTGGGCCTATGAGACCTTGGGCTGGGAAACCTGTGTCAGCTATATTGACAACGACAACACCCGTTCAAACGCCCTTGCCGAACGGCTTGGTTGTGTGATCGATCCAAAGGCACCGCGATTTGAAGATGAAGGCGACGACTATCAGGTCTGGCGCCACCCCGCCCCCGATGCCGATGGCAATCCGGAGGCTTACGCATGACTCGCCTCACGAACATCCCCACCCTCTCCACCGAACGTCTGACCCTGCGTGTGCCGGTGGAAGCGGATTTTGAACATGTCGCTACCTTCTTTGCCTCAAAAAAGCACAGCTGGGGCTTTGGCGGTCCACTGGATCGTACTGAGGCATGGCGTTGGTTTGCAACTAACCTCGGTCATTTTGCGCTGAAGGGATTCGGCTTCTGGTTCCTCGACACCGCCGAAGGTGAGACTGTCGGCATGGTGGGCCTTTGGGGGCCGGAAGGCTGGAACGAAACCGAGCTGGGCTGGGTCATGTTCGAAGGTGCGGAAGGCAAAGGCTACGCCCGTGAGGCCGCAGCGGCCGTGCGTGCTTACGCCTATGACACGCTGGGCTGGGGGCCTCTTTGCTCCAACATCTTCCCAGGCAACGACCGTTCCGTCGTGCTGGCCGAGCGTCTGGGCGCCAAGCTGGAAGCTGAATGGGAAAGCCCGACCCACGGGACTGAATTGGTATATCGCCATCCTTCAAAACAGGATCTGGCGGGCATGAAGGAGATGACCGAATGAGTGACGCCGTGACCCGCGCCGCCGAGCTGCTCAAGGAACATCGCGAGTCGATTGATCGGCTGGATGCAATCCTGGTCTACACGTTGGGGGAACGATTCAAACACACGCAGGCCGTGGGAAAGTTGAAAGCCAGCCACGATCTGCCCCCGTCAGATCCGACACGGGAAGCGAAACAAATTGAACGGTTGGAAGATCTGGCGAAACGCGCCGATCTCGATCCCGAATTCGCCAAGAAATTCCTGAACTTCATCATTGATGAGGTCATCAGGCACCACAAGAAACACCAAGAATAACCGGGGATACCAACCTCGGGAACCGAAACAACAAACACTGAAATTGGGGCCGCGCTGACCGTTCAGACAACGCCTCTCAATAGCTAAAAAAGGAAAACTCTCATGGCTATGAAAATCCGTCTTGCCCGTGGTGGCTCGAAAAAACGTCCCTTCTACCGCGTTGTGGCTGCTGACTCGCGTATGCCGCGCGATGGTCGCTTCATCGAAAAGCTGGGCACCTACAACCCGCTGCTGCCGAAAGACAGCGAAGATCGCGTAAAACTGGACATGGAACGTGTTCAGCACTGGCTCGATCAAGGCGCTCAGCCGTCGGACCGTGTGTCGCGCTTCCTCGAAGCTGCTGGCGTTCTGGCCAAGAAAGAGCGTAACAACGCCAAGAAAGCCGTTCCTGGCAAAAAAGCCCAAGAGCGCGCTGAAGAAAAAGCTGCCAAGGCTGCTGAAGCCGCCGAAGCAGCTGCTGCTCCGGCCGAGGAATAATCCCTCACACGGACTTGGGTGGAGAGATCTGGGATGCACGCCTTTTCAGACGAGTTTCAATCGGATCTCGAAACCCTGATGCGGTGGCGGCGCGACGTGCGCCGCTTCCGTCCAGACCCGGTGGATGAGGTGCTCTTGAACGAGTGCCTCGACGCCTTTTTGATGGCCCCCTCGGTGGGGCTTTCAGAACCCTGGCGGGTGATCAGGGTGGAAAGTGACGCGGCACGGGCCGCAGCACTTGCCAATTATCAGGCAGCAAACATGACTGCCCTTGCCGGATATTCCGGTGAAAAAGCAAAGATTTACGCAGGATTGAAACTGTCTGGGATGCAAGATGCCCCGGTGCAGTTGGCAATCTTCTGCGACGAAACCACCGAAAAAGGGTCTGGTCTTGGTTCAGGAACCATGCCCGAGATGCGACGCTATTCGGTGGTCTCTGCCATCATGCTCTTCTGGCTGGCGGCACGGGCGCGAGGACTGGGACTGGGCTGGGTTTCGATCCTGGATCCAGAGCAGATATGCCGCGATCTTGATGTGCCTGCCAATTACAGTCTGGTTGGGTATTTCTGCCTGGGCTGGCCGGAAGACGTGGCCGAAAGCCCGGAGCTGGAAGGCACCGGCTGGGAGGCGCGCCGAGGCAATCTTCCTCTGGAAGTAAGGTGATGAAATGGGTTTGATTTTCCGGCCTTTCCGAACCATCCTCTTGCTGGGAACTATGTTCCTTGCAGGCTTCTATTTCGAACGCTTCTTGAAATGGGATGCATGTCTTGATGCCGGAGGTGTTGTTCGGAACGGTATTTGCACGGGTGTAGAATGAAAAACGATCGGATATGTGTTGGGGTGCTTGCAGGTGCCTTTGGTGTACATGGAGAAGTGCGCCTGAAGAGCTATTGTGCCGAACCGACCGACATCGCGGATTACGGCCCGCTTTGGAGCAAGGACGGCAGCAAAAGCTATCAAGTCACCCTGACCCGTCCAATCAAGAATGGATTTGCAGCACGTGTCAGCGGGATCTCAAACAAGGAAGACGCCGACGCCGCCCTTGGGGTCGAACTTTTTGCCGACCGCGATGCCCTGCCCTCGCTGCCGGATGACGAGTTTTACCACGCCGATTTGATTGGCATGATTGTGCAGGACACCGGAGGACAAGAGCTTGGCCGGGTCAAAGCCGTGCACAATCATGGTGCGGGTGATGTGCTGGAGGTGCTTGGACCGGGGATGCGCACCGGCGCCCTTCTCCCCTTTACACGCGCTGCCGTGCCCACGGTTGATCTGGCCTCGGGACGAATTGTGGCGGACCCGCCAGAAGGTGTGTTTCCCGAAAGCGAAAACGACGCTTCGGAACCGTCTTAAAGATCAAACAGATCCTGCGCGAGCCGCAAGGTTCCCTTCAGCCGGCGCTGCTGGCGAGGGCTCCGATCTTCGCGCCGTTTCGGGATCGCTTTCCAATCATCCAGTAGAATGATCGGCAAAATGTAAGCTAGTGCCGGGTCTTCCCGGTGCTCTTCGCCGTAACCGCGCCAGAACGCCTCCAGCGGATCTTTTCCCGGCAATGCGTCGAAGTGATTGGCATAGCGCACCAGCAACCGTGCCAAATCATGCGCGGGCGGGACAAAGGACAGTGGAGCGAAATCGATCGCCCAACACTGGGTGTCGGACAAAAGCAGATTGCGCAAATGCATGTCCCCATGGCTTGCACAAACACGTGTGGTCTGACCTCGCACAGCTTCGCCCATGCCGGGCAGTTGATCCGAGCAGGAGAAAAAAAGGTCACGACGGGGCACGTCCGGGTCGCGCGCCGTGACTAGCTCTTGCATCTGCGCGCCCCAGTTCAGCATGGCGTCCGGGTTGATCGCCCGCGTTTCCTTCAGGGTTTGGGCATGAAACTTTCCAAGCCATACGCCACAGCGTTCCACGATGGACGCGCTGTCCTCCAGACCTATCTCAGCCAACTCCAACAACTCATGCGCGGGTCTACCCGGCACATAGTTCATGACGGCCAAACGCTGCTCAGGATCTGCGGCGAGGATGTCGGGCACAGACGTCTCTCCAAGAACCGAAAACGCAAATTTCTGCGCGTCCACCTCAGCGGCAAATGCGTCAACCGACTTGCCCCGCATTTCATGTTTCAAAACCACTTTCCGATCAGGAAGCGTCAGGCACAGCACAATCCGCTCGGCATGGGCGTCAGATCGAGACGCCAGAATTTGGTGGGGCACCTCTGTGGGCCAACCGTTATGTCGGGCGAGATCAGGCCAGTGTGCCAGCGCTGACCGGAGCAGGTCCTCTTCACTGTTCACTACATCATTCACCACTGATCCACCTACCTTGCCCACCGCGCGCTTCACGGTTTGCATTCCTTCCGATCTGTCGTAGACAGCGCCCATGTCCGACGTCAACAAAAATACCCCGCCCGAAGGCTCTGCCAGCAAGACCGGCAAATCCAACGCCAAATCGCATGGCCGCCTGTCGATTTCGGCCAGCGTGCAACCGCGCGAGTTGATGAGCCATTCACCAAGGTTGGCGGGGGCCTGGACCGCAAAGATCATCACCCTGTTTCCCGACGCCTTTCCCGGCGTGCTTGGGGAAAGCTTAACAGGAAAGGCATTGAAGGACGGGAAATGGGCGCTTGAAACCGTTGATCTGCGCACATTTGGTGTCGGCAAACATCGCAACGTGGACGACACACCGGCAGGTGGTGGCGCGGGCATGGTTCTGCGCCCCGATGTGTTGGGACGCGCAATTGAGGTTGCGCAATCCGGCGCGCCGCTTGATCGCGCGCAATGGCCGATCCTTTACATGTCGCCACGCGGCAAACCGCTTGATCAAGCCATGGCGCATCGTTTTTCTCAAGCTCGCGGTATGACGGTTCTTTGTGGTCGCTTTGAGGGCGTCGACGAACGCGTTCTGGAACATTACGGCATCGAAGAGGTGAGCCTCGGCGATTTTGTCCTGACCGGGGGCGAAATTGCCGCACAGGCGATGCTTGATGCCACTGTGCGCCTGATCCCCGAAGTCTTGGGCAACGCGGAAAGCATCGAAGACGAGAGCTTCTCTCATGGACTTCTGGAACATCCGCAATACACCCGCCCGGCCGAATGGAAAGGACGCAAGATCCCCGACGTTCTGATGTCGGGCCACCATGGCAAGATCGCTGAATGGCGCCGCGAAATGAGCGAAGAGATCACCCGCACGCGCCGCGCCGACCTTTGGGATGCGCATCAGGCGCGCAAGGATAAGAAATAAGCAGATCCAGATCTGTCAGCCGGTGCGGTGGTATTTCCGCCGTGCTTCCTGTTCGATCGACAGACGCAATTGCAGATCCGCAAGCTTTGCCATCGCGGATTTGCGCGCGTCCGGATCTTTGGCTCTGCCCAACGCCTTCTTTGCAGCATCGACGGCTTTCTTGAGTTCGATCTCGCGCGGGAGCACACAAGCCTCCGCCATGATGCGAAAGCCCGCTGCATCGGTGGTATTGCCATCGTCCATCGACAACGGTTTGCCAGCACCTTTCAGGTCGTCCAGTGGCCTTCAGCCTGAGCCTTCAGGATCTGCCATTCCGATATGTCACGCCACTTCATCACACCCTCCTTGCGCTTCTAATATGGCATATGGAATATGCGGCACTAATCTCCAGTTCCATTTATAACCACCCCAAGGCAACCTCAATCTACCCGACGCAAATTGGTTGCAGCCTCATTCTATTCCCCCGCAGTGACCGCCTCCATATTGCCGCGCAGCTCCGTCTCCCATTCCGACTGCATGTCGCGAACCCGCGCCACATAGGGTTCATTCTCCTGAGGAGGAATGTTGATGTCATAAAGGTCTGCAAGTTCCAGCATCGTCTTTCGATCCATATCATTGAACGCATCAACCAACCCCTGTGCCGTTGTACGTGAATGGCCCAACGCTTCGAAAGCCGACCGGGTGGCGCGCAGCGAACTGTCAAAGACCTCCCGGATGATGTCGCGACATCCCACGGACCAAAGATCATACACGTGCCAACGGTCGATGGCGCGGGCAATCACATGCACATTTGGATGGTGTTCCGTCACATAACGCACCAATCCGGTGATCGCTTCCTTGTCATCGATTGCAACAACCAGCACCTTGGCTTCGTCGATCCCCGCAGCATGTAGAAGGTCAGGGCGGGTAGCGTCGCCAAAGAACACGTGCAGCCCAAAACGGCGCAGTATGGCAAGCTGTTCGGCGCTGTAATCCACCACAGTTGTCTCATACCCCGCACCGCGCAGCGCCCGGTTTACAATGCCGCCAAATCGCCCGTGCCCTGCGACGACAATCTGTGCTTCGCTGTCAATCTCATCCGCTTCCTGTTCCTGTTGGCGCGAATAACGCGGCGCGATGACCCGGTCATAGAGAATGAAAAGTGCAGGAGTGAGCAGCATGGTCAGCGCCACCACCAAAAGCAGAAGGTCAGCGATATGCCCTGGCAGCACAAAATTCGCCACAGAATAGGAAATCAACACAAAGCCGAACTCCCCCGCCTGCGCCATCCCCAGACCAAACAGCCACTTGTCTCCTCCTGTCAGGCGAAACGCACGTGCCAACGACAAAAGCACAATCGCCTTGAGTGCAATCAACCCGAAGGTCAGCCCCAACACCAACCCGAGGTTTTCCCAAAGCAGGGCAAAGTCGATGCTCGCGCCCACCGTGATAAAAAAGACGCCAAGGAAAATGCCGCGAAACGGGTCAATATCGCTTTCCAACTCATGCCGGAACTCATTCCCTGCCAGAACGACGCCTGCAAGGAAGGTGCCCAGCGCAGGTGACAGGCCAACCATGGTCATCAACAGCGCGATCCCCAGTACGATCATCAAGGCCGTGGTCACGTAAAGCTCGCGCAGACGGGCACGCGCCACAAAGCGAAAGATCGGCCCCACCAGATATTGACCAGCCGCGATCACCCCACCGATGGCGGCAAGCGTGACCAGAGCGGTTTGCCAACCGTTCAGCCCTTCGACCAGAGACAGGTTCAGTCCCGACCCGTGATCATCATGCCCGGCCCCGAGATGCGCCGCCTCCATCAGCTCCGGTAGCGCAAGCAGCGGCACCAATGCGAGCATAGGTATCACTGCAATGTCCTGAAACAGGAGCACCGCAAAACTCGACTGACCCCCATCACTTTTCAATAACCCCTTTTCCTTGAGGGTCTGGTTCACGATCGCAGTGGAGGAAAGTGCGAAGATCAAACCTATTGCGAGACCCACGGTCCAGGTCTGCCCAAAAGCCATAGCCACAGCCATGACCAGCGCCGTTGTAACCCCGACCTGTAGCCCTCCCAACACAAAGATCCGTCCGCGCATCTGCCACAGCGCTTTCGGGTTCATCTCGAGGCCCACGATAAACAGCATCATCACCACGCCGAATTCGGCAAAATGTTGAAGCGACACGACGTCGGCACCCACCCATGTGAGAAATGGACCGATCAGGATACCAGCGATCAAATAGCCCAGGACAGACCCCAGTCCAAATCGGCTGGCAATTGGAACCGCCAGTACCCCCGCCAGAAACAAAACAAAAGTTATCAGCATGAACTCAGGTGTCATCGCGCACTTCCCTCGCTTATTTAGGGAAGGTTAGCGCAGTTTTTCCGTTGCAACGTCACCTTTTCGCCCACAGGAACCGTGCAATGACGCGCAATAAGTCCGACCTGTCCTTTAGGACACGCTCGAATTTTAACACCCCTGACCACTTTCGGGCGTTGGATAAAACAAACTTTGATTAGATTTTTGTTTGCAATCAGCCATTTACCGCGGCGTCAATTCGCGGATACAAGCGCCCTTGGCGCTGCACTTCTCTGGCCGACATCCAAATGAAGGATAAGGTTGCACCCCCTCAACTATTGCCTACTCCTCAATAGGTTTTTGCCCAGATAAAAAAGGGGTCTGGCAAGACGCAGAACACTTGATCCCCCGCCGCCATTGGCCTATACCGCCTCTGTTCACCGGTTCAATGAGTCGTGTGGACCTGTTTTGTTTGGGCCACGTTCTTTCCGTGGGTAGATCCGGCGAGGCAGCAAAAAGAAACGACGACGTATTCTCCCGCGGGCGCATATGCGAACCCGATGAAGGCGCGGAGCTCTGGGCGGCAGAAACCTTTGCGGAAAAACCGCAAGCAGATTTAGGAGAGATCAGATGGACCTGATCGCACAGCTCGAAGCGGAACAGATCGCTTCGCTGGGGAAAGACATCCCCGACTTCAAAGCCGGCGACACTATTCGCGTAGGCTTCAAGGTGACCGAAGGCACCCGCACCCGTGTGCAGAACTACGAAGGCGTTTGCATTGCCCGTAACAACGGCAAAGGCATCGCTGGCTCGTTCACCGTTCGCAAAATTTCCTTCGGTGAAGGTGTGGAACGTGTGTTCCCGCTGTTTTCGACCAACATCGATTCAATCACCGTTGTACGCCGTGGCCGTGTGCGCCGCGCCAAACTGTACTATCTGCGTTCGCGTCGCGGCAAATCTGCCCGTATCGCAGAAGACACCAACTACAAGCCCAAGAAAGCCTGAGGAGCGTCATTATGAAAAAGGATATCCATCCCGATTACCACATGATCGACGTGAAAATGACCGACGGCACGATCATCCAGATGAAATCGACCTGGGGTGCCGAAGGCGACACGCTCGCTCTCGACATCGACCCGACTGCCCACCCGGCATGGAACGGCGGCAGCTCGAAACTGCTCGACACCGGCGGCCGCGTGTCGAAGTTCAAATCAAAATACGAAGGTTTTGGCTTCTAAGTCAGACTTCTTTCGAACAGAAAACGCCGTCCCTCGGGGCGGCGTTTTTTGTTGCATTCACCCCGTGAGTGCAACCACACGCCAATATGATTATGAAAAAACCTCTTTCCGTTTCCGCAATCTTGGCATGCCCCCAGGCCGCACATTCAACTGAGATTTCAGCCAACGGACATGAAGACCCTGTCATGCACATAAGCGTTTGACGAAAGCGAAGTGTCCCAAACTCTCAAACCGCAACCGCAACCGCGAACAGGTTTCCAAGTTACTCGTGGTGACCACATAAGAGCTGGCAAAATCGCCTCAATCTTCCGGGAGCCGTGTCTTACACCAGCCGATATTTTCCCGCCTGATCCGGCAACCAAGCTTCGACCGCTGCCGTGGCCACCACATGCAGTTGATCGCCGCTTTGCGTGTTCATACCACCTTTGACCGCGACCACTTCTGCGCGACCGCGGGGCAGTTCGGCGCGGACCACCTCCAAATCCACCTTTTCGGGTTCGGCCACGCCAATCGTTACCGCCACACGCATTTCCGTGTGATCAATACCAAGGTTTGAAAACAGGGTAATCGACGAGTGATGCAGCGCATCCTGCACAGCCCGGCAGGCCGCTTTGGTATAATCCTGCCCGTAAAGATCATTGCCGGTGCCCATTTCGAGAATCATGCGTTTCTCAGCCATCACACAGCCTCCATGTCAAAAGAAACCGCAATGGCTGCATTGGCAATCACCGTGTGCCCGGCAGAGGGTCCATTTGCCGGTTTTGGCACGTCCAACCCACCATGTTTGGCGGTCACACTGATTTGGCCATAGGGGAAAATCGCTGCCAGTTTGGATGTATCCACCTGATCCGGAGCCTGCACGGCCACCTCGACATCCACGATCATGTTTTCTTTTTCAAAGCCAAACAACTCGGCCATATTGACCGAATTGTGCCACAGCGCATCCTTGATCGCGCGGGCGCACGCCTCGGTGTAATCCATCCGACGCAGGGAGGACCCCATGCCGAATTCCACCAGAACTCTTGTCTTCGCCATGACGCCCCTCCTCGGTTTTCCAAGGTCTACTCGATATCAGCCCTCATCATAGGGCCACATTCCTGCAATCAAAGGGGGATTTGGCCTGCATTCCCCCTCTTCCCCCGGTCTCATAACGCAATTATAGTCCCCTTAACCTGACGAAGCTGCAGGCATAACAACCGGGGATACAGGCGTGGCACATATTATTGTTGTGGGGAATGAAAAAGGCGGGGCCGGCAAGTCGACCGTCTCGATGCATGTGGCTACCGCACTGGCACGATTAGGAAAATCGGTTGGTGTTCTGGACCTGGATCTGCGTCAGAAAACTTTCGGCCGGTACATGGAAAACCGCCGCGCCACGATGGAGCGGATTGGTCTGGATTTGCCGACACCACATTATCAGGACTTGCCTGAGATTGATCAGTCTGCGCTGCAACCCGGAGAAAACCCCTACGATCGACGTCTTTCGATTGCGGTGTCCGGCATGGAAGTGGATCGCGATTTTATTGTGATTGACTGCCCTGGATCGCATACACGCCTCAGCCAAGTGGCCCACTCGCTGGCTGACACTTTGATCACTCCGATGAATGACAGTTTTGTCGATTTTGACCTCCTGGCGCATATCGACCCTGAGACAAACAAAGTGATCGGGCCATCGGTCTATTCGGAAATGGTCTGGAACGCCAGGCAACTGCGCGCACAAGCGGGGCTGAAGCCGATTGATTGGGTGGTCGTGCGCAACCGCCTTGGCGCACAGATGATGCACAACAAAAAGAAAGTTGGTGCCGCACTGGATGATCTGTCGAAACGGATCGGTTTCCGCGTCGCCCCCGGCTTTAATGAGCGGGTGATCTTTCGCGAGCTTTTCCCCCGTGGCCTGACATTGCTGGATTTGCGGGATGTTGGGGTAATTGGACAAATGAACATCTCGAACGTCGCGGCGCGTCAAGAACTGCGCGAGCTTCTTAAATCACTCAACCTGCCGGATGTCGAAGTTCGGATCTAAGGTCGGGTGGCTTCATCCAATTGCATGAGTGGGGACAAAGGCGTGGGTTTTCCGCGCCTTTTCTCTCTTTGATCAGACGGCGCTCGGTTTCGCGAGGCAAATAGAGCTTTCAAGGGGTGCGATGCGCGGCTAACCTCCTCACATGTTTCGTTATCTCGCTTTGCGTGCCCTATCTCTGGGGCTCAGCCTCGTGGTCGCCTCCTGGGTGATTTTCGCGATGATCGAGCTTGTACCAGGTGACCCGGCATCTTTCATGCTTGGCTTAAATGCCGAGCCAGACACGGTGGCAGCTCTGCGCGAGGAACTTGGGTTAAGCGGATCCGCCCCGACCCGGTATCTGAACTGGGTTTCCGGGATGGTCACAGGGGATTTCGGCAGGTCATATACCTATCGCGTTGAAGTGTCCGAACTGGTCTGGGAACGCATGCAGGTCTCATTGCCGCTTGCGCTTTTTGCTCTCATCCTGTCGACGACTATCGCCATACCCGTCGGGATGCTGGCCGCAAGCCGACGGGGCGGCATTGCGGATTACGGTATCATGGGGGCAACACAGTTGGGCATCGCGGTGCCAAACTTCTGGTTTGCAATGTTGCTTGTGCTGATCTTTTCCATTCAACTTCGTTGGTTTTCCGCTGGTGGATTTCCCGGGTGGGACCAAGGGTTTTGGCCGGGAGTGAAAGCTTTGACCCTGCCAGCTGTGGCGCTCGCACTGCCGCAGGCATCCATTCTGTCACGTGTAATGCGGTCATCGCTATTGGAGGTGCTGCATCAGGACTATATCCGCACAGCCCGCGCCAAAGGTCTAAGCATGGGACAGGCCACGCGCCGCCATGCGCTGCGCAATGCGCTGATCCCGGTGCTGACCATCCTTGGGCTGCAATTTTCTTTCCTTCTTGCTGGCGCCATCATCATCGAGAACGTGTTTTTCCTTCCCGGTCTGGGTCGGCTCATTTTTCAGGCGATCACTCAACGCGACCTGATTGTGGTGGAAAGCGTGGTGATGCTGTTGGTCTTTGCGGTGATCCTTGTGACCTTTCTTGTGGATCTGGCCTATGCGTTGGTCGACCCCCGGCTAAGGAGGCGCCCATGACCCGCCTGCCCCCTCAGCTTTGGTTGGGTGCCGCGCTGACTGCCGTCTTTCTGGCCGCAGCCCTTCTGTCATTTCTCTGGGTGCCACATGATCCTAACGCGTTGAACATTGCCGCTAAACTGCGCGCACCCTCGACTACACACTGGCTGGGCACGGATCATTTTGGTCGCGACCTTGTATCGATGTTGATGGTCGGTGCACGCACTTCGATGGCCGTCGCCTTGATCGCTGTTGGGATCGGGATTGGAATTGGTGTTCCGCTTGGTCTGGCCGCGGCCGCCCGACGCGGATCTTGGCTGGATGAGCTGATCATGCGTGGCAACGACCTGATTTTCGCCTTCCCCTCACTGGTCATCGCCATCCTGATCACAGCGATTTTCGGCCCGTCCGCCACCAACGCAATCCTCGCCATCGGCATCTTCAATATCCCGGTCTTTGCCCGTGTGGCCCGTGGCAGTGCGCTGACGATCTGGACACAGGATTTCATTCTGGCTGCCCGTGTGGCGGGAAAAGGTGCGGCAAGGATCAACGTGGAGCACATCCTTCCCAACATTACAAATTTGCTGATTGTTCAGGGCACAATCCAGTTTTCCCTAGGCATATTGGCCGAAGCCGGGCTGAGCTATGTCGGACTTGGCGCGCAACCTCCCACCCCCAGCTGGGGACGGATGCTGGCGGATGCACAAACCATGATCTACACCGAACCACGTCTGGCGATGGTGCCCGGGCTGACCATTGTCCTGATGGTTCTTGGGCTTAATCTGATGGGAGACGGGTTGCGCGATATGCTTGACCCCCGTCTACGCCGTCTGCGCGAGGGGGCCGCATGATTGAGATCCGCGATCTGTCGCTGACCATCCACGGCACCCCCATTCTGCGGGACGTAGACCTGTCCATTGCGTCTGGACAGGTGGTTGGCCTCGTTGGTGAAAGTGGGTCTGGCAAGTCGTTGACGGCGCTTGCCTTGATGGATCTTCTGCCTCACGGATCCAAGGCAGGTGGGCAGATCTTGATTGATGATACTCCCTTGCCGACACAGGCAGCCGAGGGTCACGATCGCGCCATGTGTAAGATCCGGGGCAACCGGATTTCGATGATCTTTCAAGAGCCGATGACCGCCCTGAACCCGGTCAAGACCATTGGCGAACAGGTGGCGGAAACGCTGATCCTGCACGGGGCTGCCACTCGTAAAGACGCCCTGCGGATCGCGTCAGAGAAACTCACCCGGGTGGGGCTTTCCCCCGATCGCTTTCCGCTAGACCGCTATCCCCATGAACTGTCGGGAGGGCAGAGACAGCGGGTCTGCATCGCGCAAGCCATTGCGCTGCACCCGGATCTGCTGATCGCGGACGAGCCCACAACCGCGCTGGATGTGACCACGCAGGCACAAATCCTTGACCTTCTGCGTGAACTGGTGGCCGAAGAAGAGATGGGATTGCTTTTGATCACCCATGATCTTGCCGTGGTCGCTGGCATGGCCGATCAGGTGGCAGTGATGAAGGCGGGTGAAATCGTCGAGCAAGGTCCGACGGAAGGCCTCTTCCGGACCATGTCCCACCCCTACACGCGGCAACTCCTATCCGCATCCGAACATCAACCGGATCGCGTCGACAGGGCGCAAGACATTCCGCTTCTTGAGGTGCGGAAAGCGATCCGCGACTACCCCCTACCCCGAACACGCCTATTCGAACCCCGCCCACAGTTTCGTGCCGTGAATGGGGTGAGCTTTCATCTGAACAAAGGCGAAAGCTTGGGGCTGGTAGGGGAAAGTGGCTGCGGAAAATCCACTCTGACCCGCGCAATTTTGGGGCTTGAACCATTGCAAGGTGGAGATACCCGCCTGAATGGAAAAACGGTAGGGCCGGATATGGATCCCGCGCGCCGAAGTGGAATGCAGGTTGTGTTTCAAGACCCCTATGCCAGCTTCAACCCGCGCTGGACCGTGGAGCGGATCGTGTCCGAGCCTTATCACCTGACAGGGCGCCCAGAGAACTGGCGCGATCATGTCGCGGATGCGCTGTCGGATGTGGGACTGACCGAAGAGGCCATGCACCGATACCCACACGAGTTTTCGGGGGGACAGCGCCAGCGCATCGCCATTGCCCGCGCCCTGATATTGGAACCCGAACTGATTGTGCTGGATGAGGCCGTATCCGCTCTGGATGTCTCGGTGCGCGCCCAGATCCTTGACCTTTTGGCAGATCTTCAACGTCGCAAGGGGCTGGGGTTTCTCTTCATCAGCCATGACCTAAGTGTGGTCCGCAACATCACCGATAGGGTTCTGGTGATGCGTGCAGGTGAAATCGTTGAAGAGGGGCCAACCGAGACAGTCTTCGCAAATCCGACCCACCCCTATACAAAATCACTGATCGACGCCGCCCCAGTGATCCCACCAGACTGGAAGGAAAACCCATATGGAACAGCTTTGGTTTGACCCAACCGAGATCCTGATTGGCGGAGAATGGCGCCCAGCCGCAGGGGGTGTTCTGCCCGTAGAAGATCCTTCTACAGGTCGGAAGTTTGCTGAGATCGGTCGCGGGAATGAGCGCGACATTGATGATGCGGTCAAGGCAGCTCAACATGCCCGAGACAGTGCGTGGGGGCGTTTGACCGCCGCCGAAAGGGGCCGCATCCTGACCCGGATCGGGCAGTTGGTACTGGAACGCATTGACACCCTTGCCGCGCTGGAAGCCACGGATGTGGGCAAACCGCTGACTCAGGCCCGCAATGATGCCATCGCTCTGGCACGTTACATGGAATTTTATGGCGGCGCGGCAGACAAGGTGATGGGCGAAACCATCCCATACCTCGATGGCTACACCGTCTACACCCTGCGCGAACCTCATGGGGTGACTGGGCATATCATCCCGTGGAATTACCCAATGCAGATCATTGGCCGCTCGGTGGGGGCGGCGCTTGCCATGGGCAACGCCTGCGTGTTGAAACCCGCCGAAGAGGCTTGTTTGACGGCTCTGGGTTTTGCCCGGATCGCGGAAGAGGCCGGGCTTCCTGCCGGGGCTTTGAATGTGGTGACCGGGTTGGGGCGTGAGGCTGGAGCCGCCCTCGCGGCACACCAAGGCGTCGATCACCTCAGCTTTACCGGCTCAGTCCCGGTGGGATCTTTGGTGCAATCTGCGGCTGCTCCCAATGTGGTTCCGGTCACTTTGGAGCTTGGCGGCAAGTCCCCTCAGCTGGTCTTTAACGACGCCGATCTCGACGCTGCCCTGCCCTTCCTCGTTGGGGCGTGCATTCAGAATGCAGGTCAGACCTGCTCTGCGAGTTCTCGTATCCTTGTCCAGCGCGGTGTGTATGATGAAGTGGTCGGACGGATGGGGGCCGCATACGATGCGCTTCGTGTGGGGCCAGCCATGTCTGACCTGAACGTCGGGCCACTGATCTCGGCACGCCAGAAAGAGATTGTTGAAGGGTTCATGCAAAAAGGCGCAGATCTGCACGTGGCCGGGCGGGGCCAGATCACCGATGTGCCAGAAGGTGGACATTACGTGACCCCAACCCTATTTGCTGACGTCGCCCCCGATCATGTTCTGGCGCAGGACGAAATCTTTGGCCCAGTGCAGGTGGTGATCCCGTTTGACAGCGAAGAAGACGCCGTGGCGATTGCAAATGGCACCGATTACGGGCTGGTGGCCAGCATCTGGACCGACAGCGGTGCGCGTCAAATGCGGCTTGCCAGACGCCTGCGAGCTGGTCAGATCTTCATCAACAATTATGGCGCGGGCGGCGGGGTTGAGCTGCCCTTTGGGGGCGTTGGGAAATCCGGCCATGGCCGTGAAAAAGGGTTTGAAGCGCTTTATGGATTTTCCACCCTCAAGACCGTGGCCGCAAAACATGATTGATCCAACGGTCAAGACGGACGCCATGCCGGGGATCGAGATCTGACGTGGCAAAACTGGTGATCTCTAACGCGGATGCGCGTCGGTTGTGGATCTGGACCAACGGATTGTCCTCCACGCCAACGGGCCCGTGTGACCTGATGGGGATCGTGAACCGGCTGGGCTTTGTGCAGATCGACACCATCCGCAATGTGACCCGCGCACATAATCACATCCTCTGGTCGCGCAACCAAAACTACCGCGAAGGGGCAATCTGGTCGCATCTGAAAAACCGTGAACTGTTTGAGCATTTTACCCATGATGCCAGCCTGATTGCCGGTGAGGTTTTGCCCTATTGGGCGAAACAGTTTCGCAGGCTGGGCGCACATGTGGCGCGCCATGAATGGTATCAATCGCGCCTGGCAAAAGACCAAATTGCCCAGATCGTGGACCGCATCCGCCGCGAAGGCGCGCTGTCCACTCATGCCTTTGACACAAAGGTCGAAAGCCGCGAGATGTGGGCGCGTCCACCGCATAAAAAGGCGTTGGATCAGCTTTGGTACGCAGGGGATCTGGCCACCTGTCATCGCAAAAATTTCGTGAAGTATTATGATCTCGCTGAGAGGGTTTTTCCCGAGCATGGTCCCATTGAAGACGTTCAAGCCACGGATTGGCTTTGTCATCAGGCATTGGATCGCCTGAGCTTTGGCACAGCAGGCGACATCCAGCGGTTCTGGGACGCGATGGGCGCGCAGGAGGCAAAAGGATGGGTGGCACACCAACGCGAGCTGGTTGAAGTAGAGGTGATCTGCGCTGATGGCACGTCCCACCCAGTGTTTGCCCATCCCGAGATCGTGACACGGTTGATGAAGGCCCCTGCCCCGACGTCGCGCCTGCGATTGCTCAACCCATTTGACCCGATGATCCGTGACCGCAAGCGGACAGAGCGTCTTTTCGGCTTCGAATATCGCAACGAAATGTTTGTGCCCAAAGCAAAACGGGTTTGGGGCTACTACGTCTATCCCTTGCTCGAGGGCGCGCGGTTTGTGGGACGCATTGAACTCAAGGCTGACCGCAAAACTGGCCTTCTGATTGTCACGGGTTTCTGGGCGGAGCCAGGGGTGAAATGGGGGCCGCAACGTCGCGCAAAACTCGAGGCAGAACTTGCCCGATTTGCGCGATTTGCTTGCCTGAGCGAGATCACATGGAACGTGCCTACCGCGTGAACCTTGCATTGCTGGCAAGACAGGCGCAGGTTGAGGGCAACGAATTGAAACATTGCGCAAATTCGGCGCAGAAGAGGACACCCGATGCGACTGAAAGGAAAACGTGCCATCGTCACCGGAGCTGCTTCGGGGTTCGGTGCAGGAATTGCTCGGAAATTTGCCACTGAAGGCGCGAAAGTGATGGTTGCCGACCTGAATGGCGTGCAGGCTGAAAAGATCGCGGACGAAATCGGCGGCATCGCCCAACGGGTCGATGTATCGCGCAGCGACAGCGTCAAGGAAATGGCCAATGCAGCCAATCTGGTCTGGGGCGGCGTTGACATAGTGGTCAACAATGCCGGGATCACCCATCTTCCCAAACCCATGGAAGAGGTAGACGAAGACGAGTTCGACCGGGTGTTTGCCGTGAACGCCAAATCCGTCTATCTGACGGCCCGCGCTTTCGTACCAGCCATGAAGGCATGCAAAGCGGGAACCATCCTGAACGTGGCTTCAACCGCTGGCCTGAGCCCTCGCCCCAACCTCAACTGGTATAATGCGTCAAAAGGTTGGATGATCACCGCGACCAAGGCGATGGCCGTGGAGCTGGCCCCCTATGGGGTGCGGGTGAATGCGATCTGCCCTGTGGCTGGTGACACACCGCTTCTGGCAAGTTTCATGGGGGAGGACACACCTGAAATGCGAGAAAAATTCCTGTCCACGATCCCGATTGGTCGGTTTTCCACACCAGAAGACATGGGCAATGCAGCGTGTTTCCTGTGTTCGGATGAAGCGAGCATGGTGACGGGAGTTGCAATGGAAGTGGATGGCGGGCGCTGTATCTGAGGCAAGCTGGGGGTTTCACACCCCCAGACCCCCATGGGATATTTTCAGCAAGAGGAAAGTGACATGACACCGGGAACGCGGAACTTGATCACCGATGTGGCGGGATTGCGCGTTGGCAATGCCGAGGATCATGACATCAAGACTGGAACGACCGTACTTCTGGGGGATGTCCCATTCACGGCGGCCGTGTCTGTGATGGGGGGTGCCCCCGGCACGCGAGAAACAGACCTTCTGGCACCGGACAAGCTGGTACAGCAGGTGGATGCGCTTGTTTTGTCTGGGGGATCTGCCTTTGGTCTGGATGCGGCTTCAGGCGTAGTGGATGGGTTGCGCGACAAGGGGCGTGGATTTCAGGTGGGTGATCATCGCGTGCCGATTGTGCCGGGCGCCATCCTGTTTGATCTGCTGAATGGCGGCAACAAGGGGTGGAGCGACAACCCGTATAAAAAGCTCGGACGGGCAGCATTGAAGGCTGCGTCAGAGGAATTCATGCTCGGCTCAGTCGGAGCTGGCTGCGGCGCAACGGTGGGCAAGGCGGCGGGTGTCGCCCTCAAGGGAGGGCTTGGGTCGGCCTCTGTTGTATTGGAAAGTGGGATTACCGTAGGCGCTTTGGTGGCCGTGAATGCGCTTGGCGCGGTGACCATGGGAGACGGGCCAGAGTTCTGGGCCGCGCCTTGGGAGATGCAGGGCGAGTTTGGGGCCCTTGGCATCGGCAGGCATGATCCGACCGAAGAACCACGACCCGAAGCGGGGTTGGGTGAGAACACGACCATTGCCATCATAGCAACGGATGCGGATTTGACGCAGGCCCAGGCCACGCGTCTGGCAACCGCTGCCCATGATGGGATGACCCGTGCAATCCACCCCAGTCACACACCGTTTGACGGCGATCTGGTTTTTGCTGCCTCAACTGGGAAGATTCCCCTGCCCTCAGGAGATTTTGATGCGCTTCGGCTGGGACATGCGGCGTCAATCTGTCTCGCGCGGGCCATTGCGCGAGGGGTTTATTCAGCCACCGCAGACACGAGTGATACACTCCCAACATGGGCCAGTCGATTCGGCTCACATAAATAGACGCCAAACAAATTGAGGTTGAAATGAAATATTTTGCCAAGATTGTCTGCATTGTCGTGGCACTGTCACCTGTCGCCGCACAGGCAGATGATGTCACAGATACGTTGGAAAGTGCCATCACGGCCTATGGCGAAGGGGATCTGAAATATGCGCTGGAAGAGTTGGAATATGCCAAGCAGCTCATCCAATCCCAAAACACCGCATCACTTGCTAAATTCCTGCCAGATGCGCCCGACGGATGGAGCCGTGAGATCTCGACAGAGATGACCGCCGGGATGGGTTTTCTTGGTGGCGGCGCGGGGGCAGAAGCCACCTATACTATGGGAAGTGACTCATTTTCTATCGTCATCATGGCAGACAATCCGATGGTCGGCGCTCTTGCCGGCATGATGGGGAATGCCGGACTGCTGGGCATGAAGCTCCAGCGCGTTGGCCGAATGAAATACCTGGATCAGGACGGAGAGCTCTCCGGTGTGATCAACAATCGGATCCTGATCCAGGCCGAAGGGGCGGCGTCGGATGTTATGATTCCGGTCCTGGAAACGATCGACATCAAAGCTTTGTCAGACTACGGAAATTAAACCGCTAAATAGCTCGTTCCCCGAACTTCGACGCCCGCAACTTTATTTCAGATCAGCTGAGGATCAGACCTCAACAGCCTTGCTTTCCACAGCCTTGGGACCATTGATCTCGATCCGACGCGGTTTCAGTGCTTCAGGCACTTCACGGGTCAGATCGAGATGCAACATGCCAAGTTCGTGGCTGGCACCGCTCACGCGGACATGTTCGGCCAAATGGAAGCGGCGCTCGAAGGCGCGGGTCGCGATACCGCGATGCAGATAGGTACGGTTGCCGTCTTCCGGTGCTTTCTTGGCTGTGATGAAGAGGGCATTTTCCTTGACCTCAACATTCAGTTCATCCTCTGCGAATCCGGCAACAGCAATCGAGATGCGCCAGGCATCATCGTCAGTTTTTTCAATGTTATAAGGGGGGTAACTGTCACGGCTGACATCGTTGGTCAGAACCCGGTCCATCAAATCGGCAATCTGGTCAAAACCGACAGTGGCACGGTAAAGGGGTGACAGGTCAAAATTACGCATGGGTGTCCTCCTAAAAGCGACAATATGTTGGGCCTTCCCTCATGGGACAGGCAGTGTTTAGGGCCCGCCAGGCGGCACCCGTAATGAGGATGTATGCGCAAATTTTAGGGGTTCAAGAGGTGGAATGTATGATCAGGGACGCACAAATTTGGCGCCGCTGCCGCGAGCGCTCTCGATCTGAATTCGGCGCACGGGCACCTGCGCTGTGGGGCGCACGCTTTGAAACACACCATCTCCCGAAGCAAGAATGGATTTGAGTTCTGCAAGTGGTGTTTCAAGACCGGTACCCAGTGACACGGGAATATCGCGAACCATTGCCTTGGCTGACACGACAGAAACGATCCTAGCCTCCCCCTGTTCCAGCACAAATACCGGAGCACCAGAAGATCCGTAATCGACTTCGCATGACAACACCAATACGCCGGATTGACGGGCCAGAACCTTGCAGGTTTCCTGTAAAGCGGGGCTTTCAGCGCGATCATGGGCATAAGACACAACGCCCACTTCTGCCCCTTTTCGGGGGCGATGGAATGTGGCGAAGGGTTTGACGGAATGTTTTCGGATCGGCTGATCAAGCTCAAGCAGCGCCAGATCGTTCACCACTCTTGTCGCATCGTTTAGACCATCAAAGGTAAATTCCGGATGTACCACCGCGCGCTTAACTCCGCGATAGGCCGAGGCACGACCATTGCGCCATCCGGCAAGGAACTCGATCTCGGTGGCGTCGTATTGCTGACCGCTGGACTTGTCGAACATGCAATGTCCTGCCGTCAGCACGAGGTTATCCGCAATCAGCGCCCCTGTGCAGAAACTCTCTCCGCCCATATTCAAACGCCCCACACCTTCCCAACCCCGGCTGTCATCGCCGGTCATGAGCTTGCGCAACGGGGACGGATCAGATGCTCCCAACGGACCTGTTAGCCACAGGATGGCCGCAAAGAACGCGATAAGTAGTCTCATGTTTCTGCCTCAATGCCGGGGCATTCCTACCCTCTATATGCCGCAGCTTAGGGGCAAATTTGGGGCAGGCAAACGAAAAAAGGTGAACAGGCCTTTAATCGCCCCTTAATTTTTGCGGCTGCGGCCCACCAGTTGCCCAGTCAATCAGCTCAACCGTATGAACAATTGGCAGATCTGTGCCCGAGCCAATTTGCATCATGCAGCCGATATTCCCAGCGGCAATGATCTCGGGCGTCTTGGCTTCCAGCGTTACCACCTTCCGGCGCTTCAATTCTGCTGAGATTTCCGGCTGCATCAAATTATAGGTCCCGGCAGACCCGCAACAAAGATGAGCATCCGTCGGCTCCACCACCTCAAACCCAACGCGCTTTAACAGGGTCTTCGGATGAGTTTTAATCTGCTGGCCATGCTGCAACGAACACGCCGCGTGATAGGCAACGCGCTGCCCCATCTGCCCCTCAGGCAGTTCCAGCGTCATGAGAAGCTCGCTGATATCCATCGCCAGTTCCGATACTTTCGCAGCGTCTTCGGCAAGCGGGTCATTGCGGAACATGAACCCGTAATCTTTCACCGTTGTCCCGCAACCAGACGTGTTGATCGCGATGACATCAAGCCCGTCACCACGCAGTTCGCGTGTCCAGGCGTTGATATTGGCGGCAGCCTGTGCATGGCTTTCATCCACCTTCCCCATGTGGTGCGTCAGCGCCCCGCAACAGCCCATTCCCCGCGCAATGACGACTTCACACCCCAACCGGGTCAAGAGACGAATGGTGGCATCGTTGATGTTGGTATCAAGCGCCTTTTGCGCACAACCGGTCAGCAGGGCCACCCGTTTTTTTCGCGCTCCCTTGGCTGGGAAAACCTGAGCCAGATCGTTCTTGGAAGGGCGTGGAAGCTTTGGCGGGGCCATTTCCAGCATTGCTTTCAGGCGTGGATCAGGCATGAAACGGCGCAAGGGGCGTGCAAATCTGGCCAGCCTCAGAGCCGCGCGAAACCGCTGCGGAAATGGAATGATCCGCGCCAGTGTCCAGCGCAAAAGCCGATCCATCAAAGGGCGTTTGTAAGTGGCCTCGATGTGCGCCCGTGCGTGATCAACCAGATGCATATAGTGCACCCCGGATGGACAAGTGGTCATGCAGGCAAGACAGGACAGGCAACGGTCCACATGCTCAACCGTTTTCGTGTCGGCAGGTCGCCCCGCCTCAAGCATATCCTTGATCATGTAGATCCGCCCGCGCGGGCTATCCAACTCATCCCCCAGCACCTGATAGGTTGGGCAGGTCGCGGTACAAAATCCGCAATGCACGCAGGATCGCAGGATTTCGTTGGCTCGATGGAGGGCCGGATCTTTCAACTGCTCTTCGGAAAAGTGAGTTTGCATCTGCTCAGGCTCCCATCAAGCCGGGGTTCAAAATTCCGCGTGGGTCAAACTTCTGTCGCAGCCCCAGTTCGAGCGACGCCACAACCGAATGGCGCGGCTGGAATGATGGCATTTCCCGCCTGACGCGCTCGTCGGCCTTGATCAAAGTCGTGTGCCCATCTTCAAAGCTCATTGCCTCATGCATTGCCGCAATCAAAGCCTTGGCGCCGCGCGTCAATTCATCCTCAGAGGAATCCCCCCTGTCATTTTTTGCGTTCTTGCACAGGTCTTCCTCACTTGCGGCTGTCCAGATCAGACCGCCCCCCCAATCAAGGTAATGTGTGGCCGCCCAGACCTGAGAAATGGATTCCACAAACGCGGGCGCTGCTCCGGGTTTGATCGAGCTGCGCGTCACAAAGGGCATTTCAGCCAGATGCGTCATATCCCGGATATCACGCCACAACTGTTGGGATGCGTCAGGATCGCGTTCGATCCGCGCAGCGCCGAAACCAGACAGCAATCCCGCCAACGCATCTGCGCGATATTTGACCGACGCAGAGCTGCCTTCAAGCCGAAGATGCAAATGCCGCGGTGCCTGGTAATGATACGGGCCAAAATACGCCCCCGTCACATCATAGGGGGACCCAAGCGCCTTGGACATAAGTGGAACCGCCAGACCGGGATCAAGACCCTCAAAGCTCAATGTCGCAACAGCTTCAGGGCGTGGCAGCACTTTCAGGCTGACCTCGGTCAACACACCAAGTGTGCCGCGACTTCCAGCCATCAATTTTACCAGATCATAGCCGGTCACGTTTTTCATCACGCGACCGCCGTTTTTCAGGATGCGCCCGGCCCCATCAACAAATCGCACGCCAAGCAGACTATCACGACAAGCCCCGACCGACGACAACCGGCGCGGACCAGACACATTTCCCGCAATAACCCCGCCAATCGTCGGAGTGCCGCTGGTCCCCAACAACCGACGATGATCCATTGGCTCAAAACCCAGCATCTGGTCATTCTCGGCCAGCAATGCCTCAATCTCCTCCACCGGGGTTCCGGCTTTGGCAACCAGCGTCAACGCCCCCGGCTCATAAAGTGTCACTCCGGATAACCCCGCCACGGACAGAACTTCGCCATCGACCGGAGCACCGATCTGCCGCGTGCCGCCACCTTGAATGCGCATAGGGCCAGTCGCATCTGCGACCAGCTCCGCCAATTCTATTTCACTCTCAGGTCTCATCATTTTCTTCTGGCCATAAATATCCTGGGGTGAGCACCGTCCGGCGCGAGGGGCAAAGCCCCTATTCCGTTCGCCGGGTTTCTGTCGCTTCAAGAGGAAACACTTTCGCCGGGTTCAAAATCCAACTTGGGTCAAACACGTCCTTGATTTGCAACTGCGCTTCCAGATCTTCTGGCGTGTATTGCGTGCCCATCAGATCTCGCTTTTCGACCCCCACACCATGCTCTCCGGTCAGGCAGCCCCCGACCTCGACGCAGAGCTTAAGAATGTCTGCCCCAAAGGCCTCGCATTTCTCAAGATCCCCCGGCTTGTTGGCATCAAACAGGATGAGTGGATGCATATTTCCGTCACCCGCGTGAAACACATTTCCCACATCCAGCCCATATTGCGCGCTCATCTCTCCTATCCGTTTGAGAACATGAGGTAATTCACTAACTGGGATCGTGCCATCAAGGCACATGTAATCGTTGATCTGCCCCATCGCGCCAAAGGCGGATTTCCGGCCAAGCCAAATCTTGGCACTTTCCTCAGGCGATGCGCTTTCGCGTATCTCCACCGGATCATGGGCCTTGGCGATCTCAATGATCCGCCCAAGCTGTTCGTCTATTTCTGCTACAGATCCTTCCACCTCAATGATCAATAGTGCTTCGCAATCCGGGTATCCCGCACCGGCAAAGGCTTCGGTGGCACGAATGCAGGGGCGGTCCATGAATTCGATTGCCACCGGAAGGATACCGGATTTGATGATATCTGACACGCATTGCCCGGCCACCTCATTGCTGTTGAACCCAATCAACACGGGGCGAGCGCCTTCCGGGCTGGCAAGGATACGCAGTGTCGCCTCTGTCACGATGCCCAACTGGCCTTCGGATCCGCAGATCAGACCAAGAAGGTCCAGCCCACCTGCATCCAAATGCGCCCCGCCGATCTCAACCACCTCCCCATCCGCCAGAACCATTTTCACCCCAAGAAGGTTGTTGGTGGTGACGCCATATTTCAGGCAATGTGCGCCCCCTGAGTTCATCGCGATATTGCCCGCAATGGCACAGGCCAGTTGCGAGGAGGGATCCGGGGCATAGAAAAAGCCCTCTTCTTCAACCGCCCCTGTGACCGACAGGTTTGTACGCCCCGTCTGGACGCGAATGAAGCGGTTGTCGTAGTCGGTTTCCAGCACATCGTTCATGCGTGCCACCCCAAGGATGACGCTGTCTTCGGTGGGCAACGCGCCGCCCGCCAAAGACGTGCCTGCTCCCCTTGGCACCACCGGTATGCCTTCGGCGTGGCAGATCTTCATCACGGCAACCACTTCTTCGGTGGACTTGGGAAGCACCACGCAAAGCGGCGGACATTTATAGGCTGTCAGCGCATCACATTCATAAGCTCGGGTTTCCAACGGATCATGAATAACCACCCCATCGGACAAGACCTTCTGTAGCTGCGCAACAACCTGAGTTTTGCGGGACAAAATGGCTGGATCCGGTCTTGGCATCTGCATTGCGGCACCCCATTTTATAATTGGTAAAGTTTTAGAACCAATTTGTAGTTTTGGCAAGCGCCAGAAAACGGGCTATGCAGGTTTCATGAGTATGATGGACCGAATTTCCCTATTTTCACCGCTGGATGGCCTCGCTGTCCTGATCATTCTGTCTAGCTGGGTCGCAATTGGCTGGCGGATCGAGAACCCGTCACCGGACCGACCATCAGTGTCGAACCTGATGGCGCAGTTCCGAAAGGACTGGATGGCTCAGATGGTCACGCGCCAACCCCGGATCTTTGACAGTTCGATCCTGTCGACCTTGCGTCAGGGCACCACGTTTTTTGCCTCGGCCACAATGATCGCTATTGGCGGTGGGCTGGCGCTTCTGGGGCGTATGGAAGAGTTGCGCGGAGTGGCACGGGATTTGACACAAAACGACGCCCCCGCATTGGTTTGGGAAGTCAAAATTTTGCTTGCCCTACTCTTTCTCACCAATGCCTTCCTGAAATTTGTCTGGTCACACCGGCTTTTCGGGTATTGTGCCGTTATGATGGGCTCAGTGCCTAATAACCCGGAAGACCCCCTTGCCTATACCCGTGCGGACATGGCTGCATCGTTGAATATCACCGCGGCCAAGAGCTACAACCGAGGTCTTCGCTCGATTTATTTTGCGATGGCTGCTCTTGCTTGGCTGATCGGTCCGGCGGGTCTGTTGCTGGCCACGGGGGTCACGGTATTGGTCTTATGGCGGCGCGAATTTGCGTCGCATTCCCGCTCGGTCCTGATTGAAGGAGATTAAAAATGTTCGCCCGAATGACCTTTGCGCTTCTGATATTCCTACCTCTGCCGTCGCTTGCTGATGCCCCACTGGTGGAGCGCACGGAGATCAGCGAAGGCCGGATCTCCGTGACCCTGTCCCATCCCGATACGGGATGGGATCATTATGCTGATGGTTGGGAAGTCTTCACCCCGGATGGCACTTCGCTTGGACGGCGTGAGCTGGCGCATCCGCATGTAAACGAACAACCTTTCACCCGATCTCTTGGAAATGTCGTGGTGCCGGAAGGCGTTACAGAATTGCACATCCGGGTGCGGTGCAATGTGGATGGTTGGGCGGACCAGATGTTTATCCTGCCTTTGCAGTAAGGTCTTCCAGATCGTCTGAACGACGCCCTTCGAACCACCACCCCAGAACCAGCGCACCTGCGGCGACCATCAACCAAATCCAAGCAGGCAATGCCGGGCGAACGCGAAGATCGCGGCTGACAAAAGCATCGCGCGGAGTATAGCCGATCCAGCCGTTCCCGATCGCGCGTTGCCCCACACGTACCCGACGCAGTCGCGGCATACCGTCTTCCAACGCCCAAACGCCCCCTCCGGTCGGCGACGTCAAATCCCGCAGCATGTCATCCCGAGGCAATGGGTCAGCAAATTCTACCGGGGCTGCATCTCCCTTGATGGCCACCGCCTGCTGATCGCCCTGCGAAAACCGATAAACCCCCAGTGGGGCATCTGCATAATTTTCATTGGACAGCAGAGCCGAAAACCGACCTCCTCCCTCAGATTGCATCTGCAAGCTGAAACCGTTGCCGTCCGGAGCTTCCACCTCAAGTGCCGCTGGCTCATCTGCAAGGGTCTGGCGCGTCACAAGAATATCGCCTTCTGGGGTTTCCTCGGCATTCAACGCCTCTTCTTCCAGCTCCGGTTCACCCATCATCCAATGGGCCAGACGGCGCAGAAGTTCCAGCTGCGGACCACCTCCATCATAGCCTCGGGCCCAAAGCCAGACCTGATCCGAGCCGATCAGCGCCACACGGCCCTCTGCCACGCGACTCAATGCCATCAATGCGCCTCCGTCCGGGGTTTGCATCACCACTTGTTCCGTATCCGGTTCTAACTCGAGATGCCTCAGCCAGGCTCCCCAAGTTGGGGCGCCTTCACTCTGAGACAAACCTTGAGTAACGGGGTGACGCCGACCAGTATCCGTCAATTCAGGTCGCATGGGAGAACTGATCACCTGACCCGAAGGACGAGCCGGCAACACCTCCCCAAGAGGAGAACGCGACAGGCTTTCGACGCTGGCAAATTCCGGTCCTGCCGCAACCAGCACCGCCCCTCCACGCTCTACATATCTTCGCACGCTCTCCAGATAAGCTCCGGGCAAAATCCCGCGCAGGCGATAACGGTCAAAGATGATCAGATCAAATTCGTCGATCTTTTCTACGAACAGTTCCTGTGTGGGAAATGGGATGAGGCTAAGTTCATTGACCGGAACGCCATCCTGTTTTTCCGGAGGACGCAGAATGGTGAAATGCACCAGATCGACAGATGCGTCGGATTTCAAAAGGTTGCGCCAAGTCCTTGTGCCGGGATGGGGTTCGCCAGAGATCAACAACACGCGCAGACGATCACGGATGCCGTTGATGCGTAGCGCCGCTTGGTTGTTGCGATCTGTCAGTTCACCTTCGAGCGGTTCCAGCATCAGATGAACCACGGTTTCACCTGCATGATCCAGAACCAGCGGCAACTCCATCTCAAGACCAACTGGAATGTCATGATGACTAGCCGGGTCCCCATCAATTGAAAGGGAAAGACGCGCCGAGGCGGCAGGAGCAGACCCAAGTGCATCAACGCGCAGATGCACGCGGACCTCTTCGCCGGTCACTGCAAATCTCGGGGCCTGTGTGATGGTCAGGCGACGGTCCCAATCCTGTCGCGATCCGGTTTGCATCAGATGAGCCGGAGCAGGAAGCTCCGCAAATCGCGCCCCTAGACGGGCGGCATCATGGAATACCCCATCCGAAAGGATGACCACCCCTGCCAGTTGAGCCCTCGGAATATCTGCTAACGCTTGATCCAGCGCCGGTGCCAGCAGCGACCCCTGTCCGTTGGCTGCATCTGGTACGGGTTTGACAACAAGCTCTACACTCTGAGCGGCAGCCGCCTCCCTCAAACGGTTCAGGGCGGCGTCCCGGCGCGCTGATCGCCCCGGCAGGGACTGCGAAGCCGTTTCATCAACCATCACCAACAGAATGTCGGGCAGCGGATCACGCGTTTCTTCCTGCAAACTCGGCCCCGCCAGCGCGACAAGCACCGCGATCAGGGCAATCGCCCGAAACATCCAGCCCACCAGCCCTTGCCAAATCGCGAGGAGCAGTGCCAGCACACTAAGCACGGACAGTGTCACCAGCGCTGCCCATGGCACAAGAGGGGTGAAAAAGAGGGTTTCTGTCATCGCTCGCCCCTCATTGCCCCAACCGCTGCAACAGCGCGGGGACATGAACCTGATCGGATTTGTAGTTCCCGGTCAGCACATGCATCACAAGATTGACCCCAAAACGCAGCGACAACTCGCGCTGCCGTTCACCGGCATTTCCGCGCCCAACGGGCAGCATGGGGCGCCCATCCTCACGAACAGCCCAGGCACCTGCCCAATCATTGCCGCCAATGATTACGGGCGTCACCCCATCATTGAGCAACCGAAAGGGAACGCCCTCAGCGGCTGCGGCACCGGGAGGAGCGGCTTCGGCCCATGCAGTACCATTGTAGCGACCGGGGAAGGTGTCGATCAGATAGAATGCGCGTGTCAGAACATGGTCCGAGGGGATCGGATCCAGTGGTGGCAGGCTCAGAGGCGCCGCGAGGAGTTGCAATTTGCGAGATTCTGCGCTGTTTCCACCTCCGGCACCGGCGTCTCTTGTATCGAACAGGATCAGCCCTCCGGTCGCCAGATAGGTCGCCAGGCGTTCATAGGCCTGAGAGGAGGGCAGAGGTTGGGTTGCCGACACAGGCCAGTAGAGCAATGGAAAAACCGACAGGTCATCTTGTTCCAACGCCACGCCAACAGGAGGGGCGGGTTCAACCGAACTGCGGCGGGAAAGCGAAAGCGAAAGCCCTGTGAGGCCCGCCCGTGCAAGTGCATCCAATTCGGGATCCCCGGTCAGTACATGTGCGAGTGTGACCTCTGCCGCCGCAGCCATCACCTGATCCGGCACCGAAGGTGAAACCGACTGGTCTGCCGCGTCTTCGTTTTGACCATCCGCAACTTGCGCGACACCCGCCTCTGGCGCGGCGAGACCGAGTGCTACAATGACAAACCCCGCCCGTGCCGCCTGACCGGATCTCAAACGCCCGGATATCCAGAGCGTGCCCGCAATATCCAGAAGGACCAGAGCCAGCGCGGCTCCAAGCACCCAACCCGACAAATCCCGGACGGTTGGTTTATCCTGCCATACCGGCACCACTTGCCTTGGCCAATTCGTGGGCGAAAGTGTGGCGCCGATGTGTAAACTGTTGATCACCAGCTGACGCGTGCCATTGCTGTAGATCCCCGGAGGCGCATCGGCCGAGGGCTGACCATTCACAGCGTCTGCCAAGGCGTTCAATGGGGTTGAGAGAGGGGACGTTTCGCGGACCAAAGCCCCTTGTGCCGACAGTTGGGCATCACGCAGCCACGGAGCGGACACCACGCCGGTATCTTCTGTCTGCAACCCATTCTCAGGGTCAATGGAAGGCGTAGCGAGCGTTGCTTCGGTCAGCCTCAGCAGCATCTCGACAAACAGACCCGAAAGGACAAGGTTCGACCACTCAGCATTTGCCCCCACGTGCACCAGAACCACCTGCCCCGATCCGAGCAGCTTGCGCGTCACGAGAGGCGTTCCGTCCACAAGCCGGGCAAGCGTGCGCTCTGCAAGCTCAGGTCCCGGTTCCGCGAGCACCTGGCGCACCACGCTGACCTCCTCTGGAATCTCAAGCCCCGAAAAGGGACCGTCAGTCGGGAATGGGGCCAGAAGCTGAGGTGCGCCCCAGCTCATCGCGCCCCCAACAGCGCGCCCGCGACCACGCAGTCGCACTGGCAGAAGAATATCTTCGACCGCATCAACAATGCCTGCCTGATCAGCCTGAGCAGCTGCAAGACGTGGACCGGCAAAGCGCAACAAAAGACCACCTTCTGCCACCCATTTCGCCAGTGCCCTCTGATCCGGTTCCGAAATATCGGGCACATCCGGCATGACAACCACATGGGGGCTTGCACGCACCGCATCACCGATGCCGCGCGCTTCGACAATTTCGGTGCTGGGGGCAAGCGCCGCGCGCAGGAAATGATCTGGTGACAAAAGCGCAAGTGTTTCGCTTTCCCCGGCCCCAACAAGTGCAACCCTTCGACGGGTCAGGCTTTCGCCAACCAGTGCCACCTGACCGGCGCTACGGGCTTGCCCACCAATGGCCAGCTCAAGCCACTGCACACGGTGACGCAGCTCTGGCGGCAAATTCAGAACAATGTCTTTTTCGGTCGTGCCAATCGCAAATTCGGCGGGCTCTTCGACAAGCGCCCGTAGCTGCCCAGCAGGGTCGCGCCCGTAGCCGGCAACCACCATGTCTTGCGCAGGACCAGCACGATGTCGCAACGCCCGAAGCTCAACATCCTGGCCCTCAAGGACAGGAGGTGTCAGGCCAAACACGATGCGATCCGGTTGCCAGATGGCAACCTCGCCAACCGCCTCTCGCAGCGCATATAGCTCTCGCCGACCATCGCGCTTCACCCCATCAGACAACCAGATGGATTCCCCTTCAGGCAAATGTTGCAGCACACCAAGATCATAGGGGGCATCCCAAGCCACGGGCGACATCGCCGCCAACCGTTCGCGCCAGATTGAGGCGGGGGCCAGCTGCGCCGCCTCTTTGAAATGCGCCTGCTGGATGGCGACAACGCGCCCTCCCTGCTGGGCTTGTTGAAGCAGGTTATCCACTTCCTCTACACGAATTGACCAATCCGATGCCGCAGGCCAATAGCTGTCGATCAGGACAATCAAGGGTTTATCAGATTGCCTTGCTCGTTCGCTTGTGTCCTCAGGTGACAACACCGGACCAGCAAACCCAATGATCAGACCGGCCGCCGCCAGAAGGCGTATCAAGATCAACCACCACGGGGTCTTTTGCGCTTCGATCTGTTGGTCCTTAAGCCCAAAGAGCAAGACAACGGCAGGAAACTTTTGCCGAACCGGTGCAGGGGGGACGGCCCGCAAGAACCACCACAGGAGGGGAAGCGCGACCAATCCCAAAAGCAACCAGGGTGCGGTGAAGCCCAGTGCCCCCATCACCGTCGCGCCCCCAGCGCATGGTAAAGCCACAACAGCACTGAACTGGGAGAAGTTATCGTATCATGGCAGTGATAGACCCATCCCGCGTCCCGGCACATTTGCGCAAGCGCTTTCTTGCGCCCCGCCAGACGCTCAAGATAGGGCGCCCGCAAATCCGCCGCTTCTTGCGTTTCGAATTTCGGATCCCCTTGCATATCCAGAAACAGGCTGCGTCCGGCAAATGGAAATCGCTCTTCAGCCGGATCCAACACCTGAATGAATGCTCCGCGTATGCGTGAACTGGCCGCATCCCCCAACAGGTGTTCGTAGATTTTCGGATCTGCAAGCCCATCCGTCAGAAAAAGTGCGCGTGAACGCCGCGGCAAACCGGAGGGGCGCGGCGGTGCTTTGTCGAGATCCGTCAACCGGGATGGCAACCCATGTTCACCGCGCAATGGCGGGCGATCACTTCCGGGGAAACCAACCCGCTCGCCAGCCCGAAGAAAAAGGAGGGCCGCAGCGAGCGCAAGAAGCTTGGCGCGGTCAGATTTGCTGGCTCGGCTTGGATCTGAGCTGAACGCCATCGAACGCGCTGGATCGCACCAGATCATCACGGTCTGGGCAGCTTGCCATTCGCGGTCGCGGATAAAGGCCTGATCTGATCGGGCTGAACGGCGCCAATCGATGCGGTGGGCCGGGTCCCCCGGTTGCGCCGGTCTGAATTGCCAAAAAGCATCACCTTGTCCCGCCCGCCTCCGCCCGTGATCACCAAGCTGCACCGTATCCGCCAGATGCCGCGCCGCTACCATCAGGGGCGGCAATCCCTGAGCGGTGGCCGCTGCCCGACTTAGCACAGAGGGCGCGGTTGGGGTCATGCCGCCTGCTCCATCCCGGCCAGAACGCTGTCAATCAGATCTGCCAGCATCACCCCTTCCGCACGCGCGCCATAGCCAAGCGCCATGCGGTGAGAGAGAACCGGATGCGCAAGTGCCCGCACGTCGTCAGCTTCGGGTGCGAACCGCCCATCCAGAGCTGCGCGCGCCCGAACCAGTAGCATCAGGGCTTGTGCGGCACGCGGCCCCGGGCCCCAGCTGACGGCTTGCCTCAAGGGTTCAGGGGAGGCCGGATCATCCGGGCGGCAACTGCGCACAAGATCAAGGATCATTTCAACCACGCTTTCACCCACAGGCATCAGGCGGATCAGCTCTTGCGCCCTAATCAAGTCCTTGCTGGTGAGAACGGCTTTGGGCGTGGCTTCTATTTCACCTGTTGTGGCAAGAAGAATTGCGCGTTCATCCGCTCGCGCCGGATAGTCGACATTGATCTGCATGAGAAAGCGATCAAGCTGAGCTTCCGGCAAAGGATAAGTGCCCTCTTGTTCCAGTGGGTTTTGCGTTGCCAAAACGTGGAATGGTTCAGGCAGGGAGTGCGTGTGCCCTGCCACCGAAACCTCACTTTCCTGCATCGCCTGCAATAGGGCAGATTGGGTGCGGGGGCTGGCCCGGTTGATTTCATCCGCAAGCAAAAGCTGGCAAAAAACCGGCCCTTTGACGAAACGAAAATGCCGCGCACCGGTATCACTTTCCTCAAGCACTTCAGCGCCCAGAATATCGGCGGGCATCAGATCCGGCGTGAATTGGATGCGACGGTCTTTCAACCCCATGACCGTCCCCATCGTATCCACCAGACGTGTCTTGCCCAGCCCCGGCAATCCCACTAGAAGCGCATGCCCGCCAGAGAGCAGTGCCGACATGGCCTGCTCCACCACAAGATCCTGACCAATGATATGTTGGGTGATCTCGATTTTGGCGTCAGCCAGCCTTTCGCTAAGCGCTTCAAACTCGGTGACAATGTTCTGGTCCATAAAATCCTCCGCTCCCCTCAGAGGCGCCGGAAAAAGCGCAGGGGGATCAAGCTCGTGCTTCACCTTGATCGGCAAACACTTTAGCTTGTATTTAAGTCCGATTTTTCGCGGGGAACAAATGACAAAAGCGGCAACTGACGGGAAATCGCCAATGAAGCCCTCAAAAACCACGCCTGATCAGCTGGCAGACGCCGTGCAGGGCGCCGCAAAAAAGGGGATACCACCAGTGCATCTGTGGCACCCGCCCTTCTGCGGCGACATGGACATGCGGATCGCGCGGGACGGACAATGGTTTCACGAAGGGCGCCCAATTACCCGCCCCGGTCTTGTCCGATTATTTGCCTCGATCCTGCGCAAGGATGACGATGGATATATGTTGGTCACGCCGGTCGAGCGGTTTCGGATTAAGGTCGACGATGTCCCATTTGTGGCAGAAGACTTGGAGGTCAACGGCACCGGACGAGATCAGGACCTTGCCTTTACCACAAATGTGGGGGACGTGACCCATGCGGGCCCAGAGACCAAATTGAGAATTGAGCAAGACGAAGTGACTGGCGAACCCACACCTTATGTGCTCGTGCGGGGTGGGCTCGAAGCTCGGATCGATCGTAAGACATTCTATCGCTTGGTTGAATTAGCCTGCCACGAAGAACAGGATAACGGGCGCTGGTTCGGCCTGTGGTCAAATGGTGTGTTCTTCCGCATCTCCCACTCAGATGATCTGGAGGATTGATGCCCCGTTTTGCCGCCAATCTCACGCTGCTCTTCAAGGAGCTGCCATTTCTTGAGCGGTTTGAAGCTGCGGCAGAAGCCGGTTTCAAGGCCGTTGAGGTGTTGTTTCCCTATGATGACGCCGCCCAACTGGTCACGCGGCAGTTGACTGCCAACGGGCTTCATATGGTGCTGATCAATACACCACCGCCCAATTATACGGGCGGCGCACGTGGATTTGCGGCCACACCAAATGGACAGGCCCGGTTTCAGCATGATTTCAAACGCACGCTACGCTATGCGCAAGAATTTAAGGCCAGCCACATCCACATCATGGCCGGCAAAGCCGAAGGGCTAGTCGCGCGCAAAACCTTCGTCGAGAACCTGAAATGGGCCGCCGCCCATGCGCCCCGCCAGAGCCTGACCATCGAACCGATCAATACGGTCGATATGCCGGGGTATTTCCTCAATTCATTTGACCTTGCTGCCGATATTCTGGCTGAAGTTGGCGCACCAAATCTGGGGATGCAATTCGATGCCTATCACGCGGATAGGATCACTGGAGACATTCTTGATTGCTGGGCCAAGCATCGCCATCTTGTTCGCCATATCCAGATAGGCGGCATCCCTGACCGACATGAACCAATCCGGGGTGAGTTTGACTATCCCGCATGGTTTCGGCAGCTGGATCTCGAAGGTTACAATGGCTGGGTCAGCGGCGAGTACCACCCTCGCGGCCGGACATCATCCGGGCTGGGCTGGATGTCTGCTGTCAAATGCTGATTTTGAGGCTAAACTCATTTTCTCATCCATTCTGACAGGCTCCTGACAGATGACTGTCAGGTGGGGGCTACCGCGCCCCACCAATTCTCTGCGCTCCTTCACACGGACAGTCAGCGCCTTCCATGTCGAGCGTGACATGCCCAATTCCAAACCGTTCATGCAACGTGGATTTAACCGCAGCCTTCACCCCTGATGCATCCGGCCAGTTTTCATCGGTCACAACCACATGTGCCTCGAGTGATGTGACGTCTTCACTGATCTGCCAAAGATGCACATGGTGAATATTTTCAACGCCTTGTACTTCTTCCATCGCGGAAACAACCTCTTCCGCATCCAGTCCGGGAGGCGCGCCCAACATCAAGATCCGCGCCACGCCCTTGAGCTCAGCCAGCCCCATCCAGATGATATACCCGGCAATACCCAGCGTGGCGATCGGGTCTGCCAGATGCCAGTCGAAGGCCACAATCAGGATGCCAACGATGATGACGGCCACGGACCCCAGCGCATCGGCAACGTTGTGCAGGAACGCAGCCCGGATATTTGCACTGTCTTTCGCCATGCGCCAGGTCAGAAGTGCTGTAATCGCATCCACCACAAGCGCCACACCAGCAACGATGATTACTAACCACCCTGCCACCTCGGGTGGTTCGAAAAACCGCATGATGCCTTCATACGCCAGATAGAGACCTATCACGATTAGCGTAGTCAGGTTGATCAACGCGGCCACGAGTTCCACCCGTTTGTAACCAAATGTCATCTGCGCATCCGTCGGCCGGCGCGCAATCTTGCGGGCAAAGAAGGCAATCGCCAGCGAGGCGGCATCAGACAGGTTGTGGATCGCATCGGCGATCAGCGCCACTGAACCGGATAGAAGACCACCGACGATCTGAGCAACGGTTAAAAGCACATTGACCGCAACAGCCAATCCAACCCGCATATCCCCGGCTTCCGGGTCGATGTGATGATGGTGGCCATGAGATTGGCCATGTGCGTGGGAATGATCATGCGGCATGTCACCTACCTTCGAATCCTATGTCCGTGCACCTTGCGCTGTGTCTAAACAGATCATAATTGCTCTAGTAACTAGAGGTTCAAGAGGTTTTTCATGTTTTCAATCGGAGAGCTGTCACGCCGCACCGGGGTCAAGGTCCCAACCATTCGCTATTACGAGCAAATGGGGTTGATTGCCGCTGATGGACGGACGACAGGAAATCAACGGCGCTTTTCACAGGACGGATTGGAAAGGCTTAGCTTTATCCGCCATGCACGTGATCTGGGGCTGCCACTCGAATCCATCCGAGTTTTGATCGAGATGGATCCACAAAACCATATAGAAAGCCACCGAATCGCGGCCGCTCATCTGGCAGATATTCGCGACCGGATTGCCCGCCTGCAGCGGCTTGAAACTGAATTGGTGCGGATCAGCGAAAGCTGCGACGGGGGTGAGGACTGTTCTGTTCTCACAGCCTTCGGTGATCATGAGCAATGTTCCGGGGGACATTGACGCCCCCGAGACATGCCCCTGCCCCAGCACTACACGCAAATGATTACCTCAGTGCGCTTCAGCCCAGTTCATGCCCACACCCGCATCCACCGTCAGCGGCACGTCGAGCTTGATAGCAGGTTCGGACGCCCCTTCCATCACACCCCGGACCACATCGATCACATCCTCCACCGCGGCCTCGTCCACCTCGAAGATCAATTCGTCATGCACCTGCAACAGCATCTTGGCGGGCAGTTTGGCAATCGCGTCCGGCATACGGATCATCGCACGGCGAATAATATCAGCCGCTGTTCCCTGAATGGGTGCGTTGATCGCAGCGCGTTTAGCAAATCCTGCATGGGGGCCTTTTGCACCGATCTCAGGCGTATGGATCTGGCGACCAAAGAGAGTTTCCACCCGTTTGTGTTCCTTGGCGAATGCCACCGTTTCATCCATGTACGTGCGAATGCCCGGAAAGCGTTCGAAATAGCGGTCGATAAAGCCCTGCGCCTCGGACCGCGGAATGCGTAGGTTACGGGCAAGACCGAAACCGGAAATGCCATAAATCACACCAAAGTTGATCGCCTTGGCCTGACGACGAATATCTGGTGTCATCTCATCCATAGGCACATCAAACATCTCGGATGCCGTCATTGCGTGGATGTCCTGCCCATCGCGGAATGCCTGTTTCAGCGCATCGATCCCGGCCATATGCGCAAGAATTCTAAGTTCGATCTGGCTGTAGTCGAGGCTGATCAGCTTTTTGCCATCGGGAGCCACAAATGCCTCACGGATACGGCGTCCTTCTTCGCTGCGAACCGGAATGTTCTGCAAGTTCGGGTCGGTCGAGGCGAGACGCCCGGTGTTGGCGCCCGCGATGGAATAAGAGGTATGCACCCGGCCCGTGTCCGGGTGGATGTGGTCTTGAAGCGCATCCGTGTAGGTGGATTTCAGCTTTTGCAGCTGGCGATAATCCAGCACCCGCGCTGCAAAAGGGTGTTCAGCGGCAAGGTCTTCCAGCACATCAGCGGGTGTTGACCATTGCCCGGTCTTGGTTTTCTTGCCACCCTCGAGCTCCATCTCACCAAAGAGGATTTCACCCACCTGAGCGGGGCTTTGCACGTTGAAATCGCGCCCCGCAATTTCGTGTAGTTCGGCTTCGTATCCCGCCATTTTCTGCGCAAAAGCGTTGGACATGCGTGACAGCACATCGCGGTCAACTTTGACCCCGGTCATTTCCATATCCGCCAGCACCGGCACCAAGGGGCGTTCGAGGCGTTCGTAGACACGTGTCACCCCGGCCACATGCAGGCGCGGCTTGAGATATTGCCACAAGCGCAGGGTGATATCAGCGTCTTCGGCGGCATATTTCACCGCGTCCTCAATAGGCACCCGGTCAAAGGTGATCGCGGATTTTCCGCTGCCTAAAAGGGTCTTGATCGAGATCGGCTTGTGATCAAGGTAACGCTCGCTCAGCGTATCCATGCCATGATTGTGCAGCCCGGCATTTTGCGCATAGGACATCAGCATCGTGTCGTCGATCGGCGCCACTTGCACGCCATAGCGGGCAAAGATCTTGGCATCATATTTCATATTTTGGCCGATTTTCAGGATCGCCGCGTCTTCAAGCACGGGTTTCAGGATCGCCAAGGCGTCTTCCAATCCCATCTGCCCCTCAGCCAGATCATCCCCACCGAAGAGGTCGTCAGATTGGCTGGATTTATGCGTAAGCGGGATATAGCAGGCTTCGCCCGGTTCCACACAAAGCGAAATCCCCACAAGGTCGACCCGCATTTCATCCAGCCCGGTGGTTTCCGTATCGATTGCCACATAGCCGCGGCTCTTGATCGTTTCGACCCATTTGCCCAGTGCCGCCGCATCTTTGACCCATTCGTATTTCTCGGGATCGATTTCGGGGGCTTCAGCTGTGGCAACTTCGGGGGCTCCCTCTGGTTGCTTAATCTCGGGTGCCTCCACGCCGAGCTTGCCTGCCACCCGGTTGGTCAGCGTGCGGAATTCCATCTCGGCCAGAAATGAGAGGAGCGTGTCGGGCTCGGGATCTTTCAACTCGAGACTGCCCAGATCCAGATCCAGGTCCATCTGATCGTCCAACTTGACCAACTCACGCGAAATGCGGATCTGGTCGGCTTTTTCAATCAGTGTCTGGCGGCGTTTGGGTTGTTTGATTTCCTCTGCACGGGCGAGAAGCGTATCGAGATCGCCATATTCATTAATCAGGAGTGCGGCCGTCTTGATGCCAATTCCCGGAGCACCGGGCACGTTATCGACCGCATCCCCCGCCAGCGCCTGCACATCGACCACGCGATTGGGACCAACGCCGAATTTCTCTTCGACCCCTTCGACGCCAATCCGTTTGTTTTTCATCGGGTCGAGCATTTCAACACCACCGCCGACAAGCTGCATGAGGTCTTTGTCCGAACTCAGGATGGTCACCCGCCCCCCGGCCTCGTTGGCGCGGCGGGCAAGAGTGGCGATGATGTCGTCCGCTTCAAATCCTTTCACCTCGATACAGGCGATATTGAAGGCACGGGTGGCGTCACGCGTGAGCGGAAACTGCGGCACAAGATCTTCGGGGGCAGGCGGGCGATTGGCCTTGTACTCTGGATAGATGTCACTTCTGAAGGTTTTGCCTTTGTGGTCGAAGATGACCGCGACATGAGTGGGCGCATCCGACCCGGTCTGATCCTCTATGAACTTGAGGAGCATGTTGCAAAAACCAGACACGGCCCCAATCGGCAATCCGTCGGATTTGCGTGTGAGCGGCGGTAACGCGTGATAGGCGCGGAAGATGAAGGCGGATCCATCCACCAGATGCAGGTGACAGCCTTTGCCGAAGGTAGGGGTCTCGGTGCTCATGTCGCGTCTTTCATCGTCTGTGTCCCCATCAAAGATCATCAGGAGAAGATCATTAGGGACAAAAAGGCCGCGCAGCATTTGCCCGCGGCCGAATGCGTCTTGTCAGGTGAGGGGCGGATCAGGCCGCCTGTTCACCTGCTTTGCCTTCATGGTCTTTGTGCACGAATTTGCAGTCGCAATATGGGCATTCCACCCAACCATGCTCATTTGGGATCTGCAAATAGACCCGCGGATGTCCAAGAGCGCCTTCGCCGCCGTCACAGGACACCTTGTAGCTGTCCACAATCTTGGTTTCCGGTGCAGTTTGGCTCATGGCTTACCTCATAAGAATTTGTTGGTGGCATGATAGTGATCCTTGGCGCGGCGGCAATAGGCAACAGTGACACCAAAGACGTTGTCCCGTCGAAATCCGAACCTGACGGTCCAATTCCGTTGGGAATGGCCTCGCTGAGCTCGGCAGGTCTTCTTGCCTCCGGCGGGGATATTTTCAGCAAGAGGAAGAGGTCAGCCCTCTACGCGCCCTAGCATGCGGCCCAACGGGCGACCACCAAGGATATGGGTATGATAATGAGGCACTTCTTGCACCCCATGTGCCCCGGAATTGGCGATTGTACGATACCCGTCCTGCCCGTCACCCGGCGCAATCCCCATAAGTTTGCAGACCTGGCCGATCGCGCGAACATATCCGATAATTTCGGCGTCCGTTGCTTCATTGGCAAAGTGATCTGCATTCACATAGGCACCTTTGGGGATCACCAGAACATGCGTTGGAGCCTGTGGAGTGATATCGCGAAATGCCAGCGCATATTCGGACTCCAGCACCGTGTCATTTGGAATCTCACCACGCAGAATTTTGGCGAATACGTTTTGATCATCATAGGTGTAAGCCATTGTAAGCTCCGACTATTTGTTGGCCTTAGATCAATCTGCAAACAGGTGATCGGTTTCGGCGATTTCTCGGGCGCGATCTTCGGGGATCGTAAGGAAACGTGCAAGGGCCCGTGTATTCATCTCCGAACTGCCATTTTCACTGATCCGGAAGTATCCTTCGAACCCTTCATCCCGTATTGTATCGCTTTCACTCATCACATCCGAGCGGATGGTGGGCAACAGCCGATCAATCGTTTCCTGAGGTGTGTTTTCCCCCGCCAACCCCACTCGCATGGCGTGACCCAATAGGTATTCATCGGAGAAGTGGCTTTCGACTTCTATCAATTTGGTCTGCGAGCGGTCCGAGAAAAAATCACGCATCAGATCCATATTGTTCGGGTCCATGCAGATGATAAGCCGGTCGGTGTCGTAATAGTCAAACAGCATCCGCATCAAAGCCCGCCGGTGACGCGTGCGCTTGCCAATACTATTTTGAATCCCCCCCAGATCCGGCATGGGGCAGCTGGATTCGTCGAACAGATATTGGATCATCGGAACGTTTGTGACCTTCTTGATCCGCTCGGCGAACCGTTTGCCGATATGCCACTTCTTGGCGACAATGATCAGCAGTTCACGCTCTCGTCCCAAGGTGCTTTCTTTCTCCCAGAAACGTGGCGCAAAGCGATGTCCGGTGCGCCCGCGCCCGGTCAGGAATTTAAACAGTGAGCGCCCTTCGTTGGAGATCTGAAACTCGGCCCCTTCAGCGGCATAGAGGTCCCCCAACCGACGCTTGAGCACATGTGCTTCGGGGCTGATTTTCCGGGCAAATAGAAAATCTTGTGACAGCAGCAGGTCATAGTGATCATTATAGAACGTCACCGGCATACCGTAGTCGGTGAACATCAGAAACGTCAGCGTCCGGGTGCGGATTTCATTGGCAGGGATGATGTGACGTACAAGGGTTTGGAAAAAGGTTTCATCCGGGATCCAGGTCGTGCGGAAAAACCGCATCACGTCTTTACGCTTCCGCGTGAATTCAAGGATCCATTCGATTGTGCGACGTCGCAGGCACCACCATTGGCTACCAATTTGAACCTGGATGTCATGGGGAATATCCCGCGCCAAACCAAGTCGTTTTTGCAAGTTAAAACTTGCATAAAACAACTTTTTGTATTTGCGTTCATTAAAAAAGTGGCGGTATATCAACCGCTCTTCCTTCATCCCGGTCTTGATCCAGTCACTGCCGAAATAATCAAAGCTCTCAATATAGTCCACGTCTTCGCGATCAAGAAAATCATGGGCGTATTCGGCAGATTTGATTGCCATGCAATCGCCAGACACCATGTAGAAATGGGTAGCCCGGGGGAAAGCCTCAACGGCGGCTTCAACCGCATAGAGTGTGGCCTGAACCAGCGACCAGGCGCCCCAGCCGCATTTGATCCGCTTGCGAGCAAAGGTGACATTCGGATTGTCTTTAAGCGCATCACGGATTTTCTGGAAATGCTCGGGTTTCGATCGCGCGTCAAAATGGATGGACATGCAATCTCCGGCCGCCGTCAACCGCGTGGCCTGATTGATGATCGCGTCAGGGTCTTTGTGGCATAACAAAATGAAGGCAATTTTTGCCATTGAACTGATCAATCCTTCGGCTTTCCCGACATTGTTGCCATAAATAACGTGAAAAACCATTGAATAAACAGAGTTTCTTTGCTTTTTTTCACCACAAATTGTGGCAGGAACGACTAAAGATCGATATCGGATGCTGCATCAAATCGGCAAGGAGGCAAGAGCATATGGGGTTCCCCGGCACTTGGATGACGGAAAGTGAGAGCGTTGTTTACCGCGTGGTGCCGAAATGCGCCTGTTCAACCATTGGCCAGATCATGTTCTATTCTGATCATGGCGAGTTCTTTGATGGTGACATTCACGACAGCAAGGACCGCCTACATAAATGGTCGCAAGATCTTTCCCAACCTTTGATCACGGAAAATGTTCAGGCTCATAAAAGCTATGCCTTCACATGTGTGCGAAATCCATACACGCGTATCCTGTCGAGCTTTTTTGACAAGATCTGCGGCATTCAACGTAACGGCCGCAGATACCGCGGCAATTTAGTACCGCTTTTGATCCAGAAGTACGGCATCGAAGTGGGCAGCCCCGAAGACGAGTTTGATTTCGACCAGATCAAAAGCTTTCGCCGGTTCCTGCTTTTTGCACGCGACACGATCCGCTGGCGCCGCCCAATGGACCCGGACATTCACTGGTCCGCCATGTCGGGCCATGTATCAACCTTTATCGTGAATGGTGGCGCCTATGACAAAATCATATGGACGGAAAAGTTCAATGATGGGATGCAAGATGTAATCGATAATATAGAGACCCCACACAAGGTTGATCTGACCCAAATCCCCCGCTTCAATGAAAGCGAAGGGCACGGGCCAAAACGTGCCCATCCGGTGGAAGATTACTTCGACGGTCTGTCAATGCATCTGGTCTATGAAATCTACAAACGCGATTTCAACCTGTTCAAATACGACTTTGAGAACCCGGGCAACAAGATGCCGATTGCCGAGATCGACCTTGATGAGGTACATGCCAAACTTGGGGAATGACCTGACATACCAGGTTTGAATTGATTATCGGAGTGAGATCATCATGAAAGCACGCGTTGCATGGGCTGAGGCCCGCACCTTTGTCGGCACCTCTGGCACGGGTCACAATATTGTCCTTGGCACCAGCCATGGTGAGGGCCGCACCCCCGGCCCCAGCCCAATGGAGCTTTTGCTGATTGGCACGGCGGGGTGTTCCGCATACGACGTGGTCTCGATCCTCGAAAAATCCCGCCAGAAGATCCAGGATGTCATCGTGGAAGTCGATGCCGAGCGCGCCGAAACCGCCCCGAAAGTGTTCAAAAAAATCCACCTGCATTTCATTGTGAAAGGCCGTGGTGTGGGGGCTGACAAGGTGGAACGCGCCATCGCGCTGTCGGTCGACAAATATTGTTCAGCTTCGGCGATGATGGCAGCGATGGCTGATGTTACGCATGATTTTGAGATTGTGGATACCGAGTAATCAGTACATCGCGTCCCGGACATGCGAAGGCTCTGCCCAACGGCGGGGCCTTTTTATCTGCCGCTCACCAACTGACAAAACTAGTTTTCTAGCTTTCTAGCTTTCTAGTTTTCTAGTTTTCTAGTTTTCTAGTTTTCTAGTTTTCTAGTTTTCTAGTTTTCTTCGAAATGGCTGCGTTTTCCACATGTCAAACCAAAAAACGCGCGCCCAAGAGCACACGTTCTAATTTGCTCTCAACTGGGTCAAATCTTAGCTGATCAATCCCCGGTCCCGCAGAAGCGCCTGAAGGTTTCGGTCCGCGCGCGGGCCCATATGACGGATCACTTCTCCGGCGACTGCGCACCCCATCTCGCCACAGGTTTGGATGTCAGCACCAGTGGCAAGGCCAAACAGGAACCCGGCAGCAAATCCGTCCCCAGCCCCAGTGGCATCTACTGGGGTGATTTTTTCAACCGGCACGTCAACACGGGCACCATTTTGAATGATGGTGACCCCCTCTCCAGACCGTGTGCAGGCCACAAGCGGGCAGATCGCGGCGGTTTTGGCCAGTGCTTGTTCCCAATCGTCGGTTTCGAACAGCGACTTGATCTCATCCTCATTGCCGATCACGTAATCAAGTTCATGTTCGATCAACATCAAGAAATCGGTGCGGTGGCGCTCGACGCAAAATGGATCGGAAATGGCAATGCCCGCCTTACCCCCTGCCCCACGGCAAGCGCGTGCCATGGCAATGAACGCCTCTTTGCCCTTGTCCTTGTCGAAAAGATATCCTTCGAGGAACACAATCTCGGCGTCCGAGGCAACATCAGGATCCACATCATCCGGGCCAAGCTCGGCAGAGATACCCAGATAGGTGTTCATTGACCGTTCGCCATCGGGCGAGACAAAGATCATCGAGCGTGAGGTTGGCAGCTCTCCTCCCGGCACTGGCGGGTTAACAAAACGGGTGCCGTCTATCTCCATCGCTTCTGCGTAGAAATGCCCCAGCGCATCGTCATGAACCCGGCCGACGAACCCGGTCTTGAGACCCAGATTACCAATCCCAGCCAATGTATTGGCAACCGAACCGCCAGCCGCCTGTTTGCGATTGTCCATAGCACCGTAAAGCACCTCTGCCCGGTCCTTTTCGACCAATTGCATGATGCCCTTCTCGATCCCCATCAGTTCGAGAAACGTGTCATCCGCTGTGGTCAGCACGTCCACGATGGCATTGCCGATACCGACAACCTTGTAGGTCTTTGTCATAAGTTCTTTTCCTCAAACGGGCAGATGTCGCGGATCAGGCAATTGCCGCAGACGGGTTTGCGCGCCTTGCAGACATAGCGTCCATGCAGGATCAGCCAATGATGCGCGTGTTGCAGATATTCGGCTGGAATGTTGTCTTCGACGGCACGTTCCACCGCGACCACATCTTTGCCGGGGCAAATACCGGTGCGGTTGCCCACCCGGAAGATGTGGGTGTCCACCGCCTGGGTTGGCACTTTCCACCACATGTTCAGAACGACATTGGCCGTCTTGCGACCCACCCCCGGCAGGCTTTCGAGGGCGGCGCGCGACGAGGGCACCTCGCCTCCAAAGTCCTCGACCAGAATACGCGACAGTTTGATCACGTTTTTCGCCTTCTGCCGATAAAGCCCAATGGTTTTGATGTGCTCAATCAGCCCCTCTTCCCCCAGATCCAGCATTTTCTGCGGGGTGTCGGCGATCTTGAAAAGCTCGCGGGTGGCTTTATTGACCCCCACGTCGGTGGCCTGTGCGGACAGTGCCACCGCAACCACAAGCGTGTAGACATTCACATGATCCAGCTCGCCCTTTGGTTCGGGCTCCGCCTCATGAAAGCGGCGAAACACTTCGCGGATGTCGTGATATTTCATCTGTTTTGCAGTTTTCTGTGCCATGGCCCAGCATATGCCTGCCTGTCCGAGTTGAAACAAGAAGGATTTACTCATGCTTCGGGTTCGCCGGGTAAAAAGAGCAACATTCGGGTCGTTTCTTAAACGCGTTTGAGCCAAGATGGAGGGAGAAGGGGTTCATCATGAGTACAACAGAAGACAGCTATCATTACAAAACCATCGGGCGCGCCATCGAAGAGATTGACGCGGCTGACGGCAAGCTGTCGCTGGATGAGCTGGCTGCACGGATCGGCTTGTCACCGGCACATTTCCAACGCGTGTTTTCGCGCTTTGTGGGTGTGTCACCAAAACGGTATCAACAGTTCCTGACACTGGGCCATGCAAAGACATTGCTGCATGAACGCCATACCACGCTTGCCACCACCCATTCGGTTGGGCTGTCTGGACAAGGGCGTTTGCATGATCTCTTTCTGCGTTGGGAGGCGATGAGCCCCGGTGAATACGCCCGCAAGGGGGAAGGGCTGACCATTTACTGGGGCTGGTTCGACAGCCCGTTTGGTGCCTCATTGGTGATGGGTACTGAAAAAGGCATCTGCGGCATCGGCTTCGCAGAAGAAACCGGACCAGAGGTTGCGATGGCAGACATGACATCCCGCTGGCCCAACGCGGCTTTCATCGAAGATCCCATGTTCCTCCAACCTTGGGTTCTGGCAGCGTTTGAAATGGAGCCGGGAGAGACTGGGAAGACCCCTCTGCACCTCATTGGTTCCCCGTTGCAAATCAAGGTCTGGGAAGCACTGTTGCGCATCCCATCGGGCTATGTGTCCACCTACTCCGATATCGCCGATGCGATCGGCAATCCTCGTGCGGTCCGGGCGGTAGGAACGGCCATTGGGCGCAATCCGGTGAGCTGGTTGATCCCCTGCCACAGGGCGCTCAGAAAATCCGGGGCCTTGGGGGGCTATCATTGGGGGCTTCCGGTCAAGCGAGCCTTGCTGGCATGGGAAACTGCTGATCTGGAAAGTTCTTCCCTCGCGGACAGTTCTTCGATGCAATTAACCAACCCTGCCACCGCTTGACCCGCTGGCATTCAACAGAAACACGATTTTATGGCGATCTGCCGCGCATTCTCCCCGTTGTTATTCGATATCATTGGGTATCATGTTAGGAAATTGGCAATTGAACATATTGAGGAGCGGCAGAGATGTTGCAAACAAAACCCCTTCTGATTCTCGGCACCGTTGCGATCATGACTGCAACCGCCTGTACATCGCCTACGGGTGAATTGGGTCCACGCACCAAAGATGGAGCCGTCGCCGGGGCCATGCTGGGTGGCGTGATCGGTGCCCTGAGCCGCGACCGAGGCAAGCTTAAAGGGGCCGCCGTGGGTGCGGCCATCGGTGCAGGTCTTGGCGGGGCAATCGGGGCGTCGCTCGACAAACAGGCGCGCGAACTTGACGCCGCAATGGGCAATGATCAGGTACGGATTGTGAACACTGGCGAAAGCCTGGTCGTGACCATGCCGCAGGACATCCTGTTTGCCACCGACAGCTCGGTGGTAAACTACGGGCTTCATAGCGATCTGGCCGCCCTCGCCCGCAACCTTCAGAACTATCCGAACTCGAATGTTGAGGTGATCGGACATACCGACAATGTGGGCGACGCCAACTACAACCTTTCGCTGTCGCGCCAACGGGCTGCCTCTGTCGCGGCGGTACTGTTCCAAAATGGCGTACCCTCTTCTCGCGTGATCACAGTTGGTCGCGGTGAACACAGCCCGGTGGCCTCGAACCTGACACCGGAAGGGCGCCAGCAGAACCGCCGGGTCGAGATCATCATTCGCCCATATACCTGATACAACACGACGTATCGCTTCGGGCCGGGTTGCCACGCGCACCCGGCCTTTTTTATGTGAACCGAAGGGTTGTCACACCGGTTTAATCACCCCAAACACACCGGATCCCGTGTCGAGGCAATCGGAGCAAGCTCGACGGTCTCAGGTGGATTTGCAAAAAGTGGACCTACAGTCTCGCGGTATGCCGCAAAGGCATTGGATCCCAGAAACGCCATTTTGACCGCCTCATCCGGGAATTCAAGCACGCCAACAAAACGGCAAGGATCGTCTGTCGCGAAACAGGAATAGGCCAGCCCCTCGATGGCTTCGCCCTTTAACCCCACAACCAGAGTTGCCATTGCGTTGGCTTGGGCTTCATGATCACTTGCCGAGTTAAGGGTGTAATGGACCAGAAGGCTCATATCGATCTCCCCATCATTTGTCGCCCGAAAATGCAGGCGGTTTGAGTATAGCCCAACCTGCCGGTTGCGACCAAATCAGGGTGAGGCGTCGCCTCCACTGCGTGAACGGGGCTTGAGCCAATCGCTCTCATGTGGTCATGTAATTTGACCAATTACACGAGGTGCCAGATGCCTTTTCAGAAAATCAATGCCGGGAAATTGTCAAAGTCGGTGGTCGAACAGATCGAACTTCTGATCCTTCGCGGTGTGCTGCGCCCCGGCGAACGTCTTCCGGCAGAACGTAGCCTTTCGGACCTGATGGGCGTGTCCCGCCCGTCCCTGCGCGAAGCGGTGTCAGAGTTGCAGGACATCGGTCTTTTGGAAAGCCGTGCCGGTTCAGGAATTTTTGTCTCGGAAGATCTCGACAGCTCCTTTTCCCCCGCACTGACCAGCCTTTTAGAGCGTCATGACGAAGCGGTTTATGACTATCTGGACTTTCGTCGTGATCTTGAAGGAATGGCAGCTGAACGTGCGGCGCGACTGGCATCAGATACTGACCTCAATGTGATCGACAGTATCTTTCGCAAAATGGAAAACGCCCCTATTGGCAAAGGGGCGGATCTAGATGCCAATTTCCATTCGGCAATTGTCGAAGCCAGTCACAACGTGATGATCGTCCATGTGATGCGGGCAATGTTCGATTTGTTGAAGCGCGGCGTATTCTATAACCGACAGGTGGTTGTACAGATGTACAACACGCGCACGGACCTTCTCGATCAACACCGCGAGATTAATGACGCGCTTCAAGACCGCGACCCTGACCGCGCCCGTAAAGCCGTTGAGGATCACCTGAATTTCGTTGCTCAAGCATATTCCGACATGCGTCGAGCTGAACGAAATGAGGAAATTGCCAAACAAAGGCTGGAACACGAACGCAGTCAGTAGGGTTCTGCTACACCATCGTCAGGCAGCGCGCATACCCAAGCGAACCAGGATACGTGTCAGTGGGCAAAACCCTGACAACCCGGATTGAAACAAATTAGCACCTACAAATGCAATAAACCACAACCAGCTGACCTCTCCCAAATTGATCTGACCATTAAGATGCGCGAGCAGCAGGCTGATCAAAATGAAAAGACCTGCGATAGACATCGTGGCACGTTGAGCATTCATGAGCTTTCTCCTTTAAGCGTTCATGAATACATATTCCGATTCAAGAATATGTCAAGCTGCAAAAAACAAAAACCCCGGCTGCATCTCTGTGCAGCCGGGGTTTTCAATGTCTTGTGTCGCGGTCGCGATTAGTGGAGCTTGGCTTCCACGTCTTTGATGGCGGCATCGATCAGCTTGTTGCCATCGGTCGCAGTCATCTGCTTTGCGATCACGTCCTTAGCTGCATCGATGGCCACGGAAACGGCACTGTCGCGCACTTCCTTGACAGCGGCAGCTTGGGCTGATGCGATCTGATCTTCGGCGGCGGCCAGACGGCGCGCAATCGAAGCTTTCAGATCTTCCTTTGCGAGTTCAGCAGCGTTGGCGGCTTCTTCCTTGGCGTGGGCGACGATGCGCTCAGCCTGTTCAGCCACTTCCTTTTGCTTGCGCTCGTAAGACGCGAGAACTTCCCGGGCCTCATCTGCAAGCTTCTGTGCTTCCTCGATCTCGGATTTGATACCTTCTGCACGTTCGTCGAGCTTACCGCCCAACAGCTTGTGCACGCCCATGTAACCCAGGAAGGTCACAAACAGCAGGAAGGCCAGCCAGACTACCAGATCGGTGTTGGCCAGGTTCAGCCCGCCACCTGCGGCAAAAGCCGGTTGAGCAGCAATCAGGGCGAGCGGGGTGAGAACGCGTTTCATCATGTCCTTACCCTTTCATCCGAGCGGTCACAGCCGCGGTAACGGTCTTGGCGTCAGCCGAATGACCCAATGTGCCGAGGATTTCCTTGGCGGCATCTTTGGCCACAGCCTTGACGCTGTCCACAGCACCTGCGCGGATCTCGGCAATGGCAGCTTCGCTTTCAGCGGCCTTTGCAGCGATCTCGGCATCTGCCTTGGCAGCGGCGGCATCCACCTCAGCCTGAATTTCAGCACGCGCTTCGGCCACGATCTTGTTGGCCTCGGTGCGGGCATCCGCCAGCGCCTGGTTGTATGCAGCTTCGGCCTCAACGGCTTTCAGCTTCATCTCTTCGGCAGTGGTCAGATAGTTGGTGATCCGGGTTTGACGTGCCTGAAGGATACCTTCGATGCGCGGCAGCGCAATCTTGGACAGCACGAAGTAGATCACGACCAGCGTCACCACGAGCCAGAAGATCTGGTTCCCGAAGGTCGAGAAATCCAGCTGCGGCATGCCTGCAGATTCGGCAGCGCCGTGTGCAGCATCCGTGGTTTGAGTATTACTTGCCATGTCTTCTCTCCTGGAACCGAGTTACTTAGGGTGGATCAGGTCGTGACCCACCCCGGCGTAAGGATGGTTCAGGTCTTAGACGGCGAACATCAGCAGCAGAGCAACCAGGAACGAGAAGATGCCCAGGGCTTCTGCAAATGCGATACCGATGAAGAGAGTGGCGGTCTGTGCGGCAGCAGCCGACGGGTTGCGCAGAGCACCGGCCAGGAAGTTACCAGCAACGTGGCCCACACCGATAGCGGCGGCACCCGAACCGATAGCTGCCAGACCTGCACCGATGAATTGACCCATTTGAGCGATATTGCCTTCCATTTTCGTTTCTCCTTACGTTGGAATGCTTGAATTAGTGTGTGTTAGCGGGCTGCAACCGTCTTAGTGCGACGGATGCAGAGCATCTTTCAGGTATACGCATGTCAGGATGGTGAACACGTAAGCCTGGATGAAGGCCACGAGCACTTCCAGTGCGTAGACGGCCGAGATGGCGAGGATCGGGAAGAAGCCAAAGAGGCCCAGTGCTGCGGCAAAGCCTGCGAACACTTTGATAACGGCGTGACCGGCCATCACGTTACCAGCCAAACGAATAGAGTGGCTGACCGGGCGCACGAAATACGAGATCAGTTCGATCACGGCCAGGATTGGGCGCAACGGCAGCGGCGCCGAGGAAACCCAGAAGAGGCCGAGGAAACCGGCGCCGTTTTTCACGAAGCCCAGCACGGTGACAAAGACGAACACGATCATGGCCAGAACGGCGGTGACCGCGATATGCGAGGTCGGGGTGAAGGACATCGGGATCAGGCCAAGGAAGTTGGCGAACACGATGAACATGAACAGCGTCATGATGCCCGGGAAGTACTTAACGGCGTCTTTGCCAGCTACGTCTTCAACCATCTTGTAGACAAAGCCATAGGCCAGTTCGGCCACAGACTGGCTGCGGGTCGGAACTTCTTTGCCGCCCGAGGTGCCAACCACCAGCAACAGGATGATGCCCACAATTGCGAGGCCCATCCACAGGGTTTGGTTGGTCACGGTAAAGGTGCCCACATGCTCGCCACCAAAGAGCGGCGTCAGCTCGAACTGATCCATCGGGTGGATCGCCAGACCCGCATGTTCCGGAGCAAAGATCAGGCCCGAGACCAGCACAACTGCCAGAACAGCGAAGAATGCGATTTTGGCGATACCGCCAGACCCTTTGTTTGCGCTTTGATCAGCCACCTGTCTTACCCTTTTTCTTCTTCGGAGCCTGTGTCAGAGGTTTTCCCCTCACCAGCATCCGGTGTCTTCTGCATATGGGCCGCGGTGCCTAGCATGACCTTCACACCGGCCGCGAACCCCAACAATATGAACAGCACCATGAAAATCGGTTTTGTGCCAAACAGCGCATCAACCCCGTATCCGATGCCGAAACCGATCCCAAGACCGGCAATCAACTCTATGACCATCTGCCAGGCATATTGCGCCTGATTGTAGGCCTTGTCGCCGCTGTGTTCCTCTTCCTCTGCCCCTTTCGCCTTTTTCAGGCGGGCCTCAAGCGCTTTCAGACGCTCAGGATCGGGGTCGTTGGACATGGATCACCCTCGGATGAGCACAGTGGTAACAGTTGCGCCTTTGCTAAGGGGGATGGGGTTATGAGTCAACGCTGTTTAGCGCCAACATTAATCCAGTCAATGCATTGATAATAAAAGATAAATAAATTATCCGCAACTCTTTCTGCCTCCCCCACCCCTGTGAATGCGCGATTTCCCTTCAATTTCGCAAATTCAACCGATCGGTTGACGATCCGCGCCACTCCCCATAGGCATATCAACATGAACACCCCGCCCAGTCCGCATCTCGACCTCATATTTGCCGCCCTCGCCGACCCAACCCGGCGGGCAATCCTGACCATGCTTCTGGAAGATGACATGGCCGTCACCGATGTGGCCGAGCCGTTTGAGATGTCCCTCGCCGCTGTCTCCAAACACCTCACAATCCTGACCCGGGCAGGATTGATCAGCCAAGAGAAGCGCGGTCGGGTGAAATGGTGCAAACTCGAACCTGACGGTCTCAAAGGAGCCTCGGTCTGGATGCAGGGCTTTGGCCAGTTCGAACCTGTCAATCTCGACGATTTCGAACAATTCCTCGAAACTCAACTCTCAGAAAGCTGATCGCCATCTTCCTCTTGCCCCAAAATATCCTGGGGTGAGCGGCAAAGCCGCGAGGGGTGAAACCCCTCCCGAGCGAAACGAGGCAACCATCAGCGCGTTGATGCGTAAGCAGCAGCGCCCTTCCTTCGCAATAGCATCAAGAGTGCGACCACCGTCACGGCGATACCCACGAAGATGGTCGGGCTCGGTCCACCATGCCCCAAAGCCAGCTCCCACAAGATCACCCAACTCGGGGTCAGGTACCCATAGGCCATCACTTTTGCAGCGGGCAGACGACTGGAGGCAAACTGAAGGCAGTAGAATGAAATCGCCGTGGAAAACACCACAAGATAGGCCAGCACCAACCAGACGCGGAGCGGCACTGTCGACCAGTCAATTGCGATCAATGCGCCAAAAGACAAGACAAGCAGTAACAACCCACCCCCCATCAGCACACCAAATGTAAAGACCAGACCGTGCTCACCCCGGTTCAAACGCTGCAACAAGGGAATATAAATCGCATGAGCGACGACACCCAGTGCATAAACGGCTTCTCCATATCCAAGATCCAGCGACAAAAGCGCGCCGAGATCCCCTCGAAACACCACCCAAAGCGCTCCGACTGCACCTATAGCCAAAGCCGAGGCAATCAGGCCGGTGGTCACTTGCCGCATGATCAACCAGCCAAACCCTGCCGTAAAAACGGGCACCAATGTGAACAGGGCAGCGGTATTGACCGGAGGGGCCGTTTTCAGTGCCTCGAACATCAAAACGAAATAGGTGGCGAAGATACCTCCAGCGAGCAGGTATCTCCATGATGCGCGAAAATCAGAGCCGCGAAACCCCGGGCCGATTGCAACCAAAGCTCCAATCACTATTGCGGCCAACAAAAATCGTAACGTCATGAGCGGCAGGGGTGCCATGTCCCCCGCCACAAGCCCGCCCAGCGCATGTGACCCAGCAACCAAGGCGGAAAAGCACAGCATCACAAAATGCCCCAACTTTTCGGATCGCGTCATGAAAGCTGAATACCCTTCTCGTCCCGTCTCCAATCCCTTGCCGCTGCCTTGAAGGCGGAAAGCGCCGCTTGAACTTTGGCCGAGCGGTGAAGATCCACATGAGTGACCAGCCAGGTTTGCGCATTCCATTCTGGCTGCCGGTCCATCACGTCAACCAGCCCATGGGCGTCACACGTCGCCATAAAACCCAGCCCGGCCCCTGACCGCACCGCAGCGATCAATCCCCGGTCATCCGTTGCCCGAAAATGTACCGCTTCGAGGGGCACATGTTTTTCCTGCCAGCGCATGAAAGGCGCACGAGATCTGAGGTCTGCAAACCCTACAAACCGATGATCTCCCAACGTATCCATGGTCGGGCGTCCGAACCGTTCCACGTAACAAGGGGCAGCATAAAGCCCGATCTCCATTGTAAAGAACGGCTGCACCACGTTGTCCGGCTCTTCCGGGGCAGATCCCGCGCGTATCGCCACATGTGCTTCGCCATACTCAAGACGAAACACGCGAGCATCGGTCAGAAATCTCACCTGAACCTCGGGGTGGTCTCGTTGAAATTGCACCAGTACTGGTGCAACACGTTCGGCAAATGAGGGCAGCGCAGTCACGACAAGCTCTCCGGTCACCGTTTCGCCCTGCCCGCGCAATCGCCCACCAAGTTGAGAAAACTGGTCATCTGTGGTCTGCGCAACCCGCGCGAGATCGGCCCCGGCTTCGGTTGGCGTATATCCACGGGCATGCCTTTGAAACAGCTTTACACCCAGACGCTCTTCCAACGCATCGATATGTCGGATCACGGTCGCATGGTGAACACCAAGTGCGTCAGCAGCGCCGCTTACCGTACCTTCACGCACAACATAATAGGCCGTTCTGATTTCATCCCAATGCTCCATGCAACCCTCTCGATCCAGTGCTTGCCTCAACTGTGCGACTACGCACATCTAATGTGACATATCCCATATTGAGTTCATTTTTGCAGAGAACCATGTTGATGCCAACACGAAATAATGACTGAAAGGTTCCTGTAATGACCAAGATCTTGCGTATCGACAGCTCCGCCCGCACCGAAGGTTCGGTATCCCGCCAATTGGCAGACCGCTACATGACCCGCCTGTCGGGTGAGGTGACCACCCGCGACCTGGCACATGGTCTGCCCTATCTGGACGCCACCTGGACCGGCGCCACCTTCACCCCGCCCGAAGCCCGCAGCGACGAGCAAAACGCCGCCCTTGCCCTGTCAGATGAGCTGATTGCAGAATTTGATGCAGCCGACACCGTGGTGATCTCGGCTCCGGTCTACAACTTTACCATCCCGTCGACCCTGAAAACCTGGCTCGATCACCTGGCCCGTGTTGGCGTGAGCTTTCGCTACACCGAAAACGGGCCGGAAGGTCTGTTGAAGGATAAGCGCATTGTTGTGCTCCTCGCCTCTGGCGGCACACCGGTTGGTTCCCCTTATGACTTCGCCACACCCTATCTGAAACAAATGATCGGTTTCCTGGGCCTGACAAATGTCGAAGTGATCGGAGCGGCGGGCCCCAATGGGCTGGCGGAAGCCGAAGCAGGCGTTGATGCGCTTGCTGCATAGTCTCTTGATTTGAAAACCCAGACGCTCCGGTTAGTATTTATCCTAACTGGAGCGTTTCCATGAAAGTCACGACGAAAACACAAGATCAACTTATCCTTGATCATATTCCATGGCTCATGGGCGCGGGGATGATTTTTATGATCCTCATGTTCTCGGGCATAGGGTTATTCCTGTTTAAAGAAGATATTTTCCCCGGTGTGATGTTCATCGGGTTTTCTGCCATTCCGCTTCTGTTCCTCGTGAAATTCACAGCCCGCGTTCAAGTTATCTTTGACCGCCCTTCGGGGGTTGCCACCTTTCGACGTCGTGACTTTATGGGGTATGTCGAAGACAGCCTTCAGCTTTCATCAATCGACCACGCAGAAATCGAGAGACATGTCGGTCGCGACAGTGATGGAGATCGCAGCGTCACCTATCGCCCAATACTCACATTGCAGGATGGCAGCTCGCGACCACTGATCCGCATCTATTCCAATTTACGAGGCTTGGAACAGATGGTGGAAGAGTTGAACCAATGGCTGGATCACCCCTCCTGAACCATCATTCCGGGGGTTTATGGATCACGATCGCACGGAAGTCATTCACGTTGGTGCCGGTTGGCCCAGGGCTGAACAGATCCCCAATTGCATCAAAGGCGGTATAGGCATCATTTCGGGCCAGCATTGCCAGCGGGTCGCGACCTGCCGCATGCAACCGGGCCACCGTCTCGCCATCCGCAAAGGCACCGGCATTGTCCTCTGATCCGTCAATCCCGTCTGTATCCGCCGCAAGTGCGCTGATCCCTTCCATTCCATCCAGATCCAGCGACAGCGACAGCAAGAACTCTGTGTTGCGCCCACCACAGCCCTTGCCGCGAAGGGTGACGGTGGTTTCTCCACCAGACAGAATCACAACCGGTGCAGGGAACGGTCGATTTTTTTCTGCCACTTCGCGGGCAATGGCCGCGTGCATCCGGCCAATATCGCGCGCTTCACCTTCGATGGCATCGGACAGGATCACCGCAGGAAGGCCCAAGGCACCCGCTCGTTCAGCTGCGGCCTCGAGTGACTTGGCGGCTGACGCAATCACATGCACTTCATTCCCAACAAAATTGGCATGCGACGGATTGGGCGCTGCGCCATTCTTTATATGATCAATGATGTGATCGGGCAGCGAGATACGATAGGCTTCAATGGCTGCCAAAGCATCTTTTCGTCCGGTCTGATCTGGCACGGTCGGGCCGGAGGCAACCTGGGCCGGATCATCCCCCGGCACATCGGACACAATCAAGCTGACCAGCTTTGCAGGATGACAAGCTGCCGCCAACCGCCCCCCTTTGATACCTGACATATGTTTGCGGATCGCGTTCATCGCAGAAATAGGAGCACCGGAAGCCAAAAGCGCTTGATTAAGCGCCTGCTCATCCGCAAGGGTCATCCCGTCGGGCGGGCATGGCAGCAACGCCGATCCTCCACCACAGATCAGCGCAATGACGAGGTCATCCTCGGTTACCCCATCAACAGCGGCAAAAAGCGCCTCGCTCGCCGCAAGACCGGCTTCGTCAGGCACAGGATGTGCGGCCTCCATTATGCGGATTTTGTCGCAAGAACAGCCATATCCGTAGCGGGTGACAATCACCCCTTCGACCGGGCCTTCCCAAAGCTTCTCAAACGCCGCCGCCATTTGCGCCGCCCCTTTGCCCGCCCCAATCACCACCGTCCGCCCTTTGGGAGGCGCTGGAAGGTAACGTGCCAGAGCGTGCTCCGGGTTGGCCGCCTTGATGGCCGCGTTGAAAAGAGATGTGAGCAGTGAAATGTCAGCGCTATCTGTCATGCTGGCAGCATAACGCAGCTGATTGAGCAGGCAAAGTTTTCCCTGCGAGTGTAATCGCCTACTGGCTTTTTTACGCTTATCACATTGTAAGGGGGGTAAATGGTGCGGTCGAGAAGACTCGAACTTCCACTCCTGTTAAGGAACAGCGACCTCAACGCTGCGCGTCTACCAATTCCGCCACGACCGCACATCTAGGCTTGGTGAGGGGCGATATAGCGAAGGGCGCGGGGGATGTGAAGAGTAAAAGCGCGGGAAGGTGAAAAGTTTTTGCTGATTTTGACATTCGGCTCATTCACTGCCACATGATGCCTCATGAATGCACCTGAGAACATGCCCCCCGTCACCTGGGAAACCGCTGATACGCTGGTTGATTACGAAGAAGCCGTGGCCCGCATGGAAGCCCACGCCGACGCCATGGCCCGTGGCGAAGCGGGTGAATTGATTTGGCTGCTTGAACACCCGCCTCTATATACCGCAGGCACCTCGGCAGATCCCAAGGATCTGGTCGCGCCGGATCGCTTCCCTGTCTACTCGTCGAAACGCGGCGGACAATATACCTATCACGGGCCGGGACAACGCGTCGCTTATGTAATGCTCGACGTGGGCGCACGGGGCCGCGACGTGCGCGCTTTTGTGGCCGCATTAGAAGACTGGGTGATCAAGACGCTGGCTGAGTTCAATGTGACAGGCGAAAAACGCGACGGTCGTGTCGGCGTTTGGGTTGTCCGCGACGACAAACCGCTGACCGCTTTGGGTACGAAATCCGAAGACAAGATTGCGGCGATCGGTGTGCGCCTGCGCAAATGGATCAGTTTTCATGGCATCTCGATCAACGTGGAACCGGATCTGGAGCATTTCTCGGGCATCGTGCCCTGTGGCATCACAGAGCACGGGGTGACAAGCCTTGTCGATCTGGGTCTGCCTGTCACGATGGATGATGTAGATGTGGCGCTGAGGCGCTGTTTTGACGAAGTGTTTGGGTAAGCATCACGTTTGCTCGCACAGAGGGGCCCACCCGCCGCACCAGACCTCCGAGAATTGCATCGGTCCTCTGAGGAACGTATTTCACCAATAAGCGGGAAATCGCCAAAATCTCTGGAACGTGGGGTTGCCCCAATTTTTTCAAATTTCATTCATACCGTCGATGCAGCTCGAAGGGGGCGAGCAAATCTTCGGATGGGAGAATGAAACAATGAAGAGCTTTATTTCCGTACTCGCGATGTCAGTTATTGTGGGGACAGCCGCCCAAGGCACAACCGTACCCGACGAGGCCGATTTCGTTAATTCATGGCACGGGGTAGGCAGCGACCATCAAAACAACAACGAGCCTGGCGACACCGCTGACGACCGGCACAATTTTGATGACGCCACCGCTGGGGATTCAGATAAAAATCCAACCGACAAAAGCAGTCAACCTGAGTAGATCCTGCACCGGGTCAAACTTAGACACGCATCATGGGGAGCAGACGCATTAAGTGTCCCGCTCCCCATCAATTTTCTCGAAATTGGTGAACGCGCTCCGTTAGCCCCATTTTGGTTTTGGTTATTCCCAAACCATGCGCCCCGAGAGAGATGTTCAGAACCTCAAACCCATCTGCAACGGGGGAATGAAACGCCGACTTGAGGCAGATCTCAATACCTTCAAGACCTGACACGGCAGCAAAGCGGACAAGATCGGAATGCGCCTTTGCTCGCAAAATCAGGCCGGTCGTTCTTCCTTCGCACCGTTCTTTCCTTCATGACCGTGCTTAACGGGAATCACTGGCGTCTTGCGGATCAGTTGGTTGTCCTTTCGCCAAAGATTTGCGCCGTTGAGAGACCTGCCGCGAAGACGAGTGCTCAAAACGCGCTCCGGTTCAAGATCACTCTGGTTCACATTCTGGGGACTTACCGAGGCGCAGTATGCCAAATGTGTGTGCAGGCGTTATTCATCAAAACGCCAATCCGGGGGATATGCCAAATCAAGCACACCCGATCTTTCCCCCTGTTTTCAATGGCATCACCAAGCCGATTCGGGCATCCATGATCTTAACAGCGCGTGATGTGACAATTCCCCTTAATTTCCTTGCCATGTTAAGGGTTTCGGCGGATTCATTCCGTTACAATTCGTCACAGTTCAAACCCTTTTATTTTACACCATTTTGTAGCAGTCTCCGCCTCGGAATGAATTTCACGCTGCGTCGCGTGGATCTGTCAAACACGAGGACTAAGATGAAAAAAGCTCTTACTTCCGCCGCCCTTCTCTTCGCTCTGGCCACTGGTGCCCAAGCCGAAGGGGATGCAGCTGCCGGCGAAAAAGACTTCAAGAAATGCAAAGCCTGCCACACTGTTGTCAGCCCGGAAGGTGAAGTGATCTTCAAGGGCGGCAAAACCGGCCCGAACCTGTATGGCATCGTGGGTCGTCAGATCGGTGGCGCAGAAGACTTCAAATACGGTGCGTCGATCACTGCTCTGGGTGAAACCGGAGCCGTCTGGACCGAAGAACTTCTGGCCGCCTTTATCATGGACCCGAAAGGCTTTTTGAAAGAGCAGCTGGATGACAGCAAAGCTAAGACGAAAATGACCTTCAAATGGAAGAAGCCGGAAAACATCATCGCTTATCTGGCAAGCGTTGCCCCGGCCATGGAAGAGACCTCGGAAGAGGCTATGGAAGAAGCACCTGCTGAAGGCGATTCGGCGGCGACCAACTAAACAATTTTCGCAAATGGGCGTCAAAAGACGCCTTTTGCACCTGCGACATGTCGCCCCGGCGGGTAAATACCTGTCCGGGGCGCATTTTTTTCGCAATGCATCTGCAACGCGGCGTTGCGCCCTGCCCCCTTCCCATATTAAACACGTTAAAAAACCGGGCGGAGTGACTCTTCGGCCCAAAATTTAATCCCATAGGGAGGTATCTATGGCGGACGCAGCCGTTTCGAGCCATGACCACCACGATGATCGCGGGTTCTTTACCCGGTGGTTCATGTCCACCAACCACAAGGATATCGGCATCCTCTACCTGTTTCTGGCAGGTCTGACGGGTCTGATTTCTGTCAGCTTCACCGTTTACATGCGCATGGAACTGATGGATCCGGGCGTTCAGTACATGTGTCTGGAAGGCGCGCGTTTCTTTGCAGACGCAACTGCCGAATGTACCCCGAACGGACACCTCTGGAACGTGATGATCACCTATCACGGCGTCCTGATGATGTTCTTCGTGGTGATCCCCGCCCTCTTCGGTGGATTTGGCAACTACTTCATGCCGCTGCAGATCGGCGCGCCGGATATGTCCTTCCCACGGATGAACAACCTCTCGTTCTGGCTCTATGCTACGGGTGTTGCGCTGGGTGTGGCTTCGCTGCTCGCTCCGGGTGGCAATGACCAACTGGGGTCTGGCGTTGGTTGGGTGCTTTACCCACCGCTCTCGACCACCGAAGGCGGTTATTCCATGGATCTGGCGATCTTTGCGGTGCACGTCTCGGGTGCCTCTTCGATCCTGGGTGCAATCAACATCATCACCACCTTCCTGAACATGCGCGCACCGGGCATGACGCTTTTCAAAGTGCCGCTGTTTGCCTGGTCGGTCTTCGTGACCGCATGGCTGATCCTTCTGTCGCTGCCGGTTTTGGCAGGCGCCATCACCATGCTGCTGGTCGACCGTAACTTTGGCGGCACCTTCTTTGACCCGTCTGGTGGCGGTGATCCGGTCCTTTATCAGCACATCCTGTGGTTCTTCGGCCACCCGGAAGTGTATATCGTGATCCTGCCGGGCTTTGGTCTGATTTCACACGTGATTGGCACCTTTAGCCGCAAACCGATCTTTGGCTATCTGCCGATGGTCTGGGCGATCATCGCCATTGGTGTGATCGGCTTTGTTGTTTGGGCTCACCACATGTACACCGTTGGCATGTCGCTGACCCAGCAGTCCTACTTTATGCTGGCCACGATGGTCATCGCTGTCCCCACAGGTGTTAAGATCTTCTCCTGGATTGCGACCATGTGGGGCGGATCAATCGAGTTCAAGACCCCGATGCTCTTTGCATTTGGTTTCCTGTTCCTCTTCACCATCGGCGGCGTGACTGGCGTTGTGCTGTCACAGGCTGGTGTGGACCGCATCTATCATGACACCTATTATGTTGTGGCTCACTTCCACTACGTGATGTCGATCGGTGCTGTGATGTGTATTTTTGCCGGGGTCTATTTCTGGATCGGTAAAATGTCAGGTCGTCAGTACCCAGAGTGGGCCGGTAAGCTGCACTTCTGGACGTTCTTCATCGGTGTGAACCTGACCTTCTTCCCACAACACTTCCTGGGCCGTCAGGGCATGCCGCGTCGTTACATCGACTATCCGGAAGCCTTTGCCTATTGGAACAAGATCAGCTCTTACGGTGCCTTCATCGCATTTGCGTCTTTTGTGTTCTTCATCGGCATCGTGTTCTACACCCTGCTCAAGGGAAAACGCGTAACCGAGAACAATTACTGGAACGAATATGCGGATACGCTGGAGTGGACCCTGCCCACCCCGCCGCCAGAGCACACCTTTGAAATCCTGCCGAAGCAGGAAGAGTGGGATAAGGGCCACTCGCACTAAGGTGAGAAATTAATTTAAAGGCCCGGGCAAGCGTCCGGGCCTTTTTCTTTGAGGGAAGGCTGGGGGCGCTGCCCCCAGACCCCCGGGATACTTTTGGCAAGAGGAAGGGGCGACGGATAATCCAGCCGGAGCGAAATCAGATATGCCGTATGAGTGGATAGAAGCCGAGGGGGGAAACGCCCCCAAATTCGAGATACATCTCTGGCCCTACCGTTCGCTGCCCCGGCGCGGGTTCGTTTGGGTGATCGGGGTGGCTTCAGCTGCGTTCACACTCCCCCTGCTCGGGTTGCTTGGGCATTCGAGCTTGTGGTTGTTTCTACCCATCCTGCTGGGGACAATTGGGATATTGTGGTATTTTATTGAGCGCTCTTACCGGGATGGTGAAATCCTGGAAGTTCTTAAAATCTGGCCAGATCGCATGACCCTGACGCGTCACGGACCCCGCGGAGCATTTGCGGCGTGGGAAGCGAATCCATACTGGGTGACAGTACACCGCCACGAGACCAAAGGTCCGGTGCCGGACTATATCACGCTCGAAGGGGATGGGCGGGAAGTGGAAATTGGAGCATTTCTGTCGGAAGAAGAACGGCCTTTGCTCTACAAAGACCTGATCAGAACAATGCGAGATATACGTACTTCACACTAAAAAACCCCCGCAGAACGGCGGGGGTTTTGCGTTTTGCAGCGGGCGCGGAGTTAACCCAGCTTGTCCTTGACCATGGGGCCAACACGACCGAAATCCATCTGCCCGGTATATTTGGCTTTGAGTTCCCCCATCACCTTGCCCATATCACGGATGCTTTCTGCGCCGACGGAAGCGATTGCCTCGGCGACAGCGGCAGCGGTCTCTTCCTCGGTCAACTGCTTGGGCAGGAAGTCTTCGATGATCAAAATCTCACCACGTTCCTTTTCGGCAAGTTCAAGCCGTCCGCCTTCTTCATAGGCGCGCGCGCTTTCCTGGCGCTGTTTCACCATCTTGCCGAGGATTGCCATCACATCAGAATCAGAAGTTCCGCCTTCATCACCTGAACCGCGCAACGCGATGTCACGATCCTTGATCGCAGCGTTGATCAGGCGCAAGGTCGACAGCCGAACGGCGTCTTTGTCTCTCATCGCCGTCTTCAGGGCGTCGTTTATACGGGCACGCATATCCATGTCCTTTGGTCCGTTGTTGGTCCGAAGCCTGAATGTATCGAATTGGGCTTTTTTGGGCAACACCCTACATATAGGGGTAACCCTTTGAAATAAGGGTATATGTGATTTTTCCCACCCGACACGCCACCTCTTGACCAACCCGCTCGCGCCCCTTAGGTTCGCGCCAATTTGACCTGCCGGAGTCGAGAATATGTCAGCTGCCCCTGCCCTTGAAAGCACCCCTGAAACCGCCACCCCCACCGCCTGCCTTGCCCTCGCGGATGGCACCGTATTCTACGGTGTGGGATTTGGCGCAACTGGAACCACCACAGCCGAGCTTTGCTTTAACACAGCAATGACCGGCTATCAGGAAATCATGACCGACCCGTCTTATGCCGGTCAGGTCGTAACCTTTACCTTTCCTCATATCGGCAACACTGGTGTGACACCCGAAGATGATGAAACCGGAGATCCCGTCGCAGCGGGCATGGTGGTGAAATGGGATCCAACCGAACCATCGAACTGGCGGTCGGTGGAAGAGTTGACCGCCTGGCTTACCAAACGCGGCCGCATCGGTATCGGGGGCGTAGACACCCGTCGTCTCACCCGTGTCATTCGGCAACAGGGTGCTCCGCATGTGGCAATCGCACATGATCCAGAGGGCCAGTTCGACATTGAAGCTCTGGTGGCGCAAGCGCGCGGGTTCTCTGGTCTTGAAGGGCTGGATCTGGCGAAAGATGTAACCTGTGCGCAAAGCTACAAATGGGATGAAATGCGGTGGGCATGGCCGGATGGCTACCCAAAGCAGGAGAATCCTCGTCACAAGGTTGTAGCGCTGGACTTTGGCGCAAAACGGAACATTCTGCGCTGCCTGGCATCTGCTGGCTGCGAAGTGACGGTTCTGCCTGCAACGGCAACCGCAGAAGAGGTTCTGGCGCACAATCCCGACGGCGTATTCCTGTCCAACGGTCCCGGCGACCCGGCTGCCACCGGTGAATACGCTGTGCCTATGATCCAGGAGATCCTCAAGACCGATCTGCCTGTGTTCGGCATCTGCCTGGGCCATCAGATGCTCGCACTTGCGCTTGGTGCACAGACCATCAAGATGAACCACGGTCACCATGGCGCCAACCACCCTGTGAAGGATCACGACACGGGCAAGGTGGAAATCACGTCGATGAACCACGGATTTGCGGTTGATGCCCAGACCCTTCCCGAAGGTGTGCTTGAAACCCACATCTCGCTGTTTGACGGATCGAACTGTGGCATCAAGATGCAGGGTCGCCCGGTGTTTTCCGTGCAGTATCACCCCGAGGCCAGCCCTGGCCCAATGGACAGCTACTATCTGTTTGAACGGTTCGCAGCGGCTATGGATGCCCGCAAGTAACGCATCCACAATCTAAATTGATCCCGGCCCGCGCGACTGCTGCGGGCCGGTTTTGGTTAAAGCGTCAACAACTCACCATTTATGGGTAGGGTTAACCGGGCATTAACCTATCCACGGGCAATGTAATCCGGTCTGACAGAGATCCGGTTCCATGCCCGCAGCTTCGCTTCGCCTTGTTCACACACATGAGTTGCCTTCGGCTTCGCAGAAGGCACGGCACCCGACCCGCAAACCATTAGGTCAGGTGCTGATGGAAATGGGGGCCCTGTCCAAACCCAACCTTGAAATCGCTATGGGTCTGCAAAGACGGCACGAGGCACGGCTCGGTGATATTCTTCTGGCGAATGACTTTGTGCGTCGCGCTGATCTTTACGCAGCGCTGGCCCGGCAATTCAATTGTGCCATTGCGGATTTGCACAGTGAACCTGCTGACGTGCGCCTGATCGACGATCTCGGGGCAGATTTCTGTATCCGAAACCGCATCATTCCGTGGAAAAAAGTCGGGGCGGGTACCGTTGTCATTTGTTCGCAACCGGACAATTTTGAGACGCTTCAGCAAGAGTTTCCAAAGCACTGGGGCCGGACATTTCTGGCCATCGCGCCAGAGGAGGATATTTTGGAACGGCTCGTGGCCATGCGGCACCGGACCCTTACCCAGCGTGCGGAAAACCGTGTTTCGGGACATGAGAGCTGCCGTGGCTGGAACCCAAAAGCCGTGTTGCGGTACGCCGTTCTTGTCGCTCTGATCCTTGCTGCAACATTCTTCTATTCCACCCAAGTCGGGTTCTTCTTGCTTGTCGGTTGGGCGGTGTTGAGCCTGATCATGAATTCAGCATTAAAGCTCGTGGCCAGTATCCTGTTCTGGAAGCACCAAAATGCCGAAGACCTCGAGCTCGAATGCCAGCTCAGTACACAGCAACCACACTGTCTGCCCATCATCTCGATCATGGTGCCGCTATATAAAGAACGCGAAATCGCCGGGCGTCTGGTCAAGCGACTGGAACGGTTGGATTATCCACGAGAGTTGCTCGAGATATGCCTTGTGGTGGAAGAGGATGATCACCTGACCCAACAAACCCTCAAACATGCCAAACTCCCGCGCTGGATGCGGCAGGTCATCGTGCCCCGCGGTGTGGTCAAAACCAAACCCAGAGCCCTGAATTTTGCGCTCGACTTTTGCAGGGGGTCGATTGTTGGTGTGTATGATGCCGAAGATGCGCCAGCCTCGGATCAGCTGTTGAAGGTGGCAAAACGATTTGCCGAGCGTGGGCAGGAGGTGGCATGCCTGCAAGGAAAGCTCGATTTTTATAACGCCCGCACCAATTGGCTCAGCCGGTGTTTCACCGTGGAATATGCCAGTTGGTGGAGATTGGTTCTGCCCGGTGTCGAGAAAATGGGCATGGCCATTCCTTTAGGTGGCACCACCCTGTTTTTCCGTAGACACGCTTTGGAAGAGCTTGGTGGGTGGGACGCCCATAACGTGACTGAGGATGCGGATCTTGGGGTGCGCTTGGCACGACATGGGTATCGCACCGAGTTGATTGATACAGTCACCGAAGAAGAGGCCAACTGCCGTGTCTGGCCCTGGGTCAAGCAGCGTTCTCGCTGGATCAAAGGCTATGCGATGACATATGGGGTGCATATGCGCGCGCCATTGCGATTGCTTGCCGATCTGGGGTGGAGGAAGTTCCTGGGCTTCCAATTGATTTTTCTGGGCTCCCTGTCCGGCGTCCTTCTGGCCCCATTCTTGTGGACATTCTGGGCTTTTCCCCTTGGCCTGCCTCACCCTCTTCGTGGTGTTTTACCTGATCCGGCGTTCATTATTCTTGGGGTCACGTTCATGGCCGCCGAACTGCTGACAATCGCAATTGGTGTACAGGCCATCAGCAATGCAAAGCACCGCTGGCTGCGCTGGTGGGTTCCCACGTTGCATTTCTATTACCCGCTGGCATCAGTCGCTGCCCTCAAGGGATTTGTCGAAATTGTCACCCGCCCCTTTTACTGGGACAAAACGCAACACGGGAAGTTTGATATGCACAAAACGAGCCGATTCTCAGGTCCAATTACAACCCACCATCGCCCGCGGAATCGAGTTTAAGTCGGGTCTCAAACGCCCGTGAAATATGGGTCTTGAGAGCATCATTGGCAGCAGCACGGTCCCGTATTTCAATAGCGCAGACAATGGCATCATGTTCTGCCACGGCCACTTCACTGCGCCCTTCTGCCGCGAGCGACGTGGTGGCAAGCAGCGCCATCGTGCGATGCACCAAGTCGAGCTGTTGCACCAGATAGCGGTTATGCGATGCCAGATGCAGTTGCTTGTGAAACCGGCGATTGGAGCGCGCGAGGGCCGCTGGATCATCCAAACGCTTCCGATCCTCTTCAACCATATCCCGTAATACACGGATTTCCTCTGGTGTGGCGTGTTGCGCAGCCAATGACGCGGCAAGCCCTTCAAGCTCGGCACGCACCACATAAAGCTCGGCCAGCTGGTTGTGGTTGAGCGATGCAACAATCAGGCTTCGACCATCTCGTGTCAGAAGCGATTGCGTCTCAAGCCGTTGCAATGCCTCGCGGATTGGGGTGCGCGACACACCAAACCTGTCTGCCAATTCGCTTTCGACCAGGCGATCACCCGGTTTGTAGATCCCGACATCAATTGCTTCCAGGATCAGTTCATAGGCATCTTTCTGCCCCGATCTCAAATCTGCCACCTCAACCTCCCGGCCTTCTCGTTGGGCAATTTATGCACGCAGGCTGAGACAAAGCAAACCCCCCTCCGCCACATCCTGTCGCAGATGCGGCACCAAAGCATTTCATCTCTTTCCCCGAGTGGCCCGGCAGGATAGATTTGCGCCATGGTGGCAGATCAGTTTTCACATGTTTCGGAATGGGTGTTTGACCTCGATAACACCCTTTACCCGCCCTCGGCCCGGCTCTTCGATCAGATCGAAGTTCGGATGACCGATTGGGTCATGCGTGAGCTGAATGTGGATCGGGACAAGGCCAACCACTTGCGCAACACCTATTGGCGGGATCACGGCACCACTCTGGCTGGCCTGATGCGACTTCATAACGTGGACCCTGCCCCTTATCTGCACGATGTTCACGACATCTCTTTCGACGCCTTGGAACCTGACCCGCTGCTTGCATCCGGCATTCGCGCGCTACCCGGTCGCTGCATTGTCTATACCAACGGTTCCGCCCCCTATGCTGAACAGGTTCTCGTGGCTCGGGGGTTGGCGGGAGTATTTGACGCGATTTATGGGGTAGAGCACGCGGACTACCACCCGAAACCCGACCGCGCAGCATTTGATGCAGTGTTTGCCCGCGATGGCATCACGCCTGAACAAGCGGCGATGTTTGAAGATGACCCGCGCAATCTGGCTGTGCCGCATGAGCTGGGCATGTGCACCGTTCATGTGGCGCCAGAGGCCACCCCAGCAGACCATATTCACCACCACACTGATGACCTGACGAGATTTCTCTCTCGTTTGATTGCATGAGGCTCAACATGGCAGACCATCACGCAGATCTTTTCATTTCGGGTGGCGGCATCGCCGGACAGGTCACCGCAAGCGCCTTTGCCGCTGCGGGTTTTTCCGTGGTGCTGGTTGATCCCTTTGTGCCTGTCACCACAGCAGGGGACGAAAAATCCGACCTGCGTTCAACAGCGTTCCTGCAACCCGCACGGGGTCTGTTTGACCGGATTGGTCTGTGGGACGTTCTGGCCCCGCACGCCAAGCCGCTGGACCAGCTGGCTGTGATTGACACGGTGGGCTGGCCACCGGAAATCCGTGACCGCCGGGTGTTTCAAGCCTCTGACATGAGCAACGACCCCTTCGGCTGGAACCTGATGAACTGGGTCGTGCGCCGCGAGATCTGGGCGTATCTGCAGGACCAGCCCCGCATCACCGCATTATACGGCGTGGGTTTCAAATCCATCGTGAACCGATCTGAAGAGATCATTGTCACGCTAGATAATGGCGACCGGGTTCGGGCCCGTATGGGGATTGCTGCGGACGGTAAATTTTCTCCGCTGCGAGAGGCCGTTGGCATCACGGTCTCCACCACCCGCTATGGCCAGAAATCACTGGCGTTCACCGTCACCCACGATCAGCCACACGACAATATTTCAACCGAGGTCTACAACGAAGGTGGTCCATTCACCATCGTGCCGCTGCCTGACATCAACGAACGCAATGCGTCCGCAATTGTCTGGATGAACCAAGGGCCACGAGCGGTTGAGTTGATGAACATGCCTGTCCCTGATTTCGAAGAGGTCATGTATCAGCGATCAACGGGACTGTTGGGGCGGATGCATCTAGAAGGCAATCGTTCGCTTTGGCCGATCATCACGCAGACTGCCGACCAGCTTGCCGCAGGCCGCGTGGCGGTTGTTGCAGAGGCAGCCCATGCTCTGCCACCGATTGGGGCACAGGGGCTCAACACATCGCTAAATGACGTCATCACCCTATTGGATCTTGCCGGAGCGCAGCCCGGAAATCTTGGCAGCCCAGCAATGATGCGCGCCTATGAAAAGGCTCGCGGAACAGACATCGCCCGTCGCGCAAAGGTGATTGACCTGTTCAACCGCGTCACCCGTTCCGGCGATGGAGTGCTGCAGGCGGTACGATTGATGGGGTTGAAAGCGGTGCATGACGTTGCCCCAATGCGCAAATCGGTAATGCGTGCGGGCCTCGGGCCACGCTGAAATCACTTTCCTTTTTCAAGGCAAATGCGACAGGTTGGCGCAAGCCACAAATGCCACATTCCTTTTCCTGAATCCGTGCAGCATAAGGCCGCACGCTTTACGAAGGAGAAACGCGAATGGCTGCCGAATTGACCGCCGAACAGAAACTGGCTGAAGCCAAAGAAGAGAAAATGGCTTGGGGTATTATTCTCCTGGTGATCGTCGCACTGGCTGGCGGCTTCCTGACCATGGGTCTGCCGGGTGTGGGGCTTGTTGCCCTGGGATTGGTGGCTGTGATTTATGTTCTGTTGTCGATGATGGCTGCAGGCAAGGCCTGACATTTTCGACATCAGGAATCGAAAAGGCGCTCTTTATTAGAGCGCCTTTTTTTGTCGATCTTATGTCAAAGAACGCGGTCCAATACCTCTTCCAACCGCGAAACAGATGCATCGACATCATAAAGTTTGTCCAACCCAAACAGCCCCAGCCGGAAGGATTGATAATCATCACCTTCGTCGCACATGAGCGGCACACCTGCGGCGATTTGCACCCCCTCGGCGGCGAAAGGTTTGCCCATCTTGATCTCTTCATTCGGGGCAAAGGCGACAACAACACCCGGTGCTTCAAATCCCTCTGCGGCAACCGAAGAAATCCCCCGTTCCGCGAGAGCAGCCCGCACCCGGCGGCCTTGCTCCCACTGCGCATCACAAAGCTTCTCGAAACCATAGGTCTTGGTTTCCTGCACCGCATCGCGAAAGGCGCGTAGAGCATCCGTTGGCATGGTCGCGTGATAGGCGTGCCCGCCTGCTTCATAGGCTTCCATGATCGAAAGCCATTTGCCCAGATCCACAGCGAAAGAGGTCGATTGGGCCGTTTTAGCCATATCGCGGGCCTGCGCATTCATCATCACGATCCCGGCAGAAGGCTGTGCGGACCAACCTTTTTGTGGCGCAGAGATCAACACATCGACACCACATGCCTTCATATCGACCCAAATACACCCGGAAGCGATACAGTCGAGGACAAAGATCCCCCCGACCTCGTGCACGGCGGTGCTCACCGCCTTCAGATAATCGTCAGGCAGGATCATCCCCGAGGCCGTTTCCACATGGGGGGCAAACACGACTTCTGGCCGCTCTTCGCGGATCTTCGCCACGACTTCGTCAATAGGGGCTGGGGCAAACGGAGCATCTGGGGCGTTGCCCACACGGCGTGCTTTCATCACCGTTTCGTCCGACGCGATACCACCCATTTCGAAGATCTGCGACCAACGGAATGAAAAGAACCCGTTTCGTATCACCAACACCCGCTTTCCAGTGGCAAACTGGCGCGCAGCTGCCTCCATTGCGTAGGTTCCGCCCCCCGGAATCAACGCCACTGCATCGGCCGCGTAGACCTCTTTCAGCGTAGCAGAAATATCATTCATAACCGTTTGGAACGCCGTGGACATATGGTTGAGCGATCGATCGGTAAACACCACCGAGAATTCGAGCATCCCGTCGGGATCGATATCTGGCAAAAGCGCTTTCATGGAGGTTTCCTTTCATAGTCTTATGCAGCTTACTGTTGGCATGAACCCGGTACAACCCAGACACCTGCAACGTCTTTCGGCATTTGCCTTTGTCCTGAAAGAGGTGTTTCAAATTGGAAACCGGTTGTGAGCGATTTGTCCAAGCGTGATCCACACACCAGAAAACTAGTTTTCTAGTTTTCTAGTTTTCTCCAAATTCAGCCCACCTCAGAGACAGGTCAAGATTTATCAACTGTTTTTACAAGGAATTAACCAATTGACAGCAGGCTAAACATAGAATTTTTCAGCAACAAAGATCTCGCCATGACCGATACAATCAACCTCAATATCGCCACTAGCCTAACCTCCCTCTCTCATCCCCGACGCATGGCGATCTTTCGTCTGCTCGCCGCCCAGCCCAAGGCCGAAATGGCTTTTCAGTCCATCCAGTCCGCCACAAAGATCCACACCACACCTTTGGTGCATCACCTTCGTGAAATGGAAAAATCCTGGCTCGTCACCCGTCAACGCAAAGGCCAGGAAACGTACTACCATCTCACACCAGAATCCCTCATGAGTTCGATGGACAGCCTGCTTGAAATCCTGAACATGCGTTATCACCGGGCGCAAAAAGGCATTTTGGTCGCCTAGATCGGCCCCGGCCTTCGCTCCTCCGACAACAAAACATTGGCCTCCACATCTCCAACCCCGGGCAAGGTCATGACGCGGCGCCGCAGAACCCGTTCAAAATCTGCCAGATCGCGCGCCACCACCCGAATTCGGTAATCGTAAAGACCGAGCACATGCTCAACTGTCTGCACCTCAGGAATTGCCGAAACCGCACGTTCAAAATCCTCAAGAGAGACACGCCCTTTGGTGGCAAGCTTCACGCCAAGAAACACTGTCACTCCAAAACCGAGCGCCTCTCGATCCAGATCCAAACGCCTCCCCGCCAACACCCCGGCATCAGTCAGTCGCTTAATTCGCCGCCAAGTCGCTGGTTGTGACAAGCCGACAACTCGCCCCAAGGCGCCTGCAGACTGCGTTGCATCTTCGGACAGGGCACGCAACAAGGCGCGGTCGATATCATCAAGGTCCATCATAACGGCAAACTGTCATCATTCTTGATCCGGGCCACATGCATCAGCGCTTCAATATCGGCGATATGCGGAAGGGCGAGGATCTGATCTCGGTAGATGAGCTGATAGTGAGGCATATCCCGGGCAATCACGGAAAGACGTACATCCACCCGGCCAAGGAAGGTCTGGATCTCGACTACTTCGGATATTTCACACGCGGCTTCGATAAACTCGTCAAAGGCTCGAGGCTGCGTCTTATCAAGAGTCACCCGCAAAGAGACCTCAACGGCATACCCCAAAGCGGGCCAGTTGATCACGGCACGAGGACCACGCAGGATTTTGCGATCTCGCATCCGCTCAACCCGGCGCGCCAGACGCGCCGACGACAGCCCCAGCCGCTCTGCCAATTCCGGCACGGCCATCATTGGATCGGCCTGTAACTGTCGCAATATGCGCCGATCGAGATCATCAAGCATGATTACTCCACTTTTTTCATAATTCGCGAATTATAAACTACATTATTTGTGAACAAACCAGCTTTTTGCACCTCGCAATCCCATCTCAACTGCATATGATGCCCTTCAAACGAACACCGCAACACGAACCGCGAGGGAAAATCATGCGCGTTTATTATGATCGCGATTGCGACATCAACCTGATCAAAGACAAAAAAGTGGCCATTCTGGGATATGGCTCGCAAGGCCACGCCCACGCGCTGAACCTGCGCGACTCTGGCGCCAAGAACCTCGTTGTTGCTCTGCGTGAAGGCTCGGCCTCGGCCAAGAAAGCCGAAGCAGAAGGCCTGACCGTTATGGGCATCGCCGAAGCCGCCGCCTGGTGTGACGTGATCATGTTCACCATGCCCGATGAACTGCAGGCCGAGACCTACAAAAAATACGTCCACGACAACATCAAGCCGGGCGCAGCAATTGCATTTGCCCACGGCCTGAACGTTCACTTCGGCCTGATCGAGCCGAAAGAAGGCGTTGACGTGATCATGATGGCGCCGAAAGGCCCGGGTCACACCGTGCGCGGCGAATATGTCAAAGGCGGCGGCGTGCCCTGCCTCGTGGCTGTTGACACCGACGCCACCGGCAAAGCGCTGGAAATCGGCCTGTCGTACTGCTCGGCCATCGGTGGCGGCCGCTCGGGCATCATCGAAACCAACTTCCGCGAAGAATGCGAAACCGACCTGTTCGGTGAGCAAGCTGTTCTCTGCGGTGGTATCGTTGAGCTGATCCGTTGCGGTTTCGAAACTCTGGTCGAAGCTGGCTACGCGCCGGAAATGGCTTATTTCGAGTGTCTGCACGAAACCAAGCTGATCGTGGACCTGATCTATGAAGGCGGCATCGCCAACATGGATTACTCGATCTCGAACACCGCAGAATACGGCCAGTACGTCACCGGCCCGCGCATCCTGCCCTATGAAGCCACCAAGAAAGCCATGAAAGAATCGCTGGAAGACATCCAGTCTGGTAAATTCGTGCGTGACTTCATGCTGGAAAACGCTGTTGGTCAGCCGACCATCAAAGCGTCGCGCCGTCACAATGACGAGCACCAGATCGAGGTTGTTGGTAAGAAACTGCGCGACATGATGCCTTGGATCTCGGCTGGCAAGCTGGTTGACCAGGAAAAGAACTAAGACATTACGCGGAGAAATCTGCAGAGGTCGAAAGGCGTCCTATCAGGGGCGCCTTTTTTCATGCCAACTTACCAAGAAAGCATTCGCCAAAGACAAAATCCCAGCCCGGATCATATTGAGAATGCTGGATGTCCGCCTCCTGCCCCAGCGCCTCCCAACCGTCATGAGCGAGTTCTATTTCCGTGTGCGCGGCCACCGAAGCAAGACGCAGGGCGATCCGCGTTGCCTGACTTGGGTCACGCCCTGGATGCCAAGTGAAAACCACCTCGGTCGGGGCATTCCAGATCAGAACCTGTCCCCATTGCGCAAGCCCACCATCGGGAAGGACCTCATAAATCCTGCCCTCTGGCTGCGTTTCGAAATGCACCTCTAAAGGGAGAGCTCCGGAATTTGCCGCAACAGAATGGGTTTCAACAGGCCACCAGTCGCCAATCCCAAGTGTGAAAAATTCGAACACTTCCTCGGCGGGCAGATCGGCACGGCCGGTTTTTATGATGGGTGGCAGCATGGCAACCTCCTACAGCCATTATACATAGCCACCACCTCAGGTCACTCCGCACGAATTCGCTTTCGCGTGATCTGGTGATGTGCAACTGTCGCGAAATGACACACCCCTCCCGCATCGATTGGTTAATCCTAGCCACACTTGGCGTCATGTTCGGCGCAAGCTTCATGGGAGTCTCCGTGGCCCTTCAAGGGTTTGGACCGTTGACTATTGCGGCCTACCGCATCGCATTGGGCGCGATAATCTTGGTTATCTTTGCCAAAGCCAGCAGGCGGCGCATGCCTGCTCTTTCGGCCCCAAACGGTCTCACCATTTGGGGCGCGGCGATTGCAATGGGGGCGTTTTCCAATGCGGTGCCGTTTTTCCTGTTGGGTTGGGCACAAGCGCATGTAGCATCAGGGTTTGCCGGGGTGTCGATGGCATCAATGCCCCTGATCACTCTGGCACTTGCCCATTTCCTGATCGCCGAAGAACGCATCACACTGCGTCGGCTGATCGGTATTTTGATCGGTTTCGCTGGCGTGTTGGTGCTGATTGGCCCATCCGCCTTTAAAAGCACCGGGGAAGTGTTGGAAAACACAGCGCGGTTGGTCTGTCTGGCGGCGGCAACCTGCTACGCCATCGGCTCAATCGTTGCTCGCCTTTGCCCAGAGGTTGACCGGCGCGCCTTTGCGGCCACAACTCTGGTCGCTGCCACGGTAATGATCTTTCCTGTGGCGATCTGGCAAGAAGGGCTGCCCACCGAATTGCCATCAACACTGCCGACGCTGTCGGTAATCCTCTTAGGGATCTTCCCCACGGCACTGGCGCAGATCCTTCTGGTGATCTTGGTGCGCCGTGCTGGGCCTACTTTCCTGAGCTTGGTGAATTACCAAGTGCCACTTTGGGCGATCTTTTTAGGCGCGCTCATGTTGGGTGAAGACCTGCCTTCCAGCCTTGTCTGGGCGATGATCCTGATCCTGATCGGTTTGGCAATCAGCCAGTTCGGAGCCTTGTTTCGCTTGTTCCGAAGACCTGCCACCAAGACATCATCAACATAGAACGACAAAAGAGCGGCGATTACCGCGCCGCTCTTTCATTTATCGAATATTCGATCGTTTCAGGTCGCGGCGGCCTGAACTTCGGCGACAATCCCGTCGACCACCTGTGTCAGCAATCCTTCGTCTTCGCATTCCGCCATCACGCGAATAAGCGGTTCCGTTCCGGATTTCCGGATCAACAGGCGACCTTTGCCATTCAGAACTTCTTCCGCATCAGCAATCGCGGATTTGACGCCAACGGCGTCCAATGGGGCTTGTCCCGCATTGAAACGAACATTTTTCAGAAGCTGGGGAACCGTGCTGAAAACCTGGCAGAGTTCTGACGCAGGGCGGCCGGTCTCGACCATTGCGGCAAGGAACTGGACACCCGCAAGCAATCCATCTCCGGTCGTCGCATAGTCAGACATGACAATGTGCCCAGATTGCTCGCCGCCGAGATTGTATCCGCCAGCACGCATCGCTTCGACCACATGACGATCCCCAACTTTGGTCCGGATTAAATCAAGGCCTTCACTTCGCAGGAACCGCTCCAATCCCAGGTTCGACATGACAGTGGCCACCAGGGCCCCACCCTTCAGCGTGCCCTGTCGGGCCCAATGGCTGGCAAACATCGCCATGATCTGATCGCCGTCGGCCACCCGGCCTTTCTCGTCGATGATCATGATCCTGTCAGCATCCCCGTCAAGACAAATGCCAAGATCAGCTCCGGTTTCCAACACAGTTCTGGCGGCAAGAGCGGTATCAGTTGATCCGCACCCCTTGTTGATATTTGTCCCGTCCGGCGAGACGCCTACGGTCACGATCTCAGCCCCCAGCTCCCAAAGAGCATCAGGCGCCGTGCGATAAGCAGCACCATTGGCGCAATCGACCACAACCTTGATACCGTTCAGCTCTTTCTGAGCTGGGAAAGTGGTTTTCAGATATTCCGTATAGCGCATTCGCCCTTCATCAACTCGCTTTGCCCGCCCGATATTCTGGGCCTGCACGGGTTCCACACCATTGCTGACGAACCGCTCGATTTCGGCCTCATCTTCGTCGGACAGCTTAAAACCATCGGGGCCAAAGAACTTGATGCCGTTGTCATGGAATGGGTTGTGAGACGCAGAAATCATGATGCCCAGATCAGCCCGCATCGAATGGGTCATACGCCCAACGGCAGGTGTGGGAACCGGGCCGAGCAAAAGCACATTCATCCCGGTCGAGGTCAGCCCGGCGGTCAGGGCATTTTCGATCATGTAACCAGACAGCCGCGTGTCCTTGCCAATCACGACACGGTGGCCATTGGATCCATCACGGCGGAAGTGGCGACCAGCGGCGGCGCCAAGTTTCAACGCCATCTCAGCGGTCATTGGCCAGCTGTTGGCCAAACCGCGCACGCCGTCCGTTCCAAAGAGTTTTTCTGTCACGCCTCGTCCCTCTTCAATAATGCATTCTGCAATCGCAGTGCTTGCGCCGTTTCGGCCACGTCATGAACCCGCAAAATGTGGGCACCTTGCACGACACCTTCCAATGCCACCGCAACAGATCCGGGCATCCTGTCCCGCGCCTCTTCAACCCGTGCCAACGTACCTATGAAGCGTTTGCGCGACACACCAAGCAAAACCGGAAGTCCCAGATCATGTAACAGCGCAAGGGCGCGCAACAAAGTCACATTGTGCTGCAAAGTCTTACCAAACCCAATGCCGGGGTCGGTGATAATGCGTGACCGGCGGATCCCTGCCTCTTCCGCAAATGTAATCCGTTCCTCGAGATGATCCATCACCTCAAACAGCACATTGTCATAACGCGGATCATCCTGCATGGTTTCTGGACGCCCTTTGGCATGCATCAGGCACACCGGTACATCGCGCTCTGCAACCAGTTGGGCAAGATCGGGATCAAAGAGAAAGGCAGACACGTCGTTTACCATATCTGCGCCCGCATCCAGCGCGGCCTCAGCCACAGCTGATTTACGTGTGTCGATTGAGATTGGCGTTGTGACACCAGCATCACGCAAGGCCCGGATCACCGGGGCTGTGCGCTGTATTTCCTCTTTTACATCAACTTCTTCCGCCCCAGGTCGCGTGCTCTCACCACCGATATCGAGGATGTCTGCATCTGCCCCCATCGCCTGAGCCCGCGCGACTGCTGCGGCAACAGTCGCAAGGTCGCCGCCATCCGAAAAGCTATCTGGCGTGACATTCAGAATACCCATGATACGTGGTCGGTCGAGTGTCAGCCCAATAACATCTGCACGCCGGGACGACAGGCGATTGATGACGTCCTCAGGGCAGTCTGACACAGGACGCAACTTGGATTTGCCCGACCGGTTGCGCTCTGCCACATGGTCAAACCAAATGTCTGCATTGCCGGCCAATGGCTCTCCGGAAAATGGAAATCCATGGCGGGGGATTGGGTGATACCGCGTCTTCACAGTTTTTGCTCCAGATCTCCACCCTGATTGATAATTCGGGTGTCAACGGCGTTGATTTCGCCCGACAGCCAAGTGAGGAGCGACTGTGGATCCAACTCATTCGGCCCGGATACGGCATCCAGTACCATCTTTGTTGGTGCCCACACTGAAAGCTGACCGTTTTTCAGCCCCCAATCCAATTCTGTCCGTGTCGCAACCACTTTCAATCGTGGATCTTTTGCGGCCAATGCACAGGCGTTCTGTTCAATTGCCAACAGGTCCACCCGCCGTTGCGTATCGCTTTCACCGGTTTGGGGCACCGGTGTGGACCCCTGCCCCACAGATAAAAGCACCGCCACCTGATGCGCGGCACAGCGATCAAGGAATTCCGATAGATTTTCCGAGGAAATCGCATCATTTCCCAGATGAATGATCAGGGGTGTGGGCGTGTTTTCCACCCCAGCAAGCATATCCGATCCCCGGCTACGCACGATCTCCACCCCCAATTTGCCCGGGCCACGATCCAGCTTTTCGATCCGTACGAAAACACGCAGGGGCTGGGGTTCGCTCAGTATCCGGTCGGCGATGCGTTCGGCAAGGGTTTCCAGCAGGTTCAGCCGCTCCGCCTCCAGTTCAGCGGTGATTGCCTCGGTCACAGCATCATATGAAAGGATGTCATCCACATCATCGGTGTCGGCACCGGTGCTCGGGGCAACCTCAACCACGACGCTGAACCGCACCCGTTGCGTTACATTGCGCTCTGCTTGAAACGCACCGATCTCAACCTCGACCGTGTGGTCACGGACCGAGATCCGGTCAGGCGGATTGGGTCCTGCCATGGCAATGGCGCGAGCTTCAAGATCTTGAAAGGCGGTGGTGTCTTCTGTCGTCATGGGTCCCCGTCCTGCACGGTCATTTCGCGCATTATTGCGCCAAAAGCACAGGCAATGACCAGCCGGTTCCGACGGGACACGCGAGGAAAACGCAATGATGTGTCAATGTGACCGAAGTCAGTTGGACGAAACGCGAACCGGCATCTTGTAGAAGCGATGCACACCGATCTTGGTTGTATGCTCAAACCGCTTGGCCCAGCTGGGATGCACCGCAGTCGTGTGATAGTGGGTCGAGCCACGGGTCAGTTCACGTTTGGCACCATTCAGCATGGCAGCGGCCACCTTGCTCACATTTTCCCAAGCGCGCGGCTCATGAACCACTTCGGGATGACCGTCACAGGTGTAGGTGAATTGGCATTGGTATTTCTTACCCGTACCTTGGTTGACCACGCCACAAACCGTGTTCGGAAAACGCGCATGATCGACCCTGTTCAGGATCACCTCGGCCACGGCGAACTGACCTTTCAGGCTTTCGCCACGCGCTTCGAAATAAAGCGCTTCGGTCAGACATTGCCACGCTTTACCGCCCTTTGCCTTGGGTTGGGCTTTCAGCCAGGCCTTGTCATAGGTGATGGCAGGGGTGCTCTCCCTCTTCGGCAGGCTTGCCAGTCGTTCCATCTGATCACGCGGCACAACAGTTGCGGAAGCGGTTTGCTTGTGAAAGAGTTTGGTGAAGAACGATGTCATCGGGTCCTCGGCACCCTCTACATCTGCCACGGACTGAACCGGGGCCATCCCCAGCACAGCACCAATCGCTGCTGCGCGCAGCAGGTGTTTCACAGTCATCTTCAGCATGTCGCCCACTCCAAATCCTGCAAACGCAGGCCAGTTGACCGGGCGATTTACGGGAAAAAACCCATTGAGTCCAGTGTAGCCATGTCGCACCCCCCCCTAAACCATTGCAGAAAAAGAGCAAACTGATGCTGCACCGCAACATATGGTGGGGAGATCAACCCTGTTCCGCTAGTTTTTCCGCCACCGCCAATTGCGCCGCAGCAAGCCGGGCAACAGGCACCCGGAAGGGAGAACAGGAGACATATGTGAAACCAGCGTCCCGACAGAAGCGGATTGATTCGGGGTTTCCGCCGTGTTCACCACAAATCGAGAGGGACAGATCAGGGTCTTCTTCCCGGCCTCGACTGGCACCGATTTCGAGAAGTTCACCGACCCCATCTGTGTCAAGCACATGGAATGGGTCTTCTTCATAGACACCCTGATTGACATATTCGCCCATGAACCGCCCGGCATCATCGCGCGACAGACCATAGGTCATCTGGGTGAGGTCATTTGTGCCGAAAGATAGGAAATGTGCGTGTTGCGCAATTTCGCCAGCGCGAAGCGCTGCACGGGGCGTTTCCACCATCACACCAAGTCGATATGTGAACTCTTCCCCGCGCTCGATCTTGACTGCGGCCGCGACCGCGTCAATTCGGGCTTTGACGATTTCAACTTCACGCTTTGCTGAAACCAGCGGGATCATGATTTCTGGCACAATGGGTTCACCGGATTTCGACGCATCCAGTGTGGCTTCGAAAATGGCGCGGGCTTGCATGTCGTAAATCTCGGGCACCGTCACGCCAAGGCGCACGCCGCGCATCCCCAGCATCGGGTTGAATTCGCGTAGGCCTGCGACACGATGTTCAACATCCGACATGCCCAGATCCAGCGCTTCGGCCAGTTCGCGAATGCCTTCACGCCCATGAGGCAGAAACTCATGCAGCGGCGGGTCAAATAGTCGAATGCAAACCGGCAAGCCCTGCATGATTTCAAACAGCTCTGTGAAGTCATCACGCTGCATCGGCAGCAGGCGATCCAGCGCCGCGCGGCGGTCTTCAGGCTGGTCGGCAAAAATCATCTCGCGCATAGCCAAGAGCCGGTCGTCATCAAAGAACATGTGCTCTGTCCGGCACAGGCCGATCCCTTCTGCCGAGAACATCCGGGCGTTGCGGGCATCTGGTGGCGTATCGGCATTGGCCCGAACACCAATGTCACGCACTTCGTCCGCCCAAGACATCAAAGTCTGGAAGCCTTCACCCAATTCAGGTGGGAGCATCTCAACAGCGCCCATCAGGGCTTCTCCCTCTGCCCCATCAATGGTGATCACATCCCCTTCACCCAAAACGCGCCCGTCTTCTGCGATGAGCTTTTTCTCCTTTTTCTCGAGCGATATATTGCTGGCGCCAACAACACACGGAAGCCCAAGGCCTCGGGCGATAACCGCCGCGTGGCTGGTTATGCCGCCACGTATGGTCAGGATGCCCTTGGCTGCGTGCATCCCGCGAATATCTTCGGGGCTGGTTTCACGACGCACCAGAATACAGTCCTCGCCTTGTGCCGCCATGGCTTGCGCCGATCGCGCAGAGAAAACGATCTTGCCGGTCGCCGCGCCGGGGCTGGCTCCAATCCCGGAGGCAATCACATCGCGCGTGCCTTGCGGATCAACCTGGCTGTGCAAAAGCTCAGCCAGAGCGCGCGGCGGGATGCGCATGACGGCCTCTTCACGGGTGATGATTTCATCTTTCGCAAGATTGACAGCAATGCGCACATTTGCCCGCTCGCTGCGGGCCACGCGAACCGCGTCGAGAATATAGAGATGTTCATTGTCGATGGTGAACTCCACCTCCATCTCTTCGCGCAAACGCGTGCGGCACAAATCACCATAGTCCAAAAGCGCCTGAAACATGTCGGGAAGCACGTCTTCGATCGACCGCCCGCGCGTATCTTTCGTCAGATACATTACATCCCGGTCATCCTCGCCGGTCAGCGCGTCGCGCCCCTGGCTCTTGCACATATAGCGACCACGGATCTCGCGGCGCCCGGTTTTGCCATTTACAAACTGGATGACGCCAGACCCACAAATGCCGCGCCCGACCCCCAATGCCATCTTTTGCACCACCAGACCCAGCCCGGCATCGGCCGGTGCCCCTTTCGCCTCGCGGAGCAGGCGGGCGGTTGTGCCCTGCCAGGCACGAGACATAGAGCGGAGCACCTCGGTGAGCTGCTCTTTCGGATCTTGCGGAAAATAGCTGTCGGTTTCTTCTTCATAAAGCTCAAGTGCTGCTTGAAGCGTATCGGCCGTGGGGTCCGAAAACTCGTCGAATTCATCCGGGTCAAGCCGACCGACATGAACCGCATAGGCTTGGATAAAGCGCAAATACAGGGCGTTGGCAGCCAACTCACCATGCGATTCAACCAATTTTGCATGAACATTGTCATTCATACCGATATTGAGAATTGCACCAGGCCCACCCCAATCTGGATCCTCCGAGGACGGGCGCACCGACAACAGCGGATCAGGCCCGAACAAGGTCAGCAATGCATCGAGGTCGGGCAAATCACCTGCCGATACGCCGTGAACAGCATCAAATGATAATGCCACGGTGAGAGGCACCGGCATCTCAAGTCGGATGAGGCGTTGAAGGCACTTCGCCCGTCCGCCGTGTTCAGACGTATAAATGGGGGCGGAAGGGGTAATTTCCGTAAATCCGAGATCGCTCATGTTTCTGCACCGCAGCACTAGGGTTTTTGCAAGCATAGCAAGGGCGACGGATCAGGCAAGGGGCGCGGGTACGGAAAAGGGGAAAGGGGCGCTGCCCCTCGGCCTGCGGCCTCACCCCGAGGTATTTTTGGCAAGAAAAAAGGGCGCCGGATTTTTGCGGCGCCCTCTTCTGATTATCCTTCGACCTTGTTCAGATCAGCAACAGACAAACAGATCTGCCGGATACGCGACAGGAGGTTGAGGCGGTTGCGCCGAATGATCTCATTTTCAGTGTTGATCTGCACCGCTTCAAAGAAAGCATCAATCGGCGCGCGCAGGCTGGCCATAGCTGTCATGGCAGCTGCAAAATCCTCACCCTCCATGGCGGGATTGATCGCAGCCTCGGCGGTATCGAGTGCAGCAAACAGCGCTTTTTCGGCGTCGTCCTCTGCGAATTTCACGTCGGCACCGTAGGAGTATTCCACCCCATCCTTTTCCTCAGCTTGAGCAAGGATGTTGTTGGCGCGTTTGAAGCCCTGTAGCAGATTCTCACCGTCATCAGTTTTGAGAAATGCCGAAAGGGCTGTGGCCCGATTGACCAGCAGAGCGAGGTCGTCATTACCCGGCATGGCAAGACAGGCATCGATCACATCATGGCGGATGCCCTGATCGCGCAGATAAACCTTCAAGCGATCATGGAAGAAGGCCAGCAGATTGTCGGACGTGTCCGGCAGGGCCGCTTTCACTTCTTCCAGATGTTTGGTCAGATCCCCGTCAAAGTGATCCAAAATAGTACGGAACGCTGCGCCAAAGACACCATGGCTCGCGATTTCACCATCAAGATCAGCCATGAGCGCTGTTCTCTGCGCGCTATCATCTTCGAGCGCAATCCCATGGCGCAGAAGCTGGGCGTCAAAGAGCTTATCAAGGTTTACCCGCAGCCCGTTTTCCAGAACCAGTCGGATCACACCTAGGGCTGCACGGCGAAGCGCAAACGGGTCTTTCGACCCGGTGGGTTTTTCGTCGATGGCCCAAAAGCCGGTCAGCGTGTCGAGTTTGTCGGCCAGCGCAACGGCGATCGACGTGGGCGCAGAGGGCACGTCATCCGATGGGCCAAGCGGCGAGTAATGCTCGGTCGCGGCATTGGCAACTTCAACCGGATGCCCCGCAGGAGCAGCATAGTACTTGCCCATGAGCCCCTGAAGTTCCGGGAATTCATAGACCATTTCGGAACTGAGATCCGCTTTCGCCCAACGGGCGGCACGTTCGGACAGATCGGCATCAGCCCCGATGGTCGGAGCAATTGCACGGGCAAGAGCGGCAATACGGTCGATCCGTGCGGCCTGGGTGCCCAGCTTGTTGTGGAATGTCACGTTGGTCAGGCTATCGATCCATTTCTGACCACCAGCCTCAGCTTCGCGAATGTCGTTTTCCCAGAAGAACTTGGCATCGGCCAGTCGGGCAAACAGCACCTTCTGGTTGCCCGCCAAGATCGTCGCGCCATTATCCGCAGTTTCGCGGTTTGCAACGGTGATGAATTTCTCAATCCGATCGGTTTTCGGGTTTTTTACCGAGAAGAACTTCTGGTGTTCGCGCATCGAGGTTTGCAGCACTTCAGGCGGCAGCGTGATAAAATCCTCAGCAATGTCACCCATCAGCACGACGGGCCACTCCACAAGGCCAGCCACTTCGCGCAGAAGCCCCTGATCTTCAACGATTTCCATTCCCTGGGCAAACGCGGCGTTCTTGGCGTCTTCCCAGATATGAGCGGCGCGGTCTTGCGGGTTCAGGACCACTTTGGCGGCCTTCAACTTGGCCTCATAATCCTCAAACGAAGTGACAGAGAACCGGCCGGGCGCCATGAAACGGTGGCCTTCGGTGCTGTCACCTGCCGCAATGCCGTCCACGTCGAGCGGCACCACTTCGGTGCCTGCCTCGTCGGTGAGAATGCACAGGATCGAATGCAACGGGCGCACCCATTTCAACGCACCAGATCCCCAACGCATGGATTTCGGCCACGGGAAATTGCGGATGGTTTTTTCCAGCACTTCGGCGATGATCTCAGTCGCCGGGCGACCTTTGTTTTCAATCGTGGCGAAATAGACCGGACCTTTGGGAGTTTCGCGTTCCTCGAGCTGATCGCGGGTCACGCCAGCCCCACGCAGAAAGCCTTCAATCGCTTTGTCTGGTGCGCCCACCTTGGGGCCTTTGCGTTCTTCGCGCGTGTCAGGCGACTGCGCCAGCAAACCGTCGATTGCCAGCGTCAGGCGACGCGGGGTCGAGAGCGCATGAGCACCGGCATAGGTCAGGCCAGCCTCGACCAGACCATCAGTCACGAGTTTCTTCAGATCCTCAGAGGCGCGGGTTTGCATCCGGGCCGGGATTTCTTCGGAGAAGAGTTCAATCAGCAGGTCGGGCATAGGGGTTCCGCCGTTCTATTCATCGTATTTTTCGTTCAATTGATGCCAGGCATAACCCCGGCCATCGGGAAAGACGGCGACCACACGGTCGACCCCGTCCTTGATATTCTTTTCGCCAAGAAAGGCGATGGCATCGCCATCTTCCAGCGCGTAACCAATTGCCTGGGCATCAAAACACTCTAGCCAATCAGGGGCAACCAGCGGCGTCGCATGCTCATAAATCTCGAAGGTTTCGGTCAACATGGCCAGCGACATGGTGGTGCTGAAACAGCCGCGAAACCGGAGGGGCGAGCTTTCGCTGTCGATCCCTTCGAACTGGTCATAGATCACGGCCTCTGGTTCGCCGGTCACCACATTGGTCAGGCGCAGTTCTGTGTCGGCCGAAACCGGTTCATAGTATGCGTAAAGCTGGGTGTAATACACCACGGCCCCGAATATGAGAGAGGATGCGACGATCATGATAACTAGGAGTTTTCCGCTCATGTTTTACTGCCATTGGCCCCGATGGAGGTGTGAATTTATGCTTCTTCCGCAACAAAACCACCTGCGCCGGTTTGCACAAAGGCATCCGCACAGAGTTTCGCCAGCGCACGAACACGACCGATGTAGGCCTGACGCTCGGTAACCGAAATCACCCCGCGCGCGTCCAGTAGATTAAAGAGGTGAGAGGCTTTGATGCATTGGTCATAGGCCGGATGGGCCATGACAATGCGTTTGCCGGTCTTCGGGTCGACATGTTCCAGATCGAGGATTTTCTGACACTCGTCTTCGGCTTCCTCGAATTGCTTCAAGAGCACATCCGTGTTGGCCACGTCAAAGTTCCAGCGGGCATATTCCTCTTCGGTCTGCTTGAACACGTCGCCATAACTCAGCGGGATCATCGCATCCGGCGCGTTGAACGGCATGTCCATTACGTGATCAACGCCCAGCACATACATGGCGAGGCGCTCCAGACCATAGGTCAGCTCACCCGAAACCGGTTTACAGTCATGGCCGCCCACCTGCTGGAAGTAGGTGAACTGGCTGACTTCCATCCCATCGCACCAGACCTCCCAGCCCAGACCCCAGGCGCCCAGTGTGGGGCTTTCCCAGTCATCTTCGACAAAGCGGATGTCATGCAGCTCCATATCGATGCCGATGGCTTCAAGCGAGCCGAGATAGAGTTCTTGCAAATTGGGCGGGCTGGGTTTGATCAGCACCTGATACTGGTAATAGTGCTGCAAACGGTTCGGGTTTTCCCCGTAACGCCCATCAGTGGGACGGCGCGAAGGCTGAACATAGGCGGCCGCCCATGGTTTCGAGCCCAGTGACCGCAATGTCGTGGCCGGGTGGAAGGTGCCAGCGCCCACTTCCATGTCATAAGGTTGCAACACCGCACAGCCCTTTTCGGCCCAGTAATTCTGGAGCCTCAGGATGATTTCCTGAAAGCTCTGCGGTCGCGTGTCACTTTGGCCCATATCCGTCGCCTGTCCGATCAATTCAACTTGGCCCTCAATAGGCATTGGGTCACAAAGGGTCAATCATTGCATCCGGGTTATTGACCTTTCGGGTGCGGGTTGTGTTACTAGCCTCAACCAGTATCAAAAACTTTACCCATTGACGGCCCAAGGTCACGAGGATCCATGAAAACACTTTTCACTTCTGCCATGATTGCCAGCGCCACCGCATTGACTTCATTGTCCCTGATCCCTCAGGCCACCTTTGCCCAAACCGCACAGACACAGAATGCCATCTGGATCCAGGTCGAAGCCCGACCGTCACTGCGCGAAGCTGAAGAGCGTGTGCGGGACTATGCGTCGCGGATTGATGGGGTAAACGGCTTTCGCGTGGGCGGAAGATGGTATGCCGTTGTGCTGGGTCCTTACACCCAAGCCGCTGCGGACATCCAGCTGCGCACCCTGCGCGCGCAGGGGGTGATCCCGCAAGACAGTTTCCTTGTTCGCTCCCGCGATCTGCGCCAGCAATTCTGGCCGATCGGAGCCGCGACACAAACACAGGCGCCTATTGTGATCACGCCACTGCCTGAAACCAATCCGGCCACCGAAACAACGGCTCCGGTTCTGCCAGTCACCCTGCCAGATGAGACCAAGCGTGAGGCGCAAGCCAGCGAGCGTCTTTTGACCCGCGAAGAACGGATGGAGCTGCAGCGCGCGCTACAATTTGCGGGCTTTTACAACTCTGGCATCGATGGCGCTTTTGGGCGCGGCACACGGGCGTCAATGTCTGCATGGCAAGAAGCGCGTGGGTTTGAACCCACCGGCGTTTTGACCAGCAAGCAACGTGTCGCTGTTATTGCGGAACGCACTGCGGTTCTCGACAGTATCGGAATGGCGGCACATGAAGATCAGGATGCTGGCATCGCAATCAACCTGCCCGGCGCAATGGTAGAGTTTGACCGCTACGAAGCCCCCTTTGCCCATTTCAAGACCAAAGACAACAGTCCGGCAAAGGTCATACTGATCAGCCAGACTGGAAATCAGGACACGTTATTTGGCCTCTATGACATCCTGCAAACCCTTGAGATCGTGCCCGAAAATGGGCCGCGCAAGCGTAAGGACAAGGAATTCACCCTGACCGGGGAAAACTCCGACATTATCTCTCACACCTATGCACGGCTGGTGGATGGTACCGTCAAGGGCTTTACCCTTGTCTGGCCGAAAGGGGACGACAAGCGCCGCAATCTCGTGCTGAACGAGATGCAAAACAGCTTCCGTTCCCTTGGATCAAATGCCTTGGCAGACAATGCCGGACTTGATGCGGCCGTGCAGGATATTGATCTTATGTCCGGATTGGATATCCGGCGCCCAATGGTGTCACGTTCAGGCTTTTTCGTGGACGACAAGGGAATGGTCCTGACATCCGCAGATGCGGTGGCCAATTGCTCTCGGATCTCGATCAGCGAAGAACAGGACGCTGAACTGATTGCACGGGATGATGCTCTGGGGCTGGCACTTTTGAAGCCCGTCAGCTTACAAGCACCGCGTGTCGTGGCGTCTTTCCTGACGACAAACCCGCGCTTGGGGAGCGACATTGCAGTGTCCGGGTATTCCTATGAAGGTCGACTGGGCAGCCCCAGCATGACATTCGGCACCCTGTCCGACATCGCGGGCCTTCAAGGCCAGACTGATCTGAGCCGCCTTGCGGTGAATACCCTTCCCGGCGACGCTGGCGGACCGGTTCTGGATGCGGGCGGCGCAGTGATCGGGATGTTGCTTCCTCGCACGGAAGATACCGGTCGCAGCCTGCCCGACGATGTGAATTTTGCGCGTGACGCGGGCTCCACTGCAGAATTTCTCGCGTCAAATGGCGTAACCCCGACAGCCACAGATGCTCTTGCGTCGATGGATCCCGTGGACATAAGCACATTGGCTGCGGATATGACGGTTCTGGTGAGCTGCTGGAACTGATCAGGAAACGATGGAAGCTGAACCGGCGCTGACCCACTTCCTTGGTGGGTCAGCCCTTTTCATTTTGCAGGCCTGACAGGATTTTATCCCCTCAGCCTTTCCAAAATTGAGGTGTAAAGAGCACAAACACCGCCAGCAGTTCCAGCCGTCCAATCAGCATCGTCGCTGACAGCACCCATTTTGCCATGTCATTGAGGCCTGCAAAGTTGCCTGCTGGACCGATTTCACTGCCAAGTCCGGGGCCAACATTCGCCACCGCAGTCGCCGCACCCGATACTGAAGTGATGAAATCCAGCCCGGTGAGTCCCAACAGAACGGCCACAATCCCCAGCGTCACCACAAAAAATACAAAAAAGCTCATCACCGAAGACAGCACGTCTTCATCCACACGCTTTCCCGAATAGCGGGGTGAAAAAATCCCATGCGGAGAGTGGATTGACTGGATCTGGGCTTTGATCGAAGAAAACAGCAGCTGATACCGGAAAATCTTCACGGAACAGGCCGTTGAACCAGCGCAGCCTCCAATGAGCCCAATGAAGAAAAACGCAACCACGGGAAACCCACCCCATCCCATGTAGTCCTGGGACGCATATCCGGTGCCGGTCAGGATCGACGTCACATTGAACAAGGTTTTACGCACCATCTCTTCATCTCCGCCACCCGCAGAGATCAGTCGCCAACCCGCCATGCACGCGACCAAAACAACAAGCGTTCCAAAAAACGCCCGGATCTGCGGATCACGCAGCAGCGGTTGCACAGTGCCCGAAAGGATCTGTACATAACGCACAAATGGCAGTGCCGCAGCCAGCATGAAGACAACGGCAACATATTCCACCCCGGCCCCGAACGCCCCAAACGAATGGTCATAATTGGCAAAACCGCCCGTGGCGATGGTGGTCATCGCATGAGTCGCCGCATCAAATGCATTCATCCCCATCGCGTAATAAGAGGTCGCACACAGGGCGGTGAGCGAAAAATAAATAACCGAAATCCGCGATGAGATTTCAGTGGCGCGTGGGAGAATTTTTCCAAAGGTATCAAATCCTTCTGAGCGGAAAATCTGCATCCCACCCACGCGAAGCTCGGGCAGGAACACCATGGCGACAACAATGATTCCGATCCCACCGAACCATTGCAGCAGGCCGCGCCAGAAAAGAATGCCCTTGGGCAATTCTTCCAGCCCGGAAAACACTGTGGCCCCTGTGGTGGTTAGCCCGGACATCGCCTCAAAAAACGCATCCACGGGCCGGGTATCCAAATCCGACAACATGAATGGAAGCGCGCCGAACAAAGGCAGTGCCAGCCACACGCCGGTGGTCAGCAAAAAAGTCTGCTGGATCGACAGCCCGCGCCCGACCCCATTGGCGGTCGCCAGGGCCAATGATCCGCCAACAAGCGTGGTTAGGACCGAACTTTCCAGAAATACCAGCCAGTCCTCGGAGCCATATACCAAGTCGATCCCCATAGGGATCAGCATCGATATGCCAAGGGCAAGCAAGAGCATGCCGGTCACATAAGCCACTGGGCGCAAGTCAAACATGGGCGCAGGGTTGGCCTTGCAAGGGGCGGGTGTCAAGATGGAACACCTTGTATCCTCATGCAAACCATTGGAAAAGAATGGCCGCGCCCACTCCTGACCATCAGGTCACAAAGCACGACACTTCCCAATTCAAACCGCGTTGAATGTGATTAGCCCACGTGGAACAGGGTCGAGAATAGCTTGGGATCCAGCGACTGCGCCTCAAAAGTCTCGCCTTCGGTCAGGATCGACACGGCATCATGGCTGTGCAGGCTTTCCTGATGGCTGGCGACCACGCGGAAATCTCCGATCCGGGAATCCTGTTGCAGCTGCTCACAGAAGAGCCGGGTGGCATCCTCGACGAAGATCGGATTGGCAGCGTTCAACTCAGCAAATGCCTGTTCATCCTCACGTTTCACCATCACCTGAGTTTCTGTCGGCACTGCAATGCGGCACATATCGATCAGGTCTTCAAACCACAGCGTATTGCCCGGCTGATGGATCTTCTCGACCGAGATTCGCGCAACAGAGCGCTGCGAATGCGGGGTGGCAAGCTGACCTCGGAACTGGCGGGCATGCTCACTGAGTTCAAGCGAACAGGGGCATGTTGAGCTATAGACATAGTCAAGATGCATGAACTTGCGGCGCTTGCCGTGATGCTCAAACAATTCCAGCGCAATGTCGTAAAATTGATAGCCCACTAGGCCCGAACGCAGGCTTTCCACCTTCGCGGGGTAGGAAAACCGCATTTCAATGCGCGCATCCAAGCTTTCAAGATCCGCTTTGTAATCATCCAGCGCGTGTTCGATCACCTCAAAACTAAAGGTCTTTTCGGCATGCTGGTAAAAGCTGCGCATGATGCGCGACATGTTGATGCCCTTTTTGCCTGCCTCCAGGCTGACCGTGCCAGTGACCGAAGTTTCCAGCGTCACATCCGACCCATCACGAGTGTGATAGCGCAGAGGCAGGCGGAAGTTCGAGATCCCGACATGCTGAATATGGCGTTTGGCCCCCTGGATCAGGCTGGCTGGACCATTTTGAAGATCCGGCATCGACGCCTTGTAATCGGCATCGGGGGCAAAATCGGACGGGTAGTGACGGGAAAGAGCCGGATAGTTCGAAACCTCTCCACCCGGCAACAAGCGTGCAATTGAGGGATCAAGTGCCGCGACCTCTACCGGGTCAGCAGCCTCTGCCCACGCACGCAACGTGGCCAGCGCCTCTTCGGCGCTTGCCTTATCCACTTTATTTTCTGTTCCGCGTTTCATCTGGTTCATCGCGGCCTCCCGCATCTGTCGCACGCTTAAGTCTAACCGTTCTGGCAGATAAACACCAATCCGGTTGCACAAGATGCGACAAATCAGACTGCGTTTAAGCCACGTTCCAGGTCGGCAATCAGGTCATCCACATCCTCAAGACCGATGGACAGGCGCACCAGCCCATCGGAAATGCCCAACATATCCTTCTGCTCTTGCGGCAAACGCTGATGGGTTGTGGTGGCCGGGTGGGTGGCAATGGATTTGGCATCGGCGAAGTTGTTGGAGATGGTGAAGATTTCCAATGCATTGAGGAAACGGAAGCACGCCTCCTTGCCGCCGCTCACCTCAATCGCCAGCACCGTGCCGCCCGAGGGGGCTTGCTCCATCGCAATGGCGTGCTGTGGGTGCGAGGGGTGCTGCGGATAGCTCATCCGCGCCAGCTTGGGATGATCCGCAAATGCCTCGGCCACCTTCATGGCTGCATCCGCCTGCGCACGCACGCGTAAATCCAGCGTTTCCAGGGCTTTCAGATGGGTCCATGCGGCGAATGGATTGATCGCGCCGCCGGTGTGTTTGACATAGGTTTCAATCGGACCGCGGATCAGCTCGCGCGAGCCGCAAATAGCTCCGCCCAGCATCCGCCCCTGCCCGTCCACATGTTTTGTGGTGGAATAAACCACAAGATCCGCGCCCAGCTTGGCCGCATAGGAAAAGACCGGGGTTGGCATGGCGTTATCGACCACCACCAAAGCACCATTGGCATGAGCCAGCTTGATCACATGGGCCAGATCAATCACTTCCAAAGTCGGGTTGGAAATAGCCTCAAGGAACACCACTTTGGTGTCCGGGCGGATCGCTGCCTCCCAATCCGCATTGTCGGTGCCATCGACCAAAGTGATTTCCACGCCAAAGCGGCCCAGAACATCTTCTAGCACATAGAGGCAGGAGCCAAACAACGCACGCGACGAAACCACATGATCGCCCGCCTTGGTCAGCGCCATCAGCGCACCGTTCACCGCGGCCATGCCGGACGTGCAGGCAAAGGCGTCTTCAGTGCCTTCGATCGCCGCAATCCGGTCTTCAAACATGCGGTTGGTGGGGTTGCCGTAGCGGGCATAAATGAACTCATCAGCGCCGCTTTCGATAAAGCGTGCTTCGGCGGCTTCGGCTGTTTCATAGACGAAGGCCTGGGTCATGAATATCGCTTCGCTAACCTCGTTATACTGGCTGCGACGGGTGCCGCCATGCACGGCCTCGGTGCGTTTTCCCCATTTTGTCATCGCGTGCTCCTTTCACACAATAAAGCCCCCACCGCTTATGAGCGTCGGGGGCTGAACACGGCATCCGCCATCATTCCCAGACCTCTTTAGCAGAATTATTTAACGTGGCCCGCAATCCGGTGAACAAATCGCCACGGTGCTTCCCTAGCGTCTGACACATATTGCGTCAAGGGGATGCTTGGGAATGAGAAGCGAGCGTCTCAGGTGTCCGCGTCTTCTTCGCTGGTGCCGTAACGCTTGAACAATCCACTTTGCACCATGAAAAATGCGATGGTTCCAAGGGGCAGGCCGAAGGTCTTGAAATTGACCCATGCATCGGTGGACATCATGCGCCAGATCACCTCATTGGCAATCGCCAAAGCTAGGAAGAACAGCGCGAGGCGCTTGGTCAGGATCATCCATCCCTCGCGCTCAAGTGGCAGCGCGGAATCCAGTACGCTTTCCAGATAACTCTGCCCGCGCATCAGGCCAAAGCCAAGGACACCGGCGAAGAGCAGGTAAATGATGGTCGGCTTCATCTTGAAGAACCGTTCGTCATTAAACCAAATCGACATACCACCGAAAACCACCACCAGCCCCAACGTCACGATCTGCATTTTCGACAGATGACCCGTGAGCTTCCACATGCCAAGCGTGGCTACGACCAGAACTGGGATGAAGAGCGCGGTCACGGCGACAAAGCCCGAATACTCGGTGCCCGCCACAAGAAAGCTGCGGTCTTTGAGAAGGGTATAGGCCGCGAAAAACAGCACAATCGGCCCGTATTCCAACACGGCTTTCACTGTAGGGTTCACAGGTTTTTCGGGCTTGGTTTGATCAGTCATGAGCGTCACGTTCTGCTTCTGGTTGGTCGGAATGTGAGGGGCAAGAGGAGTAAAGGCAAGGGCGTGTCAGGAAATTTCCCGTGAATGGCTCATCCGCCCATCTCCACCAACACAGCACCCGCCGCGATCAATGCCATCATCGCAAGTCGACGCGGGCCGACCCGCTCCTTCAGCACGACCCAGCCGATCAGAGCGGCAAAGACGGTGGAGGTTTCGCGTAGCACTGCCGCTTCTCCCACGCTGTCCAATCGGGTGGCAAGCATGATTGATCCGAAACTGGCATAGGCAATGAACGCCCCCAACACCCCCCGCCCCATCAGGGGGCCAAGCGCCGGGCGAGCGGGCATGTTCCACCATCGAATACCTGCAATCACCGGCATAAAGAACCCATCGATGAAAAAGAACCATGCGAGGAAGGTGAACGGATCGGCAGTGGCACGAATCCCGTAGGCGTCAAGCGTGGTATAGGCGGCGACAAAAAGCCCCGTAAGCACGGCCATAGCCAGTGCGGGCTTGAGCATTTCGCGCCCCATCTGCCAATGGCGAAGGTTGTACCAACCCAACGCATAGATCCCACCCAGGAGCGCAAATACCCCTAGCCACTGCACCCAAGTATATGTTTCACCGAACACAAACCCGGCACCAATCACAGTAAAAAGCGGCCCGGTGCCCCGCACAACCGGATAGACCACGGTATAGGAGCCCAGCACGTACGTGTAGCTCTGCGCGAGCTTATAACCCACGTGGATCACCCAGACGACGGCAAAGATAGGCCACATATGGGGTTCCGGCCACGGCACGACAAAAAGTGCGAAGGGCGCGGCAATCAGCCCGTAGGAAAGGTCGATGGCGCCGCGTGAGAGCCACGGATCGTGTCGCCCTTTCTGAAGCGCGCCAAACAGGGCATGCAGAAAAGCGGCCATGAGCGCGAGGCCGAGGGCAAGGTGATGCCCGGCGGGGGTGCCTTCAAGAGAGATCAGCCAATTGCTCATATTCTTTCATGAGGGCGCTGCCCCCAAACCCCCGGGATATTTTCGGTCAGAAGAAGATTAAGACCGAATGCCGATCAGGGCTTTGGCGAAATCTTCCGGGTCAAAGGGCGCAAGATCGTCGATCTGCTCACCCACACCAATGGCGTGGATCGGAAGGGCAAATTTGTCTGCCAGCGCGACCAGCACACCGCCTTTGGCCGTGCCGTCCAGTTTGGTCATGACAAGGCCGGACACGTCGGCGAGTTTTTGGAAGGTCTCGACTTGTGAAAGGGCGTTCTGGCCGGTGGTCGCATCGAGCACCAGCAAAGTGTTATGCGGCGCAGTGTCATCCTTTTTCTTGATCACACGCACAATCTTGGCGAGTTCTTCCATCAGGTCCGCGCGATTTTGCAGCCGCCCTGCCGTGTCGATCATCAGAAGGTCGGCGCCGTCCGCCTCAGCTTTGGTCATGGCATCAAAGGCAAGAGACGCGGGATCAGACCCTTCTGGCGCGGTCAGAACCGGCACACCGGCGCGCTCGCCCCAGATCTGGAGCTGTTCAACGGCTGCGGCGCGGAACGTGTCACCTGCGGCGATCACCACTTTCTTGCCAGCGGCTGTGAACTGGCTGGCCAGCTTTCCGATGGTGGTGGTTTTACCAGCGCCATTCACGCCGACCACAAGCACCACTTGCGGGCGTTTGGGATAGATCGGCAGGGGCACGGCAACCGGTTCCATGATCCGGGAGACTTCGCTCGCCAGAACAGATTTGATTTCATCCACCGAAAGTTTCTTGCCAAAATGCGACGCCGAGATATTGGCGGTCACGCGCATTGCGGTATCAACCCCCATATCCGAAGTGATCATGAGATCTTCGAGATCTTCCAACATGTCGTCATCAACCGTGCGACGGGTAACGGTGACCGGTGAAGTGCGCCCGAGCATCCGACCGATCAGGCTTGGTTTGGTCACAGGTTTTTCGGGTGCCTCTTCGACAGGTTCTTGATTGGAAACCGGGTTTGGCGCAGCTGGCGCAACCTCGGGTTCTGGAGCAGTTTCAGGGCCTGTTGCGGTTGTGGGAGCTGGCTCCTCAGCTTGCTCTGGTACGACGTCAGGCTTTGCCTCAGGCACCGTTTCAATCGCTGCGTCCGGCTGGGCGGCGACCTCTTCCACCGGGGCCTCAACCTGCTCTTCTTCGCCGCCTTCATCCACAATCGCCTCAAGCCCTTCTTCGAGCTTGGAAGAGGATTTGAACAAACGATCCTTGAGCTTTGAGAAAAACGCCATGACTGCCTCCGGTTGCTTTCCCTCACCTAAGCCAGTTCTCGCGTTTTTGAAAGAGGGGGGCGCAAATAGGTCAGGTGCAATCGACGTGGCGTCAGATCGTGATCCCGCCCATCAGGATCATCGCCTGCCCCGCGATATAAAACCCCCAGATCAAATATCCCGCGAGCAGTTTTGACGGATGATCTTCGCGCATTCGAAAGAGCTCAATTGCCAAGATCAGATCGGACAGGATGAAAAGAGCGGCCCCCATGGTGCTGATCCCGAACGGCAGGAGCAGTGCCGAGAGGCCCATCGCACCGATGACCAGAACATAGATACGCACCGGCCAGCCCAATGGGCCAGTATGCGGCGCGAGCCAGATTTCGGTCGACACCAGTAGGGCCAGAAGAGCAATGGCGGGAATTGGGGCGATGCTGAACACATCCCAAAGTGGCATCTGAGCCAATGCTAAAAAGTGAATAATATAAAGCACATGGGCAAGCGCAAAGGCGGAAAGCCCATAGAGAAACGCACTTTCCCCGTCTCGTGACAGACCAAAATCCCCAAGCGCCGACAGGAAAAGACCGGCGACGAGAAACACCGGTGATCCGGTCAGAAATCCGGCCAACGCGAAAAGCAGCAAAGGCAGGGTTTTGTGGATAGAACGCCGCCAGCTGGCGGGCGTGTTGGTGAAGGGCAGATAGGCCAGTGCAATGGCAAGACCGAGATAGATGGGCAACATTGTCATGGCACAAGCGATGCGCAACCAGAACGCGCAGGTCAAGCCAGACGTGAGGGCAATGGCCAGCAAAGCTGGGGGCGTTGCCCCCATACCCCCAAGGTATTTCCGGCAAGAAAAAAGGGGCACCGATTACAGCACCCCTTTGTAAAATATCTCTGAGAGATTTCAGGTGAGGTCAGACCTCATCCGGGAAATGTTTCATGGTCAGCCGGATCGGGTTTGGAGCAGCTTGCCCCAGCCCGCAGATCGAAGCGTCGACCATGGTCTGGCTCAGCTCTTCCAGCAGATTCTGATCCCATTTTTCGGCCTGCATCAGCTTGACCGCTTTTTCACAACCCACACGGCACGGCGTGCACTGACCGCAGCTCTCATCTTCGAAGAAGCGCAGCATGTTCAGCGCGGCATCGCGGGCGCTGTCCTGATCCGACAGGACAACCACGGCGGCGGACCCGATAAAGGTGCCATGCGGTTGCAGCATGTCGAAATCGAGTGGAATATCCGCCATCGACGCGGGCAGCAGCCCCGAAGACGGGCCGCCCGGTTGATAGGCTTTGAAGGCCTGCCCGTCGAGCATCCCGCCAGCCGCTTCGATAATGTCGGTGATGGTGGACCCTGCAGGCAGCAGATGCACACCCGGATTTTTTACACGGCCCGACACGGAATAAGAGCGCAAACCTTTACGGCCGTTTTTCTCGACCGACGTCAGAATTTCCGGCCCTTCGCGCAGGATGCGGGCCACCCAGAGGAGCGTTTCGACGTTATGCACCAAGGTCGGGCGATTGAAGATGCCGACCTGAGCCACAAAAGGCGGGCGGTGACGCGGCTCGCCACGCTTGCCTTCGATCGATTCAATCATCGCGCTTTCTTCGCCGCAGATATAGGCCCCGGCCCCGCGACGTAGTTCGATATAGCCGGGATCGACAATGCCGGCTTCTTCCAATGCCTTGATTTCATTGGCGAGGATCTTCAGTACCGCCGGGTATTCGTCACGCATGTAGATAAAGCAGATCTCGGCCTCGACCGCCCAAGCGGCGATCAACATGCCTTCGAGCATCAGATGCGGGGTGCGTTCGAGATAGTAGCGGTCTTTGAAGGTGCCCGGCTCGCCCTCGTCACCATTCACGGCGAGGTAACGCGGGCCTTCGTTGGCGCGCACAAAGCCCCATTTGGTGCCTGACGGGAAGCCAGCACCGCCAAGGCCACGTAGCCCGGCAGACAGAACCGTGTCCTGTACCTGTTTCCAGTCACCACCGTCGCGCAGCTTGGCCAGCTCGGCGTAGCCGCCTTCGGCCTGATAGGCAGCAAGGCCTTGATATTGCGGGATATGTGCGTGGGTATCACCCGCTTCAATCGCCGCTTTCACCTTCTCAGGAGTGGCGTGATCAATGTGGTTATGACCCAATTCCAGCACCGGTGCCGTGTCACAACGCCCCATGCACGGCGCGCGCACCACGCGCACTTCTGACGCGTCCAGCCCGTCTTCCAGCGCCTTTTGCAGCTGCTCTGCTCCGGCCAACTCGCAGGAGAGCGAGTCACAGACCCGGATGGTCAATGCGGGGGGCGGGGTTTCGCCCTCTTTCACCACATCGAAATGGGCGTAGAAGCTGGCGACCTCATAAATCTCGGCCTGACCGGTTCCCATTTCTTGCGCCAAGGCGCGGATATGGGCGGCCGACAGATGGCCGTATTGGTCCTGAATGAGGTGCAGGAATTCAATCAGCAGATCGCGTCTGCGCGGCCTATCCCCAAGCAATGATTGAATTTCTTCCATTGCCTGCGGGTCGATTTGGCGTCCTTTCGGAACCCGGCGACCTTTGCCGCGTGCGTTCTTCCAGATCCCTTTTTTTTCATCCAAGGCCATTGCCCACTCCATAAACCGTTCCGGGCAATCCTATCCTGCGCACCAATTGCGACACAGGTCAAAAACGACATTGGCATGGCGGATTGCGCATCCAGTGAAAATTCCCGATAGTTCCGTGCGATGGTCCGTACGAGTGCGCATGGCGTGTGACCGCACAGGTCGCGAGGGGAAGAATATGACACACAGACTGCGCTATTTCGCGATTGCTTCGGTGACGCCTGTGGTCTTGTTGGCCCTTGGGGCAATCTTTGGTGGATGGCTTGCGGTGTCTGCCCTTATCTATATGACTTTACTGTCTTTTATTCTGGATGAAGGTGTCAGCAAGCTGGCCGGGGCTGCCGATCCGGAAGAGGAGTTTACGGCGGCCAACCAACTTTCCACGATACTTGCGGCATCCCATTTCCTGCTGCTTCCGCTGATGATCTTTGCGCTGACCGGTGGCACCGGGATCAGTATTGGTGCAGGGGCGGCGCTGTTCCTGGCGGCAGGATTGTTCTTTGGACAAGTGTCCAATTCCAACGCGCATGAGCTCATCCACCGCACCGATAGGCTATTGTTTAACCTTGGAAAATGGGTCTATATCTCGCTTCTTTTCGGTCACCACACGTCAGCCCATAACAAAGTGCATCACCGGTTTGTGGCCTCGGATGACGATCCGAATTCCGCCCGCGAAGGCGAGACATTCTACGCCTTTGCCCCACGCGCCTGGAAAGGTTCGTTTGTGGCGGGATACGAGATGGAGAAGGCTGATATTGCCCGAGCCAAAACCTCGGGCAAACGGCGTGTGAACCCGTATCTCACTTATGTCTCCGGCGCGGTTCTGATGCTGATTCTGGCTTGGGTCATCGCAGGGGGCATGGGGCTGGTCGTTTATCTAGTGCTTTGTTTTCATGCACAAATACAACTTCTTCTGTCAGACTACGTGCAGCACTACGGGTTGATGCGGGCACGGCGCCCTGATGGAAGTTATGAGCCGGTGGGGGAACATCACAGTTGGAATTCGCCACATTGGTTCACCTCTCATCTGATGATGAACGCGCCGCGCCATTCCGACCATCATGCGCACCCGTCACGCCCCTATCCGGCGCTGCGCCTGCCAGATGCAACGCGGGCTCCTATGCTGCCCTATTCGTTGCCAACCATGGCAACCCTCGCGCTTTTCCCGACCCTTTGGAACCGGGTGATGGGACGGTCTCTGGCGCGCTGGCAGGACATTCGAAAAGTTTGAACTTTTTGAAGGGTGCGCGGGTAAAACTTTAAAGTTTCAAGGGTCCATTCAGCCAAAGTTTAAACTTTTAAAGACCCGGGGAGCGGGGTTTAACTGCCCGGAAAACCGCAAGCCCCCCCTCGATTGCGAGATGAGCAGACTTGCTTGGATTTCCCCCTTGTTTACACCCGCCTAACACAGGCATGTTAAGCGCAATCAATTTCGAGTTGCGCGCTGCGCGTGAATTTTCAGATGAGATCATGGGGATGGACATATGGATTGGCTGACCGGCCTGTTAACTTTCGAAAACCTTGGCAACCTAGTGATGCTCTGCTTTCTGCAAGCGGTGCTTGGGTTCGACAATCTGCTTTACATATCAATCGAAAGCCAGCGCGCGCCGGTGGCGCAACAGGCTGCGGTGCGGTTTTGGGGAATTATCATCGCGGTGGCGCTGCGGATTGTTCTGCTGTTCACCATGATCCAGCTGATCGGAGCGCTGTCTGAACCGTTTTACGTGTTCGACTGGCCCGGATTGATCGAAGGTGGAGTGAACTTTGCCACGGTCGTTTTCATCTTAGGCGGGATCTTTATCATCTACACAGCGGTGAAAGAGATTGGGCATTTGCTGTCGATCGAGCATCTGGACACGGACCTGTCCCCGAATTCCGGAAAATCGGCGGCAAGAGTGGTCGGGTTGATCGTGTTCATGAACCTGATCTTCAGTTTCGATTCCGTTTTGTCAGCATTGGCAATCACTGACGTGTTCCCGGTGCTGGTGACGGCCATCACCTTGTCCGGTCTGGCAATGCTGGTTTTGGCCGATGGTGTCACCCGATTTTTGGAGAAAAACCGGATGTATGAGGTGCTGGGTCTCTTCATCCTGCTGATTGTCGGCGTGGTGCTTTTGGGCGAAGCAGGCCCTGCTGCCGCCCATGCCATGCATGATGACGGGTTGCAGTTGAAGCTTTTCGGTTATGATCTGGTGCCGATGTCCAAAACGACCTTCTACTTCTCGGTTGTGGTGCTGTTTGTCGTCGAAGCCATTCAGTCAGGGTACGCCCGCAAACTGAATGCCGAGCGGCGCGCCGCGCAAAAGCATTGATTTCATGGAAAACCTGCGGGTGAACGCCTATATTGAAAAACAAGTAACAGGAGGAGAGGCATGACGGGCACCGGATTGCAGAAAACCGCATATTTCGCGTTGATCGCTCTGATCCTCTATGTCTCGTTGACGGGGGGTGCTTGATGGCCCAGCGGTATGGTGGTGCCTACAGCCCTGATGGTGGGCGCAAAGAGGGAGAGGATCCCAAGACACCCACACGTCGCTCTCCGCTTGACGGGCAGCGTCCGACGCGTGTGGGTGCCCGGGTGAACCTTCTGTTTCTGGCTCCCCTGCCCTTACTGATTCTTGCGTTTTTCCGTGACCCCGGTGCGATGGCCCTGTCTCTGGTTGGGGTTGCGCTCCTTTTGGCGGCGGCGTGGCTGACCCGCGAAGGTGTGGCCGCACATGAGGCCTATGACGCGCGCAAGGTGGCACGACGCCCAGCTTTCCCACGTAAGATCTTCGGGTCGCTCCTGACCGGCGCGGGACTGGCGGCGGCGGGCTTGGTGCAAGGTTCCGGTGTTGAAGCCGCAATCTATGCCATATTGGGCGCGGGGCTGCACCTCTTTGCCTTTGGTCTGGATCCGATGACCAATAAAGGCGCCGAAGGGGTCGATACGTTCCAGACCGAGCGCGTGGCGCGCGCCGTAAGCGAGGCCGAAGTGCAGCTTTCCGCTATGTCCGACGCGATCCTGCGGGCGCGTGATCGTGCGCTTGAAGCGCGGGTCGAGGCCTTTCAGTCCACCGCACGCGACATGTTCCGCGTGATCGAAGACGATCCACGGGATCTGACCTCTGCCCGCAAGTTCCTGTCGGTCTATCTGCGCGGTGCCCGCGATGCGACGGTCAAGTTCACCGATATTTATACGCGTGGCCGCGATGCCAAGGCCCGTCAGGATTATGAGGCGCTTCTGGATGATCTGGAGCGTAATTTCACCGCCAAGACCCAGGCGCTTTTAACAGATAACCGCACCGATCTTGAGGTCGAGATCGAGGTGCTTCGCGACCGCCTCGCCCGCGAGGGCGTGCGGATGGATTAAGGGTGAAAGGAATTTCCCATGTCGACATTGCCAACCGAGACACAGATCAAGGAAGTTGAAGAGGTGACCGCCGTGACGCTTCCCGAACCGATGGGGGATCTGGTGACACTTGATGACGCCAAAGGGGATCACCGTGATGCGATCGAAAAACGCATGGATGAGATCGACATGGGCGACAGCCAGTCGATCATCGAATTCGGGTCCGCCGCACAGTCGGAACTTCAGGTGATCAGTCAGGACATGTTGCAAGGCGTGCGCAACAAGGATCTGGGTCCGGCGGGCGATGGGCTTCGCCAGATGGTGACCACAATCCGCGGCTTCTCGGTCTCGGAACTGGATATGCGGCGCAAACGCTCGTGGTGGGAAAAACTTATAGGTCGCGCGGCACCTGCGGCCAAATTTATTGCGCGATTTGAAGATGTGCAGGGGCAGATCGACAAGATCACCGACAACCTTCTGGGCCATGAACACACTCTGCTCAAGGACATCAAATCGCTTGATAAGCTCTATGAAAAGACGCTGGAGTTTTATGACGAACTGGCGCTTTACATCGCAGCGGGCGGGGCAAAGATTGATCAACTTGACGCTTCGGTGATCCCGGCAAAAGAGGCCGAGGTTGCGGATGCCCCTGAAGAGCAAGGCGTTATCAAAGCGCAGGAACTGCGGGATCTGCGGGCGGCGCGGGATGATCTGGAACGTCGGGTGCATGACCTAAAGCTCACCCGTCAGGTGACAATGCAATCGCTGCCGTCAATCCGTTTGGTGCAGGAAAACGACAAGTCGCTGGTCACGAAGATCAACTCGACGCTGGTCAATACAGTGCCGCTGTGGGAAACCCAACTGGCGCAGGCGGTGACCATCCAGCGTTCGACCGAAGCGGCAGCGGCAGTTAAGGATGCGACCGACCTGACCAACGAATTGCTCAAGGCCAATGCCGAGAACCTGCGCGAGGCCAATGTACTGGTGCGCGAGCAGATGGAGCGTGGTGTGTTTGACATCGAAGCGATCAAAGCTGCCAATGCGGATTTGATCGGCACCATCGAAGACAGCCTGCGCATTGCCGATGAAGGCAAAGCCAAACGGGCGGCTGCAGAAGAAGAGCTGATCAAGATGGAAGGTGAGTTGAAGTCGACATTGGCAGCGGCACGTGCCGCAAAACAGACCCCGACGAATTCCGGGGCGACCGCAGGTTGACGTGATCAGGGCAAGGCGCGATAGGCTGGCACACGCTTCTCAACGGGGCAGGAAAGCGCTGGGGGCTCCCTTGGCGTTCGCAGCTTTGTTGGCTTTGGGGCTGTCAGGCTGTGTGCAGCCTGGCCCTCCACGCGTTTCGCCCTTTCCTGAACCCCGGCCCATCCCGGTGGCCTATCAGCCATCGGCAAACAGTCTGGCATTGGCGCGGTACTATCACCTGGTGGAACGCAGCCTTCTGACCCAGGGACTATTGCGCACAGATGGCGGTGGAGTGGACACGCCCTATACCGGGGCATTGCTGTCACGCAATTTCCTCCGTCTCGCGTTTTACAATGAATACAGCAGGGCGGGGGACGTGCTGCAACGCCGTGAAAATGCCACCACCTTGTCACGTTGGGAAAGACCTGTGCGTCTGTCGTTGCATTTCGGCCCCTCGGTGGACGACGCCACCCGAACTGCCGATCAGGCCTTTGTCCGATCTTATGCCGCCCGCCTGAAACGGGTGAGCAATCATCCGGTCTCCATGGCAAAGAACGGCAACTTCCGGGTCTATGTCTTGGATCAGGATGAATTGCAGCGCTTTGCGCCAGAGCTGCGCCGTATCCTACCCAGCATCACCCCTGCCACCTTGAACGCGGTGGTGAATATGCCGCGCGAAAACTACTGCGTGGTGATCGCCAGTGACGCCAGCGGAGGGGGCACCTTCGACCGTGCCGTGGCCGTTATACGCGCGGAGCAACCCACTTTGATGCGCAAAGCCTGCTATCATGAAGAGATCGCGCAGGGGCTGGGCCTGTCCAATGACAGCCCCCAGGCGCGCCCGTCGATCTTTAATGATGACGAAGAATTTGGCCTGCTGACCACCCATGACGAGCTTCTCTTGCAGATGCTCTATGACCCCCGTCTGTGGCCGGGCATGAGTGGCGACGAGGCCCTGCCAATTGTGAACCAGATCGCCGTGGAACTGACCGGCGGCGGGGCGGTGTGACCGCCCATTAGGAGGATGACATGGGAATTTTTGACTTTCTGACCGGTGAATTCATCGACGTGATCCATTGGGTGGATGACACCCGCGACACGATGGTGTGGCGGTTTGAACGTGAGGATCACGAGATCAAGTACGGTGCCAAGCTCACCGTGCGCGAAGGTCAGTCGGCGGTGTTTATTCACGAAGGGCAACTGGCGGATGTGTTCACCCCCGGGCTTTACATGCTCGAGACCAACAATATGCCGATCCTGACCACGCTAAACCATTGGGATCACGGGTTCAAATCTCCGTTCAAATCCGAGATATATTTCGTCAACACCACCCGCTTCAATGACCTGAAATGGGGCACGAAGAACCCGATCATGATCCGCGATCCCGAGTTCGGCCCCACCCGTATACGCGCCTTTGGCACCTACTCGGTGCGCGTGGCGGACCCGGCGAAATTTCTGGTGGAAATCGTCGGAACCGATGGCGAGTTTACCATGGATGAGATCAGCTTTCAGATCCGTAATATCATCGTGCAGGCGTTCAGCCGTGTCATCGCAAGCGCGGGTATTCCGGTTCTGGACATGGCGGCGAACACCGCCGATCTGGGCAAGCTGGTGGCCCGTGAAATCTCTGGCATCGTGGCAGAATACGGTCTGACCATCCCGGAGTTTTACATCGAGAACATCTCGTTGCCGCCAGCGGTGGAAGAGGTGCTCGACAAACGCACATCGATGGGCATTGCCGGCAATCTCGACAATTACATGAAGTTCAACGCGGCCGAAGCAATGGGCGCAGAAGGCTCGGCAATGGCGGCGTCAATGGGGGCCGGGATGGGCGCAGGTATGGGCATGGCCATGGCTGGTGGCATGTCTGGCCCATGGGGATCAGCCCCCATGCAATCCGCGCCAGCACCGCAAGCGGCACCCGTGGCGCCTCCGCCCCCACCGGTCGAAAAGGTCTGGCATGTGGCTGAAGACGGTGAAACCAAAGGCCCCTTCTCCAAGGCCAAACTGGGCCGAATGGCATCAGGCGGTGCTCTGACCCGCGAAACCTATGTCTGGACCCCCGGACAGGACGGCTGGATGCGGGCTGAGGATGTGTCTGAACTGGCGCAGCTTTTCACGATCCTGCCGCCACCGCCGCCCGGCAGCTAAGTCGCGCAAAGGCCAAACGGGGTGCCCGAAACACCCCGTCGCCTTTTTTCTTGCTTCAAATACCTTCGCCGAAGGCACAAAACTAATGTCCTATCCTCCTGAAGACCTGCCTGCTTCTCCAAACATTGAAGAGCACCGATTTCCCTGCGACCAATGCGGGGCGGATTTGCGGTTCGATCCCGACCGTGGCGCCCTGACCTGTGATCACTGTGGATTTCAGGCCCCTCTGCGCGAGGCCGCTCCCAAAGGGCAACTGGCCGAGCTGGACTACACACGCGCGCTCAACGATGCGCTGCCCGAGGCCGAGACCGAAGAGACCCGCGCCACCACCTGCCCGAACTGTGCCGCAGTGTTTGAGTTTGACGCGGAAATCCACGCCGCTGAATGCCCCTTCTGTGCCACCCCGGTGGTGACGGATACGGGGATGCATCGCCAGATCAAACCCAAGGGCGTCGCCCCGTTTGTGCTAAGCGAAGAGGCCGCGCGGGATGCGATGACCAATTGGTTGGGGCGTCTTTGGTTTGCCCCCAACGGGGTCAAGGAATACGCCCGCAAAGGGCGGCGCATGGCCGGGATCTATGTGCCCTACTGGACATTTGATGCCGACACCCGCACCGCTTACTCCGGTCAACGCGGCGACGATTACTACGTCGAACGCACGGTGATGGTGGACGGCAAACGCGAGACACGCCGTCAACGCAAAACCCGCTGGTCCTCCCGATCCGGCCGGGTTGCACGGTTCTTTGATGATGTGCTGGTGCTGGCCTCAAAGGGCCTGCCCCGCCGCGACACCGAAGCGCTTGCCCCCTGGGACCTGTCGCAGCTTGAACCCTATCACCCGGAGTTCCTCGCGGGCTTTCAAGCCGAAGGATACACGGTGGAACTTGCGGAAGGCTTCGGCGAGGCACGGGCGTATATGGACCGGGTGATCCTGCGGGATGTGAAGTTTGATATCGGAGGCGACCGGCAACGGGTGCAGTCGCTCGACACCACGGTTTCGGATGTGACGTTCAAACATGTTCTGCTGCCGGTCTGGCTGGCGGCGTATAAATACCGCGGAAAAACCTATCGCTTTGTGGTCAACGGCCAGACCGGGCGTGTGAAAGGCGAACGGCCATATTCCGCAATGAAAATTGCCATCGCTGTGGTTTTGGGGCTGATTGTGGCTGGCATCGTGGGCTATCTGGTGGCGACCAATCAATAAGGGCTATCTCAATATGGGTCATCCGAGTGGGTTATGAAGCGTCCCAGACGCTTTCGACCTTTCGCCATTCTTGCCCGGCATTTCTGCCGCTGGCGCGGCCCGAAGGTCGCGCCAGACAGATATCAGTGCTTCTTGATCTTCACCGCTTTTGCACCGTTTTCTTCGGGGGCGGCTTTCGGCACGATGATGGTCAGCACACCATCCTTCATCTCAGCCGAAATCGAGTCACCCTTGGCATCCGGCGGCAGACGGAAGCTGCGACTAAACGCACCGTATGAGCGTTCGGAGAAGAACCAGGTGTCACCTTCTTCCTCTCGTTCGGTACGCTTTTCGCCTTTCACCTGAACCACCCCATCGTGAATGGTCAGGTCCACATCTTCCTCAGCCACACCGGGTAGCTCCATCGTGATACGATAGGCATCATCCGCAAGGCTCGCCTCAGAAGCGGGGGAAAGATATTCGCTCACCCGCGACCCAAAGGATCTGAGTGGATCATAGATAGATGGCCAGAAGCCGGATTTTGAAGTCTCAACCATAATGTCCTCCTTTCCTACAGCACATATATGGGTGTTCCGAACGCTGCTCCAAAGGGGCCGCGCGGATCTGTCACGGACGATGGACAGCCCTACACGGACCGGATAGGACAAGGCAGAAAGCTAGAAAGGATCCCTCATGCGTGCCCTCATTCAACGTGTTTCCGAAGCCGCCGTTCGCGTAGATGGAGAGGTTATTGGCGAGATCGGTGAAGGGCTGTTGATCCTCATTTGCGCGATGGAGGACGACAGCGAAGCAAATGCCGACCAGCTTGCCGCAAAGATCGCCAAACTGCGGATCTTCAAGGATGAAAACGACAAGATGAACCGCTCGGTGAAAGACATCGGTGGGGCGGCACTGGTGGTCAGCCAATTCACCCTTGCTGCCGACACATCCCGCGGCAATCGCCCCGGATTTTCAACCGCAGCCAATCCCGACGAGGGCAACCGCCTTTACGAATATTTCGCTGACCAGATGCGCGCGCAAGGGCTAGAGGTCGCGCAAGGGCAGTTTGGGGCGGATATGAAAGTCTCGCTGGTCAATGACGGTCCGGTCACGATCTGGATGGAGATCTGAAACCCGCCTCTTCCTCTTGCCAGAAATATCCCGGGGTGAGCCCGGAGGGCGAGGGGCGGCGCCCCTTAGTGGCCATGCTAGAAAACCGGAATACTAGTTTTCTAGTTTTCTAGTTTTCTAGTTTTCTAGTTTTCTTCGAAATTGACGAACAACCGTCGCCGGTCAAGCCCAACTCAATAACCCCGCGCCTTATCGACAAGGTGCAAAAGCGGTTCTCCCGCCTCGGATCGGCGGATGTTTTCCGCGATTACTTCGCTGGCCGTGTCGGGACGGGTTTCTGACGCGATATGGGGTGTTACGGTGACATTCGGATGCGCCCAATAGGGATGGTTCCTTGGCAATGGCTCCTCTCGGAACACATCCAAAGTGGCATGGCCAACCTGCCCTGTGCCCAGCGCCGTCAGCAACGCCTCATCATCAATCAGCGGTCCGCGTCCCGGATTCAGGATCCGGCTGCCTTTTGGCAGCAGTGCCACGGTATCCGCGTTCAGCACATTCTCGGTGGCCGCCGTCTTGGGCAAAAGCAGAACCAGGATCTCTGCCTGCGCTAGCACGTCCCTCAGCCCCACTTCGCCAAAGTGGCAGGCCACACCGGCGATGGATTTTGCCGATCGGCTCCAGCCCTGCACATTGAAATTCAATCCGGCAAGCGCCTGCGCACAGACAGATCCAAGCTCACCCAGCCCCAGCACGCCGACGGTACGGTTGCGGGCCAGCGGTGGAATATGCACCTGCCATTCCCGATCTGTGCGACAGATATCCATGTCCATATCTAGGTGATAACGCAGCACGTGCCCCGCGACCCACTCCACCATGCCCTCGGTCAGCCCCTGATCCACCATGCGGGTATAGGGTTGGGTGAGCGTGGGGTTTGTGATGATCTGTTCCACCCCTGCCCACAATCCCAGCACCGCCTTGCAGCGCGTATAGGGCGTCAGGTCCGAGAGTTTTCCAGAGGGTGCGTAGACGATGTAATCGACCTCACCCGGGGCAAATTCCATGCGCAGATCCGCCACCACGCCTGCATTGGCAAAGGCCGTGCGCAGGGTTGGCTCATAGATGGGCCACTGCGCATCGCGCCCGGCAAACAGAACATTGACGGTCATGGTATCCCTCGGCTTTGTCCTCTGATGGCCAGGCTAACGCTTTTGCCGCGCCCGGTGTACATGGGCAGACTGCACCAGACCAAAGCCGATGAGAAGCACCAACATCGACGAGCCGCCATAGCTCACCATCGGAAGCGGCACACCCACCACCGGGGCCATGCCCATCACCATCGACATGTTGACCGCAAAAAACAGGAAGAAGGTCACGGCAACACCAAGGATCAGAAGGGACGAGAACCGGTCGCGGTTCTGCACCGCCGAAATCACGCAGAAGATCAAGATCAGCACGTAAAGCCCCAAAAGCCCCGCACCGCCAAGAAAGCCGAATTCTTCGGCAAGCGTGGTGAAGATAAAGTCGGTGTGTTTCTCCGGCAGGAAGTTCAGCCGCGATTGCGTGCCCTGCATAAAGCCCCGCCCGGTCCAACCGCCTGACCCCAAAGCGATCTTTGATTGCGTAATGTGATAACCCGCCCCCAGCGGATCGGTGGAGGGGTCAAGAAACGTATCGATCCGGCGATACTGATAATCCTTCAAAAGCTGCCACGGCGTGCCGCGCGAGGTGAAAACCGACGTGATCAGACCGACACCCGCACCGATCACCACGGCGAAATACCACAGGCTGACACCTGCCAGAAACATGATCGCGCCCCCGCCCATCAGCAGCAGAAGCGAGGTGCCAAGATCCGGCTGTTTCAACACCAGAAACACCGGCAGCAGGATAATCGCCACCGGCAACAACACCCAGAAGGGGCGCGAGGTTTTGGTGGTCGGCAACCAGTCATAATAGGCTGCGAGCATCATCACCAATGTGATCTTCATCAACTCAGAGGGTTGCAGCCGCATAAAGCCAAGGTCAATCCAGCGCTGCGCCCCCATCTGGGTTGACCCGATAAACTCGACCAGCACCAGAAGCACCAGCGACAGCAGATATCCCAGCCCCGCCATATTGCGCCAGAACCAGGCGGGCACCATGGCGATGATGAACATCATGACCATGCCCAGCACAAATCGCTTCATCTGCGCGGCCGACCAAGGGTCCAGATCGCCTCCGGCGACAGAGTAGAGCATGATGAACCCGACACCTGCGACCGCTGTCAACAAAAGCACCAGATACCAGTTCAGATACAGGACCTTACGCAGGCCGGATGGCACGTATTTGACGTTATATTCAAGATAACTCATGCACGGCCACTCCCGCCCAAACCCTCTTCGGGAGGCAGTGTCATCATGTCCTCGATCTCTTCCTGTCGGGACCGGATGGTGCCACGTTGCGAAGACGGGTAGGCCTCAAGCGGAGGTCTGCCGCCATAAAGCGTTTGCAACATGATGTCGCGGGCAATCGGGGCGGCAGCTTTGGACCCGCCACCGCCGTGTTCCACAACCACCGAAACTGCATAGCGCGGTGCCTCGGCGGGGGCGTAACCGACAAACAGCGCGTGGTCGCGACGGTCCCACGGCAGGTCTTCGTTGCGGGTCACACCACGGGCGCGTTCGGCTTTGGTGATATTACGAACCTGGCTGGTACCGGTCTTACCGGCCATGCGGAACTCATCCCCGGTGATCTTCGAGCGCCCCGCGGTGCCGCGCCGCGCATTGACCACGTCATACATGCCTTTGCGCACCGCAGCGAGGCTCGAGGAGGAAATTCCCAACGGCTCTTGCTCGGCGATCGGCTGCTCCACACCGTTGATCGAGCGCACAAGGCGCGGTTCGACGGTGCGGCCGGTGGCGATCCGGGCGGTCATCACCGCCAATTGCAGGGGCGAAGTCAGCACAAATCCCTGACCGATCCCCGCATTCAAACTGTCGCCCACCACCCATTCGGCACTGCGGTGTTCCCGCTTCCAGGCCTTGTTGGGGATCAGACCCTGCGCCACCGCGGATAGGGGCAGATCATGTCTGATCCCCAACCCCAGTCGCCGCGCCATCTCGGCGATCTTGTCGATCCCAACACGCTGTGCAACCTCGTAGTAATACACGTCACAACTTTGCTCGAGGCTCTTGCCCAGAGCGACCTTGCCGTGCCCGCCCCGTTTCCAACAGTGGAAGTTGCGGTTGTAGACCTTGATCTTGCCCCAGCAGGATACGGTTTCATTCAGATCAATCACCCCTTCTTCCAGCGCCGCCAATGCGGTGACCATCTTGAAGGTCGATCCGGGGGGATAGGTGCCCTGCGCCGTCTTGGCGGCCAGCGGGCGATAGGGATCTTCAAGCAACGCCTTGTAGTCGGACGATGAAATCCCATGCACAAATTTATTGGCATCAAAGGTCGGGGCTGATCCCAGCGCGAGGATATCTCCGGTCTTGGTATCCAGCACCACGGCGGCGGCGCTTTCGCCAGCCATACGCGCCTGAACATAGCTTTGCAGCTTGGCGTCAATGGTCAGCTGGACATCATCCCCCGACTGTCCCTCCTGTCGCGAAAGCTCGCGCATCTCGCGCCCCAGTGCATTCACCTCGATTTCGCGCGACCCGGCCGATCCGCGCAGGGCATATTCCATTTTGACCTCGACCCCGGATTTACCGATCTGGAACCGCGGGATCTGCAACAGAGGATCAGGGTCCTCAAGCTTGGACAAATCATAGTCCGACACCGGTCCGACATAGCCAATCACATGGGCAAAATCGCCGACCTGAGGATAGATGCGCGACAGGCCGACCTCGGGTGTAATGCCCGGAAGCGCTGGGGTGTTCACGGCGACTTCCGAGACCTCTTCCCAGCTGACCCGATCCGCGACCGTCACCGGCACAAAGGCTGACCGGCGTTTCATTTCCTTGAGTGCATCCTGAATGTCTTCTTCCGAAAGCCAGATGATCTTGCCCAACCGGCGCAACACCGCCTCGGGGTCATCGGCATCTTCGCGCACAATCACAATGCGGTAGTTCTGTTCGTTCCCGGCAATCAGCACACCGTTGCGGTCATGGATCAAGCCGCGCGATGGCGGGATCAGGCGAAGGTTGATGCGGTTTTCTTCGGCCAGAAGGCGATATTCTTCTCCCTGATCCACCTGCATGAACCGCATCCGACCGAGAAGAAGTGCGGCGAAGCTGACCTGCAATCCACCGACGAACAGACCGCGACGGGTAATCGTGCGGGCGCTGCCTTCGGTATCACTGGCGTTGCGTCTCATGCCAACTGCCCCGAGATCTCATCACCGCCCGGCTGCAATTTGCGGATGCCAAAGACATAAACAGTGGCCAGCACTGCGAATGGATATGAAGCGACCGTCGACATCAGGAACAAAGTCTCACGCCCAAGGCTGACCTGTTCAACCAGAAACAATCCCATCAGCAATCTTTGGCCCACAAACATCAGAACCAGCGTGCCCGCAACCATGCCGAATTCCATGAGAAAGGACTGTTCACGCAGACTGGATTCTCTGCGGCGCAGGAATTCGGTGCCGATCACAATCATCATGGTACGCACCCCCGGCGTGTTCAAAAGCAGCATATCCGCAAGAAAGAACAGCGCGGCGATCAGGAAAACCGGGGCGTAATCCGGGCGGCGCAGCACCCAGGCCATGACCAGAACCAACAACAGGTCCGGACCGGGCAGACGCCCCGCCCCAAGGTCAAGCGGCAACATCCGCACAAACAGCACCAGAACCGCCACGGCGATCAGCACCAGTCGGTAAAACCAGCGATTGAAGGTGATCCGATCCATCATTGGGTGGCCTCCCCGTCAGTCGTGCTTGTCGTGCCCTCCTCGGACAGCAGTTCTTCTATCGGTGGGACCGCCGGTCGCGTGACGATCAGCCCACCGGCATCCAACACTTCTTCTCCTGGATGGCTGCGCAGCACACGCAGGAACTCTAGCCGTTCATAATCCGCAGACAGGCGGACGCGCAGTCGGCGATCCGTGCCCATGGCGATATGACCCACCAAAAGCCCCGCCGGAAATACGCCGCCATCACCTGAAGAAATCACCCGATCCCCAGGGCGCACTTTTTCCGGGCTTTCCAGATATTCCAAAGGCGGGGTGGCGGTGTTATCTCCTCGCAGCAGCGCGGTCTGCCCGGAGGGCTGCACCGAAATCGGAATGCGCGAGTTGCTGTCGGTCAAAAGCACCACCCGACTGGTCTGATTGCCGACACCGGAAATGCGACCCACAAGTCCAAGACCATCCGTGGCCGCCCAGCCATCCACAATCCCGTCCCGCATGCCCACATTCAAAAGCACCGATTGCCGGAACGGCGACCCGCTATCGGCCAGCACCACACCTGTCACGTAAGACAGCTGCGCATCCAGCCGCACATTGTTCAGATTGAGCAGCTTGGCGTTTTCCTGCTCGAGCTGGAGCGCGGCTTCTTTCCAGGCTTTCATCTGGCGAAGCTCGCGACGCAGCTCTTGGTTTTGTTCATAAATCCGGGTGTAGCTTTGGAAATCCTCAGCCATGCCAACAAGGCTGGTCACCGGAACCAGCGCCCATTCGAAATTGGGCACCACCCGATCAATCAGCTGGGCGCGGAACCGTTCGACCCGAGGGCTGTCAATGCGCCAGACCAGAAAGACAAGCAGCAGGAACAGGATCAAAATCCCTACGAAGAGCCGACGAAGCGGCCCCACATAGTCGGTATTCTGTTGTCTGTTTGTCGCCAAAACGGCCTCCGCTTACGCAGGGGTTGCGCCAGCCCCGGACCGTCGATCAGCTGTCGTAATCGATCACGTGGCGCAGTTGCTTTTCATATTCAAGCGCCTTGCCGGTGCCCAATGCAACACAATTCAGGCTTTCATCAGCAACCGAGATCGACAGACCGGTCTGTTCGCGCAGCGCCAGATCCAGATCTCCCAGAAGGGCGCCACCACCGGTCAGCATCACGCCGCGGTCCACGATATCCGCAGCCAGATCTGGTGGGGTCGCTTCGAGCGCGGTCATCACAGCTTCGCAAATCTGCTGCACCGGTTCGGCGAGCGCTTCGGCCACCTGCGCCTGATTGATCTCAGTCTCTTTCGGCACACCGTTCAGAAGGTCACGGCCACGGATCTGCAACGACGCGCCACGCCCATCGTCCGGCATCCGGGCGGTGCCGATTTCGGTCTTGATCCGTTCGGCCGTCGCCTCGCCCACCAGAATGTTCTGGTTGCGGCGCAGGTAAGAAACAATGGCGTCATCCATGCGGTCGCCGCCCACGCGCACCGAGCGCGCATAAACGATGTCACCAAGGGACAAGACCGCCACCTCGGTGGTGCCACCGCCAATATCGACCACCATGTTACCGGTCGGATCGGTAATCGGCATCCCCGCCCCAATCGCCGCCGCAATCGGTTCAGCCACAAGACCTGCGCGGCGCGCACCGGCCGACAAGACCGACTGGCGAATGGCGCGTTTTTCCACCGGAGTGGCCCCATGGGGCACGCAGACAATGATCTTGGGTTTCGAGAAGGTGGTCCGTCTGTGAACCTTGCGGATGAAGTTCTTGATCATCTCTTCCGCACTGTCGAAATCGGCGATCACACCATCGCGCATTGGGCGGATGGCCTCAATCGATCCCGGCGTACGGCCCAGCATCAGCTTGGCATCTTCGCCCACGGCCAGCACTTTTTTCACGCCATCTTTGACGTGATAGGCCACCACGGACGGCTCGTTCAGGATCACCCCTTTACCTTTGACATAGACCAGCGTGTTTGCCGTGCCCAAATCAATTGCCATGTCCGAAGAGAACAATCCCGCAAACCTTGCCATGTGAAGCCAATCCTCATGAAATGTCTTAAATGCCCGCGACTCCCCCTTGGATGCAGACCTAAGCGTTATAAGCCTCACGCGGCATTGGTGAAAGCCCTAACTGCACAGGTTTGGCGGCTTCTCGCCACCTTTCGGAGTCGGCTTATACAATTCGAACATTTATAAATAGAAAGTGCGGAGATTCCCCCCCGCACTTTCACTAATTCAATATTTCAGAAAATAGCCTCAAACTGCCTCGGGTTTGGTCTTTTCGCGCCGCACCAAGAGGTTATTGAGTGCGTTCACATAGGCTTTGGCAGACGCCACCACAGTATCAGTATGGGCTGACTGGCCCGTCACGATCTTTCCGTTCTCTTCCATTCGCACCGAAACAGTGGCCTGCGCATCGGTGCCCTCGGTCACCGCATGCACCTGGTAAAGCTTCAGCGTGGCTTCATGCGGGAACAGCATCTTAATCGCGTTGAAGGTGGCATCTACCGGGCCATCGCCCTGTGCTGTCACCTGTTTGTCAACGCCGTCGATCTCCATGGTCAGATCCGCCGATTGCGGCGCTTCGGTGCCACAGATAACGCGCAGGAACTTCACCTGCAGGCGGTCATTATCGACATCGGTGCCGTCGGTCATCAGCGCGATGATGTCCTCGTCAAACACCTCTTTCTTGGTGTCGGCCAGATCCTTGAAGCGGACGAACACGTCCTTGAGTTGGTTGTCGCCCACATCAAAGCCAAGGTCATTCAGCTTCGCCTTCAGCGCCGCACGACCCGAGTGTTTGCCCAAGGGCAGCGAGGTCCCGGCGAGGCCAATATCCTCAGGGCGCATGATCTCGAAGTTCTCCGGGTTCTTCAGCATCCCATCCTGGTGAATACCCGACTCATGGGCAAAGGCGTTCTTGCCGACGATGGCCTTGTTGAACTGCACGGGGAATCCCGACACCTGCGCCACGCGGCGCGAGATGTTCATGATCTTCTTGGTGTCGATCTGGGTCGAATACGGCATGATGTCGTGACGCACCTTAAGCGCCATGACCACCTCTTCCAACGCGGTGTTACCCGCGCGCTCACCCAACCCATTGATGGTGCATTCGATCTGACGCGCGCCCGCTTCCACGGCGGCCAGCGCATTGGCGGTCGCCATGCCCAAGTCGTTGTGGCAGTGGGTGGCAAAGGTGATCTCATCTGCACCCGGCACTTTCTCGATCAGCATCCGAATGAGGTCGGCGCTTTCACGCGGCGCGGTGTAGCCCACGGTATCGGGGATATTGATGGTGGTGGCCCCCGCTTTGATCGCAATCTCGATCACCCGGCAGAGGTAATCGTGCTCGGTGCGGGTGGCATCCATCGGCGACCATTGCACGTCATCAACCAAATTGCGCGCATGGCTGACTGTCTCGTGGATCAGATCCGCCATCTCGTCCTGCGAGAGGTTGGGGATCGCCCGGTGCAGCGGCGAAGTGCCGATAAAGGTGTGAATGCGCGGTTTGGCAGCGTTGCGCACCGCTTCGGCACAGCGGTCAATATCCTTGAAATTGGCGCGTGACAGGCCACAGATGGTCGAGTTCTTCGACCGTTGGGCAATCTCGGACACGGCGGCAAAATCGCCTTCTGAGGCAATCGGGAAACCCGCTTCGATGATGTCGACGCCCATCTCATCGAGCAACTCGGCGATCTCGAGCTTTTCGTCATGCGTCATGGTCGCGCCTGGGCTCTGTTCGCCATCGCGCAGGGTGGTGTCAAAGATCAATACGTGATCGGGGTCAGGCTTTGTCATCTCTGTCGTCTCTTCATTTAATCGTGGGCCGGGCACAACGTTGCCCGTGACCTATCCCGGATTGCGGCGGATTACCAGTTTCTAAGGCAGATCAGGGCCAATTCGAACCGGGACAGTATGTGGGGATGTGGCGCGATCAGCATATCCTCTGAGCGGACGCGCCGAATGGCACGCTCAGAGGCGTGTTAGCAGCAGAAGAGCAGCGAAGCCGCGAGGGGCAATATGTGCCTGCGTTACCATGCAGATGACTATAGGGAAGAATTTGCGCGTGAAAAGTGGTTTTTTACGGCATCTACTGTTCACGGCACCCAATGTGCAGCTGGAAAGCACAAGCGAGCCCGCCCCATAACCGTGGCTAACCGCTTTGCCACACCGCCCCGCTTGTGAGGAAAGTTTGCATTCCGATCCGTGATACGTCAGTTGCCAGCCGGGACCGCTGCATCTTCCGGCGGGGTTGCGGCATCACCTTCAGGTGCAGTGCCAGCGGGATCCTCATCCGTGCCATCCCCGGTTGCTTCAGCATCCGGGCGCATGACAGTCCCTTGCAGGAAACCTTCCTCCCAGGTGCCCTCTTCACGCGAGCCGTCGGCGCGGATTACAGCCCCTTCTCCATGGCGTTTTCCGTCCACAAAACCGCCTTCATAACGATCACCATTTGCATAGGTGGCGATCCCCTGACCATGGAACAGACCCGCCCGCCAGTCACCATCATAAGTAAATCCATCGGGTGTCTTGAACATGCCTTTGCCTTCGCGTTGTCCCGCGAAGAAGTTACCTTCATAACTGCTGCCATCTTTCAGGCTCGAAAGCCCTTTGCCCTGCGGCTTTCCGGCTTGCCAGGCTCCTTTGTAGCTTGCGCCATCTGCAGTGGTAAGCGTGCCCTGACCATCATAAAGCGCATTGACGAACTCGCCATCATAGCTCGTACCGTTCGCATAACGCGCCACACCGTTCCCTTCGATCACCCCGGCAAGCCAGTCCCCATCATAGGTTGCCCCGTCGGGATATGAGATCTTGCCAGTTCCATCGGCCAGCCCCTCTCGGAACTGCCCTTCATAGACCGACCCATCGGGATAGGTGACAACACCCTGCCCCTGAATTTCGCCCTGTTCCCAATTGCCCGCGTATTTGTAGCCATCCGTGCCTGTGAACGTGCCTGTGCCGTGGCGCTTGTCTTCCACAAATGCGCCTTCATAGGTGTCGCCACTGGCATAGGTCACTTTGCCCTTACCTTCGCGGGCCCCTGCGTTGAACGGACCTTCGTAGACATCGCCATTCACCTGCGTCAGCTTGCCGGTTCCGTGCATCTGCCCTTTCAGCCAGGCCCCCTCATAGATCATGCCATCTGCCGAGGTGAGCTTGCCCTCTCCGTCGCGTTCATCATCCCGCATCATACCGTCATAGACCGAGCCATCCGGGTAGGTCACGACCCCACGTCCGGTTTTCACACCCACGACCCAGTCGCCCTGATAAACATATCCGGTTGGGCTTTCCATCCGACCCTTGCCGTGATGCAGGGCGTTGCGAAACCCGCCTTCGTATTTCACCCCATTGGCGTAAATGGCCAGCCCGGATCCGTTGATCTTGCCGTCATTCCAGTCACCCTCATAGGTGCCGCCATCCGCAAAGGTGATGCGCCCGAATCCTTCCGGCTTGCCTTTGGCAAAACTACCTTCGTAGAGCGATCCGTTGGGAAAGCGCGCCACGCCCTGCCCGACGATCTGCCCATCCACAAACTCGCCGGTGTATTCATAGCCCGACGGCAGGCGATAGGTGCCCATGCCATGTTGCAACCCGCCCTTGAACGGGCCCTCGTAAACAGCGCCATCGTCATATTGCTTGACCACAATCTCTTGCGCCCAGGCGGCACCTGTGATGGCCATCACGGCCCCGATCGCTGTTGCATGAAACAGGTGCTGCATCCCCAACCCCTTCAAAAGAATAGCAAGAATTCCCCGGTTCCACTCCCGGAGTTCGCCGCAAGCGTAAAGGAGGCCCCTTGTCGAAACAACGCTTTTCCCCTACCCGGCCTTTAACCTCGGCCAAAAGCTGCTACATCTGTGCCGAGAGACGTGACTTACGGCAAGACGAGACACCTGAATGAGTGAGACTTTCCGCCTGACCCTGGCCCAGCTGAACCCAACTGTGGGCGCAATTGCCGCCAATGCCGACAAGGCGCGTGCCGCCTGGGCTGCTGCCAAAGAGGCAGGCAGTGACATGCTGGCCCTGCCCGAAGCCTTTATCACCGGCTATCAGACACAGGATCTGGTGGTGCGCCCGCAGTTTTACCGCGATGCGATGGAGGCGGTGGAAGAGCTCGCCCGCGATTGCGCTGATGGCCCTGCCATGGGGATTGGCGCGCCTTTCCATGATGGCAAGGATCTTTATAACGCGTGGTGGGTGCTGGACGGTGGCAAGGTCAAAGCGCGGGTTCTGAAGCAACGCCTACCCAATGAAACCGTGTTTGACGAGGTCCGCCATTTCACTTCGGCAGCCCCACAAGGCCCGTATTCCCTCGGCCCGTTGCGGATCGGCACACCGATTTGCGAAGACGCCTGGCACGGCGATGACGTCTGTGAGACGCTGGCCGAAAGCGGGGCAGAATTCCTGCTGATCCCAAACGGATCCCCCTATTTCCGCAACAAATACGATGTGCGTCTCAATCACATGGTCGCCCGTGTGGTCGAAACCGAATTGCCGCTGATTTACCTCAATATGGTCGGTGGTCAGGATGATCAGGTGTTTGACGGTGGCAGCTTTGCCCTCAACCCCGGTGGGGAACTCGCCTTCCGCATGGGCGTCTTTGATGAAGAGATCCGCCACGTCGACCTGACCAACACCGCCGATGGCTGGCGCATCGCGGCGGGCGAAGTGGCCCCCCAGCCCGATGAGTGGGAACAAGATTACCGCGCGATGGTCGACAGCCTACGCGATTACATGGGTAAGACCGGGTTCAAACAGGTGCTTCTGGGTCTATCCGGTGGCATCGACAGTGCGATTGTCGCAACCATCGCCGCAGATGCGCTGGGGCCGGAGAATGTGCGCTGCGTGATGCTGCCATCCGAGTATACCTCGCAAGGCTCGCTGGATGACGCCAAGGACATCGCCCAGCGCCTTGGTTGCCAATATGACTTTGTGCCGATCAAGGAAGGTCGCGACGCGATCACCAATACGTTGGCTCCATTCTTTGAGGGTACAAAACCGGATGTAACCGAAGAAAACATCCAGTCGCGCCTGCGGGGGCTTCTGCTCATGGCGCTATCGAACAAGACTGGCGCGATGCTGTTGACCACCGGGAACAAGTCCGAGGTCGCGGTGGGCTATGCGACGATCTATGGTGACATGTCCGGCGGGTACAACCCGATCAAAGACCTCTACAAAACCCGCGTTTTTGAGCAGTGCCGCTGGCGCAACGCCAATCACCGCCCATGGATGAAAGCCCCGGCAGGTGAAGTCATCCCGGTGTCGATCATCGACAAGCCCCCTTCGGCTGAGCTGCGCCCGGATCAGAAGGATGAGGATTCACTCCCGCCCTATGAGGTGCTGGATGCGATCCTTGAGGGGCTTGTGGATCACGAGAAATCGGTTGAGGAACTGGTCGGCGCTGGCTTTGACAAAGCCACGGTGAAGAAAGTCGAACACCTGATTTTCATCAGCGAATACAAACGCTTCCAATCCGCCCCCGGCACACGTCTGACCAAAGGCGCATTCTGGCTGGATCGCCGCTATCCGATTGTGAACCGCTGGCGGGACATGAGCTGATGGCCACATCCCGCTCGGCTTGGGGACTATCGTGGGCTCACCCCATCAACAGCTGATAGCTGTGCGGGACATAGTGAAAACCGCCGTCCCGTTCTTCGACATAGCCCAGCGCTGGGAAGGGCATGTGATAGCCGATGAAGGGCATCTTCTCAGCGGCCATCATCGACAGAAGGCTGCGCCGCGTGGCGGCCGCCCCGGCCTTGTCCATGTCAAACTTCACCTCCCAATCCGGGTAGGCCAGCGACCAGACATAGTGGTTGGCAAAATCTGCCGCGATCAAAAGTGATTTACCACCGCTGTCCAAACGATATGTCATATGCCCCGGCGTATGACCAAAAGCCGCGACCGCTTCGATACCGGGCACCACAACATCGCCCGCATTGATCATGCTCATCTGTTCGGCCAGCGGCGCAACCTTCTGATCAAACCGCTCATTGCCTGCTGCGGCCCAATGGTCAAACTCCACCGCGCCCGTCACATAACGCGCGTTGGGGAATGTGGCACTGCCATCTCCCATCAATCCGCCGATATGATCGCCATGCATATGGGTGATCACAACAACGTCCACCTGATCGGGTGCATAGCCTGCCGCGCCTATGGCACCGATGATCCCGGCTGGATTAAGCCCCGTATCAAACAACACCAGTTCCACCCCGGTATTCACCAGAGTCGGTGTGAAAAAGAACTGGGCAGCATTTGATGGGATATTGGCCATCTGCGAAGCGGCGTTAAATTCCTCCGCCCCAACATTCATCCCAAAGATCGTCTGTGGGTCGGGCACAGTGCGCATCCCCGCCAACAGCGTAGTCACTTCGAAATCACCCAGTCTGAAGCGGCGGTAATCTGTGGTGGAAATCGGGATTTGCTCTGCCTTGGCGTGGGCAACTTTGCCGGACATCGCGGCAAACGGTGCCGCCGCGCCAGCCATCAACATATGGCGACGTGACAGGTTAGGCGTGGACATACGAAACTTGGTTTTACGTTGCATGTGACTCTCCCTCTTGATCAATGATCGCCTAGAATTGCGAAAAAGAATGGCGTTACTATACTCGATCTGCGCGCCACATTTGTGGGCTCACGCAGATGTGACAGGACCCGGCGAGATATGTCCCAGAACAAAACCCAGCCCACGGATGCCTCGGTAGAGGGTTTTCTGGCAAATGTTGCCCCCAGACAGCGCCATGATGACGGGCTGGTGCTGCTTGATTTGTTCAAGCGCGTCTCGGGGTTTGAACCGGTGATGTGGGGGCCGTCAATTGTTGGGTTCGGCCGATACCATTACCGCTATGCGACGGGGCGCCAGGGTGATTTCCTCGCAACTGGGTTTTCTCCGCGCAAATCCGCCCTCTCGCTCTACATTATGCCGGGGTATCAGGATTACGGAACAATCCTCTCTCGCCTTGGAAAACACAAATCCGGCGCGGCCTGCCTCTATATCAACAAGCTCGATGATGTGGATCTTGAGGTGCTCGAGGAACTCATTCGCGTGGGCTTGTCAGACCTGAACCAGGTTTGGCCGGTTGAACCTCGCTAATCCATCGCTCTTTTCTTCTGACCCAAAATATCCCCGCCGGAGGCATAGGCTCACGCAGTGAGCCACCGATAGCGCGCCAAAGCAAAGCGACGGGCGCCCGACGAGAGGGCCCTTCAAATCCCACCCGTGCGCAAATACGCCCCGGTCATGACAAACAAAACCGATATCACCGTGACCGCCCGGATATGCCAGCCCATCAGGGGCAACGTTTCAGCGGACAGATGGGGGATGACCCGAAACCGCGCATTCAGCGCAAGCCCTGCGGTGGCCCCCAACAGAAGAAGTTTCACCGCAATCCCTGTGGTCAGCATGTCAGAGAAACTGAACCAGAGGCCAAACTCCGGCTCCAGATCATGGGCCAGCCATAGCCCGGTCAGCACCTGAGCCACCAGCGCGGGCATACCAACCCGCTCAAACTCCTGCTCGAACCGTAGTAGGATCCCCGGATCCGCCGCCTTCAGAGCCCGTGGCAACACGGTCAGAGACAGCACGATATGCCCACCAGTCCAAATCGCCGCCCCCAGTAGATGCACCACCATGACCAGATAAAACATGACCGCTCTCAAAAATGATTCCGCCTGCCTTACGCTACCTCTCCCTAGGTGACAGGACTTGACCAATGACAAGTTCCCCCGATTTCCGCCCTTCTGGTGGACAAACGCCCCTCTTTGTGAAAGGACAACCGGGCCAAGGAGACCTGAGTATGACCACCACCCGTTTCGCCCCTTCGCCCACCGGTTACATCCATGTGGGCAACCTGCGCACCGCGCTCTTTAACTACCTGATTGCCCGCAAATCCGGCGGCCAGTTCATCCTGCGTCTGGATGACACCGACCCGGAACGGTCGAAACAGGAATACGCCGATGGGATCATGGAAGATCTCGAATGGCTGGGTCTGACCTGGGATCGGGTGGAAAAGCAATCGAACCGGTTGGAGCGCTATGAACAAGCCGCGCAAGAGCTGCGCGACATGGGGCGTTTCTATGAATGTTTCGAGACCCCGACCGAGCTCGACCTGAAGCGCAAGAAACAGCTCAATATGGGCAAACCGCCGGTCTATGACCGCTCGGCGCTGGCGCTGTCGGACGACGAAAAAGCCAAGCTGCGCGAGGACCGCGGTCAAGGTCACTGGCGGTTCAAATTGGATCACGAGCGGATCAATTGGACCGACGGCATCCTTGGCGACATTTCGATCGACGCGGCCTCGGTGTCGGATCCGGTGCTGATCCGTGGCGACGGGCAATTCCTCTACACACTCGCTTCTGTCTGTGACGATGTGGATTTCGGCATCACCCATGTGGTGCGCGGCTCGGATCACGTGACCAACACCGGCACGCAGATCCAGATCATCGAAGCCCTTGGTGGCACGGTGCCAAGCTTTGCCCACCACTCGCTTCTGACCGGCCCGCAGGGCGAAGCGCTGTCGAAACGTCTGGGCACGCTTGCCCTGCGCGACCTGCGCGAACAGGGTGTGGAACCGGCAGCACTCCTGTCACTAATGGCGCGCCTTGGTTCGTCACAGCCGGTTGAGCTGATGACCTCGCTCGATGAGATCACGGAAGGTTTCGATCTGTCGACTTTCGGCGCAGCGCCGACCAAGTTTGACGTGCAAGACCTGTTCCCGCTCACCGCGCGGCATCTTTCGTCACTGCCATATGAGGCCGTGGCCGAGACCGTGACCGGTCTGGGCGTTCCGACCGATCAGGGCGAAGCCTTCTGGAATGTGGCCAAGGAAAACATCACCGTGCTGAAAGATCTGGCTGGTTGGTGGGAGCTGTGTTCGACCGGTGCCGACCCGGTGATCGATGACGAGGACAAGGAATTCGTCGCCGAGGCGCTCGCACTACTGCCCGAAGGTCCGTTTGATGACGATACCTGGGGCGCCTGGACCAAAGAGGTGAAAGCCGCCACCGGCCGCAAAGGCCGCGGACTTTTCATGCCGCTTAGGAAAGCACTCACCGGCATGAGCCACGGCCCCGACATGTCTGCGCTCCTGCCGCTGCTGCAAGTCATCCGCGCGAAGGGATAAGCCCCTTAATAGAAACAGAAAAGCCGCCCCATCCGGGCGGCTTTTTCATTTTGTCGTCATGGTCTGCTCTTCACCTGAAGGTCACCAGATAGACCCCCGCGATTACCAGAATCGCCCCGATCACCTTACCGTAACTCATCGCAGATGCGGGCACGCCGAACAGGCCGAAATAACCAAATACCATTCCGGCAAGCACCTGTCCCGACACCAAGAGGACAAAGAAGGTGCCGATCCCGATTTTGGGGATCAGGAAGCTCGATCCAATGATCATCCCCGCGCTCATCACCCCGGCGGTCAGCAGCCATGGTGGCAGCACGGTGATCTTTTGGAACTGCTCCGCCTTGTTGCCCGTCGCAAAGGCGATGATGATGGACGCCGCGAAAGCAATTCCGAAAAACGGAACATTCGCCATCGGACCAGACCCAAGGATCTTGGCTGTCTGAGAAATCATCGGAAGATAGATGGAAATGATCGCGCCCATGAACAGCGCCAATGCGATTAATAAAATTGCCATTATTCCCCCCATTTTGTTCCCGCTTCACCACTAGCACAAAACAAGCAATGAAGGTGGAAGGCGTATTGCCAATGCAGGCTCGCACATCCCCTGTGCACCCTCCCCACTGGCGCATCCCCCTTTAATCCTGCAAGCTGGTAGATGCGTGACAGGAGGTCCGAATGGCGAGTGATGTGGACAAGGCGGATGAGGGCGAAAACCCACAAGCGAAGTTTCTGACCGGCAGCCTGATGCGCCATATCACGATGATGGCGCTGACCTCTTCCGTAGGGCTGATGGCGATTTTTCTGGTCGACCTTGTGGACATGATCTTCATTTCATGGCTGGGGCGGGATGAATTGGCCGCCGCCGTGGGGTACGCAGGCGCGATCCTGTTTTTCACCTCATCCTTCGGCATCGGCATGTCGATTGCGGCGGGGGCTTTGGTCGCGCGCGCGTTGGGGGAAGGTGACCCACGCAAGGCGCGCAGGCGGGCGGCCACCGCCACGCTTTATGGTGCGGTATTAGGTGCGGTCTTTGCGGCGATTGTCTTTGTCTATATCCGCCCGCTCGCGGCCCTTCTGGGGGCCTCGGGCGTTACACTTGATCTGGCCGAGCACTATCTGCAGATCATCCTGCCCTCGCTACCAATACTGATCATTGCCATGGTTGGAGGGGCTATTTTGCGCGCCCATGGGGATGCGCGTCGGGCGATGATGGCGACCATTGCAGGTGGAGCGGTGAACGCGGTGCTTGATCCAATCCTGATCTTCGGTCTGAACCTCGACCTGACTGGCGCCGCCATGGCGTCGGTGGCGGCTCGGATCACCATTGCCATTATGTCGATCTGGCCGATTTATGCCCATCACAACGGGCTCGACAAACCCACCCGCGCTGAATTCCGGGTGGATTTCCCTGAACTCATGACCATTGCGATCCCGGCAATCCTGACCCAATTCGCCACCCCCATCGGGCAAGCCTATGTGACCCGATCGATGTCGAGTTTTGGTGAGGACGCGGTGGCTGGCATGGCCATCACCGGCCGCCTGGTGCCTGTGGCCTTTGGCGTGATCTTTGCCCTTTCCGGGGCCATCGGGCCGATCATTGGCCAGAACTATGGTGCAGGAAAGATGGATCGGGTGCGGCAGGCGTTTCGCGAAGGGATGATCTTTACCGCAGTGGTGACGGTCGTGGTTGCCACCATCCTCTTCATCTTCCGCGCCCCAATTGCCGATCTGTTCAATGCGCAGGGCATCGCACGCGAGCTGGTGTACCTCTTCTGCGGACCTCTGGCGCTGATGTGGTTCTTCAATGGGGCAATATTTGTGACCAATGCGGGCTTTAACAATCTGGGCCATCCGTTCCGGTCCACCATGATCAACTGGGGCCGACAGACCGTGGGCACCGTGCCGTTTGTGCTGATTGGTGCGCAGCTTTGGGGCGCACCGGGTGTGATGATCGGCTGGGCCTTCGGCGGGTTGGTATTTGCGGTGATTGCGCTGATTTTGTTCCAACGAATGCTGAACCGCGAAAGCTGTACCGTGGCGACCGGATTTACCCGACAGAGGCGCCAGCTCGCCCTATTCAATTTCCGCCGATAGATCTTTCAACCAGCCATCCACGAGGTCTTTTTCTTCGTCAGACGTGGCCTGCGCCCGAGGGTAGATCGGAGCCGCCCGATCGTTTTTGATCGGCGCGTGCCAACCATCTGTGGTCTCAAAGAAATGATCCACACCCGACCGGCCAAACACGTCCAGATAGCCCTGCACCACCACGTCGAGATAGGACATCAGAACCGGATTTTGCCGCGTTGGGTCAGCATGGGCACCGGGCTTGATGGCATAAACTGCCAGATCCACCTCCCCCGCCTGATGGGAAACATTTCCGTTCAGGGGAACCCGCGCATAGGCCCGTTCACGGTGGTCCAGTGCCTCCCAGTCCGCACCGGGCACCGAAGCAATCAGCCCGTCAATCTCGCTTTCATCACAAGGCACAGCGGTCAGGTAACAGACCGCCCGCAAAGGCGAGGCCCGCCACGCCCGCCGCCACCCCGATAGCCGGGCGGGTTGCGCGTTTTCATAGGCGTGGGTGCGCCGGTTCACCAGCGAGCCATATCCAAAGAAAAACGGATCCTTCATTTCGCCAAACTGCCGGGAGAGCAGATAAAATGCAAGATTGATCCGGGGGATTGCCAGAACCGGCCATCAGCGCTAGCAAATAGAAAACACTCAGGAGATCCAGGCGATGAAATACACCGAAGAACATGAATGGCTGCGCGAAGAAGACGGACTGATGGTGGTAGGGATCACCAAACACGCCGCCGAACAGCTGGGCGATGTGGTTTTTGTGGAACTGCCCGAAGAAGGAGACACCGTATCGAAAGACGACGAGATTGTCGTGATCGAAAGCGTTAAGGCTGCATCGGACATCCTCGCCCCGCTCGATGGTGAGATTGTCGAGGTAAACGCAGCCCTCGCCGACAATCCCGGCGCAGTGAATGACGACCCGGAAGGTGAGGCGTGGTTCTTCAAGCTGAAAGTGTCCGACATGTCCCCGATGGACGATTACATGGACGAAGCCGGATACAAGACATTCATCGGTTGACCCGGCATTCCGAACGCGAATCTGACCCGTGCGACACCGTTCGTGCGGGTCATTCTTTTAATGGACCTCTTGCGCGTTCATCAGCTCCCTGCCACTTGAACCGTGAGCGGATCGCACTACATATGCGACTAACGGAATATATGGAGTGCCCCCATGGCCAGAGCCCTGAAAATGACCTGTCTGCAATGCAGTGCAGTCAATCGAGTGCCCGAAGACAAACTGGGCGCAGGTCCCAAATGTGGCACATGCGGTGCAAAACTGAATGACGGTAAGGTAAGGGCGTTGGACCCGGCCACGCTGGCCAAGGCGATGAAAAACGATGACGTGCCGTTGCTTATTGATTTCTGGGCACCATGGTGCGGCCCTTGCCGCATGATGGCCCCGGCCTTTGAGCAAGCAGCGAAAGCACTTGGTCCACAGGCACGATTGGCGAAAATCAACACCGAGGATCATCCGAACGTATCACAGAAGTTTGGCATCCGCGGCATCCCCGCGCTGATCCTGTTTCAGGGCGGTCGCGAGGTGAAGCGACAGGCGGGCGCTATCCCCGCCCCGGCGATTGAGCAATTGGTTCGCAAAAGCGCCAAGTTGCCAGCCTAGGCTCCCTGCTGGCAACTCATTCTGCACGTAAGAAAGACTGAAGGGAACCGGGACTTCACTTAGCCGGACAGACAGGCCAAATGCCCCACCATGTTTTTGGGGGGACAGGGTGCTTGCCTCAATTATATTCACATAGTTCAATTGGCAGTCAGTGCGAGGGATATGCCTCACACCATGTCCTTACCTGAGAACTCCGGTGCAATATTGAAAAGACCTTATTGCTCCGGCGGATATCCGAGTAGGGGCAGGATAAACAGTTTCAGAACGGGCCAGAAGAGTGTGAGTAAAACGGCTGGCACGAACAGGATCACAAAGAAGAAATCCAGAAAGCCCATTCCCTTTTCCTTGTCCCCGATCTTTATGTATTGATCTGCAAGTATCAGCCCGAATGCCACCCCGATCATGACCTTGAAGACCATCCAGTCGCCTTCCAGAAACAACTTCAGAATTTCCATTTGATATTGTGTCAATTCAACCATCGCCCAATTCACCTCCTGCAGTTAAAATCCACTTTTTTTGCCGTTATGGGCTTTAGCCTAAGGCAAGAAATGGCTTTGAAGCAATAATTTACATAACAGACAGGGGAGGCACTGATGGTGAATAGCTGTCTGGTACTGGAATTTTCCAGTCCACGCGTTTGTTCTGAACCGTTCCCGCAACGCGACAATCACCCGGAATAGATTACCAATCTTGGATGCTCTCAACGGTGATACGGAGTGTCGCCGGGATGGAAAACCGCATGATCCCAGCGTTGGGGTCGAGACACGAGGCGACCGTCAGATCGCGCCATGACCTATCCCCTGCACAGGTCAGTCAAAAAATTCCCAACTGTCCGCGCCATCGAAATGGCGAATACGCAGCCCCTCCAGATCTGCCGGATCTGCCATATTCAGGTTCACCGCAAACCGATCAAGATCCGTGTTTTCACCCGGTCCCCAATGGGTCACGCAGCCGCAGGTCTTGCAGCTGTGAAAGGCGATATCGTGATCACCCCAGCTATAGCTCGTCACATGATCCTGCCCAGACAGGATCTGCCCCTCATTGGGAGGGCAATGGGCCCATGTGGCTGCATAGCGGCGGCAGATCGAGCAATTGCAGCGCACCGCAAATTTCGGGCGGCTGACCTCAAATGTGACGGAGCCGCAGTGGCAGGCCCCTTTGATTGTGTCGGACATGAACCCTCCTGCTTGATCGTGGATACCCACCACGATTGCAGACGGTGTCCGGCATGACAAGCGACCTTGCCAATAAGAAAAGCCCCGGCACGAGGACCGGGGCTTTCCTGTTCACGAGTGACCTCGAATTACGCGCCTTCGGCGTTCTTGCGGATCGTTTCGTTTTTCGGATCATAGGGGCTGTCGACAGTGACTTCGGCGTCCCATAGGTTACCCATGATCTTGACCTTGAGCTTCTGGCCCGGAACAGCAAGCTCCGACGGCAGGTACCCCATGCCGATCGATTTCTCGAAGGCGACCGAGTAACCACCCGACGTCAGGCGGCCCACTTTCTGACCATCCAGGAACAGCGCCTCGCGGCCCCACGGATCGGCGTCATCCGGTCCGTCGATGAGCAGTGTGCAGCACTTGACGCGCACGCCCTTTTCAACCATCGCCTCTTTACCGTGGAAATCTTTCTCGAGATCGATAAAGCGCGGCAGGTCAGCCTCAGCCGGGGTCGCATCGCGGCCCAGTTCGGTGCCGAACGCACGATAGCTCTTTTCCTGACGCAGCCAGTTCTGGGCGCGGGCACCCACCAGCTTCATGCCATGTTTCTCACCGGCTTTCTCAAGCAGATCAAAGAGATAGTTCTGCATCTCGATCGGGTGGTGAAGTTCCCAACCCAGTTCGCCGGTGTAAGCCACACGGATCGCATTGACTGGGCACATACCCAGTTCGATCTGCTTGGCCGAGAGCCACGGGAAGCGTTTGTTGGTCAGCGCGGTGGCCGGATCGGCGTCCACGATGATTTCGTTCAGCACGTCACGCGACTTGGGCCCGGCGATGGCAAAAACGCCCCACTGGGTGGTCACATCCTGGATCTCGATGTAACCGAACTCTTCCATCTTGTCTTCTGCGGCTTTGCGCAGGAAGTCGGCGTCATATTCGGTCCAGGCACCAGCGGAAACGAGGTAGTAGTTGTTCTCGCCATTGCGCACGATGGTGTATTCGGTGCGGGTGGTGCCAGCAGAGGTCAGCGCGTAGGTCAGGTTGATGCGACCAACCTTCGGCAGCTTGTTACAGGTAAACCAGTCAAGGAACTGGGTGGCACCCGGGCCTTTGACCACATGTTTGGTGAAGGCGGTGGCGTCGATAAGGCCCACACCTTCGCGGATCGCCTTGGCTTCTTCCACAGCGTATTTCCACCACTCACCACGGCGGAACGAACGGCTTTCTTCGTCGAAGTTTTCCGGGGCGTTCAGCGGACCATAGTAGTTCGGGCGTTCCCAGCCGTTGACCCAGCCAAATTGCGCGCCGCGCTCTTTCTGACGGTCATAGGCGGGCGAGCAGCGCAGCGGGCGGGCCGCCGGGCGTTCTTCGTCCGGGTGGTGCAGGATGTAGACATGCTCGTAGCATTCTTCGTTCTTGCGCGCGGCAAACTCGGTGGTCATCCAGTTCGACGAATACCGCTTGGGGTCAAGCGACGCCATGTCGATCTCGGCCTCACCGTCGACCATCATCTGGGCGAGGTAATAGCCGGTTCCGCCCGCAGCGGTGATCCCGAACGAGAAGCCTTCAGCCAGCCACATGTTGCGCAGACCCGGTGCCGGGCCCACCAGCGGGTTGCCGTCGGGGGTGTAGCAGATCGGACCGTTGAAGTCGTCTTTCAGACCGCTTTCGGCACAGGACGGCACGCGTTCTGCCATCGCCATGTACTGATCGGCGATCCGGTCCAGATCCAGCGGAAACAGGTCGGCACGGAAGCTGTCCGGTACGCCATGTTCAAAGCGGGCCGGGGCACCGCGCTCATAGATGCCGAGGATCCAGCCGCCACGCTCTTCACGGGCATAGCTCTCGTTGTCGGCGTCGCGCACGACCGGGTGCTCCGGGTTGCCAGCTTCGCGCCATTTCACCAGCTCGGGGTCTTTGTCCATGACGATGAAGGTGTGCTCCACCGGGATGGCGGGCATCTTGATGCCCAGCATCTTAGCGGTGCGCTGTGCGTGGTTGCCCGATGCGGTCACAACGTGCTCGGCGGTGATCACCACCTTCTCGTCGCTCTCAACGAGGTTGCCACCCTTCTCGACCATCTTGGTGCAGGTCACTTCCCAATGGGTACCGTTCCAGTGGAAGTCATCAGCCTGCATCTTGCGCACGATCTCAACGCCACGCTGACGGGCGCCCTTGGCCATGGCCTGTGTCACGTCGGCGGGGTTAATGTAACCGTCTTCGGTGTGATAAAGCGCGCCTTTGAGGTCGGAGGTTTCGATCAGCGGCCAGCGTTCCTTGATCTGATCCGGGGTCAGGAATTCATAGTTGATGCCCACGGTGTCAGCGGTCGAGGCATAAAGCTGGTATTCGTCCATCCGCTCGTCGGTCTGCGCCATACGCAGGTTGCCGACCACGGCAAAACCGGCATTCAGCCCGGTTTCGGCCTCAAGCCCCTTGTAGAACTTGACCGAATAGTCGTGGATGTGGGTGGTGGCATAGCTCATGTTGAAGAGCGGCAGCAGGCCAGCGGCGTGCCAGGTCGAGCCGGAGGTCAGCTCGTCACGCTCAACCAGCATGACATCATCCCAGCCCGCTTTGGCCAAGTGATAGGCGATCGAAGTGCCAACGGCACCCCCACCAACGACAAGCGCTTTGACTTGAGTTTTCATGGACGACTCCCTTTGGGAAAAACAGTTGGCGTATTTGTGGAGGAATTACGGGGAAATCTCAAAGTCTGGCCGACCGAATATTGGGGAAAAGCGACATGAAGGGGTATCAGTTTGGTCGAATTCGTATGACCGGGTAAAAAAAGGGGCGCTGCCCCTCGGCCTGACGGCCTCACCCCGAGGTATTTTTGGCAAGAAAAAATGCGATTGCCCCACTGAGGCAGTTCACGGGCCGAGATTTTGCACAACCGGCAGCGCTGGACCAATCAAGTCAGCCAATTCCTCCAGCTTCGGGTGATGTGGCACAAGGAATGTGTAGCAGAGGTAATCTTCAATGATGGTGGCCTGCGCCTCGAAGTTGAAGGCGAGGAACTCTGATTGACCCTTGTCAGCCCAGAAATAGGGATCATCCGTGCGCAGGGTTTCGGCACCTGAACGAAGGGTTGTATATCCCGTATGGGTGCGATTTTGGGATTGCCAGACATGGACCAGCTCATGTGTCATCAGAAGCGATTGCGCCATGGGCAGGCTGTCAGGCCATCCGTCAAACATGTCGGGTCGGTAATTGGCACGAGACAGAAACACCTGATTGCCGAGGACAAACCCAGCCGGATATTGCCAGCCCCGGCCGGGTTCATTGGCGCGGTCGCAGATCGTGTCGGGCGGTGTCCAGTCCGGCGGCGGCAGGGCGTCACCCCCGCGCGCATCGGATGGTGCTTTCTGCGGCAACGGAGCGATCCCCAGCCCCACATGCACGCGCACCGGATCGGGATCGAGACTGTCACCGAAGATTGCCTGCGCCATTTCCCGTTCATTTGGAGTCAGCGGGCGGGAACAGCCGGCAGCAAGGCTGATCAAACAGGCGACAAGAAGAACAGGCTTACATCTGACGCCGAGCATGGCGCACCTTTCGTCCCATGATCACCAGCCCCACCAGCAGCCCGAAGCCCCCCGCAAGATAGGAGGTATTGTGTAGCATCGCCGCGCGGCCAAACCCAATTGGATCGAGGGCATTTTCGGGCACTGGGATATACGCCATCGGCGGATCCACCAGAAGGCTGAGCATCCCGAGGCCGAAGGTCAGCCCCACCACAATCAACGCCACCTGCACAAAGCCACGCCAGCCCTCGTGCCGGTCCGGGATACCAAAGGACAGAAAGGCAATCGGCAGGCCAATCACCACCCCCATCCACCAGCTGGCCCACCAGCCCACCAGCGCCGCGCCGATGCGGGGTGGAAAATAGTCAGGGATGCGGAATTGCCGGAATTTGAATGTGTGAAAATAGTCAGGGCCAACAGTATAGCTGATCTGGTTGTGTACCATGCCATAGCCTCCGGCGAGTAGGCAGGCCAGCCCCAGCATTGGCACCAGTTGGAACAGTCTCATCATAGGTTAGACCTAGCCGATTGACCGGACAAAAAAAAGGGGGCGTTCTGCCCCCTTTTCCGTCAAGAGATTACAGCATCCCCGGTACAACCTGATCTGGTGGGCGGTGCCCATCTTCGAAGGTTTTGATGTTGAGAAGGACTTTCTCGCCCATCTCAAGCCGCCCCTCAACGGTGGCCGACGCCATATGTGGCAGTGACACAACGTTGGGCAGCTCACGCAGGCGCGGATTGATTTCCTTGCCGTTTTCGTAAACATCCAGACCCGCACCAGAGATTTCCCCGGCCCGCAGCATTCGCGTCAATGCGTTTTCATCCACCACTTCGCCGCGCGAGGTGTTCACAATCACCGCATCCGGTTTCAACAACTTCAAACGACGTGCGTTCATCAGGTGGAAGGTTGACGGCGTATGCGGGCAGTTGATGGAAATCACGTCCATCCGCGATACCATCTGATCCAGGCTCTCCCAATAGGTCGCATCATATTTACCTTCGATATCCGGGTGCAGGCGCCTGCGGTTGTGGTAGTGGATCTGCATCCCAAACGCCCTGGCCCGTTCGGCCACGGCCTGCCCTACGCGCCCCATGCCGATGATCCCGACCCGACGCCCCTGGATCCGATGCCCTAAAAGAGCGGTTGGTGACCAGCCGGCCCAGCTTCCGCCATCCATTTCACGAATGCCTTCCGGAATGCGGCGCGTGACGGCCAGAATCAATGCAATTGTCATGTCAGCGGTGTCATCAGCTGACACGCCGGGGGTGTTGGACACCAACACGCCTCGCTGACGGGCCGATGCAACGTCGATATGGTCCACCCCAGCGCCATAGTTGGCGATCAGTTTCAGGCGATCACCGGCCCCCGCCAGCATATTCGCGTCAATTTGATCGTTAATGGTGGGCACAAGGACGTCGCAACCCTTCATCGCCGCAGTCAATTCTGCCCGCGACATTGGGGCATCGCTTTCGCGCAGCTTGACGTCAAAAAGTTCTTTCATCCGGGTCTCTACAACCTCGGGCAACCGTCGCGTGACAACAACACTCAGACGTTCAGCACCCATCGCGGTACTCCCTTTCACTTCCCTTTTACGCATCTCCCTGCCAAAGTGCCTGCAAATGAGGTGAGGCACAAGCAGCTAAGGTGACGCATGCGCAATAATATTGCGCAGGGCGGGGGCTGCAATAGACAAAAAGAACTCTTATGCGATTTTTTGCTGGTTTACTCCTAGCGGTCTGGTCCATATCCGGGGCTCTGTCGGGAAGCGTTTTATGGGCTGCGGACGGAACTGGTGAAACAGCCGGTATCTCGGCGCGGGGCAAGGTTACCAACCTGCCTATTCCACGGTTCGTTTCGCTGAAAACAAGCGAAGGCAACGTGCGGCGTGGCCCATCGCTGCGGCACCGTATCGACTGGGTATTCAAACACCGCGGCATGCCACTGGAAGTGGTGGGAGAATTTGGCCATTGGCGACAGGTGCAAGACCGCGATGGCGTTGGGGGCTGGGTGCATTATTCCCTTTTGTCGGGGGTGCGCAATGCGATCATCGACATTGACCTGACCCCGCTTTACACCCGCGCGGATGACAACTCGCAGGTCAATGCCTATCTGGAAACCGGGGTGATTGCGCGCATTGAGAAATGTGGCCCGATATGGTGCCGTCTTCAGGCCGATGGCATTCGGGGCTGGACCACCAAACCCAACCTCTGGGGTGTGCGCACGGACGAGGTGATCGAGTAGATGGAAGCGCTGACAAGCCCTCGTAAGGCCCGCGCCACCGGAGACCGTCGCGTTGTCTTTCACGCAGATGACCATTGGCTTGCCTCCATTGCGACCAAGGAACACCCGATCTTTGACCAGATCAAAGCGGCCCTGAAGAAGGAATCCATTCCAACCCAACTGGTTAAGCTGGACAGCCGCGCATCGGAACCCGTTTGGGAAGACCCGGACGCGGCCCATATCCTGTTGGGCAGCCCAGCCCGGTTCGGCCCCCGTATCCTACACCTGTGGCGTGCTCCGATCTGGGGATTCTGGCATATTGATGAAGTCGGTGCAGGATGGCAATCCTCACTGCGCCTGAGCGAGTTTGACGGATCGAATATCGACAAGGGACGGGCAGAGTATTTCTTCAATGGCGTGACCGGCTATATGCTGCGCGAAAATGTATCTGTGCAGATCCAGGAAGCGCGGATGCATGGCAGCCTGCAAGGAGCCAAGGCGACTATCTTTTGCCAACCCGCAAGCGATCTGGACCGGCAAAGTCACTACCTGTCCACCGAAGATATGATCCGCCTGACCGCCGAATTTGATCCCAAGGCACTGGTTTATGTGAAACTAGATCCCGAGCAGGGCAAGGATGAGCGACGCCGGATCATGGCCGTCACGCAGGACTATCAGAATCTGCGGATCACCGAGGCGTCAACCCACGACCTGATCGAAGCGTCTGACCTGGTGGTGACCCACAACGCCATTCAGGGATTTGAAGCCCTGATGCAGAAATGCCCGGTGATCTGCTGCGCCAAATCCCCCTATTGGCAAGCGGCGCTGACCGCCAAAAAACCCGCAGATCTGAAAGAGGCGCTCGAATTTGGCACGCTGGCCATGCTGGATTTCGAGTATGAGAAATACTTTTACTGGACCCTCGTGCGTCATGGGTTTGAACCCGCCAAGGAAGTGTTTGAAAAACGTTTCCTGACGCGCTTTTACGACAAAGTGATGTGGCGCTGATCCCTATCTGGCTGTGGCTTGTCAGGAAGGGCGCAACAAGATAGCTCAGGATCATGACTTCAAACACCACACGCATGAACCTTTCCGCCGGATTGGCCTCGGCCAGCGTCGCGATCACACTGGTGGCGCTGAAGCTCTGGGCCTTGGGGGAAACCAACGCCCTGTCGGTGGCCGCTTCGCTTGCAGATTCGGCGATGGACCTGATGGTGTCATTGGGGGCATTGGCGGCCATCTGGTACGCCGCTCGTCCTGCGGATGAGGATCACACATTCGGACATACAGCCGCCGAAGACCTTGCAGCTCTTGGACAGTCGCTTTTTATCCTCGTCTCGGCGGGCATTATCGCATGGGCCGCCGTAGTGCGATTGATGTCCGGAGAGCCCGCTCCGATCCTGTCACACCAAAAAGGTATGGTGGTGATGGGGGTGTCAATTGCGCTCACCATCGCGCTTGTCCTGTGGCAACGCCATGTCGCCAAACGCACGGGATCCGCGGTGGTTAAGGCCGACAGCCTGCATTACCTCGGCGACCTCATCCCCAATATCGGAGCCATCCTGTCGCTTTGGGCGGCGGATCTGTTTGCCATGGAAAGCATCGACAGCGTGGTGGCAATCGGGGCGGCCATCCTGCTGGCAGTTGGCGCCATCCGTATTTTCAAAACCGCCTGGGATGGTTTGATGGATCGCGCAGCCCCAGACGAGATGATCCGTGGCATTGAAGAGATTGCCCGCACACATCCCGGCGTGCATGGGTTTCACGACCTGAAAACCCGCCGCTCCGGCTCGGTCATTTTCGTGAACATGCATGTGGAGTTGGATGGCAGCCAGTCGTTGGACGAGGCCCACTCCATTGGGGCCAGCCTGCGCCGCGCTATCCTGCGCGCCTATCCGATGAGCGACGTGATGCTGCACAAAGATCCGGTGGGTGTGACTCCGCACCCGGAAGATCCGTCACGCGGGCCCCACCGCCGTTAAATGGAACAGATACGGGGGCGCCACCCACGCCCCGCTTTTTGCGCTCATCGTAATTCCGGAGTGAATGACACGGAGGACAAATCGCCCTGACCATTCACGCCAACCCACGCCCTTTCAAAAGCGCTTCAACGCCGGGCATCTTGCCCCGAAACGCCAGATAGAGGTCCTTCGCCTCGACCGACCCACCCCGCGACAGGATGTTTGTTTCGAGCTTGTCGGCCGTCGCGGCATCAAATGCCCCACCGGCCTCTTTGAACGCGTCAAACGCGTCCGCATCCATCACCTCGGACCACATGTAGCTGTAATATCCCGAGCTGTAGCCGTCGCCCGAGAACACATGCGCAAAATGTGGCGTCGCGTGACGCATGCGGATTGCATTGGGCATCCCGATGCGCGTCAGCGTCTTGGCCTGTGCCGCCATCGGATCGGCAGGTGCTGCGCCATCGTGAAAATCCAGATCAACAAGGGCAGAGGCCGTATATTCGACCGTCTGGAACCCGGTATTATAGGTATTTGCCGCCAACAGACGTTTCAGCAAATCAGCCGGGATCACCTCACCCGTTTCGGCATGAGTGGCAAATCGTTCCAGCACCTCAGGCACTTCGAGCCAATGCTCATAAAGCTGGCTGGGCAGTTCAACAAAATCGCGCGCCACCGACGTGCCCGACAGGCTTTCATAGGTCACATCCGACAGGATGTGGTGCAGCGCATGGCCAAACTCGTGAAACAGGGTGCGCGCGTCATCCCAGCTGAGAAGTGCAGGCTGGCCATCTGCGGGTTTCGCGAAATTGCACACATTGGTGACGATCGGGCGAATATCCCCGGCCAGTTTCTGCTGGCTGCGCATCGCCCCACACCAGGCGCCGGAGCGTTTTGATCCCCGGGCAAAAAAGTCTGCGACAAACACCGCCATCAAGCGCCCGCCCCGGGTGATTTCCCAAGCCCGCGCATCCTCGTGATAAAGCGGCACGTCCATCTCGGAAAACTCCAACCCAAACAGTCGGTTGGCGCAGTCAAACGCGGCCTCGATCATGCGTTCAAGCTGGAAATAGGGTTTTAGCTCGGCCTCGTCGAGGTCATGCTCTTCTTTGCGGCGCGCCTCGGAATAGTAGTGCCAGTCCCAAGGCTCCAGCGCCCCATTGAACCCGTCTGCATGCAGCCGCTCGGTCAGCACCTCTTCATCCGCCAAGGCCGCGGTACGGGCTGGCTCCCAAACCGCCATCAGCATTTCGCGCACCGAAGCGGGCGCACCCGCCATTTCGGTTTCCAGTTTGAAAGCAGCAAAGCTGTCATATCCCAAAAGCCGGGCACGTTCCTCCCGCAAGGCCAAGGTCTCAGCCGCAATTGGCCGGTTGTCCACCTCACCCTCTCCTTCACCGCGCGCAGACCACGCTGCATAGGCACGCTCACGCAGATCACGACGCGGAGAAAAAGCCAGAAACGGCGTGATCAGTGACCGCGAGGTGGTGATGATCGGACCATTGGCCCCCTTTTCTTTTCCCGCCGCTCTTGCCGCTGCAACAACAAAGTCGGGCAGCCCTTCCAGATCCTCCTCCGACAATTCCATGAACCAATCGCGCTCTGCGGCCAACAGATTCTGGGTGAACTCGGTGCCCAGAACCGAAAGCCGTTGCATGATCTCTTTCAGTCGGTCCGCAGCTTCCCCTTCAAGCTGTGCACCTGACCGGACAAAACCACGACGGGTCAGCTTCAGAACCCGGTTCTGCTCCTCATCCAACCCCAACTCATCGCGCCGCCCCCAAAGGTCTTCGATACGCGCAAACAGCGCCTTGTTGGACGAAACTTCCGATCCGAACGCCGCCAGTTGCGGACCAAACACCCGCATCAGTTCTTCGCGCTTTTCGGTACTGTCTGCACTGGCCACCGAATAAAACACCCCAAGAACTCGGTTCAACGCCTCTTCGGTCCGCTCCAAAGCTTCGATCGTGTTGGCAAAAGTAGGAGCCCCTCCGGCCTCTGCGATCGCAGCAACATTAGCCCGAGCCTCAGAAAGCGTCACATCAAAAGCCGGTTCAAAATGCGCGTCTTCGATCAGGTCAAACGGGGGCAAGCCATGGGGCGTTTTCCAGGCTGCAAGCAATGGGTTGGTCATGCGGCTCTCCTTTGCCATGAAGCTACGAGCGAAGCGGCGAAACTTCCACCCTCACGTCTACATTTTCTGGTCATAAATATCCTGGGGGTCCGGGGGTGAAACCCCCGAAGCTCACGCAGTGAGCCACCGACAGCGCGCCAGTAGCGTTAGCTTCGGCGCCCACCGGTCTACCGCTCAACCTCGCCTTTTGCGCGCAACCTCTTCTCCAACCGCCTCAGGCCCAGCGACAAGCTCACCGTCATCATCAGATAGACAAATGCCACCACATTATAGGTCTCGAAATAACGGAAATTTCCAGCCGCCGTGACCTTGCCCAGTTGGGTAATATCGGCAACCCCCAATACCGATACCAGCGAACTGTCCTTTACCATCGCCACAAAATCATTGCCCAAAGGGGGCAGGATCATGCGAAAGGCCTGTGGCCAGATGATATGGCGAAATCGGTGCCAGCCATTCAGGCCCAGCGCCTTGGCCGCCTCAATCTGTCCTTCATCCACCGCCTGAATCCCTGCACGAAACACTTCGGCTATGAAGGCAGAATAGCCGATGGTAAGCGCAACAATCGCGCGCCACAGCAGCGAAAACTCGCGCGTGCGGATAGGGTCTAGCCCAGCAAGGTCCCCCACCCAATTGCGTGCCGCCACCAACGCCGGGGCAAAGACAAAGGCCACGTAGAGCAGCAGCACAATGATCGGAATGCCGCGAATAATTTCGATGTAAAACCGCGACAGCTGACGCAGGATCTGAAAGCGTGACAGGGATGCCACCGCCAACCCCAATCCAATCACACAGGCAGAGGCAAACCCCACAAGTGTGACAAAGATCGTAATCCCGATGCCTTTGCCCAACGTGCGCAGCACCTGCAGATAGATGTCATCTATAATGATGCGATAGAGGAAAAGCCCAGCCAGCCCAACGGCAAACACCAGCCACCAGGGGAAGTCATCATCCTGCTTAGGGGTTGGCATCATGGGTGATATTCACCTTCAAAAGAAAGGGGGGCCGAAGCCCCCGTTCCGTGTAGCTTACTGGCCGATTTTGTAATCAAGGAACCATTTCTTGTTCAAGGCATCAATCGTGCCGTCCGCTTTCATCGCCGCAATCGCCGCGTTCATCGGCGCCACGAGGTCCGACCCTTTCGGGAAGATAAATCCGAAATCTTCGGTGCCGAGCGTGTCTCCGATGATTTTCAGCCCGCCATTGGACGCCTCGACATAACCGTTCGCGGCGGTACTGTCCGACAAGACCAAATCCACATCCCCTGTGCGCAGCGCCTGCACGGTGGCCCCGAAGGTTTCAAACAGCTTGATGCGAGGGTTGGCTTCATCCCCATCCAGCACATCATAAACCCCCACGTAAAACGGCGTGGTGCCCGGCTGCGCTGCCATCAACAGGTCATCTCCTGCAGCAAAGCTTTTGGCGTCGGTAAACCGGTCTTCCTCACTGCGCACGATCATCATCATCTCAGACCGCATATAGGCGTCTGAAAAATCCACCTTCTCTGCCCGGTCTTCGCGAATGGTGATGCCGGTCATGCCCAGATCAAACTGACCTTCCGACACGGCCGGGATCATCGCATCCCAGGAAATGTTGTCATACTCCACAGTGATGTTGATGCGTTTCGCAATATCTGCCATCGCATCATATTCCCACCCAATGGCATCGCCGGATTTGGGGTCAACAAATTGCAGCGGCGGATAGGCGTTCTCCGTCACGACAACCACGGTTTTTCCACTCAGATCGGGAAGGTCAGCGGCGATTGAGGTGTTGGCAAAAAGCACCAGAGCGGCAGCGGTAAGGGCAAGAAACTTCATGACATTCTCCACAGCTAGAGATGGTTTTGAAATAATTTTATCTTGCCGAGACTAGGGCCAGCGGGTCTTGTTTGACAAGCCCTGACACGTCAAACGCGAAGAGCTGCACTGCACGACGCGAGGCATGGGGGGCTTTGATGCCCGGATTGCATCTGTTCTTCGGGCGAACCAGACCCCGGGATATTTTTGACCAGAAAATGAGAAATGTATTCAATCCAGATCGCAACGCAAAAGCATCATCTGGCAGCCATCCAGATCAGTGACACTGATTTTACGAAACCCCGCTTTCTCAAGGATATGGCGTGACGCCGGATTGTCATCGAGCACACAGGCCTCCAGCGCCCAAAGGCCCAGGGCGCGTGCCCGATCAAGTCCCAGCGCGACGGCACAACTTGCCACACCCTGCCCCACATGGCGCTCTCCTATCCGGTAGCCGAGCAGCCCCACTCCTCCGTCCACTCCGGTGATGTTCAGCCGCCCCAAGATTGCACCATCACGCTTGATCAGGAACATCGGCTCCCCTTCCGCCACCTGATCACGGATGATCCGGGTGAGCGATGTGAGTTCCCAATAGCTATCCGGGCGCGGACCGACCCATTTCTCAAACCAAGCGCGGTTTCCGACCTCGAACGCAAACAAATCAGGCGCGTCCGCTTCTGACAAAGGGTCAAGTGTGATGGGCGTCACAGGTCTCACATCCATCGCGTTTGGAAATGCGGATCATCCGGGTTTCGGCATACATGGCATCGTAGATCATCATCCGCCCGCGCAGCCCCTCTCCTGCGCCGGTGATTTCCTTGATCGCCTCCACCGCCATCATCGACCCGATCACGCCGGGCAGCGGGCCGACCACACCGGCTTCGGAACAACTGGGGGCAAGCCCCGGAGCGGGGGCTTCGGGAAAGATGCATTGGTAGCAAGGGCCACCCGAGGCAGGGTCAAAGGTCGAGATCTGCCCTTCCCATTGGCTGAGTGCCCCACTGATCACCGGTTTGCCCAGCTTGGCAGCAACCCGGTTCACCAGATAGCGTGTCTCGAAATTGTCCGAGCCTTCCAGAACCAGATCGAAATCACCAATCAGATCTTCGGCGATCTCTTCGGTCAGACGGCGATTGAACGGCAAGACCTCAATGGCCGGGTTCTGGGCGCGCATGAACGCTTCGGCGGAAAAGACCTTGGGCGTCCCGATATCCACATCGCGATGGACCACCTGTCGCTGCAGGTTGGAATTGTCGACCACGTCGTCATCAATAACACCGATGGTACCAACACCCGCTGCAGCCAGATACATCAGCGCAGGCGACCCCAGCCCGCCGGCCCCAACCACAAGCACACGTGCCTGTTTCAGCGCGACCTGTCCAGGGCCACCAATTTCGCGTAACACAATGTGACGCGCATAGCGGTCAAGTTCCGTATCCGAAAATGGACCCTCCTGTTCAGCATCCGGTGCCTTGGGCGCGCGGGATTTGATCCAACGGACAGCACCACCATAACCTCCGGCCAGCGCCACAACACCAAGACCAACGGCCCAGCTGGTGAAACTGCCACCAAGTGTCAGCACCAGAGTATTGTCCGGGGGCAACACAAGATGGGTTAGCAAGACAACCGTCGCCAGTAGGGCTGTCATCACCCAACGCCGTGGCACCGAAAGCCCGACATAGGCACCGCCCAGCCAAATCAGTGCTGCACAGAATAGAACCCAGCTCATCTTGTTCTCCGCCTAATTTTTCGGCCTAAAGCCCGACGATCACCCTTGACCCGTCGATCCGAAACCACCTGTCCCGCGTTTGGTGTCCGACAGGTCATCAACCACCGCGTATTGCGCCTGTAAAACCGGCGCAATCACCGCCTGCGCAATGCGATCTCCGTGGCCTATCACAAAGTCGCTGTCTCCGTAATTGATCAAGATCACACCCAGCGGCCCGCGATAATCGCTGTCAATCGTGCCCGGGGTATTTGGCAGCGAGATCCCATGTTTGATCGCCAAACCGGATCGAGGGCGCAATTGCATTTCAAACCCCAAAGGGATTTCAACTCGGATCCCGGTAGGGACGATCATCCGCGCCATCGGGGAAAGCACCAGCCCCGCATCCCGATCCTCCGGCTTCAGATTGGCACGAATATCCGCCCCCGCCGCGCCTGCGGTTTCATAAGATGGCAGTGCGACCTCACGATCCGCCCACTCTTCCCACAGCACCTTGATGACAGGTTGGCCCATCCGCGCGCCCTCTTCCTCTTGCCAAAAATATCCTCGCCGAAGGCAATAAAGTCACTTTTCCAACGCCGCGGCAATCCGTGCAGCCAATGCGCGTGCGACTTCATCCTTGCTCATCCGTGGCCAGTCCTCGGCGCCATCTTCCGAAATCAAAGTGACCGCGTTTTCCGCGCCCCCCATGATGCCTGTGTCCGGGCTCACATCATTGGCGACAATCCAGTCGCACCCTTTGCGCTTTCGCTTGGTGGTGGCATTGGCAATCACGTCATCGGTCTCCGCGGCAAACCCCACCACCAATGCGGGGCGCCCCTTGCCCATCTGACTGACCATTTTCAGAATGTCGGGGTTTTCGGAAAACTCCAGCACCGGGAGCGAGCCTTTGCCGTCTTTCTTGATCTTGCTGTCGCTGGCAGATGCCACGCGCCAATCGGCCACGGCCGCGGCAAACACACCGGCATCAGCAGGCAGCGCATTTTCCACGGCATCCAACATCTCAAGCGCGGATTGCACCTTCACCACATGCACACCTTCAGGCGGCGGCACATCTGCCGGTCCAGTCACAAAAGTCACCTCTGCACCCAATGCAGACAGCGCCCTGGCAATCGCAGTGCCCTGCGCCCCCGACGAGCGGTTGGCGATATAGCGCACCGGATCAATTGGCTCATGTGTAGGCCCAGACGTCACCAACACATGTTTGCCTTTCAAAGGGCCGTCTTTCAGTGCGGCTTCGACTGCGGCGACAATCTCCAACGGCTCTGACATTCGTCCCGGGCCGTATTCACCGCAGGCCATGTCGCCTTCGTTCGGACCAACAAAAAGGACGCCATCACCTTTAAGTGTCGCCACATTACGCTGGCAGGCAGGGTGCTCCCACATCCGCACATTCATCGCGGGCGCCACAAGGACCCGCTTGTCCGTTGCCATCAGAAGTGTCGAGGCAAGGTCGTTTGCCAACCCACCGGCCATCTTGCCCAGCAAGTCAGCGGTTGCTGGGGCCACCACCACCAAATCTGCGGAACGGCTCAGTTCAATATGGCCCATCTCAGCCTCATCGGTGAGGTCGAAAAGCTCGGTATAGACCTTGCGGGCAGCAAGACCGGAAGCAGACAATGGTGTGACAAACTCCTGCCCGGCCTTGGTGATCACGGGCGTCACCTCAGCGCCCCGCTCGCGCAGGCGCCTGATCAGGTCAAGCGATTTGAACGCAGCGATTCCGCCACCGATGATCAGAAGGATATGTTTGCCTGCCAGCATGGCGTCACCTTTTATGGGTTCTGATCCCCTTGGAAGGGGACGTTCCACAAAGTGTTAAGCCCTTGAGCCCGCAGGTTCAATGGTCAGCGCCTATTCCGAAGGTTTACCAAATTCCAGACAGGGATCCGGGCGGTCAACCGCAGGGGCATCCAACACCTGATCGAATCCGCCGTCTGGCATGCCCCCATCTTCCCCCTGCCCGAGGCTGAAGACGGTGAGATCTGGACGCACACGGCCAATATAGCTCGGCACACCCCAATCCCTGCGCGCATGCCCATTGCCCGTGATCACCACCACCGGCCCACCGGTTTCGTCAATGGCATCAATAGCGGCCTTGGCAAGCGTCGCATCGCGCAGGCGCTGGATTTCAATCATCCCGCCCAACGCCTCACGCGGCATAGCCTCGCAATGTGCACCAAACTGCAGGTCCAGCCGCGCAGCCTCCTGCTCTTCCGGCAAGGGATCAGTGAGCCCATAAGCCAAGGCATCCCCATCAAAATGCGCCTCTATCCCTTCTGAGTACACCATCCGGGCCACGTCACGGGGTACGGCAGCCCCAAATAGCGGCGCGTCCTCAGCAGTAAAGATCGGCAAGTACATATCATAATCCGGCCAGCCCGAAGCGTTCCAGATGTGACGATAGGCTTCTGGATCTTTGGCCAGTTGCGCCGCCTGTTCAGGCGTCAGCATTTCGGCAACAATCGCTGCCGGACGGATCGATTTCACCATTACAGTTTGATTGGCGTGATGGGCCGGGTTGTCGTGCACTTCGCCAAGGATCACCACATCCGCGGCCTGCATCACTTTGTCATCATCCTGTGCAAACGCCAAACCGGGAACCGCGACAAGCAACGGAAATATGAAACGCATGACCCACCTCAATGAAATCGCCCGACAACCGGGAAGCGTCGCATCTTGGCTAGCCCCCCGCCGGTCGGAATGGTATCTGGGGGCATGACGATCACACTCCCCTCTCTGACTTTGGTATTGGGTGGCGCCGCCTCGGGCAAGTCACACTATGCGGAGCATCTTGTCGCGGCCACATCGCGGCCGATGGTTTATATCGCCACCGCGCAAGCCTTTGATGGCGAGATGGAAGCGAAAATCGCCAAACATCAGGACCGACGCGGCGCGGGGTGGCGTACAATTGAAGCCCCCGACGATGTGGCACCCGCATTAGCGGAGGCATGCGCGGAAGAAGTTGTACTGTTTGACTGCGCCACCATGTGGCTGTCGAACCAGCTCTCTGCCGACGCTGACCTTCAAAAATCAGAGACTGCGCTTTTCGATGCTCTGGCCGCCTGCCTCGCCCCCGTGGTCATGGTCTCAAACGAGGTCGGCGCCGGGATCGTTCCTGAAAACCGGCTCGCTCGCCAGTTCCGTCAAGCACAGGGAGAGCTTAACCAACGGCTCGCCGCGCGCGCCGATCTGGTAGTCACGGTGATGGCCGGGCTGCCATTAGCCCTCAAAGGCGCGCTTCCCGAGGGTGTGATATGAGCGTGACCTCCTGGTGGTGGGTGCGCCACGGGCCGACGCACGCCAAGAACATGGTGGGATGGCGCGATCTGCCGGCAGACCTATCTGACACTGCCACGCTCGCGCGCTTGTCTGATCACCTACCCCAAGACGCCGCCGTGATCTCCTCCGACCTGATCCGCTCAGTCGACACGGCCACTGCCATTCAAGGTCCGCGCCTGCGTCTGCCCCATGACACCGACCTGCGTGAATTTGATTTCGGCCTGTGGGACGGGATGCATTGGAGCAACATGTCCGCCCGCGACCCAGAGCACGCGCGCCTCTTCTGGGAAGAGCCGGGAGATATCGAAGCCCCTGAGGGGGAAAGCTGGAACCAGCTCGCAGCCCGTGTGGGGCAAGTGGTCGAGCGGCTCAATGGCCAACATCGTGACATCGTTGCCGTGGCCCATTTTGGCGTGATCCTGACCCAGATCGCCATGGCCGGGAAAATGACACCCTATCAGGCGCTTGGCCACGAGATCGACAATCTCTCTGTCACACGTCTCGATTGGGACGGAAGGGATTGGTCGGTGCAGTCAATCAATCACCTGCCCTGATGAACTCCTTCACAGATTAACATTTGCCAGAACAATACCTCGCCATAGGATACCCCTATGACCTATGATCTTTTTATTGGTGATCGCACCTTTTCCAGCTGGTCGCTGCGCGGCTGGCTCATGTTTGAGAAATTCGACCTTCCCGTAAACACAACACGGGTGGGACTGTATTCCGGAACGCTCAAGGAAGATCTTGAGCCACTCGCCCCTGCCCGATTTGTGCCGGTGATGCGCAGCCCGGATGGCACCGTGGTGGGCGACACGCTCGCAATGGCCGAGACCTTACATGAACGTCACCCGGATGCAGGCCTCTGGCCCAAAGACCCCTCCGCCCGCGCGCTTGCCCGCTGGCTGGTCGCCGAAATGCATTCCGGGTTTGGCGCGCTGCGCGACGACTGCCCGATGCAGCTCTTGGGTACAGTGGCGGATTTCGTCGTGTCTGACGAGGTCAAGACAGACCTTGCGCGGATCGAAGAACTTTGGTCTCTGGCACGCACCCGCCATGGCGAAGATGGTCCCTGGCTCTTTGGTACCTATTCTCTGGCAGATGTCTTTTTCGCCCCGGTTGCTGCCCGGATCGCCGGGTTCGGCCTGTCGGTCAGCCTCGAGGCACAAGCCTATGTCGACCTGCACCTTCATGATCTCGCCTTCCGCCGCTGGCGCGCGCTGGGCCTGACCATCTCCTATGACCCCGTGCCCTATATCGAAGGACGCACGCTCACAGATTGGCCCGGCCCTACACCGCGGCCCACAACACCCTGTGGCGGTCTTTCAATCAACACCACCTGCCCCTATTCCGGAGATCCGGTGACGGATTTCCTTGAAATGGACGGGAGGGTATGGGGCTTTTGTAACCCGACCTGCCGCGACAAGACCGTGAATGACCCAGAAGCCTGGCCTGCCTTCTTGCAAATGGTCGTGGCGCACACTGGCTGACCCCACCTTTTTTCTTGCCTCAAATACCTTGGGGTGAATTGGCTCCGATGAAAATCGGGGCCAAGAGGGGCAACGCCCCTTGCCCAACAATGCGGCGTTAACCAATTCTTCACCAAGATTACGATAGCTTGGCACCAACGATAACAGGGTTGGAAAATCATGGTCGCCCACGCCTATACCGTCGCCTTTGAAGGCATCCGCGCACGCCCCGTGGAAGTGCAATGTGCGCTCACCCCCGGCCTGCCCGGCTTCGCCATTGTCGGTCTGCCGGACAAAGCGGTGTCAGAAGCCAAGGAACGGGTGCGCGCGGCCCTTGCAGCACTTTCCATCGCGCTTCCAGCCCAAAAAGTCACCATCAACCTGTCCCCTGCCGATCTGCCCAAGATCGGATCACATTTCGACCTGCCCATCGCGCTTGCGCTCCTTGCCGCCATCGACATCCTACCGAAAGAGGATGTGGCCGGAACAATTTCGCTGGGAGAACTGTCTCTGGATGGCGAGCTGCTTCCCGTCATTGGCGCTCTGCCCGCCGCCATGGCCGCAGCCGAAGAAAACCGGGCACTCATCTGCCCCCGCGCCTGCGGACCGGAAGCCGCTTGGGTGGGCGCCGCAAAAGTGTTGGCACCGGCCACTCTGGCGGCCCTTATTCAGCATTTCACCGGCCAATCCCCCCTTTCCCCCGCAGATCCCGGCACAGTAGATACACCGGTAGGAGGCAAAGACCTGCGTGACGTGCGCGGTCAGGCCCGGGCCAAGCGCGCCTTGGAAATCGCCGCCGCCGGGCGACATCATATGATGATGGTGGGCAGCCCCGGGTCAGGGAAATCCATGCTCGCCGCCCGGCTGCCGTCGATCCTGCCACCGCTCTCTCCAACCGAAGCCCTCGAAACCTCGATGGTGCAATCGCTTGCTGGTGTCCTGGAAGAAGGCGGCATTTCCCGCACCCGTCCGTTTCGCGAACCCCATCACACTGCGTCCATGGCGGCGATCGTCGGCGGAGGGCGCGGGGCTGGTCCGGGTGAGGTCAGCCTCGCCCATAACGGCGTGCTGTTTCTGGATGAACTGCCTGAGTTCAACCGTCAGACACTCGAAACCCTGCGACAACCGATTGAGACAGGTGAGGTCATGATCGCCCGCGCCAATGCCCATATCACCTATCCCTGTAAATTCCTGCTGATCGCTGCGGCAAACCCCTGCAAATGCGGGCATCTCGGGGATGCGAGCATGGCCTGCCCGAAAGCGCCCGGCTGTGGAGACGCCTATCTGGGGCGGCTCTCCGGCCCGCTTCTTGATCGGTTTGATTTGCGCGTGGATGTCCCCCGCGTTGAAATGCGGGACCTTGATTTGCCCCCCGACGGCGACAGCTCTGCCATCGTGGCAAACCGGGTGATGCGCGCACGCGAGATGCAGACGGACCGATACAAAGGACACCATCAGGTTCGGGTCAATGCCGACATTGAAGGAGATCTTTTGACAAGTGTGGCCACACCTGATGCCGAAGGCCGCGCCCTTTTGATCAAGGCCGCCGACCGGTTTGGCCTGTCGGCACGTGGTTATCACCGCATTCTTCGTGTGGCGCGTACCATCGCCGACTTGGAAGGGTCCGATCAGGTGGCGCGCCACCACGTCGCAGAAGCGGCCAGCTATCGCCTTTCCATCGCATCCACGTCCTGAACAAATTTCGCAACCCGACGCAGCGCTTCTTTCGCTTCCGGCAGCAAACGCGAAAAGAACACCCAGACATGCGGTGTGTCCGCCCAAAGATCCACTGTGACTTCCGCACCAGCCGCGCGGAGTTTCTCCGCCAGACGCAGACTGTCATCCCGCAAAATCTCGGTGTTGGACACTTGTAAAAAAACCGGAGGGAGCGGCGCAGAGAATGGCGCAAATAAGGGAGAAATCCGGGGATCTTCCGGCGCGTGACCGGAGAGGATCCACGTCGCAACCTCATCGCGCATTTCCGCCGGCAACATCGGATCCAGTTCGACATTCTCGCTCATGGACAGTCCTGAGAATGTCGCATCTGTGAAAGGCGAGAAGGCGAAAACACTATGAGGAACCATATTTTGCGCGTTGAGATGTGCGAGAAGTGCAAATGCCAGTCCGCCGCCAGCACTGTCTCCACCAATGACGATCTGACCCGGTGCATATCCGTCTTCCAATAATCCCTCATATGCAGCAACCACATCATCAAACGCGGCCGGAAAGGGATGCTCTGGCGCTTTGCGATAATTTGGCGCACAGACTTTCATCTGAGTGAGGCGCGCGAGGCGCGCAAGAAGATGCGTGTAATCCTGCGGTGAACCTGCCACATAGCCGCCCCCATGCAGATACAGCATAACCCTGTCCGGGTGAGGCGGGTGGGTGTCTTCGCGATTGACCACCCATTGACACGGAATTGATCCGAGATTTCCCTCGCGGATGCGAGTTTGAGGCGGGGGGCGAAACAGCACCCCAAATCCGGCGCCGACCGCGACCCCCAGCCCCAATCCCCGACGCGCCAGCTTTGGATCTCCGATCCGTGTGAGCGCGGGTTTAATAACCCTGCGCGAGAACCGATTGAACCAGATGAGACGACGGCTCATTGGGCTATCCGACTTTGGCCTCGATGGCCTGCCAGATCAGTTCGGCGGTATTGGTACCATCAAAGCGTTCAAGTTCCTGAATGCCGGTGGGTGAGGTCACGTTGATCTCAGTCAGGTAGTCGCCAATCACGTCGATCCCCACAAAGATCTGGCCTTTTTCGCGCAGAAGCGGGCCGATGGCGGCGCAGATTTCGATGTCGCGTTCGGTCAAGCCAATCTTTTCCGGGCGTCCGCCGACATGCATGTTCGATCGGGTTTCACCAGCGGCGGGCACCCGGTTAATTGCGCCAACCGGTTCGCCATCCACCAGAATGATACGCTTGTCGCCATTCGATACATCAGGCAGGAATTTCTGCGCGATCAGCGGCTCGCGGTTGATGCCCATAAAGAGTTCATGCAGCGAAGCTAGGTTGCGATCACCATGTTCCAAGCGGAACACCCCAGCGCCGCCATTGCCGTAGAGAGGTTTCAGGATGATGTCCCCGTGGGTGTTCTTGAAAGATTTCAACGTGTCAAAATCACGGGCAATCATAGTTGGTGGGGTGAGATCCGGGAATTGCAATACCAGCAGCTTTTCCGGGTAGTTGCGCACCCAGAAGGGATCATTCACCACCAGCGTCTTTGGGTGAATCATGTCCAGCAGATGGGTGGACGTGATATATCCCATGTCAAAAGGAGGATCCTGGCGCAGCCAGATCACATCCCAATCCGCCAAATCAATATCCTCCTGCGGCCCCATGGTGACGTGGTTGCCCTTCTCACGGCGCAGCTCAATGCGATGCCCCCGCGCCATCACATGCCCTTCACGGAAGCTCAAATGGTCTGGTGTGTAGAAAAACAGTTCATGCCCACGCTTTTGCGCCTCTTCGGCAATTCGAAAGGTGCTATCTGCATCGATATCGACCCGGTCAATGGGGTCCATCTGAAGGGCGACTTTCAGTGACATGCTGGCTCCTGTGCGGCTCCTGAGTGTTTTGTCTTACATGGAGCAGCCAAGTGTCGAGATCAATGGCAGAAGCAAAATTGCCTGCGTTTGTGGGTTGCACCTAACTCAATAGGCAAACGCATTTTCCAGAATTCTACGTTCTCCTGATTGATTGACCAACGCCACATCAAATCGCATCGGTGTCAGCAATCCCTTTGGATGTTTGGCAACAAACTCGCTGGCGGCCCCAAGAATGCGATGCATTTGCCCGCGGCTGACCCGTTCAGCGGCACGGGCGAAATCCCGGGCCTTCTTGACCTCTATGAAGATGAAGCCGTCTCCGTCTGTCGCCACGATGTCAATTTCACCGCGAGACCCGCGCCAACGACGGGCGGCGATCCCATGCCCCTTGCTGACATAATCCGCTTCGATCGTTTTTTCCGCAGCAAGTCCCGCAAGGTAAGATGTTTTTCCTGACATCAGTCTTTCTCCAGCTCCAGTGCCGCCTGATAAACTTTGCGGCGAGGCAGTCCCAATGCTTCGGCAACAAAGGCCACGGCATCCTTTTTTGACATCTCACCCATCGCTTTCCGCAAGGCCTCTTCCATAGTATCTTCCTGAACCTCTTTGGCCTGATGCCCGATGACCAGAACAATCTCACCTTTTAGTGTCCTGTCCTGAAGTGCGTCAAAGAGCTCCTGAACTGACCCGCGCAACACCTCTTCGAATCGTTTGGTCAATTCTCGACAGATCGCAGCGGGACGGGTTTCCGCTTTAAGAGAGCAGATTTCTCCTAACAGGCGGTTAATCCGCTTTGGGCTTTCGTAAAGAACAAGGGTTGCCTCGACCGCCAATACCTCGGCCAGCCAAGTCTTTCGGGCGCCTTTGGCTTGAGGGGGGAAACCGGCAAAGAGAAACCTATCGGAGGGAAGTGTTGACAGGCTCAGCGCGGTCAGTACCGCCGAGGCACCGGGGGCTGCGGTGACCACAGCCTCATCAGCGGCCACATCTCTGGCCAGCGCATAACCGGGATCGGCAACAAGTGGCGTGCCAGCCTCACTGACATAAGCCACCGAGCACCCTTCCGAAATGAGTTTCCGGATCCCATCTCGTCCGTTCTGACCGGAGTGGTCATGATAGGGTATCAGCTTGCGCCCCCCCAATGGAATTCCGTGTATATCCATAAGCTTACGCGCCGTGCGCGTGTCTTCGGCGGCAATCACATCAACGGATGCAAGGATATCAAGGGCGCGCAGCGTTATGTCGCGTGCGTTTCCGATTGGTGTCGCCACCAGATAGAGCCCGGCGTCGAGGGGAGAGTTTTGGGGTTTCACACTGGACCTGCTGTTTTTGGTGACTATTATGTTGGTGTCTTTAGGAGCGGCCTGGCCGCGCTATATGTATCCGAGAGAGGATGGTTCATGTTCGCTGTTTTCCAGCGTGCCCGCAAGTCAGCTGCGGCCGCGATTTCAATTGCTTCGCTCATTTTTCTAACGGCCTGTAATGTTCAGACCTCATCCGGCGGGGGACAGAAGATCAATCCGTCCAAACCCGTTCCCGTGGCCCTTCTGGTGCCCGGCGGATCTGGTTCTTCAACGGATGCGGTTTTGGCGTCTTCTCTGGAAAATGCTGCTCGGCTGGCGATGTCCGAACTTTCGGGTGTCACAATCGACCTGCGTGTCTATCACACCGCCGCAAATCCCAACCAATCGGCAGCGGTGGCGGTGGAAGCGGTGCGGGACGGGGCCAAGATCCTGTTGGGGCCGGTCTTTGCCAAGAATGCCAACGCAGCTGGGCTGGCTGTTGCCAGCCGCAATGTGAATGTGTTGAGCTTCTCAAACAACCCGACCATCGCAGGCGGTAATGTCTTTGTACTGGGCAACACGTTTGACAACACAGCCCGCCGACTGGTGAGTTTTGCCAAATCCCGAGGCAAAGGCAATATCATGGTCGTGCATGGCAATGACGGATCGGAAATTGCCGGTGCGGCCGCCATTCAGCGTGCTGTGTCTACCGCTGGAGCCACGCTGTCTGGCGTAAGCAGCTTTGAGCTGTCGCAGAATGGGATCGTTAACGCGATACCCGACATCAGCAGAAAAGTGAAAAACTCTGGTGCGCAGTCCGTATTCCTGACCTCGGGCACATCTGGCGCCCTGCCGTTCCTGGCCGGGCTTTTGCCGGAAAACGGTGTGGCACCGGGCAGTGTGCAACTGGTCGGATTGCAACGTTGGGACATTCCGGCAACTGCCACCAGTCTGCCGGGCTTGCAAGGGGGATGGTTTGCCATTCCGGACCCTGCTCTGAACGCTCAGTTCCGCTCGCGCTATGAAGCGCGGTATGGCACCCCGCCGCACCCGATTGCCGGGCTGGCCTATGATGGGATTGCCGCGATCGGGGCCTTGGCAAAATCGGGCCAATCCAACGCTTTGACCACCAGCGCATTGACACAGGCACAAGGTTTTGCCGGCGTGAACGGCATCTTCCGCCTGCGCGCTGACGGTACCAATGAACGGGGGCTTGCCGTGGCGCAGATCCAGAACAATAACGTTGTGGTCATCAACCCAGCACCGAGAAGCTTTGCCGGTGCCGGATTCTGACGCGTTAACACAGCCTTTCGCCCAGGCAGACGAGCTGATCTGCCCCCCCAGCGTCATTTTTGACGAGGGTGCCCTTTGGCGTGAATTGGTGCCGGATCTTGAGAATGCGAAAGATGATGCGGCGCGGCGGAAACTGACCGTCGCCGCCCTGAGAGATGCCATGAAGTCAGGGCGCAAGGTCATCGCAGATGCCCTGACCGAAACGCCGTTTGCGGCCTATCAGGCCACCGCATCTTATGCCTATCTGACCGATGGGATTGTGCGCAGTATCTTTCGCGTGGCGACGGAAATATTGCATCCGCTGAGCACGCCAACCAAATCGGAACGGATCGCCGTTTGCGCCGTAGGAGGATATGGGCGGGGTGAAATGGCGCCTCAATCGGACGTGGATCTGTTGTTCCTCACCCCCTATAAGATAACACCCTGGGCCGAGAGTGTGATCGAAAGCATGCTTTACATGCTCTGGGATCTGCGCCTGAAAGTGGGCCACTCCGCTCGCACCATCGAGGATTGCCTGCGGTTGGGGCGCGAAGATTTCACCATCCGCACCGCCCTTCTGGAACAGCGCGCCATCGGAGGGGACGCCAAACTTGCGGCAGAACTCACGGATCGGCTGTGGAAGGATCTGTTCAAGGGCACCTTGCCCGAGTTCATTGAAGCGAAGCTGGCCGAGCGGGATGCCCGCCACAAGAAGCAGGGTGGGCAGCGCTATGTTGTCGAACCCAATGTGAAAGAGGGCAAAGGTGGTCTGCGCGACCTTCAGACACTTTATTGGGTCGCGAAATACCAACACCGGGTGATGGACACATCGGAACTGGTGGGGCTAGGGGTCTTTACCGAAGAGGAATATCAAACCTTCCGCAAAGCGGATGAGTTCCTTTGGGCGACCCGATGCCAACTGCATCTCCTGACCAATCGCCCCACCGAACAGATCACCTTTGACCTGCAGGTCGAAATCGCCGATCGGCTTGGGTTCAAGGACAAGGGCGGGCGGCGCGGGGTCGAGCATTTCATGCAGGCCTATTTCCGCCATGCAACGCAAGTGGGTGAACTGACCCGCATCTTCCTGACCGCACTTGAGGCACAACACCTAAAGAAAGAACCTGCGCTGATGCGGCTTTTGAAGCGGCGCAAAAAGGTCAAAGCCGGATTTACCGTCAATCAAGGTCGACTGGATGTAGCCAAGCCCATCAGCTTTCTGTCCGACAAGCTGAACCTGCTCAGGCTTTTTGAGGAAGGTCTGCGCACCGGCATGTTGATCCATCCGGACGCCATGCGACTGGTTTCGGCCAACCTGCATCTGATTGATGACGAAATGCGGCAGGACAAGGAAGCGGTGCGGATCTTCCTCGACCTGCTTTTGAAGCACGGCAACCCGGAACGCGCCCTGCGCCGGATGAATGAACTCGGGGTACTTGCGGCCTTCATCCCGGAGTTTGAGCCGATCGTGGCGATGATGCAGTTCAACATGTATCATTCCTATACGGTGGACGAGCACACCATCCAGGTGATCTCGAATTTTGCCCGGATTGAGCGGCACGAGTTGGAGGACGAGCTGCCGATCAGCTCGGAAATCATCGATAAAGGGGTCAATCGCAAGACCCTGATGGTGGCGATGCTGTTGCATGACATCGGCAAGGGGCGGCCGCAGGACCATTCGGTGCTGGGGGCGCAGATCGCCCGTAAAGTCGCGCCCCGTCTGGGGCTGACACCGAAGGAGTGTGAAACCGTCGAATGGCTGGTGCGATATCACCTGCTGATGTCCGACATGGCGCAGAAACGCGATATTGCTGACCCGCGTACGGTGCGTGATTTTGCGAAGGCGGTGCGCTCGGTGCGCCGGCTGGATCTGCTCACCGTGCTGACTGTCTGTGATATTCGCGGTGTTGGACCGGACACTTGGAACAACTGGAAAGCCACGCTCATTCGCACACTTTACAACCAGACTCGTCGGGTTCTGGAAGGTGGGATGGAAGAGCTGAGCCGTGCAAACCGGGGGGCAGAGGCCAAGAAGGCGCTGCGCGACGCTCTGCCCGACTGGTCAGCCAAGGCATTGAAAGCAGAAACCAAGCGCCACTATGACGCTTATTGGCAGGGGCTGCATGTCACCGCCCATATGGTGTTCGCCGATCTCCTGCATGGCATCGGGGATGACGAGGTGCGGGTCGAGCTGGAGCATGACGAAGACCGGGATGTGACCCGTGTCTATTGTGTGCTGGCAGATCATCCGGGCATTTTCTCACGCCTTGCAGGGGCGCTCACGCTGGTCGGTGCCAACATTGTGGACGCGCGCACCTATACGTCAAAAGACGGCTATGCCACAGCCTGTTTCTGGGTGCAGGACGCCGACGGCAGCCCGTTTGACATCGGCAAGAAACGCCGCCTGACCCAGATGATCAACAAGATCCTGAAAGGTGAAGTTGTGGCACGCGAGGCGATGGCCGATCGCGACAAGATGAAAAAGCGCGAACGCGCGTTTAGAGTGCCCACCACCATTACCTTCGACAATGAGGGCTCCGAGATCTATACGATCATCGAAGTGGACACGCGCGACCGGCCCGGACTTCTTTATGACCTGACCCGGACACTCGCTGACAGCAATGTCTATATCGCATCAGCGGTCATCGCGACCTATGGGGAGCAGGTGGTGGACAGCTTTTACGTCAAGGACATGTTCGGCCTGAAATTCCACGCAGAGCACAAGCAGAAGGTTCTGGAAAAACGGCTGCAAGAGGCCATCGAAAAAGGGGCGAAAAGAGCACAGGCATGAAACCGATCCGCTTGATCTCCGGAGTGATGACCGTCGGATTCTGGACGCTCATGAGCCGCGTACTGGGGTTGGTGCGCGAAGTGTTCCTGCTCGCCTATATCGGCCCCGGCCCCGTGCTGGACGCCTTTGTAGCAGCCTTTCGCCTGCCCAATATGTTCCGCCGCTTCTTTGGCGAAGGCGCGTTCAATGCGGCTTTTGTGCCGATGTTTTCCAAACGCTATGAGGCGGGTGAAGACGCACAGGGATTTGCCCGCGAAGCGATGAGCGGGTTATCTTTTGTGCTGTTGATTCTGACCGGATTGGCGCTTTTGTTCATGCCCGCCCTCGTCTGGGCCACCGCAGGTGGATTTGCCGGAACCGAGAGCTTTGACCTGACCGTTGGGTATGGCCGGGTCATGTTCCCCTATATCCTGTTCATCTCACTGGCAGCCCTGGCCTCAGGGGTGCTCAATGCTGCGGGTCACTTTGCGGCAGCGGCAGCGGCCCCCGTGTTTCTGAATATTCTGGTCATTGGAGCCCTGTTGGCAGGCAACCTGTTCGGTGGCGAAGTGATCTGGTGGGTGGTTTGGATGGTGCCCTTGGCAGGCGTCGTTCATCTGGGCATCGTCTGGGTCGCAGCTCGTCGCGCTGGCGTCTCGTTGATGCCGGGACGTCCGCGCTGGACACCCGAGATGAAGCAGCTTGTAACCATTGCGATCCCGGCGGCCCTTTCTGGGGGTGTCATGCAGATCAACCTTCTGGTCGGTCAACAAGTGGCGTCGAATTTCGAGAAGGCCGTGGGGTGGCTTTATGCTGCCGACCGCCTCTACCAACTGCCATTGGGTGTTGTCGGCATTGCTGTCGGCATCGTTCTATTGCCTGATCTTGCACGCCGCCTGAGGGCCGAAGATCATGACGGCGCACGAGAGGCCTACTCCCGTGCCGGTGAAGTCTCGCTTGCGCTGACTGTGCCCGCAGCCGTGGCTTTGATTGTAATGCCGCTCCCGCTTGTATCCGTCCTGTTTGAACGCGGCCAGACCGGATCAGATGACAGTGCGGCCATTGCGATGGCGGTGGCGATCTACGGCCTTGGACTGCCGTCATTTGTCCTCCAGAAAGTGCTTCAACCGCTGTTTTATGCTCGCGAAGACACCAAAACGCCCTTCCGCTACGCGCTTTGGTCGATGGTGGTGAATGCGGTGCTGGCCATTGGTCTGGCACCGATACTGGGCTGGATTGCGCCAGCCATTGCGACGACGGTTGCAGGTTGGTTCATGGCGATCCTTCTGCTGATTGGCGGTCGTCGTTTTGGTGAGGTTGCACGGTTTGATGCGCGTTTCAAACGTCGGATCTGGCGGATCTCTTTTGCTGCCATTGGAATGGGAGCAGTCCTTTGGTGTGGCCTGTTGATCCTCGGGCCAGCGCTTGCAGCGACTGGCTGGCGTTACCTTGCTTTAGCTGGGTTGGTCGGTCTTGGCATGGTGAGCTATTTTGTAATCGGTCGGGCATTGGGGGCATTCTACCCACATGAGCTCAAGGCGGCGTTCCGGCGGGGAAGATAGTCCTTCACCCGGCAATAAGGGTGAAGGGGCGCTGCCCCTCGCCTCTTTGAGGCTCACCCCGAGGTATTTTTGGCAAGAAAAAAGTAGACCCGAGGGCTTGCCGGGCCGATTGGCTCAGCGTTGCCGAAGCCGCATCAACACTCGTTGCCATCCGCCTGGGCTGACCACAAACGACAGGCCAAATCCGGTTGCAAACCCTGCAATTTCTGCAACCCAGTCAATGCCTCCGCCAAAAATCAGACCAAACACAAGCTGGATACCGAGGAGGAACGCAATCAGCCTGAAAGCCTGCAACTGGTTGCCACCTGTGAGCGCGAGGTTGGTCCAGACGAGAAACGTATAGGCACCAATGAGGCCGTAAACGGCGGGGTATCCGCCATAGAGCACAATGGGCGAATTCCACACCCCCCAATAGGCCAGTGCCCCGACAATGGAAGACCCGAAGAAAATAATCAGAAAGGCGGGGGCAGAGAAGATTTCGCCTACCATCTTGCCAAGCGCCAGCACGAAGACCAGCACAAACAGCAGATGCATGAAGCTGAGATGCAAGAAGGGGTAAGTGAAAAATCGCATCAGGTCGGCCAGGGGGAAATGGCCGGTTTCCAGCATCCAGCTGAACAAAGGTGCGCGGAAACCCCAGTTCTCGATCGCTGAGATGCGCCAGCCCAGAGCTTCTTGGCCACCAACAAAACCGGAAGCCCCTGCTGCAAAGACAACTTCGATCCCAATCAGAAACACTGACAGAGCAATCACCACGGGCGGCAGCGGGTTCACTGCCTGATCATGCGGTTCTTGCGGTGAATTCATGCTCATTTGCCATGGTCCTTTGTTCTTCTGCAGCATTTGGACCCCGGTTTTGGGGGCCTTGCTTGACGGGGCTTGATCGCATGGGTAAGCGAGGTGGCACGGAAAATCCAGAACACTTCCATACGGAGAACCTCATGACCACACATACGCCGCGCATTTTTTCGGGGGTCAAGCCCTCGGGCGGGCTGACGCTGGGCAATTACCTTGGCGCCATCAAACGTTTTGTCGACATGCAGGGGCCGCAGTTTGAAACCATCTATTGTGTGGTGGATCTGCATGCGATCACCGTGTGGCAAGACCCGGCGGAACTGACCGATGCCACCCGTGAGGTGGCGGCGGGGTATCTGGCGGCGGGGATTGATCCCTCGCAATCGATCCTGTTCAACCAATCGCAGGTATCAGCCCATGCCGAGCTTGCGTGGCTCTTCAACTGTGTCGCGCGGGTGGGTTGGATGAACCGGATGACCCAGTTCAAGGACAAAGCGGGCAAGAACGCCGAAAAAGTCTCGCTTGGTCTTTACGCTTACCCGTCGCTGATGGCTGCCGACATCCTGCTTTACCACGCCACACATGTGCCGGTGGGAGAGGACCAGAAGCAGCATGTTGAGCTGACCCGCGACATCGCATCGAAGTTCAACCATGACTTCAAGGCAGAAGATTTCTTTCCGATGCCGGAGCCGATCATCGAAGGCCCAGCTACGCGTGTGATGAACTTGCGGGATGGGTCGAAGAAGATGTCCAAGTCGGGTGAAAGCGACATGGAACGCATCAACATGACCGATACGGCTGACACGATTGCGAAGAAGTTCAAGAAGGCCAAGACAGACCCGGAGCCGCTTCCGGAAACGCTGGATGGGCTGAAAGACCGCCCCGAGGCGCGCAACCTCGTGGATATTTATGCTGGCTTGTCGGAAGTCACACCAGAGCAGGTGATTGCCGAATTTGCAGGTGCGGGTTGGGGCAAGTTCAAGCCCGCGCTGGCAGATCTGGCGGTCGCCAAACTCGGTCCGATTTCCGAAGAAATGGCACGCCTGATGAATGACAAGGGTGAGATTGACCGGATCCTTGGTGAAGGGGCCGACAAGGCTGACGCCATTGCCCAGCCAATCCTTGATCGGGCGTATGACATCACTGGGTTCCTGCGCTCGCGCAAGCGGTGAGATCGCGCTGGGGGTATTGCACCCCCAGACCCCCGCAGGATATTTTTGGCAAGAGGAAGAGGGCGCGGATTTTCCGGCGCCCTTTTTTATTAAGGCAAGACTGGGGTAGGCTAGGGAAAACACTGGAGGCTTAGAAAAGTGTTTTCCCAAGAGAGTGTTGAGTTTCTGCGAGAGCTGGCAGCGCATAATGAAAAGCCATGGTTCGAGGCGAACAAGCCGCGGTATGTGACCCATGTGAGGGAAGCGGCCGCACAGTTTTCGGATGCGATTTGCCCCATTCTGGCGAGGCGATATGGCACCAGCGTGACGGGCAAGCTTTTTCGCATCCACCGCGACCTGCGCTTTTCCAAGGACAAGACACCTTACAATACGCATATCCACATGAGTTTCACTGACGGGGCCACCGGGGCCGCTTGGATGATCGGGCTGGAAATGGACCGGTTGGTGATTGGCTATGGTCTGTTTGCCTTTGACAAAGCTCGGTTGGACAAGTGGCGCGAGGTGGTGGCCGGATCTGCCGGGGTTCGGCTGCACGAGGTGCTTAATGACGCGCATGTGCAAGGATTGTCTCTTGACCCGCCAGAGTTAAAACGGGTGCCCGCCCCCTACCCGTCCGATCATCCGAACCAAGAGCTTTTGCGCCGAAAGGGAATTGCGTTATGGTCGGGAGATCTTCCGCAAGAAAAGGCTTTTGGAGAAGCGGCGGCCCATGATCTGGCCACCGCATTCGAGGTATTTGACCCGTTGCGCAATTGGCTCGTGGACAACCTGCCCGGCTAGCCCGCAATCCCAAGCGTGGTGGTGAGGGTTTTGAGCGTGGTGCGCTCCTCATCACTCCAATGCGCCTTGCGCGATTTGAACAGGGTTGCCTGGCTTTTATGCACCGGACCACCCCCAAGGATCTTGAGGTGGTTGGCCCGCAGGGTTTCCCCGGTTGAGGTGATATCGGCAATCGCCTCGGCGGTTTCGTTCTTCACCGTGCCTTCGGTCGCACCCTGACTGTCCACCAGCTGATAGTCCGCCACACCGTGATCCCGCAGGTGGTCGCGGATCAGACGGTGATATTTGGTGGCGATGCGCAGGCGGAAGCCGTGATTGGCCCGGAACTGTGCCGCCACTGCATCGAGGTCATCCAGCGTGTTCACATCCACCCAACATTTCGGCACAGCGATGATCAGGTCCGCATGGCCAAATCCCATCGGAGCCAGCTCTGTCACCTTGTCAGACCAGCTGGGCAGCTTTTCCCGCACCAGATCGGTGCCGGTCACACCCAGATGGATACGGCCCGCTGCCAGCTCACGGGGAATTTCGCCCGCCGACAAGAGCACAAGTTCAACCCCCTCAACACCGCGCACAGCGGCAGCATATTCGCGATCCGATCCGGTGCGCGCCAGCTCTACGCCGCGTGCGCCAAACCAATCGAAGGTTTTCTCCATCAATCGCCCTTTTGAGGGCACCCCCAGTTTCACAGTCATGACGATGCTCCCAGAAGCAAGGTGAGTTCGGGGCGGATCACACCACCAATGGCTGGAATATCCCTCCGCTCGCCGTTCTGATGGCCAAGTACTCGAGTGAGGGCGTCATAACGTCCGCCGGTGGCAACAGGTTGCAGATCAGGACGGGTTTCAGCGTAAAATCCAAAAACAAATCCGTCATAATACTCCATCGAGGTGCGCCCATAGGAGCCTTCGAAGTCGAGGTTTTCCACATCCACACCACGCTTCGCCAGCGCCTCGGTGCGGCGCTCCATCCGGTCCACCGCGTCAGCGATCGCAGGCATGTCCACGGCTATATCTCGCAGATGTTCCAATACGTTACCTGTGGTTTCCCGCAGCGCCAGAAGATCATCGAGAAGTTCGACTTCACCGACCGAAATTGGATCAGCGGCGGTGTCTTCACGCAAGGTTTCAATGCGAGTGGTGATCTCGGAAGGGCTGCGTAGGCCAATTTGTGGGGCGTCCACCTTCATCGGATCGTCCTTGGCCAAAAGCGCTTCTCGCCCCTCAGGCAAAGGTGCACGCCCGGCAAAACGATCAAGCAACGCCCGGAAGCGGCGTGGACGCCAGATGTGGCGCTCAAGCGCTGCCTTGCGCCGCTCGGTGGTCTTGAGACCACGCACAGCTGCCAACAACAGGCCCAGATCCCCGGTCGCAGCGCGCAGGTTCAGGGGCGCGAGTACGTCTTTCACAAGCGCAAACACCTCAGCGTCCGCCTCAACAGGCGCTTCGCGATCAAACACCTCATACCCCACCTGAAACTGCTCAGGTGCGCGGTTGGTGATGTCGTCCTGAGCGCGGAAAACCTCGCCCATGTAGGTGTAGCGCGCGGGCTCCGCCCCTTCAGCCATGTGCATCTGCACAACAGGCACGGTAAAATCAGGGCGCATCATGACCTCGCCCTGCACCGGATCATGCGTCACATAGGCCCGGGCGCGAATATCTTCACCGTAAAGGTCAAGCAATGTACCTGCCGGTTGCAGGATGTCCGCTTCAACCACTTGCGCGCCCTGTTCCTGAAAGAACCCGAGCAAGCGGGCAGCTTCGCCGCGAATAAGTGACTTATCCATCGTTCTCAGCCTCAAGAATTTCGCGCACCTTGGCGACCATGTCACTGCGGGCACATTCGAACTGGCTTGGGCGTTCCTTCCACTCTTCCAAAGTGGCGCTTTCAGCAATCTTTGCCCCCAGCACGAGATCCTTGATCTGGATTTTGCCCGCGTCGAACTCGTCACTACCCGCGATGATTGCAACCGGAGAGTTGCGTTTGTCCGCATATTTAAGCTGGTTGCCGAAGTTCTTCGGATTGCCCAGATAGACCTCCGCCCGGATGCCCGCCTGACGCAGCTCGCCCACCATGGCCTGATAGTCGGCAAGGCGGGATTTATCCATCACGGTCACCACCACCGGCCCCTGCCCGTCATTGCTCAGACGCCCTTTGGCTTCGAGCGCGGCAAGAAGGCGATCCACACCGATGGAGACGCCAGTCGCCGGAACAGCCTGACCGGTAAACCGTTTCACGAGGTCGTCATAGCGTCCGCCCCCGGCGACCGACCCGAACTGGCGCTTGCGGCCCTTTTCGTCGAGGATTTCGAAAGTCAGTTCCGCTTCATAAACCGGACCAGTGTAATAACCAAGGCCACGCACAACTGAGGGGTCGATGACGATCCGGTCGGGGCCATAGCCCTGCGCTTCTAGCAAATCCACAATCTGCTCAAGCTCATCTACGCCTTCCGTTCCTACTTTCGAACCATCCAGCAGCGCCCGCAAATTGCCAATGGTAGCCTCATTGCTTTCGCCGCGCGCACCCATAAATGCAACGACACGAGAAGCGTCTTGGTTTGAAAGTCCTAAACCTTCAATGAAAGCACCGGATTGGTCTTTTCGACCAGTCGTGAGTAGCTCGACAACTCCATCCGCACCCACTTTGTCGAACTTGTCGATTGTCCGAAGGACAGCGTCTGGATCGGCAAACTGCCAATCGCTCATCCTTGTTTCGAGTGCATCCTCAAGATTCCTTGGAAGAGCCCTAGTAACTTCGTTGTCAATCAACAGGCCTTCTAGGATACCGTTCATGACCTTGCGATTGTTCACCCGCACCAGATAGTCGCCGCGCGGGATACCGACGGTTTCCAGCGTATCGGCCAACATTGCACAGATCTCGGCATCTGCCGCCATCGACGCCGTGCCCACAGTATCCGCATCACATTGATAAAACTGACGGAAACGACCCGGCCCCGGCTTTTCATTGCGCCAGACCGGCCCCATCGCATAGCGGCGATAGGGGGTGGGCAACTCATTGCGGTGCTGCGCATAGACGCGCGCCAGTGGCGCAGTCAGGTCATAGCGCAGGGCCATCCAATCGCCATTGCCCTTCTCGTCAAACTCCTGCCAGGCAAAAACGCCCTCATTGGGGCGATCCACATCAGGCAGGAACTTGCCCAGTGCTTCAACCGTTTCCACGGCCGAACTTTCCAGCGCGTCAAATCCGTAGCGATGATAAACCGCAGCAATCTGATCCAGCATATGTTTGCGCCGTGTTACCTCGGTGCCGAAGTAATCACGAAACCCCTTGGGCGTTATCGCCTTGGGGCGGGGCTGTTTCTTTTGCTTGGCCATCGCTCTGGTCCCATCGTTTATCTACGCGGGCGGTCTAGCCGATGGGGGCGACTGGGGCAAGGCAGGCAGCAAGGAAAGCCATTGGTTTCGCCCCTTTTCCAACTGATTTCCACGCGAATTGCCCCGGTCGATGGAAAGGGGCTAGGATAAAGTCCCGAAACCCGTTATCTGGCCGACATGTCAAATGATCGCCTCACCCAGCTGGAAGAAACCGTCGCGCACCTCACCAAACAGGTCGAGGAGCTTTCAGACGTGATCGCCCGGCAAGATGTTGAGCTGGCAAATATGACCCATCGCGTCCAGATGCTGATGGAGCGTGAAGCCCAGCGTGAAGCGGGCGGCATCGGTGGCGTAATCCTCGGCGACGAACGCCCGCCGCATTACTAATACGGCGCCCCTACTTCCTCTTGCTAAAAATATCCCCGCCGGAGGCCACCGAGCGAAGCGAGGCCACCGCCAAGCCTGAGCGCCCCGAATGGGGCAAGCAAGCGCGGCAGTTACACCTCTTCCACGTCGATCACCCCGTCCAGTGACTTGAGCGCGCCTTTGATCTGTGGATTAATCGGGTAAGACTTGCCCAGCGTCATCTCAACCTCTCCGGGCAGAGTTGGATCCATCAGGCAAAAACTAACCTCACCGGGTCGCACACCCCTGGCCTTATCCGCAGCATCATTCAGAAGGTTGGCCACCATGCCCACCGCATTTGCCTCGTCCAGATAGACCTTCAGCGCCATGCCCCCTGCATCGGCAACCACCGCTTCGATCGGGGCCACAGACCGTGCAATCGGGTCAAACTGTCCTTCGTTGAACCGCCCCTCCAGCGTCATCACCACCTGAAGCGTTTCGTCAAACACCTTGCGACAGCTTTCAAAATCATCCGGGAACAGCGCAATACCTGACACCTGTTCCGTCGGATCCGAGATGTTCATCCGGAAAAACTGCGTGCCCCGCCCGGATTTACGCTGCTGCAATCCACCGACGATCACTGCCACTTTGCCGACTACAGCTCCGGTGCGCTCGGCCTTTTCGCGCAGCTCTTGCAGGGTCATCACCCCCTTGCGTTTCAGCGCGGGCAGGTAGTCGTCCAGCGGGTGGCCAGAGAGGTAGAAGCCGATCGCCTTATGCTCTTCCGCCAGTCGCTCATTGGGCAGCCAATCGTTGACCGGTGGCATTTTCGGTTCCGGCAGGTCGTCCCCCGCTTCACCAAACAACGACACTTGGTTCGACGCACGCTGTTCATGCACGGCACCGGAATAGGCCACCAGCCCATCGAGCGCGTCAAAGACGCGGCGGCGATTTGGGTCGAGCTGGTCAAAGGCGCCTGCACGCGCCAGCATCTCCATCGGGCGTTTCCCGACCTTTTTCAGATCCACCCGGCGCGCAAAATCGTAGAGCGTGGCAAAGGGTTTATCGGCACCCTCAACCTTGCGCCCCTCGACCACCAGTTGCATTGCCTCGGCGCCGACATTCTTGAGCGCGCCCAGCGCGTAGACCACGGCCCCGCCCTTCACGCTGAAAGTCGCCAGCGAGCGGTTCACACAGGGGGGGATGATCTCGATATCCAACCCGCGGCGCACCTCTTCGGCGTAGATCGACAGTTTGTCAGTCAGATGGATATCGCAGTTCATGACACCGGCCATGAACTCCACCGGATGGTTCGCCTTGAGCCAGCCGGTCTGGTAACTCACCACCGCATAGGCGGCCGCGTGGGATTTGTTGAAGCCGTAGTTCGCGAATTTCTCCAGAAGGTCGAACACTTCCGAGGCTTTCTTAGCGGGAACCCCGTTTTCGGCGGCACCTTTTTCAAACTTGGGCCGCTCGGCATCCATCGCCTCTTTGATCTTCTTACCCATGGCGCGGCGCAGGAGGTCAGCACCACCAAGCGAATAACCCGCCATAACCTGGGCGATCTGCATAACCTGTTCTTGATAAACGATAATACCCTGAGTTTCCTCAAGAATATGGTCAATCAGCGGGTGAACAGACTCGATCTCCTTCAGGCCATTCTTGACCTCGCAATAGGTCGGAATGTTCTCCATGGGGCCGGGGCGATAAAGCGCCACAAGCGCCACGATGTCTTCGATGCAGGTGGGTTTCATACGCCGCAGCGCATCCATCATGCCGCTGGATTCCACCTGGAACACGGCAACCGTCTTGGCCGAAGCGTAAAGCTTATAGGTGACCTCATCATCCAGCGGAATCGCGTTGATCTCGTTCGCCGCCCCTTCGGGTGGATCGTAAAGCTGGCTGCCATCCGGGCCGATATGAATATCACGCCCCTGACCCTTGATCAGATCCACAGCGTTCTGAATGACCGTCAGGGTCTTGAGGCCAAGGAAGTCGAACTTCACCAGACCGGCCTGCTCCACCCATTTCATGTTGAACTGGGTCGCGGGCATGTCCGAGCGGGGATCCTGATAGAGCGGCACCAGCGCATCCAGTGGCCGGTCGCCAATCACCACACCGGCGGCGTGGGTGGACGCATTCCGCAAGAGCCCTTCGACCTGCTGGCCATAATCCAACAGACGTTGCACCACCTCTTCCGACCGTGCCTCCTCGCGCAGTCGCGGTTCCTGTTCTATCGCTTCCTTGATTGAGACGGGTTTCACCCCTTCAACGGGGATCAGCTTCGACAGGCGGTCCACCTGCCCGTAGGGCATCTGCAATACGCGCCCCACGTCACGCACAGCGGCCTTGGACAGGAGCGCACCGAAGGTGATAATCTGCCCCACCTTGTCGCGGCCATATTTCTCTTGCACGTAACGGATCACCTCTTCCCGGCGATCCATGCAGAAGTCGATATCGAAGTCGGGCATCGACACCCGCTCCGGGTTCAGGAAGCGTTCGAACAGCAACGAGTAGCGCAGCGGGTCAAGGTCGGTGATGGTCAGCGCATAGGCCACCAGAGAGCCTGCACCTGAGCCCCGGCCCGGCCCCACCGGAATACCGTTTTCTTTTCCCCAGTGGATAAAGTCCGCCACGATCAGGAAATAGCCGGGGAAGCCCATCCCTTCGATGATATCAAGCTCGAAATCCAGCCGTTCCTGATAGTCTTCGATGCTGACCGCATGGGGGATCACCGCGAGCCGGGCCTGAAGCCCTTCATTGGCCTGACGGCGCAGCTCTGCAACTTCGTCATCTGCAAATTTCGGCAAGATCGGGTCACGCTTATAAGCCTTGAAGGCGCAACGCTTGGCGATCTCCACCGTGTTTTCAATGGCCTCTGGCAGATCCGCAAACAGCGTGATCATCTCTTGCGGAGATTTGAAGTAATGTTGTGGGGTCAGACGGCGGCGTCCATCGGCCTGATCCACATAGGCGCCTTCCTTGATGCAGATCAGCGCATCATGGGCCTCGTAAAGTTCGGTCTTGGGGAAATAGGCGTCATTGGTGGCAACCAGCGGGATGCCCATCGCATAAGCCATTTCCACAAAGCCACGTTCCGTCGCGCGTTCCCCGGCAGTGGGTTGCCCACCTTCTCCGGGATGGCGTTGCAACTCGACATAGAGCCGATCCCCAAAGGCGCGATGCAGGCGGGTCATCAACGCCTCGGCCTTGTCGCGATTGCCCATCTGCAGCAATTGCCCAACCGGGCCTTCGGCGCCACCGGTCAGGCAGATCAGCCCCCCGGAATGCGCTTCCAGTTCTTCGATCTGCACCTGCGGAAGCTCGCCGCCTTTGTCCACATAAAGACAGGAGTTGAGCTTCATCAGGTTCTCATATCCACCCTCATTTTGCGCCAAAAGCACAAGAGCGGCAGGGTCGCGCGGCTTTTCCCCCGGCGCGGGTGGATCAAAGCAAACATCCACCTGACATCCGATGATCGGTTGTACGCCTGCCCCCGCTGCGGTTTCGGAAAACTCCAGCGCCGCAAACATGTTGTTGGTATCGGTCACGGCGACCGCAGGCATACCCATATCAGCACAGAGACCCGGCAATTTCTTGACCGGAACGGCGCCTTCCAGAAGCGAGTATTGCGTATGGGTGCGAAGGTGGATGAATCGGGGCATGTCACTCATCCGCTCAGACTAACCATGTGTGCGTTCGCGGGAAAGGTGGTGATCCAAGCTTTCTTGTTAAGCATCTGACTTATCCCCAGAAAACATGGGATATAAAGAAATGCTTGCCAGATCAATTCCACTGCGCTTACCTTGTTAACAATAATTCCCACGCGCAATCTACGCCGCATCGAGGGCGCGAGTGACGGGACCACAACAGGGTAAGGCGGCGGGACTATTCCATGGATATCACCTTTCTTCTGAACGGAGAGAGTGTGCATGTGTCGGATATTGATCCGACGCAATCGACGCTGGATTGGCTGCGCGAAACTCAAAGTTTAACCGGGACAAAAGAAGGCTGCAACGAAGGCGATTGCGGGGCCTGTACGGTCATGCTTGCGGATGAAAGCGGCGCGCGGGCGGTTAATGCCTGTATCCTGTTCATGGGACAGTTGGACGGCAAATCTTTGACCACGGTCGAAGGGGTGGTGCAGGGCGGGAAACTGCACCCGGTGCAACAGGCGATGATCGACGAACACGGATCGCAATGCGGGTTCTGCACACCGGGGATCGTCATGTCGTTGGCGACGTCACACCTGACCGGAGATCGAAATCATGACGATGTGCTGGCTGGCAATCTCTGCCGCTGCACCGGCTATGCGCCGATCATCCGCGCTGCTGAAAAGGCATGGCAGGAGCCGATCCCGGAAGGCTTTGGCGTCCCCAATATTTGTCTGCCAGACCCCGGTCATGACGCGACGCGCCCCGCTAGCATTGAAGAGCTTGCCAAAGCCTATGCCGCCCAGCCAGACGCCACACTGATTGCCGGGGCCACAGATGTGGGGCTTTGGGCAACGAAACAGTTGCGAGAACTAGACCCGGTCATTTTCTTGGGTGGTGTCAAGGACCTGCAAAACATCCATGTGGATAAGGATGAGATTACCATCGGGGCCGGTGTCAGCATCGAACGCACACGCACCCTGCTGCTCGACCACCACCCGCATTTTGCCGAAATGCTACGCCGCTTTGCCTCGACTCAGGTGCGCAATGTGGCCACGCTGGGCGGAAATATCGCCAATGGATCCCCCATCGGGGACGGCCCGCCGCCACTGATTGCTCTGGGGGCGATGCTCACACTGCGAAAGGGCAAGACGCAACGCAGCATTCCGCTGGAAGACTTCTTTGTTGCCTACGGCAAACAAGACCGCGCAGCAGGTGAGTTTGTCGAGAGCGTCACCCTGCCGCGACAGGCGGAGGGGCTTCGGGTTTACAAGCTCTCAAAACGGTTTGATCAGGACATTTCCGCCGTGCTGGGCGCGTTCAACCTGACGGTCGAGAACGACACCATCACCGCGGCACGGATTGCCTTTGGCGGCATGGCGGCCACACCAAAACGGGCGAAGGCAGTTGAGGATGCGCTGATCGGCAAGCCCTTCACCCGCGCAACGATTTTGGCCGCCCTCCCCGCCTTTGCGCAGGATTTCACCCCGATGAGCGACATGCGTGCCAGCGCGGAATACCGCCTGAAGACCGCACAAAACATGCTGGTTCGCTACTTCGAAGAGGCAAAGGGCAATGCCGTGGATGTGCTGGAGGTGACGTCATGAGTATTGGCAAACCTCTTCCCCATGACGCCGCCCATCTGCATGTGACCGGGGCCGCGCGATATGTGGATGACATCCCCACGCCCAAAGGCACCCTGCATCTGTGCTTTGGTCTCAGTGATGTGGCCCGGGGGGAAATCACCTCGGTGGATCTGAGCGCTGTGCGTGCCGCGCCCGGTGTGGTGGCTGTGCTCACTGCCGATGATCTGCCGTTTGAAAATGATGTCTCGCCATCCATCCATGACGAACCACTCTTGGCAGTGGATGAAGTATTTTACCTCGGCCAACCAATTTTTCTGGTCGTCGCGGAAAGCCATCTAGCCGCGCGCAAGGCCGCCCGTCTGGGGCAGATCGACATCGCGCCCCTGCCTGCGATCCTGACCATTGATCAGGCGCTGGAGGCAGACAGCCGTTTCGAAGGCGGCCCGGTGATCTGGTCAAGGGGAGATGCAGCAGACGCGCTGGCGAGCGCGCCCCATGTGATCGAAGGTCAGTTCGAGATGGGTGGGCAAGAGCATTTCTATCTCGAAGGTCAGGCCGCCATGGCGCTGCCCGGTGAAGATGGAGAGATGCTGGTACACAGCTCGACCCAGCACCCGACCGAAATTCAGCACAAGGTCGCCCATGCAATAGGCGTGCCGATGCACGGCGTCCGAGTCGAAACACGTCGCATGGGTGGTGGGTTTGGCGGCAAGGAAAGTCAGGGCAACGCATTGGCAGTGGCCTGCGCTGTGGTTGCCCGGCAGACGGGACGCGCCTGCAAAATGCGTTACGACCGCGACGATGACATGATGATCACCGGCAAGCGGCATGACTTCCGGATCAGCTACCGTGCGGGTGTTGACGATACCGGCAAACTGCTGGGCCTTGAGATCACGCAAGCGGCCCGTTGCGGCTGGGCGCAGGATCTGTCGCTGCCTGTCGCCGACCGTGCGATGCTGCATGCCGACAACGCCTATCACCTTGAAAACGTTGAGATCACAAGTCACCGCCTGAAGACCAACACACAATCCGCCACCGCGTTCCGGGGTTTTGGTGGGCCGCAAGGCGTGCTGGGGATCGAACGCATTCTTGAGCATGTCGCTCGTGAGCGGGGGCTGGACCCCATTGCCGTGCGACAGGTGAATTTCTATGCTGACGGTCAGACCACCCATTACGGGCAGGAGATTGAGGGGTTTCATATCCCCGCCATGACCGATGCCCTGCTCGACCGTGCGGATTATGCCAAACGCCGCGCCGCAGCAGACAGTTTCAACGCCGAAAGCTCCGTCCTGAAAAAGGGGCTGGCATTTTCGCCAGTCAAGTTCGGCATCAGTTTCACGCTTACCCATCTCAATCAGGCGGGTGCGTTGGTGCATGTCTATCAGGACGGATCAATCCATTTGAACCACGGCGGCACCGAAATGGGTCAGGGTCTGTTTCAGAAGGTGGCGCAAGTGGCAGCCTCGGTCTTTGCGGTCGACCTTTCCGCCATCAAGATCACCGCAACCGATACAGCAAAAGTGCCCAACACCTCGGCCACCGCAGCATCCTCGGGTTCGGACCTTAACGGTATGGCCGTCAAAGCCGCCTGTGAAACGATCCGTGACCGGATCAGTGAGTTTCTTGCAAATTATTGGTCAGTGGCACCGGGGGATGTGGTGTTCACCGGCGGCAATGTACAGGCCGCTGGCCGCGCGCCTATCGCTTTCTCCGAAGCCGCCCAGATGGCCTATCAGGCACGCGTGAGCCTGTCATCTACCGGCTTTTACAAAACCCAAAAAATCACCTGGGATCGCATTGAAGGGCGCGGACGTCCTTTCCTCTATTTCGCGCTTGGCGTTGCGCTGAGCGAAGTGGTGATCGACACGCTCACCGGGGAAAACCGTATTCTTCGCACGGATATCATCCACGACACTGGCAACAGCCTAAACCCGGCGCTGGATATCGGACAGGTCGAAGGCGCCTATGTACAAGGCGCTGGATGGTTGACCACCGAGGAACTGATCTGGGACAAGGCTGGACGCCTGCGCACCCATGCGCCATCCACCTATAAGATCCCGGCAAGTTCCGACCGCCCGCGCGAGTTCAATGTCGATCTCTGGCATGAACCCAATCAGGAAGACACGGTGGGCCGGGCAAAAGCCGTGGGGGAACCGCCGTTCATGCTGGGAATTTCCGCGTGGCTGGCCCTCGCGGATGCAATTTCAGCTTGCGGCGATGGGTTCCATGATCTCAATGCCCCGGCCACGGCGGAAGAAGTCCTTGCATCAGTGGGGCGTGTGCAGGCATGAGTTTCGATCTGACCTCTTTGCGACAGGCCATTTGTGACCATGGGAATGTGGTCCGAGTTGTCGTTGCCGAGATCAAGGGCTCTGCCCCGCGCGAGGTGGGGGCGGCGATGATGGTCTGGGCGGACGGGCAATCTGGCACCATCGGAGGGGGCGAGCTTGAGTGGCAAGCCACCGAAAAAGCCCGCGACCTGCTGTCGGGCGGTACGCAATTGGATCGCTATCCGCTGGGGCCTGCGTTGGGGCAATGTTGCGGTGGCGCGGTTACGGTGCTGAGCGAGCATTTTGACCAGACTTCCCTTGAAGACTTGAGTGGCATCGACGTGTTTGCCCGCGCTCCACAAGGCGGGGAACCTCCTTTGGCTGTGCATCGTGCCATCCAGAGATATCGTGATCGCGGAGAATCCTTTGCCCCGGAACTGGTGCAGGGATGGATGATCGAGCCGATGTCCCCCTCGCGCCAGCCTGTCTGGATCTATGGTGCGGGTCATGTCGGTCGCGCGCTTGTGAACATGCTGGCCCCGCTGCCGCAATTTGCCATCACATGGGTCGACACCGGGCCGGAGCGTTTCCCCGCGGATATTCCCGATGGGGTGACCGTTTTGCCCGCTGCCAATCCGGGGAACGCAGTGAAATTTGCGCCGGATGACGCGCACCATCTGGTGCTGACCTATTCACACCAGATCGATCTCGCCCTTTGCCATGCGATTCTCTTGCATGGCCATTTCGGGCTCGGGCTGATTGGATCAGCCACCAAGTGGTCCCGTTTTCAGTCTCGTTTGGCTGACCTGGGGCACGATCATGAAAAAATCAGAACAATAAACTGCCCGATTGGAGATCCAGGTCTCGGGAAACACCCGCAGGCCATTGCGATTGGGGTAACGACCGCGCTATTGAAAGGCGCGGCGGAAAAAATGAACCATGACAGGGGGATAGCATCCTATGGAGGAGATTCGCGCGCAGGACGCGCTGCTGACGCTTGAAGGGCTGACCAAGGCCTATCCAGGCGTCGTCGCAAATGACGATGTGTCATTTTCCATTCTGCCGGGCGAAGTGCATGCCTTGCTGGGGGAAAACGGCGCAGGGAAGTCAACTCTGGTCAAGATGATCTATGGGCTGGTCAAACCGGATCAGGGCGAAATGCGCCTGAAGGGTGAGGTTTTTGAACCCTATAACCCCGCCGCAGCACGGGCTGCCGGTGTTGCGATGGTGTTCCAGCATTTCTCGCTGTTTGATGCCTTGACCGTGGCCGAAAATATTGCCCTTGGCATGGATAATCCGCCGAAACCGCGCGAGTTGACCTCGCAGATCCGGCAGGTCAGCGAAGCCTATGGCCTGCCGCTTGATCCCAAACGTACGGTCGGTGACCTGTCGGCGGGTGAACGGCAACGGGTCGAGATCATTCGCTGTCTGTTGCAGGATCCAAAACTTCTGATCATGGACGAACCCACCTCGGTTCTGACCCCGCATGAAGTTGAGATCCTTTTCGAAACCCTGCGCAAGCTGACGGCGGAAGGTACGGCGATCCTTTATATTTCCCACAAGCTTGAGGAAATCCGCGCGCTGTGTGAACACGCCACGATCCTGCGGCTTGGGAAAGTGGTCGACACCTGTGATCCGCGTGAGAAATCAGCGCGCGAACTGGCAGAGATGATGGTGGGCACCAGCCTGCATGTCCCGGAACGCGATCCATCCGAGCCCGGTGATGTTGTGATCGAGATGGATCATGTCAGCCTTCACTCACACACAGCGTTTGGCACCGACCTCAAGGATGTATCCCTGGCGGTGCGAGCAGGCGAAGTTGTGGGCATCGGCGGCGTCGCAGGCAACGGACAGGACGAATTTCTGTCCGCCCTGTCCGGCGAAGCCTGGCTGTCCTCGGGCGAGGTCCGCCTGAAAGGCACCTGCATTGCCAATCTGCGTCCCAACCAACGTCGCGCACTGGCGGTACTCTCCGCCCCCGAAGAGCGACTGGGCCATTCGGCAGCGCCGGATATGAGCCTTACTGAAAACGCGCTTTTGACTGCGGCAGTGCGCCAACGCCTGACCAAGCGTGGCTTCCTGCGCTGGGGAAAAACCGAAAGTTTTGCAAAAGACGTGATAAAGGAATTTGATGTGCGCACCCCCGGACCCGACAATGCCGCGCGTTCACTATCCGGTGGCAACCTGCAGAAATTCGTGATTGGGCGCGAGGTGCTGCAGAAACCCGAAGTGCTGGTGGTGAATCAGCCGACATGGGGGGTGGATGCCTCCGCTGCGGCGGCCATCCGGCAATCTCTCTTGGATCTGGCCGCCGATGGGGCTGCTGTGATTGTGATCAGCCAGGACCTTGATGAGCTTCTGGAAATTGCAGACCGCTTCACCGCCCTTTACGAAGGCAAGCTTGCCGATCCCGTGCCCACGAAGGGCCTGACCGTAGAGACCATTGGCCTGATGATGGGCGGTGGCGAAGAGGAGACTGCCGCATGATCCGTTTGGAAAAACGCCCCTCGCCGTCGCGGGTCTGGGCCGCGATGACGCCTGTTCTGGCGGTTGTGGCAACGATGATAGCCGGGGGATTCCTCTTTTGGATGCTCGGCAAGGATCCACTTGAAAGCATTCGAACGATCTTTTGGGATCCGCTGTTTCATGAAACATTTGGCCCCTACTCACGCCCGCAGCTTCTAGTGAAAGCCGCGCCGCTTATCCTGATTGCCATCGGCCTGTCACTGGGGTTTCGCGCAGGTGTCTGGAACATCGGGGCCGAAGGTCAATATATCATGGGAGCGATTTGTGGCGCCGGGGTGGGCCTTGCGTTCTTCCCAGCCGACAATCCCTTGATTTTCCCCACAATGATCCTTGCTGGTGCGCTGGGTGGCTGGGCTTGGGCCATGATCCCGGGATTTCTGAAGGTGCGTTTCGGCACCAATGAAATCCTCGTCTCGCTGATGCTGGTCTATGTGGCTGAAGCACTGCTGGCATCGGTCAGTCAGGGTCTGTTGCAAAACCCGGATGGTATGGGTTTCCCCGGTTCCCGCAACTTCCGTGACTTCCCGGCAGCCCATAATGCTGAGATCTTCACAAACACCGGTATGCATTGGGGCGTGGTCTTTGCCTTTGTCGCGGTGATCTTTGCCTATGTGCTTCTGACCCGTCACATGCTGGGGTTTCACGTCCGCCTGACCGGTGAGGCGCCGCGGGCTGCGCGTTTTGCAGGAGTGAATCCAACACGTCTGGTTCTGTTCTGCCTTGGCACCTCCGGCGCGCTCGCCGGGATGGCAGGAATGTTTGAGGTCTCCGGCCCGGCCGGTCAGATCTCAATCGACTTCAACTCGGGCTATGGGTTTACCGCGATCATCGTGGCCTTCCTTGGACGGTTGCATCCAATCGGCATCCTGCTTGCCGGGTTATTGATGGCGCTGACGTACATTGGCGGAGAGCTTGCACAGCTGATGTTGGGCCTGCCAGCAGCGGCCATCCAGATGTTCCAGGGGATGTTGATGTTCTTCCTGTTGGCGATGGACATGCTGACCAATTACCGCATCCGTTTCTCAATGAAGACGGCATAAGGAGACAAGATCATGGACCTATCACAGATCAACCCGATCTTGCTTCTGGCTTCGCTGATGGTGGCGGCAACGCCGATCCTGCTGGCGGCGATCGGTGAAGCGGTTGTCGAGAAAGCGGGTGTTTTGAACCTCGGTGTCGAAGGGATGATGATCACCGGTGCGGTGGTTGGATTTGCCATCACGGTGAACACGGATGCGCCGGTGCTGGGGTTTGTGTGCGCCGCGATTGCCGGTGCTGCGCTCTCAATGCTCTTTGGCATCTTGACCCAATACCTTCTGTCCAATCAGGTGGCGACCGGCCTTGGCCTTACGCTGTTTGGCCTTGGGGTTTCTTCGCTTATCGGCAAACCCTATGAGGGGATGAAGGTAACGACACTGTCAAAATTCGAAGTCCCGCTTCTGTCGGATATTCCGGTCATCGGGCCAATCCTCTTCAAACATGACCCGATGGTCTATGTGAGCATCCTGATCATCGCCGCCACTTGGTATGTGCTGACCCATACCCGCGCCGGATTGATCCTGCGCGGTGTAGGCGAAAACCATGACGCAGCCCATGCGCTTGGCTACAAGGTCATTCGCGTGCGCCTGATGGCGATTGCCTTCGGTGGGGCCTGTGCTGGACTGGGCGGGGCCTATATCTCGCTGGTGCGTGTGCCGCAATGGGTGGATGGAATGACTGCGGGGGCCGGCTGGATTGCGTTGGCAATTGTGGTCTTTGCCTCCTGGCGCCCGTGGCGCGTGCTGCTCGGGGCCTATCTCTTTGGTGGCATTACCGTGCTTCAGCTGAACTTGCAGGCGGCGGGGGTTCCTGTTCCGGTCGAGGTTCTCGCCAGCTCGCCCTACATCATCACCATCCTCGTGCTGGTAGCGATTTCGATGAAAGGCAGCCATGGGGCACCGGGTGCGCTCGGTAAAATCTTCCACGCGACGCATTAAGAGGCAGACACCAACGTGACAAAACACGAGATCATCGACATTCTTGACGGAAGCCACCCCACCTTTGGTGGGATCGTGGCGCGCGGCATGGATGCTTTGATTATTCTGTCCGCTCTTGCCATTGCGCTGGAAACTGAACCGAGCCTGCCTCAGGGGCTGCGCAATTTCCTGTTTGGGTTTGAAGTTCTGGTTCTGGGCATTTTCACCATCGAATATGTCCTGCGCCTGATCTGTTCACCGCGCCCGCTGCGCTATGTGTTCAGTTTTTGGGGGCTTATTGATCTTCTGACCATCCTGCCCGCCATCGCGCTAATGACCCCGCAATGGCAGGCCGTGCGGATCTTCCGCCTGTTACGGTTGGTGCGACTGGTAAAGCTGTTTCGTGGCAGCCACGCGATGGAACGACTGGTCACTGCCTTCGAAGAAGTGCGTGGCGAGTTGGCCATTTTCGGCATCATCGCGGCCCTCATGCTCTATGTCGCCTCTGTGGGCATCTACATATTCGAGCATGAAGCCCAGCCCGAGGTGTTTTCCTCGATCCCACAAAGTCTGTGGTGGGCAGTCGCCAGCTTTACCACCGTGGGCTATGGCGACATGGTTCCGATCACCGGGGGGGGCCGGATCTTTACGACATTTGTGCTGTTCCTCGGGCTTGGCGTGATTGCGGTACCCTCTGCGATCATCACCACCGCGCTTCTGGAAGCGGACACCAACATCCAGAAAAAACTTGCGAATTCCGCCTCGGACGCGGAAAAAGATAACCAATCAAAAACTGCTCAATCCACCAAGGGAGAATAATATGCGTGCATTGAAATCACTTCTGACCGGCGCGGCGCTGGTCGCCGGGCTGGCGGGTGCTGCCCAGGCCGAAGACAAAACCAAGGTCGGGTTCATCTTCGTCGGCCCCGTCGGCGACGGCGGCTGGACCTATGAACACAATCAGGGTCGTCTGGCCGTGGAAGAAGCCTTTGGTGACAAGGTCGAAACCATCTATCAGGAAAGCGTGCCGGAAGGTGCTGACGCTGAACGTGCGATCACTCAAATGGCTCTGGCTGGTGCCAACCTGATCTTCACCACCTCATTTGGTTACATGGACCCGACCATCAACGTTGCGGCCAAATTCCCGAATGTAAAATTCGAACACGCCACCGGCTACAAGACCGCACCGAACGTGTCCAACTACTCGGCCCGTTTCTATGAAGGCCGCGCCGTTCAAGGCCATATCGCAGGTAAGATGACCAAGTCCAACACCATTGGTTACATTGCCTCATTCCCGATCCCGGAAGTGATCCGCGGCATCAACTCGGCCTATATCCACGCCAAAAAGGTGAACCCGGATGTACAGTTCAAGATCATCTGGGCCTACACCTGGTTTGATCCGACCAAGGAAGCCGACGCTGCCAAAGCTCTGATCGAGCAAGGTGCCGACGTGATCCTGCAGCACACCGATTCGACCGCACCGCAAGCGGCCGCAAAAGAGGCCGGCAATGTGATCACCTTTGGTCAGGCGTCCGACATGTCTGAATACGCCCCCTTCCCGCGCGTCTCTTCGATCATCGACGACTGGGGTCCCTACTATGTAGATCGCACCAAGGCCGTCATGGACGGCACTTGGGAATCGGTAGCGACATGGCACGGTATTGGTGATGGCATGGTTGGCATCGGTGAAATCTCCGATGCGGTTCCGGCCGACGTGAAAGCCGAAGCAGAAGCCCTGCGTGATGCTCTGGGCGATGGGTCTTACCACGCGTTCACCGGCCCGCTGAACAAGCAAGACGGCTCGGCCTGGCTGGCTGAGGGTGAATCCGCTGATGACGGAACTCTGGCTGGTATGAACTTCTATGTGGAAGGCATCGACAGCGAGATCCCCTCAAACTGATCCGTTTCCAAGCCAATAAGAAAACCCCGCCTTTTGCGGGGTTTTTTTCGTTTCTGGCGACGGAATCTCATTCCCATTCCGTTTTGTGAATAAGTGGTTCCAAAACGGAGAGAGAACATGATGACCCGCCTCATAAATACAGCTACCGCCGCCATCCTGCTGACCGCTTTGTCGGCCCCGGTTTATGCAGAAAACCAACCCGGAGCGCATTTCATCGAAATGTGGGATCTGAACGAAGACGGGCAGGTCACACTGGATGAGGCCCGTGAACGACGCGGTGACATTTTCTATATGTTTGACGCCGATGAAGATGGTGTCCTTACGGCTGAGGAATATGTGAATTTTGATGAAGCCCGCACAATTGATATGCAGGAGCATGGCATTGGTCAGGGGGCTGGTCAGGGTAAATGCATGGGCAAAGGTCAAGGCATGCGTGCGGGAACAGCCCCCGGAGAGCACAGTGCCGCCCGTTCCATGGAACGTCAAAACGCAGATCTCGATGGGGATGGTCAGGTGACGCGCGATGAATTCCTGAAAGGTGTCGACAATTGGTTCCCCGGTCAGGACCGGAATGGGGATGGCGTGATCACGTCGTCTGATTTTGGTCGAGGCTGAGCCCCTCACCACGACATTCATGCCCCGCTCCAATCCGGCGGGGCAATTTTTTGTGACGGAATCTGAACCCTGCTGCGTATGAGAAACAAGGCATCACAACAGCGAGGATCAGATCATGACAAAAGCGGTACTTCTAATCGCCCTCATGCTCATCGCAGCACCGCTCAAAGCCGTTAACGAAGCACAGGTGTCGCGGAATTGCAGCGGCCTCGCCATAGCCGGTGAGCAGGTTTCACCCATACCCGCATCCCCCCCTTTGGTGCCCCATCGATATGACCGGGAGAAGCGACGCCACTTTCTTATCTAACGGCTTTCCAAACAGGCGGCGGGTGTCATACCCATCTTGTTCCTTCCCCGTCACCTTGCCAGCACCACCCCTGTCATTTTGCGTAAGGGGTGGTGCTTTTTCTGCTTTTCCTTCCTCTTCGCCATGTGCAATCTCGCGCCATGACAAAGCTGACTTCACAAAATGGTGCCCCGGCTGGACGGTTTGCCTTTGGCGCAATGCAATTTGGCGAAAACGCGGATGAAACCGCGTCTGCGGCCATGTTCGAGGCCTGCCTGAAAGCTGGTATCTCCCATTTCGACACGGCACATCTTTATACCGGCGGCGCATCGGAACGGATCCTCGGACGGTTGATCAAACCGCATCGGGATCGGTTGGTCATCGCCACCAAAATTGGCTACCGAAACCCTGATAGCCTGTCTGCACTGCGGGATGAGTTTGACCTGTCCCGAGAGCGATTGGGCGAAGAGATGGTCGACATCCTCTACCTACATCGCTTCAATCCCAACCTCTCGATGGAGGCCCAGATCACCGCGCTTGCCGGAATGCAGGATGAAGGGGCTGTGCGTTTTCTGGGACTATCAAATTTCGCGGCTTGGCAGGCGATGAAAGCACAAGGAATAGCCAAGGGAATGGGAACAAAAATCGATGTTTTCCAGCCTATGTATTCCCTCGTCAAACGTCAGGCCGAGGTCGAAATCCTGCCGTTATGTGAAGCAGAAGGCATCCTGCCTGCCCCCTATTCCCCGCTGGGCGGCGGCCTTCTCACCGGGAAATATTCGGCGGGCGGTTCCGGGCGCCTGACCGAAGATCCCTGCTATAAATCCCGTTATGGGTTCGACTGGATGCATCAGGCTGCGACCGGGCTGGGGGACATTGCAACAAAATTAGGCACCCATCCGGCCACATTGGCCGTGGCTTGGGTGGCCCGACATTCGTCATGCCCCAATCCGATCCTGTCGGCGCGATCGGTGGAGCAACTGCGTCCATCTCTTGACGGCGTAAGCAATGTGATGGATGACGCCCTTTATGACCGGATCACGGCCCTAACCCCTACACCACCTCCAGCCACGGAACGAACTGAAGAACATGTATGATTTCATTGTAATCGGCGGTGGTATCGCCGGCATATCCGCAGGTGCACGCCTGTCAGAACTTGGTCGTGTTCTGGTGCTTGAGGCAGAAAACGCTCTGGCCTATCACGCGTCGGGCCGGTCGGCGGCCATGTTTGAGCAGAACTACGGTGCGCCGCGTGTGATCGAACTCAATCGTGCTTCATATGACTTTCATGCCAATGCAAATGGTGGTGTCCTTAGCTCGCGCGGGCTGATGCTCATTGGCGGGATTGGTCAGGAAGAAGCATTGGCCCATGATCTGGCCCAAATGAACCTTCCGCGCATCACCACCGAAGAAGCACTTGAACTGGTGCCGATCCTGAACCCGGAGGCGATGGTTGGTGTGGGCTATCACCCGGATGCGTGGGACATCGACACGGACCTGCTATTGATGAATTTTGCGCGGGAAATCCGGCAAAATGGCGACGTCAAAACCAGCGCCAAGGTGACCGACATTACCCGGACAAGCACCGGTTGGCAGGTTACTGCGGGTGACGTGTTTGAGGGGCGGCAACTGGTCAATGCTGCAGGACCCTGGGCTGATGAGATTGCAAAGCTCGCCGGTATTGCACCAATTGGTCTGCAACCCTACCGCCGCTCAATGGCGCGCATCCCGGCACCAGGCATCCATGATATTTCAAACTGGCCGATGTTCATGGGGGCGGCGGAAAGCTGGTACGCTAAACCGGATGCGGGCGCTCTTATCGTGTCCCCGGAAGAAGAGGATCCGGTGCCACCACAGGACGCCTGGGCGGATGACATGGTGTTGGCCGAAGGCTTGGCCCGCTATGAAGAACAAGTCACGGAACCGGTCACACGGATGATCGCGAATTGGGCCGGGCTCAGAACATTTGCACCCGATCGCAATCTTGTGCTCGGTCCTGCCCCTCAGGACTATACGTTCATCTGGTGTGCAGGCCAGGGCGGATATGGATTTCAGACTTCACCCGCTGCGTCGCAATTGCTGGCCGATGTGGTGGCTGGTCGGACAACTACTCTGGGACCTGACGCCGTGGCTGATTTATCGCCCAATCGCTTTGCCTGAATTTACCGGGTCTGACCCTTTTCAAGGGTCAGGCTTTCCCACAAAAAACGCCCAGGCTCTTGCAACGCCAGCCCAACGCAAAGCTCAAATGCGCCCGTCTTTACGTCCGGTTCGGTGGTTCTGACACGAAACGCCTGTGCCTGACGACGACCGCGCAACGCTCCGTCCTGCCACAGCTGCACCATCAGGGCCTCCGCAATGAGGCGTGCTTCTGAACAGTGGCTTGCTGCGGGGGTTACATCCATTAAACGCGCCAATTCCCGCCGCAGGGTCAGGCGGGTTTTCCGCAGCACCCTGAGGTGACGCAACCGAGGCATATCTTTGCCCGCCCGAGTGTACACCCCATCATCGGAAAAGCCCGCCCCCTCCGGTCTGGAACACAGCCGGTTAACGCCGGCATGAACCTCTTGATCGGTAGCCTCAACCGGTGACAGATCATTTAGGCAGGCTTGCTCTCCGGCGGGGGAGGACCAGACCCCACGGCGACGCGCAAGCCGGTCAAGCAGGCCCGCCACGGCACCAGAGGGAGGCATCGGCGTTCCCGTGCCATTTATCGGTTGCAACAATGGGGCCAACGCAATGGCATTGACGCTATTGCCCAGACGAAACCGACCGAACCAGCCATTTTCCAACCCGCTTCCCGGTGACAGTTCAGGCGGATCAAGCAACAGAAACATATCCTGTGAGAGGCAAAGCGAATGCAGCTTGCGATACACCTCGCCAGCGGCTCTTGGCGCGACTGATGCAAGTATCGGTGCCGCCACCAACTCAGCCTGCCCCAGAGTGAGATTTTGCAGCCCTTTCAGATCATCCCCTCGTGCAAAGGACTTCTCCACATGTTCCACCCAACCCGGATCACCCGGCTGCACCGGATCGGGACCTGCGGTTTCGATCAATTCCACTTCACCAGCCGCCGTTACCAACATCTCGGCACCAAGCGGTTTGGGCCGTGCGGAACCAACTGCCAGCCGCAACACAAGTGCTGACCGCCCGCCTTGGTCAAAGAATGTCCTGAGTGCTGTCAGCGTAACGTGGGGAGAGCGCGCTTGCGGAGCATTGTCGCCGAACACCTCTTCAAGCTGGGTGGCATTTTCCACCGATATCAACATTCCAACCGGACCTTTGGGAAAAGGTCCGATAAATAACACCGCCCCTTTGCTTTGCCATTCAGGTGGACGGTGGCGTTCTTGCACAAAAACCCCGGGGGATATTGGAAAGGGCATTTCTTTATTCCTCAATTCAAGCTCTTAAGAGCGTGCTCCATCCAGATGGCCGTTTCTCACCCCAACAGCACATTCAGATGCTTCACTACGGAGCGAGCCAACACATCAGGCTCGTACCCGCCTTCAAGCATCGACAGGATGCGCCCCTCGGCATATTCATCCGCCACAGATTTCAACGCGCTTGTCACCCATTCGTAATCGGCATCCACCAGATTGACCGATGACATGTCGTCGGCTGTATGAGCATCAAAGCCTGCCGAGATCAGCACCATCTGCGGTTTGAAATCATGTAGATGTGGCAACCAGTGATCGCTGACCGCTTCGCGGAATTCCGTGCTGCTGGCGCCCGCCGAAAGGGGAATATCGACCAGATTGTCGGTTTCCTTTTCATGTCCGGTGAAGGGGTAAAACGGATGCTGGAAGCTCGAGCAGAACAGCACGCGCGGTTCATCCTTGAAGATTTCCTCAGTGCCATTGCCGTGATGCACGTCGAAGTCGATGATCGCAACACGTTCAAGCCCGTGAGCCTCAAGCGCATGGGCGGCGGCCACGGCGATGTTGTTAAAGAGGCAAAACCCCATCGCCTCGGCCCGTTCAGCGTGGTGGCCGGGCGGGCGCACAGCGCAGAAGATTGGGTTGGCTTCACCCGACATGATCAGGTCCACCCCCATCACACCGGAACCCGCAGCGCGTTCAGCGGCACGTAGGGTGCCGGGGCTCATCACCGTGTCGCCATCAACCTCAATCGACTGCATCCCCTCACCGGGGGCGATGGCATAGACGCGGTCGAGATATTCGGCGGCATGTACCCGCTCCAATTGCTCACGCGTCACCAAAGGCGCATCGCGATGCCGGATCACATAGTCCATGCCCGACATGATCAGCTGGTTCATGATTGCATCCAGCCGCTCTTTCGTCTCTGGATGCATTGCCCCCGCATCATGGTCCCGGCACTCCGGGTGTGAAATCATCGACAGCATTTGGTCCTCCCTGCCTTCCTGTCACAGCCACCGTTCCACGATCACCAACTCACGGTCATCGGGGTCGGGGCGCTGGGTAAAGCCCAGCTCTTTCATCAATCTGAGCATCGGCGTGTTTTTCTTCAGCACCGAGCCCTCGATCACCTCAAGCCCGTGCTGCCCGGCCGCGTGAAACAGCCCTTTCATAAGTTTTGTCCCAAGTCCTTGGTGCTGGATCCGGTCCGACACAACGATGGCAAACTCGCAGGTTCGTTCATCAGGGTTGATCACATAACGCGCGACACCAACCTGCACCTCGCGCCCTTCAAGTTCGGCCATGGCCACCAAGGCCATCTCGCGGCGATAGTCCAGCTGGGTGAACTGCATCAGCATGTCAGGCGAAAGCTCGTTCACCTGCCCCATGAACCGCATCAACCGCGCCTCTTCCGACAGGTTGCGGGTGAAATCCTGTACGTGATCGGCATCATCTGTGCGGATTGGGCGGATCATCAGGGGTGTGCCATCCGTCAGATAAGTCTGGTGCATCAAATGCCGGGGATAGGGGTGAATGGCCATGTGGTCATAGACCCCGTCGCTGGCGGGTGGACGGGCCACTTCGATCCGCGCATCAACAGCGATCACCCCATCGGGGCCTGCCATCAATGGGTTGATGTCGAGTGACAATACTTCGGGCAACTCGCTTACGATCTTGGATACCCGTTTAAGCACATCCACAATTGCGGCCCGATCAGCGGGTGCGTAGTCGCGGAACTGGTCCAGTGCTTTGGCGACGCGGGTGCGATTGATCAGACGATTTGCCAGAACGGAATTGAGTGGCGGAAGTGCCACCGCGTTGTCTCGCATCACTTCAACCATCGTGCCGCCCGCGCCAAACAGGATCGTCGGACCAAAAACCGGGTCGCGGCTTGCACCAACCACAAGCTCGCGGGTCTGGGACAAGCGCGCCATTGGCTCCACGGTGACGCCATGGATGGTGGCTTCGGGCAAGGCACGGCGTGTATTCGCGACAATCTCGTGAAAGGCGCGCTTCACGCTGGTCGCGTGGGCGATATTGATCTTCACCCCACCCACATCGGTCTTGTGGCTCACATCAGGTGAGTTGATTTTCATCGCGATCGGAAAGCCCAGGGTCTCTGCAGAGACAAGAGCAGCCTGCGGATCGGCGGCTTCGATGGTCATATTCACCGGCACATGAAACGCCCGCAAAAGCGCCTTGCTTTCCATATCCGAAAGCATCTTGCGACCCTCGGACAATGCGCCTTCTATGATCATCCGCGCCCCGTCATAGTCAGGCTGCGCCTCCGGCGGCAATGCCCGTGGCATTTCCAATGCCAGCTGGCGATTGCGGTGATGTTTGGCGAGATAGCTAAACCCTTCGACTGCCCGCTCCGGTGTGATGAAGTCAGGCACACCATTTTCGCTGAGCAAGCGCCGCGCCTCTGTCACCGTGCTTTCCCCCATCCAGCAGGTCAGAACCGGTTTTTTGCGTCGCTTCGGCAGGGTATCGACAACCGCTCGGGCCACGGCGGTATTATCCGTCATCGCCTGTGGGGTCAGCAGAACCAGAACCCCGTCATTGTTAGGATCCTCCACCGCAGCCTTAACCGCCGCACCATAAGCATCAGGCGTGGCGTCCCCGAGGATATCCACCGGATTGGCATGGCTCCAGAAGGGGGGCAGGATCTTGTCGAGCGCCTCTTTTGTCGTGTCCGAAAGTGGTGGCAGCTCGAGCCCCAGATCCGCAGCCCGGTCCGCGGCCAACACCCCAGCCCCACCGCCATTGGTGACAATACAAAGTCGTTTCCCATTTGCTTTCTTGGAATTGGCAAGGATTTCGGCGGCTGCAAAAAGCTGGCCCAATGTATCTGCGCGCACAGCACCCACCCGCTCAATCGCGGCATCAAAGACCGCATCCGACCCGATCAGGGCACCGGTATGGGTGTGCGCCGCTTTGGCACTCACTGCATGACGACCGGATTTCACCACAATCACCGGTTTCAGACGTGCCGCATGGCGCAAAGCGGACAGGAAGGCAGGTGCATCTCGCACCCCTTCCACATACAAAAGGATCGCCTCGGTTTTGGGGTCCGTGGCAAGGAACTCAACCACATCGCCAAAGTCAATATTGACCGAGTTGCCAAGTGACACCATGGCGGAAAACCCGGAATGGTGGGGCCCGGCCCAATCCGCGATGGCTGACAGGAGTGCGCCTGATTGGGACACCAACGCCAACCGCCCTTTTGGCGCCTGCGTGCGCAGGAAGGACGCATTCAGCCCTAGCCATGGCCGGGTCAGCCCCACACAATTCGGCCCCATGAAACGGATGCCATATTTGCGAGCGGCGGCGATGGCCTCAGCCTCCAGCGCTTTGCCGCGCCGATCATCCTTGTTGGCCCCTTCTCCAAACCCGGCCGACAGAACAATCGCGTGTTTGATCCCAGCCTCGCCCAGATCTCGCAAGATCGCAGGCACCACACGGGCGGGCGTCGCGATGACAGCCAGATCAACCCCGTCCGGCAGATCCACCGCGCGCTTATAACAGGTCACTTCTCCCAACAGGTCATGCTTGGGATTGACCGGGTAGATCTTACCCCGAAAACCGCCCTCCAAAAGGTTTGCGTAGGTCAGCGCTCCAACCGAACTTGATGTGACGCTGGCACCGAAAATGGCGATGGCTTTGGGATTGAACAACGCATTGAGCGGATGGGCGTCCATGGTGAACTCCTGAAACGAACCCGTGTCAGGCCGCTTCCCGGCCCGACAAAATTATTTGTCAGGCCAGTGATAACCGGTTCAGGAAATTCCGCTTTGATGTCCGTCAATCAAATGGAGTTTCTGGATATCGCTCGGAATCAAACGATTGATTTTACAAAGCGTAGCCGTAGCGCATTGGTCAGTACCATAATCGAGCTTGCTGCCATGGCAAATGCACCCAGCATCGGGGACAAAAGAACACCCCAGACCGGGTACAGCAGCCCTGCGGCAACCGGGATCAGGATGACATTGTAGCCAAAGGCCCAGACCAGGTTCTGGCGGATATTGGTCATGGTCCTGCGGCTCACTTCAAATGCGTTGGCAACACCGGACAGGCTGTCCGAGGCAAGCACCACATCGGCTGCTTCGATCGCCACATCGGTGCCAGTGCCAATCGCAAGCCCCACGTCAGCCTCGGCCAAAGCCGGCGCATCGTTGATCCCGTCCCCGACAAACGCGACGGGGCCATGCGCGGCGCGCAGATCTTTCAGCGCGTCCACCTTGCCGCCAGGCAACACCCCAGCCACCACGATATCGATGCCCAGCTGACCGGCAATTGCCGCAGCGGTTCCCGGATCGTCGCCGGTGATCATCGCAAGTTGTTTGCCTTGGCTGTGCAGCACCTCAAGCGCCGCTTTGGTCTCCGGCTTGATGGGGTCAGAAACCCCTAACAGCGCCACAAGTTTACCGTCGACAGCCGCAAAGAACACACCATGCCCTTTCGTGCGCAGGGGCTCTGCCCGCTCGACCAAATCTGTGAGGGCCACACCCGCTTGTGCCATGAAAGTTTGAGAGCCAACCAGAACGGCGTGACCATCAACCGTTCCGCGCACCCCCATGCCTATTTCGGCCTTGAACCCTTCGGCTTTGGCTGGAGCAATCCCCCGGGCTTCAGCCCCGCGCAAGATCGATTGCGCCAATGGGTGTTCGCTTTCAGCCTCAACAGCGGCAATCAGCGCCAGAACTTGAGCTTCATCCTGCCCGTCCGCGATCAGAACCGCAGTCAGTTCCGGGCGACCTGCCGTCAACGTGCCGGTCTTGTCAAAAGCCACCACGGCTGCGTCCTGCAAGGTTTGCAGCGCATCGCCGCGACGGAAGAGCGCCCCCAATTGGGCCGCGCGCCCGGTGCCCACCATGATCGAGGTTGGTGTGGCCAGCCCCATTGCGCAGGGGCAGGCAATAATCAGCACGGACACCCCTGCGACCAGCGCAAGCCCAAGTGCCGGACTGGGTCCAATCATGAGCCATACCATAACGGTCAAAGCGGCAATTCCCATCACCACGGGCACAAACACGGCGGTCACTTTGTCGACCAGCGCCTGAATGGGCAGCTTGGCCCCCTGCGCGTCTTCAACCATACGAATGATCTGGGCGAGCATCGTGTCCGGCCCGGTATGGGTCACACGCACCCGCAATACCCCTGCCCCGTTCACCGTGCCACCCACCACCGCGTCGCAGGGTTTTTTCGCCACCGGATCTGGCTCTCCCGTGATCATAGCCTCGTCCACATGGGACGTGCCTTCAATCACTTCGCCGTCGAGAGGGAGGCGTCCGCCGGGTTTGACCAACAGCACTTCCCCCGTGACCACCTGAGCGATAGGACGGGTGACGGCTTTTCCATCTGTCTCCACCACCGCTTCTCGTGGCTGCAGGGCAACGAGGGCCCGGATGGCTTCGCCTGTTCGCCCTTTGGCACGGGCTTCCATCACACGTCCCAAGAGGATCAGCACGACAATCACCGCGGCGGCTTCGAAATAGACATTTGCGGTGCCAGCAGGCAGGAGTTTAGGGGCCACCGTTGCGATCACCGAATAGGCATAGGCTGCGGACGTCCCGATCGCGACCAATGCGTTCATGTCCGGTGCGCCGCGCAAAAGCGCAGGGATGCCTTTGGTGAAGAAAAGACGTCCGGGGCCAAACAGCACCAATGTGGTCAGCACAAGTTGAATGAGCTGGCTGACGCGAATGCCGATATTGGCGGCGACCCAGTGGTGAAACGCAGGGAACAGGTGCCCCCCCATTTCGAGAGCAAACACCGGGGCGGCCAGCACTGCGGCAAGCAGTGCTGCGCGCGCAAGCCGGCGCGCATCTTCTTCTTTTGTATCCTTTCGCGGAGCACCATCTGCACGGGGACGGGTCGGAAAACCTGCCTTGCTGGGCTTAAGAGACATTTCTTCGGGCGTCACAGCACCGGGAAGATAGGTCACAAATGCCCTTTCCGTGGCGAGGTTCACCCGCGCTTCCAGAACTCCGGGTGTGGAGGCTAGCATCCGTTCAACACGCCCGACACAAGCGGCACAGGACATTGCCTCGACATCAAGTACAGCCGTGGCACGACGTGCCGGGTATCCTGCGCGATCCAGCGCCTTGGCGATTGAATTGGTATTGGCAGGTGCCGCGAACTCGACCGCTGCGGTTTCTGTGGCGAGGTTCACCGTGGCCTCAGACACCCCATCCACTCCGGCAAGCGCTTTTTCCGCCCGCCCGACACAAGACGCGCAGGACATGTTTTCGATTTCAAGCGAGAGGCGTTTCGCGGCGGCCATGGCCGGATCCTTTCAGATGGGGTTGCTCTTCACATAAGGGGCCGATGCGACAAAAGGTCAAGAGGCCTGACAGGATCAGAACACCTATTGACCGTGAGGAAATGTCGCGCAATCTGGGCTAAGGAAAAGGAGACCTGATATGACCACTTTCAACGTACCAGATATGAGCTGTGGCCATTGCAAAGCTTCGATCACTGAGGCTTTGGAAAATGCCGGAGAGGGCGTTGAATTGAGCTTTGATATGGAAGCGAGAAAAGTGACAGTCGCCGGGTTGAACGCGGATCAGGTGGTCGCATTGCTTGATGAGATCGGATTTCCCGCCAGCCCTGCATGACGACGGTTGACCAAGTGGCCCTCAGCTTATGCTTCGGGCCGCGCACGGTGGCTCACGATGTGAGCCTGTTCAGGGGCGCTGCCCCTCGCCTCTTTGAGGCTCACCCCGAGGTATTTTCGCAAGAAAAAAGACCATGCCTGATGCCCGCATTTACAGATAGAAAAGGCCCCGACCAAATTGGTGGAGCCTTATCTTAAGTATCGCACTGGATCAGCGCAGGTGGCAGGCAACCTGTTGGCCATTGCCACGATCCGTCAGCATCGGCTTTTCCTGCGCACAGATGTCTTTTGCATGTGGGCAACGGGTTCGGAAGACACAGCCTGACGGAGGATTGAGGGGTGAGGGAAGATCCGCGTCCAGAAGCATCACCTCTTTTGAGGCTTCTGCTTTCGGGTCCGGAATCGGCACCGCCGAGATCAGCGCCTCGGTATAGGGATGGCCCGGCGCGCGGTAGAGTTGATCCGACTCGCTGATTTCCATCACATTGCCCAGATAGAGCACCATCACGCGGGTCGAGATGTGTTTCACCACCGACAGGTCGTGCGCGATGAAGATGAGGCTCAACCCCATCTCTTCCTGCAACTCCATCAAGAGGTTGATCACCTGCGCCTGGATCGACACGTCAAGCGCCGAAACCGGCTCGTCGCAGATGATCATCTTCGGTTTCACCACCAGAGCGCGGGCGATGCCGATACGCTGGCACTGACCTCCGGAGAACTCGTGCGGATAACGGTTGATCATGTTGGGCAGAATGCCGACGCGGTCGAGCACTTCGCGCACCCGCTGTTTGACTTCTTTATCCTTCAGGTTCGGAAAGTGGGTCTTGAGCGGTTCGGCAACAATCTGGCCGATGGTCATGCGCGGGTTGAGCGATGCAAGCGGATCCTGAAAGATCATCTGCATCTCTTTGCGGTGTGCATTCATTTGGCGCTTGGAGATCGACAGCAGATCATCGCCCAGCCACATCACAGTGCCAGCCTCGGCAGGGACCATGCGCATAATGGCACGGGCCAGAGTTGATTTACCGCAACCGCTTTCGCCCACGATACCAAGGGTCTCGCCCGGCATCAGCTCGAAATCCACCCCGTCCACAGCTTTGAGCGTGTCATGGGGTGTCCATGGCATGGCCCCGTCGCGCTTGATCGAAAACCAGACTTTGAGGTCGCGCACTTTCAAAAGCGGGTCGGACGCATTCATGTCTTTCATGCCAGTTCCTCCAGCGATTTAAGGCAGGCGCGGCGGCGCACTTTGCGGCCGGTTACTCCATCCAGCGTGGGTCGCTGAGTAGCACAGATATCAGAGGCGAAATCGCAGCGCGGTGAGAAGGGGCATCCCTTAGGCATGTTCATCATGTTGGGGGGGCTGCCGGGGATCGTGGCAAGCAGCGCGCTTTCCACATCCAGACGCGGCACGGCCTTGAGAAGACCCATCGTGTAGGGATGGGTTGGCATCTCGAACAGGCCCTCGGTGGTGCCGTATTCCATCTGCTGCCCACCATACATGACCAGCGTTTCCTTGCACGACCCTGCCACGACGCCGAGGTCATGGGTGATCAGGATGATCGCCATGTTGAACTCGCGTTGCAGATCCGAAAGTAGGTCCATGATCTGCGCCTGAACTGTCACGTCAAGCGCGGTGGTGGGTTCATCCGCCACCAGTACATCAGGTTTGCACAGGAGCGACATCGCGATCATCACGCGCTGACGCATCCCACCCGAAAACTCGTGCGGATACATGGTCACACGTTTTTTCGCCTCTGGAATGCGCACCGCATCCAAAAGCTCGACCGAGCGCCTTATGGCTTCTGATTTCGACAGGCCATGATGATGTGTCAGCACCTCGGCCATCTGATCGGAGACCCGCAGGAACGGGTTCAGACAGGTCATAGGATCCTGGAAGATCATCGCAATCTTTTCTGCGCGGATCTTGTTGAGCTTGGAAGTGGGCAGGTTCAGGATCTCCTGCCCATCAAGCTTCACCGATCCCGATGCTTTGCCGTTTTGCGCCAGCAAGCCCATGATCGCAAAGACGGTTTGGGATTTACCCGATCCGCTTTCGCCCACCACACCGAGGGTTTCGCCCTCTTGCAGGTCAAAGCTGATCCCGTCTACCGCGGTCACGGTGCCGTCAGGGGTGTCGAACTGGACCCGCAGGTCACGAACTTCAAGTAATGCCATTACTCATACCCCCTTAGCGATCTTTCGGGTCCAGCGCATCGCGCAGGCCGTCGCCGATGAAGAAGAAACAGAAGATGGTGACCACAAAGAAACCAAGCGGGAAGGCAAGTTGCCAGAGCGTGCCATAGTTCATGCTCTTCACCCCTTCCGAAATCAGCGCCCCCCAAGAGGTCAGCGGTTCCTGCACACCAAGCCCAAGGAACGAGATGAAGCTTTCAGTCAGGATCATCTGCGGCACCAGAAGCGTGGCGTAAACCACCACCACACCCAGAAGGTTGGGCACGATGTGGCGGAAGATAATCTGCCACGTGGGCACACCAATCGCCACAGCGGCTTCGACGAATTCCCGGTTCTTGATCGAGAGCGTCTGGCCGCGCACGATCCGGCTCATGTCAAGCCATGCGGTCAGGCCGATCCCGACAAAGATCATGGTGATCGAACGACCGGCGACAACCAGCAGAAGGATCAGCACGAACATGTAGGGGATCGACATGAAGATATCGACGAGGCGCATCATGATGCTGTCGGTGCGACCGCCAATAAAACCAGCGGTGGCACCGTAAACAGTGCCGACAATCACCGCCACAAGGGCGCCAACGACCCCTACGGCCAGCGAGATGCGCGACCCTTGAACCACACGGTTGTAAAGGTCACGGCCGTTTTCATCAAAGCCGAAGAAGTGGCCGTTTTCAAGCGAGGGCCGTCCGGCTTCTTTCACGTTTCCGAGCACGTCCCAGTCGATGGTTTCGATATCAAACACGCTTAGCGAATGACCAAAGATCGAGAAAATAAACACCAAAAGCAGCACGAGAACCGAAGTCATCGCGGCCTTGTTGGCCATGAACCGGCGGCGTGCATCGGTCCAGGGCGAGCGTCCCTGCACGTCTTCTTGCGCCATGCGATCTGCCATTTCGGCGGTTTTGGCTTGCGTAAAGGGTTGAGCGAGTTTGTCTGTCATATCTCTACCCTCACAGACGGATTTTCGGGTCGATCCAGGCGTACAGGATGTCGACCACCATGTTGAACAGGATCGTCATCGAACCCAGAAGGATCGTCAGGCCCATCATCACCGCATAGTCGCGGTTGAAGGCCGAGTTTACATAGAAATAACCGATACCACCGGTGCCGAAGATCGCATCGATGATGAACGACCCGGTGACCATGCCCACAAAGGCTGGCCCGAGGTAAGAGATCACCGGCAGAAGCGCGGGTTTCAGCGCGTGGCGGAAAATGATCGTGCGATCGGGCAGGCCCTTGGCGCGGGCGGTGCGGATAAAGTTCGACCGCAGCACCTCAAGCATCGAAGACCGGGTCAAACGGGCAATCGACGCCATGTAAGATGTCGACAGCGCAATCACCGGCATGATGATGTTTTCCCACTGGCCGCCGTTCCAGCCACCGCCAGGCAACCAGCCGAGCCAAAGCGTGAAGATCAGGATCAGGATCGGCGCCATGACAAAGTTCGGCAACACCTGCGCGCCGATGGTCACACCCACGGCGAAATAGTCGAGCCAGCTGTTCTGGCGAATGGCCGCGGCCATGCCCAGAATGCCGCCAACAATGATCGCCAGCACAAAGGAAATCACCCCATAGGTCAGCGTGACCGGGAAACCCTGCGCGATGATGTCATTGACCGACCGGTCCTTGTATTTATAGCTCGGGCCAAAGTCGAACTGGGTCACGATGCCCACGACATAATCCCAAAGCTGTTTGTAAATCGGTTGGTCGAGCCCATATTTGGCTTCGATATTGGCGAGCACCTGCGCGGGCAAGGGCCGTTCGGAAGTGAACGGGCCGCCCGGAGCGGTCTGCATCAGCCAGAAACTTGCGATCAAGAGAATGATCAGTGTTGGGATCGCGACGGCGATCCTGCGTAAGATGAAGTTGAACATCTTGTCCCCATGTAACAGCGCCGCAACCATTGCTTTGATCAAAGTCAAGCGCGGCTGAAACTGTCCCCAATTGTGAACGACACGAGGCTGCCACCTCACATGATCCACCTAATTTTGCGGTAACTTGCCACCTGAGTATCACAAAAACCCCGCGCATTCACTTGGGGTACCGCGCCTCAGGCCGCGGGCAATTGTCAGATTCTTTCGGGTGGTTCAAGGCGGTTGCTCAAGCTCTGATCCGCGATTGATGGGGCACCGCGATGCGATGCCCCGTTTCGGTCAGAGATTACTCGGCCACCTTGTAGAGGTCTTTCGAGTACCAGTTCTGTTCCACGTTCTTCACCGGCCAGCTGCCGATGAGGTCCGGTTTGATCATGAAGCTGCCAGCATAGTGATAGATCGGAATGATCGGCATGTCGGCGGCAATGATTTCCTCAACCTTGGTATAGTTTGGTTGCGGGTTGTCCATGGTCTTGGCGTCTTTCAGAAGACCGTCAACCATGTCGTTGGCATATTTGGCGTCGTTGTAGCCCGAGCCCGACTGGACCAGATCCAGGAAGGTCGAAGCTTCGTTATAGTCACCACACCAACCGGCGCGTGCGATTTCATAGTTCTGCTCGCCACGGGTGTTCAGGAAGGTTTTCCATTCCTGATTTTCCAGAGTGACTTTCACACCCAGCGCCTGTTTCCACATCTGCGACACAGCGATGGCCACTTTCTTGTGCGCCTCCGAAGTGTTGTAGATCAGGGTGATGTCCAGCGGGTTCGACTTGTCATAGCCAGCCTCTGACATCAGAGCAGCCGCTTTTTCGTTGCGCTCGGCTTGGGTCCAGCCCGAGTAATCCACCGATGGTACAGCGAAGTTGGCAGTTGCACCCGGGGTAAAAGTATAGGCCGGGGTCTGGCCGCCCTGCAGCACCTTGTCGACGATAATGTCGCGGTTGATCGCATAGGACAGAGCCTGACGCACACGTACGTCTTTCAGGAATTCCGGTGCGTTATCTGACACGTTGATGGTGTAGTAGTAGGAACACAGACGCGGGAAAGCGGTGGCTTCATCCGGGTTTGATTGCGACAGCGAAGGGTATTGACCAGCCGGGATCTCGGTGCGGTCCAGTTCGCCAGCCATGTAGCGGGTCAGGGCGACGTTCTCGTCGTTGATAACCAGCGACACAACTTTGTCGATGATGGTATTGCCGTTGTCCCAGTACATATCGTTGCGTTCACGCACCAGACGTTCGTTGGCAACATGCTCGGTCAGCTTGTAGGCGCCGTTCACAACGATGTTTGCAGGCTTGATCCAGTCAGCACCATGGGCATCAATTGCCCATTTTGGGGTCGGGAAGGTCGAGGTGTGGGTGGTGGTCAGCGCGAAATACGGCAGCGAGCTTTCCAGAGTCACTTCCAGCGTGTGATCGTCGATGGCTTTCACGCCCAGATCGGTCACAGGAGCATCCCCCGACATGACAGCGCCAGCATTCTTGATGTTCATCACTTCCATGTACCACTGGTACTCGGAGGCGGTTGCCGGATCGGCCAGACGCTGCCAGGCGTAAACGAAATCGCCAGCGGTCACCGACTTGCCGTCGGACCATTTGGCGTCTTTGCGCAGGGTGAAGGTGTAGACGGTTTTGTCATCATTGGTGGTGTGGCTCTCAGCGACGCCCGGCACCAGATTGCCGTCTTTGTCCTGATTGTAGAGACCTTCAAACAGGTCACGCACAATCTCGGATCCCGACACGTCTTCCACAATCTGCGGGTCAACTGAGGTGTGTTCGTCCAGCACGCGATAGGTGAAAGTTTGCTCGTCAGCCAGCTTTTCGCCGGTCACCGGATGGGTGCCAGCTGCCAGAGCCGGGCTCGCCAGCGCAAGGGCCGAGCCGAGCAGGGCGGCTTTAATAGAATAAGTCATGAAGGTTCTCCCATTACTAATTTCATGCGCGCGCTGTGGGTGTGTGAATTCAGGTCTCCCCCATTCACGTCAATCGCTCCGGGACTCAGTCCCGTCTCAGCGCGCGGATGGGGCATCCTATGCGAACAATATTCTCGGAAACAACTTTTTTACCGGCCGGTAAACATTTTGCCGCATTGCTCGGTTAGAATGTACTATCAGCCCTGTAATTTCTGTCGTTTTAACGATATCAATAAACATTTCACCCGCAAATACTGTAACAATTTTTTACCATCTGGTAAATCTTGCCATTTGTTAGCGCCCATGCCACCCTTGCACGGCACAAAAATCATCCGATTTTTTTGCCCTGATTGACCAAAACAAACACAGATGGATCACGCAAAGGGATCAAACGTGCTTAGTGAACAACGACACGACCAAAAACAGGGGCATTCCGTGCCCCAGGGTCAGGCGCCAGCTCAGCTGCCCCAAATCGCCGACAATCGAAACCCAGGCATCGACCTGGACATGGACTGGGTGCGTGCCGCTCAGGCCAATACCTCGGCCATTGAACGACGCTGCGCCACACTGCCCGGACGTCGTTCGGTCAAGAAAGAGCATCAGGCCGCTTGGCTTTTGAAGGCGATCAGCATGATCGACCTGACGACGCTTTCTGGCGATGACACACCCGGTCGCGTGCGCAGGCTGGTGGCCAAGGCAGTGCAGCCGGTCCGCCCGGATCTGCTCGAAGCCCTCGATATGACGGGGCTGACCACTGGGGCGGTGTGTGTCTATCACGACATGATTGAGCCCGCAGTGGCAACGCTTGACCAGTTGGGTGCAACCCTTCCGGTGGCGGCGGTCTCCACCGGTTTCCCGGCGGGCCTGTCCCCCTTTCATCTGCGTCTGGAAGAAATCCGCGAGAGCGTGAAGGCCCGGGCCACAGAGATCGACATCGTGATTTCTCGCCGCCATGTGCTGACCGGAGACTGGCAGGCGCTTTATGACGAAATGAAAGCGTTTCGTGAGGCCTGTGGGGATGCCCATGTGAAGGCAATTCTCGCAACAGGTGAGCTGGGCAGCTTGCGCAATGTCGCCCGCGCGTCCCTCGTGTGCATGATGGCAGGCGCCGACTTCATCAAGACCTCAACCGGCAAGGAAAGCGTGAACGCCACCCTACCCGTGTCGCTGGTGATGATCCGCGCGATCCGCGACTATTTCGAAGCCACCGGATACCGCGTCGGCTACAAGCCCGCGGGCGGCATTTCCAAGGCCAAGGACGCGATCACTTATCTTGCACTGATCAAGGAAGAGTTGGGGGATGAATGGCTCACCCCACATCTTTTCCGCTTTGGTGCCTCGTCCCTTCTGGGTGACATTGAACGCCAGCTTGAACATCACCTGACCGGCCACTACTCCGCCGGCCACCGCCATCCGATTGGGTAAGATCATGACCATCAAAGAGATTTTCGAAACAATGGACTATGGTCCCGCCCCCGAAAGCGCCAAGGAAGCACAGGATTGGCTGGCTGAAAACGCGCCCTTCGGCCTGTATATCAATGGCAAGATGACCGCCCCCGGCGACACCTTTGCTTCAAAAAATCCCGCCAATGGCGAGGAACTGGCGCAAATCACTCAGGCCACTGCCGATGAGGTGGATGCCGCCGTGACCGCGGCACGCAAGGCGCAAGGCAAATGGGCGGGTCTTCCCGGCCACAAACGTGCGCAATACCTCTATGCGCTGGCCCGCCTGATGCAGAAACATTCACGCCTGTTTTCGGTTCTGGAAACGCTGGACAACGGCAAGCCAATCCGCGAGAGCCGTGATGTGGACATCCCGCTGGTCGCGCGTCATTTCTACTACCATGCTGGCATGGCACAACTTCAGGACGCAGAACTCCCTGACCGTGAGGCTTTGGGGGTCTGCGGCCAGATCATTCCGTGGAACTTCCCGCTGCTGATGCTCGCATGGAAAGTGGCCCCGGCCATTGCCATGGGCAACACGGTGGTTCTGAAACCCGCTGAATACACCTCCCTGACCGCACTTCTATTTGCACAAATCTGTGAGGAAGCCGGCCTGCCAAAAGGCGTCGTGAACATCGTGACTGGCGACGGGCGTGTGGGCGAGGCGATCACTTCGCACGAGCAGATCGACAAAATCGCCTTCACAGGCTCCACCGAAGTGGGCCGCCTCATTCGCCGCGCTACGGCAGGCACCGGCAAGTCACTCACGCTCGAACTGGGGGGCAAATCGCCCTACATCGTGTTTGACGATGCGGATATCGACTCGGCTGTCGAGGGGCTGGTGGATGCGATCTGGTTCAATCAGGGTCAGGTCTGCTGTGCGGGTTCACGGCTTCTGGTGCAGGAAGGCATTGCGGATCGCTTCTACACCAAGCTCAAGGCCCGTATGGCCAAGCTGCGAGTGGGCGATCCGATGGACAAATGCATTGACGTGGGTGCCATCGTCGACCCTGTGCAATTGCAAACTGTCACCACGCTTGTGGAGGCTGGCAAACATCAGGGCGAAGTCTATCACGCCCCTTGCGAGCTGCCCGCCAATGGTTGCTACTACCCCCCAACCCTGATCACCGGCATGTCACCCGCCGCGACCCTGATGCAGGAAGAGATCTTCGGCCCGGTGCTGGTCGCCACCACTTTCCGCACGCCCTCAGAAGCGGTGGAAGTGGCAAACAACACCCGCTACGGGCTGGCTGCAACCGTCTGGACCGAAAACGTGAACCTTGCACTCGACATTGCGCCGAAACTCGTCGCCGGTGTGGTCTGGGTCAATGGCACCAATATGTTTGACGCCGCCGCCGGGTTTGGTGGCGTGCGCGAAAGCGGCTTTGGGCGCGAAGGCGGTTGGGAAGGGCTGATGGCCTATACCAAACCGAAAGGCGACGCGAAGGCGTTGAAACCCATCGCGCCTGTGTCTGCTCCCAAAGACGCCAAGGTCGACGCACTCGATCGCACCGCGAAATTCTATGTGGGGGGCAAACAGGCCCGGCCCGATGGAGGATACTCGCAAGCGATCTGGTCTCCCAAAGGCGCGCTTCTGGGCCATGTTGGGGTCGCCAACCGCAAGGATGTCCGCAACGCGGTTGAGGCCGCCCATGCCGCGAAGGGCTGGGCCAAATCCACCGCCCATCTGCGCGCGCAGATCCTTTATTACATCGGCGAGAACCTTTCCGCCCGCGCAGATGAGTTCGCAGCCCGGATCGACGCCATGACCGGCGGAAAATCCGGCGCTAAGGAAGTTGAAGCTGCGGTCAGCCGTCTCTTCACCTATGCCGCATGGGCCGATAAATACGACGGTGCTGCCAAACCCGTGCCGATGCGCGGTGTGGCGCTTGCCATGCACGAACCTGTTGGCGTGATCGGCGGGTTCTGTCCGGATGAAGCTCCGCTTTTGGGCCTCGTGTCCCTAATGGGCCCCGCCATCGCCATGGGCAACCGTGTGGTGCTGGTGGCGTCCGAGCCCTACCCGCTCGCCGCCACCGATTTCTATCAGGTGCTGGAGACATCGGACCTGCCAGCCGGGGTGGTGAACATCCTCACCGGGTCACACGTAGATTTGGCTGCTCCAATGGCGGGCCACCTGAACCTCGATGCTGTCTGGGCGCAATCAGGTGCAGACATCTCGACCATTGTCGAGATGGAAAGCGCGGGCAACCTGAAACGAACATGGGTCAACAACGCCCGCGCCCGTGACTGGTTGCGCGCTGAAGGAAAAGAATTCCTCGCCCACGCCACCGAAGTCAAAACCGTCTGGGTGCCCTACGGCGAATGACAGGGAAAGGGGCTACGCACTCCCAGTTTCTTCTGACCAAAAATATCCTCGCCGAAGGCAAGAAAACAAAAAGCCCCGCAATTGCGGGGCTTTCTTAACCTCATAAGATCGACTTACTTGCGCTTGAACCAGCCGCGGAACCACCCCTTGGCCTCATCCGCCTTGTCATCGATCAGGTCCCAGGTCTCGGTCACATCTTCCAGCGCCGGGTCAATCGACCGCTGACGAAACTGCCGCCAGAGCGCACGCAGGAACAACCAGGCAGCAATCAAGAACGTAAAAAAGAAGATGTTGAACCAGGGAATGATTGTCACATCCGGCCCACTGACCGCCCGGATTTTCACCGCATTGGGAAAGGCTGAGAAAAGCTCATTTCGCCAGCCGTAATGCGTAATCACCGCCCATTTCGGATTTTCTGGTGTTGAACGCAGATCGTCCACTTCTGTTTGCAACGTCGCTGTGTCAAACTTCAGATATGGAGGCCAGGACCAACCGGTGTCCTCGTTGCGATACACCATGGCCGCCTCGGCATCACGCCGCCAGAATCCCAGAAGGAAAGTTTTCTTCCTTACAGTCTGAATGAACTGAACATCTCGGTTCACCAGCCCGGTAGATTGGTCATCCGGGCTCGCCCAGAAAATTCGGGTCCAATCATCCAGATCCTGCCGTTCCTGATAGGTATTCACCACCCGCACAATATCATGCTGCGGCAGGGTATAATGAGCCCATAGCCCCAACAGGATCACCAGAATGATTTTGAGAGTTCGTTTTACGGTTTGCATCGAAAACCTCAGTTCGTGTTACGCACCAACAGTGCGACAATGACCACAATGGTCGGAATGATATAAACAAGCCAGATGAGTTTGGACCGCAGGCTTTTGTGATATTCGGCCATCCCCGCATCTAAAAACTCCTGACGCTCGGGGCTGTCACTGTCCTCTGGATGGTCCTTTGCCCACTCACCCTCCAGCCATTCAAGGCGCACGGAACGGGAATAGAGGCTGATGATCCAATACAGCACCGTCAGCCCGAGATAGCCAAAAATGATAAGTCGCAGAAAGGCCATTATCTCCTCCGTCCAATCGCCCCCCAGGGACCAACCACATCAATCAACTTCTCACGCAGCGCCTCCTGGTCTTGCTTGACCGAATTCCATGGATTGCGTGCCGAGGGGCTCTCAGCCAGAGCCGTTTTCTCACCTCCAAACAGGCGCTCCCTGGCACCCGCCTTATTTGCCATATAATCACGATGCAGGAACTCTGCCACAAACTCGCGTTTTTCGTCTGGCCATGTGGCATAGGCACCATAAAAGGCCTGTTTGTGACAGATGAAAAGCTGGCGCACATCCATGGGTGCAAGCTCGGACAAAAGCTGGTTGATCAGGTCGCGGTCCGGGTGATCTGGCCGTGCGCGCAGGGTGTAGAAATAGGACGGATGGCGGCTGTCGATCCGCGGCCATTTGCCTCCTGCTTCCGCCCAACGCACCATCGCGGCAAGCCCCCGGAACGCTTCCGGCAGGCCCCGCGATTGTGCAAGCCGGTTGGCAATCCGGCGCAGGGTGCGGTGTGACATATCACCCAGATCCATCCCGGCATTGGTCGCGGCATCCACCAACATGAACTGCATTTTCTGCCGCAGGATCCGCGCGCCATCGACACCGCGCGCCTTGATCACCGGCTCCACCAGATCGTTTTTCTTCAGGAAGGACGCGATCCCATTCACATCATCCAGATCATAGAACCGGTCAAACGGCGCCCCTTTGAGCTGCGTGCGGTCTCCCGCTGTGATCAGCGCAGGCGTTTCGGCATCTCGAAACACATAGACACCACCAAAATGGCTGGTCCAGAAATTGCCCTGCTCATAGGTGGGCGTGCCCAGATCCACCGGCACTCGGGTCACGTCGCCGGTTTCGCGGGCGAGGTCTATCATCTCGTCGATGAGCTGATCGTCATACCACGCGCCCTCAGCAGTCTGGAAATGGTCGATCTTCTCTGCGAGTTTCCGCGCGTTCGCCACATGGCTTTGCGTGGTGTCCGCAACAACCGAGATCTTGCGGATCGCCAGCACATCCCGCATCTCGCCAACCGCATAAACCGAGTTCTCCAACTCGCCCGCCACCGCATCATGGGCGGTGAGCGCAAAAAGCTTCGCTTCATGCTGCGCCATGAACTGTTTCAAGATCCCGCGCGAGGTGGAGAAAGACGCATTCAAAAGCGGCGCCTTTTTCTGATCAACAGTGAGGATGATGAACTGCCGATTGCAACCGCCGGGGTTGAGATATGCATCGTCCCCAAACTCCTCACCCACTTCGGGCGAGAAACCGGAAATGTCGATGTGAAATTCGGTGAGGGTTGTGGTCCGCCCCGAGAGCTTCTCCAACGCACGGTTGTAGCGCGCAATCAACGCCGGGCTGTCCACCCGAATCAGATTGCCGAACATCAGACCGCGTTTAATGAGGCGTTTCATCCCCCTCTCCTAGGCGAAGGAGCATAGTCACGCCTTAGAAGTAGTGACATCGCTGAAGGCGGACGATTTCCTGAACCTTTGATTTTGGCAGCGATCATTTTTCCTTCTTCACGAAACTCCGCAAGACGATCTTGAACACGCCCAATTTGACCTACGTTTAAGTTCACTCGTAGAATTGTTCCTGGAAAGGAAGTCACGAAGTTACTCTTAGTTTTAGGCGTCATACAGATCGCACTATTTCCGCTACAAATAACAAAGTTTCCACCATTCCGAGCAAGTCGATTTGTCATATACAGCCCGTAGCCAGAGTTGAACCAATTCGAAGACCGCCTTGGCTCATGTGTTCGCCCCGAAACACTTGGAAGAAGCGCACACTCCAGCGCATCTTTATCTTTTTTAAAACGAAAGTTCGGATTTCGCCCAAGCCCTTTTCTGACACCAATCCCAAAATCACATGCCGCAAATTCGACTTTGTTGCTCGTGGGCCAATATTGAGCGCAATAATAGATACTCGACGTGTCACCATGCTCAAAGCTATTCCTAAAAACTTCGCGCAGAGAATATCCCAGAACATCGTAGAGATCTTGGTTTTCGTATTGATCGTGCGCTAAAACCAGTGCGATGCGATCAACCGAGCGCTGCAAAAGATCTTGCATTTCTTCGTACTCATCGATGGGCTTTTCGACTAAGTCTTTTTCCTCCAGTTGAGTAATTGGAAGATAGCGAGAGTTGCCCGAGGCTTGCCCCATCATCTTTCCATGATCGAAGCCACATAAATCATAAAAGCCCATATGAGAAAGATATGGTAGGCTATCCCAATTATTAAATATGACCTGCAAATTGGGACACTTATCTTTTAAATACTTAATCTTAGCCCCCAACAACAACATTGCAAATGGGCCACAAAACACCTTATTTGGCATATCGATGATCAACCGATCATGTTGCGTGTAATAATCCAAATCCCTAGCAAATTCGAACAGGGTTGCCAAATCTGTCTTAGTTGGAAAGCTAATTCTGGCGTTAGGCATCTTTACTCACCCCAATTTTCTTATTCTCCAAATACCGCCGCTTCGCCTCTTCCTGACGGCCAAAGTCCCGCACCATGTTTTCAATCGCCACTTCGTCCGATTTGTCGGCGTAGCGGAACTCGCTGTCGGCGTAGCGGTTAATTTCCTGAATGACCATTTCCACGGTGATCGGCACACGCAGGTCGGCGATCATCGCTTTCTTTTCGTCGTAGGATTTGAACAGGAACAGGTCGGGGTTTTCCATCCACTCATCCGGCAGTTCAAAATCCATCGCGCGCACCTTCACCGCGTCGGTGATGTTCTTGATCGCACGCCCAGTGAACCGCGGATCCGCCACTTGGATGGCCTTCAAATAGGTGCCCATTTTGGCAATCGTATCCAGCTCGCCAATCTCGCCATGCACCCGGTCAAACACATTCAGAAGCCCTGCCTCTTTCGGACGGCTGTGCCCATCAAAGCTCGCTGCCACCGCGCGTTTGATTTCCTGCGCGGCAAACGCCTCATGCTCCCCCAGCGGGATCGTGTGGTTCTTGCCCATGAGCAGGTTGAGGATGTCGATGTAATCCTCCCGCGTCTGCGGACCATCCACCAAAAACCGCGCGCCCGCCCGCTGGCGCAGCGCGTCGTCTACATTTTCGGGGTAGTTCGAGAACATGCCAAAGGTGCAATTACCGCGCACCACAGTGTTCGCGCCCGCAAAGGCCTCCATGAACACAGCGGTCACTTCCTGCTGACCGGCTGAAGACTGACGGTCCCCGCGCTTGCCAGCAATCTGGTCAATGTCATCAATCGTACCAAACCCGATCACCTGCGGGTCGAGCACATTCTGGATGAACGCCTTGGCGTTCTGCCCCGATTTGCCCTGATAGCTGTCGATATTATCGATACCGAAATTCTGGTAGCGGAACGGATAGCCCGCCACCTGACAATACTCATTCACCAACCCCGCCATCATCTGGATCAGCGTAGTTTTGCCCGTCCCCGGTGCGCCATCGCCCATAAAGGTGAAAATGAACCCGCCCAGTTCGGCAAAGGGGTTTAGCTTGCGCTCAAAGTCATAAGCCATCAGCATTTTACTGAGCTTCATCGCCTGGTATTTGGCAATGTGATTGCCCACAACCTCGTTCGGTTTTTTGAACGCCATGGTCAGTGTCGACCCTTTGGCACTGCGCGCCGGCGTGAAGCCCGAGATCGTCAGCTCATCCGCCTCAACCCGGAAATTCGCACCCGTAAACGCCCCCAGATGCGGCGCGTTTTGCGCGCGCAGGGCCACCTTCTCCATCAGCTGTTCGGCAAAAGCGAGAACCGTCGGCACGAGCTTTTCGTCTGCATCGACAAATGCCGCCAAATCCTGATCCAACTCCCACAAAGCACCATGCAAAGCCAGAGGAGCATTGTCAGTCAGCACCTCGTCCACGGTGCCCACTTCGACCGACACTTCCGTGCTGTGCGGGGCCAGAAGGAATGCGGTCGCATTGGCAAAGACGTGCAGGACGGCAAGGCTTTCTGCCGCGAGAAGCCCGGTGAACAAGGTCTTCTTCTCGCCTGCCAACGCGCCTTGCAGATTAGCGCGTTTCAGGGTCGCCAGTTCGGTTGCTTCGGCAAACCCCTCCCCCATGGCCAGCGCAATCGCCAGAGTACGACGCAGCCCGTGCAACACCGTGGCCTGAAGCGGCGAGACCAGCGGATCCCCTCCATCTGCCCCTTCAATCCGCTCAACCAGATGCACCCCTTCAGGTCGCGCAGTGGATCGCGTCACCAGTCCGGGTGTGGTCGAGCGAAACCGCCGCCGCGTGCCAAGACCAGATGACCGCTCTGGCTGAGCTGTCGCGACTTTCGGTTTGGCAATACGGGGTGTGTGATCAAACCCGTCCAAAAACCCCGCCGCGGCATCATAATGCGCGCGGATTTCCTCTTCGCGAAGCTCCATCACATCTGCTGGCATTGACATAATTCACTCTCCCAAATTTTCAGAAGATACAAAACCCAGCTCTTCTTCTGACCATAAATATCCCAGGGGGCCTGGGGGACAGCGTCCCCCAGCAACCTCACCGATAACTCAGAACCTGCCCGCCAGGGCGAACCACAAATTTCCGTACATCACGAAAGCCTGGCGGGTTCTTCTCTGCCAAAACCTGAAACGGGCGTTCGGGCAGAATGATCGAACGTTCCATTCGTGTCGCCCCAAGATCCGCGCCCCGCCCAGCAAAGGGATCAAGCTGAAATACTTCGCGCTCGACTGTCCCAAACCAGCCAGAGCGTTCTTCTTTCACTTCTCGGCTTTCCAACTCCTCCAGTGTCCAAGCCAGCGCCCAATCCTCGCCGGGGGGGGATTTCGCCTCTTCCAGAACCTCACGCAACGGGCCGGTCTGGCGCGTGAACGTGTGGCTGTACATCGGACCGATATGGAACCGTCGCAGGCGTTTCGGGTGCAGGTTGTCAAAATCGCGATCAAACCCGGTGGCAATCGTCACCAGCTTCAATCCCGCCATTGACTGCGCCGTCAAATGCGCCTGCACCTGCGGCCAGCGTTCGTCATCCTTGGGCAGCGCGTATTTGCCGGTGTCTTCGACTTCCATCAGGTAGATCGTCGGCAGGTTCACCTCACTGTCATAAACTGCCCAGTGCATCAGGTAATGACGCCGCACATGGCGCCCCTCGCCGTCATTCCGGCGCCAGATCACGTCGGGGTGCATCTGCGGCCAGAAAAGCTGCCCTTTGACCAATTCTTCGTAGTAGAGCCTTTGTGACAGGCTGTATTGCAGCTTGGTGGGTTTGGCGAGTTCCCCGACAATCTGGCTCACCATCTCGGATTTGAGCTTATCTACGCTGGGCATCCCCGCCAGATGCCCCTCGGCCTGCGCCGCATCCGCCGCCATCTGCAACAGCTCCGCCGCCACCGGAAACCCGCTTTCACGCCGATCAAAGGTAAGCGCCTGTGTTGATACTCCACCAGCCGCTCCCGAGAAATGATACTTGTTTGACAGCGCCCGAAAGGTGAAGCCCAGCTTGACGAGGTATTCCGCCAAGACCTGAACCTCATCGCGCCCCATCCGCCCTTCAGCCTCCATCTGCCCCGCCACACGAGCAAGATGCCCGGTGATCGCGTCGAACTTGGCAAAGTAGCGACGTGTGATTTGCGTGTCGGTCAGCTCGGCGTGGTCGCGCGGCGCAAATCCTGCGCTGTCCTGTTCGGTGGATTTGATTTCTTCAGACATATTTCGGTGTCAGTCCATCCATTTTCTAAGCCCGGCCTTCATTCTTGGACGATCTAGCCACAGCTCAATATTCCTTGCTTTTTGTTCACACCATGGCGACCACAACGATAAAAACTTCAGCACGCAGACCACTACCCAACCAACCAATGCCACGGCACCCCAGAAATAAAGCCAGAAGAACAGGAGTACGGACACTGCAACAATAATGACGGAGTTAAAAAACATACCGACACTAAGCAAAACGATGAGAACCCATTCCGCTCTTCTGAAAAACGCCGTCAAAAAACTCCGAATAGAATTATCGCTGGTCACCCTAGTTTCACTGTCCTGCCCCATACGCATTCTTGTCATGCTTCTCGACAATCGCCGCAAACCGCCGGGCAAAGCGTTCGTCTGCCTTGGCCTTGGCTTCCAACACCTCGCGGGCAAAGACCATCTGGTCTTCGTGGGCTTCCATCATGTCCGCCATGCGCTGGTTGGTCGCCGTGCCAATCGCAGCCATCGCAGCCTGTGCTTCCTTGTCGGTCTCAACCCCGATTTCATTGATCCGGTGCGCGACGTCCTGCTGCTGTGCGGTCTTCAGCGATTTGGTCAGCGCATCATAGAGCACCACGCGCTGCTTGGTGTCCGTCTGCAGCTTGTTGATCAATACCATCTGCGTCGCCGCCTGATTTTGCAGCGAGTCAACCCAGGTCTTGCCCTTTTCGATATAGCGCTCCAACGTCTGCGATTTTGCCACTTTCACCTGCTCATCCTGAACCAATGCATTGTATTGCTTGTTCAAATCGGCAAGTTCCGTTTCCAGAGCCGTGCGCGCGGCGGCGTCGGTTTCATTGGATATCTTACCCTCAAGCTCGATAATCTTCGGATCCATATCAAGGATCTCGGCGCGCACCGTTTCCAACTCCTTCACCGTGAATTCCCGCTCATCCAGAGTCTCGGTCAGGTTGCCCTCAACTTTTCCCTTCTGTTCATTGAGCACATTCAACTGCCCTTCCAGAAGGCGCACAATCGTGTCGGACTGGCCAATCAACTCCTGCAGCTTGTCATCAATAGAGGCCGAGCGCAGACGTTCCTGCCGCATCGCCTCGGACTTACCGCTGGCAAAAATTCCAATGAACCCCTCCCAAGCAGTCTTTGACCTAAGCTGTTCAAATTCCGAACTAAATCCGGCGGTCACATCGTCCAACCCCATGATCAGTTCAGCAATATTGGCGTTCATCGCCTCGGTATGCGCATGCACGTCATCCAGCGTCGCGTTCTCGATATCAATCGACACGTCCTCACCGGATTTCATCTTGGCGCGTGCGGTTTCAATCCGCGTGGTCAGCTCGGAAATCTTCGATTGCGCTTCCGCCACCTGTTCCTGACTTTCCTTGAGCTGCGCTTCAAATTTCGACATGAAACCTCCTTGTAATCCACCCGGACCGGTGAAAGTTAATCCTAATAACATTCAGTTGGGTCGAGTGTAGCGCGATTTCAAGATCGGACCTAGCCCATTTGCGGGAAATCACACGACTATGGGTGGAAAATCGAAAGCGCCATTCCTCGTAAACCCAACGCGCCCTAACCCATTGTCTGGATGCAGATTCCCGCCTAACGTCATTCCATGACACACGCTTCCGACCATCCCCTTTTGAAAGAGATCTCCGCACGGCGCGGTGAATTGATCCAGCTAACACAAGAGCTGATACGGATCCCAACCCTGAACCCACCGGGCAAAGATTATCGCAGGATTTGCAGTTACTTGGCTGAACGCCTTGGCACCCGAGGCTTCAAAGTTGAGATGGTCCGGGCTGAAGGGACACCCGGAGACTGCACCGAATACCCGCGCTGGAATGTGATTGCCCGGCATGAAGGCGGCACACCGGGGGAATGTGTGCATTTCAACTCGCACCACGACGTTGTGGAAGTCGGCCATGGCTGGACCAAGGATCCTTTTGGCGGCGAGTTGAAAGATGGTCGCATCTATGGACGTGGCGCTTGCGATATGAAGGGTGGATTGGCGGCGTCGGTCATTGCGGCCGAGGTGTTTGTCGACCTGTATCCAGACCATAAGGGCGCAGTGGAAATCTCCGCCACAGCGGATGAGGAAAGCGGTGGTTATGGCGGGGTCGCCTATCTGGCCGAGCAGGGCTATTTCAATCCGGATCGGGTGCAGCATGTGATCATCCCGGAGCCTTTGAACAAGGATCGGATCTGCCTTGGCCACCGCGGCGTCTGGTGGGCGGAAATCGAAACCAAGGGGCGTATCGCCCATGGTTCGATGCCCTTCCTCGGCGACAGTGCGATCCGCCATATGGGCGCAGTGTTGGAAGAGATGGAGCGCCACCTGTTCCCGCTGCTCGCCACCAAGCGCACAGAAATGCCGGTCGTGCCCGAAGGGGCAAAGCAATCCACCTTGAACATCAACTCGATCCACGGAGGCGAACAGGAACAAGACCCGGATTTCACCGGTTTTCCAGCTGCTTGCGTGGCAGATCGCTGCCGCATCGTGATCGACCGCCGCTTCCTGATCGAGGAAGACATCGGTGAAGTGAAGGCCGAAATTCACCGGATGCTGGAGAAGATCAAAGCTGAACGACCTGACTTTGAATATGAGATCACCGACATGCATGAGGTGATCCCGACCATGACGGAAAAAGACGCACCCGTGGTCAAATCCACTGCCGCCGCAATCGAAAAAGTGCTGGGCGCGCAGCCGTCTTACGTGGTCAGCCCAGGCACATATGACCAGAAACATATTGATCGGATCGGACGTCTGAAAAACTGTATCGCCTACGGGCCGGGCATTCTCGATCTGGCGCACCAGCCGGATGAGTGGGTGGGGGTGGATGACATGGTCGACAGCGCCGGCGTGATGGCGCTGGTGCTGGCGGAATTGCTGTTGTGAAACTTTAAACTCTTCAAAGGGTGAATTCGCAAAACTTGAAATTCTTTAAATGTCCGCGCGGGCAAAGTTTAAACTCTTTATAGGTCAGAAATCGTGTTACCCAACTCCCAAAACGCATCCCAAGTCGCCCCTCATCTTCTGACCAGAAATATCCCGGGGTGAGAGCGAAGCTCGAGGGGCAGAGCCCCTCCATCAAATACGCGCGGTCAGGTCCGAAAACTGGAACCCTCTTTTTCGGTCTGCGATTCAGGCTCACGAAGTAAGCCACCAAAAGCACCGAGCCGAAGGCGAGGCTTACACCGCGATGTTATCAATCAGCCGCACGTCACCGAGCATCGCGGCAGCAAGCAACCGAGTGGGGCGCGACAGGTCCGTGACCGGTGCCAAGGTCTCAGCATCGCGCAGCTCAAGATACTCCACCGCACCGTAACCGGCGTTTTCGATCTGTTGCTTCGCGCTGTCCAGCACCACACGGATCTCGGCACCTCTGCGGATCGCCTCCGCCGCGCGGTCCATCTCACGTTTCATCGCCGGGGCAATGGCGCGCTCTTCGGGTGACAGGCGCACATTGCGCGAGGACATGGCGAGCCCATCTTCTTCGCGCACGGTCGGGCAGCCCACCACCTCGGTTTCAATATCCAGATCCTTTGACAGGCGCGTGACAATCAGCATCTGCTGGTAATCTTTCTGGCCGAAATAGGCGACATCCGCGCGCGATTGCAAAAACAACTTCGACACAACCGTCGCCACGCCATCAAAATGGCCGGGACGATGCGCGCCCTCAAGGTCTTCGGTCAGGCCAGACACACTTACATTGGTGGCAAATCCATCGGGGTAAATCTGGTCCGGCGTCGGCACGTAAAGCGCGTCAATGTCATAGGGCGCGAGCTTTGCCGCATCGTCCTCTTCGGTACGCGGGTATTTGTCGAGGTCATCTGGATTGTTGAACTGCTTTGGGTTCACGAATATCGTCACGATCACCCTGTCCGCGCCCTTTTTGGCCGCTTCGACCAGCGAAAGATGCCCGGCATGCAGCGCGCCCATGGTCGGCACCACAGCCACTTTCTCGCCTTTGAAAATCCAACTGCGGCGCAGCGTGCGCAGCTCGTCCTTGGTGCGAACCAGTTTCATTTTTCGGGTACCTCATCGGCAAAAACATGTTCCGGCGCAGGGAAGCTCCGCGCGCGCACTTCGGCGGCGTATGCCTTGATTGCCTCTGCGCCGTCAACGCCCAAAGTCCCGAACCGCTTGACGAATTTCGGTTTGAACGCGGTGAACAGCCCCAGCATGTCATCCACCACCAGCACTTGTCCGTCGCAACCTGCGCTGGCCCCGATGCCGATGGTCGGGATGCTCAACACCTCGGTGATCTCGTCGGACAATCCTTCCGGGGTCTTTTCCAATACAACCGAAAAGGCGCCCGCCTCTTCCACAGCCTTCGCATCCGCCATGATCCGATCACGATCTTCTCCACGACCCTGTACTTTATAGCCGCCCAACGTGTTGATCGCCTGTGGTGTCAGGCCAATATGCGCCATCACCGGAATAGATCGTGAGGTGAGAAAGCGGATCGTTTCGGCCATGCTTACGCCACCCTCAAGTTTGACCGCATCCGCTCCGGTTTCGCGCATGATCCGGGCTGCGTTGCGAAACGCCATTTCGGGACTTTCTTCATAAGATCCAAAGGGCATGTCAATCACCAGCATCGGGTGGGTCAGGCCACGGCGCACCGCTGCCCCATGCAGGCACATCATGTCCATCGTCACGCCCAACGTATCGGGCAACCCGTGCAGCACCATGCCCACGCTGTCGCCCACCAGCACAACATCAACATGTTCATCCATCATCTGCGCCATGGGCGTGGTGTATGCCGTCAGAGTGACAATCGGTTCGCCGCCTTTCATGGCGCGAATATCCGAAGGCGTCAGGGCCTTTGTGTGGTTCGTGGCTGACATATGTGTCCCCTCCCCAAAAGTGTCGACAGGTTGTTCAATCCGGTTCGCCGCGCCTATATACATGCTGCAGCGCAGAAAATCAAAGGGCACGTCACGGCACAACTCCCCCTTGCAATACACCACCTGCTTCGCGTTTCATGAGGTGAACGACTGATAGTCCGCAAAGGAGGACAGCGATGACCCACCTCAAATCCACGGCCTGCGCATTTGCGCTGATGACCGGCACAGCGTTTGCCGGATCAGATTCTATTACCATCGGAATGGGGTTGGAACCGCCCAATCTCGACCCTACTGGCGGTGCTGCAGCAGCGATTGACGAGGTGGTCTATGCCAACCTGTTCGAAGGGCTGACCCGGTTTGGTCCTGACGGATCTGTGAACCCGGGACTCGCAGAAAGTTGGACCGTGAGCGATGATGGTACGGTCTATACGTTCAAGCTGCGGGCGGATGTGAATTTCCACGACGGTACGGATATGAATGCCGACGACGTGGTGTTCTCGCTGGATCGCGCGCGCGCGGATGACAGCACCAATGCGCAAAAGGCGTTGTTTGCCGGGATCGACAGCGTAACCGCGGTGGATCCGCTAACGGTCGAGGTGAAACTCTCGTCGCCCAATGGCAATTTCCCCTTCAACATGGCTTGGGGGGACGCGGTGATCGTCGCGCCGGAAAGCGTGGAACAGGCAGCAACTCATCCGGTTGGCACCGGACCGTTCCAGTTCAAGGAATGGGCCAAAGGCGATCATGTGACGCTCACCCGCAATGCGGATTACTGGGGCGCGCAACCCGCTCTGGCCACCGCGACGTTCAAATTCATCTCGGATCCCAACGCCGCCTTTGCCGCAATGATGGCAGGTGATGTGGATGCGTTTCCGATCTACCCTGCACCCGAAACGCTCGCGCAATTCGACGCGGATCCACGATTCAAGGTCATTGTCGGATCAACCGAAGGCGAAACCATCCTGTCCACCAACAACAAAGCCCCGATGCTCGACGATGTCCGCATCCGCAAGGCCATTGCCCATGCGATCAACCGGCAGGACATCATCGACGGCGCGATGTTTGGCTATGGCACGCCCATCGGTACCCACTACGCGCCGCACCAGCCCGCTTATGTGGATCTGACAGGAAACTCGGCTTTTGACCCGGAGCAATCCAAAGCGCTTCTGGCGGAAGCCGCCCCTGATGGGGTGAAGCTGCGCCTGATGCTGCCCCCACCAGCCTATGCGCGTCGCGGAGGGGAGATCATTGCCGCCCAATTGCGTGAGGTTGGCATTGAAACCGAGATCTCCAACCTCGAGTGGGCGCAATGGATCGAACAGGTGTTCAAGGGCAAGGATTTTGACCTGACCATCGTCAGCCATACCGAACCTGCCGACATCGGCATCTACGCACGGCCGGATTACTATTTCCAGTATGACCGACCTGAGTTCCAAGACTTGAACGCCACGCTGGAAATGACATCCGACCCGGATCAGCGCACAGGACTTCTGGCCCAAATGCAGCAGATCATTTCCGAGGATTACGTGAATGGCTACCTGTTCCAGTTGGCAAAAACCGGGGTGGCCAACGCCAAGATCCAGGGCCTTTGGGAAAATGCGCCAACACAAGCCAACGATCTGACCGGGGTCAGCTGGTCGGAGTGATCTTCCCAACAACATGGCAAAGAGAGACGGGGTGACACACCCACCCCGTTTTCATCGCAACCAAAAGGCTTTCGGCTTACGCTTCAGACCGCTGTCGGTGGCTCACTTCGTGAGCCTGAAGGGGCGCTGCCCCTCGACCTTCGGCTGGTCTCTGCCCGTTCATCGAGCGAAATGATCCTCTGGACCATTTCCAAGAAGCCCTCCCCCCCCAAGATACTTATGGAAAGAAAAAGGGAACTGTCCTCTGCTCTTTTTTCTTGCTGAAAATACCTCCGCCGGAGGCACTACGAGCCAGCGGCGCAGCCGATGGTGAGACAAGATGTATGCCGAAGGCATTCCATTGAGGAACGACCCCTTGAGAACGGCTCAACCGGCTGCGGTACTGACTGTAGTGGCACGCCGTTTCAGCAATGCTTCACGCCAGGTGATGTAGGTCACCGCCGACATGATCATCATGGCTCCGAAAATGACCCAGGCGTCAATAGGTTCATCGAAGAGCAGATAGCCCATACTCACGGCCCAGACAATCTGGGTGAAGGCCACGGGTTGCGTGACAGACACCGGCGCTTCGGCGAAGGCGCGGGACATGGAGTAATGCCCCCCGGTGGCGAAGCCCGCGATAACCACCAGCCAGGCCAGTTGCGTCATGTTGGGCGGCACCCAGACCATCCACGCAAACGGGGCCAGTCCAACCGTCACGATCAGCGACATCATCGCCACCACCACTGCGGCGGACGTGATCGAGGAGAGGCGTTTTGCGATAAGATATGACCCACCAAGACTGATCGCCGTGAACACCATTGCCAGATGCCCCGAACCCAGCTCTCGCAATCCGGGGCGCAAGATCACAAGCACCCCGAGAAAGGCCACACCCACAGCGACAGCGCGGCGCCAAGAAAATGTATCCCCCAGAAAAAACGCAGCCCCCAGCATCACGTAGATCGGAGTCAGGTAATTCATCGACGTGACCTCAGCCACGGTGATCTGGGTCATCGCATAGAACCAGCAGAGCACCGCCACCGTATGCACCGCGCCGCGCCCCAGAAACAGCCCCCAAGTCTTGCGATCAAACCGCATCCCCATCACCCTCACCAGCGCGGGTGCGACGAAAAACAGCCCAAACACATAGCGCAGAAATGCCGCCTGAGCAGAGGGCAGCGTCTGCCCCACATGTTTCACCATTGCATTCATGGTGACAAACATGAGGCCCGCGGCAAGCATCCAGGCGACGCCGTGAAGAGGGCGGTTTTGTGTGGTCATTGCGCGACATGACCCGAAGGCCCGGTAAAGCGCAAGACCTATGCCGACACAGAAAGTAAATTGAGGTGTGGCAAAATGCGATCTGATCCGGCCTCGCCGGTTTGCAACCATACGCGGACATAAGAAAATAAGGATGGCGCCACACGCCTATCCCCGCCTTGCGCCCCACACCGCTATTACATGGTGGAGGAGTGAAATTGGTTGCGATTGAGCGAAATACTTCAGGACTCAGCTCCTGGTTCTCCGGATCGTTCCCCGCAATGGACCGGTTTTCGAATATGTGCCACAATTTGGCAAAGAATAGAGGAATTTTAATTATGAAAATTTCAACCGCAGCTTTGATCATTTTTTTCAGCGCGCCGCATATTATCATGGCCGATCCAGCTTCTGAATGTGGCGGGAGCAGTCAGGTCGAAATTGGGCGCTGTGTCGCCGACACGCTGCAACGGGTGGATGCGACGGTTGATATGTATCTGGGTTTTGCGATGAGCACGGCAAGAGAATATGACCAAAGCATTGGCCGTTCGGTGGCTGAGCCAGCCTTGGAGGCAGCTCAGGCTGCTTGGTCAGACTTCCGTGACGCTCATTGCGACTATGTTGGGACAACGTTCGGCGGAGGTTCGGGAAGGGGAATTGGGATCAATTCTTGCAGGATTGTCCTTGGTCGCGACCGCGCTGATGTGCTTATGCGCTACATTCGGTGAGAATTTCTGATTTGTCCGTTCTTCAGCCGAGAACAGACATAGATATCAAGCCGCCAAACGCCTGCGGACCTCGCCCATACATGATGATCTGACGGGACACACAAAACAAAAAAACCCCGACCAGTAGCCGGGGTTTCCATCTCTCATCTGATACACGCGATTACAGCTGAGCCAGAACCTCGTCGGAGGCTTCGAAATTGGTGGTGACGCGTTGCACGTCGTCATCATCTTCCAGCGCATCCACCAGCTTCATCAGCTTTTGCATGCTGTCCAGATCCAGCTCGGTGGTGATGTTTGGTTGCCAGATCAGCTTGGTCGACTCCGACTCGCCCAGTGCCGCCTCAAGTGCGGTCGACACGTCGTTCAAATCGGTGTCGGCACAGACGATGCGATGGTTCTCTTCATCGCTTTCGCAATCCTCGGCACCGGCTTCAATCGCTGCTTCCATCACCGTGTCCTCGTCGCCAACCGATGCCGGATAGATCACTTCGCCCTTACGGTCGAACATGAAACCAACAGATCCGGTCTCACCCAGATTGCCGCCGTTTTTCGAAAACGTCGAACGCACGGTTGATGCGGTGCGGTTCTTGTTGTCGGTCATGGCTTCGACGATGACGGCCACACCGTTCGGGCCATAGCCCTCATAGCGGATCTCGTCATAGTTTTCAGCGTCGCCGCCCTGCGATTTTTTGATCGCGCGGTCGATCACATCTTTGGGTACGGATTGCGACTTGGCCTCTTTGACGGCCATACGCAGACGAGGGTTTTTATCGGGGTCGGGGTCGCCCATTTTAGCCGCCACGGTGATTTCCTTGGCCAGCTTTGAAAACAGTTTCGAGCGCAGCTTATCCTGACGACCTTTGCGGTGCTGGATGTTTGCCCATTTTGAGTGGCCCGCCATGGCGACCTCCGTAATTCTTATGAATGCGAGTATCAGTTGACGCGTTCAATACCCCAAGGGGTGGCAGGGGGGCAAGGGCGCTTTCGTTCACACTCAAACGCGCGTTCGGTGGCTCACATTGTGAGCCTGTGGGGCTGCTGTCGTTTTACGCGCGTTCGTCCTTGGGCGACCCCATCACCACATGGGTCACGATCTGGTGCACCTGCGGCAGGGTGCCGAGTTTTTCGGTATGGAAAAGCTTGTAGCTTGCCAGATCTTCGGTCTCGACACGAAGCAGGTATTCGACGGTGCCGGTGATGTTGTGGCATTCGCGCACTTCGTCATAGAGGTCCATAGCGCGTTCAAACGCATCCTGCGCCGCCTTGGTGTGATCATTCAACCCCACGGTGACATAGGCGGCAAACCCCTGCCCCATCGCCATTGGGTCAAGCACGGCGCGATAGCCTTTGATCACCCCCGCCCGCTCCAGCTCCTGCACGCGGCGCAGGCAGGCGGAGGGCGACAGGCCCACACGATCAGCGAGTTCGATATTGGGCAGGCGCCCATCGCGGGAAAGTTCGCGCAATATTTTGCGGTTTATTTCATCAATCTTCGTCATCAGTTGCAAAGTTACTGGTATTTCATGCCGATTTGCAATCCCAGCGCGCGCATCATGCCGAATACTTGTGAGGCAATACAGGAATATCCAATGAGCATCGACATCCTCAGCGCGCTTATCGCCTTCGCCTTTGTCTCATCCATCACGCCGGGGCCAAACAATCTGATGCTGATGTCTTCAGGCGCCAATTTCGGTTTTCGCCGCTCCATCCCACACATGCTGGGAATTGGAATTGGCTTTACCCTGATGATCGTGCTGGTGGGCGCTGGCTTGATGCAGGTCTTTGACGCCTTCCCGGTCAGCTATACGTTGCTGAAGATCTTTTCCGTGATCTACCTCGTCTGGCTGGCGTGGAAGATCGCGCGGGCCGGGGTGCCCGGCACCGGTCATGCCGGAGCCTCGCCCATGACATTCCTACAGGCTGCCGCCTTTCAATGGGTCAACCCCAAGGCCTGGGCGATGGCGCTGACGGCAATTTCCGTCTATGCACCGGATCGCTCGATGAGTGCGGTGGTTCTGGTGGCAATGGCGTTTGGCGCGGTGAACCTGCCCTCGGTGTCGACCTGGACCATCCTGGGCCAGCAAATTCGCCGCGTTCTGACCAATCCCACCCGCCTGACGGTCTTTAATGTGACCATGGCCCTGCTGCTTCTGGCCTCGCTTTACCCGGTTCTGTTTTCCTAGCGCTTTTCGGGTAACGGGTTGGCCGCCAGAGCAATTTCCCCGCAGATCACAGTTTCCTCAGCGGGATTTGCGCTTTATCCCTGTGGTATGAGTACAGATCAAATCATTCTATTTTCGCTTTTTGGTGCCGTCTTTGCCCTGCTGCTCTGGGGGCGGTTTCGCTATGACCTTGTGGCCTTTTCTGCCCTGATGCTGGGCGTCGTATTGGGTGTTGTCCCGACGAAAGAGGCGTTTTCCGGTTTCGGCCATCCGGCAACGTTGGTTGTGGCGCTGGTTTTGGTGGTCTCGGCCGGGCTGGTGCGCTCAGGTGCCGTGTTCCTGATCACGCGGACGCTGGTCGACGCCACCCGGTCACTGGGGGCGCATATAACCCTGATGGGGGCGGTTGGCGGGATCCTGTCGGCCTTCATGAACAACGTGGCCGCACTTGCGCTGTTGATGCCGGTGGACATGCAGACCGCGCGCAAGGCTGGCCGCGCACCGGGTCTGTCGCTGATGCCGCTGTCTTTTGCCACCATCCTTGGCGGCATGGTCACACTGATCGGCACGCCGCCCAACATCATCATCGCTTCGATACGCGGCGAGGCGCTGGGGGAACCCTTCCACATGTTCGACTTTGCCCCGGTGGGCGGGGTGACGGCGATTGCGGGCTTGATCTTCGTGGCCCTGATCGGCTGGCGCTTGATTCCACAGCCCAAGCAAGGTGTCGAAGGCCGTGACCCGATGGAGGAGTTCGCGCAATATGTGGCGGAACTCACCGTGCCCGAAGACAGCAAACATGTGGGCAAACGGGTAAAGGAGCTGGATGAGGTTGCTGAGAAAAACGATGTAGCGATCCTCGGCCTCGTGCGGGATGGCAAACGCCGCTATGGCGTGCAGCGCAACACGATGCTGCAAGCCGGGGACGCATTGGTGCTTGAGGCACGCCCCGAGGCGCTGGATGAGTTTCGCGCCGCCCTTGGTCTGACGTTTACCGAAGATCCGCGACACGAGACCCTCACTGCCGAGGGCGATGGCCTGTCCAAGATCGAAGTGGTGGTGCCCGAAAACGCCCGCATTTCCCGCAAGACCGCGCAAGCCGTCGGGCTGGGCTGGCGGCGTAATACGGTTCTGATGGGGATTTCACGCGCGGGCACACGGATCTTTAAACAGGTGCGCAAGACAGAAATTCACCCCGGTGACATCCTGCTCTTGCTGGTGCCCGTCGGCAAAGAAGCCGATGTGACCGAATGGCTGGGCTGCCTGCCACTGGCCGAACGGGGCCTGACCGTGACGAAAGACCGGAAAGTCTGGTGGGCGATCGGGTTGTTTGCGGCTGCTGTTGCAGCGGCGAGTATTGGTCTCATCTATCTCCCTGTCGCTCTTGGGCTGGTGGTGGTCAGCTATGTGCTGATGAAAATCCTGCCGATTTCCGAGATTTACGACCATATCGAATGGCCAGTGGTTGTGTTGTTGGGGTCGATGATCCCACTTGGGGCGGCGCTTGAAACATCGGGCGGAACGGAACTCATTGCCGGAACTCTGATCGGGATCACCGAAGGGCTTCCTGCGTGGGTGGTTTTGACGGTTCTGATGATTGTGACCATGACGCTGTCAGATGTTCTGAACAACACCGCAACCACGATTGTCGCGGCCCCCGTCGGTATCCAGATGGCACAGGCACTCGGAAAAAACCCTGACCCGTTCCTGATGGCCGTGGCTGTGGCCGCAAGTTGCGCATTTCTCACGCCGATTGGCCACAAGAACAACACACTGATACTTGGGCCGGGAGGGTATAAGTTTGGCGACTACTGGCGCATGGGCCTTCCTCTCGAAGTGCTGGTTGTGGCCGTGTCCATTCCTTCGATCCTACTGTTCTGGCCGCTCTGATCAGGGAACAGAAAATGCTCCCGCCCCGTGTTGATCCTCGCGGGTCGCCTGGGGTTGGGGTATCCTCGCTCCGCTCGGAGGGGCTTTGCCCCCGCCTTCGGCTCCCCCAGGATATTTGCAGTCAGAAGAAACAGGCGACCCGCGCTTTTCTTCTGACTAGAAATATCCCGGGGTGAGCGAGCTTGTCTCGTGAGGGGCAGCGCCCCTGACAAGGCTCACGCAGTGAGCCACAAGACGCGCGCTTGAGCGTGAGCGAAAGCGCCCCCTCTGCCCCTTTTACAGAGGCCAGATAAACGGGATGATCGCGGATGCCAGAATGCCAACCGAGAGGTTTAGCGGGATGCCAACTTTGAGGAAATCCGAGAATTTATACCCGCCGGGGCCATAGACCAGCGTGTTGGTCTGATAACCAATCGGGGTGGCAAAACTGGCCGAGGCGGCGACCATGACCGCGACCACCAGTGGGCGGGCGTCAAGCCCAAGCGCATCGGCAAGTCCGATCGCAATGGGCGTGACAACCACCGCCACGGCGTTGTTTGACACCAGTTCGGTCAGCACGGATGTGAGCAGGTAGATTGCCCAGACAATCAAGAAGGGTGGCAGCTTGCCAAGGACGGGTGCAACCGCATTGGCAATCAGCGCAACCGCACCAGAGCTTTCCAAGGCCGCCCCAATGCCCAGCATGGCAAAAATCAGCACCAGAAGCCGCCCATCCACGGCACCGAATGCCTCATCCGCATCAATGCAGCGCGTGACCAGCACCAGCGCCACGGCCAGCACAGCCAGCAGGAAGATTGGTGCAATTCCCAGACCGGCCAGCACCACCAGGCCAAGAAGTGCTGCAATGGCGACCGGAGCATGTTCTCGGCGGTATTCGCGTTCAGAGGGGTGGGACACATCCGCCAGGTCCATGTCCTGTGCGAGGCGTGACAGATCTTCGGGCGCACCTTCCAGCAGCAATGTGTCACCCACTTTGACCACCAATGTATCCAGCTGACGGCCAATGTTCTGGTTCTTCCGATGTACAGCAAGTGGATAGACACCGTAGCGGCGACGCAGACGCATTTTGCCCAACATTTTGCCGACCATCTTGCACCCCGGCGTGATCAGCACCTCGACCGTCGCGGTTTCCACCGCCGACACCTGATCCACGCGTTTCAGGCTTTTGTCGCGCTGGAGGGACAAAAGCTCTGTCATTGCGGTTCGCAACACGACCCGATCCCCAAGCTGAAGTGTTACCCCCGTCAGATCGCGCCTGAGCGAGGCATCGCCCCGGATCACGTCAACCAGCCGGACACCGTCACGTTTGAACAGTTGCACACCATTCACCTCGCGCCCGATCAGGTTGCTGTCGGGTGGAATCACCGCCTCGGTAAAGAATTTTTTGCGTGATCTGTCACTGCCTAGCATCGTTGCCATCGAAGTCCGATCAGGCAGAATTCTTGGAGCAACCAAATAAATGTAGATCATACCCCAGATAACCAGAATGATGCCCAGAGGCGTGACCTCAAATATCGAAAATGGCTTCAGTCCATGGGCGCGTGCCACACCATCGACCAGCAGGTTGGTCGAAGTGCCGATCAGGGTGAGCGTGCCGCCCAGAATGGCTCCGTAACTCAGCGGGATCAGCAGCTTTGACGCCGATTGGCCGATTTTTTTGGAAAGTTGGATAAACACCGGGATCATCACAACCACCACCGGAGTGTTCGACACAAAGGCGGACGCAACCACAACAAATCCCATCAGTGCAGCAAGGGCAACCATCGGGCGGCCTTCGGCCTGTTGCTCGGCGATCTGCGTGAACCATTTCAGCGCCCCGGTGCGCACCAGGGCTCCCATCACGATGAACATGCCGGCAATGGTCCACGGCGCCGGGTTCGACAGCACCCCTAGTGCTGTGTCATAGGGCAGGATGCCGGTCAGCAACATCACGGAGACACCGGCGATGGCCACCACTTCGGTCGGGAATGTCTCGCGGATAAAAAGCGCGAACATGCCCAACACGACCACCAGCGACAGGATCGCCTGTGCGGTCTGGCTCAACTCGAAAAACCCCATGAAATATCCCTACCTTGACCCTGTCCTGATTTTTAACAGGTTGTTCCTGCCAGTTTTGCCAATTGCAGCAAGTCGGGGCAAGCACGACGTTTATCCTGCGTGATTTTATGCCTCTTGCTCCGCTGCACCCGTTGTGCGCGGTTGCACCAGGAACAGGCCCAGAAACATCACCGCAAGCGCCAGCCAGACTGAACCGGAATACCGCTCGCCCAAGAGCAGCATTGCCCAGATCACGCCAAACCCGGTGACCAGATAACTGACCTGTGCGGCAAAAGATGCGCCCGCCCGCCTCACCAACCAGACATAGCCGGAATAAACAAAGGCATGGATGACCGAGTTCAACACGATCAACCCCTTGGTCCCATCGAAATCGGAAAACGGATCGATCCAGCCTCCGGTCAAAACAGCCATCACGCCAGCGATTGGCAGGCCGACAAGGGATGCCCCGGCAAGCACCTGCACAGGATCCAGCCCCCCGGTCCCCCATTTTGCCACCACATTGCCCTCAATCCCGTAAAGCGCCGGAGCAATCAGCGCGATGGCAATCCAGAACCACGCCCCCTCGGGCAATGCCGATTGCGGCCCGACCAGGATCGCAACGCCAATCAACCCGGCCAAAAGCCCAAACAGACGCTTGGTAGCAAAGTTCTCGCTTTTCAATAAGAGCGCCATCGGGAAAGCAAACATCGGGACTGCGGCAATGATGATTGCCATCACTCCCGCAGGCAGGTGGTCGAGCGATAGGTAACTTGCCGCATTTGGAAAGATGGTGCCGCCAAGTGCCACAAATAAATAAAGCGGCAGGTGATTGCGTGTCAGGGGCACAGATTTCCCCCTGATCCGGGACACCCCGGTCAGGATCGTCGCCCCTATGGCCATCTGCCAAAGGATAATGCCAAAAATCCCATGACCGGCTTCGACAACCGGTTTCGACAGCACCCCGGTAAGTGCCCAGCCTGCACCGAGAAGCGCGAGGAAACCGATCAGGCGGAGCTGCACCTTACCCGTCCAGTGGGGTGGATTGCATCAGCCGCCCCCCCTCGCGCACCATCTGGACACGAGTGGACAACCCGGTACGGTCGTCGGTTTCCACATAAAGCCCCGACAAGGTTGCCTCTCCTGCCGCCGGTTCAAACCGCCCCTTGGCCATGCCAGTGATGAAGCGGTTCAGAGGTTCGTCCTTTTTCATGCCGATGACGGAATTGTAATCTCCGCACATCCCGGCATCCGATTGAAACGCCGTCCCTTTGGGCAGGATCTGCGCATCACCGGTGGGCACATGGGTATGGGTGCCAACCACAATGCTTGCGCGCCCATCACACCAATGGCCCATACCCATTTTTTCCGAGGTTGCCTCGCAATGAATGTCCACCAGGGCCGCCTGAACGGCCCCCCCAATGCGGTGTTTGTTCAGCACGAGGTCAATCGCGGAAAACGGATCGTCAAAGGCCCGCTTCATAAAGACCTGACCCAGAACCTGCGCCACAAGGATCTTGCGGCCCCGCCTGTCTGAAAACACGCGCGCGCCAACCCCCGGTGCCCCTTTGGCATAGTTCAGAGGGCGAATGATCCGCTTGTCCTGCTCACAGAAGGTCAGCATGTCGCGCTGGTCAAAGGCGTGATCGCCAAGGGTGAGCACATCCACTCCAGCTTCAAAAAGCGTCTTTGCGTGGCCGCCGGACAACCCGTGCCCCGACGTGGCATTCTCGCCATTGGCCACGACAAAATCGAGCCGCCACGTTTCCCGCAGTTTCGTCAAACGTTCCGTCACCGCGCGTCGACCAGCACGGCCCATGATATCGCCAAGAAAGAGTATTTTCATGGAGGATAGCCCTAGGCCGGTTGTGCCAAAAGGGCAAGAGAGAAGCGCAGGGTGAGGGGCGCACACCTCGCGTTACCCCCGTGTGCCGACTTAGGTTGGGGGTGGCCTCGGATTGCGCGCGGCGAAAAAGGGGCGCTGCCCCTCGCGAGACAAGCTCGCTCACCCCGGGATATTTCTGGTCAGAAGAAAAGCGCGGGATTGCCTGCTTCTTCTGACGGAAAATATCCTGGGGGAGCCGAAGGCGGGGGCAAAGCCCCTTCAAGCTCACATCGTGAGCCACCGACAGCGCGCTTGAGCGAAAGCGAAAGCCCCCCCACGCAACCGTCCAAGTCAGAAGCGGATCACGCCTTCGTCGGTGATGATCATATCCAGCGGCTGGTCCGTGGGTTCAAGCGGCAGACCCTGAGCTTCTTGCGCGGCATAGGCATAACCGATCGCCAGTGTCGGTCGTTTGGCGCGCAGCCCTTCCAAGGTCCGATCATAGAACCCACCACCATAGCCCAGGCGACCGCCTTTGCGGTCGAACGCCACCAGCGGAACCACCACCACCTCGGGCTCAAAGAACTCGAGTTGTGCGGGCACTTGCGCCCCAAATGGACCATCGACAAGCTTGCTGTCCGGGCGCCATTTGGCAAACTTCAGCGGCTGGCCTTCGCCCTCGATATAGGGCACGCCAATGGTGGACCATGCGGCCAGAGCGGCCATGGCAGGCAGTGGGTTGATTTCGGTTCTGATCGGCATATAGCCGGCAATCGCCTTGCCTTTATGCTGGGTTAATTCACCAATCAGATGGGCCACGCCCAGCGCAGAACGCGTTTCTGAATGGGCCTCTTTGCGGCGGGCAAAGGCGGCCTTGCGTGCGGCTGCTTTCATCTCGGTCAGGTCGGTCATATCAAGAGTTCCGTTACAGAAGCATCACTGCGGCAAGGCCAAGGAAGGCGAAGAACCCGACCACATCCGTGACCGTGGTCACGAAAGCGCCCGAAGCCAGTGCCGGGTCGATGTCCATCCGCTCCAATGTCACCGGGATCATAACGCCCGCGAGCCCGGCCACCACAAGGTTCACGACCATCGCGATGCCGATGACGACGCCGAGCATCGGCGTGCTGAACCAGATCACCCCGACCACCCCCATGACCACCGCAAAGATCACACCATTGACCAACCCGACGATCGCTTCGCGCCGGATCACCCGCCAGACGTTTCCGGTGGTAAGGTCTTTGGTCGCCAGTGCTCGCACCGCCACGGTGAGAGATTGTGTGCCTGCGTTCCCACCCATCGACGCAACGATTGGCATTAACACCGCAAGCGCCACAAACTGGGCAATCACCGCGTCAAACTGGGCAATCACCAGCGAGGCCAAGATTGAGGTCACCAGGTTCACCGCCAGCCACGGAAAGCGTCGCTTGGTGGTCTCGATCACCTTATCAGTCAACGAGCTTTCCTCGCCCACACCCGCCAGACGCAGAATGTCTTCTTCATGCTCTTCATCAAGGATCCCCATCGCGTCATCGATGGTGATCACGCCGACCAACCGGTCATCGTCGTCGACCACCGGGGCGGAAATCAGGTGATACTGATTGAACGCATAGGCCACTTCACCTTCGTCCTGACGCACGGGAATGGTGCGAAAGCTCTCTTCGATGATCGCGGTCAACGGTGTCGCGCGAAGGCTGCCCATCAGCCGCCCGAGGGTGACATACCCGGTTGGGCGCATTCGCGGATCGACGAGGATCACGTGATAAAACTGTTCGGGAAGGTCGGTCTGGCTGCGCAGAAAATCAATGGTTTGCCCGACATTCCAATGCTGAGGTGCCGCAACCAGTTCACGCTGCATCAGGCGCCCGGCGGATTCTTCGGGATAAGACAGCGACTGTTCAACCACCACCCGGTCGTCATCGTCGAGCGCGTCGAGAACCGCTTCGGCCTGCGGGTCATCAAGGTCCTCGATCAGGTCAACAACGTCGTCGGTTTCCAGCTCGCGCACCGCCTCGGCCAGAACCTCCGGTTCCATCGCCTCGACCACATCTTCACGCAGGCGTTCATCGAGTTCCGAAAGGATCTCACCGTCAAACCCGCTGCCATAAAGGCGCACAAACTCTGTCCGGTCGTCATCGGAGAGCTGTTCCATGAGGTCGGCAATGTCAGCGGGGTGAAGGGGTTCAAGCGCCAGAGCCAGCGCACCTGCATTTCCTGAATCCAAAGCTGCTTTAACCGGTCCAAAAACATCCCGGTCCAGCTCATAGTCGCCTTCCTCGGGCAGCACGTCTTCGGTCACCTGATCGTCCAGCATGTGCAACCCTCCTCAACACTTCGCGTGGACCATAGGACATGGGCCATGGCAAGGGAACCGGACAAAGACATTGCGATGTTAATTTTCGAGGCGTAGGCTCGTGCAGGCAAATTGTTAACATATGGACATTGCAATGGAAATTCTGCTGGGCCAGACCCTGACCTTCACCAATGATCCGTTCAAGACCAGCCCCGACACAGCTGCCACGCATCATGAACGCGGTGCGGTGGTGATCGAAAACGGAAAGATCCTTGCTGTTGGTCCGGCGGCAGACATCGGCGAAGCTTATCCGCAGGCACAGGTCACGGATTATGGCAACGCTCTGATTTCACCGGGCTTTGTCGATACGCATGTGCATTATCCCCAAACCGCAATCATTGCCTCATGGGGCAAACGGCTGATCGACTGGCTTAATTCATACACTTTCCCAGAGGAAAGCCGGTTTGGGGACCGCGCTTATGCCGATAGGGTTGCCAACACCTATTTCGATCTTGTGACCGCGACGGGCACCACCACCACGGTCAGCTATTGCACCATTCACCCGGAAAGCGTGGAGGCCTATTTTACCGCCGCCCAGTCCCGAGGGCTGCGCGTGTTGGGCGGCAAGACATGCATGGATCGCAATGCGCCCGACACCTTGGTGGACAGCGCGCAATCTGCCTATGACGACAGCAAAGCGCTGTTGAAGAAATGGCATGGGGTGGATCGGTTGTCCTATGTGATCACTCCACGATTTGCACCCACGTCAACACCTGAGCAACTGGACGCATTGGGGGCCTTGTGGGGTGAGCATCCCGAACTGATGATGCAGACCCATATCTCGGAACAACATGAAGAGATCGCCTGGGTGCAGGATCTGTTTCCCAAAGCGCGCGACTATCTGGATGTCTATGAGACATTCGGGCTGGCGCGTGACGGGGCGCTGTTTGGTCATGCAATCCACCTGACGGAACGTGAGCGCGACCGGCTGCGCGAGATGGATGCGAGCCTGATTCACTGCCCCACCTCAAACATGTTCATCGGGTCGGGCCTGTTTGACATGGCGGGCCTGATGGAAACCGGCCATCGCATCGGCCTGGCAACAGATACCGGTGGCGGATCAAGCTTTTCGATGCTGCGCACCATGGCCGCCGCCTACGAAGTCGGGCAGTTGTCCGGCACCCCGTTGCATCCAGCCCAGCTCTGGTGGCTCGCGACCGCGGGATCTGCCAATGCCATTCACTTGGGCGACATGATCGGCACTTTGGCTCCGGGGTATGAGGCGGATATCGCGGTGATTGATCTGGCGTCGACCCCCGCGATCGCCCAGCGCGCAGATCGCGCCGAAGATCTGTGGCAAGCCCTGTTCCCCACCATCATGATGGGAGATGACCGGGCGATGATATCTGTCTGGGCAGGCGGGAAGAAGCTCTTCTGAACTGGAAGTGCTCCCGCGCCATTACGCCTTTGCAGGCGACAGGCTTGGGAGTGGCTCACTCTCGTGAGCCTGGTGGGGCGCTGCCCCCGCGCTGCGCGCTCCCCCGAGGTATTTCCCGCAAGAAAAAAAGGCATAAAGAGGGGCAAAATCCTGCCCCTCATCGCGCTCAGGGCTGGGATATCAACTTTTGTGCCAACTGGTTCTGGTGTTCGACGAGACGCGGCAAGTCCACTGTTGTGACCATCCCGTCCCGCACCACCTGCCGCCCTTCCACAAACAGATCGCGAACGCGGCGAGGTCCAGCGAGCAGCAGCGCGGCGGGATCCCAGCTTCCTGCGCTTTCAATGGAGGACAAATCCCAGATCGCAATATCGGCACGTTTGCCCACCGCGATCTGACCGCAGTCATGGCGCCCCAGCACTTCGGCACCACCACGGGTGGCCAGCCGCAAGGCTTCGCGGGCGGACATCTTGTCGGCGCCAAGCGCCACGCGCTGCAGAAGCATCGCCTGTCGCGCCTCATCGACCAGATTGCCTTGATCATTGGACGCCGAGCCGTCCACACCGAGCCCCACCCTAACACCCGCGTCGACCATCTGGCGCACCGGTGCGATGCCGGAGCCGAGCCGACAGTTGGAACAGGGACAATGGGCAACTCCGGTGGAGGTGGTTGAAAAGAGGTCGATTTCCTGCCCGTCCAGCTTCACGCAATGGGCGTGCCAGACGTCATCCCCCACCCAGCCAAGTTCTTCGGCATATTGACCGGGTCGACAGCCGAACTGGGCTTCGGAATAAGCAATGTCTTCGTCGTTTTCCGCAAGATGGGTATGCAGCATGACCCCTTTGTCACGAGCGAGAATTGCGGCTTCGCGCATCAGGTCACGCGACACCGAAAATGGGGAACAGGGGGCGACGCCAACCCGCACCATCGCCCCGTCCGACGGATCATGAAATCCGTCAATCACCCGGATGCAATCGTTCAGAATGTCCTCTTCCCGTTCCACCAGATGATCAGGCGGCAGCCCTCCGTCACTTTCACCGATCGACATCGCACCACGTGTGGGATGGAAGCGCAGCCCCACCTCGTGTGCGCCGTCGATTGTGTCTTCGAGCCGCGCCCCGTTGGGGTAGAGATAGAGGTGGTCGGACGACAATGTGCAGCCGGACAGCGCCAGTTCCACCAATCCGACCATCGCACTTATGCGCATTTCCTCGGGACCAAAGCGGGACCAGATGGGGTAAAGCGTCTGCAACCAGCCAAACAGGAGCGCATCCTGCCCACCCGGCACTGCGCGGGTGAGGCTTTGGTACAGGTGGTGGTGGGTGTTCACGAAACCGGGTGTGACCAGGGCGTTATCAGCGCGGATCACCTCGCCTTCAGATGCGAGGTGATGACCGATTTCAGTTATCACCCCGTCCTTGATGCGAAGGTCCGCACCGGTGAGTTCACGCCCACAGGGCCCTTCGGCATCATCCATGGTCAGGACGGATTGCGCATTTGTGATGAGATATTCCATGTTGCCTCCTATCCGCCCATTTCGGTGAGACAACATGACGGATCGCCAGAAAGGGCAAAGGACACGATCCGCGCCGGGACTGTGCCATAGGCGCGCCGGTTGACGCAAGGATCGAAGTGGTAGGGGCGCTGCCCCTCGCCTCTGCGAGGCTCACCCAGAGGTATTTCCAGCAAGAAAATAACGGTGGCGGCGCAGATTGGGGCCGTTGCGCGGGGATCAGGCTTTGGAGAGAGTGGCGAGTGCTGCGGCGTGGATCTCAGCATTGGCGGCGGCAATCACGCGTCCGCCTTGATGAGCTGGTCCGCCTTGCCAATCCGTCACAATGCCACCGGCAGCCTGCACAACAGCCATTGGACCTTGGATGTCATAGGCCTGAAGTCCGGCTTCCACCACCAGATCGACCTGACCGGCAGCAACCAGTGCGTAGGCGTAGCAATCCATACCATAGCGCGTCAGGCGGGTTTGTGCAGCGAGAGAATGGAAGGCAGTGCGCTCTACGTCATCCCCGACTTCCGGGAAGGTGGTGAGGATTGTCGCTTGTGACAATGGGCGAGGAGCGCGGGCCTTGAGGGCGCGGCGCCCCATAGGGCCATCGACCCATGCAGCACCAAATCCCCCGAGAAAGCGTTCCTTGATATAGGGTTGGTCAATGATGCCAAGATGCGGGCCATGTTCATCGCCAACCGCAATCAGCACGCCCCAGGTGGGGGTGCCGGAGAGAAACCCGCGGGTGCCATCAATGGGATCAAGCACCCAGGTCAGGCCCGACGTCCCTTCGTGTCGTCCATATTCCTCGCCGAGAATGCTATCTTGCGGGCGACGCTCTGCGAGAACCGCGCGCATTGCGCGTTCTGCGGCGCGGTCGCCTTCGGTCACGGGGTCGAAACCTGCGTCCAGTTTGTTGTCCGCATCCAATCCGTCTGCCCTAAAATAGGGCAAAACGGCCTCGCGCGCCGCATCGGCCAAAGCCTCTGCAACGGCGATCAGGTCTTGTTGGCTCTGCGTATCCATCCCGGCCTCATCTGCGAAAAGCATATCCGCTTTCCTGTTGCGATAGTGGGCCGGGATCACTTCGTCAAGCTGTCCGGTTGCTGTCTGGCCGAACCGATCAGAATAGACTGATCAGGCGGCATCCGACAGAACGCGTGCCAGTTCAAACAGGCGGCGGCGTTGGTTTTCCGGAATGGCGTAGTAGCTGCGTATCAGTTCCAATGCTTCCTTGTCAGCAAGGATATCACTGGGCAGGCTTTGTTCATCTTCACCGGCGGCACCAGTTTCCAACCCTTCGAAATAAAATCCGATCGGGACCGACAACGCGGTAGAGATGTCCCAGAGGCGAGATGCAGAAACCCGGTTCATTCCGGTTTCATACTTCTGGATCTGCTGAAACTTGATACCAACTTTTTCTGCCAGCTGCTGCTGTGTCATTCCGACCATCCAACGACGATGGCGGATACGCTTACCAACATGTACATCCACGGGATGTTTCATGAGCGTGCTCCTCGTTACTTAAGATTGCGTATGCTTTAAAAACCACGACAAACCCCACAACCACAACCTGTCTTTTTGGCCATACTGCACAACTCATAGACTTATTTTGAAACTAATTGAATGGGATGAATCCGTATAAATAATGGGATTCATGTAAGGAAACCTCGAATCCAAAACACAACCCTTCCGAGCTTTGCATTATGCAAAACACCAAAAAAGTAACCCCGTTTTCTTTGTTGAGAGAAAATGACGTGGGGATTTTGCCCGTTGCGCTCGCTTCTTTCTCGCACCCGCAGCATGGATCGTCTAAATTATTCCGAAAAGGAGGGGCCATCATGCGCGCAGTTCAGATTACGGATCATTCAGGCTCTCCTGTGTTAAGGCAGATGCCCGCGCCTGCTTTGCCCGATGCAGATCAGGTGCTTATTGAGATCAAGGCCTGCGGGTTGAATTTTGCCGACCTGTTGATGTCAAAAGGGAAATATCAGGAGCGGCCCGCATTGCCGACCATTTTAGGCATGGAGCCAGCAGGCATCGTGCGTCAGGTAGGGGCCCATGTTGACACCCTGCAACAAAATGATCGGGTTGCGGTTTTTTCCGGTTGTGGTGGCTTGGCCGAACAAGGGGTGTTCCCCGCAAGCCGCTGTGTGCCTCTGCCCGCGAATATGAGCTTTGAAGACGCCGCCGCCTTTCAGATTGCTTATGGCACCAGCCATGTTGCACTTGATTACAAAGCCAGGTTGCAAGCCGGTGAAACATTGCTGGTGCTGGGGGCCGCCGGAGGTGTTGGGCTGACCGCGGTTGAGATCGGCAAGCTGATGGGGGCAACTGTGATTGCCTGTGCCCGCGGGGCAGACAAGCTTGAGATCTGCAAACAGGCCGGGGCTGATCATGTGATCGACAGTGAAACGCAGGACATCCGAGCGATTGTCAAAGAGCTGGGTGGGGCGGACGTTGTCTATGATGCAGTCGGGGGTGCGCAGGGCGAAGCGGCGTTCCGTGCGATGAACCCGGATGGGCGGTTCCTCTATATCGGATTTGCGTCCGGTGACATGCCGAATCTGAAACCCAATCACATGCTGGTCAAGAACATCACCGCAATCGGAATCTACTGGGGTGGCTACCTGAAATTTGCACCGGACGTGGTCACGGACAGCCTGCGGCAGTTGTTCAAATGGTATGAGGAAGGCAAGCTCTCCCCGCATGTCAGCCAGACATTCCCACTGGAACAGGCTCTGGTGGCGCTGGAGCTGTTGCGCGCGCGCAAGTCCACCGGGAAGGTTGTGGTCACGATGGGGGATGGGTGAAGGGCGCAAGCGATTGCCTTGGTTCTGCACCCATTTTGACACAACCTATCCATCATTCCTTGCAACCATTCAGGCAGACATAGATTCAAGCTTGGCAGCAACACATGATGAACCTAATAGCCAAATTCTTTCCCAAAAGCCGCAAGCGCGAATTTCTGAACAAACACACCGACAGCATCGACCTTATTCGTACCTTAGAACAAATTTCGAACGACCCCGGCCACATCGACTATGCCCTCTCTCGACTGGATGCCCTTTTGGTGTCCAAGCCAGAGAGAATTGAGGCGTTTCTCATAAGCTACACCGAGCAAATTGAGCGAGAGCAGACAGAAAAGTTCATCCTCCGAGACAAGGGCTGGTCTGTTCAATCCGCCCGCAGCCTCATTAATGCGACATACAGTACAAAACTATGCCGATACAGTTTCTATCGCGAAAATGGCGGTCTGTATGGGTCGTCCTACGCGCAAAGTTTAGGCAATCTCGAAGGGTTTCGCGGAAGTGTCACTTTGTACGGCGAAGCTGAATATGTGAACATAATTGAATTTAAAAGCTCTCACTACGAATTCAGCGGCAGCGATGCCGCCCACAAGGACTATCGAGAATGTTGCATTGCGGATTTCAAAGGCGCAGCAAGCCTATTGCTGTCCGATTTCACTGCGTCACATCTTTGGAGTGAGGCCAACACAATGCTCGGGACGCTGATCGACAATGGTGTGGGGGTGTTTCCAAGCCCACCGGGCAACGGGCATCTCTCCTCTTCGCATCTCACCGATACCGGATATCACGTATCCATATTGATCCGCATGGGCGATGACTGGTCCGATCGCACGGCCGGGAACCTGACCTTATTGATCCGTGCTCCAAACTGGGGTTCTGATACCAATAATTTCAGGCCTCAAACAAATCCGCATCAGATCGTCACGGACTTCAATGATCCGAACATGAAACACGATTAACGTCTCGCGCTTCAACAGCTATTGGGGAATGGCTAATGAGGGCGCGGTGCCGCAGTCAGTTCAGAAGAAGCGAGCATCGCGCCCTTACGCCTTCATAATTGGGCCAGTGTTTTATAATTGGGCCAGTGTTTTCGGCGCACCATAAAACCCGGAGCGCTGCGCGCCCCAGGCCAACACTTTGCAATGCCCCCTCACAAATCCAGAAACGCATTGCGGATCAGCGTCAACAGATCCGCCGATGCCTCATCCTTGGTGCTTTCTGCGGCATACATATTCACATTGGTGGTCTTGAGTTCAGGCAACGCACCACCATGATCGATCACCACCAATTGGCGCGACACGGTGCCATCGACGACGGCATGCACAGCAAGGTCCGCAGAAAGCGACGCTTCGATGGTGCGCGTCGAATCGCTTTCCACCGCCATCTCCCAGGCAATGCCCATATCGTCCAGCGCCTTCTGCGCGCCCGTACGGAAGATACAGCCATGCTCAAACGCCAACCGAAGTGGGCGCATTTTCCACGCAACACCATCTGGCGCGCCCACCCAGACCAAAGGCAGGCTGGTCAGGATCTCGCCTCCGCCATCCACCATATCCTCTGTTGTCAGGATGATGTCACATTCCCCGCGGCCGAACATCGCTTTCAACCGGCTTGTGTACGACGAGATCAACTGGACCTTCATACGCGGGTATTCTGCATGAAAGGTTTTCAGAACTTTGGGAATCGCTGGATAAACCACGTCAGCCGGCACGCCCAAAACGATCTCACCCTCATAGGCGTGATCTGTCAGGCGCGAATACACCTCGTCATTTAGATTGAGCATCCGACGTGCATATCCCAGCAGTTGTTCGCCATCCGCCGTAAGCGCAACGCCGCGACCCGAGCGATCCAGCAGCGCGCGCCCCAGGCTTTCCTCAAGCCGCTTGAGCTGCATCGAAACCGCAGACTGCGTGAGATTGAGCAACCCCGCCGCCCGCGTCACACCCCCCGAATCCGCAACAGTGGCAAAGCTGCGCAACGCGGTCAGGTCCAGATTTCTTGGCATATCACAATCCTTGATGATTCGATGCATAAACATTCATTTTGATAATCGCTCAACATGAGTCATAACGATCAAGAAATGTGATGCTAACGGGTCAAATGATCCGTTTCAAGAAAGGAGTAGAGAAGATGACCGCGATAACTTGCACCAACACCCCCACCCAGAAACGTGCCTTCTCGCCGTTTGCCTGGATTTCCTACGCGTTTCAGATCCAACGTGAACGCAAAGCGCTGGCCGAAATGAACGATGTACGCCTGAATGATATTGGTGTGACTCCGGCTCAGGCACACCAGGAATCGCGAAAGCCAATCTGGGATGTTCCGTCACACTGGGTTTGCTAAAGCAACTTTGACGGTAATTAACAGGGTAAAGCCCTGCCAATCCCCTTGAAAAACCAACCGCTCTTGCCGATATTACGGTCAAGGGCGGTTTCTGTTTGGGGCTGCCGACTTGTGATTTGTTGGAGGCAAATATGGCTGAATTTGACACGATCCGCGCTGGCGTAGGTACGCGCGCTGCGATCGATGAGGGGCTGCGCGCCCATATGAACAAGGTGTATGGCACCATGTCGGTGGGTCTGTTGATCACCGCATTGGCCAGCTGGGCCATTGCTGGTCTGGCCGTTACCACCGACCCAACCGGCGCGACCGCCGCAATCCGCGAAGGTCAATATCTTACCGGTCTGGGCACCGCACTTTACGCCTCACCGCTGAAATGGGTGATCATGTTTGCCCCGCTGGCCATGGTTTTTGCCTTTGGCGCCGCAATCAACCGCCTGTCGGCAGCTGGCGCACAGCTGTTCTTCTATGCGTTTGCGGTTCTGATGGGCCTGTCGATCAGCTCGATCTTCCTGGTCTTCACCGGCATCTCGATTGTGCAAACCTTCCTGATCACGTCCGTCGCCTTTGCCGGTCTAAGCCTTTATGGCTACACCACCAAGCGTGACCTGGGGCCGCTGGGTGCCTTCCTGATCATGGGTCTGATCGGCATTATCATCGCCTCAATCGTCAACATCTTCCTCGGCTCGCCGATGCTGCATTTTGTGGTGTCCGTGCTGGGTGTGCTGATCTTTGCTGGCCTGACCGCCTATGACACGCAGAAAATCAAGACCGACTATATTGCCCATGCACATGCAATGGACAGCGAATGGCTGGCGAAATCGGCCATCATGGGGGCGCTGAACCTCTATCTCGATTTCATCAACCTGTTCATGTTCCTGCTGCAATTCCTGGGCAACCGCGAATGATTGAACGGATTGATCTGAGTGGATCAATATGAAACGGGGGCCGGTCACCGCGACCGGCCCTTTTTTTGTCACTGCCGGAACCTGACCCGGCGCATGTGAGAATAGGGTACCTCGGTGCAGAAGTATTTCGAAACCATTGCCAAGCTGCTGCTCAGCCCCCTGCTGACGGCACAGGCGCTGCGCGTGCGCAAAACCGCACGGATCCTGCCAGAGCCACCCGGCCATCGGTCTGGCGTTTATGGCCGAGGCCCCGCACTGAACCTTCTTCTCACGGGGGATAGCTCTGCTGCCGGGGTGGGTGCGCCACACCAAAACGAAGCCCTGTCCGGACAACTGGCTCAGGCGCTTGGCAGTTCTTACACCGTACACTGGCACCTGATCGCCCGCACCGGCAGCACCACACGCGACACCCTGCCCCTGCTGAAGTCCCAAACACCGGAATATGTGGATGTGGCGCTGGTGGTGCTGGGGGTAAATGACATCACCACCCAGATCCCCCTGAAACGCCTGCTGAGACTACGCGAAGAGCTGTATCGCCACCTGCGCGAGGATTGGGGGGTAAAACGGGTGATCGTTGCCGGGATCCCGCCGCTGGGCAACTTCCCCCTGTTGCCACAACCGTTGCGCTGGTTTCTCGGTGTTCAGGCACGACGCTTTGACCGGGCCTTGGCCCAGCAAGCCCTCAAACTGGGGGTGGATTACATGCCCTTCGATGTTCCGATGACACCGGAAATGTGGGCCGAGGACGGGTTTCACCCCGGCCCGAACACCTATCAGGTGATGGGAGCGCGCGTAGCCCAGCAGATCCTGCACCGCTGAACAGCGCCCACCTCTCCGACGCCCGGCATCCTACCCAAAACGCAAGAAAGCCGCCCCAACGGGACGGCCCTTTTTCGCCATTTCTGACGCGCAAAGCTCACAAGATCTTACTTGATCTTGCCTTCTTTGTATTCCACGTGCTTGCGAGCAACGGGGTCATATTTGCGCACAACCATTTTCTCGGTCATGGTGCGTGCGTTTTTCTTGGTCACATAGAAGTGGCCGGTATCCGCAGTCGAGTTCAGGCGGATCTTGATTGTGGTCGGCTTCGCCATATCACTAACTCCTCATCGGGCACGGGCGGGTGCCCGGGTATATCTCTGGAACCCGCCTTTTAGCGCCCCCAGCCCCCGAGTCAACCGCAAAGCCCGGAAATCTCATGCTTCTCCCTTCTTTTTCTGGTCAGAAATATCCCGGGGGAGGCTGAAAGCCTGGGGCAGAGCCCCAACAGGCTCACGAGGTGAGCCACACCCAAGGGCATTGACCGAAGGGAATGCGCCCGCGGGAGCATCCGTTCGCTACAGGGAATCATAGGAAATAAACGCGGATGGCCTGTAAGCCGGATTCTGTCCGAGCCCGAAAGCTCTGGATGACCATTCCTCTAGGCGGCCTGTTGCCAGGACGCTCAAGCTGCCAACCCGAATCTGCAAGGGCCAAGGCAGCCCCGGAACTTGCGTTCCTTGCGATCCCTATTTGGCATTGCTCCCGGTGGGGCTTGCCGTGCCGCCGCTGTTGCCAGAAGCGCGGTGGGCTCTTACCCCACCGTTTCACCGTGACCCCGATATACAGGGCCGTCTCATCTCTGTGGCGCTTTCCCTGGGGTTGCCCCCGCCGGGCGTTACCCGGCACCGTTGCCTTATGGAGTCCGGACTTTCCTCGCGTCACGATGAAGCAAGCTCCACCAGTCACCCGCGGTCATCCGGCCATCCGCGTGGGGAGGACATAGGAACGCACGAGCGTGACGTCAAGCATGAAGGGTAGAGGGGCGCTGCCCCTCGCGGTTTCACCGCTCACCCCGAGGTATTTTTCGCAAGAAAAAAGTTGAAGCAGTTCATCCGCTCAAACCGTGAGGGCTGAAATATCATCGGGGGACAGTGGTCCGGTCGCCCAGGGGCGGTGGCGCAGACGCACAGTGGCAAGCAGCGTCGCATCATCGGTTTCAGAGGTATAGCCAGCGGCACGCGCCCGCGCGCGGAATGCCTCAACCGTACAGACTTGCGGGGCGGAGCCATGACCAGAGGGGGCCGCAAGAGCCATGTGCGCCAGACGCATCCAGTCAAAGCGCGGGCCTGGGTCCACCTTGCGGCCCGGTGCCATGTCACTGTGGCCAATCACGCGCTCAGGCGGGATGTTCCAACGGATCATGATCCCGGACATGAGCGCCTCAAGCGCGGCCATTTGCGGTTCAGGGAAGGGGCTGGTGCCATCATTGTCGAGTTCGATGCCAATGGATCGCGAATTGATATCCTGCTGCCCGGCCCACTCCCCTGCCCCGGCATGCCAGGCGCGCATGTCCTCATCAACCAGTTGATAAATGGTCCCGGTGCGACAAATCAGGTAATGGGCAGAGACTTCGAACTCAGACGTGCACAACCGTTCCAATGCGGCCTCCGCACTGTCCATTGCCGTATAGTGCAATACGATCAGAGAAGGACACAGCCCCTCACGACGCAGTCCGAAATTCGGAGATGGTCGTTGCAGGATGTGAAGGGTGCTCACGTCACTCGGTCGAGATATTCAGCGTTTCGCCCGGCAGAGGAGCCACCGGCATGATGGGCAGCGGTGCTTGCGTGCCATCTGCTCCGGTCAGCGGCTTGCTAGAACTGGTCTGGGTCTGGGGTGCTCCGGTGATGCCGGCGGCGGCCAGATCCGAAGCGTTAACCGCCCCGCTGGAGGTAGCAGGAGCAGGAGCCGGGGTCGCTTGCACCTTTCTGAACGATGCAGGGCTCCAGCCACAGGCAAATCCATCACCATCCGGGTCAATGCCATAGCGGTCACGCTTTGGCCCACCGGACGCAAGAAAAGCGCGTTGTGCAATATCGGGTGATCCATAACTGGCACAATTCCGGTCATAGCGATTTTTACCGCCAAGGCTAAACCGCTTGTATTGCGCCTCTCCCACATTGTTTGTGGTCGACAATGCGTAATCAACAATCGAGATCGCCTGTCCGCGTGGGCGCTGCGGAAGCTCGGTCGGCTGAATCTGCTGGTATTGCGCTTGGTTCGCGGCGCGGCGGGCGGCATCGCTTTCGATGGTTTCTCGGGCAGAGACTGCCTGGAAATTCTGCTCGTCGGAGATCGCACCAGTGCTTGATGCGATCGCCGTCGTTTGACCCTGCGTCGTGGACGTCGGGGTGGCACCGCCAAGAGGCTGCGAGGAGACTGAGCTGCCCTCGATCATTGCCGAAAGCGGTGCGCCGGTGGGGGTCGTCTGGTTCGGAAGATGCGCTGCACTGTCCGGGATCCGTGTGTCGACACAGGCGGTCAGCCCCGCCATGGAAACAACGGCAAATGCCGGTACGATCAGACTGCGCATCTCTTTTCCTTCCTTCAGATCATCCTTTTGGATCCGCTGGGTTTACCACCATTTATTGGGCTTCGCCACAAAACCGGCGCGGGCCTCGACCTCATGGGCGATATTCAGCAGATCACCCTCTTCCCATGGGCGTCCGATCAACTGCAAACCCAGCGGCAAGCCCTGCGCATCAAGACCGGCTGGGATTGCGATGCCGGGAAGACCGGCGAGGTTCACAGTCACGGTAAAGACGTCATTGAGATACATCTTGACCGGATCGGCATTCTTCATCTCGCCCAAACCAAAAGCAGCCGATGGGGTGGCCGGGGTCAGGATCGCATCCACACCTTGCGCAAACACGTCGTCAAAGTCTTTCTTGATCAGCGTGCGCACCCGACGGGCGCGGTTGTAATAGGCGTCATAGAAACCGGCTGACAGCACGTAGGTGCCCACCATCACACGGCGCTGCACCTCGGATCCGAAGCCTTCGGCGCGGGTCTTTTCATACATGTCATTGATGCCATCACCCGCTTCCAGCGTGGCGCGGTGGCCGTATTTCACACCATCGTAGCGGGCAAGATTCGATGAGGCTTCTGCCGGTGCAATCACATAATATGCTGGCAGCGCGTATTTGGTATGCGGCAGCGAGATATCGACAATCTCGGCGCCCGCGTCGCGCAGCATGTCCGCGCCTTTGGCCCAGAGCGCTTCGATTTCGTCCGGCATACCGTCCATACGGTATTCTTTCGGAATACCGATTTTCTTGCCCTTGATGTCGCCGGTCAACATCGCTTCGAAATTCGGCACGGCCAGATCGGCAGAGGTGCTGTCTTTGGCGTCATGGCCACACATGGCCTCAAGCATGATCGCGGCATCGCGCACCGATTTGGTCATCGGACCGGCCTGATCCAGCGAGGAGGCAAAGGCCACCACACCCCAGCGCGAGCAGCGACCGTAGGTGGGTTTGATGCCGGTGATGCCGGTGAAGGCGGCGGGCTGGCGGATCGAGCCGCCGGTGTCGGTGCCGGTTGCACCAAGGCAGAGATCAGCAGCCACAGCGGAAGCAGACCCCCCGGATGATCCACCCGGAGTAAGAGCGGTATCTTCATTGCCGCGACGCCACGGGTTCACGGCATTGCCATAGCACGAGGTCTCATTCGACGAGCCCATGGCGAACTCATCCATGTTGAGCTTGCCCAGCATGATCGTGCCATTGTCCAGCAGGTTCTGGCTGACGGTCGATTCGTATTCCGGGGTGAACCCTTCGAGGATGCGCGACGCCGCCTGCGAGGGTACGCCCTTGGTGCAGAAGAGATCCTTGATGCCCAGCGGAATACCGCACATGTCCGGCGCGTCGCCTGCCTGAATGCGTGCATCTGCGGCTTTGGCCTGCTCGCGCGCCAGATCAGGCGTATTGTGTACAAAAGCACCCAGCGCATCGGCGCCTTCGATGGCGTCAAGGCACGCATCGGTCAGCTCTGCCGAGGTCAGATCGCCCTTGCGCATGGCGTCACGGGCGTCGGCAATGGTCAATTTGTTCAGTTCAGTCATCACTCAACCACCTTCGGAACAGCAAAAAACCCTTCGCGGGCATCGGGGGCGTTGGACAGGATCCTCTCGGGCATGTCGCCTTCGGTCACGACGTCCTCGCGGCGTTTCAGGCGCTGCGGGGTGACCGAGGTCATGGGTTCAACACCCTCAACATCCACCTCGTTGAGCTGTTCGATAAAGCCAAGGATGGCGTTGAAGTTTTCAGCCAGTTCCGGCAGGCGGTCTTCTTCCACCCGGATCCGGGCGAGATGCGCAACCTTGCGCGCGGTTTCGATGTCGATCGACATGGGGGGCCCCCAATGAGTTTCGCGAGATTTGTTGCCGACCCGTTTAGCCCGTGGACGCCAAAGGGGCAAGCGCCTGCGACGTGATAGCCGAGTGACTGATCGGGTTTCTGCGCTACTGTGATAACAGGAGAGATTTCTGGGAGGCGACTATGCGGATTACATGGCTGGGACATGCGGGATTTCGGATCGAGATCGAGGAGGCCGTTCTACTGGTCGATCCGTGGATGACGGGAAACCCGATGTTCCCCGAAGAGCGCCGCGAAGAGGCGATCGCCGGGGCCACACATGTCGTGCTGACCCATGGACATGGCGATCATATTGGCGATGCCTTGGATATCTGTCGTGAGCTGAACATCACCTGCGTCGGCATTTACGACCTGATGAGCTGGTGGGAACATAAACATGAAATCGACGTGGTCGGCTTTAACAAAGGCGGCACAGTAGATCTGAATGGTGCGAAAGTTACGATGGTGAATGCCACGCACAGCTCGTCCATGGCTGGCGCCAACGGGCCGATCTACACCGGGGCCGAGGCCGGGTACATGATCGCGGGCGAGGGTCACATGATCTACCTGTCAGGCGACACCGACATTATGGCGGATATGGAGTGGATGGGGGATCTGCACAAACCGGATATAGGCATTCTCTGCGCTGGCGGCCATTTCACCATGGATATGTCACGCGCTGCCTACGCGGCCAAACGCTACTTTGACTTCAAGACCGTGATCCCCTGCCACTACCGTACCTTCCCTCTGCTTGAGCAATCGGCGGAGGCCCTGCGCGACGGTTTGCCCGGAGTGGATGTGGTGGAACCCGAGGTTCTGGTGCCGATCACCTTGTGATCCGCAGCCCTCGCACGCCCATACTCCCGCTGGTCGACAGGCGTGCACATGGCTCACTTCGTGAGCCTGAGGGGCGCTGCCCCTCGCGAGACAAGCTCGCTCACCCCGGGATACTTACAGCAAGAGGAAGACAAGACCCGTTCTTTCCTCTTGCCGAAAATATCCTGGGGTGAATTGATCCCGTAGGGGGCAAGAGGGGCAACGCCCTTGACCGCCGTTTCCTTACTGTAAAAGCCAGATCGCCATGGCAGGTAAAAACACCAGCGACAGGACAGTCTGCCACGTCATCACGTCGGCATAAAGATCAGCGTCGCCCCCCATTTGCCGGGCCACCACATAGCCATTGGTGGCACAGGACACGCCAAACACAAAAATACCCGCCAGCATCTGCTCTGGTGTCAAAGCAAAGATCGGCGCGATGGCAAGGAAAATCATGCAGATCAGCCCCGGACGCAGGGCGAACCCAAGAATCGTATGCCAATGGGGAAGAAGCAGCCGCTTGAACGAGATCCCTGCGCCGATCGCGAGGATCCCCACGCCAAGACCGGCGCGACCAATTAACTCCAACGTGTCATCAATCGGCTTGGGGAGCGCCACCCCGCCCAGATTGAGTGCCAGCCCAAGCGCTCCGCCCTGCACAAGCGGGTTTTTAAGAATATTCAGCGCAACACGGCCAGCTGAAACCTTGTTTGGTCCGAAACTTGAGAGGACCGCAACATTGACCACATTCAATGGCGCCACCAGCACCGCCATCGCAAGCGCGATCAAAGCCGTCCCTTCGACCCCAAGAAACAGTTCAGCCGCAGCCAGTCCCACAAACCCGTTCCAACGTGTGGTGGTCTGAAAAAGCGTTGTGAACCCGGGATTGGGGAGGGCGGATTGTGACAAAAGACGCAACCCCAGCACGGCCAGTGCTGCAAGGCTGACGGTGCTGATCAGTGTCAGGGCAAACGGTCCGACACTGGCGGCCCCAAAATCCACTTTGGATATGATTCGAAGCAGGATCACCGGGATCAGCAGACGAAAGGACAAGGTCTCGATCGCAGGCCAATGTTCCTTCGGGATCATGCCCGTTGCCACCAATCCATATCCCGTCAGCAGCGTGAGCAGGATCGGCAGAATCGCCAGCGCCAGATCCATGTCAGCCCCGCATCTCTTTGAAAAAATCACTCAGCAGGGCAGAACATTCTGCCTCGGATATCCCGTCATAAACCTCTGGCACATGATGGCATTGCGGATGCGCAAAGACACGCGGCCCCTGCGCGACGCCACCAGATTTTGGGTCCGCAGCACCATAATAGAGCCTGCGAATACGCGCGGCAGAGATCACCGCAGCACACATGGGACAAGGTTCTAGCGTGACGTAAAGATCATGCCCGGTCAGGCGTTCAGACCCAACAGCGGCACATGCCGCCCGGATCGCCAGCATCTCGGCATGCGCACTTGGGTCGTTCAGCTCACGTGTCCGGTTCCCCGCCTGGGCGACAACCTCGCCCGACGGTGCAACAATCACCGCGCCAACTGGCACTTCGCCCCGCCGGGCGGCGGCGCGCGCTTCGTCCAGCGCGACCTGCATATATGTGTTGAACCGGGTCATACCGCCTTGATGCCTGTCCTTTTCCACAAAGCCAACCCCGGGTTTTCGTTCTGGCCCTTTGCGCCCGCGCAGGGTATGGCGGGGTATGAGCAAAGAAACACCCAAAACGCCAGCTGGCGACCGCATCGCCAAAGTTCTGGCCCGCGCTGGCGTGGCAAGCCGCCGCGAAGCTGAACGCATGATCGAGGCCGGTCGTGTGAGCGTGAATGGCAAGGTCATCACCAGCCCCGCCCTGAATGTGACGGACAAGGATCGGATCATTGTTGACGGCAAACAACTGGCCGAGCCCGAACCCGCCCGCCTATGGCTGTACCACAAGCCCACCGGGCTGGTGACCACCGCCAAGGACGAAAAGGGGCGTGAGACAGTGTTTGATGCGCTGCCCGAGGACATGCCCCGGGTGATGAGTGTGGGACGGCTTGACCTCAATTCCGAGGGTCTATTGCTGCTGACAAACGATGGTGAGATCAAACGGAAACTCGAACTCCCGTCAACCGGTTGGGTCCGCAAATACCGGGTTCGGGTCAAAGGCGCCCCCACCGACGAGATGATTGCACCTATCCGCAAGGGCATCACCCTGGAAGGGGAACGGTTCCAGCCGATGACGGTGTCAATTGATCGGCAGCAGGGGTCAAACGCGTGGCTGACTGTCAGCCTGCGCGAAGGCAAGAATCGTGAAATCCGCCGCGCAATGGAATCGGTGGGTCTGTCCGTGAACCGCCTGCTCCGCGTGAGCTATGGCCCGTTCCAACTTGGCACGCTCAAGGCGGGTGAAGTTGAAGAAGTGCGCCGCCGTGTGATGCGAGATCAACTCGGATTGGATGGCGAAGAAGAAAAGCGCGCTCCGGTAAGACAGCGCAAAGGCAAGGCCGCGAAACTGTCGGAACGCACCGACCGCGCCAAGGAACGTGCGGATGCACGGAGCGGACGCCCGGCATTCAAGGGCAAAGGCTCTGGCGGCAAAGGATCGGGCAAACCCACAGGCCGTCCGGCAGGAAATTCTGGTGGAAAACCGGGGGGAAAACCAACCGGAAAGCCCACAGGCCGCCGAGGTCCTAAACGCTAAGGGGCGCTGCCCCTCGCCTCTTCGAGGCTCACCCCGGGATATTTGTGACCAGAAAATGAACAGGGCGGCCCGCAAGCCTGCTCTTGTCCCATGTTCTTTTCCTTGTTCCAAATACCTCGGGGGAGGCGAAGCCGGGGGCAGCGCCCCCGCACGTTAACCGCTTAGAACAACGATCCCTGATCTGGGCTGGGTTTTGCAGATTTCGCCTTTTTGGGCGCGGGTTTCGGCTGTGCGTTGGTTGAACTGGGCGGAGGTGGCGGCGTTGATCCATCCAACGGCAAACGTCCATCGGCGAACTCGATTTCAAGCGCGGTCGCGGCGCGCGCGGCAACGCTGGTGGTGACGAGCTCTCCATCCCCGCGCACCACCGCATATCCACGTTTCAGGGTTTCCGTGTAGCCCAATGTCTGGCGCATCCGTTCCATTGCAGTCAGGCGGTCGCGGTGACGGGTGGTGTTTGCCTCGAAGGCGCGAGACAGACGGGTGGACAACTCATGAATCTCACCTTGTTTGCGTGCGCATTCCGCGAAAATACGATCCGCATTATGTCGAGCTGCAACACGTGAATACTCCCTGCGTTTTTCCGTATTGGTTCTGGACAGGGCAGGCGCCAGCCGATCCCCCAAAGTGGTAATCCGCTCTTTTCGCTGTCCAATCAAAGACACTAGGGATTGCGAGCGCAAACCAGAGGCCACCTGCGTCAGCTGCACCTTGCGGCTTTGGGCCACGTTGCGCAGCGCCGCGGGCAGGTCCTTTTCGGCGCGGTCCAACCGTTGACGCGGCGCATCAAGCAGCGTCTCGGGACGCGGCAGCGCGCGAGACAGGTCGCGCAAACGTTGCCCACGTTGCGTCACTCCCTGCCCCATGGCACGCGAAAGTCGCGCGCCCGCTTCATCCACCCAGGCCAGAAGCTCCAACCGCACCGGCACCGCATGTTCGGCGGCCGCAGTTGGGGTCGGTGCGCGCAGATCGGAGACAAAATCGATCAGCGTCGTGTCTGTTTCATGTCCCACCGCCGAAATAAGCGGGATTTGTGAAGCGGCGGCGGCACGCGCGACAACCTCTTCGTTGAACCCCCAAAGATCTTCGATGGAGCCACCACCACGGGCCACGATAAGCAGGTCAGGGCGTGGCAAGGCCCCACCCGGCGTGAGCTTGTTGAACCCTTCGATGGCACGGGCCACCTCCGGCGCACAGGCCGCCCCTTGCACCGCCACCGGCCAGATCAGCACCTTGCGTGGAAAGCGGTCACGCAGGCGATGCAGGATATCTCGAATGACGGCACCAGATGGGGAGGTAATCACCCCGACGATTTCCGGCAGAAACGGGATCTTCTGTTTGCGGCCTTCGTCAAACAGCCCTTCGGCCGCCAGAGCTTTCTTACGCTTTTCCAGCATCGCCATCAGCGCGCCTTCGCCCGCGACGACCACCTCATCCACATTTATGTTGTATTTGGACTGGGCACCAAAGGCAGTCAGCTTGCCGGTGACAATCACCTCCATCCCTTCCTCGGGCTGGACACTCAGTCGAGCTGCCTGTCCTTTCCAGGTGGTGCAGGCCAGCACATTACCGTCATCCTTGATGTCATAATAAAGATGCCCGGAACGTGCCCTGAAGACACGACCAACCTCACCACGCACACGGATACGACCAAACGCGCCTTCGATGGTCTTCTTCACCGCACCCGAGATTTCGGCCACGGTATATTCGGGCGTATTCTGCCCCGGAACGGGATCGTCGATCAGATCTGACATGGTGCGACGTCTCTTTTCTTGTGATTTGCGCGCCCTGACTTTAGAACGCCCATGAGTGAAGGCCAAGCAGGGGAAAGCGCATGAACATCCTTATTCTCGGAAGCGGCGGACGTGAACACGCACTGGCGTGGGCGGTCAAGCAGAACCCCAAATGTGATCGCTTGATCTGTGCACCGGGCAATGCCGGCATGAGCGCAATTGCGGAATGCGCGTCGATCAGTATCGATGATGGCGGTATTGTGGTCGAGTTTGCACAGGAAAACAGTGTGGATTTCGTCATTGTGGGGCCCGAAGCCCCTCTGGCCGCTGGCGTGGCGGATCGTTTGCGCGAGGCGGGAATCAAAGTGTTTGGCCCCTCGGCGGAAGCGGCAAAACTTGAAGCGTCAAAAAGCTTCACCAAAGAAATCTGCGATGCAGCAGGTGCCCCAACGGCCGCCTATGGCCATTTCACCGATCCGGGTTCTGCCAAAGCCTATATCCGCGAACAGGGTGCTCCGATTGTGGTCAAGGCAGACGGTCTAGCCGCAGGCAAAGGCGTGATCGTTGCGATGGATGAGCAAACCGCCCTCGACGCAATCGATGATATGTTCGGTGGCGCCTTTGGCGGCGCTGGCGCCGAAGTGGTGATCGAGGAATTCATGGAAGGCGAAGAAGCCTCCTATTTCATCCTTTGCGACGGCAAAACCGCTCTGGCTGTGGGCACCGCACAGGACCACAAACGTGTGGGCGAAGGCGATACCGGGCTCAACACCGGTGGTATGGGCGCCTATTCGCCGGCTCCGGTTCTGACCGATGAGATCGCCGCCAAGGCGATGGATGAGATCGTGATTCCCACTGTGGCCGAGATGGCCCTGCGTGGCACTCCTTATCAAGGGGTGCTTTATGCGGGTCTGATGATCAAGGATGGCAAGCCGCGTCTGGTGGAATACAACGTGCGCTTTGGTGATCCGGAATGTCAGGTGCTGATGATGCGCCTCGGCGCGCAAGCCCTTGACCTGCTTTTGGCCTGCGCCGAAGGGCGGCTGGACGAGGCGCAGGTGAACTGGGCACATGACCATGCGATCACCGTGGTCTATGCGGCAGACGGATATCCGGGGTCGTATGAAAAAGGCACTGTGATCAACGGGTTGGGTGACCTTCCCGAAGACAGCAAAAACATGGTGTTCCACGCGGGCACCACGGCGAATGACGGAAAAATCACTGCCACCGGCGGGCGCGTCCTGAACGTGACCGCCCGTGGTGACAGCCTGCAAGAGGCGCGTGACCGGGCTTATGCGATGATCGATCAGATCGACTGGCCTGAAGGATTTTATCGTTCGGACATCGGCTGGCGCGCACTTTAAGCTTCCATGTATCAACCAAATGCGCCCCGCACTGAACCGGTTCGCGGGGCGTTTTTTTTGTGGAGCCACAGGCCTCGGTTTCGCTTGGCACTGTCGGTGGCTCACTGCGTAAGCCTAACAGGGGCTTTGCCCTTCAGCCCAGGATATTTGAAACCAGAAAATAGCAGATGGATTTCATTATTTTCTGGTCAGAAGTATCCCGGGGTGAGCGAGCTTGTCTCGCGAGGGGCAGCGCCCCTTTGTCGGGTTATTTTTTACAGGACAGCACGGATTTAACGGCAGCCTGCCCGTCGAATGGCACGACCGCGCGGCTGACAAGGTTCCCATCAATGAGACGCGTCACCATGATATTTTGCCATTGCGCGTCGGCAGTCACAATTTCTGGCCCCTCACCACATTCACGAATGCCGCCAGTGATATAATCTTGGCCAATCTTATGGTTGGTCAAACCGGGTTTAGATGCGATTTCACTGAGGCTTGCCTCCTCACCACCGCGTTCAAACCTCCAGACACGCAGAGTTTTCGCAAGATGCGGTCGGTCTACATAAGCGACTTCAACAGCCCCATCGCCATCAAGATCTGCTGCGCCAACCGGAGCGAGCCAGCGATAGCGGGTGCCGATGAACGGGGTTTGAGCCAAACGGGTCAGCGCGCCCTGATCAACCGACCAGATCGCCAGCCGTGCCCCATATTGCTGATGGCTTTCCACCACCATCACTTCCGGGGTTTCATCTCCATCCAGATCGACAAGGCGTGGGTGGGTATCCTCGAAAACAATGGGATCCGGCCATGTGGCGCGCAGTTCCTGCCCTGAGGCGAGCCGAACCACCAATGTGTCATGCTCCACCGCGTCCCCGAGCACCCCATGTGGGTAGCGAGTGGTGGGGCCATCATATCGGGCATCAACAATCGGATCCGCCACCGCCCCGGTTGCCACACATACCAAGGACAGCACCGCACCGCGCACAGCTGGTCGCCACATTCGGGCGGACAGACGCGGTGCTTTGACCGCCATCAGATCTGTTTTTCCGGCAGGTGCAGCACAAGACCGTCCAGCGTATCAGTCACTTTCAGCTGGCAGGTCAGACGCGAGCGGCTGGGATCGGGCTCGAAAGCGAAATCGAGCATATCCTCTTCCATCGCATCTTTGGCAGGCACTTTTTCAATCCAGGCCTCGTCCAGATAGGCATGGCAGGTCGAGCAGGCACAGGCGCCGCCACAATCGGCTTCGATGCCCGGGATATTATTGTCACGTGCGCCTTCCATCACGGTCATGCCGGGGGCGACATCCACAACGTGCTCGGTCCCGTTATGCTCGATATAGGTGATTTTTGCCATCTGGCGTTCTCCAATTTGCTGCCGCGAGTCTGCGTCCAGATCCCTTCTAGTGCGCCCATATAGGTCACGCAACGCGCATTTGCGACCCCAGCGCTGTATAACTTGGCGTGAACCGGCCCTGAGAAGTTTCATGGCGATCTGTTGCCACACCGATATAGCGGACTATCGAAGGTCGTCAAAACCCGCTACGTTCCGCCAAATCACGGTCGCAACAGAAACGAGCAGACATGACGCGCCTTCCTTACCTCCTGATGTCCGGGCTGTGCTTTGGGCTGGCTCTCTCCGCCTGCACCCCACCTGCGCCCGATGTAACAAAACCACCGGAAGGTGCCCGGTTGATTCCCCCGGGGGAAGGCCCCGATGGAGGGCGAGAAGGTGCCTGTTACGGACAGGACACCACACCGGCAGCAATTGAAACAGTAACAGAAAGTCGTTTGGTGGAACCCGCGAGGTTTTCACATGACGGCAGCACGATTATCGCGCCTCCGCGCTATGAAACGGCCACACGCCAGGTGGTCACAGCGGGTGGACAGACCTATTATTTCGAGGTTCCCTGCCCCGACATACTGACACCGGAATTCATTTCCTCAGTACAGCGTGCCCTTGCCGTGCGCGGCGTGTATCGCGGACCAATAACAGGAGTAATGGATGCTCCGACACGCATGGCGATCCGGGCGTTTCAACGCCCAACTTTCAATAGCGAGATCCTGACGCTGGAAACGGCCCGCACTCTTGGCCTGATCAATTACGCGCCTCTGCCGGTATTTGAACCAGCCCAGTAAGGAAAGCATTCAGAACAGAAGCGCGTTTTTCTGCACGCCTCATTCGATTGGGCAGGCGCTCAAAAAAAAGCCCCGGCTTGAAGGCCGAGGCTTTGCCTGTTTGGGGCCGTAATTTCCCCATCTGATGATATTACATCAGAGTTTTCATCTGTTCTGAAATCCACATTGAAATAGGATCTATGGCCATGACCCAAGCCCCGACCTGCTCGACCGGAGAACCATTGGCCAGTTTATCAACGCGATCGCTAAAAGTCGTGCTGCCAAGCTGCACGATAAGGAAACCCTTAAACACCAAAAATAGCATAAGGATAATAGCCATGCCACGCAGCGGAAGTCTGCGCTGGCGACGACTGGACTTCGGAACCAGAAGACCGTCCCGCTCGACCAATTCAATATAGCCACCTGACATCTCGCGATGCCGTTTTTCAATGGCGTGCTTTCGCTTACTAAATGTTGCGTAGTTCACATCAGCCATACTTTGAACCTCTGGTTGGCCCCCACCAACGAAGTCACCATTCAATTTAACGAAAAATGGCAAAATTTCGAGGAAACAAACTGTTTCCGCCGCAATCCAGCCTTATTTAGCCAAGATTAGCGTCGTCCAATCAACAATCTCATCACGTGAGACCAGATTGAACCCATTTTGTTGATAAACCGAGATCACTTCGTCTGCCTGCGGATTGAGAATTCCCGACAGGATCGCGTAACCACCGCGACGAATCGATTGCCCCATGTCCGGAGCCAGGCCGATCAACGGACCCTTGAGAATATTCGCGAAAACGAGGTCAAACGGCGCAGCTTCGCGCAATTCAGGGGCGTCAAACCCCGCCGCCTCGACACAGTTTACGCGTCCAACAAGCCCGTTCGCTGCAACATTTGCCTTTGCCACATCCACAGCAACCTCATCAATGTCAGACGCCAGCACAGGGTTGGGCCAGATCTTTGCCGCAGCCATCGCCAATACAGCGGTGCCGCAACCGATATCTGCCACGTTTTCTCCCACGAACCCCTGACCGGCCAATCGGTCAAGCGCCCGCAAACAGCCCAGCGTCGTCCCATGATGTCCTGTACCAAAAGCCATGGCCGCTTCGATCAGAAGTCCGACTTTTCCTTCGGGCAACGTGTCCGTATCGTGATCGCCATGAACATAGAACTGGCCCGCCTCAACTGGCGCCAGTTCCCGCTTCACATGGGCCACCCAATCGATTTCGGGCAATTCCGAGACGGTAAAATCCTTTGCGCCATGCAGGCGCGCCAACAGCGCCAGTCCAGCGTGATCCGGTTGCTCGGTGAAATAGCCCCCCACTTCCCAAAGCCCGCTGTTATCTTCGACCTCAAAGATCCCAATCCCGGTAGGTTCTGGTGACAGGGTCTCCATCGCGAGACCAAGTGCGTCAGCAGCGTCCTGACCCGACAGGGTGGTAAGAGCAGTCCAAGTGGGCATGGCAGGTCCTTTCAATGGTTGAAACGGGCCTAGCGGGGGACTGCGGCAGGGTCAAGTGGTCCGACCCTGCGTTGGCCATCAGGGTGAAGCAGGGTGAGGCGGGCGCTTCGCGTGGTACTCTTCAAATATTCGATAAAACCAATTACCCCCGACAACCATGGGTGCGTGCTCATTTTCTGGTGATAAATATCCCGGGGTGAGCGAGCTTGCCTCGCGAGGGGCAGCGCCCCCTCAGGCTCACGCAGTGAGCCACCGCCAACAAAGGAAAACGGGCACAGCCCGGTTGCTTTTGGCAGCAGCACATTTGAGCGGTCAGGCACCGGTTCCAATTGGGCAGGTCACACCGGTGCCGCCGACCCCACAATATCCTGCCGGATTTTTCGACAGGTATTGCTGGTGATACGCTTCAGCGGGGTAAAACTCCCCGGCCATCGCTATTTCAGTGGTGATGGGTCCATAGCCTTGGGCTGTCAGGCGCGGCCCGAACTCGGCGGCGGATTTGCGGGCTGCATCCAGCTGGGCTTCACTTGTGACATAGATGGCCGAGCGATACTGCGTGCCCATATCATTGCCTTGCCGCATTCCCTGAGTTGGGTCGTGGTTTTCCCAGAACACTTTCAAGAGCGCCTCAAAGCTGGTCTTCGCCGGATCATAGACCACACGCACAACCTCCGTGTGGCCGGTTTGCCCGGTGCAAAGCTCTTCATAAGTCGGATTGGGCGTATAGCCACCTGCATTCCCGACCATTGTCAGCCAGACACCGGGTTGTTGCCAGAAGATCCGTTCGATCCCCCAATAACAACCCATACCGAATATGGCGACCTCGTGTCCTTCCGGCACCTCCAAAGTAAGAGGGCGACCAAAGACATGGTGGATCTCTGCGGTCGGAATTGGGTCTGCTCGTCCCGGCAAAGCCTCAGATCCGTCCACCAGTGTCAGTTTTTTCTGTTTGCCAAAGAGCATCGCTTATCCTCCGTCACCTGCCCAAAACTTGGCCCTACTCGGCGGGCTTGGCAAGAGGCCCGGAAAACACGGTCTCGTTACCTTTGTCAGGATGGCGCGGGATAAGAAGCGCAAGGGCAAGCGACACACCCGCCATTCCCGCGGCCAACCCAAACACCGCGCCCGGCGAGACCACCCAGAGATAGCCAAGCAGCGCGGGCAGAAATACGGCGGCGATATGGTTGATGGTGAACGCCACAGCGGCGGTTGGTGCAATATCCTGTGTGTCGGCAATCTTCTGGAAATAGGTTTTCAGCGCAAAGGCCAGCGCAAAGAACAGGTGATCGAGAATGTATAGCGCCATGGCCAGCATCACCCCCCAACCAAAGAAGTAGATCCCACCATAGGCAAGGAACACGCCGACCAGCCCGACATATTCAAAGACCAAAGCACGGCGTTCACCCCATTTCGCCACTGCTTTTCCCATGAGCGGTGCAAAAATCATGTTGGCCACATAGTTGATCAGGAAAAGCGCCGTCACCTCATGCACTTCAAAGCCAAATCGTTCGACCATCATGAAGGCCGCAAAGACAACAAAAATCTGTCGACGTGCGCCCGCCATGAATTGCAGCGCGTAATAAAGCCAATAGCGGCGGCGCAGGACAAACTTTCTCAGCTGCGGCTCGGGGCTTTCAAACTTTGGATAGGCAAACCAGCAAAAAGCGGCAATCGCCACGGTCAGGCCACCTGAGAGCATGTAGACAAAGTTATAGCTCAGCCCCAGCGTCTTCCATGTGAGCACCAGGAAACCATAGGCCACAAGCGACGCCCCTGACCCAACCGCCGTGATCCATCCCAGCATTTGTGGGGCACGTCTCTTGTCGATCCACTGAAGCTGCAGCGACTGGTTAACGGTCTCAAAATAATGGAACCCGACGGATGAGAGCATGGTCACAATCAACAGCCCTGAGAAGGACGGAAACCACGCCGTAATGGCGGTCGCCGCCCCCAAAAGCGCAAGCGATGACACCGCCAGCACCTGTTCACGCATGATCCAGAGCAGCGCAATCACCCCGATCGCCAGAAATCCCGGGATTTCTCGCACCGTGTGCAACCAGCCGATTTCAACCCCGGAAAACCCTGCTGACTCAATGACAAAATTATTCAGAAGCGCCAGCCACGTCGAGAAGGCCAGCGGCATGGCGGCTGTCATCAGCAGAAGCAAAAAGACGGGACGACGCCAGAACGGCAGCGCGCGCGCTTCTTCAAGGGTCAGAGTGGTGTGTCGCATAATCCCGCCTTACGCCCGTTTCTTACTTAACACCAACAGAAAACACATTCACAAAACGAGTTATATCTATGATATAAGTCAAGGAACCGATGGGCGACGCCCTATACGCTCGCCCAAACCGACAGAACCGGAGGTCATTTCAGCCATGATCGACATCGTCCCGCTGATGGAAAGTATCGGGGAAAGCCCAACGGCGGCTCTTTTTGGGCTGGCCACCGGTATCGTCTTTGGTATCGCAGCGCAAAAGTCGCGCTTCTGCCTACGGGCGGCCACAGTCGAGTTTGCGCGCCGCACAATGTCCTCCAGCGTTGCAATCTGGCTTTTGACCTTCTCGACTGCACTTGTCTGGGTGCAGGGGGCGGCGATGCTCGGGCTTTTGCGCACCGAAGATGCACGGATGATGGCCGTGACCGGAAGCTGGTCCGGCGCAATCATTGGTGGGCTCATGTTCGGGGTCGGCATGGTGCTGGCACGCGGTTGCTCCGGGCGGCTTCTGGTGCTGGCCTCGACGGGCAACCTGCGCTCGGTCATGTCGGGAATGGTCATGGCAGTTGCAGCGCAAATGTCGCTGCATGGGCTTTTGGCGGATGCGCGCAACTGGCTGGCCTCACTTTGGATGACCACCGGGGGCACCAATGTGAACCTGCTGACACTTATTGGCCTGCCAGAGTGGTTTGGTTTCGCCATGGGGCTGGCCATTGCGGTTCTGGCCCTCATCCTCGCCCGACGTTCAAACCTTGGTTACAAGCGGCTGATCTTTGGCTCAGGCGTGGGCTTTGCCGTGGCCCTGGGGTGGGTTCTGACGTTCCAACTCTCTCAAGCCGCCTTTGATCCTGTCTCTGTGACCTCGGCCACTTTTACCGGCCCGTCCGCCAACACATTGATGTTTTTCCTGATCCCCGATCCGGTCCTCGAATTCGATATCGGCCTTATCCCCGGCGTGGTGATTGGGGCCTTTGCGGCCAGCTACTTTTCCGGTGAGTTCAAGTTTCAGGGCTATGAAGGCGAAGCGGTGATGCGCCGCTCGATGACCGGTGCGGTGCTGATGGGATTTGGCGGGATGCTAGCCGGTGGCTGTGCGATTGGTGCGGGCGTGACAGGAGGATCCATCTTCGTCGCCACCGCATGGCTTGCGCTTCTGTGCATGTGGATCGGCGCGATAATCACCGATTATCTGGTGGACCAGCCTAAGGGTGGCGGGGTTACGCAGCCAGCGGAATAGGCGCCTCTTGCACAATCCGGCAATCCAGTTTCACATCTCAGAACAGGCTCAGAACGGAGAGGTGCGCCATGCTGGAAGTTTGCGTTGATACCCTGGAAGGAGCGATTGCGGCCATGAAGGGCGGTGCGGTGCGCGTTGAGCTCTGTTCATCTCTATCCGAAGGCGGGCTGACCCCTTCCGCAGGATTGATGCAGGCCGCCAGCAAGTTGACCATACCCTGCTATGCGATGATCCGCCCGCGTTGTGGCCTGTTTCACTTCTCGCACGATGAGGTTGGGATCATGCTGGCCGACATTGAGATGGCCCGCCAGTCAGGTTTGGCTGGTGTGGTGGTGGGCGCACAGCATGCGGATGGCACGCTGGATATGTCCGTTCTGGCAAAGCTGGTCGAAGCAGCCGGGCCGCTGGGCAAGACATTGCACCGAGTTATTGACGTGGTGCCAGACCCGTTGCTTGCTGTGGATCAAGCCGTTCTTCTTGGATTTGATCGGGTGTTGACTTCAGGCGCACAACCAACTGCGCCTGAAGGGGTGGAGATGATCGCTCGCATGGTCAAAAGGGCCAACAGTCAATTATCTGTCATGCCCGGCTGTGGCTTGACAGCTAATAACGTCGCTGAAGTCATGACACTCACGGGTGCCTCCGAAGCCCATGCTGCCTGTAATCAGCCTGCCCATGGCGACCCAGCCTTTTCCGACTTTGACCCGCCCGGAGGGCGTTTCGAGACGTCTGAAAATGAGGTTCGGGAGATGAAGCAGGCGATGGGTACACGCGCGACTTAGGGAAAATCCAATCTCAATAAAAACTCTGCGGGTCGATATCGACCTGAATGCGCAGGTCGCCTTTCACTGGGAACTGGGTCAACCATTTGCGGATGGCGGATTGGATGGGTGCGGTTTTGTCAGCTTTGATCAGAAGCCGCACCCGATGGCGTCCGCGCACGCGGGCGATGGGGGCGGGAGCGGGACCATAGAGCTGCGCGCCGATCTCTTGCAGCGGCCCTGAGCGGCGGGCCATGTCGGCACCAAGATCAAAAACGGCCTGAATGTCGGTCGAAGACAGGACAATTCCGGCCATGCGCCCATACGGGGGAACCCCTGCATGGCGGCGCTCGCCTGCTTCGGCCGACCAGAATTTCTCTTCATCGCCAGAAAGAATCGCACGGATCACCGGATGTTCCGGCTGGAAGGTTTGCAAAAGCGCGGTGCCACGGGCCTCTGACCGCCCGGCCCGACCCGCCACCTGACGGATCAGCTGGAACGAGCGTTCAGCTGCGCGCAAATCAGACCCTTGCAGACCAAGGTCCGCATCGATCACACCAACCAGCGTGAGATGCGGGAAGTTGTGCCCTTTCGCCACCAGCTGCGTGCCGATGATGATATCCGCCTCGCCTGCCGCAATGCGCTCGATCTCGGCCTTTAGCGCGCGAGCGGACCCAAACAAGTCCGATGATAGCACCGCAATCCGCGCGTCAGGAAAGGCGGCGGTGACTTCTTCAGCGAGCCGTTCGACACCGGGGCCGACCGGCGCGAGTTTGCCCTCCACCTCACAGTCCGGGCAGGCCTCAGGCATGGGTTTTGTCTCGCCGCATTGGTGGCAGACCAGACGCTTTTGGAACCGATGTTCGACCATCCGTGCATCGCAATGGTCACAGCCGATCTGGTGCCCGCAGGCGCGGCAAATGGTGACCGGGGCATAGCCGCGGCGGTTGATGAACAGAAGCGACTGCTCCCCTTTTGCGATGCGCAGGGTGACGGCGGCCTTGAGTGTGGGCGAGATCCAGCTTTGCGACGGCAGATCCTCTTGCCGCATGTCGATCGCCCGCATGTCAGGCAGCACGGCGGGGCCGTAGCGACTGGTCAGTTCAATGCGCTGGTATTTCCCCGCCTCGCAATTGGCCCAAGTTTCCAAGGATGGCGTGGCCGAGGCGAGCACAACCTGCGCATCCACGATGGACGCGCGCAGTACCGCCATGTCGCGGGCGGAATAAAGCACGCCATCTTCCTGTTTGTAGGAATTGTCATGTTCTTCGTCGACAATCAGCAGTCCGAGGTCACGAAAAGGTAGGAAAAGTGCAGATCGTGCCCCAACCACCAGCTGCGCCTCGCCCTCGCCAACCATGCGCCAACAGCGGCGGCGTTCGGTCATGGTCACGCCGGAATGCCATTCAGCGGGGCGCGCGTCGAACCGTTCTTCAACCCGTTTCAAAAACTCGGACGTGAGGGCAATTTCCGGCAGAAGCACCAGAGCCTGGCGGCCCTTTTTCAGACATTCAGCGACCGCTTCGAGATAGACCTCGGTCTTCCCCGCCCCGGTCACGCCCCGCAGCAGTGTCGTGCCATAGCGCCCTGATTTCACACCATCGCAAAGCTGACGCGCGGCTGTTTCCTGATCTTCGGTGAGCGCTTTACCGGGTTTCAGCGGATCAAGAAACGGGTATGGCAGGTCACGCGGCGCGTCTTCTTCGCGCAGCGCGCCCAGTTTCACCATGCCTTTGACGACGGATGCCGAGACATCCGCCAGCCCGGCAAGCTCGGATTGGGTAAACGCCGCCCCCGGATTGTCATCCATTGCCGCAAGCACCTTGGCGCGGGCATCGGTCAGGCGGTTGGGGCGAAACCCGGTCGACCGCAGCACCTTACGCATTGACGGAGGATCCATAAGCCCCGGCGCGCGGGTGGCAAGGCGAAGCATGTGATTCATCGGCGTGATCGTGTAATCTCCCACTCGAGTGAGAAACTGCGACATCTCGAGCCGCATCGGTGCCACGTCGATCACCTTGATCACTTTGCGCAGCTTAGAGGCGTCAAAGCCCCCCTCGCCCGGCCCCCAGACCACACCCAGCACCTTGCGCGGACCCAGCGGCACCTCGACATAGGCGCCCTGCACACAACCGCCTTCGGGTGCGCGGTAAGTCAGGATGCGATCAAGGGGTTGGGTGGTCAGCACACCGACCCGTTCACCTTCCGCAAAATGACGCACGTCCATGCTCATGAGGTATCTTTGACCTTGTAACGGTTTCAGTGAGGGGTTTCTGCTGGTTCCTTTCTGCGCTATGAGAGCGCCAAGAACAAGCCACCCGGCCCCTGTCAGGGCCAAATTACGATAGGACCCGCGCGAATGAAATTCTTTGCCGATACCGCCGACATCGATGCCATCAAGGACCTGCATGATCACGGCATGCTGGACGGTGTGACCACAAACCCGTCAATCATCAAGAAATCGGGTCGTGACATCATCGAAGTCACGAAAGAGATCTGCTCGATCACCGATGGCCCAGTGTCCGCGGAAGTGACGGCCATTGACGCCGAAACCATGATCGCGGAAGGCCGCAAGCTGGCGCAGATCGCGGACAACATCGCGGTGAAAGTGCCGCTGACCTGGGACGGTCTGAAAGCCTGTAAGGCGCTGACCGACGAAGGCACTATGGTCAACGTGACGCTTTGCTTCTCGCCCAACCAGGCGCTCTTGGCGGCCAAAGCAGGTGCGACCTTCATCTCTCCTTTCATTGGCCGTCTGGACGACATTTCTCTGGACGGGATGGAGCTGATTGCCGACATCCGCACCGTCTATGACAACTATGGATACGAGACCCAGATCCTCGCCGCGTCGATCCGCAACGTGAACCACATGAAAGACTGCGCCATTGTGGGTGCCGATGTGGCCACCGCGCCGCCCAACGTCATTCAGGCGATGGCGAAACATGTTCTGACCGACAAGGGCCTTGATGCCTTCCTGGCCGACATCAAGGCTGCTGAAATCAAGATCCTGTAAGGGGTCGCGGAGTATGTCCGCCACAACACATGTCGCGGCGGGGCCACGGCCCTGCCGCATTTACCGTATTTTAACCAAAAACATGCGGTAATCGCCTCGGATCTCGTGTATAAGCACGGGAAAAGATAAGACTATAAAATCTGAGGCAGTGATGAGCACATCCCTTTCCATTGCGGATGAATTGCGCGAAGCGCTGATTGCGCAACCCGAAGTTATTCTGGACGATCAAGATCTTATGCGTGCCCTGATCGCGGCGAACGAGCGCGCGATGGGGTCAAATATCGTGGATCTGCGAGGCATCGCGATGGAGCGGTTGGAAAGCCGTTTGGATCGGCTCGAAGACACCCACAGATCTGTCATTGCAGCCGCATATGAGAATCTCGCCGGAATGAATCTCATCCACCGCGCCATTCTCAGGATGCTTGATCCCGCTGACTTTGAAGTGTTCATGACCGATCTCGGTGGCGAAGTAGCGGAAATCCTGCGTGTTGATGCGGTGCGTCTGGTGCTGGAGACAGTTCAAAGCGAGAAGAACCCGGCAGTGCAGAAACTGGGCAAAGTTCTGGCCACGGCGCAGCCGGGTTTTATTGACACCTACCTTGGCAGCCCGCGCGATCAATCTGGGCGCAGCGTGTTCCTGCGCCAAATTCAGGAACAGGATGAGACCATTTATGGCGACACGACCTTTTGGGTGCGTTCCGAAGCCTGCGTTCGCCTTAATCTGGGCAAAGGCCGCCTGCCTGGCATGTTGGTGATGGGCGCAGAAGACCCGCATCAATTCAAACCGGGTCAGGGCACGGACCTGCTGCAATTCTTCGGCGGGGTGTTTGAACGCGCCATGCGCCGCTGGTTGTCGTGAGCGACCAACCCACCCTGATCTCACCCGGCGCGCGTGACGCGCTTTCGAATTGGCTGGATCATATGCGTGCGCTGGGCGGCGCTTCTGAAAATACGCTGGCGGCTTATCAGACCGATCTGATTGGTTTTCTCACCTTCATGGCAGAGCATTTTGGCGGCCCACAGGGGCGTACAGCGCTCGCAAAGGTCGGGCTTTCTGACATGCGCGCATGGATGGCACATGAACGTGGGCGTGGCGTTGCGGCACGTTCGCTGGCCCGTGAGCTTTCTGCGGTGAAAAGCTTTTACCGTTGGCTTTCCGAACGCGATGACTTTGACGCAACTGCGGTGCTGTCGGTGCGCAGCCCCAAATTCACCCAAAAATTGCCCCGCCCCCTGGCGCCGGACGCCGCCAAAGCGATGCTGGATCTGGTGGGGGAACAAGCCCGGCAGGATTGGGTTGGGGCACGCGATATTGCCGTCGTCACATTGCTTTACGGCTGCGGCTTGCGCATATCCGAAGCGCTGTCCCTGACCTGTGCTGACGCCCCTCTGCCAGACATGCTGCGCATCCGTGGCAAAGGGGACAAAGAGCGACTGGTGCCGGTCCTGCCCGCAGCGCGACAGGCTGTCGAAGCCTATCGACGCCTGTCGCCCCATCCGGAAGCCCCGAATGCGGCTCTGTTTAAGGGTGTGCGCGGTGGGGCACTGGCCCCTCGCGCCGTGCAAAAGGTGATGGAAAAAACGCGGATGCAACTGGGATTGCCCGCCACGGCCACCCCCCATGCAATGCGCCACAGCTTTGCCACCCATCTGCTCAATGCCGGAGGGGATCTCAGATCCATTCAGGAACTTTTGGGACATGCGTCACTGTCCACCACGCAAGCCTATACAGCTGTGGATACCGCGCGGTTGATGGAGGTTTACGAGGCCACCCACCCCCGGGCAAAAGCAACCGACTGACTTTCCCCGTCGCGCCTCTTACTCTTTTTTGAAACACATTCGCCGAAAACTCGGCAACATTTGGTTTTTTCTTTCTTCCAATATGGTTTTCCGGCAAAAGGTCGCCATGAACATACGGACCAAAGCCCTGCTCGTGCATCTTCTCACCGCCACAGGCGCTGTGTTTGCAATGTTGGCTATGCTCGCGGCGGTGGACGAGAAGTGGGGGCTCATGTTCCTGTGGCTTGTCGTAGCCTTTGCGGTTGACGGGATCGACGGACCGCTCGCCCGGCACTATCAGGTCAAAACATATGCGCCGCAATATGATGGTGTGTTGATGGATCTGATCATCGACTATCTGACCTATGTGTTCATCCCCGCTTATGCGCTGTTCAAATCAGGGCTCATGCCGGGCTGGACTGGCTGGGTGGCAATTATTGTAATCACCTTCGCATCGGTCGTGTATTTTGCCGACACCCGCATGAAAATGAACGATAATTCCTTCTCTGGCTTCCCTGGATGCTGGAACATGCTGATCATTGTTCTTTTTGCGACGCAACCCAGTTTCTGGCTGATGCTCGGACTGATCGTGGCCCTTGCGATCGCTATGTTCGCCCCACTCAAGTTCATTCACCCGACACGAACAAAACGCTGGCGCCTGATCAGCTTTCCGGTTGCGCTCGGCTGGACCTTTTTTGCCGGTTGGGCCGCATGGGTCGACTTTCACCCGGAAAGCTGGGCGCATTGGGGGTTGGTCTTAACCTCGATCTACCTGCTGGGTGCCGGAATCGCCCAACAGATCTTTCCCGAACGCTAACCATCCAGTTTCAGAGCGTAAAAGCATTGTCATGAGACAGGCGAGCAATGCGCGATGGCGCTGTGAAACACGCGCCTACTCCTCCCAGCGTTTCAGCGCTTCTTCATCATTCACCTTGGCATCGACCCACGAGGTTTTGCCTGCGCAGGTAAATTCTTTTTTCCAGAAGGGTGCACGGGACTTCAGGTAATCCATTAGGAATTCAGCGGCTTCAAATGCTGCCACGCGGTGCTTCGCCGCCGTGGCCACCATCATGATCTGGTCGCCGGGACGCATCGCGCCGTGGCGATGGATCACAAGGCAATCGGCCAGCTCCCACCGTTCGGTGGCGCGGTCCACCATCGCTTCGATCGCCTTTTGGGTCATGCCGGGATAGTGCTCGATCTCCATCCGGTCGAGTGTCCCATCATCATCGCGCACCACACCAGTAAAGCTGACCACGGCACCCACATCGGTACGCCCCCGGCCAAAGCCCCGAATTTCTTCGCTGGGATCAAATTCTTCTGTCTGAACACGAACAGGCATCTCAGCCCCCTATCTCAACCACCGGTCATCGGTGGGAAAAATGCCACTTCGCGCACCCCGGAAAGAGGCGCGTCGAAATCGGCCAGTTCCTGATCCAATGCCACGCGAAGTGCCGAGAGGTCTTTGAAGGCTTCGGCATAGCGCGGTTCGCGCGCGCGCAGCTCATCCACCAGATCGGATACGGTTACAGCCTGCGTGTCCACCTGTTCACGCGGTTCGCCCACGCGTTCACGCACCCAGGCAAAATACATTACATCGATCATCACACATCCTCCTTGAGATGTGGCAGGGCCTTGCGGAAATAATCCCATCCGGTGATCAGGGTCAGCAGGCCCGCAAGCCACAGCAACCACAGGCCAACACGCCCCGACCAGATCATACCTTGGAAGAACCAGCGCAGGCCGATTTCATCTTCGATCTCGCCTAACATGATCTGATCGAACATGGTTTGATCCATGCCAAATGAGCCCATCACAAGGTGGTGTTCAAAAATCCCGCGCGAAAACAGCACCGCGATGGCCACCATCTGTGCCGTGGTTTTCCACTTGGCCAATTTTGTGACCTTGAGCGTACCAGCGGTATCCCCAAGATACTCGCGCAGCCCCGAGACAAACACTTCCCGAAACAGAATCACCGTGGCGGGCAGCACCAGCCATGGGGTCCAATAGGCGTCGGAATAGCCGACAATCACCATCAGCGCGACCACCACCATCGCCTTGTCGGCAATCGGGTCAAGCATCGCCCCAATCTTGCTTTCCTGGCCCCAGGAGCGGGCCAGATAGCCGTCAAACCAATCCGTGATCGCCGCACCAAGGAACAGGATCAGCGCCAGCCAATCCGCCAAAGGGCGAGAGAAATACAGAAACATGATCGCCAAGGCAGGCGCCGCAAGCAGCCTGACTATGGTGAGGATATTTGGAACGGTCCATTTCATGAGATTATCCTTAACGCGTCAGGACTTGTCATGGAAGAAGCCATAAATGGTTTCCGCAAGACTTTCTGAAATCCCGTCCACAGCTTTGAGATCTTCCAACCCTGCACGACTGACGGCCTTGGCCGAGCCGAAATGGGACAGAAGCGCGCGTTTGCGCGCCGCTCCCACGCCGGGCACATCGTCAAGCGGGGTCGCCCCTTGCGCCTTGGCGCGCTTGGCCCGATGGGTGCCGATGGCAAAACGGTGTGCCTCGTCGCGCATCCGTTGGATGAAATAAAGAACGGGATCATTTCGTTTCAACGCGAAGGGGCGTTGATTCCGTCGGTGGAATTCCTCTTTGCCGTGGTCGCGGTCCACACCTTTGGCCACGCCAATCATGGGAATGTCGGTCACGCCCATCTCTTCCATGATCTCATGCACAGCGCTCACTTGCCCGGCCCCGCCATCGATAAGCAGCAGATCTGGCCAATGCCCCTCTTCGCGATCCGGGTCTTCTTTCAAAAGCCGTTTGAACCGGCGGGTCAGCACCTCTTTCATCATGCCGAAGTCATCACCGGGGGTGAGGTCCTCACCCTTGATGTTGAACTTGCGATACTGGCTTTTCATGAAACCTTCGGGGCCTGCGACGATCATCGCACCTACCGCATGTGCGCCCTGAATATGCGAGTTGTCATAGACTTCGATCCGCGCCGGCGGGGCATCGAGATCAAATGCCTCGGCCACTCCCTTGAGCAGCCGCACCTGCGTGGCGCTTTCCGCCATCTTGCGACCAAGGCTTTCGCGGGCATTCCTTTGCGCGCCCGCCACCAGATCGGACTTTTCACCCCGGAGCGGCACGGCAATCTCGACCTTGCGACCCAGTTTCTCAGTCAGTGCCTCTTCCATCAGATCCTGATCGTCGAGCGGATCGGACAGAAGGATCAAACGCGGCGGTTCTTTCTGGTCGTAGAACTGACCCACAAAGGCCTGTAGCACCTCGCCTGCGCTGACCGCATCCTTGCCATTACCTACCCGCGGATAGAAATCACGGTTGCCCCAGTTCTGATGCGCCCGGATGAAAAAGACCTGCACACAGGCCTGCCCGCCTTCCATATGCAAGGCGATCACATCCGCCTCTCCCACACCGCGTGGGTTGATGCCCTGCGATTGCTGCACCTGAGTAAGCGCTTTGATTCGATCGCGAATTATCGCAGCCCGTTCAAATTCCATCGCAGCAGAGGCGGCCTGCATCTCGGCGGCCAGATCCTCCTGCATCTTGGTGGTGCGCCCGGCTAGAAAATCCTGCGCCTCTTTGACCAATCCCGCATAGTCTTCGCGGCTTACCCGATCTACACACGGCCCCGCGCAGCGTTTGATCTGGTATTGCAAACAGGGCCGGGTCCGACTGTCGAACATCGCATCCGAGCAATTGCGCAACAGAAACACCTTTTGCAGCTGATTGAGCGTCCGGTTCACCGCATCGGCGCTGGCGAAGGGGCCGAAATACTGCCCTTTTTCCTTCCGCGCGCCCCGGTGTTTCTTGATCATTGGAAACTCGTGATCGGTGACAAGGATATTCGGGAACGACTTGTCATCCCGCAGTAACACATTGAAATGCGGTTTTAACTGTTTGATTAGGTTCTGCTCCAAGAGCAGCGCCTCTGTTTCTGTCTTTGTTGTCAGAAACATCATCGAGGCGGTCTGGCTGATCATGCGCGCAATTCGCGCGGTATGCCCCGTGGGTTTGGCATAGTTCGAGACACGTTTCTTCAGGTTGCGGGCCTTGCCAACATAGAGCACGCGCCCTTTCTCATCGAGCATTCGGTAAACCCCCGGCGCCCCATCGAGAAGACGCAGGTAAGACTGGATCACCGCATGGCCCGTTGGGATGGGCTTTTCCTTGGTGCCTGAAGTTTTGCTCGGCTGATCCGTGCTCATATGCGTCCTTTGCGATTCTCTACTTGGCTGCAATCTTAACGGTCACGAAGCAATAGGAAACATGCCCACAAATTCTGTGGATAAGTCTGAGGATTTGTTCCCTTGGCGTGCGGTTTTCCCTTGTTTTTAGCCACGTTTGTCAGTTTGCCTATTTTTTAGGCAATATTGCAACCTGCTGTTTTTGAACGATAAAAATATGAACATTTGGTAAAGTCATGATTTTATTGCAAAAAAAACAATTTACCCAGGCGATAAATTGAACAGGTGTACAACTTATCGCAGTGCCCCCTCATTTTCTGGTGGATTAAGAGGATTTCGTCTCGACGCCACGAATATCCGGAGTTCTCCAACCCAGATGCTGCCCCCCATCAACGGCAATAATTTGCCCGGTTACAGAAGGGGCGTTCAACAGGTAGGAAAAGGCGGCAACGATGTCCTCGGCCCCTGCTCCGCGGCCCAGCACCGTTCCGGTCCGTTGGGCCGCGAAATGCGCTTCTGATTGACGATGCCCGATCAATGTCGGACCGGGGGCAATTGCGTTCACCCGCACATGAGGCGCAAGCCCCTGAGCCGCGGTTTGGGTCAGCGTCCACAAGCCAGCTTTGGCGAGTGTGTAGGTCATGAATTCCGGCGTCAGCTTCTTGACCCGTTGATCAACCATATTGACTACCAACGCCTGCGCCTCGGGTTCGTCATTCTCATCCAGAACCGCGTCAGGCACCTGTGCGGCAAAGGCCTGGATCATGAAAAACGGCGCACGCAGATTGGAGTTGATATGGCGATCCCACCTCTCCTGAGTGGCGGTCTGGATATTATCGTATTCAAAGACAGACGCGTTGTTGACGAGAACGGTAAGCGGCCCACCCAATACATCGGCGGCCTTCGGGACAAGTGCTTCGGCTGCTTCCATATCCAGCAGATCTGCCTGTAGTGTTACCGCCGTCCGGCCCATGTCGCGGATCATCTCAGCGGTTTTTTCGGCACCTTCCGCAGAAGAGGCATAATGCACTGCCACGTCATGACCCTGACGCGCCAGCTCCAAGGCCATCGCTCGGCCCAGACGCGCGCCTGCCCCTGTCACCAATGCACGTTTCGTCATGGCACCCTCCTGCGTTGCGCCGGTTCTTAGTGAACCAGCACCACCGAAACATAGACCAGATAAAGCACAGCCAGAACCCCACCCCAAATCCGACCCATATGCCATTTCCAGAACACAAATGGCGCAAGCATCGCAGACGCGGCGAGCATGACCCAGATATCAAACTGCAAGATACCGGGCTCAACAGGAATTGGACCCACCAGCGAGGCAACGCCGATGATGGCCAAGAGGTTGAACATGTTCGAGCCGATCACATTGCCAAGCGCCACTTCAGCCTGATTTCGCAGGGCCGCCATCACGGTTGTGGCAAGTTCAGGCAGCGACGTTCCAAGTGCCACGAGGGTCAGGCCGATCACGGTTTCCGTCACCCCCATGGATCGGGCGATATTGGTCGAGGCATCCACCAGAAGATCTGCCCCCAAAGGCAGGCCGATCAAACCCAGTGCGAGGAACAGGATGACTTTCCACCACGCCATGTCGGGGTCCGCCCCCTCAACTTCTTCTTCCTCATCGTCGTTGTCAATTGCCGCCTCACCTTCCTTGCAGGCGCGGCGGTGACACATCGCGTCTTTAAAGGCCGAGAACAAAATCAGGCCAAGAACCGCAAGAAGCACAAGCCCCTGCACCCAGGTGATGACCCCGTTGAAACAGACAAACAGAAACAGGATCGAGGCCGCCATCATCTGCACATAGCTTTTGCGCGTGTCACAGGCCCCAGTCGACAAGCCGCGCATCAAAGCCGGCACACCAAGCACCAGAAGGATATTGGCGGTGTTCGACCCCACCACATTCCCCAACGCCAGCCCCGGAACGCCTTCCATGATAGCCTGCACGGAAATCAGAAGCTCGGGCGCAGAGGTGCCAAAGGCCACAATCGTCAACGAGACAATAAGTGCAGGTACCCCAAGGCGCAGCGACAGGTTCACCGCGCCCCGCACCAAGCTGTCGCCCGCCAAAAGAAGAATGATCAGGCCAAGGGCCGCAAAAATCAGATCCAAGGCTTAGCCCTTTCCCTTGCAATCACATCCGTTTTTCTTTGCGGATTTTCCCAGCAAAAAACGCCCGCAACGGGGGCATTTCATCGCTTCGACACGTTTCTGTCCCGGATAACGAAGCTTGCCAAACATGGCCAGAACTCCCATCGCCACCAGAAACAGGACAACAATCTTGATCACCATGTCAACACCACCCCATCACAGTCCAAATCGCGCAAATTCAGCGCGTTCCTCAATCTGGGTCAGCGTGTCGTTCATCAGGCTGAGGCCGACGCGCGAAAGAAGGCCGCGTTTGGCATCATAGACCCGGAATCGCACCTTATCGCCAAAACGCTCTTTCATCACCGGCACCAGATGACCGATCCCATCTGCGAGCCCTTTTTCGATCGCCTTGCGACCCAGCCAGATCTCACCCGTGAACAGATCCTCCCCTTCGGGAAGCTTGTCTTTACGACGCGATGTCACCTGTGTTTTGAAGTTCTCGTGAATATCCTCGAGAATTCCCTTAAGCCTTTCCACGTCCTCGGGGTTTTCCGGGCGGAACGGGTCAAGCTGTGATTTGGATTTACCCGCAGTGTATACCCGTCGATCCACCCCAAGCTTCTCAATCAAGCCAGTCAAACCAAAACTCGCTGAGATCACGCCAATCGATCCAAGCACCGAGTTTTCATCTACCAATATCTCATCTGCTGCGGTGGCCAGCCAATAGCCGCCCGATGCTGCCACATCCTCGACGAACGCAACAACGGGGACTTCTTTCTCAGCCGACAGGCGGCGAATGCGGGCAGCAATCAGGCTGGATTGCACCGGGCTTCCTCCCGGTGAATTGATCACCAGCGCCACGGCGGCAGGCTTGCCTTTGCGAAAGGCGCGCTCGATCATCGGTGCCAAGGCCACATCATTCAACGTGCCCCGGTTGCCGGATGCGATCATGCCCTGAAGGCGGATCACCGCAACAGAGGGCGGGCGGTTCAGAAACGGGATCAGCTTTGTCACGGAATTTGTCATGGGGGTGATGTAATCTGCCTGCCTTCTGGTCACAAGGGTAGGAGCAAGGCATTTCTCCCCGCTGTGCTTCCGATGTCATCCGTTGTGATCGCTGCCCGATCTCAGCTGCGCAGCCTCCAACCTGTGCGGAAGATCCAGCCAATGGCCAGAAGGCACGCGGTCATGAAACCGATGATCGCTGCTACGGACCAGAACAGCGACACATCCGCCACGTCGAAAAACGCCCAGCGGAAGCCGGAGATCAGGTAAACAACCGGGTTAAACAGCGTCACGGTCTGCCAAATGGGGGGCAGCATGGAGATCGAATAAAACGACCCTCCAAGAAAGACGAGTGGGGTGATGACCAGCAGTGGAACCAGTTGCAGTTGCTCAAAACTCCCGGCCCAAATTCCGATGATAAAGCCCAATAGTGCAAAGCTGAGACAGGTCATGACGAGAAAGGTGAGCATCCAGATCGGGTGCGCTATGTTCAGATCCACGAAGAAATGCGCGGTGGCAAGGATGATCAATCCGATCATCAGCGCCTTGGTCGCCGCTGCCCCGACATATCCGATCACGATCTCGACAAACGAAACCGGGGCGGAGAGGAGCTCGTATACCGTACCGATGAATTTCGGAAAATAGATCCCAAAACTCGCGTTGGATGTCGCCTGCGTGAGCACCGTCAGCATGATCAGGCCGGGCACGATGAAAGCGCCATAGCTCACGCCTTCAACCTGATCGATCCGCGACCCGATGGCCGCGCCAAACACCACAAAGTAAAGCGAAGTGGACAAGACCGGGGAGACAACCGACTGCGCCAAGGTGCGAAATGTGCGCGACATTTCGAACCGGTAGATGGCTTTGATGGCATTCCAGTTCATGCTGCACCCTCTTTCACAAGGTCCACAAAGATTTCTTCAAGCGAACTTTGCTTTGTCGACAGATCCACCATATGCAATCCCGCTGCCCGCAGGTCCGCCAGCAACCCGGTAATCCCGGTGCTGTTTGCCTGCGTGTCATAGGTGTAGACCAGATGGCCATTTTCCAGTCGCAGGTCTTTATCGGCAAGCGACTTGGGCAGCTCATCAATCTGAGCGGACAGCTCGATCTGTAATTCCTTGCGGCCCAGCCGTTTGATCAGCGCGTCTTTTTCCTCAATCAACAAGATTTCACCCTTGGAGATCACCCCAATCCGGTCAGCCATTGCTTCGGCTTCTTCGATATAGTGGGTGGTCAGGATGATGGTCACACCGGTTTCCTTAAGGCGTGCCACGATCTCCCACATATCTTTGCGCAGCTCCACGTCCACACCCGCGGTAGGTTCATCAAGGAACAGGATGCGCGGATCATGGCAAAGCGCCTTGGCGATCAGCACCCGGCGCTTCATGCCGCCGGACAGCGTCATGATCCGGTTGTCTTTCTTGTCATGAAGGCTGAGCAGCTTCAGGATCTCTTCAATCCGCTGGTCGTCCCGCGGCTTGCCAAAGAGGCCCCGCGAAAATCGCACCGAGTTCATCACGGTTTCAAACGGTTCCAGATTGATTTCCTGCGGTACAAGCCCAATCAGATCGCGGGCAGCGCGAAAGTCACGGTCATGGTCATACCCGCCAACGGTGATGGTGCCCGAAGTCGCCGTAGAGATCCCGCAGACAATTGAAATCAGGGTCGTTTTCCCCGCCCCATTGGGCCCCAGAAGCGCAAGAATCTCTCCTTCCTCGATGGAAACATCTACGCCTTTCAAGGCTTGATGCCCGCCCTCATAGGTCTTGGTCAGCCCGCTGACCTTCAAGATCTCGGCCATGTTGTCTCCTGTCATCCCCAATTGCCTGTCTTTCAATGCAGGCCAAAGGCATCAGATAAGCAATCCAGCGGCACCTTCAAGGCGTAAAAGCTGAACTTTCGTCTCAACCCCACCTGCGCCGGAAAACCCGACCAGCTTGCCCCCTGCTCCCAACACCCGGTGACAAGGAATGATGATCGGAATCGGATTTCCCCCACATGCGTTGCCAACGGCCTGTGCAGAATTGCCGGTGAGCTTCGCGATCTCGCCATAAGTCAGCGTCTCCCCATATGGAATGGCAGACATGGCATCACAGACCGCGCGCTGGAACTCAGACCCCATAACACGCAGTGGCAAATCAAACCGGGTTAGATCCCCCTCAAAATACGCGGCAAGCTGTGCGCGAGCCTCACGCAAAAGCGAGCTGTCATCTTCCGCAGGCGCATCTCCCCAGGTTAAACGCGTGATCGCCCCGTCCTCCTCATGAAGAACAAGCGAACCGACAGGAGATTGAACAGACATGTACAACATGCCCAACCCTGCCCCATTAACCCCGTTCCGACAATCCGAAGCGTGCGATAAAGGGGCGCTGCCCCTCGGACTTCGTCCTCACCCCAAGGTATTTGAGGCAAGAAAAAAGACAGGTGGGTACGCGCATTTTTCTTGCTGAAAATACCTTGGGGGAGAGCCGCAGGCTCGGGGGCAAAGCCCCTGTCAAGCTCACGACGTGAGCGACCATAAGCGCCGAGCCAAAGGCGAGGCTCATAATGCCTTAGCCGGGCATCACACAATCGCGTCCCAATCGCCCTCCAGTGCGGCGGCCAAAAACCCTTCCGGATCCAGCGCAAAGGACTGGTAAAGCTTGAAGTGCTCCGTATCCCGAAAGGACGTAGGAAAGATCCCGCGATGGGTGATCGTTCGCAAATCCGCACCCGGGGTCGCCATTAGGATCGGTGAGTGGGTCGACAAGATCACCTGTGCGCCCGCATGATTTTGCACGTCTACCAAAAACCGCAACAGTTCGATTTGCCGGCGGGGGGACAGCGCGCTTTCCGGCTCGTCAAACAGATAGATCCCCTGCCGCGACATGCGTTTTTCAAAAAAGCGTAGAAACCCTTCGCCATGAGAATGAGAAAGGAAATCTGCGTTTGGGCTACCCAACCCGTCCAGTCGACGGGCCATGGAGAAAAAGGTCTCGGCCCGGAAGAACCACCCACTGGTCACCTTGGGCAACCAACTTCCGCGCAAGGCCTGCCCAAGCGCCGCGCCATTCACCTCATCCTGGTAATCATGTCCCGCGGCGGCGACGGAACGGTTTCCCCCAGTGTCACTGAAACCGCAAATATCGGCGATTGCTTCGATTAGTGTGGATTTCCCTGCACCGTTTTCCCCGCAAAAAATGGTGACCGGCTGGTCAAACTCAAGTTCAAAACCCTCATCGAGCCACGGAAGGTCGCAGGGGTAGGTCTGCGGCAGGGGCAACACATCTGTGCGGATCGAGATGCGCCTCAGAAATGGAGCGGGGAGTTTGGTGGTTCGGGAACGACGGGCCATAGCATCCAGTGTTTCAAGCGGTCAAAAGCAAAGGGGCGGACCATTGGCCCGCCCCGTTTCAATCAACCCAGCGCGCTGTCGCAGCGACCGCAGGTGCCTGCATGGTCGTGTTTGTCCACATCCGGCAGGATCTTCCAGCAGCGCTGGCATTTCTCACCTGATGCTTTTTCAAACACCACGCCAACCCCTTCCACTTCCGGGAGGCGGAACGCCTCGGCCGGCAGGGGATCATTGGTCAGCACCACCTGCGAGGTGATCGATACATCTGCAAAATTGACGGATTTCAGCGCGTCAAGCACCTCGGCATCGCGTACATGCACCACGGGCGCCGCTTCCAACGAAGCCCCAATCACCTTATCACGGCGCTGGATCTCAAGCGCCGCAGTCACGACACGACGGGTCTGGCGGATCCCGGCCCATTTGGCGGCCAGAGGTTCATCCAGCCAATCGGCGGGCGTATCCGGGAAGTCGATCAGGTGGACCGAGCTGTCTTCGCCCGGGAAGCGTTCGAGCCACACATCTTCCATGGTGAACGTCAAGACCGGCGCGAGCCACGTGGTCAGGCGGTGGAACAGGATGTCCAGCACCGTGCGCGCGGCTCGGCGGTTCAGACTGTCTGCGCCATCGCAATAAAGCGCATCCTTGCGAATGTCGAAATAGAAGCTCGACAGATCCACGGTGGCAAAGTTGAACACCGCCGAGAACACGCCCTGGAAGTCAAAGGTTTTGTAGCCTTCACGCACCTGATGATCGAGCTCTGCCAGACGGTGCAGCACCCAGCGTTCCAGCTCGGGCATGTCTGCCACATCCACACGCTCGCTTTCATCAAAGCCTGCAAGATTGCCCAGCATAAAGCGCATCGTGTTGCGCAGGCGACGATAACTGTCGGCCACCCCTTTCAGGATCTCCGGCCCGATACGCTGATCAACCATATAGTCGGCTTGCGCCACCCAGAGGCGCAAGACGTCAGCACCGTACTGTTTCACCACCTGCTCCGGCACGATGGTATTGCCGAGCGATTTGGACATTTTCATGCCCTTTTCATCCAGCGTGAACCCGTGGGTCACCACGTTCTTGTAAGGCGCACGCCCCTTGGTGCCGCAGGCCTGCAGAAGCGATGAGTGGAACCAACCGCGGTGTTGGTCGGTGCCTTCGAGGTAGACATCCGCAATCCCATCTTCGGTGCCATCTTCGCGGTCACGCAGCACAAAAGAGTGGGTGGAACCACTGTCGAACCACACGTCAAGCACGTCAAACACCTGCTCGTAATCCTCTGGGTTGGCGGCGTCACCGATGAACAGTTCTTTAGCCCCCTGCTTGTACCAAGCGTCCGCACCCTCGGCCTCGAAGGCCGCGGAAATACGGGCATTCACAGCGTCATCACGCAGAAGGAAATCGGCGTCCGTCGGCAGCGCGCCTTTCTTGACGAAGCACGTCAGCGGTACACCCCAGGCGCGTTGGCGTGACAGCACCCAATCCGGGCGCGCTTCGATCATCGAATAAAGACGGTTGCGACCGGCCTGCGGCCACCATTTCACCAGCTTGTCGATCGAATTCAGCGCGCGCGCACGAATGGTGGTGCCCATCTCGTCTTGCCCGTCACCCACTTCACGGTCCACAGATGCAAACCACTGCGGGGTGTTGCGGAAGATCACCGGCGCTTTCGAGCGCCACGAATGCGGATAAGAGTGGGTCACGCGGCCACGCGCAATGATACCGCCCGCCTCAACCAGCTTCGAGATCACAGCGTTGTTGGCTTTGCCTTCCTTGCCTTTGCGGTCAAAGACCTGAAGGCCTGCAAAGAACGGCACATGGGGCAAGAACTCAGATTCCTCACCCACATTGTGGGTCATGCGGTCGATCCAGTTGCGTTTGACGAAAGCTTCATAGTCGTCGGCACCGTGGCTGGGCGCGGTGTGCACAAATCCCGTACCAGCGTCGTCGGTCACATGATCACCGTCGATCATCGGCACATCGTAGTCCCAATAGCCTTCAGCATCATCCACGCCGTGGAACGGGTGTTTGAGGATCAGACCAGCAAACTCGCTCGCCTCTACATCACGCACACGGGTGAACTCGGTCACGCGGGATTTGCCCAGCGCATCCTCGGCCAGTGCATCCGCAAAAAGATAGAGGTCGCCCGGTTTGGTCCAGCTTTCTTCCTCGGTCGCGTCAACACGATAAAGCCCATAGGCAATCTTGTCATTATAGGCCACAGCCTTGTTCGACGGGATGGTCCAAGGGGTGGTGGTCCAGATGACAACGCGTGCCTCAGCCAGATCACCTTCGGCGTTCGCAAACGAGAACGGCACCCAGATCGTGTGCGACTTGTGGTCGTGATATTCGATCTCGGCTTCGGCCAGCGCGGTTTTCTCAACCGCCGACCACATCACGGGTTTGGACCCCTGATAGAGCGTGCCATTCATCAGGAACTTCATGAATTCCTCGGCAATCACCGCTTCTGCATGGAAATTCATGGTCAGATAGGGATCAGCCCAATTGCCGGTGATGCCCAGACGCTTGAATTCCTCGCGTTGGATGTCGATCCAACCTTCGGCAAACTTGCGGCATTCCTGACGGAAGTCGACCACGTCGACCTCGTCCTTGTCGCGGCCCTTCTTTCGGTATTGCTCCTCGATCTTCCATTCGATGGGCAGACCGTGGCAGTCCCAGCCGGGCACATAACGCGCATCGTGACCCATCATCTGATGCGAACGCACGATCATGTCCTTGAGGATCTTGTTCAGCGCGTGGCCAATATGCAGGTGGCCGTTGGCATAGGGGGGCCCATCATGCAGCACAAACGGTTCGCGCCCCTCGGCTTTGCCCTTCTCACGCAGGCGATCATAGATACCGATCTTGTTCCAGTGCTCCAACCAGCCCGGCTCACGCTTGGGCAGTCCCGCGCGCATCGGGAAATCAGTTACGGGAAGATTCAGCGTGTCTTTGTATTCAGGTGTGTCGGCACACATGTGTCCGGTCCTTTTCGGAAACTTCTGGATGTTTGGGAAGGAGCGGCGCGGCTGGTCCATACGCCTTGTCCCGGCGTCTCAAGCAAGGAGCGCCGGGTATGTAATTCGAATAATAATGATGGGCATATGTCGCATCATGGGGGCGTTATAGGCCCGCGTGCGCGTGGCGTAAAGCCATGATGGCTGGAGAGAACGCAGTTGGGCTGCGCTGAATTGCCCTGATCCACCCTCTTGGCAACGCCCCTCTTTCCGACTATTTCTCTCGGAATAACGAGGCGAGATATGACCCATCCCAATCCAATGCAGCTTTTTGACATCTCAGGTGATGAGATCGACCGCGTGCTGAACACATTCTACTCCCGCATCCGCCAGCACCCCGAACTTGGTCCGATCTTCAACGGGCATGTGGGGGAAACAGACGCGGAATGGGACAAACACATCGCATTGATCGCACGTTTCTGGCGCGGGGCCATCCTGCGCGAGCCCGGCTATGACGGCAACCCGATGCGCGCACATATGCAGGCAGGAAATGTCTTTTCAGAGCATTTCGACCCCTGGCTTGCGCTCTTCGAAGAGGTGGTTTCAGAAATTCTGCCCCCCCAAACCGCCCGCCCCTGGATTGCCCTCGCCCATAGGATCGGACGCGGCTTGCGACTGGGTGTTGAAGACCTGCACCGGCCTGCAACCAAAGCCCCCAGCCTCTCCTGATATTCTGCTTTTTCTTGCCATAAATACCTTGGGGTGAGGCCGTAAGGCCGAGGCGCAACGCCCCTTCAAGGCTCACCACAACTCGGGCCGCGCGATCATCACCCAAAAGATCATCAACATCGCAAGAAACGCAGGCCAGCCGAAGGCGAACCAGATACGATAAAGCTGGTGATAGCGATCGGGCAATGGAGTATTCGTCTGCGCGGCCTGTCGCGCCAGATCCCGCAGGCGGATCTGGATCCGGACCACGGGCAGCCAGAACAGACCCACAAACAGGTAAAGCCCAATCCCGGCAAGCAACCAAGGCTCGGTCAGGCTCCACCCCATCTCCCATGCCAAAAGCGTGCCAGTGATCGGCTGGATTACAGCAGCGGTGGCCGTGAAAAGCGTGTCAGCCACGACCACACTGCCGGCCACATGGGCTATCAGTGCCGGATCGCGGGAGCGTTGCGCCATCACCATGAAAAACGCAATCCCGGCCCCGGTGCCCATCAGGACCGCGGCCCCAAGAATATGCGCCCAGCGCAAAAAGATCAGCCAGTCCATCACCGGTTCTCCAGCAACATGCGCAAAAGCAGCGCCGACAGGATCACGGGGATCACTTTGACCAGCGCTCCCAGCGGATCCAGCCACAGAGAAGGTGCCAGAGCACTGGCCGAGATAAGGTAAACTAGACTGACGACAATCATCGCCCAACAGGCGCGTGCGGCATGGGCGCGCCAAAGGACTGCCAGCCCAATGGCGATGTCGATTGCGGACCAAAACAAAACCGTAGCTTTGGCCGCAAATAGCGACCATCCAGCCTCGACCAATACCTCTGCAGCCATTGACAGCGACACCACCCCGACCACACCCGACAGGATCCAAAAAAGCGACAGCCCCATCAGCACCAGCGGCATGAGCAGTGACAAACGCGCTTGCAGCCGATGCTCGGTCCCAACCGGTGTCGCGGTCAGTTGCTGCTCCAGGGACGCGATTTGCCCTCCTGCCCTGCGATATGGCACCGGATCTCCCGCAACCCCGGTTTTCATCACTTCAAGCGCCGTGCTGCGCAATGGTGATCGCCATCCAAGACGTCCCAACCCATCTGCGACCCATCCCAATATCGGCAACAAGATCCGTGGCAGGGGGAGGTAAAGCCGGGCCGGCGCAAAACCCAGCCATCGGCGGTGCAAGGCAATCACCTCTCGCAGAGGCCGGGGCTGTTCTTCAACGAGGTCAATTGGGGTGCCCGTCGGCAACTCACCCTTCAAGGCGCGATCAACCGCATGCGCGAGATCTGCGATGCCGACACATTGCACAGGGGTCTTCCCCAAAGCCAATGGTTGCACCAAGGGTACGGCCGCCAACATGCGGATCAGAGCGGTGCCGCCATAGGCCTGCTGCGAGATCACCAATCCGGGGCGCAGGATCCAGACCGGAGTTCCCGATGTCAAAAGGGCCGCGTCACCTTCAGCTTTCGTGCGGAAAAATGCGGTGCTCGCATCAGGGGCCACGCCTACGGCGGAGATTTGCACCACGGGCAATTTGCGTTCAGCAGCGGCCTCACCAAGTGCGGCTGGCATCAGGTGATGAACAGCTGACAGGTCATCCTCGGCCCCGTCCTGCAAAGCCCCGGCGCAATTCACAACTGCATCAATACCGTCCAGAACCGGCACCCATGCAGCAGGGTCGGTCAGCTCTCGCAGATCGACAATTCTCCATTCCAGATCGGGAAAGAGGCGGTGGGCCGTAGCTGCCTCGCGTCCCAGACCAACCACCTCATATTCCTGCGAAATCAAGTGCCGCGTGATCCCGGCTCCGATCAGACCATAAGCCCCAAGCACAAGGACGCGGATCATTCCGCCCTCTCTTTGTCCTGTATCTCTTTACCTTGCATCGACGCCCAGCGATTGAGCCAGGCCAATCCCGCGAGTGACAGGCCAAGGGCAAGGAACGAGAACACGCGCATCAACCCATCCAACCCCGAGATATCCACGAGGAACACCTTGGCCACGGTCAGGGCGATGACCCCCATCGCACCCCGGCGCAGAAGGTCGGATTGACGTGCAATCGCCTGATACAACAACCCTGCCCCTGCCATCAGCATTGCAACGGTATAAGTGTAAAGCTCTGGCTGGCGCATAGGCATGTCGGGCAACACCGGGCCACGCCAGAAATGGGCAATCTCGGCCACGACCCAGAAGATCAAAAGCCCAACTCCGGCCACCAGGAGACCAAGACCAAACTGACGCGGCAGATGTGGCATGAACCGCGTGACCAACAGCATCAAAATCGCCGGAAGGGCATAGGCCACCGTGAGGGTGCTGAGGACCGGCCAGCCATGGATCACTTCGCTGTTGCTGAGGAATGGATTATCCTCGCTCAACCCACGTGCCAAATAGCCGATGGCCAGCACAGCATAGATCCCGCCGAGCACCATACGCATCTTGGCCAAACGTCCGCCCAGCTGCAGACGCCACGCCTGCACGCTCGCGGCGACGAGCCAGATCAGCGCATTCAGGCCGGTTCCCCAATGCCGCTCTCCTCTGTCACCTGTCACCATTTCGATCCAACGATCCAGAAGGACCGCCGCAAAGATGGCTGTCAATGACAGGGCCGCGCTTTCCAAAGTGACCAGTGCTTTGATCCGGTCGCGCTGCCGCGCCAAATACCAGGCACCTGCCAGCGGCAAGATGGATCCCACAAAAGCGAAAGACACTTGGCCAATCGGGGCGTTATCCGCCCAAAATAGACCGGGATGGATCACCAGGCGGGCCGAAACAAGGATCGCACCAATCACCGCAAACCATTCCAGCAAAGGCAGGTCAAAGCGCCGGTCAATCTCTACCGCCGCCAACACCGTGAAGGCCAGAGCCACAGTCAGCGCAGAAGGCGACAGAAGCAACATCATGGCAAAACTTATCAAGCCGAGCGCGGAAATCAGCACCAGCGACAGGCGCATCTTGTCCTCATCTCCGGCGCGTGCAAATCGCTCAAGTTTCAGGACCATCAGGCCAGCCAGTGCAATTGCCGTGAGCGCCCACGGAAAATCTCCGATGATCGACGCGGGGGACCAGGCGACCTCAAGCGAGGTCAGCATGGCGGGCGCAAGGACTGCCGCGGCAAAGGCCCAAACCCGCGGATGGAAGGCAGATGTGAGGCTGCGCCAAGCGGCAACCAATCCAAGCAGGGCAGACAATGCCACCAGCATGATTGGGGCCCAGCGCAAGCCTTCTTCAGTCCCTTCGGCCACCGGCGCGATGAAGTCCCGATAGACGTTGTGCCCCAGCATTGGCTCAAGCCAGACAAGTGCGATTGTGCCCAGCGCGGGGAAGATCGGCAGGTCTTCCATCGCCGCACTGCCACGCCCCCAGATGGCGATGCCACCTGCAAGTATCACGAGTGCGAAGGTCGACAACCAGAACTCAGCGGTCCCCGCCTGTGCCGTCAATACAAGCCAGATCGTACTGCCCGCCATCATGGCCTGCAGCAAGAGCATCCGGCGGGGCCATTTGGAATAAAGAGGATTGCGTGTGAGCGTGGCCAACACCGGCTTACCCGGCAATTGTGGAATCAGGCGCCATGTCATTGTGATGATGGCGGCAAAAGGCATGACCAGCGCAAATCCGATCACCCATTCGGGATCCACATCGGCAAAGGCCAGTGGCACGATCAGACTATATCCCAGTGCCAGCGACAGAACCGACAGCCAGTGCCAGCGGCGATAGGTGTCAATCGCCAGCCCGACCAGCGTGACAATGCCCAGATAGGCAACAAAAGGCGAGGCATCTCCGCTGCCCCCCAGCAAAAACGGGGTCAGGAAAGCTCCGACAATTCCCAGTGCGGACAACAGCGGCCCGGTCAACCAACCGAGCAAAATTGCCCCGGCTGCCACGGCCAGTAGTCCGGCAAAGGTGGTGGTGGGTCCAATCAGGTCGTACAGATGGCGTGCCGAGAGAACCCCGGCAAAAAGAGAAATGATCCCCGCACCCGAGAAGACCGAGGGCAGGAAGGCAACCGGGCTGTCCTCACCATCGCCCCAACGCTTGCGCAGATATTCTCCGGCACCGATCAGGGCCGCACCAAAGGCAAGGGCAGCAAGCACACGGGCCGTCGGCGGCAACAGGCCGTTTTCGATGCCGTATTGCACCAGAAAGATCCCCGCCAGCGCAAGCGACACGGCGGCCACGGCATAAACCCAGTTCTGCACAAGCCAGCTGCCAAGCTGTCCCGTCCAACGATTAAAAGCGGAGGGTTCGGCAGGGGCGGCGGGTCGTCCTCGCGCAGATGTCGACCCGTTTGCCGCAGCGGGACGCGACCGATCTGTCGTCGCTGCTCGTGTCGGAGGTTCCGCCTGCTTGCTCGCCCATGGATCTGCGGCTGCGGAAGTGGGTTTCGGCTCTGATACTTCCGGTTCTTTGAAAGGGGGTCGCGCCGCAGCTTCTGGTTCTTGCTCAGAGACCGGTGCAGTTTGCGCCTCTGCCGGAGCATCGCGGTGCATCGTCTGTAACCGCTGTTCGGCCTGATGGATTCGTCTTGCAAGATCGGTATTTTCACGCCCAAGCCGACCGGTTTTCACCAGCAGATAGATCACGCCAACGGGCAGACCCAATCCGTAAAGCAATGCGATCAAACCCAAAAGTGCTTCCATAACGAACTCCTTGAAATCGATCCCACCCTAGCGAGCGGTTTTCAGAAAAGCCATTAAGGAATGTCCGACCTTTCAACGCTGCTCAGCGGCCAGAGTTGAACAGCCCGGTCAGGGCCCGTTTGACGATCCCCGAGACCGAGGGGCGTTTTTGCGTGACAAATGGCAAGGGGCGACAGACTTCGATTGCGGCCACGCCAACACGGGCTGTCAGTGCGCCGTTCACAACGCCCTCACCAAAGCGACGCGACAGTTTGGACAAGAGACCTCCCCCGGCAAGAGATCCAATCAGGTCATCTCCAACCGCAACTGCGCCTGTGGCCACCAGATGTGTCATCACGGCCCGCAACAATCGCCAACTTCCGAGGGTCCCCGCGCGCCCTCCGTAAATCTCAGCCACCCGGCGGATCATGCGGATGTTTCCGGTCAGCGCCGCCACCACATCTGCCAAAGCCACGGGAATGATCGCCGTGACCGTGGCGACCTGACGGCTCGCGGCTTCAACCTCGCGCAGGGCGGCTTGATCCAGCGGGGCCATCACTTCGGCCTCAGTCAACCCGATCAGCGCGTCCGCATCGAAGGCATCGGCTTGTTTTTCTTCCAACCGCGTCAGCCCCCATTTCAACTCGTCCCGCCCACGATAGAACCGAGTGAGCTGCGCCACTGCAACGCGCGCCTCGCCCAGATCCTCATGAGCCACGGCCTGCCCCACCATATGCTGCAGCCGATCCACTCGGCGTAGCCGCACCAGAGCCAGCATCTCTTTGAGCAACACAACAGCCGCCACCAGAAGAAACGCCGCAAGCAGCCCAAGAGCCACCATGCCCAGCCATGCATTCCGGTCGATCAGCCCGGTTACAAAATCATAGGCAGCAACCGATAACGCGAACCCCATGAGCGCCAGTAAAAGTGACCAGAACCAACGCCCGAGACGCGAGGGTTTGCGACCGGTCAACGAAGCGACCATCTGCATCGCGGCACCGCTTGGGTCCTCTTTGCCTGCGGGCACTTCTGGCACTGGTGGGACATCAGCCGGGGTCAAATCCGGGGTGCCTTCCAATTCGATCAACACCGGTCCCGTCGATTTTGGGGTATCACTCATGGTGAATTTCTCCATTCATAGCGGATGTCCGGCAATCCTTCGTCATTGCCCTGACCACCTGTGCGGGCCACCTCGATAAACCCTTCGCGCAGGTAAAACCGTTGCGCCGCTTCATTTGCCACAAACGTGTAAAGGACTAGTGTGCCGCTTGCGGTTTTCGCATGATCCAAAAGTGCCTTACCAATGCCGTTCCCGCGTGCGGCAGGCGAAAGGTAAAGCGCGTGGATCATCGTATTATCTCGGGCGAGAAATCCCAAAACGCGCCCATCGTGACGCGCGACGTGAACCCAACTCCGCTCTACTAGCATCCGCGCGAAATACTTTTCGGATGCTCGACTATGTAGCCGTGGCATCCACGGGGTCGCCGCGTTCCACTGGCTGAGGATATTGGCAACGCCAAGCACATCCTCGCGGGTTGCGGGGACAATGTTCATAGCCGGTCCCCGATTAGAAATTCCACCGCCTTGTCGAGCCGGATATGCGGCGGTCCTTCACCGGGTTTGAGCAAAAGATCTGCAGGTGCAAAGCGCATGATCTGATAGTCGGCATCAAGCCAAGCCTCTTCGCCATTACGCGCGGGCGACAAAAGCCGCGCCGGATCTTCGGGCAAAGCGCCGGGATAGAAGGCCGCTGACTTGCCTGTCTCAAGCAGACGCCCACGCACGCAATCCAGCGGCTTGCCCTGATGTTCGATCCGTTCTTCCACCGTGGTGCGCAGGGCTGCGATTGACATGGCGGCGGTCTTGGCCCCGGCAAAATCGGCGCGATCCTTGGCCTCGCGCAACAGCGCTTCGGTGATAGCGGTCAGCTGCGGATGCTGAGAATGATGCAGGTGATCAGCCTTGGTTGCGGCAAAGAGAATACGCTCCACCCGCTTTCCTAAAAAGAGTTGCGACAGGAACGCATTGGCGCCGGGACGAAAGGCGGCGAGGATCTCAGCCATCGCCCGGCGTAGATCCTCAAGGGCGGCAGGCCCCGCATGGATCGCCCCCAACACATCCACCAGCACCACCTGACGGTCGATGCGGGAAAAGTGATCGCGAAAGAACGGTTTCACCACGCGGGATTTATAAGCCTCGAACCGCCGTTCAAACTCGCGATAAAGCGATCCCCGCGTTGGTTTTGCGAGTTTTGGCAACGGCGCAAATGTCAGCGCTGGGGACCCTTCCATATCACCGGGGAGCAGGAACCGGCCCGGTGTGCAGTCGGAATAACCACTTTCGCGGGCAGATTTGAGGTAAGCAGCAAAATCCGAGGCAAGGCCCTGTGCAATTGGTTCATCCAGTTTCTCTGCTGGATCAATCCCGTCCACCTGCGTCAGAAATGTTTCTGCCTGCGGGCGGTTGGCAATACGGTCCAGCGCGTCGGCGGACCAATCGGCGAAACTTTGATCAAGCAGCGCCAGATCGAGCAGCCATTCGCCGGGGTAGTCAACAATATCCAGATGCACAGTGCGCGGGCCACGCAGTCCGCCCAACAGCCCGGATGGTTGGATGCGGAAAGAAAGGCGCAGTTCGGAGATTGCGCGGGTCGATGCGGGCCAATGGGGGTTTTGCCCGGTCATTGCCGCAAGGTGGCTCTCATAGTCAAAGCGCGGCACAAGATCATCGGGCTGGGGTTGCAGGAACGCGGTCTGCACGCGACCTTCGGCAGTAGCGGTCAGCCCGTGCATCCGCCCGCGATTCATCAGGTTGGCAACGAGGGAGGTGATGAACACGGTCTTGCCCGCCCGCGACAACCCTGTCACGCCGAGGCGGATCACCGGTTCAAACAGTGCCTCGGATGTGGCATCGCCCATTGCCTCGATTTGGCGGGTAATGCTGTCTGCCAGATCGCCAAGCCCCACGGTGTTCTCCTTATTGTTCAATGGGAAGATAGGGGGGCGGGCGGGGTTTCGCTAGGGGGGAGCTTTGTGTTCTACCTCCCCGTGGCTGGGGGCTCCGCCCGTTCTTCGGATGAAACAATCCACTGGATCGTTTCCCAAAAACCCTCGAACCCCGGGATGTTTTTGGCAAGAGGAAGGCGGCAGCGGGCTTGTCGGATCGGGTTGTGAGCGCTATGCGGTGCCATGCCCAGATTTGCGTTGAAAGTCGAATATCATGGCGCGGGATATGCCGGATGGCAGCGCCAGAAGGATCAGCCCTCGGTACAGGGGGCGATTGAAACGGCTTTGGCCAAGCTTGAGCCGCGCGCGCATACAATTGCAGCAGCAGGCCGAACCGATGCGGGGGTTCATGGGTTGGGTCAGGTGGCTCATTGCGACATGGAGAAGGACTGGGCGCCGTTTCGCCTGTCGGAGGCCCTGAATTATCACCTCAAGGAGGCGCGGGTAGCGATCGTCGACTGCGCCCTAGTGGATGAAGAATTTCACGCCCGGTTTTCTGCGACCGAGCGGCGGTATCTGTTCCGACTGATCTCACGGCGCGCGCCTCTGACCCATGATCGCGGTCTGGCTTGGCATGTGAAGCAAGAGCTGGATGCTGCGGCGATGCAGGCGGGGGCTGACCAGCTCATTGGGCTGCATGATTTCACCACGTTCCGGTCGTCCATCTGTCAGGCGGAAAGCCCGGTGAAAACGCTGGATGAGTTGCGGGTGGAAGAGGTGCGGCGCGCAAATGAAGTGGAATACCAGTTCAATGTGCGCGCACGATCCTTCCTGCACAATCAGGTGCGATCTTTTGTGGGCACGCTGGAACGGGTTGGTGCCGGGGCATGGTCGCCAGAAGATGTAACCCGCGCACTTGACGCCCGCGATCGCGCCGCCTGTGGCCCGGTCTGCCCGCCGGAAGGGCTCTATCTGGCCGGTGTCACCTACCCCGTCGATCCTTTCGCCTGAACAACCGCATCGAGGGCGGCAATGACATCTTCCTTGGTGCTGCGATGATTGACGATGGCGGCGCGCAGGCAGGTGATGCCGTTCACATCCGTGGTCGAGAATACCGCCTCACCGCTGAGCTGAAGATCCAGTGCGATCTTGCTGTTCAGGGCTGATTGGGCTTCGGGGGTTTGGTCTGGGTCAGCGCTGAACACACAGATATTCGACGTGACCGGAGACAGCAGCGCCATACCACGTGAGATCACCTCTTGCCCCATCAGGCGGGCCAGTTCGCAGTTGCGGGTGATGGCCTCGCTGAAGGCCTCTTCTCCGAACATTTCAAGCGCGCACCAGACCTTGAGCGCGCGGTTGCCGCGGGAAAGATCGATGCCATAGTCGCAAAACCATGGATCCCCGCCGGCAAGCCCCTGATCAGCGCCCTGCAAATAGGCCGGGCGGGCGGCAAAAGCGGCACGATGTTCGGCCTCGTCCCGGATCAGGGCAAGTCCGCAATCATAGTTCACATACATCCATTTGTGAAAATCGAGGGCAATACTGTCGGCGCGTTCGATCCCATCGGACAGGCTGCGCCAAGGGGCGTCAGCAATACGGGTCCATGCGCCGAACGCACCATCCACATGCAGCCAGACATTTTCTTCACTGGCGATATCTGCAAGCGCATTCAGATCATCAAATCCCCCCAGATCAACCGATCCCGCGGTGCCGACGATGGCCATGGGGCAGAGCCCATTGGCGCGGTCTTTGCGGATCTGCTCGCGCAGAGCTGACGCACCCATCTGCCCGTCCGACGACGGGATCAGACGCAGAGCATTATGACCAATCCCCAAAAGTTCGATCGCCTTGCGGGTGGCATTATGCACCCCATCCGCCGCATAGCAGGTGAAGCCCGCCTGTGTGCCTTCTGATCGCACTGTGCCTTGGGCGCGCAACCGAGCGCATTGAAGCGCGATCACCGTGGCCTGCGACGTGCCCGCCACCATGATTCCGCTCGCCCCTTCGGGGAAACCCATCTTGACCCGGGTCCAGTCAATCACTGCGCGTTCCATTTCATTGGCCCCGTGATTGCGCCCGCCACCGTTGGTATTAATGGTCGCTCCGACCATGCCAGCAATCAGGTCCGACGCAAGTCCCGTACCCTGCACCCACCCCCAAAAGCGCGGATGCGTGTTTCCACCGTGATATGGCAATACATCTTCGTCGATGCGCGCCGAAAGCTCATTGCCTTCGCTCTGGTGACGCCCAATTGCATATCGCTCGGCGGCGTCCTCGGGAGGGGATTGCCACGGGTGCTGCTGAGCTTCGGCGATCTGGGTGATGCAGCGATCCAACAGATTATGCGCCTGCGATCGAAATGCAGCCCAATCCTTGGGGTCGAGGTTCGAAGTCACAGGCAGCTCTCCTTGGGATGGTCTTGGGTGATACGAGCAGACGCATACCAGCTTACGCTACGTCAACTCAATCCCAATATCATCATTCCGCCGCATCCTCCCGCAACGTCAACAGTCCAGAGCCGATCAGACCAAGGAAAACGCAACCTCAGCCAATGGCCGCCCATTGACCTGCACGGTCAGATGGTGCGCACCGGGGTAAAGCCGAAACGTCGTGGCATTGCCCTTGAACCTGTGTGATTTCGTCAGGTGCATAGTCCGCCCGGCCTTCAATGTGACGTTTTTCAGCTTGAACACCTTCTCGCCGATCTTGCCACCTGCGCGCTGAAAACGAATGACATAGTCGACAATCAGTAGTTCGTCCCGCTTGGCAGTCAGATCAAACGAAAACTCCAGCGCGCTGTCGATTGCAACGTGTCCATTTGCGGGCGTCAGAGTGATATTGCTGGCGGTCACCTGTGCATCAGGCCGATACCCCAACAGTTCCAGCGCGGCAGGGTTCCCCTGCTTCACCAATGTACGGCAGGCATGGCGCGTCATCCAATCCAGCTCTTTCGGGTTTTGTCGCCCCATGTCGCGCCAACGCGACAAAGTTGTCACCACCAGACCCGGATCAGATTTCGCAATGTCATTGAGGTGGTTCGCAACCGAGCGCGTCACATAGCGGGTCGGGTCCGTGTGCAGCAGATCCAGCACCGGGATTGTGTCCGCCACGTCCCAACGAATACGCTCGCCCCACGGCAGGTTCGGACGGCACCCTTCGCTGGCCAGTCTGCGGACGTGATAGTTCTCATCCCCTGCCCAGAGCAAAAGCACCTCCTGCATCCGCGCCTTTTGATGGATTAGGAACGGGCGGATCGCGAACTCCATTGAAAACCGACGGGTAAGAGCGTGCAAAAGGGGTAAAGATGTTTCGAGATCTTCCAACCCGTTTCGCGCCACATACTGCCCAAACGGATCAATGATGAAATCGCCAAAGTCGTCATCGGTGTTGGCCGGGTCAAGCTCTGCCGGAAGGGCCTTGTGAATCATCTTGGCCGCAGCTGGGAAATCTCTCGGCAGATGTTCTTCCAGCACCTCCGCAATCCAGAGGATCCGCGCCTTGAGCTCCAGATCCGGCAGGCGTGCCATGATCTGTGATTGAAAGGCAGCCCCATCAAATTCAGGAGATACACCACTTAGCCAGCTGGCCAGCAGCTCGATCTTTCCGGCGTGGATCAATTGATCTTTCAGACTGAACCCTTCACTCATCGCACCCTCTCCACCAGAAATTTGTTCATGTTTTACCCCACCCTCAATCAGAACCACTTACAACACAAGAAGAAAGGGGGGCTGCCCCCGCCCAGATCAATTAATACACAGCTATTTCGCTGCGGGGGCTTCCCCCTGCCGCGCGCCTCGGCCATAATGCAGGACCAACGAGCAGTACAGTATTTCAAGGCGGCACATACATGAGCGAAGACCTTCTGGCCGAGCACAGCCCCGGGCAAAACCAAGACACCTATGACGCATCCTCGATTGAGGTGCTGGAGGGGCTAGAGCCCGTACGTCAACGGCCAGGCATGTATATCGGCGGCACGGATGAACGTGCGTTGCATCACATGGTGGCTGAGATCCTCGACAACTCGATGGACGAAGCGGTGGCGGGGCACGCCAACCGGATCGAGATCGAACTGCACGCCGATTATGCGGTGACGGTGCGTGACAATGGACGCGGAATTCCGATTGATCCGCATCCCAAGTTTCCCGACAAATCTGCGCTGGAGGTGATCCTCTGTACGCTGCACGCGGGCGGTAAGTTTTCCGGCAAGGCCTATCAGACCTCGGGCGGTCTGCATGGGGTTGGCTCTTCGGTGGTAAACGCTCTGTCGGATTCAATGGTGGTGAAGGTCGCCAAGAACAAGGAACTGTTTGAACAGCGCTTCTCTCGTGGCTTGCCTTTGGGTGGTGTCGAGAAAGTGGGTGCTGCCCCCAACCGGCGCGGCACCGAGGTCACTTTCCATGCGGATGAAGAGATCTTTGGCAAGCACCGCTTCAAACCCAAGCGCCTGTTCACACTGGCGCGCTCCAAAGCCTATCTCTTCTCGGGCGTTGAAATCCGCTGGAAGTCTCATATCGACGACGGCGAAACGCCGACCGAAGCCAGTTTCCACTTCCCCGGTGGTCTGGCTGACTACCTCAAGGAAACGCTGGGTAAGGCATCGGTCTACGCCGAGGCGCCTTTTGCCGGCAAGGTGGAGTTTCGCGAGAAGTTCGGTCAAGCGGGCTACGTGGAATGGGCGATCAACTGGACGCCCTCGCGCGATGGCTACATCCAGTCCTATTGTAACACCGTGCCCACCCCCGAAGGTGGCACCCATGTGACCGGGTTCTGGGCCGCGATCCTCAAGGGGATCAAGGCTTATGGCGAGCTTGTCGGCAACAAGAAGGCCTCCAATATCACCCGTGACGACCTCTTGACCGGGGGCTGCGCGCTGGTCAGCTGCTTCATCGCCGACCCGGCTTTTGTCGGCCAGACCAAAGACCGCCTGTCGACCGAGGCCGCGGCCAAGATGGTTGAACAATCCGTACGCGACCATTTCGACAATTGGCTGGCGGCGGATACGAAATCCGCGGGTGCGATCCTTGATTTCCTTGTGCTGCGGGCCGAGGAACGTCTGCGTCGTCGTCAGGAAAAAGAAACCCAACGAAAGAGCGCGACCAAGAAACTGCGCCTGCCCGGCAAGCTGGTGGATTGTTCCGCCACCAACCGCGACGGGACCGAGCTGTTTATTGTCGAGGGCGACTCGGCCGGTGGCTCTGCCAAGATGGCGCGCAACCGCAAGACACAGGCGCTGTTGCCCCTGCGCGGCAAGATCCTGAACGTGCTGGGCGCAGCGTCATCGAAACTCGGCACCAACGCGGAAATCAGCGACCTGACACAAGCGCTTGGCGTCGGGTTGGGCACGCGGTTCAACGTGGACGATCTGCGCTATGACAAGATCATCATCATGACCGACGCTGATGTGGACGGGGCGCACATCGCGGCCTTGCTCATGACGTTCTTCTTCACGCAGATGCGCCCGATGATCGACACGGGGCACCTGTATCTGGCCTGCCCCCCTCTGTTCCGCCTGACCCAAGGGGCCAAGCGGGTTTACTGCATCGACGAGGTCGAGCGCGACGAATGGCTGGAGAAGGGTCTTGGCGGCAAAGGCAAGATCGACGTCTCGCGCTTCAAGGGTCTGGGCGAAATGGACGCGAAGGACCTGAAAGAAACGACGATGGACCCGGACAGCCGGACGCTCATCCGCGTGACCATCGACGAGGACGAACCGGGTGAGACCGCAACGTTGGTTGAACAGCTGATGGGCAAGAAACCCGAGCTGCGGTTCCAGTATATTCAGGAGAACGCCAAGTTCGCTGGGGATTTGGATGTATGACGAACAACGCCCCAAACGATTGGAGAAGTGGGGCCTCCGTGCCACCTTACTGTATCTGATTGTTTTGGTTGGCGGATTGCCAGTGGCGGCATACTTCGGTGCGATTGAACTCAAGCCACTTGGGCTTAACGAAATCGGTGATTTTCTAGCTGGGGCATTTGGGCCGCTTGCTATCTTCTGGATTGTCTTGGGTTTCCTGCAGCAAGGTGAAGAGCTTCGAAACAGTGTCAATGCACTGAAGCTTCAGGCGGATGAACTAAAGAGTTCTGTCGAGCAGCAAAAAGCGATGGTCGGCATCACTGAACAGCAACTGAAACTCGACATCCAAGTGCGAGAAGAACAAACAAAGGTAAGCATCTCAAAAGATTTACCTTTTGTTCAGCTTCGAGGTGGAGGATCCATTAGCTCGGGCGGGAAACGTCAATACCGCTATCACTTGAAAAATATTGGAGCTGCTTGCACTGAAGGGCTCATTGTCCTTGCTGACAATGATGAACTTGAAGTCCCAAGAAATGGAATACCTTACTTGGACCAAAACTCAGAGTTCGAGATTTCACTGAATAACAAAGACGGACGCCAACTGGATGTATCCAAGACTTATGTTCTGGAAGTAACTACGTTCAATATCCGAAATCAGAAACGTTCCCAGCGCTTTGAAATAGGCCCCGGTCAACCAAAGTTGGTCTGGTGCGACCCCGAAGTTCAATGACGAGGACAGCGCCCGACCCTGGGTGGGCGCATGGATCGGCTTGTAGGGCACTTACTCCCCCCACCCACACCAATTCAGCATATCGAAACGTCGCAAGTGCGCCCTCCCGTGGGGAGGGTCGGGCGCTGTCCGGCCTTCGACCGGACGGAACATTTTTTGCAAGGAGGGTGATCACCCTCGGCAAATCACTCCAGCAACAGCCCTTCAATTACGCCCATCATCTGCGCGTCCGTATCATCACTATCCGCCGACAGGGCGAGTGCCACCAAGGCTCCCGGTTCCGTACCAAAAGCGCGCTTGTAGTCGGCGGCGAGGTTGATGCTCTCGGTGGAACTGCCCTCGCCGGACGGGCGCAGGACCAATGTTTTGCCACGTGCGCCGAGGTAGGGTGAGGCCAGCACCTCTCCGCGTTTATGCGCGCCGCCGTGCACGTAGACCAGCACGCGGCCATTGGGGTTTTTCAGCAGTCTACGGATACTCTGCCGCCCCGCTTGCTCTGCCTCTTCCTTGGGCAGGAAAGCGAAGTAAAGCGCAAGGTTGCGGTCATCCCCGCCTTTCCGGGTCAGGTCGGTCGGCGGGACAGATTTCGCCACGTTCCACCGCCATGAGGCTTTGGACGCATCCCAGTCTGAGGGCGGCAGGAGTTTATAGGTGATCGATACCGACCCCTCCGCGTCCACCACCATCCGGTTGGCAGAGCCATCAAAATCGACGCGCGAGAACCACGCGGCAAACCAGTGGGTCTTCCAGTCGGCAAAGCTGATTGGACCGGCTTGGGCGGGCAAGGACAACGCCGCCATAAGGGCGGGGGCAAGAAAGATACGGGTCAACATGAAACCGGCATATCACCTCCAGTGCATGGATCAATCACCCGGCCCTGATGCTCACGCGCTTGTCAGAGACCGTTAGTGATCACCCCGTCATCTAGCCTAAGCACCCGATCCATCCGGGCGGCGAGTTCAAGGTTGTGGGTGGCGATGAGTGCCGACAGGCCGGTGTCGCGGACCAGCTCCATCAGCGCCGCAAACACGGTGTCCGATGTGGTCGGATCAAGGTTCCCGGTGGGCTCATCGGCCAGAAGGATCGCGGGGCCGTTAGCGAGCGCACGACAAAAGGCGACGCGCTGTTGTTCGCCGCCAGAGAGTTCGGCAGGGCGATGGCTGGCGCGGTCGGCGATGCCCACACGGGTGAGCAGTTCTTCGGACCGTGCGCGGGCCTTACGGTCGGACACACCAGCGGCCAGTTGCGGCAATACCACGTTTTCCAGCGCGGTGAATTCTGGCAGCAGGTGGTGGAACTGATAGACAAAACCGACTTCGTCGCGGCGGGTCTCCGTGCGGCGGCGGTCAGACTGCGCGCCCATATCGCGGCCATTGATTTTCACCTGCCCGGCGTCCGCCCCATCCAGCAGCCCCGCGATGTGCAGGAGCGTGGATTTGCCCGAGCCGGAAGGCGCAACCAAGGCGACCACTTCGCCACGGGCAAGGGTTAGGTCTGCCCCGCGCAGCACGCGGATCTCACCGGGGGTATCAGGATTGAAGGTCTTTTCCAGACCGGTCAGTTCGAGAACCGGATCACTCATCTCATTACTCATAACGCAACGCCTCCACCGGGTTCATCCGCGCCGCCTTGCGGGCGGGGAAGAGTGTGACGATGAATGACAGCGACAGCGACAGGGCAACGGCTGAGAACACGTCCCAGAACTCCAGCTTGGCAGGCAGGCGATAGATGCCGCGGATCGAAGGATCCCACACGCCGCCGCCCGATAGCCAGTTCACGAAGGAAAACACGCTGTCGATGTTGATCGCAAAGAGACAACCGAGGATCACGCCCGCGATGGTGCCCACCACGCCGGTCAGCGAGCCACAGAGGAAAAAGATCCGCAGCACCGCGCCTTCGGTCAGGCCCATGGTACGCAGGATACCAATGTCGCGCCCCTTGTTCTTAACCAGCATGATCAGACCCGAGGTGATGTTCATCGAGGCAATCAGCACCAGAACAGAAAGGATGATGAACATCACATTATCCTCCATATCAAGCGCCCGCAGGAAGGCGCCGGAGCGGTCGCGCCAGGTCCATGTGGTAGAGGGTTCCTGAGCGGCCTCCATGACCGGCAGTAGCATGTCATCGACGCCTTCTGGGTCTTCGACCATCACTTCGATCTCGTCGGCTGTGCCTTCGCGGTTGAAGAAACTCTGCGCCTCTTCAAAGGGCAGGTAAACGCGGGTGCGGTCGATGTCCCAGCGACCTGCGGTGAAGATGTAGGTGACCTCGTAGACATTCACCCGCGGGCTGGTGCCGAATGCGGTTTTCACCCCGTTGGGGGAAATAAGCTTGATCTTATCCCCAGCGGTCACCCCCAGTTCCTGAGCCACCCCGGATCCGATGGCGACGCCTTTCTCGAACTGCGAGATGTCACCCATGTGGCTTTCTGGTTCGGCAATACGCGGAATGGTCAGGAGGTCGTCATAAAAAGTTCCGAAGACCTCAACCCCCGCGTTGGCCTGACCCTTGTTGGCCATGACCTGCCCTTTGATCAGGGGGGCTGTGCGGGTCACACCCGGCACTCTGGCGATGCGGTTGGCCCAGCCTTCAAAGTCGCGAATTTCACGAGTGACCTGCCCGATCTCGTTCACATGAGTTTGCTTGTAGACCGTGACGTGAGAATTGGCGCCAAGGATTGTGTCGACAAACTCATCCCGGAACCCGGTGCGCACCGCAAGCGTGATGATCAGCGCGGCCACCGCCAGAGTGATGCCAATGAGACTGATCCAGGTCATCGTGCTGACCCCGCCTTCCGCGCGGCGAGCGCGCAGGTAGCGCCAGGCGATCATCCATTCGTATCGGGAAAAAGGGGCGGTGCGGGCCAAGGGGCTCTCCGGTTCTGGTTCGGGCGTTGACGGACCCGTTTCTGCTTGTCGGCAAAGTGGGGGTTTCCCCGGCCAAGGTCAAGCACAGGGCGACCAGATCGGCGTTTGAATGCAAAATCCGCCGCGTCGGTGGACAAGCCGCCATCGCTCTGTGGAGAAGCCACAGATTTCTGTGGACAAGTGAGGTTATTTCACAAGTTCCTCTTTACAGGTTAACTGAAACGGGACACCATATCTAGTAAGGAAACGGCGCACAGACCGCCGCACCTAGTACAGGCAACAAATCCTAGGAACCGTTTTTGGGGCAACGGGTGTCAGGGTTTCAACCGCGAAAGGGTACGCCATGGCTGCCACCGAGCACTATCTCGAAACCGAAGACATGCATCCGATCGACATTGTCGAATATATCGCCGAACACCACGCATGGGAATTTGACCGGGTCGCAGATGACCAGATTGCCATGGCAGTTGAGGGACAGTGGCGGACCTATTCGATCACCTTGGCCTGGTCTGATTACGACGAGACGCTCCGGCTCATCTGCACATTCGAGATGGAGCCGCCGGAAGACAAACTTCCGAAGATTTACGAAGCGCTGAACAGCATCAATGATCAGTGCTGGAAAGGGGCCTTCGCCTACTGGCACGAACAGCGCCTGATGGTGTGGCGTTATGGTCTGGCACTGACCGGGGGTGGAATTGCCACACCAGATCAGATCGACCACCTGATCGCCACAGCAGTAGGGACTGCAGAACGTTTCTATCCGGCCTTCCAGTTGGTGGGCTGGGCCGATCACAGTGTTGAACAGGCGATGCAGGTCGCCATCGCAGACGCCTATGGGCGCGCGTAACAGCGACGGACGGGTATAACCAAAAGGGTACATACGGTTCTCCCAGCAAAATTCGGTCTTTCGGGGCCGTTTTTTGTTGTCGTGACTAAGCGTTGGTTTCGGGAGAGGGGCGCTGCCCCTCGCGAGACAAGCTCGCTCACCCCGAGGTATTTCCAGCAAGAAAAAAGGCGCAAGCTCGGATTTCCCATTGCCGCTTGGGAATGCTCTTCATAGTCTCGGCCCATATTCGGGAGGGATGTGATGAATATGGATGATCTGAAGGCGCGCGGATTGGTGCTTCTGGGTTGTGGAAAGATGGGTTCGGCGATGCTTGAAGGCTGGTTGGGCCAAGGCCTGCCAGCGAGTTCCGTCTGGGTCAAGGATCCCTACCCCTCGGGCTGGTTGAAGGGGCTTGAGGGGCTCAATCTGAACACTGCTCTCCCCGTGGATCCGGCGATCGTGCTGATCGCCGTGAAGCCACAGATGATGAGCGAGGCCCTGCCAGAGCTTGCCCCCTTGGGCAATGGCAAGACCCTGTTCCTTTCGGTGGCTGCGGGCACTCCGATTTCCACATACGAAAATATGCTCGGGAGCGAGACACCCATCATCCGCGCGATGCCCAACACGCCAGCTGCAATTTCACGCGGGATCACGGCGATTTGCGGTAATGCCCATTCGAACGCGGCGCAGATGGACCTCGCCGAAGCCCTCTTGAAGGCTGTCGGGCAAGTGGTGCGCCTTGACGGCGAACATCAGATGGATGCGGTCACCGCAGTATCCGGTTCCGGCCCAGCCTATGTGTTTCATCTGATCGAAACTCTTGCGGCAGCAGGTGAAGCAGAGGGCCTGCCGGTTGAGCTTTCAATGCAACTCGCCAAGGCCACTGTTGCGGGCGCGGGCGCACTGGCAGAAGCGGCGGAAGAGGACCCCTCACAGCTGCGCGTGAATGTGACCTCTCCCGGCGGCACAACAGCTGCTGCACTTGGGGTTTTAATGGATGAGACCGATGGGTTTCCTGCGCTGCTGACCCGTGCGGTCAAAGCTGCGGCAGATCGCTCGAAGGAGCTGGCCAATGGCTGATCCTACCGCAGAAATCACATTCGACGACTTCATGAAGGTCGACATCCGCAAAGGCACGGTGATCCGCGCCGAGCCCTTTCCTGAGGCGCGCAAACCGGCGATCAAGCTATGGGTTGATTTCGGGTCAGAGATTGGAGAGCGGAAAAGTTCGGCCCAGATCACCCAGCACTACACGCCCGAAGATCTTGTGGGGAAATCGGTGTTGGGCGTGGTAAATTTTCCACCGCGTCAAATCGGCCCGATGCGGTCGGAGGTGTTGATCCTTGGCCTGTACGATGCGGACGGCAATGTTGGTCTGATCATGCCGGACAAAGACACTCCAGACGGGGCCCGCCTATGCTGAGCCTCTTTATCTCTCGCCCTCTGCCTGACGCAGTTCTGGATCGTGCGCGCGCTCGGTTCGATACAACCATTCGTTCCGACACAACCGGCATGACCGAAGATGAGATGGTCGCGTCTCTTCGTGATTACGATCTGGTGTTGCCGACATTGGGAGATCTTTATTCAGCCGAGGTTTTTGCAAAGGCTGGAAGCATTCGCGCCAAGCTGTTGGCGAATTTCGGGGTGGGCTACAACCATATCGACGTTGAAGCGGCCAAGGCCCACGGGATTGTCGTCAGTAACACGCCCGGCGCCGTAACCGATGCCACCGCTGACACGGCGATGACACTGATCCTGATGACGGCGCGTCGCGCTGGCGAAGGTGAACGCATGGTGCGTGCAGGCGCATGGGAGGGCTGGCATCCGACACAGATGCTCGGCATGCATGTGACTGGCAAAACGGTCGGCATCATCGGCATGGGGCGGATCGGACAGGCCATCGCTCGACGCTGCCATTTCGGGTTTGGCATGAATGTGGTGTTTTACAATCGCTCTGCGAAACAGGTCGATTTCCCGGCAAACCAACTCGACAGCCTGCAGGAGGTCGCCGCCAACTGCGATATACTCATAATCGCCACCCCGGGTGGCGCTGAGACACGCCACCTGATCGGGACCGATACATTTGCCGCAATGCAACCTCATGCCCTGGTGATCAATATTGCCCGCGGTGAGGTCATTGACGAGACCGCCCTGATCGCCGCCCTCGACGCTGATGAAATCGGTGGTGCGGGTCTTGATGTCTATGAATTCGAGCCTGCTGTTCCCGAGACTCTAATCAATCGCGAGAATGTCACCCTGCTGCCCCATCTAGGCACAGCCACGTTGGAAGTTCGTACCGAAATGGGAATGCTCGCCATGGAAAATCTGGAACGGTTTTCACGTGGCGAACCGCTCCTCACACCAGTCTGATCCAGAGGGTCGAACGCCGCGATGCGTTCTCTCTTTTTTCTTGCCAGAAATACCTCCGCCGGAGGCAACACGAGGCAGCGGCGCAGCCGTTGACGAGATATCATGTGCGCCGAAGGCGCTCATTCAGGTGGCGCAGTCGCCTACCGCTTCGCGCCAATGCCGTCGACAAAGCGATACATAGGTTTCATTGCCACCTATCTGCACCTGATCACCATCAACCAGCACCCGACCATTTTCATCCTGACGCACGACCATCGTGGCTTTTTTCCCGCAATGACAGATTGTGCGGGCTTCTCGCATTTCATCGGCCAGCGCGAGCAACGTGGCCGAGCCCGGAAAGAGGTTGCCCTGAAAATCGACACGAAGCCCGTAGCACATGATCGGCACGTTAAGGTCATCAACAGCGCGGGCCAGTTGCCAAACCTGTTCTTGTTCAAGGAATTGCGCTTCGTCGATGAAAATACAGGCGCAGGGGCCCGCGTCCAGCCGAGTTTTGATCTTGGCGAACAGATCCTCGCCTACGGAAAACGTGTCTGCTTCTGCCCCAATTCCGATCCGCGACCCAATCCGGGCAGTCCCTGCCCTGTTATCGAAATTCGCAGTCAGCAGGTAGGTGTCCATATTCCGTTCGTTATAGTTATAGGACGCCTGTAGAAGCAGAGTGGATTTCCCTGCATTCATGGTAGAATAATGGAAGTAGAGCTTTGCCATAGCTCCGAAATACGGTGCATTCCGAACAGGATCAAGCATCAAGCCATCCGGGCCAATTTTTGCAGTATGGGGGAGAAGGCAGGGAACAAACACCTGAGGTCAGTGGCAACGACGTGCCTTGGGGATGGAACAGACCTCATCACTCATACGCGCCCCGCGCTTCACTTAACCCGGTCAAAATTCCCAGGCCATCTCCACTTTTGGGTGCAGACCCCCCATCTGAATCAGCGCCAAGGCGCTGAAACCTACAACTCTTCAATATCTTGACCCCATAAAAGCCATTCCATTGATGTAAGAATAATGGGAAAAGGGGGGCGGAATTCCCCGTGGCCCGTGTATTGGGTCACCGCAAAAGGTTGAAAGCATGGCGAGCATCAGTAGCTATCTGAAGAAACACACTGAAGCCCTGGTAAAGGACGTGGGCTTGGAAGCAGCCTGTACGCTGACCGGAAAATCGAAGGCGACCCTCGGGCGATACTATTCCGATAGCGAGGAGCATAGTGATCGCTTTATGCCGATCAATGCGGTTGCCGTCCTTGAAGAGGCCGCCAAATACCCGCATGTCACCAGCGCACTGGCCGAACTCAAGGGCATTACAATGTCCTATGATGCAGAGCGCAAAAACACCCCGTCAGGTGGTGTAAACGCTGATGTTATTGCGCTTTCTCAACGATTTGCGATGTTGATGGCGGAATATCAGCAGTCTATCGAAGATGGGATCATCACCATCAACGAAGCCAAAAGGTTGCTGCGAGAAACGCTAGCGCTGCAGCACGTATTGCTGGATATGAAGCTGCATCTCGAAGAAGAGGCGGGCTGATCCCACCGACCTCAGATCTGGTCTATCAGGATCACGACCCATGCAATTCCGGCGGCAATAGCGACCAGCGCGACAAATGCGCTGGCAGCGTCTTTTGCGCGCCCTGCCAAATCGTGATGCTCCTGGGTGACCAGATCCACTGCGCGCTCTACCGCGGTATTAATGAGCTCAGCGGCAATCACAAGAAAGCTTATTGAGAGAATCAGCGCGCGCTCTGTGGTGCTCAGATCAAGATAGAACGCGAGTGCGGCTGAAGCGGCCCAAGCATATACCCATTGGCGCACAGATTTCTCATTGCGCCAACCGTCACACCAGCCCTGCCAAGACCAGATACAACGATCCCAGAACCGCGCCAGTTCTTCTTGCACCCGTGCCCGCATCATTGCTCCCGTCGTTCCAGATAGTGGTCCACCGCATCCTGCACCCGGCGAAACCGATCTCCACCCAGCTTAACCCCACCATACCAGCGGGTCACGACAATGATATGATCCGTCAATTCAGCACGTTCCAGCATACGCACGATCACCATGCCAGCACCGCTTTCGCCATCATCCCCTTTTACAGGGCCGTCTTCAAACAGGGCACCCCATGTATTGTGGGTCGCCTTGGCGAATTTCTTGTCTCTTGTCAGTTGCTTGAGAAATGCACGGACGTCGTCTCGAGACGTCACAGGCCCGCCTGTGACTGCGTACTTCGATCCTCGATCCGTGAGAAATCCGGAAAATTGCTGCATCTTCATTCGCGCCATAACGTGACTATAGTTAGGCGCGCTGCGAGCGACTAGCCCAGCCGTTTGAAAAGCTTGCGATTCTGGCAGATTTCCGGTGCGTCATGGGCACCACCTTCGTGGTTGTCGAGCCAAAGCTGACACCCTTCTGGATCCGAGCAGTTCATGCAGCGATGCACAGCATCATCAAGCCCCGTAAAGCTCATACGGCCCGCTTCCACTTCTTCGGTCATATCCAGACCCAGCTTGGCGGCCATGCGCTCAACCAGCTTGGCGTGAAAGGCAAATCCCTGTCTTACAATGTCCTTCATATCTTCAACCTCCATCTCATAGCTTGCAATGAGCGGGCGGCCTTCACCTTGACTTCCATCAAGGAAGTGTTTGGCAGAAACGGTTCCGAGGGCTAGGCTGGGTACATGTTTACCATCGAGCACGAATTCGACGCCACGGTTGTCACATTGGTTGACGAAGGCGAAACCCCATTAAATGAAGATGTAACCATCACCGCATTTGCAAGCTGCGTGACGGTCGAGCAATGGGATCCACGCACCGATAAGGTGCAGAAGATCACACTGTCGATGACTCAGATCACCGATCTTGTGGCGGCTTTGGACCTGCCAGAAGGGATCTATCGCACCGTGCGTCCGGGGGAAGATCTCGGTTGATCCACAGGTTTTCGGTGGAGGAGTCGCGAAGGGGGCGTTGCCCCTCTTGGTCCTTACAGGACCAATTCACCCCAGGATATTTGCAGCAAGAGGAAGGCAGCCGCGTGACGGGGATTGCCTGTCACTCGCCGTTCTGGCTACGCTCAATGTAGGCACGCAGTTCTTCCGCTTCCTGGCGCGCATCCCGCAGGCCATCCATCGCGGCGCGCAGTTCCGCTTCGGTCTGCTGCAGTTGGTTCGACATCTCGGCCTCGCGGCTTTGCAGATAGGTGATGGCCTGATCCCGGGTTTCCTCGGCTTCGTGCAACTGCTGCGCCATCCGGTCAATCTCACTCATGTCGTTGCTGGAGACTTTGGCAAAACGGTGGATGAGCCAATGAGCAAACCAGCCCAGCGCAAAAGCGGCAAAGAGGATGATCGCGGTGACGATGATAAATTCGGTGCGGTTCATTCGCAGTCTCCTTATTGCGACGGGCTGTCGGTTGCTGTTTCGGGGCGCGGGGCCGGACGTGGATCATCAGCGTCGGGGCTTTGCACGAGGGAAGCAGGCCCGGAATAGTCCGGATCCGCTGATTGTGCATTCAGATCGGCATTCTCAGTTTCCAGATCTGAGGCTGTTGCCGGGGCATCGGTCGCATTGGCATCAGATATGCCCTCTTCTGCTTCGACCTCATCCCCAGAGCCATTGGAAGGCTCTTGATCCGGTTGCTCGGGCTCATCTGCTTGCGATCCGTCCGAGATGTCCAGAAGGCGGAATTCGATACGACGATTTGCTTCCCGCCCCTCCTCGGTCTTGTTCGACGCGATAGGATCTTTTTCGCCGTAGCCTTTCGCAACCAGATTCGAGGTCAGCACGCGTCGCACCAGAAGCGCACCGAGCACGGCTTGGGCACGACTCTGCGACAGCGCCTTGTTCATCTCTTCACGGCCTTGGCTGTCGGTATAACCGGCGATTTCCATCCTCACATCTTCACAGGTCTTCAACACTTCAGCGATTTTTTCGAGCGTATCGGAAGCCGAGGCCTCGATATTGGCAGATCCGGGGGCAAAAGTGATCTTGTTCACAGCCATCAGCCCATTGATATCTGACACACATTCTTCCGCGGTGGGCAGACCAAGCACCGGATCCAGTTCCTCAACATAGGTCACATTGACCTGATAGTTCTGGCTGGCCCCCAGCTTGTCGGACAAAAGCCGTGAGATCGCCGCGCTGGCCTCAGGGTCGCCGGTTTTACCGCGTACATCCACCACGTCGGGTTGCACAACCACAACACCATTTCCAAGATGCCCCAGAGCCTCAAGCCCGGCGAGCACGCGAGTTGACCAACCGGCGGGCAAGTCTTCATCAAATCGCGTCGCGGTATAGATCGCCCCAACGCCGAACTCTGCCTTGGCATAGCTTTCGGCAGCGGCGCGCTGCAGATCATCGGTGACACGACCACGCAGTTGCACCTGCCCTTCCGGGCTCAGGGTCGCAACAAACTCGGGCGGGCCATCGCCTTCGCCTGTTCCGTCAATTTTCACTTCCTCAGGCAGTACGGAATGCAGCGAATAAAGTGCAGGAAGATCCCCTTCCAGCTCGCCCACCACCCTGTCAAACACAGTTTGTTTGGTGCCCGCAGGGGCAACCAATGTCACATCCGCGTCAGAAAAGGTCACTGACCCGCCTTCGAATTTGGCAACCGCCGCAATCCCGGCGCTGACGGCGTCGGGCCAATTGGGGGAGGGAACACCAAGGCCGATGGTGCAATCAATGCCCCCTTCCATCCCGGCGCGCAGGGCAGCACTCGCGATCTTGGCTTTACCCGTGTTGTTGTGCGCGGAACACGCGTCAAACCGGGGGCCTTGTTCATCCATCAGGAAGCGCAGGGTAAAGGGCGTGATCACCGGGCGAGGCGCCGAGATATCCATCAGCAGGAGCAGACTACGGGGGGCCGCCCGTTTCAACGCGCGCTCCCAACCTGCTTTCTGTTCGATACTGTCCGAGACGGCCGTGATCGAAACGCGTTTTGCGTCCATCGAGATCTTGGACCGTGGCAGAGTTTCCAGAGCTTTGACGGCAAATGACAACACGTCGTCCCAGTTCTCAGGCACCGGGTAATCCGCTGTGCCCATGAGATCGGTGACAGAAGTACCGCCCGCAATCTCCTTGATTCGATCGTTCAGCTCTTCGCGATCCGATTTCGCCGGGATCAGACCAATCAGCGAAATTCCCGCATCATTGCGCAAAATCTCAAGCGAAAAATGCGGAGGAGCAATTGCCTCGGTAGCAGCCATTTGCATGTTGTCGATCACGCGCGAGGCATCGATCACCGTTCCAGCTGAAGATATGGCGCGAAACCGTGCGATCTCGCTTGGGGCTGTGCCGGAAACCACCACCTGCAAACCATCCGCCTCGACCTCGGCCCAATCGTGACCCTGCAAGACCAGCTCACCTTTCACGCCTTCTGCGGACAGGCGCTCGATCACGGTCACGGCAATACGCCCTCCAACCAATGACAAAAGCGCGGCAACCGCAAAAAAGCCTAGTGCCAGAAATGAAGTTGTGATGCGCATTTTCGGTTCCGGGGTTCAACAGGTTAGGGCTCGGTCGATCAAGCGATGGCCATCTTCTTAGGCGAGGGATGCAAAGGGTGCAATCACACGAACAGGGAAACGGCAAGAAACAGCACGGGAATCAGGCCGGCATTCCGATTTGCGCGGAAAAGGCGCAGGCAATTATCCGGGTCATTGATATCCAGCACACGCATTTGCCACGCAAGATGCCATCCCATCGCCCAAGGCGCGCCCAGCGCGAGAACCAAGGACAGGATATTGCGCGCACCCATCGCCTGCACGACGGCCAGCGCCATCATTACGATGGTCAGGATCATGAACAGCATCAACCATTGCCGCGTCTTTTCCCCAAACAGGCGAGCGGTGGATTTAACACCGATCAACGCATCATCGTCTTTGTCCTGATGGGCGTAGATCGTGTCATAGAAAAGCGTCCAGCTGATCCCTGCAAGGTAAAGAGCAACAGCGGGCCACTCCAACTGTCCACGATGCGCAACCCAGGCCAGAAGCGCCCCCCAGTTGAAGGCAATCCCCAGAAACGCCTGTGGCCACCAGGTGAAGCGCTTGGCAAAGGGGTAGATCAGCACCGGAATCACCGCAAGGAAGCCCAGTGCAATTGCCGCCGGATTGAACGTCAGCAGGATGCCCAGTGATATCAGCGCCTGTAATCCCATCCAGATCACCGCGCCACGCACAGACACCTGTCCTGACGGAATTGGCCGGCTTTTGGTGCGTTCAACGGCGGCGTCAAACTTGCGATCGGTGATGTCATTCCATGTACACCCCGCCCCACGCATCAGGAACGACCCGATAGCACAGCCCAGCGCAATCCACAGATCATAAAGCCCGAACCGCCCCGATTGTCCGGCGGCCAACAAGAGCCCCCACCAGCAGGGGATCAACAAAAGCCACGTCCCAATCGGCCGATCCGCGCGGCTCAGGCGCAGATAAGGCCGCGACCATTCGGGTGCCCAATGATCCACCCAATTGCCCTGATAGGCATCTGCCACCTGCCCGTCTGCCGCAGATGGCACGCTTGGGTCTGGAAGTTCGTCACGTTGGGTCATAGGGTGCTCGCAACTGGAGGTTTGGCCATGAAACAGGCAAAAATCAGGCTCTTTGTAGAGCAGCCTTTGGGCGCGGGGCAAACCGTTTTGCTGGATCGCGATCAGGCGAACTATCTTTTTAACGTCATGCGCTTGTCGGTGGGCGATCTGGTGGCGCTGTTCAACGGGCGAGATGGCGAGTTTGTGGGCGAGGTGGCCGAAGCAGGCAAACGCAAAGGGGCATTGGTCTGCCGCGAACAAACAAAGCCCCTGCAACTGCCCCCCGACCTTTGGCTCTGCTTTGCCCCAATCAAGAAAGCCCGCACCGATTTCATCGTCGAAAAGGCCACTGAAATGGGGGCTGCGGTGATCCAACCGATGCAGACTGAATTCACCAATTCCGAACGCATCCGCCGCGACAGGCTGCAGGCCCACGCAGTAGAGGCCGCCGAGCAATGTGGCGGAACCTATGTGCCCGAGGTTCGCGACCTGACCCGGCTTGATCGCTTGCTTGCCGATTGGCCAGAGGATCGTCAGATCATGTTCTGCGACGAGGCGCTGGTGGGCGCGACAGAGACGCTGGGCCAAGCGGGTGGTGAGAAATGGGCGATCTTCATCGGCCCTGAAGGTGGGTTCTCGGAACCTGAACGCGCCAAGCTTCGCGAGATAGGCCACGCAGTCAGCCTCGGCCCCCGCATCCTGCGCGCCGATACTGCCGCGGTGGCCGCTCTCACAGTTTGGCAGCAACATCTCGGAGACTGGGGATGATCCGACCGGCCCGGCATGGTGACGAAGCCGCCATGATGACATTTCTATCTCTCCACGCAGAAACCACCATGTTTATGCGGGCGGGACTCGCACGGTTTGGCCTTGCCAGTTCTGACCACCCTCATGCCGCAAAATATTGGGTAGAGGACAAATCAGGCGAAATCGTTGGCGTATTTTCCCGGTCCAACGCGGGTTTCCTCAATGCCCGCGGAGAAGGCGCCATATTCTGGCAAGGATTCCATGAAGCAATGCAGGGACAGCAAATCGCTGGCCTGAATGGAGCCGCGGATATCGTCAAAGGAATGCGTGCAGTTCTGGCGCTTGAAGACGCGGCATATGATCTGAACCGGGTGGAGCCGCTTTACCGTCTGGATCTTGACCAAATGCGCGATCCCGGCCCTGATAAGATCCGCAAACCCAAGGCAGAAGATGCCGATCTGCTAACCCGCTGGTTCCGCGCCTATCACATCGAAGCACTCGGTGCGGCAGATGACGAGACACTGACGCGGGTGATCGCGGATCGGGTGGAAAGCACAATTGCCACTGGGCATGTGCGCCTGATGATCGAGGATGGTCAGCCTGTCGCCATGACCGCCTTCAACGCTCAGCTCCCAGACATGGTGCAGATCGGCGGCGTTTACACCCCGCCCGAGGCGCGTGGCCGGGGGCTTGCACGACGCGTGGTGGCCGCCCATCTGAATGAAGTGCGCGCCGAAGGGGTCAAAACCGCAATCCTGTTTGCCAGCGGAGACGCAGCCTGCCGCGCATATGAAGCCATCGGATTTGAACGGACCGGGGAGTACACGCTCGCCATCCTATCCCATCCTGTCACCATCGGAGTCCGCATATGATCCGCCCTGAGGCACGCACACAGATCTTCCGCTATCGCGAAGCCATTATTGGCATCGGTGTCGCTGGACTTGGCCTTTGGTGGGCGATCGGATCCTTGGGCCTTCTAAAGTGGATGGGTGTCGCACTTGCACTTATTGGTGCTGCGATCCTTTGGCAGGGCCTGCAACGAGCCCGTATCCGGGTTGGCTCCGGCGGTGTGGGCGTCGTGCAGATTGACGAGCGACAGGTGATCTATCTGGCACCCATTGGGGGTGGGTTTGCCTCGCTTGATCTGGTGCATGAAATCAGTGTGGCCCGCGATATGGCCGGATTGCCGGTCTGGCGCTTTCGTTCTGGGATGGAGCTTTTGACCATCCCAGTGGCGGCGGAAGGGTCTGAACAGCTTTTCGATGCCATGTCCGTCTTGCCCGATGTGGATATCCCCGCGGCCATCAGCGCAGTGAATGCTGCGATTGACGGACAAGGCGATGACAGAGTCGTTATCTGGAGCCGTAAGGTCGTCCCCCTCCATTGACACTCTCCCCGCTTTCCCCCACCTAATGCGGATCCAAGATACGCGCGAGGAGAGCCCTTCATGTCCATCCCCCAATCTGGCGGCGGCCCGATCACTGACCACAAGCAGCTGTCCCAATTCCTCGAAGATGGCTGTAAACCGCGCGAGACGTGGAAAATTGGCACCGAGCACGAGAAATTCGGCTATTGCCAGGACACGTTCAAACCGCTGTCCTACGAGGGCGATCGGTCAGTCCTGCACATGCTCGAAGGGTTGCGCGACAGGTTCGGCTGGACCGAGGTCCGCGAGGCGGGCAACCTCATTGGGTTGGAGCGCAACGGGGCCAATATCTCACTGGAACCCGGCGGCCAGTTTGAGCTTTCTGGCGCGCCACTCGACAACATCCACCAGACCTGCGACGAGGTGAACGAACACCTGCGCGAAGTGCATGAAATTGCCGATCTGATCGGCGCGCGGTTCATCGGTCTAGGCGCGGCACCAGAATGGACACACGAGCAAATGCCCGTGATGCCCAAGGGGCGCTACAAACTGATGACCGACTATATGGACACGGTCGGCACCCACGGCAAACAGATGATGTACCGAACCTGCACCGTGCAGGTAAACCTCGACTTCGCGTCTGAGGCCGACATGGTGCAGAAGTTCCGCGTTGGGCTGGCGCTGCAACCGATTGCCACCGCTCTTTTCGCCAATTCGCCTTTCTTTGAAGGTAAAGTGAACGGCCACAAATCCTGGCGCTCGCGCATCTGGCGCGACCTGGATGCTTCCCGCACCGGGATGCTGCCCTTTGTGTTTGAAGAGGGAATGGGGTTTGAGCGCTACGTGCAATATGCGTTGGATGTGCCGATGTATTTTGTCTATCGCGATGGGGAATACATCAATGCATTGGGCATGAGCTTCCGTGATTTCATGCAAGGCAAGCTTCCTGCCCTGCCGGGTGAAACCCCCACTCTGTCAGACTGGGCAGACCATCTGACGACGGCTTTCCCCGAAGTCCGGATCAAGCAATATATGGAAATGCGCGGTGCAGATGGTGGGCCATGGCGCCGCATCTGCGCCTTGCCCGCCTATTGGGTGGGTTTGATGTATTGCCAGGAAAGTCTGGATGCCGCTTGGGATCTGGCTAAGGGCTGGGACGCGGAAACACGTGAAGAGCTGCGTGTGGCCGCATCGGTCGACGGGCTGCAGGGCGAAGTTAATGGGGTGAAAATTCTGGATGTCGCCCGTGAAACCATTGAGATCTCCAAGCAAGGCCTGAAAAACCGCGCCCGACCGGGGATCGGCGGCATGGTGCCTGATGAGCGTCATTTCCTGAATGCACTGCAAGACAGCGTGGAAGAAGGCAAAACCCCGGCGGATGAGCTTTTGGAGCACTATCACGGTGACTGGAAAGGTGATCTGAAACGGATCTACGCGGAATACAGTTATTGATCGCCTGAGCGGCAATCACATCACACCAGAAAATGCATTCGACTGACGTCGCGCCGCGCTTCCTGCACATAGTGGGCAATGCGATCAAAATGCTTGTCCCAAGTACCGCAGCACCCGCCCCAGACATCAATGTGAGGATAGCGTCGCGCGAGATCTCCCATCATTTGTCCCAACTCTTCAGGATCACCTTCTTCGATATGGTCCAGACGACACAGGGACACCTTGTCCATTTTAGCGGCATTTGGACGAAGTGAGCGGATCCTGTTGGTCCAGTCACCGGGTTCCAACGCAGGTTCGAATTCAAGCGGGTGGGAGCAATTGATCCCATAGGAATCGGGGCGGGCATCGCCTGCCAGTTCATCCGTCGCCTCTATGGCCTCTTTCAGGCTCGGCCCGGATTTGAGCTTATGCGTGCTGTCGAGGGTAAAGGAGATATTGACCGGCAATCCAACACCGGCCGCTGCCCGGCTGACACCCACCGCTTCGGGGATATTGTTGAGGGTCGCCGCCCAGACCAGATCAACGCCACATTCCTTCAGAGTTTCCATCTGGGTTGCATGATACTCTTCCGCCTCTTCGGACGTGATGCTCTTGTTCAGGGAATAGGCATCCCCGCGCGGGCCGATACATCCGGCAATAGCAATGCGAGGCAGTTGGCTCTTGTAGGGTGTGGATACCTCGCGCAGAAAGTCGATACACTTATGCTGCATCTCGCGCAGCCCTTCCCGGGAATAGCCGAGTTTTTCACCCCAATCCGGGCTGGCACGATAGTCAAACCCGGCCATCAACGCAGCGCATTCATGTTTCGCGGCGACATCCAGATAACGCCGATACATGTCTTTCATATCCGAGACGGCATCCGGTTTATTCAGCAACTCAAACATCGCAAATTCTCGTAGCTGATGACCGTGACGGTACATAACCTCTGTTTCGGTCCCCCCTTCCGCAAGGTAGATGATCCCCTCTTCATGGGGGAAACTCGTTTGTTCAAAAGTCATGGGTTTCTCATTTTTTACGTTCCTAATCCAAACAGAATAGCACAGCTCCCCGTCACGCCCAAAAGGACGGCGAAACCCAATGCGGCTGATGACCTAATTGGGGCGGGCAGCACGGATGATCAGCCATGCTGTGAAAGAGTTCAGCTCAAGCGTCAGCCCCAATCATTCTGGTCCGGAATAAGCTTGCCGGGATTCATGATTCCCTTTGGGTCCATCGCAGCTTTCAGCTGATGCATGACTCTGAGCGCCACCGGATCTTTGCGCCGCCGCATGGATGGCAGTTTCGACAGGCCAATTCCATGTTCGGCAGAAAAGCTCCCCCCCATCGCCGTGGCCACATCCTCGACCGCTTCCATGATCGGGTCACAAAGTGAAGAACCGCTGGGATAGACCGTGAAGTGGATATTGCCATCGCCCAGATGCGCCACCGACAGCGCGTCAGCGTCGGGATCGATCCCTTCCAACCTTTCCGCCATTTGTGAGAAGAACGCCTCTATCTGATCCAGCGGCAAGGCAATGTCGTTATTCACCAAGGGACGACGCGAAAGCGTAACTTCGGCTGCAGCCTCGCGCCGGGCCCACATCTCGGCTCGTTGTGTCGCGTTTTGTGCGATCACAGCATCGATCACCCGCCCCTCTTCAAAGCATTCGGCCAGCAGCTCTTCCAAATAGGTTGTGATGGGCAAGCTCCCATCTTCGGTCGGGGTTGCATCCCGCGCGGCAAGTGCGCCGATTTCGATCAGCAGATTGACCTCGTGGCTTTCGGCAAAGGGCGGGCGGCTGTCTGGGTACAACTCCTCAAACCGAGCGAAATATGCGGCGGGCATGTATTCAAACGCCTCTACTGCTCCGCCCGTGCCGGTCTGCAAGTGGTTCAAAAGCCCAAGAGCCTCGGAAAGACCGGGTACCGACACCATCGCCGTAGCAAACGCCTTGGGCGTCGGCACAAGCTTCAAAACCGCCCCGGTGATCACACCCAATGTTCCCTCGGCCCCGATATACAGGTTCTTGAGGTCATAGCCGGAATTGTCCTTGCGCAGTTCGCTCATCAGGTTGAGCACGTCGCCGTTGGGCAGAACCACCTCAATCCCCAGACACAGGTCACGCATATTGCCATATCGCAGCACATTGGAACCACCCGCATTGGTCGACAGCATCCCGCCGATCATTGCGGAGCCTTTGGCGCCGAAGGTCATTGGAAAGGTCAAACCATGCCCTGATACCACCGCATGGAGCGTCTCAAGAATGACCCCCGCCTCGACACGAACCAGCAGCGCCTCTGACCGGATGTCGTGGATACGGTTCATCCGATCCAAAGACAAAACCAAGCTGCCGGAAAGGGCGCATCCACCACCTGTCACGCCCGTATTGCCCGACACAGGTACCACGGGAGTGCCTGTATCATGGGCTAGTCGCATCACCGCAGCCACGTCTTCGGTTGAACCGGGGCGCAGAACCGCCAGCGGATCCCCTGAATAGATATGGGTCCAATCGTGACACCAAGGCCCTCGCGCCTCCCCTTCGAGCACGTATTTTGACCCGATTGCGGCGCGAAGCTCTTCAATATGGGAAGTGGACATTCCTGTGACATTCCTGTCTGGAAATTACGGATTAGGTCAGGCGAGTTCGGGTTCCTTGGGATGAAGTCCTTTCAGGGCAAGACCGGCCCCCTCATGGGGTTCGACCATCGCCCCCTGTACTTCAAGCGCCTTGGTGTAGAGGGCAACATGGGCAGCGTCCCCAATTACCGCAACCCTCTGTCCCAGCCAATATGGACGCATCGACGCAAGCTCGGCCCCAATAAGTGCACCACTCAATTCGGCCTGTGCGGAGGTGCTGTCGATTTGCCCCAGTGTCATGGCGGCTTTCAAACTTGCGATTTTGGCCGCCAACCGTTGCGGGCGGGCCATCACATCTGACATCGCCTCTTCAAACCCCTCGCCAAGGCAAAGCTCTGCCCCCAGCAGGCGGGCCAGTTGACTGGTGGCTGCGGATTGAAAACTGACAATTTCTTCTGCACTTATCTGGGCCCAGATGGTTTGATCGCCGATCAGACAAGCCACGCCGTCAAATCCGGGATCTTGGGCAAGCAACCCAGCGAGGCGTGCAACATCATACCCGATCAACCCGGCCGGAGCGTCCTGCTTTACCGCCGGGAACACGTAAAGGCGCGGATCCACCTGGGGCACGTGACGCGGGGATGCCAGTTTACACGGCACGGTAACCGGATCACCAACCCGTACGCCGGTGGCAAGAATTTGCGTGTCAGGGCGCAGCCGAATGGTATGCTCAATTTCCGGCACCAGTGAAGCCAGCGTCACCCCGGCATTCAAGCCACGGCGAATCTCTTCCCCGCCGTCCGGCCACATGCGTAAAACGCGTCCTTTCACTTCAACAGCGATCCATTTCATTGTCATTCCCCCAGTTGCGGCCCCAAGATGCGGCAAGCCAGATAGCGCAATGTTTATAGCATAAAATCCGTGGCTTCACCCCCAGAACCCTCAAAATGACTGTCCGGGGGGGATTCCGCCCTTGAACACCGCTTTGGTTACTGGCAAAGCCAGCCTAGGCCCGAGGGGGTGCATGGCAAATTCTTGGGCTTTCCCATTTGACTTGTCACCAAATGCCCCCTATAGACCGGGCTTCGAAAGACACTTGCCCGAATCCTTCCGCGGGCTGCTTGATCTGAGCGATCAGAGCGCAGCGCTGCATCAGACGGAAAAGGGCCCAAACGGAGACGGGCGATGAAACGCACCTACCAACCCTCGAACCTGGTTCGCAAACGCCGTCACGGCTTCCGCTCGCGTATGGCCACCAAAGCTGGCCGCAAAATCCTGAACGCGCGTCGTGCGCGTGGCCGGAAGTCGCTGAGCGCGTAAGCGTCGGCCGCAGTTATGACTGCGCCGGACAGCAAAGATATGCAGACCGCCGAGGCGTCGCCGCCTGCGGCGGTTTTTGCGTGTGATGACATGAAACTTGCGATCCTGACCCAAAGACGAGATTTCCTGTCTGCTGCCCGTGCCCGCCGGGCGCCGCAGCCTGCATTTCTATTGCAAGCCCGACACAGGCGCGATGACGAAACCAGCGAAGCTGATATTCGCATCGGTTTCACCTGCTCAAAAAAGGTGGGAAATGCGGTCGCTCGCAATCGCGCCAAACGCCGCCTGCGTGCAATTGCCCGGGACATTTTACCCGCACACGGCAAAGCGGGCTGGGATTACGTGCTGATCGGTCGCAAGGAGGCCACGGCGACGCGGGACTATACTGATCTGACAAAAGATCTGATTCGTGCGCTGAAAGAAGTACACGCGCCGCGCAAACCTCGCCCGAAACCGAAAAACTAGAAAACTAGAAAACTAGAAAACTAGAAAACTAGAAAACTAGAAAACTAGAAAACTAGAAAACTAGAAAACTAGAAAACTAGAATCGAAACAGAAGACCACGTCAATGACCCCGCTTGCCCAAATTGCTGCCCTGCCCATCCGGGCCTATCGGCTGATCTTTTCGCCCTGGGTCGGGTTCAATTGCCGTTATCAACCAACCTGCTCGGCCTACGCCTTGGAGGCACTGGAAAAGCACGGGGCATTCAAGGGCAGTTGGTTGGCCGCAAAGCGCATTACGCGCTGCAACCCTTGGGGGTCTTGCGGTTATGACCCTGTTCCAAGTGGAGAAAACGATCACTCCAACTGTGACCACAATTGACGTATCATTTCCGCCACAGAATTGATATTCACCAATCTTTTTCTTGAACGCTTTGCCACTTGCGATAGAAAGCACACACCCGCAACGCAAGACAGAAGGAGGCGTTACATGACAAATATCAGCGTATACACCCTCCGAGTAGTTCTGCATTCTGCATTCTGCCCCGCGGGTCTTCCGGTCACTCAAGCTTGGTAGTGCGCCGCACTTCTGCCTGACGGCCCCGTCACCCCGGACATCATGACTCCCTGACACCGCTCGACGTGTCTTTTACGTCTGCCTCCGGATTTCTGACACTTCACCAACACAAGACCAATCTCTGCGTCACAGCCTTCGCTTGGGCCTGCCGATTGCACTCTTTGTTGCGTGATTTTCCAACCTCAAATCGCACAGCCCCTCCGGGGCCTCTGTGCTTCAACTAGGGAACCAGCCCAGAGCTGGTCACAAAACAATGATGGACAGTAATTTTCATCCAGAAACCATACGGCTTCAGGATCTGATCGACGAACTCGTCACCGAATATGGCGGCCTGCGCGTGGCACGAGTGCTGCTTGCAAACATGATTGCACGGCTGCGCCGACCTCGGGCGGACGCCCTTAGCAACCATCTGCGTCGCGACATCGGTTTGCCGCCGCATGACCCGCCCCCAGGGTTCCGAGACCTCATGATGTAAGCACAGGGGCCACAGCCCCAACTGTCTCGATCCCAACACACAACCGGCGCGGCCATCGCGGCGCTGGACCAATTGTTGCGCCCTCAGTTCTGCTGCCCCGCACATAATTCAGGCTTGAGCTAAAGGGCGGTTGAGGTCGCAATCTGCCATCGAATCACAATCATCAAGGAACACGACATGACATATTATTCGGACACACCACAGCGCGTCGGCAGCCCGGCGGCACAGGTCATTGCCGCGCTGATCAAGCGCCACGGCAGATGGCGAGTTCTGCGCGCGGCTTTGTTCGCCGGGCATCCGCTCCCAAGACGTACAAAACGTACCGCCCCACCGCAGTTGCCAGATCACTTGCGTCGTGATCTGGGGCTGCCAGAAAACGGATCCGGTAAATACCCACCACCTCTGAAGGATTTCATGTGGTGACGGCACCCTCTGACGCCCAGCGCGGCAGAGGGTACTCTTAGCACTTTGCGCCCAAGGGAAATGAAACTCCAAGCCTGCCTGAACATCTTGTCAGGCAGGCCGAAACCCCCTAAAGGCGGGGCCATGACTGACACGCTCGACGACATCCACCCGCTTTTTTCAGGCGCCCCCTCGACCACTGAGTTTAAAAAGCTGCGCAAGCGGATCATCCGCAATGTGCGCGAGGCGATTGACCAGTACGGCATGATCGAACGCGGCGCGAAATGGTTGGTCTGCCTGTCGGGTGGCAAAGACAGCTACACCATGCTGGCTGCCCTTTATGAACTGAAATGGCGCGGCGTGTTGCCGGTCGAACTGGTCGCCTGCAATCTCGATCAGGGTCAACCCGGTTTCCCGGCCACTGTCCTACCGGAATTTCTTGAAAAAATGCAGGTGCCAAACCGTATTGAATACGAAGACACTTATTCGATCGTGATGGACAAGATCCCGCAAGGGCGCACGTTCTGTTCACTCTGTTCACGACTAAGACGTGGAAACCTTTACCGAATTGCGCGCGAAGAGGGGTGTTCCGCTGTCGTTCTGGGCCACCACCGCGACGACATTCTCGAAACCTTTTTCATGAACCTCTTTCATGGTGGGCGTCTTGCGACCATGCCCCCAAAACTGGTGAATGAAGAAGGCGATCTGTTTGTCTATCGCCCCCTCGCCCATGTGGCAGAGGAAGACTGCGAGAAATTTGCCACCCAGATGAACTATCCGATCATCCCCTGTGATCTGTGTGGATCGCAGGACGGGCTGCAACGCCAGCAGGTGAAGGGTATCATCGACCAGTGGGAAAAGAACTTCCCCGGGCGGCGTCAGATCATGTTCAAGGCATTGATGAATACGCGCCCCAGCCATCTTCTCGATCCACAGCTCTTCGATTTTGTGGGGCTTTCGCGCGATCTTCCCGCAGATAGTGAAAAATAAAACGATATTTCCGATCTGCATTAACGATCGATTGACACCATGTTCCTAATTTGTCCGAACCGGGGCACTGTCGCGCCGGGGAATAAGGACGAAGACGCATGGCTGCCACCGGCACTTCACAATATATTGCTCGTATCAAAAACCTCATTCGCACCGCTGTTGTCGGCCCGCAGCTGGCCGCATTCTTGCCCGCGATAGCTTTGGGGGCCTATTGGTTTGGTGGCGAAGGGTTGCTGGTGATCTTTGCAGCCATTTTTCCAAGCCTTCTTTTGTTGGCTGGAATCTTGACGCAACAAGAACCTCAAACAAATATTGGCCCGGTCGATGCTGTGACGGAGCTGCCGCTACGCGATCGACTTGTTGCATCGTTGGAACAGGCACTTCGCCGCGACGATTCTCCCGACAAAGCCTGCATCGTGTTCGAAATTGATGATTTCGACAGAGCAATATCCAATATGGGTGCCCCTTTGGCAGACCAGTTGATGGTTGCATGCGCTGAGCGAATCAAATCCGTGTTGCGAAATACCGACCTTCTGGTTCATCTGGGAGGGGCACGTTTTGGTGTGAGCCTTGCGAAAACTCGCCGCACCGATCTGGAGGCGTTGATCCAACTTTCCGCACGTTTACAAGCCGCTTTCGAAGGTTCCATCTTTGTTGAGAATGCACATGTACATTGCACTGTGTCGGTTGGCTTCGCCCTTCCAACTCGAGTGCCTGACCCCACAGGTGAGGCAATTTTGAATGCCGCAGAAATGGCCCTGCAAGAAGCAAAATTCTCAGGCCCGGGATCTATTCGAGCTTATTCCAACACGCAACATCAGCGGGCCGCAAGTTCTGAACACTCCGCAAAGGAGATCTTGGGAGCCCTGAATGACGGGCAAATTGTACCCTGGTTCCAGCCCCAACTCTCAACCGACACTGGTGCCCTCTCAGGCTTCGAAGCTCTGGCTCGTTGGAACCATCCTGAGAAAGGCTTGATTGCGCCTGGCGCCTTTCTGCCCGCGCTTGCGCAGGCTGGGCTGTCAGAGCGGTTGGGCGAATTAATCCTGTATCATTCTCTCACTGCACTGAAGAACTGGGACAAACTGGGGTTAAATGTGCCCTCCGTCTCCGTTAATTTCTCGGACGATGAGCTGCGCAATCCCCGTTTGTTCGAAAAAGTTGAATGGGAACTTGATCGCTTCGAGCTTGATCCAAAGCGTCTTACCGTAGAGATCCTCGAAACTGTGGTTGCCCGCTCTGATGACGATGTGACCTCTCGCAGCATTGCTGCTTTTTCCGCCCTGGGCTGCGGTGTTGATCTAGATGATTTCGGCACCGGTCACGCCTCGATATCAAGCATTCGGCGCTTCGACATAAACCGGATTAAAATCGACCGCTCATTTGTAACACATGTCGATACAGACCGAGATCAACAAAGCATGATTGCGGCTATTTTGACGATGGCAGAGCGGCTCGGAATGGAAGCAATCGCCGAAGGCGTAGAAACGCACGGAGAACACGCAATGCTTGCTCAACTCGGCTGTAAACACGTTCAAGGTTACTCAATCGCCAAACCCATGCCCTTCGATGCAACAGTAGGATGGCTACAAACATTGGAAGAAAAAGTGGCCGCCAGCTCAATTTTACCCAAACGAGCCTGAGCTTTCATAGGTAAAATCAGGGAAAACTGCTTGACCTTTTGCCTCAGGCCCGCTTGAACCACTCTGACCAATTCCTCAAGAGCGGTGGGCCTGATGGACGACCAGAATAAGAACCTGATCCTGGCAACAGTACTGAGTTTTATCGTGATCACCGGATGGCTGATCATGTTTCCTCCAGCGGAACCTGTATCTCCTCCGGAACTACAGGAAACTGCGGACACGCTCACACCACCAGCAGGTTCTGCAGAAAGTGCTGTCGCGGCGGCTCCCACGACTTCCACTCAGGACCTATCCGGGCAGCAAGCCGAGGCGGGACGCATTGAGATCGACACTCCAAAGGTCGAAGGATCAATTTCACTTCTTGGTGGTCGCTTTGATGATTTGCGCCTGAAATCCTATCACACCGAATTGTCCAAAGAGAGCCCGATTGTCACCCTGCTCAAACCCACCACCGAAGCTGGTGCCTATTATGCCCTCTACGGATGGACCCCAGGTGGACAAACCAAAATCGACGAAGTTCCGGGCCCCTCCACCGTCTGGCACATTGAAAACGGTGCATCCCTCACCCCAACCACTCCGGTGACATTGCGTTGGGAAAACGGCAATGGCCTGGTGTTCCGCCGCATATTGTCGGTGGATGAAAACTACATGTTCACCGTGCGTCAGTCGGTTGAGAACACCGGTGAAACTGCACACCGCATGGCCCCCTATGGCGTCTTGGCCCGCCATGGTGAACCCGCAGATCAAAAAGGTTTTTTCATTCTGCATGAAGGCATCGTCCGTCAGACCGATACCGAATTGTCCGAGGTTGACTATGGGGATGTGGCCGATCTTGATGTTGATCCGCGTGAAGGCGCTCGGGCAGAAATCATGGATGTCAGTGAAAATGGCTGGATTGGGTTTACCGATCACTACTGGATGACCACCATGATCCCGGCACCCGGGCAACCCTTTACATCTGCTGTTCGTTACGCTGAGAAATCCGATATTTATCAAACCCAGGTTCGGCTGCCCGTTATGGACGTTGCACCGGGGGCCACGGTTGAAACCGAAACGCGGCTGTTTGCCGGGGCCAAGGAATGGGAAACCATCCGGAACTACCAGAATAATGAAGGCATTCACAAGTTCCTCGACTCGATCGACTGGGGCTGGTTTTTCTTCCTGACAAAACCGATCTTCGCGCTTCTTCATTGGCTCAATGGCGTGATCGGCAATATGGGCTGGGCCATCATTGGCCTGACACTGGTAATCAAAGCCGTACTCTTCCCGCTGGCCTATAAATCCTATGTCTCGATGGCGAAGATGAAGGAATTGCAGCCCGAGATGGAGAAGGTCAAAGAGCGCGCTGGCGATGATCGCCAGAAGGTCCAGCAAGAAATGATGGAGCTTTATAAGCGCGAGAAGGTCAACCCGGCCTCGGGTTGCTTGCCGATCCTGTTGCAAATTCCGATCTTCTTCTCGCTCTACAAAGTGATTTTCGTCACGCTTGAGCTGCGTCACGCTCCCTGGATGGGCTGGATCCGCGACCTGTCGGCTCCTGATCCCAGTTCGATCCTCAACCTGTTTGGCCTGTTGCCCTTTGCAGCCCCGGGACAGGAAAGCCTTCTGGCCATTATCTCGCTTGGCATCCTGCCAATCATCCTTGGTATTTCTATGTGGCTGCAACAGAAGCTGAACCCGGCGCCCACCGATCCGACCCAAGCGATGATTTTTGCCTGGATGCCTTGGGTGTTCATGTTCATGCTGGGCGGTTTTGCGTCGGGTCTGGTGCTTTACTGGATTGCAAACAACACGATCACCTTCACGCAGCAATATCTGATCATGCGCAGCCATGGGCATAGACCGGATGTGCTGGGCAATGTGTTGAAAAGCTTTAGACGGCGCTCGAAGGATGCCGGGTAATGGGGCAAATTGCCCAAATCTGGCGCCATCCGATTAAATCTCATGGGCGTGAGGCATTGGCCAAGGTTGATCTGACCGCTGGCCAGTGCCTTCCTTATGACCGCCACTGGGCGGTGGCTCATGAGGCGGCGAAGCTGCCTTCGGATGGTGGTTGGGCACCCTGCAACCATTTCTCACGTGGATCCAAAGCCCCGTTGCTGCAGGCCTTATCAGCCAAATTTGATCAGGCGACAAATACCGTAACACTGACCCACCCGAACCAGCCGGGCATCACCCTCAATCCCGACCTTGAGCAAGACCAAGATCGCTTTATCTCGTGGGTCACCCCACTTTGCCCACGAGATCGTGCGTTACCAAACCGGATTGTAGCCGCTGGCCGCGGAATGACGGATACCGATTTCCCTTCGATTTCGCTGATCAATCTCGCCTCTCATGCCGAGGTTGAAACACGATTGGGACAAGAGATTTCGCCGCTGCGCTGGCGTGGAAATATCCTGTTGGCGAACTTGCCTGCATGGGAAGAGCGCGGCTGGATTGGCAAACGCATTCGTCTTGGCGAAGCTGTGCTGGAGGTGCGCGAACAGATCGTGCGTTGCCTCGCCACCACCGCAAGCACCCGTACGGGTGAGCGGGATGCCGACACCTTAAAGGCCCTGCAAGAGGGCTGGGGTCACAAGGAAATGGGCGTCTACGCCGTGGTTGTGGAACCCGGTCAAATTGTCGTCGACGACAAGATTGAGGTGCTGTGATGAGCCAATTGCCTTTCCCGATGGCTGAAGAGCCAGATGACGCGTCGCGCGAAAGAGGGCGCAAGCTTTTTGCCGGTCAGACCGACTTTCTGAAAGGCGTTGTGGCCATGTCGGGCCTGCCAGATGCGGATCGATTGGAGGTCTGCTTTGCTGGTCGCTCTAACGTCGGAAAATCAAGCCTTATCAACGCCCTGACCGGTCGCGTCAAACTGGCGCGTGCCTCTAACACGCCGGGCCGCACCCAGGAAATCAACTTTTTCACCACCACCGACGGGCCTTATCTGGTCGACCTTCCCGGCTATGGATTTGCCAATGCACCGGTGGCTGTCGTTGAAAAATGGCAGCGCCTGCTCAAGTCCTACCTGTCGGGTCGTGCCAACCTGCGCCGTGCCTTTGTGCTGATTGATTCACGCCACGGAGTGAAGAAGGTTGATGATGAAATCATGGCCCTTCTCGACAAATCTGCCGTGACTTTTCAAGTGGTTATGACCAAGGCGGACAAGGTGAAAGAAAATGACCGCGCCAAGGTTCTGGAGCAAGTGCGTAAAGCACTGTCAAAACACCCGGCAGCTTATCCCGAGATGATCCTGACCTCGTCTGAGAAGGGTGACGGCATTGCCACATTGCGGGCGATCATCGCGGGCCTCGATTGATCATCGAGACACCCCACGAAGGTTCGAAACTTTAAACTCTCTAATGGTCCGAAACCGAAAACTTTAAAGTTTTCACCTGCGAAAACGCGAAAGTTTAAAGTCTTTAAAGATTCGCGTCAGACGTGCTGCGCCCCGTTCACCTCAATCTCGGTCCCTGAGATATACGAGCTTTCGTCGGAGCAGAGGAAATAGATCGCGGCGGCAACTTCTTCGGGTTGGCCAAGCCGCTGCATTGGCAGTTTCTCGACAATCTTCTCGGTGCCCGGCGACAGGATGGCGGTTTCTACTTCCCCCGGCGCAATCGCATTGACGCGCACCCCAAGCGGGCCAAAGTCATGGGCCATCTCACGGGTTAACGCGGCGAGCGCCGCCTTTGAGGTTGCGTACGCGGCCCCTGCAAATGGATGCACACGCGACCCGGCAATCGAAGTCACATTGACCACCGCGCCTTTGGCCGCCGCCAGTTCATCCTTGAGCCCGCGCGCCAGCACCACCGAGGCAAAGAAGTTCACATGGAAGACTTTGCCCCAATCCATCAGATCGGTGTTGAGCGTGTTCAGGCGTGACCCTCCCGGACCTTTTGGAGAGATGCCCGCATTGTTCACAAGCGCATCCAACCGCCCATCGAGTTTCTCTTGAATAAGCTTCACCGCGTTGATCGTGCCCGCCGGGTCCGAGAGATCCAAAACCACATGGTTTTCCTGACCGCCCCCCCAGGGGCATTCCTCGGGGAAAGGCTGGCGTGAACAGGTGATCACACGCCAGCCTTCACGGTTGAACCGGCGCACGGTGGCGTGGCCGATTCCACGGCTGGCCCCGGTTAGAAGCAGGGTCTTGCGATCGTCAGACATGGGGACCTCTCGGCAGAGTTCAAATCACGCGCCCACCCTATCAGCACGCCAAACGGGCGCAATGCCCCTTGGCAGGCCCCGTCGCAGGCTCTAACAGGGAAGGGAACGAGGACAAGAAAAGATGAAGACCCAGAAAATGAACCGCGATTGGATCGCCACCGCCCGGACCCTGTCACAAGCCCTGCCCTATCTGCAACGTTATGCAGGGGCCACGGTTGTCATCAAATTTGGTGGCAACGCCATGGGCAGTGACGAGGATATGGCAAGCTTTGCCCGTGATATTGTCTTGATGCGTCACGTGGGCGTAAACCCGGTGGTGGTGCATGGCGGCGGGCCGATGATCAATGCGATGCTCGACAAGCTGGAGATCAAGAGCGACTGGGTGAATGGCAAACGTGTCACCGACAAGGCCACCGTGGAAGTGGTCGAAATGGTCCTGTCGGGCCGGGTGAACAAGCGGATCGTTCAAGCGATCAATGCCGAGGGCGGCAAGGCCGTGGGCCTGTCGGGCAAGGATGCTGGCCTTGTGACCTGTGATCAGACCAATCCGGATCTGGGTTTTGTCGGAACGCCTTCTGAGGTGGATCCGACCATCCTGCAAGACCTTGCAGCCTCCGAAACCATCCCGGTGATCGCGCCGCTTGGCGCGGGTCGCAATGGCGAGACGTTCAACATCAATGGCGACACGATGGCCGGGGCCATTGCCGCGGCCCTGAAGGCCGACCGCCTGCTTCTGCTGACCGATATCGAAGGAGTAAAGGGCGCAGATGGCGAGGTATTGACCGAGCTCTCAGCAGATCATATCCGCGAGTTGATTGCCGAAGGTGTGATTGCGGGCGGCATGATTCCCAAGACCGAAACCGCGCTGGCGGCGGTAGAGGGCGGCGTACGCGCCGTGGTTATTCTGGATGGCCGGGCCCCTAACGCCTGCCTGTTGGAGCTTTACACCGATCACGGTGCGGGCTCGATGATCCGCGCCTGATCTCACCATGTTGGGCAGAGAGGAGCGCTGCCCCTCGGCCTGACGGCCTCACCCCGGGATATTTCCGGCAAGAGGAAGCCGCATGTTCCAAAGCAATCTGTCGCATCATTGTGACTTGTTTTGCGCAACGCTCCGCGTAGGCTGGCGTCATGGAAAACGAAGCGCTTATCCGTCTGATAGCCTTTCTCGGCTTGTTGGTGTTGTTCACTGTCATGGAAACACTGGTGCCCCGTCGCAAAAGGGTGCTCTCGCGCAAGCTGCGTTGGACCACTAATTTCTCGATCGTAGTGATAGATACGCTGACTGCGCGGTTGATGGCAGTGGGTCTGCCTCTATTGGCTGTGGGGGCGGCACTGGATGCGGCGGCACAGGGTTGGGGGCTGTTGAACCTGCTTTCCCTGCCCGGCTGGTTCTCGGTTCTGCTGGCTGTGCTGATCCTCGATCTGGCGATCTGGTTTCAGCATATGGTGTTTCACAAGGTGCCCTGGCTTTGGCGGCTGCATCGCGTGCATCACGCAGACCGGGATTTTGACGTGTCCACAGCGCTCAGGTTTCACCCGATCGAAATCGCCGCCTCGATGCTGATCAAGATCGGAATAGTCTATTTGATCGGCGCGCCAGCCTGGGGTGTGGTGCTGTTTGAAGTGATCCTGAACGGATCCGCCATGTTCAACCACGCCAATATGCGCCTGCCATTGGCTGTGGACCGGGTATTGCGGAGGGTGGTGGTGACGCCCGACATGCATCGAGTACACCACTCGGTGCATCGCCATGAAACCGACAGCAATTACGGGTTCTTCCTGTCGATCTGGGATCGGATCTTCGGCACCTATACCGACCAGCCGCAGGACGGCCATGACGAGATGGTGATCGGGCTTCAGTGGCAGGATGAACGGCCGGGTCGTCTGGGATGGAGCCTGATGCTCCCGTTTCGCGACAAATGACCTTGGAAGAGCTGACACAGGCGGCCCGTGCAGCACAGCTGGATGTGTTTGGTCATGTTGTTGACGGCGACAACACCGTGCTTCTTCTGGGACCACATGAACCCGGTTTCTGGTCCGAATTCAGCACGTCACCCGAATATCTGGACGGCCAGCCAGATCCGCTGGATCGCTGGTCGAAACGCGTGGTCATGGGACTCGCAATGGCGTGGGGCGGTCAGGCGCTGTTTCCGTCTGACGGGCCCCCTTACCCGCCCTTCTTTCACTGGGCGCAGAACAGTGGCCGGGCATGGCAATCACCAGTTACATTGCTGGTCCATGATCGCGCGGGTCTTTGGGTGAGCTATCGTGGTGCGATACGTCTGCCCTTTGAACTGCACGCACTCGCGCCCGCACCCGCGCCATGTGGCAGTTGCCATGCACCCTGCAAAACCGCCTGCCCGGTCAATGCCTTAACCGATCAGGGCTATGATCTGGATCGCTGCCATGCCCATCTTGATACGCAAGACGGGCAGGACTGTATGACGCTGGGGTGTAAGGTGCGCGCAGTTTGCCCACTGTCACAATCCTATGGCAGACTGGCCAAACAATCCCATTTTCATATGAAAGCGTTTCACCCACATGACCCTCACTCTGATCCTGACACGTCACGCAAAATCGAGCTGGAATGAGCCGGGACTTGATGACCATGAGCGCCCGCTGAACAAACGTGGCATCGCATCCGCCAGGGCGATCGGCCGCTGGCTGGCCGATAACGATCATACCCCCGGAGAAGTGCTTTGCTCAGATGCCGCACGCACCCGTGAAACCTGGGCCAATATCGCGGATAAGCTGATCGGCGCCCCCGAAGCACATTATACGCGCGACCTGTACCTGTCTGACCCGGACACCATGCTGGATGCCCTGAAGAGGGCCCGCGCTGATGTTGTGATGATGATCGCCCACAACCCCGGCTCGGCCTATCTTGCGCGCCGCCTGGTGGCCGATCCACATCCCCATCCCAAATTTCACCACTATCCGACAGCCGCCACCTCAATCATTCAATTCGATGCGGAGAACTGGGCGGATGTAAGCTGGCACAGCGGGAGTGTTACCGATTTCGTGGTGCCGAGAGAGTTGATCTGAGGCGAGTTTACCCCGGTTTGAGGAGACCCGAAATGAAGCAGTATTCCGGTGGATGCCTGTGCGGGAAAATCCGGTTCACTGCGTCAGGGGATCCTGACCGTGTCGGGATCTGCCATTGTCTTGATTGCCGCAAACATCACGGGGCGCTGTTCTTTGCCGCCGCCATCTATCCTCAAGGTGCTGTGACCATCAAAGGCGAAACCGCATCATATCAGGGGCGCCATTTCTGCCCAACCTGCGGATCTTCGGTTTTTGCGCAAAGTGAAGAAGAGATTGAGATCCATCTTGGGGCGTTGGACGCCCCGGACCAGTTTCAACCTGATTATGAGCTTTGGACCGAGCGACGTGAAAACTGGCTGCCTGAGTTTCCCAAGACCATTCAATATCCGCAAAACAGACATTTCGATGATCCCCAAGACCAACAAGACAAATAAGACAAATAAGACAGAAGGGGCGCTGCCCCTCGGCCTGCGGCCTCACCCCGAGGTATTTTTGGGCAAGAAAAAAGATGTTCTGAAACATTCCCAATTCCCGGCCCCCCCGCTGTCTTCCCCTGAGCGGTTATAGAGGCATCTCCGAACGGCGCTCAGGAGCGTCAGGTTCTGGATGAACCGCGTTTCACTTTTTTCTTGCTCCAAATACCTCCGCCGGAGGCATGAAATCCACCGAGCGAAGCGAGGCTACGCCGACCCGCAAGGAAGGTGTCGAAGGCACATAACGGCGGGCGGAACATTTCTTTATCCCCTCCCAACCCGCAATAAAAAACGCCCCGTGTTTTCGACACAGGGCGTTTCATTTGTTTGAGCTGCGGAGATCAGAGGATCTGGCTGAGGAACAGTTTGGTGCGTTCCGATTGCGGGTTGTTGAAGAACTCTTCCGGTTCGTTCTGTTCCACAATCTGCCCGGCGTCCATAAAGATCACGCGGTTTGCGACCTCTTTGGCGAAGCCCATTTCGTGGGTCACGCAGAGCATGGTCATGCCTTCTTCTGCGAGCGACACCATGGTTTCCAGCACTTCCTTGATCATCTCAGGGTCAAGCGCCGAAGTGGGTTCGTCAAACAGCATGATGCGCGGCATCATGCACAGCGAGCGGGCGATGGCCACACGCTGTTGCTGACCACCCGACAACATGCCCGGATACTTATGGGCCTGCTCGGGGATCTTCACCTTCTCAAGGAAGTGCATTGCGCGCTCTTCGGCTTCTTTCTTAGGCGTTTTACGCACCCAGATCGGGGCCAGCGTGCAGTTTTCCAGAATGGTCAGATGCGGGAAGAGGTTGAAGTGCTGGAACACCATCCCCACTTCTGAGCGCACTTTATCGACGTTTTTGAGATCCGAGGTGAGCTCGGTCCCGTCCACGATGATCTGCCCTTCCTGGTGTTCTTCCAGGCGGTTGATGCAGCGGATCAGGGTGGATTTACCTGACCCCGACGGTCCTGCGATAACAATCCGCTCGCCTTGGTTGACGGTCAGATTGATGTCGCGCAGCACGTGGAACGCGCCATACCACTTGTTCATGCCATTGATTTCAATGGCAACTTCTTCCGACACCTGCATTTTTGAACGGTCGGCGTGATGGTCGAGAGTAATTGAAGACATACTCTACTCCTTTAACGATGGTCCGTGCGCAGACGACGTTCGAGATACATCGAATAACGCGACATGGAGAAACAGAAGACGAAGAACAGGAGGGCGATGAAGCCGTAGAGCTCCCATATCAGTCCTATCCAGTTCGCATCTGCACGGATCGAGTTCGACAGACCCAGCGGGTCGAGAAGGCCGATGATCGACACCAGCGTCGTGTCTTTGAACACGCCGATGAAGGTCGACACGATGCCCGGGATCGAGATCTTGAGGGCCTGTGGCATGATGATCAGCCGTTGTGCCTTCCAGTAATCAAGTCCAAGCGCATCCGCAGCTTCATACTGACCGCGCGGCAAGGCCGCGAGACCACCCCGGATCACCTCGGCCATATAGGCAGAAGCAAACAGCGTGACCATGATCAGCACCCGCAGGATGATGTCGAAATTGGTCCCCGGCGGCAAGAAGATGTTCAGAAGCGTCGAGGCCACAAAGAGAAGCGTAATCAGTGGCACGCCGCGAATGAACTCGATAAAGCCCACACAGAGGGTCTTGACGATGAACAGATCCGACTGACGGCCCAGCGCCAGCACGATACCGATCGGCAGCGAGCAACCAATGGCAACTACGCCGATTGTGAGTGACAGCATGAAGCCGCCAAAGTCACGGCTGGCCACTTGCACCAGATCCAGTGGAATAATCCCACCAATGGCATTTCCAAATGGCACGGCCATGAACAGCCACCAGACCAACGCGACGATGACTGACAGGATCAATCCGGACAGGCTGCCCAATACCGCCGCCAGATAGCGATAGGCATAGAAAGCCAGCACGAATCCCAAAGCCGCTGCGATTGGCAACCACAGGCTGCCGCCCCACAAAAGCCAAGGTGTCAGGAACGGGAAGATCGCGGTGAAGATCAGCGGATTGGGCAGGCGTTTTGCCCCTTCTGCAATCTCAGCCGCCCGCGCGTCCTTGTCGGTCGACAGAGCCTTGTAGGCAATGGCAGCACCCAGAGCGAGCAGGGCCAGGCCTGCGATGCTTCCGGCAAGTCCACCAAGATACAGGGCTGTCACGCCCAGCACCACACACAGCATCACCCAGTTCATCCGACGCGAGATCATGCTGAACAGCACGGGCGTCACGGCGACAAACAACAGAGCAAAGGCCAGCATCGGACGCCAGTATTCTTCCGGTGGATAGAAACCGAACAGAAGCTGGACCCAACGTTCACGGATCACGCCCCAACAGGCAACGTGGCCACCGCCAGACAGTTCACGGCAATTGTTTACCGAAGTGCCGGACCATGTGGGGGATAGTGCCCAGCTGAGGAAGGCAGAGAGGAGCCACACCACCAACACTAGCGACACGATGGACAGAATCGAGTTGAGAACCGAACTGAAAAGGTTGGCCCGCATCCATCCAATCACGCCCACAGATGAGGCGGGTGGTGCACGTTCGGGCAACATTTCAGAGCGGACATAAGACATATCGGACATATCAGCGCTCCTTCAGCTTTACGGATTCATTGTACCAGTTCATCACCGCCGAAATCGTCAGCGAGATGGCCAGGTAAACCAGCATCAGCAAGAGAACCGTCTCAAGCTCGCGGCCTGTCTGGTTCATGGTGATGCCACCCAATGTGCCCGTAATGTCCATGTATCCGACCGCAATCGCCAGCGACGAGTTCTTGGTCAGGTTCAGGTAGTTTGAGATCAATGGCGGAATGATCACCCGCAGGGCTTGCGGCAAAACCACCAGGTTCATGGTCCGGTTTGGACGCAGACCCAACGCACCGGCGGCTTCGGTCTGGCCCTTGGAGATGGCCAAGATGCCCGCCCGTACGATCTCGGCGATAAAGGCAGCCGTGTACAGCGACAGCGCCAGCCAGAGGGCAATCAAGGAGTTCCGCATATAAATGCCGCCCTTGAAGTTAAAGCCCTTCAGTTCGGGATAGCCGAGGTGGAAACCCAGAGCGACCATAACGATGAGGGTCGGCACAAAGATCACGCCAAGGCTCCAGTACCAGGTGGTCGGACGATCACCGGTTTGCTCTTGAATGCGATCCGCGCGGCGTTTGATCTTGATCGAGGCAAAAATTCCACCGAAGAACAAAACAGCCAGCAGGATCAGATCGAGGCTCACGTCGAAACGCAGGCTGGATTCACCGAAGAAATGGAGGTTGCCCAGCGTGTTCGAAAACAGCGGCTCCGGGATATAGGTGCCGCGGTTGGTGAAGGCTACACTGTCGAAAAGCTTCATCGTCGCTTCGGGGGTTTCGCCCCGGAAGGCCTTTGGCGCAGGCAGGGTTTCGATCAGGATCGCCATCGTGAACACGATCCAGAGCAGGACCGGCACATTGCGGAATGCTTCCACGTAAACAGCGGAAAGACGCGATACAATCCAGTTGGGTGACAGGCGAAGGACGCCAATGATTACACCCAGGATGGTGGCGGTGACACAGCCCAGCGCAGCCACAAGCAGCGTGTTCAACAGCCCCATCAGGGCAGCGCGCATGTGGGTGTCGCGGTTGGTATATTCCAGCAGACGCTGGTTGATGTCATAGCCAGCCGGTTCGCTTAGAAACCGGAAGCTGGGTTCCTTGCCCAGATCGGCAAGGTTGTTGGCGGTGTTTGAGAACAGCCAACCCAGAAGGGTCAGGAAGCCGATCAACGCGATGATTTGGATCGTCATCGACCGATAGCGGCTATCATATAGAAGCATCGACAGGCGGAAGGACGCCTGATGCGGATCAGTTGTGGTGGTCATTTGGGATATCCCCGTTGCCTCTGGCGATTTTCTTGAATGACACGTCTTTGTGCGTGCAGGACCAGAGTGCAGTCGCTTTAAAGGGAAAAAGGGCGCGGTTTCCCACGCCCTTTCTCAACTAATCTTAACGGAACGGCGGCGAGTAGATCAGGCCACCATCACGCCACTGGGCGTTCAGGCCACGGGCCAGACCGATCGGGGTGTCTTCACCAATATTGGTGGCGAACACTTCACCGTAGTTACCAACCGACGCAATTGCGCGGCGGGCCCAGTCAGCATCCAGGCCGAGCATTTCGCCCAGGCTGCCTTCGGTGCCCAGCAGGCGGTTGATTTCAGGGTTATCGCCTGCAGCAGCCGACAGTTCAGCAACATTGGTCGACGTCACACCAAACTCTTCTGCAGTGACCAGAGCGTTGAGCGTCCAGCGCACCACGTCACCCCATTCGTTGTCGCCGTGACGGACCAGCGGGCCCAGCGGCTCTTTCGAGATGATTTCAGGCATGATGATCGCCGAAGACGGATCTTCGAAGGTCGAACGAGCAGCAGCAAGGCCAGATGCGTCAGTGGTGTACGAATCACAGGCACCAGCGTTGAATTGCTGCAGAGCTTCAGCTTGGGTTTCGATCGGAACCGGCTCATAGCTCATGTTGTTGGTGCGGAAAAAGTCCGCCAGGTTCAGTTCGGTGGTCGTCCCGGTCTGGATGCAGACGGTCGCGCCGTCCAGCTCTTTGGCCGAGCTTACGCCCAGATCCTTGTTTACCAAGAAACCTTGACCATCATAGTAGTTCACACCAACGAAGGTGAACTTCAGGTCAACGTCACGTGAAAGGGTCCAGGTGGTGTTCCGGGCCAGCATGTCAACTTCACCCGAGGCCAGAGCCGTAAAGCGGGTTTTACCGGTGGTCGGCACAAATTCAACAGCGTCCGAATCGCCCAGTACAGCAGCAGCAACAGCGCGGCAGACAGCAACGTCAAAGCCTTCCCAACGACCGTTTGCATCTGGCGCTGCAAAGCCCGGTACGCCGGTTGCTACGCCACAGTTCAGCTTGCCGCGAGCCTTGACATCGTCAAGAGTTGCAGCCGCCGAAGCGCCAGCAGCGAGCCCGGCCACGGTCAGTGCGCCAAGAAATACGGTTTTCTTCATATTTACCTCTTCCTGATTTTCACCCTTTTGGGTGATTTATTTACGGTCCTAGGACCGTTGGTAAGTTTGCGAAAGGGCTCTCCCCCCTCTCAGCGTGGAGGGAGTTTGGGCGAATTCATCAGAATTCGTCAAGGGTTACATCTAAAATATCGATAGTTGACCTAAAGGAAAGCGGTAGAATCTGTCATACGCTAACCCAACGGTTGAAGGACAATCGCACAAGGCGACGGATTTATCCGGCGCAATGTCGGAAAAACTCGCTCGCCTCAACAAAAGCGACGCGCTTTAGCGTCGCCTGTTCGGTTGCCTCGTCATCCTCACCCCATTGCTCTTCCTGCCATTTCTCGTCGATCCGCGACAAATCCCAGGCCTGATCGGCGCTCAAATGGCCCTTTGCAACGGCCAAACCAAGCACCAGGGACCCCGAAATTCCTACCAAATCATGAAAAGCGGCAAGTTCAAACGGCGTCAGCGCGTGAACTTCAGCGGTCAGGCGGGCAAGTGTCGCCGAATCTTGCGCCTCATGAATCACCCCGGAGACCGGTTTCAGGCGCGCCTCAAAGGTCTCGGCTGCCCAGTCGAGCACCGGGTCCCAGTTTGCCGCCTGACGGTCGATCAGCTCCTCCGGTTGGGTGGCGCGATAGCAAAGCAGGTCACTGTCGCCATAGGCGGCCAACATGTCCGCCACCGCCTCGAACTGCGTCGACACCTTGTCGATGGCAGAGTTGGCCATGCGGGTGACCGGCATTGTGTTGGGATTGATCTCGTTCTCCTGTGCGTCCCATTCTGCTGCGATCGCCTCGGCCAAAGCGCGGGTTGGCACCGCAAAGGCGGTCTTTGCAGGTGTCTTCACCGCGCGCCCGTCCAGAGTGATGGTAAACCCGCCCCCAAGATCAGCCGCAACCTCGGCCACTTCGGTCTGTTTCCAAAATCGTTTCGCAGCCCATCCGCTCATGTCGTTCCCCAAATCCGTTCCAGCGCCGGCACCAGCGCGTCATATGTCTCGACCAGCAGGTCCGCCCCCGCCGAGATCAGCTTGTCGGTGTCGTGATAGCCCCAGGTCACACCAATCGTGCGAAAGCCCGCGGCCACACCCATTTCGATGTCAAAGCTGGTATCGCCAATCATCACCGCCTGATGCGCCTCGGCCCCGGTCTCGGCCAGCGCCGTTTGCAGCATCGAGGGGTGCGGTTTTGACGGGTGATTGTCCGCCGTCTGACTGGTCAGAAAGAAATGCCCGATGTCATGGGCGTGATACGCATGATCCAGTCCGCGCTTCGCCTTGCCTGTGGCAACGCCAAGCAGGACCTCATCACGGGCGTGCAGCTCCTCAAGCGCCTTGCGCGCGCCGGGATACATCGGCGCTGCGGCCTCCCCACCCTTTTCGGCGCGAAGCTTGATGAACATGTCCTTGTACCCCTCTGCGGCGCGGGCAACCTCATGTTCGGCCATATCCGGCACCAAAGTGGCAATCGCGTCATGCAGCGACAGCCCGACAATCGACAGGATCTCTTTGCGGGTGGGCAGTGTCACGCCCATCTCGGCAAACGCCCGCGACATCGCTTCGACGATGAAATCCTGACTGTCGATCAGCGTGCCATCGACATCAAAAACCACCAGTTTCAGATCAGACATGATCGCTCCTTACAGCGCCTCAAACGGATCATCCGCCGCCAGATCCGGGGTCCAACCGAGCGTGTCAAACGTCTGCGCCATATGCTCGGGCAGATCCGCTGTCACAGTGATCGGTTTTTTCGTGATCGGATGCTGGAAGGTCATCGACCGCGCGTGCAGGTGCAATTTCTTCGAAATCACACCGCCCATCATCGCCCCCCAGCCATCGCCGAGGTTTTCCTGACCCGAGCCACCATATTTGCCGTCGCCAATGATCGGATGACCGATTTCAGCCATATGCGCGCGCAGCTGGTGGGTACGTCCGGTGATCGGTTCCATCGCAATCCAAGCGGCACGAGAGGCAACGCGGAACAGCGTAGCATAAAGCGTGTGGGCGCGTTTAGCACCGGGGGTCGATGACATGTCACGCGGATGTACCGCGTGCATCTTTTCACCCTGCCCGGATCCGCCGCCACCTGCTTTCACCAGACCAAAGCGGATTTCGCCCAGATAAGGCACAGGGACACCGGCGACGACGGCCCAGTAGATCTTGCGGGTTTCCTTGTGCCGGATCGCTGCGGTCAGGCCCGAGGCCGCCGCCTGCGTGCGCGCCAGAAGCAACACGCCCGAGGTGTCCTTGTCGAGCCGATGCACGAGGCGCGGTTTTTCGTCCAGCCCGAATTTCAGAGCTTCTGCCAGCCCATCCACATGGCGTTTTTGCTTGCTGCCCCCCTGCGTCGGCAATCCCGGCGGTTTGTTGATCGCAATGATATGCTCGTCGCGATAAATCACGCAGGATTGGATCAGCTTGGCGTCCGCATCACTGACCTTCGGCTTGGGTTTCGGCGCGGCATATTGCGCCGCATCATCTGGCAGAGGCAGCGGCGGAATGCGCACTTCCATGCCCGGCCCAATACGGGTCGAGGGTTTGGCCTTGGCGCCATCCACCCGGAACTCGCCCTTACGACAGCCCTTTTCGATCCGGCCCTGCCCCACATGAGGGAAAATCCGCTTCACCCAACGATCCAACCGCTGTTCGGCTTCACCCGGACCGATTGTGATTTTCTGCACACCACTCATGCCAGCACCATACGGGTGGCAAAGACCCCCGCCACAATCGCCGCCAGCGACAGGCCCACGGACGCCAGCACATAGCCCAGTGCCAGCCCATGCTCGCCGCGCTCATAAAGCGTCAGTGTATCCAGCGAAAAAGCCGAGAAGGTGGTGAACCCACCAAGGATCCCGGTCATCAGGAGCGGCGCCATATGCTGCCCGCCTTTCTTGGTAATCGCAACGATCAGAACGCCCATCAGGAACGACCCCAACACGTTCACGATCATGGTGCCCGAAGGAAAGCCATGCCCCATCATACGGGTCGCACCCACATTGGTCAGATAGCGCATGGACGCGCCGATTGCCCCGCCAAGGGCCACTTGCAGAAGATGTGTCATCATGGATGCCTGACTGCGCCGCCCCGCCCCTGTTGTCAAGCGCCAGAGGATGTTTCGCGTCGCTGTTGGGCAGGCCTGTCACCCTCATCCCGCACTGCTTTCACCCAGAGTGCATCGGTGTGATGCCTATCCTCTAGCGTCCAGCGCCGCATTCGCCGCACAGTCTCGGGCACCGCGGGTGGTGTTCACCCCCCCTCGCGCCCTCCTCCGGCTTTTTTCTTGCTGAAAATACCTCGGGGTGAGACCGCAGGTCGAGGGGCAGCGCCCCTACCCCTTCCGCTTTTCGCGCAGTTTCGCGAAATAGTCCGTGCGACGCTTCAACTCCCGTTCAAATCCGCGTTCCACCGGCAGGTAATAGGCTTCACGCTTCATCGTATCCGGGAAATAATTCTGTCCGGAAAACCCATCCGGCGCATCATGGTCATACTCATATCCCGCACCATATCCCTGATCCTCCATCAGCGATGTGGGCGCATTGAGGATATGTTTGGGCGGCGGTTCCGACCCGGTTTTCTTCGCGGCCCGCCGCGCCGCCTTGATACCCACATAGGCCGCATTGGATTTCGGCGCGAGCGCAAGGTAGACCGCCGCATTGGCCAGCGCCAGCTCCCCTTCCGGGCTGCCCAGCCGTTCATAGGTTTGCCAGGCATTCAGACAAACGGTGTTGGCCTGCGGATCAGCCAACCCGATGTCCTCAGTCGACATCATGGTCAGCCGGCGCGCGAGGAAACGCGGGTCCTCGCCCCCCTCCAGCATCCGGGCCAACCAGTAAAGCGCCGCATCCGGATCTGATCCACGAATGGATTTGTGCAGGGCCGAAATCAGGTTGTAATGCTCATCACCGGATTTGTCGTAAACCGCCGCCCGCTTCATCAGGCGTTTGGACAAGGCTTCGGTATTCAGCTTGCCCTCAACCTTCCACGCCATCAGTTGTTCAATCAGGTTCAGCAGCGCCCGTCCGTCGCCATCTGCCATCTCCAGCAACGCTTCTCGGGCGGGTCCATCCAGCGGCAACGCGCGATCAAATTCCTTTTCCGCCCGCTGCGCCAGCCGCTCAAGATCCGCAAGGGACAGGCGGGTAAGCACCAACACCTGCGAACGGCTGAGCAGAGCAGCGTTCAACTCAAACGACGGGTTTTCCGTGGTGGCACCGACCAGAAGAATGGTGCCATCTTCCATATGTGGCAGGAACCCATCCTGCTGTGCTTTGTTAAAGCGGTGGATCTCATCAACAAACAGAAGCGTGCCTTGCCCGTTCTGGCGCCGGATCTTTGCTGCTTCAAAGACTTTGCGCAGTTCGGGCACGCCAGAAAAAATCGCGCTGATCTGCACAAAATGCAGGTTGGTTTCATGGGCCAGAAGCCGCGCGATGGTGGTTTTCCCCACGCCGGGTGGCCCCCATAGGATCAGCGACCCCAGCGCATTCGCGGCAAGCATCACCCCCAGCGGGGCATCAGGGCCCAACACCTGTTCCTGCCCAATCACCTCGCCCAGCGTGTGCGGACGGAGCCGATCCGCCAGGGGGCGCGGCGCATTGCTTTCGGCAGGGGCCGTTCCCGCCGGGGCATTTGGATCAGGTGGTGTGTCAAACAGATCAGCCATGGGCTGAGACTAGGCCGCACGAAATTTGGAGAAAAGAGCAAAACGCCGGGTGACGGATCACAGCAGGTGATATTCCTGCGCGCGCTGCACGGCCTCGGCGGTGGTTCGGACAAACAGGCGTTCGCGCGCCGACCGCAATCGGGCTTTGAGCGCACTTTCCGAGATGCCCAGCATTGCCGCAGCCTCGGCGTGGCGGCTGCCCTTGGCGATCAGGCGAAGTGCCATACGCTGCGCAGAGGTCAGTTTTTCCGGTGGGGTGGAGTTTTCATGAAGCTCGGCAACAATCTCTTTGATCTGTGCGATCTCGCCATTGTTGAACTCGCGGTCGCTGCGCGCAAAACCTGCAATCGTGCGCGACGAGGTTGGACCATGCGAGACCGTCAAACCGTAACTCAGTCCATGAGCCGCAGCTTGCTCCAGGATGCCATGCGGATCAGGCAGGTCAACTTCGCTCCAGCGAACTGCCCCTTCATTGCTGAACCCCCAAAACACGGTGGGATCACCCAGCATATACCCCTTCTCGGTGTAGGTTTCGCTCCAACCGGTGTCATATGTCTGGATCATGACATGGGCCGAAGCATACCGAATATGCAGCCCCAAAGCATAACCTTTGGGAGACAATTCCGTTAGTCTCGAAAGACCTTGTTCAAGCCCATTTACGTCGTTCATCTCATCCGGCTTTCTGCGCAACTACACTTTCGTATATTTGAGACCGGTTCGCTATTGTCAAACAACTTATCAGCGATAGCTACCCAGCAAACATCGCCCAACCATACAATTTTACATGACAACAAAGGCAGAAATGCGGCTATTCGATCTGAAATTTGTTTTCCGGACAAAATACGCCAGTTTGCTTGCATATCAAAACTCGTCACGGGCATAAAAAAACCCCGCTCGAAGGCGGGGTTTTTTGGATCGGTGTACACCAATCTTATTCTTCGATAGCAACTTCTTCTGCTTCAAGGCGCGCGCGGTCAGCGGCACCTTTGGCGTCGGCGTCGCGGTCAACGAATTCGATGATGGCCATCGGAGCCATGTCACCATAACGGAAGCCAGCTTTCAGAACGCGAACGTAACCACCGTTACGCTCGGCAAAGCGCGGGCCGAGAACGTCGAACAGTTTGGCCACGTGCTGGTCCTGCTTCAGGCGCGAAGCGGCCTGACGGCGGGCGTGCAGATCGCCACGTTTCGCCAAGGTGATCATTTTTTCGATGATCGGGCGAAGCTCTTTGGCTTTCGGCAGGGTGGTCTTGATCTGTTCGTGTTCGATCAGCGATCCGGCCATGTTTGCGAACATGGCTTTACGGTGTTCATGGGTGCGATTCAGGCGGCGGTAACCACGAGCGTGACGCATTTTCTTAATCCTTCATTTGGTGCTCTTGGGTGAGCGATACTTTGTCTGAGAACCGATGCGTGTCGGTCCCTCTCCTTGGGGCAGGATTGCCCTTGTTTTCCTCGGCATTCCGAGCATTTCGGGGGCCGCTTTACGCCGCCCCCGGAAATTTGTCAATCTTAGAACTGATCTTCGAATTTCTTCGCTAGCTCTTCGATGTTCTCAGGCGGCCATTCTTCGACGTCCATGCCGAGGTGCAGACCCATGCCCGAAAGCACTTCTTTGATCTCGTTCAGCGACTTGCGGCCGAAGTTCGGGGTGCGGAGCATCTCGGCTTCGGTTTTCTGGATCAGATCGCCAATGTAAACGATGTTGTCGTTCTTCAGGCAGTTTGCCGAACGGACCGACAGTTCCAGCTCGTCCACTTTCTTCAGGAGAAGCGGGTTGAACTCGAGACCATCGTCTTCTGCTTCACGACCAGCAGCTTCCGGCTCGTCGAAGTTCACGAAGATCGACAGCTGGTCCTGAAGGATGCGAGCAGCAAACGCCACAGCATCTTCTGGCGAAACCGAACCGTCGGTTTCCAGTTTCAGGGTCAGCTTGTCATAGTCGAGAACCTGACCTTCACGGGTCGGTTGCACGTCGTAAGACACTTTCTTGACCGGCGAATAGATCGCATCAACCGGGATCAGGCCAATCGGCGCATCTTCCGGTTTGTTCTTGTCCGATGCGACATAGCCTTTGCCGGTGTTGACGGTCAGCTCCATGAACAGGTCAGCGCCATCGTCGAGGTGACAGATCACGTGGTCTTTGTTCAGAACTTCGATGCCAGCCGATTCCGAGATGTCACCAGCGGTCACAACCATCGGGCCTTTTGCCGAAATGGACAGGCGCTTGGGCCCTTCCACTTCCATCGACAGGGCGACGCCCTTGAGGTTCAGGATCACGTCGGTGACGTCTTCGCGGACGCCAGCGATCGAGCTGAACTCGTGCAGAACGTTGTCGATCTGGACCGAAGTGATGGCGGCACCTTGCAGCGACGACATCAGAACGCGGCGCAGCGCGTTGCCCAGAGTCAGACCAAAGCCACGCTCCAGCGGTTCGGCAACCACGGTTGCCTGACGTGCAGGATCATTGCCCGGCTTCACTTCCAGCTGGGTCGGCTTGATCAATTCAGCCCAATTCTTGTGGATCATGTGTCCCTCCATTCCTGTCCTTGCCCCATGTCCGTAAGGCAGGACGCCCGAGGTTAAAAAACGACAAAAGCCGGGCCGCAGAAAATCTGCGCCCCGGCGAAATTTGGTGCGATTACACGCGGCGGCGCTTTGGCGGGCGGCAGCCGTTGTGGGCAATCGGGGTCACGTCGCGGATCGAAGTGATGTTGAAGCCGATTGCGGCCAAGGCACGCAGAGCGGATTCACGACCCGAACCGGGGCCTTGAACTTCAACTTCAAGAGTCTTCACGCCATGTTCCTGGGCTTTCTTGCCAGCGTCCTCAGCAGCCATCTGAGCGGCATACGGGGTCGACTTGCGCGAGCCTTTGAAACCCATGGTGCCAGCCGACGACCACGCGATGGCGTTGCCTTGCACGTCCGAGATCAGGATCTTGGTGTTGTTGAACGACGAGTTCACGTGAGCAACGCCAGATGCGATGTTCTTACGCTCTTTTTTCTTCGTACGAGTCTTATCACGAGCCATTGGTCAAACCCTCCCTTACTTCTTCTTACCAGCGATGGCCTTTGCGGGGCCTTTGCGGGTACGAGCGTTGGTGTGGGTACGCTGACCGCGTACGGGAAGGTTGCGACGGTGGCGCAGGCCACGGTACGCACCCAGATCCATGAGGCGTTTGATGTTCATCTGAACTTCACGACGCAGGTCACCTTCAACGGTGTAGGTGGCGTCGATATGTTCACGGATGGCCAGAACCTCTGCATCCGACAGTTCGTTCACACGACGGGTTACGTCGATGTTAACGGCTTCGCAGATGGCGGCGGCCGAAGTATGGCCAATTCCGGTGATATAAGTCAGGGCGATCGGGACCCGTTTGTGGGTCGGGATGTTTACGCCGGCGATACGTGCCACGTGTCACTTTCCTTTTCGTTGCGGTTCCGTAGTCCCGGAACCTTTTTTCACAACCAAAGCCCGCCGGGATAAGTCCTGCGGGCCCTTGCTGAATCTCTGGTCCGGTGGCTTTGGGGAGCGACCCTGCAGACTCACCGATTCCCGTAAGGGATGGGGTGACTTAGAAGGGTTTTAAGGAAAGGTCAAGGATGGAGTTCCTATGGATGGATACCTCACCCTATTTCACTTTGCTGCTCTTCCACTTGCCCCAAGTATCCTGGGGTGAATTGGCTCCTCAGGAGACAAGAAGGTCAACGCCCCCAATACCAACAGAAAACAAAATCGCCGCGACAGATGCGCGGCGATTTGAAATTCTCAATGCAGCGCGGATCAGCTGTCCATCACTCCTGCAATCGCGGCTTTCACCTCGTCGATCTCGCCCAGACCGTCGACCGATTTCAGGTCACCCTTGGCCCAGTAGTAGCCAATCAGCGGCGAGGTCTTTTTGTAGTATTCCATCAGACGCGTGCGCAGGCTTTCTTCATTGTCGTCTGCGCGGCGCTTGAATTCGGTGCCACCGCAATTCGAGCATTTCCCGTCGGCCGGAATGGGCTTCGAGATATCATTGTAGCCTTCGCCGCAATTGCCGCAGGTCGAGCGGGCGGTGATGCGCGAAACGAGTGCTTCGTCATCCACCTGCATCTCGATCACAACATCCAACGACTTGCCGTGCTTCTCAAGCAGCGCGCCAAGCGCGTCAGCTTGCGGCAGGGTCCGGGGGAAGCCGTCGAAGATGAAACCGCCAGCGGCCTCACCTTCCAGCTTTTCCTCGATCAGACCGATTACGATCTCATCAGTCACAAGCTCGCCTGCATCCATGATGGCGGCGACCTTCTGACCCATCTCGGTGCCCGAGCTTTTGGCTTCGCGCAGCATGTCACCGGTCGAAAGCTGGATCATACCACGCTCTTCCACCAGGAAACGGGCTTGGGTGCCTTTGCCCGCGCCGGGCGGTCCGAGAAGAATGATGTTCATCGTCTGGCTGGTCCTTTTTTCTTGCGCTTTTTGCCGCGCAATTGGGATTTCTCGATCAGCCCTTCATACTGGTGTGCCAGCATATGTGACTGAACCTGTTGGATCGTATCCATGGTCACCGACACAACGATCAGAACCGAGGTGCCGCCGAAATAGAACGGGATGGCAAGCTGGCTGCGCAGGATCTCGGGCAGCAGGCAAACCGCGGCCAGATAGGCCGAACCCAGAACCAGAATGCGCGTGACGATATAATCAAGTGCAGCGGCGGTTTTCTTGCCTGGCTGGATGCCCGGAATGGATCCGCCCTGGTTTTTCAGGTTGTCCGCAACATCATCCGGTTTGAACGCAACTTCCTTCGTATAGAAGAAGGTGAAGAAGACAATCATACCAGTGAAGAACAAGAGGTACAGCGGCTGTCCGGGGCCAAAATAGGCGAGGATCGTCGACATGATCGGGCCATGCTGGCCGGTCGAGAAGGTCGAGATCGTGGTCGGCAGCAGCAGAAGCGCCGAGGCAAAGATCGCTGGGATCACGCCTGCCGGGTTCACTTTGATCGGCAGGTGCGAGCTGTTGGCTTCATAGACTTTCATGCCCACATTGCGGCGTGGATACATGATGTGAACCTTACGAAGCGCACGCTCCATGAAGACCACAAAGGCAATCACGACGGCAATCATTACCATCACACCAATGATCACTGCAGGGCTGACCGCACCCGAGCGACCGGACGCCAGAAACTGGCCCAGAGCGGCGGGAATTTCAGCCACGATGCCGACAAAGATGATCAGCGAAATGCCGTTACCGATGCCGCGTGCGGTGATCTGCTCACCCAGCCACATCAGGAACATGGTGCCACCCACAAGGGTGATCACACAGGATGTAAGGAAGAAAAGGCCCGGCGTGGTGACAAGATCACCCGCCTGCAAGCTGTTCGCCAGCGCAAAGGCCTGCCCGGTGGCCAGCAGAACGGTGCCATAACGGGTATATTGGTTGATCTTCTTGCGACCCTGCTCGCCTTCTTTCTTGAGCTGCTTCAGCGGTTCCCACATGGAACTCAGAAGCTGCACAATGATCGAAGCCGAGATGTAAGGCATGATGCCAAGCGCAAAAACGCCCATCCGCGACAGCGCGCCGCCGGTGAACATGCCCAAAACGCCGGCAATGCCCGATTGCGCTTGATCCATGAAGTCACGAAGCGCATTTGCGTCAATGCCCGGGACCGGAATATAGGTGCCGATACGATAAATGATCAGCAAGCCGATGGTGAAAAAGATACGCTGGCGAAGCTCAGAGGCTTTGCCAAAAGCGCTCCAGCTCATATTGGCCGCCATTTGTTCTGCTGCAGATGCCATAAGGCCCCCTCATCAAGTAAAACGCCGCCGGACCGTTCCCGGCTCCGGCGGCGCTTGAAAACGTAGGAAGACATGTAAGGGGCAATCGCGCCCCTCACAAGGTCTTATTCAGCTGCGGCCGGAGCTGCTACGGTCAATTTACCGCCAGCTTTTTCGACAGCTTCAACAGCCGATTTCGACGCACCGGTGACGGTGATGGACACTTTGGCGGTCAGTTCGCCTTTGGCCAGCACACGGACACCGTCCAGCTTGCGGCGGACCAGGCCCGAAGCAACCAGAGTGTCTTCGGTGATGTCTTTGCCGTCGAGCTTTTTCTCGTCGATGAATTTCTGAATCAGACCCAGGTTGATAACAGCAAACTTCTTACGGTTCGGTTTGCTGAAGCCACGCTTGGGCAGACGTTGGTAGAGGGGCATTTGGCCGCCTTCGTAGCCGTTGATGGCCACACCCGAACGCGACTTTTGACCTTTGATACCACGGCCACCGGTTTTACCGGTGCCAGAGCCGGGACCACGGCCAATGCGTTTGCGGGGTTTGGTTGCGCCGGGGTTGTCGCGCAGTTCATGAAGTTTCATGTCGCTTCTCCTTTGCCGGAACTGACCCACGAAGCGTAAGGGGCCAAACACGGCGTTTCTTGATTTTGATTCTGCGGGCGGTTGCCCACCGGGTGCGTATAGACGAGGGACGAATGTGTTGCAAGGGTCTGTATCAGAACGATGTGGCTCGCCCAAACCCTCGTTTGGCGACGCCAAATATCGCGAGCCAGACCACACATCGAAACACCATCGCGCCGAGGGTTCGGGTCTCGTATAACCCACCGCGCATCACATGCATGAAAAGCAACGCCAAAACCACAAGCGATGCACTCAGGATGGCACCGGACAGGAGCATGGCCCATTTTCGCCGCAACACCAGCCCGACCCCGGCCAATATGTAGAAAAATCCAACCAGAAAGTTGAACCAAAGCACAAAGGGCACCGCGTCCCCCACCGCCTGTTCGACGCCTTTGCCACCGAAAAGGGCAACCCCTCCGGCGAATACGGTCATCACGCCGAACAGGATGGCGACAAACCCGGCCAGTTTAAGGGAATTTGCGTGAGAGTTTGGGGACATGGACATTCCTCCTGCTAATCCTGTGTAGGCTGCGTCACTTCTCTCCACAATCCGACCAAAGGTCGCGTCTTCCCAGTGCCTGAAACCCAGTGCCTGAAACGACAAAACCCCGGCACGCGGCCGGGGTCCTGTCCTGCCCCGCGCCAAAGGCGGGGACACAAAGTGCGGCGAGATTACTTCTCGCAGTTGCACTTGTGCATGTATTCGGTCCAGGTCGGCATCGGTTCCGACGAGAGGAATTTTTTAGCAGCCACAGCGATGGTGGCGAAGAGAACGGCGGCAAAGCCAACGGGAGCGGTGAGAACGGCCATATCGGTGTGTCCTGTTCAAGAGTTATCTGTTGGCACCCTCATAGGACTGAACATGTTAGATAACCAATCGAGTCTTCGAAGCCCCGGGTTGCGCTGAGTGCATGGGTCGGGGCGTGAAGGTGTAACATGGTTCTGACGTGAAGCGTGAAGGGCAGCGCCCTCCCGTGGGGAGTGTCGGGCGCTGCCCGGTCCGCGTTCGGACTTTACGTCGCACTTTTAAACAAAATCCACCTAAAGTAGCGTCAGCTAGAAAAGAGAAGGATTACTATTTTGCCCTCCCAAGCACTTCAAAAATTTGAGAACCGCCTTTTAACCGATGTTCATCGACTCGTAGAAAGCCACAATCAGCTAAACCACAATGGCCGAGGCAGGCGCGGACTGGGACACATCACTCGAAGCGGTGTATTTCTTCTATGTGCCGCTTGGGAACGATATATCGAGGATCTAGCAATTGAATGCACCAACAAGCTCGCAGATTGGGCGGCCTCACCCGAAGACTTGCCTCTTTCAGTGCAGAAAGAGATTTCAAAATATGTAAAGTCCCACAAGCACGACCTCAAACCACTAGAGCTTGCTGGCAACGGATGGGAACACATTTACACGACGCATGCTGAAGCTCTTTGCAACTCATTAAACACTCCAAAATTGGCGCCTGTGAGAGATCTACTTAAAAGAACTGCGGGCTGGGAAACAGATTTTGATGAGCTCGAAGTAGATACAGAGTTTGTTGACCCATTTGTATCGGCACGGGGTGATATCGCACACAATGGAAGTGATGCTGACTATGTCACGCTTGCAAACTTAGAAAACTATCTAAGGCAAATTTCAGCTCTAGTACTAATAATCGATAACGCGGCGTGCGATTTTCTAAATACACATACGGGAACACGCCCATGGCGACGAAGAACGGCATGAACAAAAAACACCCCGGCCATTTCTGACCGGGGTGCTTTTAGCTCTCAAAGGCGAAAGAGGGTTACTCTTTCTCTTCGATGATCTCAACCATGTGCGAAACCTTGTTCACCATGCCGCGCACGGCGGGGGTGTCTTCGAGTTCGCGGGTTTTGTGCATCTTGTTGAGGCCCAGGCCGATCAGCGTCTGGCGCTGTTTCGAGGGGCGACGGATCGGCGAGCCGATCTGTTTTACAACGATGGTTTTAGCCATTGGTCAGATCTCCTTACGCGTCAGCAGCTTCAGCCGGGGCAGCGTCTTTGTTGCCCAGGATGTCAGCCACTTTTTTACCACGACGCTGTGCGATTTGACGGGGGCTGGCCTCTTTGGTCAGACCGTCGATGGTTGCACGGATCATGTTGTAGGGGTTCTGCGAGCCGATCGACTTGGAAACCACGTCTTTGATGCCCAGCATTTCGAACACGGCACGCATCGGACCACCAGCAATAATACCGGTACCTTCCGGGGCGGTGCGCATGATCACTTTACCGGCGCCGTGACGGCCTTCGATATCGTGGTGCAGGGTGCGGCCTTCTTTCAGAGGTACGCGGACCATCTGACGTTTGGCTTGCTCGGTCGCCTTGCGGATGGCTTCGGGTACTTCTTTCGCTTTACCCTTACCAAAGCCGACGCGGCCTTTTTGGTCGCCAACAACCACGAGAGCGGCAAAGCCAAAGCGCTTACCACCTTTTACGGTTTTCGACACGCGGTTGATCGCGACCAGACGATCGGCGAATTCCGGCGTTTCTTCTTCGCGGCGGCCACGGCCACGGCGATTTTCACGTTCTGCCATTTGGCATTCCTTTCATGTGGCGCATCTGGCGCCGTAAAATTCAATCCTGGTGAACCGGACGGAGAGAAACCCCTGCCCGGCCCCCGGATCATCGGGAGGGCATTTCTGCCCTCCACAAGTCTTAGAACTTCAGGCCACCTTCACGCGCAGCGTCGGCCAGAGCCTTCACCTTGCCGTGGAAGAGGAAGCCACCGCGGTCGAAGTAGCATTCTTCGACACCGGCTTTTTTCGCACGTTCGGCAATTGCGGCGCCCACTTTGGCAGCGGCTTCCACATTGTTTTTGCCCATAACACCCAGATCTTTTTCCATCGAGGACGCGGCGGCCAGGGTTGTGCCCTGAGCGTCGTCGATGATCTGAACGCTGATGTTTTTGTTGGAGCGGTGCACCGAAAGGCGCAGCTTGCCAACATTGTGCTTGCGAAGTTTGTTCCGGACGCGCAGGCGGCGCTTGAGGAACAGGGTCCGTTTGCTGTTTGCCATCTGTCTGGTCCTTACTTCTTCTTACCTTCCTTGCGGAAGATGAACTCGTCTTTGTATTTGATGCCTTTGCCTTTGTAGGGCTCGGGCTTGCGCCATTCGCGGATGTTTGCCGCGGTCTGGCCGACGAGTTGTTGGTCAATGCCCTCAACGATGATTACCGTCTGCTTCGGAGCGGTCACAGTGACCCCTTCCGGCGCAGTGAATTCAACGTCATGCGAGTAGCCGAGGTTCAGTTTCAGGGTGTTGCCCTGCATCTGAGCACGATAACCAACACCGTTGATTTCCAGCTCTTTCTTGAAGCCCTCGGTCACGCCGGTCACCATGTTACCGATCATGGTGCGCGACATGCCCCATTGCTGACGTGCACGTTTGGACGAGCCGCGAGGCTCAACCGAAACGACGTTGTCTTCAACAGAGATGGTCACATCGTCAGTGGCGGTGAAGGTACGGGTGCCTTTCGGTCCCTTTACCTCGATCGTCTGAGCCGACACGCTGGCGGTAACGCCTGCGGGCAGCTCGACCGGTTTTTTACCAATACGAGACATTCGATATCCCCCTTAGAATACGGTGCAAAGCACTTCGCCGCCAACATTCTGGCTGCGTGCGCTTGCGTCCGACATCACACCTTTCGGGGTGGACACGATCGACACACCCAGTCCCTGACGGACTTGTGGGATGTCTTTCACGCCCATGTATACGCGACGACCGGGTTTCGAAACCCGTTTCAGTTCGCGGATAACCGGGGTGCCATCAAAATATTTCAGGCTGATTTCAAGGGTCGCGTGACCGTTGACATCAGTTGCTGCCTCATAGCCGCGGATGTAACCTTCGTCAGAAAGGACATCCAGAACCCAGCCGCGCAGTTTCGACGCGGGGGTCGAAACAGTGGATTTACCACGCAGTTGAGCGTTACGGATACGGGTGAGCATATCGCCGATAGGATCGTTCATATCTGTCTCTCCCTTACCAGCTCGATTTCACCAGACCGGGGATCTGGCCATTCGAGCCCAGTTCCCGCAGTGCGATCCGCGATACTTTCAGCTTACGATAGTAAGCGTGCGGACGACCGGTCAGCTGGCAACGGTTGTGCAAGCGTGTGGCCGACGAGTTGCGCGGCAGTTTGGCCAGTTTCAGGCGAGCTTTGAAACGCTCTTCCATCGGCTGGCTTTCGTCGTTTGCGATCTCTTTCAGCGCGGCACGTTTGGCGGCGTATTTCTCCACCAGAGCCTGACGCTTCTTCTCGCGTTCGATCATTGCTTTTTTAGCCATGTCTTTTCCTTCCCGCGGATCAGCTGTTGAAGGGCATGTTGAAGTGCTTCAACAGGCTCTTTGCTTCCGCGTCGGTGTTCGCGGTGGTGGCAATCACGATGTCCATGCCCCAGGTTTCATCAACTTTATCAAAGTCGATTTCCGGGAAGACGATGTGTTCTTTCAGGCCGGTGGCATAGTTGCCACGACCGTCGAACGATTTGCCCGAAACGCCGCGGAAGTCGCGGATACGGGGCATCGCGATGGTGATCAGACGGTCCAGGAATTCATACATCCGGTCGCCACGCAGGGTCACTTTCGCACCCATGGGCATGTCCTCGCGAACACGGAAACCAGCGATGGATTTCTTGGCTTTGGTCGTCAGGGCCTGTTGGCCAGCGATCGCAGTCAGGTCAGCAACGGCCGACTTGGCTTTTTTCGAGTCTTTCACGGCCTCGGCACCGCAACCGATGTTCAGAACGATTTTGTCCAGACGCGGGATCTGCATGTCGTTCTTGTAACCGAACTCTTCTTTCAGAGCGGTACGGATGCTGTCGGCGTAGGCAGCTTTCAGACGAGGGGTATAGTCAGCCATCAGATGGTCTCCCCGGTCGATTTGGCGAAACGCACTTTCTTGCCGTCTTCCTCGCGGAAGCCAACACGGGTCGCTTTGCCGTTTTTGTCAAGGAATGCCAGGTTCGACAGCTCGATCGGCATCGCCTTAGGGATGCGACCGCCTTGCGATTCTTGCGATTGGCGGGTGTGGCGGATGGCCATGTTCACGCCGTCAACAATGGCTTTTCCGGCTTTCGGATCTACCGAAGAGATCTCGCCTTCTTTGCCTTTGTCTTTACCGGCCAGAACGACAACCTTGTCGCCTTTTTTCAGCTTAGCAGCCATCTTACAGCACCTCCGGAGCCAGCGAGATGATCTTCATGAAGTTCTTCGCGCGCAGTTCGCGAACAACCGGTCCGAAGATACGGGTGCCCACGGGCTCGTTGTTGTTGTTCAGAATAACGGCCGCGTTGCGGTCGAAGCGGATTGCGGTACCGTCTTCACGACGGACCTCTTTGGCGGTACGTACGACGACGGCCTTACGGACGTCACCTTTCTTTACGCGACCGCGCGGGATGGCTTCCTTAACCGAGACGACAATGATGTCGCCAACGGATGCGTATTTACGCTTGGAACCACCCAGAACCTTGATGCACTGAACACGGCGAGCGCCGCTGTTGTCAGCTACATCCAGATTGGTTTGCATCTGGATCATGTGGTTTCTCCCGACCTTTGGGGCGCCGATGCATGGCGGAACCCCCAGGGTTTCGACTTGTTAAGTCGTCCGGGAAGGTAAGTAGAACTTAGCCTTCCAGAACTTCCCAACGCTTGGTTTTGGATTTCGGCGCACATTCAATGATGCGAACCTTGTCCCCTGCCTTATAGGCATTTTGTTCGTCGTGAGCGCGATATTTCTTCGACTTACGAACGGTCTTTTGCAGCAGCGGGTGCTTGAAACGACGCTCAACCGAAACAGTGACGGTTTGGGCGTTGGCGGCCGAAGTAACGGTGCCGGACAGAATACGTTTGGGCATATCTCAGGCTCCTATTATTCGTTGCCAGCTGCAGCAGCAGCTTTTTCGTTCAGGATGGTTTTTACACGAGCGGCATCGCGACGTGCTTTTTTCATCTGAGCGGTATTTTCGATTGCGCCGGTGGCCTGCTGGAAACGCAGGTTGAAGGCTGCTTTCTTCAAGTCGGCCAGAGCTGTGCGCAGCTCTTCGGGCGACTTCTCACGAAGTTCCTTGGCGTTCATTTCGCCTTGTCCTTTTCCTTACACCAGAGAGCGCTGTCCTTATGACGACAGGTGACCCTTAGCCTGGTGGGTGAATATCAAAACACACGAATCCCGTGACCGGAATCCGCGCGATGCGCCTCTATAGGGGGGATGGGGTGTGGGGGCAAGGGAAAGTTTGACCATCTGCGCTTTATGTTGCAGCGGATTGGCCGGTCACTGCTGCGCCACGCTATATATGGGATTTATCGCCCGAATCCACCATTTCTGACAGGTGTCCGTTGCATTCTTCCCTCGCCCTCACAAAAGGCTTGGGATATGAAATCGCTATGGCCAATATATCCTCTCTCTTCGTGACCCGCCTTTACCACGCTCAACTGTCTGAACATGGCCCCGCCATTGATCAGGATGAGCTTTATGACAGCTGCTACTCCATCGCCGAGGATGACGAGGCGGGGCAGGAATGGTGTGAGGCCGAGGGCTATCCCGGCTACACCTCTTATGCGTCCCTGACCGACCTGCCCTGGCGCTTTCCGATCTTCAAGGATCTGGTCGATAGTCTAGACAAACACGTCGCCGCCTTTGCCGAGGATCTGGAGTTCAATCTGGATGAGCGCGAGTTGGTTCTGGAAGACATCTGGATCAACATCCTGCCGCCCGGCGGCTATCACTCCGCCCATATTCACCCGCATTCGGTGATCTCTGGCACCACCTATCTGGCGCTGCCGGAAGGCGCCGGCGCGCTGCGTTACGAAGACCCGCGCCACGCCCGCATGATGGCCGCCCCCCCACGCCGCAAAGATGCGCGCGAGGATCTGCAGCCTTTCCTCACCAAACGCCCGGCGGAAGGTGACGTGCTGCTGTGGGAAAGCTGGCTGCGCCACGAGGTGATGCAGAACACCGGAGAGGAAGAACGCCTGTCGGTGAGCTTTAACTATAAGTGGGGTGAGTGAGCTTCCTGGAACCGTCCGGGGGACGGTTTCGCTCACGAACGGGCGAAGCCCAGGATCATCGCTTTGCGAGAGCGATTGTGGTGATCACGAGCGAAGCCCATTGGCCAGCTTCCGGCATAACTGATTTTGAAGGTTCATCGGTACATTGAAGCATATCCTATTCTTGTTAATGGTTTTTGCCACGGCGGCCTGTCAACGCGCGCCTGCACCCCAGAATGTCATCTTGGCAGACCGCATTGAAACTACAGACCAGCTCTTTGACTTAGGGAAGGATTGCCCGATCGAAGAGCCAGTCATGAAACTGCTTTCTGATGGCGCGCTTCATCGTCGGGTCTGGGAAGACACACTCTCCAATGTCTTTGAGAAATCCTTCAAGCAGCAGTTTCTCGAGAATTGGGAAAAGGGCGAAGAATACGCGCTACTGGATCTGTATTGCATTGACGATTCCCCGAAGGAGATCGTGTTTGTAGTGGGCTTCTCGAATGAATCGCTTGGAGAAATGCAATTGGGCGCAGACCTCACAGAAGATGGAATTGAGGCATACTCCCTACTAATTATGCGCAACGTGAGCTCTGAGTGAATACTCACGATCTGATGAAAGGCGGCTATTAAGTGGAGGTTTCTAAAGCACCCATTTTGATCCCAATCCTCCTCCAATTCAAATCAGCTAGCAAAGGTCTTTACAGGCCATTCTCTTAGCCCTCTGCCAATACCGCGCCTCATTGGCACGGTTTCGCTTTTTGCCTATAACTCTTCGGCAAAAAGCCGCACTTAAACCCGCTGATATTGAATAACAGTGGCGGCAAAACTAGCGTCGTGGTCAACAGACGCAACGATATCCCTGTGCAATCACGCACCTGCCCTATGTGGCAAGACGGAGAGAAATATGAAGACCCTGACCAAAGCCGCCCTGATCCTCGCCCTTGTTCCCATGATGGCAACCGCCTCGTTTGCCGGGAATGGCAAGGGCCATGGCAAAGCGAAAGGCTATGGGGCCGGAGGTTGCCCGCCGGGCCTTGCCAAGAAGACACCTTCCTGCGTGCCGCCCGGTCTGGCAAAACCGAAAGTCGGAGACCGGCTGGGTGATTACGACTATATCGTGTTTGACGACTACGACCGATACCAGCTTGACCGTCGCCACAGCTACTACCGCGTGGGCGAGCTGATCTACCGCGCCGATCCAAACACGTTTCAGGTTCTGGAAGTGATCGGGCTGGTGGATCAGATTTTGCGGTGAAGTGAGGGTCTCGCCCGACCCTGGGTGGGCGTTTCGGGCTGATTGTAATTTTCGCTGAGACAGCCCCATCTCCAACGATCCAGTAGATTGTGACGTTGCAAGACGCCCTCCCGTCACACCAAAGGTGTGCCGACCAGCATTGGCATGCCTTCGGCATGATGGGGAGGGTCAGGCGGGGCATGGCTCCGCCGTGCCTAAAGTATCAACTGCACCCAAATCACCTCCCTTGCATCCATAGGTAGAATGATTAAAGTATCTGAGTGAATTCGGATCAGGCGATTCAAATGGAAGTACTAATTCTACTGGGCATTATTGCTGCTGCGTACCTTTTGATTTTCCGAGGTAATGGCTCTCGCAAGAAGGGCATTTTGGATTTTAGGGACCGCAACAACTCCGGTTATTCTTCATTACACAAGTCGAACAGTAATGGATATACAGCACCAAATGTTCACCCTCTGCAAAAACCCTCTCCAAAAGCCCTACGACATCGCACCAAGGGGATTGAACATGACCCACCTCCGGAAGTCCCAACATCAAAGAGGCTACGTGGAAAAGCGTGGGTAATCGATGGAGACACAATTGTGGTCTCAAATATCAAAGTCAGGCTCGCTGGCATTGACGCACCAGAACTCGATCAGCCGTGGGGCAAGAAGGCCAAATGGGAAATGGTCAAGATCTGCAAGGGGCAAACAGTTGACGTCGAGCTAACAGGAGAGACCAGCTATGACCGGCTTGTGGGAACCTGCTATCTTTCGGACCAAACTGACATTGGAGCCGAGTTAATCAAGGCAGGTTTGGCATTGGATGGTGGGCGCTTTTCGCACGGGAAGTACCGCCACCTTGAACCGAAAGGCGTCCGCAAGAAGCTCAAATTCTACGGCCATTGGCGCTAATCAAAACCCCCGCCGATTGCTCGACGGGGGGGTCTTATTCTTCACTGTGATTTTCGCGTTAGCGAAAATTACCAGTCTTCGCGTTGTACGATACGCGATTTGATCGGCAGTTTCATCGCGGCCAGACGCAGGGCTTCACGGGCCACTTCGTCATTCACGCCGTCGATTTCGAACATCACGCGACCCGGCTTCACTTTGCAGGTCCAACGGTCCACGGAGCCTTTACCTTTACCCATACGAACTTCGATGGGCTTGGCGGTCACCGGGGTGTCCGGGAAGATACGGATCCAAACACGGCCCTGACGTTTCATGTGACGCGTCATGGCACGACGTGCGGCTTCGATCTGGCGTGCAGTCACACGCTCGGGCTGCAGGGCCTTGAGGCCATACGAACCGAAGTTCAGATCGGAACCACCTTTGGCAAGGCCTTTGATCCGGCCTTTGTGCATCTTGCGGAATTTAGTACGCTTTGGTTGAAGCATCTTTCAGATCTCCTTAGCGACGGCCGCCAGCGCCACGGGGCGCGGGACCTTCCTGGAGCTCAGCCTGACGACGATCACGAGCAGCAGGATCGTGCTCCATGATTTCGCCTTTGAAGATCCAGGTTTTAATACCGATGATGCCGTAAGGCGTCATAGCTTCTGCGTGTGCATAGTCGATATCGGCGCGCAGGGTGTGCAGGGGCACACGACCTTCGCGGTACCATTCGGTACGTGCGATTTCGGCACCGCCCAGACGGCCAGCAACGTTCACGCGGATGCCTAGGGCACCCATGCGCATGGCGTTTTGAACACCACGTTTCATGGCACGACGGAACGATACACGACGCTCGAGCTGCTGTGCGATCGATTCAGCGACCAGAGCTGCATCCAGCTCGGGCTTGCGCACTTCAACGATGTTGAGGTGCAGTTCGCTGTCGGTCATCGTGGCGATTTTCTTGCGCAGGGTTTCGATGTCTGCGCCTTTCTTGCCAATGATGACACCCGGACGGGCGGTGTGGATCGTCACGCGGCACTTTTTGTGCGGACGTTCGATGATCACACGGCTGATGCCGGCCTGTTTGCACTCGGTCTTGATGAAGTCACGAATTTTCAGGTCTTCCAGAAGAAGATCACCGTAGTCTTTCGTGTCTGCATACCAGCGGCTGTCCCAGGTGCGGTTGACCTGAAGACGCATGCCAATCGGATTTACCTTCTGACCCATTAGGCTTGCTCCTCAACTTGACGCACCTTGATGGTGAGTTCCGAGAACGGTTTGATGATTTTGCCGAAACGACCACGGGCGCGCGGACGACCGCGTTTCATGGTCAGGTTCTTGCCCACATAGGCCTCGGCGACGATCAGTTCATCGACGTCCAGGTTGTGGTTGTTTTCGGCGTTGGCGATGGCCGACTGAAGGCATTTCTTCACGTCTTGGGCGATACGCTTGTTCGAGAAGGTCAGATCGGTCAGAGCACGATCAACTTTCTTGCCGCGGATCATGCCAGCAACCAGGTTCAGTTTCTGCGGGGACGTACGGAGCATGCGCGTTTTCGCCATTGCTTCGTTATCGGCCACGCGGCGGGGATTTTTATCCTTACCCATGGCTTACTTCCTCTTCGCTTTTTTGTCAGCCGCGTGACCGTAGTAGGTACGGGTCGGTGAATATTCACCGAATTTCTGGCCGATCATTTCTTCGGTCACATTCACGGGAACGTGCTTGTGGCCGTTGTAAACAGCAAAGGTCAGACCCACAAACTGGGGCAGAATGGTCGAACGACGCGACCAGATCTTGATGACCTCGTTTTTGCCCGACTCGCGGACTTTTTCGGCTTTTTTGAGGACGTAAGCGTCAACAAAAGGGCCTTTCCAGACAGAACGTGCCATATCTTAACGACCCTTCTTCTTGGCGTGACGCGAGCGGATGATGAGCTTCGACGACGCCTTGTTCTTGTTGCGGGTGCGGGCACCCTTGGTCGGTTTACCCCAGGGGGTAACCGGGTGACGACCACCCGAAGTCCGACCTTCACCACCACCATGGGGGTGATCAACCGGGTTCATAACAACACCACGGACCGACGGGCGGATGCCTTTGTGGCGCATACGACCGGCTTTACCGTAGTTCTGGTTCGAGTTGTCGGGGTTCGACACGGCACCAACGGTGGCCATGCATTCCTGACGCACAAGACGCAGCTCACCCGACGACAGGCGGATCTGAGCGTAGCCACCGTCACGACCAACAAACTGAGCGTAGGTACCGGCTGCGCGGGCGATCTGGCCGCCTTTGCCCGGTTTCATCTCGATGTTGTGGATGATGGTACCGATCGGCATGCCCGAGAACGGCATTGCGTTGCCCGGTTTGATGTCGGCTTTTGCGCTTGCGATGATCTGATCGCCAACAGCAAGACGCTGCGGGGCCAGGATATACGCTTGCTCACCGTCTTCGTATTTTACGAGTGCGATGAATGCGGTGCGGTTGGGGTCGTATTCGATCCGCTCAATAGTGGCGGCGACGTCAAACTTGTTACGTTTGAAGTCCACGATACGATAGAGACGCTTTGCCCCGCCACCACGGCGGCGAGAGGTGATCCGTCCGGTGTTGTTCCGACCGCCCGACTTGGTCAAACCCTCGGTAAGGGATTTGACCGGACGACCTTTCCACAGCTCCGAACGGTCGATCAGAACCAGCCCACGCTGGCCTGGCGTCGTCGGTTTGTACGACTTAAGTGCCATGCTTTCTGTCTTCCGTTAGCTTGGCGATGCCCCGGGTTTGCCCGAGATCACCGCCTGGTAGGTAAAGCCCCCTGAACGCCATTGGCTGTACAGGTGACCAGGTTAAAGGGCCCTATCATCCTGGCTGCGCCACGACACGAGGTCCCCGAATTCCAAATATCAAAAGGCCACAGAACGAATCTGGGGCCTCTCGACTGGTGTGCTATAGCGGGGATGGGGGGTGGTGTCTATAGGGGAGGAGCAATCAATCCCCTTATTTTCTTAGCCCTCATAACAACGATGGATAATTACGGAAATAGATTATTCAGATTGATCCGAGACCGGCAACTGCCAAGTCTTATCAGAGATTCCATTCCGGTTTCTAACTAAGCTTTCTTTACGAATTCCGACTTGAGGCCCATCTTGCCAATCCCCGGGATCTTACAGTCGATATCGTGGTCACCATCGACCAGACGGATGCCGCGGACCTTGGTGCCGACCTTGACCGTCGACGACGTTCCCTTGACCTTCAGATCCTTGATCACCGTGACCGTATCCCCATCCGCCAGCACGTTGCCCACACTGTCGCGCACTTCAGGGCCAGAGTCGGCGGCATCTTCGGGCGACCACTCATGCGCGCACTCGGCGCAGACCAGAAGGGCATCCATTTCATAGGTCAGCTCAGAAGAACAAGCGGGGCATGGGGGCAATGTGTCAGTCATACCTATCGCTATAGGCACCTGTGCAGCCGGGCACCAGCGCAAATGAAAAAGGCCCCCGCAAATGCGAGGGCCTTTCTCAATTCATGAAAGCGTACAATCAGAGTACAGGATCAGAGACCTGTGGACACGTCGATTGCGTTGCCCTCTTCAAGGGTCACATAGGCTTTCTTGACGTCTTTACGCTTACCGATCTGACCACGGAAGCGCTTGACTTTACCCTTGGTGATCGTCGTGTTCACGGCTTTAACCTTCACGTCGAACAGGGCTTCAACGGCTTCTTTGATCGACGGTTTGTTCGCGTCGATTGCCACTTCGAAAACATAAGCACCGTTTTCCGATGCCAAGGTTGCTTTCTCGGTGATGATCGGCTTGCGGATCACGTCGTAGAGTTCTGCTTTAGCGGTCATTTCAGGCGAGCCTCCAGAGCTTCGACACCTGCTTTGGTGATCACCAGGGTGTCACGCTTCAGGATGTCATAGACGTTGGCGCCCATCGACGGCAGGATGTCCAGACCTTCGATGTTCTTGGCGGCCTTGACGAACAGTTCGTTCACGTCAGCACCGTCAATGATCAGAGCGCGCTTCCAGCCCAGGTCTTTCACCTGTTTGGCCAGAACGTTGGTTTTGCCTTCCGTCGTCACGTCTTCGATCACAACCAGTTCACCAGCTTTCGCTTTGGCGGACAGGGCGTGCTTCAGACCCAACTTGCGGAATTTCTTGGTCAGGTCGTGGCCGTGCGAACGCACAACTGGACCTTTGTAAACACCACCACCGCGGAAGATCGGTGCCGAGCGAGCGCCGTGGCGTGCGCCACCGGTGCCTTTTTGGCGATAGATCTTCTTGGTCGAGTATTTCACTTCCGAGCGCGTTTTTACCTTGTGGGTACCAGCCTGCGCATTGTTGCGCTGCCAGCGAACCACACGGTGCAGGATGTCTGCACGCGGCTCAAGACCAAAGAGGGCTTCGTCAAGTTCAACCGAACCAGCTTTGCCGCCATCGAGTTTGATCACATCAAGTTTCATGCTTCACCACCTTCCGCAGGGGCTTCTTCAGCCGGTGCTTCGGTTGCAGCCGATTTCACAGCAGCCGGGAACGGAACGTTCTCAGGCAGCTTTTTCTTCACGGCGTCTTTCACGGTGACCCAGCCACCTTTCGAGCCCGGGACAGCGCCCTTGATGAAAACGAGGCCACGGTCGGCATCGGTCTTCACGACTTCGAGGTTTTGGGTCGTCACACGGACGGCACCCATGTGGCCGGCCATTTTCTTGCCTTTGAACACGCGGCCCGGGTCTTGACACTGACCGGTCGAACCGTGCGAGCGGTGGCTGATCGAAACACCGTGAGTGGCGCGCAGACCACCAAAGTTGTGGCGCTTCATGGCACCGGCAAAACCTTTACCGATCGAAGTACCAGCAACGTCCACCTTCTGACCTTCAACAAAGTGCTCAGCCGAGATTTCGGCGCCCACTTCGATCAGGTTTTCAGCAGGAACGCGGAATTCCACCAGCTTACGCTTCGGGGCCACGCCAGCTTTGGCATAGACACCGCGCATCGGCTTGGAAACGCGTTTGGCTTTTGCTTCACCAACACCCAGCTGAACGGCGGTATAACCGTCGGTCTCTTCGGTGCGTTGTGCAACAACTTGCAGATTGTCCAGAGAAAGAACGGTTACAGGGATCTGTTTACCGTCTTCCATGAAAAGGCGGGTCATGCCGACCTTTTTCGCGATTACACCAGAGCGCATCTGAGATACCCTCCTTAAACCGAGATCTGGACGTCAACACCAGCAGCCAGGTCGAGCTTCATCAGCGCGTCCACGGTCTGCGGAGTTGGGTCAACGATGTCGAGCAGACGCTTGTGCGTACGGATCTCGAACTGATCGCGGGATTTCTTGTCGATGTGAGGACCACGGAGAACCGTGAATTTCTCAATCTTGTTCGGCAGCGGAATGGGGCCGCGAACGTCTGCACCCGTGCGTTTGGCGGTGTTGACGATTTCTTGTGTGGAAGCATCCAGCACGCGATAGTCAAACGCCTTAAGACGGATACGAATGTTTTGACTTGTCATAGCATTCGCCCTTTCAGGCAAAGAGTTGATAGGACGACAGGTGGCTCATTCCCCCTGCCCTCGTCGAACCCAAAGCAAATTCAGGGTGGGATGCGGCCAAAACCGAATCTTCCCCATTGCGAATTCACAATGCGAACCCGCGCGTATTACAGGGGGACGGACAATGTAGCAAGGGAAAATGTGTCCCTGCGGGCCCGTCGGAATGCCCCACTCTAAATATCGCGACCAAACTGTGCTATACTCTGCGGGCGCGAAGATCCGTTACCAGTCCCAATATGCTTTGGTTGATCTGGCTGAGGAGCAGCGCGCTCGTTGGCACACATGCCAGCATTTCCAACAACTCTATCCAGTTCGACTGTTTCAATGAAACCCAATTCGGGGGGGACGATATGAGTGTTACAACACCAGATGAACTAAGTGAATTTGTACGGGGCGACGTCATTGTCGAGGGCGATCCTGACTATGAAGATGCCCGATCCGTTCACAATGGTATGATTGACAAACGGCCCGCGGTGGTTGTCAGGGCGATGAACGCCGGAGACGTCGCAACCACCATCAGCTATGCAAAAGATAATGGCCTTGATCTCGCGGTTCGAGGTGGCGGCCATAGCGGGCCGGGTTTCGGCACAAATGATGGCGGCGTCGTGATTGACCTGTCGCGCATGAGGGGTGTCCGCGTCGATCCCTCTGCAAAAACCGCTCGCGCCGAAGGCGGCACAACCTGGGGTGACTTCAATGCGGCCACCCATGCCTATGGCCTTGCTACCACCGGAGGGGTGATCTCAACAACCGGCATCGCGGGCCTGACACTAGGCGGCGGGATCGGATATCTGACACGTGGGCACGGGCTGTCACTGGACAACCTGATATCAGCGGATGTGGTAACGGCAGATGGTCAAATCCTTGTCGTCAACGAAACCGAAAACGAGGATCTCTTTTGGGCCATTCGCGGTGGTGGCGGGAATTTTGGCGTCTGCACCTCGCTGGAATACAAGTTGCAGCCAGTGAAAAATGTGTACTGGGGGCCGATGTTCTATGAGATCGAAGAAGCGGAAAACATCCTCAAATTCTATCGGGACTACATCAAGGATGCCCCGGAAGAGATGGGCGTGTTCCCGGCGTTTCAAATCGCCCCTCCTCTGCCCTTTATTCCCGAAGACCGGCATGGTGACATGTTTGTCGCTCTTGTGGCCTGCTGGGCTGGCGATCCCGCTGAGGGAGAGAAACAGTTCAAAATCTTCCATGACATTGCAGAAGTCAAAGCCGAGCATGTAGGCCCGGTTCCCTATCCGGCGATCAATGGTGCCTTTGACGGATTGTTCCCGCCCGGCATTCGCCAGTACTGGAAAGGCAATTTCGTCAAGGAACTGACCGATGAGGCCATCGCAGAGCATGTCAGGCATGGGCCGAACGCGCCGACGGTCAGCTCAACGATGCATCTCTATCCAATCAATGGGGCTTGCCACCGGGTGGCATCAGATGCGACCGCCTTTGGTCATCGCGATGCGAATTTTTCGATGGTGATCATTGCAGCCTCCGGCGACCCGGCCGATGACGCGGCCAACACCAAATGGGTGCAGGATTACTCGGACGCACTGGCACCGCATTCCGAAGCTGGTGGCTATATCAACTTCATGGATGATGATGATCAGGATCGCGTGCGCGTAAACTATGGTGGCAACTATGATCGGCTGGTGTCCGTCAAACGCCGTTATGATCCAGACAACCTCTTCAGGATCAACCAGAATATTGCGCCTTAAAGGCAATGAGATCACTTCTTGTGAAACTGCACGGAAAAGCAAAAGGGCGCCCCGAGGGGCGCCCTTTCCATTCGAACATTAGCTTGCGCTAATTAGGCTCTCGGTGAGTTGCTGCGCAATTCACCTGCCGCCCTCGACGATTGCCTAAGGCATTACGCCTTATTCAACGATTTTCGACACAACGCCGGAACCAACGGTGCGGCCGCCTTCGCGGATGGCGAAGCGCAGCTTTTCTTCCATGGCGATCGGGGCGATCAGTTCAACGTTGAACTTCAGGTTGTCGCCCGGCATGACCATTTCGGTGCCTTCCGGCAGCTGAACAGTGCCGGTCACGTCGGTGGTACGGAAGTAGAATTGCGGACGGTAGTTCGCAAAGAACGGGGTGTGACGGCCACCTTCTTCTTTGGTCAGAATGTAAACTTCTGCCTCGAATTTGGTGTGCGGGTTAACCGAACCCGGCTTACACAGAACCTGGCCACGCTCAACAGCTTCACGGTCGATACCGCGCAGCAGAACGCCAACGTTGTCGCCAGCTTCACCGCGATCAAGCAGCTTGCGGAACATTTCAACGCCGGTACAGGTGGTTTTCTGGGTGTCTTTGATGCCAACGATTTCGATCTCGTCGCCAACATTCACAACGCCACGCTCAACACGGCCGGTCACAACAGTACCACGGCCCGAGATCGAGAACACGTCTTCGATCGGCAGCAGGAAGTCGCCGTCAACCGGACGATCCGGGGTCGGGATGTACTCGTCCACAGCAGCCATCAGCTCGCGGATTTTGTCTTCACCGATTGCGTTGTCACGGCCTTCCATGGCGGCCAGCGCGGAACCCGCGATGATCGGCATGTCGTCGCCCGGGAAGTCGTATTCGTTCATCAGCTCACGAACTTCCATTTCAACCAGCTCGAGCAGCTCTTCATCGTCAACCTGATCAACTTTGTTCATGAAGACAACCAGAGCAGGCACACCAACCTGGCGGGCCAACAGGATGTGCTCGCGGGTCTGCGGCATCGGGCCATCAGCAGCGTTCACAACCAGGATACCACCGTCCATCTGGGCGGCGCCGGTGATCATGTTCTTCACGTAGTCAGCGTGACCCGGGCAGTCAACGTGAGCGTAGTGACGGTTCTCGGTCTCATACTCAACGTGTGCGGTCGAGATGGTGATGCCGCGAGCTTTCTCTTCCGGCGCGCCGTCAATCTGGTCATAGGCTTTGAAGTCACCAAAATACTTGGTGATCGCTGCCGTCAGTGTGGTCTTGCCGTGGTCAACGTGACCGATGGTGCCGATGTTGACGTGCGGTTTACCGCGTTCAAACTTTTCCTTAGCCATGGAGGCCTCCTTTTAAATTTAGGTCCGGACGGAGCTGCCTCCGCCCGGTTTTTGAGTTGGCAAAAACGCTTACGCGTATTTGGCCTGAATTTCGTCCGAGATATTCTGCGGAACCGGATCGTAATGCGAGAACTGCATCGTGAACTGCGCACGGCCCGAAGACATGGAGCGCAAGGTGTTGATGTAGCCGAACATGTTGGCCAGCGGCACGTTTGCGTCAATTGCAATCGCGTTGCCGCGCGGCTCTTGACCAGACACCTGACCACGACGCGAGGTGAGATCGCCGATGATGCCACCGGTGTACTCTTCAGGCGTGATCACTTCCACTTTCATGATCGGTTCCAGCAGTTTGGCGCCAGCCAAACGCATGCCTTCGCGCATCGCCATACGTGCAGCGATTTCAAAGGCCAGAACCGAGGAGTCAACATCGTGGAACTTACCGTCAACCAGGGCAACCTTGAAGTCGATCACGGGGAAGCCAGCCAGCGGGCCGCTATCCATAACCGAGTTGATGCCTTTTTCAACGCCGGGGATGTATTCCTTCGGAACAGCACCACCCACGATACGGCTTTCAAACGAGTAGCCTTCACCCGCTTCAGTCGGCATGATTTCCATTTTGACTTCAGCGTATTGACCCGAACCACCCGACTGTTTCTTGTGGGTGTAGGTGTGCTCGATCGCTTTCGAGATGGTCTCGCGATAAGCAACCTGCGGGGCACCAATGTTGGCTTCCACTTTGAATTCACGCTTCAGACGATCCACGAGAATGTCGAGGTGAAGTTCGCCCATGCCCTTCATGATGGTCTGACCGCTTTCGATGTCAGTTTCCACACGGAAGGAGGGGTCTTCTGCAGCCAGACGGCCCAGACCTTGCGACATTTTCTCTTGGTCAGCCTTGGTTTTCGGCTCAACCGCGATCTCGATCACCGGATCCGGGAAGGTCATGGTTTCCAGAACCACCGGGTCGTTCTGTGCACAGAGCGTGTCACCCGTGGTGGTGTCTTTCAGACCTGCCAGCGCGATGATGTCACCTGCATACGCTTCGGTAATTTCTTCACGGTCGTTCGAGTGCATCATCATCATACGACCAACGCGCTCTTTCTTACCTTTGGTCGAGTTCAGGAGCGTTTCGCCCTTGTTCAGGACACCCGAGTAGATGCGGGTAAAGGTCAGCGTGCCAACGAAGGGGTCGTTCATGATTTTGAACGCCAGAGCCGAGAAGGCCATGTCGTCGTCCGCACGGCGGGCGATGTCACGGGTTTCGGTTTCGTCACCGGGTTTGAAGCCCATGTAATCAACAACGTCCAGCGGGCTGGGCAGATAGTCGATCACAGCGTTCAAGAGCGGCTGAACACCTTTGTTTTTAAAGGCCGAACCACCCAGAACCGGAACGAAGTTCAGAGCCAGGGTGCCTTTCCGCAGCAGTTTGCGCAGCGTGTCGGCGTCGGGCTCGTTGCCTTCCAGGTATTCCATCATGGCGTCGTCGTCTTCTTCGACGGCCGCTTCGACCATCTTGCCGCGCCATTCGTTTGCCATGTCTTGCAGGCTTTCACGGATCGGAGCTTTGATCCACGATGCACCAAGGTCTTCACCCTGCCACAGCCATTCTTCCATGTTCACCAGGTCGATCAGACCTTCCAGCTCGGTTTCAGCACCGATCGGAATGCCAACCGGAACGGCGCGGGCGCCGGTGCGGTCTTCGATCATGTTGACGCAGTTGAAGAAGTCAGCGCCGATTTTGTCCATCTTGTTGACGAACACCATACGCGGAACCTTGTAGCGGTCAGCCTGACGCCACACGGTTTCGGTTTGCGGCTCAACACCGGCGTTGGCGTCCAGAACACAGACAGCACCATCGAGAACCGCCAGCGAACGCTCAACTTCAATGGTGAAGTCAACGTGGCCGGGGGTGTCGATGATGTTCATCCGGTGCTTCGGAGTCTGAGCGGTTTCACCGTCTTCGGTGCGTTCCCAGAAAGTGGTGGTCGCAGCCGAGGTGATGGTGATGCCGCGTTCCTGCTCCTGCTCCATCCAGTCCATGGTGGCTGCACCATCGTGCACCTCACCAATGTTGTGGGATTTGCCGGTGTAATAGAGGATACGCTCGGAGCAGGTGGTTTTACCTGCATCGATGTGAGCCATGATACCGAAGTTGCGGTACAGCTCGAGCGGATATTCGCGTGCCATGGGTGTAATCCTTCCTTGGCGTTACCAGCGGTAATGGCTGAACGCTTTGTTGGCGTCGGCCATTTTGTGGGTGTCTTCGCGTTTCTTAACGGCAGTACCACGCGAGTTCGCAGCGTCCAGAAGTTCACCAGCCAGGCGCTCTTCCATGGTGTTCTCGTTGCGCGAACGGGCGGCTTTGATCAACCAACGGATGGCCAGGGCTTCGCGGCGCTCGGGGCGCACTTCAACCGGAACCTGGTAGGTGGCACCACCCACACGGCGCGAACGAACTTCGACCGACGGTTTGATGTTGTCGAGCGCTTCGTGGAACAGTTCCACAGGGGCGCGCTTGACTTTGTCTTCAACACGATCCAGCGCATTGTAGACGATTTTCTCTGCGACCGATTTTTTACCATCAATCATCAGGTTGTTCATGAATTTCGAAAGAACTACATCGCCAAATTTGGCGTCGGGCAGAACTTGGCGCTTCTCAGCGGCGTGACGACGAGACATATCTGGCTCTCCTTACTTGGGACGCTTCGCGCCGTATTTCGAACGACGTTGCTTACGGTCTTTGACGCCTTGGGTATCCAACACACCACGCAGGATGTGGTAACGGACACCCGGAAGGTCTTTCACACGACCGCCACGGATCAGAACAACAGAGTGTTCCTGAAGGTTGTGGCTTTCACCCGGGATGTAGGAAATGACCTCGAAACCGTTGGTCAGGCGAACCTTCGCAACTTTACGCATAGCCGAGTTCGGCTTTTTCGGGGTCGTGGTGTAAACGCGGGTGCAAACGCCGCGCTTTTGGGGGCAAGATTCCAGGTGCTGCGACTTGGAACGCTTGACTTTGGGCTGACGCGGTTTGCGGATCAGCTGTTGGATCGTTGGCATAGGGCTCGTTTCCCGTTTCTCAACTTCGTCTGCGCAAGGCCGGGGCCTCACACGGTTAAATCTTCTTCACGTTACGGGTCCGTGACATGGTCGCCACAAACTCCACAAAGCGAAAATCCGCGAGCGTTTCCGTACCGAGGCAAACGTCGCGGTTGGTTCACAGAGGGCCGGTTCTACAAAACAGTTCCGGTCTTGATCCCACAATTCCTGGAGTGCGCAGGGGTATCCCCCTTTGCTGGATGTTCGCGCGTATAGAGGGAGTCGGACGCCCTGTCAACAGCAGGACCTGATCCCCGTGCCAGACAAGAGGATTGCGCGCTGACTAGCGCCAAAATAGAGTGGCGTCAAAACCATTCATTCAAGAGCAGTCGAGTTTCCCATGAAAGGCACCCTCGCCTTCACCACCATCCGCAACGAAGGGCCATTTCTTCTGGAATGGATCGCCTGGCAGAAGATGCTGGGGTTCGAACGCGTGCTGGTGATGTTCAATGACTGCACCGATCATTCCCCGCAAATGCTGCGACTGCTCGCCAAAGCCGGGGAAATTGGCATCAAACGCCACCACCCCACCGAGGGCGAACACCCCCAACCTTCCGCCTACCGCGCCTGCCGCAGCCACCCCTATGTCAAAGAGGCCACATGGATGTTCACCTGTGATGTGGACGAGTTTCTGGTGGTGCATAAGGGGGATGGCACCATCAGGACGCTCTTGGAAAATGGCAACGTGCCGTGGCGTGGAATGGGGATCAACTGGCGCATTTTTGGCACCAATTCCCATAATCGCTGGGAAGACGGGCTGGTCCACCGCAAGTTCCTGCGCTCATCCCCATCAGATGTAAAACAGAACAGTTGTGTGAAGAGCTTTGTGAAAGATCCGCTGGAATTCGGTATGTTGCGTTCACACACACCGCGGTTCTGGAACGGTCAGGAAAACTGGGGGAGCGGCGGCAATTACTGGGTCTTGTCCAATGGTGAACGCTGGCCAATCTACAACCCCGACAGCACTGCCCGCAATGCCACCGAACAGCCCGATATCGTGCATGGCGATGCTTCGGTCCACCACTATATCCTGCAAACCCGCGAGCAGTTCGAGTTCAAGCGCGGGCGCCTGTCTGCGGCTGAAGGGCTTGATCGCTACAACGAAGACTTCTTCGGCCGTTTCAACCACAACTCCACCCCCAATAGAGATGCTTTGGAACATAAAGCGCGGTTTGATACGGAATATGCCCGGATTTGCGCCATCCCCGGTGTGATGCGGTTGCACCATTTGTCCTGTGCGGATCTGGTGGCCGAGATGTGTGAAAAACGCGGCGACGATCCCAAGGACGATCCGCGCTGGCAACATCACCGCACGCAGGCGCAATCCTTGCCGCGACAGGTGACGTGATCCGCGCTGCGAAACGAAGGCCGTTCTTGCTGGAATGGTTGACATGGTAAAAGGTGCTCGGGTTTGAAAACATCCTGATCTATTCCAACAATTGCACAGATCACTCCCCAAAACTGCTGCGCAGCCAAAGTGAGATTGCCATACCCCCGGTTCTGGCAGGGGAAACAGATATGGGGCACCGGTCCTCGTCGTTTCATCCGTGCCGATGGCCAGCCCTGAGGCACCTCCCCCCGGATAACAATTCGACCACAAACGCGGGCGCAAAAGCGCATCGCGTGGCAGCGACCGATATACCGACACCTATCTCAAGCGCCACAATCACAATGAGGTCGAATGCCGGGATACGGATCGCTACCACACAAGCTTCGATGCCGAGCTGGCCCGTGTCTACGCGCTTCCCGGCGTCATGGAACTGCATCACCTGTGTTGCGCCGATTTCGCCAAGGCCCTTGCCGAAAAACAAGGAAGGTGCGGCGAGGATGATCCCCGCTTTCAACACCACATGAATCAGGCCGGCGTTTTCGCCACAGATGACCTCGCCACCAGCCTTTCCCGATAAAGCGTGAAGATCCCCATCGAAACCACAATCCCGACCCCGACAAGCGTCATGCCATCAGGCCAATCGCCGAACACCAAAAACCCCGCGATCAGGGCGACCAACAGCCCGGTGTAGCGAAAGGGCGCTACAAATCCGATATCTCCCACCCGCATCACCATGACCGAAAAGAGATATCCAAAGATGATGCAAATTGCCGCCAGCGACAGCAGCGCCGCGTTTGTGACATCAATGCTCCCCCATTCTTCGCCCCATGACATCACCCCGAACGCCAGGGTAATGCCGATGGCCGTGATGAAGGCCACGGTAAAAGACGGGGTTGCCGGATCCATCCGGCGAACAATCAAATCGCGCAAGGTGATGAAAACCACAGCCGCCAACGCGTAAACCGACCAGACCGAGAACCCGGCCCCACCCGGTTGCACGATCAAGAGCACTCCTACCAATCCCACAAGGATGGCCAGCAATCTGCGCCACCCCAAAGGTTCACCCAGAAACGCCCATGCCGCCAGCGATATGGTCAGCGGCAACGCCTGAATGATTGCCGTCACATTTGCAATCGGCATGTTGAACAAGGCGGTCAGAAAACAATAGGTCACAATGACTTCTGTGGCGGTGCGCAAGGATATCAATCCCCATTCCCGGCGCTGCAATCGAAACCGCAGAACCCCCAGGTGCCGTCCAACAAAGAACATCAGGATCACGACGAGGACACCGCGCAATGCCACGGTTTGCCCCAATGGCATATCTGACGACATCAGCTTCATGAACGTATCGTTCAACGTAAAGCCGGTCATCGAAGCAGCCATCAAAGCCGCACCCTTCATGTTGTCCGTCAATGCCATAGGTACCCCCTTCTGAAATTGCTAACAGGCTGTTCCTCTTCACGCCAGATCATTCCCGATACGGGCGCGTATCATGTAAATCTGCCTTCCGGTTTCAACTCTTTTTCTTGCCAGAAATACCTCCGCCAGAGGCACAGGCTCGTGAAGCGAGCCACCGACAGCGCGCCAGAGCGAATGCGATGGCGCCCCGCCGTCCCTCACAACGAAAAAGCCCCGCCGGAATGGGCGGGGCTTTTGCATGTCTTGTTGATCAGCGTTTAGGGCTGTTCGTCGCCACCCATTTCCGGGGTGTCGATCAGGCCCAGATCATCCGAGTTATCCGATCCGAATACGGTCGACGCATCCTCAGTCGGAGCCGCCAGAAGGGCTGCGGCTTCGGCTTCGGCGCGAGCCTCTTCGATCACGACGCTGTCGCGGGCCTGAGCCACACGGCGCACGTCCTGGGTTGCCCCACCGGTGCCAGCTGGGATCAGGCGACCGACAATGACGTTCTCCTTGAGACCAACCAGCTTATCCCGCTTACCTTGGACAGATGCTTCGGTAAGAACGCGGGTGGTTTCCTGGAACGAGGCTGCCGAGATGAACGAACGGGTCTGCAGCGACGCTTTGGTGATGCCGAGCAGGATTGGTTCACCCGATGCCAGACGACGACCTTCGCTTGCCGCTTTCTCGTTTGCAGTGTCAAATTCGACCTTATCCACGTGCTCACCCTTGAGCAGTGTGGTTTCACCCGAATCCTGGATCTCCCACTTTTGCAGCATCTGGCGAACGATCACCTCGATGTGCTTGTCGTTGATCTTAACGCCTTGCAGACGATACACGTCCTGAACTTCGTCGATCATGTAGTTGGCAAGGGCTTCAACGCCCATAACAGCCAGAATATCGTGCGGCGCGGGGTTACCGTCCATCAGATATTCGCCCTTCTGGATAAAGTCACCTTCCGCAACCGGAATGTGCTTGCCCTTGGGCACCATGTATTCGACCGCCTCCTGGCCTTCTTCAGCCGGTTCGATCGAGATACGACGCTTGTTCTTATAGTCGCGGCCAAAGCGCACGTAACCATCGATATCGGCGATGATTGCGTGATCTTTCGGACGACGCGCTTCGAAGAGTTCAGCAACACGCGGCAGACCACCGGTGATGTCCTTGGTCTTCGACCCTTCACGCGGGATCCGCGCAACGATGTCACCCGCCTTGATCGACTGACCGTCTTCCACCGACAGAATGGCATCCACCGACATGGTGTAAGCAACAGGGTTGCCCGCGTCATTGCGCACGGGTTCACCGTCTTCGTCCACCACGATGATTTCCGGCTTCAGCTCGTTACCTTTCGGCGCCGCGCGCCAGTCGGTCACGATCTTCTGGGTCATGCCGGTTGCGTCATCGGTTTCATCACGAACAGCGATCCCGGTGGTCAGGTCGAGGAACTTGGCCTTACCGTCTTTCTCAGCGATCACCGGAAGGGTGAACGGGTCCCATTCGAACAGCTTGTCGCCACGGGACACGCTTGCGCCATCCTTGACAAACAGCTTGGCGCCGTAGCCCGGCTTGAACGCAGCGCGTTCCACACCGTTTTCGTCGACGATAGCGACAACCATGTTCCGGCCCATCACAACGGTTTCACCGTGGCGATCTTCCAGAATGTTGGCATTGCGATACTCGATCTTGCCTTCCTGGTTGGCTTCCTGGAACGACTGCTGACCACCTTGTGCAACCCCACCAATGTGGAAGGTTCGCATGGTCAGCTGCGTGCCGGGCTCACCGATCGACTGTGCCGCGATGATGCCGACAGCTTCGCCGGTGTTTACGCGGGTGCCGCGGGCGAGGTCACGACCGTAGCAGTTGGCGCAAACGCCTTCTTCGGCCTCACAGGTCAGCGGGCTGCGGATGCGTACAGCAGCGATGCCGCTTTCTTCAATCACATCAGCCTTGCGTTCGTCGATCAGTTCGCCTTTGGCAACCATCACTTCGTCGGTGCCCGGCTTGATCAGATCGTCTTGCGCCACACGGCCCAGAACGCGTTCGCCAAGCGAGGCGACAACTTCACCGTCGTTCACAGCCGCTTCCACGGTGATCGCGTTATCGGTGCCGCAGTCCACTTCGCGCACGATACAGTCTTGGGCAACGTCCACCAGACGACGGGTCAGGTAACCCGAGTTTGCGGTTTTCAGAGCGGTATCCGACAGACCCTTACGGGCACCGTGGGTCGAGTTGAAGTACTCAAGCACGGTCAGACCTTCTTTAAAGTTCGAGATAATCGGCGTTTCGATAATCTCGCCCGAAGGTTTTGCCATCAGGCCGCGCATGCCGCCCAGCTGTTTCATCTGGGTGACAGAACCACGCGCACCGGAGTGAGCCATCATGTAAACCGAGTTCGGTTCCATTTCGGCGCCATTTTCGTCGCGCTTGTTGGCCGAGATCGTGCCCATCATCGCGTCGGTGACCTTGTCGTTACATTTCGACCAGGCATCGACCACCTTGTTGTATTTCTCGCCAAGGGTGATGAGACCGTCCATATACTGCTGTTCGAAACCTTTCACCTGTTCACGGGTCTCGTCCACGATGGTCCACTTGTTGTCGGGGATCACCATGTCGTCCTTACCGAACGAGATGCCAGCCTTGAACGCTTCTTTAAAGCCCATCGACATGATCTGGTCACAGAAGATAACCGACTCTTTCTGACCGCAATAACGGTAGACGGTGTCGATGACCTGCTGCACCTCTTTCTTCCGCAGAAGACGGTTCACCAGCTCAAACGGTGCTTTGTTGTTCTGCGGCAAGAGCGCACCAAGACGGATCCGGCCCGGCGTGGTTTCAAAGCGCTGCATGACGGTGTTGCCTTCGTCATCCACCTGCGGAATACGGGCGGTGACTTTGGCATGCAGATGCACTTCACCCGCGTCGAGCGCGTGGATCACTTCGTCAACGTCAGCAAAGACCATGCCTTCGCCCTTCATGCCCTCACGCTCCATCGAGATGTAGTAGAGGCCAAGGATCATATCCTGCGAAGGAACGATGATCGGCGCGCCGTTTGCAGGCGACAGCACGTTGTTGGTCGACATCATCAGAACACGGGCTTCCAGCTGGGCTTCCAGCGAAAGCGGTACGTGAACAGCCATCTGGTCACCGTCGAAGTCAGCGTTGAACGCCGAACAAACGAGCGGGTGCAGCTGGATCGCTTTACCTTCGATCAGGACCGGTTCAAACGCCTGGATGCCAAGACGGTGCAGCGTTGGCGCACGGTTCAGCATGACCGGGTGCTCGCGGATCACCTCATCAAGGATATCCCAAACTTCGGGACGCTCTTTTTCCACCAGTTTCTTGGCTTGCTTCACGGTGGAAGACAGGCCTTTGGCTTCGAGGCGCGAATAGATAAACGGCTTGAACAGTTCCAGCGCCATCTTCTTCGGCAGACCACATTGGTGCAGCTTGAGTTCCGGGCCGGTCACAATGACCGAACGACCCGAGAAGTCGACGCGTTTACCCAAAAGGTTTTGACGGAAGCGACCTTGCTTACCTTTCAGCATGTCGGAAAGCGATTTCAGCGGACGCTTGTTGGCGCCGGTGATCACGCGACCGCGACGGCCGTTGTCAAACAGAGCGTCAACCGACTCTTGCAGCATCCGCTTTTCGTTGCGGACGATGATGTCGGGTGCGCGCAGTTCGATCAAACGCTTCAGACGGTTGTTCCGGTTGATTACGCGGCGATACAGATCGTTCAGATCCGAGGTCGCGAAACGGCCACCATCCAGCGGCACCAGCGGGCGCAGCTCTGGCGGGATGACCGGCACAACGGTCATGATCATCCACTCGGGGCGGTTGCCCGACTCGAGGAACGATTCAACGATCTTCAGACGCTTGATGATCTTCTTCGGCTTCAACTCACCGGTGGCTTCGGCCAGATCAGCGCGCAGCTGTTCGGCTTCGGCTTCCAGATCGATCTGGCTGAGCATCTCACGGATGGCTTCTGCACCGATGTTCGCGGTGAAGGCGTCCATGCCGTAAGTGTCTTGCGCATCCATGAACTCTTCTTCGGACATCAGCTGACCGTAGTTGAGGTCAGTCAGGCCCGGTTCGATCACCACATAGTTCTCGAAATAGAGGATACGTTCCAGATCACGAAGGGTCATATCCAGCATCAGGCCGATGCGCGACGGCAGCGACTTGAGGAACCAGATATGCGCAACAGGCGCTGCCAGTTCGATGTGGCCCATACGCTCGCGGCGCACTTTTTGAAGGGTAACTTCAACACCACATTTCTCGCAGACAACGCCGCGATATTTCATGCGCTTATATTTGCCGCAGAGGCATTCGTAATCTTTGATCGGGCCAAAGATACGCGCACAGAACAGGCCGTCACGCTCGGGCTTGAACGTACGGTAGTTGATGGTTTCAGGTTTCTTGATCTCACCATAGGACCAAGACAGGATCCGTTCCGGGCTGGCCAGCGACACCTTGATTTCGTCAAAAACCTTCGGCGGGGTCAGCGGGTTGAACGGGTTGGTTGTCAATTCCTGGTTCATTTTGCGTTCCTTTTTCTAAGGGGAAGGGTGGGAGGGGTAAGGCGGGCGCCTTACTCCTCACCCTCCGCATCCAGGAGTTCCATGTTGAGGCCGAGGCCGCGGACTTCTTTGACGAGAACGTTGAACGATTCCGGCACGCCGGCTTCGAAGTTGTCCTCGCCTTTGACGATCGACTCGTACACTTTGGTACGGCCAGCAACGTCATCCGACTTGACGGTAAGCATCTCTTGCAGCGTGTAAGCCGCGCCATATGCTTCCAGAGCCCAGACTTCCATCTCACCAAAGCGCTGACCACCGAACTGCGCCTTACCACCCAGCGGCTGCTGGGTAACAAGCGAGTATGGTCCGGTCGAACGCGCGTGGATTTTGTCGTCCACCAGGTGGTGCAGTTTCAGCAGGTATTTCACACCCACCGTCACTTCGCGCGAGAACTGTTCACCGGTGCGACCGTCAAACAGAACCGATTGGCCCGAGGTGTCGAAACCGGCGCGCGTCAGCGCATCGTTCACGTCAGCCTCTTTGGCACCGTCGAAGACCGGGGTGGCAATCGGCACACCGCGGGTGACATTGCCTGCGGCATCCACCAACTCGTCTTCGTCCATGCCAACAATGCCTTCTTCATAGACATCGTCGCCATAGGCGATGCGCATGGCTTCGCGCACCGGGGTCAGATCGCCGGAACGGCGGTACTCACCCAGGGCTTCGTCCACGTTCAGACCCAGACCGCGCGCGGCCCAACCCATATGGGTTTCAAGGATCTGACCAACGTTCATCCGCGAGGGCACGCCCAGCGGGTTGAGACAGAAGTCAACCGGGGTACCATCAGCGAGGAACGGCATGTCTTCCATCGGTACAACCTTGGAAATAACACCTTTGTTCCCGTGACGACCGGCCATCTTATCGCCCGGCTGAAGCTTACGCTTCACGGCGATAAAGACTTTGACCATCTTCATCACACCCGGCGGCAGATCGTCGCCACGACGGACCTTCTCAACCTTGTCTTCAAAGCGATGCTCAAGCGCACGTTTCTGGGCTTCGAACTGTTCGTTCAGAGCTTCCACGATCTTGGCGTCATCTTCGTCCTCAAGGGCGAGCTGCCACCATTGACCGCGCGACAGGGTTTCCAGCAGCTCTTCCGAGATGGTCGAACCGGCTTTCACGCCTTTCGGGCCTTTCACAGCCACTTTGCCGAGGATCATGCCTTTCAGGCGCGCATAGATGTTGCGCTCAAGGATGTTCAGCTCGTCATCACGGTCGCGGGCAAGGCTTTCGACTTCTTCACGCTCGATCTGCAGAGCACGTTCGTCTTTTTCCACACCGTGGCGGTTAAAGACACGTACTTCCACAACTGTCCCGAAGTCACCCGGCTTCACGCGCAGCGAGGTGTCGCGCACGTCCGAGGCTTTTTCGCCGAAGATGGCACGCAGGAGTTTCTCCTCCGGCGTCATCGGGCTTTCGCCTTTCGGGGTGATCTTACCGACCAGAATGTCGCCCGGTTCAACGTCCGCACCGATGTAAACGATGCCAGCCTCGTCGAGGTTGCGCAGCGCTTCTTCACCGACGTTCGGAATGTCGCGGGTGATCTCTTCCGGCCCAAGCTTGGTGTCACGAGCGGCGACTTCGAACTCTTCGATGTGAACCGAAGTGAACACGTCGTCACGCGCAATGCGCTCGGAGATCAGGATCGAGTCTTCGTAGTTGTAGCCGTTCCAGGGCATGAACGCGACAACCACGTTTTTACCCAGAGCCAGTTCACCCATATCGGTCGACGGACCATCGGCGATCACTTCGCCTTTGGACACTTTGTCGCCCACTTTCACCAGCGGACGCTGGTTGATGCAGGTGTTCTGGTTCGAACGCTGGAACTTGCGCAGACGGTAGATGTCAACGCCAGCATCCCCCAAGGCCAGATCTTCGGTGGCGCGCACAACGATCCGGGTGGCATCCACCTGGTCGATCACGCCGCCGCGTTTGGCTTGAATGGCCGCACCCGAGTCGATCGCAACCTTGCCTTCGATACCGGTGCCCACGTAAGGCGCTTCGGCACGCAGCAGCGGCACAGCCTGACGTTGCATGTTCGAGCCCATGAGAGCGCGGTTGGCGTCGTCGTTTTCGAGGAACGGGATCAGCGAAGCCGCAACAGACACCAGCTGTTTCGGCGACACGTCAATGAGGTCAACGCTTTCACGCTGCGCCATGGTGTATTCACCCGACTGGCGGGTGTTCACCAGATCGTTCTCGAACCGGCCTTCTTCGTCCAGATGCGCGTTGGCCTGAGCCACGGTGTGACGCATCTCTTCGGTGGCGGACATATAGTTGACCTCATCGGTCACTTTGCCGTCCACAACCTTACGATAAGGGGTTTCGATAAAGCCGTATTTGTTCACGCGGGCAAAGGTGGCCAGCGAGTTGATCAGACCAATGTTCGGCCCTTCCGGCGTTTCAATCGGACACATACGGCCGTAGTGGGTGGCGTGAACGTCACGCACTTCAAAACCAGCACGTTCGCGGGTCAGACCACCCGGCCCAAGCGCCGAAAGACGGCGTTTGTGAGTGACTTCCGACAGCGGGTTGGTTTGGTCCATGAACTGCGACAGCTGCGACGAGCCGAAGAATTCACGCACAGCAGCCGCAGCCGGTTTCGCGTTGATCAGGTCTTGCGGCATGACGGTGTCGATTTCGACCGACGACATACGCTCTTTGATCGCGCGTTCCATACGCAGCAGGCCAACACGGTACTGGTTTTCCATCAGTTCGCCGACCGAACGCACACGACGGTTGCCGAGGTGGTCGATGTCGTCGATGTCGCCTTTACCATCGCGCAGTTCCACCAGCGCCTTGATACAGGCGATGATGTCTTCGCGACGCAGGGTGCGTTGGGTGTCTTCGGCGTCGAGGTCGAGACGCATGTTCATCTTCACGCGGCCAACGGCCGACAGGTCGTAACGTTCGCTGTCGAAGAAAAGAGTATCGAACAGGTTCGACGCAGCTTCAACCGTGGGCGGTTCACCCGGACGCATAACGCGATAGATATCCATAAGCGCGGTTTCGCGACCCATGTTCTTGTCTGCGGCCAGCGTGTTGCGGATGTAAGGACCAACATTGATATTGTCGATATCGAGAACCGGAATGTCGGTGAAGCCTGCATCCAGCAGATCTTTCAGCGAACCGCCGATCAGCTCACCGTCCTTGTCATGTTCCAGGGTCAGTTCGTCCCCGGCTTCGACATAGATCGCACCGGTTTCTTCGTTGATGATATCCTTGGCAACAAAACGGCCAACAATGCTGTCAAACGGCACCAGAAGGTTAGTGACTTCACCGGATTCCATCAGCTTTTTCACGGCGCGCGGGGTGATCTTCTTGCCAGCTTCGGCAATCACTTCGCCGGTTTTGGCGTCGATCAGATCTTGCACCGGACGGGTGCCGGCAACACGCTCGGGGAAGAACTTGGTGACCCACCCTTTGTTCTTCTTCAGCTTGTAGTTCACGGTTTCATAATAAGCGTCGCAGATGCCTTCCTGGTCCAGACCCAGTGCATAAAGCAGGGTGGTCACAGGCAGTTTGCGGCGACGGTCGATGCGGGCAAAGACGATGTCCTTGGCGTCGAATTCAAAGTCGAGCCACGAGCCGCGATAGGGAATGATGCGGCAAGCGAAAAGCAGTTTGCCCGACGAATGGGTCTTGCCCTTGTCGTGGTCGAAGAACACGCCCGGCGAACGGTGCATCTGAGATACGATCACGCGCTCGGTGCCGTTCACGACAAAAGTGCCGTTCGGGGTCATCAGAGGCATGTCGCCCATGAACACATCTTGTTCTTTGATGTCCTTGACCGATTTTGCACCGGTATCTTCGTCGATATCAAAAACGATCAGACGCAGGGTGACCTTCAGCGGCGCCGAATATGTCAGGTCGCGCTGCTGGCATTCTTCCACGTCGAATTTCGGCGTTTCCAGCTCGTATTTTACGAACTCGAGAATTGCGGTTTCGTTGAAATCCTTGATCGGGAAAACCGACTGGAATACGGCGTTGATGCCCTCGCCGTCCATCGGCTGAGGCTGGTCGCCAGATTTAAGAAATAGATCGTAAGAAGCTTTCTGAACCTCGATCAGGTTCGGCATTTCCAATACTTCACGGATTTTGCCGTAGTATTTACGCAAGCGTTTTTGGCCAAGATAGGTCTGCGCCATCCGGTAACTACCTTTCATGTTCTCAACTGTGGCGCCGACCGTCGGGTCCCCGGCAACGCCTCGTCCGAGATTGGGGGGTGGACAAATTCATGGAGACCGTCCCAAGGGCCTCCTCCCGTCCGAACCTTTCCCAGGAGGGGGGTTACGCATAACCCCTCTCCAAGACAGGTTCGGCTGGACCCGGATTCCTCCGGGCCCAGCCAGTATTTGCAGGGGTGAGCCCCCCAAAAAGCGTAAAGCTTAGGCCAGTTCGACTTCTGCGCCAGCTGCTTCCAGCTTGGCTTTCACGTCTTCTGCTTCGGCTTTGTCCACGCCTTCTTTGATCTTGCCGCCAGCTTCGACCAGCTCTTTGGCTTCTTTCAGGCCAAGACCGGTGAGACCGCGAACTTCTTTGATCACGTTGATTTTCGAAGCGCCGGCGTTCTTCAGAACGACGTCGAATTCGGTTTTTTCTTCCTCAGCGGCGCCACCAGCGTCGCCACCGGCAGCCATAACAACAGCGCCACCAGCAGCCGGCTCGATGCCGTACTCGTCTTTGAGGATGGTTTTCAGTTCTTGTGCTTCGAGAAGGGTCAGACCAACGATCTCTTCAGCAAGTTTTTTCAGATCAGCCATTTTACTGTTTCCGTTCGATTTAGATGTGTTCCAACGTGTATGCTTGTTCCAAACACGGGGATTTCAGATTGCTTAAGCAGCCTTCTCTTCGATGGTCGAGAGAATGGATGCAATGTTCGAAGCAGGTGCGCCAATGGCCCCAGCGATGTTCGAAGCAGGCGCGCCAATGCAGCCCACGATCGAAGCAATAAGCTCTTCACGCGACGGCATAGCGGCAACGGCTTTCACACCAGCCAGATCCAGAGCGGTCTCGCCCATTGCACCACCAAGGATTTCCAACTTGTCGTTGGTCTTGGCATATGCATCCATCACCTTGGCAGCAGCCACAGGATCTTCGGAATAGGCAAGAACGGTCATGCCCGAAAGGAGGTCGGCGATCGAAGCGGCCGGCTTACCTTCCAGAGCGATTTTGGCGAGCCTGTTCTTGGCAACACGCACCGACCCGCCAGCTTCGCGCATTTGCGACCGCAGGTCCTGCATTTCAGCAACTGTCATACCCGCGTAGTGGGCAACCACTACAACGCCAGAGCTTTCAAAGATTTGGCCGAGCTCTTCGACCAGTTTCTCTTTTTGTGCTCTATCCACAGTTTCACTCCAAGTATGGGAGGCGAACCCCCCGGCTCATATTTCACCAGGTTTTCAGGGAAAACCCGGCAATCGGGTCCTTTACGGGTCCTTCGCAAAATCGCCCCAGGGCCAGCAGGCCAAGAGAATTCTTTTGTCCATTTCCCGTCTCAGGCAGGAATTATGATCCTTGCGTGCCCACGAAAGTCAGCCTTATCAGCCGCTTGTCGCATTGGCCCGCCGGGGTCACCCACCGTCTCGGACGAAATGCAAAACAGCGCACGACGAATCGCACGCTGAGCTGCAAGGTTTATCTAGGACGTTTGCGCGCATTTTCCAACCCCCAATTCGCAATTGGAGGCCAGGAAATCACCGCGACTTCAGGACATCAGCGTAGCGAAGCTTTGCCGGCGCATCAAGGTCATCCGAAATCTGAAACAAAACACCCTGTTCTGCCATACGCTGCAATTTGGGCGTCTCGGCATGATATAGCGCACGATATAGGCGGCGCAGATCTTTTCTCGGCGCATCGCTGGCAAGGGCTGCCTGCACATGCTCGCGCAGGGTTGGAGAGAAATTGGCCGAGCTCAGACGCCATTCCAGTTTGGACCGCCAGGCACGGAAGTCTTCTCCCATCATGTGAACAAGCAAAAAATTATCGGAGGGTCGCACCACCACCTCGTGATGGTCCTGCCCCTTTGGCAGGACGGGCCAATGCTGACGCAACCACGTCACCTGCACCCCTGCCCGAATAAAGGACTTGCCCTGCGAATGGCCCACCAGCCCCCTGCGCCGCGGTCCGAACAATCGAGCATCTTCCCCATAAACAAACCGAGCGGTTTCCTTATTCATGGCCGCGCGAAGATGCAGCACCTCAGTTTTGCCAGTATGCAATTGCTCAACCGGGAGAACGCGGACAGAATGCGCCTTTTGCGGCACCGTCTCAAGAAATGTGGATACATCATCACGAACAAGAAGAAGCTCGTCGCTATCCACATTCAAAAGCCACCCATCTTCAACCTGTTGATAGGCATGGGTCAGCGCCAGATTTTGACGTTTCGGAAACCGCAGCTCTGGATCCACACCGATTGAGCGCCAGAACTCAGGCGTACAGGGAATGCAGGTCACCTTGGGTTCATCTGCCAAAACCGCAATGGCTTTGTCTTGCGGGTTGTCAAAAAACAGCGTGATGTGATCGGCACCAAGATCCAGATACCAAGCAACGAACCGAAGGGTGATCTCCAGCCGTTCCTTCAGAATACATGCAACCTGCCACCGCTCTGCCATTGCGGACCATACCCTTGAACACTGCTAGATCGTGAAACACCCTAGGTGTGGGCAAGGGCATTGGCAATCCAGCCCGTTGCCAAAAAGACGAAACCTCTTTGCAAACCGTGATGGTCTGCTGCGGATAAAGCTGCCGCGGGTCAGGCAAATGCCAACGGCAGCTTCTCCACGGTTCTACGTCATGCTTTGCCCTGAATGGTTTTCACGGCCTTTGCAGTTTCAAGCACCGATTGCTGGAATGGGATCGGTGTCCAGCCAAACAATTCGCGCGTCTCTGAATTGTTTGAGCTCAGGTGCATTCCCAAAAGACCAAGCATACCTTTGGCTTCGCGGTCGAACTTTGCCATCAGGCGCAGCAAGAAATCCGGGGCGATACGCGTGCTGGGGCCTTTGTACCCTTCGTCCTTGAGGAACTGCGCGGCGCTTTGGAAACCGTTTGGTTCTGCGCTTGCCGCGATGAAACGTTTACCGGTGGCCTCAGGCAGCGTCAGCGCTTGCACATGCAGCTTGGCCACGTCGCGCACATCCACCATCGGGAATGCTGCTTTTGGAACCATCGGCAGCTTGCCGCGAAGCATTTGATCCAGCATCGACATGGATTGGCCAGTGATATTGCGACCCAGCGGCGGGCCAAACACTCCGCCGGGGGCGATGACGGTCAGCTCCATTTGGTCGTCGCCTTCCTGAGAATTGACGAAATCCCAGGCAGCCTTTTCCGCAAGGGTTTTGCTTTTGGTGTAGGTGCTGACATCAGGCGCATCGATATCGGTCCAGTCACTTGGGCCGAATGTGCCGGTCTTCATGCTCCCCATCATCGACAAAACAGAGCTGGTCAACACAACCCGCTTTACACCCGCTTTTTTAGCGGCACGCAGCGCGCGCAAGGAACCATCAACAGCAGGGGTGATCAATGCTTGCGGATCTTTGGGGTTCGCGATGACAAATGGCGAGGCCATATGCATGACAAAGTCACATCCCTTTGCGGCGTCGTCCCAGCCACGGTCTGAGGTCAAATCAAGTTCGACAATTGTCAGGTTCTTTGTATCGACCGACGCTGCGGTAAGCGTATTGCGAACCTCTTGGCCTTTTGTCTGAGAGCGGACAGTGCCGCGAACAGTGTATCCAGCCTCCAGCAGTTGTTTGGCGCTATGCAGCCCGATGTAGCCAGATATGCCCGTCAAAAGTACCGTATTCATCTTCGTTGCTCCTTGAGTTCAGACGCCCGACAGAATCGGGTTGGATTTTTCCGTACCTACTGGTATTTTATGATTCAAAGCAAGCATTAAATACTGGTTGGTATCTTATGGAAGCAACAACTCAGAAACCCCACCGCGGACGCCCCAAGACCCTAGACCGCGACCACGTGCTACAAGTTGCAATGGAAAGCTATTGGAGCGAAGGCCCAACAGCCATCTCGATCAATGAGATTTGCAGGCGTGCAGGTGTATCCAAACCGGGGCTCTACCGGGAATTCGGGAGCGAAGATGGACTGAGGCGAACAGCATTAGAGGCTTATCGTGACGCCATTCTCGCGCAGCTCTTTGAGATCCTCAGCGCAGATATACCGTTTAACGATGCGCTGGACGCCTTAATTGAACTGGCCCTTGAGGATCGCGCGAAACTGGGCATTCCGGCGGGATGCCTGCTTGGACAAATGCGCCAATGCCGCAATGAACTTGGCCCTCAAACCAACGAAGCAATTGAACTGATGTGTAAAAGCTCGCTGGCCCGAATTGAGGATTGGATTGATCGCGCCAAGAAGAATGGGCAATTTCCGGTGGAAATCCCGACAGCCACCGCTGCCCTGTATGCCGACGCTCAGATCGCCAGCGCGATCAGGATGCAAGCGGAGGGCGTGGCCAAAAACGAAATTTCGAAATGCCTACAGTGGGCGTTCAGGGGACTCGGACTGGCCCATCCTTAAGTCAATTCAGACGGCAATTTGGCAGGTGATTGACGTCCCTGGAAACCGCAGAACCTGTCAAAAATGCACTCAGCCCAGCCCCACCGATATAAGGACACCCCCATAGAAAAAGGGCGCCCCGAAGGACGCCCTTTCGCAATTGATTGCAGCCGGTTTTAGTTGCCGGTTGCGTTGTCGATGTCCAAGGTGACGCCCGGACCCATGGTCGAGGTCAGAACGACCTTTTTCATGTAAGCGCCTTTGGCACCCGACGGCTTGGCTTTCTGAACGGCCTCCACGAAGGCGCGCACGTTTTCAACAAGCTTGGCCTCGTCGAAGGATGCTTTACCAACGCCTGCGTGCACAACACCGCCTTTTTCGGCTTTGAACTGCACTTCACCACCTTTGGCTGCTTCCACGGCCGCTTTCACGTCCATGGTCACGGTGCCAACTTTGGGGTTCGGCATCAGGTTGCGTGGGCCGAGGATTTTACCCAGACGACCAACAACAGGCATCATGTCCGGGGTTGCGATGCAGCGATCGAAATCGATGTTGCCACCCTGGATGGATTCCATCAGGTCTTCGGCGCCAACGATGTCTGCACCAGCGGCCTGAGCTTCTTCAGCTTTCGGACCACGTGCAAACACGGCAACGCGCATGGATTTACCAGTGCCGTTCGGCAGGCCAACCACACCGCGGACCATTTGGTCAGCGTGACGGGTGTCAACGCCCAGGTTCAGGGCGATTTCCACGGTTTCATCAAACTTGGCGTTTGCATTGCCCTTAACCAGAGCAACTGCATCTTCCACAGTCAGGTTTTCTTTGCCGGCGAATGCTTCGCGAGCGGCTTTGGTGCGTTTACCCAGTTTCGCCATCTTACTTCACCTCGATGCCCATGGAGCGGGCAGAGCCCAGGATGATCAGCATTGCGGCTTCGATATCGTTCGCATTGAGATCTTTCATTTTCGCTTCGGCGATTTCTTTCACCTGAGCGGCGGTCACGGTGCCCACGGTCTCACGACCCGGGTTGTTCGCGCCCGACTTCAGCTTGGCAGCTTTACGCAGGTAGTAAGACGCAGGCGGCGTCTTGATGTCCATGGTGAAGGACTTGTCCTGGTAATAGGTGATCACGGTCGGGCACGGCGCGCCGGGCTCCATTTCCTGGGTCTTCGCGTTGAAGGCCTTACAGAATTCCATGATGTTGATGCCGCGCTGACCCAGCGCGGGGCCGACGGGCGGCGAGGGGTTGGCTTGACCTGCAGGGACCTGCAGCTTCATGGTGCCAGCTACTTTTTTAGCCATTTGGCTTCTCCTGTTATCACCACATCATCACGCGTTGATGATGCTTTGGGGTTTGTGGTCTGGTCTGGCCATCGCGACGGCCGCGCCTCCCACATAAGGAATCGCCCTATGGGAATCCCACATTGCGACCTGCGCGGAATACACCTGCATTGATAATATTACAAGACGTATTCCTCACGCCCATCCGGCAGCGCTTTTGGCTGGCCTCTTTTCATGGGGGCCGGGCGAGGATCAGGTAGAGCCCCGACGAAACAGGCTTTTCACAAAGAGTTTCAGCAGGAACCAGAACGGATTCACTTTGGGAGCATCCGCTGCCATATCCGACAATTCGTTTTTATCCATTTCAAACCGGGTGATTTCTCTGATGCCCTCGAAATCGGTTCCCTTTACGGCGTTTCGAACAATCCCCTCAGCTTTGTCAAAGTCATGTACCGAAAAGCCGAAATTCACTTCGCCCATGCCAATTTCCGCGCCACTCCATTCGCCCGCATTCTAATCATCCAATGCGCCTTCGATCAGCTCCATCGCAGCGTTGCGGAATTCCAAAGGATGATCAAACGTTCCGGGGATGCTTTCAATATCATAATAAATTTCAATTGAACGATACAATGCTTCACTCATCTCAAAACTCCTTACCCATTGGGCGTGAACCCTGAGAGTTCTACCTAGGCAAGAAGGCAAAAAGAGCGGCCCGTGGGGCCGCTTTTTTGTTTTTGAATAGCTTTGAAACTTAAGCCTGTTTGGTGACCTGCGTGTATTCCAGTTCAACCGGTGTGGCGCGACCAAAGATCGACACGGTGACCTTGAGGCGTTGACCCTCTTCGTCCACCTCTTCCACTGTGCCGTCAAAGCCTTCGAACGGTCCGTCGGTCACATTGACCTTCTCGCCCACTTCGAAGCTGATCAACAGTTTCGGCGCCTCAACGCCTTCTTCAACGCGACCAAGTATGCCTTGCACCTCAGCGTCACGCATCGGCATCGGGCGGCCTTGCGGGCCGAGGAAACCAGTGACGCGGTTGATCGAGTTGATCAGGTGATAACCCTCATCCGACATTTCCATGTGGACCAGAACGTACCCCGGCATAAAGCGGCGTTCGGTGGTCACTTTTTTACCACGACGCACTTCGATCACTTCTTCGGTCGGCACCAGAACTTCGTCGATCTGATCTTCCAGACCTTTTTCGACCACTTCCGAACGAATCTGTTCGGCGATCTTCTTTTCGAAGTTCGACAGTACACTTACCGAATACCAGCGTTTCGCCATTTCAGCCTCGTCTCGTTTCAACACGTTTTAGGGAGCAATTGCGCCCCGGATCATTTCTATGCCGCCTTGCGCCCAACCAGCGCAATCATGGCCTCCGGGAACAAAAAAGCGGCGTGCAACTTGATTCGCCGCACGCCCGTCCCGGAACTAGCGCCCGAACTACTCCTGAAACAGTGAGAATTCAAGAGGGCGCGTGATAATTTCATGGCTCTTTACCGGATCGGCAGAGCCTTCAGACAGGTTCAGCCGAACATGCCCAGAACGGCGGTCAGCGCACTGCGAATGCCAAGATCCACCAGCGAAAAGAACAGCGCGGTGAGCGAGGCCAGCACAAAGACCATTGCTGTGGTCAGCATCACTTCGCGACGGGTCGGCCAAGTCACCTTGGAAACCTCGGCGCGCACCTGCTGAATGAATTGAAGCGGATTGGTCATGATATTTCTCAGCCTTTCAGGGTCAGGCGGTGAAATACGCAAAGCGGGCGGGATTTTCAAGCCCGCCCGTGAAACTTGTGGTCACTTGTATGACATTCTCTTGTGAAAGCGCGGATCTGCCCTGTCGATCACTGTTTGCGACGGGAGTTTGAAGTCAGCTTTTCATATGGGTCCGCGCCCAACTTGGCCTTCAAATCCTTGTTGCGCACATCCGAAGAGTTGAATTCCAATCCGAACTCAAAAAAATCTGCAACAAAATGAACCACGAACCAGACGCAGATGATCGCTACACCTGCGGCAAGCACCGGCAGATACCGGACATCAAACGCCCCAACCAGAACGGTCATGACAATCATAAGATTCGTGATATTTCGTCTATTCAACGCCGCTTTAAGCGCCGAAAAAGTCAAACTTTTTTCCCTCTTGCGCTGTCTGGGAACCTGCGGAATATCCGTCATCAACGAATACACCTCTGCGGCCCGTTCAGCCTGACGCTTCCTCACACGCCCCAAAGGGCTGTCATCTTTGATCACCTCGTCCTTCGACGGCGAAAACGCGTTTGAATTGGGCAAACTGTACAAGGTTTCGATGCCCCGCGTAGATACGCCAGCAGAATTCGATTTTTTAGATGACACATACGGTGTTGGGCACTCGGTAACGTCACTTGCCCCAATTTTGATGGGGGCATGGTACAGATTGTCTGTCATTGGTTTCATGGCCCGAAGTTTCATTGTGATGCATGCAATCAATAAGAAAAATTGGGGCGGGATTTGGGCGACCATAAGAAAAGCCTGTGGAATCAGGCACATCTTTCACGCAAGAGCAATGCTCGATTGGACGGCAAGATGACGGGTTCAAAATCGGGAAATGGCAGGGGCAGCAGGGTTCGAACCCGCGACCTACGGTTTTGGAGACCGTCGCTCTACCAACTGAGCTATACCCCTAAGGCCGGGTGTTGGATTACGACAAGTCGAACGGGGGCGCAAGGGAGAAATCCAATGACGAGACAGGTAGAACGGAAAAAGATCGAAATTGAAACTTTGTCATTCCGGCAAGACGCCCCCTAGAGCTACAGGCGCCATTCCAAACCGTATCGTCACCTTCAGCTCAACTCTGATTCTCGAACAGGCACACGCAGGGCGGCAAACTCCTTCGAGCCAAAGAAGTGGTCTAGAATGATCTTTCCATAGGCCTCATTCTTGTGAACCGCATCGCCTAATGCCTTGGCATCATCTACCGCATATTGGGCCTTGGTCAGGCAACCGCTGGCCACAGTTTCCTCGGGTTGAGCGATCAGGGTGACGCCACGTTTTGACAACTCCTCCTCGAGCACCGACCAGATCGCTGCACGGTCAGTTTGTTTCGCGATTTCGATTCCGGCCAATTCCTCCCAGCGGTGAGACTTTGACAGCCCCTCATTCAAAAAACCGGACGGAGCAAAGGCGACAAATGGCATACCGTTGGAAGAGAAGAGCGTCGCGATGCGCACAGAGCGACAGGAACTCAGAAACTTTGCAGTCATGGCCTCACGCACCGCAAGCGACAGGCTGCGGTCGCGGTGAAAAAGACCAGGCATTACCGCATGAAAATACTCATGCGCCCTTAGCCGCGCCCCGATGAACAGGATTGCATCAAAATCACTCGGCTTAATGCCGCTACGTCCGTCAGTGCTGATCAACTCTTTGCCATTGATGAGCTTCTTGTCTGCCTGCACCCCATCCTTTGTCTGTCGAAGCTGGCGGAATGCTGGTCCCTGAGCGCCAAAGAAGCTCACCTCAACATCATCCCCCGGATCGTAACCCTCATTGAAGGCCAGTCGCAGGGCGGCCAGGTTACTGTCACCGTAAAGGCAGACACGCAGCTTGCGCTTCTCCGGTTTAGCTTTGCGCGAAGGCATTCAGCATCTCCTCTTCGCAGCGAACATCGTCTTGCGTGGGTGCAGCTTTACCCCTGCGCGGCGCGCGCGCTTTCTTGGCAGGGGCATTTTTCCCAAAAACCCGTTCCTGATCGGCAAAGAAATTGCGCATCACGAAATCGACCCCCTCCGGCACAACGGATCTTTTGTTCGGCGCGAAGAACTGGCCCCCAAAGGCGGCATTGGTAATGATTTCATAGGATGGAAAATAGTCGACGTGCTCAAACCGGTCGCGCATTGCCCCCGCGACAGCACGCAGCACGGATTTCGAATAGCTCGTCGCAACCAAGACATGATCCCCTGATGCCGTTGCAGTGAGCGGAACGGGGGACACCGTCAACATAACCCGGATCGACGGGTTTTCTCGGAGCAGGAGTTTAATCGCGGCGGCCATATCCGCTTGGATCGCCTCGAAACTCTGATTTTCAAACTGATCCCGGTCCGGGTCAAATGTTCCAGCTACGGTTTCCGGACAAAGCGCATATTCGTAATCCAGCTCACTGTTCTGCCAGCTTTCGGTCAGCCCCATGGTAAAAACAAAGACATCCGTGCCTTGAACCGCCTCCCGTATAGATCTCAGCGTGGTTTCGCGTGAGGCCAACATTTCATCGGCACTTGCAAAACCGTTTGGCTCGATTACCGGGCGCAATGGATCGTAGAATCGGCCCTCTTTTTCCCAAACCTCTTCAATCGGATCACGCGCGCCAAACGCCAATTCCAGCCATTGGCGCAGGATACGCGCCGTGTAAATATTGCCGGTGCGAAAGCTGAAAATCCCGTAGTTGAACCGTGAGGCATCGTCAGCTGAAAGGAACTTGGGCGCTGGCTCGGCATTGAACCAACTATACCCGCGCTTCACCAAAGCCCGACTGAAATGTTGGGCGAAACAAGAGCCCGCGGTCACGATCCGGTCATCAAGCCCAATCTTGAAACGAGGCTGCCACAATCCCGAGATATGCAACGAATGTTTTTCAGCCACTGCTGTGCGCCAGAAAGCTGTTTCCTGCAGGTCTTCATATGGATGCCCCATGGCACACACCTTTTACCGCCTCAATGATCAAGCAATAAGTGATTTCGTACAGCTTGCAAACCACCCCACACGCAAAAGGGCCGCACAATCGAGCGGCCCTTTCATCTGAACATTAGCGCGGTGGGTTCTCGGCGATTTGCGAGCAATTCGCCTGCCACCCACTCAATGCGTTTCGCTTACGCGAAGCCGCATTGCCAATTACTCAACGATTTTCGACACAACGCCGGAACCAACGGTGCGGCCGCCTTCGCGGATGGCGAAGCGCAGCTTTTCTTCCATGGCGATCGGGGCGATCAGTTCAACGTTGAACTTCAGGTTGTCGCCCGGCATGACCATTTCGGTGCCTTCCGGCAGCTGAACAGTGCCGGTCACGTCGGTGGTACGGAAGTAGAATTGCGGACGGTAGTTCGCAAAGAACGGGGTGTGACGGCCACCTTCTTCTTTGGTCAGAATGTAAACTTCTGCCTCGAATTTGGTGTGCGGGTTAACCGAACCCGGCTTACACAGAACCTGGCCACGCTCAACAGCTTCACGGTCGATACCGCGCAGCAGAACGCCAACGTTGTCGCCAGCTTCACCGCGATCAAGCAGCTTGCGGAACATTTCAACGCCGGTACAGGTGGTTTTCTGGGTGTCTTTGATGCCAACGATTTCGATCTCGTCGCCAACATTCACAACGCCACGCTCAACACGGCCGGTCACAACAGTACCACGGCCCGAGATCGAGAACACGTCTTCGATCGGCAGCAGGAAGTCGCCGTCAACCGGACGATCCGGGGTCGGGATGTACTCGTCCACAGCAGCCATCAGCTCGCGGATTTTGTCTTCACCGATTGCGTTGTCACGGCCTTCCATGGCGGCCAGCGCGGAACCCGCGATGATCGGCATGTCGTCGCCCGGGAAGTCGTATTCGTTCATCAGCTCACGAACTTCCATTTCAACCAGCTCGAGCAGCTCTTCATCGTCAACCTGATCAACTTTGTTCATGAAGACAACCAGAGCAGGCACACCAACCTGGCGGGCCAACAGGATGTGCTCGCGGGTCTGCGGCATCGGGCCATCAGCAGCGTTCACAACCAGGATACCACCGTCCATCTGGGCGGCGCCGGTGATCATGTTCTTCACGTAGTCAGCGTGACCCGGGCAGTCAACGTGAGCGTAGTGACGGTTCTCGGTCTCATACTCAACGTGTGCGGTCGAGATGGTGATGCCGCGAGCTTTCTCTTCCGGCGCGCCGTCAATCTGGTCATAGGCTTTGAAGTCACCAAAATACTTGGTGATCGCTGCCGTCAGTGTGGTCTTGCCGTGGTCAACGTGACCGATGGTGCCGATGTTGACGTGCGGTTTACCGCGTTCAAACTTTTCCTTAGCCATTACGCCTTGCCTTGTCTTGCGGGGGGCAACATGCCCCCGGGGTTCTTCTTCGCGCGCTCGTTACTTGGTTGGGGCGGGAAAATCAAGCCTTCCCTGCATGGATAGACACCGAAACCTGTCACTTTTCCCGACCTGTGTCGCATCCTGCAATACCCGTGAGGGCACCTATGCAACGGACCTGCCTAAATCACCTGGACTTACACCCTGCTCGCGCGGCAACGGACCGGAGCCGTCCCGACCATGCTCAATCGGATCCTCTCAGGATGATTAGGGTTTACCGAACACCGCACATGGTCCGGACCGCGTCCCAATCCGCGCGGCCCATTGAAGGGGTATATGCTTTTGTACCATCCACGGCGGCCCCAGCTGCAAGAATGCGCTTTTCAAGCTGCGGGTGGGTGCTCAGATGCGCCAGCAGCCCTTCCGCATCGCCATATTGATCCTTGAGACGCTGAAAAAATGTGCCAAGCGATGCGGGCGATATGCCTTCGCGCTCCAGCACGTTATGGGCATATTCATCCGCCGCTGTTTCCGCCGCCTGACTATAGCTTGCATTGATCATCTGATTTGCAAGGAACAGCACAACCGTGCCCCCCGCAAAATCTCCGAAGAGCAGCCCCAAAACACCGATGGATCCGGCAGAGCGTAACGCATCACGGGTGGGGTCACGCCCCACCACATGGCCGATTTCATGGGCAAGAACGGCCGCAACCTCATCAGGCCCTTCTGCTGCTTCGATCAGCCCTCGAAACAGGATCACATGTCCTCCGGGCAGCGCAAAGGCATTGACCAGATCGTGATCAAAGACATGGATATCAACCGGATAGGGCAGATCCTCTTCGGGCAGCAACCTTCTGTGCAGGTGATCGAGTGCGGCAAGCCCCCCTGCCCCATTGCATGTCGCAACCTGAACTTCAGCTTCACCCAGAACCTGACGAATCTGCGCGAGCGTTGTGTCGCCCAGCGCCTTTTCCCCCTCGGGTGGCAGGATATCGGCAAGCTGCGCCGCCATCAGGGGCACCAGCACAAATATAATCGCAGCAACCGACGCAACCGCCCCCGCAGACCAGGTGACCAGCTTGCGCCAAGGCACCGGGTGGGCGCGTTTGGACAAAGAAGGGGCGCAGGATTTGATCGTGTCAGCCAGCTCTCCTTTCGGCAAGATCAATCGAGCCAGCACGGCCCCTTTTTGAAACAGGACCAACCCGTCGCGATCTGCCTGATCCCGCAGAGCCCTGATATCTTCCCAACGCCACTGGCATACAGAACCATCGGGCATATGCAGCTCAAGCCCTGTGGCCGAGCAGCGAAGACCTACCCGTGTGAGAACGGCGCGGTGCCCCGCAACACAATCGGCGAAACCATCAAACTCCACCTGAAACTGCACCTGTGTCTCGCTCATATCGCAGCCCCCACGTCCAGCGCGTCAGCAAAGCCTTCAGCCTCGGCAAATTCGTCTCGGTCTCGCTGGCGAATGGTGGCAAGCTCGCCGGGGTCAATCACCTGTGTCACTTCCGCGAAATGCGCGGCAAGCGGCAAGGTGAAGATTGCCTTGGAAGCGGCCCCCATGGTCACGAAGACAAGAAAATACCCTGCCACGATCACGGGTACAGTCACAGCCGACATTTGTTCGATTTGTTCGAGATCTCCCAGATCAAAAATATCAGCCCCGCCCATCACCACAAACGCCAGTGCAGCGATGATGATCATCAGGGCACTGAGCACGATATTGAGGATCACACCTCCCAAGAGGTAGATTCCAAGTACCCGGCCCGCGCGCGGCTTTGAGCGGAAGCGGATTTGCCCCACCTCTTTGGTTTCAATCATGCGGCGGAAGCTCTCCGCTTTCCAATAAGCCCAGCCAAAGATCACCCATGGGGCCGTCAGAAGCATGAGCGCAAGCCAGACCGGGTTGTCAAAAGCCCATGTCATCACGCCAGCAACCCCGGTCAGAATGATGGGGTAATAGACGTGCTTCATTGCCCCGTAGAGCAGGAAGTGTTCTCCTCCCTGCTTGATTTGCTGATCCCCAAAATAGCTGCGATTTGTCAGGAATTTCTCAAGCCACAACCGGGTGAGTGGGAAGGTTAGCCCAAGCGTGACAATCGCAAGCCCCCAGTGGGCCATCGAGCGAAGCGCATAGCCCCAGGCCCCTTGCTCCATCCCAAATCGAATACCCCGCCAGCGCGTGCGGGCAAGGATATAGCGCCGGGCGCGGTAGGCCGCATAAAAGTAAAGCGGGATGAGGCCAACGAAACTCAGCACATAGGCCAGTTCATTGCCCTGGAAAAACGCAAAGCTGAAATACATCAGGATCAGGTTCACCACACCGATGTAGAACGCCATGATCACCACGGCGACGAGGAACCCAAGCAGTTTTTCGATCGGGTCGCCCACATATTCCATCGGAATCCCACCGGGACGAATGGCGCTCCAGAAATAGCGGCGCAAACGCGTGCGCGCCCAGAAACGATACATGCCCAGCGTCAGCAATGTGAAAAACCCGGTTTTCAGCGCCAGAAAAAACAGCGGGCCAGCGCGCCCCGCATAGTGAACTGGTAAAATACGGGGCGGCATCTGTTACTCGAACTTGTTGTTACGCGGGAAACCGTGCGGTGGGGCTTTGCCCACGCTTGCGCGCTTGCCCAGCCATTGGGAAAGATCCGTTTCGGTGCGGGTGCGCTCCCCGGCAGCAGGCCAGGTCAGACCCTCTTCCAGGGCAAAGGATTTGATGTCGGACAGTCCGCCATCCAGCTCCAAAACCCCCTGCTTGCCACGTGCCGAATTGTACTTCTGCAACCTGACACCCTTGCCACGAGTCATTTCATTCAGCTCTTCCAGTGGGAAAACCAGAAGTTTGCGATTCTCCGAAACAACCGCCACATGATCGCCTGAGACAGGAATGCAGACCTTGGCGTGGCCATCACCCACATTCAGAACCTGTTTACCGGTGCGGGTCTGGGCCAGCACATCGTCTTCATTGACCACAAATCCGTTGCCCTCATTCGACGCGACAATCAGCTTGCCACCCGGACGGTGAATGAAGAGATCAACAATCTCGGCCTCATTAGGAAGGTCCACCATCAAACGCAGCGGTTCACCCATGCCGCGCCCACCGGGCAGGTTGGCGGCGGAGACGGTGAAGAACTTGCCGTTTGAATCAAAAGCCAAAAGCCGGTCCGTGGTTTCGGCGTGGAAAATGAAACGCGGCCCGTCGCCATCCTTGAACTTGAGCTCGCGCGACAGATCGATATGGCCCGACATGGCGCGGATCCAACCCATTTTCGAGCAGACCACGGTGATCGGTTCCTTCTCGATCATCGCCTCAAGCGGCACGTCTTCGACCTCTGCGGCCTCGGCAAATTGCGTGCGGCGCGCTCCACCTTCATGATCCTTGCCAAAGGTTTTCTTGGACAGTTTGAGCTGCTCGGCGATCTTGCCCCATTGCAGATCCTCAGACGCCAGCAAATCTTCAAGCCCGGCCCGCTCTTCCATCAGCTTGTCGCGTTCTTTGACAAGCTCGACTTCTTCAAGACGACGCAGACTGCGCAGACGCATGTTCAGGATCGCTTCAGCCTGCACTTCGGTCAGTTCACCCGAGCCCGGTTTGGGCGAGATGTAATCCTCTTCCGACATGGCACGCGTGAATTCACTGCCCCAAGTCTCGCGCATCAGGGCGGCCTTAGGGTCGTCATCATAACGGATAATATCGATCACGCGGTCGAGATTGAGGAAGGCGATGATAAAGCCTTCGAGCACCTCAAGGCGGTGGTCGATCTTTTCCATCCGGTGCACAGAGCGGCGCCCCAGCACCTCGCGCCGGTGATCAAGAAAGGCGCGCAGCACCTCTTTCATTGAACAGACCTTGGGCGTGACCCCGTCGATCAGCACGTTCATATTGAGCGAGAAGCGCGTTTCCAGATCCGAGTTGCGGAACATCATGTTCATAAGCAACTCGGGATCCACGTTTTTCGACTTCGGCTCCAGCACAATGCGAATGTCATCCGCCGATTCGTCGCGGATGTCGGCCAGGATCGGCACTTTCTTGGTCTGAATCACCTCAGCGATCTTTTCGATCAGCTTGGATTTCTGCACCTGATAGGGGATTTCGGTCACGATAACCTGCCACTGGCCGCGGCCCAGGTCCTCGATCTCCCATTTACAGCGCAAGCGGAAGCTGCCCCGCCCGGTGCGATAGGCGTTGGCGATGTTTTCACGCGGTTCGACGATCACGCCGCCAGTCGGGAAGTCCGGCCCCGGCACGTAGTTCAAAAGCGTGTCGTCGCGCGCATCCGGCACTTTGATCAGATGCAGGCAGGCGTCGATCAGTTCCGAAATGTTATGCGGCGGAATATTGGTGGCCATGCCAACTGCGATGCCCGCCGCGCCATTCGCCAACAGATTCGGAAACTCCGCCGGCAGGACCACCGGTTCGGTCAGGCGACCATCGTAATTGTCGCGGAAATCGACCGCATTTTCATCCAGCCCCTGCAACATCGCCTCGGCAATGAAGGTCATCCGCGCTTCGGTGTAGCGGCTGGCGGCGGGGTTGTCGCCGTCGATATTGCCGAAGTTCCCCTGACCATCCACAAGCGGATATCGCACCGCAAAATCCTGCGCCAGACGTGCCATGGCATCATAGATCGCCGCATCCCCGTGGGGGTGGAAATCCCCCATCGTGTCGCCGGAAATCTTCGCGGATTTCAGAAACTTACCGCCAGATGCCAGCTTCAATCGGCTCATCGCGTAAAGGATGCGTCGATGCACTGGCTTCAACCCATCGCGTGCGTCCGGCAGGGCGCGGTGCATGATGGTCGAAAGGGCGTAAGTCAGGTAGCGTTCCCCGATTGCCCGGCGCAACGGCTCGGAAATCGACTGGCTCTTCTCGTTGTGATTTTCGGTCAAATCTGTCATACTGTTTGTGTATCGATTGCTTGTGTGAGGGTAAAGCTGCTTGAGGGGAAACTTGTCATATGCTCCCCGTAATTTTTTTTAAAGCTCGATGTATTTATTACCCACTTTGAGGGGAATGTTATGGGAATTATTAAACTATCTTTTCTGACTGCCGGCGCTCTTGGTGCGGCCATGATGCACTACGGTCGAGATGAAAACCTCCCAACGGATAGGTTGGGTTTGGAACCGGAAATCAAAGCGGAGACAATCGAAACTGTGTCTGCCTCCGTTTCAGTCCCGGTGTTGGTGCCTGCCGCGCTGACCAAAAACATCTCGACACCGAAATCGGTTGCCGTGCCAACGCTGAAAGTCGCCACTAAAATATCGCCACCAGCCCCAGACAGCCAGGTTGCCAAAGCGATTGCCACAGCAAAGGCAATGGCAAAGGATGCGCCAGTGGCAATTGACGCATCTCTACAAAGCGACAGCCCGTTCGCCACCAAATATCCGTTCGCCACCAAATATGTATCTGCCAGCGCCGTAAACCTGCGTGCCGGGCCATCCACGCGCAACGGGATCGTCGGGCGCCTGACACATGGCATGGCGGTATTAGAGATCGGGGACGCAGGCCCCGGCTGGTCACAGATCAAAGTTGTCGAAACTGGCCAGCGCGGCTTTATGGCGTCACGATTCCTGTCAGCGTCACGCTGATCAGAACCAAAGAAAGAAACCACGCTACGGTCGAGCAACTCGATCGTAGGCGGTGTCCATTGGGAAAAGCCGTACTTCGATATATCATCCCAGCTTTTTCGTTGACGCCTGTGACAGGACTTGTCAGTTCTTGCTCATGACTCAAAGAACCATTCTCATTACAGGCTGCTCCTCAGGGATCGGATATGATGCTGCCCATGCATTGAACAAACGTGGATGGCGCGTGTTTGCCACATGCCGCCAACCAAAAGATGTCGAGCGGCTGAGCGGTGAAGGCTTGGAAAGCCTGCATCTTGACTATGCCGACCCGGGATCCATCGATGCCGCAATGGCAGAGGTCTTGTCGCGCAGCTCAGGCCGGTTGGACGCCCTCTTTAACAATGGGGCCTATGTCATCCCTGGCGCCGTAGAAGATGTACCCACCCAGGCACTGCGGGAAATCTACGAGGTGAATGTCTTTGGCTATCATCACCTGACTCGCCTCGCACTCCCAGTGATGCGAGAGCAGGGGCATGGGCGGATTATCAATAACTCCTCGGTTCTGGGCCTTGCCGCTCTGCCCTGGCGCGGAGCGTATAGCTCAACCAAATTTGCCCTCGAAGGGTTGTCCGACACGCTGCGGTTGGAAATGCGGGGCACCGGCATTCACGTATCGCTGATTGAACCCGGTCCGATCACGACACGTATCAGAGAAAACGCTCAAACGCATTTCGAACGCTGGATCGACTGGGAAAACAGCCCGCGTGCGGGACTTTACAGCAAACTGCGCGAACGCCTCTACGACGACAGCGGCAACCCCGACCCGTTTGAGCTGCCCCCGTCAGCCGTGACCGACAAGCTGGTCCATGCGTTGGAACACGCCCGTCCGCGCCCACGCTACTATGTCACCCGCGCCACCTATATTGCGGGCATGGCGCGTCGTGTCCTTTCAACCCGTATGCTGGATCGCCTCACCCCCAACGGCTGATATCGGTGCCCGCGTCCTTTTTCCTCTTGCTTTAAATATCCTGGGGTGAATTGGCGCAGCCAAGAGGGGCAAGGCCCCTGCCCGTCCAGCGCCGCAACTTCGCCCTCGCCTTTTATCCGGGCGGGCGCTATCCAATTGGAAACTACCGGAGACACTCATGCTCAATGACCCGCTTTTCATTCTTGTGATCGTGGCTGTAGCCGCGGTGCTGATCATCCTGTTGATGGGAATCGGTACGTTTGGCGTGGGGGGTAAAGTGGCGCGAAAGCACTCCAATCGTTTCATGCGCTACCGTATCTATGCGCAAGCGGTGGCAATTGTGCTTATACTGCTGTTCATCTGGCTGCGCGGAGGCAATTGATGGTTGTTCTGAACAAAATCTACACTCGGACCGGCGACAAGGGTGAAACGGCGCTTGGAGATGGCTCGCGTCGGGCCAAACACGACGCCCGCGTAACTGCCTATGGCACCGTGGATGAAACCAACGCGGTGATTGGAATCGCGCGCCTGCATGCCGAAAGCGACGTGGACGCAGCACTCGCCCGGATCCAGAATGACCTCTTCGATCTCGGCGCAGACCTATGCCGCCCCGAGATGGAGAAAGACGCCGAGGCAGACTATCCACCGCTCCGTATGGCGCAAGAACAGGTTGATCGACTTGAGGCCGAGATTGACGTGATGAACAAAGTGCTGGAGCCTCTGCGCAGCTTCATCCTGCCCGGCGGCACGCCTCTGGCTGCCCATCTCCATATGGTACGCACAGTGTCGCGCCGCGCCGAACGTCTGGCCACAGAACTGGCGGCAAGTGAAGACGTGAACCCGGTAGCCGTCAAATACCTCAACCGCCTGTCCGACTGGTGCTTCGTCGCAGCGCGAGTCGCAAATGACGACGGCAAAGCGGATGTGCTGTGGGTTCCGGGTGCGAACCGCTGAAAGTGGAACAATGTCCAGTGGACATTGTGGCAACCGGAAGGGCGGAGCCCAGGCCAGCATGGCCGGGCGCCAATCGCGAGTGACGTTTTTTCAACATCAATGATTAGACAGCACCGTCGGCAAGACGGGTGGGTTTTGACCATTTCCCGCATTTTTCCGTCGTTCCCAGAAACATTCTCGTAAAGAATCTCCCCCAAAAACAAAAAACGCGGCGTCGTTGGAACAAGACGTGACGATTTTGCGCTGTTTTTGATGGCCCCGACTCGTTAAACGTGTCGCGAGAGCATGACCGCCCTGCGGGGCATAACTGGGAGAGACACGCCAATGAAGGTGCTTGTACCTGTTAAGCGCGTGATCGACTACAACGTGAAAGTTCGTGTAAAAGCGGACGGATCGGGTGTCGATCTTGCCAACGTGAAAATGTCGATGAACCCCTTTGACGAGATTGCCGTCGAAGAGGCCATTCGCCTGAAAGAGGCCGGTAAGGCTGACGAGATCGTCGTGGTTTCGATTGGGGTCAAGCAAGCTCAGGAAACCCTGCGCACCGCTCTGGCCATGGGCGCTGACCGCGCCATTCTGGTAAACGCAGCTGACGATGTTCACACCGACATCGAACCACTGGCCGTTGCCAAAATCCTTGCGAAAGTTGTTGAGGAAGAGCAGCCCGGCCTGGTTTTGGCTGGCAAGCAAGCCATCGACAATGACATGAACGCCACCGGCCAGATGCTGTCGGCGCTCTTGGGTTGGTCGCAAGGCACTTTCGCGTCCGAGTTGGACATTGAAGGCGACAAAGCCGTTGTGACCCGCGAAGTGGACGGTGGTCTGCAGACCATCAAGGTATCGATGCCGGCCATCGTGACCGTAGACCTGCGCCTCAACGAGCCGCGCTATGCCTCGCTTCCGAACATCATGAAAGCGAAGAAAAAGCCGCTGGACGAGAAAACCGCCGCCGATTACGGCGTTGACGTCACACCGCGCCTGGAAATCGTTTCGACCACCGAACCTGCCGCCCGCGACGCAGGCATCATTGTGGGTTCGGTCGACGAGCTGGTTGAGAAACTCAAAGAAGCGGGGGCTGTATAATGGCTGTTCTTCTTCTCGCAGAAGTCAACAATGGTGAACTGGCGCTGGACGCCACCGCCAAAGCTGTCACCGCCGCGAAGTCGCTGGGTGACGTGACCGTTCTGGCCGCTGGTGGCACCGCCGCCGCAGCCGGTGAAGCCGCTGCCAAGATCGACGGTGTGGCCAAGGTTCTGGTTGCCGAAGATGCATCGCTGGGTCACCGCCTGGCGGAATCAACCGCAGCCCTGATCGTCTCGCTTGCTGGCGATTACGAGCATATCGTGGCCCCGGCCACCACCGACGCCAAGAACGTGATGCCCCGCGTGGCAGCCCTTCTGGACGTAATGGTGATCTCGGACGCTTCAGGTGTGGTTGACGCCAACACCTTCGAACGCCCGATCTATGCCGGCAACGCCGTGCAGACCGTGAAGTCGAACGACGCCAAGAAGGTTATCACCTTCCGCACCTCGACCTTCGACGCTGCTGGCGAAGGCGGTTCGGCTTCGGTTGAAACCGTTTCAGCTGCCGACAACCCCGGCCTCAGCGAATGGGTTGAAGACAAGGTTGCCGAAAGCGACCGCCCCGAGCTGACCTCGGCCGGTGTGGTTGTATCTGGCGGCCGTGGTGTTGGATCGGAAGAAGACTTCAAACTGATCGAAGCTCTTGCCGACAAGCTGAACGCCGCTGTGGGTGCCTCACGTGCTGCGGTCGACTCGGGCTATGCCCCGAACGACTGGCAAGTGGGTCAGACCGGTAAGGTCGTCGCACCAGAGCTTTACATCGCCGTGGGCATCTCGGGCGCGATCCAGCACCTTGCTGGCATGAAGGACTCGAAGATCATCGTTGCGATCAACAAAGACGAAGAAGCACCGATCTTCCAGGTTGCAGACTTCGGTCTGGTTGCCGACCTGTTCGAAGCGGTACCCGCGCTCACCGAAAAACTCGGTTAAACCAGGCGGAACACGCGAACAAAAGGCCCGCCAATCGGCGGGCCTTATGCGTTTCAAACTCTGATCTGGTTAACCCTGCACACGGATGCTGCCCACCAAAGCGTCCGCCGTCAAATCGTGCGCCACAACGCCCAACATGCAGCCTGCAGCCGCCCCGTCCATCTCAGGATAAACCAAATCCTGCTGACCAAACGCAATATCTTCCGGCGAAACGACCACCTCGACGATGTCCCGAACAAAGGGACGGATTTCGTTGATCATCTCTTCGTCCACCATTGCTGGATCCGTTCCAAGGATACCCTTGGGACAGTGGTCGGCCAAACCCCGTTCAGATAACCAAAGAAGAACCAGAGGGCTTTCAATCCGAGCCACCAACGATTTCATCCGCGACACCCAAGCCGTTTTCAGCTCTGCTTCAACCATCGCAAATTTTTCAGCTGAGCTGTCCTGGAGGGTTTGCAGCATGTGACGCGTGAAATTGAATTCGGTGAAATCCACATCCTGATAGATGGACTTCAACATGTTTGACGCACGTACGAAACGATCATTTCGGCGAGGATGCACAACGTAGAACCGATTTGACAGATTAACAGCCCCCGGCACTTGCAGAACTGTCAGGCTGGACCGACCACAGGCCTCCAAGATCGTGTGCTCGTGAATAAAGACATCCACACCTGCGTTCATACACCCAAAATTGACCACTTGCCTCCCCAACAGACCCTCCATCAGTTCCGGATAGGGATGTTCGACAAATTTCCCATAGGTTTCACTGCCGCCCATCACGGCAATGTAATCCCTTTTCAGATCGCGTTTTGGACCACGAAACAGAATTTTAGACGCCCCATAACGGCACGGAAAATACTCCAGCGATTTCTCGCCAAGCGATTGATAGGCCATTTTCACCCACTCCAAATTTTCACCCAAAAAGGAGAGTCGCTCAGAGGTCTTGAGATTTTACTAACCGGACAATGAGATCAAATCTGTTAGGATTTGCTTAGGGCTTGTCCCTCTCTTCCCGTCCCCCTAGTGTTCGCGCAACGAGGAAAGGGTGAGCATGAGCATCGAAAGAGTAGGAATTGTTGGCGCTGGTCAGATGGGCAACGGGATTGCCCATGTCTTTGCGTTGGCAGGCTATCAGGTTCTGTTGAATGACATCAGCCAAGACAGTCTGGACGCGGCCATGGCCCGCATTGCCAAGAATATGGGGCGCCAGATTACCAAAGGCGCGATCTCGTCTGAGGATCAGGAAAATGCTCTGGCACGGATTGAAACGACTTTGACGCTCACCGACCTGGGTCAGACGGATCTGGTCATCGAAGCTGCGACCGAAAAGGAAGAGGTGAAGAAGCAGATCTTCGACACGCTGTTGCCGCACCTGAAACCCGAGACCATTCTGACCTCAAACACGTCTTCCATCTCGATCACGCGTCTGGCTTCGGGGACCGATCGACCCGAGAAATTCATGGGCTTCCACTTCATGAATCCGGTTCCGGTCATGCAATTGGTCGAACTGATCCGTGGTATTGCCACCGACGATGAGACCTATAAGGCCTGTCTCGAAGTGGTGAACCGCCTGAATAAAACCGCTGCGAGTGCGGAAGACTTCCCGGCCTTCATCGTCAACCGGATCCTGATGCCGATGATCAACGAAGCCGTCTATACGCTTTATGAAGGGGTTGGCTCTGTTCAATGCATCGATCAATCCATGAAGCTGGGGGCAAACCACCCGATGGGTCCACTGGAACTTGCAGATTTCATTGGGCTCGATACCTGTTTGTCGATCATGAATGTTCTGCATGAAGGATTGGCCGACACCAAGTATCGCCCGTGCCCGTTGCTGACAAAATATGTCGAAGCAGGTTGGTTGGGGCGCAAAACCCAGCGCGGGTTTTATGACTATCGCGGGGAAACACCGGTTCCCACCCGCTGATCAAGCTAATACACGGAGGCCCTGACACGCCTCCGACCACTTCAGGGCATCAGGACTTTGTGTCCTGATGGTTTCCCAATTCGAGAGTGTGCTTTCTGAGCCAGGACATGAACCCGCGTGGATCGCTGGAAAGCAACTCCATCTGTTGATCCGTCAATGGAGGCCCGACAATCGGGCGTTGTGGCTGGTTGCAGCTGTCGACAATCTCATGCAAGAGCAACCCCTGACGCACCGTCGCAGACAATCGGCTGGCGATCTGATACCAGCGCGAATTTGATCCGGGGAAGTAAATCGGCACCACACGCGCACCGGACCTACGGATCATCTGTGCAGTAAAGACGTTCCAATCCCGTTCTATAGCCTGCCCCATCAGCGTGTCACTTGAAGCCACAACACCGGATGGGAAGAGGGAAATCAGCCCCCCCTGTTTCAGCCATTTCATAGATTCGGCCCGCATCTCGACCATTTTTTTCTGCGCATCGGGGTCATGCACAAATGGCACGGGTATCATATAGCTGGAGGCGACTTTATCGATCCCATCAAGGACCGACCGGGTGAGAATGCGATAGTCGTTGCGGCGCCGGCCAATAAGTTCGGCAAGGATCATTCCATCAACCAACCCGCGAGGGTGGTTCGCGACAACAACAACCGGCCCGTCAACAGGGATATGATCGAGTTCTTTCTCGGGTGTCTCGATCGGGATGCCCATAACATCAAGGCAGGCTTTCCAGAATGCCTGCCCCTTGGGGGCGCCTTCCTTTTCGAGCCGACGCACCATCCGGATGATGGTGATTTTGCCGGTCATCCATTCGATGGCCCTGATCGCCTTGGCCTGTGTCGGGTTGTTGAAAGTATTGGCATAGGTCAGGCTGCTCCGATCATAATGATTGTACGATACGGATTGTTCACGGCCTTCCTGACCAGATGTTAAATTCGATTGAACCAATACACTTTACCTACTTGAGCAAACCTAACGGCTTACATTCCTTCTCCAAATTTATCTGCAATCAATGCGTCCAGTGCTTCCATCAGCTTTCCAGCCTCTGGGCCTGAGGTTTCCACCTGAATGTTGGTGCCCTGAGAAGCCGCCAGCATCAAAAGACCCATAATAGAATCCCCTTCCGCCTCGATCCCGTCCTTTTCAACACGCGCATGTGCGTCGTGATTTTCCACCGTCTCGACAAACTTCGCCGACGCACGGGCGTGCAATCCCTTCACATTGATGATCTCCAGGATCCGGTTGTTGCTCATGTAAATCTCTCCTGACCCGCGTTGATGCAATCAATATACTTGCGCCCCGCAGTGAGGGCCATTTCTGTTGCGCGCTCAACCGGAAGGTGGCGCGATTTTGCCAATTTCACCAACATAGGAAGGTTAGCCCCGTACAGGATCCGGCGATCATTTTTGCGACAGGCTGGCAGCGACAGGTTGGACGGAGAGCCGCCAAACATATCCACCACAACCACAACGCCATCCCCCTGATCGACACTGTCGGCAGCGGCGCTGATCTCGTTCTGCTTGGCCTCGCGATCCAGTTCGGCGGTGGTCGAAATTGCGACAACACCTTCCTGACGGCCAACAACATGTTCGACCGCGGCCAGATATTCCCCGGCCAATCCGCCATGTGCGACGATCACAATTCCGATCACGCGCGTTTCCCCGATACATCCTGAGCCTGTCCGCCGAGCGGGCGCTCCAATTCACGGTGCCTAATTGACACCTGCCAGCCCTTATGTGCAAGGGCCTTTGCCAGTCTTTCCGTCAGGGCAACCGAACGATGTTTTCCCCCGGTGCAGCCAATTCCGATGGACAGGTGTGATTTTCCCTCTTCACCATATGCCGGCAAAAGAAAATCGACCAGATCTGATACTTTCTCGAAAAATGGACCAAATCTGGCATCCTCCGCAACATAGTCAGCCACCTGCTGATCACGGCCGGTCAATCCACGCAGCTCGGGATCCCAATGCGGATTTCGCAAAAACCGGGCATCAAACACCAGATCCAACCCACGCGGAACCCCTCGTTTATAGCTGAACGATTGGACAGAGACCGCAAGCAGGTCAGACCCAGACACGGAAAGCCAGCGCAGCAGCTCTTCCTTCAGATCATGTGGCGACAGTTCAGATGTGTCGATCAGGATATCCGCCCGGCTGCGCACGGGTTCCAGCAACTGTTCTTCACGCAAAATCCCGTCGACCGGAGTTTCCGATGGCGCAAGAGGATGGCGCCGCCGCGTTTCCGAGTAACGTCGGACCAGCACATCCTGAGAGCAATCCAGATAAAGCAATTCCATCCGATAGCGTGGGTCTTCGCGCAGGTCCTCGATCACTTCCAGCATCATCTCGGTCGAGAAATCCCGGTTGCGCACATCCACCCCCAATGCAATCGGATGGGTCAATGCAGGACCTGTCAGGACTCGGTGTACGAGCGACAAAGGCAGATTATCAATAACCTCATATCCAGCATCTTCAAGCACCCGAATGGCCGTACTGCGACCTGCACCCGAAGGTCCAGTGACCAACAGGATCGGGGGAACACTTTCAATCGTATCTGTTCTGTCCGAGCTATCGTCCATACTCGTGTCCACCAAACTTCACCATGTGAAATATGGCACTTGGAAAGGCGGTGTCGTCAACCCGCCAAACGGTTCTAACCGGCTGATTTGTCACAAAAGTGACGGGGCGTGACGGTGGAAGGCGCTCTTGCTCCACCTGCGACAGGTCCACCACAAGCTTGACGGGAGCGGAGAGCACATGGGGAACATGGATCAACCCCAGCCCGCGGGCTTCGATCAATCCAGCCATTTTGTCGGGTGCGTAGGCTGTCGGAGTTTCCGCTCCAGAGGCCACGCGGGTCAGGTCATCGGCAACAAGTTTCGCCCCAAGCCCAATCAATTCCAGCGCAAGAGATGATTTTCCCGAACCGGACGGTCCGATCAACATGACCCCTTGCCCGGCGATAGAGACAGTTGTTGCATGAAGAAAGCCGCGCGCGTCCGTTGTCAGCACATGGGCTGTATCGCTCACACTGGCAAGCCCACGACAAAGCGGGCACCCAATGGTTCCGAAGTCACATCAGCATCTGTCGGACGGATATTTTCCGCCCAGATCACGCCGCCATGTGCTTCGACAATCTGTTTTGAAATCGCCAATCCCAGCCCGGAGTTATTGCCAAACTGCTTTTCGGGTCGCTCGGAATAGAAACGTTTGAACACTTTGGTCAATGCCTGATCGGGAATGCCCGGTCCGGTGTCTTCCACAACCACCAGCACGCGATTGTCGCGCTTGCGGGCCCAAACCCGGATGGCATCCCCATCTTCGCAGAAACTTAGCGCATTGGAGATGAGGTTCACGAAAACCTGCGCCAGACGTGCCTCAAGCCCATTGATGACAATTGGCTGGGCTGGAAGGTCGGTGATAAAATCGACCCCTTTTTCATTCGCTTCGTTGCCCAGATATTCGGTCAGATTGCCCAGCATTTTCAGAAGATTGAAGGCGTCCTCTTCTTCCTTCACCAACTCACTGTCAAGCCGGGACGCGTTGGAAATATCGCTGACGAGCCGATCCAGGCGACGCACATCATGATCGATCACGTCCAGAAGTTTGGTGCGATGCTCTTCTTTCTTGGCGACGCGCAACGTGCCGATGGCAGAACGCAGGGAGGCCAGCGGGTTCTTGATCTCATGAGCAACGTCCGCGGCAAACTGTTCGTTTGAATCGATCCGGTCATAAAGTGCCGCCACCATTCCGCGCAACGCTCCGGAAAGACGACCGATCTCATCGGGACGTCCCGACAGATCCGGAATACGTACCCGCCCCGGATTGACCTTTTTGGCATTCTTGTCGCGACCCAGTTCAGCTGCTGCCGCCAGATCCGAAAGCGGATTTGCAATGGTCGAGGCAAGCAACAGGCTCAGGCCGATCGACACGAGAATGGCAATCACAAACATCTGAAACAGCTGTTCGCGCTCATTGCGCACCAGCTGATCCAGCTCTCCCGCAGCCGTGGAAATTGCCAAGGCGCCGATTGCTGTTCCATCTTTCAGGATCGGAGTGGCAACAGAGAAAATCGTTCCGCCTTCGCTTTCCACACCTGGGGCGACCTGAGTCGCTCCAGACAAGGTGCCACCCAACAGTTCCCGAACGATCGCTTCTCGGTCCAGAGGAGTTGCGGTGTCTTGCCCGACGGAGAGAAGTGATGAAATGCCTTCCCAGAGGTTGTTGAGCAGATCGGTGATGATCGTCGAACTTCCATCGGGTTCCAATCCACTGAACGGCAAGGTGGCTGCGCGTGGTTGGCCAGTTGAACTGGCCAGAAGGGTCTGATCCGCATCGAACACAAACGCTTCGACCCCTTCCGGCAGGGAAATCTGAGACAGGGTTTCCGGGATGTTCAACCCGTCTTTCAAGGAGATATCCCCCTGAAGCTGGGCTTCAAACACATCTGCGATCAGCTCTGCCTCAATCACCAATCCGCCTTCGCGCTGGAGAACGAGGCTATCGCGGAACGGATTTAGATACAGCACGCCTGCCACCAGAACCAGTAGCCCTATCAGGTTGAACGTGATAATCTTGCGGGCCAATGGGGAACGGTTGATCGAAATCAGTCCGCGCCGCGCACGTCTGTTGCGCAGCTCGGTTTCGACGGTGTTCTGGGGCGCAACCCAGTCCTCACCGATGACAACATCCGAGCTTGATGATTGTTTGGTATCGCGCAACGTCTTCCCCAGTCCGTGCCCTTATTCTTCGTTATAGCGATAGCCTATCCCGTATAGGGTCTCAATCGCTGAGAAATCCGAATCCGCTGTCCGCATCTTTTTCCGCAGGCGTTTGATGTGGCTGTCAATTGTCCGGTCATCCACGTAGACCTGATCATCATAGGCCACGTCCATCAGCTGATCCCGGCTTTTGACAAATCCCGGGCGGGTGGCCAACGCCTGCAAAAGCAGAAATTCGGTCACTGTCAGGGCCACATCCTTGCCCTTCCAGGCCACCGAATGGCGCAGCGGGTCCATGATCAGATCACCGCGATCCAGGATCTTGCTCTCCTCGACATCACCGATTTCATCCTTGGCCCGCACTTCCTGACGGCGCAGAAGCGCCCGGATGCGTTCAACCAGAAGGCGCTGCGAGAAGGGTTTGGTCACATAGTCATCCGCCCCCATGCGCAAGCCCAACACCTCGTCGATCTCATCATCTTTCGAGGTCAGGAAGATCACTGGAAGCGTAGATGTTTTCTGGCGCAACCGTTGCAACAGATCCATCCCGTCCATTCTTGGCATCTTGATATCCAGAACAGCCATATCGGGCATTCGCTTTGTGAACGCCTCCAATGCGGTCTGACCATCATTATAAGTTTCGACCTCGAAGCCTTCCGCCTCGAGTGTCATTGACACCGACGTAAGAATGTTTCGGTCGTCGTCAACAAGAGCGATCCTCGACATCGGTGCTCTCCTCGTGCTGCTCGTTTCAATTTTTGTTTGGTCTTATTTCCCGCATATTCCCGTTTTCAGCCTTGAGAATCAACAAAGAACTGCGAATCAGACCGGGTTCAGACGATATTGAATCCTATAAAGTGTAAAATCATGGCGAATATGCCTCACCTAACATAAGGGCCATGACCGCCCATTCATGCGACAGTTTGCGCAAACACCGCCCTGTTTGCGCAAACTGCTACTTTGCCACCTGTTCCCTTTTATCCGCGCCATGCTATAGCGCCCTCACCGCCCTCGTTCACATGAGGGTGGCGCGTGTGGCCGGAGCCTGACAACCAGTCCCGGACAGACCATACGCTTTCATGTGGACAGAAACGCCGGGGGAGACCACGGACCGGCGACAGGAGCAAATCTATGACCATTGGACGGGTAAACCCAGCACGCCGCTTGGAAGATCAAGGCATCACCGGGCTGGGCAATGTCTATTACAACCTGATGGAGCCGGCCCTTGTCGAAGCCGCGCTGAAGCGCGACGAAGGCAAACTGGGCAAAGGCGGCGCCTTCCTGGTCACGACGGGCAAACACACGGGCCGTTCGCCCAAGGACAAGTTTGTCGTGAAAACCCCCAGCGTCGAGCCGCATATCTGGTGGGAAAACAACCCGCCGATGGACCCGGCCAAATTTGACGTGCTTTACGAAGATATGCTTGAGCACATGAAAGACGGCGACTATTTCGTACAGGACCTGTTCGGTGGCGCGGACCCCGCGCATCGTCTCGATGTGCGCGTGGTCTCGGAACTGGCCTGGCACAACCTGTTCATCCGTCACCTGCTGCGTCGCCCGGACCGCGATGAACTGGACGAGTTCGACCCTGAATTCACCATCATCAACTGCCCGACCTTCAACGCGAACCCCGAACGCCATGGATGCCGCTCGGAAACAGTGATCGCGCTGAACTTCGACCGCAAGCTGATCCTGATCGGCGGCACCGAATATGCCGGTGAAAACAAGAAATCTGTTTTCTCGCTGCTGAATTACATGCTGCCTGAAAAAGGCATCATGCCGATGCATTGCTCGGCCAACCACGCCAATGGCAACCCGGTCGACACTGCAATCTTCTTTGGCCTGTCTGGCACAGGTAAAACCACTTTGTCAGCCGATCCCTCGCGCACCCTGATCGGTGACGACGAACATGGCTGGTCGGACACCGGCACCTTCAACTTCGAAGGTGGCTGCTATGCCAAGACAATCAACCTGTCGGCCGAAGCAGAACCAGAAATCTACGCCACAACCGAGAAATTCGGCACTGTGATCGAGAACATGATCTATGACGAGGAAACCCTCGAACTGGACTTCGAAGACGACAGCCTGACCGCAAACATGCGCTGCGCCTATCCGCTGCACTATATCTCGAACGCATCGAAATCGGCCATTGGCGGGCACCCCAAGAACATCATTATGCTGACCTGTGATGCGTTCGGCGTGCTGCCTCCGATTGCCCGCCTGACCCCGGCGCAGGCAATGTATCACTTCCTCTCGGGCTTCACCTCCAAGGTGGCTGGCACCGAGAAAGGTGTGACGGAACCCGAGCCGACCTTCTCGACCTGCTTTGGTGCGCCCTTCATGCCGCGCCGTCCGGCCGAGTATGGTGCGCTTCTGCGCGACAAGATCGCCAAACACGGCGCAACCTGCTGGCTGGTCAACACTGGTTGGACTGGCGGCGCTTACGGCACTGGCTCGCGTATGCCGATCCGTGCCACTCGCGCCTTGCTGACGGCCGCTCTGGACGGGTCGCTGGCCGACGCTGAATTCCGCAAAGATGAAAACTTCGGCTTTGAGGTTCCCGTCAAGGTCGCAGGCGTTGCCGATCTGCTCTTGGATCCGCGTCGCACATGGGATGACGCCAGCGCCTATGACGCGCAGGCCCAGAAACTGGTCGAGATGTTTGCCAAAAACTTCACCCAGTACGAGGGTGACATCGATGATGATGTAAAGGCCGTCGCCCTGGGCTAACAGCCCGTTATAAAAAGACAGGAAAGCCGCGCTGTGTGTTGCACAGAGCGGCTTTTTTTATTTTCCGCATCCAAAAGATCATATCTCATTGTGACGGCTCACTAGGTGCAATTGATGGACCCCAGAGATGAGATTGACGTCACACCCCATGACGTCTGGTCAGGATTTACCAAACACCGTCCACTCTGCACAGTTTTACCATGAACAATGAGGTCGTCATTCCCGGCCCAGCAGAACTGCGTGGCAGCTGGTATCCGGCGCGCGCGCCCCGCGCGGTTGCTGTTCTGCACGGGGCCACTGCGGTGCCACACCGGTTTTATCGCCACTTTGCCAAGTGGCTTGCCACAGAGCAGTCGGTCAGCTGCCTGACATATGACTATCGCGACTTCGGGGCCTCGACCAAAGGGCATATCCGCCATGCCACTGCGTCTCTGGCGGATTGGGGCATTGCAGACCAGCAGGCGGCACGGGATTGGGTGTCAGTCCGCAGCAAGGGGCTACCGATCTGGGTGATTGGCCATTCCCTTGGCGGGCTGATGCTGGCGCGCCAAACGCGTACAGAAGAGATTTCCCACATCATTGCGGTCTGCTCAGGCCCGGTTCACACTTGCGACCATCCATGGCCTCACCAAGCGCTGGTCCGCGCTCTGTGGTTTGGAATTGGACCCATGTCGATGGCAGCATTGGGATATGTGCCGGGGCGCTTGTCCGGATTGGGTAGCGACCTGCCGGGACCGGTGTTCAGGCAGTTGAAACACTGGTGTACAACCCGCGGGTTCGACCTAAGCGAGCCAGATCTGCCGCAGCCGCGCCCCACTGGTCTTGCCTGCCCCCTACGCACGGTTGGTGTCAGCGATGATGCCTCTGTGCCACCCCCTGTGGTGTCCCGATTGGCCGAGCGCTATCCGTTCTGTCCGCATGAACATGTGGTGCTAAAGCCCGAAATTTTCGGCTTGGAAAAGGTGGGGCACACTGCCATCTTTTCACGCCGCAATGCAGCAATGTGGCCCACAGTGATAGGTGCTAACCCATCAGTCCCTTTCGGATCAGGTTAAGACCCAAAACCGTCAGAATCACCAATGTCACCCGTTTGAACGTGGCCTGTGGCATGGCGTCGTGAAACCGCCCACCAATCATCATGCCGATCACCGCAGGGAACAGCAAAAGTGCGGACAGTGGTGCGGTCTGAGAATTAAAAACACCCGATTTCAGATGCGCCGCAACCAAGGCAACAGCCCCGACCCCATAGATCACTCCCTGTACCCGCATCTGCTCAGCCTTTGGCGTGTTGACGGCGGTCAGATAGGCAACGGTGGGCGGCCCCCAGACGCCGGATATGCCGCCAATAAACCCAGCAATTGCGCCAACGACACTTTCATCCCGCGGCCGGTTTTCTGGTTTCAGGTTTGGAGACCATCCACGCAATTGCACCAAGCAAAGAAGGACAATTGGCACACCAATGGCGATAAACAAAACGTTTTGCGGCAAGACCCGAACCAACTGAGCGGACAACATAATAACTACAAGAAAACTAGTCAGAAAAAGCTTGTATTTGCCGACCGCCTCCATCGCGGCTCTGAGCCCCTGGCGCAAGCTCTGCCACAGATTGGTGACAACGGTTGGCAGAATCAAAGCGGCCAGAGCTATTTCTGCGGGCAGGGTAATCGCCAAACCCGAGATCATGATCAACGGCAAGCCAAATCCGACGGCTCCTTTCACGAAACCCGCACTCAGGGCCACGCCGACCGCCAGAAAAAGCATCCAGATGGGTAAATCCGCGACAATTCCCATTTCATTCTCCTGCACCTATCCCCCTCATACAACAGAAGTGCAGCGCCTGCATGCGCCATCTCGCAACGTCATAATTGTGCGAATTTTATGCTGCATGCGCATTTTTATTGCGCTGCACCTGCAAAATGGATATCCGGTAACTGAGAAGTTTGACGGGAGGGCGAATCCGCCTGACCGCCCGCATGACCCGCATACAGGAGACAGTATGATGAGCGCCCTGATCGACAATATCCTCAACCTGACCGGTGAGGCCCTTGCCCCGGTTGAGACCCTGTTTGACGCCGCCAAATCTTCGGTTCGTGACTTGGTCGCAGACGGAGACCACATCTCCGGCGCGAAGCTTGAAGAGCATCAGGCCGCCGCCCACGCGCTATCCTGGCTGGCCACCTATACAGAAAGCCTGCGCCAGATGAACGCCTGGGCCACGCGCCTCAATGAGGCCGGTCAGCTGGATGAAATGGAAACCCTGCTTCTGCAAATCGCCTTTGGCGAATACCTCGCCCAGATCAAGGGTGGGATGATGATGAGCCAGAACGAAATGGCGCGTCTGTCGGATATGGGCGTGGATGGTGCCGGGCTCGAAACCGACGCGATCAACTCGCTGGTCGCCAATGGCAACTCCCAAGCCGCCCGCAACCGGCTTGTTGAGCTGATGCGCGACAATGCCGGCCACGCAACCTTTGGGGCCACGGGGCTTGATGAAGAACTGGAGATGATCCGCGAGCAGTTCCGTCGCTATGCCGATGAACGTGTCGCCCCCAATGCCCATGACTGGCACCTGAAAGATGACTACATCCCGCTGGAAATCCTGGAAGAGCTGGCCGAGATGGGTGTCTTTGGCCTGACCATCCCCGAGGAATATGGCGGGCTGGGCTTGTCGAAGGCGTCGATGGTTGTGGTCTCGGAAGAACTCAGCCGCGGCTATATCGGTGTGGGTTCCCTTGGTACCCGGTCAGAAATCGCGGCAGAGCTGATCCTTGCAGGCGGCACGGATGAGCAGAAAGAACAGTGGCTTCCGAAAATCTCGTCTGCCGAAATTCTGCCAACCGCCGTTTTCACTGAACCCAACACCGGGTCCGACCTTGGCAGCCTGCGCACGCGTGCGGTGAAAAACGCCAATGGCGATTACGAGGTGACGGGCAACAAGACCTGGATCACCCACGCCGCCCGCACCCATGTCATGACCCTTTTGGCCCGCACTGATCCCGACAGCAAAGACCACCGCGGCCTGTCGATGTTCCTGGCCGAGAAAACGCCGGGCGACGATGAAAACCCGTTCCCGACCGAAGGCATGACCGGTGGCGAGATTGAAGTGCTGGGCTATCGTGGCATGAAGGAATTCGAACTTGGTTTTGACGGGTTCAAGGTCAAAGGCGAAAACCTGCTGGGTGGGGAAGAAGGACAAGGCTTCAAACAGCTGATGAAAACCTTTGAAGCGGCCCGCATCCAAACCGCGGCCCGCGCCATCGGCGTTGCCCAGAATGCCCTGGAGATCGGCATGCAATATGCCGAGGACCGCAAGCAGTTCGGCAAGTCGCTGATCAACTTCCCGCGTGTGGCCAACAAACTCGCGATGATGGCGGTTGAGATTATGATTGCACGTCAGCTGACCTACTTCTCGGCATGGGAAAAAGACCACGATCAGCGTTGTGACCTAGAAGCTGGGATGGCCAAGCTGCTTGGTGCCCGCGTGGCCTGGGCTTGTGCAGATAACGCGTTGCAGATCCATGGTGGCAACGGCTTTGCCCTAGAGTACCAGATCAGTCGCGTACTTTGTGACGCACGCATCCTGAACATCTTCGAAGGCGCTGCCGAGATCCAAGCGCAAGTGATTGCGCGGCGTCTTCTGGGGTAAGCGAGGAGCAGCTCTGCTCCCGCATTCTTCGCTCATCCGAGGACACTCCCAAACAAACATCAGGGCCGCCAACAGGTGGCCCTTTTCATTTCGGCAACACGTGCTGGCAACGACGAGTTAAGCCTGCGCTGATAAGGCGCATACCCAAATACACAATACACTCCCCATGGTCTTGCGAAGGGCCAACAGCACCGCTAGTCAAACACTACAAGAGCGCAGGGCGGAGAACATGACAGGCACACGAACGCGTTTGAATGGCGAAGATTGGGTCGAAGCAGGTTTTCGCGCCCTGATCAGTAGCGGCCCAAAGGCTTTAAAAGCTGAACCTCTGGCGAGGGAGATGGGCACCACCAAGGGATCGTTCTACTGGCATTTCAAAGACATTCCAGACTTCCATTCCAAGATGCTGTCCTCTTGGGAAAACCATGCCAAAAACACGATCTCGGAAGGGCTTGCCGCTGAGAAAGATCCTGTCCGTCGCCTTTATCTTTTGGGTGAAATTGCGATGGCCAGTGACGTCACACAGGATGGTAATAGTGCTGAACCCGCCATCCGCGCCTGGGCGCAAGAAAACCAGGGAGTGGCGGAGGCCGTAGGTCGAATTGATCAAAGTCGTCTGGCTCATCTGGAACAAGCATTGTCAGATCTGGAGCTGACAAACCCGGAATTTGCCCGACTCATCTACGGCGCTTGTATTGGACTAGGCAGCCTGCCTTCCAACGGCAATGCTGAAAATCGGGATGCGATGAGCACGCTCATGGCCGCCCTTCTGGCGCTTCGCGATGCCTGAATTGTGATCTCAAACCCCTTGGCCCCGCGCGGTGACGGGGGATATTAAAGGATCATGAAACAGCTAACCGCTTTCTGTGCAATTACGCTTGCCCTATTTGGCTGTAAGGATGAAACCCTGTCGGGCTATTCCCCGGAAAAAACGACCTGGGTCTGGCAGGAATTGGATGGCAAAGCCGCGCCTGCCCGTGCCACCTTGCGTCTGCCTGCGCCGGGCCGAATTGAGGGCAAAGCGCCCTGCAACAACTACTCCGCCCGTCAGTCAGCCCCCTACCCTTGGTTTGCGGTTGATCAAATTACGGCCACCAGAATGGCCTGTCCGGATCTTGCAGCTGAAACCGAGTTCTTCGCCGCATTGCAGGCCATGAGCCTTGCCGAAGTCTCAGCCGATCACCTGCTTCTCAGCAATGATGACGGCCGAGAGATGCTGTTTGCCGCCGCCCGTTGACCCCCGGCTTAATCTGGAACCGAAAGGGCCAATGTGCGGCTGATCCGTGCATAGCTCTCGCCGCTTTCCTCTTGCCACGCGTTGAACGCCGCCTGCACCGCAATCTGCGCTTTCTTGGACGTTGCAGCCCCATCAATCACGCCCGCTTCATTCAGTGCGGCAACCACCGATTTGGACAGAATAAACCCGTCATAGCCAAGTGTTCTGAGCGCATAGGGTCCGGTCATTCCCCCCAATCGCGCCCCGCGGCTTTTCAGCATCGCATAGAGGCCAATCACATCATCTTTGGGCCAGCTCACAACAACCTTCGCCGCACTGCCGTGCTCCCTCGCCAGTTCGGACAGAAACACCGCATTGTCCCGGACAGAGAGAATCTTCTGCGCATTCCGCACGATCCCCTTATCCGCCAACAGGCGATCCAGATCGTCATCCGACATGAGTGCATTGCGCCCTACATCGAACCCGTGAAACGCCGCCTCGAACCCCGGCCATTTTTGCTCAATCACTTTCCAACTGAACCCGGCCTGAAAGACGCCCCGAGCGAAGGCTGACAAAATGCGATCATCCCCCAGCTCACTCAGCTCAACATTTGAGGCTGCCGGCATCGCAGCCTCAAACGCCTCTTCCCCCTTGCGGGCAATGGCGCGGGCACGAATGGTTTCAAGCCTCTGCATTTCTCTCCCTTTCCAAATCCCGTTTCAGCCGATCCAGCAAGCGTGCGCGTGCCTCTGGCAAGGGTTTGTCCCCCATGGAATGCGCCAGACCGTGAGTCAGGAAATGCCCGGTCGTGACCAGACCATCCAACACATTCTCAAGCCGCCCCTGCCCAACACCTAGTAATTCAGCCGGGAGCGGCAACAGCCGATCGGCCCATTCACCGGCCCCTTCCGCCGATACCGCGCGACCGGTTTTCGGCGAAACATAAGCAAGATCATCTTTGCTGCCCGTCACCGCGCATTGGCTGAGATCGAGACCAAACCCCATCTCTTCCAACAATGCCAATTCCCATTTCAAATAGGCCACGGGCCAGAGCGGGTTCGCCGCGAGAAGATCAAGCATTGATTGCGTGCGCGAATATAACACTGGATGCGTCTCTCGTTCGGGTAAGGCAAACCTTAGCAGAGCGGTCATGGCGTTTAATCCGGCAAGGGCTGACCGATCCGACATGATCAAAGCACGCGCTTTAATGGGCTCCACGGTGAAGCTTCCAATGTGCTCTTCAAGCCGCGCGCGCCATGTCAGATCCAATTGCGTTCCGGGCTGCAGGATCGGCTGCATCTTCCGGCTCACGCCACCACGTACAATCCCAGCATGGCGACCGTGCTCCGCCGCAAATACCTCGATGATCACCGAGGTTTCCCCATGCTTGCGCACGGACAAAAGCGCGCCTTCATCTCGCCAATCCATAGGACCTCCTGTCCGACAAGACTAAGCGGATCCGACACGAGGGCAACCCACCCTCTTCCTCTTGCCTAAAATATCCCCGCCGGAGGCATGCCCGAGCGTAGCGAGGGCCACTGTGACCGGTCCGGACGGCCCCGCAGGGGCAGGACATCTGGGCGCAATCCCTCAGTCCGAGAGCCCCGGCTCATCCAGCAAATGGCGCCCGGACTTGTCCTCAACTTCAATCACCCAAAGATCCGGATCAAAGCCTTTCTGACGGGTAAGCGCGGCGTCCACATCACGCTCTTCCCCTTCCGACAGCACCACCCAGGCGCGTTCGCCCGTCATCAGGTCAAAGCTGCGCTGATAGACAGCGGCCTGACCATCAAGCGTGTTCAGTTTGACCAAAACCGCCCCGGCCGTCAGGTCGCCCTTTCGGGTTACAAAAGCGGGAATATCGGCAAGCCTGAGCCGCGTCAGATAGGCCGAAACCCAGACATCCGCGGTCAGTCGCGTCACTGATTGCCGTCCTTGAAATCAAGCCCCATCTCGGAATAGCGCTCTTTTTCCTCAAGCCAGTTCGGGCGCACTTTCACCTGCAAGAACAGATGCACCTTGCGGCCCATGAATTCTTCCAGTTCAGCACGAGCAGCTTGGCTCACCGCCTTGATCGTCTCGCCTTTTTTACCAAGGACAATCCCTTTGTGCCCATCGCGCATTACATAGATGATCTGGTCCACCCGGGCGGACCCATCCTTGCGCTCTTCCCAGCTCTCGGTTTCCACCGTCATCTGGTATGGCAATTCCTGATGTAGGCGCAGGGTCAGTTTTTCGCGGGTCATCTCTGCAGCGATCATGCGCATGGGCAGATCAGCAATCTGGTCTTCGGGATAGAGCCAAGGCCCATCTGGCAATTCACCCGCCAGCCATTCGCGCAATGCTTTCACACCATGGCCCTTTTCTGCCGAAATCATAAAGGTTTCGGTGAAGTCAAAGCGTTCGTTCAGGTCTTTGGTCAGCGCCAGAAGCACTTCGGATTTCACTTTGTCGATCTTGTTGATCGCCAGCGCCACTTTGCGGCCCTGAGAAATTTCTTCCAGCCCTTCGAGGATCTTTTCAACCCCTTCAGTCACACCGCGATGGGCCTCGATCAAAAGCACCACGATATCCGCGTCGGCAGCCCCGCCCCAAGCGGCCGCCACCATCGCGCGATCCAGGCGGCGGCGTGGGCGGAACAGGCCCGGCGTATCCACAAATACCATCTGCGTATCGCCTTCGATCGCCACACCGCGAATACGGGCACGAGTGGTTTGCACTTTGTGGGTCACGATCGACACTTTAGCGCCAACCATTAGGTTGGTGAGTGTCGATTTCCCGGCATTCGGTTCGCCGATAAGGGCGACAAATCCAGCTTTGGTCATTTTGCACTTTCCAGCGCATCCAGCAGCGCTTTTGCAGCGGCCTGTTCGGCCTGCCGTTTCGAATTGGCACGGGCTTGCGCCACTTTGCCATTGTCCAGACGCGCTTCGATGGTGAATTCCGGCGCGTGATCCGGCCCTTCACGGGCCACTTCCACATATTTCGGCGGGGCAAGCTTACGGGCTTGCGCCCATTCTTGAAGCGAGGTTTTCGGGTCACGAGCGTCTGCTTCGACCTTGCCGATCCGATCCCCCCAGAGGCGCAGCACCATATCCCGCGCCACGTCAAATCCAGCGTCACGATAGACCGCAGCAATCACCGCCTCCATCGCATCCCCCAATAGAGCCAGTTTGCGACGTCCACCGGTCTTTTGCTCAGACCGGCCCAGCTTGAGCACCTCTCCCAACCCGACCTCGCGGGCCACATCAGCACAGGCTTCTTTGCGCACCAGCGCGTTATAGCGCGGGGCAAGCACACCCTCCGCCGACTTGGGATCATCTTCCAGCAGGCGCTCCGCCATGACAAGCCCCAGCACCCGGTCGCCCAGAAACTCCAGCCGCTGGTTGTCAGGGCGGGTCGAGGACGAGATTGACCCATGCGTAAGCGCACGGATCAACAGCTCGGGGTCTTTGAATTCATACCCGATACGGCCTTCGAAAGCCCGGAGATCAGAGGACAGTTTCACTCGATTGCCTTGAAGAAACGATCTGAACGCCATGTCCAGAAATAGACCAACCGCTTGCCAGCTGATGAGAACATGATGCGGTCGGCGCGGCCCAGAAGATACTCAAACGGCACCATTCCGACACCGCCTGCATTTTGGCTCACGCGGCTGTCTGTCGAGTTGTCACGGTTGTCCCCCATGAAGAAGAAATGTCCTTCGGGCACAGTAAACACATTGGTATTGTCATTGCGGCCGGTTGCCACGTTCAGGACCGAGTGCTGCACACCATTGGGCAAGGTTTCGATGCTGCGTTCTTTTTCGCAAACACCGCCTAGACCAACCGGACGATTGGCGCAGATCGGGATGGTGCCAAACCGGCCTTGCGACTCCTTGATCTCTTCGAAAACACCACCTGGCGTTTGCGGCGCCTCGACGCCGTTGATGAAGACAATCCCGTTCTTCAGCTGAATTTTGTCCCCTGGCAGTCCGATCAGGCGCTTCACATAATCGGTGCCAAGCGTCGGGTGGCGGAACACCACAACGTCGCCCCGCTCGGGGTCAGAAGCCAAAATCCGGCCGGAAAACGGGCAGATGCCAAAGGGGCAGGAGTACTGCGAATAGCCATAGGCCATCTTGTTTACAAAGAGGAAATCACCGATCAAGAGCGTGTCTTTCATCGACCCGGTTGGGATCCAGAACGGCTGAAAAAACAGGGTGCGAAACACGCCTGCGATGATCAGTGCCCAAAAGATGGTCTTGATGGTCTCGAGGATGCCATCCTGTTTTTTCTCGGCCATGAGGTCCTGCCTGTAAATGAGTTCCCCGCGATATGGGCGGGGATGGGGAAAGAGTCAAGTTACACGGGGGTTAAAGCGCTGATTTGGGGTTGGAGTGTGGGCCGGACAACGGACGGGCCTCGATCACAACAAAAGCCTGCGCCCAGGGATGGTCATCTGTCAGGGTGACATGAATGATCGCCTCATGCCCCTCCGGGGTCATCTCATCAAGGCGGTCACGCGCCCAGCCGGTCACGTCCATTACCGGCTGACCGGTTCGCAGGTTTGACACGGCCATGTCGCGCCAGCTGATCCCCATCGCAAGCCCCGTGCCCAGCGCTTTGGAACAGGCTTCTTTCGCGGCCCAACGCTTGGCAAGTGTGCCCGCCTCATCCCTGCGCCGCGCAGCCTTGGCCAGCTCCCGCTCGGTAAAGACGCGGTTGCGGAAGCGGTCACCGAACCTGTCCAGTGTGCCCTGGATACGCTCGATATTCGCAAGGTCCGTGCCGATGCCAAGGATCATGCTCAGATCTCCACCACCACGGTGCCTAGCTTCTGCCCGGCTTCGACCTTTTCATGGGCGGCAGCGATATCCGGCAATCCACCAGATTGAACAACCGCATGGGACAGCTTGCCAGCTTCCAGCCACTCAGCCAGTTGAGCTTCGCCACGAGCATGGGTTTCGGGATCAAGCTGATAGACGATCAGCATGTGCAGGGTCACGTTTTTGAACATGAACGGATAGAATTGGAGCGTTGGCGCCATTTCGGATGCGGAGGCGTAGGATGCGATTGCGCCCCCCGGCTTAATCAACTCCAGACTGGCCTGCTGATTGGCTGCGAAATCAACTTCCACAATGCGGTCCACTCCCTGACCTGAAGTCAAGTTCATGACGGCCTCGGCCACATCATTTTCACGGTAGTTCACCCAGTCCTCTGCGCCGGAGTGATCTGCCTTTTCTTCTGAACTCACGGTGGTGATGACACGCGCGCCTCCAAGCGCTGCCATCTGACAGGCGTATCGTCCAACCGTACCAGCCCCGCCGGTCACAAGAATCGTTTTCCCCTCGATCGGTCCATTACGATAAAGCGCATACCAAGCCGTCATTGCAGGGATGCCGAAACACGCCCCTTCTGAAAAGCTGGTATTGCTCGGCAGGTTCACCGCCTGATGGGAGGGAAGCGCCACATATTCCGCAGCGGTGCCGAAAGCACGCTGCCAGCAGGCATTCCACAGCCAGACCCGCTCGCCAACGCGTGCCGGATCTACACCATCCCCAACCGCTTCGATCACACCAGCGCCATCCGAGTGGGGAATGATGCGGGGAAAGGCCATCGTTGCGCCGGGCCTCGCCCCCGCACGCAGTTTTACGTCAGACGGATTAATTCCGGTGGCACAGAGGCGCACCAATACCTCGCCCGGCCGGGGATCCGGCGTGGGCATGTCGCCATAGACCAGCACGTCGGATGCCGCGCCAAATCCCTCATACCATACTGCCTTCATCGACTTTCTCTCCCTTAAATTCGAGCTGTGAGGATCTTGAGACTTGCCGCCCCGAACAGCAGGCCGAACGTCAAATCAAACACCCGCTTTGCGCGGCGATAACCACGTACAATTGCAGAGGTCGAGAACAGAAACGCATAGCCGACGAAGACACATATCCCACCGCTGTAGAGGAACAGAAACATGCCAATGATCTGTGTGGGTGATGCTGTTGGGGGCAAAACAATGGAAAACACCGCACCCCAGGACAGGATCGCTTTGGGATTGGTCAAGTGGATCAATGCACCTTTCTTGAATGCGGTCAGACGAGAGCCTTGGGCAACTGTACCCTCATGTATCATCTTGTCTGAAAAGGCCGACCTGAGCGACTTGATGGCCAGATGCAGCAGGTAGGCCGCGCCCGCATATTTGACTGTGGTGAAAATCCAGACATGCGTCAGCATCACTGCCCCCATGCCAAACGCGGCGGTGATGCCCCAAAACGCACCGCCAGCCAGTATTCCTGTGGCAAAAGCAACGGCCTGGCTGCGTCCTTCGGACATTGCGGTTCCTGCAATCCCCAAAGTGGCCGGGCCGGGCGAGCCCCCGGCCAACACCCATCCGAACCAGATCAGAGCCAGTTCAATCCCGGTCACGCCCGCGCCTCATCCATCAGTTTCCGCATTTCGGCCATGGCGTCAGGCAGTCCGCGGAAGATGGATTCGCCGATCAGAAAGTGACCGATATTCAGCTCCATCACTTCCGGCATTTCGGCAATTGGCTTCACGGTCTCGTAAGTCAGCCCGTGACCCATGTGCACTTCGATCCCGAGTGAATGGGCGAGGCGCGCGCTGTCGCGCAGTCGCTCAAGCTCTGCATCGCGTTCAGCAAATTTGCCTTCAGCGTGGAAATCGCAATAGGCGCCGGTGTGCAATTCAATCACCGGAGCTCCGATACGGGCGGCGGCTCGGATCTGCGCCTCTTCCGCGCCGACAAAGAGCGACACGCGCGAGCCTGCGTCGGCAAGTGGCGCGATATATTCGGCAAGTCGGTTTTCCTGTGCCGCCACTTCCAACCCGCCTTCGGTTGTCAGTTCTTCGCGCTTCTCTGGCACGATACAGACCGCGTGGGGCTGGTGCTTCAGGGCAATCGCCTGCATCTCTTCGGTGGCGGCAATTTCGAAATTCAGCGGGATCGACAACGCATCCATCAGCCCGGAAATGTCATCATCCAGAATATGGCGGCGATCCTCACGCAAATGCGCGGTAATCCCGTCGGCACCGGCCTCCTGTGCCAGCAGAGCCGCCCGCACCGGATCCGGATATGCCGATCCACGCGCGTTGCGCACGGTGGCAACGTGATCAATGTTTACGCCGAGGCGTAGTCTGTTGGTATGCGTGTTATCGGTCTGATCTGACATGTCGCGCTCCACGATTGGGTTTGCGCTTAGTGTTACTTGATTTCATCCCGCTCGCCAGCCCCGGAAATTCGCGCAGCCAGACGTTTTTCATAGCGTTCCTTCAATTTTTTGATCCGGCGGCGCTGATAGGCGTGGATCAACGGGTTCGAAAGGAAATATCCAACAAGGCCCGCCACCACCCCGGGGATGAGCCCCCCTACGAGATAGGGCAGGAACACCTGGTGATAGAACCGATGTACTTCTCTCCAATCTGCCCTGGCTTCTGTGAACATGGCCAGGAAATTGGACCAGATATCACTGGTTGCCCCACCAAAGGCCAACATCACCTCGGGCAAATGGATGCCTTGCGGCAGCCCCAATATTGTATTGCCAAGTCCAATCGAAATTTCAGCAATAAATGGAAAGGTCAGAGGGTTGCCCACAAATGTCGCGAGTAATGCGGCCAGAATATTTCCTCGCATAATCCACGACAAAAGGGCTGCAATTATGAAATGCATACCAAACAGCGGTGTGAAGCTGGTGAAGGCCCCAGCCGCGATCCCGCGCGAGATACGATGGGCCGGGTCTGGCAGACGGCGAAGTCGGTGAATGACGTATCGCGCTGCCCGATACCACCCACCCCGCGGATAAAAGAACTCCGCCACAATCCGCAGATAGGAACGTGGGTTTCTCTTGAACAAGGCGGGCCCCTTTCAGGCTGCGGGATGGGTCGGCGATCGGATGTCGGCTATGGTTTACGATCCAGATCACGATGTCTCTTTATCGACGCCACATCGCTATCCGCTTCCAACACCAGCATAACCGCATGCAAATGCTCAATGTCGCGGAGATCGACATCCACCAGAAGGCGGTAGAAATCCGGCTTGCGATCCAGAAACCTCAGATCCGAGATATTGGCCTTTTGCTCGCCAATCAACGTGCAAATCCGCCCAAGCACGCCTGCATCGTTGGAAATCGTGAGTTTCAGACTGATTGTGTGGATCGGCGGGTGGTTTCCGGTGGCCCAATGCAGATCCACCCAGCGGTTGCTGTCGTCTTCGACTTCTCCAAGAGCGTCACAGTCGATGGCATGAACCACAACGCCTTTGCCGCGATAGGCAATGCCGACGATACGTTCGCCCGGCACTGGCTGACAGCATTGCGCGCGGTTGAATCCCTGCCCGGGTCCAAGCCCCACAACAGCGGCTTCGCCATCAATCATGTCCTCGATGTCACCCGCTTCGGGATACAGGATCTGAATCACATCCCGCGCCTGCAGTTCAGCAGATCCGAGCCGGGCCAGCAATTCGGTTTCATTGTCGATACGGAGCTGTTTGGCAGCGGTCATCAGCGCCCGGTCGGTTACTTTACGACCTGCGTTTTCAAACGCCACACGAGCAAGCTCGCGGCCTAGGCGCACAAAGCGTTCACGGTCTTCGCTGCGCAAGGACTTGCGGATCGCAGCCTTGGCGCGGCCCGTGACCACGATGTCAATCCAAGTTGCCTGAGGCGCCTGTCCTTCCGCCGTCATGATTGTCACCGACTGGCCGTTTTTGAGCCGGGTCCAAAGCGGTACACGGATCCCATCAACTTTAGCACCGACGCAGCGATCACCAATCCGCGTGTGGATGGCATAGGCAAAATCAAGCGGAGTCGCGCCGCGTGGCAGTTTCACCACCTCACCCTTGGGCGTGAAGCAGAACACTTGGTCGGAATACATCTCGAGCTTCACGTGCTCAAGAAATTCATCGTGGTCATCGGCGGTCTCAAACCGTTCGGTCAGCGAGGCAATCCATTTGGCCGGGTCCACAGCAAACGGGTTTTCCACCCGCTCCCCATCGCGATAGGACCAATGCGCTGCCACCCCGGTTTCCGCCACCTCATGCATCTGCTGGGTGCGGATCTGCACTTCAACCCGTTTACCATCCCGCCCGGACACGGTGGTGTGGATCGAGCGATAGCCGTTCGATTTGGGCTGGCTGATGTAATCCTTGAACCGGCCCGGCACCGCACGCCAGCGTTGATGCACCACACCAAGCACGCGATAACAATCAGCTTCGTCGAGCGTAATGATACGGAAGCCATAGATGTCAGACAGGCGCGAAAAGCCCTGATCCTTCTCCTGCATTTTGCGCCAGATTGAATAGGGTTTCTTGGCGCGGCCAAAGGCTTCGGCCTGAATCCCGGCCACCGCCAATTCGTGCCGGATATCCCCGGTGATCTTTTCGATCACATCACCGCTTTCTTTCTGCAAACGCAGGAAGCGGCGCATGATCGAGCTGCGCCCTTCGGGGTTCAGCACGTGAAAGGCAAGATCCTCAAGCTCTTCGCGCATCCACTGCATACCCATGCGACCGGCAAGCGGCGCATAGATATCCATGGTTTCACGCGCCTTCTGAACCTGCTTCTCTGGTCGCATCGCCCGGATCGTACGCATATTGTGCAAACGGTCGGCCAGCTTGACCAGAATGACCCGCATATCCTTGGACATGGCCATGAAAAGCTTGCGGAAGTTTTCGGCCTGTTTGGTTTCAGAGCTTGAAAGCTGCAAGTTGGTCAGCTTTGTCACCCCATCAACCAATTCGGCAACTTCTTCGCCAAACAGATCCGCCACCTCGGTATAGGTGGCGCGGGTATCTTCGATTGTGTCGTGCAAAAAGGCGGTGATGATGGTGGCATCATCAAGCTGCATTTCAGCCAGAATTTCCGCAACCTCAAACGGGTGCGTGAAATAAGGATCGCCGGAATGGCGATACTGACCGAAATGCTGTTCCGCGCCGAACTCGAAGGCAGCGCGGATCAATTTTGAATTGGATTTGGGGTTATAGGTGGCGATCTGTGCGATCAGCCGGCCGACCTCGAGATGTTCAAGCTCTTCAAGCCAACTCGCCACCGATGTATACCCCGAATGCTCGTCAGACCGTACTCAGCCCTGGCCTTGCGCTTCCATCAGCGCGCGCAGGAGCTTTTCTTCCGACAAGTCGTCGTCTTCCGGCTTGTCCGCAGCTTCGGCACCCATGAGAAGAGCCATCTGGTCTTCTTCTGGTTCGTCCACTTCGATCTGGGTCTGATGGCTTTCGATCATGCGCTCGCGCAGTTCATCAGCCGTCTGGGTTTCGTCTGCAATCTCGCGCAGCGATACAACAGGGTTCTTGTCGTTGTCGCGATCCACGGTGATTTCGGCACCAGCCGAGATTTCGCGGGCGCGGTGCGACGCCAGCATTACCAGTTCAAACCGGTTCGGGACCTTATCAACGCAATCTTCGACCGTAACGCGGGCCATGTGCAGCTCCATTCCTTGCAAGGGGATGTGAACCGCCTATTTAGGGGGCGGAAAACATGTTTACAAGCTGAATTTGCCCGAGCGTCCTGTTTTACAGCGGTTCAATTGCGTTTTTTTCCTGATCAGGCAAGGCATCAACCATTTGCGCGATCGTTTTACCCAGTAGAGGGTGCTGCCAATCAGCGGCGATATCCATCAGGGGAATCAGTACAAATCCACGATCCTGAAGGCGTGGATGCGGCAATATCAGCTGATCCGGCGCCTCCCTTTTTTGCACGTCGAGCGGCAGGTCGATCCACTGGGTAAGCGTGGCCCGATCCGGGGCCACATCATCCCCGCTTGCAATCAGGTCGATGTCGAGCGTTCGAGGCGCCCAGCGAGACGGGCGTTCGCGGCCATATTTTGCCTCCACTTGATGAAACAGATCCAACAGATCGCGATTGCTCAGAGCGCTCTCAACTTCGACGGCCGCATTCACAAAATCCGGTCCAGCGCCCACCGGAAAACACGGGGTTCGGTAGAATCGGCTGATTGCATTGATTCGCAGCCCCTCTTCTTCCAGTTGCAATATTGCATCTCGAACCAACTCATGAGATAATGCCAAATCAGTACTTGTATTGCTTCCAAGCGCCACAAGTCGTTTTATGCTATACTTGTCTACATTTGCTGCTTGCGGCATCCGATTCTTACCCTAGATTGCGCTTTATAATTCGTTAACAGCCACACTCATACTCACTCACGGAATTGTTGACGAAGGAAAATTGGAAAGGACCATAAATGTTTTATCGCGACGAACGGCTTGCGCTGTTCATCGATGGATCAAACCTCTATGCAGCGGCTAAGTCCCTCGGGTTTGACATCGACTACAAACTCCTTCGTCAGGAATTCATGCGCCGAGGCAAATTGCTGCGCGCATTCTATTACACCGCCCTTCTCGAGAATGACGAGTATTCACCGATCCGCCCACTGGTCGATTGGTTGCATTACAACGGCTTCTCGATGGTGACCAAGCCGGCCAAGGAATATACGGATTCCATGGGTCGCCGGAAGGTGAAGGGTAACATGGATATCGAGCTCACGGTAGACGCGCTGGAATTGGCAGATCACATTGATCACGCGGTGCTGTTCTCCGGGGATGGAGATTTCAAACCTCTCGTGGCCGCCATGCAACGCAAAGGTGTCCGGGTTTCGGTCGTTTCGACCATCCGCAGCCAACCCCCGATGATCGCAGACGAACTTCGCCGCCAGGCCGATAATTTCATTGAACTGGACGAGCTCAAGGATGTGATCGGTCGCCCGCCACGGGAATTTGACCGCGAAGGTCCGGCAGACGAATAATCAGCCAGAAAGCTATCTGAAAGCCGGGGCATCGCCTCGGCTTATTCATTCCTCGTCTATCCCCTTTTCTACACGGCGGTTTTGCGGCACAACTGGCCGTGAAAGGGTCCATATCTCGGATCGACCGGAGACTGCGCGTCATGACCACAGACACAAAACCTGCCCTCACCCTCTATCTCGCCGCCCCCAACGGATTCTGCGCGGGGGTGGATCGCGCCATCAAGATTGTCGAGATGGCGATCGAGAAATGGGGGGCGCCGATCTATGTGCGCCATGAGATCGTGCATAACAAATTCGTCGTGGACGGGCTGCGCGACAAGGGTGCTGTGTTTGTCGAGGAATTGGACGAATGCCCGGATGACCGCCCGGTGATCTTCTCGGCCCATGGTGTGGCGAAATCCGTCCCCGCCGAAGCCGGCCGCCGCGAGATGGTCTATGTGGACGCCACCTGCCCGTTGGTTTCGAAAGTGCATATCGAGGCCGAGCGGCACCATGACAACGGGCTGCAAATGGTGATGATCGGCCACGCAGGCCACCCGGAAACCATCGGCACCATGGGGCAGTTGCCTGAGGGCGAAGTTATTCTGGTGGAAACCGCCGAGGACGTGGCCACACTCGAACCGCGTGATCCGACGCAACTGGCCTATATCACCCAGACCACCCTGTCCGTAGATGACACCGCAGGCATCGTCGCCGCCTTGCGTGAGCGCTTCCCGTCCATCATCGGCCCTCACAAAGAAGACATCTGCTACGCCACCACCAACCGCCAGCACGCGGTCAAAGCTGTGGCCCCCAAAGTGCAAGCGCTTTTGGTAATCGGTGCCCCCAATAGCTCCAATTCGCGCCGTTTGGTTGAGGTGGCCCAGGCCAATGGATGTGACTATTCGATGCTGGTGCAACGCGCCTCGGAAATCGACTGGCGATCCTTGGAGGGTGTGGCGGCTGTGGGCCTGACCGCAGGCGCTTCAGCGCCGCAAGTTCTGGTGGACGAGGTGATCAACGCCTTCCGGGATCGGTACAACGTGACCCTCGAAATGGTGGAATCCGCGCAAGAGAACATCGAATTCAAAGTACCTCGTGTATTGCGCGAAAAACAAGCGTCATGAGCTGGGCATTTTTGGGTACAGTGCTATTGGTCGTTAAGAAGGCATGAGTGCTGATCGCCAGACACTCAAGGTTTATGACACGCAGGCTGCGGAGTATGAAACCCGCGTCGCACAAAGATCCACACCGGGTCTGTCGGAGTTTATCACCGCCTTACCCCAATCTGCCTATGTGCTCGATCTGGGCTGCGGCCCCGGATTAAGCGCCCGCGCCATGATGGATCACGGCTTGACAGTAGATGCGGTGGATGGATCACCGGCCATGGTGGCACGGGCAAGCGAACTGGGAGTATCCGCTCGGCAAGAACTCTTTCAGGACGTGAGTGGCACTGCGGAATTTAACGGCATTTTTGCCAATTTCAGCCTACTGCATATGCCCCGATGCGACATGCCCGACATGCTGAACCGCCTGCATACCCTTATGAAACCGGAAGGCATTATACATATCGGCCTCAAGCTGGGTTCCGGTGAAGCTCGGGACAGGCTGGGTCGCTTCTATGCCTACTATCAACAAGATGAGATTGAGGCCCTGTTGACCTCTGCTGGCTTTCTACCCTATGCGCACATCCTGGGGGCGGGCGAAGGGCTTGATGGATGGTCCTCCGAGTGGATCGTGATACAGGCGAAAAAGGTGACAAATGGCTGAGTTCTTTGCGTATACGGATGGTGCTTGCTCAGGAAATCCGGGGCCCGGTGGTTGGGGGGCGCTTCTGCAAGCGAAGGAAGGTGACACCGTCGTCAAAGAGCGCAAGCTCAAGGGGGGTGAGGCACTGACCACCAACAATCAGATGGAGCTGATGGCCGCAATCATGGCTCTGGAAACATTGGGAAAACCCTGTGCAATTACGGTGGTGACCGACAGCGCTTATGTGAAAAACGGTGTGACTGGCTGGATTTTTGGTTGGAAGAAAAACGGGTGGAAAACCGCGTCAAAAAAACCCGTGAAAAATGTAGAACTATGGCAACGGCTGGATGCGGCACAATCGCGCCACCATGTGACATGGGAATGGGTCAAAGGCCACGCCGGCCACCCGGAAAATGAACGTGCGGACGAATTGGCCCGTGCAGGGATGGCACCGTTCAAGGACTGAGCCTAAAAGCTCATCCATATCCCGAGTGAGAGTTTTCCTTCCGGGGCGGGAGTAACGGTCTCGCTCCATTCGACCTGAATATGCCTTCCGGGTCGCACCTCCCAAGCAAGTGATGGAAGCAGCTTCACAGTGGTGTTGAATTTGTCCGCATGAGCATCAACAGAGATCATTGTTAATAGACACTCATGAGGTTTAAGGCCAATTTGGGCGAATGCGCCGACTGAACCAGCCCCCTCCTCAACCGGCAACTCCACCTTGATCAACGCGTCCATCCAGCCATTGCCCCACCGCGTTTCGAACCCCTTCCCAAGATGAAAGCTCGGTTTGAAGGACAAAGTGCCCTCGGTTGTCTCTGAGAAGGTCATCCCAGCGGCCAACTGCCAGGTCAGCACCGTGGGAAACGCCCGGCGTACAAACAGCTCGGCTTCACTTGTCTCATAGGTTTGCAGGTCATGTTCTATACGCCCTCCGATGGTCCAGACATCGGTAAGCCCATATTCCAGATAAGTTGAGACCTTTGGGTAATTGACCCAATTCCCCCAGTCCTGCGTCGCCTGAATAGATATGAACCATTCGCCATCCTTGCGAGGCCAGGCTCCGGCCTCAGCCGGACTGGGGGGCATCTGGCACGACACAGCAGCCATCAGAGCAACAAGAGATCGTAACGTGATCATGCCCGCATTCTGAAATGCGGTGGTTAATGTATGGTTAACGAATATTAAGCGGGGCCATTTCCCGTCACTTTTTCAAATAGGTCTTGTAGATCCACAACACGGCCAGCGCACCCAGCACTGCCCCGACAAACCCGGATGCCATGCCGAAAAGTGCCGCCACCCCACGCAGCAGTAGTCCGCCAACCAGCGCCCCCAGCACGCCAATGGCAATCGTTGTGGGCAGGTCAGCTTCGACCCCCATCAATCGTGTTGCGAGAAATCCGGCTGCAATGCCTATGATGACGAGAAATAATATACTCATGACAATGATATGGTGGCTGAGGTCGGCAATTCAAAGTCAGGCTGGCTAGAAAACTAGAAAACTAGAAAACTAGAAAACTAGAAAACTAGAAAACTAGAAAACTAGAAAACTAGAAAACTAGAAAACTAGAAAAGGAGGAGGCAACAGGGGCTTGCCTGTCAACCCAGGAATTCCGGCAACTTACTGCCGCGCAGGAAATCTTCAGAAGACATCGCCTTTTTCCCCGGCCTTTGAGCCCGCGTGATTTCCACAGCACCATTGCCACATGCAATGGTCATCCTCGACAGCACTTGCCCAGGCGCACCGATCCCGTCGGCCAGACGCGATCCCAGCAGTTTGACCTGCTCACCGGCAATGTCACACTTGGCGCCTGGAAACGGCGACAGACCACGGATCAGCCGATCCACCTCAATCGCGGGTTTGCTCCAATCAATCCGAGCTTCGTCCTTCAGGATCTTTTCGGCGTATGTCACACCATCTTCAGCCTGCGGCTCGGGCAACAGCTCGTCCAACTGCGCAAGTGCCTGAACGATCATCCGTGCGCCCATGGGTGCCAGCCGATCATGCAGTTGCAACGTGGTTTCTTCGATCCCGATTGCAGTCGCCTCACGCAGCAAAACCGGACCTGTGTCCAACCCTGCTTCCATCTGCATGATGCAGATCCCCGTTTCCGCATCTCCGGCCATGATCGCACGATGAATCGGGGCTGCTCCCCGCCAACGGGGCAACAAAGACGCGTGGATGTTCAGACAGCCGTGTTTCGGTGCGTCCAGAATGGCTTGCGGCAAGATCAGCCCATAAGCGACCACAACTGCCGCATCGAGATCCAGCGCGGCAAACTCGGCCCGCTCATCTTCTCCCTTGAGGGACGCCGGATGACGCACTTCTAGACCAAGTTCTGCTGCACGCATGTGCACGGGGCCCGGACGGTCTTTCTTGCCACGACCAGCTGGGCGCGGAGGCTGACAGTAGACCGCAGCAATCTCATGTCCGGCTTCAACCAGCGCATCAAGCACCGGAACCGAGAACTCGGGGGATCCCATGAAGGCCAGTTTCATTTCTTCAGCTTCCTCGCCTTCTTGACCAACATATCGCGCTTCACTTTGGAAAGGTGATCGAAATACATCTTTCCATTCAGGTGATCGATCTGGTGTTGAACCGAGGTCGCCCAGAGATGCACAAAATCGCGCTCTTCGATCTCACCCTTTTCATTCATGAAGCGCACTGTCACGGCGCGGGGCCTGTCGATTTCGGCCCAAACACCAGGCAAATTGGGGCTGCCTTCCTGATGCGTGCGCATTTGGGTTGAGGCGTGCAGAATCTCGGGGTTTGCCATGCGGATCGCCTGCCCGCGTTCGTCAGAGGCATCCACGACGGCCAAACGCAGGTTGATGCCGAGCTGCGGGGCGGCCAAACCAACGCCCGGCATGCTGTCCATCGCAAAGATCATCTCATCCCAGATCGCACGAACGTCGTCGGTGACCTCTGCAACCTGGTCAGCCACACTGCGCAGCGCCTTGTTGGGCCACATCACATAAGGGCGGTGCGAGGTCACGCTCATACCAATCCCCTATGCCTTGCCGCGCGCGAGGTCACGTTTCAGCTTTTGCATCTTGCGGGTGATCATCTGGCGTTTCAGGGGCTTGAGATAGTCGATGAACAACTTGCCCTCGAGGTGGTCAATCTCATGCTGGACACAGGTGGCCCAAAGCCCGTCAAAATCACGCTCCTGAACATTCCCATCCATATCCAGCCAACGCACGCCGACCTCTTTTGGGCGGGTGACTTCGGCAAATTGCTCCGGGATCGACAGGCAACCTTCCTCATAGACATTCAACTCATCGGAAGCACGAATGATCTCCGGGTTGAACATCACCATCGGTTGCGGCGGCTCGTCGTCCTCACGCACGCAATCCAAAACGATCAGGCGTTTTGAAATGCCAATCTGCGGCGCTGCAAGGCCAATGCCTGGCGCGTCATACATGGTTTCCAGCATATCTTCGGCCAAAAGACGCAGCTCGTCCGACAGATCAGGAACAGAGTCTGCGACCTTTTTCAGGCGCGGATCGGGGTGAATGAGGATATTTCGCAGTGTCATAAGGGGGATGTAGGCCAAGGAAGGCGCCCGCGCAATGGGCGCATTTTCCCATTTTGGAAAGTTTGGGCAGGTGCTTTCATCACATTTTCTCACAATTCCAATATTGAGAAGGATAATTTCTCAACTTTTATCCGTGTTCAAAAGATAGGTTCCAATTCCTATCCACAATAGAGATAAATGAACCACCAAACAGAGCCCTTGCTTCGCTGGGGAAAGCCGCTAACGTGCCGCGGATCAGGAGATGAAATGACACTCGACGACACTACCATGACCACATTTGACACACTCATCGACCGCCGCGGCACCAATTCCTCCAAATGGGACAAGATGGAGCGTCTCTTTGGCGTTTCCCCCGAAGACGGGTTGGCGATGTGGACGGCCGACAGCGACTATGCCACCGCACCCTGCGTGATCGACGCCATTCGCAGGGCCGCCGAGCATGGTATTTTTGGCTATTCTTGGGAACATCCCGACTATCTGAATGCCATCGCATGGTGGCAGGAAAACCGTCATGGCTGGAAAATCGACACCGATTGGATCCTGACCAGCCAGGGGCTGGGCAATGCCATTGCCTTGTGCCTGCAGACCTGGACAGAGCCGGGTGACGGTGTGGTGATCTTCACGCCGGTCTATCACGAGTTCGCATTGAAGATCGGCAAGAACAACCGCAAGGTGGTGGAATGCCCGCTGAAACGCGAAGGGGATCTTTACACATTGGATCTCGAGGATGCGCAATCGCGCCTGACCGGCAACGAGAAGATGATCCTGTTCTGCTCGCCTCATAACCCATCGGGCCGCGTCTGGACCGTGGACGAGCAGCGCGCGGTGGCTGAATTCGCAGAGCGCAATGATCTCTTTCTGGTATCCGATGAGGTCCATCAGGATCTTGTTTATACCGGCCACAAACATATCCCAATGGCACTGGCCGCACCTGAGACACTGCCGCGTCTGATCACACTTTCAGCGGCCTCAAAAACATTCAATATCGCAGGTCAACGCACCGGCAACATGATCATCGCTGATCCCGAGTTGCGCAAGACCATGAAAAAGCGCCTCGCAGCTTTGGACTATGCCCCGGCCGTGCTGTCAGTTGATATGATCACCGCCGCTTATTCGCCCGAGGGAGCGAAATGGGTAGACCAGCAGGTTGCGCATCTGGAGCGAAACCGCCAGATCTTTGATGCGGGTGTAAACGCCATTCCTGGACTGCGTTCCCTGCCTCTGCAATCCACCTATCTGGCTTGGGTCGACTTCTCTGACACCGGAATGAGCCATGATGAGGTGATTGCCCGGATCCGAGACGATGCCAAGATCGCGGTCAGCCCCGGACCGTCTTTCGGCATCGGTGGCGATGGGTTCCAGCGCTTCAATCTGGCCACCCAGGGCGCCCGTGTTGAGGACGCCGTGGAACGCCTGCAGCGCGCTTTTGCCGACCTGCAATAATCCGCAGGACCGGGTCGGCAGATCCTTGCCCGGTTAGCTTCATCCACTCCGCTTCCGGTTGCGATCCCAAACCGGCTGGGCCAGTTTCTGCACATGCAGATCCTGGCCCGTTTCTTTTCCCGAGTGTCCCTCGTCGCACTGCTCACAATTGCCTGTGTGGTGCTCTGGGATCGTCTGGCGCCCATATCGTCACCGCCAATCATGGAACCGATCACCGGGCAGATCGACCGGATTGTTGTGGAGAAATCTGCACGCAAAATGACGGTCTTTCGCGAAGGGAGGCCGCTGAAAATCTACAAGATTGCATTGGGATTTGCCCCGGAAGGCGACAAGAAAGTGGAAGGGGATGGCAAGACCCCGGAAGGGGTATTCAAGATCACCCACCGCAATCCGAATAGCGCGTATCACCTGTCTCTCGGGATTGACTACCCGCAGCAAGAGGATATCACCCGCGCCAAGGCGGCGGGGATCAGTCCTGGTGGAGATATCTTCATCCATGGCCAACCAAACGGGTTTGGCCGCTTTGCGACTATACCCTCTGATTGGACCGCAGGTTGCATTGCAGTCTCTGATACAGAAATTGAGGAGCTTTGGTCCATTACCCCGGACGGGACAGAGGTTGAGATACGCCCATGATCTGGGCTGAGCTTGGCTCACATCGTGAGCCTGGGGGCTCTGCCGGTTCTACGGGCGAATTGGTCTCCCAGACCAATTCCAAAATGCCCTCGAACCCCAGGATATTTATAGTCAGAAGATGAGGCAATGATCGATTCAACTGCACAGCGCTTCACCAAACGGCGCTTCACCAACTGGATTATGCCGTTTTCTTGATCAAACCTCTTTGGCAATCAATCCCACAGGGGCGTCCTCGTCGCGGGCGAAATCGAGCGGCGCGTTATCATGGGCCTCAGCCTTGCGCTTGAATTCGTATATCATCTGCCCGTCTTCCTCTTCCGAGGCGACAATCAGGCACTGATAAAGGTGGCGGCTGCCGTCATAGAGATCCACCAACCCGCGCAAATGGGGTGCGCGTGCTGCGTCCAGAGAAAAACCAGTTTCCCAGAATTTCAGCACCGGAAACACTTCCTCGTTAACGCGAATGCGCAGGCGTGATTTCTTTTTCAGGTCGCGTTTGCGGGCTGCTTCAAGCCCTTCACGAACCTCTTTCGGCAAATGTTCCAGCATCATCCATCTCCCAGCGTGGAAGACAATCATGCCATGAGAATTGTAACGGTCAAGTTAACCTTTTGTTTGTCGAGATGTTTTTTCAAACTATCCACAGAATGAAGGTGTTGTCGCCACACCATACAAAAGGGCGGCCCGAAGTGGTTCGAGCCGCCTTTCCATTTAAATTCTACGTCGATGGATCAGGTGTTGTGATCTTCAACAAGATCCACACCCACCACTGGGCGCAAGACATGAGGGATCTTGGGGTCGTAAAGCGCGCTGTCCTTAAAGTCGCGGCCCGAATTGAGGGCGGGACCAACAAGGATCAACGCGGTGCGGGTGATCTTTTCGGCGCGCACTTTCTTGCGAATGTCGGCAATAGTGCCACGGATGAACATCTCGTCCGGCCAGCCCACGCGATAGGCCACCACCACTGGGCAATCTTCGCCGTAATATGGAGCAAGCACCCGTTCGATCTCGCGCATATTGCGCACCGCAAGGTGGATGGCGAGCGTAGCACCGGTTTTGGCGAAATTCTCCAGCGATTCACCTTCAGGCATCGAGGTGGACTGCATCGACATGCGGGTCAGCACAATCGACTGCGCGATCTCGGGGATTGTCAATTCTTGTCCCAGAGCGGCGGCAGCGGCGGCATAGGCGGGCACACCGGGGATGACCTGATAGTCGATACCATCTGCCTTCAGGCGGCGGATCTGTTCTGCAATGGCACCGTATAGCGAGGGATCACCGGAGTGCACACGCGCCACGTCTTCACCCCGCGCGTGCGCGGCTTTGATCTCGGCGTGGGTGTCATCAAGTGTCATGGAGGCGGTGTCCATAACCTTGGCCCCTTCGGGCGCACCGGCCACCACTTGCGGCGGCACAAGCGACCCGGCGTACAGGCAGACCGGGCATTCACCGATGATGCGTTGCGCCTTAAGGGTCAGAAGTTCCGGGTCGCCGGGACCGGCACCAATGAAATAAACGGTCATGACAGATCTCCGTCGATGCGGCGGGCATAGCCGCGCGGGGTGAACATACGGGGGCCTTCGCCCAATTGGGCGAGCCGCGAATTGCTTGATCCGACCAGCACCACGGTCAGCATATCGACCTCATCCACTTCGAGCTCGTCTAGGCGACGATAGCGGATGTTTTCCGTCGGGCGCCCAAGGTTCGAGGCCAGCATCACCGGCGTATCAGCCGGGCGATGCTTGAGCAGAATGTCACGAGCTTCAGCGAGAAGCGTGCGACGTTTCATCGATACCGGGTTGTAGAAGGCAATTACGAAATCACCTTCGGCAGCGGCGTGCAGGCGCTTCACGATGTCTTCGCGATGGGTCAGCAGATCCGACAACGAAATAGCGCAGAAATCATGGCCCAGCGGTGCCCCTGCACGGGCCGCTGCCCCTTGCAGCGCGGACACACCGGGTGTGGAGACCACCTCGACCCGACGTGCTGCATCCGACACGCCTTTTTCTTCCGCAGTCCGGTCCAACAGTTCATAAACCAGTGCGCCCATCGCATAGATGCCCGCGTCGCCGGAACAAACCAGCGCAACGTTCTTGCCTTTGCCTGCTTGCTCCAGCGCATAACGGCAACGGTCTTCTTCACCGCCCAGCGGGAAATCGGAGCGGGTTTTGCCAGCAGCCAGCGGGCCGATCAGGTCGATGTAGAGCCCGTAGCCCACCAGCTCTTCGGCCTCTTGCAACAGGCGGCTGGCTTCTGGCGTGCGCCATGTGTGCTGACCCGGCCCGATCGAGACGATCGAGAGCTTGCCACGGGTGCGACCGCGCATCTCGGTGATTGGCTCCGGCGAACGCGCAAGAGCGCAGGTGGTGTTGGCCGTTTTGGTTTTCGGAACAACCAGCTCGGCTTGTGGGCCGGCTGCGGCAAGGGCCGCGCCTTCGGACACGCCATGACAGCCCACTTCTTCAAACACCACGTCAGATGGATTGGCCAGACGCACGGTTTCGGCTTCCAGTTCAGCAGCCGAGAAAACGCGGAATGGTACGTCAAGGCGGCGGGCCAGTTGGTTCATTGCCAACTCATCGGCCTTGAGGTCGAGCGAGGTCACGCAGGCGATGGCTTCTGGTGCGATATTGGCGGCGGCCAGCTGCTCGGACACATTCTGCCACAGCTCTTCGGGATCCGCATTGCGGGCACAGCCCACACCGAGGGCAAAGCGCTGCGGATGATAGGCCAAACGGGTCGGACCGGTTTCAACCGAGGTTTCTGACACGACAAGTTCAACCGTGCCGCCTGCATCTTCGATGTCGAAGATATTTTCTCCGACAATGGACACGCCCGCACCGGACAGGAGTTCCGCCATGGCGTCCTTGGCGTCGCTCGGATTGGCAAGACGATAGCCCACGGGCGGCTCGTCCAAAGCCACACCCATCGACACGTCACCTGCAGTGGTCACAGCAGCGGTGGCCCCGATTTCAGAGGCGATCTGGCTGGCCAGACGGTTTGCACCACGATGGCCCCCAAGCAAGGGCAGCACCGCAGAGCCATCATCCGCCACCGCCACAACGGGAGGTTCCGCCAGTTTGTTGGCAAGGATCGGTGCCACGGCACGGATCAGAATGCCAGCAGCACAAACGCCCACAACCGGGGTACCCGCCGCAAAGAGCATACGCACATGATCCAGCGCATTGGGGAAAAAGGCATCGGCCTTTTCAACCCGGCTTTCGCGGCCATGGACCTGTGCGCCCAACAGCGCGGCGACCCGGTGGGCCAATGCTTCGCCTGATGAGTTCAGACAAATGACAACAGGGCTTACAGCCATGGATCGGTTCCTTTCGCAAGCAGGATCATCGAGAAATATGGTGCCTTTTCAGGGGCTTCGGATAGCGGCAGCACAACCTCTTCAGGCAGGCTGGCGCGCTCCACATAAGTGGCTTTGTCGGTCAGACCGAGATCGTCTATTACGGCGCGGATCTTGGGCAGATGACGCCCAACCTTCATGATCGCCACGCTTTCCGCCCCTTCAATACGCGACCGCAACTCACCCTCATCAAGCGGGCCGGGCAGCACGGTCAGGCGTTCATTGCGGGCCACAAGCGGGCGTTTGGCACGGGCGGCTACGGTGGTGATTGACGTCACGCCGGGGATGATTTCGCAGTCAAACCGATCCGACAGCCGCGCAAATAGATACATGAAAGAACCGTAGAAAAACGGATCGCCCTCGCAGAGCACAACTACATCGTTTCCGGCGGCAAGTCGCTCGGCGATCTGTGCAGCACCCGCATCATAGGCCGCCTGTGCCGGGGCGCGCTCCACCGTCATGGGGACTGCAATAGTGATTTCGTCCGCATCCGGGGAGATCAGGTCGGTGGCAATGGACCGCGCAAAGCTGTTGCCACATTCCAGCGCCGGATAGGCCACCACTTTGGCCGCCGCGATCAGCCGCGCAGCCTTCAGCGTCATCAGCTCGGGATCCCCCGGGCCAAGGCCGATCCCGTAAAGGGTTCCACTCATCTCTTGATCAAGCTCCATTGTGTGACCGGGCGCATGGGTTTCCACCCGGAAAGCGGCCCCAGCGCTTCGGCGCGTTCAACCGAGAGCTTTACCAGTTGGCCGCCATGTTTGGCATGCAGCGCTGCCAGGCACATTTCGCTTTCGATGGTGACGGCATTGGCGACCAGCCGTCCCAACGGACGCAGGGCGGCCCAAGCGGCGTCAAACACCTCTTCACTGAGACCCCCACCGATGAAAACGGCGTCTGGGGCTTCCAGACCATCAAGCGCTGCGGGCACCGTGCCGTCTACCAGTTCCAAACGTGGCACACCCAGCGCCAGGGCGTTGGCGGCCGCCATGGCGCGGCGTTCGGGTTTGGGTTCAATCCCGATTGCACGGGCGTAACGTGCCCCTCGCATCCATTCGACTGCAACCGAACCGCAGCCCGTACCGATGTCCCAGAGCAGTGCACCACGCATTGGCATCAGTTTCGCCAGCGTGATCGCGCGCACCTCTTGCTTGGTCATGGTGCCGTCGCTTTGGAAAAGCTTGTCTGCAAGTCCCGGCACGCGGGGCATAAGGGCTGCATCCGGCGCGGCGATACATTCCACAGCAAGCGTATTGAACGCGGGCACGTCGTGGTCCCAGCTCTCCGCCACCCCGTCAAAGCGCTCTTCCTTCTCGCCCCCCATATGGGCCAGCACGGTAAGACGCGACCCACCAAAGCCTCGCTCGGTGAGAAATTTGGCGATCTGCTGGGGCGTTTCCGCGCCTGTGGTCAGGATCAAGAGCCGTACATCTGGCTGAATGAAGGCAATCATCTGCTCAACCGGGCGACCATGCACGGTGAGCGTTTCCAGGTCCGCCATTGACCAGCCCATGCGAGCGGCGGCCAGCTGGAAGGCGCCAACCTGCGGATGATATACAAGTTCCGCCGGATCGAGATGGCGGCCGATCTTGGCCCCAACCGAAAACCAGAGCGGATCGCCAGAGGCCAGCACGGCGACGGTTTGTCCACGACGGGCCTCAAGCTCGCCTATCAGCGCATCAAACGGCGACGGCCAAGCGAGGCGCTCGGCTTGCGTATCGAGCATTTCGTGATGGCGTTTGCCGCCAACGATCACATCGGCTGCATCGATTACCGCGCGGGTGGCCGGCGTCAGACCGTCAAGCCCATCTTCGCCGATGCCGATAATGTGAAGCCAAGGCTGCGTCATACCTTCTCCTCCGGCAGTCCAGCCGCCAGCGCGTTTACCGCAGCAGAAGCAATCGCTGATCCGCCACGACGTCCACGCAGGGCGACGTATTCGCAACCACGGGAATTGTTCGCCAGTTCTGCTTTGCTTTCGGCAGCACCGACAAATCCCACGGGAAACCCAAGGATCACGGCGGGTTTTGGTCCACCCGCGTCGATCAGTTCCAACAGGTGGAAGAGCGCGGTGGGGGCGTTGCCCACGGCAACCACGGCGCCTTCAAGCTTGTCGGCCCAGAGTTCCACAGCGGCGGCAGAGCGGGTATTGCCAATCTCTTTCGCCAGATCCGGCGTGCGCGGGTCGTTGAGGGTGACAATCACCTCGTTTTCCGCAGGCAGGTAGCGGCGGATGATCCCCGCGCCGACCATCTCGCAATCGCAAAACACCGGTGCGCCAAATTTCAGCGCTTCATGACCCGCCTGATAGGCGTTTTCCGAGAAGGCCAAACGATCGGCCACTTCCACCATGCCACAGGCGTGGATCACACGGGTGGCAAGTGCGGCCATGCCGCCGGGAAAGCGTTCCAGCCGGGCTTCACGGCGCAAGGTTGCAAAGCTCTCGGCATAGATTGCCATCGGGTCACGCTCATAGCGCAAGGGCGGACGTGTACTCATTTTACGCGGGCCGATTCCGGGCCATGCGGGTGTTTGGCATGAGGGTATTCCGGGTGGTGGTGATCGTGATCATGATGGTGGTCATGACCATGGTGATGATGGTGATGGCCATGATCGTGAGAGTGATCGTGGGCATGGTCGTGATGATGGTGGTGATCATGCGAATGATCGTGGTGGTGGTGGTGATGATCCATGTCCAACCGGCAGGCGCCGGTGCAGAAATTGTCGCAGAGCGTGCAGGTCTCGACGGTCGAACCGGGCGCGTTTGCCCCCTGCCCTTCCACATGGTGGTGGTGGCTTTCCTGCACCGCCCCCAGCTCGCTTTCAAAACCCAGCACTTCCACGCGGTATTTGCACATCACGCAGGTCGGCGGGGGTGTGTCGGAAAAAGCCGGATGCTTGGCACGATCCTCTGCGGAGATCGCCGCCACTTTTGGGTCGTCCAGCGCCAAAACCTGATCGCGATAAGCACAGGTACCGCAGTTGGGCGGTGGCATCGCACCCACCTGTTCGGTGATCCGCTCGGCAAAGGTTTCCAGAACCTTCTCGTGATCGTTCAGATACCCGGCTTTCACGAACTGGATCTCGGGATGACGTTCGGCCACGCGGTCAGTGAAACCATAAATCCGGTCGATCAGGATGCCGGTGAAGAGGAAATAGGGGAAGACGACGACGCGTTTGTAACCCAGCTTGGCGGTGTGGGTCAGGCAGGGTTCCACCAGCGGGAAGGTCACGCCGGAATAGCCCACTTCCAGCCAGCCGAAGCCCATGCCTTCCTGCAGCAGACGCGCGATTTTCGACACGTTTGCGTTGGCGTCGGGGTCAGATGCGCCGCGCCCGATCACCACCAGACAGGTTTCCTCCAGCGGCACCTCGCCATGTTCTGCATTGGCCGCATCAACCGCATCGCGAATACGAGCACCGGCTGCCGCCACCATTTTCGGGTCTACGCCCAGCTCGCGCCCATAGCTCACATCAATGCCATGTTTGGTGGCATAGGTGTTCAGCACGGTCGGAATATCGTTCTTCGAGTGCATCGCGGCAAAGAGCATCCCCGGCACCGCAAGGATCCGATCACAACCTGCTTCCCGCAGATTGTCCAGCCCGTCCCGGATCACCGGGTTGGCGAACTCCAGATAGCCATAATCCACCATCCAATTGTCAGGTAGCAGCGCTGGAAGCTTTTCCGCCAGCACTTTGAATTCATCCACGGCGGCTTGGCTGCGCGAGCCGTGCCCACAGATCATCACACCAAATTTCTTAGCTTGGGCATCCTGCTGAGTGGTCATGGATCAGGCCCCCACCAGCTCTTCATCACCGATCTCTTCTTCGGCGTCTTCTTCCGCGCCTTCTGCTTCGGCTTTCTCGGCGTCTTTCTTGCCTTTGATCGCAGCCCAAAGACCTACGGCAGCAGCCCCACCAAGGAAAATAATTGCGCCCCAATGGCCGTGACCAGCCACTTCACCCAAATGACCAATATGGGCCATGGCAGGAGCTGTGGTCAGTGCAACCACAGCAGCTGACAGAAGAAGGGATTTCGACATGGGTCTTCCTTTCGCGGGTTCGGGGCGCAGAAAAGAGACATCGGATGCAGCGGTCTATGCGCCTGCATCTCGGACGACGCTGCCTTTCATCCCCTGACTGGGTCGATGGCAGGCAGCCAACCTCTCTGGCCCGTAGGGCTTCGTCACGAGCGGGTATATGCAGCAATCCCGGTGCTCGCAATGAAAAACACGGCAGGCAGTGTCCCAGCAGCGACTCTCTCACTTGTTAAAATTTTCGGATTGGATCCAATTTCTCTTCCCTGCCGCGATTCGCCATGCTCATATCGCCGCATTCGCAACGAGGAGCGCATGATCCATGGGGAAAACAGCACCGAATATCCTGTTCATCATGTATGACCAGCTGCGCTTTGATTACCTCAGCTGCGCGGGTCACAAGACGTTGGAAACGCCTAATTTCGACCGGGTGGCAGCGCGCGGTGTCCGGTTTGACCGGGCCTATTGCCAGTCCCCTGTTTGCGGATCGAGCCGGATGAGCACCTATACCGGTCGCTATGTTTCGTCCCATGGGGCGGCCTACAACAATTTTCCCCTAAAGGTTGGGGAGATCACCATGGGGGACCACTTGCGAAAAGCCGGGATGGATTGCTGGCTGATCGGCAAGACCCATATGAAGGCTGATAGCGAAGGAATGGCGCGCTTGGGGCTGGCTCCTGATTCGGTCATTGGCGCTCGCGTGGGTGAGTGTGGTTTTGACATCTGGCTCCGTGACGATGGGCTCTGGGCTGAGGGGCCGAAGGGGTTTTATGACCAGAGGCGCTCGCCCTATAACGCGTATCTGCGCGAGAAAGGTTATACCGATCATAACCCGTGGCATGACCATGCGAACGCGGGGATCGATGGCGACGGTGACATCGCCAGCGGTTTTTTGATGAAGCACGCGGGCAAACCCGCCAATATTCGGGAAGGGGACAGCGAAACCCCCTGGCTCACCGACCGTGCCATCGATTTCATGGAGGCGAAGAGGGGCCGAGATCCGTGGTGTGCACATCTCAGCTACATCAAACCCCATTGGCCCTATATCGTACCCGCCCCTTATCACGATATGTATGGGATCGAGGACATCCAGCCCGTGGTGCGGTCGGACAAGGAACGCACAGACGCCCACCCGGTGTTTGACGCCTATCTGCACGGCAAACTCTCTGCTGCCTTCTCACGCAACGACGTGCGTGACGTGGTGATCCCCGCCTATATGGGTCTGATCAAGCAATGCGACGATCATCTGGGACGAATCCTCGATTATCTCGACGAAACGGGTCAGGCTGAAAAAACCGTGATCGTGCTCACCTCGGATCATGGCGATTACATGGGTGATCACTGGATGGGTGAAAAGGATTTCTTCCACGACCCATCGGTGCGGGTGCCGCTGATCATCGCCGATCCACGCTCCGAAGCGGATGCCACGCGTGGCACGGTGTCGAGTAAGCTCATCGAACAGATCGACCTCGCCGCCACTTTCGTGGACATGGCGGGCGGCAAAGTGGCTGACCACATTCTCGAAGGGAGATCACTGGTTCCACTTCTGAGGGGTGAAGAGAGCGAATGGCGCGATTTTGCGATCAGTGAATATGACTACTCCACCTCACCGATGGCGGATCGACTGGGGCTGGCCCCACGTGATTGCCGCCTGTTTATGGTGGTCACAGAGCGCTGGAAGCTGATCCATGCGGAGGGTGGGTTCAGCCCGATGCTGTTTGATCTTGAGGTGGACCCTCAGGAATTCACCGATCTGGGCACCAGCGCAGATCACGCCGAGATCATCGCGCAGATGTATGACCACCTGCACCATTGGGCCAAACGCCAGTCGCAACGCACCACCATTTCCGACGAAGAGATCCGCGCCCGCCGCCAAGGTGGACCGGAACAGGTTGGCATTCTGATGGGCTATTACGGCGACGAAGGGCTGCCTGAGGAATTCACTGCGGCCTACCAAGGCAAGGCAACACCGGTTGAGGAAAACTGATGAAGTTCTTTTCCGACAAAAAACGCCCTGTACATCTGGGGCCTTACCCACTTGAGCGGTTGAAACGCACGGAGAAGACAGATCTCTCAAACGTGCCCACCATGCCCCCGCTTTCGTTTCACCGCCCGGAACAGCCCGCGAGCATTGTCAATGCAATGGGTGAGTTTCAGGCGATGATGGACGCGATCCGCGACGGGGACGTGAACCCCGAAAAGGGGCGCATTCCAGCTGACCTTCAGGAACGCACCAACCACTTGAAATCATTCGGGTATTATCTTGATACCTCCATGGTTGGCATCGGTCCGATACCCGCAAGCGCATACCTGCAAGAACCACGCCACAACCCCGACATTCCCAGACTGGCCGAAGCGCTCAAGACGCGCGAGATCCGCACCCTTGCCGCAGGGATCGACGTGATTATGGCGGACCTCAAAGCCTCGATGGATCGCATACCGCGTCGGGTTGATCATCCCAATGCGATTGTATTTCTGGTCGAACACATGCGCGACCCACGCCCGGATGAACGGGGGGCTGACTGGATCCTTGATGCGCAGGATCACCGCGCCTGCCTGCGTGCGACCGAAACGGCCGTGGTGGTCGCCAACTACATCCGGCTTCTGGGCTTTGACGCTATGGCCCATAGCCCGATGTCGACGGAAGTGGATCTAAACCAGCTTGCCGTGACCTCCGGTCTTGCTGTCGCCGAGAATGGCCAACTGGTGGCCCCGTGGTTGGACAACCGCTTTGGCGTGGCGGTTGTTACCACGGATATGGGTCTTGCCCATGACGCGCCGCTTGCCCCTATGTCCGAACAGCCCTGGCACGCCACCTCCGGCCCCGGCTGGTGGCTGGGTGGCACCGGACCCGGCAATGGGCATGTAAAATCGGCGCTCACCCGTGACCCATATGCCAAACGTGACTACCGGCATGGTCCGCATCCGTTTGAACGGCTGAAGCGCGTCGACGATCCGACCACCTATATCGACGAACCCAATGTGGCCCGCGTCCCGAAACGCTCTGACATGTTTGCCCGCAGTCAATTCGGTGACATGGGGAAACACCTGCAAGAAGCGTCGAAAGGCGGGCATTACGTGCGTAAGTCTGCACCAAGCTACGCGCAGCGCCGCTTGCTTGGGGCCTTTGTTCCCCTGCAGGATGGCACATCTTCGGACGCCCACCACCCCACTGACGCGGAGCGCAATGCCGATAATCTTCGGGCCGCAAGCTATTTTCTCGGGGTCGACGCAGCCGGCACATCGCGTTGCCCGGACTGGTGCTGGTATTCCCATGACGCCACAGGGGCCGAGATCCACCCGACCCATGACAATGCCATCTCGATGATTGTCGATCAGGGGTTTGAGACGATGGAAGGGGCATCAGGAGATGACTGGATCGCCGTCAGCCAATCCATGCGCGCCTATCTGCGATTTGCGCTCATTGGCGGTGTCATCGCCCAACAGATCAGAAATCTCGGCTATTCTGCCAAAGCACACACCGTGATGGACGGCACCGTGCTACAACCGCCGCTTCTGTTGCTCGCAGGGTTGGGTGAGGTCTCGCGCATCGGTGATGTGATCCTCAACCCCTATCTGGGGCCGCGCCTGAAATCCGGCGTCGTCACCACCGACATGCCGATGGGGCATGACAAACCGATTGATTTCGGCCTGCAAGCCTTCTGTGACGCCTGCAATAAATGTGCCCGTGAATGCCCCTCCGGCGCGATCACGGCAGGCCCGAAGCGTATGTTCAACGGGTATGAGATCTGGAAGTCGGATGCCCAGAAATGCACCACCTATCGCGTGACCCAGCAAGGGGGTGCGATGTGTGGACGATGCATGAAGACCTGCCCGTGGAACCTCGAAGGGCTGTTTGCCCAGACCCCGTTCCGCTGGGCGGCCTCGCACATCCCTGCCGCAGCACCGGTGCTGGCCAAGCTGGATGACGTCGCAGGACATGGCGAGATCAACCCGGTCAAAACCTGGTGGTGGGATTTGGAGTTGGCGGACGATGGAGGATATCACCCCACGGAAAAGGACGTGAACCGCCGGGAACTGTCGCGCGAAATTGACCTAAAGCCCGAAGACCAGACGCTCGCCGCCTACCCTGCGGACCTCTCGCCGCCCCCATACCCCTACCCGTTTCCCATGGATCGTGAAGCCGGAATTGCGGCCTATGACGCGATGATTTCAGTTGAGGAATATCGTGCCCGAAAAGCCAAAGGCGATCTGTCGATGGTGCACCGTTTCACAATCGACGGGGACGCACCGGTGATGCAGGTATTAGTCTCTAACACAGGGGAAATGACCGATTCCGTCACCAAATACGAGTTCACCGCGCTTGATGACAGCCCCCTGCCAGAGTGGACCGCAGGGGCTCATTTGGATGTCTTGGTGAGCCCAGAATTCCTGCGTCAGTATTCCATGTCCGGTAATCCCGCAGATCGGAGCTCTTATCAGATCGGAGTGCTGCGCGAAGAGGATGGGCGCGGGGGATCTGCGCTTTTGCATCGGATCTTTGAACCGGGTCGTAAAGTGTTCATCTCGAAACCGATCAACCATTTCGAACTGGATGAGACCGCGACCAAAACCCTCCTCATGGGGGGCGGCATCGGCATCACACCCATGATCGCCTTTGCCCATCGCCTGCACGCATTGGGAAAAGAGTTTGAGCTGCACTATTCTGCCAGCCGTCGAGCGAATGCGGGCTATCTTGAAGATCTTGCGGCAATGCCCTGGGCGGATAAAGTGCACTACCATTTCTCGGATGAGGGCACCCGGGCCGACTTCGACAAAGTTTTGACCGGCTATCAGAATGGGTGGCATGTCTACTGCTGCGGGGCCGAGCGTTATATGGACGCCGTTATGCAGAGCGCTGCGCGGCAGGGATATCCGGACGAAGCACGGCATCTGGAATATTTCTCGGTCCCGGAACAACCAGACTACGAGAACCACCCCTTTATTTTGCGGCTCAAAGATGGGCGTGAACTGACGGTCCCCGAAGATCAGACGGCCGCGGACGTCTTGAATGCCAATGGCATTCATGTGGATGTAAAATGCTCTGACGGGCTCTGCGGCGTTTGCAAATGCGGCGTAAACTCAGGAGACATAGAGCACCGCGATTTTGTACTGTCGAATGCCCAGCGCGAGAAAGCGATTATATTGTGCCAGAGCCGTGCACGGGATGAAGGCGGGGTGATTGGACTGGATTTGTAACGCGAAAGGTCGGCAGGCTGGCGCAGTGTGAACTCGCTGCGAATATGCAGATGATTGTTCTGCCAGCCTCATGTCTAGTCTGATCGACGCTTTGCGAGTTCGCGGTAAAAGGCCTCTCTACTCACCGAAAGCTCGCTTGCAACACCCTGCCACTGCCCTTTCTCTGGAAGAGGACCGTATTCTGCCAACCAAGCATCCAGTTTTTCCGAAACGGTGTTGAGGGTGAGAATTTCCGCACGCATACGCGTTCTTTGAACTGCCTTGGCCAGATACGAGGCCCACGCTTCGGATAGGCCCGCATCTGCTTGCAAGGCACGCCTGAACTCTTGAAGTGGCAGAGCGGCCAACGTTGTTGGCTCGGTAACAGAACAATCACAATGGTATCGGTCCGCATAGACTGAAGCCTCGGCTACCACCTCACCCGTTTTGGCCCTTTGCTGGCAAACCGCATTTCCGTTTGCAAGTGGTCGCTGCAAAACGGCACAGCCGTCTTTCACGAAAAAAACTTGAATAACGCGTGCTCCCGTGTGGAACACGGTTGTTCCCGCGTCAAATCGGCGGTCTTGCGCCCGATCAAATAGTGAGGAAAACCCGGCCAACATGATTGCTATCATATCGGGTTGTGAGCAAATGCGACAGACCTTTTGCAAGAGAAGGAGCCAATTCATGAAATCGCTTTTATTGACTGCCATTCTGATAATCACAATGGGAACGCCTGCCCTGACTGAATCCAACGATCAGCCCTACAAAGGATTTCAGACACGAGACATTGCCAGTCTTTCCCCGAAAGACATCGAGGAACTGCAAAGCGGTGCAGGCTGGGGTATGGCCCTGCCAGCCGAGTTGAATGGATATCCGGGGCCAGCACATGTGTTGGAGTTGCAAACCGAACTTGCACTGACATCTTCGCAAGTTGCTGAAATGCAAATGATTTATGAAGTTATGAAATCAGAGGCCGTTGTCCAAGGGACGGTGCTAATCCAAGCAGAGCGAGCTCTTGATCAGGGCTTCAAGTCTGGCGAACTTTCGTTATCAAAGTTGCGTATACTAATTGCCGACGCCGAGGCCGCTCGTGCGAATTTGCGCTACATCCATCTGTCGCGGCATTTAACAAGCTTTGACATTCTATCCACGGAGCAAATTTCACAATACTCAGAATTACGGGGGTATACTTCCGATCCGTGCCAAACCGTTCCTGACGGGCATGATGTAGAAATGTGGCGCAAGCACAATGGATGTGATGATAACTGAGTGTGGATAATGGTTCGTGGAACCGCAATCCTCATTGAGTGCTCAAACCTGACCCTCAACTTCTTTCGGAAGCACAATTCGGAAACTCGTGCCGCTTTCATCTGATTTCTCCAGCGAAAGATCTCCCCCATGCCCCTTGATAAGTTCCGCTGAAATCGCAAGTCCAAGTCCGGCCCCACCTTTGCGATTTGATCCCGAGAAGGGTTGAAAAAGGTTTTCTCGTCTGGAGCCTGGGAAGCTCAACCAATCCCAAAGCATTCGGCACAAAGCGCTGCCTAATACGGCTAGAGCTAACCGTCCAAAAGGATGCCAAAAGGCTCTGGTGGTTTCTGAACCATAAAGGGCGCTGCGAACTATGCGTCGACAACCCGGGCGGAGAAATAACCCTTTATGTGGCGTGTACGCTTCCTGATTCAATTTATCTTGTAAGAGGGGACCTGTCGCCGGCTGCGGCAATCGACGCACGACGACTAGAAGTCCTTGGCGACGGTTGGGCACGGCGCGCATTCACCAAATGGCTAAACCTCAGTTCGCTCACAAAGGTCGCCTCGTGTCGTAGAAAGCATAGATGATCGTCCGCATTGGGT
>NZ_JAQIIO010000019.1 GCF_027891095.1 Aliiroseovarius salicola | reverse complement strand
GTGAAACTACGTTCACCAGTCTCGAACAAAAAAAAGGGCTCGCTGAGGCGAGCCCTTTCTATTTGGCATCACGAGATCAAACATAAATCTTGCAAGTTAGTTAGACAATAAATGGAAATGTGCCCAGCGCTACTACAGGTGCATCTACGCTTTGATCTACCATAAATAGCGACACCACAAAAAAGGAGATCAACCAGCGAATGTAGGTCAATCCTTTCTTACTGAACGCATCACTCGTAGAATTCTCTTTTATTTTAATGAAATATTATCAAAGAACCGGCCACTTGGGTGCCGTTCCCACCCTTTGACCCAACTTACTTTTCTCTGAATAATATTCGGAATGCAGTTTGAGTAGTTCCTATTGCCACTGAGTTTCTAGCACCAAGGGCGGTTTGCGATCATTAGCTGCAAGTGCGCGGGTGGTACTTCAGTTCGAGAAGCAGCCATTCACGGATCGAAACCACCGCCAATCATACTGCGACCACCATCAACGCTGGTTCACGGTAGAAAGAGGCCTGCTGAAAGACTGATCTGTGGGGTTTCTGGAATGAAGTGTAGAAAACCAATATAGGCGCGGGATTTGTCTCGTCCAATCAGTATTATTAGTGGGATATGCCAGATCTGGACATGGCCTCGCCTTCGAGAAACGCGCTCTTATTTCCTACGCGTTTGTAGCAGGCCATTTTGTGGAGGTTTCGCCGTCAATCATCGCGGGAGCGAAGGATTTCCCTCCTTTTTAAACAGCGTAGATCAGTTGTAAATATCGCGATTGCAACCGTCGCATCGAGGCTAATTTTTCAGGCCATTCAGGAAGGAGAGGCTCACGCAAATAATCAGCCTGCGTCATCAATGAACGCGCTCGGCATCCAGACGGTTTGCAACATACCGCCTAGATTACAGTTCATCTCGCCAAGGTGGGTTTGCACCTGCTCGGCTAACATTGATTGCGGCAACGCGGGCACCGAAAGCGATTGCCTCCGCGAGGTCACTTTCTGAAATCTCTCGGATCGCGGTTTTGCGAAGAAGTCCCGCATCAGACAGGTTCGCAAGCACACTAGCGTTGAACGTGTCCCCTGCGCCGACCGTATCAATGACGTCAACTTTCTGACTGGCAACAAAGATTGATTTCCCGTTCGGAAGCCAAGCTTGGGCACCAGAACTGCCGCGCGTTAAAATAACGACAGAAGGTCCAAGCGACTGCAACTGAACAGCTTTTTCTTCAAGCGCGCGCGAGTCTGGCATAATCCAGTTCAGATCCTCATCAGAGACTTTCACAATATCTGCCAATTTAAGTAAGCCACGAATGCGGTCTCGGAAGCTTGGTTCGTCCGTGATAAAGCTGGGGCGAATATTTGGGTCGATCATCACGACAGCATTGCGCGCATGTGTTTGGGCGAAATGCATATATGTGTCGGCCCCCGGTCCGCAAGCCAGACTGATACCACCAAAATAAAGCGCGGAAACGCCTTTAATAACGGTGGGTAAATCACTGGGGGCAATCATCCGCCCAGCCGAGTTTTCATCAAAGAACGAATATGACGCGTGACCATCGGACAGTTTAACAAACGCCAATGTCGATGGGCGATCTGATCGAATGACATTGCGGGTATCAACATTGCTGGCCCGCAAATCGGCCATAAGTTGATGTCCAAACATATCTGTCGAAATGCCGCTAAGAAGGCCCGCTCTGCACCCCAACCGCCCTAGGCCAATCGCCGTATTAAAGATCGCGCCACCGGATCGCGGGACATAGCCATCTTGTCCCCGAAGGGTTTGTTCGGGGATCATGTCAATAAGAGCCTCTCCACAGCAAAGGATCATAGGGTTTCCTTAATGAACAATTGGTTTAACATCTCGTTGCACGAAGGGTCGTGACTGATCTGTATCATGCGTCCAAATAGGATGCGATCGCGGCTTCTAACCCGTCAGACCAGATCAAACTGAACCACTTTGAAAACGCGTCGGCAAATCGCGGCTCATCTGCAAGATCTCCGTATATCTGACGCATCTCAAGCCAGGTTTTCGGGTTCTTTCGGGCTTTTTGGGCACGGGTCTTCAATTCGTCCCAATATGGATCATTGGGGTCAATTTTGCTGCCATCTTCGCGGGTGCCTTCACACATCCGTGCCCAAGCGGCCTCAACCAAAGCCAGCCCTTCTATCGACGTTCCTTTCGCCAGCCCGTCACGGATTGAGGGGATGATGAATCCCGGATGGCGAGACGACCCATCAAAGGCCACGCGGCGTGTCGTATCGATGATCTTCGGGTTGGAAAAACGGCTGTAAACACTTGTGACATAGTCCTGAGTGGACATGCCTGAGACAGGTTTGACCAGCGGGGCGATTTCCGTTTCGGCGACTTTCGTAAAGAGGTTGCGGATCAAATCATGCTCCATGCAATCCGCAATTGTCTTGACCGAAAGAACTTCTCCCGGCACTGAAATCACCTGATGTCCGCCGTTTAGAATGCGGATCTTCATGGCCTCATATCCATGCACATTGTCAGTGAAGGTGGCACCAACTTTATCCCAGTCAGGTCGCCCTGCACAAAACGCATCTTCGATCACCCATTGGCGAAAATTTTCGTGCGTCACGGGGGCCAAATCATCTATGCCCAGCTGATGCGCCAACGCCAGCTCACTTGGACCAGTTGCCGGAACGATACTGTCGACCATTGAGTTCGGAAAGCTGCAGTTGGTGTTGATCCAATCAGCTAAATCTGGGTCAGAAAGCCGCGCCAAAGACACAACCGTTTGACGCAACACATCCCCGTTTCCTAGTAAATTGTCACAACACAGGCAAGTAAATGGATCGGTGCCACTCTTGCGGCGCAAACGAAGGGCCGCGACAATCGCCCCAAACGCGGTTCTTGGCGTATCGGGATTGTGACTGTCATGGACAATGTCCGGGTGGTTATCGTCAAATCCTTTGGTGGCAGGATCAATGAAATAGCCCCCCTCGGTCACGGTCATGGCGACAATGCGGATATCGGGCTGCGCCATCCGTTCGATCAAAGGTTGGTTGCCCTCTTCGATCGCGAGGTAATCTATCATCGAACCGATGACTTCGGCAGACAAAGACGATGGGGCCAGTTCAATCAATGTTGTCAGACAGTCCTGCGTCAGCAATTTCTCCCGCATGGCGGCGTCATACTGTCGAACGCCCGCCCCAATGATTGCCCAGTTATGGGCATCGCCCTGTTGCATCAAGCGATGCAGATACCATGCCTGATGGGCGCGATGAAAATTGCCGAGACCAATGTGAACAATGCCCGGTGTCAGCTGCGCACGATCATAAATCGGGCGCAAGACAGCTTTGGGAAGCTCGTTCAATGTTGCATTTCTCAGTTTCATTACACCGGTTCCTTGCGGCAGATCTTTCATCAACTCATCCAATTTCCACCGTCAACATTGTAGGTCTGTGCAACAATGTAATCGGCGTCTTGCGAAGCGAGAAAAACCGCCATTCCTGTTAAATCTTCGGCCCGCGCCATCCGCCCAATCGGAACGGCTTCGCCAGCTTCCTTTTTCTTTTGCCCCAAGGCCTTGCCCTCATACTTGGCAAAGAAAGCATCCACATCGTCCCAGTGCTCCCCGTCCACCACCCCCGGGGCGATGGCGTTCACGTTTATCCCATGTGCAATAAGGTTCAGCCCCGCCGACTGGGTCAGGCTGATGACGGCGGCCTTGGTGGCGCAGTAAACTCCAACCAGGGGTTCTCCACGGCGCCCCGCCTGACTGGCCATATTGATGATTTTGCCTTGGATGCCGCGCGCAATCATGTGACGCGCGACGGCCCGTAGGGTGAACAAGGTTCCGGCAACATTAACATCAAAGGCCCGATCATAGTCTTCCCGTGTGATGTCAACAATCGGAGCCGCCGAGAACACAGCCGCGTTGTTGATCAAAACGTCGATCTGGCCCAGCTTTTCGACTGTTTGTGCAATGGCCGCATTGATGCGGTCTTGCTTGGTCACATCCAATTCAACGGCAATCGCAGCATCACCAATTTCAGCAGCAGCGTCACATGCCCGCTCAAAATTGATATCGGCAATGGCAACCCGCGCGCCTTCGGCCACATAGGCCTTGGAAAAGGCTAGCCCGATCCCCCGGGCCGCTCCCGTAATCAGCGCAGTTTTGCCGTTGAGACGTTTCATGCAATCCGTTGCCCCTTGGCATCAAATTTATGGATTTGATCTGCTTGCGGCGTCAGATAGATCTTATCCCCGTGTTTCACCGAAATATCCCCGGTGATGCGTACGGTGATCATGTCCGTCAAACCGGTGTCATGGACGTGGATAAACGTGTCAGACCCCAGATGCTCAGCGACACCGACACGCCCCTCCCATGTGCCGTCCGTCATGCTGACATCTGTGTGCTCTGGCCGGATGCCGATGGTGTGCGCACCATGTTTTTCTGCCTCAGACCCCGAAAAGATGTTCATCTTCGGTGAGCCTATAAAGCCAGCCACAAACACGTTCTGAGGCTTGTGATACAGATCCAGTGGCGATCCCACCTGCTCGATCACACCGGCCTGGAGCACCACGATCTTGTTGGCCATTGTCATCGCTTCAACCTGATCATGCGTCACGTAGATCATGGTGGTCTGCATGCGTTCATGCATCTCGCTGATCTCAAGGCGCATACCGACGCGCAATGCGGCGTCGAGGTTCGACAGAGGTTCATCAAACAGAAATGCCGATGGATCACGGACGATGGCGCGTCCAATAGCGACCCGCTGACGCTGACCACCGGAAAGCTGCCCGGGTTTGCGGTCCAGATAGTCGATCAGGTTCAGAGACTGCGCAGCGGCTTCGACACGTTTGTCAATCTCATCTGGTGCCATCTTCTCCATGCGGAGCGGGAACCCGATGTTCTTGCGCACTGTCATATGCGGATAAAGTGCATATGACTGGAACACCATTGCCAAGCCGCGTTTCGAAGGCGGAACCTCGGTCACGACCTCACTGTCGATCTCGATGTTGCCGGATGTCAGATCCTCAAGACCGGCAATCATGCGCAGAAGCGTAGATTTACCGCAGCCGGACGGGCCGACGAAAACCGCAAACTCTCCGTCTTCGATGGTCAGGTCCAGCGGAGGGATGACTTCGACGTCACCGAACTTCTTGGATACTTGATCGAGTACAATACGTCCCATGATCTTTCCTTATTTCACAGCGCCAAAGGTCAAGCCTTGGACAAGTTGTTTCTGGCAGAACCATCCCAGGACAACGATTGGTCCGACGGCTGCGGTTGAGACTGCTGAAAGACGCCCGAAGAACAGGCCTTCTGGGGCCCGGTTTCCTTCGATGAGCTTGGAGAGTGTCGCAGCGTCGATGGTGGTGAGGCGGACGGTCCAGTAAGCTTCGTTCCAGCAAAAGATGAAGACCAATAAAGCCGTTGACGCGATGCCACCCCAAGCAAGCGGAACAAGGATCTCTTTGATCTCGCCCCAAGTGTTGACGCCGTCCATCTTGCCAGCTTCGATGATATCCTTCGGGATCTCCTTGAAGTAGGTGAACAGCATCCAGATTGCGATGGGCAGGTTGATCAGGCTCAGAACGGTGATGATTAGGATATGCGTGTCATAAAGACCGATGCTTTTGGCAAGAAATATCATCGGATAGAGCACCGCCGCTGCAGGAAGCATCTTGGTCGACAACATCCACATCAAAACGTCTTTGGTCGAGCGACTTGGGTTGAACGCCATCGCATAGGCGGCGGGGACGCTGACGAACAATGTAAATGCTGTCGCCGAAACGGCTGAGATGACAGAGTTCGTTGCAAAGCGCCAATAGTCGTAATTGTCTGTCATGTTCAGATAATTATCGAACGTCGGAGTGAAGAAGATCAGATGCTCTGGTTTCACCGCATCGGCGTCCGTTTTGAAACTTGTCAGAACCATCCAGAAGATCGGAAAGAAAAAGAGCAGCCCGACACCCCACGCCAGTACAGGCCGACCATAGGTGCTAAACTTTGAAGATTGCGCAACGATTGCCATGATATAGCCCCTTATTCCATCAATGTCTTGCCAACCATACGCAGCAAAAAGATCGCGACGAAGTTGGCGAGGATTACGGCGAAGATGCCTGTGGCACTGGCTGCGCCGATATTGTTGTTGGCGAATTCACCAATCAGATATGGCAGGTTCTTGTTCCCGTTGCCCCGGCTCACGATTTCGATTTCTGCATATAGCGACAGGTGAAAAATGGCCTGGATCATCACAACGATGGCAATCGGGCGGCCCAGATGCGGCAGCGTCAGAAACCGGAACTGCGACCAGGTGCTTGCGCCATCCAGAACGGCAGCTTCTTTCTGTTGCTGATCCTCGGATTGGAGCGAGGTCATGAAGATGAGGACCGCAAAGGGTGTCCATTGCCAGGTCACCATCATGATCACGGCGATGGCCGATGTTTGGGTCGCGCGGAACGAAACTGGTTCGAATTCTGGCCAAAGCGAGAAGAAACCGCCGAGAACGGGTATTTGTCGCAACCCATCCAAGAATTCGTTTATCCCGGCAACTGCGATCCCCTGCAAACCCAGGACAGGATCTAGGATCATGTTGATCCAAAGTACTGCGTTAACTGCGGGCATTACGAAGAACGGTGAAATAAGCAATACCCGGACAACCCCTTGCCCCGGGAAGGCCTTGTTGATCAGGACTGCAATCAGCACACCCAGAATGACAGTAAGAAACAGGATGCTGCACACGATAAAGAGGCTATTTTGAATGGCGAGCAGGAAGTCTTTGGATTTCAGAACAAATTCATAGTTTCCGAACCCTCGCCAGTTGCTCAGACTTGGTGAAGTCCATTCTGGACGGCGAAGGCTATTCAGCACATAACGGATGAAAGAGAAGTAAAGCGTCATCCCAAGTGGGATTAGCATCCAAACCAAAAGCAGAAGTACCGCTGGAGCTTGAAGAAGCCGAGGAAGCTTTCTGTCAGACATTAGTCTATCCTCCTAGCAGAACGAGGCGATCGTTCAGCTTGTGACGTGTTAGTTGCGAGTGTTTGGACTTTAAGTGCCGCTGGGTCGTTATTTCAACAAAGGCGGCCTAATGGTGAGAGGGCCCGGCGAGACCAGGCCCCCTACTATGCAGTTATTCGTAATAGCCAGCTTCACGCATAATCGCATCAGCAGCGGCTTGCGATGCGGCCAAGGCATCCTCAACCGACTTAGCGCCGGACAGAGCAGCGGCCATTTCCTGTGCGACAGCTGAACCCACTTCCGGGAATTCAGGGATGGCGGCAAACTGAACGCCAACGTAAGGCTTCATGTCGGTTGCTCCAGGTGCAGCGCTGTCGATCGCGGCCAGTTCGGCAGCTGCAAAACCCGCTGCGGCCTGGAATTCAGGGATCGCATAGGTCGATGCACGCTGACCGGTCGGAACAGAATCCCAACCGAAGTCCGGGTGGTTACCAACGGCTTGCACATAGTCTTTGGACGTTGCCCACTCGATGAAGGCACCAGCGGCTTCAGCGTTTGGCGAACCGGCGGGGATCGCCATTGCCCATGCCCACAACCAATTGGCCCCGACCGGGTTGCCTGCGTTCGGCGATTGCGCGTAGGCGACACCGTCAACGTCAAGGAACGAAGCCGCGATGGTCGCGTCGATCCACATGCCGCACTTTCCTTCGTTATAGAGCGCAAGGATCTCGTTGAACGAATTGCCTTCCGAGCCTGGAGGGCCATAGTTGCCAAGCAGGTCAACGTAGAAATTGATCGCAGCATTCCACTCGGCGCTGTCCAGAGCAGGCTTCATGTCGGCATCGAACCACGCACCGCCGAATGAGTTCACGACCGTGGTGATGAACGCCATATTGTCTCCCCAGCCCGGCTTACCACGCAGGCAGGCGCCATAAACGCCGTTTTCCGGATCGTGGATTGCAGCCGCGGCAGCTTTGACATTGTCCCAACTATCGTTGTCGGCAATGGTCACGCCAGCTGCATCGGCTAGGTCTTTACGGTACATGACCATCGACGATTCACCATAAAACGGCGCGGCATAGAGCGTGCCTTCATGGGACAATCCATTGCGCATGGCTGGCAGGATATCATCGACGTCGTAGTCCGCGCTAAAGTTCAGTGGCTCAATCCATCCAGCCGCTCCCCAGATGGGGGCTTCTTGCATGCCGATATTGATGATGTCGTACTGCCCCCCCCCGGTCGCGGTGTCAGACGTAACCTGCTCACGCAGAACGCCTTCTTCGAGTGAGACCCAATTCAGTTCAACACCAGTTTCTTCCGTGTACGCTTTTGCAACGGTTTGCATGTTGATCATGTGACCGTTGTTTACGATTGCAATGGTCAGGCTTTCAGCGGTCGCAGCAGCGCCCGACATAAGAGCAATGGCGCTGGCAGCGCAAAGTGCTTTTGTAAAGGACATCCGGTTCCTCCCTAGATTGGATGTGACGCATAAACGCTAACAGCTATCATTGCTTCGCGTCAATCATATTCTTTACGCGCGTAAAATATTGCCTTAAATGTATTTATTTCAAAACCTTACGCAGATCCGCGCATCACCAGCTTTCCCTCAAACAACGTTTCCTCGCGCCGCTCAATACGGTTTTCGGATTCGATCAGCGACAGAATGGTCTCAACCCCTCGCGCGGCGATGGCATCATAATCCTGCGAAACGGTCGTCAAGCTGGGGCATGTAAAACGCGAAAAAGGGTGATCGTCGTGCCCTGCAATCCGAAGAGAGGCACTCGCATCCAATCCGACTTTGATACCGTTTTCAAATGCCGCAGACAGCAATCCAATAGCGAGCCTGTCGTTTGAGCATAATATCGTGTTTGTTGGCAATTTCTGTTTCGTTAAGATCCGCGCACCTTCACGAAAGCCGATTTCCTCAAAATTCCACCCCTGACCTTCCACCTGAATAAGGTGCGGTTCATGCCCCAACTTTTCCATCGCAGCGATATAGGCCGTGCGGCGTTTGCAGGCGTTTGGGTTAATCGGAGTTTTCAATTCGAAAAATACGGGTGGCTCTCCAGAGCGACACAAGTAATCAACAATCAAGTTGATACTTTGGTTGTTGTCAGAGCCAAAAAAAGCCTCGCCAATCCCTTCAAGATTGGCGTCAAACAGTACCGTTGGAACTTCACCTGCAAACGCTGCAACTTGATCTTCAAGCGATGCTCGACCAAGAGGCGCCAATAGCACACCAGCGGGTTTAATGGACCGAAGACTCTCCAGGTTGGTAATCTCTTGTGCCGGCCCGCCATGCGAACTGAGCAATAACGGATTGAAACCTGCCTTAACAATTAACCCCTCTATCGTTCGTGCAATGCCCGCAAAGAAAGGGTCCGTTAAGTTTGGGACCACCAATCCGATATTCTTGGTCTGCCGTCTGTTCTGATTGACGGCATAAATATTTGGCCGATAGTCATGCTTTTCTAACGCAGCCTCAATTTTTTCGCGCGTTGACTTGCGAACACTTTCCGGATCGTTGAAGTACTTTGATAACGTCGGACGGGAAATTCCGCTAACCGCAGCAAAGCCCTCCATGTTCCTGATTTTTGGATCGCTCATTGGTGAAAACTTCCATTGGAGCCGTGTAAATGTCTGCTTTCAGAGGCTGGTCGGAAATTGATACTTTGTAAAGATATTAATTTCCGCGCGTAAACTTACGACTTTCTGGTGTACTATTCTGAAGGGTATGATCAAGAGCGACTGTAAACGTAACTTGTCACGCCTCTGCTGAACTAAAGAAACACTCTCCACTTGATGGGTTAAACAAATGATCAGCCCCACTTAAGTGGTCCAGTTTGAATGTTAGTGCATGATTGGCCTCGGTTCC
>NZ_JAQIIO010000018.1 GCF_027891095.1 Aliiroseovarius salicola | reverse complement strand
TGTCTTGATAATCTTCGGGCGCAATATGTCAGGTTCAATTTTGCGCCGCAACCGGCTGATCTGATTGTCAATTATCCGGTCGAGCGGACCCGCAGAGCGCCCGACCGCCAGATCCAGAAGCTCGTCTCGGCTGAGAACTACCCGAGGTCGTTCCAGCAAGACCATCAACAGCTTGAAATCTGCATTTGTCAGAGCTGTTTCGCCGCCATCGCTGTCCACCAGCACCTGACGATCCGCATCCAGGAGAAGATGCGCAAAGCGGACGTTTTTTCCTGAAAAGTTTCCGGCCAGGGTTTCGACCTGCGGCGCCCGCCTGAGGACAGCCTTGATCCGAGCAAGCAATTCTCGGGGATTGAAGGGCTTGGCCAGGTAATCATCTGCGCCAATTTCCAAACCCACGATCCGATCGGTTTCTTCACCAAGCGCAGTCAGCATGATGATCGGAATGGCTTTTTCAGCGGAAAGCCGTTGGCAGATCGAAAGCCCGCTCTCCCCCGGCATCATCACATCCAGAACCATCAGATCGAATTGTCCCTTTGCCAGTTTCGCATCCATGTCGGCTGCGTCCTTGGCGGATGTTGCACGCATCCCGTTTTTTTCCAGAAAACGGGTCACACTGTCCCGGATCTGTTTGTGATCATCTACGACAAGGATATGCGGTGGGTTCGTCATAATGTCTTTCTACGTCAACTTCTGAGGGCCGGTCAGACCTATTTTTGTCTCCGATTGTATCAAACACTGGTCGTTGCGACAGATTGATAAAACCCCTTGGCGTAAGTTCTTTATTTTAGTCATTTCATGCAGATGTGACTGAGGCAACGAAGCATGGACAGTTAAAATGTCCGGAATACTGCAAAGCAGCGCACCTCTAGCCACTTGCAGTATGGGGTGCGTTCGGATCGGGCAAATTCACCCATAGGATATATTCTATGGACTTTGATTAAGTACGCCTTCGCCGTCTAGACGGACACTATTTTTCCCAAACATATTTTGCCTCAAACTGCGAGGTGCGCCCCACGGGTCATGGCGCTGACAAGAGCACTTACCTCTTGGCGCAGATCCTGCATAGGCACCCCAACGAAACGACCCTGAAGCGCGAGCAGCACTACGCCGTGGACGGCGGCAAACGTTGTGCGAGAGCGCAATACCAACGCTTGATCGTCGAGATCTGGGCGCAATTGTTTTAACGGAGCAACAATGACCTCGATCAACACCGCATGATCCTGACGATGCCACTCAGGTATCTCATGCCCTTCAGGAGGTCGATGTTCAAACAATGCAATCCAAAGCTTGTGGTTCTCGCAGGCAAAATCAACATAGCGCGTGGCCAACGCTTGCATCACCTCTTCCGGCGAAGTTTCTTGCTCTGGCAACGCGGATCGAAGCGCTGCACCCAGCCGCGCCAATGTGCGCGAATTTACATGCATGATAAGCATGTCCAGGTCCTCGAACGCATTGTATAGCGCGCCCAAAGCACAGCCAGCCTGAGCAGTAACAGCTCGCGCTTTAAGACCATCAATCCCCTGCTGCGAGATTTGATCTTCGGCTGCTTCGATCAGCCGTTTTCGCAGCTCGGCGCGTTTTTCATCTCGTTTGTTTCCCATTTGTCACCAAACTATTTCTTGAACATTGTTCATTTAATTCTTGAACGCCGTTCACGAAGGCATTACCTACATTTCATGAACACCGTTCATAACAAAGGAGAGCCCAATGTTCAAGATGATTACGACGCTTATCCGTAGCCACAGCCACGACACAGTTGAGGACATTACCGATGCAAATGCATTACAAATTCTGCGCCAACAACTGCGAGATGCAGCAGTCGGGTTGGAAAAATCCAAACGTGCAGTGGCAGTGGTCATGGCCTACGCAGAGCGAGAGCGTAAATCAGCGATCAAACTCGAAGCCCAGCTTGCCGATTTAGAAGTACGCGCATTGGACGCAATCGTGAAAGAGCGCGAAGATCTTGCTATGGAAGCCGCCTCGGCGATTGCCGACCTTGAAGCGGAACACACCGCCTGTCGCACCTCAATCACCCATTATGATGGTGAAATCAGTAGATTACGCGATCAAGTCAGCCTGGCAGAGCAACGTCTTCGCGCTCTTCAGCGTGGCAAACAAATCGCGGATGCGGCACAGCGCACTCAAGAACTGCGAGGAACAATGCCTGATGGCGTGTTGGCAAGTCTGAAAGAAGCGGAAGCAACCCTTGAGCGTCTGCAAAATCGACAGAGCCACGCCGAACAAGTTGAGCTTGCTTTGACAGAAGTAAATGCCTCCTCAAGCGCCGAGGCAACCTCTGCCCGTCTGGCTGCAGCAGGCTGCGGTGCGCCGCTGCGCGCGGAGGCAGCGGATGTCATGGCACGTCTGAAGGCAAAAACAGCAACCTCTTCCTGAACAAACCCCGACTTCGCCCAAAAATCTCCAAAATCGGGCACCATGAAAATACACACAACTCAAAGATGAGATCTTTTATAGGAATTTAACAATGACCAACTATACCCCCAAAGTTTCCCAAGCCTGGAATAGCTTCACCTATATCATGTTCACCATCGCCGTTGTCATGATGGCAGGCGGCATCTGGTCCTTACAGGCAAGCTTTACCGCAAAAGGTTATTACGCCATGGCCGCATTGATGCTTGTCTATACCACCGCTGCAGTGACCAAGTCGCTGCGGGACAAGGAAGAAAGCGACCGGATCTACAACAAGATCGAAGATGCGCGCACCGAACGTATGCTTGCCGAAGTGTCGGCCAAAGACGAAGAGTAACGCCCCGTTTTGACCGCGCACTGCAATTTCGAGGTGCGCGGTCCCATTCCCCCTTTCGCAAAAAACAAGCCAAATGAGATTTTGTGCAATGACCCGTTTTAGACGTTTTTTATTTCATGGTATTTTCACTGTGCTGGCGGCAGCAGGGGCCGCCTGGTCAGCGACCGCGATCTGGCTGAACCAGAGCGGTGTGGCTCTTGTCTTTGCCCTCGTTTTACTAGCTCTTGCCGTTGTCGCCGTGATTTCAGCCCGCATATACAAACGCCGAATAGGCTGGGCTGCGTTGGCGCTTGCTGTGGTTGGCGTATTTGGCTGGTATCAGACCATCACCCCGCGCGCTGATCGGGTCTGGGCACCCGACGTAGCGCATGGCGTTACCGCACGGATAAACGACAATCTCATCACGTTGGCCAATCTGCGCGACTTTGACTGGCAAACAAAAGATCGTGCAAATGAACGCTGGATTTCGGAAACCTACGACCTTGATCAGTTGGAGAGTGTGGACATGCTGACCTCTGTCTGGGACAGCCCCGACATCGCTCATTTGTTGGTCAGTTTCGGGTTTTCCAATGGCGAGCAAGTTGTTTTTTCTGTTGAGATCCGCCGTGAAGAGGGGGAAAAATTCAGCGAAATTGGTGGGTTCTTTCGACAATTTGAACTGGTGCTGATCGCTGCCACCGAACAGGATATCGTCCGTTTGCGCACTGATTTCCGCGATGAAAAGGTGCGGATGTTCCCAGTCGTCCTAACCCCCGAACAGAGGCGCACAATGTTCCTGTCTTACGTGGGCCTTGCGAAGGATCTGGAAAAGAAACCGCAATTCTACAACACCATTTCCGCCAACTGCACCACAGTCGTTTACGGCCTCGCCCGCAGCCTGAAATCCGACCTGCCAATCAGAAAGAGCCTAATTTTGTCAGGTCGCCTACCCCAATATCTGGAGGAGCTTGGCGTTCTTGGTGGGAAAGGCACAACAGGTGATCGCCTAAATGGGGCATTGTTGCGTGCAGATGCACAGATTGCCCACCCGAACCTAACGTTTTCGCAGGCTATCCGTGTGAAGTAAGCAGCCGTTCATCTTGCACCCAAGTCCTCATTGGGCCGTGTGTTCAGGTGATGCCGACAGTGCATCACCTGAACTGCCTAAGACGCCAACCCATGCAAAATCAGTTTTCAGAGATACAGCCCATTTGCGCGTAAAGCTCTATCTCGCGTTAGCCTAGTGTTGGCTTTCCGCAGGAAGTTGGACAGTTATGTCGGCCTCTTGAGCCAACTCAGAAGCAAAGCATTTACTCTACTCACCATAACACCCCTACCCCGTTTAACAGCCGCAAGTTTGATCTTCATCAGCAACACCCACCAGTTTCAACTCGAGTTTCAAACTGGATGAGTATTGCTCTGAAAAAGACGATTTCTTTCTACGACCCGATCTCTTTTGCTTGCTCGCGCAATACGAACTTTTGGATTTTTCCTGTCGATGTTCTTGGGATGGACGTGAAGATGAACCTGCCGGGAACCTTGTAATGGGCAAGATGGTCGCGGCACCAGTCCTGAAGTTCCTTCACATCCGCATGATGCCCCGCAGAAAGCTCGATAAATGCACAGGGTGTTTCGCCCCATTTCTCGTGGGGCATGGCCACGACCGCAGCCACCTCAACCGCGGGATGGCGATAAAGCGCTTCTTCCACTTCGATTGATGAAATGTTTTCGCCACCAGAAATAATCACATCCTTTGACCGATCCTTGAGCTGGATATAACCGTCGGGATGCATGACCCCCAGATCACCGGAATGGAACCAGCCGCCAGAAAAGGCCTCTTGTGTTGCTGTTGGATTGCGGAAATATCCCTTCATGACGACATTGCCGCGGAACATGACTTCGCCCATGGTTTTACCGTCGCGCGGAACCTGCGTCATCGTGATCGGGTCCAGAACATCCAGTCCTTCCAACGGCAGGTAACGCACGCCCTGTCGGGATTTCAATGCGGCTTGCTCTGATGATGGAAGGTCGGACCAGCTATCGTGCCAGTCATTGACCACGGCGGGGCCATAGGTTTCGGTCAGACCATAAAGGTGGGTCACGTCGAAACCAGCGGTTTTCATGTCAGCAAGCAAGGTTTCGGGCGGTGGGGCCGCTGCGGTGAAGAAATGCACCTCCTGATCCAACTCGCGCTTGGCTTCGGGCGCCGCCGAAATCATCAGCGACATCACGATGGGCGCGCCGCAAAGGTGGGTTACATTATGGTCCGCCAAGGCATTCCAGATCGGCTCTGCTCGGACTTGCCGCAGGCAAACATGGGTGCCGATGATCGCGGACATTGTCCATGGGAAACACCAGCCGTTGCAATGAAACATCGGTAGCGTCCAGAGATAGACCGCATGTTTCTGCATCGAGGCGGTCAAAGCGTTGCCTTGCGCCAGCAGATAGGCTCCACGGTGGTGCGAAACGACCCCTTTGGGGTTGCCCGTCGTGCCCGAGGTGTAATTGATTGAGATCGCATCCCATTCATCATCGGGCATCAACCAGGCGAAATCCGGATCTCCGCCAGACAGGAAGACCTCATAATCCAGAGCTTTCTCAGGTATGTCAGGGCCATCATATTCGGGGTCGTCATATTGGATCAGCGCAGGCTTCACCGTCGCAAGCGCCAGAGCTTCTTGCATCAATGGCATGAATTCTCGGTCCACAATCACGATCTTCGACATCGCGTGGTCAAGCTGAAAGGCGATGATGGATGCGTCCAGACGCGTGTTGATCGAATGCAGAACCGCGCCACACATCGGCACGCCGTAGTGGCATTCCAGCATTGCGGGCGTATTGGCAAGCATGACTGAGACAGTATCACCACGCCCTATGCTCCGCCCAGCCAACGCCGAAGCCAATTGGCGCGACCGGCTGTAGAACTCGGCATAGTTGCGCCGCAATGCCCCGTGAATGATCGCAATGTGATCAGGAAAGACAGTCGCGGCGCGCTCGAGGAAGGTCAGTGGCGTCAAAGGCTGATGGTTTGCTGAATTGCGATCAAGGCCGATGTTGTAGGGGTTTTCGGACATGGCGCTTATGCGTCCTTCCATTGGGGCACGCGTTTTTCGATGAAGGCAGCAATGCCTTCTTCGGCGTCGTGGGCCAGCATGTTTTCGACCATCACCTGCGACGCATAATCATAGGCTTCGGACAGAGGCATTTCCCGTTGTGCGTAAAAGGCGCGTTTACCAGTGGCCAGCGTCATCGAGGATTTGGAGGCGATCTTACCTGCCATTTCCATGGTCGCGTCTTGCAACTGATCAGGTGCAACGGTGCGGTTGACCAGCCCGATCTCGGCGGCGCGGCTGGCAGAGGTCATGTCGCCAGTCAGAAGCATTTCCATCGCGTGTTTGTTCGACACATTGCGCGAGAGCGCCACCATTGGCGTCGAGCAGAACAACCCGATATGCACTCCTGGTGTGCTGAATAGCGACGTCTCGGACGCAATGGCAAGATCGCAGCTGGCAACCAGCTGACACCCCGCAGCTGTGGCGACACCTGTTACTTCGGCGATGACAGGTTTGGGGCAGTTCACGATCCCCTGCATCATGGTGGCACACATCGACATGACCTTGGCGAAATAGGCTTGCCCCCGGTCACTATGTTCGCGGCCTGCGGTCATTTCCTTCAGGTCGTGTCCCGCGCAATAAGCCGGACCATTTGCAGCCAGAACAATCACGCGAACCGCAGGATCCGCCCCGGCCTCGGTAAACGTATCTGTTAGGACAGCCAGCATCGCTTCCGACAGCGCGTTCCGGCGTCCGACATCGTTCAGTGTCAGGCGCAGAATGCCGGCTTCGTCCAATTCACGTAACAGGATATCAGTCATGGTTCCCCCTATCGCCTGCGGTCAGCGGATGTTGATTTCGACACTGTCGGCCAGCGAATTGGCGATGAAACAATAGCGATGCGCTCGATCCTGCATTTCATCCATTTCCGCATCCGAAACCGAAAAGCCGGTGTCAAATCGCACCACCGGGTGCAGATCCAGTCGCGTGACCGACATCTGGCCTTTTGAGTTCTTGCCCAGATGTGCCTCGGCGTAATCGTGATAGCTGGCGACCGGCCATCCGGCTTTGGCCGCAAGCGCGAGGAAAGTCATCATGTGGCAGCTGGACACCGCTGAGGCCAGGGCCTGTTCCGGGTTGGTGTTGTCGGGATCACCGCCCCAATCAGGGGCGGCGTCCACTTGTACGACATTGCTGTCGTTATATTGAACAGTGTGTTCGGCGGAATATTGGCCAGCTTGCAAAGCGGGCTCTGCACGCTGCCAATGCAGCTCGATAGAAAGATCGGACATGTCTGTTTCTCTGTTCTGACGTTATGCTCAGGCGGCGGTAATTTTCTTTTTTGGGTCGTAAAAAGGGCGTTCAACGATCGTCGCGCGCACCGCTCCTTTGGGCATTTCAACCTCGACCGTTGCACCAATGGTGGCACATTCAGTCGACACCATGGCCAACGCGATGTTCTGCTCCAGGCGTGGCGAATAGACGGCAGATGTGACCTTACCCACGACCTCGCCTTCGCGATTGATCGTCCAGAAGGTCGTGTTTGGTCCCTTCAACGGTTCGCTGTGAATGATAAGCCCAACCTGCTTGCGGCTCGCACCCTGGTCACGGATACGGCGCAACGCGGATTTGCCCACAAAATCGGCCTCGATGTCGAGGTTCACGAGCCGGTCAAAGCCCAGCTCATAAGGGTTGGTGTTGATGTCTGCATCAGCGTGGTATGAGAGCATACCGCCTTCGATCCGGCGGATCGACGAGGTGTGACCCGGTTTCAGGCCAAAAGGCTTGCCGGCTTCCATAATTTTTTCCCATAATTCTTCACCACGGGAACCATCCTGCAGATAGAGCTCGTACCCCAGTTCGCTTGACCAGCCGGTACGAGACGCAATCAGCGGAATTCCGTCCAGTTCGACCTCGCGCAGCCAATAATATTTCAGGTCCATGATGCTGTCGCCGAACAGTGCTTTCATCACCTCTCCGGACTTCGGACCTTGCAGCTGAAGCGGAGAAACATCGGGTTCACGGATGGTGACATCAAGGCCGGAATGCACTGCCACACCCTGCGCCCAGAGCAGGATGTCGCTATCGGCCAGAGAGATCCAGAAGTGGTTTTCCGCTAGTCGCAACAGGATCGGGTCATTCAGGATGCCGCCATCGGCATTGGTGATCAGGATGTATTTGCATTGACCAACCGCCATTTTCGACAGGTCGCGGGGTGTCAACATCTGAGTGAATTTGGCCGCATCAGGTCCGGTAATCTCGACTTGGCGTTCCACAGCCACGTCGCAAAGAATTGCGTCGTTTACCAAGTTCCAGAAGTTCTGTTCCGGATCCCCGAAATCACGCGGGATATACATGTGATTATAGACCGAAAACGCCTTGGCGCCCCAGCGGACAGTTGCGTCGAAATAAGGGGATTTGCGGATTTGCGTGCCGAAGCCGAAGTCATCTGATTGTGTCATGGTTTTCACCCAGCTGGACCACCGGCCTATCGACCGTGGATAGTTTGAACTGGGTGGGTTTTAGCCTTGGTTGCCGTCAGTTTGCGGGCTAAAATACCCATCATCAAAAGTCCATCTGGACTGTTGAGGATCGGCTTGCAGACCGCTTGGTCCGAGGCGTTACTTTTTGCCCTTATCCACCAGCGCTCCGAGATTCGGCTGTGCAGATTTGACCTCGCGCGTTACGATATAGGTCATGTATCGCTCAATCCCCAACTCAGACGCCAGCAATGAGTCCATGAGCGTTTGAAAACCCGTTAGGTTCGAGGTGAACACCTTCAGAACATAGTCCATGCCTCCACCAGTGGCGATACATTCCACCACCTCATCCAGCTTGCAGATATGGGTCTCAAACCGATCAAAATCTGATTTACGGTGCTGCCTGAGCGACACGGTCACAATCACTTGGGTAAAATCACCAACAAGATCCAATGCGATGTCAGCTTGGTATCCCCGGATGAAACCAGCCGCCTTTAGCCTGTCCAAACGGACCCAGCAGGGGGTAGGCGACAGATTGACAATTTCAGCAAGCTTGGTTTTGCTAAGTTGGCCGTGTTTCTGGATTGCACTGAGAATGCGAATGTCGGTCGCATCAAGGCTAAATTTGTTCATCCATCGAGGTCTTTCATAGTGGCGATACAAAACATTGACAAAATATTTGCACGAGAAGCAATGCCAGAGTTTAGCTCTCAATTCGACTGCCGGCAGAAGGATCCCCCCTGCCCACTCTCTATTCTGCGCGGTCCTGATCTGCCGCTAATAAATTCCAGTATTATAGGCACAAGAACTTTGACCTTGTCCTAAAACGGCTTCAAAAATCGTTGTGGAGCAAGCGCGCCCTAAACTCAAACGCCTCTCTCTCCGGCATTTAATCTCCGGGTAAGAAAAGCAAGTACTTCGAGCTGCTCAGTATTCAGCTAAATTGTTCGGATTGGTTCATTTGGGTTCAACACCACATTTTCCGATATCAATCACATTTCACCTCTTGCAGCCTTCATTTCCCAACGCTATACACCGCCTCAGTTCCGGCGTAGCTCAGCGGTAGAGCAGTTGACTGTTAATCAATTGGTCGTAGGTTCGATCCCTACCGCCGGAGCCAAATTATCTAATATTTTCAACCTACTACAGGGCGCATTGAGATCGACCAACCTGATCAACAATCGCTTGTCACTGAACTTGTCACCATATCAAATCAGGGTTTCAATGTTCAGAAGTCCCGTTTAACGTGATACCTAACTCGAGGCTACTAAAGGAAAAGAGCTGCCTAGTTCTTTTTATAGAAAACCGATGTGGTTATGAATCGCCCATATAGCTCAATCCGTTAAGAATAGGACAATCGGGTCGATGGTCTCCAGCGCATTCTTCGGCCAGGTGTGTCAGTGTTTCATGCATGGCCCGTAGATCAATGATCTTGGCCTCTATCTCTTCCAGATGCCGGTTGGTGATCTCTTTCACTTCCGCACTGGAGCGGCTCTCATCTTCATAAAGCGCAAGCAGGGCGCGGCAATCGCCGATCGCAAATCCCAATCCACGGGCCCGACTCAGAAAAATCAGTTTGTGCAGATCGGTTTCACGAAACACGCGATAATCATTTAAGTCACGCAGCGGTTTCACGAGGCCGATATCTTCATAATAGCGGATTGTCTTCGGTCGTAGGCCTGTGCGCTTGGATACTTCTCCGATATTCAAATGCATGTCTTCCTCCAACTTACCCGGCGATTGCGGGCTTCAGCGTGTCAGTTTCCCGGGTCCGCTTCGGCTCATCCTTCTGAAGCGCGGCCTTTACCCAGCGCAAGCGCAACGCGTTGGTCAGCACAAAAACACTGGATAGGGCCATGGCTCCTGCCGCGAGGATCGGAGACAGAAGAACTCCGAAAGCCGGGTACAAAACGCCTGCAGCTACCGGAATCAGCAATGTATTGTAGCTGAATGCCCAGAACAGGTTCTGCCGAATATTGCGCATGGTGCGCGCCGAGATGTCGAAGGCATTGACCACACCCGTAAGATCACCGGACATCAACACAACATCAGCGGCTTCTATCGCCACATCCGTTCCCGTGCCGATAGCGATCCCTACATCCGCGGTTGCCAAGGCCGGAGCGTCATTGATCCCGTCTCCGACGAAAGCCAGTTTGCCGCGCTCACGGAGCGCTTCGAGGGCTGCAACCTTGCCTTCTGGCAGCACTTCGGCAACCACATGATCAATTCCCAGTTCTGACGCAATGACGTCAGCTGTGCCTTGGTGGTCACCGGTAATCATAGCAACACTCAGCCCTAGGCCATGCAGAGCCTCGATCGCGGCAGGTGTTGATGATTTGATCGGGTCGGAGACAGCTAGCACCGCAGCGATGTGCCCATTTATAGCAGCATATAATGGTGTGCGCCCCTTGCGACCTAACGCTTCTCCGGTTTCGTCGAGGTCAGCCAGCTCGATATTCTCCCGCATCATCAAGCGATCAGCTCCAACAAGGATATGTTTTCCATCCACAATCGCCTCGACACCGTAACCGGTAATAGAAGAAAACCCTTCGATCTGCCCCTCGGTCAGCCCTCTCTGGGCCGCCGCGCGCGTGATGGCTTCCGCAATCGGATGTTCGGACTGGGCCTCGACGGCTGCAACAAGGCGCAGCACGTTATCTTCATCAAACCCGTTTGTGGTGATCAGATCGATCAGTTCAGGTCGGCCTTCTGTGAGAGTTCCGGTCTTGTCCAATGCGACAACCCGCGTTTCCTGCAACATCTGTAGCGCGTCCCCTTTCCGAAACAGCACTCCGAACTCCGCAGCACGCCCGGTTCCAACCATGATCGATGTCGGTGTAGCCAGCCCCATTGCACAAGGACAGGCGATGATCAGAACCGCGACACCGGCAATCAGAGCAAAGCTGAGAGCCGGATCAGGACCGAAGATCAACCATGTCAACACGGTCATAAACGCCACCACCATAACAGCGGGAACAAACCAAGCGGTGATCTTGTCCACCAGACCCTGAATAGGCAGCTTGGCCCCCTGTGCCTGTTCCACCATCTGGATAATCTGCGCCAGCATCGTGTCGGACCCAACTTTTGTAGCACGAAAGATCAGGGCACCGGTGCCATTCACAGTGGCTCCAACAACCTCAGAACCCTTTATCTTTTCGACCGGAACCGGTTCGCCGGTGATCATACTTTCATCGACAAAAGAACTGCCCGACAGAACCTCACCATCAACCGCAATCTTTTCTCCGGGCTTAACGTGGACCACATCGCCTACGGTGATCTCTTCGAAGGACAGCTCAATCACCGAACCCTCGCGCTCTACACGCGCCGTCTTGGCTTGAAGCCCAATCAGTTTGCGAATGGCCTCACCCGTGCGCCCCTTGGCGCGAGCCTCCAGAAACCGTCCAAGCAGGATCAAAACGACAATCACCGCTGCGGCCTCAAAATAGACATTGTCCGTGCCAGCCGGAAGAAGTTTCGGAGTAAAAGTTGCAACCAACGAAAATCCATAGGCCGCCGAAGTGCCAAGAGCGACCAGAGAATTCATATCTGGAGCCCCTTTAAGGAGCAGTGGGAAACCCTTGGTATAGAAGTGACGTCCGGGTCCAAACAGGACCACAGATGTCAGCACAAATTGAAGCAGGCGACTGTTTTGTTGCCCGATCGAACCTTCGATCCACATATGTACGGCAGGGATCAGGTGCCCTCCCATTTCAATCAGGAAGACCGGAAACGCCAGAATGGCAGCAATCAGGGTCAGTCGTCCCAACCTGTCGATTTCGGCGGCTTTGCGTTCCGTTCTAGTTGCATCATCTCCAACCTTAACTTTGGCCGGGTAACCGAGATCAGTGGAAATTTTTGCGAGTTCATCTGGCGACACCGCACCGGCCACATAGCGCACCGTTGCTGTTTCGGTAGCTAGGTTGACCTGCGTTTCGATCACACCGGGTTGAGCAGACAGCTTGCGTTCTACCCGCCCCACACAGCTGGCACAGGTCATACTCTCAATCGACAAAGTAACATCTTGAACGATTGCTGGATATCCCGCATCGCTCAAGGCGTCGATCATTCCGGAAATCTCTGCAGGGCTGTCATAGAGGATCTGTGCCGTTTCACTCGCCAAATTGACCGCCGCGCTTGTAACATAGGGAACAGCATTCAACGTGCGTTCGACACGCCTTACGCAAGACGCGCAGGTCATGCCTTCGATCGACAAAGTGATTGAGTTTTGTTCTGACATATACCGCTCCATGCGCTTAGTGATTCGAACTGTCAAAGCTAAAACTGAAGGTTCCAGTGTGGGTAGGGTCAAGCGTTCGACAAAAGAAAATCAGTGACTTGACCTTCCCCCATGGGAACCCCCAAGTCCGTACAGAAAACAAATTCAAGGAGCACAACATGAGTAAATTTCATGTTCCGGACATGAGCTGCGGCCATTGTAAGGCTGCTATCGAAAAGGCGATCAATTCGGCAGATGGCGAGGCAAAACTGTTCTTTGACCTCGATGCCCGCACAGTAGACATCACCAGCCAGCTGGATGTTTCCACTCTTACTCAAATTCTTGAAAAAGAGGGCTATCCCAGTTCGGTCGCGACGTCAGGCTAAGACAGACGCGTCTGAGTAGGAGCATGCGGGCCGTCAACATGGCTGCCCGCCAGCGTTCAAGTAAGCTCTGACAGCATCGTATTAAGTAAACATTTCTGAAGCATCGCCATACCAGTTCGGGACCGTTGTGTTCGCATAACACTCGTTTTGTGACCCCATATCAGATGCTTCTAAAGCATACCGGGTACTGACAAGCTCTTGGCGTCTGGCTATCTTTTCGCAACCTGAGAATATCAACAGGTGGTGAGTGATCCTTTACGACATAACCCACGAATTTCGCCGTGTGATACGACGCAATGTCTTGGTTGATACCGCTTTCAACCTTCAGGCGCGCCAGCAGTTCATACGAGGTTCAAGATTGCTCAATCAGGAATCTCCTCTCATTTGTTCCCCTTGGGTACGGATTTGTTGTGTCTCACGCATGCGATCTGGCCAGCTCGTCTTGATAAACGCCAGAATGTCCCAGATTTCCTGATCACTCAATACATCGGCAAATCCCGGCATGCCGCTGTTGAACCCGCTGACCCCGGTCGCCTCAAGCGCGGCCTTGCCCCCCAGTTTGGTATAGGTAAACAACAGGGCATCTCCGTGATGCCAAGTATGACCCGTCTTATCGTGGGGCGGAGCCGGGAGCGTGCCGTCTTCTTTCTGGCTTCGCCAATCGGGTTCTCCCTGCAAGTCTTCTCCATGGCAGCTCGCACAGTTTTCTGCATAAAGCACCGCGCCTGCATTTGGATCGGAACCCCAGGGCTGTATTGGAGGGCCTGCCTGCGCTTCATTCAGGTTCAAAAACACCATCACACCGGCAATTGTCAGTACGAAAGCACCGAGGATTGTCAGAATTTGACCGCGGGGCATTGGACTACTCCCATTGATCTGGATCTAAATAAGGAACTGCCTATCAAGATACGTCATTCGCGTTCTTCTCGTGTGGCCGTAACAGCATCCAACAATTGGGCCTTTTCCACGAACCCTGGTACGAGCTCATCTCCGATCACAAACGACGGGGTTCCACTAAAACCCAAGGACCTAGAGAGGTTCATCGACGTGACAATATGCTCTTCGATTTCGGGGGCCTGCATGTCCTTTTGCAACTGATCCAGATCCAGCCCGATTTCTTCGGCGATGCGCATGACACTTGCCTCATCCGCGCGCCCTTTCATGCCCATCATCGCCCAATGGAATTCCTCGTATTTTCCCTGATTGCGGGAGGCCAGCGCTGCTCTTGCCGCAAAAACGGATCCTTCCCCGAGGATGGGCCATTCACGATAGACCAATCGCACATTCGGATCGTCATCAAGCAGCCCCTGAACCTCATCCATCGCGCGGCGGCAATAGGGGCAGTTGTAATCAAAGAACTCAACCACGGTCACGTCACCTTCGGGATTCCCCAATACCGGAGCATTTGGGTCCTGTTCCAGAAGGTTCCGTTGATTGGAGAGCGTATCAGCACGCGCGAGTTCGGCCGCTTCAGCTTGTTGTTGCTCCAGAATGGAAACTGCCTCCATGACGATACCCGGGTTTTCACGAATGGCTTCGAGAACAAGCTCTTTCACCCTGCTTTCGTCCAGACCTTCAGCCAATGCGCCCCAAGGCAGCACAATACTCGCAGTTAAAGCGACAATTGATTTTTTCAGGTTCATGGTGTTCTCCCAACTCCATTCATCTCAGGTCACATTGATCCAAGTCGCCAATTCCCAGCGCAGCTCCCATACGCAGAACGTCTCGTCGGGTCTGTGTCATTCCAAATCCTTTTGTCGGAGAGGGACAAAGCCCCTCTCCAGCGTCAATCTTGCGATGTTATCCACCACTGTGATCATCCATCAAATAGGTCGCCATGGCGCGGCGATCTTGTTCGGTAAGAAAGCCGGTCCCATACATGACCACCTCGCCCATCGAGCCCCCGAACGCATCGCCGTCGGGTTTGACTCCCGTGCGCAAGGCGTAGGCAAGACTGTTAACGGTCCAGCCGCGCATCTGTAGGGTTTCATGGTCGATCGCCGGGGCTTTGCCCCCTCCGGGAAGAGATGAGCTTCCCTTGAAGTGTTCGGTATCCGACTTGCGGGCACCGACGAAGTTGCGCCCGGTGTGACAAGCCGCGCAATGGGTAGCACCTTCAACAAGCTCACGCCCACGGTTCCAGATCGCGTCATTGCCTTCAATCGGCTCAGTCCGCGGAGGGGACAGGAACGCGGCGCGCCATAGCTTCAGCCCCCAACGCTGGTTGAAG
>NZ_JAQIIO010000017.1 GCF_027891095.1 Aliiroseovarius salicola | reverse complement strand
ACACGCCCTGATCCTCGGCCGCGCACAGACAGGCCTGCAGGCGTTTTATTGAGATCACGGGGGGGGCTGTCTGCCCCCCGCACCCCCCGAGGATATTTATGGCAAGAGGAAGAGATGGACCGCGCAGATATTGTGGATCAGGCGTTTCGGAACGCATTGGCAAGCGGAGATTTCCCGTCCGGAAAATCCGCGGCAGGACCGCTTTCGGACACGCAGGCGGTTGAGATCTTCCGCGCACAGGTGCTGTCACGCAACCTCGACCGGCGCTCGCGCAAGATGCAGGCGGCGGGTGAGGGGTATTACACCATCGGGTCCTCCGGACATGAGGGCATGGCGGCAGTTGCTGCGGCTCTGCGCCCTGATGACATGGCCTTCCTGCATTACCGGGACGGGGCGTTTCAAACCATGCGTTCGGCGCAGGTGCCGGGCACGACACCTGCCTGGGATATGCTTTTGAGTTTTGCCACCTCAACCGAAGACCCCTGTTCGGGTGGGCGGCACAAGGTGCTGGGATCAAAAGCGTTGAACATTCCGCCGCAGACCTCAACCATTGCCAGCCACCTGCCCAAGGCGGTGGGGACTGCCTATTCGATCGGGCTTGGGAAACGGCATGAGTGTGAGCATAAGGTGTTGGCCGATGATGCCATTGTCATGTGTTCGTTTGGCGATGCGTCCTCAAACCATTCCACCGCGCAGGGAGCGATCAACACGGCCTGCTGGACCTCATATCAGTCGGTTCCCCTGCCGCTTTTGTTTGTCTGTGAAGACAATGGGATCGGCATTTCGACGCGTACACCGCGAGGATGGGTAGGCGCGAATTATTCGGGTAAGCCGGGGCTGAAGTATTTTAATGCGGATGGGTTGGACATCTTTGACACCTACCGCGTGGCGCAAGAGGCGGCGGACTATGTGCGGACACGCAAAAAGCCCGCATTCCTGCATCTGTCGCTGGTGCGGCTTTATGGCCACGCGGGGTCGGATTTGCAGCAAGCCTACCTGAAGAAAGAGATTTTTGAGGGGTGGGAAGCGAATGATCCGCTTTTGCACTCGGCGCGGCTTTTGACCCAAAAAGGGGTGCTGACGGCCGATGAGGTTCTTGCGATCTATCAGGAGAGCGAGGATCAATGCGCCCGTGTGGCGGAAGAGGTGATCACCCGGCCCCGGCTAAAGACGGTAGACGAGGTGATGGCTTCGCTGATCCCGCCAGCACGGGTTTGCGCGCCCTCAAATGGGCCGAGCGAAGAAGATCGGGCGGGTGCTTTTGGGGGCGACTTCAAGGCATTAAACACGCCGCAGCCGATGAACAAACTGCTCAACTGGGCGCTGACCGACCTGATGCTGGAACATGGCGAGATTGTCATGATGGGCGAGGATGTGGGGCGCAAAGGCGGCGTTTATGGCGTCACGCAGAAGCTCATGGATCGCTTTGGCCCGGATCGGATGATCGACACGCTCTTGGATGAACAATCGATCCTCGGGCTGGCGATTGGCATGGGGCATAACGGGTTCATCCCGATGCCGGAAATCCAGTTCCTCGCCTACCTGCACAATGCCGAAGACCAGTTGCGTGGTGAGGCGGCCACCCTGCCCTTCTTCTCGAACGGGCAGTTCACCAACCCGATGGTGATGCGGATTGCTGGACTGGGCTATCAGAAGGGCTTTGGTGGGCATTTCCACAATGACAACTCGCTGGCGGTCCTGCGTGACATTCCGGGGGTTGTGATTGCCTGCCCGTCGCGTGGCGATGAGGCGGCGATGATGATGCGGGAATGTGTGCGCCTCGCGCGTGAGGAAAACCGTGTGGTGGTGATGGTCGAGCCGATCGCCCTTTACCCGATGCGTGATTTGATGGAGGCAAAGGATGGCGGCTGGATGGCGACTTACCCGGCGCCCGACCGACGGATCGGGCTGGGAGAGGTTGGCGTGCATGGGGACGGGCCGCTGGCGATCCTGACCTATGGCAATGGGCGATACCTCTCAACGCAAGCGGCGGCCGATCTGGCAGCGGAGGGAATCGAAACGCGGATCATCGATATCCGCTGGCTGGCCCCTCTGCCCGCAGAGGGCATCATTGAAGCCCTTGGAGGGGCAACGAAATGCCTGATCGTCGATGAATGTCGCACCACAGGCAGCCAGTCCGAAGCGCTGATGGCGCTTTTGCATGAACAAACCGATCTGCCCCATGCCCGCATCGCGGCTGAGGACAGTTTCATTGCCACCGGCCCGGCCTATGCGGCCACCATGCCCTCACGCGAGAGCATCGCGGAGGCGGCTCGCAAATTGTGGAACGCCAAATGACGCAGCAAAAGACAGCAGGCAAACAAACCGCCATTGTCGTGGCCCCCGGTCGCGGCACCTATAACCGGGACGAGCTGGGCTATTTCGCGCACCACCACGAGGACAAATCCGATCTGATGGCGGGTTTTGACGCCTATCGCGTCAGCCAGGGGCAGGAACCTTTGTCGGCTCTGGACGGGGCCGAGCGGTTTTCCGGGCCGCGCCACACGAGAGGTGACAATGCCAGTGGCTTGATCCATGCTTGCGCGCTGGCGGATTTCATGTCCATTGACCGGGAGCGGTTCGATATTCTGGGTGTGACCGGCAATTCGATGGGCTGGTATATTGCGCTGGCCTGCGCGGGGGTGCTCGACACGATCGGCGGGCTTGAGGTGGTCAATACGATGGGCACTCTCATGCACGAACATATGATCGGCGGGCAGCTGATCTACCCGTTCATGGATGAGAACTGGGTTGAAATGCCTGGTGAACGCGCGCGGATCGAGGCCAAACTGGCTGAGATCAACGCACGGGCAGACCATGTGCTGACCCTGTCGATTGATCTGGGAGGGATGCTGGTTCTGGCGGGCAATGAAGCCGGTCTTTCGGCGTTTGAGCGGGAGATGCCGGTGGTGCAATCGCGCTTTCCGCTGCGCTTGCCCGGACATGCCGGGTTTCACACCGCATTGCAGGCCCCGGTAGCGGCGGAGGGCCGTGCGCGGCTGGGGGCCGAGCTGTTTTCCAACCCTGACTTGCCGCTGATCGACGGGCGCGGTGCGATCTGGCATCCGAAAGCCTCAGACCTGACAGAGCTCCGGTCCTACACGTTGGGTCATCAGGTGGTGGAACCATATGATTTCACGGGGGCAATTGGCGTGGCGGCACGGGAATTCATGCCGGATGTCTTTATCGTCCTTGGTCCCGGCACAACCCTTGGCGGTGGGGTGGTTCAAAGCCTGATCCGAGCAAACTGGCGCGCGATGGACAACAAAGAGACATTCAAAACCCGCCAGCGGTCAAAGCCGGTCATTTTGTCGATGGGACAGGCGGACCAGCGAGCGATGGTCACGGGATAGCGGCAGGTACGAACTGGAGATAAAAACCCGCGTGGCCGAACATGGCGTGGAACATGTGCTGCTGTGCACGGGAACGCTCTATGGTCCCCCCACCAGTTTTGGTTCCCAGCTTGCTCGAGGAGAGTTTCCCGCGTGGCTTACGCCGGTTGAACTTGAGACGGGTCCCTTGACGGTCCTTCGCGTCACCACACCCCTGGGCGGCTGAGCATACCGCCGGGACCGCGAGGCCCCGGCGGAGTTGATCAGGTTGCCACGTGAGACACATCTTTGTCGGGTGAATAGATATCGAGGATGTTCCAATGCCCCGTCGTGGGCGTCGGGTTGTTGATCATCGGCACATCCAGAACCGTAGGCTTACCGCTGGCAATCGCCGCCTCAAGGGCAGGCAGCAGCTCATCTGCTGACGAGATGTGAACGCCCTCAGCCCCATAGGCCCGTGCGATCTCAGCATAGCCCGGCCCGTTGGTGGGTGCCGCCGCCGTGCCCGGGAAGGTCGTGCCATAGGTCAGCCCGTAGTGCGCTTTTTGCAGGCCCGCAATGGTGCCAAACGCGTTGTTGTTCATCACCAGCCAGATGATGCCCAAATCGAGTTCAACCGCTGTGGCCAGCATCGCGGGGTTCTGACCAAAGCCGCCATCCCCTACAAGCGACAAAACCACGCGATCCGGGGCAGCCAGTTTGGCGCCCAGCGCACCGGGAGGGCCAAAGCCCATGGTCGCAAAACCACCCGGTGTCAGGATCGAACCCGGTGTAAGGATGTCAAACTGCTGTCCGACCCCGTTTTTGTTCCAACCCACATCCGTAGTGATGATCGCATCTTCCGGCAGCGCCTTGCGGGTATCCGCCAGAATGCGTTCAGGCATCATCGGGAAGGCAGGAGACGTTTGCATCTCGACATTGGACGCTTTGAATTTGGTGCGGAAATCGGCGATCTCGGCCTTCTTCTCGGCACGAGAGAAGCCATCAGGATACATCTCTTTCGCAACGCGGGTCAGCACACGCAGGGCGGCTTTGGCATCTGCCACCACACCAATTTCGGTGGGATAGTTGCGGCCAATTTCCTGTGGTTCGATGTCAATATGGATGACTTTGGTCTTATCCTCTTTGCCACCGATGTTGAACGTGTAACCCGGATACCAGCTGGAGCAATCGGCCTCTTTAAAGCGCGTGCCGACAGCAAAGACATAGTCTGCGTTCAGGCAGGACTGGTTCACCAGCTCGGTGCCCCAGAACCCGGTCATCCCCATCACCAACGGATGATCATCGCGCAGCGCACCTTTGCCCATCAGGGAATGTGCAACGGGCAGACCCATATGCTCGACAAACTCACGCAGTTCTTCGCTGGCCTGTGCCAGAAGGATGCCCCCGCCCACATAGGCAACAGGGTTTTCGGCTTTGGCCAGTTTCTCGACAATCTCACGTGCGGTTTCGTCATCGATCGATGGCTTTTTCAGCGCACGGGTGTTGTCGAGGATCCGGTCAAACGTATCCGACGGGATCACCTCGGAGAAGATATCCATCGGCACGTTAACCAGAACCGGACCGGGCTGACCGCTTTCGGCCAAGTGGAATGCCTTTTCCAGGATCTCGGCCATCAGGTCGGCGCGATCCACACGCCATGCGCGTTTCACGAAGGGGCGATAGATTTCCCACTGGGCGGCATCCGCGTGCAGGTTCACCTCTTGGTGCGGGTGCTTGCCGTAGTAATGCGTCGGGATATCCCCGGCGATCACCACCATCGGAATACAATCCAACGCCGCATTTGCGACCCCGGTGGCACAGTTTGTCAAACCGGGAGACAGGTGTGACAACACCACCGAGGCCTTGCCAGTCACCCGCGCATATGCGTCCGCTGCGTGGCTGGCGATTTGTTCGTGGCGTACCGTAATAAAATCGATTGGGCTTTCAGCCAGCGCCGCGAGCACCGCGATGTTGGTATGGCCGCAAAGGCCAAAGACATGCTCGACCTCGCGCCGTTCAAGAAAGTCGACGATATGTTCGGCAACCGTTTTGCCATTTACTTTCGATCCGTCCATCACGCGACCTCCTGCCCGTAGAACTCACCGAACAGCTCTTCCTCAGAAGGACGATCTTCGGCGATGGGCCTGCTGACCCATGTGTAGTTCATCATGTGTTTCATGGTGACGTTTTCATTGGTGATATTACCGCCCCAAATGCCGCAGCCGAGCGAGCTGGTCATCGGCATGCCGTTGGTCCAGGCACCGGCATTGGCCTTGGATTGCGGCTGGCGTACCATCATGCGACTGACCGGCGCGAGGCGAGCCAGACGGTCAATGTTTTCGTCATTATGGCTGTAGATACCGCAGGAATGGCCCTTGCCACCGACTGCATAGATCTGGCTAACGGTGTCCAGCGCATCGTCAAATGTTTCGAAGTGGTAAAGCGCCATCAGCGTGGTCAGCTTTTCTTTCGAGAACTTGTGCTCTGGCCCGATCTGGCCTTGGTTTTCAACCATCAGGAACTTGCGATCCTCAGGGATCGAGAACCCGGCCACGTCCGCAATTTGCTGCGGTCGGCACGCGATGGTCGGGAATGTGCGGTTGCCCTTCTCATCCCACATGGCCGCCTCAAGCATCGCCTTTTCTTCGGATGAGCACAGATAGCCGCCTTCGGCCTCCAGCGCCTTGAACATATCGTCATAGATCGACTTCTGGATGATGATGTTCCCATCCGCCGAACAGCCCGAGCCGAAGTCCGACGTTTTCGAGATGCGGGTGTTTTGCGCGGCGATTGCGATGTCGGCGGTTTCATCCACCACAATCGAGGAGTTGCCAGCACCCACCCCATAAGCCGGACGGCCCGAGCTGTAGGCGGCCTGAACCATCGGTTTACCACCGGTGGCCAGGGTCAGGTCGCATTCTGTCATCAGATGCTGCGTGAGTGGTATCGACGGTTTGCGAATGGCTTGGAACAGATCTTCCGGTGCGCCAACTGCTCGACAGGCGGCCCGCATGACTTCTGTCATTTCATAGGTGGTCCCCGCCGTGCGCGGATGCGGCGAGAAGATTACGGCGTTGCGTGCATTGGCTGCCGAGACACCCGTGACCGGTGGGGTCATCGCCGGGTTCGTCATCGGGATCAGCGAGGCAATCACGCCCGCAGGTTTTGCGTATTTCACCAGCCCTTTCGCCTCGTCGACCTCGACAATGCCGGTCGACGGCGTGCGCAGCACATCGCGCAGGACCATCTGGATCTTGAACCGCTTGGCGGGGCGACCCGCACGATCCCCGATCCCGCTTTCATCGACGCCCTGCTCGGCCAGACGGGTAAAGGTCTTTTCGTTGCCTGCATACCAAGCAATGGCCTGACTCAGACGGTCCAGATCTTTCTGGCTCCAATCCTCAATTTCTGCCATGGCGGCGCGTGCGCGCGCAATCATGTCGGCCACCAGCTGGCGGTCCTCGTCAGTGAGCTCTTTGCCCATGATGATCCTCATTATGTTGGAGAGTAGATGTGTCCGGCATCCGGCGCTGCGATCGCGCCTCACCGAAAGTTCGTTTCGCGTGCGTAAGGCAGCGACGCGCATGTTCTTCGTATCCCAGTTCCGCCACGCGGCTCTGGTTTGGTAATTCGATTGAATAGTCCACGGGCGGCATCCGTTCGATGATCCCGGCAAAGTCGATCCACCCTTCACCTGGGTAAAGCCGCGCGTCGCGGGCCAGCTGGATCATCCCTTCGCGCGTATCCGCGATACCGGGCAGGCAATCCGAGATGTGGAGAAAGTGGAAAAGCTCGGACGGGACATGTAAAAGCTCGCCCAGATCTACGCGGCTCAGATGCAGGTAAAGCGTATCAACCAGAATGCCGCCATTGGGCCGGTCAGCCGCGCGCACAATATCCAAAGTTTCGTCCAAAGTGCGCAGGCGCGAGAAAGACGGAAACTCAAGATCCACGGTGATCCCGTATGGCGCGGCCAGATCGCAGGTTTCACCATAGATATCCACCAGGAAATTGCGGTCATCGCGGGTCTGGGTCCAGGCCGACATGATCATTCTCTTGGCGCCCAACTCGCCACCCAGTTCAAGCGAGCGCTCGAAACTGCGCGGGTCCACGTCTTCGGTGATCCGCGCCAGTTCCACATCCAGCACCTTAAGCCCCGTGGTGGCCAGTGCGGTTTTGGTTGCCTGTACTTGTCCCTTGTCGACAGGAGACTGCGAAAACTCGCCGGGCACCTTCATCGGAATGAACCTAGGGCTGACCGCGTCATAACCCGCTCGGGCGGCGATATAGACCAATTCAGGTGGCGTGGCTCCGATCAACGTGAGATGGGCCAGAGAATACAGAGGTTCTGTTGGCGTCTGTAAAGAACTCTTTGGCATTGGATCGGCTCCGGATTGCATCAGCGAGTCGCAGGATTATCCTACGCAATCCAAAATATCTGATATTATTTAAAATATCAATTACTGATTTTCTGACGCCGTCCCGGCATTAGATCTCTACCCAATCCCCACCGTTTTCATTCGATCGCACAGACGCTGAGATGAATTGCACCCCGGCCGCGCCTTCGGACACTTTTGGGAAGCTCAACCAATTATCAGGGATTGCAATCCCATCGCGCCGCGCCGCCACAGCAAGGGCAAATTCGGTGTAAAGATTGGCCCAAGCTTCGATCACACCTTCCGGGAAACCCCGTGCAGTGCGCACCAGCCGCTCGGTGGCAGCGCTGACCCCATGACCATGGCCGCGACTGATCACCCGATCTGCTTCCCCAAAGCGGTAGAACTTCAACTGTTCTGAGTTTTCCAGATCCCATTCCAGCCCGCCCTCTGAGCCATAGACCCGAAGCCGCAGCCCGCCGCGATTGCCCGGCGCAAGACGGGTCGCCATCAGCGTGCCCGGCACCTCCCCCTCAAAGCGGGTGAACATAAACGCCGTGTCCTCGAGCGGTTTGGGGGCCCCACACACATGGAATTCAGCACGTAGGGCGGTCATCTCAAGGCCCGACACAAAACTCGCCAGATGCGCGGCATGGGTACCAATGTCACCCACACAGCTTGTTGGACCAGAGATTTTGGGATCCAACCGCCATTTCACATGGGGCGCGTCGGCCACATCATCCGGGGTCATCCAGTCTTGCAGGAACTCCACATGGATCTGGTTGATTTTGCCAATCCCGCCCTCGGCCACAATTTCACGCGCCTGACGGATCATTGGAAAACAGGACATCGCATAGCCGACACCAAGGATCTGACCGGTCTTCATCGTCAGATCCACCAGCGCCTCTGCCTCTGCCACCTCATTGGTCAGCGGCTTGTCGCAGAGCACATCAATACCTGCCTCGAGAAAGACCTTGGCGGCGGGAAAATGCAGGTGATTGGGGGTGGTGATCATCACCGCGTCCACCCCATCAGGATGCGCCGCTTCTGTCTTGGCCATCTCTTCAAACGAGGCATAGCAGCGATCCGGGTCCATGAACCACTCGGCACCACGGGCCTTGGCACGTTCGGGGTCCGAGGAAAGCGCGCCCGCGATCACGTCCCACCGATCAGTCATGCGCGCGGCGGTGGCTTGCGTGGCAGAGATGCGCCCGCCGCCGACCACCCCCAAGCGCAACCTGCGAGACAGGGTCGGAAACGGGCCGTTAAAATCAATCGTTTCGGGGAGCAGTCGTTCAGTCATCATTCCCTCCCAAATTCGGGATCTCCGCCCCTTCTGGCAGGATTTCCAAAGCCATGAAGATACTGGGCGTGGTGGTTTCATATTGGTGCCAGGGGTAGTTCCCCTGACCATCATACATCGGGCGATGGGTCATGCCCGGCGCCATCGGTTCTTCGAGGTAAAGCGTCGCCGGGTCGCGTTCTCGGCATTGCTGCATTTTGCCAAACCCAACGATCTGGGTGTGCACCTCGCGAAAGCCCGGCACCGGGCAGAACGGGTGGTCCTTATGCAGGCCCACATTCAGGGGCACCGAGGCTGAGTGATAGAAGGTCAGGCCGATATTGCCGACAAAGACCTTGGGAGACATGTAGTGTTCCACCCCGCGCAGCCGCTCTTCGCCGCGGACTTCGAAGGCCGACGGCCAGCTCTTGCGTACCTCGGCACATAGGGCGGCATCATCATGGGTGTCAAACCGGTCGATGATCAGCGCGCGATCCACGTCATGCAGGGCGGTGTTGGCAAAGATCGCCGATTGCAGCGGGGCAAGTGTCTGCGCCTCGATGCGGATCGGACGGTCTGCCACGTTCACCACAATCGCGCGCCCGGTCAAATGAAGTGCTGCTTGATCCGTCACGTGACGCAGCCCGAAAAACGGCTCCCCAATGGTCAGGGTTTCAATTGGCATGGTCAGCCTCCTGTGGGTTTGCATCCTCACTTTTCGGGAAATCTGCGGGCAAAGGTGCGGGCACCGGGCATGAGCTGTTGATCATCTGATAGGTTCCCGCCGTGGGCGCGCGCGCAATGGCATCCATCACCTCGAACACGTGGAACGCCATCTCTCCACTGGCCCGTTCCGGGCGATCATCCCGCACGGCATAAGCCAGATCCAACAGCCCCAATCCACGGCTGTTTTCATTGAACCCATGATGGTTTTCGACCACCTGCCAATTGTCCCGCCCGGTTGGTCGCGGTTGATGAGACCAGCGAGAGGTTTCTCGGGTACGCAACCAGACGGGCCCGTGGAAATCATTGGCCCCATGCACCGGATCGGGATCGGGGACAGAGATCACCCCGTCTTCGCCATAGATCTCAAACCGAGGGGTTTCGCTGTCCCAGATGTCAAAGCTCATGGTCATAGAGCCAATCGCCCCGTTTTCAAACTCGATCAGGCTAAGGGAATGCGTGTCGACCTGAACCTCCATCCATTCACCATCGCGCGGGCCGTTTTCGATCTGGCGGCGGTCAAAAGCGCGGTTGGCCATGCCGGCCACGCGGGCAATCGGCCCAAGGCAAAACACCATGGCGGTCAGGTAGTAAGGGCCAAGATCCAGAAGTGGCCCACCGCCGGTCTGATAATAGAAGTCCGGGTTTGGATGATGACGTTCGGTGCCATGGGTGCCGACATGGGCAAAAACACCCGTTGGACGGCCAATGGCCCCTTCGTCGATCAGGCGGCGCACGGTTTGCCAGCGCCCGCCGAGAAAGGTGTCTGGCGCATTTCCCAGCTTCAGCCCGCGCGCCTCGGCCAAGTCCAACAGCTCGCGCCCGTCCGCCAGATCAGTGACAAAAGGCTTTTCCGAATAGACATGTTTATTGGCCATCAATGCGCGGCGCGTAATTTCCGCATGGGCTGCCGGGATGGTCAGGTTGAGGATGCAGTCGATCTCGGGATCGGCAATCACCTCTTCCACCGTCAGTGCGCGAGAAATACCATGTTGTGCGGCCTTGACCCGGCTTTCCTCAAGATCAAGGCTGGCACAGGCCACCACCTCAACTTGTGGGAATTTAGCAAGTGTAGTCAGATAGATGTCACTTATACGGCCACATCCAACAAGGCCGACCCGGAAGGTTTTCGGTGTCTCACCGGTCATCTTCTTTCGCTTCATAAAGTGGAAGGTATTCAGGGGGCATTGGCCCCTTGTTGCGCCCGCCCTGCCCCATCTGCTCCCAGCCATGGGCAAGCACGCCAACTGAGCGTGACAGGCAGAAAAGCCCGCGTGACAGCGGCGCAGGAAAGCCCAGTTCGCAGAAAATCACGGCGGTGGCGCCATCGATATTCATCGCAATCGGACGTCCACCGCGTTGGCGACCAAGCTCGGCCTGTACGGCCTCTCCGATCTCGGCAAAGCGACCAGACACGGTGCCCTTGTCCGCAGCACCTCGCACCAGTTCCATCAGGCGCGGGGCGCGCGGATCGACCGGTTTGTGGAACCGATGGCCAAAGCCGGAAACGATCTTGCCATGTTCGGCACGCCAGGCATCTAGTCCATCACGCACCGCCTGATCCAGATCGGTGCCTTCATCCATCAGCGTGGCAATTCCATAGTAAAGCTCGGCGCATTGCTCGCCTGCGCCGCCATGGACATCCCCCAACATGTTCACCGCTGTGGCCATTACGTTGTTCAGCCCGACCCCACAGGTCGCCGCCATGCGCGCGGCGGCAATGGATGGGGCCTGTGGTCCGTGATCCACCCCTGCCACCAAAGCAGCCTCAAAGAGTGCCGCCTGATCAGCGGTGGGCATCTCACCTGCCACCATCAGCCAGATCATCTGCGGGAAGGACACATTGCCGATCAGATCCTGAATCGGGTGGCCGCGAAAGGCGATCTTGCCGGGTTCCATATCGATGATCGACGTGCGCCACCAGTGGCGGACCTTGTCTGCGTCTGTGTGGGACTGGGTCATGCGGATACCTCTTCGGTCTTCGGCGCAAACTGCTCGAAGCTTTCATACATCCGGTCGGGGGATGCGGTTCTTCCGGTTAACAGATGGAAGGCGGATGCGGCCTGAAAGATCGCCATGCCAGACCCATCCATTGTTCTGAGCCGCAGGTTTTCGGCGCGTTCAAGCAGCGCTGTTTGCCGGGGGAAATACACAATATCCGCCACCCAACCGCCGGATGGCAGGCCGCTGGGGTCCAGTGCCATTCCGGGATAGGCGGCCATGCCCATTGGCGTTGCATTCGCGATCCCGTTCAGCTGTTCGGGCTGTGCCTCGGCAAATGTGTCCACCACACTCACCGCAACACGCGGGCGCGCCGCGGTCAGGCGGGTTTTCAGTTCCTCTGCCTTTTTGCGGTCCTGATCGAGAAGAAACAGCACATCGGTTCCCTGATCAATCAGGGCCAAGGCTACTGCGCCGCCTGCACCGCCAGCGCCCACCAACAGCGCACGAGTGATCGGCGCATGGGGCAGCCCTCGGCGCAAGGCGGAGCGGAAGCCTACATAGTCGGTGTTATGACCCACCCGGCGCCCCTGATCGAACAGGACGGTGTTCACCGCGCCCAGAAGCCGCGCGGTGTCAGACAGGTCATCCATCATATCAGCCGCGTCGACCTTGAACGGGTAGGTGATGTTCACGCCAGTCATGCCTTGTTCCCGCGCAAGATCCAAAAGTGCCGTCAGGCTCTGCCCCGCATAGGGTGCGGTGGCCGTATCAAAGCGCTGATATTCATAGTCAAATCCCTGCGCACGCGCTTCTGCCATATGCATATCGGGGGTCAGGGACCCCGCGATGCCGTGTCCGATCAATGCGGCTTTCATGTTCTTGGTATCCCTGCTGGACGTTGGTGCTTCATCTGCGCAGCCAGTCGCGCCGAGGCATTACGGGCGCCATAACCGGCATAGCCACGGCGACGTTCGACGATTTCAAAAAAGAACCCGCTGAAGATCGGTTGGCTGTAGATCTGGAAATATTCGGTCCCATCCGCGCGGTCATAGAGCATGTTGGCCTCGCGCAGCTGCGCAACCAATTCATCCTCCAGCCTGAAGTGGGCTTGAAGATCGTCGTAGTAGTTGGGCGAGATATCGAGGCGTGGAAAGCCGCTGTCGTGCAGGCGTTCCGAGGTCTCGAATATATCGTCGGTCAGGAAAGCGATATGCTGCACGCCGGCGCCAAAGCGATCCGCCAGGAAAGAGGCCGCAAAGGTGCGTCGCCCCTCTGCCCCGTTCAGGTTCAGGCGCACTTCCCCTTCCGGGCTTTCAATCGCCTGACTGTGCACGACGCCAGATGGGTCGGCCACATCAACTATCGGGGATTTCGCCATTTCAAAGGTTGAGATGTAATAGAGCAGCCAGCTCTGCATCTCTTCATAGCGCATGGTTTGAGCCAGATGGTCGATCCGACGCAGGCCAGCCGGTGGCGTGGCCTTGGTCTTGGCCACCGGTTCAAATTCGATGTCCCACACCCGATGCAGATCGGATTTTTCATCAATGAAGTGAACCACATTGCCGCCCACACCGCGCACGGCGGGAATGTCGAGTTCCCCGGTGCCAACCGGCTGCGAAAACTGCGGCGTGCCAAGGGCCATGGCCCGTTCCACGGTTTGATCGGCGTCTTTCACCCGCAACCCCATGTCACAGACCGATGGCCCGTGTCCAAGGAAGGCGGAATGGGCGAACCCCTCTTTTTCCGTATTCACGACGATATTGATGCCACCTTGCCGCCACAGCTCGACCGACTTCGACACATGCCGCCGTTCCATGCGGAAACACAGCGTGGTGAGCAGATCGGTCAGCTCTTTGCCGCTTTTGTCATCCGCCGCGAACTCGATAAACTCAAACCCCGAACTGTAAACGCGCGGCGGAAGATCGGGGATGTCGAAGGACAGATCCGGGTCGTTGCGGGTTACCTCGTCCAGCAGATTGACCAGCGCGCGATAGCCATCCTGTGCAAGGGTACGCCCGCCCGGACGGGGGCTGTGTTCGTTTACACGAGCGATGGACCAAGGGCCTCGATACCCGGCGCGCGCCAACACTTTGACAAAGCCAGCGAGGTTCAGCGCCCCCTGCCCCGGCAACAGGCCGAAATGGCGTTTCAGGCCCCGAATATCCCCCAGCGCGCGCGGTGCATCGGAAAGCTGCACATGGAACAGCCGATCACCCGGAATGTGGCGCAGCTGCGCCGGTTTGGTGCCATCCGCCAGCGAAAAATAGCTATTCAGCGCCAGCCCGAATTGGGGATTGTTGACCTGATCAACCAGCGACATCGCCTGTTCGTCTGTTTGCACATGCCCCGCCCAGGGCAGCGCGACATAGGCCAGCCGAACCCCCTGTTTGGCCGCCATGTCAGCGGCTTCGGACAGGTCCCCAGCAATCTGCCCAATGTCAGAGCACTCAGCCCCGGAGGCCCCCAGCAAAAGCATATCGGAGCCCAGCTCGCGCACCAGATCAAGCTTGCGGGCCAGCCGGTCAAAGGCGTGACTGCGCTCTGATCCCTGCCAGCCTTCCAGGTCATGAAAGGGTTTCAGAAGGTTCAATGTCAGACCTAAATCCCCAATCAGCTTTCTCAGGTCTTTGGCCGTGCCGTGAAACCCGGTAAAATCAGGTTCATGCAGTTCGACAGAGGTAAATCCTGCCCCGGCGATGGCCTCGAGCTTGGCCTCGAGATCACCGGGAATGGATGTTGTAGAAATGGAAAGTGTCATTAGCCTTGGTATCCAAAGAGCCTCGGCAGCCAGAGGACAAGATTAGGCGACAGGATCATCAAGACCAGCGCGGCGACCAGAACAGCCAGGAAGGCCCAGACCTCGGCAATGATCTCGCGCAGCGGAATGCCTGTCACCGCATTGATGACAAAGAGCAGGATGCCATAGGGCGGCGTGATCAAGCCAATCATCGAGTTCACCACCACCAGCACGCCGAAGTGTACCAGATCGATACCAAGCGCTTCGCAGGTCGGGATAAAGAGCGGCACAATCACAAGAATGATGGTCGTCGCATCCAGCACACAGCCTAGGAGCAGGATCAGCACATTCACTGCGACGAGGAACAAGAGCGGATGCACGTCAGCCCCTGCCAGCATCGAAGAAATCGCTTGTGGGATCTGTTCCTGGATGACGATGAAGTTCAGAATGAACGCGCCGCCAATCACCACCCCAACCGAGGCAGACGAACGCGCGCTGTCGACGAAGACCTGAAAAAGGCCACGCAGCGACAAGGCGCGATAGAAGAGCGCAGCCAGCAGCAGCGCGTAAAAGGCGGCCACGGCGGCGGCTTCTGTGGGCGTGGTTACGCCACCATAGATGCCATAGAGCAGGATCGCGGGCATCAAGAGCGCCGGGAAGGCATTTGCAGTCTTACGTGGCAGCTCTTTCAGCGGAATTGGATCCTCAAGCGCAAATCCGCGCTTGCCCGCAAGGTAATAGTTCATCGCCATCAGCACCACGCCCATGATCAGACCAGGCAGGATACCGGCCAGAAACAGCGAGCCGATCGAGGCCTTGGAGACCAGCGCATAAAGCACCATGGGGATGGAGGGAGGAATGATTGGGCCAATCGTGGCGGAGGCTGCGGTGATTGCGGCGGCATAGCCACGCCCATAGCGCCCATCCTTGGTCATCATCTCGATGATGATCTTGCCGATCCCGGCCGCATCGGCCACGGCAGACCCGGACATGCCGGAAAAGATCAGCGAAGCCACCACGTTCACATGGCCAAGCCCACCTTTGAACCGCCCCACGGCGGCGACACAGAAATTCAAAAGCCGATCAGTGATCGAGCCCGCATTCATGATATTTGCGGCCACGATGAAAAGCGGCACCGCCAGAAGGATCGTACTGCGGTAAAAGCCCTGCAGGATTTTTTCGCCAGCCAGCGCCACATCCAGCCCCGCGACGCCCAGATAGGCTATCGAGGCCAGCAGGATGGAATAGCCGATGGGGGTGCCGATCCCGGCCAAAACAAACAGGGTCAGCAGACAGGACAGAAGTTCGATGCTCATTTCTCGTCCCCGTTCTTCGGTTCGCTTTCTGGCGCGTTCTTCTGATCGTCTTCCGTGGACTCTTCGACCACGATTTCAAGTTCGGTTTTCGGCGGACCTACTTTCAGGACACGCACAAACTGCCACGCATATCGTCCCGCCACGGCCAGCATAAAGACCGCATAGACCGAGAACACATCTCGCAGCGGGATCTTGTTGCCTGTGAAGGGGTTACGCACAGTCGAGGTTTTGCGGATCTTCATCCACTCGATGTAATCCCAGGTGGGCATGAAGGTATAAAGCATCGCGATTACGATGGCCGCAGCCGAGATCAGCGACATGATCTTCCGGACTTTGCGCGGAACCGCGAGATAGATGATGTCAAATTTTACGTGATCATGTTCGCGCACCACAAAGGCGCAGCTGAAAAAGATCACCCAGACCCAGAGAATGCCGATCAGCTCCAGCGTCCAGCCTGCGGGCGTGAACATGTAGCGAAGGGCAATTTGTAGTAGGAAGGTCAGGAAGATTGCCGCCAGCAAGCCGCCGGCAATCGCTTCTGCAAGCCGGGAGAACCACTTGAGTATCCTCTCCATAGTCGTTCTCCCCTTGGTTACATCAGGTTATTTGCCAAGCGCGTTGATTTTTTCCAACACACCTTCAGGCCAGCTGGCAGCAAATTCCGAACCAACATATTGCGCCTGAACGTGGTTGCGGAAGGCGCCCAGATCAGGTTCGTAAACCGACATGCCCTGCTCTTCCAAGAATGAAACCAGGCTGCCCTCAAGCTCAAGCTGCTTTTGACGACCGCTTTCAGCTGCGGCGTCAGCGGCTTTTTGCACGGTGGCCTGCTGGTCAGCAGACATTCCGTCCCAAACGGCCTTCGACATGGCGATGTAGTTCAGGTCAACCAGGTGCGAGGTCAGAACGATCTGCTTGGTGACTTCATAGAACTTCTTGTCCACCACGGTCGGCAGCGGGTTGTCCTGGCCGTCCACGGCACCTGTCGACAGGCCGGTGTAAACTTCCGAGAACGCCATCGGGGTCGGTGCGGCACCCAGGGCAGCGCCCAGGAATTGCCATGCGTCCGTGCCCGGCATCCGCAGGTTCACACCAGCGAGATCTTCGGGTTTCATCACGGTCAGCTCGTCTTTGGACTGGCGCAGGTTTACCTGACGACGGCCCAGATACATGACGGACAAGAGCTTGATGCCCAGTTCATCTTCGACCTTGGCTTTGAACGGGTCCATCAGCGGGTCATTAAAGACCGCAACCTGGTGGGCAGCGTTCTGGTGCACGTAACCTGTGGCGAAGATCGAGAACTCGGGGAAGAACTGAGCCAGCTCCTGAGCCGAGGCAATCGACATTTCCAAGTTGCCGCGCGAAATGGCGTCAAGCTCGGTGCCTTGCGCGAAGATGGTGCCGTTATAGCTCGGCTGGTAGTCGGCAAAATCGGCGACCATAGGCCCGAAGACTTCTGCCATCGCAACCGAACGCTGGTCGGTCTCCGACCCGGACGTGGCCAGGCGCAGTTGGATTTTGTCAGCGGCAAGGCTGGCGCCAGTGGCTCCAGCCAGAACGCCAGCGGCGACGAGTGCGGACAGTGCTGCCCGGCGGGTGAAATTAGTGATCATGGTTCTCCTCCCTGAGATCAATGTTTGATCAGCTCGATGTTAGTTTTGCCTGATTTTGACATTTTTGCAATATTTTTTGCAAAATATCTGACATTTTACGCAACGCCTTGTTTTTCCTCTGAAAACTCATTGTTTTTCGCCTTGGGAATGGCAACAGACTCTCCGCTGGAGCAGGCTTGCTGAATGGCTTCAATGACTTGAAGGGTCTGCAATCCTTCAAATCCAGAGACAATCGGTGCCTCTTCCCCACGGACAACGCGCGCGAAATGCGTCATCTGATTCACCAGCGGATCCGATGACCCGCGGGTGAGAGAAGTAGCCGATATCGGTGTCCACCAATCCTGCACCCCACCGTGATGGGACCACAGGCGCAGGTCCGGCACCGACAACGACCCACGAGATCCCCCGATCATATAGCAGCTTTCCGGTGTCGGCGGGTAAATCGGGTATTCGCGCGAGGTGAGCTCCCAGCTCCAGGGCGAAACGACACTATCTGATACGGTGATCGTCCCGATGGCCCCATTTTCAAACCGCAAGAGCGCCGCGGCAACATCTTCGTTTTCAAACCCGCGCGCTGAGGGGGTCGCCTGCCCTTGCACCGACACAACCTCTCCGCAAAGATAGCGGATCAGATCAACGTCATGCACCAGATTGACGGAAATTGGCCCGGCCCCCAGTTTTTTGCGCCAAGGTGCCGTGTCAAAATAGTCGTCAGGTTTGTAAAACCAGCAATTCACATGCACTGCACGCACGTCGCCAATCTCGCCGCCGGACACAACCTCATGGGCTTTTCGGATCAGCGGATTATGCCGGCGATGATGCCCCACCAGCAGGGGAACATTTCTTTTCTCAGCAGCCTCAACCAATTTGGCTGCTTCTTTCGCAGAGGTGCCGAGCGGTTTTTCCACCAATACCGGGCAACCTTGTTCCACACATTCCAGCGCCTGATTGACATGCAGTGGTGTTGGAGTCGCCAAGACAACCCCATCTGGCGTGTGGTTCGCAAAAAGCTCTGTTAACGAGCCATAGCAGGGCAGTCCCCGTTCGGATGCAAAATGCTGTGCGTCTTCACCGGGATCGACCACGGCGCAGAGTTCCACGTCTTTCAGCTGATCGATGGCTGCGACGTGACGCTTCCCCACCAGCCCCGCGCCAGCGATTGCGATTTGTATCGTCTGTTTCAACTCTAATCCTCTGGATAGGCATCCAGTGCCGGTATTCGAATGACAGGTCAAAGCTGCCTTAGGAATCACCGTAACGAAAAACTCGGTTATTGGCAATAATATCTGATATTTTGATTTTTGACGGATTTAATGTAGGATTGCCGCACGCATACACTCATGGTAAATACATGGCATACCGAAGAACATCGGACAAAATGATGACAAAACAAACCCCCACAATCGGATCCAGCACCTATCAGCGGATCAAACATGACATCATTTTCGGCCTTCTGGAGCCCGGTTCGAAGCTAAAGCTCGATACGCTCAAAGAACGCTATGCGACCAGCAATTCTACCCTGCGAGAAACACTGAACCGTCTGACCAGCGAAGGCTTTGTGGAAAGCCCTGCCCAGCGTGGGTTCTATGTGACGCCCGTGTCACGGGAAGATTTGTTGGAAGTGGCCGAGCTGCGGGTCCTGCTGGAATGCCATGCTCTGGAATTGTCGATCGCAAATGGCGACACCGATTGGGAAGGCAACCTGGTGGCAGCACACCACAAATTGCATCTGATGGAAGAACGTATGCAATCGGGGGACCAGTCCGACAAGGAAATGTGGAAACGTTATGACTGGGAATTCCATCTGGCGATGATCGAGGCTTGCCAGTCCAAAAACCTCTTGTCGCTCCACTCAATCCTTTATGACAAATACCTGCGGTATCAGAACCTCGTGTTGACCTATCGGGGCGCAGAGGCGGTCGAAGAACATAAAGGCATGTTTGATGCAGCCTTGGCGCGCGATGCCGAAAAGGCGAAAGAGCTGCTGGAGCTGCACATCAGGAATGGTCTGACCCATACGCTCGCCGCAATGTGAAAGCGCGGCATGCGGTGCAGATGATTTCCAAGAGGCTGTTACATCGGCGGGTTCTGGGTGCAATGAAATCGCAATCATAGCGTCACGGATGGGCATCAGCCGAGACGTCCTGCGGCCGCGACCGCTTTATCACCTGAGGTTTCCCGAAACCTTCGCTTAATCCCCCAGCAATGTGGTGTATGTGAAGCGATAAGTGCTTCCGCTGCCCATAAGCTCCAGGTCCGCCATTTCCAGTGGGATCTTTGAGGCGCCCTTCAGGTTTTCCAGCAAATACCAGTCAAACTCCCCCTCCCCCAGCATCTCGATAAGATCAGCCGCAACAGGTTTGCTTGAATTCAGATTCGAGGCCAAAGCGCGTTCGTTGAAAGGGTGAAAGCTGTCCGCGACATTGCCAATGGCTTCGCCCGAGAACGCAACATAACTGAATACGCCGCCAGCCATCCCAGCCAGCCGCTTTCCCTGCGTTCACTGTCTGCTCCAGGCGCGATTACTGGTGGTCACAACGTCCCAAGTAAGCCTTTCAACCATAGGAAGGTTAACTTTCCGGGTCCAGACTGCGCTTCCACGGCTTGTGATGAGAGCCGACCTTTCCAACAAAGCCACCAAGGTCACTTTGGTTAGCCAGATTTTGGCTGCGACGCCTGTGAAGTAGCTATGTGTTGGCGTTTAAAATTACCGGGTGCCCGCGACATCCATACCATCCTGCAGATGCACACCACCCTCGTGCAGCAATCTCAGCATGGTTCGTGTTTCAGGATATTTTCATCTCGGCTGTCTGTATTTCAATTGTTGCAGCCAGATCTTTCGCATCCTCGCCCATTGGCAGGTAAGTAATTGAATATATGTTGTTTTTGACCGCGCAAAACGATCTGCCGGTCGAAATTAAATGAAACACTATACCCGCTCTGCCGACAACAGACTGCAACACGAACAGGGCAAATATTCTCCATCACATTCATTTGGGCCTGCAGGTCCACACTGAAAACAATGGAGGATTTCAAAGTGAGAACTGTTGCAAATCAAATCACCCCCACCAAAACAAGCTTTGGCGGATTTAATCTGAACATCCGCAAGCGCATGGAAATTCGCCGCCAGCGGATCAGACTTGGTGAACTGAGCGACCATATGCTGCGTGACATCGGGATCACCCGTGATCAGGCAATGCGGGAAGCCGACCGCCCCTTCTGGGACCCACCACACCCGCTGCGTTAACTCTGCAAACTTTGTCCCAAGCAGTAACTGCCCAGTTTGATCGAGGCACTCCCGGCCTCGATCAATCCCCTCCCATCATTGAAGGATTTTGCCATGAAACATGCTCTTGAATTCTCAACTCAGATCCCATTCCCCCCTCGTTTTCCTTCTGAAATGGGAGTGTTTGAGCTGGACACCGGGCATCTTGCCGCCGTCTTTCAAGGCGTGGGCGTGCCTATGGTTTTCTTGCACAGTTCAGCCAGTGACGGGCGTCAATGGCGGGATTACGCATCAGATTGGTCGCAGCAGCATCAAGTCGTGCTGCCCGATCTTCCAGGCTGTGGCGGCTCAGACGCGGATACTCTGAACACTTCCTATTCTCTTGAAAGCGAGGCGAACGCCGTCATGGCAATCGCACGCCACCTGAAGCAGCCTTTTCATCTCGTCGGTCACAGCTACGGCGGTGCAGTTGCCCTCAAAGCAGCCACGCAGCTTGGACCTCAACTTGCGAGCCTCACTCTGCTTGAACCAACCTCGTTCCACCTGATGCGAGATGGCAGCCGTTTTGATCGCGAGATGCTGGACCAGATTAAAGCTCTTGCTGCGTCTGTTGAACAGGCCGTGGATGCGAACCAGGACGATCTGGCCATGAAACGCTTTGTCGACTTCTGGTCCGGCCCCGATGCATGGGACAACATTCCGGCGGCGAAGCAATCTGCCCTACTTTCTCGGGTTCGAAAACTCCCGAGCGACTTCAAACGGTTGTTTCATGAAACGCTGCGACCCGATGATATTTCCCGCCTGACGGTCCCGACCCTGATTGTCTGTGGAACCCGTTCACCCGAGCCTGCTCGTGCATTGTCTCGCCTGATCGCAAATTCGATCGGCCACAGCCGCCATCGCACGATTGACAAGGCCGGCCATATGCTGCCGCTCACCCATCGTTCAGAGGTGAATGCCCTTTTGATGGAACACATCGCCTTTAGCCGAATGTCGGCTGCAGCCTGAATTTCTCATCCGTAACGACTGCCTGTCGCTTGCAGGTAATTCGCTCACCGAGCGGGTTTAACCACCCGCTTTCCCTCAACCTCAACCCAACCCCAACCAACCTAAAGGAAATGTAACAATGAATATCCAAACTGAAATACAGACCGTCGATAATGGTGTAAATGTCGAAGCGCTTCTCGGAGCTCGTGAAGCCCTGTCCGAAGCCCCCGCAGCTGCGCAATTCACCTGGCGCTCGTTGTGTGAGTGGCAAAACGGTGCGCACAGCCGCTCAACTGTCGAAGGTTTCTTTGGCCTTGGAGAAGAGCAGTTGCACCGTGAAGCCTTCACCATTGATGCGGACCACCCGGCTCAGTTTGCTGCCGAAGACAACGGCCCGACCCCTGTCGAGATCGTTCTGTCAGGATTGGCGAGCTGTCTGACCGGTGGTGTCGCTGCCATTGCCCAGCACCGTGGAATTCAGCTGCACTCCGTCAAAGCCTATGTCGAAGGCGACATGGATCTTTATGGGATCCTCGGTGTCGATGCGGATGTGCGTAACGGTTTCTCGGCCATTCGGGTTCGTTTTGAAATCGACGCAGATGCTTCGCCCGAAGACATCGCAGCGCTGGTTGCCCAGTCGCAAAAACGTTCGGCCGTTTTCGACATCATCACCAATCCCACCAACGTCGAAGTCACAGTCGCCTGAGCGGCGCACATAAACAAAAAAAGGAGCGAGTGTCATGAAACGTACCACGACCGTCATCATCGGCGCCGGCCAGTCCGGGCTCGCCATGAGCCGCGAGCTTACTCAGCGTGGCGTGGACCATCTGGTTCTCGAACGCGGCAATATTGCAAACAGCTGGCGCACGGAGCGTTGGGATTCCCTGCGCCTGCTGACCCCAAATTGGATGAATGGCCTTCCGGGGGCCGCCTATTCGGGCAAAGACCTGGATGGTTATATGTCAGTCCAGGAGTTGATCCGGAATATCGATTGCTTTGCAGCAAAGATCAGCGCTCCAATCATGAGCGAGACTACGGTGCTCGGCGTGACCCGCAGGGGATCCGGGTATCAGGTCCAGACCGATCAGGGCGCAATCCAATGCGCAAGCGTTGTGCTTGCAACCGGAGCGACCTCAAAGGCCAGCCGCCCCCGGTTTGATGAGCCCCTGCCCGCTGACATCACAGAATTGACCCCGCTGGACTACAAGAGCCCACAGGGCTTGCCCCCCGGCAAGATCCTAGTTGTCGGAGCGTCGGCATCAGGCACTCAAATTGCACGAGAAATTCAAGCCTCTGGACGACAGGTCGTACTTGCCGTCGGAGAGCACCTTCGCGTGCCACGCGACTACCGAGGCGCGGATATCCTCAAGTGGATGGAAATCACTGGTCGCTGGGGCGCAAAGTTTGACGAGGTGGACGACCTCGAGCGTCAAAGGGGCCTGCCGTCACTTCAGTTGACGGGCGCGAGCGGGGACAATCCCCTCGACCTGAATAACCTGCAAGACGGCGGGATTGAACTTGTCGGACGAATGGCGGCCATCCGTGATGGTCGGGCATATTTTTCCGGCTCACTGCCCAACCTTTGCAAGGCGGCGGATTTGAAGTTGAACCGCCTGTTGCAAGGTTTTGACGACTGGGCGCTGGACATGGGGATGGATCAGGCAATTGATCAGCCCTATCGCCTGCTTCCCACCCGCCTGCCAAAAGCCCCACGCCTTTATATCGACCTGAAACAAGAAGGTTTTGGGGCTGTGATCTGGGCCACCGGTTACCGCCCGGATCATAGCTGGCTGAAATTGCCGGTCTTCGATCGCAAAGGACGTGTCCTTCATCACGGGGGGATCATCTCGGATGGTCTCTATGTCATGGGGCTGCCTTTCCTGCGACGCCGCAAATCGACCTTCATCGACGGCGCCGGGGATGATGCCCGCGATCTCGCCTCGCATCTTGAAACACATCTCGGCCAGCGCCTGGCCGCCTAAGGGACAAGTATCATGACCAACACATATTTCTCACTTAAACATTATGACGCCATTATCGTGGGCGCGCGTTGCGCCGGTGCGGCAACTGCGTTGCAATTGGCCCAAATGGGTGCCCGTGTCCTGTTGATCGACCGAGATCTGCCATCCAACGACACTCTTTCGACACATGCCCTTATGCGTCCGGCCATATCCCTCATGCATGACTGGGGCGTTCTCGGCGATGTCATCAATTCTGGTGCCCCAATGATAACGACGACAAACTTCTACTACGGCACTGAGAAAATTCCGGTCTCGATCAAACCAGACGGAGAAATCAAAGGGCTTTACGCACCGCGCCGTGGCATTCTCGACCAGATCCTTGTTGATAAAGCTGTCGAATTTGGCGCCGAATTTCATGTCGGCACGACCTTTGATACCGCCATCATGGACACGAATGGACATGTGCGCGGGGCTGTTCTGAGAACGCCCGATGGCACCATGGAATCCGTTTCCAGCACGGTATTGATCGGCGCGGATGGGCGTCAGTCCTCTGTTGCAACAAATGTGGGCGCCAATCTGCAAGCCGAAGGGCCCGAGCGATGTGCCGTTCTTTACGGGTACTTTGATGGCATCCCAAATGATGGCTATCGCTGGTTCTTTGGCGACCAAAACTTCTCGGGTGCTATTCCCACAAATGACGGGGCCCACTGTGTATTTGCCGCAACCCGCCCGGACGTTTTCAACGCAACTTTTTCAGCTGACCCGATTGGTGGCATGACGGGCGTCATTGCACAAAGTGATCCGGAACTGGCAGAGACACTGCTCTCGAACCCTCAGCGCGGGCGGCTGCGCCGATTTGGCGGTGCCGCTGGGCACATGCGCGAATGCGCAGGCCCCGGATGGGCGCTTGTCGGGGATGCTGGATATTTCAAAGACCCGTCGACCGCACATGGAATTACCGACGCATTTCTGGACGCGCATCGGCTGGCACACGCCCTGGCTTACTCTCCTGCCTACCCGGTATCTTATCAGCAAGAACGAAACGAGATTTCACGGCCTTTGTTCGAAATCACCCGTAAAATTGCTGCTTTGGATCTGAGCCCTGAGCAGTTGAAAGAACAACACATGAAGCTGCACCAGTGCATGAAGCTCGAACAGGCCACGCTTCAGGGCGCAAAGCGAGTTTCTATTGCCGCAGAATAAAAGCGGCCGTGTTTGGGATCAAAGATCTCCAATCCACCACCCCGGTGTAAAAGCACGTTTAAGAAGTTCAGGGATGGGCAAGCGGAACCTCAAGGACAAAGCTTGCCCCATTGCCCAATCCGGCGCTTTCCAACCTGATCTGACCTTTGTGAGCCAACAAAATACGCTGGCAAAATGCGAGCCCTACACCGGTTCCTTTTCCCGCATCCTTGGTTGTGAAAAGCGGGTCGAATATGCGCTTCTTGATTGCCTCGTCGACACCCGGACCATTGTCAGTAATGCGCAAGATAAACATCTTGCGCTTTTGGGTGCAGTTCAGATCTATCTGATTACCCGTTCCGGTTTCCTGAATAGCGTGAATGGCATTTGTGAGCAGGTTGATAAGCACCTGAGTGAGCTGGACTTCATCCGCGAGGATTTCGGGGTAGCTTTGGGAACAGCCATGCTGCAATTGAACCTTTGCCGCTTTCAGGTCCACCGAAACAGCGTCAGCGGCGGCCCGGATAATCCTGGCTGGATCCAAGGGTTGCAAATCCAACCTCTCTTGGCGGGCCAATGAAAGGAACGACCGGATAATTCGAACACAGCGATACGCTGCCTGCGAAATTTTATCAATACGCTGCTCATGAGGAGAGCTTTCAAGCTCCTCCTGCAAAATGTCCGTGTTGCCAACGATAATCGACAAGGGGTTGTTCAATTCATGGGCAATCCCCGCGAGGAGCTCTCCGAGAGCGGACAACTTTTCGGACTGGAAAAGCCGTTCCTTTTGTCGGTCAAGTTCATCTTGAACGGCCAGCTCTGTGGTCAGATCTTCAATACTGGCAACAATGACATCTTCTCCACGATAATCGATCAACCTTGCGGAAATCACTGCCGGGAATGCTTCGCCATCAGGCCGCAAGCAAGTGACACGCAGATTGTCGACTTTTGCGTCGGGCAGAAGAAGCGTGACAAAATCGGCCCGCTCCTCGACCTGCGCAAAATGTGCAAAACTGCTTTTTGCCGTGCCAAGAAGTTCGGTGGCCGCAGGAGAGCGATAGATGACCTGACCATCAGCCACCCGAGACATTGTCAAACTAGCCGGGCATGCTTCGAGCACCTTTCTAAGCAGCAATTCGGCTTCGCGAGCTGCATCATTTCCGGAGGCTTCATCCATTCGTATCGACTGGGTCAAAACAAAACCGCCATCTGATAGCGGCCCAAATCTCAGGACTGCACTTCGCCCCTGTGATGACGGCATCTCGACGATATCGGTGGTCCCCTGTGCCCCATCGAAATTGGCTTCCATCAATTCCAATTGTTGGCTGGTCAACAGAGGCATGGCCCCCCGGTTGACGGCCTCTCGAAGGAAAATGCTCCAGGGCGTGCCTGGCCTGAGAATATCCGACAACGCTGGATACATGGCGCAGAATGTAGAATTCGCCAAAGAAAGATTTGCCTCTGCATCAAAAACCGCGACTCCTTGTTCCAGAAACTCCACAATGTCATTCAGTGCGGAACCATCGGCAACCTGGGACAAGCTGTTTTCTGATGAGGTCATAAGATCCTAGCCTGCCGTTTGCCCCGCAACCGGCATTTCCATGATCGCACCCAGACTTTCAGACTCTGTAAATGGCCGGTGTTGGAATTTGCCGCTTACCAACTTGGCAAAGTCACCGTCAGAGGCAATCGACATTGCGTCTGCGCTCGCTCGATATGCCAATGCATTTGATACGGCGGGGCCAAAGACATCGTAGATATAGTTCTGACTCCCGACGACCGATCCGATCACCGATCCTGTTGCCACACCAATCCTTGCGGCCCATTGGATCGGGTGGGACTCGTTGCGCTGCGCCAAATATCGCAAGAAACGAACGCCTGAATTGGCAATGGAAATGGCATGATCCTGATTTGGATCGGGAACACCGGAGACCGCAACGTAGCTGTCGCCATTGGTGCGTATTCTTTGGCATCCAAACTGTGCCCCGATCCGATCAAAGGCACTGTATACGTCGTTCAGTTCACTTACGATCACGCCGGGTTCATGTCTGGACAGCTGTTCATCGAAGCCGACGAAATCAAGCGCCAAAACCGAGACAGGTTCAAACACCCTCGGCGAAACAACACCAAAAGTCTTATATTCTTCATAGGCGGCGCGCGGCATCATGTTGAGCAGCAGTTTTTCGACCTGCTCTTTCTCGCGTTTGATCTCATGAGTATTGCGCTCGACCATCATCGAATAGGAATCAATCATCGATTCCAATTCCTTGATGCGGGTAATGTTCTGACAGACCAGAACGGCAATCTTCTGCCCGTCATCAGAAGTCCTGTTAAATTCCATAGCGACGGTCATTTTGCGTCGACGCAGCTTGAATGACGTTTCCGTCGCAAATCGCCCACCAACATCCATTTCGGCGAGCAGCATTTGGCCATCGAGTTCAGGAAACAGATCCGTCAATTTGACATCAGGATCATTGTCTCCGAACCACTCGACAAAGGTGTCGTTCCTGAATTGAAGGGACAGGGCCTCCAGATCAATCAGGGCGACACCAACACCGATGGCGCGTAACAGTTGTTCATTGATGGCTTCAATTGACATTTGGCTTCTCAACCAGAATGGCCCGACGTTGTTCAAATCCGTCAAGGATCGTTTCAATGTCTTCGCTTTCCACATCAAAATCCGAGAGCGTTTGCGCCATGATCTCTTTCAAACGGTCAAGGTGACGGTCTTCAATGGTCATATTGCGATGAACCCTTTCGATATGCGTATCAGAAAAGGACGCAGGACCACCCATCAGCGATGTGACAAACTTGTTCTGATGGTCAATCAGCCTCGACAGATCCACATCGTCGAAAAACGGACCAACGAGTTCGTCATCAATCATCCGATCATAAAAGGTCAGGACGATCTTGCTGATTGCAGAAAATCCCCCATACTTTTCAAATAGTGTTTTCTCCATGAAGTCCCCCAATGTACTTTGGTACAAGTCACAGGTAGATAAGACAAAAAAACAGGTAATATTTCACGAGTTAAGCAGGATTGCACATCTGGGTCAACGTCGCGGCGGGTGGCGTTCAGGTGGGCTCATGAGCTTACTAAATGTGAAGTTCGACCACCGTATCGTTACTCCCCGGAGGATTGCGCATCACACCAGATTGCTCTCGATAACGATATTTGAGCCATCGATGCCTGCCGGCGGATACGAAAGAACCGGGGGCAGGCCAGCACTCAGATCATCGCAGCGTCAAAGCCGATGCGTTCGAAATACGACTTCTGTTTTTCCGGTGCAGAGGGTCTGCGCGTTTTGCGCTTTTGCATGTATTCGATCTGGGCGGCTGCGGTTTCATTACTTTTCTTAAAGCGGGCCATTGTTCTTCTCCATTTCGTTTGATTACAGGATCCAACCATCACGTTTGCTCGGTACAACACTCGGGATACGAGCCATACGCGACACGATAGATTTTGATTTGTTACGGGTGGCTTTGAGTTTGCGGTTTTTCTGAGCAACGTGTTCCATGTTCATTTCCTGTCTTGGTTTCGATCCGGCCGGATGGCCGCTGGGTGGGTATAAAGATGTTTTACGCAATCCCTGTTTCAGGCTTTGGTCGAGATAAACAGTTCAGTGTTTCATGTGTTTCAGGCACATAGACATTCAGTTTCACCGCCCCCTCAAAACCAAAAACCCCGCGAGAGAGATCCCGCGAGGTGTCTGTTTCGATATGTCCGCTTAAGGCGAAGATTGCTCAGCTAGGTCCGAAGCTGGCGCCAGCACTCATTGATTTTAGCGGCCAGGGTCTGAATATGATCTGGTCCGGTTTGTGCATTGATGATCGACACCCTGAGCACCGTCCGACCTTTCCAGACCGCAGTTCGGAGGAAATGTTTGCCATCAGCATTCAGCGCAGCCTCCATTTTCAATGTCATCCGGTTCGTGTCTTCAACACCCATTCCCCGGTCAAACGACATCACCAGTTGATTGAGAACCACATCATTATGGATAACCACGCCGGGCACGCGTTCGAGCTTGTAGGCAAGTAGGCTGGCGCAGTCACAATGGTTGCGCACCATGTCACTGACACCTTTCCGGCCAAGTGCCTTGAACGTCGCCCAAATGGAAAATCCACGGGCGCGACGGGACAGCTCGGGATTGTAATGTGTCGCTGTGCGCCCGTCATCAGGTGTTGCAGTCAGATAGCTCGCAGAGATATCCATTGCACGACGATGGGCTTCCTTGTTTTTCACGATTGCAAAGCCGGAATCAAATGGGATTTGCAGCCATTTGTGACCATCAGTCGACCAGCTGTCAGCGCGCTCGATACCATGGGTCAAAGAGCGGGTTACCAGACTGGCACGTGCCCAAAGTCCGAAAGCGGCGTCAACGTGCAACCAGGCATCATGTTCCTCGGCCAGTTCAGCCAGAGCATCAAAGTTGTCGAAGGCACCTGAATTGATATGCCCAGCGGTTGCGATCATGATCTTTGGGCCGCGGATCTTATTCATCCGAAAGGCAAGATCTGAAACAACAATTCGCCCCTGATCGTCGGCTGGGATGCGTTCGATATTACGACTTCCAAATCCCAGATACCGCAGCGCGGCCATGTTGGAGACATGGGTGTCCTCTGACACGAATACGGTGATCGGCGGGGCAGATTGCAAACCGTCTTTCGAGATGTCATGCCCGGCCCGCCGCAGCACTTCGTCACGCGCCGCCGCAAGGCCAATGAAACCAGCCATGGTTGCCCCTGTGGTTACGCCTACTGATGCGTCGCGCGGCAGATCAAGCACATCGAGAAGCCAGCCGCAGGCAACCTCTTCCGCGGTGGATGCGGCCGGCGCACATTGGTAGATCCCGGCATTTTGCCCCCAGATCGACGCCAGCCAATCCGCTGCGACACCGGTCTTGTGAGACCCGCCCATGACCCAGGAGTAGAACCCCGGCTGTGTCGTGCCGACAAGCCCCGGTTCCGCTGCCCTGATCAGATCAGAGATCACTTTCTCTCCTGACTGTCCGGTCTCAGGAAGGTCCCCTCCGAACGCGTCACGCAGTTCAGCCAGCGTCGCCGTCGGGTGTAGATTTGTTTTGTTGTCACGATACGTTCCCGCATAAGCCGCAGCCATATCCAAGGGGTTGGTCGTGGTTGGAAAGTCATAGGCGTGTTTCATCTTGGATGGATCCATTTTGGCAGGAAGGAATAAGCGTTGGCATTGATTGCGGTGACTTCGGGCAAACCAGAGCTTTTCAAGCGGTCCTGCAAGCTGCCGTCATTGAACGCGTCGAACGTTTCGGTCGCGCCCCCGACATGTTCGCCATTCACGAAGATCTGAGGAATTGTCGGCACTCCGGTCATCGTGCGAAGAGCGGCACGCAACTCAGTGCCCTGACCATTCCTTTGATACGCGACGCTATCAAGGGCGACGTCCTCATAATCGATCCCAGCAGCAGCAAAGAAATTGCGCACGGACCAACTGAACTCGCACCATTCGAGCGAAAAGAGCACCACCGGATGATCCGCGATGATCCGCTTTGCGGCATCAACTGCATCGGGTCGCACCGCATGGCTGGCATCAGCCGCGGCCACAGGAACAGGAATATCAAACCTGGCTTTTTTCGTAGACTTGGACAGCGCCTGTTCTTCGGCGGTCATATCCTCGGAAATATCTTCAAACAGGGGTGTCGACATGTAACGTTCACCCGTATCGGGCAACATCGCCAGAATTTTTGATCCTTTTGGAGCTGTCTTTGCGACTTCCAGCGCGGCTGCAAATGTTGCGCCACCGGTGATCCCGCAAAAAATACCTTCCTGCCGAGCAAGTGCTTTTGCCCACGAAATCGCATCTGCCCCTGCCACAGGCTGAACCTGATCTATGAGCTTCCCTTCGATGGCCTGGTTGGCCAGATCAGAGATAAAATCAGGTGACCAGCCTTGCATCGGGTGCGGGCGAAACTCCGGGTGACTTTCAGCAGCACTACCGTCAGCCTTAAACGCTTGTACCTTGCCGCTTCCAAGCAATGGGGCATTGTCCGGCTCGGCGGCGATGACTTTGGTTTTCGGGCTAAGTGACTTCAATACGCGTGACACTCCGGTCAATGTTCCGCCTGTCCCAAAGCCCGTCACCCAGTAATCAAGCCCGTCAGCGCCAAATGTATGCAGTATCTCTCGCGCAGTTGTCTTGCTGTGCGTCTCGGCGTTGGCTGGGTTTTCAAATTGGCGGGACATGAACCAACCATGGGTCTCGGCCAGCTCTCGTGCCTTTGCCACCATGCCGCTGCCTTTTTCGGCCGCAGGTGTCAGCACAACTTTGGCGCCAAGAAACCGCATCAGCTTTCGCCGTTCGACACTGAAACTTTCAGCCATCGTAACCACCAGAGGATAGCCTTTCTGCGCGCAGACCATAGCCAGCCCAATGCCGGTGTTTCCGCTGGTGGCTTCGACAATCGTTTGACCTGGCTTGAGCGAGCCATCGCGTTCGGCGGCTTCTATTACACCAAGAGCCAGGCGGTCCTTTACCGACCCCATCGGGTTAAATGCTTCGAGCTTTACAAAAATTTCCACACCCTCAGGCGCCAATTTATTGATTTTGACGACAGGCGTGTTTCCAATGGTGTCCAATATAGAGTTACAAACGTGCTTCATCTCTTTTGTCCTTTAAGCCCAAATGGGCAGCTATGGGATTGATGAAGCTTTTCTGACTGTTCCAAGTTGCAGTTTGTTGTCGTGACAGAGGTTAGTATGTTTCAGTTAGGAAACCGCCTGGTCAATTCACCCCAACAATCAAAATATGACACTTTCAATGACTTAGGGCACAAACCCCTGATCAAACCCTTTGAAGCTAGAAACAATTGAAACAATTCTGCCTTCAACTGAAAAGCAGTTGAAACTTTCCACCGCTACAAATTACTCATGACGAGTAAACAGCCACATTCATCGACACGAGACCTTGCAGCAGCAGATCTGCTTTATGATGCCATCGAAGCGCTTGCCGAAGGGATCGCTGTATTCGACATTGATCGCAAGCTCGTCACGCACAACCAGAAATTCGCTAAACTATTTCCCCTTGTCGAAGATCTGATCGCACCAGGGGTGGTATGGCGTGACCTGCTGATCGCCGGAGCAAAGCGCGGTCAGTTTGCCGATGCCCTGCCAAATCCTGAACTATGGATCGACAATCGCTTGAATGATGAATTTCCGTTGAACCAGACAATCGAAACTGAACTGGCGAATGGGGTGATCTGCCAGGCTCAGTTCAGTGCGACCAGCCTTGGGGGATTTGTGGTTGTCTGCTCTGATGTAACGCAGCGCAGAAAAACCGAGGCCGCGGTACGAGAGCAGGAAAATATCCTGCGAACAGTTCTGGAAACCAGCCCCTTGGCCGTTGTCATGGCGCGGCTTGTTGACGGTAAAATATTATACCGATCCCCGGAAGCAGTGAGCTTTTTCGGAAACACCCAAAATGCGCTTCAGCACTACGTAGATCCCAATGATCGCAACCAATACATTGATGCTTTGGTTCGAAACGGAAGGGTCGACGACTACCACATCACATTGGTTAACGCTCAGGGCATATCATGCGCGTCTACCTCATGGGGGCGGCTGGTCAGTTTTGAGGGCGATGAATACGTGGTGACGGCAATCATGGATCTGAGCGAGCGGCAAGAACGCGAAGCAATGATCCGCCGCGTGCTTGAGGCTTGCCCAACCCCCATCCAAATGACCCGAGCCGCATCCGGAGAGGTCATGTTCAGCAGCCCCGAAACAATCACCCTCTTTGGTCCTTCAGACACTGCCAAGAGATTTTACGCCAGGCCGGGCACGCGCAAAAGATATCTTGAGCAACTCAGGCGTGACGGGTTCGTAAATGAGTTCAAAGCAGAATATCTGAACGCAAAGAACGAAATGTTCTGGGGGGCGGTTTCCGCTCGGCTGATCGATTATAATGGTGAGCAGGTCATCGTATCTCATACCCGAGATCTGACCGATCAAATCCAGATCGAGGAAGAGCTCTCGCGTCAGCAAGAGCAGCTGTACCAGAACGAAAAACTGTTGGCGATGGGTGAACTTTTGGCGGGTGTGGCCCATGAGCTGAATAATCCGCTGTCGGTGGTTGTTGGCCATTCCCTGATGCTTCGCGAAGATTGTGCGGACCCAGAAACATTGCGGCAGGTTGAGAAGATCAGCAATGCCGCCGAACGTTGTGCTAGAATCGTGAAAACTTTTCTGACTATGGCCCGCCAGAAGCCTGCCAAAATGCAGGATCTCGACATAAACGAGGTTCTGCAAACTGCCGTTGATGTCGCTAAATATGGTGACATAGAAGACGGGATTTCGGTGAGCTACCAGCTGGCTCAAGACCTTCCGATGATCAGTGCCGACCCGGATCAGATCACTCAGGTCTTCATCAACATGATCCTCAATGCTGAACAGGCCATGCGGGAAAGCGGAAAAGGGCAACAGATTACAGTAAAAACCCAAAAGGCACCGGACCAGTCAGGTGTCATGATTACCGTCGAAGACGACGGACCGGGAATTCCCGAAAAATCTCGCGGTCGGGTATTCGAACCTTTCTTCACCACCAGAGAGGTGGGACAAGGCACGGGCATGGGCCTCGCGATTTGTCACCGCATCATCCAATCTCATAATGGTCAGATTTCAATTGAAACAGGCGCAAACGGTGGTTCATTGTTCCAAATCCTCCTCCCTCTCAACTCCCCCAATGCACAAACACCCGCCGATATTCCGAAAGGGGAAACCACTGCACCTGATATCCGGATCCTGATCGTGGACGACGAAGAAGATGTTGCGGAACTTAACGCCGAGATACTGTCTCGTAGCGGATATCAAGTGGATGTGTTCACCCATGCCGATGACGCATTGGAGAGCCTGCGAACCCACAACTACGGCTTGATCCTGAGTGATCTGAACATGCCAGACGTCGATGGCCGCGGCTTTTTTGATGCCATCACGCAGGAATTTCCTGCAATGATCGATAAGACAGGCTTTATCACTGGTGATACAATGGGGCATTCTTCGCAGAGCTTTCTCGCCATCGCAAACCGCCCTTATGTGGAAAAACCCTTATCACCCAAAGAGCTGCGTACATTTGTAACTGACATACTGGCCAAAGCAGAACAGGTGAACCGATGACCACAGCAACGACAATCCTTGTTTGCGATGACGAACGAGACATACGCGAAATGCTTCAGGAGTATTTGTCCAAACGTGGTTTCGACGTGGTTCCAGCCGGCAACAGTGACGAGCTTCACGCAGCGCTGGATAAGACCAATGTGGATCTAATACTGCTGGATATTAACTTGCCGGGTGATGACGGCCTGACAATTTTGCGATCCCTCAGAGTCGACAATCAGGTCCCCGTTGTCATGCTGACCGCCGCAGGAGAGGTGATCGACAAGATTGTTGGGCTGGAGATGGGGGCAGATGATTACCTTGCCAAACCGGTTGATTTGCGAGAGCTGGAAGCCCGCATAAAAGCGGTCTTGCGCCGGGAAAGCAAACCTGTAAGTCAGGACACACCGGAAGACATGCCAGATACGGCCCGTTTTGGTGCCTACACCTTAAACTTGAACGCTGCCAAATTACAGACTGAAGATGGGGACGAAATTCCGCTCACGGCAATGGAATTCAATCTTCTGAGCCTTTTCGCCAGGAACCGAGGGCGGGTTCTGAACCGCGATCAGATTCTCGAACAGGCTCATGACAGATCATGGGACCCCTTTGATCGAAGCATCGACATTCGAATTTCTCGACTGCGCCGCAAAATCGAACCTAATCCACAAAAGCCACAGATCATCAGAACCGTCCGCGGTATTGGCTATGTCTATGATCCCGACTGAGGCATCATTGAAGAACGTTTTTCTTTTGCAGTTATCTCAGACAATTCCCAACTCGCCTCACCGATTTGCAACATGTTCGAATTTGATTGGATGGATTTCGTCATCAAGCGCAACATAGGCATTCTCATCATCCGCACTTTTTCTGGCCATCATCTTCTGGACAATCCTGTCCATATCTACTGCAAGACCTTGGGGTCTCTTCGTGCGGCCAACTCTAAAGAAGCGGTTTAGATGGCCTGACGAAAGTCACAGATTTGGATCACCTCATACACTGACAGCGTAGAGACAAGCGCGCGCATAATGTGCGTCGTTTCGCTTGGCAAGATCGGACAAGCCATTGCGATACGCGCCCAGATCTTTGGAGTCAGTGTCTTTGCCTATGATCCGTTCCTGCCCTCCGAAGCCGCTGCCTAGGCGAGGCGGGACGCTATGTCGGTGCCCTGCCCGCCTCAAACTGGCTTCTGCTGACACCGCCGTTCCAAGTCTTCATGAAAGCGATTGCTGTGGTCATGCTTGATGGTCAAAGGCCCAGAGATCTGGCATTTCCGGAATAAAACGGATGCCTTCCACGTTGTTACTTAAAGTAACCAAAAAAGGGAGGTAACCATGTCTAAGGACGAAATCCACAATAAGGATGCGCCGGATATTCATGAATATTTCGCTCGCGACCCCGAAAAGGCCGACCGACGGTTTTTCGGCCGCGTGAGCCATTCCAACCGCCGCGGTTTTTTGAAAGGGGCGGGTCTGGCAACAATGTCGGCCATGGTGGGTGCGACCATACCATTTCACAAGAACATGCCCGCTGGGTTGATCCCCGCTGCATTTGCTAGCGAAGACGTACTAGCCGGCAAAGATGGATTGACGTTGTTGAACGACAGGCCCGTCAACGCGGAAACACCACCCCATCTTCTGGATGACGCCATTACGCCTACGGTGCGGCACTTCATTCGGAATAACGGGATACCTCCGGCAGACATGATGATGGACAGCTGGACTTTGAATGTGGATGGGTTGGTCGACAACCCGATGACCTATTCCATCGCGGATCTGAAATCCAAGTTCGAAGTGGTCACCCGCGCATTGACAATCGAATGTGGTGGCAATGGGCGCGCCTTCTTCAACCCGCCCGCCAAAGGCAACCAATGGACCTATGGTGCCGTTGCCTGTTCCGAATGGACCGGTGTGCGGTTGAAAGATGTTCTGGAAGCAGGTGGCGTGCAATCGAGCGCTGTCTACACCGCGCATGTCGGCGCAGATAGCCACCTTTCTGGTGAAGAGGGCAAACTGTCACTGTCTCGCGGGTTACCAATTGCCAAGGCATTGACCGACAATATCCTGATCGCCTTTGCCCAAAACGGTGAGGATCTGCACCCGATGAACGGCGCGCCGCTGCGCTTGGTTGTACCTGGCTGGCCGGGATCTTGTTCACAGAAATGGCTGGAGAGGATCTATCTGCGCGACATCGTGCATGACGGACCAAAGATGACTGGCACTGCCTATCGGCGTCCGAACCGTCCGGTGGAACCCGGCGAAAAAGTCGAAACAGAGGATTTCGTCATTATCGAACGGATGCCTGTGAAGTCGCTGATTACCAACCCGGCGAATGGGTCAGAAGGTGGCCGGTCAATGGAGGTTCGCGGACACGCATGGTCGGGTGATCGCACCATTGCGTCGGTCGATATTTCCTATGACTTCGGCGCAAGCTGGATGCCCGCTGAACTGGATGCACCTGTGAATCACGGCGCGTGGCAAAATTTCCGTGCATCTGTCGAACTGCCAGCCGCAGGATATTACGAAATCTGGGCGCGTGCGACCGACAGTGAGGGCGAGATGCAACCTCATGCGATCGATTGGAACCCGAAGGGGTATCTGAACAACACCATGCACCGCGTCGCGGTGCGTGTTTCATAAAGCCACCACAGGCAGATCGGCGCACCGACAGTGGCGCGTCGATCATCTCTAGATCGGAAATCCAAATCGAGAGTGCTCATGATCAAGCAAATATCGGGCGGCCTGGCCGTTATCCATTTTCTTCTGCCTGCCCTGGCAGTTGCAGACACTGAGATCGACGCCCGTCTGGCGTCAGCGTCAGCAGACAAGGGAGAAAGCATATTTCGGAAATGCAAAGCCTGCCACACGGTGGAACAGGATGGGAAAAAGAGAACCGGGCCAAACCTTTGGGCAATCGTGGGCCGCGAGGTGGCATCGTTTGAAGGGTTCAAATACTCCGATGCACTCAAAGCCCATGGCGGCGTCTGGTCACCGGAAAGGCTTGACGCTTTTCTGAAAAAGCCAAAGGCCGAGGTGAAGGGCACCAAAATGGCATTTGTCGGCCTGCCCAAGGAGAATGATCGCGCGGATTTAATCGCATATCTTAATCAAAACAGCCCTACCCCCATTGCGTTCGGTGATACCGATGAAACGGTGGCCGGAGAAGCCGAAGACGCAGCGCCGGATATAGGCATCCTGTTTCTGGCCGAGGGAGGAGAAGAGACTTTTGATTACTGCACAGCCTGCCATTCTGAACGAATTGTCGCCCAGCAGGGGCAGACACGTGACGGGTGGGAAGAGCTGTTGGAGTGGATGGTCGATGAACAAGGGATGAGCCCAATCGAAGAGCCCGACCTTTCTCTTGTTCTTGATTATCTGGCAACCAACTACGGGCTTGATCGTCCGAACTTCCCGAACCAATGACGACGACCTGACATCAAGCGCAGGGTTTCGCCTGATCGGTTGTCTCACGCATCGCCATGCGAAGTCTGTCTCGCCCCGTCAGCCGGAAGCTTTCAGCCTTGGCAAATGCCGCGATTGCCTGGAACCTGTTTGTGTCCATGCCGCTCGCCAATAGGAAAAAGTGCAGCCCTTCAACCGACCATGTTTCCGCCAGACCCTTTATTTCCCCCGACTGTGGCAGGGGATCCTTTGCAGAAGCTTCCATAGCAACCACCGTGACACGGCACCCATTACGCCCCCGATAATGCATCGCCACTGTTTCCCGCCTCGCTTGGCGAGAAATTTGCACATCAACAAGCGTCAGGCGCGACGACGACAGATCAAACGCAGAAATTGTATTTGAGCTCGCAGTAGAGATGACGGGCAGGTTTATCTCTTCCGGCAGGACGTAACTATTGGCAGAGAACTTCGCATGAAGTTCCGATGGCGCATTTCTCCAGTCCTGAGACATAAACTGGGACACAAAAATCGCACCAGCCACAAATGCTGCAGCAAGTGTCAACGGCAATGCCAACCGCGGGGTTCGGGGAGGCCGCCCATGCGCATGATCGGATGTCACAGGCGGACGCAAAAGCGCCAGATCCGACTTGGTCTCACGGATCTCTTCCAGCGCGGCGACAAGCTGGGGTTCCCCGCGCAACCGCTCAGCCACCTGGGCTTCAACTTCAGGCGTCAGCTCTCCATCCGCATAAGCGTTGAGCAATTTCCAGTCATGATCGAGCACTGTCGTCATTGCCCTCGTCGTTACCTTTTTTTCCTGATCGGATGAACATTCAAGTCGTCCATTCTTTCTCTCATTGCACGTCGCGCTCGACTGACGCGGCTCATTATGGTCCCAATTGGCACATCAATAACTTCCGCAGCTTGCGCATAGGTTAATCCCAGAATGTCGATCAAGCACAGGATCTCACGATCCCGAGAACCCAGTGCGTAATAGGCTTGGCGCACGATTAACGCTTGCACCGTGTTAGAGGTCTGATTGATCACGTTTTCAGATAAACGTCCTTCGGTTCTGGAATATTCCCGGCGAACCCGTTCTTTTCGCTTACGGTCGATGAAAACATTCTTTGCAACCCTGAAAAGCCACGGGCGTAACTCGGAAAGATTTTTGGGAATTGATCGTGCCTCAAGCGCGCGGAGGATGGCATCCTGAGCAATACCCTCTGCCTCCACCCGATTATGGGTCAAGCTGGTCGTGTAGGCTGTAAGTTCAGGCATAAGCCTAACGAGTTTCCGACTTTCACGCATTGGTCCATCCCACCACCCTACAGTTCATAGCACAATGTCAGTTAAAAATCAGGGATCTGCTCTGAAGCGGTAATTTGCGTCTCACGGGAGCAGACGCTTAGTGCGAAGTAAAACCAATACGTTAGGCACGCACGCTCGTCTGCTCCCCAAAAACCGAAGTATCTCATGTATCAATCCAATGCAGCCGCGAAAGCTGCAAGGAAATGGCGAATGCCCTCGACCCTGTTGGGTCACAACGGGTTTTCGGCTTAGAGATCTGGACATGGCGAGGCGCTAGTTTAGCGCCCTGCCCGTCTCAAGCTGATTTTCTGACAGGGCTATCTGACAGTGCCAATCCCACGATACGGTGGCAAAACTATCAAAACGGTTGGTGCATTCTGTCAAATTACCGCGTCGAAGAGAGCTCTTAGATTCCCCT
>NZ_JAQIIO010000016.1 GCF_027891095.1 Aliiroseovarius salicola | reverse complement strand
AAGCTGGCGGCAATCACCAGAATGGACGTTTGCCACCCGAGCAATGCCAAGAGAAGTGAGGACAAGGGCGCTGCTACGAACATACCGGTCGATGCAGCAGCTGTCCCCAGGCCAAGAACGAAACTCCTTTGCCGTGCGCTTACGACTTTTCCCAGCGCCACGATAACAACGGGGAACGAGCAAGCGCCGGTGCCTACACCGACGATCACGCCCGATGCGATGAAAACAGCTGGGTCAATAAGTGCTCCTCGCAGAAAGAAGCCCAACGCCGAGACAATTGCACCAAAGGCAAGCACGCGCGCCGTTCCATATCGGTCTGCAACCATTCCGGCCAACGGCTGAGCTATCCCCCAGCAAAGCGCTTGAATGGCCAAGGAAAGCGAAAATACCTCTCGTCCCCATCCAAGGTCTTCGGACATTGGCCGCAGAAAGACACCGAATGTCGCGGCGAAGCCAAAGCCGACAAACGCAACTATGCACCCCGCGATTATCGCTGCGGTGACGTTTTGTTGCGGGTCTGTTTGCGCGTCCATCTTGCTCCCCGGACCTTTGCCGTCCGATCAAGTTATTGCGCGAAGGTATAAATTGGCAACGAAAATTCGAAACGACCGTTTCGGTCCGCGTTTGACAAGAGTGTGGGCAGAAAAACTAGGGCTATGCTCTGGTCCACATGTTTGTCGGCTCTGGGCTCCAAGCTGCCTTCCGCGCCGCAGCACGATCTTTATGTCTCGGACAATGTCGACCGACAGGGACGGCCCCAACCTGTCATTCACAACAATGTCGGGCGCTGCGGCGCAGCTTCCCCAGACCAGACATTCGTGCATCCTGCAGCATTTCAGCATGCCGAATGGCTCCAATGCGGGACGAAGCCGACATATCGGTTTGGATGACTCGGGTCGCGCCGCAGCTAGTTTTTCCAGACCCGGCGATCGGCCACAGTCTTCGCAGTTGCTCCAACGACGAGAACACAAAGCCCGAATTTCGAGATGATCTCCATCGTCCCTTCGATCAGCATGGCATGAAAGACGCTACTGGCCACGGCAACAGTAATGAGGGCGGTGTGGACGCGGCGCCAATTGCGCGGACTTAGCCCCAAGCTCTTGCGAAAGGCTGCCAGACCTGCGGCTCCGAATATCGCCCACATAGCAAGAACCCCCCAAACGGAAAACGGTGTGGGAGAACGAAAAAGCAGCGCGTCGATCACGTCTGGAGGACTGGTGATCCAAAGACCTGCGACGTGGACAATGATCGTCGCAACCAGAATGCCGCCGACCAAGCGGTGCACCCACCGCCCCCACCGGGGCGGCAGCCCGGGTAGATGGGCACCCGCCAACAAGGGCTGTAGGAGCATAAGTACCATAGCAGACACACCCGCGAACCCAGCCGCGATGTATATTGGTTGGCGCCACGCAAGTAGCGGGCTTAACGCCGACAGGGCTAGTGGAACGACAATTGCCGTGGCAAGAACGCCCCAAACCAAAATACGTTGAGTGGGGCTCACGTTTTTGGTGTCCATCAGATTACTTGGGTTGAAGCACGAAGTGGGCGCTGAGAGTGGTGTCTTTCGAATTGGGCATCACTGGACGCAGGTAGACGGTTTCAAACGCACCACTGTCATAGGCAAGGTGGCCGTGCGCCTGCCCAAACGCAGGCACGATTTGTGGCATTTCCAGGTGGAACTCACCGTTGGCATCGGTCAGCGTTGCGCCGTGGCTTCGCAAGTCTCGTTCGTGCCCTTCAGTTGTGTGTGCCCAGATCTGAATACGCTGTCCCTCAAGCGGCATGCCGTCACCTGCGCGCCGTACGGTCCCGTGCATCAGAAAACCGCCATTGCCGATCCGGTCCACAATCGGAGCGCCTGGGCGGTAGTTGTTTGCGCCTCCCCGCATTGAGGGAGTCGGAGCCAATCCTTTGGCTCTGGCCGGCGCAAGACTGCCCGAAAATCCCAACCCCGCAGCCATGCAACCAGCAGTAACGAAAGATCTACGGGTAAACAAAATGTTGGGCATAGCACCTGCTCCAATATCGTTTTCTCTCCTGTCGCGCTGTCCAACAAGACCAGACGCAGAACCATTATACTATAGCAGATCATACAAGTTGCCGAGAGCCGGTCGCTGGCCAATGCGCCGTTTCATGCTCAATGTTTCGTGATGCTGTTTTTGCCGAACACCCTCCATTTTGGCAACGGCAGGGCACCTAGAAAACTGGCGATGCTCTGCACAAATGACGGATATTGAAAAATTGATTAGGCCAGATCGCCTGATTCAGGCGACATTCAAAGGACGCTGACCGGGAGGAATATCATGAGCCGCATGACCGCAGACGACTTTGATCAAGAGCTATTGGATCTCTATGATTTCTACGCTCATGGGAAGATAACGAAACGCGAGTTCCTAGATCGCGCCGGCAAGTTCGCGGTTGGAAGTTTAACCGCTGCTGCGCTTTTGAACATGCTCAGCCCAAATTACGCCTTGGCTGAACAGGTGTCCTTCAACGACCCGAATATTCATGCCGATTATATCACGTATCCGTCGCCAAACGGGACCGGTGATGTTCGTGGATATCTGGTACGTCCGGCGAAAGCCGAAGGGCGTTTGCCCGCTGTCTTAGTGATCCACGAAAACCGGGGCCTTAACCCCTATATCGAAGATGTCGCAAGACGCTTGGCGAAGGCGGGCTTCATGGCGCTTGCTCCGGATGGTTTGACTTCGGTTGGCGGATATCCGGGCAACGACGCCGACGGTCGAGAGCTTCAGCGCACCGTTGATCGCGCAGAACTCATGAACGATTTCTTTGCTGGATTTGAACATCTCCTTTCACGTGATGACAGCACCGGAAAAGTTGGAGCCGTTGGTTTCTGTTATGGCGGCGGGGTCGTAAGCGCGATTGCAGTTGCATACCCGGAATTGTCCGCGGGCGTGCCGTTTTACGGACGCCAGCCTGCCGCAGAAGATGTATCAAAAATCGAGGCCCCCTTGTTGATCCAGATGGGCGAACTCGACGAACGAATTAATGCGGGCTGGCCGGATTTCGAAGCAGCGCTCAAAACGAACAATAAAGTGTACGAGGCCCATATTTACGAGGGCGCAAACCATGGTTTCCACAATGACAGCACTCCACGTTACGATGAAGCCAAAGCGACGCTCGCGTGGGAACGAACCATAGCTTGGTTCAACACATACCTGACATAATCTGCAGTTCGCGACGGCACTGCACGTCACTCCGTTGCCCCACGACTTTCGGGCAAGGCGGATGCCACGCTTATCATCAGTGTCCAGTCCACGTTGGGCTCATAGCCGACCTTGGAACAAGCGCAGCATGCGAAGTCTTCTGCCGCCGGGCGTTATTGGGAACGGCCCCATCCGGACCTTCGACCGACCTATATGATGCTGCGGCGCGGCCCGTCAGAGCCGACCTTCGCTGCTGGCGCGAAACGGGATGGTCATCCGATGTCCGGAGCGCGGGACAAAGCGGATTTGTAAGCAATTGCCAAATGCTCGGTCCGGCAGCCAGATCGTACATCCAGATATATTTACTGGAAAATGGCAATTTCGGACCGAGAGATGCGTCGGAGTATTTTAAAGATATCTTCCAGCGTCTCCGTCAATTCAATCTCGCGGGCGTAGGTGTGCAGCCGTTTTGGCTCATCAGCGCGGAGACGTTCAATCTCGTGTCCGGCAATCTCCTCGACCAGCGCGACGAATCTGGATTTCATCTCGCGCACCGTCACGGCTGCGCTGGCGTCCTGGTCTTCCAATGCGATTAGAACGCCATTGAGCGCCACCATGACCTCGGAATGCAATCCTTCGAGCACCGAAGCTGTTGCTGGGCTAATCACCACATTCTCATCGATCCGCTTTCGTGCAGAGGTGACCAGTCCCGTGGCGACATGATCACCGATATGTTCCAAATCATTTGCAATTCTTAACAACTCCATCAGCTGCCTGGCCTGATCAGTTGGCAAGCTTGCGAGACTGATCTGACGCATGTAGCCTACGATTTCGCGATGTAACAGGTCCACGGGCCGGTCCATCACCTTCAACCGGTCGATATCAAGAGGGCTCCCGGATGTTACGGTTGGGATCGCCGCGCCCAGCATGTCACGTACGAGCTGGCCGAGCTGCAGCACTTCCAGCCGAGCTGCGTCCAGCGCGATAGCTGGGACCTCCAGAAATTTAGGGTCAAGGTGCTTTGGCGCGAATTTCGGCTCTAGAGCCTCCGGCCGGTCAGGAATGAGCCATTCGACAAATTGAGCGATCTGTTTTGTGAAGCCTATGAAAAGAAGCGCATTAACAATGTTGAAAAAGGTATGCACATTCGCCAGTTGGCGAGGAACTGTACTGGCACCGTCTTCAATGAGAGGGGATGAGACAGCGCGAGCAAGGCTTGCCAAGTGATCGACAAATCCGATCCAGATCAGAACTCCGACAACATTGAACAGCGTGTGAACCATCGCGGTGCGCAAAGCTTCGTTCGGTCTTCCCACCGCCGCGAGGAGAGCCGTGACACAGGTACCGACATTCGCGCCCAATGCGATCGCTACCGCAGCTTCAAGACCGATAAGTCCCTGGCCAGCCAACACAATCAGAATTCCGGTGGTGGCTGACGACGATTGAACTAAAGCGGTGAAGCCGGCGCCAACCATCGCTGCCAAAAGGACATGATCGAGGTTCAGCATAAAATCGAGGAACGGCTGATAGCTGCGCAAGGGCCGCATTGCTTCTGACATGATCGCCATCCCGAAAAACACCATGCCGATACCAAGAAGGATGCGCCCGTATTCACGGGTCGCTTTCTGCTTTGCTAGTGCGGAAACAAAGAAACCCACGGCAAAAATTGGTAGCGCGAAAGCCGTGACTTTGAACGCGAGGATCTGTGCGGTTATTGTTGTGCCGATATTGGCACCCAAGATCATCGCAACAGACTGTGCTGTGGTCATCAGCCCGGCAGATACGAATCCCACCAGCAGCACACTCGTGATTGATGACGACTGGATAACGGCAGTAATAGACGCGCCGGCGAGCAGGCCACGAAAACGATTGCTCGTCACTTGTGTCAGTATCGCTTTCATTGACGCACCTGCGACCTGCTTCAAGGCACGGGTCATTATATCCATGCCGAAAAGAAACAAGGCCACGCCACCAATCAGATTAACGAATATATTCAACTGGTTTAGGTCTTCGGCCATCACGGAACTCCTTGGGGGTACTGTAATCCGCAATTTGCCGTCAGGCATACTTGTTTTGCCTAAATTCCTAGCTCGTCTTCTTCGGGCTCGGAACCGTCATCTGAGTCAAATTGTCGAGCTTCATGTGTCGGAATGGCTGCTTCCGAGGTTTTCGCGAGATCATTTTGCGCGTGCAGAGAATGTCTGGAATCCGCCCTCCCGGCAAGAAAAATCAGCTCAAAATAACCTCCGGCAACATTGAGATCGCGCTGGCAAGTGTCCTGATGAGTGCAGCTTTGCGGTACACTTTGTCATGGATGTCGATGCCTTCATGGCCGACGATGTCTCGGACAAACCTGTCGTCTACCCCTGCATGGTCCAGTTCATTTTGTACGTAATGGCGTAGGCTGTGGAATGACAGGTTTGATCCCTCGGCCCCCAGTTCCAGATCGATAACCTGGCGCATCCGACGGCCAACCTTGCGGCCGAAGGCGTTGTTTCCGGGCTCATAGAGTTCCGGAAAGAGGCCACGTTGTCCGGAGTCTTTTGCCTTCTGGACGTGGTCGAGGAAGCCGAGGTCGATGAGTTGCGGGTGGATCGGGACGCCCCGGTGTGAGGACAGGTTTTTGACGCGGCGCAGCTCGGAATCCTCGATGGAAAAGCACCAGATACCGTCCTTGTGGATGATGTCAGCGGGGGCTAGTCCGGCGATTTCCTCGCGTCGCGCACCGGTGAACGCGCCGATGAGGGGGCACCAAAAAATGCCGTTCTTGTAAATTGTGTGTCCGGGATTGGTTTGATGGTATTCGGATCGCGAGCCCGTCCACACGGGGTTCAGGAACACCCTGTGAAGCTGATCCAGCGTAAACGCATCCCGTTTGTCGCGCGCCCGTACAGTTTCGCGCTTCCTTAGCCGTGACGGTTTTAGGTTCGGATCGATGGCAAGTCCTTCGTCACGGGCCCATTCCGCGATCTGGTTCAGATGTTCAAGGTGGCGGTTCACGGTGCCGACGGACAGACCGACCTTGTCGGCGGGCAGGGTGGCTGATTTGGCCATGACGTCTTCGCGGGTTGCTGCCTGATCTTTCGGGCTTTTGCCCCAGCTCTTAGGCAACTTCGCGAGGTCCGCGCGGAACGCTTTGACGTCCGGTTGGCGAACGCGTGTGATGTCGTCGATCCCGGTCAGCATGGTGAAGAGTGCGGCGAAGCTTTGGTATTGGCGCAGGGTCTTTTCTTCGATGCCTTCGGTGCGTTTGATCGCGTTCATGCGGTCCACTACGTCAAGAAACTTGGGTGACGGAAGGGCTGGATCGGGAGAAAGTGCCACGGTTTCGACCTGCGCTGCCACGGGCAGCTCCTGTGCCACGACAGGTTCGGTCTGCACCGGTGCAGGTTCCATCTGCGTCGCGGCATCAGCCCCGTCCTCTTGGCCTGCCCAGGCTTTGGCTTTTCCGGACACGTAGAGGTCGAGAACCTGCGCGAATTCCATTGCGGACAAGCTCTCGTCTCCGGATAGCTGCCGATAAACGTTTGTGATGGCCTTGCGGCGCGGATGACTGACTAGGTCGCGCTGGATGAGGCTGATGTTGCCCTGCACGAGCGTATCCGCATCGGGGGCAGGGGGGTGGTTTACCCCATTCTGGGCGATCCGGTCCCAGGCTTCGGCCATGGCCGCATCGTGGCGGGCGTCGTCTTCCGGAGTGAGGCTGTCGACGCGGGCCAGCAGCTTGAGCTGATCGATCTTGGCGCGTTCATTTCGGATCACGGCGGCCAGAAAGGCCCGGCCGCGTTCGGGCGTGATGCGATTTTCGACGATATGTTCCATGATCTGATCACTCTCGGCACTGACCTTTCGGGCTAAGATAAGCGCCCGATTGCGATCCGTCGTCCCCAGCGAGAGCTTGATATCGATGGTTTCTGTGGAAAACCTTCGGGATTTGCGCCGCCATTGGTAGACGTCGCCGCGTTTGGACAGGTGGGGTTGGGTCTGCAAAATCTCTCTCCGTTCGTTGAAACGGATGGATCACTTTGCCTGCGGTGGTGGGACACTGCGGTGCCGCAGTGAAATCCAAACTCCCCATGAAGCCTTATATATCAAAGTCTTATGGGGAAGTTGGCTCCGGCGGTAGGGATCGAACCTACGACCAATTGATTAACAGGCGATTTTGAGTGGATTTGTAAGCCCATGAAATTGTAGGGGCGTGGCAGCGAGTATCATGATATTGTCAGCATTACAATGACATATGCTGTTTGCCGGTTGACACTTCGCGTCATCTGATGACACTGACAACTGTTTCAGTTGGTGACAAATCCGGTGACAAATCGAAATTAGACGTCATTGGTACGAGCAGGATAGTTCATGGCAAAATTGACAGACGGTCGAAGTGGATCGATTGCTAAGGCTCACATTCCAGAACGTGGGCAGCGTTTTATTTATGATGACCACAGGGACGCACCGCGTGGGTTTGGTCTTCGGATTACCTGTGCCGGGGGCAGGGCATTTATCCTGAGTTATACATTCGACGGGAGGAAGCGGCGCAAAACAATTGGTGACTGGCCAACCTGGTCCTTAGAAGCCGCCCGGCAGGAAGCACGAGATCTTGTCCAGCAGATCAGTTCTGGACTGGACCCTCTGGAAGCTGATCGACGCCGAAGATCTGAACCTCTGGTGTCCGATCTAGCAAGGGAATGGCTTGAGAAACACGCAACTGGTTTGAAAAGCGAGGCTGCAATTCGCGGATACATTCAGAACGATTTGTTGCCTATGATTGGTCGTTTGAAAGTGAGTGATGTGCGGCGAAGGGATGTGATTGAAGTTGTAGAGGAAAAAGCTGAGGGAACGCCTCGTGCGGCAGCGCAGGTGTTGCTCTACGCGCGACGCATGTTTGATTACGCAACAGACCGGGAGTATCTGCCTGCCAATCCCGTTGCGGGTCTCAAGCCGTCTTCAATCAAGGTCAAAGGTAAGCGTGATCCTCTTAAACCCGTCACGCGCACGCGCGTGCTGGATGGCGAAGAAATCAGAAAATTTTGGGAAAATGTAGAAACTTGTGGTCTCCACCGTTTGACGGCATTGGCGTTGAAGTTTGTTTTGGTGACCGGGCAGAGACCTGGAGAGGTGGCTGGCCTTCACAAATGTGAAATCAAAGATCGGATCTGGACCATCCCTGCTGAACGCCGAGGCAAAACACAAACGTTTCATACGGTTTATTTGACAGATTTGGCGTTGGAGATTCTGGAGAATTCGAAAGCAGAGCTGGAGCGGCTGCATCAACGAAGGAAGGCCGATTGGGGAGGCTATTTATTTGAAACACGTGTTGGATCTCCAATCTCCAATGCCGCCCTTTGCCGCGCAGTAGATCGTCACCATGAGGTTCTGGGTACAAAATACGTGAAACCGTGGGGCAGGTGGACGCCACATGATCTGCGGCGGACCATGAGGACAGGCTTGTCCGCCTGTCGTGTGCGGCCCGACGTGGCAGAATTGACGATCGGTCATACAAAGACAGGTATTGTGGCTGTCTATGATCAACACGGCTTCGATGCAGAGCGCCGAGAGGCTTTAATCACTTGGGCGGAGCAGTTGGAGCACATCATTACAGGGCAGGGGAGCGACCTGGCTGGACCCAATGTGGTCTCGGTGATGGGGACGCGTTCAAATGCCTAAGAATATCAAGGTCGGCGTAGGAATGATGGAGCGGACACGGCTTCAATATGACTTTGAACGCGAAGATGCCAAAAAGGAAGTGGAGGCCCTGATAGAGCACTGGGCAGCTAAATGGCGGACTTTTGATGAGCAGCGAGAGCTTGTCGCAGAATGTTTTCGAGCTTTGCTAAGTTCATCTGGAATAGGAGATCCGCTTGATCCAAAAGAGCTTTTAATCGCTTCTAATTCTCATGATGAGGACGCAATGGAGCATATCGCGGCCAAATGGTTGCTAGAGTACTTTCATGTGCAAAACCTTCGAGAAGATATATCCATCGAAGAGGGTTCGACCGATTTGGAGTATTTGATTGAGCGTGCTGTGATGCTCGGTCAATTGCAGGAACGCTTTTATTGGCGGCAGGGCGTTGAAGAAAAGACCGGAAAACGCCCGGAAATCATGGCGCTCGCCGGTCGAAAGCAGGTCATGGGTGGAAAACAGGGCAATGACATGCGCACCGACACCAGCTTTGAGAAAACACATGGAAAAGAAGCGCAACAGTATGTCGACGCGCTGCACAAGAAAAACCCCTCCCTCTCCTGGGCGGACATGCAAAGATTGACCAGCGAGAAATACGGGGTAAGTGCCATCACCATCAAGCGCGCGCTCACGAACCCGAAGAAAGTTGGATCATCCAGGAGCGAATGATCCTACGACAGTGAGCGACATAAACCTCATCAATTAACCAGATGAGGCTATTCATGACATTTCGAGACCTGATTTCTGAAACTGACTACGCGGAGCAGCGAGGGGTTTCCGTACGTTCCGTTCAACGAGAGCGAGCCCAACGCATTGGACCACCGTTCATCAAGGTAGGTCGCAAAGTGTACTACCGACCTGCCGCAATTGAGGCCTGGCTCCTCGCCAAAGAGCAAATCCAGCCAAGGGCTAAGGGGGCACGTTCATGAAAACGACTGTTGAATGTGTTGGTTTCTCTGAAACTTTTGGGCTTTTTCCCGAGTTCATGGGGTATGTTAATGACCAAGCGTAAGCCTTTGGACCTTCTTAATAAATGGCAAGTAGCCCAATATTGGGTTCGACAACAGCCTCAGTTAACTCGATCTGGGTTTTTGGTGTTGATGCGCCTGTTGGATCGCCAAAACCCAAAGACAGGCCGCTGTGATCCGTCTGCTATTGGTCTCTTGGAAGAGATCGGTCTGTCAGAGCGGGGTGTGCGAGGCGCGTTCAAAGAGTTGGAAAAACGGGGAGCGCTTAAACGCTACCGGTCATCCAGACGTGCGCGAAACCAGTTCCTGATATTTTCCCCGGAGGAGTTGGAGCAGATGAAGCAGTTGGCCAACAGGAGGAAGAAGGGCACAAACTTGAATAATGGGCTGCAAACCCCTGCCTTTAAACCTGCAACGCCTTGCCGCTCGAGCATGAAGCAGGCTGCACCCGAAACAATAAAAGAAACAATAAAGAAAAAGGAAAATGCCGAGAATTGGATTGGTTTGAATACTGGTTCTAACTTATCCGCGAGCAAGGCGACCGTATCCGACATGGGGTTGGGGGAATTTGAGCGAAGGGTGGTGAAAGTATTCGAGAAGGAAGGGTTTGGATACTCTGGACTGCTGATGCTTCCCAACGGCGCGTTGGAGCAGGTCCATGCGGATCTGGTTTCTGGTTGCAAGACCTTCAGTCAAGCGCTTGAGGAGTTGCTTACAACATACCGCGAAACCGCGTGTTAGAGCGAATAGGGTGAAATGCAGGAGATTGGGTCCTTCCTCGGGGCCTATCCCATGGGGGAAATTCGCACCCCATGCCTTCTTGGAGTTTTAAAATTTGACTGAGTTGAGATTAGCGTTGATGTTGTTGTTTATATTTGAATAAATTGATCTGCACTATAACGGGGAGCAAGTTTGATCGAGTGCCGCGCAATTGGTTTCACCAGTATGCTGACCTCTGAAGGCGGTGTGATGGTACAGTGCTATTCCTTTGCCGCACATAGGTATCGTTGATTTGTTACTCGATGATCAGTAAATTATTCGATCCAGGCGAATAGCTAAAGCTATCCAGCGAGGGATCAAGGCATTCTTCGATGAAAAGTAAACTATTCATAAAATTAAGACAGCGTTTCGGTTGCGAAGTAGCATATGTTGACAGGCTGTTTAATCCGATTGGCAAAAACCACTGACAGAATAAGTGATGACTATTTCAGGCCGACGAATTCAACAGTTCAATATGTCGTGGTGAAAAGCGCAGCAAACGGAAATTAGTGGTATTATATTTCCCTTAACCGGACTTTCTGATAATCAGGAAAGCTTTGTCGGGCTGATGGTATTTTAGGATAGGTTCCTTTTGTAATCGCGAGGCAGGAAAACGGTGCGGATCAGACAAGAAGGCCGGGCCGGAATTTGAGCGAGATCAACGCACAAAGCTTAGACTATGATGTATTTATGTTCTCAAAGGAGAAATCGGTGAGATTCAAGGTTTGGGCATATGCACTGATAAACGTTGCTCAAGTTGTTTGGCGGTCGCGTACTGTTTTTGTCGTTGCACTTGTAGCGTTGCTTACCGTGTCTTCGATCTCCGCGCATGCCGGTCACGGTCTCGGTTTTGCAAATGCCCAAATAGGGGCAACTCAAGAAGGGCCGGGGGATGCAGAACGTGTGGAAGCGGATATCATGTTTGACTGCACGATTCATCCGAGTTGCCACGCGTTGACTCTTTCTGGCCCCGCCGAGCAACTGGCAGTTTTGTCAGCGTCAGGTGTTTTGCCAGAAATCGCAACCTATCTTCCCGGTATTCTCGGACCGCCACTCCCATATCCACCCAACTGATCCTGATCTTCGCTGCCTTGGCCAGAACGCTAATTGTGGGCTGTGCCGGGGTGAAGTCGCTTCTTGCGGCCATGCCAGTTCAGGAGAAATCAAATGCTTGTCTTCCTCTATTTTGTTGTTGCTGCAGGCCTGCTGTTTGCAGTGTTGCGCCTGACCTGCGGTCCCTGCGTAATGGGATACGCAGAAGCGGGGGCTGAAACCCTGTTCCCGCGCTCCCGGCTCCCGGTGATTACACTTGGCTGGACACTCAGCCTGTTTCTAACGGTCACCTACGTTCTCTGCGTGGGCTTCGACCTGATTTTTCCGGGCTACGCCATGTATGAGGCTTGGATTGCTCTGTTGCCGGGCGTGACCTGGCTTAGCTGGTCGTCTTTCGTACTCGGGTTGGCTTGGGCATTTTTCTACGGCTGGTACATCGCGTTTCTCTTCGGTGGCCTCTTCAATGCCATAGCAGCCCAAAATTGAACCCTTCATGGGCCGGTGCTCTATGCGCTGACAGAAAGGAAATGGCCATGTTGGCCCTCACCATAACCCACATAATCCAAGTGCAGGTGCCGATTTTGATGTTCGTGTTCAATCCCTTAACTCAGGGTGCGTCCCTTATGATTCACATCCACAATACCGAAAGGAACCCAAAATGACCTTCCTCAAACTGGCGACAACCGTATCCATGCTTGCATTGGCAGCACCTTCGGTTGCTCTGGCCGGAACAGTGTTCATCCCGGAAGGGAGCGCCAATTCTGTCTTGATGGTTGAGTCCGAAACCGGGGAAATCCTCGACCGACTGTCCGGGCTCGAGGCCATCCACGGGCTGGCGGGCGCTCCGGGTGCAAAATATCTGGTCGCCGGCAGCTTTACCGAGATCGATCGCGAGGAAGGCGTCGCGACGCCAAAACCGTCAGGCATGTCCGAGGACGATCATGCTGCCCACCACGCCAAGCCCGACAAGGGGGCGCTGCCCGAAGATATGGGGTTGAGCATCGTCACGATCCTTGATGCCGGGACGCGCGAAATCGTGCAGCGGATCGAGGTGCCCGGAGCGGTGCATCACACGGCGGTTTCGCCCGACGGGCGATTTGCGGTGGCGACACATCCAGCCGGTGATGGCATTTCCGTCATCGACCTGGAAACATTGACCTACCGTGGGTTTGTGCAGACCGGACCGATGCCGAACTATGCCGAATTCGCACCCGAAAGTGATCGGGTCTTTGTGACCAATACCGGCAACGGCACTCTGAGCGAGGTGGATGTCGAAAACGGCTATCTCACTCGCAATATCCGCGTGGGCGAAGGACCTGAACACCTTGTTCTGAGTGCCAACGGCATGGCGGCCTTCATCGCCGGCAGCGATGAAGGCAAGGCCTATCGGGTGGATCTGAAAAGCGGCACGGTCACTGACACCTTTGACATTGGCGGTGAGTTGCACGGAATCGGCCTGTCCGATCGTGAGGGTGTTCTGTTCATTGCTGGCAAGAGCACAGACAGGTTGGTGTCGATCGACCTGGCCACCGGAAAGCAGCGTGAAGCCAACCTGTCACCCGCACCCTATCACCTGACCACCATCCCCAATTCTGGTAAATTGATGGTGTCGAGCCGGTCGGAGCCAAAGGTTTGGATTGTCGATCAGAATTCTATGACGGCTTCGGGCGAAATCGCGATCCTTGGGGAAGGACATCAGATGGTGGCTTTGCCCTGATCCTGCCTGCCGCACCGGAAAAGGAGTAGTTCGATGGGAAAACCTAAATCACCAACCTTGCGGTTTCTGGGCGCCACAGGCACTGTGACCGGATCGCGTTACCTGTTGGACACTGGCGATTGCCGGATCTTGGTCGATTGTGGGTTGTTCCAAGGGTACAAGCAGTTGCGCCTGCGCAACCGTCGGCCCTTTCAGGTGCGGCCCAACAGCATCGACATGGTGCTTTTGACCCATGCGCATCTCGATCACTCGGGATATATCCCGGCGCTGATTGGCGCCGGGTTCGCAGGCCGTGTGATCTGTACGCAGTCTACAACCGAATTGTGCGGGTTGATCCTGCCCGACAGTGGGCACCTGCAAGAGGAAGAGGCGAAATACGCGCGGCGCAAGAGATACTCGGATCATGCGCGACCAAAGCCGCTCTACACGCTAAAGGACGCGCAGGCTGCGCTAACGCGTTTCCAGTCCGTCCCGTTCTCCGAGCCCGTCGATCTGGGTGAGAGTATCACGGCCGAGTTCATTCCGGCCGGTCATCTGCTGGGCGCAGCTCAGATCCGCCTGCGGGTTAGGGGTACTGTCGTACATTTCAGTGGCGATCTGGGCCGGGACAGCGATCCGCTGATGCGGCCTCCGGAACCTTTCGCGGGGGCGGATGTGCTGATCTGTGAATCCACCTACGGAAACCGACAGCATGAAGCGGTGGATGCCGAGGAAGAACTGGCGCCGGTTATCCGGCGCGTCGCTGCGCGTGGAGGGACAATCCTTATTCCGGCCTTCGCAGTGGGGCGTGCGCAGGGGTTGATGTATCACATTGCCCGGCTTCGAAAACGCGGCGATATCCCGGATATACCTGTTTATCTCAACAGCCCAATGGCGACGGATGCCACCGAGATTTACCATAACCACCACGAAGAGCACCATGTGACATGGGATGACTGTAAATCAATGTTCGAGGTCGCCCGGAGAGTGCATAGCGTTGAAGATTCCAAGCAGTTGAATGCCAACGCGTTTCCGAAAATCATCGTTTCGGCGAGTGGAATGCTGACGGGCGGGCGCATCCTGCATCACATCGCCAGTTATGGCGGAGATCGCCGCAACGCAATCCTGTTATCAGGGTTCCAGGCCGCCGGCACCCGTGGGGCGGCACTGGTGGCGGGGGCGGATCATCTGCGCATTTTCGGAAAGGACTTTTCGATTGAGGCCGAGGTAATCACGATGGGTTCCTTCTCGGGACATGCCGATGCTGATGAACTGCTGCGCTGGATGGGGGGCGCGACTCGTCCGCCGCGTATGACCTATATCACCCATGGTGAACCTGATGCCTCCGATGCGCTGCGCTTTCGTATCGAACACGAGCTGGGCTGGAAGGCGCGGGTTCCCGAGCATCTGGAAACGATCCGACTGGAGCGTCCACGATGAACGATCGAGATCACAGTCTGCGCCTGCTACCCGCTGGGATCGACACTTACAGCCACCCAGTCGTCTATATGCACGCTGATTGTCACGTCTGTCAGGCTGAAGGGTTCCAGGCCCTTACCCGGGTGCGCATCGACTGTGGAAAGAAATGGGTCATTGCAACGCTGAACGTGGTTACCGGCGGTGACTGGCTCTCGACTGACGCGGCAGCGCTTTCAAATGCGGCATGGGATGCATTGCAGCCGGCAGAAGAAGCGTGGGGGCAATTTTCTCACCCGGATCCACCGGCTGCTGCCTCGATAATTCGGGCCAAGGTCTATGGCGAGAGCCTGTCAGAGGGTCAGTTCGGCACCATCATGAAGGATGCTTTGGCACGGCGATTGTCTGATCTGGATCTTGCCGCTTTTGTCACCGCCTGCGCCGGTGGCGGGCTGGATATCGCCGAAAATATTGGTCTTACCCGGGCGATGCAGGCGGCAGGAGAAACTTTGGACTGGGGTGACAGACTTGTGCTGGATAAGCATTGCGTGGGCGGTCTCCCGGGCAACCGAACCACACCGATTGTGGTTGCTATTGTGACTGCCGCTGGCCATCTGATCCCCAAGATTTCAAGCAGAGCGATCACTTCGCCTGCCGGAACCGCGGATACGATGGAAGTCATGACGCCAGTGGCGCTGGACATTCCCGCAATGCGCCGGGTTGTCGAAACCCATGGCGGTTGTGTCGTCTGGGGTGGTGGGCTGCAACTAAGCCCGGTTGATGACCTTCTGATCCGCATTGAAAGGCCGCTTGATTTTGACAGCGACGGTCAACTGGTGGCCAGCGTCCTGTCGAAAAAGGCGGCTGCGGGGGCGAAACGGGTGGTGATCGACATTCCGGTTGGTCCCACGGCCAAAGTGCGCTCGCAGGCAGCCGCTGCGGCACTTTCTTCACGGTTGGAGGCCGTGTCGGTGGCAATCGGATTGGAACTGACCATCCAGATCAGTGATGGCAGTCAGCCGGTGGGTCAGGGGATCGGCCCGGCACTTGAGGCCATAGATATTCTCAAGGTGCTGCGCTGCGCCCCGGGTGCGCCTGCAGATCTGCGCGACCGCGCGCTGACCCTTGCGAGACTTCTTCTGGACATGGGGGGCGGTGCCGGTGTTGGGCTCAATAAGGCAAAAGACTTGCTCGATAGTGGTGCGGCCGAACGGAGTTTCATGGAAATCTGCGAAGCGCAGGGCGGGTTCAGCGAACCAAAAGTCGCGCCGCATCGGATTATGATCGTGGCCTCTCGGAGTGGAATAATTACCGCGATCGACAATCGCCGCATTGCCCGCGTTGCCAAACTGGCGGGTGCTCCTCAGCGCGCACGTGCCGGGGTGTTATTGCTGACACACTCCGGTGATTGGGTTCAGCGTGGTGATCCGCTTTTTGAAATTCACGCCGAAACGCCCGGGGAGCTGGACTATGCGCGCGCCTATGCTGCCAGCCAACCTGCCATGTTCAGGATAGAGGAGCCGACATGAGACCCGTAATCGTACCCTTCCCGGAAATGCTGCCCCTGGCCGAACAGCTGGCACCTCTGATCGGGGCCGACGTTGCTCCGATCGACTGGCACCATTTCCCTGATGGTGAGAGCCTCGTGACGCTCACCAGTGATGTTTCCGGGCGCGAGGTGGCCTTGTTGTGCACCCTGCGGGATCCTGATCGGTACGCGCTTCCTTTGCGGTTCGCCGCGGCAACCGCGCGTGAGTTGGGAGCCGCCAGCATCGGACTGATCGCACCTTATCTGGGGTACATGCGGCAGGACCACCGCTTTGCGCCAGGACAGGCGATCAGTGCGCAACTGTTTGCCGGATTTATCGAGAGCAGTTTTGACTGGCTGGTGACCGCCGATCCACACTTGCACCGGGTTCCGAGCCTTGATCGTCTGTTTGCGATCCCCGCCCGCCGCGTGGTCACGGCGCCACTGCTTGCTGAATGGATCACCGCGCAGGTGGCAGACCCGGTCCTGTTGGGCCCCGACAGTGAAAGCCAGCAATGGGTTGCGGAGGTCGCCGAACTTGCGAATTGCCCCTACGAGGTGCTGCACAAGCACCGCAGCGGTGATCGGAGCGTCGAGATCAGCGTACCGGACAGCCCGGCGCTGCGCGAAGGCACGCCAGTCATCCTCGATGACATCGCCTCATCCGGCCGCACGATGGTGCGGGCAATTGAACGGTTGAACGAGGCAGGGGCCAACCCGCCGGTCTGCGTGGTGATTCACGCTGTGTTCGCCGGAGAATCTTATTCCGACATTCTTGAGGCCGGTGCCAAGCTCATCGTCACAACCGACAGTATCCCGCATAAAAGCAACGGCGTCGGTCTCGCGCCTCTTTTGGCCCCGGCAGTGCAGAGCGTCTACAGCGCGGGTTCTATCGGAATGCCGCGTGACATGCTTTTCGGTACAAAAGAGTAGATTCAAGTTGAGGAGTGCACCTAGCCACCGGGGAATTGAATATGACAGCTACCAACTGGATAAAACGTCACCTCATCGTTCTGGCATTGACTACGGCTGGGCTTTATCTGTTCCACTGGTCACGAGGGCAGTGGTCTGACATGCACCGCTGGAACCGGGCTTTCGGCGATATCTCATTTGTGCTGGTCGCATTGGCCATGTTTATGGGGCCAATGCTGCGGCTGACCGGCTGGCGGTGGGTTCGGGGACTAATACCATATCGCCGAGAGTTGGGTATATATGCGGTGATCGCCGCGTCGGTACACACAGCTATCATACTGGTTGGTTGGGTAAACCTCGATTTTGCCCGCCTGTTCGGGTTCGAGTTCCACCCTGCCCTCAACCGGTATGTCATGGTTCAGTACGGGTTTGCACTGGCCAATCTGTTGGGAATTGCGGCGCTACTTTACGGGGTTGTATTAGCAGCAACCTCAAATGATTTCAGCCTGTCGCGCCTTGGCACACCGGTTTGGAAATTCGTGCAGCAGGGCGCCTATGTGTTATGGTGGTTGATCGTGTTGCACACCGCGTATTTCCTGTTTCTGCATTTTCTCGATTTCCATCGCCAGATACCCGAGCCGAACTGGGCGCAATGGCCCTTCGTGGCTGTGACCACGATAACCATCATGCTTCAGTTATCCGCACTCGTCGTGACATGGAGACGACAGCGGCAAAGAATTTGGACAGAACAGCGCGGGGATTGCGGCTGATCCCGTCATTCAGGCAGAGGCAGCTAGGGCAACGATAACAGGGCAACCGTGCGTGTTTGATTTCCAGGCCGTGGGGGATGGGATGATCATTGCCATCCTGGCGCAACAAAAAAAACAGACACCAGGTCAGCCATAATGACCAGCTCGATGGTCACACGATGTCCACAGCTTCGAACTGGTTTTGAGGAGGAGCATAAACTTAAAAACCACATAGCCGAAAGGAGGCCAAGATGATTACGAACACACTTGTTGCGATGGTTTTGACCACATCAATCGGGCTGTTACCCAGCTACGCTTTCAGCGACAGCGGGCAACACACCCAGATGACAGGAATTATGGCGGAGGGGTTGGAAATGCCCATGATGGATGCCGAAAGCGGGAGATTGCTTTTCGCCTCAAAAGGCTGCGTCGTCTGCCACTCGATCAATGGAATCGGCGGTGAACACGCACCGATGCTAGATGCTTCGACCATGGATGAGGTCATGAACCCGTTCGAATTTGCCGCACGCATGTGGCGTGGAGCCGAAGCGATGGTAGAACTGCAGGAAGACGAGCTTGGTGCCCAGATCGAGCTGTCTGGACAGGAACTGGCGGATATCATCGCCTTTGTGCACGACGCTCGGGAACAGGAGAAATTTACCCAAGCGGACATCCCGAAATCCATCGAAGTGATGATGCATCATCAACGCGAAGAGGATCACCACGCTGAAGGGGAGGGTGACCATCACAACTGATCGCCCGGCTGCGCATTGATTGGCGCGAGCATGGGCCAGCGAAAGGAGAAAATAAATGTCTGACGTTTTAATAAATCAACAACAGGAGCCCGGATCTCGCCGAGACTTTCTGTTCTATGCCACCGGAGCTGTAGCGGTCGTTACCACGGGCGCAGCCATCTGGCCCCTGATCAACAGCTTTAATCCCAGCGCCGATGTTGCGGCATTGTCGGTCGTGAATATTGACCTTGACGGTGTAGCTCCCGGAAGCCGGATCACAGTGAAATGGCAAGGAAAACCGGTTTTCATCGACCACCGGCTTGAGGAGCGGATCGAACTGGCGAGAGCGGATGACAACTTGGAAATGCCGGATCCGGAACTGGATGCTGATCGCGTTCAACGACCGGAGTGGCTGGTGGTGGTGGGTGTGTGTACCCATTTGGGCTGCATTCCACTTGGTCAGGGCAGCAATGACATAACCGGAGAATGGCAGGGCTGGTATTGCCCGTGCCACGGGTCGCATTACGATACATCGGGCCGGATCAGAAAAGGCCCGGCACCGCGAAATCTCGATGTGCCGCCTTACCAATTTGTGTCCGACACGTTGATAAAGATCGGCTGACGACGTGGGGCAAAAGGATCCAATTGTGTAACCACCGCCAAACAACTGTCGATCCAGAATTTAACAATGCGGTATGGGTTCTGATGATGAGTGACTTCAGGACGTGTGGTACTTGTGTTGACTTTGTGTCGCAAATTTTACCGGGATGGAGCACGTTCGCTCTCCTGCCGGTGTTTACGACGTGGTGAAATTCCAACATTTTTTTGAATCCGGGCAGAATTATGGACTTTGCGCCTCGGGATTGTCTCCCAAATCCCCTTCCTTACAACGAGATATGGAATTTGTGTAATCCTACCGGAATGCGCCTAAATATAGCGATGTTCTCTGTACAAAGCTGATTTATTGCTTCTGTTCGTTACACATTGATACAGTTGAAGAGTTGCACCAAGCCCCAGCCAATGGCACTCGGTCAGTTGGACAACGCGCTGTTTTCAACAAGGAATGCTCAATCATGTATGAGAAATTCGGATTGGCCGTCGCTGCAGCGATTTTGGCGGTGTCGGCTGGTGCAAGTGGTTTGGTTGCACAGGAGGCAACCCGTGCGCCGCTTGAACGCATACAATCGGTCTACGGCCTTGCAATTGACCCGTCCAACACTGGTCATATTCTTATAGGTACGGGACATGGGCTGTTGCGAGCGACGCCAGACGGAATGGCGGAAATCATTGCGCCCCCTCGCGCCGCTGTGGTTGGGCTGGGTGTAGATCCCAACGAGGCAAACAAGTTGATCCTGAGTGGAGTGAGTGAAACTGGTGTTGCCGCGGGTCTATTCACCCTTGACACAGACGGGGCGAATTGGACCGAAGTCCCGGGCACCAGGGGCGAAAACGGGATTGCAATGACTTCGCTATCCGTGAGCCGTCTGGATAGTGCAAGATTGGCAGGGGTCAACAAGACGATCCACTTGAGTTCGGACGGTGGTGTCAACTGGACAAGTCTGGAAACGACACCGGAGAAAACCTTTTCGGTCGCCCTGTCGAGCATCGACACATCCAGAATTTTTATTGCCACGATGAGCGGATTGATGGTGAGCCACGACGAAGGCAAGAATTGGCAGAAAAGCTATTCCGGCGAAACTCCTGCAACGACTGTTGCCAGCCTATCGGGAGGGCGTGTTGCTGCGTTTGTCCTTGGCACTGGTTTGATCATGGCCGATGAAGAAATGCTGAACTGGCAGGTGGTCGGAACTGGTTTTGAGGATCGCTATTTACGGGTGCTGGTCGAAGACCCGTCAATCCCAGAGACATTTTACGCTGTGGCCGATACTGGCGCAATTCTTCTTAGCCGCGACGAAGGTAAGTCGTGGGTCAGTTTTGAAGGCAATAATCTGGCGGACCCGGATCGGATTGCAGCTGGTAATGTGCTTTACGACGATAATTGTGCATCATGCCATGGTGTCGGTGGCACCGGTGAGGAACCAGAGAATCCCGCTGCTAGAGATGAATTCGGCTTCAAGGCGCCGGCGCTCAACAACGACATGCATGCATGGCACCATTCCGACACTGGCCTGCGCGCCACAATCCGCGAAGGTTCGCCCCGCAACGAGCGCATGAGTGCCTGGCAGGACGTGCTGAGCGACGACGAAATCGACTCGATCCTAGCCTATATCAAAAGCACCTGGAGCATTCCTAGCCTGGCCTGTCAGGGCGCTCGGCACATGGCCTGTATGAAGCAGTAGCTTGGGGCTGGGGTGGTTCTATTCGTTTATCCGGGCTGGAGGGGAGGCCTCCAGATTAGTCTCTGGCCCGGAACACTGAAAATGCTCCTAAAGCCGCTCGAGCGTTGATGCAAAATCGGGGCCTGCATTGAAAATATGCATTTCCTATGCGTGCGAAGCGCATCACCCTATTACGGTAAGTTAGCGCCATAGGGAATTTATCCCCCAAAACGATGTTCGATTTTGCAGACGGCTCAGGCTTTCTTTCCGCTTATGGTAATGCGCTCAGCCACGGAGGGCATGTATATGCGATGTCCATTCATCATGGTGGGGATCACTGTTCCAGATCAGAGTTTGACGTGGCGCAATCGCAAGGCGTTGGCGATGACTGAGACTGATGAGAGGCTCATTGCTGCCGCGGCGATCATCGGGGATAGCAACAGCCCCAAGAAGGGGTAAAGGACACCTGCTGCAATTGGGACACCGGCTGCGTTATACGCAAATGCAAAGAACAGGTTCTGTTTGATATTGCGCAGGGTTGCTTTCGCCAGTTTGCGTGCCCTGACTATGCCAACAAGATCTCCGCCAAGCAGGGTGATCCCGGCACTTTCGACCGCAACATCAGCCCCAGTTCCCATCGCAATACCAACATCAGCCGAGGCAAGTGCAGGTGCATCGTTTACCCCATCCCCCGCCATGGCCACCTTGTGACCGGTGGCGCGCAGTTCATCGACCAGCGCTTTTTTGTCTTCGGGGAGAACGTCGGCGCGAACCTCGTCGATCCCAAGATCTTTGGCAACCGCTTGGGCCGTGCGCAGGTTGTCACCTGTCGCCATGATAATCCTGAGACCCAAGCTGTGCAGATCGCGAATGGCGTCCGAGGTTGTGGGTTTTATGGGATCAGTGACAGCGACCACCCCGGCAAGTTCCCCCTCCAAGGCAACAAACATTGCGGTTTTCCCTTCGGAGCGAAGGGTGTTCATGTCGGCTTCGACTTTCGAAGTGTCGATGCTTAAAAGCTCCATCATCGCCGTGTTGCCAAGCGCCACCTGCTGTCCTTCGACGGACCCCTTGACACCTTTTCCTGTGACCGCCTCGAAGTTCAGGGCTTTTGGCAATGTGAGCCCACGCTCTCGCGCGCCTTCGACAATGGCTTCTGCCAGTGGATGCTCGGATCCCAATTCCAGTGCAGCGGCGAAGGTGAGCACGTCGTCACTTGTAAGGTTGGAAAGAGACACGGCATTGGTAAGCTCAGGTTTGCCGAGAGTCAGGGTGCCGGTCTTGTCCACAATCACCGTATCAACGCGGGCCATGCGCTCAAGCGCCTCCGCATCCTTGATGAGAACCCCCGCCTGTGCGCCGCGCCCTGCTGCCGTCGTGATCGAGATTGGTGTGGCAAGACCAAGAGCACAGGGGCAAGCGATGATCAGGACGGAGACGGCTGAAGCAATCGCAAAGGCCAGCGCCGGATTGGGACCGATAGATAACCAGACTATAAATGAAACAATCGCAATGATCACAACTGTGGGCACGAAGATTGAGGATACCCTGTCCGCCAGACCTTGGATTGGGGCTCGTGACCGGCGTGCACCCGCGACCATTTCCACAATCTGTGCCAGAACGGTATCTGCTCCGACCTTGGCTGCGCGCACCGCAAGAGAACCGTTTTTGTTAATCGTGCCACCGGTGACCCGGTCACCTTCCGTCTTCTCAACCGGCACCGGTTCACCGGTAATCATGCTTTCATCGATCGAGGAATGCCCCTCGACCACGGTTGCATCAACGGGAACACTGTCACCCGGACGGATGCGCAAAAGGTCTCCGACGACCACCTGATCGAGCTGAATATCTTCCTCCTGCCCATCTGGTAGGATCCGGCGCGCCATCTTGGGGGCCAGATCCAGAAGGGCGCGGATCGCGTCGCCTGTGCGCTCTCGTGCGCGCAGCTCAAGAACCTGTCCAACAAACACAAGCGCGATGATGACAACGGCAGCTTCGAAATAGGTTCCCACACCTTCAGCCGAGCGATATTGCTCTGGAAAGATACCGGGAAGGAAAGTGGCAAATAGCGAATAGATATAGGCTGCGCCAACCCCAAGCGCGATCAAAGTCCACATGTTAGGTGAACGGTTTTGAATGGAGGCGATCCCTCGCTCAAAGAACGGTTGGGCGGCCCAGAGGATGACCGGTGTAGCAATCAGAAATTCCATGTAATAGGACATCTGGTGCCCGACCCAGTTCCGCACCGGAAGCCCCACCATTTCCCCCATGGTGAGTATGATCAGAGGAATGGCCGCAATCGAACTGAGCCACATGCGGCGGGTGAAATCCACCAATTCCTCGTTTTGATCATCGGACGGAATGACCGGTTCAAGTGCCATGCCACAGATCGGGCAGGTGCCGGGCTCTTCCCGTATGATTTCCGGGTGCATCGGGCAGGTCCATTGCGTGCCCGGTGCACTGGTCGCGGATGTGGAGGGTGGCACCCCCTCATGCATCTGCCCGTCAGCCCCGCCGCTCCAGGCATAGAGCCATGGGTCGGAGTTGAATCGGTTGAAACACCGATCAGAGCAGAAATAGTAGGGCTCCCCCTCCAACTCCTGTGTTGGTGTTTCCGGGCTCACTTCCACTTTCATTCCACAGACCGGATCAGTGGCCATTTGCGTCTCGTCACCCGCATGATGGTGGTGGCTGTGGTCATGTTCGGTCATCGGTATCTCCAGTCCTTTGAGGCGAGCGTGAGGGATCCTGTGGGGGAAGGGTCAAGCAAATTTGAAAACAACGTTTGGTTTTCTGCAAATCCCGCTTGTATCGACCTGTCAAATAGTTGCGATCCCGAAGAGTGCCTCGCCGTACAGGCGACCATCTGTGTTTCTGGGTATGCGAAAGCGGATCAAACGCGAATGAAAGTTGCTTGGGTGAAATTAAGAGATATGGAAATGCGGCAGCGGACATTTGATTTTCTCTAATGGGAAGAGGAGGATGCGCGCGGCTTAAAGTGAAGCGCGGTTGCCAAGATGGGCAAGGCGGTCAACAGTCCGAGACCGAGCGCAATCCAGGCTGCAGGGCCAAACTGGCCGGACATGGCTCCGGCCCCAAGATATGCAAGGGCGAAGCTTGCTGGGAGTATGCCGGCCAGTGTTGCCAGAAGAAATCGCCACAGATGAAGGCGGCTGAGACCGGCTGCATAGCTCATTGCGTCAAACGAGATAAAGGGCAGAAGGCGGCTTACAAATATGGCCAGAGTTAACGCATTCTGCGATCCAAGAAGGCCCAATTCTGCGCGTTTACCCAACAGTCGCTCAACAAAGCTCCGCCCACCTAACCGGGCAATCATGAACGCAAAAAGCGCCCCGATTTCCGCCCCGATCGCCACGTAAATTGTGCCTGCAACCTGTCCGAAAACCGCCCCGGCTGCCAAAGCAATTGGGGCGCTTGGTATGGGGCTCGCCACAACAGCAACAATCATCAGGGCGATGATTGCCAAAGGTCCCATGGCGCCAAGTTCCTGAACCTGAACGATGAGCGTTTCCGCATCCAGTTGCTTGCTCCAATCGGAAGACCATAGCCAGACACCAGCAACGGTGATGGCAAAAAGGACCGCTGCAGCGGTCATTATTTGTTTGCCATGTTGCATGTGGCTCATCCCTTGGCCTTTCTATCACCATTAGCGTGATGCGAAAATTCATCCCTTGGTGAGTATTCTGATCATCCCATCATCTCGATATCACGTCACGCTTACCACTATTTCGAAGCCTTTTCCCTGTCGCAAACCGGGGCGATTTACTCGAATTGGATGGGTCGCCCTGAGTGTGCTGGCGCGGGTCGGACCAGCAAAATCGGCCCGCCCCCGCGCCACCAGAAAAACCCGCCCGAATGCTTTGGCATCCGTGAGTGATAGCTTTGTCTGCTGTTGACCCGATCTCTGGGCAGGGTCGAGAAGGCGTTCCCTGTCACCAGAGATGGGGCTGCCAATACACAAAGGGGGGGGCGTCGTATCATATTCCGTTTTTTAAATTCTCAACTCAGGGGGCAGGGCGGCGATAGCTTCCTCTGCCGAAACAACAGGCAACCCGGCTTTGATCCAACCTGGCCCGTATGATGACCCAAGCATACCATCCGACACGTCGATGAAGTTCGAATAGCCGGACTTCCGCAGGGAATTCATGACGCCCCCGGAACGACGTCCCGTTCGACAGATCAGCGCCAGTGGCCTTCCATCTGCGAGGTCCTGCGCCTTGAACAGACGCTCGGGGAAACGCTCATCATACAGGTTTACGGGCCACGCTCCCTGTGCGACACCGGTTTCACGCCATTCCTCTGGCGTGCGGATGTCGAGCATGCGCAGGCGATCCTGTAACAGGGCATCAAAGGCACGGGAAGCGGACCAGACATCATCTTTATTTGCCCAGGCCGATGTGGCCAAAGCCTGAGCGGGCAGGGCGCCCATCATTGCCAGAATATGTCGGCGGTTGAATGTCATCTTGTTTTCTCCTTGTCGGGATCATGCAGAATCGACAGCTGCGCGAAGCATTTCGCGGACATCTGCGGCCACGGCATGCAGCTCGGCATTTTCGACGGCTGCCATGGATGCGACCGGATCGATTGCGCTGATCTCCGTGCCGCCGCTTACCTCGCGCAGGATCACGTTGCAGGGAAGCATCGAGCCAATGCGCGGCTCTAGGCCAATCGCCTGATAGGCCATGTTCGGGTTGCAGGCCCCCAGAATGCGATATCCATCCATGTCGACATCAATCTTTTCTTTCATCGTTGCGGAGACGTCGATTTCGGTCAGAACGCCGAAGCCCTGTTGCCCGAGCGCGTCGCGCACCCGCATTTCGGCATCATCAATGGAGATATCCGCCAGTATACGGTCATAAGTATAGCTCATATTACATTTCCTCTGTCTGGTTTGCCCCGACCGAAGGAGAGGGGGGGAGTTCCGGCCGGAGCGAAGGCGCACTTTGCCAGCGTGTCGCTCTATGGTTTTAGTTGGATTGCGGCTGCATCCCTCTCAGCATCATGCCTCCTGCAGGGCCACGCATTTCCATACGATCTGCCGGAGCGGTCATTTCGCCTGATGTAACCTTACCATCTCCATCAGCATCAAGGTGCTGGAAACGGTCCACCATCATATCGCGGATCATCCTTCCATGAAGGGCCTCAAATTCTTCCAGCGACAACATGCCATCGCCATCCAAATCGCCTTGTGAATGCATTGCCTGCAACTGCCCATGCGCTTCACCCGGCGTCACAACCCCGTCGCCATCAGCATCGGCGTCCAAACCGTTCATCATAGATCCGTGCATGAGGGAAATCATATCGCGATCCATCATGCCCATCCCGTTCAAAGTGTCCATTTTGCCTATGGTTCCGCCCATCATGCCACCACCCATCATGCCGCTGGGCATCATCCCGCCGTGCATTTGCATCATCATCTGCATCATCCCATGCATCATGTTGTGATGATCACCACCCATCATTCCGGGATGGGTCATCGGAGCACTTTTAAAGGGAGCACCCCCTTGAGACATCGGTGCCGTCACGGAGCCCTCGGCAGGTTTTCCCCCGTGATGTGCCTCATCCGCAAAGGCAGTGCCCACAGCTCCGGCTGACAGAGCCATGGCAAGTGAGATCTTGAGTATTCTGGACATTTTAGCTCTCCATTTATCGTTGCCTCATTCACATCTGCATGAAATGACGAAAATAAAGAGCTTGCATCAGGTGGTTTGTATCAATCTGTCGCAAACGCCGCTTCCTGATACAATCGGAGACAAAAATAGGTCTGACCGGCCCTCAGAAGTTGACGTAGAAAGACATTATGACGAACCCACCGCATATCCTTGTCGTAGATGATCACAAACAGATCCGGGACAGTGTGACCCGTTTTCTGGAAAAAAACGGGATGCGTGCAACATCGGCCAACGACGCAGCCGACATGGATGCGAAGCTGGCAAAGGGACAATTCGATCTGATGGTTCTGGATGTGATGATGCCGGGGGAGAGCGGGCTTTCGATCTGCCAACGGCTTTCCGCTGAAAAAGCCATTCCGATCATTATGCTGACTGCGCTTGGTGAAGAAACCGATCGGATCGTGGGTTTGGAAATTGGCGCAGATGATTACCTGGCCAAGCCCTTCAATCCCCGAGAATTGCTTGCTCGGATCAAGGCTGTTCTCAGGCGGGCGCCGCAAGTCGAAACTCTTGCGGGTGACCTTGCGGGCAGGCAGGTCCGCTTTGCGCATCTGATCCTGAACACCGACCGTCAGGTACTGGTGGACAGCGATGGGAGCGAAACAGCTCTGACAAGTGCAGATTTCAAGCTGTTGATGGTCTTGTTGGAACGACCTCGGGTGGTTCTCAGCCGAGACGAGCTTCTGGATCTGGCGGTCGGGCGCTCTGCGGGTCCGCTCGACCGGACAATTGACAATCAGATCAGCCGGTTGCGGCGCAAAATTGAACCTGATGTATTGCGCCCGAAGATTATCAAGACTATCCGAAATGGCGGCTATTGTCTTTCAGTTGATGTCGAGGTGGCCGGATGAATTTGGCATTCCTTCGCACATTGCGGGTTCAATTGGTCATACTGATTGTCGCGGCGTTGATCGTCGCCCAGTTGATCAGCCTCTGGCTCTTTGCTGATGAACGCAGTCTTGCTGTCCGTGCCGCACTTGGTTTTGAGGCGGCTGGTCGGGCCGCAAATGTCGCGAGACTGATTGAAGAAGCACCCGACGACCTTCATTCTTCAATCATCCGTGCTGCCAACTCTCCTCTCGTAAGATTTGATTTGTCGGACGAACCAACTGTCCAACATCTAGACCACTCCGATAAAGGTTTGGTCGAGTCGCGCATCAGGTCCCTCCTGAATGACAATTACAGCCGTGATATCCGGGTTGAACTGCATGATATCGAAGGGCAGATCCTGCCGCTCCCGCATTTGTCGCAGGGAATGGCCGAAATGCATGTGGCCATGATGCAGGGAGAGCTTTCTGCCATTGAAATGAACCTTTCCATCGCGGTTGAAGGAAGTCAGTGGCTGAATGTCGGCACGCGATTTGAGCGTCCACCGATCCAATGGCCCTTCTATTCGATGCTGACGTTCGTCCTGTCTGCAGCCGTGATCCTCATCGCAGTGCTCTGGTTCCTGCTGACACGGTTGACAGGGCCATTGCGACGGCTGGTCGGTGCCGCAGATCGTTTGGGGCGAGGAGAGGATGTGGACGAATTGCCCATGATTGGGCCTGCTGAGGTGCGCGACCTGACCTCGACCTTCAACAGCATGCAGGACCGCCTGACACGCTTTGTGGCGGATCGAACCCGACTTCTCGCGGCCCTTGGACATGACCTTCGCTCGCCGCTCACCGCGATGCGGGTCAGGGCCGAGATGGTGGATGATGAGGAAACGCGCGAAAGCCTTGTTGCGTCGGTAGAGGAAATGCAGTCGATGGTCGAGGCAACTTTGACCTTCGCGAGAGGGCTTGCAGGTTCCGAGAAGCCAGAGGTCCTAGATGTTGGGGGTTTTCTCGAAGACCTCAGGTCCAATATGGTACCCCCTTTCCGGCTGGAAAAAGGCCCATCGCATGATGCGCGTATTCGGCCACACGCTTTGCGTCGGGCCTTGCGAAATGTGATCGAGAATGCCGCGCGATATGGGGGCATTGCTCGAGTAAGCAATCAGATACGACCTGATGAATTCATTATTACTGTCGATGATGACGGACCAGGTATTCCGGCTCCAGACCTTGAACGCGTGTTCGATCCTTTTTTCCGTCTGGAAGAATCTCGTTCACTTGAGACGGGTGGGCATGGCCTTGGCCTGTCGATTGCGCGCACGATCATCCGCGCCCATGGCGGAGACATTTCACTTTCAAACCGCGACGAAGGGGGGCTGCGTGCGACCATCGCGATCCCTTTTGCCGGTGACCAATCCATGAATGGAGGCTGACATGACCATGAGACTTATTGCGACAAGCATTGCCGTACTTTCCGGGGCTGCGGTTGCCTATGCGGATCCTGCGGGCGATTGGGGCGCGGGATATGGACATATGGGATGGGGAGGAGGATTTGGAATGCTTGGTGGCCTCATGATGCTGGTGTTCTGGGGTGTCATCATCGCCCTGATCGTTATTGCTGTGCGCTGGTTCGCGGATAACAGTTCAGGTCGTTCAAAATCCTCGGATGCAATGGACACCCTCAAATCCCGTTTTGCCAAGGGCGAGATTGATGAAGATGAATTCCGTAAGCGCAAAGCCGCTCTCGAAGACTGATACAGAAAAACAGCTCGCCTTAGCTGGCAGGGCAGTTCCAGAACTACTAATGACGGGCTTGTTCCATGATACCTGAAATCGGACATTTTGCGCTCGCGCTGGCATTGGCGCTTGCAATCATCCAAAGCATCATCCCCCTCTTGGGCGCCAACAAGGGCAGATTGCTTTGGATGCAATCCGCGCGAGCCACCTCGATCGGGCAGCTTGCTCTCGTAACTGTCGCCTTTGCAGCTCTCATGCGAAGTTTTGTCATCAGTGACTTCACAGTTGTAAACGTGGTGGAAAACTCTCACTCGCTAAAACCCATGCTCTACAAGATCGCGGGCACATGGGGCAGCCATGAAGGGTCCTTGCTGCTTTGGGTGCTGATCCTAACCCTGTTCGGGGCGGGCGTATCGGTGTTTGGTTCAAATATTGCCGAAGCTTTGAAGGCGCGCACCTTGGCAGTGCAGGCCTGGATCAGTACCGGGTTCCTGTCTTTCATGTTGCTGACCTCAAACCCGTTTGATCGTATGTTCCCGCCTCCTGAGGACGGCAATGACCTGAATCCGCTTCTGCAGGATGTCGGTCTCGCCCTTCACCCGCCATTTCTCTATCTCGGGTATGTGGGTTTCTCGATTGTCTTCTCCTTTGCCGTTGCGGCCCTGTTGGAGGGACGTGTTGATGCGGCCTGGGCGCGTTGGGTCCGTCCCTGGACCCTGGCCGCTTGGATGTGCCTGACGGCTGGCATCGTGCTTGGATCATGGTGGGCCTATTACGAGCTGGGCTGGGGCGGCTGGTGGTTCTGGGATCCGGTCGAAAATGTGAGCTTCATGCCTTGGCTTCTCGGAACGGCTCTGCTGCACTCGGCGATTGTCACTGAAAAGCGTGATGCGTTCAAAAGCTGGACCATTCTACTGGCGATCCTGACGTTTTCGCTTTCGCTTCTTGGTACATTCGTCGTGCGCTCAGGGCTCTTGACCTCGGTCCATGCCTTCGCTGTCGATCCGGAACGCGGGCTCTATATTCTGTTTCTCTTGGCCCTGTCGATCGGTGGATCCCTGGCGCTCTATGCTTGGCGCGCCCCGATGATGGAAGCCGGTGGGGTTTTTAAGCCGATCAGCCGGGAAGCAGGTCTGCTGGTCAACAACCTCATTCTTGGTGTTGCGACCGGAACGGTCCTGTTTGGCACTCTCTATCCCCTTTTTCTCGAAGCAGTTGCGGACGATAAAATTTCAGTTGGGGCTCCGTTCTTCAATGCGACCTTTGTGCCGATGATGTTGCCATTGGTGCTTCTGATGGGCGTCGGACCTTTCCTGAGCTGGAAACGTGCCGATCTGCCGGGGGTTTGGCAGCGGGTGAGGTTCGTTGCCATTCTGTCGATCGTTGCCACACTGGTTAACTGGTATCTGCAGGAAGGTGGCCCATTGTTGGCGCATCTCTCGATCCTGTTGGCAATCTGGCTATTTTTGGCGACGTTGCGAGAGTGGGCTATGCGTATTCGCCTGTTCGATGTGCCATTGAGCGATTCCTGGCACCGGGCCCGCAACCTACCGCGTGCCGCACATGGAATGACAATGGCGCATGCTGGTTTGGCCGTGGCGATGTTCGGGTTCATCGGGTCCAGTGCCTGGAAAGTCGAGGAAGTGGTGTTTGTCGCACCCGGAACGACCATTGAAATCGCTGGATTCGAGGTGGATTTTGACGGTGTTGAGCGTGTTCGCGGGCCAAATTACTTTGCTGACCGCGGGACGTTGAGTGTCATGAAGGGCGGCAACCCTGTTACCACTTTGTATCCAGAGCGGCGCTATTACCCGATTGCCGAAAGCTCGACGACGGAAAGCGCCATTCGGTCGACCCTTGCAGGTGACTTGTATGCCTCGATCGCGGAACCCGCCTCTGAAGATGCGGAACTAAGCGGGGCGTGGACGCTTCGTATCCTTTATGAGCCGCTCGTCAATTTCATCTGGTTGGGATCGGCGATGTTGATCCTCGGTGGGGGCCTTTCCATGTCTGACAGGCGACTGAGAATTGGCGCCCCAAAGCGGAAGTCCGTGCCCGCAACGACCACGGCACCGGCGGAATAGATCATGGGACGCATACTTGCTCTTACACCTCTCTTGATCGCGGTTGTTTTTGGTGGTTTTTTTCTTTGGGGCTTGAACCCGGAGAGGGATCCGAATGAGGTTCCTTCGGTCCTGATTTCGCAACCTGCACCAGAGTTTGCCCTGGAGCCTGTCGCGGGTGTAGACACCCCCGGTCTGGCGCGTTCAGACCTGACTGGCAATGCGACCCCTGTGGTCATGAATGTCTTTGCCTCATGGTGTGTGCCCTGCCGTGCGGAACATGCGGTTCTGACCAGTCTGGTCCAGCGTGACGACATAACACTGTTCGGAATCAACTATAAGGACAAACCCGAGGACGCGGCCCGCTGGCTTGCTGAACTCGGAAACCCCTATGCGCGGATCGGATCGGATCAGTCCGGGCGTGCCGGGATCGAATGGGGAATTTCCGGGGTACCGGAAACCTTCATCATCGGCCCGGACGGAACTGTACTTTACCGTTATGTCGGCCCTGTGGTGGGCGAGGACGCCGTTGGAAAGTTCCGCGAAGCTCTCGTTCAGTCAGGTGCCATCAGCCGAGAGGACTTGTAATGCTGAGATATTTTTCCCTCATTCTGGCACTGTCTCTGCCATTGGCAGCGCTTGCAGTGGAGCCTGATGAAATGCTGGATGACTCTGCTTTGGAGTCACGGGCACGTGAAATCTCGAAGGAGTTGCGCTGCGTGGTGTGTCTCAATCAAGACATCGACAGTTCCAACGCGGGCGTGGCGCGCGACCTGCGGCTTCTGGTGCGTGAACGCCTTGTGTCGGGGGACAGCGATAAAGAAGTCGTGGCATTTATTCAGGCTCGTTATGGAGACTATGTTCTGTTGAAGCCACCGCTGAACGAGAAAACCTATGTGCTTTGGTTCGCGCCTCTGGGGATGGTTGCAGTCGCAATTGGCATTGTTGCCGTCGCGATGCGTAAGAGGCGGAAAAAATCCGTTCCGAAGGTCCTGAGCGATGCCGAGGAGCGTGAAATCAAACAATTCATTGATCAGCACAAGTCGGGAGAAACGACATGATCATCGCATGGATGGGGCTTCTGGCCGCGATTTCGGTGGGTTTTGTGATTTGGCCATTGGTCCGGAAGAATAACAAGCCGTTGGTCATCGAGGATACGACACCGGCGGTTCTGGTCGATCAGCTGGATGAGGTGCAGCGTGATCTGGATCGAAACCTGATATCAAAGACTGAAGCCAATGCAGCTCAGCTTGAGATCAAACGGCGTATGCTCACCGCTGCGCGCAGAGGTGCCCCCGGACGGATCGCTGACGGGGGAACCGGTCGGGGCTTGCTGTGGTCGTCTGCGCTTTTTGTTCCTGCCGCAGCGATCGCGTATTATGCGCTTATGGGATCTCCCGAAATATCGAGCCTTGCTTATGCAGACAGGCAGGCCGAACGTGCCGAGCGACAGAAGATCGTCGAGATCACTGACAAACTCTATGCCCGACTGACGTCCGAACCGGACGGCGGTGCATCAGAAGGCTGGATGCTTCTGGGGCAGACTTATTACCGAATGGGGGATTTTGACCGGGCGGTGGAGGCATTTGAAACAGTTGCCGAACGCGCTGACGCCACCTCCGCCACATATTCGATGCTGGCGGAAGCGTTGGTAAGTGCCGAGCAGGGCATCGTAACACCCAAGGCAGAGACCGCCATTGACAGGGCAGTGGTGCTCGACCCGAGCAACCCGGCCGGCATTTTCTACAAGTCCCTGGCTCTGTCTCAGAGGGGGGAGGAACCCGCCGCACATGATCTTCTTGTGTCACAACTGGACACAGCAGACGGGTTCGCACCCTGGATGGAGGCATTTGTGGCGCAGGCAAACAGCATTGGTGAAAAGCTGGGACGTGATCGGGTGTCTTTGACTGATTATGCTCCGGTTGTTGCTGATGCACCTGGCCCAACTGAAGAAGATGTTGCAGCTGCTGAGGAGATGAGTGGTCAGGATCGCGCGGAATTCATCAGGTCGATGGTGGGCCGTCTTGCGACGCGTTTGCAAAACGCTCCTGATGATCTGGATGGATGGCTGCGCCTTGGAAACGCTTATACTGTTCTTGGTGAAACAGATCAGGCTATAGAGGCGTTGAAAATGGCCGAAAAGTTGTTGGCCAGCTTGAGCTCGGATGATCCGCGACACAAGCTTGTTGATCAGGCGTTGTCGGAATTGCAGGAGTAAGTGTTTGCGTATACGGGTAAAAAATCCGACAAACTTGATTGTGTAACTTGGCCATATGCGCAGTTAATCAACCATGTGACACTTGCTCATAGCGAGAATGGTTCGCAATGATGGGTTAATGAGGTCCCGGACGTTCCTCCACTAAACAACAAGAGATTCTGCAATGTACAAGTCGATCGGTCAGTTAGGTGGCACAATTCTTCTACTTGCTTCCTGCACGAGCTACCAAGGTCCAAGTGCACGTGGTGACGATGGAATTATCGAGAGTTTACCAGATGCTGTCTTGGCCGTAGCCGCGCCTTATCAGGACCTGACAGCAGTTAAACTTAATCCGGAAGACGGCTGTTATGTCTATCGGCATGTTGGGCCGGTGGAAACGACTTTCCTTCCGCTCAGATCTGTGAGGGGACGCCCAATCTGCACCCGTGCCCTTGAAACGACAGAAAACGAACAGGCCGAGTAATTTCTAATCCGGATTTACAGCCAGTCTCTAGCTGCCAGCTGTTATAGTGTCTTCTGGAGGATAAAGATGAGCGGTGGAGCCGGTCGCGACATGTTCATAGAGGTCGATAATGTGGGCCATGACCATGCGCACGCAGCCCGAGCTGGCTCGTCCACCAATGGAGCGCGGATGAGGTGAACCATGGATGCGTAAATAAGTGTCCCGATTTCCTACGAAAAGGTAGAACGCACGTGACCCCAGAGGGTTGGTGGGACCACCGTTCATTCCATCCGCATGCTGTTCGTAAAGCTCTGGATCCCGTTTGATCATGGCTGCGGTTGGGGTCCAGGTGGGCCATTTGGCCTTGCGTCTGATCATGTAGGTTCCGGGTTCGTACAGGTTTCCGCGCGCGATGGCGACGCCGTATCGCATCGCCGTGCCGTCATTGCGGATATGATAGAGATACCGCGCGACCGCATCGACGTGAATATCGCCCGGCGTCAGGCCCGGATTAGCCTCGACCAGTCGGGGCAGAAAGCGCTGGTGCAGCCCCCAAGGATTTGAGGTCGCCGGATCATAATTTGTAGGGGTCACCCGCGCATCCCATGTTGACCACTTTGTCCGGTTGGATACCGGAGTGGCCAAAGAAGGAATGGGAGCAGAGAAAAGCGCTGCTGTTGAAATGATGAAATGGCGTTTTGTCAACATAGGTCAGCGATCCTCGCGCCTGATCAATCTAACAACAAAAAAAAGGGACTTCAGAATAGGATATTTGGATCGGAGATCCATTCACATTCCTGTGTACCAAAGCAAAATTCACCCTAAGGTGACATTTTTGCTTAACGATACCAGTCCCCATCACTCGAACAATGTTTTGACCCAATTCAATCGGTCAACGAGATGCTGGCGAAGTGGAAAGGAATGCGGTTTCATTGACCAACAGCAAGAGTGTTAGAAAGCGCACCGGTTCCACGGGCATTTTTAAAGGCTGCCAACACTTCTTGAGCTGAAAGTATTTCGGACAGTAGAATGCCGTTAGGGGCACCGGGGCCATAGACCGCATTGAAGGGAATACCATAGCGATTGTTTGCTTCGAGAAAGCGGGCAATACTTTCGTCTGGCCGGGTCCAGTCGGCTTGCATTGCGACGACGCCATTGCCTTTTATAGCAGAGAAGACCGGATCGCGTTCAAGTACCAATGCCTTGTTGGCCTTGCAAGTCAGGCACCAGTCGGCTGTGACATCCAGAAAGACTACTTCGCCCCGTGAAACCCTGCGAGCGATGTCTCCGCGGTCAAAGCTGACCCAGTTCATGACACCAGCTTGGGGTTCTACCGTGGTTGAGGACGCCTGCGCCAAACTTTCGGCGGACACCATGGGAAGGACCGCGAGCAGGAAAATTATCAATCCGCGTGGGGCCGCAGGTAGAGGGCGATATGTTAAAACCAGTATCAGTGCAAAAGAAAGCGCGGCAACACTGAAGCTGGAGAACGTGCCTGCAACCCCGGTGAGTACCCAAAGAAGCCATAGGGCCGTACCAAGAAGGAGAACACCAAGAAGCAGCTTCAGCCAGATCATCCATCGACCGGGTTTGGGTAGCACCCGAACGACCCCGGGTAAGGCCGCAACTAGCAGGTAGGGCAGGGCAAGCCCGAGCCCCAGGGCGGTAAAAACAATAAAGATATCCATACCGCGACCGGATAGTGCGAATGCAATTGCTGTTCCGAGAAAAGGAGCAGAGCAAGGGGTTGCCAGAACGGCACCAAAAAATCCGGTTGCAAAGTCAGCCGAGTGGACGGATGGGCCTCCTGTATTGGCAAGGCGGGATTGCAGAGAAGACGGCAGACCGAACTCAAACAGGCCAAACAGGTTCGCGGCAAATATTGCCAGCAAGACAAAGATCAGCGCGATAAACGCCGGGTTCTGAAACTGTAGCCCCCACCCGACGGCCACACCCAATTGCTGTAGGATATATAGGATGGCAGCGAGCATCCACATGAAGGCCATGACCCCGGCAGCAGCAACCAGAAATCCCACACGAACAGATCGGGGATCACGCGCATGTGCCTTGATCGCCGACGACAATTTGATCGATAGGACGGGAAGGACACAGGGCATCACATTCAAGATCAACCCGCCAAGAAAGGCGATGATCGCGATCCAGGCCATTTGGTCGAGATCCGGGGCCACTTGGGTTATGCTAAACGGTGGGGTTGGCGGGCTATCGGCAAGGATTGGTGTAATTGTCAGCGCACGGGCTGGCCCATCTGTCACCGTTAACACTGGATCATGGTAAAACTCTTTCCGAACGGACAGGATCGGAATACGTGCCCAAAGACGGCGATTGGATTCACTCAGACGGATATCAGGCTTGCCCAGAGCTGTTCCCTCGCCAAGCTCGGCAAACACATCGGGTGTTTCAAAAGGGATGTCACTGCGCAGTTCAAGTGTCAGTTCAGAGTATTGGCCGTCAACCGAAGCGACCGCACCGGTGATTGCGGCCCGGTCCCCTTCAACCGGCACCCGTGACAGGAAAGTGCTGATACGTTCCGCTGAAACTGTGTCAATTGTCGATGCCGAGGCAAGAGACAGGGCTAGGTCAAAGGTTTCCGGTACGCACACATCGGAACAGACCAGCAGATTAACTGACGCGTTAAACTCGACAGGTTCGCCAGGGCGATCGAGTGTGATTTTAAGCGGGAAGACCACTTCGTTGTGATAGCCGAAATTCTCGATCCCGAAGGCCGTGAACCGTTCTGGCGCTGGCCAGAGCATTTCGACATTGGCAACATTGCTTGAACCGGTCCAATGGATTTGTGGAGGAATTCCAACCTCTCCGGGTGATCGCCAATAGGTCTTCCATCCAGCTGAAAGTTCTATATCAAGAGCTGCCGACAGCGTTTTGCTGCCGGGGGGTACACCATCCTGAACTGATATCAGCTTGGCACTGACTGCGTCGTTGGAGAATGTTTCGGATGTTGCCGCACGGACCGCGCCGGTCATAAGGTGGATTAGACCAAGCGCCAGGATCAGAACCAAAATAATCCTGGCTGTCGAAGAATTAACAAACCTCTGAAGCGGTGTGGGACGTTTCCCTGAAATTGGCATTTCCAGTTTCATGCCTCTCATCCCCCTTCAATACCCTTTGATGGATCCAACAGCGTCAATCCCTGACGACCATTTTCACATTCAAAAGTTTGGACCAGACCGTCGGATGCGTTTGTGATCCAGCATCCCTTTGGTGCCGACAGCGTTCGATCATCGGGCGCTGGTTTGGGCTGAACTGGCTGGTCGCATTGTTTCCCAGCTGTTGCACACCCGCTTAACACCAACCCGAAGACAGTAATTCGCAGAAAGCCGGGAATGGGCAAGGCTTCATCCTCGTTTCACCTGAGGCACGGTTGATGTCACATCCCGAGTTTGTGGTTCAAGCTCTTCCGCAGCTGAACTATCTTTACTTGCGTGACAGCTCTTTCCCATCACCCTGTGCATTAGGAAATGTGCTCCGACACATAGCAGCAAGGGAGCAAATGCAGACAGGCCAGTGCCACCTTCTCCTATCGTCCCACCTGCGAGAAAATAAACTGCGATAGGCAACAGCATGACAGCACAACAGACGAGCATCGCAAGGTGCATCATCCTTGGGCCAGATGCGGGCTGAGCCTTGGGCGTGTTTCCGGTTTCGGAATGGGTTTTATCGTGCATTAGGGACCTCATCATCATGGGTTGTGCCCATATGCATGCCTCTTGTTGGTAAAGGTCAAGGATACATATCGATACAAAACTCCTGCCCTCTACAGGTTGATGCGACGGGGCTTCGGTGGGATATTTGCGGAAATTCCGAGCCGGGACTCCAAAGAAGAGGCAAGATGACAGGCACGTTCAGAAGTGACAGGCGCAGTATGTTGATCGGTGCGGCGGCATTTATCGCGACGCCTTCTGTCCTGCGCGCGCAACAAGCGCCTTCTAATGTGCAAACGCCTTTGGTGCAGCGCAATATCTCTTCCTTCGCATTGCATGAGTGGCGGGACCATTTCAAATCATTGGGCAAGGGGATCCTGCTTTCCGACACCAACAGAAAAGTGCTTCAGCATTGGACCGAAGATGGCGAGATGCGGGTCTATCCGACCTCTGTGCCTCTGACGGACGAGTTGACACGCCGTGGCTATACGGAAGTTGTCGAGAAACGCAAAAACCCAGGATGGGCGCCGACACCGTCGATGCGGGAGCGCAACCCGGAATGGCCCGCCTATATCAAAGGCGGCGATCCGGCCAATCCACTGGGAACGCGCGCGCTTTACCTGTCTTGGCAGTACTATCGCATTCACGGCACACAGGATACGCGCAAGATCGGTCGCAGATCATCAAATGGCTGCATCGGTCTTTTCAACGAACAAATCGAAGAGGTCTACGACCGTGTTCCGGTCGGCACTCAGGTCAAACTGATCTGACGGTTGCAAAGTGATGTTCAGAGGATGAGAAGATGAGCAAATGGGGTCTATTTATCGGAGGCGCGCTTCTGGCAGGCATCGCTACTGCGGGCTGGCAGGCGTTGCAGCCTGCACCTCAGGGGCACTCGATGGTTCCTCCGGATACAAGCGACATCGCCATGGGAGATCCGATCGAGGTTGTTAAACTTCCGTCTGAACTCTCGTCTGATGCGGTCATTGGAAAGCGCATGTTCGACGCAAAATGTGCCGCTTGTCATGGTGAAAACGCTGCGGGTCAAAATGGCGTTGCCCCACCGCTGATCCACAAGATCTATGAGCCCAGCCACCATGCGGATGAGGCGTTTCAGCGAGCGGCAAAAATTGGTGTTCGCGCCCACCATTGGAAATTCGGCGACATGCCGCCGGTTGAAGGCCTGACCCGCGGAGATGTTCAGTATATTGCTCGGTATGTGCGGGAATTGCAGCGCGAGAACGGGATCAATTGATGACGGAACTGATCTTCGCATCTTTGTTCAGACTGATTGCCATTGTACTTTTTGGTGGTCTGATTGGGGGTGCGGGATTTCCTGATACGGCCGAGGCGCATTCGGCGACGCCTTGGGATCTAGGTGTGGCGTCTGGCGAAGTGCAAGACGTGACGCATCCTTCAGCCGCAGAGATTGAAACCGGGCATTGTCATCCCGGTCTCGATTGTTTCACCGTCGCTGCACTCCCTCTGCACGCCAACGAGCCGGGTTTGCCAAGTTTCAGAAAATCGCGAGTGCAATTTGCAGCGTTTGAACCTGACGGGTGGATACCAGCATTCGACATACCACCCCCGCGAAGAATAATCCTTGTACCAAAGCTTAAGAAAAGTCGACATATCGAGGATTAAATCAATGAAGTACAGCAGTGTAATTGCGGCAGTTTTCACCTGCGCCACGGGCGTAGCAGCATTTGCTCATGGTGGAGCGACAGGCATTGTCAAAGAGCGCATGGATGCCATGGATGCCATGGGCAAGGCGGTGAAGATGATCACGCCAATGATGCGGGGCGAGACCGCTTATGACGCAGAGGTTGTCCGGCAGGCGGCCGCCACGTTTTCTGATCATGCAGGCGAAAGCATGACCACATTGTTCCCTGAAGGATCCGGTGGCATGCCCTCAGAGGCCAAGGATGCAATCTGGGAGCGTTGGGAAGAGTTTTCCGAATTGGCGGCCCAATTGGGTATTTACGCCGAAGGGCTCTCTGGTGCTGCGGAAAACGGGTTGATGATGGCG
>NZ_JAQIIO010000015.1 GCF_027891095.1 Aliiroseovarius salicola | reverse complement strand
TCCAAAGGCCAGCTCTGGTCAAATTTTCACGGCGGGCTCAGAGCTGCATATTGCCACGAATGTTCCAAGACTCGGCTCAGGGGACCAAGATGCCATTGGCATTAGTGGGAGCGATCGGCACCGCTCCCTGCCAAAGATTTACCGTTAAGCTTCAACTTAATCACCAAGAGCCAATCTCAATGTTGCGATAGGACACAGACACCTTGTCGCCGTCGGCAAGTTTCAATGCCCCCTCCAGACCAAGCGAGAAGTTAACCATATCGCCCTCTTTTATGTTTGGGCGGCCAGTTTTGGAAAACACTTCGTTGCCATCGCAAATTATGTGAATTTCGCCGGGCGTTTTGTCCTTTAGGCTCTTTTTCTTGGTCGAATCCCACATCACCCGTACTTCAACGCTGTGCCACTCGCCGAAGGTGTCGGGACCAAAGCAAGTTTTGCGGTTCACTTCATAGCCGTATTCGTTTCCGACAATAAATTGCAGTACCGGTGTCTCTCCGGCTAAAAAACGTACTGCATACAGATGGTTGTCTACTGCGTTCAAGATATTGTCAGAGGGAACGTTGACTTCCCATCGATAGGCTATGCGATCACCGTGCCTGTGTGCACTTGACGATTGGTACTCGGTGCGCTGCCTTGTTGCCGAACAAGCTGTTTCGAAACCAGGGGCACATCCGTCTGAGCTAAGTTGAGCCGTGACAACCCCATCTGACACGGTTAGCGATGCTTCGTCAGGCGCGAATATTTGGAATTCGTTTGCATGGGCACCGCTCACCGCCAAACATGCGGGTAATGCGGCGGCAACGAATGCTCGACATGTCAGATCAATTTTCATTTTGCTACTCCTTTGCGAACTCGATGCGCGGTTGCTTTGAACAGCTTCCAACCGCTATCCTAGGACGACAGGGGTGATCCGAAATGTCCGGAGAAAATTCAGAAATTTCTGCTAAATCTGAGGATGCGATTTGGCTCGGTAGGTCCCAATTTCTCATTCGGGAAAAGGAGTTGAAGAGCGCCAGCGGTCAAACAATTCGGTTACGGCGACAAAGCACAGAAGTATTGGCCTTTCTCGTGTCGCGCGCCGGACATGTTGTGTCGAAAACCGCGCTTATTGAAAATGTCTGGCCGGATACCTTTGTGACCGACGACAGCCTGGGGCAATGTATTGTTGATATCAGGAGAGTATTGGAGGACACAGATCACAGCATCTTGCAGACCTATCCCAAGAAGGGTTACCGTCTGGTCCCCGCAAAACACAATACACGGCAAGCTGGCATTTTTAGCACGAAACGTCGGTGGTTTTTGCCTTCCATTGCTGCCGTCGCACTGGCCGTCTTTGCTGGCATACAGGGCTACTTTTTCACTATGCGGGATACAACCGATGTCGCATCCCCGGCTTTGCCGAATGAACCTTCATTAATTGTTCTGCCGTTTGACAATCAGTCGGGCAAATCCGATCTTGAATATCTGGCTGCCGGGTTCAGTACATCCATCCGCACGCAGCTTTCAAAGTTTCCCCAGATTTTTGTGATCGCCGGACCGACCTCGATGACATTTAAGAACAGTCCTGGAACGGCACGCGGTATCGGACGTGAAATGGGCGTGGGGTATATCCTCGACGGAAGCATTCATGAACTGGGCGAGGGACTTTCAGTCAATGCCGAATTGATTGACGCAGCTTCCGAACGTACCATTTGGGCCGACCAATATGATTTATCAGGCGAGGGAGCACTGCAGGCACATACCGCCATTGTTGAGCAGATCGTATCGACATTGAACGTCGTTGTGTTGGAAGAAGAAATTGCAGCGGTCAATTCTCGACCTTCTGAAAGCGCGCACGCATACGACCTGTTCATGAGAGCTGAAGCCGCTTCCAACCGCCTTACGCGCGATGGTCGCTTGAAATCTGTCGAGCTTCTGACGCAGGCAATTGAACTGGATCCTGACTATTTAGCGGCGCACTTGGAGCTGAGTGGGCGGTACTTGAGCCTTTATCGTTTTGGTGCAGCCGACGATCCGGAAAAAGCCGTTCGTCTGGCTCGCTACCACGCTGAGCAAGCACTTGAGATCAGCCAATCTGACTATCGAAGTCATTTTAGGATGGGGATGTTGCACCTGTTTGCAGATCAGGACCATAACTTCGCCCTTGCTGCGTTTCAACGCGCGCTCGAGAAGAATCAGAACGATGCGGATGTATTGTACAATATGGGATTTTTACGGTCGCTCATGGGAGACGCTGCTGAGGCCATTGAGTGGAACGACAAGGCAAAACGTGTGAATCCTCGCTATCCGGGTTGGTATAATTTCAATGCAGCCCAATCACGGTTTTTCATTGGTGACTACGAGGAAGCTGAAACCTTGGCACGGTTGGGAATGGCGCAATATCCAACTTCTCTCCCACCCCGAAGAGTATTGATTGCCACACTCGTTGAGATGGGAAGACTAGAAGAAGCGCGAAAAGAAGTTGATGACTACCTGAAAGTTAGTCCCGATTTCCGCCTATCAACGTTTCGAAACACGCCTTTTCAACACGATGCTGACCGCGAGCGGTATTATAACGCTATGCGCGATGCGGGGATGCCAGATTAATTGTTGTACTTGTTTGGGACCTAATACTGTTTTTGCAAGCGGCTAGAACATCGGCTTTGGCTTCAGAGAACAAGTCGCCCCAACCGCTGCCACACCTTCCACGTACTAGGCAAATTTTGTTTGCGATTGGTGCGGATGGTTCGAATCCTACCACCCCAGCCACTTTCATGAAGACTTGATGTTAAGGGTTGCTAGGGCGATCTCTGAACGTCGTTGCCCCAGTTGGGGCCACAGGTTTGGATGGTTGAACGGCGAGCGGGTGCTGTTTTATTCTAAAGGGCTCCATCTGAGAACCTAGTCTCCAATCTCAGAAGTACTGCTGCTCCTACCGATTGGCGCGGCCTCTGCGCGGAATAAGGGGCAGTCATCCTAGCCTAGCTGAGTGTGGTTGAAACTTGCCCAACAGTCGATCCCGAACGAATTCTCTCTACTTACGCGCACCTTTATCAATTACGCTTGGTCACCCCATACGACGCCAGGTTTGCTACCATTAAGCTGATACGCAATTGACTGCAGTATAATGCCATTGGTATTGATGTCGCTGTATTCCTGGTCTGATTGTCCCGTGACTGAGAACACTCCAGGGCTGAACCCCAGCAAACTGGTTTTTGCTTTATTACGGATGCTCGCCACAAGTAGATCTGAGTAGGTGCCTGGCCGCGACGCGTTCCAGAGGTAAGCCGCCTTGCTGTTGAGCATATCAATGGCTCGGATAAACCCTTTGGTTTTGAAGCGCGGGGAGGGGTCGAGTGTCTCGTAGGTCCAGCTCCCTTGGTCCGGCCCAATCTGAAACCCTTGGTACACGAACCAGGGCGCGCGGTTGATTGGACCTTCGGAAACACAGACCGGCTTACCGGATGTAAGATATGCCTCGACCTGAGCGGCAAACAGCGCGTCTGAGGCGGCGCGTGCGAGGTCGGACGCCCCCAATTCAACATCTTCCAGAAGGTGGGGTTCCGTCCCAATCGGGCCAAATCTTGCGACATCATGTAAAAGATGCACGCTGTTATCGAACGATGAGCCGAGGCTCGGAACCGAATATGGCGATGCAACTGGGAAGCCCCAAAGTCCAAAAGCGCGCGAGATATATCCTGCATAGTTAGACTGATAGGACGACACCAAACGCGTGCCCTTTACGGTTAACGGAACCCCATCCCGAATGGTTTCGTGTAGGTCCCAACCTTCCACGATACGGGCAATCCCAAGGTCACTTTTTGAGTAATTGTCGAGCAGATGCAGCGATACAAGCAGTCTTGCGGTATCGCTTGCATTGTACTTATCAGTACCCTTAGCCTTCCCGTCTGTGGATGCCAGACCTTTCGGGAGTTGCAGGTCGTTGAATTTGCCCGTTTCCAACCCCGCGAGCACCGCATTTATCCGATGAGAGAACTCGGCATCGTCAATAATACCAATGCTATGTGCACTCATGATTGCAAGGATAAGAGAACCGGTGTCCCACATCGTGCTGAAATTATAGGATTGGATCTTTTCGTTCTCGAGCCAGGCCGTTGCAGGAACCATTCCGGTTTCCGGGTCCGTAAGCTTTTCGAAGTACGACCAAGCGAGTTTGGCATCATCGATCAATTGTGCGTGCTCAGTCGAACTTGCGTTGCCTGTTTTCAGTTTGGCCGGCCAGCGTCTCGAGAGACGTGTAAGCCTCGATTGCTCATTTGTAGTAGATACAGCCTCAACGAACTGGCCCAAGTTGAGAATATTGAACTGTTGGGATTTTCCAAGTCCAACAAGCTCTTGGACAAGAGCATCAGCTCTGCCTGTCCCACCGAATGTCTTCTCATTGATTACCAGCACAACATCGTCGGTAGGCGAATGACTTTCTGAAATACGCTCTTCAAGGGTATGCACCTTGGTATCTGCCGAAGGTTCTTCCAGCACTAGTGAGGCATTCACGCGCATTGCGCCGTGCTCATCATACCCGGAAAACGGATCACCCATTGGCGACAAGTTCAAAACGGCATTGAAACCACCATGTATCCCCTGTTCCACCGATAAGGCATCGCTGTCTCCTATTGCGACACACGTTGTGCGTGTCCTTCTGTGAGAAGGCGTATTTGGTTCTATTGCGCCGAAAGAAAGATCTCTCGCCCTCTGCCATGTTTCGTTCTGGCCCGAGACCAGAACACACGGGTGCTGGTTCTGTATCTCACTTGCAAGCTGGTCTGCATCATTTGTTGCGTCAGAAGAAATGAAATCCTCGCTGATTACCGTGAATGGCAACCCTGCTGATGTTAGTTTGGATTTCAGCGTGTTATCAGGTGCATCACCTTTGATGCAAAGCACCAAATGCCGCGAGATATGTGCTCCTGACCTGAACCTCAATTCTGATGGTAACATGAGATAATTGCGGCTTGGGGTGAGGTTCTGGCGAAGCCCATCGCCAAGGATTGCCCCCTGATCAAATAGCTCTTCTTCGCTGTTCAGCAGGTCACCGGGGAAACTTGTGGCAAATACAACAGGTCCTTGGTGGGATGTCGCTTCGGAAATTGCTGCTCTTATGTCTTTAACGGTTGGCGAGCGAGGTAAACGCCTGCCTCCGTTGATCTGCTGAGTACCGTCGCTGTTTCGCCAGATTTCAACCTGTTCCGGGGTCTCAGGTAGCAAGATGGAATTCAGAATCTTGGCCGAACGTAGCCCGCCCATGGTTGGGGCTTGGTCGGATGGAAGCCGAGCGACGACGGTCTGTGGAGCGGCAAATTGCGCCTTTGTGGCACTGCCTGCTGCGAGAAATTGCTTAAGCCGATATCTGGCTGTGCTCACAGATCTCATGCGCTGATATGTGTTCTGAAAAGCAAGATCCGGAAGGTCGAGCATCACTTCCACCAATCCTGGATAGTCGGTGATCAACTCGGATAGAACGTGCGCCAATTCAGTGTTGGCATCGGGTTCTCCTGATGTCTTATGATCCAATCTCACGGCAAGACCCACAGGAACGTTCTGGGAGATAATTGGATCTAAAAAAGAAAAGAGCCCAGAGGGTGAGGTGTTGGGCGTAATCCCGTCGATGAGAATTAAACAAGGGTCTGTGTTGGCAGCTTGTAAAGGTCTCAATGTAGAAGAAAACGCTGTCGCCCCACTGAGGATGACGCGGGAAAGAAATGTTCGACGGTCCATAATCTAGCCTCAATCTACTGCCTGTCATGAACTATGGCAGCTAGCTCAGCCTTGGCCAATGCCGCAGTTTACCGCACACCCAACCATGCGACGATAAGCGAGTTTCGTCATTATTCGTTTTGTATTAGCATACATTCAAGACCTAGTATGTAATCTCGAGCGACTGAGGCAGCAGAGTTTGAAAAAAACGGAAAAGATCAAAAGCAAGGCTTCGGCTAAACCTGTGTTTTTTGATCCCACGTCTCACCGACTGGTGTTTTTTTCCGTTTCTGCAATTGTGTTCCTGATTTTAGCGGCGGTTTGGTTTACCTTTTTTGCTGCACATATCTACGAAACCAGTCTCCCTCCGCTTGCTGCAGATGGCACAACTTCAATCGTTGAAAACAGCCAAGGGAACTTATCGTCACCTCAAACTCAAATACAGAAGGACCCGTTGGCCAAGGTGCAAAGTTCGCCCGGGGTGCACAGTTGGGCCGATGCAGACAATGATAACGAAACTGTGGGCAAAGAAGTCGTAGCGCAAGCCGCTCCTCGGTTCTCTAAAGTCCATGCGTTTGTCCCCTACTGGTCTAAGGCAGGTCTTGTTGAAGCACGCACAAACATCGCTGCAATTGACGTTCTGTTGCCCGAGTGGTTTTCAGTTGATGGCAGATCCGGAGAGCTGACCAGCCTTCCGAACGACCAACGCAACAAACTTCTGGGTATTTGGGGTCAACACCGCGATCGCATAAGTCTCCTTCCTGTCATCAATGCCGGCGTCAATCAGGGCGAAAATCGCCTCTCGTGGCTAACCTCTCCGGATCAGCAAGAGGAGCTCATCAAGGCGGCGTCTGCTCTGGCAGAAGAGAAGGAGTTTGATGGCTTCTGCTTCGATTTCGCCGGCGCATCCGCTACAGAAGTTGAAGGCATTAGAACCTTCGCTTTGATACTGAAGGCGGAGTTTGATCTGAAGGGAAAGGAAAGCTGTATCATCGCTGCAATTGAGGATGAACTTTTGAAACATCCAACAATTGCCGATCTGACAGACAGGCTGATAGTGCTCGCCTTTCAGGAGCCCGGACCTTTCAGTGTGCCAACGCCGCTCGCCGATCAGATATGGTTTGAGCAAGCATTGTCTGCTCTTCTTGAGAGAGTCCCTGCCGAGCAACTTGTCATCGCGCTTGGTAGCTTTGGGATGGATTGGGTTAGTGGAAATCCCAATCCCGATTATTTGAACTATTTCGAGATTACCGAGGCTGCTGCCCAACATGATAGCTCTATCGAAATGGACGCTGAAAGCCTTAATTCACATGTATCGTTTTCTGATGATGAAGGGCATCGGCATCAGATTTGGTTTTTGGATGCCTTAAGTGCTTTCAACCAATTGGCGCGCTCGCCGCTTGATGAGCTTCTTGGGATCGCAATATGGCCTGTATCCGGGGGGGATCCCGGAGTGTGGGATTTGATTTCTCGCATGGATCCAAGTTCAAATGATGCTTCAGTCGCTTTGCAGAACATCCGATCAGCACCTCATGTCCATTACGTAGGCAAGGGGCCTCTGCTTTCTGTTCGAAACCCAGCTATCCCAGGACGGCGAGACCTGGTTCTTGATGATGAAAGTGGACTGATCATTGATGCGAACTACCTAGAGCTTCCACGAGCTTTCACGGTTCACCTCAAGGGCACAATGCCGAAAAACACAGTCATTCTCACGTTCGATGATGGGCCAAGCCGTGCTTACACGCCAAAAATCCTGGACATACTAAAGGAATATGATGTTCCAGCAGTGTTTTTTGTAGTTGGAAGCCGTGTCCAGAGTTCTCCTGAATTGGTTGGCAGGATGGTTGAAGAAGGGCATGAACTGGGGGTTCATACGTACTACCATCCCAATATATCTGAGATCTCCGGTTTGCGTCTCAGATTGGAACTACATGCATCACAAGAACTAATCAAAAGCGTCTCAGGCCTGAATACCAATCTGTTTCGTGCTCCATACGGTTTCGATGAAAACCCCGAAACTCTTGAAGAGGCAGGAGTTCTTAATCTGATCGCTGACGAGCAATATGTTGTAGTTGGGATCGAAATCGATTCTTCGGACTGGATGCGTCCGGGAGTGGAAAACATCGTGGATACCGTCACGACCCTTGTCGACGCAAATCAAGGTAACGTTGTTTTGCTCCACGATGCAGGAGGAAACCGAGAACAAACGATCCAGGCGCTGCCGAAAATTATTGAAGCATTACAGGAGATGGACGTCTCCATTGTTCCTCTATCTAGTATTTCCGAACAAGGTGAGATTTTTCATTCGCGTGAGGTGATACAAGAACAAGATCTCCTTCGAGATCTTTCTTTCTGGCTGATCCGGGCCCTGAAGACAGCCATAACCGCAGCTTTCTTTGTCTTGATCACAATTGGCATCATTCGTTCCGTGGGGGTGCTGGTGCTGGCACTTATCAAGGAACGGCGCACGCATGAAAGTGGTGCTCCCCAATTGCCCGTTACGGTCTTGATCCCGGCATATTGCGAAGAAACGGTCATCACCAAGGCGATAACATCGGTGCTCCAATCGACCTACCCGATTGAGGAAGTGATCGTTATCGATGACGGTTCGACGGATGACACAGCTCGTGTAGTGAGTGCCAATTTCAGTTCTGATCCCCGCGTCCGATTGGTTCGGCAAAACAACCAGGGCAAGGCGGAAGCCCTGAACAATGGGATAGGTCTCATCACAACGCCGGTTTTTGTGGCGATTGATGCAGATACGATCATCGCACCCGAGGCGATTGGACTTCTGGTCAAGCACTTCAATGATGAAAAAGTTGGCGCTGTGGCCGGCAACGTCAAGGTCGGAAACCGCAGGAATTTGATCACCCGACTTCAGGCTGTTGAGTATATCACGGCGCAAAATCTGGACCGCCGGGCTTTTGAAGTATTCAACGGTATCATGGTGGTTCCGGGTTCGATTGGCGCCTGGAGGACCGAAGCTGTATTGGAATCTGGTGGCTATACGCTTGAAACAATCGTTGAGGACGCCGACTTGACAGTATCGATTATCCGGAGCGGGTACAGCGTCGTATTCGAGCCGGATGCACATGCATTCACCGAAGCCCCTGAGACGATACCTCAGTGGATGAGGCAACGGTTGCGTTGGCATTTTGGGATGCTGCAGATTGCGTGGAAGCATAAATCGGCGTTCCTGGAGCGTCGGCCGGTTGGACTGTTTTCTATTCCTGATCTGGTATTTTTTGGCGCAATCGCATCGCTTTTTGCGCCGATTGCGGATTTTGTGATGGTCGTCAATCTGATTGATATTATTAGTCAGTTGGGCAACGCCGAACTGGCCAGGCCAGAGAGCAGCGCCATAGTTGTTGCTATTGCCTATATCGCTTATTTGCTCTCTGATCTCGTGTTGGCGGCCATCGCGTTTGGTCTTGAGCCAAAAGAAGATAAGCGACTGTTGCCATGGGTTCTAACCCAGAGATTTTTCTATCGCCAAATCTATTGGATGGTAGCTCTGCGTTCGGTCGCCAGGGCTTTGACTGGGAAATTTACAGGGTGGCGCAAGATCACACGGACGTCGTCGATCAGCCCAACAGCGACTCTTGGGCTTTCGAGGGCGAAAGTCAGACATGTATTTGCCGACAAGGCACCGCGATGAGTGTGATATGGAAACGAGGGCAGCGTCAGGCCCTATGGCATCAACCGCAGACCTGAAAACTTACTGTGCCCGATCCAGATCCGAACCTTTGCATAGTGTGTTTTTCGATATCGATCAGAAATCCGTCACCGCCGAGATTTTTGCTGCAACAACCATTGCAGTCTGAATCAGCACATAGGTCGAGCACTTCTACCACAATCTCTCGATTGCCTTTGCGTAGCCTAAGGTGTTTGCCACCTAGTTTGCGCCAGTGTTTCTTGTGAACAGCGGCAATGTTTCTGCGCGCCACCCATCCCTCTGATTTTTTACCACTTACTCCGTAAAACTGACCTGCCCACTTGCAGCCATTATACTGTACGCACTCCACGCTTCCCGGGTCGGGGTAACTTTCGTAATTGGTCAGAGCGGCTTTTTGCCACTTCCCTTCACAGGTCACATCAGCCAGCGCCGCGGGTGCAACTAAAAACAGGGCATAGAATAAGATCGGCTTCAAAGCCTTCAGCATCGTCATACTGCTCTCCTCTAGTCGGAAACTTGATTGTTTCCCAGTGCTCCATTCTTTTGGATAAGCGTAAAAGCCGAATAGTTTTCAAACTTGACGGAAAACGGATGCTGCGATCCGTTAGGTGCAAGTTGCCAGCCCCCAATTAGGGTTCTGAAGTCGCTTTCTCGCTTAATCGAAGCTTTTCGTCCGGCGTTTTCCACTCGAGATTTGGTAACTTTTCACCTTCGATACTACGTATGAATAGGGTAGTATTGTGTTTATTTTAGGGTTTCTACATGCTTATGCGACATTGGCAAAGTTTCGCTTAAATGTAGGTAAGGGATCTGTCAGAAGAAACCCGCCTGAAGTGGGCAGGTCGCTCAATTAGCGTTCTTGCATGTCCAAACCTTCCCCCTTCCGCTATTTCAACACCAGTCCCGAAATCATCCGGCTTGCGGTGATGATGTATGTCCGTTTTCCACTATCGCTTCGAAATGTGGAGGACCTGCTACATGAGCATGGCATCGAAATTAGCCACGAGACCGTGAGACACCGGTGGAACCGCTTCGGTCCCCTTTTCGCGTCGAAGATCCGACGAAAGCGAGTTCAGCAACTTCGGGCTTTCTCGCGGTGGCAGTGGCACCTGGACGAGGCTTTCGTGAAAATCAATGAGGAGCGGCACTACCTCTGGCGTGCTGTGAATCATGAAGAGGAGGTGCCGGAAAGTTATATCATTAAGCGACGGAATAAGCGCGCGGCCCTTAAATTCTTGAGGAAAACGATGAAGCGACATGGCCAGCCCGAGCTTGTCGTTGCAGATCGCCTCAGGTCCTATGGGGCCGCAATGAGAGAGATCGGCAATGCGGAAAAGCAGACAACTGGCCGATATTTGAACAACCGGATCGAGAACTCGCATCTTCCTTTTCGACGACTAGAACGCGCCATGTCACGATTTCGAAGGATGCGAAGTTTGCAGAAACTCGTCGCCGTCCACGCCTCAGTCTTCAACCACTTCAATCAGGATCGCAGTCTTTCAAAGCGAGAACATTTCAAGCTCAACCGAACCGTCGCTCTCACCGAGTGGCGCGGTCTTTGCGCTGCATAAAGGGCAGTCATGCGGGCCTAGCTGAGACGAGTTCGAATTAGTCTGACAGCACACTTTAGATGACCTATCCCAAGAGCAGGCGGAATTCGACGAGGGACTGAAAGCTTTTGAAACGCTGGTCAAATAACTTGAAAACGGCGACGTGGCGATCTCAGGCGGGGGCATCAAAATGTAAAAAAACCACCCAACTTTCTCAAGAGATTGTTCGAACGTGAGCCGAATGAAAGCCGCACGAATGGAGTGTTCCGACGGCTGTTAAAACTCATTTCCCGCAGCGCAAACACCGAACGTGGCATTGGTGAAACCACAACATCTCCCAATGAACCGGAAATTTAGGAAGAGTATTAACGGCCCAAAGCCGCCGCTCGACTTTGCTTCTGAATGCTGCGATGCGGCACATCATAGCTGCCATTGATGCGCGGTGCAGCAATTTTGACCAGCCAATGTCGGTAGCGCGCAACGAAGCGGACCTTCAAGGCAACAGAATGAATGTTCGGGCAGTCCAAAGTGGGCATGCTGCAATCAGCTCATCCAGTTCGGATTACAACGAAAGGCGCCAGGGTAGTTTCCGGCGCCTTTCTCAGGATTCTGATTTGGCCTCTGTTTTTGGTCTGTCAACCGATGTGATGCAATCCTCTATGAGTGCGTCAAATCAATTACGAACAGGCAGTCGAACATCATTTTCTCACCGCCCGCCCGGACCATCCCGGATAGGCGCGCCTTGCCAGTCATGTCCACAAAATCGCCAGTAGTTGCGATAACATTATCAACCGTCGGGAAGCCACCGGTGATATGCGAACGGGAACCTTCCCCAGATCCAAAGCCGTTTATGAAGGTCTGTAAACTGGTCTCACCTTTTGAGATGATCGTCCCGCCGGGAAGCATGAAGATTGATACACCGGTTAAGGTCAAACCACCGTTTTCATCGGGCGTGATATTAGCCAAACAATCTATACCCCGGCCCAACTTCAATTTGGACCCAGGGTCAATGACATCCATTTCATGGCACGCAAAACTCGTCAGCGCAAAGCCAACGTCTTGCTCCGTTAGCTCTACGCCTAAACGTGCCGAAACATCAGCCAAGTTTCCAACTTCGGTTCCTTCACCATACATCTGCAAAACGACCGAGGTATTGGGGGCTGTGCTCGACGCTGTTGGTAAGGATCCAAATCCTAGACTGAGCGCCGCGATTGCAAAGATATTTCTGATTTTCATAACGTCACACTCCTTGGCAATTGTGGATTTCTGACAACTTCCGACGCTAGCTCAGCATCGAAACAACCTCTTCGGTGGACCAAAGAGCGTTGGCGATGTAGCGGAAATTGGTTAATGCGGCGAGGTAGCCGTCGCCTTCGGGAAGCATTGCCGCCGCGGTTCCATCCTTGACCACTGCCACTTCAAACCCCTGTTCAAGCAGTTCACGCAAATGGCTTTCGGTACACAGGTTTGCCGACATTCCCGCTAAGATGACTTGGTCCACACCATTTTTGCGAAGCTGCAATGCCAGGTCATTATGTTCGGGGCCATACAGCTTGTGAGGCGACGAAACGATGGTTTTTCCGTCGTTGATGTAAGGTTTGTATTGTTCCAGAAAATCCGCACCGGACCCTTCAAAACCTTCAAGACTCAGAGGATCCTTGCGGTCAAACATGCCAATCTTGTGCATGAGCTTTTCAAGCGCACCCTCAAATTTCCAACCCTTGTCGGTGGGGTAGTAGTAGTGGGGTGAAACCGCGACGGTTATGTCGGCAGCCTTGGCCGCCTTGAATAGGCTCTCGATGTTGGCAACCGTGTTGTTTTTTACGACGCTGGCGCCGACGACACCCCAAGTCACCCCATCGGGGCTGAGAAAATCGTTTTGCGGGTCGGTCACAACAAGCGCCACACGCGATTTGTCAATGACCATGTCGCTGGGTGGTAATGCGGGCTGGGCTGGATCTGCATAGGGGTCATCCTGCGCTTGTGCAGCGGAACCCGCCAAACTTGCAGCAGCTGCTACGCCAACTGCCGCCGTCCCGGAAAGGGCCTGACGACGGGTGATTTTCGGGTCGTCATCGTGATTATGGCAGTTACACATGCTTTCTCTCCTTGTTCAGTGAACGGATGCTGAACTCTGCCATATGCCATGTGCCTTTTCGTCCGAGAGGTGTAGCATTTACGGTCATCACTGATTTGTGATGACCTAAAGCATCCAGTCGTGACAAAATGAGAGAATGCAACTCAGCCATGAACCTGTATTGAACGAATTAGACATCCAGGCAGAACCTTTTGCGGTTTGTACATTGGAAGGCTCATGCAAACTGTATCTGGGGCAACGACCCGAGGCCGTGTGGCACTATGTCGTTTCTGGAACGGGAAAGCTGAAAATCCAATCTATGACCGATGTCGAGTTGCATTCAGGGCGCATTGTTTTGGTCCCAGCAGGAAGCCGGCACAGTTTAATCCATAATGGCTCTGCCGATGTTTCTGGAGGTGTCAACATTCCGGCAAAACTCGATCTGGAGCGAATTGCCGCCAAAGGTGAAGGCAATGGCAAAATGATTGTTCTGTGTGGTGCAGTCTCGCTGGGAATGCGCAATACCAACGGTCTTGTAGACTTGCTGCGGACGCCCCTTCATTTGGATATCGAAACCTCCGCCATCGCCGAACGGGCCGTGCTGGGTATCATTGATGAGGTTACCGGTCATCGCACAGGGGGGCAGGCCATGGTTCGCCTGTTGCTGCTGCAATGTGTGTTCGAGATCCTGCGCCAACGTCTTGAAGCGGGTGATCCAGCGCTCATCTGGTTATCTGGATTGGCCGATCCGAATTTATGGCAGGCCTTGCGCGTTATGCTTGATAATCCAGGCGGAGCACACTCTCTCGAAAGTTTGGCAGAGGCTGCTGGCATGAGCCGCTCACGTTTCGCTGAACAGTTTAAGGCCGCCTATGGCCGTGCGCCGATGTCGTTCTTGCGTGAATTGCGAATGGCGCGTGCGGCACAGATGTTGCTCGACGGGAGACAACCAGTCAAACAGATTGCTCGAAAACTCGGGTTTCAAAGCCGTAGTGCATTTACCCGGGCGTTTACCGAGTTCTGCGGACAGTCCCCGCGTTTATTTCGCACGTCTGACCACTCCTGCTATTAACGATGCATCTTTCCCTAAGTGTCGCCAGTTTTACAATTATGGGTTCCAAGCTGCGTATTGCTTCAAGCCTGACCAACATCTTCTTTGGTGAGGCGGCCATTGATTGAAAGTCTGCTGCCTGCGCATTGGTGCCTGATACAGAATTCCACACAAGGGCTCAAACCGGACCTCGGAGGCATAGCAGCATCTGTCGTCAGTCCAATTCGCTAGCGGTCGCTTCGGCCCATTACCAGATCTTGGCCAGTGATGCATTCGCCGCGCACCCAGATAAGGGCAGCCACACTACTCATTGTGCACTTTCGTTCCGGCAAGAGGCGGTTTCCAGCCATTCGCAGCGGAAATGAGTTTTGTTTATGTTTTAGTGCTGAGGGACCGGGTTCGCGATATGGGCTGTCATTCCGATGAGGTTGCCTCGTGTATCATAAACCTGTCAAAAATCTTGTCAGGCTATCAGGGGGCTTGCGGCGCTGGCTCCAGTCCATAGTCTTCGATGATCTCTACTGCCCTGCCATTTGCGAAGTTTTCGCGCAGCGCGGCAAAAAATTTCCCTGACGCGACTGCATCCGGAAAAGACTGCCGTATCGCGGCGTAATAAAGGATTGCTTTATCGGCCCCAGCATATCTGACGTTGTGGGTCAGATCATTTAAATCAAGGATCCGCCTGCCTCGGTCCCGATTGGAATAAACCGCATCAAGACGGCCGGCTGCGAGTTTGCGGAAACCCGAAACATCATCCGGTCGCGGATCAATTTTAATCGGGTCGAGACCCGCTTCTGTCATCCGGTCGCGCAAGGCTTCGAGTTGGACAGCAGTGTTGGACGGCGCGAAAACCCCCACACGAAATCCTTCGATTTGGGAAAGGTCAGCGAAGGTCATGACATTTCCGGTGCTAACGAAGAACCCGTATTCCGTGCGAAACAACGGCGACGAAAACTGAAGCCATGCCTCTCGTTCGGCGTTGCGGCCGATCACCATCATTCCGTCCGCTGTGCCTTCGCGCATCAATTCCTGCGCACGGCGCCACGGAAAGATATCAAAGCTGCAGTCCAGCTCCGCAGTCTCGCAGGCCGCAGCGATTACGTCCCGGCCTGGTCCGGCCACCTGATTATTTTCTCCATAGATGAATGGCGCGAAGTCCAGCGTAACAAAACGGATATCCTTTGCTTGTAACGGGGCCGAAAGAACCACAGCCAGCGCAAATGACAAAATGCGTAACATCTGTATCTCCGGACAATCTCTTTTAATGCTGATCCAAGGTCTATAACATGTGCCATACTTCACCGCCAATATTGGAGCGCGGCTTGGTATTTTTGACTAAATCCGTTCGCGGCCGGTTTCTCAGAATTACGGTGCCGCTGATATTTCTTTCGGTGCTGGGTGTATTTTCCGCAATAGAATACATGGCACATAGATCCGCAACGGCGCGGTTACAGCAGACATCCGGCGCGTTGCTGAGAACGCAAAGTGCCGCTTTGGCCAACCCGCTTTGGAACCTTGATTACGAACAGGTCCGGTTGAGCCTTGAAGCAATTGCGACCAATCCGGAAATTGTTATAGCCCGCGTTTATGGCGAAGACGGTGAAATCATGGCCCAGGCCGGTGATGATGTTGCCCTGCAAGGTGATGAGTTCTTATTTCAGCAAGAGATCGTTTTTGATGCTGGGACAGGGCCGCGCAGGATCGGCGAAATCGGGTTTCTGGTGACGCAAAACGATATCAGGCAACAGACCCGCGATCGTCTGTTGCTGGCTGCATTGATCGCTCTGGCAGCGGTTACCATGGAAGTTGGCGCGGCACTTTTCGCGCTTCGCCGAATTGTCGGAACGCCTCTGGAGCGACTGCTCACCGCAATCAACGCCGCCAAAAGTGACAGATCGCGTGCCCGGGTCGGCGAAGCGCCGCCGGACGAGATGGGGCAAGTGATGTCGGCCTTCAATCAGATGCTGGACCAACAAGAGGCTTATGAATCCGAATTGCTGGTTCAAACCCGAATGGAAAGCGAATTGAGTATCGGGCGCGATATGCAGCTTTCCATGGTGCCGCGGGATTTTGGAGCGCTCACCAAGGGGCATCCGATCTCACTTTGGGCTACGCTAGAGCCGGCTCGCGAGGTAGGGGGTGATTTCTACGATGCCTTCCATGTAGGCGGCGGAAAGCTATGCCTTGTGATCGGGGATGTGTCCGATAAGGGCGTGCCTGCTGCGCTGCTGATGGCAGTTACAAAAACCATGGTTAAGTCAATTGCTGCCGAAGGCGCATCCGCCAGCGAAGTAGTGGCTACAGTTAATGAAGAACTGTGCCGTGGCGATCACCGGGATATGTTCGTGACGCTCTTCGTCGCAATTTTGGATCTGAACTCCGGCGCCCTGAGTTACTGTAACGCGGGTCATAATCCGCCGCTTCGGCTGCACCGCAATGGTCAGGTCTGTGCTCTGCCTGATCGTAACGGTCCGGTTGTAGGTGCGTTGCCAGGGCTGAAATATACGCAATCCGATGCACAGTTGACCGATGGTGAAACCCTGCTGCTTTACACGGATGGTGTAACCGAAGCCTCGGACAGCAAGGACATGTTGTTCGGAGATACAGGATTGCGCAATCTGCTGGGCAGTCTCGCAGGGCAGCCTGTGACGGACATCGTGCATTCTATTGTGCAGGCGGTTGAGCATCACGAAGGCGAAGCCGACCGGACAGATGACGTGACTATCCTCGCAGTGGAATTCCACGATGCCGGGGTCTTACACTGGCGCGGTACGACCCATGCCACCCTTGAGGAGATCAGCAGGCTTGGCCAGGATATGGCAAGTGCATTGGGTGATGATGCGTCAGCGGTCGCGACAAAGGCACAACTAATTCTGGACGAGATTGGTTCAAACGTGGTCAATCATGCTGCCAAAAGATCAGACACGCCGGTGGAAATAATCGTAGAAGTTTCCGGAACAACCGCAGAACTGACACTGGAAATTTCCGATACGAGCCCGGCATTTGACCCTGCAACGGCGCCGGAACCAGACACCTCTCTTTCGGTTGAAGAGCGTGTCATTGGCGGTCTGGGTCTTCATGTAGTCCGTAACATAAGTAAGACATTCTCATATGCTCGACAGGTGGATCGGAACATCTATTATATTACGGTGAGCGCATGACAAACTTGGGCAATCGCACCGGACGGATCGGTAATCGGGGGAAGCGACATTGAATATTGAAGTGATTGACGACGGTATTGTCGCTCTTATTCGGCCCGAGGGAAAACTGGATTCGAGCAACTCCGCCGAGTTTGAATTGGCGGTGAATCAAGTTGTGAACGGACTGGATACAAGCCTGATCGTAGACCTTGGAAAGGTGTCATTCATGGCCAGCGCCGGGCTTCGTGTGTTATTAGGCGCCGCAAAAAAACTTTCAGCTGACGACCGAGCGCTGAGAGTATTTGGATTGAACGGGCTTGTGCGCGAGACGTTCGAAATCTCCGGGTTTGTCTCAATTCTTGACATCAGTACCAGTGAAGCAGAAGCCCGCGAAGGGCTGAAGTAATGCCTTCGAACCTGATGATCGCGGCAACCGTTTTTGGTGGTCTCGGTCTGTTTTTCTTTGCACTTCAGTTTCTCAGCCAGAACCTCAAATTGCTGGCGGGGCACCGGCTGCGCACAGGGATAGCAAAACTGACCGCTAATCCGGCATCCGGGCTGGGTGTTGGTGCAGTGATGATCACCGTTACGCAAAGTGCAGCGGCTTCGGTGTTTTTGATGGTTGGCTTGGTGCGTGCCGGGATGATGAACCTCAGGCAGGCACAGCCGGTGATCCTGGGTGTGTCCGTCGGGGCCGGGCTGACCGTCCTCTTTCTGACCATCGATATCCAATTGGCCGTGTTTCTGGTCATTGGCGGCTCGGGAATTTTCTACGCCTATGGCGGCGCATCGGCTGTGCGTCTGGCAAGTGTCGTTTTTGGAATCGGCCTGTTATTTCTCGGCCTTCAGATCATGCGTGAAGGGGCGACAGCGCTGGAGCTTCAACCTTGGTTTCAGTCAGCTGTCGAACTGACACGTGGCCAGCCGTTGCTTGGCTTTCTGATTGGCGCAGGGCTCACCATTATTGTTCAATCGTCGGTCGCGGTGACCGTTGTGATGATCGCCTTCCAGCGCGTTGGGTTGTTCGAACAGACCGAAGCCATCATGTTTGTCTACGGCGCCAATGTGGGGTCGTCGGTACTGACCTATCTTCTCGCGTCAGGCCTGACCGGCGTCGCGCGGCAGGTTGCTCTTTATCTCGTCGGATTCAATTTTTTGGCAGCGCTCATTCTTGTCCCGCTGCTATATGTCGAGATCGGGTTGGGCGTTCCTCTTGTTGCTGCTGGGGTGTCGTCCATCAGCAGTGACCCCGGAACGCAGGCGGCCATCGTTTATCTGGTTTTTAATTCAATACCTGTGCCTTTTTTGTTGCTCGCGCTTGGCGGCACAGCGCGACTTCTGGCGCGGTTCGCGCCAGAAACAATGATAGAACAGCATTCCAAACCCAAATTTCTGGCTGGTACTTTGCCGAAAGAGGCCGGTCTGGCTTTTCACTTGATTGAACTGGAACAGGCCCGGCTTTTTAATCCGCTTGCCACAGCGTTGGATGCAATGCGCGCGGGTCGCACAGGCGCGGCTCTTGATGACGCGCTGGATGCGTTTGACAGCCTAGAAAACTCGGTTTCGACCGCAGTTGACCGCGTGACTTCCTCAACAGATTTGGGGCCTGATGCCTACGATCAGTTGGACGTAATTCTGAAGGTTCAGGCCAACCTGATTGCAGCACGACAAACGATGGCAGGGCTCGCAGTCGAGATCGCGCATTTACGTAAATCCGCGCCGGATCTTTCGTTCCCGGATGCGATGGTCGAAGGGCTGGATACAATCCTGCATGTGCTCGTCGACGTGGCTGAAGCCCGAGAGACAACTGATATTGAGGCGCTCTCCCGAATGACGTCGGATGAAGGCAACGGATTCAGATCAGTTCGGGCCGCCTACCTTGCCGGGGAAGATGCTGTAGATGCCAACGACAGGATTTCCCTGCTTGCTGCTGCCAACTATTGCGAACGCCTGATCTGGCTGATGGGTGAGATGTGTCAAAGCTACGACGAGTTGCGTAGTCACTGATCGTGATCTGCGCCTGCAATAAGGTCTGATGGTATCTGAACAAAGTACAGGTCGGGCAAATTATAACTGCGCAACATGCAATAAGAAGCCCCGGCAAGTACTGCCGTGTATCAGATGTGACTTTTGCCGACCACGCTCTGGTATTAGGAATGTCTGCCCGATAGCCACAGTTGATCGATTTTGGCTTTCGATTGTAGATTTAAACGTTTTTCGCAAAATACGTGCGTAACACAGTGCATAGCAACAAGGCTGACGCTGTAATCTACGAAGTCGGCTTTGTGCGCATCATACGCATTCGGGTATTGCGCAGCATCGGGCAATAGGGGCTCGATGCTGTCCTTGGCCGCGCATAGCGCCAAAGTCCGGTTTGGGCCGTGAGAGACCGCGACGATGGCTCAATTGACCCTATATTTTCCGCATCGCCGCAAGTCCGCTTCGAGCCCACAGTGACATATGCTGCGCAACGTATGAACGAACAAAATACGCAAAGCTGACATTGCTGATGTTCAGGCCGACTAGCACCCGACATCACAATGGCCAGTCTTCAATGCAGGCCCTAAGGATACGAATCGAAGTTGACGCCGGTTCTATTCGGTCTTGCTAGCCCTTGGCATACCACCCGTTGTCAACATAGGTCGCGTTGCCGTTGACGAAGCTTGCTTCATCTGATGCCAGGAAAACTACAACGGCGGCGACTTCTTCGGGATAGCAAATCCGGCCCTGCGTTGCCGCCATACCTGAATCTTCCCACTCTTGACCAGCGGCATCCAGCTCGGCAATTTCCTTCAGCCCATGGGCGGTTTCCACGAAACCCGGGCAAACGGCATTACAGCGGATTCCAGCGTCGCGATATTCGGTTGAGATTGTACGGGCCAATTGCAAAACAGCCCCCTTGGACATGCAATAGACAGATTCCAGCGCGTACCCGAGTTCTGCGGCAATCGACGAGGTAATAACGATCGAACCGCCGCCGGTGGCGCTCATGTCCTTAACCGCACGGCGACATGTTAGAAACGCGGATTTCACGTTCACATCCATCAGCCAGTCATACTCGTCCTCGGTGGTTTCATGCAGGGACTTCACAATAATTGTGCCAGCGTGGTTGAACAGAACATTATATGGCCCATAGGTTTCCACGGCGGCATCAAAGGCCGCGTTGATCTCGGCGTCCTTGGTCACATCTGCATGGAAAAACGCCGCCTCGCCACCAGCGCTACGGATCATGTCGACCGTTTTTTGCCCTTCTTCATCCTGTATATCGAAGATACTGACCTTGGCACCTTCCTCAGCAAAGGCCAGTGCGGTTGCCCGCCCCATACCGGTGGCACCGCCGGTTATCACTGCAATTTTACCTGCCAGACGACCATTTGGGGATTTGGAATTTTGGGGCATTTGTCGTTCTCCAAACTGAAATTCAGATACATTCACCGCCATCAATGACAAGCGCATGCCCGGTCATGAAGGTGGACATGTCAGAGGCAAGAAACAGGATGGAATCGGCGATTTCACCAGTCGTGCCCCAGCGACCCATCGGAATGGTACGCGCGACATAGCTTTCCAGCTTGTCACGCCCACCCATCTGCATTTCGAATCCGGCGTTGAATGGGGTGTCGATAAAGCCCGGGCACAGGGCGTTGATGCGAATATTGTGTTTAGCATAGTCGGCGGCCATTTGGCGGGTCATCGCCACGACGGCATGTTTGGTCGTCGCATAGGCGATCATCTCGCGGTCATACTGCACGCCTGAGTTTGACGAGGTGATGATGATGCTGCCGCCGCCCTGGATGCGCATGTGCCCGACCGTTGCCCGTGCCGCGATGAAGTGGGACCTGACATTCAGTCGCCAAGACATATCCATCCCTTCAATGGGGACTTGTTCCAGATTGCCTTCGATCTGGTAACCTGCGTGGGAATGCAACACATCAAGGCGACCGTAGGTTCTGACAACCTTGTCAATCTGGGCGCTGACAGCGTTATCATCGAGTACGTCTAGTCCTGCCGAAACCGCGGTCACACCTTCGGCTCGCAGATCTTCCACCACCTGCGCCGCTTTGTCGGCATCAATATCTGTAACTACCACCTGTGCGCCATGGCGAGCCATTGCCATCGCACCCGCGCGTCCTATGCCCGAGCCCGCGCCCGTCACCAAAATAACTTTGCCCTCCAGAACAGGAAAATCTGACAGAGAACGTGAGGTTTCAGCATGGGTCATTTTGTTTTCTTGCCTCCGCGTCGAAGCAGCATTTGAGCGGTGATCAGCATAAGCAGAGACACCCCCATAACCATGGTGCCGATGGCGTTGATTTCAGGAGTGACGCCGCGGCGGATCGACGAAAACACATAGATCGGAAGTGTTGTCTCGGACCCGGCGACAAAGAACGCGATGATGAAGTCGTCAAAGCTGAAGGTGAAACTGAGCAGGAACCCGGCGAGGATTGCCGGGAATATTAATGGTAAGGTCACCTGTCTGAAGGTTCCCATTGGGGTCGCGTAAAGATCTGAAGACGCTTCGGTCAAAGCGCGGTCCATCCCGGCGAGGCGGGCGCGCACGATGATGACCACCAATGCCATCAGGAACATCGTATGTGCGGCGATCAGCGATCCCATGCCCATGCGCAGCTTCGGTGGTTCGAACCCGTTCGGCCAGATTGAGGCAATTAACGGGTTTAACTGGTCAAAGACCGTGACCAGCCCGATTAGGGTCGCGATCCCGATCACGATGCCGGGGATCATGACAGCGACATAGATCAGCAAATCAAAGGCAGTGCGAACCGGGCCTTTTATCCCTTGCAGGGCAACGGCTGCCATAGTTCCGAAAACGCTTGCAAACAAGGCCGAAGCAAAGGCCACCATCAGGCTGGTTTCCAACGCGTCCATCACGAATGGATTGTTCAGCGCCTTGCCGTACCATTTGGTTGAGAAGCCCTGAAGCTGGCTTGCGTGACGCCCGGCGTTGAAGCTGAACAGCGCGATCACACCAATTGGGATATACAAAAAGAGGTAAACGCAAATAGCATAGATTCTCATCGGGTCACCTCACATGATCGACACATCTTCACGGCTAGCGCCGAGGCGGCTGATTAGCCGCATGTAGAATGTGACGGTGATCAACATGACCGCCACAAGGGCCACCGCCACCGCCGAGCCATAGGCCCAGTTACGTGATTGCAGGAACAAATCGACCAGCGCGTTGCCAACGAAAAAGACCTTGCCCCCTCCCAGCAAGGCCGGGATCAGGTATTCCCCCATCAATAGGATGAACACGAGCATACAGCCGGTTGCGATACCGGGAATTGAAAGAGGCAGCGTGATTTGCAGGAACGTACGCCATGGTTTGGCCCCCAGATCGGAGGACGCCTCGAGCAAGCGTTTGTCCAGTTTGTCGAGGCTGACGTAGATCGGGAATACCATTAGTGGCAAATAACCGTAAATGATGCCGACCAGAACGGCAAATGGCGTGTTGATCAGACGAATGCCTTCGAGTCCTACCCATTCCAGCAGCGCGGGAATTCCGCGCCCGCCCAGCAGGAAGATCCAAGCGTAGCTTCGGATGAGGATCGAGGTCCAGAATGGAACGATCACCAGCACAAGCAGGATCGTTTTCCACTTCGGATTCGCCTTTACGGCAAGAAAGTAGGCCAACGGATAGGCGATCAACAACGCTAACAACGTGCCTATCGGGGCCAGCGTCATCGTGTTCTTGAAGGCGGTCCAACGGGCTGGAAGATTGGCATATTGCTCAAAGGTGAAAGCGGGCACAACGCCACCGGACGGCGCCCGCTCTCCAAAGCTGAAGATGAAAACAACACTTAGCGGAATGATCAGCATCACCAGAAACCAAGTTCCGGCAGGTGCCAACAGCAACCAATTACGTGTACGATGCGTCATGTTGTTTTACCCCAAACCTGATCAGGCCGACTTGAAGCGGGCCATCAACTCGGCACGGTTCGGATCGGTCAGCGTGACCGCAGCGCCAAATTCCAGCGGATCCAGAAGTTCCTGAGCTGGGAACAGAATCGGATCGTTCTTCAACGAGTCAGGCAACAGGTCAAAGGTTCTTGAATCGGCGGTCGGGTAACCGTGGGCGAGCACCTCTTTGGCATTCACCTGCGGATCCAGCAGGAAGTTGATCAGAGCGTAACCTGCCTCCTTGCGTTCCGAGCTTTTCGGGATGGCAAAATAGTCGCTCCAGATCTCGCCACCTTCTTTACCCAGTACATAGTGGATTTCAGGTATGTCTGTGTTGAGCTGTTTGCCGTCACCAGACCAGCAAATCGTCAACCAGGCATCCCCGTTCCGCATCGACGGCTGATAGTCGGACGTGATTGCAAACAAGTGTGGTTTAACCTCGATCAGCAGCTTTTCGGCATCCGCCAGTTCTTTTTCGTCGACCGAGTTGAACGAATATCCATGGTAATTCAGCGCGCTGCCGATTGTGGTCAACTGATAGTCATGCACCATCGTGCGGCCCGAGAATTTGTCCATCGTGATGTCAAAGAACTCTTTCCAGGACGAAATCGGCTTGCCATCGTTGTGCTTGGTGTTCACGGCCATGCCTGTCGAACCCCAGTTTTTAGGCACTGCATACAATGTTCCATCGACGGATCCAGCTTCGGCATAGCGCGGATCAAATGCCGATGCGTCATAGTTTGGCAGTTTGGACGTATCCAAAGGTTCAATCAGACCCTCTTTAACGTAATCTTCGATCGTATAGTTGGTCGGCACATACACATCCCAACCAGTCGCACCAGCTTGCAACTTCGCCAACATTTCTTCGTTTGACCCGAATACATTGACCTGCACATGCGCGCCGGTCGCTTCGGTAAAGGCCTCAAAGTTTGCCGGATCGTGATAATTCGGCCAAGTTGCAACAACGACTCGGTCACCAATATTACCAGCAAAGGCTGGGCTGGGGCGTAAACCAGGAACAGTCGCCCCCAAAACTGCGGTCGCAGCGCCCAATCCAGTGACATTCAGAAAATGGCGACGCGTGATCGAGCCCTTCCGGTAGCTTTCCAGCTTTTCCATGAACTCCGTCTTGGAGATGTGGTCGATGTCTTTGGTCATTGAGTTTACTCCCTTTGGTTGCAGTATTTTTTAGTTTGGATTGAGAATGAGCGCCGCGCTGGCGTCCCAGGACACCCGCGCCTGATCGCCCACCTCAAAGCCCCCCTCATTCAATTCTGACTGCCTTGGCGACAGCACCAGAAAGTCGCCAAGCGTCTCGTGGTTCACCAGGTATTCGGTGTGCTCTCCCAGAAAAATCCGGTTGTGTACTTCCACCTTCACCCCGTCGCTCTGGCGATGAAGCTTCATCTGTTCGGGGCGCACGCTGATGCAAACATCCTGTCCCTCAGCCAATTCGACACCTGGGGTTCCCTGTACGCTCATACCGTTGTCCAGAAGAATAGTGGCCAGCCCACCGTTTTGGTCGGTTACGTTGCCGCTGAAGAAATTGGAGGTGCCGACAAAACCAGCGACATATCGCGAATTTGGGCGATCATAGAGCTCCTGGGGGCTACCAATCTGAACAATCCTACCCTCTCGCATGATGCAAATGCGGTCGCTCATCGACAGCGCCTCTTCCTGGTCATGCGTAACCAGAACGAACGTAATGCCCAGCTGTCGCTGCAAATCCTGCAACTCGATCTGCATCTCCTTGCGCAACTTGCGGTCCAGCGCCGCCATCGGCTCGTCCAGCAACAACAACTTGGGCTCATTGATGATCGCCCGGGCCAAGGCAACCCGTTGCTGTTGACCGCCCGACATTTCCCAGATTTTCCGATCCTCAAAATCGCTGAGCCGGACAATTTCAAGTGCCTTGGTGACCTTTTCGGCAATTTGCGCTTTGGGCAGGCGCGGGCGACGTTGGCGCAAGCCATACCCGATATTCTGTGCCACCGTCATGTGCGGGAACAGCGCGTATTGTTGGAAAACCATGTTCACCGGACGGTGATGCGCATCAAGGGTGTTTACTACTTCGCCATCCAGCAAAACTTCGCCCTCGGTAGGGGTCTCAAAACCAGCCAGCATTCGAAGAGCTGTTGTTTTTCCGCATCCTGACGGGCCAAGGAATGACAGAAATTCTCCCGCGCTGATCGACAGGTTCAAATCGCTGGCTGCCAGTACATCACCGAAGCTTTTCGAAACACCTCTTAGCTCAGCAATAGCCTTTTTATTCGCTGGGCTGGAGTCGCCGACGTATCCCCCGTTTTCCATTAAGCTCTATCTTTTCCTGATTTGTTGAATACTATCCATTTAGGAAAAACTGTAAGAAAAACTGATTTGACTGTATATACCACGTTTTTAGTATAACAATCAGAGTAGCGGGGAAACTGCATGAAAACACTTATAGAAGCGACCGGAACGCTCATTGATGCGATCGGTTCCGAGAGTTTTGCGCAAGCCCTGTCTAACGCTCTGACGGGGATCGCCCCGTTCGACTATACAGTGGTTTTTGGATACCTCGGGGCAACCCGTCCGTTGGATTTGTTCGACGACTTTCCAAGAGGTAAACGCAAGATTTTTGTCGAGGATTACCAAGAAGGTCCCTATCTTCTCGACCCTTTCTATCTGGCGTGCGCAAACCAGGTCGTTCCGGGTCTTTACAGGATCAAGGATCTCGCGCCGGATCGGTTCTTTCAGGGCGAGTACTTTCGAAGCTATTACGCCCGCACCGGCCTCGCTGAAGAGATTGGTTATTTCATTGAGATGCCCGGTAACGCAATCGTCGTGGTTTCACTTATGCGAGCTCAAAAGGCGTTTTCTGCGAAGGAATTTCGTCAACTTGGCGAATACTGGCCTGTGGTGCAAGCCGCCTGCCAACACCACTGGTCCGACCTCGCAGTTCAATTCGGTGTAGACGCGAACAACCCATCGGATGATAGCTTGCACCACAGCGTCGAGCTTGCTTTTACCAGTTTTGGAGAAGGCGTTCTTACCCCGAGAGAGAGAGAGGTCGTGGAATTTACTCTCAAAGGGCACTCTGCAGATGCAGTAGGGCGCATCCTTGAGATCTCGCCCGGAACAGTGCGCATCCATAGAAGGAATGTGTATTCGAAACTTCAAATCAGATCCCAAGGAGAGCTGTTTTCCAAATTTATCGATACACTGGTTTCAGGGGGTAGCCCCTAAGGAAATTGCTGAGGGGTTTGGATGCACAGCTTTGGAACTCTCGGCATGCTAACTGGTCATTCCTGCCATCGGCGAAACGCAAAGAATTGCCGGTGAAAGCCCGAACTAGGCACTTGTTTTGGGGGCGGTCAACGTCTGTTTTCGCCTGTAGCCTGTAGCCTGTAGCCTGTAGCCTGTAGCCTGTGACCACAGACTTAATAAAAACCAAATATTTGCGATGTACGGTGATCAGCGGGGTGGAGCACGGAGCTTCGGGATATATGAGTACGGAGCGACAGAAAATGCAGGCGGATGATTGGTACACCTGCATTGATGACGAACTCGAAGCGCTTCGTATCGCCGCGTGGTCAGCAGTCCATGAACACTATACCCTGCCTCCGAAGGCCCGGGGCGCAATCGGGCCGAAACTCAGTAAGCTCAACAATGCAGAAAAGAGTGCAATTATTTGAAGCACCTTTTCACTGCGCATACGGTATCAACATTAAGATGGGAGTCAGAGTCTTCCTGAACGCCGGCTGCACTATTCTGGATACTGCTGCAGTGACGATCAGCGACCAATGCGCACTGGGTCTTAGTGTACAGATCTACTGCGCCGAACACCATCAGGGTTCCGTCAAGCGATGCTTTGAAGTGCTGAAGATTGCGCGGCCCTGTTTATCGGAAGACAAGTATGGATCGGCGGTGCCGCAATCATTCAGGCAGGTGTAATAATCGGCCAGGGCGCGGTCATTGGTGCGGGCAGTGTCGTCACAAAGGACGAAGATGACGGGCAGATCGTGGTGGGCAACCCGGCACGACCGACCGGTCGGAAAACGTGGTGGCTCCGGCAGGGACTGTTTCCGCCACCTGCGCCAGCATATTCGCCAAGCCGCCATTCGTGCGCTTGTATTTGCTGATGTACAAACGACGGCTTAGTCCCGCATATCGGTCATCTGTGCGGATCGCAGCGAATGTCCGCTCTTCGTCCTTAGTTTCAAACCTGAAGCATAAATTATGTTTGCTCCGCGCTTCGGACTATGCGGCAACACTGCATCACATCCGGATAGGGTATCTGATCATATTTCTTTGAAATCAGACACTTAGATAGCATTTGGAAGTGTGGGTGGGAATCCTACCACCCCAGCCAGCTTTCATAAAGACTTTAAACTAAGGAATGCTAAGGCGATCTCTGGACATCGGTGCCCCAGATGGGGTCTCAAAGTGGCGTATGTGTGCTGGTGGGGAAGGTCATGCTGTTCTAGCTATGACTGGTTAGAAATGGTCTGACAGTACACTCAAAACCGACCGAATAGCGGTGCGGATGGCGGAGATTTTGCCGGAACAGGAAGATCTTGTATCAAAGAAACCGAGTGTCCACTCAGAATTTCAATCTCATGATGTCCCGCGAGTAAATCCACGGTTTCACCATAGTTAACTATGTTCGTGCCATTGAACCTTACAGATCCTCCGTTCACGCGGTAGGTGCCATCAACAATAATAGAGACGCTGCGCGAGGAGGGGTGCAGTGTTTTGCCGGGGATATAGATTGGTCCCCAAAACGGAAGATAATTTTCCCGTAGTGTTGCCAGATCTTCGCCGAGTAATCCTATTGGTTTGTTCTGTGATTGCTCTGGTGTGAGGCCTTCAAGATCAAGCTGCCAGCCACTTTTCAAAACAAATCGTGGGCTATGCTGGTTGACGATATCCTGCATTATAGGCTCGTTTTTCGCGCGGTAATCCGTCATGCCCCAGGTGCTCATGAAGGGGCCGTGTTTTGGGAAAGACGACACCATTGTTCGTGCGTCAATGTATGGCGCGCCGGGCGCAAATGTTTCATGGATGACGGTGAGTGTTAGGAGTTGTCGATCTAGTGTCTGATGCATTGATCGAATGAAAGACAGCGCGCCTGTCAAGAGGGTGAGTAAAACTAAGGCAGATATAATGACTGGTCGAGTTGTACGGGAAATATGCGCAAACCCATTCCCCGAAACCACGGCAGCCGATGCCAGCACAAATGGAAAGAAATAGGGGTAAAACTGATTGTAAATGAGCGGTGTCGCCAAGGGCAGAGCAAGGGCAAGCGTTGTAAACCCAAGCACACGATGTGAAGATTGGCTCAGCTGATGGAGGGCAGTGATGACGCCCGCGGACAAAGGGATAATCCAAACCAGATTTTCTACAAAAGCACGGGTGGAATAATGTTTAAAGATTCCAAATTTTTCGCCAGAAAGGGTGACATCTGTGGTGCGTTCAATAAAGTTGAGGGGCGAGGCATAGTCGACAAATGTCAGACTGTGCAACCAGATCAGACCGCCAAAGACAGCCAATGACGTGATAGCTGCGACTGTTGCTGCGACCAGAAAGTATCGCAGAGATCTTTGAGAGATGAGCTGAACAGCGGCAAGCATCAATAAGCAAGGTAAATAGAAGATGGCCTTGATCGTGAAAAAACCGGCCAAGCCGATCAGCACACCTGCCAGAACGATACGTTTCGGAAACTGCACGGCGCTCACCGTCAACCACATCGCACCCATCAGGCAGCATAGGGCTAGCGGATCGGTTCGCAGTGACAGACCGTGACGAAGAGTGAAGCTGAATGACCAATAAGCCAAAACCGCAAAAAGCGCAGCGTTGACTGATGCCAGACGACGGGTGGTGTCAAAGATGAACCAGGTGGTCATGGTCACCACGAAAAACATCATCAATCGGGCGGCAATGATCTGATCAACTTCGTTCTCAGACACATAGGGTAGCCATCTGAAAAGGTGGATGAAACCGGTTTGCAAGAGCTCACGAAGGTCGCCGCGCTGATGATCGTAAATCATTGAGAGGTTCAGAAACTCGTCCCAATTGACTTCAAACCGAAACACCATGATCAACCGCATGAGCGCAATGATCACAACCGAGGCGATCAGTAGGCTGCGCAGGAAGCCGTTTTGAGCGATGGAGGAAGGAGTTTTAGTCATTTAATCGCTCTTGAACACAACATATCTCTGAAGCAGGAATGACAAGGCTACGACCGGGACAAGCGCTATTAGCCCTGCCAAATAGTCATTTGCCCCCAACATTCCAAAAAGTTTTATAAGGCTGATATTAAAAAGATAAAGCAGCGCCCAGACCGTCAGAAACGAACAGAACCGACCGCGAAGCCGTGATCTGAAAACGAGTTTTCCCTGGCTTAAAAAGCTGACACATATCCCAAAAATCAGCGCTACAAAGCTTGCCAGATAATAGGGTAAGCCAAGATAAAGACCTAACGCATAGATACCATAGCTGAAGGCAGTGTTCGCCAACCCCACCAGAACAAAGCGGATCATCAGCGGCGCCACCATCAATCGCCCCATGACTTCACCCTCTGGTATAAGCCAAAAAGCCTTTTTTTCTGGTTCACCATGAAATTCACCATGCAAAGTCGTAGATCACCCATCCGCCCTAGGGGCACATTATATTTTTGTGCAAGATTACGTGTCTCATCCAGTGCTTGAGACAACAGCTTCCAAGTGGTGTTAGCGTTGCTATACCGGTTTGCAATCAACACTTGGGGAATGTGAATGGCTTGTTGATGGCGTGACAAGGCCCAAGACAGATCGACATCCATTGCATAGTGAAACTGCGGATCGTAGCGCAATTCCCCCAGGCTTGACCGACGAATGCCGATTGGTATGCCGAACATGTTGCGTGCTGTCGTGATCGTCGCAAGCCCTGCCTTGTCGGCATCAAACAGGTGGCCTCGTTTAAAGATCCGGGTCGCTAGTTTGCGACGGGCCGGGTTGACATAGACTAAATTGCAATAGGCCGCTGCAACCTCGGGGTTCTCCGTCAGCGCCTCCTGCGCCAGTTCCAGCGTTCTCGGATCAGCCAGATAATCATCATGGCACAATAGCATGTAGAACTCGGTCTCGATTTCGTTCAGCAGGGCGTTGAAATGGTCCTGCATCGGAAGGGTTTCTGATTGCGTGATGATCCGCATGTTCAGGCGTGGTTCCCAGCTCGACAGGATCTCGGCCGTATTGTCGGTCGAGGCATTGTTGCTCACCACAACGCGCACGTCCTCTAAGGTTTGCTCCGCCACCGAGGTCAGTGCCTCGCCAACGAATTCTGCACCGTTATAGACCGGAATGAGAACCGTGAACTGCGCCAAATCTCTACCCCACCCGTTTGAGATAGCCATTGCGGGCGACCGTGATCTGCAACTTAGTGTGCCGCGCGTGATCAATCTCGAAATGGTCATCCTCTTGAAGATAGCTATGCACAGCAGTCATCGGGTTGTCGCCCGGCCCCCAGGGCCTGTCACCGATCGCAGTGTCTGGCAGGGTTTCGATCAGTGTGTCAAAGACGACGACATAGCTATTATGCGTCACAAGTGGGCCATAGGCTCGCAGTTCTTCCAGCACATGGTCATGAGTGTGGTTCGAATCCAGACAAACCAAAACCGACCTGCGACCAGCAACCTTTTCCCGAATTTGTGAAATTACGTCAGGATCTATGCTTGATCCTTCTATCAGATCCAGACGGTGCGCCATTGGATGAGCCTCGATCGCCTGTCGGTTTTGAGCACGAATGTCGATGTCAACGGCAACAACTATGGCGTCACCCGGCCCTCCGCACATCGCATTCAATTCCAAAAGAGATGCATAAAAAATGACCGACCCGCCGCGAGCAATCCCGGTCTCGATAATCAGATCTGGTTTAAGCGACCAGACCAACTCCTGCATTGCGACAATATCCTGCGGATATTGAATAATGGGCAATCCCATCCAATCGAACTGATAGGAATATCGCCGTTCCTGAGCTTGCGCCAGCCAATCCAGCGTCTTAGCAGAGAAACCTTCATCTGCCGCCATTCTGGCAATGTCTTCCCGCCGCTCGTTTTCAAATTCCTGGTCTGCCATCTGTACCTCGCATTTAAAAATCTTGTGTTCCTTATTCAGGACTATCGTTCGTCTTTATGTCTACGCCACCACTCGAATGTCGATTGCAAACTGTCCTGAAGGGCGCGCGCGGTGGGAGCGTTCAACTCTTGGAACTGCCGGGTAAGATCAGGGATAAGGACACGCGGTTCGCCCGGCCTGTCGGGAAGCGCTCCAACCCGGATCAGGTCGGGGCGTTCTGCAATCCGACCCAATTCCAGCGCAACATCCGCCAAGGTGGTAGATGAGCCATGCCCGAGATTAATCGCGCCTTCAATTGGAGATTTCACCAACATTGCTATGGATAATGCGACATCCCTGACGTCTGAAAGATCCCTTACCTGCCTCCCAGAGGAACATTCCGCAGGTGTTTCGCTCAACAGAGCCCTGCACAATGAAGGGACAAAGCGGTATGGATTCTCGTGCGGCCCGAAAAGGTGGAATATGCGTGCCCAAGAAAAGGAAACGGGAAGCGATTGCAGGTCGTTTAAAAGTGAGAGTTTGCTCTGTCCATAAAGGGTGGCTGGCGTGTCTTGATCTTCAATCTCAGTCAAAGGCTGATCGGACCCCGTGTATTCGGCACAGCTTCCAAGGGCGACAATGCGTTGTCCCCCGGCCGACTGAAAGGTTTGAAACAACACCTTTCCTGCCTCATACCACTGCCGGTTTGTCTCAGCTTCCCAGAAAGCGCCATGCTGTGTTTCCCAGGCGCAATGCACCAGATAGGCGGGTTTAGTTTTGGCGATCAATCGGGCGCAGCTCTCCGAGTCGGTGAGGTCTGCTGAATGCCAATGAATCTTGTCGTCCACATGGCTTTCCCGTGAGACCGCATGAACCTCGAACTCCCCGAGCAGATGCGGTAGCACCCGCGAACCAACAAAGCCCCGCGCACCTGTGATCATGAGTCTGGGTCGATCCATCACTTTACGTCCATGTCACGTAAGAATGGCAGGGCCAGATCGCGTTCGGAGATGGTCTGCGGCGCGATCGGCCAGCAGATGGCGATGTCCGGGTCATCCCAGCGCAATCCAGTTTCAACACCGGGTTTGTGGAACGCATCAAACTGATAGAACAGGTCTGCGTTGTCGCTCAGTGTAATGAACCCATGTGCCACGCCGCGTGGGATATATAGCGACAGCAAATTTTCGGCGCTGAGCTCTATGCCATACCACATCATGAAACTGGGAGAGTTTGGTCGCATATCTACGATGACGTCAAACACATGCCCATGGATGCAACGCACCAGCTTTGCCTCACCTTGCGTTTCGGGAATATAGTGCATCCCCCGCAGGGTCGCGCGCGTCAAGTTGTGAGAAATGGCCATCTGTTTGTCTGGCAGGCTCAGGCCGTTCTCAGCGAATTCACGGGCACAATAACTGCGCGCGAAAAATCCACGAGAATCTTGATTGGGGGTGGGGCGGATCTCAACTGCTCCCGTGATCGGAGTGGCCACAAACTGCATCAAAAGACCTCAAGCTCGGGAATGGCGACAACGAATTGCGCGCCCCATTCTCGCGTATGGGCAAGTTGTCCGGCAATCTCTTCACGTAGGTTCCAGGGGAGAATAAGGATATAGTCGGGCTTTTCCTTGTCGATCACCTCAGGCGCATGGACCGGAATATTCAAACCCGGTAGCAGCTTGCTCTGTTTTTGCGGACTCATGTCAGAAGTGAAAGGCAGGAATTCCGGCCCAATCCCGCAATAATTCAAAAGTGTGTTGCCCTTGGCAGGAGCACCATAGCCGCAGACGGTTTTGCCCTGCTTCCGCGCGTCGATGAAAAATGCGAGAAGATCACTTTTGCATTTGGCAGGCAGTTGAGAGAACTGGGCATAGCTTTCCACGCGATCCACCCCGAAGGCCGCTTCCTCGGTTCGAATCTTGTCCCGCGTTCTCGCGAGATCCTTATCATGCACACCACTGGAGGTATGGCTGGCATAGACCCGTAAGGATCCGCCATGTGTTGGCAACTCCTCGACCCCATGCACAGACAGGCCGTGGGTCGCGAAGATTTTTTCGACGGCAAGCAGTGACAGGTAGAAAAAGTGCTCGTGATAGATGGTGTCGAACTGGCCTTCGGTGAGCATACGCATCAAGTGGGGAAATTCGAATGTTGCCGTGCCATGGACCGTCAGGATCTTGGCAACTCCGGCGATGAAATCGTTGATGTCCGGGACATGGGCAAGCACATTATTGGCAACCACCAGATCGGCCTTCTGCCCCCGGCGAACGATCTCGTCAGCAACGCCGCGACCAAAAAAATCCGTGATGCAATCGATGCCGTGATTATCCTTGGCATATTGTGCAACATTGGCCGACGGCTCGACCCCAAGCACAGGCACCCCTGCGTTTTTAAAATACTGCAGCAAATAGCCGTCGTTGCTGGCCAGTTCCACCACCAGAGAGTTCGAACCGAGCGACAAGTCTTCTGTCATTTGAGAGGCATAAGATTTTGCATGCTCCAGCCACGACTTTGAGAAAGAAGAGAAATAGGCGTAGTCCTCGTCAAAATGGGGGGGTGTTTCCACGTCTGTAAGTTGGACCAGCCAGCAGGACGTACAGACACGGGCCACAAGTGGATAAAAAGTCTGACCAACATTGACGGCATCTCCCAACTCCCGAAAGTGGTTTGATACAGGGCTTAACCCAAGATCGACCACATCGTGCACCAGAGGGGATTGGCAATTCCGACACTTATCCGGCATGACGCCCCCCGCTTTGGTCAAGAATGCCAATCTGGCTTTGCGTCAATTCCCACATATCCTGCCCGTTGTAGTAAGCGTGATACCAATGGGCGGTATGACCAATTGCGTCTTGCAAGTTCCAACGGGGTTGCCATCCCAATTCGGCCTGCGCTTTTGCGCTGTCAAGTGACAAGAGCTTTTCCTCAAAAATCTCGCTGCTTTCCTGGATTTCGATTTTCGCTCCGTCGCCCCAGGCATTTGACAGGGTGCGAGCCATTGTTTCTACCGGCTGGCAATCCCTTTGGGCAGGACCGAAATTCCACCCACCGCTGAAAGCTTCATGATCGTCGTGCAGAGCCTGCGCCAGTTTCAGATAACCATGCAGGGGATCCAGAACATGCTGCCACGGTCGAGTGGCCCGAGGGTTTCGTAACACCAGTGGCTGATCCTTCACAAACCCGCGGACGGCATCAGGCACAAGACGGTCCGCGGCCCAATCCCCTCCTCCGATGATATTGCCCACCCGCAGAGCGGCAACGCCTGTACGAGGGAAATAGCTGTGATGATAGGCTGAAATAACCGCTTCACTGGCCGTTTTGCTGGCACTATAGGGTTCCTTGCCACCAAGAGGGTCGTTCTCACGATAGGGCCAGTGCCATTGCCGGTTCTGATAGACTTTATCCGTTGTGACGATCAACAGGGCACTAAGATCGGCCAAGTCGCGCGCGGCTTCCATGGCATTCACGGTTCCCATGACATTGGTGCTGAACGTGCCGACCGGCTCGGCATAGGCTGTCCGGACCAAGGGTTGCGCTGCCAGGTGAAAAACGACTTCAGGGTTTGCAGAGGCCATCGCCTGTTGCAAAAGTCCAAGGTCACGTATGTCCCCAATGGTGGAGCTTTCTAGTCTGGAACCCAAGTCAACAGCCTCAAAAAACGAGGGCGTTGTCGGCGGCGCGAGGGCAAAACCGCTGACGCGCGCACCATGGGCCAGGAGATAGCTGCACAGCCACCCCCCCATGAAACCGGTGTGCCCGGTCACAAAAACTCGCCGATCTGTCCACCAAGATCTGCTCATCACCACCGTTTCCACGGCGCATTGCCGTTTTCCCAATAGGTTTCCAGCAACTCCATCTCACGAGAAGTATCCATGCATTGCCAGAAGCCGTCGTGCCGATACACGCTCAATTCCCCTTGCTCGGACAGTTCTTCTAAGACGTTTTTTTCCAGCTCGATGTCATTTTGGTTTTCCGGCAATCTCTCAAACACCGAGCGATGAAAGACGAAAAAACCACCGTTGATCCAGCCTTGTCCAGTCTGGGGCTTCTCGCTGAAAGATGTCACCGTGTTGCCTTCGATTGCCAGTTCTCCGAAGCGGGAAGAGGGGCGAACCGCAGTAACTGTGGCCAGTTTTCCGGATTGCTTATGGTGTGCAACGACGGCACTGATATCGATATTCGCGACCCCGTCTCCATAGGTGGCAAGGAACAGGTCATCGTCGACATGTTGCATGGCCTGTTTTAACCGGGAACCGGTCTGGGTATGAATACCCGTATTCTGAATACGGATCTTCCAGGGGGGTAGCACTTCGGTCTGTTCCAGGTTGGAAACGGTATCTGCCCTGAGATCAATCTCGATATCCTGGCTAAAGTTTCGGTAATTCAGGAAATACTGCTTGATCACATCGCTTTTGTAACCGGTGCACAAAACAAAGTCGTTGTGACCGAAACTGCTGTAGTACTGCATGATGTGCCACAGGATTGGTCTTCTTCCAATCTCGATCATCGGTTTGGGCTTCAGTTCGGTTTCTTCCCGAATGCGGGTTCCCAATCCCCCACAGAGTATAGCAACTTGCATGATTTCTGCCTCAATTGTATTGGCATTCGCCGAATGATGAGAGTTAGACGTCTGATTGGTTTTCCTTCTCGGCTCGTGCAGGGCGAAGCTCAGGCGGAACAGGTTGTACGTCTTCGATCGTTTCGATCCGAGGACTGTTGTTAACCAAGTATAGCGGTCGTGCCTTGGCTTCGTTGTAAATGCGCCCGACATAAAGGCCGACCACACCAAGTGTTAGCAGTTGGACACCGCTGAGAAATGACAGGAGCAGCACGGTCGACGTCCAACCTGCAACAACGTATCCACCAAAGAACCACCCCAGAAAGACAAATATCGTCGCCGTGAAGGACACCAGTGACACCGTCAGTCCGAACCACAACGCGATACGCAGTGGGATGTCCGAAAATCCGAGGATACCATTGGCCGCCAGTCTGAACATGGCTGAAAGTTTATACTTTGTCTCTCCGGCAGCTCTTTCTTGTCGCTCGTATAGAATTTGGGTTTGGCGAAAGCCAACCCAACTGACCATACCGCGAAAATACCGATCCTGTTCGGGCATAGCCTTCAACGCATCGGCAACTTTTCGATCAATCAGCCGAAAATCACCGACATCCCGTGGCAAATCGACCGGAGACATTTTGGCCAGCAGACGATAATACAGATTGGCCGAGGCACGTTTAAACCATGTCTCGCCCTTACGAGTTTCGCGCTGGGCAGCGACAACATCAAACCCCTCACGCCACTTGGCGATCATTTCAAGGGCGACCTCTGGAGGATCCTGTAAATCGGCATCCAAAATCACTATCGCCTTGCCTCTTGCTGTCTCAATCCCGGCTGTGATTGCGATCTGATGCCCGAAGTTTCTGGAGAGATCGACCAGACGATATCGAGGATCAGCGCACTTGCCATTTAATATCTCATAAGAAAGATCAGTGCTGCCATCATTGACCAGAATGACTTCACCCGGACCGTTCAACTGGTGCAAAATGGCATCCATCCGCTCGAATAGAAGCGGCAGAACATCCTCTTCGTTGTAGACCGGAATCACAAAGCTGAAATCCACAACTGTCTGGTGGGTATTTTGCATAATTGCTCGAATACTTATTGTTTGATAACTTCTTAACTCTAGTTTTCGCCAAAAAAGGTATCAAATGCAACTCTGGATCCATAAGTCGTGTGCGGACAAAGTGATTTTACAGCATCGACGGAGGTGCGGAACCAGCGTTCGATCTGATTGGCAATATCAGAATAAATCGACCTGAGGCGGGCAGATTGCAAAACTAGCGGGGCATAGTTCTCGGCTCATGCAGACCGTTGTTTTTAGTAAGTTTCAGGGGCGTCTCTGGTCGTGAAGCATATATGTCGAGTTCATGGCGTCGGACATTTCCACCAACCACTTTTGATCTTTCCCTTGTCTATGAACGACTTTTCAGAGACTTGAATTGTACATTGCTGAAGCCATTTTTCGAGACAAGCGATCAGTTGCAATTGGAGTTCCAGTCCACTGCCGTTTTTATAGTTGTTGGTGCCCTCGCGGAGATCAAGGGGCGTGAGGAGGAACGGATTGAGCAGTGTTCGTGTTTCCTCTTTACGACCAACCATCTACCGACTTGGATCGAACCGGGTGATCGTCGTTTTTATGTCGTGGAAAAGGATCATGACGGGCATGCAGCAGGACCTGAGAGTGAAGCCTTTCAGGAGCTGGTTAGTCGGCTGAGACAGGAGCTGGAGCACCCTGAGCAGTTGGCCGCACTCTATGCCGCCTTGATGCCGCATGAGGCCCCCGAGAGCTTTAATGCCAAATCGCTGAATGTTGAGCGAGACGGAACGGCTGTCATGAAGCGCATCCAGGAAGCCTCACAGCAGGTGCAGAGGGGACTCTTGGATGAGTGCTGTGGGGAAGGTCATGCTGTTCTAGCTATGACTGGTTGGAAATGGTCTGACAGTGCACGTGTTTGCGCTATGTGAGCCTGTGTTTAATAACGATCTTGCCCAGTACATCACCTTGACCTGTGCGCAACAGCGCTTCTGGGACTGAAGAAAGAGGAAGCACTTCTTCCAAATGGGGGGCGATTTTACCCTCCACCGCCAATTGGGCGACGCTTTTGGTAAGAGCCCGCCCGGATGGAACCAATAGCATTCCTATAGAGTGGTTTCGCGAACAGAACCTTCCCCCTAGCACGAGGGCAAGCAAGGTTGGCACGCCGCCGCCCAAAGCCATATAGTCGCCTCCTTCAGCGAGCACCCTGGAAATTTCAGCTGGTCCACGGGTTGCGACCATATCGAGAATTTTATCCCATTCCCGGCCGACCTCAGTGAAGTTGAACTTGTGGTAATCGATAACTTCGTCTGCCCCCAGAGTTTTAAGCCATGCAACCTTCTTTTTATTATCTACGGCTGTCACATAGGCCCCAGCAGCCTTGGCCAATTGTAGTGCCATAGTTCCGGAACCGCCGCCCGCGCCGTTGATCAGAAACCGGGCTCCTTGCTGCAAATCGGCTGTTCCTGCCACCGCGATACCACCTGCTTGCGGAAGGCAGGCGGCTACTTCGTCAGAAAGAGCATCAGGCACAACAACAGTTTCATTCGCAGGTACGCATGCATACTCGGCAAATCCACCCCGCGTCATGACATAGTCCCCCATGACGCGCTGGCCTATTTCAAATCCGGAAACCCCAGCCCCTAATTTATCGACTAAGCCAACGATATCAGATCCCAACACAGGGACTTTAGGACTGAATAGACCCCCGATCATGCGCACCCAAAGGGGTGAACCAACAAGATATTCCCAATCAGACAGGTTTACGGCACTGGCCAGCACCCTTACCCTAATTTGACCCTTCGCGGGCTCAGGAAGGTCGATATCTGACAGTTGAAGTACTTCCGGGCCACCGTAGCGATCATAAACAACTGCTTTCATTCTCCGATCCATATTTTCAAATCTCAAAAAAGTTATGTGTCGAGTAGAAACTCCATCTTTATAAAACTGTGTACGCAGTCAGCTGCAAAGAAAAATCTCACACCAATTGTGTCGGATCATGTCAGAGGAAACCAGTTTGAGGCGGGCAGGGTGCTGAACTTGCGTTCTACCATGTCCAAACCTTCCCCTTTCCGCTACTACAAAACCAGCCCCGAGATCATCCGCCTTGCGGCGATGCTGTACGTCCGATTTTCCGCTCTCGTTGCGGAATGCCCAGGATTTTCTGCGCGAAAGCGGGATCGATGCCAGGCACGAAACCATCTGGTTTTGGAGGAACGGATTTGGACTGCTGACCGCATCAGAAATCCGGAGGACGCGCATTCAACCGCACCGCTGCTCCCACCAGTGGCGCGGTCTTGGCGCGGTTTAAAGGGTCGTGATGCTGGTCTAGCTGAGACTGGTTGGTATTGGTCTGACAGCACAGCCACTTCCATGAAGACTAGATGTTAAGGCCTGAAGGGGCGATCTCTGCTTGCTGTTGCCCCAGTTGGTGCCTCAGGCACGGCGAGCTACATCAAAAAAATTCATGAAAACTTCCGAAACAGCCTCGTCATGTCAAAGAGCTCATCCAGTCGGTCATATCGATCTTTGGTTTTGTCCCAGCTTTCTTCCTGCGTAGCGGCGATCATTGCTTCCAAAAGCATCATTGTTGAGATGTTAGAATCCCAAGCAGAAGGAATTTCAACCCAACAGTTGAACGTGTGGTCGGCAACTGAGGCAATTGGGCTTGCCCATTGATCTGTAATCAGAATGATCTTTATCCCCCGCTCATGTGCCAGTTCGGCTAGGCGTTGCAGGTTGGTTTCATAACGGCGGACGTCAAACATCAACAGCGTGTCCCCTTCAACCATATCCAGCACATAATGCGGCCAGGTCGCTGAGGAGGAAGTCATATGCGTGACACGCTGCCGGATCGCCTGAAAATGGGTAAACGCATAGTCAGCCAGAGCGCGTGTAATACGCCCCCCAACAACGTAAAGTCGCCCTTCCGTGTGGGCGAGCTGATGCACCGCAGTATCAAACAGCACCGGGTCAAGATTTGAAAAAGTCTGCTGCAGGTTTTCGGTCACCGCGAGTGAGAACCGATGCAGCATATGCCCTTCCGGCGCTTCACTGGCCCAGTTATCGCGGCGCTTGGTTGGGCCGGAGACTTTGGCCTCCAGTTCTGTCAACAATGCCCGGTGAAACTGCGGATATCCTTTGAAGCCAAGTTTCTGCACCATGCGCGCAACAGTCGGGGTCGAGACTTTGGCGTTCTCCGCCACGATGGTGATCGAAGCCAGACCGGCCGCCGGATAATTTTCCAGCAGCAGATTTGCGAATTTCCGCTCTGATTGCGTCAGCGCCGGATAGCGCTCGCGGATCAGGTCGCGGACGGTGGCTGGTGGCTTCGTCAAATGCTCCTCCACGGGTCAACATGGCTTTGTCTTAGGCAGTTTGGCCTGAAAAGAAAAGCGGTGCCGGGTTTGTTGGAATATAAACGTGATAAATTATTGACACAAAAATCTCTTCATGAAAAGATTTTTACAGAAATGGCTGGAGCTTGGGGGAGGTCTGTTCATGCCAGCAGGCATATCTCAGACAATTGACAATGTGGTGGAGGTGCTGAACCGCAAAGGGGCAGGGGATGTCCTGCTGCTTTGTGAACATGCATCAAGCCATATTCCCCAACAATATAAGGATCTGGGGCTACGTGACGAAGATCGCCTGAGCCATGCGGTATGGGATCCAGGTGCTCGCGCTGTTTCGTTGCTCCTGTCCAAAGCGTTGGACGCGCCAATGGTTGCCAGTCGGGTTTCACGGTTGGTCTATGACTGCAATCGTCCACCCGAATCACCTTCAGCCATGCCGGAGAAATCGGAACGGATCGAGGTCCCGGGGAACAGGGGTCTCAGCCCGGAAGAGCGAAAAAATCGTGCGGATGCGATTTACTTTCCTTTTTGTACTGCGGTTACCGAAGTGATCGAAGAGCGAAACAAGGCAGGATTGAAAACAATCCTGGTCACAATGCATAGTTTTAGCCCGGTCTTTCACGGTCAACACCGGGCGGTCGAGATCGGCATTCTTCATGATGATGATAGCGATCTGGCAGACGCAATGCTTGCACACACGTCCACCCTCTCCCACAGGCGCATTGAACGCAATGAACCCTATGGTCCCGATGATGGCGTGACGCATTCCCTGAAATTGCACGGAGTGTCTAGAAGGCTGCCAAACGTGATGCTCGAAATCCGCAATGACCTGTTGAAGACCGCAGCCGATGAAGAGGCCATGGCAGAGGAAATGCTGACATTGCTCCGCCCGGCTCTGGCAACGCTTGAACTCAAGGGAGGTGGCGATGCCTAAGGCCATTTTGGCATATGTACGCGGAATTGATGCGATGAACCGCTTTATCGGCCGCATTGCGATGTATTTGGTTTTTGCATTGATTGGAGTGCTGCTCTGGTCCTCGGTTTCCAAGACATTTTTTAATCCGTCGCTCTGGACGCTGGAAACCGCGCAATTCGTCATGGTGGCCTATTACGTGCTGGGTGGGCCGTATTCGATTCAGATGCAATCGAATGTAAGGATGGACCTGTTCTACAGCAGTTGGTCAACACGGACCAAAGCGATGGTGGATGCTTTTACCGTGTTCTTTCTTATTACCTATCTGGTGATCCTGCTTTACGGCGCGATCAGTTCCACAGCCTATAGCTTGGGCTATTTCGGGCTCGAGCCGTTTCAGTTTTTCTGGGATTTGTTCACCACGCTTCTGACCGAAGGCCCAGCCGCTGCGGGTGAGGAGATGGGATATCTGGAGCGCAGTTCCACTGCGTGGCGTCCTTATCTGTGGCCCGTCAAATTCATCCTCTGCTTCGGTGTCTTCCTAATGCTGCTGCAATGTCTTGCTGAACTGTTCCGTGATATCGGGCACCTGCGTGGGGTTGAGCTATAATGTCATATGAAATGATCGCTACCGTGATGTTCGCGGGCATGATGGTCATGCTCATGACGGGACAGCGGGTGTTTGGCGCGATTGGCTTTGTCGGCGCCATCGCCGGGCTGTTTCTCTGGGGCACAGGTGGAGTCGAGATCCCATTTTCGGCGGCGATGAAGCTGATGAAATGGTATCCGCTTCTAACCCTGCCGATGTTCATCTTCATGGGGTATGTGTTGTCGGAATCCAAGATCGCTGATGATCTTTACCGGATGTTCCACGTCTGGATGGGACCCGTGAAAGGCGGACTGGCAATTGGTACGGTTGGTCTGATGGTGCTGATTTCCGCCATGAACGGGCTGTCAGTGGCCGGTATGGCGATCGGCGCCACAATCGCCCTGCCTGAACTGTTGCGCCGGGGGTATGACAAGATCCTCGTCACCGGGACCATTCAAGCGGGGTCCAGCCTTGGCATTCTGGTGCCGCCCTCGGTGGTGCTGGTGCTTTATGCGATGATCGCCCGCCAGCCGGTTGGGCAATTGTGGCTTGCTGGCGTGATCCCCGGCTTGATGATGGCCACGATGTTCATCATCTACATCTATCTGCGTGCACGCCTTCAACCCCATCTCGGCCCGGCAATGGGACCCGAAGATCTTGCCGAATATGAGCGCGTCACCGACCACCCGCTGCGTCTGAATTACATCGTAATTGGCACACTAGTGTTGACGCCGCTTCTGATCTTCACTGGTTTGATGGAGGCAAAGTCCGCGCTGGGGCTGGCCATTGGTCTGGGTGCCCTGTCATTCCTGACCCGGAACCTGACGGGGTTCCACAAAGATCTTTATATGAAAGAGAAATACCGCCTGCTGTTCTCCGGTGTGCTGCCGCTGGCGATTTTTGCTGCGATGATGCTGCCTTTCGTGAACGGTTGGACCTCGCTTGTGGAAAGTTCAGCCATAGGTGCGATGACCGCGTTTTTTGCAGCCGTGCTCAAGGGGCGGATGAACAAGGAGGTGTTTGAAACCTCGGTGCGCTCAACCCTTGGCATTTCCTGCATGTTCATGTGGATCATCCTTGCCGCCCTCGCTTTTGGAGCGATTTTCGACGGGTTGGGCGCGGTCAAGGCAATCGAAAACCTGTTCACCGAACGTCTGGCCCTCAGCCCCTGGATGATCCTCATTCTGATGCAGCTGAGCTTCATCGTCATGGGCACCTTCCTTGATGACACCGCGATGCTGGTTATCGTCGCCCCACTTTATGTGCCGCTGGTGGGTGCGCTGGGCTTTGATCTCATTTGGTATGGGGTGCTTTACACAATCACCACCCAAATCGCCTATATGACGCCGCCGTTCGGCTACAACCTCTTTCTGATGCGGGCCATGGCTCCGCCAGAGATTGGTCTCAAGGACATCTATGTCTCGATCATCCCCTTCGCACTGGTGATGGTGCTGGCCCTGAGCCTGATCATGATCTTCCCGCAAATCGCCCTTTGGCTGCCGGAATATGTCTATGGAAAATAACCAAAAGAGCCCTGATGCAGGGGCCAACTGAAAAACAAGGAGAGTGAAAATGACAACAAGACGTAAGTTTTTAACCACCGCTGGTGCTGGTGCTCTTGCGGCTCCTCTGGCAACTCCTGCCATCGCGCAATCCACAATTAAGTGGCGCATGCAAACCTATGCAGGGGCTGCTCTGGCGGAACATGTGATCGATCCGGCCATCAAAATGTTCAACAAGATTGCTGGCGACCGGATGCAGATCGAGCTCTTTTATGCCGACCAACTGGTCCCGACTGGTGAGCTGTTCCGCGCCATGCAGCGCGGCACGATTGATGCCGTGCAGTCGGATGATGACTCGATGGCCTCACCAACCGAAGTGACCGTGTTCGGAGGCTACTTCCCATTCGGTTCGCGCTATTCTCTGGACGTGCCGGTGTTGTTCAATCAGTACGGCCTAGGTGAGATCTGGGATGAGGAATATTCCAAGGTTGGCGTCAAACACATCTCGGCGGGCGCATGGGATCCGTGCCATTTTGCCACCAAAGACCCAATCCACAGCTTGGAAGACCTGAAAGGTAAGCGGGTCTTTACCTTCCCGACCGCGGGTCGTTTCCTCGCGCAATTCGGCGTTGTTCCTGTGACTCTTCCATGGGAAGACATTGAAGTTGCCGTTCAAACCGGCGAACTGGACGGCGTTGCGTGGTCCGGGATCACCGAAGACTACACTGTGGGCTGGGCCGATGTGACCAACTACTTCCTGACCAACAACATCTCGGGCGCTTGGGCAGGTAGCTTCTTTGCCAACATGGATCGCTGGAACGAGCTTCCGGAAGACCTGCAAACCCTGTTCCGTGTCTGCTGCGATCAGTCGCATTATTACCGCCAGTGGTGGTATTGGGGCGGTGAAGCCAGCCTGCGTGTGAACGGCACCAAGATGCAGCTCACCTCAATTCCGGACGCAGAATGGACTCAGGTCGAAAATGCCGCTGTGAAATTCTGGGATGAGATCGCCGCCGAAAGCCCAACCAAGGCCAAAGTGGTCGAGATTTTCAAGCGCTACAATGCTGACATGCAGAAGGCCGGTCGGCCCTATCGCTACGGTTAAAAGAAAAAAGGCCCTGGCGTGAATGCGCCGGGGCCATCACTGACAAAGGATGGGCAATATGTCCGGTATTCTG
>NZ_JAQIIO010000014.1 GCF_027891095.1 Aliiroseovarius salicola | reverse complement strand
ATTCAACCAGCGTTGGGGGCTGAAGCTATGGCGCGCCGCGTTCCTGTCCCCTCCGCGGACTGAGCCGATTGAAGGCAATGACGCGATCTGGAACCGTGGGCGTGAGCTTGTTGAAGGGGCTACCCATTGCGCGGCTTGTCACACCGGGCGCAACTTCGTCGGTGCCCGCAAGTCGGATACCGAACACTTCAAGGGAAGCTCAGCTCTTCCCGGAGGGGGCAAAGCCCCGGCGATCGACCATGAAACCCTGCAGATGCGCGGTTGGACCGTTAACAGTCTTGCCTACGCCTTGCGCACGGGTGTCAAACCCGACGGCGATGCCTTCGGGGGCTCGATGGGCGAGGTGGTCATGTATGGGACCGGCTTTCTGACCGAAGAAGATCGCCGCGCCATGGCGACCTATTTGATGGATGATCACAGTGGTGGATAACATCACAAGATTGACGCTGGAGAGGGGCTTTGTCCCTCTCCGACAAAAGGATTTGGAATGACACAGACCCGACGAGACGTTCTGCGTATGGGAGCAGCCCTTGGTATAGGAACGCTGACGCCAAACATACTTGGTGCAACGACTAGCACTCCGACTTTGCTAACCGCCAAGCGGACGAATATCCAGCTGGCGCCGAGCGACTATCCGCAGACCGAAATCTGGGGCTATGATGGACAGACACCCGGAACGATGATCCGAGTGCGGCAAGGCGACCGCATCACCCGGAGGTTTGTTAATGAGCTTCCGCAGGCAAGTTCGGTCCACTGGCACGGGTTGCGGATCGACAACGCCATGGATGGAGTGGCCGGGCTGACCCAAGAGGCGGTGCCTCCGGGTGAGACGTTTGACTATGATTTTGTAGCGCAGGATGCGGGCACCTATTGGTATCATGCACATAATAAATCCGTGGAGCAGGTTGCGCGCGGTCTCTACGGCCCCCTCATTGTGGACGAACCAGAACCCGTTGATGTCGATCGGGACGAAGTCTTGATACTCGATGACTGGCTCTTGAATCCTGAAACGGCACAGTTGGATCCCAATTACAGTTCTCGGCATGATCAAAGCCATGCGGGACGGCGGGGGAACTATATCACGACAAATGGCACAGCAAACGCAGAGCTGACTGTCCGAGCAAGCGAACGGCTACGTCTACGTCTGATCAATGCAGCCAATGCGCGGATATTTCCGCTTGCCCTGTCGGGGTTGGACGGGTGGATCATGGCCTATGACGGGATGCCTCTGGAGCGTCCCGAAAAGCTTGATGGCCGCTTTCTCTTAGCTCCGGGGCAACGCATCGATCTGTTTGTAGATATTACGGCGGAAGCCGGAGAAACAGCGAATCTGATCCGGTTTGATGATGGAGAAGGCTATTCGCAGGTTGCCTTTTCTGTCGGCGACTCTGCGGCGTCAAAGTCACGACGAGGAACACCATCCGCATTGCCACCCAATCCAAATATGGATGTTTCAGATGTAGCGACGGCGCGGACCTTCGATCTGCATATGGAAGGTGGGGCAATGGGGGGGCTTCGAAACGCAGAGTTCGACGGAAAGGTGATGAGCTTTCGGCAACTTGCAGCGGCCAACCAGTTTTGGTCTTTCAATGGTGTTGTCGGAATGACGGATACTCCGCTTGCAGAACTGACCTCAGGAGAAACTGCCCGGGTCAGAATGCAGAACGACACGGTCTTTCCTCACGCCATGCACCTGCATGGCATGCACTTCCGAGATGTTTTTGAGGATGGAACGCTGGGACCGTTGAGGGACACGCTGTTGATGTTCGGGGATGAAACGCGAGAAATCGCATTTGTTGCGGGGCGCCCGGGCAAGTGGATTTTCCATTGTCACATGCTGGGTCACACCGCGTCAGGCATGGCGACCTGGATCAATGTGACCTGAGACTGAATGGAATTGGGAGAATGTAATGAAAATCAAACACGCGATTGCGGTCATTGCCAGCGCTGTTGTGTTGCCCTGGGGCGCATTGGCGGATGGTCTCGACGAAAGCAGGGTGAAAGAGCTTGTTCTCGAAGCCATTCGAGAAAACCCGGAAATTGTCATGGAGGCGGTCTCAATTCTGGAGCAAAGACAGGCTGAAGTGGCTGAACTGGCGCGCGCTGATACTCTTTCCAACCAACGTAACCTTCTGGAACAGGATCCGAATGCTCCGGTTTTGGGGAACCCAGATGGCGACGTAACCGTGGTTGAGTTCTTTGATTACAACTGCCCGTATTGCCGCCGCGCGATGGATGAGGTTCAAGGATTGTTGGATGATGATCCGAATGTCCGTCTTGTTTATCGCGAATGGCCAATTCTTGGGGAAGGGTCCGTTTTCGCAGCAAGAGCAGCGTTGGCCTCCCGCAATCAGGGGAAGTACGAGGAATTCCATTGGGCCATGATGGGTATGAAAGGGCGCGCTGGCGAAGCAAGTGTCCTGCGAATTGCCGAAGATATTGGACTGGATGTGGATCAGTTGCAAAAAGACATGCAGGCCCCTGAAATTGATGAACATATTGCCACTTCGATGAATCTATCAAAGTCCCTTGGCTTCAATGGCACACCATCTTTTGTAATTGGCAAAGCGCTTGTGCCGGGTTTCGTAGAGAAAAACAAATTGGTGGAAATCATTGATGCCACCCGAGAAGAACGCGAATGAGTTATCTTGATGGGCATTGTCCTATGTAAACTCTGATCAATGGGAGAAATCAAATGTCCCGAATTCAAACTCTGACAGCGCTCGGCGCGTTTGCCCTGATCGTTGCAGGTGTAATGCTGTTTCTGAATCTGAATGAAGCTCAGGCTGGGCCTCAAAAACAGCCTGAAGGATCTGATCCAGCTTCAGGTGCGGTGTTGTATGCAGAAAACTGCGCGAGCTGCCATGGGGACAACTTGCAGGGTGAACCCAATTGGCGCAGTCAGAAAGAAGACGGCACGCTTCCAGCTCCGCCTCACGATAAAACGGGTCATACATGGCACCACGGCGACGCCCTGTTGTTCTCTTACACAAAACTGGGGGGGCAGGCCGCGCTCGAGGCAAGTGGGGTCAGTGGTTTTAACAGCGGTATGCCGGGGTTCGCAGAGGTTCTGAACGATCAGGAAATCTGGGACATTCTGGCGTACATCAAGTCTACCTGGCCTGATCGTATGCGTGAAACCCAGCAGGTCCGCACACAAGGGGAACAGATGAAAGGGGGCTCCTGACTGAGAGGGGGCCCTGACAAAGCTGATCCTGAAACTCCCACCATGTAGGAGGGCGCCCCTGTAACGGCGAGAAAGCCGCGGCAATTTGCACAAAGAAATTCGATCCGGCAAGTATGTCTTTGTACTGTGCCAAGCAGTCCAGATTGTTGCGCGCATCTCCAGGTTTCGAACCTGCTGGGAATGTACCGCTTTGGGGTAAAACCCCATCTTACCGCGTTTCATGATTGTTAATTTGAGCTCTCGAATTCGATCTCGGAAGCAAAAGAAGCGGTGGTACTAACTGGAATTCAAACCTAAAAATACATTACTTTCCTGTCTCAAATGTATGAGATGGGTTTGTTGTAAACTGAAAGGTATAATGGCGGAGAGACAGGGATTCGAACCCTGGGTGGGCTTGCACCCACAACGGTTTTCGAGACCGCCCCGTTCGACCACTCCGGCACCTCTCCGCGGGGGGTGAGGGGGATTTAGATCGACAAGGCGGGATGTGCAACCCCCATTTCCCACAAAATTGAGCTTCACTCGTAAAAATCTCCAGATTTCTGCCCCTTCCGCTTGTTCGGTCCGTTCCGGCAGTCTAGGCTTTTTGCAATTCGCCTGTAATCTCGGAGTTAAAGGCATGGTATTTCGCGTAATTTTCACTCTGTTTATTGCTGTTGTCTCGTCAGGTATCGTGCATAGCAGTGCGGCAAATGCACAGGGGGCCGATCAAGAGAAGATCCGCGAGTTTTTGACGGTGACCGGATTTGACGTGGCGATTGAATCGATCCAGCAGGGGGCGTTGGCAGGACCAGCATTGACAGGCAGCGCGCCCGACCAATTTGGGCGCCAGTGGACGCGGCTGGCCAAGCAGGTATTTGCGCCAGAAAACATGATCAAAGACGCAATCAACATGATCGAAGCCGTGATGCCCGAAGAGCTTCTTGATCACGGAATTTCTTTTTACGGTAGCGCCCTTGGACAGGAAGTCGTTGCCATCGAAAATGAAAGCCATATGGCGGATGACGCAATCCGTCAGGTTGAAGGGGAGAAGCTGGTAAGGGATCTGATCGATACGCAAAGCCCGCGCCTTGACGTGTTTCGGGCAATGACTAATGCGGTCAGCAGCGTGGATGTTGCGATCCGGTCAATTGTTGAAATTCAGGTGCGTTATCTGATGGCTGCATCGGCGGCAGGCGCAGCTGATCTTGAGTTTGACGAAGAAGACCTGCGTGCGATGTTACTAGAGCAACAGGGGGAAATGCGCAGGAATATTGAAGCCTCCGGCCTGATATCCAATGCTTATACCTACCGAATGCTCAGTGATCAGGCTTTGATTGACTATCTGTCCGCACTTCAGGATCCCGAAATGCAAAAAGTCTACGAAGTTTTGAATGCTATACAGTATGAAATCATGGCAGATCGTTATGAAGCACTGGCCGCACAATTGGCTGGCTTGCAGCCCGAGACCGACCTATGAGGCAATTTGACGGAATGAATATACGTTTGTTTACGGTCTGGAATTGGCTCGGAGCGGTCGCGTTGACCGTCTGGCTGATGGCACCTAACCCACTAAACGCGCAAACGGTGCAGATGGATCGCCTCTGGACCGCGCTGAGGATGGATGAAACCATCGATATCATTCGTGAAGAAGGGATGGACCATGCAATCGGCGCTGCATTGGATCTGACCGGTCGTCCCGCCGATGAAGGTTGGCGAAATCAGGTTGCGTCCATTTATGACCCGCAGCAGATGTCTCGGCAGGTGCGGGAGGGAATGTCTTTGGCACTTGCAGACAGGGATATCTCAAAAGTGCTTGGTTATTATGAAAGCAAAATCGGGCAGAAGGTGATTGATCTCGAAATCTCTGCCCGGCGGTCTTATCTAAGCCCCGGTATTGATGAAATGGCCCGCGAAATCTGGGATTGGGGGGCAAAAGATTCTCCGCATGCAGAATTAATCCGACGATATGTTGAAGATGCTGATCTGATCGAACGAAATGTAGCAGGTGCCCTGAACAGCAACCTTGCCTTCCTGCAGGCCTTTTCTGATGAAACGCCGGAGGAAGAGTTCCGGATGGATGAGCAGATGATTTTGAATGAGGTTTTGAAAGAAGAAGCGCAGTTGCGGCTAGACACGACTGAGTGGCTTTATGGCTATCTTTCGATGGCTTACGCGCCGCTTTCGGTGGCCGAATTGCAGGAGCTTGTCGAGATATCTGTCTCGCCGCAGGGGCAATTGCTCAACTCGGTCCTCTTCAAGGGGTTCGATCCAATGTTTATCGAAGTCGCGCGGGCGTTGGGGCATGCCGCTGGCCGGACCCAGTGGCAATTGGATCTTTGAAGTAAGCGATAATGTGATGAAATTCTGCGGCAAATTGACAATAGATTGGGTTCACACTTTTCTGGGCCTGCCGTTCGTATTATTTGCTTGGGAGTATTGACGCGCTGGGGTAGCGGGCTGGACGGTGACAGCTGACAGCGCTTTTTAGGTATGATCAAGGTGGTGATCACAAGAAATAACCTCGCCACCCTCAAGGAGCTGAGATGTTAGATAATCAGAGCAGAAAAGCCCCTTATTTTCCGCCCCCAAAACCGATCGCACCCAAATCAGGGCTGTTTCAGCGGACACCTCCGGCCGTGTTTCCTCCGATATTCGGTCTGATGGGACTTGGATTGGCCTGGCGGCGCGCCGGAGAAAGCTTCGCGTTGCCGCAGGATATTGGAGAGTTGATGCTTGGTGCGGTCTCGCTGCTGTTTCTCTTTTCTGTCGCAGCCTATCTGATCAAACTGATGCGTCGCCCAGCTGTGTTTGTTGAAGACCTTCGAGTGCTTCCCGGGCGTGCAGGACTGGCTGCGATGGGGCTGACCGGGTATCTGCTTGCTGCGGTTCTGATCATCTATTCTCCAACCTGGGCAATCGTGACTTTGTGCCTGTCTGGTATGTGGCATTTGGCAGTGGTCATTGCGGTGATCCGAATCCTGATTGCCTCAGCTCCAGAAGCACGGGTGGTTACGCCGGTCTGGCATCTGACATTTGTAGGCTTCATCATTGGGCCTATAGCGGCTTTGCCACTGGGTTTTCACCTCTATTCCTACGTGATTTTCTGGATCACCCTTGTCATTGCGGTGGGTATCTATGCGGCGAGTGCACTGGCCTTTGCGAAGAAATCAGTGCCAGCACCATTGCGCCCGCTTTTGGCGATTCACTTAGCTCCTACAAGCCTTCTAGGTACTGTGGCGTACCTTATGGGGGACGTTCAGATGGGGATTGCGTTCGCCTATATTTCGGTGCTGATTTTCGCGATTCTTGTCCTATCTGCACTTTGGCTCACCAAAGATGGATTCAGCCCGCTCTGGGGCGCCTTTACCTTCCCGTTGGTGGCTTTTTCCACTTTGATGCAGATCGCCTATCTGGCAGGCGAAGGAAGCATGTTCCGCATCCTTGGCGGCGGGTCCCTGATCATCGCGACTCTGATCATCCCCCCGATTGCGGTGAAGATCTTCAAGCTTTGGGCAAAGGGCGTGCTTGCAGTGAAAACCAATGCGGCTCAGGCGTAGGGCTGATTATCAGGTCTCGAAAAGCGGGAAAGAGATGGGGGGATAATCCATACGGAGGAGAGGGGTTACTTCCGCTCATATTTGGGTCATTCGGATTACAGTTTTTTTAATCTACGCCCTGCGTTTGATCTCATATGAGGCCAAGATCCTGCGCCGCGGCCCGTCCTCGCCAGTGCCAATTGGATCGCGCACCCAAGACTTGTGGAAGTACGGCACCGGGCTGGTTGTCGTAGATCTCGGTGGCCATGATGCGCAACAGGAGGAACTCCAAACTTGCTCTTGAAACAAAACCTTGCTACCAACCCCATATGAAACGGACGAGCATCATCATTATTTGCTGCATTACCTGCTGACATCGTCAGGCGGGTCGTTTCTTCATTTCCAAATCAGCATGAAGTCGCTAAACCCGCCACAATCGTGGTGTGTCCAGACGTATACAATACTCCGTCCAACAGGTGGCGGGACAAGAGGCCGAAATGACCGAGATTAAAATCTACAACACCAAGGCTCGCGCCAAAGAGGTGTTTGAACCGATTGATCCCAAAAATGTGCGCCTCTATGTCTGCGGTCCCACCGTTTATGACCGCGCCCATCTGGGCAACGCACGCCCCGTTGTGGTGTTTGACGTGCTGCAACGCCTGCTGCGTCATGTCTATGGTGCCGAGCACGTAACCTATGTACGCAATTTCACCGACGTGGATGACAAGATCAACGCCACGGCCTTGGCGCGCAAAGAGGCCGGGGTTGCGGGCACGCTAGAAGAACTGGTGCATGAACGCTCCAACGAAACCATCGACTGGTACCTGCATGACATGGGCGCCTTGGGTGCGGAAGAGCCGGACGAGATGCCCCGCGCCACCGAATATATCGCGCCTATGATCTCTATGATCGAGGAACTGATCGCCAAGGGCCATGCCTATGAGGCGGAAGGCCACGTGCTGTTCGCGGTGGAAAGCTACAAGGAATACGGTGCTCTGTCGGGGAGGTCCGTCGACGACATGATCGCCGGTGCCCGAGTGGAAGTGGCCCCCTATAAGCGCAACCCGTTGGATTTTGTGCTGTGGAAACCCTCCAGTGATGAGTTGCCCGGATGGGATAGCCCATTTGGGAAAGCACCGGGCAGGGGTCGCCCCGGCTGGCATATCGAATGCTCGGCCATGTCGCTGGAGCTTCTGGGTGCGTCATTCGACATCCATGGTGGCGGCAATGATCTGCAATTCCCGCATCATGAAAATGAAATCGCACAGTCTAAATGCGCCCACCCGGAAGGCAGTTTTGCCCGCTATTGGATGCACAACGAGATGTTGCAGGTTGAAGGCAAGAAAATGTCCAAGTCTTTGGGCAATTTCTTCACTGTGCATGATCTTTTGGAACAGGGCGTCCCCGGCGAAGTGATCCGCTTTGTCTTCCTCCGCACCCATTATCGCAAACCGATGAACTGGACTGAGAAGAAGCGGGAGGAAGCTGAAAAGACGCTTCGTAAGTGGAGGCAATTCGCTGGAGGGATCGTGGCCATGGGTGGGCCTGATGCCCAGGTAGTTGCCGCGCTGTCTGACGACCTCAACACCCACGCTGCGATTACTAGGTTGGAGGAGCTGTATAAGAGTGCTGATGCACACGTATTTCGGAAATCAGCTGAGTTGTTGGGGCTTCTTACTCCGGAATTAGGCCAATGGTTCGATGGTAACTCAGCGCCGGAGGCTGATGAACTTGTGGAATATGCAATTTCGCTCAGAACTGAGGCCAAACTGGCGAAAGACTTTGCGAGAGCAGATGCAATGCGTGATCTTTTGTTGTCGGCCGGGGTCATTGTGAAGGATACACCAGAGGGTGTGACTTGGGAAAAAACAAGCAACTTCGACGCATCAAAACTCGAAGGGATCTGAAGAAAGACCTGCGGGCGTGTCCCGCTTCGCGCCCGGCCGGCCCCCAGGGCAGGCGCGAATTCGCACCCACCCTCGGGTCGGGCGCAAGGCTGGGGCGGAACGAAAGATAACTAAGGTAGACCCAGAATGAGCAAGGAACGCCTCTATCTCTATGACACCACTCTGCGTGACGGGCAGCAGACGCAGGGTGTGCAATTCTCGTTCTCGGAAAAGACCCAGATCGCCGAAGCATTGGACGGGCTGGGCATCGACTATATCGAGGGCGGCTGGCCCGGGGCCAACCCGACGGATAGCGAGTTTTTTGACAAAGCGCCCAAGACCCGCGCCACCTTCACCGCCTTTGGCATGACCAAACGGGCAGGGCGATCGGCCGAGAATGATGACGTGCTGGCGGGTGTGATGAATGCGGGCACATCAGCGGTTTGTCTGGTGGGCAAAAGTCATGATTTCCACGTCACCACCGCGCTTGGCATTACGCTTGAGGAAAATGTCGAAAATATCCGCGCCTCGATGGCTTATATGGTCAGCCAGGGGCGTGAGGCGCTTTATGACGCTGAACATTTCTTTGACGGCTACAAGGCCAATCCCGGCTATGCGGTTGAGTGTTTGAAGGCCGCCCGTGACGCAGGCGCGCGATGGATTGTGCTTTGTGACACCAATGGTGGCACGCTGCCCCACGAGGTGCATGAGATCACCAAGGCGGTGATCGAGGCAGGTATTCCGGGCGACCACCTTGGCATCCACACCCATGATGACACAGGCAATGCAGTGGCCTGTACGCTTGCAGCGATTGATGCGGGCGCGCGGCAGGTTCAGGGCACGCTGAACGGTTTGGGCGAACGCTGTGGTAACGCCAACCTGACAACGCTCATTCCGACGCTTCTGCTCAAGGAACCCTATGCCAGCCAGTATGACATCGGGGTCAGACGTGAGGCGCTGGCGGGACTTACACGTCTGTCGCGGCAGCTGGATGACATCCTCAATCGTGTGCCCAACAAGGCCGCGCCTTTCGTGGGGGCTTCGGCTTTCGCGCATAAGGCAGGGCTGCACGCAAGTGCGATCCTGAAAGATCCCACCACCTATGAACACATCCCGCCGGAAACCGTGGGCAACACACGCATCGTGCCGATGTCGAACCAGGCTGGGCAGTCGAACCTGCGCGCGCGCCTTGCAGATGCCGGGATCAACGTGGAAAAAGGCGACCCCCGTCTGGCCGAGATCCTGAACCGCGTGAAAGAGCGCGAGGAACAGGGCTATGCCTATGATAGCGCGCAGGCGTCGTTTGAGCTGGTGGCACGCGACGTGCTGGGACAACTGCCCGATTTCTTCGAGGTGAAGCGCTATAAGGTCACGGTGGAACGTCGTAAGAACAAACGCAACCGGATGGTCAGCCTGTCCGAGGCGATTGTAGTTGTGAAAATCGGTGGCGAGAAAAAGCTGTCGGTCTCGGAAAGCATGGATGAACGCGGCACGGATCGCGGCCCGGTGAACGCGCTGGCAAAGGCTCTTGGCAAGGATCTGGGACCGTATCAGTCGATCATTGACGATCTGAGGTTGGTTGATTTCAAGGTGCGTATCACGCAAGGCGGGACCGAAGCGCAAACCCGCGTGATTATCGACAGCGAAGACGGGGCCGGGCATCGCTGGTCCACTGTCGGTGTCAGCCCAAACATCGTGGATGCTTCGTTTGAAGCGCTGCTGGATGCGATCACCTGGAAGCTTCTGCGTGACGGAGCCAAGCCCGTATGAGCGCAGCTGAGATGAGCCATGATGCTTTGAACGCCTGTGCCGAGCTGGTTGCGAAGGGCGACCCGGATCGGTTTCTGGCCGCCATGACCGGCACGCCGGAGGAGCGAAAGTTGCTGTTTCCGCTATACGCGTTCAACTTGGAAATCGCCCGTGCGCCTTTCATGTCCAATGAGCCGATGGTGGGATTGGTGCGGCTGCAATTTTGGCGCGATGTGATTGAAGGTAAGACCGTGGCCACGCATGAGGTTGCTGGCCCGTTGCGGGAACTTCTTGCCTCCGGGGAGCTGGATGCCATGCTGCTTGCACGCATGATTGATATGCGTGAACGAGACGTGGACGGGATTGGACGCGTGTCGGCCAGCTCGATCATCGAATATGCCGAAGGAACGTCTGGTGCCTTGATCGCCGCAAGTGTTCATGGGGACCCAAAAGCGCTGAACGATCTTGGAACCGCGTCAGGGATCGCCAATTGGCTTTTGTCGCTGCCCGAGCTTTCACGCGCAGGGCGTGGCCATGTACAACCAACTGAAGATCTGGTGACGGAGTTGGCCGCGGAAGGATTGCGGCGCTTGGCCATCGCACGCCGGACATTGCCGCGACAAGGGTCGGCGGCCCTGCGGAGCGCTTGGCGGGCAGGGGGAGTTCTGACCCGCGCCAAATCTGCCCCACATCTTGCCAATGAAGGTGCTTTGGGCGGGTCGGAGTTTGCTCGGCGAGGGCGTCTGTTGTGGCTCTCCACGACAGGCCGATGGTAGGATCAAATGCCCGTTTGAAATCCTTGGGGCCAAACTCTTGATTGCAGTTTGGTCTTCAGGCGAGCTGTGACGCTTCTCGTGCAAGTGCTGTAATTCCGTCCCAATCTCCGGCGTCGACCAAGTCTTGTGGCGCCACCCAAGAGCCCCCGACACAGAGAGTGTTGGGCAACGACAGGTAGTCTCTTGCATTTGACAGGCTCACGCCGCCTGTAGGGCAAAATCGGATTTGCGGCAGAGGAGAACTCAGGGATTTCAAGAACTTGGCCCCACCTGCGGCTTCGGCAGGAAAGAACTTCTGAACCGTATATCCTCGCTCGAGCAGGCGCATGGCTTCCGAAGCTGAGCTGACACCCGGCAAGAGCGGCAGTTCGACCGCTTCGCAGCTGTCCAGCAACAGATCTGTTGCTCCGGGAGATACAGCAAATTTTGCCCCGGCTGTTTTTGCGTCGGCTGCGTCTGTCGGTGTCAGGATCGTGCCAGCACCCACCACGCCTCCTTCAACTTTGCTCATTTCTTCGATGACTTCAATCGCAGCAGGGGTGCGAAGGGTGACTTCCAGTGCAGGCAATCCCCCGGCGACCAACGCGCGTGCCAGTGGTTCGGCATGGGCTGGGTCATGCACCACAAGCACAGGAACGACGGGGGCAAGGGTGCAGATTTTTTCCGCAGCGGCAGAGGCAGTGGCACCTGGGGTCATTCATTATCTCCTGTCAGAAGTGGGGAGGCCCCTGCAGTTGCAGGTCCCACATGGCGGCGGAAAGCTGAAAAAAGTTCACGCCCGATCCCGAATTCGTTCGCAGAAAGATCTGCTTCGACAGGATCGCGGTCGGCAAAGCCATTTGTCAGCACTTGAAGTTGCCCGGTTGTGGCATCAAGACGGATCAGATCTCCGTCCTGTACGCGTGCTATCGGACCTCCGGCAGCCGCTTCTGGCGACATGTGGATGGCAGCGGGCACTTTGCCAGACGCACCGGACATACGCCCATCAGTGATGAGCGCCACGTTGAGCCCCCGATCCTGCAACACGGAGAGCACCGGGGTCAAGCCGTGCAATTCGGGCATCCCATTGGCTTGTGGCCCTTGAAAGCGGACAACGACAATGGTGTCTTGGGTGAATTCACCTGCCCTGAAGGCCGCCTTTACGCTCTCCTGATCATGGAAAACGCGAGCCGGAGCTTCTATGACGTGACGCTCGGGGGCGACCGCCGAAACCTTGATGACACCCTGTCCTAGGTTCCCTTCAAGCTTGGCCAGCCCGCCTGTGGGTTGGAAGGCATCAGACGGCGGGCGTACGATTTTGTCGTTCTGGCTTTCACGTGGGGCCGGTTCCCATTTCACCCGATCCCCATCAAGCTTGGCTTCAGCGGCATAAGCACCCATTGAACCTACGATGGTTGTCACGTCTTCATGCATCAGCCCGGATTCGATCAGATGTCCGATCATATAACCCAGCCCCCCAGCGGCGTGGAAATGGTTCACATCCGCCAACCCATTTGGATAAACGCGTGCCATCAATGGCACCGAAGCCGAAAGATCCGAGAAATCCTCCAGCGTCAGGATGACCCCGGCAGCGCGTGCCATGGCTGGCAGGTGAAGTACCAGATTTGTCGATCCTCCGGTGGCCATCAGACCAACAATTCCGTTCACGAAGGCCCGCGCATCAAGCACATGAGCGGCGGGGGTGAACCCGTCACCCGGAGTGATCGCCAGCGCTTGTCGCACCCCTTCGGCGGTAAGGGCGTCGCGCAGGGGAGTATGCGGGTTTACAAAACTGGAACCCGGCAGATGAAGCCCCATGAATTCCATTAGCATCTGGTTGGAATTTGCGGTTCCATAAAACGTGCAGGTTCCCGGCCCGTGATAGGCGGCCATCTCTGCCGCCATCAAAGCCTTGCGATCCACTTCGCCGGTCGCGAATTTCTTGCGCACTGCGGCTTTTTCGTCATTGGGTAAACCCGAGGTCATTGGACCCGCCGGAAGAAAAACCGCCGGGATATGGCCAAACGTAGCAGCGGCCATCACCAGCCCCGGCACAATCTTGTCGCACACTCCCAGATAAAGGGCGGCGTCATAGGTGTTGTGACTGAGCGCTACAGCCGCAGCCATGGCAATCACATCCCGGGAAAACAGGCTGAGTTCCATACCTGTTTCGCCCTGTGTGACACCATCGCACATGGCAGGCACCCCGCCGGCAACCTGAGCGGTGGCCCCTTGTTCGCGGGCTATGCGTTTGATCAGGTCAGGATAGGCCGCATACGGAGCATGCGCCGACAGCATGTCGTTGTAGGAGGTAACAATACCCAGATTCGGGGCATGTCCCTCTGCCAGCGCATTTTGGTCTTCACCAGCGCCCGCATAAGCATGAGCTTGACCGGAACACCCCAGATGCCCTCGTGCAGGTCCTTTTGAGATGGCTGCATCGGTTTTGGCAATATACGCCGAGCGGGCCTTGTGAGACCGTTCAAGAATGCGCTCGGTGACACGGTCGATCTGGGTGTTCAGCATGGGGACCTCTGTTCGCGTTTCGGCAAGTTTAGCCAATCTGGGGCGGTCTTAACAGGAAATGATAGCGCTAACAAGAGTATTGGGGGATCTGAAGCCAATGAGTTCTTTTCGCGCTGATGACCCTGTGACATAAGAATTCAAAATGCGTCCTCACTCTTGCCAAATTGTTGAGCAATTTGCGATCCATAAAGCAGGACAGGTTTGCTACAAGGAGGGCAGCATGAAATTTGGTAAGATCGTAATCGCCATCATGGCGATAGTATCCCTCACGGCTTGTATCAAACCAAGTGACGTGTTGCCGTTATTATCACCAAGCGCAATGACGTCGGGCGGCTCGAAGTTATCGGGCAACACAAATTTCATGGCCACTTCGAGCAAGTTCAGTGTAACGGAAGTCGTGGTGGATGTGCCGAGCTCATTGACGGTATCCGAGGCCAACTCTTTCAAACCAAATGCAGATATTGTGTGGCGCGAAGATCCGATTGGCGACCGCCGCAGCCAGGTAAAGACGATCTTGCAAGCCGCATTTGATCGCGGCGTGTCGACCCTTCAGGACGGGCACCCGGTCATTCTGAATATCAAGCTGCTCGAATTTCATGCCCTCACACATCGCACCCGGTATACGGTGGGGGGAACCCATGCGATCAGTTTCGAGCTGACCGTACTGGATGCCTCGACATTGGCGGTGGTGGAACCAACCCGTACCATCGTTGCGGACTTCCGTGCGTATGGCGGTAGGGAAGCAATTGCGGCCGAAGCGCGTGGGGAAACGCAGAAAGTGCGTATCACCGAGCATCTGGCAAATGTTATCCTGTATGAGATGTCCCGCCCGCGGGATTTCCTGCCAGAAGGTTTTGTTGCTGAAAATCTGGCTCAATATCCTGCAGACCCCTCTCAGTAAGCCTTTGGAACATGCAAGGACAATAGGGCAACCTCGGCTGCCCTTTTTCGTTGGCGTGCTCGGGAAAAACCCGCTAACAGGCAGGCATGACAGATAGCCGCCCAATCATCCGCCTTAAGCCCAAAGCCAACGCCCGTGCCATTCGTCATGGCGCTCCGTGGGTCTATGACAACGAAGCCGTGACCGATCGGCGGACCAAAAAAATACCGGTCGGGACAATCGCAACGCTGGAGGACAGCGAGCGAACCCCCCTTGCAACCGTGGCAGTGAACCCGAATTCGCGCATTATCGCGCGTGTGCTTGATCGCAATCCAAAGGCCGCAATCACCCGTGATTGGCTCCACAGCAAACTGGCAGCGGCGCTGCGCCATCGAGAAACGATGTTTGATGCCCCGTTCTACCGTCTGGTCCATGCTGAGGCAGATGGGCTGCCGGGCGTGATCATCGATCGGTTTGATGACGTGGTTGTCATTCAACCCAATGCAGCTTGGGCAGAAACTCTTCTGGACGATCTGGCTGCGGTTCTTGCAGAGGTTACTGGGGTTAAAACCATCGTTAAGAACGCAGCTGGTCGGGCGAGGGCGCTCGAAGGGTTGGATGACGAGAATACGATATTGCTAGGGACAACCCCCAGTGCTCCTATCGCGGTGCCAATGAATGGGGCAACCTATATGGCGGATCTCGTTGGCGGGCAAAAAACCGGCCTGTTTTATGATCAACGACCGAACCACGCGTTTGCCGCCCGTTTGGGGAAAGACGCACGCGTACTCGATGTGTTTTCCCATGTCGGTGGATTTGCGCTGGCTTCATTGGCTGGGGGCGCAACATCGGCCTTGTCCGTGGATGGGTCTGCCGCCGCACTGGCGCTTGCAACCGAGGGCGCGGCCCGGATGGGGGCAGAAGATCGCTTTTCCACACGTCAGGGGGATGCGTTTGATGTGTTGGCAGCTCTTGGTGAAGAAGGCGCGCAATTTGACGTGGTGATCTGCGATCCTCCGGCATTTGCACCCTCTAAAAGGGTGTTGGAGCAAGGTCTTCGCGCGTATGAACGTATCGCCCGTCTGGCAGCACCGCTTGTGGCCCCCGGCGGGTACCTCGGTCTTTGCTCTTGTTCGCACGCCGCCAATGTGGACAAGTTCCGCAATGCCTCAAACCGTGGCATTGGGCGGGCGGGTCGCAACGCTCAACTGATCCACACGGGGTATGCCGGGGCGGATCATCCACAACACCCGCAACTGGCTGAGAGCGGCTATCTCAAGGCGCTGTTCTATCGTCTGCTGCCCTAGGAACCTGTCTAATGAAAGTCCTGATCGACGCCTGTGTTCTTTATCCAACCGTGATGCGCGAGATGGTGATCGGGGCCGCTGAGGCCGGGCTGTTCACGCCCTATTGGTCACCGCGCATTCTGGAAGAATGGGCCCGTGCAGCAGCGCGATTAGGTGACGGGCAAGAGGTGGTTGCACGCGGTGAAATCGCGGCACTTTCAGCAAAATGGCCGAAATCCACAGTGTTGCCAAAAGACGGGGATCTGCGCCGCCTTTATCTGCCGGACGAAAATGACATTCACGTATTGGCTGCTGCCGTATCTGCAGGCGCAGATGTGCTCCTGACCCTCAACAATGCTGATTTTCCACGTCACACGCTTGCCGAAGAGGGGATCCGTCGCGAAAGCCCAGATCTTTTCTTGCGGAGTTTTGTCGACAGCCATCCGGATGAGATGGCTGTGCTTGGTAACCGTGTGCTTTCCGAGGCCCGTCGATTGTCGGGGGATGACGGCTGGACCATGCGTAAGCTCATGAAAAAAGCGCGTTTGCCGCGTTTGGGCAAAGCGCTAGAGGCTCTGGAGTAGCGTCGGTTTGTTGGTCGGAAGTTTCCCGGGCTGAGGTTGCCAAGCTGGTGGTCAGGTCCCTTTATTTCGCCCAGTTTACTTCGTTCTTTTCAATCGCCGCAATGCGTTCCACCGTTATTGGATGGCTCATCAACCAAGCAGGCATGACGCCCCCTCGACCCTTGGTGAGAGCGTCAAGTTTTCCAAACAGCGATTTCTGAGGGTCGGTGCCGATCCCGGATTTCATCAATAATGCCGTGGCGTATTCATCTGCTTCATATTCGTCGGAACGCGATAGCCCCGCTGCCACCAAACGGGTTAACATCCGCGCGATATAGACACCAGCGCCTGGCAGGATACGCGACAGCATCATGGTCAGCACCGTGCGCAAGGCGTTTTGGCCGGCAAAATCAATCATCCTTTTGCGCGCATGGCCCAGCGCCACATGGCCAAGCTCATGAGCAATCACGCTGGCCAACTCTTCGGCGCTAACCCGACCTTGCGCATATTCGTCCATAAACCCGCGCGTGATGAATATCCGCCCGTCCGGGGCTGCCAATCCGTTGACGGGCGCGATTTCATAGACATGCACCCGTATGCGCGGCAGGTCGAGTGCCGCTGCCATTTGGTCGGTCAAACGTTTCAGGACTGGATCCGCAAGTTCGGTCGAGTTTTCGTCAAGCTGGCGATGGGTGCGCCAGACGGAAAACCGATAGAGAATAAATCCGTAAATAACGGGCAGCAGGATCGGAAGAAGCTTCAACATAATGTCTATATGGGGGGATTTATCTGCAGGGAAAAGGGGTCAGATTGTGCTCTTTGACTTTTCTTCCTTTTGCGCCCGTATCATTGCTCGGATCCAGAAGATGAGTCCGAATGCGATGACAAGAGCGGCGAGAAGGCCCGCCAGATTGCTCATTAGGCCAGCCAGCAGCTCGATCTGGCTGGCAAAGCCATACCCCAACCCGACGTAAAGTGTGACCCAGATGATCTCGCCCAGGAAATCCCAGATCGCGAAGCGGGGCCAGCGAAGCCCGGTGGCACCAGCGGCGAAATTCACCCACGGCCCGAGAGGAGCGACGGCCCAAGTGGACAGAAATACGCCGATACCGCCATGTCGATCGATTAAATGTTGAGCGCGCGCAAGGACTGCCTTGCGGGCAGGGTTTCGTGTCAGACGCGCCAAAGCCGGGGCACCGCCCCATCGGCCAATGGCGAACCCGGTCTGATCTCCGATCACAGCCCCAAGAAAGGCCGCTGCCGCAACTTGTACCAGATCCAGATCCCCCACGGCGGCAAAGGCGCCACCGGCGAGCATCATCAGGGAGGTTGGGATGGGTAACGCGAGACAGGAAAGGAAGGCGGAAGCAAAGACCACCCAAGGTCCGTAGTTGGTGAGCAGCGCAAATACCGTTTCCGTTGTGCTCATTGATCCACTTCCAGTTTGGGAAGGGTTTGACGATAAGTGGCGATCCCGGTCTCGATCTCGACAACCAGATGATCAAGCGACAGGCCCCGCTGATCAGCAATGGTCCCGAGCGTACCCGGTCTGGTTTCAAGGTTGTCCCATTTCAGGATCTTGAACATCTCTTCGCGTGGTATGTCCCAGGAATGGGAGATGTAACGGGGTGTCATCCATCCGGCGAGGGGCTGATCAATATGGGCCGGGTTATTCCAGTAAATCGCCTGAGTTACCGTGCGCACACCGAAGAACATCGCGGCGGCCAGAGTGACTGCCAACAGCACGGTGGCCAGCGGTGCCGCCTTCCACATTGTTTTCAGATGTCTGACCGAACTCATAATCATGGTGCCCATCCTGCTTCCATCTTTCTATACGCACAGGGCAGGGTCATCCGTCGCTCAACGCCCAAGTTCGCGCATTCCCCGGTCGATGCCTTCCAGTGTCATTGGCACCATTCGGCCCTCGAAGATCTCGTTGATCATCTGGATTGACTGAGTATAGCGCCAGTGGTGTTCGGGTGTAGGATTGATCCACATATGATTGGGCCATTGTTCACGGGCGCGCTGCAACCAGACCTGACCGGCTTCATCGTTCCAATGTTCATTGGCCCCACCACGATAGGCCACTTCGTAGGGGGACATCGAAGCATCGCCCACGAAGATACATTTATAGTCCGAACCGTAGGTGCGCAGCACATCCCAGGTGGGAGTCTGATCGTTCCAGCGCCGCGCATTGTCGCGCCAGACCCCTTCATAAAGGCAGTTGTGGAAGTAGTAATATTCAAGGTGCTTGAACTCGGCGCGTGCCGCCGAAAAAAGTTCTTCCACCACTTTGATATGCGGGTCCATGGATCCGCCAACATCAAGAAACAGCAGAACTTTCACGGCATTATGGCGTTCCGGCCGTGTCTTTACGTCAAGATAGCCATGTTCGGCCGTGGCCCGGATTGTGCCATCCAGATCCAGCTCATCATGTGCCCCGTCTCGGGCCCAGTTGCGCAGACGTTTTAACGCGACTTTGATGTTGCGGGTGCCGAGTTCAACATCGCCATCCATGTTCTTGAATTCGCGCTTGTCCCAAACTTTGACAGCGCGTTGATGGCGGGAACGGTCCTGACCGATCCGCACCCCTTCCGGGTTGTAACCATAGGCGCCAAAGGGTGAAGTGCCCGCTGTTCCGATCCATTTGTTGCCGCCCTGATGGCGACCTTCCTGTTCTTTCAGGCGCTCCTTGAGCGTCTCCATCAGTTTGTCGAAGCCACCCAGCGCTTCGATCTCGGCTTTCTCTTCCGCGCTCAGGAACTTCTCAGCCATTTTTTCCAGCCATTCCTGCGGGATGTCGACAGCTTCGAGCATGTCATCCATGCTGATCGCCTCAAGCCCCTCAAAGCTCATTGCAAAGGCGCGGTCAAACTTGTCGATATTGCGCTCATCCTTCACCATCGATGTACGCGCAAGATAGTAGAAACCCTCAATGTCATAGGTGACGAGCCCCGATTTCATCCCTTCGAGAAACGTGAGATATTCACGCAGGGAAACGGGGATACGGCAGGCGCGGAGGTTTTCGAAGAATGGTAGAAACATCAGCGGATTACCTGGTTATAATCACAGTTACAAATACAGCGATGAGTGCAAAGATCAGCCCGTAAATTGCGGCGTATTGAGCAACGTCAAAGCCGCGACCGCCTTTGGATTTTGCGCGCCAAGCCCCAAAGATGGCCCCGGCCAACAGGGCTGCGATCACGATCATGGCTATTCCTCCGGTTTCATATAAGACCCCCGCCCAAGCGGGACGTTCGTCACCCCGGTGAGATCGCTGCGATTTCACGCAATCTTGCGCTCACCTGAGCCGTTGAGCCAAAGCCATATCGTGCCCAGCCCAGACTGTCGAGCCTGACCAGCTGTGCATCCGCGTGGCGCCCCACATCTTCCAGTGCTTCGGCCTTGATCATCAGTAGTGTGGACAGAAGGGCGGCATTCTCGGCTTCCATGACCGGTACGATATGGCTGTTCACAATGTCGATGGTTTCTCCCGCGTGACCGGCGGACAATGCGAATGCTGCAAGCTGAACCCCTAAATGTGCGGATTGAATAGAAGCCTCGGTGGTAGAGCCATAAATCCGATCTGCTTCCAGAAATGCCTCTAATGCATCCTGGCCATTGGCGGCAAGAGCCAACCTCCCTTTGGCAAAAAGCGCGTAGGCAAGGCGTGTGTCGCGCCACCCCTGCGCCCGCGCTATGGCCACGGCCCGATTTGCGGCGGCGCGACGGCGATGTAGCGGAACACCTTTGCCAAGGGCAGTTTCAATCGCCCTCTTCCAGCCACGCGGAGCAGGGGGGTGTTTCCGGGGAAGCCCGGTACCTCCTGAGGGGTTGATCCGGGCGAGCAGAGCCGGCAGCCGCGATGTCACTTCGTCACGGGTCATGCCCGAGCGCAGTTCCGGCGCATAATAGGCCCGAAGGATCAGCATATCGAACCCCGTGAGAACGGTATGGAAATTGTCATCGTTGAAGACGGAATTTGTCAGGCGATAAAGATCGTTGACCGGCCCGAGGGCTTGGGCGATTTCTTCGTGCATACAGTCGCGCATCTCTTGCGGGGCAACGTCTCCTGGCAAAAAGATCGCCATCTTTGTGCGTATCTTGAGGCGGGTCCAATCTGTTTTTTCAGTCCTGCGAGCACGTTTGTATTCCGCCCAGCTGGTGACATTAGGTGCAACAAAGCAGGCGGCATTGGGCACAATGCGCTGTAACTCGCGCTTGGATACAACTTGCAGCGTGATTGACGCAGGTGATTGCTGTTTAACCTGTCGAATATTGATGCCAGCCTCGGTGCGTATACGTTGCAAAAGGCGATCAAGGTCGCGTTGCATGTGAGGCGCAGCATTGCCCATCACACGCAATGTGACAGGGCTTTCAAAGCGACTGAAATAGGGCAGGGCTCGACCGCTCTCTAGCTGGAAGCTCAGATCGAGGAAATCACCTGCAATAACCGAGTTTGCGTGTTTTGGGCGAGGCTTGGCAGGACGGGAAAATGCCTTCATCGGTGGCAGAGTATCTGGAAGTCTCGCCATTTGGCGCGCTGTGACATCATTATTGCCCTGCACGCGAGGTCTATTGCCTGGATCTGCGGTCATGCAAGCGGTCAGCGCAAACCCTGACAAAGCCAGCATAGTTCCCTGCAGTATTCTCCGCATTATCTGCTCCTTCCGGGCCCGGATGCGGAGAGGAATGCCCGCAGACCCGGATGTAGGTCATTTTTATAATATAGTTGACGGCTTGGGGGAGCGACAGTGCCGGGCTGGTTTTCCTTCCCTGATCGGGCAGAAAAGAACCAAACACCTGCACAATGGTAGTGAGACCAGATCCTGAACCTGAAGAGCAGAGTAAAGTCGCAACCATTCGGGCGCTCACATATGTCACTTTGCATCAAAGGGGATGCAGTGTGATGGCTCGGTGCAGACACTGCCCCGATCCTTTTGGGTAAGGTGACAATAGACCCTATGAGTAAGTTGTTTCCAACCCTCCTCTGTTTCATGGTTGATCTGGGGAGGAGAAATTATGACCAGAGCCTACTCTTATGCATGTCGGGACTGCGAGGGAATGGAGGCATGTCCGGCCAGCATGACAACGCAGACCAAAGATGAGTTATGGCAACTCATGGCGCTACACGCCAAGCTTGCACATGACGAAAACGCCGCAGATTGGGATCAGGATACGCGCGATTATCTGGAGACCCTGATCAAACCTGTGTCTGTCTGAGATAAGGTTGATGGCCGTCGTATCGGGGATGTCAGCGCTTTCCTCGCGCCATAAAGGCCAGACGTTCGAACAGGTGTACATCCTGCTCGTTCTTCAACAGAGCACCATGCAAAGTGGGCAGGGCATTTGCTCCGTCACGCTTCAGGTCATCGGGGGCGATGTCTTCGGCCAACAGAAGTTTCAGCCAATCCAGCACTTCCGAAGTCGACGGCTTCTTTTTCAAGCCAGTCTGTTCGCGGATCTCGTAAAACTGTGTCAACGCCACAGTCAGGAGCTGCGGTTTGATCCCCGGATGATGGACTTCGACAATTTTGGCCATGGTCTCCACGTCCGGGAAACGGATGTAGTGGAAGAAACAGCGGCGCAGAAACGCGTCTGGCAGTTCTTTTTCATTGTTCGAAGTGATGATGATGATCGGACGGTGTTTGGCGCGGATCGTCTCGCCGGTCTCGTAGACATGGAACTCCATCTTGTCGAGTTCCTGCAAGAGGTCGTTTGGAAACTCGATGTCCGCCTTGTCGATCTCATCGATCAGCAAGACGATGCGCTCACCGGCCTCAAATGCTTCCCAAAGCTTGCCGCGCTTGATGTAGTTCGAGATATCATGCACCCGCTCGTCGCCCAGCTGGCTGTCGCGCAGACGGGAAACGGCGTCGTACTCATAAAGACCCTGTTGAGCCTTGGTGGTTGATTTGATGTTCCACTCGATCATGCGGGCCCCAAGGGCGTTGGAAACCTGACGGGCCAATTCGGTCTTGCCGGTACCCGGCTCCCCCTTGACCAAAAGCGGTCGTTCCAGCGTCACAGCGGCATTCACGGCCACTTTCAGGTCGTCTGTGGCCACGTATTCGGAAGTGCCTTCAAATCGTGCGGTCATGTCTAGCCCAGTCCTTGATCCTGTTGCGCGAGGGTTTTCGTATTGCGCATCGAGGTAATGATCCGGGTCGGGTTTGGCAAGGTGGTCGTTACGTTGCAAGTCTTTTGATTTTGCGGCGCATCAGGAAGAGAGTCGTACTGTTGGCTGGCGTAAAACGCCCAGGCTGCGTTCAGACGGGGCAGGTGCAATTTACAAATTCTCTGCAAACGGTCACGAAACGATCACTTTATTGCCGGAATCCCGGGCTAATTTGCTAAAATCACGTCATTTTCTATCGCTGAGTTCCAAATTGAACTGGAGGGAAGGAATAGGACGTTTTCCCCTAGTGACATTGCATCAAAGCAGGTGTAAACGAACGCAAGGAGGATACCGGGCAGTTGGAGAAGGTGAAAACATCAGCGATGGCAGTCCGGGAGCAAGAGGATAAAGAAATGAAAGCGGAAGTTTTCCTGCCAGAAGATTATCGGCCAGCGGAAGATGAACCTTTCATGAATGAGCGCCAGATGGAATATTTCCGCCGCAAATTAGAAGCGTGGAAAGCTGAGCTCCTTGATGAAAGCCGTCACACCATTGAAGGCCTGCAAGACAATACCCGCAACATTCCGGATATTGCAGATCGGGCGTCAGAAGAAACCGATCGTGCGCTTGAGCTGCGCACTCGGGATCGTCAGCGTAAGCTTGTAGCGAAGATTGAACAGGCGATTCGTCGCATCGAAGAAGGTGAATATGGGTATTGCGAAGAAACCGGTGATCCGATTTCTCTCAAGCGCCTCGACGCGCGTCCGATTGCAACTCTGAGCCTTGAAGCTCAGGAGCGTCACGAGCGCCGCGAAAAAGTACACCGCGACGACTGATCAATTGATCATAACGAAAATAAAACAGCCCGGTTTACGCCGGGCTATTTTTTTTGTGGGGGTGTGACCATTCATCGACTTGCCCAATCTGCTGGTGTGCTGAAAATGGGGCAAAGGAAATAACGCGATCCCAAAAGGCAGTGAGAGGCTTTGGTCGCTTTTGGACGTGTACGTCGAATTGATCGGTGGACAGATATGATAACAGATCAGGATATCACCGTATTGGGTGGCGGCATCGGCGGCTTGGCCGCCGCCGTCGCACTGGCACAGAAAGGTGCGCAGGTGACGGTGCTGGAACAGGCGCCTGAGATCACAGAAGTCGGGGCAGGGTTGCAGATCAGCCCCAACGGATTTCGTGTCTTGCAAGCACTTGGACTTGAACAGCAGGCCTATGCCAAAGCCATGCGATCGACCGGGGTCTGGCTGCGTGACGGTGTGTCGGGCCGAGAGGTGGTCGACCTGAATTTTGAAGCGATGGTCCCCGATGACACGTTTCTTCTGTTTCATCGGGCTGATTTGATTGATCTTCTGGCCAACGCGGCGCGGGCTGCGGGTGTCACCATACTTTTGGATCAGAAAGTGAAGGATGTGGAAGAGGTTCCCGACGGGGTGGTTGTTCATCTTGTCGATGGCTCAACCCGCTCTTGCCATTTTCTTGTCGGGGCGGACGGCTTGCATTCGGTGGTGCGTGGCAAGCTCAACGGCATTCAGAAACCGTTTTTTACCGGTCAGGTGGCGTGGCGGGCCGTGGTGCCCGCATCGGGGCGTGAACAAGCTGAAGCGACTGTGTTCATGGGGCCGGGACGACACATGGTCACCTATCCCCTGCGTGGTGGATCTCTGGTTAATATTGTCGCCGTCGAAGAGCGTGACGCGTGGGTGGATGAAGGCTGGAACATACCAGATGACCCGGCCAACCTGCGTGCTGCATTTTCGGACTTCTGCGATGATGCGATGGCGCTTCTGGAGCGCGTCGAAGATGTGAAGGTCTGGGGGTTGCATCGACATGAGGTGGCTCTGGTCTGGCACAAAGGCCATATGGTGCTTCTGGGGGACGCTGCGCATCCCACGCTGCCCTTCATGGCTCAAGGGGCCGTGATGGCGCTTGAGGATGCCTGGGTGCTTGCTGATTGCCTGTCGCGTGCCGGGACAGGGCCGGGTGGGGCGCTGTATCAGGCCCGCCGCCAACCTCGCGCGCGGCAAATCGTCGAGGCAGCCAACAAGAATGCCCGGAACTATCATTACAGCAACCCGTTGGCGCGTTTTTTCGGGTACAATGCGTTACGTGTGGCAGGGCGTGTCGCGCCCTCAGCCATCTATGGGCGGTTTCGTTGGATCTATGACGCGGATGTGACCCAACTCTAGAAGGCACCCTCAGCGCGTCAGCAGTTGGTCGACCTCATCGCCAGAGATCCCGTGTGCCAATGGAGAGAAATCCCCGTTTCCGAACATGGCCAAGGCTGCGTCATGGATCACGCGGTGCGTCACCCGGGCAAGAGCTGATCCCAGCGAGATGCGCGCGACACCAGCTTTGGCAAATTCCTCTCGTGTCACACCGGTGAATGGCCCTGCTGCCAAAGCGTTTACGGGCAATTTCGTTGAAGCACAGATCCTTGCCTGATCAGCCATTGTTCCGGGCAGCGGGACATAAAGCGCATCAGCCCCCGCAGCCTCGTACCCCCGCAAACGCGCCATGGCTTCGTTCAGATCATACTGGCCGTTCATGACACCATCTGCGCGCGCGAGCAGTACAAAATCCTTGGACAACGCTCGGGCGGCAGAACTCGCGGCCCGGATACGTTCAATCGCCAGATCACGATCGTAAGGAGTGGCCGAGGGCAGGGCCGTGTCTTCGATTGAGATTCCCGCAAGCCCGACTTCCGCCGCCAGTCGAACCGTTTCGGCGCAAGTGTCCGGATCATCTCCAAAACCGTTTTCGAAATCCCCTGACACAGGCACGTTAACAGCGGTCACCAGATCTTGCGCATGGGTGAGCGCTTCGTCACGGCTCACATGGCCCATGTCAGGGCGTCCCAGCGTAAAAGCGTGAGCCGCCGAAGAGGTGGCAATCGCCTCTGCCCCCAGTGCCACGAGCATCTTGGCGCTGCCGATATCCCAGGCATTGGCGAGAATGAACGGGTTGCCCCGCTGGTGAAGTGCGCGGAAGTCCGCACCTATGTCTCGTCCCATGATCTCTCCTCACGAATTTTCTTCGGTCTTAGTCCAGACAGGTTTGAGGATTTCATCCTGTACTGCAAGATATGTGTCATCGGTATCGTCATTTGACTCAAACTGCCTGCTGATTGATAAAATCACTCGCCAGACATTTTGCCAGCAGATTGGAATGCATCATCTTACCTCCTGCGCCCGCCCTGATCAGGCCGCGCAGTTGTGCATGGGACCCAAATGCAATCCGGATGGTGCTAAACGACAGGGACTTCAAAATTCGGGCCTGCCCCTTCCTTTTGCCAAAAATATCCCCGCCGGAGGCAATAAATTCAAATCAACCCTTTTCAAAACCCCAAACGCATGAGATAGGGACGTGCCAAACGAAAACTCCCAAGGAGAACGCTCATGGAGATTCGCGAGGCCCTTACCTTTGATGATGTTTTGCTGGTGCCAGCTGCCAGCAACGTGCTGCCCTCAACAGCGGATACGGCCACCCAGGTGACCAAATCGATCTCTCTGAATATTCCACTTCTGTCCTCTGCGATGGACACCGTTACCGAAGCGCGTATGGCAATTGCCATGGCTCAGGCGGGCGGCATGGGGGTCATCCATAAGAATTTGGATGTGGAAGAACAGGCCCGTCAGGTGCGCCGCGTGAAGCGGTTCGAAAGCGGTATTGTCTACAACCCTATCACCCTGACCCCGAACCAGACGCTCGCAGATGCCAAGGCGCTGCAAGAACGCTACCGCGTGACCGGGTTCCCTGTGGTTGATGGCGAAGGGCGTGTGGTTGGCATCGTGACCAACCGAGATATGCGGTTCGCCTCAGATGACAAGACGCCTGTCAGCGTGATGATGACCTCTGAAGATCTCGCCATGTTGCAGGAACCGGCTGAACTTGAAGAAGCCAAGTCGATGATGAAATCCCGCCGGATTGAAAAACTGCTGGTTGTGGATGGTGACGGTAAGTTGACTGGCCTCCTGACGTTGAAAGACACAGAACAGGCCGTCCTGAACCCGACCGCCTGCAAGGATGAGCTCGGCCGCCTGCGTGTGGCCGCCGCCAGTTCGGTGGGTGATAGCGGTTTTGAACGCTCCAAGGAGTTGATTGACGCTGGCGCTGACATCGTTGTGGTGGACACGGCACACGGGCACTCTGAAGGGGTTATCGAGGCTGTAAAGCGTATTAAGGCCTATAAACCGGACCAACAGGTTGTGGCAGGCAATGTGGCCACGGCAGAGGCCACCAAAGCGCTGATCGAAGCGGGCGCCGACGCGGTCAAAGTAGGGATTGGCCCAGGCTCGATCTGCACCACCCGCATGGTGGCGGGTGTCGGTGTGCCGCAGCTGACAGCGATTTCCGATTGCGCCAAGGCCGCAGGTGACGTGCCGGTGATTGCTGACGGTGGCATCAAGTTCTCAGGTGATTTTGCTAAGGCCATCGCCGCTGGCGCGTCCTGCGCGATGGTGGGCAGCATGATTGCAGGCACCGATGAAAGCCCGGGCGAGGTGATCCTCTATCAGGGCCGTTCTTTCAAAGCCTATCGCGGCATGGGCTCGCTTGGTGCCATGGCCCGCGGCTCTGCGGATCGCTATTTCCAAAAAGATGCGGCAAGCGATAAACTGGTGCCGGAAGGGATCGAAGGTCAGGTGCCTTACAAGGGGCCGGCAGGTACTGTGATTCACCAACTCGTTGGCGGTCTGCGTGCAGCCATGGGCTATACCGGCAATGGAACAGTTGTCGAGATGCGTAATAACTGCAATTTCGTAAAAATCACCGGGGCCGGCCTGAAAGAAAGCCACGTGCATGACGTGCAGATCACGCGCGAAAGCCCGAACTACCGTATTGGATGATATAACAAGATGTTGTGCAGCGAAATTAATGTGTATTGGGGGGCGGGATGACCCCCGGTGCGCGCGTCGCCGCCGCCATCGAAGTGCTGGATACCATCCTATCCGGTCAGCCTGCTGAAAAAGCACTGACGGGTTGGGCCCGCAGCCATCGCTTTGCCGGATCAAAAGACCGCGCTGCGATCCGAGATCATGTATTTGACGCACTTCGCCGATTGCGCTCGTCGCAGGCCTTGGGTGGGGGTGCCGACGGTCGGGCAACCATGATTGGTTTGTTGCGCGGGCAAGGGATTGATCCCGAGACGTTGTTCAATGGCATTGGCCACGCTCCGAAAGAGCTTTCTGCTTTCGAGCAGCAACCTGCTACTAAGCCAACAACCGCGGAAACGCTGGATTGCCCGGATTGGTGTTACCCGTTGTTTCAAAACAGTTTGGGTGATGAATGTGATGCGGTCCTGAAGCTCCTTCGGGATCGCGCTCCGGTGTTTCTGCGGGTAAATCTTGCGAAAGTGAACCGTGAGGAAGCTCAGTCGCAATTGGCCAAGGATGGGGTGATAAGCCGTTCGCATGACCTTGCCAGTTCTGCTTTGGAAGTGGTTGAAAATCCTCGTAAAGTTTCTGCTTCCAGTGCTTATAGTAATGGCCTGGTTGAATTGCAGGACGCTGCTTCTCAGGCATTAGTGGAGCAACTGGGAATTCGCCCAGGAATGCGCGTTCTGGATTACTGTGCAGGCGGTGGAGGGAAGTCGCTGGCGATGGCGGCTCTTGGGGCCGAAGTTGTGGCACACGACATTTCAACGCGTCGTATGAAAGACATTCCGACCCGTGCCAGACGAGCTGGTGTGGAGATCGAGATTTGCTCGCCGGAGAACCTGTCCAAGCAGGCGCCATTTGATCTGGTGCTTGCGGATGCCCCGTGTTCCGGGAGTGGTTCGTGGCGCAGGGATCCGCAGGGAAAGTGGAGCCTTTCCCGCGAAAGATTAGATGAAATAAGATCTATACAGTCTGATATTTTAAAGAAAATCCAATCTTACACGGCTGATGGTGGCGCCATAGCATATGCAACTTGCTCGCTGTTCAGATCGGAAAATCAGGATCAGGTGGCTACTTTGTCGGGGCAATGGGCTGTTAAGCAAGAACGGCAGTTCACCCCTTTGGATGGTGGGGATGGATTTTACATTGCTCTATTGACGCGAGAGTTTTCTGTTGGTTAAATCAACCAGAGGGGGATTGATGGCGCTTTTCTAAGGGCGATTTGGTATCGTTAAGGCTGCGTTAACGATACGCGCTCAAAAAGGAGAGCAATCGAATCCTTATGAAAGGGAGCCTCGTGGCGCGTTCTGCCTTGTCTCCGCATCCAATGATAAAAACCGCGCAGGATCTGTCGCCGCGCTCCCTATATGTGTTCGCATTTGCTGTAGGCATCCTTGCCACCGCGATGTTGGCACCGGAACTACCCTTCTCGATATTTGTTTCCCTGTTGGTTTGTGGCGGAACTCTGCTCTGTCTTGCACTGCTAGTGAAAGGGCTGAGCACGTGGCATCTAATCCGGCTTTCACGGCTTCGGGCGACACTTTCTTCCTATGCAGAACACGACGCCTCGGCCATTTTTGCAACTGACCCTGACGGAGAAGTCATATATGTGAACCAAATCGGTTCCGTACAATATTCGGCGGAAGTAGGGCGCACATTATCACTGGCGTTTCGAAATCTGTATGCCTCCCCATCTGCAATGCTGTCCCGTCTTCAAAGCCGTGCTGAGGTGTCACATTCTGCGAGCGAAGATGTTGTTCTCAGGCGCGGGCATGTGCGGGTATCGGTCCATGCGATGGAAGCCACCGGTTTTTTGTGGCGAATTGACGCTCTTGGAGAAGTCGCAGGCGCAGGTCGAACAGGAGAAAATATAGCACTTCCGATGCTAACCGCATCAAAGAACGGGACCATCTTGTTCATGAATGAAGCCGCGCGGTTCTTACTTGGCGGGCGAGAAACAACCTTAGACCGCGTTTTTTTAGAAACCCCCGTGCGCGCGGGTGTTGTTACGAATGTGTCCGGAAAATCCGGACCGGTCCCTGTGGTGGTTCACGAAGTAAATTGTTCTGCCGAACGGAAAGAGTTGTATTTACTTCCGGCAGATAACCTCCCTTCGATGACCAAAAGTGAGTGGGCCGGGCTTGAGTTGTTGCCAGTTCCACTGTTGAAACTGGATGCCAACGGAGCAATTACCATCGCCAATAAAAGAGCACGTGACCTGCTTTCCGATGAAACAGCAGTTGGATCCATGTTGTCTGATCAGGTTGAAGGGCTGGGGCGTCCTGTTTCAGATTGGTTGGCAGAGGCGCATGCAGGAAGGCATCTTGGTCGTACTGAGGTGGTCCGAGCCAGTAAGCCGGAAGATGAGGTGTTCCTGCAAATTTCCCTCAGCCAGATGAGTGATGATCAGGGGCCAACTCTTGTTGCGGTGCTTCAAGACGCAACAGAACTCAAGACACTCGAGGCACAGTTTGTCCAAAGCCAGAAAATGCAGGCTATTGGTCAACTGGCAGGAGGGGTCGCACATGATTTCAACAATCTCCTCACGGCCATTTCGGGTCATTGTGACCTGTTGCTGACCGGTAGAGACGAGGCGGATCCGGAGTTTTCGGATCTTGCACAAATTCATCAAAACGCAAACCGCGCGGCCTCGCTCGTGGGACAGTTGCTCGCATTTTCGCGCAAGCAAACTCTGCGCCCGGAAGTGATTGACTTGTCTGACACGTTGTCCGACTTGACACATCTCCTAAATCGTTTGGTGGGCGAGAAGGTATGCCTTGAGCTGGACCACGATGAAAAATTGCTTGAGATACGTGCTGATCGGCGCCAGCTAGACCAGGTCATCATGAATCTTGTTGTAAATGCGCGGGATGCAATGCCGGACGGAGGAGTTGTTCGGGTTGAGACGCGAAATGTAATTTTAGATGGGGCTCTTGAGAGAGATCGAGCGACAGTTCCTGCAGGTGAATATGTCACCGTCCGGGTGATCGATCATGGAACTGGGATCGGTGCGGATAAGATAAACAAAATTTTTGAACCGTTTTTTACAACCAAAAATGCAGGGCAGGGCACTGGTCTTGGGCTTTCCATGGCCTATGGCATTGTTAAACAGACGGGTGGTTTCATATTCGTGGATACTGTTCCGGGGTCAGGTACCACTTTCACTTTGTATTTCCCGGTCTGGAAACAGGAGAAAGAAGGTTCAAATTCTAATTTGGACAGCCACCCAGAAGGGGGCTTTGCGGAGATGGGAGCTCCTGAAACCATCGAACAAGATCAAATCGCCCCCCTGATACTTGCCGAAGAAAACGCCATCTCCTCACCGATAAGACCGTCCCCCAAAAATCAAACCGTTAATTCAATCATTTCCAAAGTGACCAGCATGACAAGTACTGCATCTGATCGAGAAACCGGGCGTGGCTTGCCGTCTTCGACACATGAACTCGCAAGCCCGGCGTCTATCGGTGGGGTTGTCTTGTTGGTTGAGGACGAGGCATCGGTCCGAGCGTTTGCGTCAAGAGCACTGCGAATGCGAGGTTATACAGTGCTCGAAGCTGAAGATGCTGAAAGTGCTTTGTGTCTGCTTGAGGATCCAACCCTGGAAGTGGATGTGTTTGTGACGGATGTTGTCATGCCAGGAATGGATGGTCCTACATGGGTCATGAAAGCGTTGGAAAATCGCCCTCATGTAAAGGTGGTGTTTGTATCCGGATACGCCGAGGATTCGGTTGCAGAACATCAAGCGCGTGTGCCGAATTCAGTGTTCCTTCCAAAACCATTTTCGCTGACAGAATTGACTTCGACTGTTCAACGGCAAATTCATTAACCACATAATTACAATGAGATACAGCAGACTTGGGGCTGTTAATGAATTGGAAACCAACTTGGATATACGGTGGAGTTGGTAAATAACAAGTTGATATGTTCTCTTTTTGTCCTATAAGAGAATATAAGAACATCAAGTGAACAAAGGCCAGGTTGCCGTATGTTCGTTGGTGTGGAATAAGGGAAGAAACAATGGCGACAGCGGATATTTTTGATATGAAACGCGAAGGCGACAAGAAAAAGGCGCTGGACAGCGCATTGGCCCAGATCGAGCGTCAATTCGGCAAAGGCTCTATTATGAAGCTTGGGGGCGATAACCCGGTCGCCGAAATTGAAAGCACGTCCACCGGATCCCTTGGGTTGGATATTGCTCTTGGAATTGGTGGTCTGCCGAAGGGGCGGGTTGTAGAAATCTACGGCCCCGAAAGCTCTGGCAAGACAACGCTGACATTGCATTGTGTGGCGGAAGAGCAGAAAAAAGGCGGAGTTTGTGCATTTGTCGACGCCGAGCACGCGTTGGATCCGATGTATGCAAAGAAACTCGGCGTGGATCTCGATGAACTTCTCATCAGTCAGCCGGACACCGGAGAGCAGGCGCTTGAAATCGTCGATACGCTGGTGCGTTCCGGGGCAGTGAACATGGTTGTGGTCGACTCGGTCGCAGCGCTGACGCCAAAATCCGAGCTGGAAGGCGATATGGGCGACAGCAGTGTTGGTGTTCAGGCCCGGTTGATGAGCCAAGCGATGCGTAAACTGACCAGCTCGATTGCGCGTTCCAATTGCATGGTGATTTTCATCAACCAGATCCGCATGAAAATTGGCGTAATGTTTGGAAGCCCTGAAACCACGACCGGCGGCAATGCACTGAAGTTCTATAGCTCGGTACGTCTTGATATTCGCCGTATCGGTGCGATCAAGGACCGAGATGAAGTGGTAGGCAATGCGACCCGCGTAAAAGTGGTGAAAAACAAAGTGGCGCCGCCGTTCAAGCAAGTTGAATTCGACATCATGTACGGTGAAGGGATCTCAAAAATGGGTGAACTTCTGGATCTTGGCGTCAAGGCCGGTGTCGTCGAGAAATCAGGCTCCTGGTTTAGCTACGGAGATGAGCGCATCGGTCAGGGGCGTGAGAATGCCAAGAACTATTTGCGTGAAAACACCCGTACCGCGCTTGAGATTGAAGACAAGATACGGGCGGCACACGGGCTGGATTTTGAAATGCCACCCGCTGAACGAGATGAAGATGATGGCTTGTTAGAGGCCTGATCAAACGCATCAATGTCAACGCATTGACGACAAGGGTCGGGATCAATCCCGGCCTTTTGTTTTTTTGGGCTGGTTGGAAGTTACTTGGCCTGTGGACAGGGGGAGCAGGGGCGGGTAAACCACTGCGAAAGCTGACAAGAGGCATTGACACATGGCCAGTCTGAACGACATTCGCTCGACCTTCCTGGATTATTTCGAAAAGCAGGGACATGAGGTGGTGGACAGCTCCCCACTCGTGCCGCGCAACGACCCGACACTCATGTTCGTGAACTCGGGTATGGTGCAGTTCAAAAACCTTTTCACAGGGGTGGAGAAGCGTGATTACGTGCGGGCTACGACGGCACAAAAATGTGTGCGCGCCGGCGGTAAACACAACGACCTCGACAATGTGGGTTACACGGCGCGCCACCACACTTTCTTTGAAATGCTCGGCAATTTCAGCTTTGGCGACTATTTCAAGAATGAAGCGATCCCCTTTGCCTGGGAGTTGATCACCGGCGAATTCGATATTCCGAAGGATAAACTCTACACCACGGTCTATCACACCGATGACGAGGCGTTCGAGATCTGGAAAAAGGTTGGGGTGCCAGAAGATCGGATTATCCGCATCGCCACCAACGACAATTTCTGGCAGATGGGGCCGACCGGCCCCTGTGGTCCCTGCACCGAAATTTTCTATGATCACGGCGATCACATCTGGGGTGGCCCTCCGGGCAGCCCGGAAGAGGATGGCGACCGGTTCATTGAAATCTGGAACATCGTTTTCATGCAGAACGAGCAGTTTGCGGATGGCTCGATGGTTCCTCTGGACATGCAGTCGATCGACACCGGTATGGGGCTGGAGCGGATTGGCGCTTTGTTGCAGGGCAGCCATGACAACTATGACACCGATTTGTTCAAGGCGCTGATCGAGGCTTCTGCCCATGCCACAAATGTGGACCCCTATGGTGAACAGAACGTGCATCACCGCGTAATTGCTGACCACTTGCGCTCGACTTCGTTCCTGATGGCCGATGGCGTGCTTCCGTCGAATGAGGGCCGTGGTTACGTGCTGCGCCGCATCATGCGCCGTGCCATGCGTCATGCGCATTTGCTGGGCGCCAGGGATCCGGTTATGCACCGCCTGGTGCCAGAATTGGTCGCGCAGATGGGGCAGGCCTATCCTGAGCTGGGCCGTGCCCAAACCATGATCGAGGAAACCCTTCTGAATGAGGAAACTCGATTTAAGAAGACGCTTGATCGCGGGTTGAAGCTTCTGGATGACGAGCTGACTGGCTTGGGAGAGGGCGCAGATCTGCCGGGCGAAACTGCATTTAAGCTGTATGACACCTACGGCTTCCCGCTCGACCTCACGCAGGATGCTCTGCGTGAAAAGGGACGTGGCGTGGATCAGGCCGGATTTGATGCTGCGATGGAAGAGCAAAAAGAACGGGCGCGTGCGGCTTGGTCCGGATCAGGAGAGGCTGCTGACGCAACAATCTGGTTTGATCTGGCCGAAGAACATGGCGTGACCGAATTCCTTGGTTATGACACTGAACATGCCGAAGGGCAGGTGCTGGCGCTCATTTCTGGGAGTGAAAAGCAGGATGCAGCCAAGGCGGGCAGTGAAGTTCAGATTGTCGCAAATCAAACGCCGTTTTATGCCGAGAGCGGTGGTCAGGTTGGGGACAGTGGCCTTATTCGAACCGAAACAGGCGCTGCTCGCATTTCCGATACCAAGAAAGTGGCCGATGTCTTCATCCATTTTGCATTGGTGGAAGAGGGTGAGATCAAAGTGGGCCAGGGGGCGGAATTGTCCGTAGATCACCTGCGCCGTTCGGCCATTCGAGCCAATCACTCGGCTACGCATTTGCTGCATGAAGCCCTGCGCAACGAACTGGGTGAACATGTGGCGCAGCGCGGTTCTTTGAATGCCGATGATCGTCTACGGTTTGACTTCAGCCACAATAAAGGTGTGACACCACAGCAGCTGTCGAACGTGGCGCGTGAGGTGAACACCTACATTCGCCAAAACACCAAGGTTGAAACCCGGATCATGACGCCGGATGATGCGCGCGATATGGGCGCACAGGCGCTCTTTGGAGAAAAATACGGCGACGAGGTGCGTGTTGTATCGATGGGCCATGCACCCACCGGCAAAGGCACCGAAGGCGCGACCTATTCCATTGAATTGTGCGGTGGCACCCATGTGTCGCGTACGGGTGAAATCGGCGTTTGTGTCATTCTGTCAGAAGGCGCCAGCGCTGCCGGAATTCGCCGCATTGAGGCGCTGACGGGTAAGGCGGCGTTTGCCTATATCGAGGAAGAGGCCGCCCGGGCAGCAGCGCTTCAAGGCATGTTGAAAGCAAAGCCGGGTGAAGTTGTTGACCGGATCAAGGCGCTCATGGATGAGCGAAGATCCCTGAACGCCGAAATCTCGACCCTGAAACGCGAGCTTGCGAAAGCGGCGGGTGCCGGGGCCGAAGTGAAAGAGATCAACGGTGTGAAATTCCTCGCAACCGTGGTTCAGGGTGTCGGTGGCAAGGACCTTCAGGCGCTGGTCAATGAGCACAAGGCTGGGCTGGAGAGCGGTGCAGTTTTGATCATTGCTGATAATGACGGCAAAGTGGCTGTGGCTGCTGGTGTGACCAAAGATCTGATCGCCAATCTGTCGGCAGTGGATCTGGTCAAAGCAGCAGTACCGGAACTTGGTGGCAAAGGCGGCGGTGGTCGTCCTGAGTTGGCTCAGGGTGGTGGAGCTTCGGCAGAGAATGCGGAGGGGGCCATCAAAGCGGCTGAGGCTGTCTTGGCTGGTTGACGAACATAGTTGATCGGGTGGTCAAAAATCACTCGCAAGATTGAACGGGTCGTGCCATGCTGGCGCGACCTTTTCTATTACAGGAGATGAAAATGCCCGCACTCTGGATTGCCCATGTGACCGTGACCGATGAAGAGGCCTATGGAAAATACGCAAAACTGGCGGGACCTGCGATCGAGAAGCACGGTGGGTATTTCATCGCTCGTGCCGGAAGGTATGTGCAATTGGAAGGCAATGAGCGCCCGCGCAATGTCGTGGCGAAGTTTCCCAGCGTTGAAGATGCTGAAAAATGTTACCATTCCCCAGAGTATCAGGAAGCACTAGGCCATGCTCGAAATGCGTCCGAACGTGAACTTCTGATTGTCGAGACTAGCGAATAGACTTCAGTAGGGCGATTTCGGCCCTCTGTCATCGGACAGGGAACCCTGACGCTGTTTGACCAATTCTTCAATTGCGTCCGTCAAATGCTCTTCTGCGATATTGTAGTCCCCACGGGTGAAACGCAGTTGGTGCGCGCGGATCAGAACATCTGCATGGGTGCATCCTGATGGGGGCGAAAATTTGTAGCTGGCCAGCTCGATCAGCAGGCCAAGCGGATCCCTAAAGTAAATGGAATCCATGAAACCCCGATCTTTAGGGCCGGAATGAACAATTTCTCGTTCGTCGAGGCGTTTAATGGCTTGAAGGAATGTTGCGCGATCAACAGCAAAAGCCAAATGATGGACAGAACCTGACCGGTTTGGAGTGGGGGTTGCGTCAGGGCTGCGGTCCTCATTTGTGAAAATGGTGATCAACCGACCATCACCAGGATCAAAATAAAGGTGCCCTTCATTTGGGTTGTCGAGATTAGGTTGATCAAAAATAAACGGCATCCCCAGCACGCCCTCCCAGAAATCAATCGAAGTCTGACGATCTGCTCCGTTAATCGTGATGTGATGCACGCCCTGCACTTGAATTTTTTTCATCTCGTCCCCCTCGAGCTTTGTCTAATAGAATAGCGCAATATGACCAAATCCCAAAATTGGAACGATGCCTCCAGAAGATAAAAACTACCCATGCCGGTTTAGGGTAAATGGATAAACAATCGCTAAGGCCTAGCATCTGGCATTGACGGGTTTAACCCGTGTTCGTGCAATCGGCCGAGAAACGAAAATTCAAAATGTTGGATTGCTTCAATAACTACGTATACAGATGGCTGTACGAATAAATAAATAGAGCAGAATAAATGGTACTTCCAAAAATCGGATCTTTTTGGGCAGGATTGGAACTGTCTTTTTTGGAGCAGCTTTGCCTGCAGTCTTTTGTCGATTGCGGACATGAGGTGACGCTGTATTCATACGACAAAATTCGCAATGCCCCGAAGGGCGTCAAATTGGTCGATGCAAGCAAGATTGTTCCCGATCCCCACCGATGCGCCCATATGAAGGTCGGCAATCTGGCGGCGTTTTCTGATCGATTTCGAATGTTGATGATACAGAAAACAGGGGAAGTGTGGGTGGACTGCGATGTGGTTTGTCTTAAACCTCTTCCAGACGATCCTTACCTGATTGCACCTGCCAGCCCTCGACAGCTTTGCAATGCGGTGTTTCGTCTGCCTCCAGAATCGCCCGCATTGCAGGGGCTTCTGAAAATGCTAAACCGACCGGATCCCTTTTTTGAAGCTGATTGGCGTAATGAACGACCAATTCGTCGTGTGGTTCGTGAAAAGGGAGTAGAGTTGTTGCCGGCAGAGGAGGGTGGTTTTACGGTTTCCTTGGATGATTTGCCCAAAATGCACTACACGTTGTTTGGACCAATTGCGGTAAACTACTTCCTGAAAAAAACAGGTGAGAGTGCCCATGCGCTTGGTGCCAAAGCATTCAATCCGTTTGATCCGTTTTCGATCAGAAAAAACTATTTCCGTCCACAAAGAAACCCTCTCGAGTTGACGGATGAAAGTTACACGGTGCACCACATTGGCGGCAAACCGATGCGAAAGAAGTTTGCCCGGCAGGAAGAATTCGTTCCTCCGCATCCTGCGAGTTTGATCGGGAAGTTGTGCAAGAAGCATGAGATTGACCCGATGGGCGCACCTCCGCGGGTTAATTACTGAACTTTCTAAATGAAAAAGGGGCCCTGAGGCCCCTTTTTGAATTCTCGAATCCAGTGTGGATTTACTGGCTGGCTTTTGCCATCCGCTTGCGTTCATGCGGATCCAGATAGCGCTTGCGCAGACGGATGTTGTTGGGGGTCACTTCCACCAACTCGTCGTCATTGATATAAGCGATGGCTTCTTCCAGCGACAGGGTCATCGGCGTGGTCAGGCGCACCGCATCATCCGTACCTGAGGCACGTACGTTGGTGAGTTTCTTACCCTTGAGCGGGTTCACCTCAAGGTCGTTGTCACGGGAATGTTCGCCGATGATCATGCCCTGATACACATCTTCCTGAGCGCCAATCATCATCTTGCCGCGCTCTTCAAGGTTCCAAAGGGCGTAGGCAACTGAAGTTCCGTTTTCCATCGAGATCAGAACACCGGCGCGACGGCCCGGAATGGCGCCTTTGAAAGGTGCCCACCCATGGAACACGCGGTTCAGAACGCCGGTGCCGCGGGTGTCCGTGAGGAACTCGCCGTGATAACCGATCAGGCCGCGTGACGGTACATGGGCGATAATGCGGGTTTTGCCAGCCCCTGCGGGACGCATTTCCACCAATTCACCTTTGCGCGAACCGGTGAGTTTTTCGATCACTGCGCCGGAGTACTCGTCATCCACATCAATGGTGGCTTCTTCGATTGGTTCGACCTTCTGGCCGTTTTCTTCGCGCATGATCACCTGTGGGCGCGAGATCGACAGCTCAAACCCTTCACGGCGCATGTTTTCGATCAGAACACCCATCTGGAGCTCGCCACGACCTGATACCTCAAAGGCTTCGCCTCCGGGCGTGTCCTCGATCTTGATGGCCACGTTGCTTTCGGCTTCTTTGTGCAGACGGTCGCGGATCACGCGCGACTGAACTTTTTTGCCGTCACGACCTGCAAGCGGGCTGTCATTGATGCCGAAGGTTACCGTGATGGTGGGGGGGTCGATCGGTTGTGCTTCAAGAGGTTCTTCCACCGCCAGCGCACAGATCGTATCTGCCACGGTTGATTTTGCCATACCTGCAATCGACACGATGTCACCGGCTATGGCTTCTTCGATGTCCTGCTGGGCCAGGCCACGGAACGCCTGAATCTTGGTCACACGGAACTGTTCGATTTTTTGGCCAATGCGCGAGATGGCCTGCACGGTGGCCCCTACCTTGAGGCGGCCGGTTTCCACGCGACCGGTGAGAACACGGCCCACAAACGGGTCGGAACCCAGAGTGGTTGCCAGCATCGAGAAATCTTCATCTTTATGGGCGATCTGCTTGGGTTTAGGCACGTGGTTTACGATCAGGTTGAAGAGCGCGTGCAGGTCTTGGCGTGGTCCATCCAACTCAGCATCAGCCCAGCCGTTGCGGCCAGAAGCATACATATGCGGGAAATCGAGCTGGTCTTCGGTTGCATCCAGAGAGGCAAAGAGATCAAAACACTCGTCCAGCGCACGGTCCGGTTCAGCATCTGGCTTGTCGACCTTGTTCAGAACAACAATCGGGCGCAGGCCCAGGGCCAATGCCTTTGAGGTCACAAACTTGGTTTGCGGCATCGGGCCTTCAGCGGCGTCCACCAGCAAAACAACCCCGTCCACCATCGACAGGATCCGCTCAACCTCACCGCCGAAGTCGGCGTGACCCGGGGTGTCGACGATATTGATCCGCGTGTCTTTCCACTCAACCGAGGTTGGTTTGGCAAAAATGGTAATGCCGCGCTCGCGTTCCAGATCATTGCTGTCCATGGCCCGTTCAGCCACAGCCTGATTTTCGCGAAACGCGCCGGATTGTTTCAGAAGTTCGTCAACCAGCGTGGTTTTGCCGTGGTCAACGTGAGCGATAATCGCGATATTGCGAAGGTCCATGTTGCGCGCCTTTTCAAAGGAAGTTGGGGCGCGAATAGCGTGAGTTGGGGCGAATTGCCAGCCTTAATGTCCACTAATGCGTCGATGTGGCCGAAAAGAGGTTGATCACCGCTATACCAGCCACGATCAGGGTCAATCCGATGACAGCCGGAACATCGAGTTTCTGGCCAAATACGGTGAACCCGATGATCGCAATGAAAACGATCCCAAGCCCGGACCAGAGCGCATATGCAATCCCGACCGGCATGAATTTCAAAACCCAAGCCAAGAGCGCAAAACTAATCCCATAGGCAACCACCACGGTCACCGAAGGCCAGAGACGTGTGAACTGATGACTGGCCTGCAGGGCAGAGGTGCCTATGGTTTCGGCGATCACGGCGAAGATCAATACGAGATAGGGCATGTTGAACCTTTGGGCTGTGATGATGATACAATCTGGCCTTCGGGCCGCGAGGGATCATGTCTGGTTGCGACATGTTGTGTCGCCATCCGTTCTCACAACGGCAGTTCAGTTGTGTCTTTCAGCTCTTCCATCACGAAACTTGCAGAAACGTCACTGAGTTCGACGCGTGAGATCAGGGCTTGGTATAACCGATCATAATCCGCCATGTCGGCCACACGCGCACGGATCAGATAGTCTAGATCCCCTGTCATGCGATAGGCCCCAAGAACTTCAGGCAGGTCTTGTGTCGCACGGGCGAATTTGTCCAGCCAGCCGGGGGCATGGTTGGCGGTTCGGATCTGGATAAAAACAGACAGGCCGAGCCCCAGTTTGTCGCCATCCAGAAGGGCTACACGTTTGCGAATGACACCTGCCTCTTGCAACTGACGGATGCGCCGCCAGCAGGCATTGCGAGACAAGTTTACACGCGCACCAAGGTCTTCCAGACTCAGATCTGCGTTGCGTTGCAACTCGCCTAGTATTTTTCGGTCTAATGCATCAATTTCCACCATTTGGGAAGAATAGCGGGAGAAGCTCACAATATCTACTGATTTTGTAGTGAGATTGGGATAAATTCTTTGTTGAATTTCGATTTATTGAAGGAACACAGAACACGGAGCGCGACATGATTAAACGTATCTTCCTGGACCACCCCGCGTCGGTCGAAGAAAGCTATTTCGAGCATGCAAGATTTGCGGCAGGATTTGCCTTCTGGCTTTTCCTAGCGGCTGGGGCGGCACTTATACATGCCCTAATTCCTGCGGCATTTGACAAGACAGCAAGCCGGATCACGGCAGATCTTTATGCCCGGACCCATAACCGAGGGCAATGAGGGGCGATATGTGTCGATGGGTTGCCTGGTAAGATCCTAATCTGCCGACCAAATTCGATCACTTCGCGCCGTCAGTCTGGTGCCGCTGGTCTTCAAGTCAGCAGGCGTGTGGCTCGGTCTGAAGGAGGTGGTGTTGAAATTATCCCGTTTCAGCTCTGATCCCAATTCGGGGCACGCTTTTCGATAAAGGCGTTGATCCCTTCTTCGGTGTCCTGAAACATCATGTTTTCCGCCATGACGTCGCCGGTAAACGCATATGCGTCTTGAAGATCCATCGAGAACTGGTCGTAAAAAGCGGATTTTCCGATTTTCACTGCATTACCAAGTTTAGAGGCCACAGTATTGGCAAGGGTGAGGGTCTCTGTTTCAAGATCCTCATGTGGCACAACGCGGTTGATTAATCCAAGTTCGGCGGCCCGGTCGGCGGAAATGAATGCCCCAGTTGTGAGCATTTCAAAGGCTTGTTTGCGTGGGATGTTGCGGCTGAGGGCCACCATAGGGGTGGAGCAGAACAGACCGATATTCACTCCGTTTACACCAAAGCGGGTACCGCTCGCAGCCACAGCCATGTCACAGCTTGCCACCAGTTGGCATCCTGCCGCAGTGGCGATCCCATGGACTTGGGCAATCACTGGCTGCGGCATTTGAGTGATCAGCGTCATCATCCGGGCGCAGCGGGCGAAGAGATCCTGAAAATAAGATTTCCCACCATCCTCAGATTGCCGTGCTGCGGTCATCTGTTTCAGATCGTGGCCAGCACAAAAAACCTTGCCTGCACCTGAGATGATGACGGCTCGAATGGTGCCATCTTCTGAAATCCGTTCCAGTTCTGCCGTCAGTTCCGTTATCATCTCTTCTGACAACGCATTCAGCGCACCGGGGTTGTTCAGTGTCAAATGTGCCACTGACGCAGCGTCCTTACGGATCAGAATCGGGTCTGCCATCTTGTCCTCCCTTGGCTTCGCCGGTCACGATAGGGGCAATTGGGGCATTTCCGTAGCGGAATGAAAAAGAACGTCGCGTGACGGGCGAATAATGGGAGAAAACGATGCAGTTGAAGATGAGCAGGGATGATCTGACAAAGTTTCTGCACGAGCAATTCCTGCAGGTGGCAGATGAATTCGAAGTGGCCGATGTGGCGCCCATGCAGATCACGATGCGAAAGCGGGTAGGGGACAAGCACCTGCGACCCGGTGGTACCGTTTCTGGTCCAACCATGTTTGCCTTGGCGGATGTATCGATGTATCTCGCGATCCTTGCGATGATTGGCCCCAAGGCGCTCGCGGTGACCACCAATTGCGCGATCGATTTTATGCGCAAGCCACGACCGGATGCGGATTTGATTGCCCATTGCAAATTGCACAAGCTGGGTCGGGTACTGGCAGTGGGGGATGTGTTGATCCATTCCGAAGGCGATGACGCACCGGTTGCCCGCGCCAGTTTGACCTACTCCATCCCGCCCGAGAAGGCTTGAGGGGACTAGGTTTTGAACGCCGATGGGCACGGGTTGAGAACCGTGACATCGAGAGAGTACAGTTGGGCGGATAAAAAAATGGCCGGGGAAAGCCCCGGCCCAGGAAGAGGTTTCGTGTTGGTGTTTGGTTTTTCCGTTAGCCTTTCCAGAACGGTTTATCCGCTTCCAGATCTGCTTCGCTCTTAGTGACACCAATATCCTTCAGCCGAAACTCCGGCAGGTCGCGCAAGTTCTTTCGCATTTGCCGCCGCTCGGCCCATTTGGTCCAGGTCACGGCAACGAACAAAGCGACTTCCGCCATGGCGGGCAAAGAGGCATGTGTGTTGAGATAGGCAAGACGATCTTGCCGAGAGCTGTATCCGTGATCCATGTTAATCTCCAGTATTGTATTGATACAATATGGCAAGTGTGCCAATATTGTGTTGATACAAAATGACGTAATTCAAAACAATCGGAACATTGTAATGGGTACAATATTTGCTGAAACGCTTTTATCGGGTGACGGGCCGAAATATCGACGGCTGGTCACCGGGGTGCAGCAGGCGATTGAAACCGGCGAGCTTCCGGTCGGGGAAAAGCTACCACCGGTGCGGGACCTTGCCTGGAAGATTGGCATCACCCCCGGAACCGTGGCCCGTGCTTATTCGATCCTCTCGGATGAGGGATGGGTTAAGACTGAGGTGGGACGGGGCACGTTTGTCATTGGTAAACCCGAAGTGCAAACCCCAGCGCGGCACCCGCAGCAAAGTTCGTCGCAACGCCCAGCATCTCAGAAGGCCACCTTTCAGGAATTGGCGCTGCACAAAGAGCCGGAAAATGATTTCCTCTTTGCGCCGCGTTTGCCGGATGTGGGGCAGGTTCAGGTAATCCGCGAGGCGATATCGGCGGCGGCGCAGCTGCCGGATGCAATGCTGCTACGCTATCCGTTTTTCGAGGCCCAGCGGCATTTACGTAAAACCATACATATGGATTTACCAGAAGATATGCGGATCTCGGCTGATCCGGATGATGTGGTTGTGACCAATGGCGGTCAGAACGGGATTATGCTGTCCATGCAGACCTTGCTGGCTGAAGGAAGCCGTGTTGTGATGGTCGAGGAGCATTCCTATCCCGGCTTGCGCCGGGCGGTGGAACTGTTGGGGGCCGAGGTCGTGGCCGTTCCTATGGATGCGGAGGGTGTTGACCCCAAAGCGTTGGATCGGATCGCGCGTGACACCGACGCCCGGCTTCTGTTCACCATGCCTGAAGCGCATAATCCCACCTGTACTGTAACCAGCGGCGCGCGGCGTCATCTGGTGGCTGAGATCGCACGTCGACGCGGATTTCATGTTGTTCAGGATGATTGTTACAGATTGGGCGCGCCGGTCGGACCGAACTATCGCAGCCTGCTTCCAGAACAGGGCTGGTTCATAACCTCATTTTCAAAAACAATCTCACCGGCTTTGCGCGCAGGGTATGTTGTTGCGCCGAACAATTGGGCGGGCAAGCTGCGCAGAGTGGTGGATGTGAACTATTTCGGGATTTCAGCCCCGGCTTTTGAGACGCTTTATCAGGTGTTGACCCATCCGGGATTGCCGAAAATCCTGACGCGGATGCAAGAGAAGAACCGGGAATATATCGAAGTTGCCTTGAACGTTCTGGGACGGTTTGACCTTGGTTGGAGCCACGACGTTCCGTTTTTCTGGTTGAGGTTGCCAGATGGGTGGCGGGTTTCAAATTTCAGCCAGTTGGCCGAAGCCAAAGGGATTCGTGTGCGTCCGGGGGATGATTTTTCCCTTCGGGATGGGCCCGCGGTTCATGCCGTGCGCATTTCCGTAAATGGGCAGATGCCTCTGGACCGGTTCCGTGCGGTGCTGGAGGAGATTGCCCGCATGCTGGATCACCCGCCGGAAAGCCTCAGCGCTTGATCCCAAAAAATGCAAAACGCCCCGGCGGGGCGGAGCGTTTTGAAGGTTGTATTTTCAATCCGGACAGGGCCCAGTCAAATCAGGGAATAAGTCGAGAGACGTATGGGGGCAGGGCAAATGCGCCCTTATGCACCGCGGGGGTGTAGTAGTTCGTCTCGATACCAGCCTCGGCAAAGCGCGCTTCAAGCACCTCAAGCGGCACTTGACGCGCGTCGCTGTCGGTGCCCCAGCCTAAAGCCATCGGCCCGCCTGCGTAGGTCGGAATGGTGGCCAGATAGCAGGTCGCATCAGCAAAAAGCGATTGGAAAGCGCGCATGGTGCCGGTCAGTTCGTCGCCCTGCATGAAGGGTACGCCGTTTTGCGTGACCAGAATGCCGCCCGGTGCCAACGCCTTTTTCGCGTGACCATAGAAATGATCTGTGAAGAGAACTTCACCCGGACCGATTGGGTCGGTCGAGTCGATGATTATTACGTCAAACCCACCATCGGTGTCACGCATGAAGTCAGCGCCATCCGCAATGACCAGGTTCAGGCGCGGATCATCGAAGGCACCGCGACTGAGCATCGGCAGATATTCTTTCGAGAACTCCACCACACCAGCGTCAATCTCGACCATGGTCACATGCTCAACAGTTTTGTGGTCAAGTGCAGCGCGGGCCATCCCGCCATCTCCACCACCCACAATCAGCACACGCTTTGTGGCGCCATGGGCAAGGATCGGCACATGGGTCAGCATCTCGTGATAGATGAAATTGTCGCCCTCGGTGGTCTGCACCACGTCATCCAGCGTCAGGATCCGGCCAAAGGTGCCGTTTTGAAACACTTTCAGGCGCTGATGCTTGGTCTTGCTGTCATACAGCATCTCGTCCGTGCGCAGTGACTGCGCATAGTGATCATGCAGCTTTTCAGTGAGCCAGTTTTCCTGATCGCTCATGCCGCGGCCTCCTCGGACCCGACAATCCCGTCGCCACGCAAAAGCTCTTTCACGCGCACGTTTTCGGTGCCAAAGGCCGCTTTCAAGACATCAACCGCTTTCCAGGGCTGCGCATCACCGCACATGAAGACATCGAAAGCGCCATAGCCGATCTCGGGCCATGTATGTACCGAGATATGGCTTTCCGACAGCACAGCCACGCCGCTCACCCCTTGTGGGCTGAATTTGTGGGTGTGGATGTGCAGAAGCGTGGCACCGCATTCTTCGACGCAATCGCGAAACGCTTTTTGAATACGCGCTTCGTCATCAAGCCCATGCCCGTCCATCACTTCGATGATCAGGTGGGTGCCTGCAAAAACCTTGCCGTCGCGACGAATGAAATGGTCGTGACGGTCTTCGTCCAGCAATTCGCATGCAATATTTGAATTGGCCGCAATCGGGCCGTGTGAGCCTTCCTCGTGGGCGCCTGTCTCCAGACCGATCCCCAGTTGGAAGAGGTCTGCATCCTTCATAATGCTCCCCTTCGTTACCAGCAGTTCGTTCCAGTCGGTCCCTTAGCGCCCCCCCAGAAAGCTCCTGAAGTTGGGATCGGTCCCGAAAGTGATGCGCGTTTAGGGGGAGCGTGTGAGTCGATCAAGGAAAAGTTTTCGTGTTGGTGAAATTTTTGTGAAACGCGCTCAAAATACCCAAGATACAGACAAATCAGCGGGTTGATTTGCATCATTGTCCGTG
>NZ_JAQIIO010000013.1 GCF_027891095.1 Aliiroseovarius salicola | reverse complement strand
TACGTCGAAACTGTGACGTCAGATCTCTTGGTGACGTACAATCAATAAGTGAAAAGCATTCAGGGCAGCGGATACTCTTGATCTGTATAGAAACTGCTACCCAGCAGATTGAGTATCACCAGCTTTCAACACTTCCGAGGGTAATTTTATGTTATTCATTAATGCGTTACGGCTTTCTAGGCTTGCACAATTACTACCGATTTCGGCCCCGAAGAAAACTGGGTTAGAAGATTTTCAGCTCCAACCCGAGACAAAGGGAAAACCTGTGTTAACCTGACAGAGAGCACTTTGCTGGCATTGGCAAAATTGCGTGATTGGAAAGTGCAAAACTCTGCCACATTGTGACCAAATACGACATTTTAGACTAACGACGGTTTAGCAATCAAATCGACTCGCCCTTTAATTGATTTTCACAAGGAATATTGCCGGCTCGTCGCTAAAAATTGTTTATACCAAAGTTTATGATCACAAATACAGATCCGAAACTGGCGACCGTTATTTCCGGCGGGAATACAATTTAACGCAATCTCGCACCTGTCAGCCACTCCAATCCGCCAAGCGCAATGTCTGTCGACCGATAGGTTCAAGATATGCCGATGTCGCTAAACCGTCACCTTTGTCGCAAATCATGGTGCCAATTCACCGATGCCATGCTCTAATCTCCGCGACCGGATGAGCAGGGATATATGCATTCCGTGCAACCAAACTCGCCTCACTTCCACCAGCAAATTGGGGAGCGATCATGACCGAACGCAGTTTCATTTCGAAGGGCGCCGCTTCATTTCCGATCGCACATGAGGGCGCGCCCACCGACGTATATTTTCTGCTTCTGCCAAAAGTGACGATGTTGGCCCTCAGCGCTGCAGTCGAGCCCCTGCGCATTGCGAACCAGGTGACCAACAAGGAATTGTATCGCTGGTTCTTGCTGAGCGAAGACGGCAATCCAGTGCGCTGCTCGAACGGCATAGCGGTGACCCCCGACTTTGATCTGATCAACCTGCCGAAATCTTCACTGGCTTTTGTGGTTGCCGGTGTCGAACCTGCGGACACGACGTCTCCGAGGATCCTCAACTGGATCTCACGGCAACGCGCGTTTGGGTGTCAGATCGGCGGGATATGTACGGGCGCCTTTACGCTTGCAAAGGCAGGGCTGCTGAAGGGGCGTCAATTCACGTTGCATTGGGAAAATCAACCTGCGTTCAACGAGCATTTTGTCGGGCTCACCCCCTCCAACAACCTGTTTGAGGTGGATGGAGGGGTCATGACCTGCGGGGGGGGAAATGCGTCCCTGGACATGATGCTTTACATGATTGAACGCGATCACGGAAAGGATCTGGCGGTCATTATCGCTGACATGTGCATTCATGCGCGATCGAACACACGAAAGTCCCCTCAGAAATCCGCGTATTCCGAGGCTCTTTCGGTGCGCAACCAGCATCTGATCAACGCAATGCAGTACATGAACACGCAGCTGGAAGAAGGGGTGAGCATGGATGAAGTGGCCGACCACGTGAATATCTCGCGCCGTCAGCTTGAACGCCTGTTCAAGATCTATGTTGGCACGTCACCGCTGCAATTCTATGCCGATCTGCGAGTTAAACGCGCCTATGCGCTTTTGAACGAAACCAGCCTGTCGATCACCGAAATTGCTGCAGCGTCAGGGTTTACAAGTACGTCGCAACTGGCCAACCAGTTTCGCAAGAGGTTTGGGCATTCCCCCTCATCTTTCCGCAAAACCTGGCATGATTGATGCAAGCTTGATCAAATTTTATCGCGAAGACTGAACCACACCATTGCAGCCACCAGAATGGGCCAGCGCAATGCCGCACCACCGGGGAAACGCTGCGTAGGTACATTTGCCATCAGGTCAAACCGCCCGGCCTGCCCTGACACAGCTTCTGCGGCGAGCTTGCCACCCAGCGTTGCCATCGCCACACCGTGGCCGGAATATCCGGATGCCGAAAGGATGTTCCCGGTGAGCCTGCCAAAATGCGGCATTCGATTCATCGTAATTCCAAGTGTGCCACCCCACGCATAATCAATCCGCGTATCTTTCAGTTGCGGATAAATTTCCAGCATCGGCTTCGACACCAGCTTCACGATGTCCTTCGGGAACCTATACCCATAGCTTTCCGCACCACCAAAAAGCATCCGATTGTCTTCTGACAGACGGAAGTAGTTGATCACGAATTTACTGTCTGCAACGGCGTGGTTTTCTCGGATCAGGTCCTTGGAGAAATCCTCATCCAATGGTTCTGTGGCCAGAATGTAGTTGTTGATTGGCATGACCCGCGCGGCTACGTCCCTTTGGGCATGGCCCAGATAGCCATTGCAGGCCCAAAGAACATAGCGAGCGGTGATCTTGCCTTTGTCCGTTATGACCTGTGCAGGATCACCTTCGACCACCTGTGTCACACGGGTGGTTTCAAATAGGCGGGCTCCTTTGGCAGCAGCAGCCCGGGCCATTCCAAAGGCAAGCCGCAATGGATGGGTGTGCCCACCGCCCATATCGAGCGAGCCGCCATGATAGGCAGGGGATCCGCAAAGGTGGCGCATTTCCTCTCGATCCACCGTGCGAATAAGATCGTACCCATAGTCATCGTTCAACTTACGAACATAGTCATGATCGTCAGGGACATACCGCGACCGATGCATGGCATGCAGGATCCCGTCCGAGAAGCCAGCTTCGGGGGCGTGCTCGGCGACGATATCTCGTACCAATTGCACGCTTTCAAGGGACAGATCCCACAGACTGCGGGCGTTTTCACGCCCCACCAGCTTTTCCAGCGCATCTTGTTCGAGCCGCTGCCCGGTGCCGACTTGTCCGCCATTGCGACCAGACGCCCCAAAACCCACACGATGCGCCTCAACCAAGGCCACATCAAACCCGAGATCCGCCAGATGCATTGCGGCAGAGAGGCCGGTAAACCCTCCACCAATGATACAGACATCACATGAGATATCCCCCGCGATTGCAGGATAGGGTCCCGGCGCGTCGGCGGTCGCGGAATACCAGGAAGAGGGATATTGTCCGACCTGGTCATTGGCAGTGAGAATATCCATTTGCGGCTCCGGCAAGTGGCAGTAAGTATTGGGGGTGGCCTGATGCCACCCCGATGTCGGAAACAGGCTCAGCCTTCGACAAAGAGCCCCTGATCCCTGACTTTTTCATAGGCTTCATCCAGCGATTTCCGGGCACGCTCGATCAGGATATCAATCTCTTCCGGTGTGATCACCAAAGGCGGTGATATGATCATCCGATCACCGACATGACGCATGATCAGATTGTTCCCGAAACAGCATTCACGGGTGATGTAACCCACGGTGCCTGCGTCCGCTGCAAAAGATGCGCGAGTTTCTTTGTTGGGGGTCAGCGCAATCGACGCCATCAGGCCCACGATCTTGGCTTCCCCAACCATTGGGTGGTCCTCCAGAGATTTCCATTTCTCCGCCAGATGGGGCGCAGCCACGTTTTGCACATGCTCAAGAATGCCTTCTTCTTCAAGAATGCGCAGGTTCTCCAGGGCCACGGCACAGGCCACCGGATGACCGGAATAGGTGTAACCGTGATTAAATTCACAAGCCTCCAGAACCTTGGCCACTTCATCCGAAACGATCGATGCTCCGATCGGCGCATATCCCGAGGAAAGCCCCTTGGCGACAGTCATGATATCGGGTCGGATATCCAGGGTCTGAGATCCAAACCAATTCCCGGTCCGACCAAATCCACAGATCACTTCATCCGCAATCAGCAATATCTCATACTTGTCACAAATTCGTTGAATTTCAGGCCAGTAGCTGTCGGGCGCAACGATCACACCGCCTGCCCCCTGAATGGGTTCGGCGATGAAGGCGGCGACTTTATCTTCGCCAATCTCCAGAATTTTTTCTTCAAGTTCTCGCGCACGGGCCAGACCGAAATCTTCGGGGTCCATGTCTCCGCCTTCAGCCCACCAGTTGGGCTGCTCGATAAACTCGATCCCTGGAATTGGCAGATCCCCCTGCTCATGCATCCCCTTCATGCCACCAAGCGACGTGCCCCCGATGGTCGAGCCATGATATGCATTCCAGCGCGAGATGATGGTTTTCTTCTCTGGCTGGCCTTTTTCCGCCCAATAGGTGCGCACCATGCGGATGTTGGTGTCGTTGGCATCCGATCCACCATTGGCGTAAAACACATGGTTCAGATCGCCGGGCGCGAGCTCTGCCAGCTTCTGCGCCAATGCGATTGCTGGCACATGCGAGGTCTGGAAGAAAGTATTGTAATAGGGCAGCTCGCGCATTTGACGGGCAGCCACGTCTGCCAGTTCGTCTCGCCCATAGCCGATGTTCACGCACCACAGCCCAGCCATGGCATCAAGGATCTCTTCACCCTCGCTGTCCTTCAGATAAATCCCTTTTGCAGACGCAATGATCCGCGCCCCTTTTTGCGTGAGTTCATCGCCGGTCGTGAAAGGATGCAAGTGATGGGCAGCATCAATCGCTTGCAGTTCTGCGGTGGGCAGATGATTCGTGATTTTGTTCATATCGGGCACTCCTTTGGTCAGTCTTGACCAGGTCGTTCAAAGCTGCCCCCAGAATATGATCAAATATTTTGGTGTCAACGGGGTGCGTGAAATATGATCATTTATTTGCTGCCAGCAGATGTTCACGCACCTGTGCGATTCCCTGTTCAATATCTCCACGCACAGCCTGAGCCACCCCATCGGCATCCCCCGCCTTGAGCGCAGCCAGTGCTTCGGCATGTTTGTCCGGCAGGTTGGCAGTACCATAACGGCCAAGCACCACTCTGAGCGACGGACCGGCCCGAAGCCAGAGCATGTTTGCAATCGACAAAAGCACATCTGTTCCTGCCTGTTCATACAGGAAGGCATGAAAGCGGTAGTTGAATTCCAGATAGCCGCGAACATCCCCGCGGGCGATCGCAGCATTGAGCTGATCATCCAATGAAACCAAATGAGATATGTCAGTTTTAGTCATATTTTCAACGGCTTTACGGGAGAGTTCCGGCTCGACACAAAGCCGCGCGAAAGCGATTTCATCCCATTGCGCCAGATCCGGTTGAGGCACCGACACCCGACGGTTACCCTTAAAGACCAACGCGCCTTCAGATGTCAGCCGACGGATTGCTTCACGCACTGGTGTCATGCCTACATCAAGTTCAGCTACAATCCCCTGAATGGTCACAGGCTGTCCCGGAGCAAGCTCTCCGAACAGGATCATTTCCCGAAGCCTGCGATAGACTATTTGATGGTCTGGCAATTTGGCGGTCTGCTCTGCCACGCCCTTCTCCCTTGTGTTTTGTTTCACAATTTTTCCGCCAATTTTGGCCCTGTGGATAATCTGAAATCACACAGTAACCTGATGCGAAAAATTTTACCATATTGCGTTTTGGAGATTTATTTGATCAAATGCAGCCCGACGGGGCATGACGCCCAGACAACAGGGAGAGAATAATGAAGACCACCATGTTCAAACTCGGCACCGCGCTTGCACTGATTGCCAGTGCCGCTTCAGCCGAAGAAGTGCGCGTCTATAACTGGTCGGATTATATCGACGAAGCACTGCTGGAGAAGTTCGAGGCCGAGACCGGGATCGACCTGATCTATGACGTATTCGATTCGAACGAGGTTCTGGAAACGAAGATGCTGGCGGGTGGATCCGGTTATGACGTGGTGGTGCCCTCAGGCACCTTCCTGCAGCGTCAGATCGTTGCTGGTGCTTTCCAACCACTTGATCTGAGCAAGCTGTCAAACCATGGAAACATGTGGGATGTAATCTCGACCCGCACCGCCGCCTATGACCCCGGCAACGCGTATTCGATCAACTATATGTGGGGCACAACCGGGATTGGCATCAATGTCGGTAAGGTAAAGGAAGCTCTTGGGGATGATGCTCCGGTTGACAGCCTGTCGCTGGTCTTTGACCCGGCAAACATGGAAAAGCTGGCCGGTTGCGGTGTTCACTTCCTCGACGCCCCCGCAGAGATCATTCCAGCAGCGCTGGCCTATATCGGTGAAAACCCCGACAGCCATGATCCAGACGTGATTGCCAAGGCGGAACCGATCCTGACTGCGGTGCGCCCGTATGTTCAGAAATTCCACAGCTCGGAATACATCAACGCGCTGGCCAATGGTGACATCTGTGTGGCAATCGGCTGGTCGGGTGACGTTTTGCAAGCCCGTGATCGCGCTGACGAAGCTGAAAACGGTGTCGAAGTTGCCTATAACGCTGCCAAGGAAGGCAGCCTGATGTGGTTTGACCAGATGGCCATTCCAGCGGATGCACCCAACCCGGAAGCCGCGCACACCTTCCTGAACTTCATCATGGATGAGAACAACATGGCGGCGGCGTCGAACTACGTCTACTACGCCAACGGCAACGAAGCATCGCAAAAACATCTTGAAGAGGATGTGATTGGCGATCCGGCAATCTACCCCACGCCTGAAGCTCTCAAAACGCTTTACACCACAAGCCCTTATCCGGCGAAGGTTCAGCGTGTCGTGACCCGTCTGTGGACCAAGATCAAATCGGGCACCTAAGCCCTTCTCCTCTCTGCGCCCGACCAACAAAACGGGCGCAGAGAACCTCTCAATTTCCCTGAGGAATATCCATGTCTGACGCCGCAACCGCTTTGGCGCCTGTTTTTGCGCCCTGGAACGACCCCGCTGCCGAACCGATCATCCAGTTCAAGAACGTTACCAAACGCTATGGTGACTTTACGGCGATCGACAACCAAACGATCGATATTTACCCGCAGGAGTTTTTTGCCCTGCTTGGGCCGTCAGGCTGCGGCAAGACCACGATGATGCGGATGCTGGGCGGGTTTGAAACCGTGACCGAAGGCACCATCACCATTGACGGTCAAGACATGTCAGCAGTTCCGCCGAACAAACGCGCGGTGAACATGATGTTCCAGAGCTATGCCCTGTTTCCGCATCTCTCGGTCGCCGAAAACATCGCCTTTGGCCTGAAGCGCGACAAGATGCCCAAGGATCAGGTCGAGGCCCGTGTGGAAGAGATGCTAAGCCTTGTGCAGCTCAACAAATTCGCGGCGCGCAAACCGCACCAGATCTCTGGCGGGCAGCGGCAACGGGTTGCTCTGGCGCGTTCGCTGGCAAAGGCCCCCAAACTGCTCCTTCTCGACGAACCCCTTGGGGCGCTTGATAAAAAATTGCGTCAGGACACGCAGTTTGAGCTGATGGATATTCAGGAGCAAACCGGAACGACCTTTGTGATCGTGACACACGATCAGGAAGAGGCAATGACAGTGGCAAGCCGGATTGCGGTAATGGATCACGGCAAGATCATTCAGGTCGATACACCTGCAAAGATCTATGAAGAGCCCGGATCGGTCTATGTGGCTGACTTTATCGGTGACGTGAACCTGATCGAAGGCAACGTCACCAAGTCTGGCGACGATCATGCAACGATCAGCTGGGCAAGCGGGCAGCAGGATCTGATTGGCATTGCTCATGACGAGATCCCGACAGGCACCCGCGCCACGCTGGCGGTGCGCCCCGAGAAAGTGAACATTTCAACCGAACGGCCTGAAGGCATGACCAATGTGATCCATGGAAAGGTGCATGACATCGCCTATCTGGGCAATATGTCGACCTATGTGATCGAAACGCCCTCCGGGCAATTGATCAAAGCACAGGCTGCCAACACCCGCCGCATTGCCCGCCGGGCGATCACCTGGGAACAGGAAGTCTGGCTGTCGTTCACGGATACGGCAGGTGTGGTGCTGACGTCATGAAACGTTTTGCTCTGATCTCAATCCCCTATTTCTGGCTTTTGGCCCTGTTTCTGGTGCCTTTCCTGATTGTGCTCAAGATCTCACTATCGGACACCGAACTGTCGATCCCACCCTATACGCCACAACTGGATCTTGCCCAGGGCTGGGCGGGTGTGAAGGAGTGGTGGGCTGCGCTCGACATGGAGAACTTTGTCTGGCTGACCGAAGATGATCTTTACTGGAAGGCCTATCTGTCGAGCCTGAAGATCGCCATCACCTCGACCATTCTGACTCTGATCGTCGGATACCCGATCGCCTATGGTATGACCCGCGCGCCTGATGAATGGCGCCCGACCCTGATGATGCTGGTGATCCTGCCGTTCTGGACATCGTTCCTGATCCGCGTCTATTCGTGGAAATCGATCCTGTCGAACGAGGGATTGCTCAATCAGCTCCTGATGAATCTTGGCCTGATCAGCGATCCGCTGGTCATCCTCAACACCAACACAGCCGTCTATATCGGCATCGTCTACACCTATCTGCCCTTCATGGTGCTGCCGATCTACTCCGCGCTGGAGCGGTTGGATGAGAGCCTTTTGGAAGCGGCCGAAGATCTGGGCTGTTCCCGCATCACCGCTTTCTGGTTGGTCACAATGCCCCTGTCAAAACAAGGTATCATCGCAGGAAGCTTCCTCGTCTTTATCCCGGCCATGGGGGAATATGTCATCCCGGCCCTCCTGGGTGGCTCGCAGACCCTGATGATCGGCAAGGTCCTGTTTGAAGAGTTCTTCGCCAACCGCGACTGGCCGGTGGCCTCGGCGGTGGCTGTGGTGCTGCTTCTGATCCTGATCATCCCGATTGTGCTCTTTCAGAAAAACGAAGAAAAACAGCGGGAGGCTGGCAAATGAGAAAACTCAGCTGGTTCAATACGCTCAGCCTGACCCTTGGCTTTGCCTTCCTCTATATCCCGATGCTGATCCTGATCATCTACTCGTTCAACGCGGGCAAGCTGGTCACCGTCTGGTCCGGATTTTCCTTCAAATGGTATGGCGAGCTGATGCAGAACGAAGCCTTTCTGCAGGCGGCCTGGGTCACGCTGAAAGTGGCTGTGATGTCATCCACAATTGCCACCGTTCTAGGCACCATGGCCGCTTATGTAATGGTGCGCGCGGGCCGTTTCCGAGGACGTACGCTCTTTTCTGGCATGATTTATGCACCGCTTGTGATGCCCGAAGTGATCACAGGCCTGTCGCTGCTGCTCTTGTTCATCGCCATTGGTCTGGACCGCGGTGTCCTGACCATTGTGCTGGCGCATACCACCTTTTCGATGTGTTACGTGTCGGTTGTGGTGTCCTCGCGCCTCGTCACCTTTGATCACTCACTGGAAGAAGCCGCGCTAGACCTCGGCTGCACCGGGTTCGAGGCGTTCCGCCTGGTCACCCTGCCGATCATCATGCCTGCGGTCCTCTCTGGCTGGCTCTTGGCCTTCACCCTGTCGCTTGACGACCTTGTGATCGCCTCCTTCACCTCAGGGCCAAGTTCAACCACCCTACCGATCAAGATCTTCTCGGCCGTGCGTCTGGGGGTCACACCCGAGATCAACGCCCTGTCAACCATCCTGATCGGCCTCGTAACCATCGGTGTAATCACCGCATCGCTCAGTTCCAAACGGGCGATTGCCAAGAAACAGCAAGACGAAAAAGGCGCAAACTGATGAGTGATTTCCTGACCGAATACGCCGTGTATTGCGACACACATGGCCGGCCTGATCGCATCGAGCTTATGCTTTGCGACCTCAACGCTGTCTTGCGTGGCAAATGGCTGCCCGGCGATGACGAAGAAAAACTGGCCAACGGCGAGGTGCGCCTGCCGCATTCGACCTACGCGCCGAACATTCTTGGGGCGGAAGTTTCCGAAACCGGCCTAGGTATCATCATCGGTGACCCGGATGGTCGCATTGTGCCGATCCCCGGCACGCTGAAACCTGTGCCATGGGCCAAGGGCAAAGTGGCTCAGGTTCAAGTTGAGATGCTGGATCCTGAGACCGGTGAACTTAGCCTTCTTTCCCCGCGCCAGCAATTGGCTAGGATGGTCGAGAAGTTCCACACCAAAGGCTGGCACCCAGTTCTTGCAACCGAGTTGGAGTATTACCTGATCCAACCGCGCGCGAATGATGAAGAGCCACCCATCGCACCGGACCGCAGCCCGAATGCACAGAACTATGATCTCGAAGTTCTGGAGCGGATGCAGGATGTGCTTGATGACATCGTTGCCGCCTCGGCCATTCAGGGGCTCGCCACAGACACGCTGATCGCCGAATATGGCCCCGGTCAGTTCGAGGTGAATTTTCACCACACGGACGATGTGATGCTGGCGGCAGATACCGCACTTCTTTTCAAACGACTGGTGCGCGGGGTCGCTCGCAAACACGGGTATGAGGCCACGTTCATGGCCAAGCCATATGCCGATCACCCTGGCAACGGAATGCATCTGCACGCCTCGGTCGTTGACAGCGACGGCAAGAACATTTTTGACGATGGCAAGGATGGTGCATCAGATGTGTTACGCGCAGCGGTTGGTGGCACACTTGAGACCATGCGGGATCTGGTGGCAGTGTTCGCTCCGCATATGAATTCCTATCGTCGTTATCGCCCGATGAGCTTTGCCCCCTCTGCCCCCGACTGGGGCTATGACAACCGCGCTGCTGGTGTGCGCCTACCTGAAGTGAACGGCCCGGCTGCGCGACTGGAACACCGGATTGCCGGGGCAGATGTAAACCCCTATCTGGTGATCAGCGCCATTCTGGGTGGGATGTTGTATGGTCTTGAAACCAAACCGGAACTGCCCCTGCCTCTGGACGACCCGAAGGCCGAACCAGCCCAGCGACTGACCTCGGATTGGGGCCGTGCGGTGGATCGGTTTGCCGCCTCCGAAATTGCCGCCGAGATTTTTGGTGAAAAGTATCGTGACATCTACACGGCAGTTCGATTGGATGAAATTACTCAGCTCACCAATGAGGTCAGCCAGATCGAATATCGGACCTATCTAGGTCGCCTGTAAGAGGTATGGATGCAGCGGATCTACGAAGACTATGCCTATTCGGATGAAGCGCGTGCCGAGTGCATCTGGCCGCTTCCCGATCGGGCTTGGCCTTCTGTCGAAGGGGAACTGACCACCGAAGTGGCGATTGTTGGTGGCGGCTATACGGGTCTTTCCGCAGCCCTTCACCTAGCGCAGGAAGGCGTATCTTGCACTGTGCTCGAAGCCCATGTTCCCGGTTGGGGCGCATCCGGGCGAAATGGCGGGTTTTGCATGGGCGGCGGCGACAAGGCTGGTCCATCCGCCATCGCCCGTCGCTTCGGAGAAACGGCAGCACGCACGTATTTCCAGACCCAAAAGGCATCTGTTGATCTTGTGGCGCAGATCCTCGACACGCATGGCATTGATGCAGACACCCATTCCAAGGGTGAATTGCTGCTGGCCCACAGACCGCAAGCCGTTGCCGCTCTTCACCAAGAGGCCGATGACTGGACATCGCTCGGAGAAACCCCGCGTTTCATTCCCAAATCCGCCTTGTGTGATGAAGGAATGGGCGGGAACTTCCATGCGGGGCTGGTGCTTCCGCTCGGGTTTGCACTCAATCCCGGCAAATATGTCTCGGGTCTTGCTGAGGCAGCAGATAACGCAGGAGCGGACATATACACCAATAGCCCGGTCAAGAATATCGGGCAGGAAAATGGGCGCTATGTCCTGACCACGCCCAAAGGACTTGTGACTGCCCGCAAGCTGATCATGGCGACAAACGGCTATTCATCTGACGACCTGCCCAATTGGCTGCGAGGACGCTATCTGCCTGTGCAGTCAAACATTATTGTTACGCGCCCACTGACGGACGATGAAATCGCCCAACAAGGCTGGCACACGGATTTCATGGCTTATGACAGCCGGAACCTCTTGCATTATTTCCGGCTCCTGCCCGATCGTCGCTTCCTTCTTGGAATGCGTGGAAATATTGCTGCAACTCCGACCAAGCAGGACGACATGCGCGCCCGAACCGCAAGGGATCTGGCACAGATGTTCCCGGCTTGGAAAAAGGTGGAAACACCATATTTCTGGTCTGGTCTGATCAGCATGTCCCGCGACCTGCTTCCCTATATCGGCCCTTTGGGAGGTTTGGGCAACGCCTGGGCTGGGATGAACTACCATGGCAACGGCGTATCAGTCGCAACTTGGGCCGGGCAGCAGCTTGCCCGCATGGCAATGGGGCAACCTGCCGGGTCAGACGTTCACGCAAGCCCTCTCGCTCGCTTTCCATTTGCAGGCTTGCGCCGCTCTTATCTGCGCCCTGCCTTCTGGGCGTATCGATTGAAAGATGGCCCGGCGCCTTAACAGCTGAACCAAAGATTTCACCATCTTCTTCCTCTTGCAAAAAATATCCCGGGGTGAGGCCGGAAGGCCGAGGGGCAGCGACCTTGCTGAATGCAGAGAGGTCACACAAAAAAACCTGCTGTCATACACGAGGGAATGCCCAGAAGGCATTCTGCAAAAAGGTTATGAAAACAGCTCCTTATAGGTCTCGCGCATTACATTCTTTTGCACCTTACCCATCGTATTTCGCGGAAGAGCCTCCACCACGATCACCTTTTTGGGCTGCTTGAATTTGGCCAGCTTTTCCACCAACCCGGATTGCACCAGACCTTGATCAACCGAAGCACCGTCATGTGGCACGACCACCGCAACCACAGCTTCGCCGAAGTCATCATGTGGCACGGCGATCACGGCGCTTTCCAACACTCCGGGAAGGTCATCAATCACCCCCTCCACTTCTTTTGGATAGACGTTGAAGCCACCAGAAATGATCAGATCCTTGCCGCGACCTACAATTGTCACATAGCCATCGGCATCCACAAAGCCGAGATCCCCCGTAATGAACCAGCCATCTTCGCGCAGCTCTTCCGCGGTCTTTTCGGGCATCTGCCAATAGCCCGCAAAAACATTGTCGCCACGCACTTCAATCACGCCAATCTCACCTGTGGGCAGCTCAGCGCCACTTTCCGGGTCACAGACTTTCAAATCCACCCCGGGCAAGGGAAACCCGACAGTGCCCGCCCGACGGTCTCCATCATAGGGATTGGACGTGTTCATATTCGTCTCGGTCATCCCATAGCGTTCAAGGATCGCGTGGCCCGTGACCTTGCGCCATCGATCGTGAGTTTCTGCCAGAAGCGGAGCAGAACCAGACACGAAGAGGCGCATGTTTTTCGAAGCCTTTCCCAGACGCGGGTCTTTCAGAAGGCGTGTGTAGAACGTCGGCACGCCCATCAATGCTGTGGCTTGCGGCATGGCGGCAATGATTGCATCCGCATCAAACCCACGCATGAATATCGCCTGGGCTCCTGCCATCAGCGTCACGTTGGTGGCTACGAAAAGCCCGTGGGTGTGAAAGATTGGCAATGCGTGAACCAGCACATCCTGATCGGTAAATCGCCAATAGTCGCGAAGCACTTCGGAATTTGACGCAAGTGCCCTGTGGGTCAGCATCGCCCCTTTGGATCGACCGGTGGTGCCAGACGTATAAAGGATAGCCGCCAGATCCAACGCATCCCTTGCGACGGCTTCGAAGCCCGGTTCTTCTGCATCGCGCGCCTCGGTCAGGGTCCCGGCTCCGTTGCTCCCTAGCGTAAGCACATGCGCCACCCCACATCCCGAAGCCACTGACGCGAGAGCATCCTGTCTGTCTGGATCACAGACAAACACCCGCGGGGTGGCGTCGCCGAGAAAATACTCTACCTCTTCAGATGTATAGGCCGTGTTGAGAGGCAGGAAGACCGCCCCGGCCAACACAGTGCCGACATAGAGTTCAAGCATTGGGATTTCTTTTGGAGCCTGGACCGCAACGCGATCTCCTGACTGAACGCCCAACCGCTGCAATGCCGACGCCATCTGTTCTGCGGCATTCCAGAACGCACCATATGTCATAACCTTTCCTGAAACCGCATCCCTCAGAAATGGTGCGTCATGTCGCCCGTCAGAGGCGCGGGAAATGGCATGGGCAAGGTGGTTTGCATCATACATCTGGAGCTCCGATCATCGTCGCAAATTGCGTTGCTCTCGAACTAGCCTGAGGTGAAATTTGGGTCAATCGGCGCTTGGTCGCAGCTCCGGACCAACAGGCATTAACCGGTGTCACCCCAGGATATGAAGACTGGATCAGCGATAGGACTTTCGCGCCAAATCAATTCGCGCTTCCATCATCGACATGTCTTTCATGATGTCTCGCCGCCGGGTGCGACCCCCGGTTTCCGCCAGTTCTTCACGTAATTTGCGCAGCTCTTTAGAAAGTGACACGAATTCCGGCACTGCCCCGTTTTCTCGGATCAGCCGGTTGATCAGGGCGTTTTCCACATCATCATCGAATGGCAAGGGTTTTCCTGCCCCTTCGAGATCATCAAAATCGCCATTTTCTTCCGCTTCGTGGATCTTCTGGTTGATGAGATCGATAAGGGGATAGTCCATGCTCACAGTCTACATCGTGCCTGCGAGTTTTCAAACCACGCAGCTGTCAAATCGAAAACTAGAAAACTAGAAAACTAGAAAACTAGAAAACTAGAAAACTAGAAAACTAGAAAACTAGAATCCAGATCAGCCCCCTAGGCAAGCCATCAACAAAAAAAGGGCAGCACAAGCTGCCCTTTTTCCAGTTTTCTCAAAATTATTTCTTGGTAATGCGCCCATCCAGCATGGGTTTTACCGGGCCCATCTTGGCCATGTACTCCGCCGTCACGTCAGCAAGGTCTGGACCGAAGTCATAGGCATTCATAGCGCCCCTGAACATCTTGTATCCATCACCGCCATTGCGCACATAGTTATTCGAAACCACACCATAGACCTTGGCCGGATCAATCGGCTCACCGCCGACCATCACGTCCGAAATTCGCTCACCTGCGGGTTTGGAAACATCAAAGGCATAGCTCATCCCGGCAACTTGTGGGAAACGGCCAGCGCCTTCTTCATGTTGGCTTACACCATTTTCCAATGCCGCAACGATGGTGGCACCATCCACTTGGAAGGTCGACAGGGTGTTCTGAAACGGAAGAACTGTCAGCACTTCGCCCATGGTCACATCGCCCGCATCGATCGAGGCACGAATACCACCACCGTTTTGAATGGCAATCTGGATACCCTGATCCTTAACCCGATCCAGCATAGCGTCAGCAATGATGTTGCCCATGGCACATTCTACGGCGCGACATGACCCGCGTTCACCATCAATGGCTTCGGCTGTATTTGCTACCACGCGGTTGCGGATTTCCTCAAGCGGAGCGGCCGCTTCGGCGATCCGCGCCTTGGTGACGTCATCCTCTGCCACAGCCGCATCCATGATGATCGGCTCGCCTTTGGCTTCGGTGATGTTCCCGGCATCGTCGAAGGTTACATTCAATTCGCCGAGGAACTTACCATAGGCATAAGCTGACACGATGGCGGTGTTGCCTACCATGGTTGGATAGGGGCCTTCAGCTCGTTCATTGGTGTTGGACAGAAGCGTATTGGAGTGCCCGCCCACAATAACATCAACACCGGTAGTACCTGCGGCGACTTTCTGATCCACGCCATAACCCGAGTGGCTGAGGACTATGATCTTGTTCACACCCATTTCGGTCAGCTTGTCGACCTCACCCTGAACGGCCTGAACCGGATCAGTGAAAATCACGTTTGGACCGGGGGAAGCCAATTCATCCGTATCCTGCGGGGTCAGGCCGATCATGCCGATCTTTTCGCCACCGCGCTCGATCACCACTGACTTCGCCAGCTTGTCATGCAGCAACGGTTCACCGGACACATCAGCATTCGACATCAGGACCGGGAAATCCACCGCATCCATGAAACCACGCAATACTTCCGGCCCGTCGTCGAACTCATGGTTGCCAACGGTCATCCCGTCATAGCCCATCTTGTTCATCATCTCTGCCGCAAGTTTACCCTTGTAGTAGGTGTAAAACAGAGTGCCCTGGAACTGGTCGCCACCATCAACCAGGATCGAGTTGTTTGACCGCGCGCGTGCATCAGCCAGCGCTGAGACCAAACGCGCCGATCCGCCAAAGCACTTGCCTTCGGTGTTGTCTTCAGCCGAACAGCCGCTGTCATATTTCGAAATCGGCTCAAAGCGTGCGTGAAAATCATTTGTATGCAGAATAGTCAGCGAATAGTCGGCGGCAGCTGTACCAGCGGACAGCGCAAGCGCACCTACCGTTGTTAGAAATTGTTTCATTTCGGGATCCCCCTGATTTTGATTATGCGAAGAGATTTGCTGATGCAGAGCGGCTTGTCAAAGCCGCAGTCAGCTTTCCGCAAGGGCATCCTAGAACAATTTTCACAACATTTTGGTGACGAGGCATTCTCCACAAAGGGCAATTTATCGCCATCATAACAACCCCTTTTCGCAATCGTTATCATCGTGCGCGTCAAGAGAAGGGTGTTTCAGGATTGGTGATCGACACATGATTCTCCTCTCTACACTCCATACTTCCGCACGGGCTTTTCATTCCCAGAAACCGAGCGTTTGCTCCCATTCCTAAAGGCTTTCTGAGGATTGATCTCATTGCAAATAAGGGGCTCAAGTCTTAAGGACAGGCCAAACACCCCTCCAACACAGCAGGCGTCATGAAGGCAAGCATCGAAGGAAAGATTGAAGAAACGGTTCTGGCAGCAATCGCAGAACACCGACTGCCCCCCGGCACAAAGTTGGCGGAGCAAGCGCTGAGCGATATGTTTTCCTGCAACCGCGCCAATGTGCGCCGGGCCCTTGCGTCGCTTGCGGCACAGAATGTGGTTGAATTGATCCCCAATCGCGGTGCCTTTGTCATTTCACCGTCTCCCAAGGAATCACACGATATCTTCCAGGCCCGTCGTGCGATAGAACGCATGGTGCTGGAAACTGCATGCGTTGCGGCCACAGAAACCGACATCGAAAAGCTGGGACAGCTCGTTGCAGAAGAGCAAGAGGCCCGCATTACAGGCGACCAACCCCGCACGTTGCGCCTTGCGTCACAGTTTCACCTGCATCTGGCTGAGATCGCCGGCAATGCCGTTCTGACGCGCATACTGACCGATCTGACCATGCGGTCCGCCCTGATTATTGGCCTCTATGACGACCCGGAAGCCACACATTGCAGCGATGGAGAACACGGTCGTATTCTGGATGCTCTTAAAGCAAGAGACAGTGAGCGGCTGATCTCAGAAATGGATGCACATTTGGCCCATTTGGAAGAGGACCTGAACTTTGATCCGGTGAAGGTGAAACCAGCCCCCCTGAAAGAGCTTCTGCAACGCTAGATACGTCGGTTATCCCACTCCTTTTAAATGAAGCTCAACCGCCACTCTGTTTCGAGCCAATCTCGGCGGCGCCCCCCCCAATTGGCCTCTTTCTAGAGGTCCCAACTTGACGCCAGCCCTGCCGCTTGGCATGTGGGGCGCATGTTGATCTATAAAATCTTCCGCGCGCCCGAATGGGCCACATTCCAAACCGACGGTCGAACCAGTGGGGCTCCGGTTGATCTGTCTGACGGGTTCATCCATTTCTCCACCGCCTCTCAGGCACGAGAAACCGCTGCCAAACATTTTGCCGGAGAAACTGATCTGGTTCTGGTCGCTTTTGACGGTGACACACTTGGGGAAAAGCTCAAATGGGAACCCTCACGCGGCGGGGACCTGTTCCCCCATCTCTATCGCGCATTAACGATCAACGAGATTATCTGGCACCGCCCCCTGCCCCTTACCCCCCAAGGCCATGATTTTCCGGAGGACATGTTATGAACCTGGTTGAGAGACTGGCCATCAAGGCCCTGCACAAAGTCGACCCTGAACGCGCGCATAGCCTGTCGTTAATGGCTCTAAGGGCTGGTGTTGTCCCTTTGGTCGGGGATGTGACAAGCGATCGCCTTAAAACTAAGTTTTGCGGGATGGATATGCTGAACCCCGTGGGGCTTGCTGCGGGGTATGACAAAAACGCTCAGGCCGTGGCCCAGCTCTCGCAAGCGGGGTTCGGTTTTATCGAGGTGGGTGCGATCACCCCACGCCCGCAACCGGGCAACCCAAAGCCACGCCTGTTTCGCCTGACCGAAGATCAGGCTGTCATCAACCGGTTTGGTTTCAATAATGAGGGAATGGAAGCTGCCGCTGCCCGTCTGACACGCCGTGACCGTCGAAGCCCGGTGCCTGTTGGGCTGAATCTAGGGGCCAACAAGGACAGCGACGACCGCGCTGCCGATTTCGCCAAGGTTCTGCAAACCTGCGGACCGTTTTTGGATTTTGCGACTGTAAACGTGTCGTCTCCCAACACCGAAAAGCTGCGCGACCTGCAAGGTGCGGATGCTCTGCGTGGACTGCTGACCGGTGTTCAGAATGTTCGGGACGGGCTGGATAAATATATCCCCGTCTTTCTCAAGATCGCACCAGATCTCACCGATGAGGAGCTCTCCGAGATTGTGGATGTGGCGATGGAGGTAAAGATCGACGCGGTGATTGCCACCAACACCACATTGTCGCGGGAAGGTTTGAAAAGTGCCCATCGCGACGAAAAAGGTGGGCTTTCAGGGCCACCTTTGTTCGAAAAATCCACGCGCGTATTGGCCAAGCTGTCCAAACTGAGTGATGGCCACCTGCCGTTGGTGGGCGTGGGCGGCATTGCGTCCGCCGAAGATGCCTATGCCAAGATCCGCGCCGGCGCCTCTGTGGTACAGCTCTATTCTGCACTGGCTTATCGCGGTCTGAGCCTCGTTGAGGATGTTGCCCGAGGTCTGGATGAGTTGCTCGCCCGTGACGGGTTTGACCGGGTCAGTGAAGCGGTGGGCACCGGACGGGAGGAGTGGCTGTGAGCACACCGATCATCTGGCACAATCCGCGCTGCTCGAAATCGCGCCAAACCCTTCAGTTGGTTGAAGAACGCGGTGCCGTCACAATCCGCAGATATCTTGACGACGCGCCCAGCGCTGATGAGATCCGAGATGCCTTGCAAGCTCTGGACCTCACTCCGATCCAGATGATGCGCAGGGGAGAAAAGATCTTCAAAGAATTGGGTCTCTCCACCGATACTGCGGACGAAGACCTGATCACTGCCATGGCCGAAAATCCGATCCTGATCGAACGCCCCATTGTCTTTGCCAATGGGACCGCCCGAATTGGCCGCCCGCCTGAAACAGTGCTCGAGATCGTCTGAATATTGCCCACCATTGGGCTCTGCCCTCTGAAGGCGGTGGCCGCGAGGTCACTCCCCCTTTACCGGCCGCGCAACCGATGCCAATGATCGTTCCAACACCGGATAGCGCCAGGCCAGCGTTGCCCCACGCGCAACAAAGCTGATGAGCAGTGACGCCCATAATCCGTGATTTCCCAGGAGCGGAAAGAGTACGGCCAGCGATAGCGCATAAATCAGCGCCGACAATGCCATCATGTTCCGCATTTCTCCGCTCCGCGTTGCGCCGATAAAAACGCCATCAAGCATCCAGCTAGGCCAGCCAACAATTGGGGCAAATATCATGTAGATCAGGTAGATCTGAGCAAAATCGCGAACATCCTGGGCGGTGGTCATTACGGTGATCACGACAGGTCCTGCCAGCCAAAATACCAGCGCCAACGCGATTGATACCCCAGCTGCCCACTGGCTTGTCCTGATGGTGGCGCGTCGCAGCGCCCCTGCCCGCCGCGCGCCCCAAGCCTGACCAACGATGCTCTCCGCCGCCAGGGCAAACCCGTCCAGCGCATAAGCGGTCACATAGACAAACTGGATTAGCACCTGATTGGCCGCAAGCTCCACATCCGACAGTTTTGCCCCGTAGAACATGAAGCTGATGAAAATCCCCTGCAAAAGCAGGGATCGGATCAGGATATCCGAGTTCACCACGCTCATCCGTTTCAGGATTATGCGATCAAAGATCCGCGCGGGATCAGCCCATCCTGATAGCGAGAACACCTCGCGGCAGAGAAAGAGACCAATACCCAAGCCAAACCACTCGGCGATCAGCGTGGCCAAGGCCACCCCCTCAACACCCCAGCCAAGCCCAAGTACAAACCAGAGGTCGAGCAGGATATTTGTGACATTGGCAACAAGCTGCAACACGAGAACGGCACGAGTGCGTTCCAGCGCAATCAGCCAGCCGGTGATCGCATAGAGCCCAATGGCCGCGGGAGCACCGAATATACGAATGCCGAGATAGCTGCGGGCAAGGTCTTCTACGTCTGCAGATGCGGGCGACATTTGGAACGCGGCCCAGAAAAGAGGGGTTTGCATTGCGATAAGCAACAAACCTGCCAGCAAAGCCAAGACCAACGCTCTGATCAGCATTGCAGCGGTCTCCAGATTGTCGCCAGCCCCAAAGGCTTGAGCAGTCAAACCTGTGGTCCCCATGCGCAAAAAGCCAAAAAACCAGAACAATGCGGAAAGGATGATGGCACCGATTCCGACCGCACCAATCGGCACGGCCTCCCCCAGCTGCCCTACAACTCCGGTGTCAACGACACCCAACAGAGGAACGGTGACATTCGCCAGCGTTATCGGGAGCGCGAATTTCAGGATCCGAGAATGCGTGATCTCGGGCGAAGCACTGGATGTCATGTCAGTCGCGGGACGGCATCAGGAAATGTCCGGTGGCCTGCGCAAAAAGTTTATTCCGATTGTCCTGCCATGCCTCGACATGCACCGACGCATAGCGCCGTCCAGACCGCACTACACGCGCCCGTGCATAGGCGTCACGCGGCAATCCCGACCTTAGGTAGTCAATCGAGAAATCAATAGTTTTCGGAAGACGTGCCAACATCTCGCCCTGCAGTTCTGACTGATCCAAAAGCCCTGCTTCCATATCTGCCCAGATGCTGACCCAGGTCAGTTCAAACACGGCAGCTGTTTCCAGAAAGGCGGCGGTCACACCACCGTGGATAGCTGGCAGCATCGGATTGCCGATCAGTTTTTCGGAAAAGGGCAGGATGGCCGTCAACTCGTCCCCGTGCCGCTCCACTTCAATGCCAAGAAACTTGATATAGGGGACGCCGTCCACCAGAGCAGACAGGGTGCTGTCGCGGCGGTGTTTGACGATTTCGACCGGTTCGGGTTTGACCCGATTACGAGCCCCACTCATGATGCGGCCTCCGATGATTTCCGTTTTGGATTACTATCTGCTGTAAAGGCACCGGTTGCGGTCGCAACCGGACGGTTTTCATCTTCGTCCAGAGCAACGGCGCGCACAAAGGCCACAGACCGCGTCACGTGATAGCAGGTGGCTTTTGCCGTGATCTTCTGCCCCGGTGTCGCCGGACGCATGTAGTCAATCCGCAAATCAATGGTTGCGGTGATTGCCGGAGCGCGGGGATGGCTCATCACGGCAGTTCCACAGCACGTATCCAGCACAGCGGACACGGCCCCGCCGTGGATGACACCGGTGCGCGGATCCCCCACGAAACGTTCGTCATAGGGCATTGAGATCACCGCTTCCCCTTCTCCGATATCCTCAAGCACCATGCCAAGTGCCCGACAATGGGGAATCGCTTCGGTGAACTGACGCGCTAGCTTGGCTTTCTTTTCCGGGGTCAAATCCTTGATCATGCAGCGCTTCCCTTGTCTCTGTGCCATATAGTTATTGGCTCTTGCGTTTTCGGCGGCAAGCCCTTAGTTTTGCTCTTGCGAATTATTCTCAATTGCAGGAATGCCTCACATGGCCACACTTACCGCCCTAAGCACCCCGTTTGGACATCTGCGCCCGAAACGTCTGTTTGTCTTCGCGTCCTTGCTTCTGCTGGCCCTGTTTCCAGGTCATCTGGGGGAATTGACACGTGAGTTGATGACCGATGCTTATGTGCAAGTCTCGGTTTTCGTGGCCGCAACGCTCTTAATCTTTTACGGAGCCGAGCGCCTGTTCCGGTTTAACATCGGAGATGCGCTGTCAAAGGCCAAAGCCGCACAGGTGCCCTTGGCTGCATTATTAGGGGCAACACCCGGTTGTGGTGGCGCCGTTGTGGTGGTTGCGGCCTACAGTTCGGGTCACGTCGGGTTCGGTGCCGTTGTGGCCACGCTAACCGCCACAATGGGAGACGCGGCTTTCCTGCTTCTGGCGACCCGCCCCGATGCAGCGCTTGTGGTGCTGCCCCTGTCTTTCGTGGTGGGGATCCTGTCTGGCTGGCTGGTTGATGCCTTCAACAACGTCGAATTCCGGGACACGACATCCAAATCCTGTGATATTGCTCCGAAAATTGGCAAGATCCGGCCGCAAGATATCGCCTATCTCGTTCTGGCCGTTCCTGGGCTGATCGTTGGTGCCTCTCAGCTTGCACAGGTGGAGATCAACGACCCGTTGGGTATCCCGGTTCTGTGGGTTGCCATGGCCGGCACCTTCCTTGGCCTATTCATCTGGTCCACCTCAATCCTTGAGGCGATGACCCATCCAGAAGATCACCCGATCACGCGCATGGCGGAAGAAACCAGCTTCATTTCGGTTTGGGTGATTGGTGCCTATCTGGCCTATGATTATCTGGTTGCCTTCACTGGTGTGGACGTTGCCATGGTGTTTGAAACCATCGCCCCCCTGCTTCCATTGATTGCCATCGTGATCGGGTTTGTACCGGGCTGTGGTCCGCAAGTTCTTGTCACCACGCTGTACATCAACGGCGCTGTTCCGTTTGCGGCGCTGATGGGCAATGCGATTTCAAATGATGGCGATGCGCTGTTTCCCGCCATTGCGCTTAATCCCAAGGCGGCGGTGATTGCCACGGTTTACTCAGCCATCCCAGCTCTCATTGTGGCTTATGCGTTCTACTTCCTCGCACCCGGCTTCATGAACTGACCCTGCAACACCTGATTTGCTCAGAATTTTGCGCAAAGCGTAGTTCTACCGAATTGCGCCGCAGCGCAGAAAGCTATACCTATTGGGGGAACCGAACCCTAAGGGAAGCGAGCAAGGAAGTGCCATGTCTGACGACCGCCTGACATTTAAAGAGATGTGTGCAAAGTTCGACGTGACCCCACGCACGCTGCGATATTACGAGTATATCGAGCTGCTCGCGCCCGAAAAGGAAGGCCGTTCCCGCTTTTACACGCCCCGAGAAGTCGCGCGTATGACGCTGATTCTTCGTGGGCGGCGATTTGGGTTTTCGCTGGAAGAACTGCGCCAATGGCTGCTGATCTATGATGAGAAAGGCACTGACGCGCAGAATCAGGCGTGGGTCGAACTGGCAGATCGACAGCTCAAAGCGCTGCATGAGCAATATGCCCAATTGGCCGAAACCATCGATGATCTGCAGGATCTGCGTGATGATGTGGCCAAGCTGGTCAAATAAGCGTCACCTTTTTTCGATCTCATCCCTCGAATGGTGTTCCAACTGATCTGCGCTAAGGTGTGTCCTGCGGAATTTTCGGTTCATTGCCACCCCCATGATCAGGATCGTTGCCAGTGAGATCAGGGCAACCACACCTGCAGCCATGGGCAACCACCGCCAGACACCCCAAATCGCCGGAATAGCAAAGGCGATTGGCATCCCGATACACCAACGTATTGCCCACATCATCAACCGTTTTCTTAGAAATCCCTGCATGTGGGTTTGCATGAGTCGAAGCGTTTCACGCTCTTCGTTCAGTTGTTCTATTCCTTCCGACTCATCGCCAAACATGGCAATACTCCTAACCTTCGGGCAGCGTATCCGCTGAAATAGTCACCCTCAATCAGGTCTGTCAATTTGTGCCTCACGCCCCAAATACGTGAGCGGCAGCGCAGAATTTACACGCATAGAGGTTCATATTTCCGAAATGACGTTCCGTTACGGAAAGAAAAGTTGACGCGACGCCAAGGAAAAGTTTGACGTGGCGTTACATTTACGTCAACGTAAACTTATACCGTAAACAGAACCGGTCAGATCAACCGCGGCACTGGACATGCCGCCCAACGGACCGGTGTCAAAAGAGGATCGAATGTTCGACATGACCGATGAACTTATGACCATACGCCAGATGTGTGACGCATTTGATGTCACGGCACGCACCCTTCGCTTTTACGAAGCGAAAGAGCTGCTAGCGCCGATCCGTGACGGGCAAAAACGCCTGTTCACCAAACGCGACCGGGCACGGCTGAAGCTTATCCTGCGCGGCAAACGATTTGGTTTTGCCCTCGAGGAAATCCGTCAACTTCTGGACCTATATGAAATGGGTGACCAGCAGCAGACCCAACTGACCCGCACCTATCAGGTGGGCAGAGGGCATTTGGCGGATCTCAAGAAACAGCGCGCCGAGTTGGACGAAGCCATCGACGATCTGACGGAACAACTTGAATGGGCAGAAAAAGCCATCGCCGATTTTGAAAACGGCTCCGCCCAATAAGCGTAAACAGAGGATCATCACCACATGCCGAGCTATACCGCACCGACAAAGGATATGGGATTTGTGCTGCACGAAGTGCTGAAAGTGCACGAAACCAGCATTCCCGGATATGAAGATCTGGATTCGAGCTTCACCTCTGCCGTGCTGGAAGAGGCCGGCAAGCTGGCCAGCGAAGTGCTGACACCGCTGAACACGGTTGGCGATCAAGAAGGCTGCCGCTTGGAAAATGGTGTCGTTTACACACCCACTGGTTTCAAAGACGCGTTTGAGCAGATGAAAGACGGCGGCTGGCCCGGTCTAGATATGCCAGAAGAGTTTGGTGGGCAGAACATGCCCGTGGTGCTAGGCACAGCCGTGGGCGAGACGTTCTCGGCCGCCAACCAGGCCTTCACCATGTATCAGGGTCTGACCCATGGTGCAGCCTCTGCAATTTTGGCCCACGGTACGGACACACAGAAAGCGACCTATCTGCCCAAGATGGTCAGCTGTGAATGGACCGGCACCATGAACCTGACCGAACCGCATTGCGGCACCGATCTGGGCCTGATGCGCACCAAGGCAGAACCACAGGACGACGGATCTTACAAAGTGTCTGGCCAGAAGATCTTCATCTCCGCCGGTGACCACGACATGTCGGAAAACGTGATCCATCTGGTGCTGGCCAAAATCCCCGGCGGTCCTGAAGGGATCAAGGGCGTGTCGCTGTTCATCGTGCCGAAGTTCAACGTGAACGAGGAAGGCTCGATTGGGTCGCGCAATGGCGTATCCGTGGGCAACATCGAGAAAAAGATGGGCATCCATGGCAACTCGACCTGCGTCATGAACTATGACGAAGCAACAGGTTACCTGCTGGGCGATATGCATAAAGGCATGCGCGCCATGTTCACCATGATGAACGAAGCACGCCTTGGTGTGGCCATGCAGGGTCTCGCACAAGCCGAAGCCGCCTATCAGAACGCGGTGATCTATGCCAAAGACCGTCTGCAGGGTCGCGACGTGACTGGGGTCAAAAACCCCGATGGTCCCGCCGATCCGCTGATCGTGCATCCTGACATCCGCCGTTCCTTGATGGATCAGAAGAGCTTTATCGAAGGCGCGCGTGCGTTCCTTCTCTGGGGCGCCACCTTGATTGACCAAGCCCACCGTGCCGAAGATCAAGAAGCTGACGACCTGATCTCGCTCATGACCCCGGTTCTGAAAGGTTTCCTGACCGATCAGGGGTATGACATGACCGTGCTAGCCCAACAGGTCTATGGTGGTCACGGCTATATCGAAGAACACGGCATGAGCCAGTTCACCCGCGACGCTCGCATCGCCCAGATCTATGAAGGCGCCAACGGTGTTCAGGCGCTGGATCTTGTGGGCCGCAAGCTGGCTGCAGGCGGAGGCAAACCGATCATGGGCTTCTTTGAAATGATCAAGACCTACTGCAAGGAACAGGGTGAAGATGAGGCGATGAAAGACTTCATCGATCCGCTCAAGGACGCCTCAAAACACCTGCAGGCGGCTGCGATGTATTTCATGCAATCCGCAGGTAAAAACCCAAATAATGCACTGGCAGGAAGCTATGATTTCATGCATCTCTTCGGCCATGTCTGCCTTGGGTTTGTCTGGGCCAAATCCGCCCGCGCAGCGCTTGACGCATTGGCCAATGGAACCTCTGACGCCACGTTTTACGAGACCAAGCTGACCACCGCCCGCTATTATATGGCACGACGCCTGCCCGCCACAGCAATGCATCTGGCGCGGGTCGAAAGCGGCTCGGCCACTGTTATGGGGCTGGACGCAGACCAGTTCTAAACATCTGAGAAAGAGGAAATAAATGCCAAAGCGTTTCAAACTGACCCGCCGCTTCCCTTGTGCCATGACCGAGGACGGCTATCGTCGATTGAAACGCTTTGCGCAGGAAGCAGGGCTTGATGAAGGTGAAGCCCTATCCTTTCTCTTTGAGCATTTCGACAGTGTGACAAACAAAGAAAACCTCACAGCACGTCTGCGCCTTTTCAACTCCGAACTGGATGCGCGCAAACGCTAAACACTCCGTCAGTGGAACGATCAGGAGCCTCCGGCGGGGATACTTGAAGTCAGAAGAAGACACCCACCCTCATCTTCTGACCAGAAATATCCCGGGGGTCCGGGGGCAGCGCCCCCGGCTTCCGAAGGCAGACTGAAACAACACACCGAAAGATCACAACGGGGAGAACGTGATGACCATCAAACTCTACTGCTTCGGTGAAAGCGGCAACGCCTATAAAGCGGCATTGACGCTGGAACTGTCCGGTCTTGCTTGGGAACCGGTCTTTGTCGACTTCTTTAACGGCGAAACCCGCACCCCGGAATACCGCGAGATCAATCCGATGGGGGAGGTTCCGGTGATGGTTGACGGGGATGTGATCCTGTCACAATCCGGCGCCATTCAGGATTATGTGTCGTCGAAGTCGGGCAAACTGGGAGGCGGATCTGCTGCTGAACGGCGCGAGATTTTGCGGTGGCAGTTCTGGGACAATCACAAGATGTCCTCGGTCGCTGGCACAACCCGCTTCCTGAACAACTTCATCCCTGAAGAGAACCGCCCGCAAGAGGTGATCAAATTCAACATGGCACGCTTGAAATCCGCGTTCAAAACGCTGGAAAGCGAACTTTCCAATCGTGACTGGTTGGTGGGCGATGCGCTCACCGTCGCTGACCTCTCTTGCTGCGGCTACCTCTTTTACCCTGAACCCTTCGGCTTTGACCGCGCCGAATGGCCCGCAATCGACGCCTGGTTGACCCGCATATCGGAGACACCCGGTTGGAAACACCCCTATGACCTGATGCCCGGCAGCCCCGCTGATCGAGCTTAAAGGCCTGGGGCTAAGATCCCGAAAGGAAACAACAATGACCGACGCCTATATCTATGACGCCGTGCGCAGCCCGCGCGGAAAAGGCAAAAAGGACGGCACCCTGCACGAAGTGACAGCCGCCCGCCTGTCTGCTGAAACGCTGAACGAGTTGAAGCGCCGCAATAATCTTGAAGGCCATGTGGTCGAGGACGTGATCTGGGGCAATGTAACCCAGGTTGGCGAACAAGGTGCCTGTCTGGCACGATCTGCCGTGCTTTATTCGGACCTCGACGAACGCATTCCCGGTGTGTCGATCAACCGCTTCTGCGCCTCGGGTCTGGAAGCCGTGAACATGGCCGCAAACCAAGTGCGCGGCGGGGCCGGAGACGCTTACATCGCCGGTGGTGTCGAGAGCATGAGCCGTGTGCCGATGGGGTCCGATGGCGGAGCGATTGCAGCCGACCCGTTCCTGGCGGCCAAGACCTATTTCGTTCCGCAGGGCATCTCGGCTGACATTATTGCCACTGAATACGGGTTCTCACGTGATGACTGTGACGCCTATGCGGTGGAAAGCCAGAAACGCGCCGCCGCTGCCCGTGCGGCGGGTCGCTTTGAAAAATCCGTCTACACGCTGCGTGACCAGAACGGTCTTGCGATCATGTCAGAAGACGAGATGATCCGCGAGACCAACATGCAGACGCTGGGCGGTCTGAACCCGTCTTTTGCGATGATGGGGGAACAGATGCCGGGGTTCGATGCCGTGGCGCTTCTGAAATACCCGCATCTGGAAAAGATCAACCACGTGCACCACGCAGGCAACTCGTCCGGCATCGCCGATGGGTCTGCGGCCGTGCTGATCGGGAACAAGGAATTTGGTGAACGCCATGGCATCAAGCCCCGCGCCCGCATCAAAGCCACGTCCAAGGTTGGCACCGACCCGACCATCATGCTGACTGGACCGGTTCCGGCCACGGAACGCGTGCTGGCGGCGGCGGGCATGGGCATTGGCGACATTGACCTTTTCGAGGTGAACGAAGCTTTTGCATCGGTTGTCTTGCGCTTCCTGCAAGCTTTCAACGCCGATCATGACAAGGTGAACGTGAACGGGGGTGCCATCGCCATGGGCCACCCGCTGGGCGCCACCGGCGCAATGATCCTTGGGGCGTTGCTTGACGAGATGGAACGGTCAGATCGCGAAACCGGTCTTGCCACACTCTGCATCGGTTCCGGCATGGGTGCCGCTACCATTCTCGAACGCGTATAAGAAGGGACGTTATATAATGGCTGATTTCAACTATTCCGTTGACGCCGATGGCGTCGCTACCATTTCCTGGGATGTGCCAGGCAAATCGATGAATGTGCTGTCTTATGCAGCGCTTGAAGAGCTGAACGGGCATATCGACACCGTTCTGGCCGATGAGGCCGTGAAAGGCGCGATCATCACTTCGGGCAAAAAGGATTTTGCCGGGGGGATGGACCTGAATGTTATCGCCCAGATGAAAGAAGACGCGGGTGACGATCCGGCCAAAGGGCTGTTTGACGGCATCATGCAGATGCACGGCGTGCTGCGCAAAATCGAGCGCGCCGGCATGGACGTCAAGACCAACAAAGGCGGCAAACCGATTGTCGCGGCCCTGCCTGGCATTGCGCTTGGCATCGGTCTGGAAATCCCGCTCGCCTGCCACCGCATCATCGCTGCCGACAACCCAAAGGCCAAAATCGGCCTGCCCGAGATCCTCGTGGGGATCTTCCCTGGCGCAGGTGGGACCACACGTCTCGTACGCAAGATGGGTGCAATGGCGGCGGCCCCCTTCCTTTTGGAAGGCAAGACCGTAGCCCCGGCGAAAGCAAAATCCGCTGGGCTGATCGACGAAGTGGTCGCTCCGGAAGAGCTTCAGGCTCGTGCCAAGGAATGGGTTCTGAACGCCAAGGATGCTGACATCGTCAAGCCATGGGATGCCAAGGGCTACAAAATGCCCGGCGGCGCCCCTTATCACCCCGCAGGGTTCCAGACCTATGTTGGCGCGGCTGCGATGATTCACGGCAAAACCGCGGGCGTCTATCCCGCGGCCAAGGCGCTGCTCTCTGCCGCTTACGAAGGCGCAATGGTGCCCTTTGACGACGCGCTGCGGGTGGAATGCCGCTGGTTCGTGAACGTGCTGATGCACCCGTCCTCTTCGGCCATGATCCGCTCGCTTTTCATAAATAAACAAGCGCTGGAAAAAGGTGCAGTGCGTCCGAAAGACGTGGCCGATCAGTCGGTGAAAAAGGTTGGCGTTCTGGGCGCAGGCATGATGGGTGCAGGCATTGCGCTGGTATCAGCCATGGCTGGTATGGAAGTGGTGCTGATCGACCAGAACCAAGAGGCTGCCGATCGCGGCAAATCCTATTCCGAGACTTATCTGGACAAGGGGATTGCCCGCAAGAAAGCGACACCTGAAAAGAAAGAGGCCGTACTGGGCGCAATCACCGCAACCACCGACCTCGAAGCGCTGAAGGGTGCCGATCTGATCATCGAAGCCGTTTTTGAAGACGTGGGTGTGAAAGCCGAGATGACCAAGAAGGTCGAAGCCGTTGTGGGCGAGGATTGCATCTTTGCCACCAACACCTCGACCCTGCCGATCACCGAACTGGCCAAAGCGTCAGAACGCCCGGATGGGTTCATTGGTATCCACTTCTTCTCGCCGGTCGAGAAGATGATGCTGGTGGAAATCATCAAGGGTAAAGAGACCGGAGACCGGGCCGTGGCCAAAGCGCTCGATTACGTGCGCCAGATCCGCAAGACGCCGATTGTGGTCAATGACGCGCGGTTCTTCTACTGCAACCGCTGCATCATCCCTTATATCAACGAAGGCATCCGTATGGTGGGTGAAGGGGTTTCCCCTGCCCTTGTTGAAGGGGCTGCACGTCTTCTGGGCTTCCCGGTGGGTCCGCTGCAACTGGTAGATGAGACCTCGGTTGAACTGGGTGTGAAGATCGCAAAGGCCACAAAGGCGGCCATGGGTGATGCCTATCCGGACGGTGCCGTGGATGACATCATCTTCTGGATGGCTGATGAGGGCCGCATGGGCCGCAAAGCCAACGCTGGTTTCTACGACTACGACGCGAAAGGCAAGCGTGCGGGGCTATGGGCTGGTCTAGGTGAAAAATTCGCGGTTGCGGATGAGCAGCCCGATGTGACCGAGGTCAAGCATCGCCTGATGATGTCGCAAGTGCTGGAAGCCGTGCGCGCGCTGGAAGAAGGCGTTCTGGAAGACATCCGAGAAGGTGACGTTGGCGCAATCCTCGCCTGGGGCTTTGCCCCATGGTCAGGTGGTCCGTTCAGCTGGCTGGATATGCTCGGCGCGCCTTATGCTGCCGAGGTATGTGATCAGCTCACCGAGAAATTCGGCCCGCGCTTTTCCACCCCTGCGCTGCTGCGCGAGATGGCAGAAGAGGGCGAAGGGTTCTACGAGCGGTTTGATGAAAGTGCAGACGCCGCCTGATTCAGATAAAACATGCGTCGGCCCGGAGTATTCGGGCCGACGATATCCCTCTTGGGGATGCAGCAGAACGAAAAACAAACTGTGCTATGATCTTGTGAAGCGCCTATCGCGCTAAAAGGAAGATACATGGCGCATATCGAACACCTCAAAACACTCTGCCCTCTTTCCAACCGGTATGTCGTCGACATCGGCGCAGGTGACGGAATATTCTCAAAACAACTTCACGCCGAAGGGGCGGTGGTGACCGCGGTAGAGATCGACGCAGTCAAAGTCGCGCGTGCACAGTCTGGTTTGCCGGTAGATGTCGACGTCATACTGGGAACAGCCGAAAACTTGCCGCTGGAAACTGATACGCAAGACCTCGCCTGTTTTTTCTTCTCCTTTCACCACGTTCCGATCGAGCTTCAGGATGCGGCTTTTAACGAAGCCCATCGCGTTCTGCGCCCGACAGGCAGGCTGCATATTGTCGAACCATTCCCTTTTGGTTCAATGTTCGATGTCGTTCGATTTGTCGAAGATGAAACCTTTGTGCGCACCCATTCACATGAACTCTTGAACCGGTTGGGCGAAGGTGGAAGGTTTGGTCTTTTGTCAAAAAATGACTACGTCCTGACCCGTGAATATCCGAGCTTTGACAGTTTTCTGGACAAAATCGTTCGACCGGATCCCGACCGTCAAGCTGCCTTCGAACATGTTGCGACCGAGATGGAAGAGGCCTTTGACCAAGCCATTGACGACAGCGATCAACGGCGCGTGTTGCATCAACCTTGTGCCGCCTATCATTTTGCAGTGAAACCCTGAGACAGATGCTGGCGGTGGCATTGAATCTGCCGAATTGTTCAGCCATTGAACTGGTATCCAAACCGACGAATATCTTCCCTACAACAATTCGCCACGATCTCCGCCAGTTCATCCGTATAAAACCGGCGATAATCGACCTCTCGATCAGATCGGTTTTCATGTGGAAGTGGTCGCAGGGAAAATCCAAGATGTGTCTCAAGCGCGGGTAAATCTTCGTCGACATGTTCCAACCGAACAAAGAGATCCGCCAGTTCGCGCCCCTTCCCGTCTGTCACATAACTCGCATAGGGAGTCGCCCGAAAACTGGCCTGTGTTGCAGGGGCACGCAAGAAATCGGCAAAAGCAGATGACTTGGCCAATGTCACCGCCGGGTGGTCAAAGCTCTGCTCCCTTAACCAGTGATAATAGCTTACCATCCTGTCCCATGGGTTGCGCACCAGCATGAACACAAAATAGTCCCGCATCTGATCCGGTGTCACCGGACCTTCAACATTCCGCAAGGTCGAGTGTTTCCACAAACGCCCAGCCGCCTGCACATCCTTCAACCGCCTGCGCCGCTTCGTCGCCTTAGGTGTATCCCCCAGCATCAGGTCGTCTTTCATCGCCCGCGCTTCAAGCGCCAATGCTAGCGACGTGCCCCCGGTTTTCGGTGCGTGAACAAAGATATAGCGGCGGCCATGCGAAATGATCATGACTGCACCCTAGCCCGTTTTCATGCCCCGCGCGAGCGCAGAGAAATCACGATGCCTGACAGGATGATGAACCCCATGCCGATCACGCTCATCGGGGTCACGCTCTGGTCGAAAAGCAGATAGCTCCATCCCGCTGCGAAGACCAAAAGGGAGTATTCGTAGATGGCAACTTGAGCTGCATCACCCAATAGGTACCCCTTAAACACCAGCCCCACTGCAATCATTGATCCCACCGCCTGTAGGATGGTCAATCCAATGGACAGCCCCCCCATTTCGCCAAACCCACGCAGGATGAACCCATCAGGCCCTGCGGGAACATCGTGTGGCCAGAGGGTCAAGAAAGTTGCCCCTAGCAAACCGAACACCCCGAGGGAGATAAAAAAGAAGAGCAGCATCGACATGGCGCTTTCTCCCACACACCACTGCCGCGTGGCAATGGCTCCGCAGGCATAGAAAAACCCGGCGATCATTGGCACCAGCGCCAAGGTGTTCAGTCCGCCTTCGAAGGGGCGCAGCACCAATAGAACGCCGACGAAACCGATCGCTGCCGCCACCAGACGGGTGGGACCGACCTTCTGCTTCAGAAACACTGCTGATAACAGCATGACCCAGATCGGGGCCGTGAACAGACCCGCCGCGACCTGCCCGAGCGGCAAAAATGCCAGGCAGCCGAAATAAACCAGCATTGCTATTGCGGTCATTCCGCCTCGCAGAGCGACAGCCCAGCGCCGTTTCGGCGTGATATTGATAAACCCAAACCGTGCCATCCCCACCATCAGCGACACGGCTATACAGGCACGAATGAAGTGGAACTGCCAAAGCCCTGTATCTCTCGCGATCACCGACACTGAATTGTCCAACCCGCCAAGAATGAACATCGCCAAAATGATCACCCCCGCCGCCATGGCCGGGCGATCATGGGCTTCACTATGTTCCGACGCCACGTCGCCCAAAGGAATCGGTGGAGAGGCATCTGCAGGCATGATGATTTCCAATCAAAAGTCGGTTTTGGACCAGACAATAGGTTTTCTGTCATTGACCAGAACCAGTGGGATCTGGTCTGCTCGAAAAACGACATTCTGGCGGGAAAGACCAGAAAAACCGGACACCGACTTAACAGGGAGAACGCGATGGGCTGGATGGCAGATGAAACAGGGCTGGAAAAGAACGCGGCAAATTTTGTGCCGCTTACACCGTTGTCTCATCTCAGACGTGCCGCCAAGGTGTTTCCAAACCGAGAAGCCCTGATTTATGGCCCGACACGGCTGACCTATAAAGACTACTACACGCGCGTCACTCGGCTTGCCTCGTCCCTTGCAACACGCGGGGTCAAACCCGGCGATGTGGTTGCCACACTCCTGCCAAACACCCTGCCCCATGTCGAAGCCTCCTTTGGCATTCCGGCCTGCGGAGCGGTGCTCAATACAATCAACATCCGCCTTGATGTGGATACGGTCGCCTACATCTTTGCCCATGGCGAAGCAAAGGCGGTGCTGGTGGACCCACAATTCCTGCCACTGGCGGAAAAGGCGATCGCATTGTTGGATGGTGACCCGCCTGAAATCATCGAGGTGGCCGACGCGCGTGCAGGCCATCCGGCTTCGGGAAAATATCTGGAATACGAAGATCTGCTTGCCTCTGGTGATCCTGAATTCGCCTGGGTCATGCCGGAAGACGAGTGGGAGAGCCTTGCGCTCAATTACACGTCGGGCACGACGGGGCGCCCGAAAGGTGTGGTCTATCACCATCGCGGGGCCTATCTCATGACCATGGGCACGCCGGTCAGCTGGAACATGGGGCTTTATCCGCGCTACCTGACCATCGTGCCGCTGTTTCACTGTAACAACTGGAACCACAGTTGGATGATGCCTGCACTTGGCGGGACAATCGTTTGCTGCCGAGACGTAACCCCCAAGGCGATTTACGATGCGATTGCTGATGAGGGCGTGACCCATTTTGGTGGGGCACCCATTGTGCTCAATATGATCGTGAATGCGCGTGACGAAGATCGCAAATCCTTCGACCATATCGTCGAGGTCTTCACCGCAGGCGCACCGCCCCCCGCAGCCACACTGGCTGCGGTAGAACCGCTTGGGTTCAACGTCACGCAAGTCTATGGCCTGACGGAAACTTATGGCCATGTGACCGAATGTCTGTGGAACGGCCCGGAATGGGATGGGAAGCCCCAGGATGAACGCGCAGCACTCAAGGCCCGGACAGGAGTGCCCTTTCCGCAGATGGAAGACATCACCGTTATGGATGACAACATGGCGCAGATCCCGATGGACGGCGAAGCCACAGGCGAGATCATGATCCGGGGCAATTCGGTCATGAAGGGCTATCTCAAGAACCCGGACGCCACGGCTGAAGCGTTTCAGGGCGGTTATTTCCATTCCGGCGACATCGCCCACCAAACCCCGGACGGCTATATCAAGATCACCGATCGCGCCAAGGATATCATTATCTCTGGTGGTGAGAATGTGAGTTCCGTCGAGGTTGAAGGTGTGTTGATGCACCATCCAGCCGTTAATCTGTGCGCGGTGGTCGCCAAGCCGGATGACAAATGGGGCGAGGTGCCCTGTGCTTTTGTCGAACTAAAGGAAGGAATGGAAGCAAGTGAGGCAGAGCTGATCGCCTTCGCACGTGAACACCTGGCTGGTTTCAAGACGCCAAAAGCCGTGGAATTTGGAGAACTGCCAAAGACCTCCACCGGAAAAATTCAGAAATTCCAACTCCGCAAGCAGGTCAAACAGCCCTAAAGCCGTGCGAAACTAGAAAACTAGAAAACTAGAAAACTAGAAAACTAGAAAACTAGAAAACTAGAAAACTAGAAAACTAGAAAACTAGAATCCATTATCGCCAGCGCGGCAAGGCCAAACATGATTAGGCGTTACAAACAGTGTGTTGCCGCCAAACCGGGGGATCGGGCAATTCGTGGCTCTCATCTGACTTTCACAACTCGACCAATCGACAAACGGCCCCTGCATGGCTATTCTTTTCGCAACTAAAACTCGTAAGAGCAGCACAGGACTCGCCACCTGACCATGACGGCCCTCAAGAAATATGACCGGCTCGAAGCGCCGGGCGTGTGGTGTGCCTCACCTGAGGCGCAGCGCGTCAATGTCATTGTGTCCTTGGGAGAGGCATCTCTCACCCTCACCGACATGTCGGATCGAGCCTTGACACATTGGTCCCTTGCGGCGGTTCGGCGGATCAATCCTGGCACGCGACCAGCGCGGTTTTCCCCGTCAGACGAAAACTACGAAGAGCTCGAAATCGACGACGATACCATGATCGACGGGATCGAAAGGGTCCGCAAGGTGGTCGAAAAGCGTCGCGACCATCCGGGGCGTCTTCGAGGTTGGATGGGTGCCCTAACTTTGGCAGGTTTGATAAGTGCAGGGGTGTTTTGGCTTCCTGACGCCTTGCGAAGCTACACCGCAAAAGTAGTGCCTGCCACCACCCGCGCCGCCATCGGCCAGCAGATCTTGAACCAAATTGGTCGTGTTGCGGGGCGGCAATGTGAAGGGGTAACGGCGCGCTCCGCTCTTGACGCATTGGGGCGTCGTGTTCTGGGGGCGGATGCGCCGCGCCTGATCATCTTGTCAGACGGTGTTCAGACGGCCACCCACCTGCCCGGCAAGATCACGCTTTTGAACCGAGCCCTTATTGAAGACTATGAAGAACCGGCCGTAGCAGCGGGCTTCATCCTGGCGGAAGACCAGCGCAGGCGCGAAACAGACCCGATGCTTGGACTGTTGAACCATGCGGGCCTAAAAGCCACCGTTCAACTTTTAACTACGGGGAAAATGCCGAAAGGGGTGGTGGACATCTATGCAGAGTGGCTGCTGACCTCGGACCCCGCCGAACTGGACCCAGACGCTCTATTGCCCAGGTTTGCGGAGGCGGATATACCGTCAACCCCTTATGCCTATGCGCTTGACCTGACTGGAGAAAAGACCATTTCACTGATCGAGGCCGACCCGGTGCCTTTAAGCGCAGCAACCCCTTTGCTGTCGGATGACAATTGGGTGCGTCTCCAAGGGGTTTGCGGCGAGTGATCTACAAATGAACAACGCCCCGTTCTCAGACAGACGGGGCGTTTCATGTCTTTCAGACCTGCGTCACTTTCTCAGGAACGCATCCTGAAAGCCTGCCCTCCGGACCTTGCTTAACGCCGATGTCAGCTGAGCTTGCTGCGTGAACGGCCCTGCCAAAATGGTCTTTACCCCGGATTTCGAAGACATCGACGAGACGGTCAGCCCCATCTTCTGCAGCTTGATGATCACCTTGCGCGCGTTGCTCGGATTGGCAAAACCGCCGACCTGAACATATCGGTGATTTGACGGCTGTGCGCTGACCGATTGCGTGGACGTGATCGGTGCAGACCGGGTCGAGAACACCTCAGTGGCCGGTCCACCGAATATAGGCGCCCCTGACAATGCGGATTTGGGTAGTTTTACCCCAATCAGCTTTCGAGGCGGATCTTCCGTCCAGATCTGCGCGCTAAGGAGATCCCCGCCAACGGTGCGCACCCCACGCAACCGATTCAACCGACCATCATCCCAAGCGACTTTGTACCCCTCGGGGACAGTCACGGGCATGTTTGACGCGACATATGTTTGAGGTGCAATCACAGTGCTGGGCGGCAGCGCGGATTTATCAAAATCACTACGGCGCACAATTGTGTAGCTTCTAGGGGCATGCCCATTTCCTTGCGGAACCGATACGGTTGTGGCGGGCACGCTCGCGACGTTTTCAGATGAGTAAGGCGCAACGCTTTGCGCCTGAGCAACTGATGGGTGCGGAAATGTGGTAACCCGCGTACGCAGCCCGTTTCCATGCGCCACCACATAGCTCTCTGGAACGGTCTGGTGAGAACCGCACTGAAGGGGAACACGCTCTCCGTTCAGGGTCACATAGTTCACATTGGCCTGTGGAGGGCAATTCACTCGTACGCTCTGATCAACAGTCCCGTTATCGGGGACAATCTGCGCATCCTGCAACTCTGCCAGATTGGCCACAGGCGCAACGCTTGGAATAAGTGAAGGATCAACCCCACCGTTCTCGGAATAGCGATCCAGCCAAGAGCGGGGTGCAGGAGAGGGTGGAGGCAAGTCCGGATTGGTTTCATCCGGGCCAAATCCGATCCGCGGCGGTAAGGCCGGTCCAGGTTTCGAAGGACGCGGCACAACCCTTGTGCGCGCAGTGCTCGGCACTTTGCGAACGGTTGTGGACTGAACAGGCGCTGTGGGATTGGACGGTGTTTCAACTGCGGTTACCGATTGTATCGGTGCCGCTGCTTCAACAGGTGCCTCAACCGGAGCAGGCTGAGCTGCGGCCAAGCTGGGTCTAGCCCCGCAAACAACCTCGCGGTTCCGCGTCACACGCGGCACCCAGGTTACATTGCCCGCAACACCGGCGCGGATGTAAATACATCCCCGGCTGTCCACATAGCTATTTCCATCATAGCCAGCAGGCGGAAGTTCGGCAGGTTGCGCGCCTTTTTTTAAACTGAGCGCTTGTGCGCCTGTTGCACTTATACCTGCAAGGATGGCCATTACGGCCGCTGTTTTTTTTATCATGCTCTTGTGCCCCGACACAAAATATTGTGGGCAAGCATGATGGATGACCCTAATGAAGTAAAGGGATAATCCACAAGCCGGGATCAAACCTGTGGATAATTCAAAAAGATTCTTTGTGGAATATGAGAGGATTAACGAAAAACGCCCCGGCGCAGGTCTCTGGCCGGGGCTGTTTTAGCAACCTTATTTTGTGCCGAACATACGGTCGCCCGCATCGCCAAGACCGGGGACAATATATCCCTTCTCATTCAGCCGCTCGTCAAGTGATGCTGTAACAATTGGCACATCCGGATGTGCTTCTTTCATCCGCGCCACGCCTTCCGGGGCAGCCAGCAAACAGAGGAAACGAATGTTCTTTGCGCCGGATTTTTTCAACATATCGATCGCCGCAACCGAGCTGTTGCCAGTGGCCAGCATCGGGTCAACCGCGATCACCAGACGTTCGTCCATGTGCTCGGGCACCTTGAAATAATATTCCACCGGCTCAAGTGTATCTTCATCGCGATAGAGACCAACAAACCCCACACGCGCCGAGGGGATCAGCTCCAACACCCCGTCAAGCAATCCATTCCCTGCCCGCAGGATCGACACCAGCGCCAGTTTGCGCCCCGCAAGGGTGGGTGCATCCATCTGTTGCATCGGTGTGGTGATGGATTTGGTGGTCATCGGCAATTCGCGCGTGATTTCATAGGCCAAAAGCTGGCTGATCTCACGCAGAAGCCTGCGAAACTCGCTGGTCGGCGTGGATTCTTCGCGCATCAAGGTCAGCTTGTGTTGCACCAGCGGGTGGTCAACGACGGTCAGGTGGTCATACATCTTTGGGCTCCAGCAGCTTGGCAATGCGCGCCTTGGTGTCTGCGTTGCAGAACGCAGCATCCAGCGCCACGCGGTTGAGATCGGCAAAATCTGTTTCGTCCCAGCCGAAGACCCTTTGAAGCTCTTCATACTCCTTCGTCATCGTAGTGCGGAAGAAAGGAGGATCATCGGTGGACACAGTGACATTTACCCCCCGTTCCCGCAGCTTGGCAATGGGATGATTTTCCAAACGGTCAAAAACTCCGAGAAACACGTTGGAGCCTGGGCAGACCTCCAACGTGATCTTTTCTTCGACCAGCCGCTCAACCAGGTTCAGATCCTCGATCGAGCGCACACCATGCCCAATCCGGCTCACCTTCAGCGCATCCAACGCCTCGCGCACTTCATCCGGTCCATTCCATTCGCCTGCATGAGTGGTCAGCTTCAATCCAGCTTCGCGCGCCATATCATAGGCATATTTGAAATCGGACTGGTTGCCCGCTTTCTCATCACCGCCCATGCCAAAGCCGACAATCCAGTCGCCCGCAGTCTCTTGCGCACATTTTGCCGTTTCGCGGGCCACATCTCCACCAAAGTGACGAATGCAGGTGACAACCCCACGCAGGGTAATGCCGAAATCGCGCTCTGCCTCATCCGACGCATCTTTGATGGCCGCAAGATAGTCCTTGAACGCCGCCACATCGCGTCCGCCACAGAAATCGGGCGAGATGAAACTTTCTGCATAAACCACACCTTCTTTGGCGCTTTCTTCAAGGATCGCCAGGGTCAGGCGGCGGAAATCTTCTGGGCTTGTCAGCACCGAAGTCGCAGCCTCATAGACCTCAAGGAAATGCCAGAAATCGCGGTAAGCATACCCACCATCCTCAGTGAATATCCGCGAGATATCGACGTTCTTCTCCTTGGCCAGCCCCCGGATAAAGGCGGGCGGGGCCGCGCCTTCGTGGTGCATGTGCAGTTCAACTTTTGGAAGGGATTGGAAGCTCATAGAAAACTCTCCCCTGCACCGCGTTCATTCAGCCCAAGATGGGCCGCGATAGAAGCGGCAATGTCAGAAAAACCACAAACACCGATTTCACGCAGGCCCTGCCCTGTCCCGACGACCGGCACGCGTTCACGGGTATGGTCGGTTCCGACCCATGTCGGATCGTTGCCATGATCGGCGGTAAAGATGATCATGTCGCCGTCGCGCATTTTGTCAAACAGGCGTGGAACTTGCGTATCAAACCACTCAAGCGCAGCAGCATAGCCCGACACGTCGCGGCGATGCCCATACAGCGCGTCAAACTCCACGAAATTGGCAAACACCAGATCGCCATCTTGCGCCGTATCAAAACTGTCGACGAGATGCTCCATCAGATCGCGATCCGCGCCTTTCTTAAGCGTGTCGATACCGCGATGGGCGAAGATGTCGCCAATCTTGCCAATCGCGTGGGTCTTGCCGCCCGCAGCACCAACCCAGTCACAGAGTGTGGGCTTGGGTGGCGTAATTGCAAAATCGCGACGGTTGGTGGTTCGGGAGAAGGCCCCGGACCGCTCGCCGACAAAGGGGCGCGCGATCACACGACCTACGTTCATCTTATGCACCATGGGCGCAACATCCTCACACAGCTTGATCAGACGCTCGAGGCCAAATGTTTCCTCATGCGCCGCAATCTGAACCACGCTGTCTGCCGAAGTATAGACAATGGGCCACCCCGTTCGGATGTGCTCTTCTCCCAGTTCATCCAGAACTGCTGTACCGGAGGCATGTTTGTTCCCAAGCACCCCATCCACATTGGCAAGACGACAAATCTCGGCCGTCAGATCTTCTGGGAATGTTGGAATCGTATCCGGGAAATAGCCCCAGTCCCATGGCACCGGCACGCCGGCAATTTCCCAGTGACCAGAGGGGGTATCCTTACCACGTGATACCTCTTCCGCCGCGCCCCAAAGCCCGGTGGGGGTCGCCCCCATGCCCGGCATCTCATCACCGGAGGCGAGCTTCACGGCCGCTGAAAGCCCCAACGCGTCGAGGTTCGGCATATAAAGAGGGCCGCTTCGCCCGTCTTCCGCCTGCCCGTTTGCACAAGCACGTGCGATATGGGCCAGCGTGTTTGATCCGGTATCAGGCACGGTTTTGTTGTTAAAAAACTGATCGGCATCGGGGGCACCACCGCAGCCCACCGAGTCCATCACCACAAGAAAGGCGCGGGTCATGTGTTTTCCATATGCTTCGAGGCAAACGCACCAGGAAGCAGCTCTTCCATCGACATGGTCATGCTGTTGCCTTCGGTCGTGGTCATGGTGATCTGCACATCACCTTCCGAGAACTCGGCGAGTTTCTGTCGGCATCCACCGCAGGGGGTGACTGGCAACGGTGCATCTGCGATCACCAGCACCTCTGCAATTTCACGCTCTCCGGCGGCGCACATGGCCGCAATGGCGCCCGCCTCGGCACAGGTGCCTTCGGGGTAGGCGATGTTTTCGACATTGCAGCCGGCATAGACATTGCCATCTTTGGTGCGCAGCGCTGCGCCCACTTTAAAGTTCGAATACGGTGCGTGGGCGTTCTCACGCACGGAAGTCGCAGCTTTGAGCAAGGACATGTGCCCCTCCGTTTTGATCAATTGAACAAATCTGACGCGCAACGCGACCGGATGCAAGAGGAAAGCGCGTTTGCGCAAACATCGACGGCGATTTTCTGCTACGCTCTCCCAAAGACACAAGGAAGCGACGAAATGCAGGACGATTGCGACTTGATTGCACAGCGCTTGTCCTTATATTGCAGGCAAAATCGGCAGATGGTTTAAAGTTAAACAATTGCCATTCAGGATCGGGACTTGACGGAGGAACCCCATGAGCGACAACAATTATTCGCGCAAGCGTGCGCTCGATTACCATGAGTTTCCGAAGCCCGGTAAACTGGAAATCCAAGCGACAAAGCCGATGGCCAACGGCCGAGATCTATCTTTGGCCTATTCACCCGGCGTTGCCGAAGCCAGCATGGAAATCGCAAAAAATCCCGCGGCTGCAAGCCGTTATACAGCGCGCGGAAACTTGGTCGCGGTGGTTTCAAACGGCTCTGCTGTGCTTGGGCTTGGCAATATCGGCGCACTTGCCTCAAAGCCTGTGATGGAGGGCAAAGCGGTGCTCTTCAAGAAATTTGCCAATATCGACTGCTTCGATATCGAACTGGATGAGAGCGACCCGGAAAAGCTGGCAAACATCATTTGCGCAATGGAACCCAGCTTTGGCGCGATCAACCTCGAAGACATTAAAGCGCCAGATTGTTTCATCGTTGAACAAATTTGCCGCGAGAAGATGAACATCCCGGTTTTCCACGATGACCAGCACGGCACGGCTATTGTCGTCGGGGCAGCTGCCACCAACGCTCTGAAGGTGGTAGGCAAGTCATTCGAGGATATCAAGATTGTCTCCACCGGTGGTGGGGCCGCAGGGATCGCCTGTTTGAACATGCTATTGAAGCTCGGGATAAAACGCGAAAACGTCTGGCTTTGCGACATCGAAGGGCTGGTTTATGAAGGCCGAGAGGCGGAGATGACTCCGCAAAAGGCAGCCTATGCACAAGGCGCGTCTCCTGCCACGCTGAACGACGTGATCGAGGGCGCGGACCTATTCCTTGGCCTTTCCGGCCCCGGTGTCCTAAAACCCGAAATGGTCGCCAAAATGTCGGATAAACCGATTATTTTCGCGCTGGCCAATCCGACACCCGAGATCATGCCCGACGAAGTGCGCAAAGTCGCTCCTGACGCGATTATCGCGACAGGTCGCAGCGATTTTCCCAATCAGGTCAACAACGTACTCTGCTTCCCTTTCATCTTCCGCGGCGCGCTGGATGTGGGCGCGACCGAGATCAACGACGCGATGCAACTGGGCTGCATCGAAGGGATCGCAGCACTCGCCCGTGCCACCACGTCAGCTGAGGCCGCCGCAGCCTATAAGGGAGAGCAACTCACCTTTGGCGAAGACTACCTGATCCCGAAACCGTTTGACCCGCGCCTGATGGGCGTGGTCGCCAGTGCGGTGGCAAAGGCGGCGATGGAAAGCGGTGTAGCCACCCGCCCCGTCGAAGATCTTGGCGCCTACAAGGCCAAGCTTGATGAGAGCGTATTCCGCTCTGCCCTGATTATGCGCCCCGTCTTCGAAGCAGCATCAAAAGCCCATCGCAAGATCGTTTTTGCGGAAGGCGAAGACGAGCGTGTGTTGCGGGCGGCCCAGGCGATGATCGAAGAAACCACCGATGTACCAATCCTCATCGGTCGACCGGACGTAATTGCCCATCGCGCTGAACGCGCGGGCTTGTCGATCCAGCCGGGGCGCGATTTTGACATCGTGAACCCGGAACGGGACGAGCGATATCGCGACTATTGGGGCAGCTATCACAAAATCATGTCGCGCCAGGGTGTTACACCTGATTTGGCCAAAGCGATCCTGCGTACCAACACCACAGCAATCGGCGCGATCATGGTGCATCGCGAAGAAGCGGACAGCCTGATATGCGGCACGTTTGGCCAATATCTCTGGCATCTCAATTATATCCAGCAAATCCTCGGCACCCCAAACCTGCACCCAGTGGGCGCCCTGAGCCTGATGATCCTGCAGGACGGTCCCCTGCTCATTGCAGACACCCATGTGCACCCCACTCCAACCGCTGCGCAGATCGCAGAAACGGTGATTGGTGCCGCGCGCCATGTGCGCCGTTTTGGGGTCGAGCCAAAAATCTCGATCTGCTCCTACTCGCAGTTTGGCAATCACGGCAGCGACAGCGGCATTCGCGCGCGCGAAGCATTGGCGATCCTCGACAGCGCCCCACGTGATTTTTCCTATGAAGGTGAAATGCATGTGGATGCGGCCCTGGACGCAGAAGTGCGTCAGCGCATATTCCCCGATGCGCGGTTTGACGGGCCCGCAAATGTTCTGGTCTTTACCAACGCCGACGCGGCCAGTGCGGTACGCAACACGCTGAAGGTCAAGGGCGGCGGACTTGAAGTGGGCCCGATCTTGATGGGGATGGGAAACCGAGCCCATATTGTCACCCCGTCGATCACCGCACGCGGGCTTTTGAACATGTCCGCCATCGCGGGCACCCCGGTTGCTGAATACGGCTAAGGGGTTTGAGCTGCACGACATGGAAAGGGAGCTTCGGCTCCCTTTTTTTCTGCCAGCTGAGCAGGTGATAGCCCCTGCAGATCTCGTCGCAAATGTTTGCAGTCAAAACTTTGCAGTTTTGCAAAGTTGACTTAATTTTCAATTCTCACCCGCAATTTCAGGCGGTTTGCAAAAATTTGCAGGCTATTTTTTGCTGATCTGCAAAGTTATTGCGAATTTTGGTCGCACCGCACCTCAAGATACTTGCTCTTACTTCAAGAGCCAGCCTAACTCCTTCACAAGGGATTTAGGAGGACATGTATGATGGCATATAAAGACGTATACAACGCTTGGCAGGACAACCCGGAAGCTTTCTGGATGGAGGCCGCTGAAGCCATCGACTGGGACAAAGCTCCGTCGAAAGCACTTTTTGACGAAAACGCTCCACTCTATGAGTGGTTTTCGGACGGGATGGTCAACACCTGCTGGAACGCCGTGGACCGCCATGTGGAAAACGGACGCGCGGATCAGGTGGCAATCATCTACGACAGCCCGATCACGGGCCGCCAATCGAAAATGACCTATGCAGAATTGAAGGATCGGGTGGCGAAAGTTGCCGGAGCGCTGGCTGCCAAGGGCGTAACCAAGGGTGACCGGGTCATCATCTATATGCCGATGGTGTCCGAGGCGTTGATTGCCATGCTCGCCGTAACCCGCATTGGCGCGGTGCATTCGGTGGTGTTCGGTGGCTTTGCCTCGAACGAGTTGGCGGTGCGCATTGATGATGCCAAACCTAAGGCAATCATCGCCGCATCCTGTGGGTTGGAACCGGGCCGCATCGTCGCCTATAAGCCGCTTCTGGATGGTGCCATTGATCTGTCAGAGCACAAGCCGGACTTTACCCTGATCCTGCAGCGTGAGGAGCATGTTGCCGAGCTGATCGACGGGCGTGATTTCGACTGGGCCGCGGCCGAGGCTGCTGCTGCGCCAGCCGATTGTGTGCCGGTTGAGGGCAATCATCCGGCCTATATCCTTTACACCTCCGGCACCACCGGCCAGCCGAAAGGCGTAATTCGTCACACGGGCGGGCATCTGGTGGCGCTGAACTGGACCATGAAAAACCTTTACAACGTGGATCCGGGCGACGTGTTCTGGGCGGCCTCCGATGTGGGGTGGGTTGTGGGCCACAGCTACATCACCTATGGGCCGCTGGTGCATGGCAACACCACCATCGTGTTTGAGGGCAAACCGGTCGGCACCCCAGACGCGGGCACCTTCTGGCGGGTGATTTCCGAACATAATGTGAAGAGCTTCTTCACCGCACCCACCGCCTTCCGTGCCGTGAAGCGCGAAGATCCGAAGGGCGAGTTCGTGAAGAAATACGATCTGTCCTGTCTGAAACAGGTTTATCTGGCCGGTGAACGCGCCGATCCTGACACGATTGTCTGGGCTCAGGATCAGTTGAACGTGCCAGTAATCGATCACTGGTGGCAAACCGAAACCGGATACGCGATTGCCGCAAACCCGCTGGGGATCGAAGAGCTACCGATCAAGCTGGGCTCGCCTTCCGTTCCAATGCCGGGCTTTGACGTGCAGATCCTTGATGAAGGCGGGCATGAGATGCCAGCCGGGGAACTGGGCGCGATTGCCATCAAACTCCCCCTGCCCCCAGGCACTTTGCCGACGTTGTGGAACGCTGAAGAACGCTACAAATCGAGCTACCTCACCACCTTCCCCGGTTATTACGAAACCGGTGATGCGGGCTACAAGGATGAGGACGGATATGTCTACATCATGGCGCGCACCGATGACGTGATCAACGTGGCCGGCCACCGCCTGTCGACCGGCGCAATGGAGGAGGTTCTGGCCTCGCACCCTGACGTGGCCGAATGCGCAGTTATTGGCGTGACAGACCAACTCAAAGGTCAACTTCCGCTGGGCATGGTCTGCCTTAATGCTGGAGCGGACCGGGATAATGCCGATGTCACTGCGGAGTGTGTAAAACTGGTGCGTGAAAAGATCGGCCCGGTTGCAGCCTTCAAGCTTTGCATTGTCGTGGATCGCCTGCCCAAGACCCGTTCAGGCAAAATTCTACGCGCCACCATGGTATCGATTGCGGATGGCAAGGCGTTCAAAATGCCTGCGACCATCGACGATCCGGCCATTTTGGACGAGATCAAGGACGCACTTGCTGAAATCGGCTATTCTTAAGTATAGCCAACGTTACAATTTTCGATAAAAAACACCCCTAAATTGCATTTAGGGGTGTTTTCTTACGCCGTTTCCAGAACTATAGATTCAAAATCAACTTTTACGTGAAGCTCACCCGAACCGGGTGATCTGGCAGACAGCAGTGACGCATATACATATAAACGACCTAAATTCCGGCCCCGCACATTCGACAATCACGAAGACCACAGCTTCAACACTCCTTGCCTTGGTCATGGCCGATGACAAGCTTGCTGAGCTCATTCCACCCCAACTATTCGAAAGTTCGGGGGGCAAGGCGATCTACGCCGTGGATTTGCAGCACGTCGAAACCTGCTTGTCTCAGTCGGTGCCTGACGCAGTTTTCATGCCACTGCTTCTGAATGGCGCATCAACATTGCCCTTGTTGAAAAAACTCAAAAGGCTTGATCCCTCACCGCTTATTGTTGTCATCGCCCAAAGCGATCAGATCAACCTTGCCGCCGAGGCCATGCATGTCGGTGTATTTGAGTGCCTGTTCCAACCCTTCAGCCAAGAGCGCCTTGAGTACACCATTCGAAGCGTAGCCGAAACACTGTCCCCACCTATGGCAGATCCGAATGCTCTGTCAGAGGACCCGGAAGCACCGCAATCTGCTGCTGCAAAAGGTTTCAAGCAGTCAAATTTCACCTGTCCCCCTGAGACACCTTCACGCCTCAACACAAACAAGCACCCTGACAAATTGGCACTCTCTGCTCCAGAAAACTCGGACCAGATCCGTCAATCTTCCCATTCGACCAATGATGCTGAGTTCGACCCCGCTCCAAGCTGGCGTTTGGTTGGAGAAAACAGTCAGATGCAATCTATCCTTCAGGTTTTGAAAGACGTGGCGGCATCAATGGCGCCTGTTTTATTGCACGGAGAGATCGGAACGGGGAAAGAGCATTGCGCGCGCCACATCCATGAAAACTCAGGGCGCGATCAAGATCAGTTTGTTGTGATCGACTGCGCGTCCTTGACCCCAGATAAATTTTCAAACCTTATATCTGGACATTCAAATTGGGGGCGAACTGAAACCACACAAAGCAAGCCCGGGACGATTTATCTGGATGAAATTGCAAACCTCATCCCCAGCGTGCAAAGCCAGTTTGTGCAGTATATTCGATCAGGAAATCTTCACCAGGTTAAAGCGGGCGACCCTCAATCTGAAGACAATCGAATTATCAGCGCAACTTCTCGCGATCCCAAACCCCTGTCTTGTGGGGGCGAAGTGCTGGACGAGTTGTTTTTCCAGTTGCATGTCGTCCCCGTCGCGCTCCCCCCTCTTCGTGATCGGAAAGAAGATATTTCCGCTCTCGCCCTGCAATTTCTTGAGGATTGCGCCAAGGCAGAGCAGCGTAAGTTTGAGTGTATTTCGCCTGAGGCCTTGGAAAGGCTGCACCGGCATTCCTGGCCGGGCAATGTGCTTGAATTGAAATGCGCAATCTGGAACTCCGTGTTGTGTCATGACGGGAAGACCCTGACCGCCGACATGCTTCCTTCGTATATTCAGACCCCATCCAGCACCGCGCCGCATCACGCTCAGCCTGACAAGGGGTTGGGCAATTTGGTGGGGCGAAGCTTTGCCGAAATCGAACAGCTGGTGATCGAAGAGACCATTCGCACCCATGGCGGGTCGATCCCCAAGGCGGCGAATACACTTGGGTTGTCGCCATCCACAATTTATCGCAAGCGGGAAATCTGGAACAATTAACCCAGCTAACTATTTAAATTAATTTCTATTTTCACCATCCCCACAGCGATCCCCCCCAGCACCAACAGCGCCGACACCACCATGTGCATCGTCAGGGTTTCGCCGAGCAACACCACTCCCATCGCGATCGCGATCACCGGGACCGACAGCTGTGCCAGCGCGCCGATGGTCGCCCCAAGTCGTGGAAGTATAGAATACCACAGCGCATAGCCGAGACCTGAGGTGATGGCACCCGAGAATATGGCAAGGGCGACGCCCTCTAATGACAACACCACCTCGCTGGAGCTCGACACCCAGACCATTGCAACCAATGGAAGAGAATAGATAAAATTCCATGCCGTCGCCCCCAGAGGGTCCGTCGCACCGCGCCCGATCAGGGAATAAACACCCCATCCAACGGCGGCAACGGACATAAGGAAAAAGCTGACAAGAGAGAGCGAGATCCCTTCGCTCGGCCACAAAAGAAGGGCCAGTCCAGAAAGCGCCAACACGGCCCCAATCCAACGCATCGCCGGTAAGGTCTCACCCCCATATACCGCACCTGCAAACATTGTCACCTGCACGCCACCAAACAGGATCAGCGCCCCAAGCCCGGCATCCATCTCTAGGTAAGCATATGAAAAACCAAGGAGATATACTGTCAGCGCGATCACCCCCCAGAGATCGGGGCGCCGTATTGAAAACCCTTGATGCATAGACACAAGCCCCACCAACATGACCGCCCCGCTGGCCACCCGGATCAGCGCAAAGCTCAGTGGATCGCTGGCATCCCCTGCCAAAGCTGCGCGGTTCAACAGGGAATTCGCAGCAAATGCGATCATGGTCAGCGAGGTCAGGGCAAACAGGCGCATTATGTCTCCGGGTTTTGGGACAGTGACGCATAAGAATGCAGGACTGCCAAAGTGTGAGTTGAGCCGCTCACACAGTCTTGTCTATCGCGTCGGTATGGGCAAAAACATTAAACTCTTTAACGGTCACAAACGCGAAACATTAAACTCTTTAATACCTGAAACCGTCAAAGTTTAAACTTTTTAGGCCCCTTCCGAGGGCGGTTGATCCAGCCTCGCCACAGATCAGACAAACTGTTCTCGGATCAGCCGCTCTTCCAATCCATGCCCCGGATCAAACAGGATCCGATGACTGATCTCGGCATCCGAACGGATCTCGACCGAGACCACATTCTGTACCTGACGACTGTCAGCATCTGCCATCACCGGGCGTTTCTCTGGCTGCAACACGTCAAACCGGACGGTGGCATTTTTCGGCAAGAGCGCTCCGCGCCAGCGCCGGGGGCGAAACGCCGCCATGGCGGTAAGCGCCAGCACATCGGACCCAATCGGCAAAATTGGGCCGTGGGCGGAATAGTTATATGCGGTCGACCCGGCGGGGGTACACAGTAGCGCCCCATCACAGACAAGCTCCTCAAGGCGCACCCGCCCGTCCACGCTGATCTGCAATTTTGCAGCCTGAGGACCGGCGCGCAGCAGACTCACCTCGTTGATGGCGAGCGCCTCATGGGTTGTGCCTTCCTCATCCACCGCAGTCATCGAAAGCGGGTTGATCACCTCTTCTTCGGCCGCGATCAGACGATCAATCAGCCCATCAAGGTTATATTCGTTCATCAGAAATCCAACGGTGCCGCAGTTCATTCCGTAAACCGGTGCCGCCAGTTCCTGGGTCTCGTGCAAGGTCTGCAACATAAACCCATCGCCGCCCAGCGCCACGATCACATCTGCCTTTTCCGGGGGCACATTTCCATATCGTGCCACCAATTCTTCACGTGCGACCTGTGCCACCTGCGCCTCGCTGGCGAGGAAAGCGATTCTCTGCGACATCTTGGTTTCCCTTCCTGTCCGTCGTTTCCGAAAGAACCACAAGTTTCGCGAAAGTGCCAGTCATGACGCGTCTTTCCACCTCTAGGTCGCATTCTGCCCCTTGCCCCCTAAAATGTTTCCGATAGGAAATACGCAACAACGTACTCACCATTGTCACCCAGCAGAGGACAAACGCGCATGACTGATACCCGTGATCCTGGCTTCTTCACCGAAAGCCTCGCCACTCGTGACCCAGAGCTTTGGGGTTCGATCACCAATGAGCTTGGTCGCCAGCGCGACGAGATCGAACTGATCGCCTCCGAGAACATTGTCTCAGCCGCCGTGATGGAGGCACAGGGTTCGGTTCTGACCAACAAATACGCCGAGGGCTATCCGGGGCGTCGCTATTATGGCGGTTGCCAATATGTGGACGTAGCCGAAAATCTGGCCATCGACCGCGCCAAGGAACTGTTTGGTTGTGAGTTTGCCAACGTGCAGCCGAATTCGGGTTCGCAGGCCAACCAAGGTGTGTTCCAGGCGCTGATCAAACCCGGCGACACCATTCTGGGCATGGACCTGTCGGCCGGCGGTCACCTGACCCACGGCGCGCGTCCGAACCAATCGGGCAAGTGGTTCAACGCCGTGCATTACGGTGTGCGCCGCGAAGACAGCCTGATCGACTACGATCAGATCCAGGAACTGGCCACCGAGCACAAACCCGCCCTGATCATTGCTGGCGGTTCGGCCATTCCGCGTGAGATCGATTTCGCCAAATTCCGTGAGATTGCTGACTCGGTTGGCGCCTACCTGCTGGTCGACATGGCCCACATCGCTGGTCTGGTTGCGGCAGGCGAGCACCCCTCGCCCTTCCCGCATGCCCATGCGGCCACCACCACCACCCACAAGACCCTGCGCGGTCCGCGTGGCGGGATGATCCTGACCAATGATGCCGATATTGCCAAAAAGGTGAACTCGGCCATCTTCCCGGGCATCCAGGGTGGTCCGCTGATGCATGTGATCGCTGGCAAGGCCGCGGCCTTTGGCGAAGCGCTGAAGCCCGAGTTCAAAGCCTACCAAAAGCAAGTGCGTGCAAATGCCGTGGCACTGGCTGATCAGCTGATCAAAGGCGGTCTGGACATCGTGTCTGGCGGCACCGATACCCACCTGATGCTGGTCGACCTGCGCCCGAAAGGCGTGACCGGCAACATCGTGGACGCCGCCCTTGGCCGTGCCCATATCACCACCAACAAAAACGGTATCCCGTTTGACCCGGAAAAGCCCATGGTCACCTCGGGCATCCGCCTGGGTACCCCTGCCGGGACCACCCGCGGCTTTGGTGAAGCAGAATTCCGCGAAATCGCAGATCTGATCATCGAAGTGGTCGACGGTCTGGCCGCCAATGGCCCGGATAACAACGCAGATGTAGAAGCCACGGTGCGCGCCAAAGTCGCCGCCCTCTGCGCCCGCTTCCCGCTGTATCCGAACCTGTGATCGGGCGGATCATAACGGTATGAAACGAAAGCCCCGCCATCTGGCGGGGCTTTTTTAGTATGGGGTATTCAACTGGGTTGATTGGCTGCCAGAGAAAACCTACAATCAACTTTAAGTTGAGTTTTTATTACCTGCGAGGGAACGTGGCCCACTCGATTGATGAAGTAAGAATTTGGCCCTCATTTCTCGACGCCATAGTTTTAGGGCCTGTTTGGAGTGTTTTCGCTTCGCCCTTAATAGGATTCATGATGGTCAAATCGGCTATCACAAATGACGACATGGCGGCGTTACTTGCAATTGCGGTCATGCTGCTTGCGCCGCTCATCACCTTATGCGCCGTCCCAATCATCAAGCTATGGTTACGTTCTCAAACAGGCGGGTACTGGGGAGCTGTTGTAATTGGAGGAGTTGTGGGAACAATCTGCGTTTTCACTTTTGCTCTCTTTGATGGGCCCATTTCAAATCTAAACGGCTTAATAATTTTTATCGTGCTAGCGGGCATTCCGTTTGGCTCGGCTTATGCTTCTGCTTTCTGGATTTCGTTAAACCAAAGAGCGACCGACAACTTTCTGGGACCCCGTTGGTCAAAACCCAACATCGCTAAAGCTCTGAGCATCACACTGGCTTTCGTGTTGGTCCCACAAGTTATACTTCTGTTGTGGACTTATTATCATGCAGGTTCCCATGGATAGTATAGCGGAGCGTTTCATTTGCAGGAAACAAGGAAAACACCCAAGGCTGCCCACCAACTTTCCACGGCTTCTCAGGTTTGGTTGCCAGATGTGCTAAACTCCCAACTCAGCGATCAGGTGATGTCGTCAATTGATGACGATGCTCAAACCGAGAAGTGGGGGGTGACATGCCAGAACAGATATCAACACATTACGGCCGCGGCATGAATTTGACCGACAGGATCGCAAATGATCTTCAAAGCTCGGGGTTTGATCTGTCTAATCTTCGGCCCTCTGATTTTGAACCCATTGATGAGTTTCATTTTCGCGGAAGAGCAGCGACAGTTCAGTTGCTGGAACAGATGAAACTGGCGCCGGGGAACCATGTCCTTGATATCGGTAGCGGATTGGGGGGTGTGGCCCGAACGATCGCAGAGGAAGCCAACGCAAGCGTTGTTGGCGTCGATCTGACCCCTGAGTTTTGCGAAGCGGCGAATGCAATTTCCAATTGGGTCGATCTCGGGGATAAAACTGATTTCCTTCAAGGGGATGCCACAGACCTGCCGTTTCCAGACAATCAGTTCGATGGCGCGGTCACAGTTCATGTTGCTATGAATATCCCTAACAAGTTGGCAATGTATCAAGAGGCGCATCGGGTCCTGAAACCGGGTGCGCGATTTGGCATATATGACATTGTTCAGGGGGAAGGTGGCGATGTCCTATACCCGGCGCCGTGGGCGACGGATGCATCAATCAGCCAGCTTGCAACACCTGCGGAAATGTCCAACTATCTTTTGCAAGCCGGATTCAGGATTTTGCATGAAGAGGATTCAACTGCGGAAAGTTTCAACTGGCTCAAGGAAAGAGCAACCCAGCCCAAGCCAACGCGGTCACTACCCGTGACAACGCAACTTTTATTCGGGGACACCGCAGCAGAAATGACGCAAAATCAACTGCTGGGGCTTCGCGAGCGACGAATGCTTACCTACTGCTTCATTTGTGAGGCCTGACCCAAATGCAAACCGCAAGCAACGCATCGCACAATATCTGTTAGGTAGATGCCGCGCCGGGCGCTTCACCGCTTCTTTCCAAACATCGCCATTCCGGGTCATGGATTTGCCATGCAAACTATAAAAGACTCCTGCACCACCCGCGACACCAATCGCTCCTTGTGCCATTGGATCCGGTCCCGCCTTCCAGATGGTGGGGCTTATGAAAAAGTAACATACGGCAAGTTGCGGATTGTCTGAAGGTCCTCGGCATATCGGTCCTGTAATTCAGTGCGGTCCAAGCTGGAAAAATCTGCAACCGCCTCTCCGCCCTTATCCGCCGCATATTGGAGTTTGATATCCTCGATCTGCTGTTTTGAGAGCTTTTCACCGTTATGAAACGCCTTCTGAATCGCACGGCAGGCCGCATTTGTTGCGCTGACATTGCGATGCCCATCGGGTTCCAGCCACCCATCCTGCGGCAAACCGGGCAACAGAGTGCGCAGCAAGCGCAGATAGCCGTGTCTGTCCTCGAAACGAAGAACATGCACCTGATCAACCTTGGTGGCGTCCCGAATGTCCTGAATGACATCCACCCAACCCCGCTTCATGGTCATCATGTCATCGCGATAGTGATCAAACGGGTCAATCGCCCTGAACTCTACCCGCTTGCGAAAAATGGATTCAAAGAAACTGTCATAGCTGCGCACCACAAACAGAGCTTTACGTATGGGTTTTTGCATCTTGCTTGCGAAAAACTGAAGTCTTTTGTCGGCAATCGGATAGATCTCGGGAGACATCAGCGTATTAATCGTGCCCGGAAAGTTCTCTTCGGACACCAGGGTCAGCCGCTTCCGATTGAGTCCGGTTTTGTCAATCTGTTCGTCTAACCAGACCCGGTGTTCGTCCAGATCATTCTTGCGGAAATGCCGCTTGCCAGGCAGGCGTAGCTTTAATCCGCTGCGCAATTGCCCATCGCGATTGGACACGGCTAGATTGACGCCATGATCTTCTAGTCGCCCGGCATTCATACTTAGAAACTCTTGAAAACTGCCTGTACCCGTACGGTGAGCCCCAAGATGCAGATACACCCCACGCTTTTCCTCGTTTATACTTTGCATCGATCTACCTTTTTGTAATCGGTTCCTCTGGAAAAACTGCTCAGAGGGTTCACTTTCAGGTTGAGACGCTACAAAATCAAAACGGAAATCTCAATTTCTATTCAGGTCACCTCTGTAAGAGATGTACACCGCATGACCCACCACACCACCCGCGACACGGAACAGTCCCTCGGCCAATGGATGCGCGCGCGCCTGCCTTATGGCGTGGCGGAGTTTGTGATGTTTGTGTTGAAGCAGGGCTGGGCGGCGCTGTTTGGCGGGCTGATGCTCATTGGAATCATGGTCACCAAGGCGATATGGCAACCGGAGTGGACGCTGACCCGTTATGACGCGCTGGTGATTTATGCCATCACCCTTCAGGCTGGGTTCCTTTGGTTGAAACTGGAAAGCTGGGCAGAAGCCCGCGTGATCCTGCTCTTTCACCTCACCGGCACGATCATGGAGATCTTCAAGATCCAGATGGGCAGCTGGGCCTATCCTGAACCGGGTGTGTTGAAATTCATGGGGGTGCCGCTCTTCTCCGGCTTCATGTACGCAAGCGTCGGCAGTTACATGGCGCGGGTCATTCGCATATTTGAGATGCGCTTTACCCCTTTCCCACCGCTCTGGGCGCATTTCGCGCTGGCCGCTGCGATTTACCTGAACTTCTTCACCCACCATTGGATCTGGGACATGCGTTGGGTCTTGATGGGACTGACGGTACTGCTTTACTGGCGCACCCAGATCTGGTTTCGCATCGGCCGTTTCTACTGGATGCCTCTGCCGGTCGCCGCGTTTTTCTCAAGCTTTTTCCTGTGGGTCGCAGAGAATGTCGGCACCCGATCCGGCACTTGGGTCTATGCGGGCACCAAGGCAATCGACTGGGCTTCTTTGGCGAAAATGGGCAGCTGGTACCTGCTTTTATATGTGAGCTTTTCCACCGTGACGCTGGTCTATCGCAGCGCGCTAGGAGGTGCAGCACCCAATGCTACAGATAGCCCCGCCAGAACAGGATCCACAGGCACAGAGCAAGAAGCAGAAGCAGGCTGAAGGCCAGACCCGCCGCCCAGTCCACGACACGCCCGAGCCGCAGGTCCCAGGGATCCACCGACAGCAGATACGCCTCGATGATCCGTGCGGCTTGTGCCATTTCCTTCATATCAATTTGTTGCGATAAACGGGGATGGTCCAGCATCGACAGAGCCCACACCAGACGCTCCGCTTCGATCCGCACATGGCGGGGCAACACCCGCCCGGCCCGGTGCACCTTGGCGGAGAAATCCGCACCGCGCACATCAAGGCGGTGTTCCATCAATCGCGCAAGCCGCGCGGTTCTCCGATACAAATCCATTTTGCCCCCATGTGGGCCAAATCACCCAAGCAACCTACGCTTTGGGGGTTCATCCCACAAGCCCGCCACGCTATCAGAGGATCATGTTGGAATTGCAGACCTATGGCGACAACGCCCCCGCGGAACACCAAAGCCCCCCGATCCTGATCGCGCACGGGCTGTTTGGATCAGGGCGCAATTGGGGCGTCATCGCCAAACGACTGGGAAAATCTCGTCGCGTGATCACCGTTGACATGCGCAACCATGGGGGCAGCCATTGGGCCGACAGCCACGCCTATGCCGATCTGGCCGGGGATCTGGCCGAGGTGATCAGCGGGCTTGGTGGTCAGGCTGATGTGATTGGCCATTCCATGGGGGGCAAGGCAGCGATGGTTCTGGCGCTCACCCATCCTGAACATGTGCGCCGCCTCATTGTCGCGGATATTGCACCGGTGGGCTATGGCCATAGCCAGACCCCGATGATCGATGCGATGCGCAAAGTGAACCTGTCGAAGATCACCACTCGCTCTGACGCGGATGCCCAGCTTGCGGCTCATGTTGAAGACCCCTCTGTGAGGGCGTTTTTGCTGCAATCTCTCGATGTTGCAGGCAAGACATGGCGCTTGAACCTTGACGTGCTGGAAGCCGAGATGGAGAAAATTGTGGGATTCCCCGACATTTCGGGCCAATTCGATGGCCCCGCCCTTTTCCTTGCCGGTGCCGCATCAGACTACGTTCTGCCGGAACATCGCGCGCTGATCAAATCCCTTTTCCCCAAGGCCCGTCAGGCCAAAATCCCCGGTGCAGGTCACTGGCTGCACGCCGAAAAGCCACGCGAGTTCGAAGCCGCCGCCAACATCTTCCTGTCAGATCGCAGCTGATCGGAATCTGCTCTTTTTTTCTTGCGCAAAATACCTCGGAGCGCGAGGCAGAGCCTCGCTCCCGCCATCAGCAACCCTCCAGGGCTTTAAAACAAAAACGCCTCCCGAACTGGAAGGCGCTTCACAATGCTTTTAAGCGAAAATCAGTGCGTCCACGGACCGCGACGGTTGGTGGCGAAGTTTTCGCCATATCCACCGGCCCGAATATTGGCCGCGCGTTTATGCGGCTCGTGCACAACGGCGTCGATGCCTTTGTCCTTGGCAAAATCCAGCGCTGCTTCTTTGCTGTCAAATTTCAGCTTCACCTGGCTTTGGGTATCATCAGACCCCGTCCAGCCCATCAGCGGATCGATATCGCGCGGTGCATCCGGCGCGTATTCCAGAACCCAGGTCTTGGTCTTGCCCAGGCCCGAGGACATGGCGTTGCGAGCAGGTTGATAGATACGGGCGCGCATGGCTGTTCTCCTGAAACGTTCCGCATACTTATCTCTAATGCGACGTGCAAATTCAAGCTGGAATCGCGCGTGAAGGCTGGGTGCACGCTAACGATTTTGCTGCACTTGTTCAGCATCTGGCCTGTTTTTTGAGGAAGAGTGGCTGCCGGCAACAACGAGGGAGCGAGGGGTGGGGTGGGTGTTTCGTTGTCGCCGGCAGACCGTTCTGCTGCTTGCACTCTCAGACTAAGCGGATTTGAAATAATTTGGCAACAGCTAAAAACACTTTTGGTTGTATTTTTTGAAAATAGATTCACCTTATACGTTATCAGTTTCTTAATATTGTTCAATGTCTTAAAAAAGCGTTAAGCGCGGCCAGCATATTGCCAGCCGCGCACAACGCAATCTTGGTTCACCACTAATGGTTGTTTAAACACATCACCAGAGCTCAACCAAAATCAATGTGACAAACCCATCATTTGAATAAAACTCACCATTTTGGGGGAGGCACCACATCCCCCCTCTTGAACAGGAACAAAAAGTGACCATTCTTGTGGACGGAGGATTCGTTCATGTCTCACACATCCGGCGCGGCCCCTCACAGCCCGCTGACCAATCCCACCATGGCCCCAACCGCCCGCCCCAAGCTTGAGGGCGGCAAGCGGTTTGTCATGCATTCCCCTTTTCAGCCCGCAGGCGATCAGCCCACTGCAATTGCCGAATTGAAAGGTGGACTTGAGGCGGGTGAACGCGATCAGGTGCTGCTGGGTGCCACCGGCACCGGCAAGACCTTCACCATGGCGAAGATCGTCGAGGAAACCCAGCGCCCGGCAATCATCCTTGCCCCGAACAAGACGCTGGCTGCCCAGCTTTACGGCGAAATGAAAGGATTCTTCCCGGAAAACGCGGTCGAGTATTTCGTCAGCTACTACGATTATTACCAGCCCGAAGCCTATGTCGCGCGTTCTGACACCTTCATCGAGAAGGAAAGCCAGATCAACGAACAGATCGACCGGATGCGCCATTCGGCCACCCGTTCGCTGTTGGAACGCGACGATGTGATCATCGTGGCGTCCGTGTCTTGCATCTACGGCATCGGCTCTCCGGAAACCTACACCGCCATGACGCAGGACATCGTTGTGGGGGAAGAGTATGAACAGCGGATGATGATGCGCGATCTGGTGGCGCAGCAATATAAACGCAATGACAACGCCTTTCACCGCGGCTCGTTCCGGGTACGTGGCGATAGTCTGGAGATCTGGCCCAGCCACCTCGAAGATCGCGGTTGGCGGCTCTCGTTCTTTGGCGAAGAGCTTGAGAGCATCACCGAATTTGACACGCTCACCGGGGCCAAGACCGACACGCTGGAAAAGGTGCGTGTCTATGCAAACTCGCATTACGTCACCCCCACGCCAACCCTGAAACAGGCGGTGCAGAACATCAAACAGGAGCTGGCCATGCGGCTGGCCGAATTTGAAGCCGACGGGAAACTGCTTGAGGCGCAGCGGTTGGAGCAGCGCACCAAGTTCGACATCGAAATGTTAGAGGCCGCCGGGTTCTGCTCGGGAATCGAGAACTATTCGCGCTACCTCACCGGGCGCGCGCCCGGCGAGCCGCCGCCCACCCTGTTTGAATACATTCCTGACAATGCAATTGTCTTTGCCGATGAAAGCCATGTTTCCGTGCCGCAGATCGGCGGCATGTTCCGGGGGGATTATCGGCGCAAATTCACTCTTGCAGAACATGGGTTCCGCCTGCCCTCCTGCATGGACAACCGACCCTTGAAATTCGAAGAATGGGACGCGATGCGGCCCCAGTCGGTGTTTGTCTCGGCCACACCCTCGAACTGGGAGCTGGAGCAGACCGGCGGTGTCTTTGCCGAACAGATCATCCGACCCACCGGGCTTCTGGACCCACAAGTCGAGATCCGTCCGGTTGAGATGCAGGTCGATGACCTTCTGGACGAGGTGCGCAAGGTTTCGGCCGATGGCTATCGCACGCTGGTCACGACGCTGACCAAACGCATGGCGGAGGATTTGACCGAGTATCTGCACGAGCAGGGCATCCGCGTGCGCTATATGCATTCCGACATCGACACGCTGGAACGTATTGAAATCCTGCGCGATTTGCGGCTGGGCGCGTTTGACGTTCTGGTCGGGATCAACCTGTTGCGCGAAGGGTTGGACATCCCCGAATGTGGGTTGGTGGCCATTCTCGATGCGGACAAAGAAGGGTTCCTGCGCTCGGAAACCTCTCTGATCCAGACCATCGGACGCGCCGCGCGGAATGTTGACGGGCGGGTGATCATGTATGCCGACAGGGTGACCGGGTCGATGGAACGGGCGCTGAAGGAAACCGAGCGGCGGCGAGAAAAGCAACAAGCCTATAACGAGCTGCACGGCATCACGCCGGAGACTGTAAAGAAAAACGTCGATGATGTTCTGGCCGGTCTTTATGAAGGTGACGTGGACATGAACCGCGTGACCGCAACCGTGGATAAACCGCTGGTCGGCGACAATTTGGCGGCACATCTGGACGCACTCAAAGTGGATATGCGCAAGGCGGCGGAGAACCTTGAGTTTGAAGAGGCTGCCCGCCTGCGCGATGAAATCCACCGTTTGGAAGCCGTGGAGCTGGCTGTGGCCGATGACCCGCTGGCGCGACAATCGGCGATTGAGGCGGCATCAGAACCCAAGGGACGATCCTCCGCTGGCAAACCAGGGCAGCGGGCGGGAAGAGGAAAGAAAACACGATGAAACTTTTGCGACATGGGCCGCATGGCTCTGAAAAACCCGGAATGCTGGACAAGGATGGTCAGGTACGTGACCTGTCGGGGCATGTGAAGGATATCACCGGTGCTGCCCTGTCAGAGGCCGGGTTGGCGATCCTGAAGGATATAGACCCGACCACCCTGCCTGCCGTCACCCCTGAGCGGATCGGCCCTTGTGTGGGGGACGTGGGCAAACTCATTTGCATTGGCCTCAACTATTCCGACCATGCGGCGGAATCCGGGATGGAGGTGCCACCGGAACCGATCATCTTTTCCAAGGCGACGTCAGCCATCTGCGGCCCCAATGATGCGGTGGAAATCCCGCGCGGATCCACCCGGACCGACTGGGAGGTGGAACTGGGCGTGGTGATCGGCACGCGTGCCAAATACGTGACCGAGGCGGAGGCGCTTTCTCATGTCGCTGGATATTGCGTGGTCAATGACATCTCGGAACGGGATTTCCAGCTTGAACATGCAGGGCAATGGGTGAAGGGCAAGTCGCATGACACCTTTGCCCCGACCGGCCCCTGGTTGGTGACCAAGGACGAGGTGCCAGATCCACAAGCCCTGTCCATGTTCCTTGACCTGAACGGCAAACGCATGCAGTCGGGCAGCACCGCCACCATGGTCTATGGGGTGGCCCATCTGGTCTCTTACCTGTCACGTTTCATGACGCTGGAACCGGGGGACATCATCTCGACCGGCACGCCGCCCGGTGTGGGCATGGGGCAGACCCCTCCGGTTTATCTGAATGACGGGGACGAAATGGTGCTGGGGGTTGAGGGGCTGGGTGAACAGCGCCTGCCTGTGATCTCAGCTTAAAATTTCAATAGGACACGAGCAGCGGAAATGGCGCCGATCACCAAATCCGACATTACCCTAAGCCACTGGCATCAGACCTGCCGCGAGGAAGTGCGCGCGAGCGCTCTTGACGGGACGGTGACCGCCGATCTGGTGGTGATTGGCGGGGGGTATACTGGCCTGTCCGCAGCCCTTCATTGCGCAAAAGCGGGGCTGGAGGTCCGGCTGGTGGAAGCGGGCACCTTTGGCGGCGGCGGATCAGGGCGCAATGTGGGGCTGGTCAATGCCGGTCTTTGGTTGCCCCCGGAAGAGATTTCGGCACGGATTGGTGCTGCGGCTGGGGCCAAGCTATCATCTGCCTTGGCAGGTGCCCCGGATCTTGTCTTTGACCTGATTGAGGAATTTTCGATCCAATGTGAACCAGTACGGTCCGGAACGCTGCACTGCGCCCACGCACCCAGCGGGATGCGTGATCTTGAAAACCGGCATCGACAACTGACCGCGATTGGCGCACCAGTCGCGCTTTTATCGCCCAATGAAGCCAAGGCGCGTGTCGGGTCAGAAGAGGTTCACGGGGCGATCCATGATCCACGCGCGGGCACCATCCAGCCACTGGGTTACGCAAAAGGGCTGGCCCGGGCGGCGATGGAGCGCGGCGCGCATTTGCATGAAAACAGCCCGGCCACGGCAATTGAACGTTCCGGGGGCAAGTGGATCGTAACCACGCCCAGCGGGCAGATCACCGCACAACAGATGATCATTGCAACCAACGCCTATGCGCTGCCGATCAAGGGGCTGCCCACGCCCGCAACCGTTCCTGTTCATTTTTTCCAGGCGGCGACAGAGCCGCTGTCGGGTGAACAACTGGATCAGATCCTGCCCGGACGAGAAGGATGCTGGGACACCGCGATGGTGATGTCGTCCTGGCGGCTTGATCAGGCCGGGCGGTTGATCCTCGGCGGCATGGGGTCCCTTGATCATCCCGGCAGCTTTGTCCACCGGAGCTGGGTCAAACGCAAACTGGCAAAAATGTTCCCGGCACTGGCTGGGGTGACGCTTTCTCAATGCTGGCACGGGCGTATCGCAATGACCGGGGAGTATTTGCCAAAAATCATGTCTCCGGGAGAGGGTGCCCTGATTGCTTTTGGTTATTCCGGGCGCGGCATCGGGCCGGGTACATTGTTTGGCAAAGCAATGGCAGACGCTTTGATAACGGGTGACACATCCTCCCTGCCCCGTACACCGCAAGAGCATCACACCCTGCCCATGGCCGGGATGAAACAGGTTTACTATGAAACAGGTGCAACCCTGACCCATCTGATCAAGGATCGGTTCTGACGGTTTTGAACGCCTCATTGACGCCCTTAGGGTTGCTTGGCGGTGCCAAATGTTGGAGACAGGGAAACACTTATCCCTGCCCGCAACATAGGCGCCTGCCATATGTCCTCCCCCCAACGTCCTGATCCTGTCAACCCACCCGATGCTTCGACGTCAGCCGTCAGCGTCGAGATCTTTGTGCAACCGGGGTTTTGGCAGGTGGAACTTGCTGCGGTTCTGTCTGCGCTGAACACTGCCAATGAAGTCTGCGGGCAGGAACGATTTGATTGGCAAATCACCTCGGACCTACCGGGCATCGTCCACAGCAATGGCGACATGATGGTACGGGCCGAGCCATCGATTGCCGAACAATATCTCAAGCAGATCCTAATCGTGATTGGCGGGAAGGAATGTCAGGGGGCGGGCTGGATGCCTCGACTTCGGGCGATGCAGAAAATCAAGCGCCGGGTTGTGCTTTTATCTGCGGCGTCGACCGAATACATCAAAGAAATCAAACCGAAAAAGACACCGGTCACAACCCATTGGGGGGATGTGAACGTGTTGTCTGAAGCGGGCGATTTCCCCACGCTGACCACACATCTGGCTGAAGAATCCAGTGGTGTCATGACCTGCGCGGGTCTTGGACATACGCTTGAGTTGATGGTGGGGATCCTCTCTGCGGACCTGAGCCCGCAACTGGCGGCGGAACTGGCCGCACAGCTGGTCCTGACCGACATCCGCGGCCCACAACGGGACCAGCCGAAGGGCATGAGCCATTCTTCGAATTTCCTCGAAAAGCGGCTGCAAAGCGCAATTGGGGTGATGGAGGAAACGGTGGAACACCCGCTCAAGGTCAGCGCGCTGGCCAAGCGGGTGGGCGTCTCAACCCGCCAGCTAGAACGGCTTTTCCTGATCCACCTGAATGAAACCCCAGCACGGCTTTACAAAAAAATTCGCCTGAAACGCGCCCATGACCTAGTCACCGACACGCGGATGCCGCTGATCGAAGTGGCGCTGGCCTGTGGGTTTTCCGACAGTTCATCGCTCGCGCGGGCCTACCGGTTGGAATATTCCAAAACCCCCAATCAGGTCAGGGCCGAACAGGTCAGACAGCGCGGTTGATCACAGGCGTTGCGCGCATTGCAGCAACAACCACTCCCGAAACGCCGCCAAAGCCGGGTAGTCCCCACCCGCCTCGGGCCAGACAAGATAATATGCGCCGGTGCTCACGGGTTTGGTTCCCGGCAACCGGACAAGGCTGCCCTGCGAAAGCGCCTGATCCACCAGATAATCCGGCATTAAGGCCACCCCAAGTCCGGCCTGTGCGGCACGCAACATGGTGGCGAACTGATCCACAACCATCGCAGGTTTGCCGCGCGGCGCTTCCCCCTGTGCTGCCGCCCATTGCGCCCAGGCATCGGGTCGGGTTTCCAATGCCAGACGCGGAAGATCTGCGGTGTCTTGGCTTAAAAGCTCTGGTGCTGCCACGGCCAGCGCCACCTCATCCCAAAGCTTCACCACCCCTGCCCCCGGCCAATCCTGCTGGCCAAAATGGATCGCGCCATGAAATCCCGATCCGGGAAAGGCAAAAGGGGCCGTCCGGGTGGACATATTCAATGTGATCCCCGGATGGTCCTGCATGAACCCCGGTAAGCGAGGGGCCAGCCAGTGGGTGCCGAAACTGGGCAGAATCGCTAGGTTGAGCGCGCCCCCATCCGGGTTGGCCTGAAGGGCAATTGTCGCATTGGTGATCTGCGACAGCGCTATGCGCACTTCTTCAGCATAGCGCGCGCCCGGCTCTGTCAGGGTCAATCGCTTGCGATCCCGATGAAACAAACTTGTGCCCACCAATGCCTCAAGCTTCTGGATCTGCCGACTGACCGCGCTTTGCGTCAGGTCAAGTTCATAAGCTGCTTCGGTCACAGCCCCAAGGCGCGCCACCGCCTCAAACGCGGTCAGACAGGATATCGGAGGGGCAAATCGGCGCGACATAACATTCCCTTTTGGAATAACCTTATGCCCTTATATCGTTTTTTCCACCGGGTTCCATGGTGTAACCTATGACTGTAGCGCAAGATCAGGATCAAACCATGCCGCAACCCGCCCCATTCCGTCGCGCACAGCGCGCTGCCGCCCTGTCGCTTTCGGAAATCGTCCGTATTTCGGAAGCTGCACGAGCCCTGCAGGCTGAGGGCAAACCGGTGCTCACATTCGGAACCGGAGAGCCGGACTTTCCGACCCCGCCCCATGTGATCGACGCCGCGATGAAGGCGGCGCGGGCAGGCCAAACCACCTATCCACCCACCCAAGGCACCCCTGCCTTGCGCAAAGCCATCGCCGCGCAGGCCGGGTTTGACTTTGATCCCACACAGGTCCTTGTTTCAACCGGGGCAAAACAGGTCTTGTCAAACGCCTTTCAAGCCACATTGGATCCCGGCGATGAGGTGATCCTGCCCGCGCCTTACTGGACCAGCTATGGCGACATGTTCACCTTCTGCGGGGCCAAGCAGGTGGTGGTGGAAACATCTGCAGAGACCGGGTTCCTGCTGACGCCAGAGGCGCTTGAGGCGGCCATCACCGACAAGACCCGTTGGCTGCTTTTAAACACGCCGGGCAACCCGTCTGGTGCGATGTATTCCGAGGCGCAGCTTGCCGCGCTTGCAGATGTATTACGCCGCCACCCCCATGTCTGGGTGATCGCCGACGAGATCTATCAACACATCGCCTATGCGCCTTTCGCCAGCTTTGTCAGCGCTGCGCCCGATCTGGCGGATCGCACGCTGATTGTGAACGGTGTCTCCAAGGCCCATGCGATGACCGGATGGCGGCTTGGCTGGGGTATTGGTCCGGCCTCTCTGATCAAGGCGATGGTGGCTGTACAGGGCCAATCCACCTCTGGTGCCTCGTCGATTTCACAGGCCGCTGCGCTGGCCGCCCTCACCGGTCCACAAGATCACCTTGCCACCCGTTGTGACGCGTTCAAATCACGCCGCGACATGGTTGTATCCGCTCTCAACACCATGCCGGGCCTGACCTGCCCGGTGCCGGAGGGCGCGTTCTACGTTTTCCCCTCCTGCGCCGGGACCATCGGGCGCAAACGCCCGGATGGGAGCGTGATTGAGACTGATGCCGATCTTTGTGATTACCTACTGAACGAGGCGCTGGTGGCGCTGGTGCCCGGCCGTGCCTTTGGCCTGCCCGGCCATTTCCGCCTTTCCTACGCCTATTCCACCGATAACCTCACCGAAGGGCTTGCACGCATCTCTCGCGCGCTCGACGCCCTGACGGACTGAAAGGACCAATACCATGGCCACAAAC
>NZ_JAQIIO010000012.1 GCF_027891095.1 Aliiroseovarius salicola | reverse complement strand
GTGCTGCCCGGATCTGCGTCATAGGCGGCCATCAGGTCGGCCATCGAGTTGATCGGGCTGTCCTTGCCAACCACCATTGCGGCATAGTCACCGATGGTGCCAGCCACCAGCGTCAGGTCGCGGAAGTTATGCGGGAACACACCGGTCAGCGAGCGGATCACGATCGGGGTCGAGTTCACCATCAGGGTGCCGTGGTTGCTGTCGGCGTTTTCAATCAGGAACCCGATTGCCTTACCGCCGCCACCGCCGGACATGTTCTCAAACGATGCGTTGCCAACCAGACCTGCGTTGGTCAGGGCTTCGCCGGTACCACGTGCGGTGCCATCCCAGCCACCACCGGCCCCACCGGGGATCAGGAAGTGGATCGAATCGAGCACTTTGTGCCCATCAGCCAGTGCCGGAGTGGCAAGCGGTGCCCCAAGGGCAAAAGCAGCCGTGGCTGCGGTCATGAATGCGCGGCGCGCAAGTTTCATTGTCATCTCATTTCCTCCCGATTTGACAAAACTGCAAAGCTGGCCCTGTAGTAGGACCGGCTTGATTGAAACGAGCTAACCACGGCAACCTGTCACAAAGCTGTCATCGCGGGTCAGCAAGGCAAATGAGGCGCAAAACCCTATGAAGTTTCTTCTGGTCGAGGATAATCAGGAACTTGCAAATGCCATTTGCTCACGGATGCAAATGGATGGCCATGTCATTGATCATGCAGCGGTTTTATCCGATGCTGTGGCCTTTTCAGAGACCGGGGAATATGACCTGATCCTTCTGGACATCATGCTGCCGGATGGTGATGGGCGAAGCTTTCTGAAGCGCCACCGCGACAGCCAGATGGACACGCCGGTGATTGTGCTGACGGCGCGTTCGCAAGTCTCAGACAGAATCAGCATGCTCGATCTCGGAGCCGATGATTACGTCACCAAACCGTTTGACCATGAAGAGCTTCAGGCCCGCTGCCGCGCTGTCCTGCGGCGGAAATCTGGGGCGGCGCAGACGGTGATGACACTGGGCGATGTGAGCTTTGATCCCGTCGCAGGCCATTTGGTCGTCGCCGGTTCCCCCCGCACCCTGCGCAACCGTGAACTGCGGCTTCTCGAACTCTTTTTCAACGCACCGGGGCAGATTTTCCCGAAACATAAACTCTTTGATCGGCTGTTTTCCTATGATGATGACGTGTCGGAGAATGCGATTGAGGTCTATATCGGGCGGCTGCGCAAACATCTGGAAGGCAGTTCGCTTGCCATCACCACCCTGCGCGGATTGGGCTATCGGCTGGATCAGGGGGATGAGAGCTGAGAATGGCGGAAAACGTGCATATCTCTGGTTCCCTGCGTCGGCGTCTGACCTTCAGCCTGATTGGGGGGGCGGCCATTCTTGCGGCCACGCTCTATCTCGTGGCCCGGTCCTACTCGGCGCAGATCGCCCAGCAGGGGCAGGATAATATCCTCGGTGCGGCGGTGTCCTCGATCCTTGATGTGGCGATCATGCGGGACGGGGCGGTTGAAGTCGATTTCCCCTACGCGTCCTTTTCCATGCTGAACACCCCATCAGATGACCGGGTGTTTTACGCAATCCATCAGGATGACACGCTTCTGACGGGATACGAGGATCTGCCGCGCGCGCCGATCCCGGTGGGCGAGAAGCTGGGATTTGCCACGGTGGAGTACGCGGGGACCTCACTCCGGCTGGTCAGTGCCTCGCGCACGCTGGTTGGCGCTGACCTGCGCAGCCAAGTGACCGTGTCGATTGCCCAGACGCAGGATGCGCTGGCGGTGGCGCAGAACCGGATTTCGCGCAACGTGGCCTTGTTCGGCGCCGGGTTCTTCCTGCTGACGGCACTTCTGTCCTTCTGGGCAAGTGCCACCACAATTGCGCCCCTGAAACGCCTGACCCAGTCGATCACGCGACGTGGTCCGACAGATCTGAGCCCGGTGTCAAAACCGGTTCCCTCCGAAATGGCGCCGCTTGTCGGCTCGCTCAACACGCTGATGGCGCGGTTGGAACAGTCGCTTACCCGGTCGGAGGAGTTCATTGCCGAGGCCGCGCATCGGGTGCGCACCCCTCTGGCCACGGTGCGGGCGCACGCTGAAAACACCTATCAACGGGTGGAACGAGAGGACAACCGCGCCGCCCTTCGGGCGATGATGCGCGCGGTGGATGAAAGCTCGCGCGCGGCGGGGCAGCTTCTGGATCATGCAATGGTCACCTTCCGCTCGGATAATCTGGAAAAGGAACAGATCGATCTTGTGGCGTTGGCCGGGGAACTGGTGCGAAACCTGTCACCCGTGGCCGAGATGAAGGACATCGACCTGATCCTGCAAGGTGATGCGGTGGTGGAAATCGAGGGGGACGCGATCCTGCTGCAGAACGCCATCCGCAATCTCATCGACAATGCGCTGAAATACTCTCCGGTCGAAAGCCGGATCGAACTGAACGTGACCGCAACCCCGCGCCCGCAGGTGGTGGTCTGTGACCAAGGGCCGGGTTTTCCCCCCGACCGGATGCAGGCGCTGACCAACCGGTTTTCCCGCGGCGAGAATGCCGGGGATACGGTTGGATCGGGTCTTGGCCTGACCATTGCGCGGGACGTTGTGGCGGTACATGGCGGGTCCATTCATCTTTCCAACCGGGCGGAGGGCGGCGCATGCGTCACATTATCGTTTTAGTCACCGCACTTGTTCTGTGGGTCACCGCAGGTGGCCCTCTGGCGGCGCAGGATTGGGAGGACCGGAGGGTTTTTGGCACCCCCACCTCCAATGAAGCGACCCTGCGCATCCTCTCGAGCACCGACACCGTGTTCCTTGCCCCGATCATCGAGGGGTTCATTCGCGCCAATCCCGACTGGGCAGTGGAGTATCTGGTGACCGGCACAGCGGACGCGGATATGCTGTTTCGAGCTGCCCCTGATCGTTATGACATCCTGATTTCCAGTGCGATGGATTTGCAGCTAAAGCTGGTCAATGACGGCTATGCCCATGCGCTTGATGGGGTGGAGCATCCGGAATGGGCGATGTGGCGACAGAGCCTCTTTGCTTTCACAAGCGAGCCGGCGGCGATTGTGCTGAACCGTGCGGCTTTCAAGGGGCGTGAATTGCCGCAGACACGGCAAGAGCTGATCACCGCCCTGCGCGAACGGTCTGACTATTTTACGGGGCGCGTGGGCACCTATGACGTGCGCCGATCCGGGCTGGGTTATCTCTTTGCCACGCAGGATGCGCGGGTATCAGAGACCTATTGGCGACTGATGGAGGTGATGGGCGCGCTCAATACCAGGCTCTATTGCTGCTCGGGCGACATGATCGACGACGTGGCCGAAGGGCGCATCCTCGCCGCCTATAACGTGCTGGGCAGCTATGCCGCGGCCCGTCAGGAAGAGGATGACCGCTTTGCCATCATCCAGCCTTCGGATTTTCCCACAATGATGATGCGGACCGGATTTGTGTCGGTGCAAAGCGTGCATATGGACGAGGCGGAAGCATTCCTGCGGCATCTGGTGGCGGCGCAAACCGGGCAAGGCGCACAAGCCGCAACCTCCCCCCTGCCCCCACTTGCGGTGTCGGCGGATGGGTCGGCGGGGGCAATCATACCGTTGGACCCATCGTTGATGGCCTTTCAGGACCGCCTGAAACGCCGCACCTTTCTGGAAGAATGGGAAAACGCGGTGATCCAGTAGCGGACCGCCGGCGGGTCACTCGATCCGAAGTTCCAGCATCGCAGGCGCAAGTTCGATCTGCCAGGCGGCGTCGCTTTGGGCGGTGATCAACTGAATTTCGGGGCCAACAATCTCATTGGTGAAAGTGCCGCGTTCGGCGGCCAATGCCAGACGAATTCCAAGGCGGCCCTGTTCAATCGGATCGTCAAAGGCGACCGCGCGCACGGCACCGCTTTGCAGGCCGCGTCGCACCGAATGGCTGACATAGGTCGAGATCAGAACGGGGGTTTTTTCGGCGTCGGCATTGGCAAGCAATCCCATTGCGCCCTCAATGGCTGGGGCAGATCCGACCAGCACGGCAAGTTGATCCACCGAGATCATCGCTTGTTCCACCTGCGCCAGTTGCTCGCGCAGCCCCGTGTCCGACCGGCCGATGAAGTCGAAACGGGCGGCGGTCTGACCCGCACCCGTCCACAATCCCGCTTCCAGCAGTGGGGACCAGCCCGAAAGGTCGGGTCCGGTGATCAAAGCCGCGGGAACGGCGTTTTGTCCTTCGGGATAGATGCGGTTCATGAACTGGCCGATGACGCGGCCCATATCCCCCCAGTCTACCCCGACGGCGCCGCTCAGATGGTTCGAGTTCAGCGCATTGACCAGCGCCACCACCGGCACCTCGCGGGCGGTCATCTCAACCGTGTTCAGAAGCTGTGGGGCATCCGCCGATACCGCGCCCAGAAGAATGGCGCGGGCGCCCCGATCGACGCAATCACTGAGCAGGGAAATCTGGCGTTGAAGCGCGTGATAGCCGCCACTTTCGTAAAGCAGGATCTCCGCGCCCGTCACCTTGGCTTCTTCGACCAGCCCAAAGCCCACGCTCAGCCAATATTCATCCTTGAAATGGGGTACCACCACGCAAATCGGCCCCGTTTTTGCGCCGTCTACGTGCGTCACCCCCTGCGCCTTGGCAGGTGGGATTGCATCCGAAACCAGCCCCACGATCAGAAGGGAGATTGCAGCCAGACCGCCCCGGACATAAGCTCGGGCCATGCAAAGCACACGCTTCGACACACAGCTTCTGCGGATCTTTACTTTCATCGTTGGCCTTGCCCTCCTGGCAAGTCTGGTTGCGGTGATGTCGAACAGCTATCTGTCCAGCAAACAACGCGCCTTGATACAAGACAACCTGCCCGCAGGGCCGCTGGCGCGCAAGGTGGTGGACAGTGCGGGGTTCATCGCGGCTCTTGCGCCAGGGTTTCCCGATCTTCAGACCCAATTTGATCTCGACCAGCTCTCAGGCCGGATGGAGCGCGAGCTGGGCGGGCTGCGCAAAGATCTGGAAGCGCTGGAAGAGTTTTATCCCGATCCCGCGCGTGCACAGGAATTTGCTGTGTTGGAACGCCTGCAGGATACGCTGACGCAGCTGGTGTCGGTCACGCAGCAAAAGCTTGAGGATCAGGCGCGGCTTGCAGAGCGCCAGCGCGAGACCACTGAACGCCTATCGGAAATGGGCAATATTCTGGCTGGTCAAACCGATATTGCCCGCGTGCGTGTCACGGCTACGATTGCCGATCTTTACGAACAGGACCAGACTGCGCGCCCCACGCTGGACCGGTTGGCGGATGTGGATTTCTTCACCTATGACCGGCATATCGAGCTGGATGGTGCCATTGAGCGCAGCGGGTTTTTGCTGTTGCAGGTGCCGTTTCAGAACAGTCGCCTTGCGCTGGCGGATCTGAAGATCGAAGCAGAGGAACAGCTCGCCTTTTCCCAAACCCGGGTGCGGTTCCTGTCCTCAGCGGCGGCGCAGGACAGGGTGAATACACTGCTTGACCTTCTGTATGGCGAGCTGGATGCCGAGGGCAGTGTCGCCCTGCGTCTTGCCCTGATCGAGGCGGAAGATCAGTTCGGTATTCTCGCCGCAACCGCACGCGCCCAGACCGATGATCTGAGCCGGATTGCCAATGCCAATTTGCAACTGGTTCAGGCTGACGTGCTCATTGCGCAGGATGCCGCCCTTGGGCTGGCCCGCAATATCTCGTTTGCCCTGACCGGACTGCTGGTCGTGCTGGGGGCTGCGGCAATCTATTCCTGGCGGGCCGCCCGAGTGGGTGTGGTGAAACGCCTGCGCGATGTGGCAGAGCATATCGATGCGCTGGCGCAAGAGGATTACGATCGCGACATCCCCGTCACCGGCCCGGATGAGATCGGCAGCATGGAAAAATCCCTGCACGTCCTGCGCCGCCGCGCCGCGCAGTCCCGGCAATTGCGCGATGAGTTGGAAGTGGCGGTCAAGGAACGCACCGGTCAGATCGTGACCGAGATGGAAGCCCATGACGCCGCCCGCGCCGAAGCCGAGGCCGCGAACCGCGCGAAATCCGAGTTTCTGGCAATGATGAGCCACGAGATCCGCACGCCGCTCAATGGCGTGATTGGCATGTTGCGCCTGCTGGAAGGCGATATGAAGGATGCGGAACTGGGGGATCGGCTGACCACGGCGCGGGTCTCGGCGGAACACCTCCTAAGCCTGTCCAACGACCTGTTGGATTACGCCAGCACCGAAAGCCGCAACCTGACGGCGGAGAACGTGCATTTCGATCTGCGTGATCTGGTGGGGCAGTTTGGCTCTTATTTGGCAGTGGCAGGCGAGGCCAAGGGTCTTGAGGTCTCGGTCACGCTTGCCCCCTCCGCACCACCCGCCTGCCTTGGCGACCTGCCCAAGCTGCGCCAGATCGTCGTGAATCTGCTGTCCAATGCGGTGAAATACACCAATGAGGGCCGGGTGGATTTGGTGGTGGACCACGCACCGCATCCCGATACCGGGGCACCGGTCCTCAGCTTCTCGGTCATGGATACCGGGATGGGCATCTCCGCAAGCGACATGGACTATATCTTTGACGCCTATGGGCGTGGGCATATGCGCGATGTGGGCAATATTCAGGGCATGGGGCTGGGCCTGTCCATCTCGCGCCGTCTGACCGAAGTTCTGGGCGGCGCCCTGTCGGTGGAAAGCGCGCCGGGAGAAGGGTCGCGCTTTACCCTGACCGTGCCGCTGGAAACGGGGGATCTGGCGCAGATCCACGTGACCCGCGAACAGGCCCTACGCGCAGAACTTGGCCATCGGGTTCTGCTGGTCGAGGACAATTCGGTGAATCGGATGGTGGCACGAGGCTATCTTGACCGGTTGGGCTGCGAGGTGGACGAGGCGGAAACCGGACAGGAGGGGATCGACATGGCCCGAACCGGTCTCCATGACATCCTGCTGCTCGATCTCGACCTGCCGGACATGCCGGGTGGCGAGGTGGCCGCGGCCCTTGCCAAGGACCGGCAGGCCGGGCTGCGCATCGTCGTTCTGACCGCGCATCATATCGCCGACACGGTTCAGGAACGGGCACGGCTGGGGGTCGACGGGATCCTGACCAAACCGATCTCGCCGCGTGCCTTGTCGGCCTATCTCGGGGATGAGCTTCCACCGGCTGTGGGTGAGGCAGATCAGGGTACGCCCCCCTCCCCTACCGATCCGGTGCGGGGAGCGGTGCTAAGCGGCGGCGAAGATCTGACGCGGCAGATGCTGGAAAGTGATCTTGAGGATCTGGGACGGGCGCTGACCGAAGAGATCCTGAGCGATTATCTGGAACAATCCGCAAGCGGGATGACCGAGCTGTCAGCGGCGTTGAAGGCGGAGGACAATGAGCAGGTGGCAAAGCTGGCCCACAAGCTCAAAGGGGCCGCGTCGAACTTCCAGCTGACCACGCTTTGTGATGCTTTGGGGCAGCTTGAAGGCGCGGCGCGAGAGGGCGCGGCGCTTCCGGCCAACCTGTCAGAGATCATCGAGCTGGAACGCGAGGCGCGGGGCCTGTTGACCTCTTTGGCTGACGCTTTTGGCCTTCAGTTGTCCGAGGTTGCAAAAAGATAACCTTCGCCATGCACGGTGATGATCCAATCCGGCTGGGCGGGATCTTCTTCGATCTTCTTGCGCAACCGACCCACCAGCACATCAATGGTGCGATTGTCCGGCGCCCAGCGGCGATGCTGGACAAGCTCCAGCAGCCGGTCACGTGACAGCACGACGCCGGGATACTGGGTGAATGCGTGCAGAAGTTCGAACTCGGCGCGGGTCAGCGCCTCAACGGCTCCTTCCCCATTCTCAAGTCGACGGCGCGACCGATCCAAGGTCCAGCGACCGAACCGGGCGGTGGGATTGGGCGCAGCAGGGGCGGCAGAGCGGATTTCGTCGATCCGCATCAGCAGGTTTTTTACCCGTGCAAACAGCTCGCGTTTGTCAAAGGGTTTGGTGACATAGTCGTCGGCCCCCATCTCAAGCCCGACAATTCGGTCGATCTGGTCGTCACGGCTGGTCAGCAGGATGATGCCCACATTCGACTTGGCCCGTTGTTCACGGGTGATGGTCAACCCGTCCTTGCCATCAAGGTTGATATCGACCAGCAGAAGGTCTGCCGGATCGCGGGCAAGGATCTCTTCCATCTGGGCCGCGTCCTCGGCTTCGGACACCCGATACATCTGTTTCTTTAATGACGCGGCCAGGCGGCGGCGGGTCACGCTGTCGTCTTCGACGATGACAATATGCTGGGTCATGATCCGCTCCTTTTTTGCTGCGCGGTCGAGCGCGTGGGTGGGGCATGATTGGCGTCAGGTAACGATAATCCCCCTTTCACTCCAGCCATTATTACATCCTTTTACAAACTCGCACAGCACATTCACGGGGTCGGGAAGACCAGTTCACACTTGGCTTCTAGGGTTGATGACAAATGGAAATCCCTCAGACAGGAGGAACAAATGTCACTTTCCAATCCAACCCGCCGCGCATTCATTCAAGGTGGGGCCGCCATGTTCGGGGCCACCAGCCTGATGGGATCAACAGCGCTTGCATCCATCGACCCGAATTCATTCTCGGGCCGCACCTTCCACGCCAGCCACTTCGGCCCGTTTGAAGCCGTTGTGCGTGACGGAAAACTGGTCGGCATCAACACCATGATGGAGCTGGATGCCCGCCCGACCGAGATGCTGACCTACGGCATCATGGACCGGACCTATGACAAGACCCGCGTGAACTATCCGATGGTGCGTAAATCCTATCTGGAAGGATGGGAAACCGGCGACACCAAGCCCGAGCTTCGCGGCAAGGAAGAATGGGTCCGCGTCGATTGGGATACAGCTTGGTCCCTGGCCGCCAAAGCGCTGCTCGATACCGCTGCCAACCACGGCAACGAAGCGATCTTCAGCTCGTCTTACGGCGGCTGGTCAAACGCTGGCGTGTTCCGCCCCAACGTGCTTCAGGGTCGTCTGATCAACCTCATGGGTGGCTGCACCAACACCGCTGGCGACTGGTCGGCCGGTGCAGGCCAAGTTGTCATGCCGCATATCATCGGCGACATGGAAGTTTATTCCGCGCAATCCGCATGGGAAACCATCCGCGATGAAACTGAAGTCTTTGTGCTGGTCGGTTGCGACCCGATCAAGAACAACCGGATCGAATATCGCGTGGCTGACCACGGCATGTATGCCCACTGGGAAGAAATCCGCGATGCTGGGGTCAAGTTCATCTCGATCAACCCACAACGCACCGCGTCGGATGAATATCTGAATTCCGAACTGACCCGGATCACCCCCAACACCGATACCGCGCTGTTCCTCGCGATGGCCTATCACGCGCTGGAAAACGGCTGGGATGACAAGGAATACATGGCGAAATACACGGTTGGTGCCGACAAGTGGATTGCCTATGTGAAAGGTGAAACCGACGGCACGCCGAAGACGCCTGCTTGGGCTGCGAAAATCACTGGCATCGAAGAGCAGCAGATCAAGGATCTCTGTGAACTCATCGCCACCTCGAAAACTGCCATCGCAGGCTCGTGGGCGATCCAACGTGCCCAACACGGCGAGATGGCCTATTGGTCGATCGTCAACTTCCAGGCCCTTCTGGGTAAAATCGGCAAACCGGGTCAGGGTGTTGGCTTCAGCTGGCACTATGGCAACGGCGGCATGCCGCAAGGCGGCAACGCCACACCGGTTGGCATGAGTCAGGGCCGCAACTTTGTGAAGAAAATCGTGCCTGCCTCGCGCATCACCGAAGCGCTGGAAAACCCGGGCATGGAGATCTTCTACAACGGGCAGAACAACGTCTATCCCGACATCAAGATGATCTTCAACGCGGGCAACAACTTCATGTCGCACCAGCAGGATACCAACCGGCTGATCCGTGCGCTTGAGAAAGTGGAAACCATCGTCTGTGTTGACGTCTGGTGGACCGCTGCCACCCGTTGGTCCGACATCGTCTTCCCGGCGTCCTCCACTCTGGAACAGGACGACATCACCTCGGGCGGCACATATTCGAACGACCGCGTCTATGCGATGAAGAAGGTGATCGAACCGATTGCCGACAGCAAACCGGATTACGAGATCTTCGAAGGTCTGGCCGACAAACTGGGGCTCTGGGCACAGTTCACCGATGGTGAAGACAAGATGTATCACATCAAACTCGCCTATGAGGCTTCGGGTGCTGCGAAAGAGATCCCGTTCGAGGAGTTCTGGGAAAAAGGTTATGCCCGTATGCCGGTGCCAACCGAGGCCCGCAAATGGACCCGCCACGGCGCCTTCTATGAAAATCCTGAAGCGAACCCGCTGCACACCTCGTCCGGCAAGGTCGAAATGTTCTGCGACACCATCGCCGACATGAAGATTGAAGATTGCCCCGGCATGCCGATGTGGATGGAGAAACACGAATATCTCGGCAACGCCAAGAAAGGCCAGTTGCACGTCGTGTCGCCCCACCCGTGGTTCCGCCTGCACAGCCAGATGGCCAACTCGGAACGGTTGCGTGACCTCTATATGGTTCAAGGGCGTGAGCCGGTGCGGATCAATGCACAGGACGCGGCGGACCGTGGCATCGAAGACGGCGATCTGGTCGAGCTTTACAACAAGCGCGGCACGGTTATCGCAGGGGCTGTGGTGTCGGATGACATCATGCCGGGCGTGGTTTCGATCTACGAAGGTGGTTGGCCGCAACTGGACAGCAAGGGCCGCGACAACTCGGGTCTGGCGAACTTCCTGACCTCGACCCAGCGTGCCTCTGGCCTGTCGGAAGCGACCACGGCCAACACCACGCTGATTGAGATGCGCAAATGTGAAGATCCGGAAGGTCCGAACATGGCCTATGATCCGCCCGCGATCATCGCGGATATGGACGTTGCTTCGATCGACGACGAAAAGCTGGGCCTTGACCGCCTCGCCGCCCTGACCGAAGCGCTCTATGCCGACATGACGCCGGGTGAGAAGATGTTCTTCGAACGCTGCACTGTCTGCCATGCGCCGCGTGAAGTGACCCACTACACGCAACAGCAATGGAAAGGCATCACGCCCTCCATGTTCGAACGGGCCGGTCTTGAAGACGACGAACGCGCATTGATCATGGAATACCTGATGGCCAACGCCGCTGACGCGCCGAAGTAACCCTCCGGCAAACCACAGGTGACATGACAACAGTCTCGGCCGTATCCTCCACGGCCGGGCCACTCCAAAGACCGGCAAGCCAGTCTCGTTCCCCTGGCTGTGCCGGTCTTTATTTTTCCGATCTTTATTAAGCAGATGCCCCACTCTGGATTTGACCGACTGTCACAATTCCCCCATGCTGGTTCAAGCAGAACAGGAGAACAGATATGGCAGATATGGCGACATATCGATGTGGAGTATGCGGCATGGGCGTGAATGCGACCTGCGCCGATTGTAACGAACCTTTGGTCAATGACACATTGACGACCGATGACGGCCGCGAAGTGCAGATCTCGCGCTGCCCGAAATGCGAAGGCAAGATCAAATCGCCTTTATGTTGTGGCAGGGATATGGTCTGCGAGACCTGAAAAACAAAATGCCCACCGTCACGGGTGGGCATTCTTAAGTAATTGGATTCGCCGTAAGAGCGCTCAGCCTTCGATGGTGTAAACCGGCGAGGTGGTGCCATCGCGGCGGTTGAAGACAACGGTATCGCCGGAGTAAACAGGCGTGCTGCAATACTCGCGTCCTGTTAGCATTTCTGGCGCTGTATAGGTGCTGCAAATCTCGTTCGCGGTGGCGGTATAAGAGCCAGAAACCGCTTCGCCACGCATCATGCCACCCATAGTTCCATCTTCATTGAATGAGAAATAGTTGTCACCGGTCACAATCCGTTTGCCGATCAAAACGGATGTTGCGGTGGGTTCTTCCATGGCGCCTTCGGACATTTCAGAACCAGACATGCAGGCGCTCAAAACCAATAAAGACATGCCAGCGGTAACCATCCACAGTTTCATAACAAACCCTCCCTAAAATTTATATCAATCCAAGGATGATAGCTTTTTTCCAGTTTTTGAGCAAGAATTCGGATCCGGGTGGTGATGCGCAATGCGGATACTCCCCGCGTTTCCCCTCCCCCTCTCCTCCCATCCATCAATAGACGTGATCCGCGGTATTTCAAAAGCCCATGGCACCTCCACTTGCGCAATGGGCCTGAACATAGGAGCATCAGAGAAACCATCATCCCCTGATCCGGAGTGTTCATGTCCTCTTCCCCGTCATTTCTGTCCCATATCCGCAGCGAGCTTGATACTCTGCGCGAGACCGGGCTTTACAAATCCGAGCGCGTCATCACCACGAAACAGGCGGGCACCGTGGGGCTTGCTTCGGGCCGTGAAGTGATCAACCTCTGCGCCAACAACTATCTGGGGCTTTCCGACAACGAAGAGCTGATCGAAGCGGGGCGCGACGCACTCAGTCGCTATGGCTACGGCATGTCTTCGGTACGCTTCATCTGCGGCACGCAGGAAGAGCACAAGGAACTTGAGGCGCGGATCTCACGCTTTCTGGGCATGGAGGACACGATCCTCTATTCCAGCTGTTTTGACGCCAATACAGGGCTGTTTGAAACCCTGTTGGGGCCAGAGGATGCGATCATCTCGGATGCGCTCAATCATGCGTCCATCATTGACGGGGTGCGGCTGTGCAAAGCGAAACGCTTCCGCTACGCCAATTCCGACATGGCGGATCTGGAACGCTGCCTGCAAGAAGCAGACGCCGCCGGCGCGCGGTTCAAGATGGTCGCCACCGATGGTGTTTTCTCGATGGATGGCTATATCGCCAATCTGAATGAAATCTGTGATCTGGCCGAGAAATACGGTGCGATGGTCATGGTGGATGACAGTCATGCCGTTGGTTTCATGGGGGAAACTGGCCGCGGCACGCCGGAACATTGCGGCGTGATGGACCGGGTGGATATCATTACCGGCACGCTCGGCAAAGCGCTTGGCGGCGCGTCCGGGGGCTATACATCCGGCAAGGCCGAGGTGGTGGATTGGCTGCGACAACGCTCCCGCCCCTACCTTTTCTCCAACACGCTTGCCCCGGTGATTGCACAGACCTCAATCAAGGTGCTCGACATGCTTGAGGCCTCGACCGAGCGGCGCGAGGTGCTAATGGATCACGCCACGCATTTTCGTGCTCGCATGTCCGAGGCCGGATTTGACCTCTTGCCCGGTGAACACCCGATCATTCCGGTGATGCTGCGTGACCCGAAGCTGGCACAGGACATGGCGGCGCGGCTCGATGCGAAAGGTGTCTATGTGGCGGCGTTTTCTTTCCCCGTGGTGCCAAAGGGTCAGGACCGGATCCGCACCCAGATGTCCGCGGCGCTGACCCGCGAAGAGCTTGACCGCGCCATCGACGCCTTCATCGAAGTGGGCCGCGATATGGAGATCATCACATGAGCAACGAAATGAAAGCCCTTGTGAAAGCCCATCCCCGAGAAGGGCTGTGGATGGAACATGTGCCGGTGCCGGAACCCGGTGACAATGAGGTCCTCATCAAGGTCAAGAAATCCGCGATTTGTGGCACCGATGTCCATATCTGGAAATGGGATGAATGGTCCGCCAAGACCGTGCCCGTGCCGATGGTGGTGGGGCATGAATTCTGTGGCGAGATCGTCGATACCGGCAAGGCCGCAACCAAATTCAAGATCGGTCAACGCGTGTCGGGAGAAGGTCATGTGACCTGCGGGATTTGCCGCAACTGCCGCGCGGGTCGCGGGCATCTGTGCCGCAACACGTTGGGCGTGGGTGTGAACCGCCCCGGTTCCTTTGCCGAATATGTGTGCATTCCCGAAGCGAACGTGGTGCCAATTCCCGATGATATCCCGGACGAGATCGCCGCGATCTTCGATCCGCTCGGCAATGCCGTGCACACGGCGCTGAGTTTCGATCTGGTGGGTGAAGATGTGCTGGTCACGGGCGCCGGTCCCATCGGCATCATGGGCGCTCTGGTGGCGCAGAAAGTGGGCGCGCGCAAAGTGGTGATCACCGACATCGCCCCCTACCGGCTTGATCTTGCTCGCAAAATGGGGGTGCAGCATGTGGTCGACGTGGACAAGGAGGTGCTGCGTGACGTGATGGATGAGATCGGCATGACCGAAGGTTTTGACGTGGGGCTGGAAATGTCCGGCGCGGCCCCCGCCATGCGCCAGATGCTCGCGCGGATGAACAATGGCGGCAAGATCGCCCTGCTTGGCATCGCCCCCACAGCCTTTGCCGTCGACTGGAATGAGATCATCTTCAAGATGCTCACCGTCAAGGGCATCTATGGGCGCGAGATGTTTGAGACCTGGTACAAGATGATTGCTCTGGTGCAATCGGGGCTGGACCTGACCGACCTAATCACCCATCGGATTTCCATCGATGATTACAAGGACGGGTTTGCCGCAATGCTGTCCGGTGAGGCAGGCAAAGTGGTGATGGATTGGGAGAAATAGGCTCTAACCTGCCCTGATTTGCAGGTATCCCTTCCGGCATTTCTCGGTGCAAAGTTGGGTCAACGCGGCCTCAGCGGCCGCTTGGTTTGGGGCATCATCAGTGCGCATTTGTCCTCCGGCGCGCCCGATCCGCCCCCATTCGCGGATCACGCACCAGCGGCCAAACAGGGTCCGGGCGACTCGCATCTTGTAGTAGCGCCGCTGCCGTTTTTCAGGGTTTATCTTCTCCAAGCGTACAAACATGCGCCCCCTCCTGCCGCATCGTATCAGGCTTTTGGGGCAATGGAATCCCTGCAATAATGGGAAAATCGGCCTATCTGTCTGGTATCCCGGCGCAAATTGCCCACCAAATGTAGAATTTCCTTGCACGAATCCCACCTGCGGGGCAATAGTCACGGAAAAGAGGCAATAAACGCCAATTTCCGTGAACACGGTCTGATCGTCGGAGCATATCGACACAGACCCCCCTGCCCCGTCACGGGGTCCAGAGATTGGACCCAACATGACACAGGCAGATCCGGGCGTCACGAAAAACGGCACCATCGCTGCCCGCGTTTGGGTTGGAGCATTCTAATCTTCCGCGACGTGGTCAGCAGACACGAGCACCCGCCCCGGCGGGCATACCGTTACCGCGCCAAAAAGGCCGTTTCGGGCAGAGAAAGACAGGCATATGGAACCGGTACTTTTGGATCCAGATACTCCTCATGAAGACCTGAATGGGGTCATTCGTCAGCATTCGGAATGGCTGGCCCAGCAGCTTCATGCGCAGCGTGAGAGCCTGTTTCCGCCTGATGCGTCCAAGGAAATGCGCAAATTCACTTCGGGCGAAGCTGCGACGCTTCTGGGCGTGAATGATAGCTATCTGCGCAAGCTGCATCTGGATGGCAAGGGCCCCTCGCCCGAACTGACCCCCGGCAATCGCCGCATTTATTCTGTCGCGGACATCCAGGAATTGCGGGTATTGCTCGAAAAAACCGCGCGCAAACCCGGAGACTACCTGCCCGGACGCCGTGACGGCGATCATTTGCAGATCATCGGCGTGATGAACTTCAAGGGCGGGTCCGGTAAAACCACCAGTTCGGCCCATCTCGCGCAACGTCTTGCGCTCAAGGGCTATCGGGTGCTGGCGATCGACCTCGATCCGCAGGCCTCGCTGACCGCGTTGCATGGCGTGCAGCCCGAATTTGACCTGACCGAAGGTGGCACGCTGTATGACGCGATTCGTTACGACGATCCGGTGCCCATCGCAGATGTAATCCGCAAGACCTACATCCCCAATCTCGACCTTATTCCCGGCAACCTAGAGTTGATGGAGTTTGAGCACGAGACCCCCCGTGCCTTGGCGCAGGGACAGGCGGGGCTGTTCTTTTTCCGCGTAAAAGAGGCTCTAACACAGGTCGATAGCGATTATGACGTGGTGGTGATCGATTGCCCGCCCCAGTTGGGTTTCCTCACCATGTCGGCGCTTTCAGCGGCCACCGGAGTGTTGGTCACGATTCACCCGGAAATGCTCGACGTGATGTCGATGTCGCAGTTCCTGCGCATGACCGCAGATCTGATGGATGTGATCGCCGAAAGCGGTGCAGACATGTCCCACGACTGGATGCGCTATTTGTTAACAAGATATGAACCCGCCGACGCGCCGCAAAACCGAATCGTAGCTTTTTTGCGGACCATGTATGGCGACAAGGTGCTCAATGCGCCGATGTTGAAATCCACCGCCATTTCCGATGCGGGCCTGACCAAGCAAACGCTTTACGAGGTAGAGCGCAGCGCGTTCACCCGATCCACCTATGACCGGGCCATCGAAAGCCTGAATGCGGTGAACGACGAAATTGCCGACCTGATCCAGAAGACCTGGGGGCGGGAGTAACGGCTGAATAAGTGTCTACAGGCCGGTTTAGGGTCTGATTTGAATGGAAATGACCACCCTATCGGGGCTGGTCGTGAACCGAAAGGAGAAGCGCAGATGACGAGCAGCAGGAAAAAGCGCATGTCCCTTCTGGACAATCTTGCCTCAGCGGGGATGCAATCGGCCCCCCCTGCCCCGGCGGCCACTCCGTCCGGCAATTCTGCGGGCACGATGATGAGCTCGAACCGTGCGCTTCGCTCGGCCCGTGATGCGGTTGATGCCCATCATGTGTGGGAGCTTGACCCCGCGGCGATTGATGACATGCGCCCTGCCGACCGGTTGACCCCGGAAGACGTGGCGGATCTGCGCGATGCGATCGATACCAACGGTCAGACCGTGCCGATCCTGGTGCGGCGCAATCCTCAGGATCCTGATCGCTATCTGTTGATCTATGGGCGTCGCCGACTAGAGGCGATCCGCCTGTCGCATAAGGTCGACAAGGTGCGTGCGCTGGTGGCGAGCATGGATGATGATGCGGCCTTGCGGGCGCAGATCTCGGAAAACATGGCGCGGCGCGACCTGAGTTTCATTGAAAAAGCCCTGCTCGCCCGTGCGCTGGTCAGTTCCGGGTTCGGAAACCAGTCACAGGTGGCCGAAGTGCTGACCGTGACCAAAAGCGCGATCTCGATGGCGATGTCGGTGGTGGATGCGGTGGGTGAGGATCTGATCCGCGCCATTGGCCCTGCCCATGGCATTGGGCGCCCCCGGTGGGAGGCCTTGGGGCGTTCCATCAAAGAAACCGGCGCCAGTCTGGACCGTCTGATTGGCCTCGCGCATGACACCCGCGATCAGGCTGCTGTGGCGCGTTTGACCGAAGACGGAGGGGTGGACAACGATCCCTCGCTTCTCGCCTTCGAGGCGGTGGTCAAGGCCGTTGGGCAAGCTGCCAAGCCTGAGAAGAAGTCGAATGGCAAAGACCCCTCCCCTACCCGTCCGCTGACTGTGGCCGGTGCGCGCGGCGGTGCGATCAAGCGTAGCGCCAAGGGCGTCACCCTGTCGCTTGAGGGCGGCGGGTTTGCAGATTGGGTGGAGCGCGAGGCGCAAACATTGATTGACGAGCTTCACGAGCGCTGGCTTCAGCGCGGCGAAGATTGAGGAAAAGAGCAGAAAAGGAGGCACGATAAGGCAAAAGAAAAGGTCCCGCAAAGACGACACTCCACGAGACCCTGACTGTTTTTAGCATCTTCAAGCTAGAGTCCGTGGCCTAAATCCGCAAGTCCAAAGTGATTCGCGGGCCGGATTTTCTTTGTCTCCGTGATGAAAAATGATGAATTACACACCTGTAACGCCGTTTCGGCGAATGGTAGAGGCTGCGCATTTGCAGCATCAGGTTCATGCCGGGGCGGAATTGCCGCCCAATGGCGTGAATAAATGGGAAGCGTTGCGCGAACTGTCCGCTGGGCGGACCGCATTTGGGCTTTCTGACCGGGATATGACGGTGCTTCAGGCGCTGGTCAGCTTTCATCAGGCGACGATCCTGGGGGGAAATGACAGTGATTTGGTGGTGCACCCTTCCAATCGTTCCATTTGTGAGCGGCTCAATGGCATGCCCTGCTCGACCATGCGCCGGCATCTGGCGCATTTGGTGGCAGCTGGCGTGATCATTCGTCGCGATAGTCCCAACGGGAAGCGCTATGCGCGGCGGTATGGCGACGATAAGGTGGCCTTTGGGTTTGACCTCACGCCGCTTGCCACCCGCTTTCAGGAGTTCTGCGGTGCCGCTGAGGCGATCCGTGCCGCTGAGGGCCGCCTGAAGCGCTTGAGAGAGATGGTAAGCCTGATGCGGCGCGATCTGGCGGGGTTGGCGGAATACGGCGCTGAGACGCGTCCTGACCTGCCGTTCTGGGATGCCTGCTCGGACCTGGCGCGCCTCACAGCCCGCGCGCTTCGCCGCAAATTGTCGATTGAGGATTTGGGGGCGCTGGAGGCGGATCTGAAGGCTGCATTGGATGATGCACGTACCGCACTGGACCCGTCTGTTACAGAAGATATGAGCACCAATGATGTTACATCTGAGCAGCACATTCAGAATTCAAATAAAGACTCTTATGATTCTGAACTCCACTTAGAAAAAGCGAAAGCGGCGGCGGGTGATCTGACGAAACTGACCGAAGCGTGTGACGAAGTCGGGGACGAGAATGAAGAACCGGAGGATAAACACAAATTACCAAATGTACCGTTGGGGCTTGTGTTGGCATCCTGCCCAGAAATTCAAACCTATTCCGATGGTGCCATCCGACACTGGCATGAACTTGTTCGCGCGGCGGATGTCGTGCGACCAATGATGGGGATTTCGCCGTCTGCCTGGGATGAGGCGCGCAGGGAAATGGGGCCGGAAGAAGCTGCGGTTGTCGTGGCGGCGATGCTGGAACGGTTTGCGGATATTCGTTCACCCGGTGGGTATTTGAGAAACCTCAGCTCCAAAGCGGCACTTGGTGCGTTTTCCTGTGGACCAATGGTGATGGCTTTGATGCGGAAGGATGCGGCGTAGTTCACAGCTGTGAACTTGCCGTGCCAAACCTTGGGACAAACATCGGGCCAAAACCTGGGGCAGGGGAGTTCACAGTTGTGAACTTTTGCAGACAGACGTGAACAATTCCTTAGCGAGGAGAGCGCTGCCTGAGTGAGGACGATGGTAAGTTAAATGACCAAAGGGATCTCGAGTTTGATCTCAGGACATTGTCACTTCGATCTTTCGTTCACATACGGCATTTGATGCGTCCGTGATTTGGGCGGTATTCAGTTCAAATGGGTCACTTTAGGCAATGTTAGGGACTAATTTTCAAATAGGTGATCTTATTTCCAAGAACGATTGCGGAGATTACGATGAATTATCACCGCATGAATTGCAGGGGAAATTCTTGCTCCTGCGGGGATTACCTGCCAGTATCGCAGCAGAAAGTGCGGTGAATATGCAGTATATCCATCAAAAACCAGACTGGCCCAGCTTTAAATGGGACGCTGAAAAGATCACCGAGCGTTTGGCGCAGGTCCGCCATCGTCAGGGGCGTCTGGTTGGACGAATGGAAGCGCTCGGCTTTGATCTGCAGGCCGAGGCGGTGCTTCGAATGCTGACGGAAGACGTCACCAAATCGAGCGAAATCGAAGGGGAACATCTGGACAAAGCCCAGGTGAGATCATCCATCGCGCAACGCCTCGGCATCGATATTGGTGGGGTCTTGCCCGTGGATCGCAATGTGGATGGCGTGGTCGAAATGATGCTGGACGCGACCCAGAACTTTGCGCGCCCTCTGACAAAAGAGCGTTTGTTTGCCTGGCATGCGGCGCTGTTTCCCACCGGCCATAGCGGTATGACGCGGATCACGGTCGGCGATTGGCGCCCGGAAAGCACCGGGGCGATGCAAGTGATTTCAGGCCCATATGGGCGCGAAAAGGTACATTTCATTGCACCCGATGCGGCGCGACTGCCAGATGAAATGACGCGGTTTCTGAACTGGTTTGAGGCGGAACAGGATCTGGATGGCGTGTTGAAAGCTGCCATAGCTCATCTGCATTTTGTCACCATCCATCCATTCGAGGATGGCAACGGACGGATTGCACGGGCGATTGCGGATATGGCCTTGGCCCGGTCCGAAGGCACCGCGCAGCGGTTTTACAGCATGTCGGGGCAGATCCGGGCCGATCGCGCGTCCTATTACACGGTGCTGGAACAGGTGCAGAAAGGTGGCGTGGAAATCACTGACTGGCTGATCTGGTTCCTCGACTGTCTGGGGCGGGCGTTTGACGGGGCCGAGGCGATTTTGGCTACGGTTCTGGACAAGGCGCGGGTCTGGGAGACCCTGAAGGGTGAAGTTTTGAACCCCCGTCAGCAGGAGATGATCAACCGGCTGGTGGATGGATTTGAAGGCAAGCTGACCAGTTCGAAATGGGCCAAGATCACCAAAACCTCGTCAGACACGGCGTTGCGGGACATCAATGATCTGGTGGGCCGTGGGATTTTGGCGCGGGAAACTGCGGGTGGACGCAGCACCAGTTATGTCCTGTCGGTGGACGGGCAGGGGGGCTAACCCCGTTTTGTCAGAAGGTCGGCGGGGTGCAGGCGCTGACGATCACACAGGGCTCGGGTCCAACCTGACGAAAGCGATGGGGGCGGCGGCTGTCGAAGAGATAGGCATCTCCGGGGCCGAGGATCTTGCGCTCTGCGCCCACGGTGATCTCGATCCGTCCGGAAATCACCACACCCCCTTCTTCGCCATCATGTTCGTACATCCGCGCACCGGTATCGGCGTTTGGCGCATAGGTTTCGTGCAGGATTTGCAGGCTGCGACCCAGAAGGTTTTCACCCACCTGACGGAAGGAAAGTTTGCCTTTGGCGATCTCTTTCAGCTCTTCAGCGGCAAAGAACACCTTGCGATCGGGGTCGGGGGCAAACGAGAAGAACTCACTAAGGCCAATGGGGATCCCATCGAGCACCCGCTTCAGCGCCCCGACAGAGGGGTTCATTTTGCCAGATTCTATCAATGAAATCGTGGAGTTAGGCACGCCCACCTGTTTGGCGAGCGCCCGTTGTGACAGCCCCGCCTGTTCGCGCACATAGCGCAGGCGTGGGCCAAGATCGATTTCAGAGGACGGGTCAGCCGGGGTGTTCTGAGTGTTCATCATAGTGAACATTCTAGGCATCACCCTTTTAATATCAATAGGGTAGGGGGATGCATAAACAGACTTTTTTCCTGATCCAAAATCGCCCAAACTCATTCAGATTTTGAATTTGGCCCCTTGGGGCTGGTCATGAAGGAGTGACATGACATGACTGGGACAACAAATGCAGATGTCGCCAAGCGGCGTGATGGCGCCATTGCCCGTGGCGTGGGGATGATGACGCAGGTCTATGCAGACCGGGCGGAAAACTCCGAAGTGTGGGACGTCGAAGGCAATCGCTATATCGATTTTGCTGGCGGCATTGCCGTGGTGAACACCGGGCACCGTCACCCCAAGGTGATGGCCGCTGTCGAGGAGCAACTGGGCCGGTTCACCCATACCTGCCATCAGGTGCTGCCCTACGAGAACTACATCCGTCTGGGCGAGCGGCTGAACGCGGCTGTTCCGGGGGATTTCGAGAAAAAGACGATCTTTGTGACCACCGGCGCCGAGGCCGTTGAAAACGCGGTGAAAATGGCGCGTGCGGCCACCGGTCGTCCGGCGGTGATTGCCTTTGGTGGTGGCTTTCATGGCCGTACTTTCATGGGCATGTCACTGACCGGTAAGGTGCAGCCTTACAAGGCGGGTTTTGGCACGATGATGCCGGATGTCTACCACGTCCCGTTCCCGATTGACCTGCATGGGGTGTCGACCGAGGATGCGATGAAGGCGATCAACGCGCTGTTTAAATCCGACCTCGATCCGGGCCGGGTGGCGGCGATCATCCTTGAGCCGGTTCAGGGCGAAGGCGGGTTCTATCCGGCCCCGGCCGAGCTGATGCGCGGGTTGCGTGCGCTCTGTGATGAGCATGGCATTGTGATGATTGCCGATGAGGTGCAGACCGGCTTTGCCCGCACCGGGCATATCTTTGCGATGGAGCACTATGACGTGGCCGCAGACCTGACCACCATGGCCAAAGGTCTGGCTGGTGGTCTGCCGCTGGCCGCTGTCACCGGTAAAGCCGAGATCATGGACGCAGCCAATCCGGGTGGTCTGGGCGGCACCTATGGTGGCAACCCACTGGGAATTGCGGCGGCCAATGCGGTGCTGGACGTCATCGAAGAGGAAGACCTGTGCGCACGGGCCAACGAGCTGGGCTCGCGTCTTAAACAGCGCCTTGAAGCGATCCGCGCCGAGGTGCCGGAACTGGTCGACATTCGTGGTCCCGGCTTCATGATCGCGGCGGAGTTCAACACCAAGGACGGGGTTCCCAGCGCGGATTTTGCCAATGCGGTGCGGGCAGAAGCTCTTACGCGCAATCTGATCTTGCTCACCTGCGGGACATATGGGAACGTTGTGCGTTTTCTGGCGCCGATCACCATTCAGGACGAGGTGATGGGGGAAGCCATGGACATTCTGGAAGCGTCCATAAAAGCCGTGCAGGCGAAACTCTGAAAGGGGTCTGACCCAATGAAACTGAACGATCCAACCCTTCTGGAAACCCGCGCCTATATCAATGGCGAATGGCGGGAGGGCGACACTTTTGCCGTGACCAACCCGGCGACCGGCGACGTGATTGCCAATGTCACCGATTGCTCGATTGCCGATGTGCAAGAGGCCATCGATGGCGCCTATGTGGCGCAAAAAGCCTGGGCGGCAAAGACCGGCAAGGAACGCGCGGCGGTCATGCGTAAATGGTACGAGCTGATGATGGAGGCGCAGGACGATCTGGGCACCATCCTCTGTGCCGAAATGGGCAAGCCACTGGCCGAAGCCAAGGGCGAGATCGCCTATGGTGCCAGCTTCATCGAATGGTTCGGGGAAGAGGCCAAGCGCGTCTATGGCGACACCATCCCCGGCCACCAGCCGGACAAGCGCATTGTTGTTCTGAAACAGCCGGTGGGCGTGGTGGGGGCGATTACCCCATGGAACTTCCCCAACGCAATGATCGCCCGCAAGGTCGCGCCTGCTCTGGCAGCGGGCTGTTCCTTTGTGGCGCGTCCGGCGGAACTCACTCCGCTGTCCGCGACCGCCATGGCGGTGCTGGCGGAACGTGCCGGTGTGCCTGCGGGTGTCTTCAGCGTGGTGACCAACTCCAAGGCCGCGGAAACCGGGCAGGAGATGTGTGCCAACCCGAAAGTGGCCAAGATCACCTTTACCGGCTCGACCCGTGTGGGGCAGATCCTGATGCGTCAGGGGGCAGATACGATCAAGAAGATGTCGCTGGAGCTGGGTGGCAACGCGCCGTTCCTCGTCTTTGACGACGCCGATCTGGATGCCGCAGTCGACGGCGCGATGATCGCCAAATTCCGCAACAACGGTCAGACCTGCGTCTGCGCCAACCGGATCTACGTGCAGGCCGGGGTCTATGATGCCTTTGCCAAGAAGCTCTCGGCCGCCATTTCCGCGCTGAAACCCGGCAACGGTATGGACGAAGGCGTGACCACCGGTCCGCTGATCAACGAGGCCGCCGTGACCAAGGTGGAAGAGCACCTGTCAGACGCCGTGTCCAAGGGCGCGCGTGTAGTGACGGGCGGCAACCGTCTGGGCGGCACCTTCTTTGAACCGACCCTGATTGCGGATGTGCCCGCCACGGCCAAAGTCTCGCATGAAGAAACCTTTGGACCAATTGCGCCGCTGATCAAGTTCGACACCGAGGAAGAGGTGATTGCGCTGGCCAATGACAGCGAGTTCGGTCTGGCAGGTTACTTCTATGCCAATGACCTCGCCCGCGTCTGGCGCGTGGCCGAGGGGCTGGAAACCGGCATGGTTGGTATCAACACCGGGCTGATCTCAACCGAGGTGGCACCCTTTGGTGGCGTCAAGCAATCCGGCCTTGGTCGCGAAGGGTCGAAATACGGCATGGATGATTATCTTGAGCTGAAATACCTCTGCATGGGCGGGATCAGCTGATCCGCTGCCAAAGGATGGCTTGCTGAAAACAGTAAACCGGAGCGTTACGCGCTCCGGTTTTTCTTTTTGTGTCTTTTGGGTATCTGCTTTGGGCGCGCGCCTCTAAGCCCCTTCAGGCGCGTTTCAGTGGGGCAGGGGGTCACTTCGCCTGTGGCAGGCTCATGCCCTCTCCTGCGCCCATGAGCGGGCTTTGGAAGGTGTTTTGTCGGTTGGCCATCCGTTCAAGGTTCACGATGGTCGACAGCATAATGCGGTCGTGGCTCCAGTCTCCGGGGCGTTGCATCAAGAGCATGGTGATAATCACAGCGCTGATCAGGCAACCGCTGAGGAACAGCCAGAGCGGGCCATGATCCTTGCCGTGGTCTTCTTCGACGGCGGCAACGGCCAGAATACGATTGCGCAAGCTCGAATTGTAGCGGGTTTCACGCCGGTCCACGAGTGCCACGGCAGGGGTGGTCCGGGTGAAGAAAACGGGTTCCTGGGCCGCTTTGGCGCAGGCGCGGATCAGACATTCGCAATAGGCGCGGGCATCCATCCGGTGCCGGGCTATCAGCGCCTGATCACAGGCATATTCACGCAGCATGCGGACCTGACGGCGCCACAGGAAGAAAAACGGGTTCCAGAATGTGAACGGCCGCAGGGTTTCCAAGAGAAACTCGCATTCCACGTCGCGTTGACGGAAGTGCTGCAGCTCATGCGCGATGGTCAGGCGCAGGTCTTCAGCATCCAGCAGCAATGGTGCGGGGAGTACAACATAGCGGCGCAGGAGGCCACGGGTGGAATAAGCCACGCGGGCGGTGTCGCTGATCAGCAGGTCAACATGGCCGATGCGTTTGTACAGATGGGTGTGTTTCAGCCCGTGGCGCAAGCGCAGAATCGAGACGATAACCTGGAGCGTTACCAGAACGGTGCCCACCATCAGCACGCCGGTCAAAACCTGTGCCCAAAGCGCCTGTCCGGTGATCATTTCGCGCACGAAATCTTCGCGCAGGCCCAGAATGGTTTCGAACGTGCTGGCGGATATGCTCACATTGCCATGCAGGTATTGCGACACCAGCATGTCCGACAGGTTCGGCGGGCGGGTCACAATCCATGTGGTCAGCGCCAGCGCCAGAAGGGGCGTCAGGGCGAGAAACACCGTCAGCGCGTTCAGAAGGCGCAATTGCGGGCGGAAAGCAGAGTTCAGCGATGTCCGGGCAATTCCCCATCGCAACCCGAACCAGATCGCCGTTCCGGCAATCACAAGAAGGTTCAGATCTAGATAGGTGTTCAGCCAGACTTCAGCTTCCATGGTCCCCCAACCTTTCGTTCAGCAACGTACGCATCTCTTCCAGCATATCGTTCGTTACCTCTTCATCATCCACCAGACGCGCCACCAATGCGGCGGGCGTATCGTTGAATAGTTTGCTCGAAAGATTTTTTAGTGTTGTTTTCTGGTAATCTGCCTTGGGAATGGCCGGGTGGTAAACCAGCGCACGGTCTTTACGTCCGCTGGTCAGAAATCCCTTTTCGGTCATGATTTTCAAAACCGTGGCCACCGAGGTATATGCGCGCTCCTGATCCTTGTTCAGCTCGGCCAATATCTCGTGCACCGTGCCGCCGCCGGTTTCCCAGATGACGGTCATGAATTCGAGCTCAACCTCGGTCAGCAGCGAATTGTCCTGTTTCTTGCGTCGCATCGGGGTATCGGGTCCGGATCAGAATTGCGTTTGGCCATCCTAACCTGAGGTCAGATATTTCCAAAACTAATTTTTTAGAAGATGCAAAGAATCTTCCGGTTTGGGTGGGGTCAGACCTTCCAGAAGCAGAAGATCCCCCAGCAGATCGACAGCGCCAGCGGCCCCCAGAGCGGCATGCCAATGAGGCCAAGCCAGGCGAGGAAGATATAGCTGGTGCCCAGAAGCGAGATGAACAGACGGTCTCCTCGCGTGGTGGTCAGGCGCAGCACACCTTGGCGTTCATCGCCTCCGGGGTTGCGGATTTCCAGCACGATCAGCACGCCGATTGCGGTGAAAATCCCAATGAAAACAAGTGCTGTGGGCCAAGTCCAGGCCATCCATGAAAGCATCACACCCTCCCCATCGCGAAGCCCTTCGCGATGTAGTTGCGGACGAAATAAATCACAATTGCGCCCGGAATGATTGTCAATGTGCCGGCTGCTGCAAGCAGGCCCAGCTCATACCCCGCAGAGGAGGCGGTTTTGGTCATGGTGGCGGCAATCGGTTTTGCGGCCACCGCGGTCAGGGTTTTGGCGAGCAGAAGCTCGACCCAAGAGAACATGAAGGCGAAAAACGCAGCCACACCGACCCCTGCCTTGATCGACGGAATGAAGATCGTGACAAAGAACCGCGGGAAGGAATAGCCGTCCACATAGGCGGTTTCATCCAGCTCCTTGGGCACACCGCCCATGAAGCCTTCCAAAATCCACACCGCCAGCGGGATGTTGAACAGGCAATGCGCCAGCGCCACGGCAAGGTGGGTGTCAAAGATGCCCACTGCCGAATAAAGCTGAAAGAAGGGCAGGGCAAACACTGCTGCCGGGGCCATCCGGTTGGTGAGCAGCCAGAAGAACAGCTGCTTGTCGCCAAGAAAGCGATAACGCGAGAACGCATAGGCCGCCGGCAGGGCCACGGCCACCGAGATCACCGTGTTGATCGACACGTAAAGGATCGAATTGATGTAACCCCAATACCAGGTCGGATCGGTAAAGATCGTCCGGTAAGCGTCCAGCGTGAAGGTCTGCGGGAACAGGGAAAAGCCCGACAGGATCTCGTTGGTTGTCTTAAAGCTCATCGCCACCAGCCAGTAGATCGGCAGCATCAGGAAAAGGATATAGAGGATCGGGACGATCGATCGTTTTTGCATGGATCAGGTCCTCAGTTCAGGTCGTCTTTGGTCATCAGCGTGTAGAACAGCCAGCTGACCAGAAGGGTGATTGCGAAGTAGATCAGGCTCATCGCGGCGGCAGGGCCAAGGTCAAACTGACCAAGTGCGATTTTTACCAGATCGATGGACAGAAGCGTGGTCGAGTTGCCGGGCCCGCCTCCGGTCAGAACAAACGGCTCTGTGTAGATGTTGAAACTGTCCATGAAGCGCAGAAGGATGGCGATGGTCAGCACGGTTTTCATCTTTGGCAGTTGGATGAAGCGAAACACCGACCAGTTGGATGCGCCGTCAATCTTGGCCGCCTGATAATAGGCGTCCGGGATCGACACGAGGCCTGCATAGGACAGAAGCACCACAAGCGAAGTCCAGTGCCATACGTCCATGGTGATGATCGTCACCCAGGCGGCAATCGGATCCTGCGTCATGTCATAGTGGATGCCAAGTACGTGGTTCAGGAAATACCCCAGCAGGCCAATATCCGGCAGCGCAAAGATATTCCACATCGCGCCGACCACATTCCACGGGATCAGCATCGGCAGCGCCATCAGCACCAGACAGACCGGCACCCAGAAGCCACTTCGCGGCATTGAAAGGGCAATGGCAATGCCCAAGGGAACTTCGATGATCAGGATCAGGAAGGTGAACATGAACTGCCGCCCAAGGGATGCGTGGAACCGCTCGGACCGCAGGATTTGCTCAAACCAATCAAGGCCTTGCCAGAAAAACACGTTGTCGCCAAAGGTCTCCTGCACCGAGTAGTTGACCACGGTCATCATCGGAATAAGGGCGTTGAAGGCGACCAGCAAGAGCACCGGCAGCACAAAGAACCACGCCTTTTGGTTTTCGGTTTTCATGTCTCAGCCCTCCTTCTCGGTGGCTTGCAGGGCAGGGGTGGGCTCGGTTGCCACCCAGCCGTCGATATAAAGTCGGGTCTGATCCGGAGCGAACTCCAGATGCACGGCGTCGCCTTTCGCGGGGGCAGCCCCTTCGGTGATGGCGTTGATGCGGTGTTCTCCGATGTGGCATTCCACCACCACATGCCGCCCCACGTCGGACACTTTGGTCACGGTGGCGGGCAGGCCGGTTTTGCCGATCGAGACAAATTCCGGACGGATGCCAATCTCGGTCCGGCCAGTGCTGGCGGCGTGGGCGTTGCCGGTGATCGGCCCTTCCAGCGTCACCGCGTGGCCCTCGAACATGGCGGTTCCATCCGTCACTTCGCAGGTCAGGACATTCATGCCGGGCGAGCCGATGAAATGGCCAACAAAGGTGTGAGCGGGACGGTCGAACAGTTCAACCGGTGTGCCGATTTGCACCACTTCGCCTTCCTGCATCACCACCACCTGATCGGCAAAGGTCAGCGCCTCAGTCTGGTCGTGGGTCACATAGATCATCGTGGCTTTTACGCGCTGATGCAGTTCTTTGAGCTTCGAGCGCAGCTTCCATTTCAGATGCGGGTCGATCACGGTGAGCGGTTCATCGAACATCACCACGTTCACGTCTTCACGCACCAGCCCGCGCCCCATCGAGATCTTCTGCTTGTTGTCGGGGCTGAGGCCCGCGGCTTTCTGATCGAGCATCTCGGTCAGTTCGAGCATCTCGGCAATCGCCATAACCCGCTCGTTCACCACGCTCTCGTCCCGGCCACGGTTGCGCAGCGGGAAGGCGAGGTTGTCGTAAACGCTCATCGTGTCGTAGATCACCGGGAACTGGAACACCTGTGCAATGTTGCGCTGATCCGGCGGCAGGTCGGTGACGTTTGCGCCGTCAAACAGGATCTGGCCTTCGGAGGGGACCAGAAGCCCCGAGATGATATTCAAGAGCGTCGATTTCCCACAACCCGACGGACCAAGCAGCGCGTAGGCGCCACCATCATTCCAGTCGAGGTCAATTTCCTTCAGCGCGTAGTCGTCGTCAGACGACGGGTTGGGAAGGTAGCTGTGTCGCAGGTTGGAAAGAGTGATTTTAGCCATGTCTGCGCCTCACGCCACGCGGAAGCCATCGGGTGCAAAGACAAAGCACGCCGTGGGATCCATATAGAATTCGTGGGTTTCACCCACCTGATAGGGGTGTACTCCGGGGGACAGCGACACCCAGCTGCCTTGTCCCATTTCGAAGTGGGCCGAGCTTTCCGAGCCGGACAATTCCGTCACCTGCACTTCGCCCGGCATCCGCACGTTTGCGGTGTCAGAGGGCAGGGGCAGCACGTGATGCGGGCGAATGGCGATGGTGTAGGGACCATCCGCCAGTGAGGCCGCAACGCCGGACAGGGTCCAGCTCACGTCGCCCAGATGGGCGGCATCCCCGCGCTTCTCAATGCGCGCGGTGTTGATTGGCGGGTCGGAGAACACGCTGGCCGCGTCCACGTTTTCGGGATTGCGATAGATCTCTGCGGTCGGGCCGAACTGGGTCACACGCCCGTCCTGCATCAGCGCGGTTTTCCCGCCGAGCAGAAGCGCCTCTTCCGGTTCCGAAGTGGCATAGACCACCACCGCGCCGCGCCCTGCAAAGAGGTCGGGCAGCTGGTCGCGCAGTTCTTCGCGCAGTTTGTAATCAAGGTTGGCAAGCGGTTCGTCGAGAAACACCGCCTTTGATTCCTTGGCAATGGCGCGCGCCAGGGCGCAGCGTTGTTGCTGACCGCCCGAAAGCTCATGCGGGCGACGATGCAGCATCGGGCGCAATTGCAGGATGTCGGCGGCTTCTTCCACCCGGCCCTGGATCTCGGACTTCGCCATTCCAGCCACCTTCAGGGGCGAGGCGATGTTCTCATAGACCGTCATATGCGGGTAGTTGATGAAAAACTGGTGCACGAGGCTGATATTGCGCTTCTGCGTGCTGAGGCGCGTGACGTCCTGCCCATCCATCTTGATCGTGCCGCTGGCCAGCGGGTCCAGCCCCGCCATCAGTTTGATCAATGAGGTCTTGCCAGACCCGGTGGCGCCAAGAAGGACGTTGAAGTGACCGGGCTCCAGCACAAGGGATGTTTCCTTGATATGCAGGTTTGCGCCCACGCGTTTGGTCACGTTGTGAAGTTCTAGTGTCATCGTAAGAGGACTTTCCGGCGATGTGCCGATGGTGGATGTGGCCGTCTGGCCATGTCTTCGAGAAATCTGCCCCATCCCCCAGGGATGAGGTTTATATAGGGTTGGGGCAGAGAGGTCGGGCACCGGAATGCCCGACCTACGGGAGACCCCGTTATTTTACCCGGTTACTGAGAAGACCAGCGCGCTACCAGTTCGTCATAGTTGACGGTCTGGCCTTGCGGTTTCTCGTTCTCCAGCGGTGGTTTGGCGCCACCATTGGCATACCACCATTCGGCGTCTTTCTCTTCGTTCAGACGCGGGCCACAGCCACCATAGACATTGGCTTGTTCGTCGGCGCGTTGCATCCGACCCATGGTGATGTCCATTTCCTCAGCCAGACGATCCATCGCCTGTTGCGGAGTGAAGGCGCCCGAGTTCACGTCACCGATCTGCTGCCACCAGATCTGGGCCAGCTTCGGATAATCCGGAACGTTCACACCGGTCGGCGACCATGCCACACGATCAGGCGAGCGGTAGAACTCGACCAGACCACCCAGTTTTCCGGCACGTTCGGTGAAGCTTTCGTGGTTGACCGAGCTGTCACGGATGAAGGTCAGACCCACATGCGACTTTTTCACGTCCACGGTTTTCGACACAACGAACTGGGCATAGAGCCAAGCGGCCTGAGCACGCTCGGACGGGGTGGATTTCAGGAATGTCCACGACCCAACGTCCTGATAACCAACCTTCTGGCCTTCTTCCCAATAGGGGCCATGCGGGCTGGGGGCCATGCGCCACAGCGGGCTACCATCGGCATCCACCGTGTTGTTGCCTTCGGATTGCGGCTTCACCATGTCGGCGGTGAACGCAGTGTACCAGAAGATCTGTTGCGCTACGTTGCCCTGGCTGAGGGCCGGCAGCGACTGGTAGAAGTCAAAGCTGGCAGCGCCCGGCGGGGCGTAGTTGCGCAGCCATTCATCCCACTTGCGGATCGCATAAACCGCAGCCGGGCCGTTTGCGGCGCCACCACGGCTCACGCTGGCACCCATCGGGTTACAGCTTCCGGCTTCCATGCGGATGCCCCATTCGTCGATCGGCACACCGTTGGGTTCGCCTTTCGAGCCGGCACCTGCCATCGACAGCCAGGCGTCAGTCATACGCCAGCCAAGGTCAGGGGCGCGCTTGCCGTAATCCATGTGGCCATAGATATCGACACCGTCGATGTTCTTCACATCTTTCGAGAAGAATTCGGCAATGTCTTCATAAGCCGACCAGTTGACCGGAACGCCAAGGTCATAGCCGTATTTGGCTTTGAACGCCTCTTGCAGGTCAGCGCGGTCGAACCAGTCTTTGCGGAACCAGTAAAGGTTGGCAAATTGTTGATCCGGCAGCTGATAAAGGTCGCCATCGGGACCGGTGGTGAACTGGCTGCCCATGAAGTCATCCAGATCCAGCGTCGGGGACGTGGTCGCGGCCCAGTCGCCGGCCATCTGGTCGGTCAGGTTATAGGCCAGTTGCAGGCGCGAGTGTGTGCCGATCAGGTCACTGTCGTTCACATAACCATCATACAGGTTCCGCTTGGTCTGCATCTGGGTCTGAACCGCCTGCACCACTTCGCCTTCGCCAAGGATCTGGTGGTTCACCTTGATGCCGGTGATTTCCTCAAACGCCTTGGTCAGCACTTCGCTTTCATAACCATGCGTGGGAATGCCTTCGGACAGGACGTTGATTTCCATGCCCTTGAAGGGTTCGGCCGCCTGGATGAACCAGTTCATCTCGGCCAGCTGTTCGTCTTTGTTCAGGACCGAGGGTTGAAATTCCTCATCGATCCATTTGCGTGCGGCAGCCTCGTCGGCATACCCCATCGATCCCGCAACCACGGCAGACACCGCGACTGCGGAGAAAAGATACTTGCGCATCTTTGCTCCTCCCATTGTTTTTGAAGTCGGCAAGCTCATTGGCTATTTGACTTTCATTATGAATTCACATGGCAGGGGTCTGTGTCAAACTAATTTTTTAGTAGTTTGTAATACATTGAAATTAATAAATTAAAATTAGAATGACGTAGGGGTCATCTTGTTGACATCAGCCAAGATACCCCACCCAGATCGGCACGAATACGGATGAGGGTTTCGATCCGTGAGCGGTTTTTCACCGCAAGTGACACGTCTTTTCCGATCAGGGCAGCCGGGTGTGTGGTGGCGGCAAGAAGGGATTCTACAAGCGATACACCCACCTCTTGGGTCAGCACTTTCACCGCGCGAGTGAGATCAAGATCCGCTCCTGCCAGCGTGCCATCTTCCAACGTCAGCCGCCCATCTTCGCGTTTGATCAACCGGCCTTCCAGTTCAAAAGACGGGTTATCCGTGCCCGCCACGGCCATTGAGTCAGTGACCAGAAATATCCGTCCCGTAGGATCGGTGGGGTTGCGGTCAGGGTGTTGGTTTGCGGTCCATGCAGCGCGCATTGTGGCCGGGTGCACATGTACCCCATCGGCGATCAAACCGGCGGCGAGTCCTTCGTTTTCCAGAACCGCGCCCACCAAGCCGGGTGTGCGACTGCCAAGCTGGCTCATGGCGTTGAAAAGATGTGTGGCGCAGGTGGCCCCCGCGCGGGCGTATTCCTGACAGGTGTCATAGTCGGCGTCGGTATGGCCGAGGGACACAATCACCCCGGCCTCGTGCAGCCGGTGAACCTGATCCGTGGTGGCATTTTCCGGGGCCAGCGTGACCATCAACACGGGCAGAGCTTCGGCCGCTGCGAGAAGTGTTTGAAGGTCATCCTCGTCCATCGGGCGGATGAACCGCGCCTCATGGGCACCCTTGCGTTTGATCGACAGATGCGGCCCTTCCAAATGAAGTCCGGCAATGCCCGGCACCCCACGTTCAACCGCGCGGGTCGCCGCATCAATTGCGGCACGGGTCTTTTCGGCCGTATCAGTGATCAATGTGGGCAGGATCATCTGCGCCCCCAGCCCGCGATGGGCGCGGGCAATGCGGCTGAGCGTGTCGACATCCGGCGCGTCGTTGAGCATCACCCCATCGCCACCGTTCACCTGCAAATCCACGTAACCCGGCGACAGGATATCGCCTGCAAGGTCCAGCGTCTGTTCAGACGGCGGCAGGTCGGACTGGGGGGCGAGGTCGGTCAGTTGACCCCGTTCAAACCGGGCTGCCAAACCTTCGCAGAGCTGCTCTCCGTCAAAGATCATGCCGCCATGGATCGTGAGGCTGGGTCCGCTCATGTCGCTCATACCGTTTCCATCTGGGTCATTCTAGCGCCTTTTCAGTGCATTCGGGTGGGTGAGCAAGGGCGATTGGTTTCATTCGAGAGGCGCAGCTCTGCCAATTCGGCAGCAAAGCGCCGGGCCAGCAGGATGGCCCCGTCAAGCGGTGTGCCCTCGGGGTCGTGTAGGGTGGCCTGCATTGGGGCGGGCAGATAGGGCGCATAACAGGGGCCGATGCCGCCGGTCAGGCACAACCTGGTCCCTTCGGTCCAGCCAATTTTGGTCAGGGTGGCGGCGATCTGGTTGGCGGCGTCTTGCAAGATCCCGATCGACAGCGCGCATCCTTTTGCGGCATGGCGCGTCACCAATGGGGCGTAGCGCCCGAAATCGGCGGGGGATGCAGAGGCTGCAAAGCGCACAATGCCAGCGGACCCTTTCCGTTCGTTCAGGATGTGATCGGACAGGGGCGACGGTTGCGCCAGCCCATCCACGACATCAAGGCAGCGTGCCAGCGCCCGGCGTCCGACCCATTGCGCCGAGGCCATATCGCCCAGCACCGGCCCCCAACCACCGATAAAGCGCATCTGCCCCCGATCCTGTGCGGCGATAAATGACCCGGTGCCGCAATGGGCCACCATCCCATCATGCCCACCGAGCACACCAGAGAGGGCGGCGGGGCGGTCATCTTCGACGCGAATATGGGTGAAGGGCAGGGCGTTGGCCATTTCAGCAGCGTTATCCGGGCCAGTGATACCTGCCAGCCCAAAATAAGCGGGCAGGGCGGAGATCGCTTCGGGCTCCAGCCCAGAGATCTGCGACACTCCCTCAATCCCACGCCGAATTTCCCGCGCGGCGGCAGAGAAATCGGTTGTCACATTGGCGGATCCGGTTTCAAAAACGTGGATCTTCCCGGTGCTGTCACAAAGCGCCAGTCGGCAACGCGTTCCGCCACCATCCACGGCCAGAAAAGGGAGGGGAGTGTGAACTGTCATGCCAATACCTTTATAATGCCTCTGGTGAATACAGAAGACCCATCCTTGCTTTTGCCCGATGTATCCGGGAACTATCTTAGGTGATAACGGTCTGAAACATCTCAAAAACCGCCCGTTATGGGGCGTCACAGGCGGGGGGGGAGATATATGCAAATTCGGTTATGGATTGCTAAAGAAAGATCGCCCATACTCCCCGCATAACATCAAGCATGTATCTGGGAGGAACATCATGCGCAGAACTCTGAACCGGGTGGCCGTCGCCGCCTTGTCTCTTGCCTTTGCAACCGAAGCCATGGCGACCGAATGGAATGTGTCCCTGTGGGGCAAACGCCGGGCATTCACCGAACATGTCGAAAAGCTGGCGGAACTGGTCAGCGCCAAGACCAACGGCGAATTTACCCTGAACCTGTCTTATGGTGGCCTGTCGAAGAACCGCGAGAACCTCGATGGGATCTCGATTGGTGCCTTTGAAATGGCGCAGTTCTGTGCGGGCTATCACCGCGACAAGAACCCGTCGATCACCGTTCTGGAACTGCCGTTTCTGGGCGTAAGCTCGCTCGAGCAGGAGATTGCCCTGTCGCAAGCGGTCTATCAGCACCCGGCGGCGGTCAAGGATCTGGCCCGTTGGGATGCAACCCTGCTGATGCCGTCGCCACTGCCGCAATATAATCTTGTGGGTGTGGGCGATGCGCCTTCCACGCTGGCCGATTTTGCAGGTCTAAGCGTGCGTGCCACCGGCGGGATCGGTGCGGCGATGGAAACCATCGGCGCGGTGCCCACCTCGATGTCGGCCACCGAAGTGCGTCAGGCGATGGACAGCGGGATCGTCAAAGCCGTGAGCTTTGCCCCCCACGCCCATATGTCTTTCGGCACCATCGAAAATGGCAAATGGTGGACCACCAACCTGAACCCCGGCACCGTGAATTGCCCGGTTGTGGTGAACATCCCCGCGCTGGAAAGCCTGTCGGATGCGCATCGAGACGCGCTGATGAGCTCGGTCGACGAGGCGTTGGCCCATTATGTCGACAACTACAACAACAAAACCATGGTGGCCTGGGGTCCGGCTCTGGAAGAGCGCGGCATTCAGCAGGTGACCTTCTCGGACGCGGAAATCGCGGCCTTCAAGGATGCCGCCGCAGCCCCCGCTGCCAAAGCCTGGATCGAGGATAACATTGCCCGCGGTCTGCCCGCACAAGAGCTTTACGATCTTGTGACCGGCATGATCGCCAACGGCAGCTGATCCAACGGCCCCGCCCCCTGATCGGGGCGGGGTTTTTCCTTTTCGGATTTCCCAACAGATACGGAGCGACCCATGGCCGGATCCTCTCTTGTCCTGACCGACCAAAGCCTGCTCAGTCGGATTGATCAGCGTCTTTACAAGCTCGAAGGGTGGCTGGCGCTTCTCAGCGGGCTGGCGGTGTTTTCCCTGATGATCCTTGCGGTGATTTCCGTAGGTGGGCGCAATTTTGCGAACCAGCCGGTACCCGGGTACGTGGACTGGATCGAACAGGCGATGCCGCTGATTGCCTTCATGGGCATTTCGTTCACCCAGCGTGACGGCGGGCATATCCGTATGGACATGCTGGTGGGGGCCTTGAAAGGCCGTACGCTGTATATGGCCGAGTTTGTCACCACGTCGGTCATCCTGCTTCTGATGGCCTTCATGGTCTGGGGCAGCTGGGCGCATTTCGACCGCAGCTTCGACCTTGCCGCCCCCTTGTTTAGTGCGGACAGTTCGATGGATATTTCCCTGCCGCTCTGGCCTGCCAAATTGCTCGCCCCGGTGGCGTTTGGCGTTTTGTGCCTGCGGCTTGTGTTGCAGCTCTGGGCCTATGGGCGGGCCTTCATCACCGGCACCGACAACCCTGTCGCCGTGCCCCTCATTGCCGATGCGGCCACGATGGCCGCGATGGAAGCCGAGCATGTCTCGGGTCATGACAAGTAAGGGGCGGGCAGATGGAACCGATTGATATTGGGCTGATCGTCTCGGGCGGTATGCTGGTCATGGTCGTGCTGGGGATGCGCGTGGCGTTTGCCGCCGCCGCCGCAGGGATGATCGGGCTGGTCTGGATCTTCTGGGCCAAGTTCGGCTATGCGCCAGAGCGGTTCGGCAAGGCGCTGACCATCGCTGTGAAAACCGCGGGGCAGGTGCCGCATTCAAAGATTTCATCGCAGGCGCTGTCGCTTATCCCGACCTTCATCCTGATTGGCTATCTCGCCTATTATGCCGGGCTGACAAAGGCGCTGTTTGAGGCGGCAAAACGCTGGCTCGCCTGGGTGCCGGGGGGCTTGGCCGTGTCCACCGTCTTTGCCACGGCAGGCTTTGCCGCCGTGTCGGGGGCCTCGGTCGCGACCTCTGCGGTCTTTGCGCGGATTGCCATCCCCGAGATGCTGAAAATCGGCTATGACAAACGCTTTGCGGCGGGCGTGGTGGCGGCGGGCGGCACACTTGCCAGCCTCATTCCGCCCTCCGCAATCCTCGTGATCTATGCCATTATCGTCGAGCAGGACGTGGGCAAGCTCCTGCTTGCGGGCTTCATTCCCGGTGCGTTTTCCGCGGTGATTTACGGGCTTCTGATCATCGGCCTCGCTAAGGTGATCAAAGGTTTTGGCCCACCGGTCAGCGGCTTTACGTGGAAAGAGCGTTTTATGGCGCTGCCCCCCGCGTTGCCCATCGTCTTTGTGGTCATCACCATCATCTTCTTTGTCTACAACCCGTTCGGAGGCGACGCCTGGGGCACGCCAACCGAAGGGGGCGCGATTGGGGCCTTTGTGGTCTTTGTCATGGCGGTCTGGAAGGGGATGCGCTGGTCGGAGTTGAAAGACGCATTGCTCGAAACCGCCAAGCTCTCGGTGATGATCTTCACCATCATCTGGGGCGTATTGGTCTATGTGCGTTTCCTTGGGTTCGCCGACCTGCCGGGGGCGTTTTCCGACTGGATCACTTCGCTGGAGATGTCGCCGATGCTGATCCTCGTGATGATCCTGCTGGCCTATGCGGTGCTGGGCATGTTCATGGACGCGATCGGGATGCTGCTTTTGACCCTGCCCGTGGTCTACCCCGCCGTGATGGCGCTGAATGGCGGCGAAGCGGTGGCGGCGGCGGACAGCGCCTTTGGCATGTCAGGCCCGATGTGTGCGATCTGGTTTGGGATCCTCGTGGTGAAAATGGCCGAGTTCTGCCTGATCACACCCCCTATCGGGCTGAACTGTTTTGTGGTGGCGGGTGTGCGTGATGATCTAACAGTGCAGGATGTGTTCAAGGGTGTGACGCCGTTTTTCATCGCTGATGCCGTGACCATCGCGCTTTTGGTGGCTTTCCCCGCGATTGTGCTGTGGTTGCCAAGTCAGGTGTGACGCGCACTCTATTATATGACTAAACAGAAACCCCCGCCGAAGGTGACTTCGGCGGGGGTTTTGTTTGTGTCGAACCGCCCAAAGGGCAGGCGGAGTGACGATCAGATGTCGAACTTGACGCCTTGGGCCAGCGGCAGTTCATCCGAATAGTTCACCGTATTGGTCTGACGGCGCATGTAGCCTTTCCATGCGTCCGAGCCACTTTCGCGTCCGCCACCGGTTTCTTTTTCGCCCCCAAACGCTCCGCCGATTTCAGCACCAGATGGCCCGATATTGACGTTGGCAATGCCGCAATCGGATCCGGCTGCCGAGAGGAATTGCTCGGCTTCGCGCATGTTCAGGGTGAACACGCAGGAAGACAGCCCCTGTGGCACGTCATTCTGGATCTCGAGCGCGTCGCCAAACGCGTCATAGCCCATCACGTAGAGGATCGGCGCGAAGGTTTCGGTTTTCACCGTGGCGCTCTGGCCGGGCATTTCGACGATGGCGGGCTGCATGTAAACGCCGCCTTCCGGGACGTTTTCGGTCACGCGGTTGCCACCAAAGACCACACCACCTTCGGCCTCAGCCGATTTTAGTGCGTTGCTCATCGCGTTGCCCGAGGCTTCGTCTACCAACGGCCCGATCAAGGTGCCATCTTCCAGCGGGTTGCCAATGGGCAGGCCCGCATAGGCTTTCTTGAGGCGTGCAACCAGATCGCCCTTGATCGAGTTGTGTACGATCAGGCGGCGCAGGGTGGTGCAGCGCTGACCGGCGGTGCCAACAGCCGAGAAGACAATGGCGCGCACGGCCATTTCCAGATCGGCAGAGGGGCCAACGATCATCGCGTTGTTGCCGCCGAGTTCTAGGATGCATTTGCCAAAACGCGCCGCCACAATCGGCGCCACGGCGCGGCCCATACGGGTCGATCCGGTGGCCGAAATCACCGGCACATCTTCGCTTTCCACAAGGGCTTTGCCCAGATCGGCACCACCGACCAGAACCTGCAACAGATCCGCGGGCGCGTCTTCAAATCGGGCCAATGCGCGCTCAAAGATCTTGGCGCAGGCCAGCGCGGTCAGCGGGGTTTTCTCGGACGGTTTCCAGATCACCGGGTTGCCGCAGACCAGCGCAAGCGCCGTGTTCCAGCACCAGACGGCGACTGGGAAGTTGAAGGCCGAGATCACACCCACCGGGCCGATCGGGTGCCAGGTTTCCATCATCCGGTGACCGGGGCGTTCAGAGGCAATGGTCAGGCCATAAAGCTGGCGCGACTGTCCCACGGCGAAGTCACAGATGTCGATCATCTCTTGCACTTCGCCCAGACCTTCGGAGGTGATTTTGCCAGCTTCCCAGCTGACCAGCGCACCGAGGTCATCCTTGGCGGCGCGCAACTCTTCCCCCAGCAGGCGGACCAGTTCGCCACGGCGCGGGGCAGGGACGGTGCGCCACGCTTTGAACGCGGCTTTGGCGCGGGCAATCACCGCATCCATTTCACCAGCACCCATCTCATTCAGTTCGGCCAGCACACGGCCATCAATGGGAGAGGTCACTTTCAGGGACCCGCCGCTCAGGGCAGCGGGGTCAAGGCCAAGGTTCGACAGGGTGGTTTCGGACGTCATGTTCATGTCTTTCATCTTATCTCTCTCAGGCGGCCATATGTTTCTGGGTTTCGTCACCGGCGCGGTACAGCTGACCAAATTCGGTGTTCAGGAAGTCGTCCAGTTTGACCTGTTCCTGCTTGATGAAGCCATTTGCGGGCAGTTTGCCGGTGCGCATCAGGTCAACGACACCCAGCACGCCTGCTGCGGTGGTGACCTGAATGGCGCTCCAGGTGGCGCCGTCGATCTGGCGGGCGAAGCTTTTGTTGATCAGGCTTTTCTCGCGCAGCTGGCCGTTGATCAGGCCTTTGGCGGTGCAATAGACCAGAACCACGTCCTGGTCGGTGCGGGGCAGGGCGGTTTCAAAGATCTCTTTCAGAAGATCGCGGCGACGTTCCAGCCCCAGATCATGCAGAAGCAGTTTCAGGATGTCGCAATGACCCGGATAGCGGATCGAGCGATAGGACACGGCGCGCGCCTTGCCTGCCAGCGTTTCGGGCAGGGTGCCAAGACCACCCGAGGTGTTGAAGCATTCATATTCCACACCGTCATGGCCCAGACGTTCATAATCTTCCAGCGGCGCGGTCTTGACCAGCTCGCCATTCACGATCGCATCGCAGGGGTTGCAATATTCGTTGATCAGACCGTCGGTGGACCAGGTGAGATTATATTTCAGCGCATTGGTCGGATAAAGCGGCAGGGCTCCGACGCGCATGTGCAGGCTGTCGAGCTCATCAAACTCGGACGCCAAGGCAGCACCAGCGATGCCCACAAACCCCGGAGCCAGACCGCATTGCGGCATGAAGGCGGTGTTGCTGTCTTGTGCCAGTTCGCGCACGGCTTCGGTTGCGGCCACATCTTCGGTCAGATCGAAGTAATGTGCGCCTGCTTCTTTGGCGGCCTTGGCAATGGCCGGGGTCAAGAAGAAAGGCGCGGCCGAGATCACCGCGTCAAACCCGTCCAGCCCGTGGGCCAGACCAGCCTCGTCCTTGGCGTCGATCTGCTTGGTGGCGATGCCCAGTTTGGCAATTTCACCAAGGGCCTTGAGGTCATGATCGGCCACAGTCACGCTGTAATTCGGTGATCCCTTGAGCAGGGTCGCAATCATCTGACCGATCTTTCCGGCCCCAACAACGCAAATATTCCAGGACATGTGTTTCTCCGCTGATTTCCTGTTCATGTGAAATGATGGCGGAGGGGCTGTTCAGAGTGTAGGGATAAAACTGACGAAATGCGTAGCATGTTCGTCAGTATGACATAAAATATGACAAACTGTCCTATCTGTCGATGCGGCGCCCAAAAACAACCGAGGTGTTGGTGCGCAAAACACCGGGGATTGCCCCCAGTTCATCCACCAGAACATCAAGATCCTCGATGCGCGGGGCTTCGGCGGATAAAAGCAGATCGAACTCGCCATTGATCGACAGGCACAGGCGGATTTCCGGGTAGCCTTCCAGCCGTTTGATGATCCGTGCGGTTTCCTTTTGTTGCACTTCAAGCAGGATCACCACCTGTACGATGTTTTCACTGTTTGCATCCCCCAGAACCACGGAATAGCCGGCAATCGTGCCCTCGCGCTCCATCTTGGTGATGCGCGCATGAACCGTGGTGCGCGCCACGCCGAGCTGCGCCGCGATCTTGGCGGTGGGCAGTCGGGCGTCGGAACGCAAAAGCGCCAGAATGCGGCGGTCGAGATCGTCGGGCAAAGGGGGCTCCTTTCCGGCAAGCGGGGCTGATCGGGTGGGGGCAGGTTCACAGGAACGGGCGCGAAGGGCAAGGAGGGTTTCAATTACACTCCCGCAAATTTTGAGATTCAAAAGCCAGTGAAATCAGCGGGCCTGTGTTTTCATTGATGAGGCTGAAGCAATGAGCTGCGCGTAACGAGAGGAGACAATTGGGACGCGCTTACGGCTGGGTGCGAAATCAATTCGGAGCGATGTCGTTTCCCGTCACATACTCGTAAGATTTGACGACCAGGTCATAGACCACTTCTAATTCATCCGCTGTGACGGGTGTGAAGATCATCGCGAACCCCTCCCAATTCGGCCTTTGAGCGGACCACGGATGGCTGACCGCCCAGCCAGCTTTGATCGCCCGTTCGGCCAGCTCTGGCGGCAACGAGGCATGCAGACTGCCATCGGGATGCATATGGGCGAACTCTCTGCCGCCTGCGATGACTTCTGGTCTGGCCAAGGGGATTTCTTCGCTGATCCAAAATCCCAACGCCCCCGGCAGGGAAACAACAGTGTTCCTGATCTCGACCCCAGGAATTTCGGATACGCGGTTTAGTAATTCGGCCGAAATCTCGCGTATTGGCTCTATCCCAATTTGGACATGCGGAACGCTGTTTGTCGTTCGTGGAATTGGCGTTTCACGCTGTGGCAGGTCTCCAATCTCAGCAGCTGCGGATGAGGCGGCCAACAGGGCTATGGGAAGAAAACTCTCGATAAACCGTTTTACATTCATCAAATCTGTCTCCAGAGAGTTAATTTTTAAACTTGATAGATTTCGTTGATGGCGAAACTGTCCCTGCGCCGCTACCAAAGCATGGCCTTCCCTTCTTGTGCCATGACGTGCAGAGAATAAGAAAGGAAGGCCGGTTTTGTTGCCCGTCTTTCAAGCGGCCAGGAGCCTTGAAGTGATCGACGAGCTGTTTTCTCGACCTAGTTCTCTGGTGCGCGATATGCCTTGTGACACGCGCTGCAGGCAGCACCCAGCTTGCCCATGGCGCCACCGAGGGCTTGCTGGCCGTCACCAGCCACTGCTTTCATCGCTTCTGCCGCTGCAAACAGATCTTTCGATTTTTGGCCGACATCCGGGAAGTTTTGCCAAAGCGCGGGAAGTGCACGCGTCCCATTGATGGCGGAATTGTCGGAACCCGGAGCCCACGCCTGCGGTTGGTGAACCGATGCGATATGCACGATGTTGTTGGCAGCCAAAGCTGCCGCTTCGGCATCGTATTCCGCTTCGCCCTTTGCCATCGCACCAAGGATACCGAGGTTAAAGGCGTAAAGTTGCATATGTGCCTGACGCGCCTTTACACCTGCGGCAAACGGGTTATCCGCATGACTTTCGGCCAACACGGTGCCGACAGACAATGCAGAGACCAGACCGGCCGCGATCCATACTTTGTTTCGTTTCATCCTGTTTTTCTCCGCTTGAAAATTTTTCATCAGACCATGTCTTTCTTCCCGGCGTACAAGCCGCGTACAATGTTTTGTGAGGATCTCATGTGTCCCGGCGCTTCCATTGACTGGTGAAAACCTGTGAACACTTGATGAACCTTTTCGAGAAACAGTAAGATGCCATGGCAATGATGTGGATACTTTTAGAACAAATTGTATCGCACCGCAACAATGTGTTTTATAGGGGCGTCGAATGACCCGACCGAAAGACCCGCGACTGGCTGCAACCCGTAACCTTGCACTTGATGTGGCACTGAAAATTCTGCACGAAAATGGGGTACTGGCGGTCACCCACGGGTCGGTGAGCACCGCGACCGGAATCTCGCGCAGTACGCTTTATCGGCATTGGCCGAAACTGGAATCGCTGCGCAACGACGTCTTCCTTCTGGCGGCAACCTCGCCAAACTTCCCGCCGAAAACCAACGGACCATTTCGTGCCGATCTGGCGTGGATGATGGGCAATCTGTTGATCGCTTTGAACGAAACGCCCTGGGGCCAGGTCGCTCCGCAAGTCGTAGCATTGGCGGCGACCGATTCACAGGCGCGGGCTGTTATCAATGACTTTATGCGAGACCGGATCGCCAGCGTGGAGGCCGTATTTGCCGCCGCAGGGGAGCGCGGTGAGCTTCTCGAATCCGCGCCGGTTGGGCAGCTGGCGGAAATGGCGATCGCTGTCCCCTATTTTCGAAAGTATATTGCGGGATTGCCGTTGGATCGCGAATGGCTCGATACACATGTCGATCTTATCTGCCGCTTGGCGACAAAGCCTGCCGTAACTTAGTAAAAATCTTTTCCGCTTTATGTCGCTTGATTTCCATCTTTAATCCTCCGCCTCCTAACTATAGGGGCGGACCAGTTCAGTGGGGGGATCATTCATTCGTCGGGGTAGAACAGATATGGGCCGTCATACTGCCCGACAGGGATGCTGTGGGTCAGAATTCCGCTGCGTATCTCGTGCAACAAAAAACCGTGCCCATGCGATGATCCCCTCATTAGATAAACCATTGGTTTCTAATAGGAGTCGCTCTTGTTGGTCGTGCGCACCGCGTACATAGCACCAATCGCATAAGGTTTATTATGTAAAAAAATTCATCCCATCGCTTGTCTGCGCGAAGAACTTCTTTGGCCATTGAAAGGGAAACAGGACATTTCTAATGCGCCAGAGCGGGCCTCTAAATAAACTACGATAAATCCGACAGCAGAATTATCGAAACAGACACCTTTGGGCGTCTCTTTTCACCCAGCCGAAACCTACCCAAGTCCGATGAACAACGTAGTGAATTCGAATAAACTGCGTGGTGCTGAGTGATCCGCTTCGGCGAAATACGCAATAAATCAATTCCCTCACTTCATACTACGGAATATCTCGTTCAGCCGGTCCGTCAGGGCATGGCCTTTCGACTTTGGGAGGCCAACGAGGGTGTGAAACTCACTCTCCTCGGTTTGCGACAACATATAGCTCAGTGCCTGGATAGTCGCATTGAGCTCGTCCCGGCTCAGACAAATGGGTTGGCTTGACATCGATTGATCCCTTCGTTTTCCCCAGAATGCAGATTTGCCCGCGCTTTCACAACTTCGAAAACTCGGGCAAATCGCCCACAGGTTTAGTTCTGTCTGTTATAATAGTCGACGCCGTCATTAGGCCGGAAGGCAGTGCCGCAATCATCGACATTACGATTCTCGATGATGATCGTTCCGGTTGGCGTATCCCAATAAGCATGCCGATCATTGTTTAACGCTTTGTTCAGGCTGGGCGTATTCAGGATGCCCAGCAAGAATAAGGCAAAATCATTTGCATTGGTGATGTCTTCATCTGGGAACGCGATCCCGTTTACAACTGCGCCATTGTCAAACTCAGCATGGTGCTTGGAATAGGCATGCCCATAGGCAATGCTGTCGGCAAGATCGGCGTTATTGGCCGCCCCGCAATCGGCAAACGCGGCGGTGCCACAGAGCGAAGCGATACCTATGGCGGCAATCAGTTTGCGAAGATGTGTCATTGGTCTTTCCTTTGGTCTGGAGGGTTAGGAAACTTGCGTGGCAAGTTGTTGCAGCGATGTTTGCGCCGCGGTGAGAAACAGCTTTGGCGCGTCTCCTACGCCATTCAGAAAGTTTTCCTCGTTGTCGAGTTGCTGCTTGAGCATGTTGACAGCGTTGGTCACGTTCTGGGTTCCCGAAGCCAGCTGTCCGACCAGGGACTGAAGCTGTTGCGCTTGTACGACCGATGAATTGAGCTGTGCTTCCTGCGCTTTCACATTCGCCAGAGAGCTGGTGGCATCCGATAGCGCCACTTCGGTGGATTTGTGCTCCGTGATCAGACTCGCCAGTTCAGAAGCACCTTTGACAATCCATCCGACAAAGGGGACCCAAACCATGACATTCATCACATTGATGCGTGACTGAAGTTCCTTAGCTTTCTGCCGGTAGTGGCTTTGTCGCGCCTGCAGCCCGGCGATCTGACCACGAAGCTGGCCAACCGCAGTTTGCAGCTCTGCGCAATCAGCGTTGAAGGTATTGCGAAACGAATTCAGATCGGTATTGCTTTTCACCGCCAGCGTATCGAGCCCATCGATCTGGCTGATCAGATTGTCCAAAGCGGATTTCTGGCTTTCGGGGGTAGCTCCGCCTTCGATGGCTTTGAGCATTGTGGCAACGCTCGGCGTCGCCGAGTTTAGGAAACTCGTGCAAGCGCTGGCGAAGCTCTGAAGGGCCGGAACTTCTGTATCACTGAAATTGCTGGCGTGTTGGATGATGGCCTGTGATTGGGACGTCTTTGGCAGGGCAGAGATGGCGTTGGCAAGATTCAATGCATTGGCGATGACCTGTCTGAACATGGTCTATCCTTTCGATTGTCAGAGGGGGAGGTGACCCGGGGTCGCCGGGTCACTCGGAGACTATGCAGCCGCCTTCATTTGATCCTGAACATAGGTCCCGATTGACGTTCCATCGGGGGCATATTTTTTGTTGACGCCAGCCAGCTGCTGCTGAATGACATTGGTGTCGTTCTGGATATCCTTGACCGTACCTTTTGCGGCAGCCTGGTAGAGGTTGCGCAGGGATTTGACGTCGGTCTCACCGTTTTCGAGCTGACCGATCAGGCTACCCATGTCCTGCTCCAGTGAGGTCCAGGCATTGGCCATGTCCTGTGCCGCATCGGCGGCACCGCCGGCCTTTTTCGCGAGAGAGTCAAAGCCGCCAGACATGCCACGAGCTAGCTTGACCTCGGCTTTCAGATTGGCCTTCTCGGTCAGAACCTTGCCTTTCTGGTCCAGAAGAACACCAATTGCGATGCCGGATGCGGCCGCACCCGCAACCCCAACCGCGACTACGGCAACGCCCGCTACAACCAATGGTGTTGACGCACCTGCGGTTACAAAGTCGGCAATTCCACCGACAGCAATCATCAGCCCGCCGCCTGCGATCGTGAGCCCGGATAGGGCAGCGCCCGCGATTGCGGTATCAATTTTGGTGTCGATGTCATCGACCTGCTTATCGAGCTGGGCCAAAACGCCATTGTCGCCATCGACCGCAGCGTTCAGTTTGGTGACATAGCCCGAGAAGTTGGAGCTATCGGTGTTCAGATTGTTGCGAAGTGTGTTGAGGTTTGTCACCAACCCCTTGGCGCTTGTCTGATAGCCCTGAGTTTGCTCCTGGACTTGCTTCATCAAGGCAATGGCCTGGCTTGCCGGAGCTGAAGGATCCAGCGCCGTACCCAAGGCGTTTTGCAGATTGAAATATGCCTTGATATTCGAGTTTTGCTGGATCATCTCCGGCAGGATGTTGTCAAGATAATTGCTCGCGTGGGACTGCGCGCTTTTGATCCCGTTGTTGATGTCCGTTTCGAACGTTTTCAAGTTCTTGAAGTCACCGAAATCGACAAAGGGCTGTCGCTGCACTGTCATAGCATACCCCTGAACGATTGAGGCCTGTCCAGCGGTGGCAATATTGGCGTTTGATGCCTGTTGGGCCGTGGAGGTGTTGTTCGCGAGTAATACGATATTCATAATTTTCTCCTGCTATTGAATGGGGTGGTGGTTTACACGTTGGAAACTCGGGAAAACGGACCGGGGCGATCTACGCCCTGATCGAACATGTCAGTCGGAAAGCGGTGGAAAATAGGACCCAACGCCTGACAGGGCGGCGCGCATATCGTCCAGTTCGCCGCGCAAACGGCTCCAATCGGCGATCACCGCGTTGATTTCAGACATTGCGGCGGGAAGGCCGCCGTCCTGATCGACTTTGTTGGCCAACGCGGTCATGCCAGACGCGATATCGCCGTATGAGGTCGCGGCCTCACTAACTGCGGTCAGAAGGCTGGCCCCGGTTTTGTTGATTGTGCCGATCTGAGAGTTGATAACCTGGACCGCGGCAAGCATTGCGCTCATCGCCGCGAAGGCCTGGTATTGTTTATTCAGAAGCGCGTTTCCGCTCTTGATCGCTTTCTGTGCCTCAGAGATGCCTGCGACACCGGTAGAAATGGTGGTGATCGATTGGGCTGGAAATTCAGCAATCTCACCTCCTTCTTCCTTATCTCCCCCACCAGAGGGGCCATCACCGTTCTCGCCATTTTCAGCTTTTTCGTCGCCGGATTTTGGCGCTGATTTCTCCTTTTTCTCAGAGGAGGAATCGTCGCCTTTCGAGGTGCCATCGGATTTGTTGTCTTTATCGCCCCCGCCGATGAAGGACAGCACATAGGTCACCAGATCCTTGACACCCTCGCCGATGCTATCGGCATTGGTCACAATGGCCTGTATGGCGTCGAAAACTTCTTTTTCCGTCGCGTCAATCTCGGTCTGTGCGGCGGCGATCTGACCGTTTGGCCCGTCCAGCTTTGCGGTTGCATCCGCAATCGCGGTCGCCAGTTTAGTGCTTGCGGCAGTCGTGACATTCACGCTTGTCTGCGCCAGTTGGACAGCGTCCTGTGTGTTCTTTGCATAGACATCCAGCTGGTTTGCCACCGAGGTGATTAGCCGCTTGGCTTCTTCAGGGTCAGTCACCGGTGCAAGTGTGGTCTTCAGCGCAACAACAAGGTTTCGCGCGGCAGAAGCATCAGTGACGATCCTGATCAACTTTGGCATCACGGTGGATAGGTAATAGTTGGCGGCTTTGCGCATGGATTTTTGCGCTGCAATCGCCTCGCCTCCGACGCCCGTCGGATCAGTCAGCACCTTCAGATTGACCTGTCGATCAAGCACCATGGCGCGCCCTTGCATGTGTAAGACCTCAGCTCCGACCTGAAACAGGTCTTGTCGAAGGTCGGTAACGGAAATGCTGGTGGTGTTATCCAGAGCCATTGTCAGTCTCCTTGGCAGTTACTTGGGTTCTGCAGCGATGTCTCTGCCGCAGGACTACGCTGCCAGAGCTGACGAGCCAGTTCGGTGCGCTGGCGCACATCGGAGCAGAAAATTTATTCTCCCGCGCTCCAACTGATCTTTGGTATTTGCGATTTGGGGGCCCGATTTGAGAGACAAGGATCAGGTCATGGCCAAAGTAGACCTAAGTTCATTTCAGTGGTTTCGTGGTTTTGGAGAGGAAGATCTTGCGCGGGTTCAGCGACGGTTGCGCCCCGCCACATATGATCAAGGGCAGTTGGTCATCGACCGCGCCGACCCGTCAAATGATGTCTATCTGGTGGTCAAAGGTCGTGCCCTGGCCGTGCATTGGACAAATGACGGGCGCGAAATTGTCTTTAGCCGAATCCCTGCCGGGGATGCTTTTGGTGAGCTGTCCGCGATTGATGGGTCGCAACGTTCGTTGTCGATTTACGCGCAAACGAAGACGGTGATGTGGATTTTGCCGCAAAAGGATTTTCTGTCTCTAATAGATATGCATCCCGGGTTCCGGCATACCATTCTTGTAAGCCTGACGGATAGAATTCGCGCAATTACAATGCGTTGCAATGAACTCACCAGCTTTTCCGTTGTGGATCGCGTGCGGTCCCATTTGCTTCGGCTTGCATTGCAGGAAGGGGTGCTTAGTGAAGGTGGGGTTTTGAAGGACATGCCGACACATGCAGAGTTGGGGAATACGCTTGGTGCAAACCGAGAGGCGGTAAGCCGCGCAATTTCTTCACTCAAAAAGGCAGGGATCATTGAAACTGGGCGCCGTCAGATCAGGATTCTCAATCCGCAGGCATTGGCAGAGTTGTCGGATCCCTGACTAGTGCCCCTTCCCCACTCGCTTTTAACTTGCCGGAACCAGCGCAATCCCTCAATCTTGAAGGAAAATCATGTGCTTCGATTTTGCGAAAGCAAAACCTGGCCGCTTCGAAAGGGCGCGAGATGTATAGATTGCGGTTGTTTGCCATTCGTCATTCGCGGGCATTTGAATGGATCTACCGACGTGTGGAACAGACCCTTGTGGCGATGGATCCCCTGTTTGCCCGGATTGGGTATGAACGGGTGGAGCGCCCGGTGGCGTTGGTGGAGAAAGCGGTCAAGACGGTGCTGTTTGACTGCAAGATGTGCGGGCAATGCGTGCTGTCCTCCACCGGTATGTCCTGTCCGATGAACTGCCCCAAACAATTGCGCAATGGTCCCTGTGGTGGTGTGCGCCCCGGTGCGTATTGCGAGGTGAAGCCCGAGATGAAATGTGTCTGGGCGCTGGCCTGGGACGGGGCGTCGCGGATGAAAAACGGCAGCCAGATCACCGAGGTCTTGCCGCCGGTCGAACGCAATCTGGAGGGGTCGTCCTCATGGCTCAGGGTCAGTCGCGAGAAGGCCGTTCATCTGCGCGAAGCCCGCGAAGCAAGGCGCACCACCATTGCCATGGCTTTTTCCGGCGCGCGCAAGGTTGAACCCTCGACTGCGCCTCTGGTGGAAGAACCCGAAGCCGCCCATAGGGATGTCACAATAGATCCACCCGCCGGCGCCAAAGCGGATGTGAAAGGGGATAAGACATGACCCAGCCTGATCCCGCCACCACTTATGCCCCACCGCCCGAAGGCCATGTTTCTCACAGCAGGCTGGAACGGGTGCTGCGCTCAGGCCGCTTTGCCATCACGGCCGAGTTGAATCCGCCCGACAGCGCCGATCCGGCGGATGTTTACGAGGCGGCGCAACCCCTGTCGGAAGTGGTGGATGCGATCAATGCCACCGACGCATCGGGGGCCAATTGCCATATGTCCTCAATCGGGATTTCCGCGTTGTTGACCCGCGCGGGCTATTCCCCCGTCTACCAGATCTCCTGTCGTGACCGGAACCGGATTGCCATTCAGGGTGACGTGCTGGGGGCGGCGGCCATGGGGGTGAGCAATGTCTTGTGCCTGACCGGGGATGGCGTGGGCGTGGGCGACCAGCCCGGGGCCAAGCCGGTGTTTGACTTCGACAGTATCTCGCTTCTGCGCACCATTCGCACCATGCGCGATGAGAAGGTGTTCCTGTCGGGGCGCAAGATCACCAACCCGCCGCAACTTTTCCTTGGGGCGGCGGAAAACCCCTGTATCGAACCGCATGACTGGCGCCCGGATCGACTGGCGAAAAAGATCAAGGCGGGGGCGGAGTTCATCCAGACCAACTATATCTATGACATCCCGCTGTTTGAGAAATTCATGGCCCGCGTGCGAGATCTGGGATTGGACAAACAGGTCTATATCCTGCCCGGTGTAGGTCCCTTGGCCTCGGCCCGCGCGGCGCGCTGGATGCGCTCAAACGTGCCGGGTATTCATATCCCGGATGATGTGATCAAGCGCATGGAAGGGGCCGAGAAACCGGGTGCGGAGGGCAAGAAGATTTGCATCGAACTGATCCAGCAAATCCGCGAGATTGCAGGCGTATCGGGCGTGCATGTGATGGCCTATCGCAAGGAACATCAGGTCTCTGAGATCATCCATGAAAGCGGCATTCTGGGCACGCGGATCAAGTAACGCGCCCGTTATTTTGCTATTGCGATGTGCTGGTCTAGGGTGGGGTTCATTTGCAGTACCCGTAATCCCAGGCAGGAGCCCCCATGTCCGAGCAGTCCCCCCCGATCATTGCCGCGAAGCACCCGACCAAGGCTGAACTGGAAGAGGGGAAACAATACTTCTGGTGCCGGTGTGGGCGGTCTAAAACCCAGCCGTTTTGTGACGGATCGCACGCAGGAACCGGATTGAAGCCCTTGAAATTCACCGCCGAGAAATCCGGCCCGGCGGTTCTGTGCCAATGCAAGTCCAGCGCCAATGCGCCTTTCTGTGATGGCTCCCATACGCGGCTTGGGAATTTGGAGGTTGGCGATCCCTCCCCTACCCCGAAATCGGACGTGCCGCAGGCGGTGCCAACGCCGGAGGAACCCACCGTGGCCCGTATTCACGAGTTGGCCCGTGACGGGTTGTCGAAACTGGGGCATCACGGTGAGATGGGCGCCATGGGCGTGCCGCGCAAGGACCTGCCCCATTGGGATGACATTCAGATCCTGCCCGCCCAGATGGCCCGCAAGCCGCTTTTGGACGACATGCCGGTTGTTACCTCTGTCACCATCGGGCCGCGGGCGAAAAAACCGCTGACGCTCGATATTCCGTTGTTTGTCTCTGACATGAGTTTCGGCGCGCTGTCCGAAGAAGCCAAGATCGCGCTGGCCCGTGGGGCCGACATGGCCGGCACAGGGATCTGTTCTGGTGAGGGCGGGATGCTGCCCGAAGAGCAGGCCGAGAACAGCCGCTATTTTTATGAGCTCGCGTCTGCCCGGTTCGGATGGGATCTCGATCTTGTGGCCCGTGTGCAGGCCTTTCACTTCAAAGGCGGCCAAGGGGCCAAAACCGGCACGGGTGGGCATTTGCCCGGCGACAAGGTGCAGGGTAAAATCGCCGATGTGCGCGGGTTGGAACCGGGTCAGGCGGCGATCTCGCCCGCAACCTTCCCCGACCTGCACACGCCTGGGGATTTCCGCCGGGTGGCGGATCAGGTGCGTGAACGCTCGGGGGGCATTCCGATTGGGTTCAAGCTTTCGGCCAACCATATCGAAGACGATATCGATTTCGCACTTCAGGCCAGTGCCGATTACATCATTCTCGATGGGCGAGGGGGTGGCACCGGGGCGGCCCCGCTGATTTTCCGCAACCATATCTCGGTTCCGACCATTCCGGCGCTGGCGCGTGCGCGTGCGCATCTGGATGCGCGGGCGGGGCGCGAGGTGACATTGGTCATCACCGGCGGTCTGCGCGTGGCCGAGGATTTTGCGAAGGCGCTGGCGCTTGGCGCCGACGCGGTTGCCGTCAGCAATTCCGCAATGCAGGCGGTGGGCTGCATCGCCGCACGCATGTGCAACAGCAACAATTGCCCCGTAGGGATTGCCACCCAGAAACCCGAGCTGCGCAGGCGGTTGGATGTGCAGGCGGGTGCCGAAAAACTGTCGCGCTATTTTGGGGCAAGTGTCGAGCTGATGCAGGTCTTGGCGCGCGCCTGCGGGCATCACGCGGTCAGTGATCTCAACCCCCGCGACCTGACCACATGGAAACGCGAGATGGCGGACCTGAGTGGCGTGCGGTATGCGGGTGTGCGCAAATAGACCCCTCTCTGTGCGCAAATCGGACTGACATGTCCTGAGGCTTTTCCCATATTCATGCGGAAAGGAGCGAGACCATGTTTGACACACTTAAAATCCGTAGCGACGACATGCCGAGCGAAATGCGTCTCTTGCTCGACACTTATCCGCGCGAGGCGTGGGAAGAACATCCCGGTTTCAAAGAGAAAACCCGCCATTGGCTGGGCGCGCACCGGATGTTCCGCAGGTTGGCGGAACGGGTGCGTCTGGATACGGAAACCTATCTGGACCGAAACCATACACCGGATGAATTTGCCGGGCGGCTGTCCTATTACGGCAGCGCATTGGTGGGCAACCTGCACGGCCATCACGGGTGGGAGGATCACTCCTTTTTCCCGGAACTCTCTACCGCCGATCCCCGATTTGATCTGGGGCTGGAGGTGTTGGAAAAGGACCACGCCGATCTGGATCAGGTGCTTGATCTCTTCACCCGCACCGCAAACCGGGCCATCAAGCTGATCCATCTGGATGAGGCGCAGGCCCGGGATGAAGCGGGTCGGCTGCATGAGGTCACGGAAGGGATTGAAGCCTTTCTGGCAAGGCATCTGGCCGATGAAGAGGAGCTCGCCGTTCCGATCATCCTTCATCATCGACTAAGAGGGTAAGGACAAAACCATGGCAAAAGCCAAAACGGACACGTCGGTCCAAGAGGACCAGACCAATGCCGCCATCCGCCGCGCACGAGGGGAATTCGTGCGCGGCGTCAGCGGGTTTCGACATGCCATTGGTGATGTGGACTTTCCCGCAGAGCCGGGGCGCTATCATCTGTTTGTGGCCTTTAACTGCCCGTGGTGCCACCGCGTCACGCTGGCCCGGTCCGTGCTGGGACTTCAGGACAGTATCACCATGGATGTGGCCTTTCCCAACCGGACGGGTGAGGATGACCCCGAAGGGCCAAACCTGTGGGAATTCACCCCCGACCGCGTCTCAACACTGACCGGCACCCCCCTACCCGAATGCACCTATGAGAACGGGACGGGTCAAAGTTACCGGCTGACAAAAGAAATCTACCGCGCGGAAGGTGCTGACGAACATTCGGTTCCGATCCTCTATGACAAGATCGCCAAGCGCATTGTGAACAATGAAAGCGCCGAGATTATTCGGATGCTGGACCGGCACGCCGCAGCTTTGGGAAGCAACGTGGCCGAAGGTGCTCGACCCCGGCTTTACCCCGACGGGTCCGTGATCCGTGGCGAGATCGATGCGTTGAACGACCTTATTTATCAGGGCATCAACAACGGCGCTTACAAAGCGGGCTTTTCCTCGGACCAATCCGTTTATGCTGCTGCGTTTACCGCCTATTTCGATACGTTAGATCAGCTTGAAACGCGGCTTTCCGATGGTCGCCCATTCCTGACCGGAGACAGGTTCACCGAAGCTGACCTGCGCCTGTTCCCGACGCTTTACCGGCATGATCCCGTTTACTATCTGCGGATGAAGCTGAACGGAGCGAAGATTTACGACTATCCGCATCTGTGGCGCTGGCTGTGTCGCGTTTATGCGCTTGATGGCGTGGCGGACAGCAACTCGCTGATCCATTGCCGGCAGGGATATTTCGGGCGGTCGTGGAACGGGGTTGTCCCAGTTGGTCCGCTAAAACCCATGCCCTATCCCGAGGCCTATCTGCACCCGGAGCTTGCCGACTAAAGATCTGATCCGTTTGTCGCAAAACTGCTTGCCATAGCGTCAGGTGATCACCCATTCTGCCCCGACACCCCTGCCCCGATGCCTGCATCGTGGTCGCGGGGATCCATCGTCATGACAGAACGGAGCATCTCATGTCTGGACACGGTTATGAATCTGGTCGCCTGAACCTGCCTTTCGTCGGCATCGCCACTTTTGGCAAGAAACCCTATGTCGAGAACTGGGACGAGATTGATGCCGATGTGGCCATTTTAGGCGCGCCGTTTGATTTCGGCTGCCAGTTCCGCTCGGGCGCGCGGTTTGGGCCGCGCTCGGTGCGCGAGGCGTCGACGCTGTTCAGTTTCGGCCATGCGGGCGCCTATGACCATGAGGATGACGCCACCTATCTGGGCGAAGAGGTGCGGATCGTGGATTGCGGAGATGCCGACATCATCCACACCAAGACCGAGGAAAGCCACGCGAACATCGCCTATGGTGTGAAGAAGATCCTTGATGCGGGTGCGATCCCGGTGACCATCGGAGGTGACCACTCGGTCAACATTCCCTGCATCAACGCCTTTGCCGAGGATTGCGCCGCGAACGGCCCGATCCACGTGGTGCAGATCGACGCGCATCTGGATTTTGTCGACAACCGCAAGGGTGTGACCGACGGCCACGGCAACCCGATGCGCCGCGCGATTGAGAAAGACTATGTCTCGGGCATGACCCAGCTGGGCATTCGCAACGTGTCTTCGACCGCCAAGGAAGGCTATGAAGACGCCCGCGCCCGAGGTTCGGATATTCTGTCGGTGCGGCAGGTACGCAAGCTGGGTACCGAGGGGGTTCTGGACCGGATCCCCGAAGGCGCGCGTTACTACGTGACCATCGACATTGATGCGTTTTGCCCGTCGATTGCCCCCGGCACCGGCACGCCGAGCCACGGCGGGTTTCACTATTACGACGTGCTGGAAATCCTGCAGGGCCTGTCAAAGCGGGGCGACGTGGTGGGCATTGATCTGGTCGAAGTGGCCCCGGCCTATGACCCGTCAGAAAGCACCCAGATCCTTGCCGCGCAGCTGCTTTTGAACTTCATCGGTTTCATCTTCCACAACCGGTCCTGACAATCAGGGCCGGACCGGATCTTGCTCCAGTTCCAGATGCAGCTTGTCGCCTTCATAAGGGTGTGCAGCGATCCAGTCATCGTTAAGCTCCACGCCCAGACCGGGTGATTGCGGCGGGATCACATAGCCCTCCTGCCAGTCGATCCCGGTGGTTACGCAGGACATGTAAGGCCCGTCAAACCGGCCAAGGCTTTCAAGGATCAGGAAGTTGGGCGAACAGGTGGCGATCTGGATATTCGCCGCCGCCACCACCGGGCCGCAATAGAGATGCGGCGCAATCTGCGCCTGTTTCACCTCGGCCATTCCGGCGATTTTCTTCGCTTCCAAAAGCCCGCCAACACGCCCCAGATTCATCTGTAGGATCGAGGCTGCCCCCAAATCCAGAAGCCGCGCGAACTCGTATTTGGTGGTGAGCCGTTCACCGGCTGCAATGGGGATCGACGTATATTGTGCCACTTCGGCCATGGCCTCCGGCGCATCAGGCGGCACCGGTTCCTCAAACCACAGCGGGTCATAAGCCTCCAACCGTCGCGCCATGCGTTTTGCGCCGGACGGTGTGAACTGCCCATGGGTTCCAAATAGAAGGTCCGCCCGATTGCCCACCGCCTCGCGGATGCGCTTGCAAAAGGCTTCGCTGCGGTCGAGATCGCCAAGCCTCGGCTGATGGCCGTCATGAATTGTATAGGGGCCAGCCGGGTCGAATTTTACCGCCGTAAACCCCTGTTCGATCAACTTGAGAGCGGCCTCGGCAGCAAGGTCCGGGTCATTGTAGACATTGGGCTGGTCGGGATCGGGATAGACGTCACCTTCAGGCGGATAAAGATAGGTATAGCTGCGCAACTTGTCCTGCACCTGCCCGCCCAGCAGGTCATAGACCGGGCGGTCGGCGGCTTTGCCGATAATGTCCCAACAGGCCATTTCCAACCCGCTGACCACCCCCATCACGGTCACATCTGGCCGCATGGTGAACCCCGCGCCATAGGCTTTACGCCAGAAAAGCTCGATCTGATGCGGGTCAGCGCCTGCAAGATGGCGGGCAAACATGTCCTCGGCCATGGCCGCGCAGAGGTGTGGGCCGAATGTGGCGTTGTATATCTCACCGACCCCAGTGATCCCACAGGCGGTGGTCAGGCGGACAAAGATGAAATAGCGCCCGCCGTGGCGCGGTGGCGGGTTGGCGGTGACGAAGGTTTCGATCTTGTCCAGGCGCATGGGGAACCTCTTTTGGTTGGTGCCAGTTGGTGGGTCAGGTGCTGCGGGCGTCCTCCAGAATCAAATCAGCGGCGCGCATTGCCAGCATCATGGTCGGTGCATTTGTGTTGCCCGAGGTGAGATTGGGAAAGCTTGAGGCATCGACCACACGCAGCCCGCCCACACCATGCACGCGAAGGCGATGATCCAGCACCGAATTGCTGGCATCATGCCCCATCCGGCAGGTGCAGCTCGGGTGGAAATTGGTGGCGGCGCGATTGCGGAAGTTTTCTAACATCGCGTCCTTGTTCATCCCTTCCAGATCCGGCGCGTGTGGGGAGGTGGTGACACGGCGCATCGACGGAGTTTGCGATAAGGCCCACAAGACCTCGCAGGCGTGCACCGCATCGCCACGATCCTTTTCGGTGACCAGCGAGTTGGGCTGGATTTCGGGCGCTTTGGTGGGATCGGCAGAGGTGATGGTCACGCTGCCCCGGCTGGTGGGGCGGCAGGGCTGCACCGACAGGATAAAACCGGGATCGGGTTTCAGGTCCGGGCGACCATCGGGCGTCGTGGAATAGGAGGCCGGGTTGCAATAGACCTGCATGTCAGGGGCTGGCAGATCGGGGGATGAGCGCACATATCCGCCGACCTGATTGACCGGAACCGACAGCGGCCCGCGCCTTGTCAGAAGGTAACGCGCCCCGGCGGTTATTTTTCCAAAAACAGTGCCTAACACGCCGTTCAGGGTCGGTTCGCTGGCGGCAAAATGATGGGTGATCGCCAGATGATCCTGCATCCCCTGCCCCACTTCCGACAGATCCTGTACCACGTCGATCCCAACCGATTGCAGGTGCGCGGCGCGACCAATTCCGGAGAGTTGCAAAAGTTGTGGCGAGTTCACGGCCCCGGCAGAGAGGGTCACCTCGGCCTTTGCGGTGACGTGGTGGGTCTGGTCTCCGATCCGATAGGTGAGCCCGGTGACGCGCCGCGCCTCGAAGGTAAGCCGCTCGACCAGTGCTCCGGTCACAATCTGCACATTTGCGCGTTGCTTCGCGGGACGCAGGAAGGCGTCAGCCGAGGACCAGCGCCGCCCTTGTCGCAGATTGCTACGGTAAAAGCCCAGCCCTTCGGTTTCCTCGGCGTTCATATCTTCCACTTGCGGCCAGCCCATGTCTGTGGCGGCAGAGAGGAAATGACGGGTGAAGGGATGCATCTCGGCGCGCAGGTCCGCCACATGGATTGGCCCGTGGGGGTGTTCCAACCGCCCATAGGTCTCGCGCACTGTGTCCCAGCCCCAACCGGTCGCGCCTGCACGTTCCCAATCGTCAAAGTCATGGGCGAGGCCACGCAGATATGCCATCGCGTTGATCGATCCGGATCCCCCCAACACGCGCCCACGTGGCCAATTGGCCTTGCGCCCGTTCAGGCCGGGGTCAGAGGCGGCGGTATACCGCCAGTTCACGCGGGGATCATTGAAGGTCATGCCATAGCCGAGCGGCAGTTTGATCCAGAAACTTGCGTCGGATCCGCCAGCCTCAAGCACCAACACTTTGTGGCGACTATTCGCGCTCAGACGGTCGGCCAGAATGCAGCCTGCAGAGCCTGCGCCGACAATGATGTAATCCACATCCATATGTGATCCGATCGGCCTTTCCCCAGCACCTGTGTTCTGATCAGGATGGAAGGCTGGGCCGGGGCAGACAAACAATGGATTTCTGCGCTAAGGCCTTATAGAATTTGAAGCTAACTCGTGAACCAACAACAGAAACTGCATCAAAAGGCCCTCAATGACCGCTCTGCCCCATGTTACTTGGTTGCGCGCCTTTGAGGCCGCAGCGCGCAACAGCAGCTTTTCAGCAGCGGCGGAGGAGTTGAACCTGACACCTGCCGCCATCAGCCAGCAGGTTCGGTTGCTGGAGCAACATCTGGGGGTGCAGCTGTTCACCCGCCTGCCGCGTGGGGTGGCGCTGACTGATATTGGTCATGCCTACGCCCAACCCCTGCGCCGGTCTTTTGCCGAGATGGCGGAAGCAACCGAGACCCTGTTTGCCACCCCGTCACGGCGTCCGTTGAAGGTGCGGGCGTCGATCAGTTATGCGGCACTGGTGCTGGCCCCGAAACTGGCAAATTTTCGTCGCGCCTCCCCCGAGGTGGATCTGCAACTGACCACCGCTGTCTGGACCGACCGGATCGAGGATGACAGCATTGATGTGGAAATCCGGTATGGGTTTGGCGATTGGGCTGAACGTGACATTCGACATCTGGGCCATCGTCATGCCGAACTGGTGTGTTCGCCGGACCTGGCCGCAGAACTGGGGCCGGACGCAACTCTTCAGGATTTTGCCCCCCACGCCGTTCAGATCATTGGATCGGAAGGCGACTGGCCGCGATTGGCTGCGCAGCGCGGCGAGACGTTGCCACCGATGACCAAAGCGATGAAGGCGGACAGCTCTTTGATTGCGCTGGAAGTGTTGGCGGGTGGTGAGGTTCCGGGCGGGGCGGCGATTGTGTCGGAAGAGTTTTCCCGTCGTTATGTGGCTCAAGGCCTGCTGACCTCACCCCTGCCCGACCGCCTGCCCCTGCCCCGCAGCTTTTTCTTGGTGGTGCCGGATGGGGCAGAAGATCGACGCGAGTTGCGCCTGTTTTGCGATTGGCTGATGTTGCTACATCGTGAGGGCACGGTCTGAGGGTTTCGGGACGTCTATGTGTCTTGAGAAGTCACTGATTTTCTCGGCGGGTGCCAAAAAACCGCCAAAGTGTACAAATATAGGAAAATCAGGAGCTTTTGGATCGGGATCTTCCAATCTGACATTTCCCTGACAAACGCTCTCAGCGAATCGTGAACCGTTCCTTGCTAGGAATATTACGAGAGGACTTTGATCGAGGAGAGAACAGTGTCTGACAATAACAAAAACAATACCCATAAAACCCCCCTGTCGCGCCGCGCCGCGATGGCCCGGCTGGGCGGTGTTGCTCTTGTTGCCTATACCGTGCCATCGATGACGGTACTTTCTGCGGCTCATGCCAGCGGAAACAGCGGCGCGAGCAATAGTGGCGCAAGTAACAGCGCGCCCAGCAACAGTGCACCCAGCAACAGCGCCCCGAGCAATAGTGCGCCGAGCAGCAGTGCACCCAGTACGAGCGCCCCGAGCACCAGTGCGCCCAGCACCAGTGCACCCAGCACGAGCGCCCCGAGTACCAGTGCACCCAGCACCAGCGATCCAAGTTTGCCAAGCGGCGTGGACGCCTCAAGCATCGTTGATGGCGGCAGCTGCGAATCTGCTGGTGGTACCTATGATGCCGGAGCAAATACCTGTACAATTAGCAAGTAAGCTTCGTTTCCGTTGCCCGGATATCATGGCGAAGGCGCCCGCCTCTGAATGGCGGGTGCCTTTCGGTGAAATTCTGAACAATGAAACATGGGAACAGGGATTACAAATTCAGAGGGCATTCCACTGACGAGATATGTGACCTATGCCGAGTTGCAGGCCCCCGTGGCCTTTGACGATGCCACTGATCTTCATCTGATGGCCTCTGAGATCATGCGCCAATGGCCCATGGTCGAAAGCGATAGCCCCTCCGCCCCGCCATTTGCACATCTCGCACCAGCTGCGGATAAACCGAAAAAATGGTGCCTGACCCGTAGCCACGGGGAAGTTGCCCCAAAGATCTGGAACGCTGTGGATGCGATCTGTGATCTGATATCGGAAATGGCCTGGGAGCGGCTTCGCTCGGATCCCGAGCTACTATGCCTGCATGCCGCCGCGGTGGCCTTTGGGGAGCGTTTGGTGGTTTTCCCCAATGCGCGGCGGGCCGGCAAATCCACCTTGTCGACTCTGTTGGCTCGGCTGGGTTTGCCGCTTTTCACCGATGATTTCCTGCCGGTTGATGTCCGGCGACCTGGCCATGAGGCGGGGGCCTCTCGGATCGAGGGCATTGCCAACGGCATTGCCCCGCGTTTGCGCCTGCCGGTGCCTGAAAACTTCTCATCCGAATTGAAGGACTGGGTGCATGGCGCTCCCGGTCGTGCCAATGCGCGCTATAAGTATCTGACCGATCTGCCGATTGCCCCCGGTCGGTCACGGCTGCCCATCGGGGCAATTGTCGTGTTGGATCGGAAAGCGGATCCGACCCCGCCTGCGCTTGAGGTGGCAGAATCTGGTGAGGTCATGACCGCGCTGATCCGGCAGAATTTTTCGCGCGATCAACATGCGGGGCGGATTTTGAAAGCGGCCGAGGCGGTGGTGCGCCATGCACCGCTTTATCGCCTGGTCTATTCCTCGGCGGAAGAGGCAGCGAATTTCCTGAAAGATCACCACCTGCTGCAGGATCTGCCTGCGCCCGAACTGCCGTCAACCTCGGCGCAGGATCAGGGCGATGGTGTAGACAATAACGTGAAAAACGCCCCGACCTATCATTTACCGGATGCGGATCCGTTTGATCCGGTTGCGCTGTATAGTCAGGCACCGGGATTGTCTGAGACATCTCTGGATGGCGCGCATTTCCTGGCGGATGGATCCGGTCATGCCATCCATCAGTTGAACCCCGGATCACAGGCCATTTGGCGCATCTTGTCAGAGCCCGCCAGTGCAGAAGACGTGGCCGAAATCCTGATGATCGCGTTCCCGGATGTGGACCCGGAGCAGATCCGGCAAGACAGCGTGCGGGCCATGCGGCAGTTCGCCAATGCGCATCTGATCAGGGCACATATTCAAGACGCGCCTCACCCTGAGCAGGAGGCCCAACCGCAAACCGGCGGGGTGGTCTCTTGACACAAAAAGGCACATCCACAGCGACAGGCGCAAAAGATCGGCGCCTGACAAGGCGTCAGGCGCTGGCGCGGCTGGGGCTTGGGGCGGCGGCGGCCTATATGACCCCTGCGATGGTGGGGCTAAGTCAGGCAAGGGCCTCCTCTTCTTCCAAGCCTTCTTCGGCGTCTTCGCCAGCCAGTCGGGCAACCCCCCCCTCTGGCCCCTCCGCCTCCTCTGGCCAAAACAAAGCCTCAGCCCCTTCCGGACCCGATAAACCGGCGAATGAAGGTGCCAGCGGACCTTCCTCCATGTCGCGACCCTCAATCCCGCGCGGTGACTGCCAAGTCCCCGCCGGGGCGGATCATCTGACCATCTCTCGGCGGGATTATCAGCGCGCCCAGACTGCGATCCGACGAGGAGAAGCCCGCCCCTTGGACGAGATCGTGAAACTCACCCGCAAAAGCCACCCGGGTCAGCCGGTCAGCGTGGGGTTCAGCACATCCGGGCCCGAGCCGATCTATCAAATTCAGATCGTCACCAGATCAGGCACCGTCATATCTGTAACCGTTGCCGCCCGGTCAGGTCGGATCCTTAAAGCACGGACCTGTTAGATGCGTATCTTAATTGTCGAGGATGAGGTAAAGATCGCCGAGCTGATTGCGGCGGTGCTCGAAGGCGAGGGTTTCATTGCCGAAATGGCGCATGATGGCGAGGAAGGCTGGTTTCTGGGCAGCACCGAAAGCTATGCCGCCGCCATTCTGGATATCGGCCTGCCCGGCAAGGACGGTCTGAGCATCCTCCGGGCGTGGCGAGAGGAAGGGCTGGACCTGCCGGTCATCCTGCTCACCGCGCGCAGCAGCTGGAACGAACGGGTTGCCGGAATTGATGCGGGGGCCGACGACTATCTTGGTAAACCCTTTCAGATGGAAGAGTTGATGGCCCGCCTGCGCGCGCTTTTGCGTCGCAGCGGGGCGCAGAAAGCCACAGTTCTAACGGCAGGAGATGTGCAGTTGGATCTGAAAAAGATGCAGGTCACGCGGGGGGGGCATCCGATCAAGCTGACCCCGTTGGAGTATCGCCTTCTGGCCTATGTCATGCACAATCCTGACCGGGTGATCGGACAGGGTGAACTGGCCGAGGCGATTTACTCGCGCGACCATGAACCCGATAGCAACGCGCTTGAAGTGCTTGTGGGGCGGCTCCGGCGCAAACTGGGCGGCGGCATCATCGAGACCCGTCGCGGCTTTGGCTATATCTTTTCACGGGAAGAAGCATGAGATCTTCGCTTAGCCTGCGACTGCTTTTGATGGCTGCGCTCACCACGACGATGGCCCTTGTCTCTACCGCCTTCGTCCTGAATGTGCTCTTTCAGAATTATTTCGAGAACCGCCTGCAGCAAGAGTTGAACACCCATCTGTTTTCGATCACCGGCCATGTGGGTCTGGACGAGGCAGGTAATGTGGTGATCGCCCCGGTCGCCGATCCGCGCTTTTCCCAGCCGCTGTCGGGCTATTACTGGCAGATTGAGATTGATGATCAACCAGCACAGTTGTCGCCATCCTTCTGGGCAGTGCCACTTGAACTGCCCCGCCCTGCCCTGCCCGGTCAGGTGCAGTATCACACCGTGAACGAAGGCCAGGACGGTGCGCTGTCAATCGCGTCTTGGCATGTGCATTTGACCGGAGATCACGGCCGCGCCGATCCAACAGCGGGGGCCGAAACTGTCGGGCGTCATGAGGTTTTCATTTCCGTGGCTGTCGACCGCAGCGACATTGATATCTCGACCGCCGGGTTTTTTCGCAGCTCGGCAATCTGGCTTGCCGCAATGGGGGCGTTCTTGCTGATCGGGGGCTGGGTGCAGGTGCGGCTGGGCCTGAAACCGCTGGAAAAAATCCGCTATGAGGTCGCTCGGATCATGACCTCCCCCGAGACACGCCTGTCTGAAGATTACCCGCGCGAAGTGCGGCCGCTGGCAAACGAGGTGAACTCGCTTCTCGCCGCCAACGAAGCCTCGCTTGACCGCGCCCGCACCCATTCCGGGGATCTAGCCCATGGGTTGAAAACCCCGCTTACCGTGTTGCAAGGCACCGCGCATCAGCTGCGTGAAAAGGGGGATGCCGAGGCCGCAGCCGAGATCGAGACCGAAGTCAACAACATGCGCCACATCGTCGAACGCGAACTGGCGTCGGTGCGCAACAATACTGACCGGAACCGGTTCAGCACGGTGGCCCCGGTGGCTGCGCGGTTGATCAAAGTGCTGCGTCGCCAACCCAATGCGTCACATCTGGTCTGGGAAGAAGATCTCGACCCCACGGTATTGGCGCCCTTTGACGAGCATGACCTGACCGAACTTCTGGGCAATCTGCTGGACAATGCGATGAAATGGACCCGCGACCGGATCCATCTAACCGTGAGCAATGAGCGTGATCACCATGTGCTGAGGGTTGAAGACAACGGCCCCGGCATCGCACCGGATGACCGTGACACGGTGCTGGAACGTGGCGGGCGGGTGACGCCGGATCGTGCGACCTCCGGTCCCTCCGGGTCGGGTCTGGGGCTGACCATCGTGCAGGATATGGGCGATGGCGCTGGGGTAACGCTGGTCTTGAAAACCAGCGCGCTGGGGGGGCTGTGTGTCGAACTCACCTGGCCCCGCATCGAGATCTGAGGGCTTTCACAATTGTGATCTGATTGGGGGCGGTAACGTGTTACGGTTTCGTCATTCGTTTCTCTGTCATTTCCATCAAGAGGACACGCCATGCTCCGCCTGCTGAGTGTTATTCTCATATTTGCCCTGCCCGCCCCCACCCCTGCCAAGGCGCAGGAAACGGTGAAAACCTCTGCCGGGACCGTGATCATTGAACCGGTTTTGCGCGGGCTGAACGCGCCCTGGGCGGTAGGGTTTCTGCCGGATGGCGGCTTTCTCGTGACCGAACGGGACGGGCGACTGCTGATCGCCAAATCCGGCGACAAGATACGTGCGGTGTCTGGCGTGCCGAAAGTGGTGGCCAAGGGGCAAGGCGGGTTGCTTGATGTGGTGGTGGCCCGGGACTTTGCGCAAAGTGGCGAGATTTTCCTGTCTTATTCCGAACCCCGCACCGGGGGGGCCGCAACGGCGCTGGCGGTGGCGCGGCTTGACGCCAAAGCCGCCCGCCTCACTGATCTGCGCGTGATCTTTCGCATGAAGCACGCCTCTCGCAGCAACAAGCATTTTGGCTCGCGCATTGTCGAAGCCCGCGATGGCACGCTCTTCCTGACCATCGGTGATCGCGGGGATCGTGATCTGGCGCAGGACCCGATGCGCCACAATGGCAAGGTGATCCGCGTGGCGCGGGATGGGTCGATCCCGGCGGACAATCCCTTTGCCAAGGGCGGCGCACTGCCTGAAATCTGGTCGCTGGGCCATCGCAACCCTCAAGGCGCGGCGCTCGATCTGCAAGGCCGGTTCTGGACCGTGGCCCACGGCGCGCGCGGCGGGGACGAGGTGAACCGCCCGGAAGCGGGCAAGAACTACGGCTGGCCGGTGATTTCCTATGGCCGACACTATACTGGGTTCAAGATCGGCGTGGGCACCAAAGCACCGGGCATGGAGCAACCGAGATACTATTGGGATCCCTCCATCGCACCCTCTGGCATGATGATCTATTCGGGCAAACTCTGGCCCAAATGGAAGGGTGACATCTTTATAGGCGCGCTGAAGTTCGACTATATCGCCCGGCTTGAGGGCAATCCGCTGAAAGAAGCTGAACAGCTCTTCCGCGATCAGTTCATCCGCATCCGCGACGTGCGCGAAGCCCCGGATGGCACGATCTGGTTTCTGGCGGTGGGGGACGATGCTCTTTACCGGATAAGGCCGGGGTAGTTGGGATCACATGGTTTCATATTTTTGCAGGACCGAGCGGACCTTCACAGCGCTGAATAAATTTGCAAACTGTCACCACAAATTCCGGAGGTTTGAGTGACAGAAGCAATACGATACCGCGTGATCGGGATGGACTGCGCTTCTTGTGCCGCGAAGATAAAAAAAGCCGTGCACTCGGCCGGCGTGATGGATTTCGAAATTTCAACAACCTCACAAGTTCTTTCTCTGAACGGATCTTTGGATGAGGAAAGTCTTGCAGCTGTTGTCAGTGCCGTGACAGATTTGGGATACGGTCTTGAACATCTGCCCGGATCGACGGCAGACCTGCCTGAAGCCAATCAACCGCACACTTCACAAGAATACCGCCGCGCACTTTGGATCGTGATTTGGCTAAATGTCGGATACGGCGTCGTCGAAATGATCGGCGGCTTCCTGTCGGGATCGCAGGCACTTAAGGCGGATGCGCTGGACTTCCTTGGGGATGGGTTGATCACTTTACTTGGCGTTTTTGCCATAGGATGGGGATTGCTCTGGCGTGCCCGCTCGGCCCTTATTCAGGGAATGTTTCTTGGTTTGCTTGGATTGTACGTGGTGATCGACACACTATGGCGTTTCTTCTCGCAACAGCCGGTCGAGGCTGGGTTAATGGGCATATTCGGCTTAATTGCCCTCGCAGTTAATATTGCGGCTGCGCTTGTCCTGATCCGCCATCGCGCGGGGGACGCGAATGTCAGGGCGGTTTGGCTGTTCTCACGCAACGACGCGATAGGAAATGCTGCGGTTGTGATCGCGGCTCTTGTGGTTGCTTGGACAGGGAGGAGTTGGCCCGACCTGATGACTGCCATTGCCATTGCAAGCCTGTTTCTTCACTCATCCTGGGTCATCTCTCGGGATGCATGGCGCGAGATTGTCAGAGCCAGATCCAGCGGATGATCATAAAGGCATGAAGTTGCTCGCTTTGGATTCTCTCCCTTCCCCAACAAAACCGCCCGCCCGGATCAACCGGACGGGTGCATTGCGTGTTATCAATTTCCCTACTTATGTGAGCGGTGGGCAGGCAGGATATAATCCCCCTCGGCCACACCTTCTGCACACGCCTTGGCGCGGCGGGCGCGGACCGGAGGGCGTTACCAGCCTCACGCCTCCCTTAAGTCAAAGCTCACAATTTCAATCACGCTCATTCCGGCTGCGAGAGCCGCATTCACGCCTTGGGCTGAATCCTCGATTACCAATGTCTTATTAGGCGGGATTTGCATCAAAGAAGCAGCCCCAAGGAATATTTCCGGTGAAGGTTTCGGTGGAAAGCCATCGCTGATGGAAACGATGTGCTCGAAATGATGAAGTAGCCCAACCGCATGGAGCGATGCCACTGCAACTGGCGCCTCAGCATTCGTACCGACCGACAGCGGAAAGTCCCCGCTCAAACTCCGCACCAAGCGCGCTGTCTGCTCTATCAACTGAACTCGGGGACTATTTTCGATGAAGATCGAAATGCTTCTTTCGACGGCTCTGTCGATATTGAGACCGGATCCAAACTCCTGAAACAATGACACCCGATCAAGGCCGGTTCGGGCAAGATACCATTCCCGGTCCAGCGTGTACCCCTGTTCATGTGCTGCCATCCTGAACGCGTGAAAGTGAATGTCAGCGCTTTCGACCAATGTGCCATCGCAATCAAAAATGAACCCGTGATAACCTGCACTCCGGCAATGTGCCTGCCAGCTGTCTGATGTTAAATCCGAGACACCCCTGCGTGCGTGAAGTCTTGCCTTTAGCATTTACGATGCCCGTCCAATTCAAGCGTATTGGTGTATAGCCTTAACCGCGTTGAGAACAATTGTCTCATAAGAGCTGGGTGGGTGTCCATGATACCCGCAGAAACTGAATGCTTCCAATATTCTGGAATTGCGTTACGCTATCGTTGCATTTCGACACTATCCAGAAAACCAACATATGGAAGGTCGAGATTAAGGGCAAAATAATTGAGGGCCGACTGAGACCCCTGATGCCTGACCAATGGGAGGAATAACATGAAACGAATTAATCTAATTGCATTCTCGTCTCTGATTGCCATCGCGGCCAGCGCCACGGCCGCCAGTGCCGACAAGCTGACGCTATATTGCTCGGCACAGGAAGACTGGTGTCAGTTGATGGCCCGGAGTTTCGAAGATGCCACGGGTATCGATGTTAACATGACCCGGAAATCATCCGGTGAAACCTTTGCGCAAGTCAAAGCAGAATCTTCAAACCCTAAGGGTGATGTCTGGTGGGGTGGAACTGGTGATCCGCACCTGCAAGCCGCTGAGGAAAACCTGACGGAAAGCTATATGTCCCCCATGCGTGATCAATTGCATGACTGGGCGATCAGTCAGGCGGAAGGAGCCGATAACAAGACCATCGGTATTTACTCCGGGGCACTGGGATACGGATACAATACAGATCTGCTGGCCGCGAATAACCTGCCAGAACCGTCATGCTGGCGCGATCTTTTGAAGCCGGAATACAAGGGTCATGTTCAGATGGCCAACCCCAACTCTTCGGGGACGGCATATACGACTCTTGCTTCGATGGTTCAGTTGTTCGGAGAGGAGGAAGGCTTTGAATTCATGAAAGGTCTTCATTCTAATATCAACCAGTATACCAAGTCAGGTTCCGCACCGATCAAGGCGGCGGGCCGCGGTGAAAACACCATTGGTATTGTGTTCATGCATGACGCGGTCAAACAGGCGGTGTCCGGCTTCCCGGTCAAAGTTGTCGCCCCTTGCGAGGGGACTGGTTATGAAATTGGCTCGATGTCGATAATATCCGGTGCCCGGAACATGGATGAAGCGAAAAAGTTCTACGACTGGGCGCTTTCAGCCGATGCACAGAATCTGGCCTTGCAGGTCAACGCGTTCCAAGTTCCGTCGAACCGCGGTGCAGAAACTTCGCCATCCGCACCTGACATGTCGACGATCAAGCTGATCGATTACGACTTCAAGACCTATGGCTCATCAGATGAGCGCAAGCGGCTGCTGCAACGGTGGGATGAAGACGTCTCGACGCTGCCGCAGTAAACCATGCGCAACGCGACCCGTGAAAATGCCGTCCATCCGGCGCTGATCTTTTGGATTGCAGCCGGTTGGGTGGGGTTCTGTCTTCTGCCCTGGTATGGGGTGGAAGACGGCTTTTTTACGTTTGAATGGCTGCTGGATGGGTATCCTTTCGACGAGGATTATGCACCAGCAGCGTTTCTGATCGGACAGGGTGAAAAGCTCTGGCTCGCACCGCTTTTGCTTCCGCTTGTCGCCTCGTTGTTTGCGCTTGGCCGGGTGAAAAGCGATCCGGTTTATGCGCGCATACTGGTTATGACGGGCGCTGTCGGATTCGGCTGGCTGATGGCCCAGGGCTTTGGGATTGGCATTCGTGGCTTTTCGTTTGAATGGCTGAAAGCCCTGTTTGGAGATCTGGGGGACCGTCAGTTTGGCATGGGATATGGTGCGTTGGTTGTGGCATCATCGTTCCTGTTTCTGTTCACACAGGGGATTGCGGCACGGGGTGCGATCAATGGTGACGTCTTTGTCGTCAGCGCAATTGGGGGTGTGATTGTCATTGTCACGACCTTCGTCTTTTTCCCGATTGCAAAGATGCTCGTCGCGGCATTTATCACTGAAGAAGGGGGGTATTCGGCCTCCGTATTTGTCTCGAAGTTCTTTGACGACCGTCTGTGGGGTATCGGGTGTTTGTCCGGCGGGCGGTGCGGGGCTGCCTGGAACTCTTTCTTTCTGGCCCTCATCGTCGGGTTTGTAACAACGGCGCTGGGTCTGGTGTTTGCGCTGGTCGTGACCCGGTCAGGATTTCGCTACAAACGCCTGCTGCGCGCCTTGACGGTTCTGCCGATCATCACACCCCCATTTGTCATTGGCCTTGCATTGATCCTTTTGTTTGGACTTTCAGGTTCTGTGACCCAATTCTTTGCCGAGCTATTCGGTATTCAGCCAACACGTTGGCTTTACGGAATGCCGGGCGTTCTGATCGCCCAGACTCTTGCGTTCACGCCTATCGCCTTCTTGGTTTTAATCGGTGTTGTAGAAGGCGTTTCCCCGTCGATGGAGGAGGCCGCGCAAACGCTGCGCGCCGGTCGATGGGAGACATTTCGAACGGTCTCATTGCCATTGATGCGCCCGGGACTTGCAAACGCCTTTTTGCTTGGGTTCATCGAAAGCATGGCAGATTTTGGAAACCCCCTCGTTCTGGGGGGCAATTTTGACGTGCTTTCGACCGAGATTTTCTTTGCCATCGTAGGTGCGCAATATGATCAGGGCAGAGCGGCGGTCCTCGCTATGGTGCTGCTTTTCTTCACTCTGTCAGCCTTTTACGCCCAACGCATGTGGCTGGGCAAAAAGAACTATACGACGGTATCAGGCAAAGGGGATGCTGGCGTGCATCCACTGATGCCCCGAGGACTTGCCATTCCGGTTTTCATCGCCGCTGCGGTCTGGGGTCTTTTCACCATCGTCGTCTATTGCATGATCCTCTATGGCAGCGTGGTTGAGCTGTGGGGCGTGAACAACACGCTGACGTTCAAACATTATGTGACCGCATTCTCGGTCAGGATTGAAGAGACGGGAATTCGCTGGAACGGGGCTGCATGGGACAGTTTCTGGACCACCATTAAGATTTCCGCCGCCGCCGCACCGCTGACGGCGATAGTCGGCCTTGTCACAGCCTATCTTCTGACCCGTCAGACATTTGCCGGTAAAAACGCGTTTGAATTCGGCACCATGCTAAGCTTTGCCATCCCCGGCACCGTGATCGGGGTCAGCTATATCCTCGCGTTCAACGTGCCGCCGATCGAGATCACCGGCACGGGGATCATCCTGATCGTCAGTTTCATCTTCCGAAACATGCCAGTTGGAGTGCGCGCCGGCATCGCGTCAATGAGCCAGTTGGATAAGTCGCTGGATGAAAGCTCGCTGACACTCGGGGCGAACTCCTGGCAGACATTTCGTGCGATCATATTGCCGTTGTTGCGACCGGCTATTTTGGCGGCTTTGGTCTATAGTTTTGTCCGTGCCATGACGGCCATTTCGGCGGTGATCTTCCTTGTCTCGGCGGAATATGACATGGCCACCAGCTATATCATCGGTCGGGTTGAAAATAACGACTATGGGCTTGCCATTGCATATTCCACAACTCTGATTGTGGTGATGCTGTCTGCGGTGGGCATATTGCAGCTGTTGGTCGGACGCACAAAAATTGGTCGCCGCACACAATTCGGGGTGGGAGAATAAATATGGTTGAAACCCAGATTGCCAGCAAAGCCGCACCCGTCAGGTTTGAAAATGTCACCAAGAAATTTGGGCGAGACGTGATCGCGGTGGACAATATCGACCTGCATGTTGAGGCCGGCAAGCTGGTCACATTGCTGGGCCCATCGGGTTGCGGCAAGACCACAACCCTTCGCATGATCGCAGGGCTCGAGATGGCCACGTCAGGTCGGATATTGATCGGCGCTGAAGATGTGACAAACCTGCCTGCAACCGACCGCGACGTTTCCATGGTGTTTCAGTCCTACGCCCTCTTTCCGCATATGACCGTGCTTGAAAATGTGTCTTATGGCCTGAAGTTTTCCGGCTTCAACAAGTCAGAAACGCGAGACAGGGCCATAGCGGGGCTCGACCTGGTTGGGTTGAAGGGATTTGGTGAACGCCTGCCAAGTGAGCTATCCGGGGGGCAGCAGCAGCGTGTTGCCGTTGCTCGGGCGCTGGTATTGGAACCGCAGGTCTTGCTGTTTGATGAACCGCTGTCAAACCTCGATGCCAAGCTTCGCAGACAGGTGCGCGAAGACATTCGGGCAATTCAGCAGGATCTTGGGCTGACTGTTGTTTATGTCACACACGATCAGGAAGAAGCCCTCGCCGTATCAGACGAAATTGTGGTGATGCGAAATGCGTCCATCGCGCAGATCGGAACGCCACGGGAACTCTATGACGCGCCGGTTGATCAATTTGTCGCCGATTTCATAGGCGAAGCGAATATATTGCCCTGCACCATCGAACATGTGGAAAACGATCTGGCGCGCATCAATGTCGATGGGTACCGCTATGAGCTGCCCGCCCGGGGCCTGAGCAGCGGAGCGGCAAAACTGGCGGTCCGTCCATCACGGTTGGTCATCGGGGAAAAGGATGGGTTCCAAGCGCGTATATCCAAGGCCACCTATGTTGGGGTTCGCATGGAATATACGCTTGAGGCAGCATTCGGATCGATGTTTGCGGTGCAGGACGATGTCGATGCGCCGCTCGAAGTTGGGTCCGATGTGACGGTCGGATTTTCCACCAAAGGCCCGGTTTTGCTGCCAGAAGCCTAGTGTTCCGCTGCGAATGCCGTGACGGAAATCTCCAGAAGGCGGTCGTATACTTGCGGCAGTCCGACCACAACCCGCCCACCATCTCGGATCATGGCATCTGCGTTCTGGTCCTCGACGCGCCCACCTGCCTCTGACACGATCAACTGTCCGGCGAGGCAATCCCAGGCGTTCATATGTTCTTCGGAATAGCCCAAAAGGCGTTCAGCCGCGACATAGGCAAGGGAAAGTGCTCCTGATGCATTGCGGTAAAACATTGCCCCTTCATCGGTCAGCGCGGTGACAAGCCGCAGAATGCCACGGCTATCAACCCGATTGGAATACCCGACCCCGACAGTTCCGTCGGAGAGTTGCCTTTGATCTTTAATCTCAAGAGGCTTTCCATTGAGCCACGCCCCTTTCCCCAGCTCGGCAAGGAATGTTTCTTCATTGCAGGGATCATGGATGATGCCGATCTGAGTTTTGCCCTCACAGACGCCCGCAATCACCACGGTCCAGGCGGGGATGCCATTGATAAAGTTCGTTGTGCCGTCAATCGGGTCGATGACCCATGTAAACCCCGATGTCCCCGGAGCAGGTGAATGCTCTTCGCCGACGATGGCGTCATCGGGGAATGTTTCTTGCAGCTTTTCACGTATCAGCAACTCGACATTGCGATCCGCTTGCGACACGAAATCCTGATGACCTTTCTGGTCGATCACCAGTCGATCCTGTTCTCGGAAATATTGTTCTGCAAGCTGACCCGCAGCTTGACAGATATTAATCAGTGTCTTGGCTTTGTTATCCATATCCCCTCGCCATTCCCGTTGCCTGGTCGTGATATTTGATGCTGTGATGATATGGAGGAGGAGCTGCGCGCGCAATCGGCGACAGTTCGGACCGAACGATGCGGCGCGCGTGGTGGGGATGAGGTGAACCGCTGGGAGCCGGCAAGCCCCTCGAGTTGGATCAGCCCCCTCCCCAACAAAAACACCCGCCCGGATCAACCGGACGGGCGTATCTTGTGTCACCTAAGATCCTGCCCGAATTGAGCAGTGGCGGGCCGTTGGATTAATCCCCTTCGGCCACACCTTCGGCACGCGCCTTGGCGCGGCGGGCGCGGAAGCTGGGCAGCATCACCAGAATGACCGCAATCACCAGCAGGGCCAGCGTCATCGGGCGTTCCCAGATGAAGGAAATACCGTCATAAAGCTGCATTGAGCGCGAGAAGTTGTCTTCCAGCATTCCACCCAGAATGAAGCCGATCAGCAGCGGTGCCAGCGGATAGTCAGCAAACTTCAGCGCGGTGGCTCCGATGCCGAAGGCGACCAGAAGCAAGAGCTCGGTGGCGTTGTTCTGCCCGATATAGGCCCCCATCAGGGTGAAAAACAGGATGAACGGGATCAGGTAGTTGCGCGGAATGGCCAGCACCTTGGCGATGTAGGGGATCAGCGGCAGGTTCAGGACCAGAAGGATCAGGTTGCCGATATACATCGAGATGATCACCGACCAGAAGATCTGCGGGTCATCGATCATCAGGCGCGGACCGGGGGTTACGTTCAGTGCAATCAGCGCCCCAAGCAGGATCGCCGTGGTGCCAGACCCCGGAATGCCCAGCGTCAAAAGCGGCACAAACGAGCCGGTACAGGCGGCGTTATTGGCTGTCTCCGGTGCGGCGAGGCCTTTGATCGAGCCTTTTCCGAACTCTTCCTGCTCTTCCTTGGTGGCAAGGTTGCGTTCGACTGCATAGCCCAAGAAGCTCGCAATCGTGGCCCCTGCGCCGGGCAGGACACCGATAAAGAAGCCTTGCAGCGACTGGCGGCCAATGACCGGCGCAATCGCCTTGGCCTCGGCGCGAGAAATGCGCAGTTCAGAGATCTTGCCGTCACCGTCTTGTTTGGCGGTCTTGGGTTTGAGCACGAGGAACAGCGCCTCTGGCAGGGCAAACATCGCCATTGCCAGCGTGATGAAACCAAAGCCCGATTGCAGGTCCATGATCCCCATGGTGAAGCGCGGCATGTTGAACAGAGCGCCCTCGCCCACCGTAGCCATGATCAGGCCAAGCACGGTCATCATCATCGCCTTGGCAACCTGTCCGCTCCCGGCAAAGGCAGCGATGGCCGACAGGCCCACCACCATCAGCGCGAAATACTCGGCCGAGTGGAACAAAAGTGCGACCGACGACAGCGCCGGGGCAAAGACCATCAGAAGCAACGCGCCGATGGACCCGCCCGCGAAACTGGCGATCGCGGCAATGGTCAGCGCCTTGCCCGCCTTGCCCTGTTTCGCCATCGGATAGCCGTCGAAACTCGACGCCACCGTGCCCGCCACGCCGGGGGCATTGAGCAGGATCGACGAGGTCGAACCACCAAAAATCGCGCCGTAATAGACACCGGCCAAAAGGATCAGCGCGGCGGACGGGTCGCCCAGAGAAATCGCCACCGGGATCATGATGGCAATGATCGACATCGGGCCAAGCCCGGGCAACATGCCGATGAATGTCCCGATCAGACAGCCGCCGATCACCATCAACAGGTTTTGCAGGGAAAAGGCCGTTTGCAGGCCAAGCAGAAGTCCTTCAAGCATGTCAGCCTCCAAAAATTCCGGGAAGCGGGCGCATATAGATGCCCAGAACTTCCTGCACCAGATACCAGACCACGCCGCTCGCCCCGAGCGAGACCGGCAGCATCACCAGCCATTTGCGTTCACCCAGAATGTAAGAGCCAAGGATCAGGAATGCCGAAGTTGAGATCAGAAAGCCCAGCGGGCGCAGGCACAGCGCATAGGCAATCATCAGGGCCAGAAGACCAAGCGCCTGACCAAGGTGATACTCGCCCAACCGGCGGTAATCGATGTCCGCCTCTTTCGGGCTGCCCTTCTCAATCCCCAACAGGATGATGGTCGAGGCAATGATGCCAAGCACCGACAAAAGTTTCGGGAAAGTGCTGGGCCAGATCGGGTTGCGTTTCATGAACGGGGCAAGGCCTGCGTCCATCGTGAACCAGGCGGTGTAGCCATAGACCAGACACACGCCCAGCAAGATGAGGGAAATCCAGCGATCAAGCGCCATCGTTTTCTCCTGTTTTGGAAGTCGAGCTGGGGGCTCAGCCCCGGCACCAGTGGTTTCTCGAACCAGTGGCGAACCCACCGGCACCCCCCGGGATATTTCGAGCAAGAGGAAAGAAAATGTTAACCAGTTTCGAGGTAAACCGTCTCTACGGTACAGGCTGGGAAGCCGATGACCGTGCAAGGGGAAGGTGACTTGCCTTCTGTCAGTTGGGGGAGGCCTGCACGGCGTCCCCCTTCCTCTTGCCAAAAATATCCCGGGGAGTATGAGGGGCAGAGCCCCTCATCTTTGACCAGTAGTATCTATCAGAGGAAGCCCAGCTTCTTCATCAGATCACCAATGACCTTTTCCTGACCTTCAAGGAAGGCTTTGAAGTCGTCACCCGAGTTGTGGATGTTTACCCAGCCATTGCGCGCGCGCACGGTTTCCCACTCGGGGGTTGCGTACATCTTGGCAAGAGCATCTTGGTACATGGCCAGCTTGTCACCCGGCAGACCCGGAGCGGCAAAGAACCCACGCCAGTTCACGAACGAGGTGTCGATGCCCTGCTCTTTCATGGTCATCGCATCCGGTGCAGCACCGACGCGCTCGTCCGAGGTCACGCCGATGATTTTCACTTCGCCAGCATTGGCCAGATCAACGGCTTCCGAGAAACCGGTCGACAGGGCTGCAATCTCACCCGACAGCAGGGCTGCCATGGCTTTACCACCTGCGTCATAGGGAATGTACTTCACGCCAAGGGCATCTTTGCCCGCAGCTTCCATCACCATTGCGGCCACAAGGTGGTCCATGCCACCGGGAACCGAACCACCACCGATGGCG
>NZ_JAQIIO010000011.1 GCF_027891095.1 Aliiroseovarius salicola | reverse complement strand
ATCTTTCGCCATATCTTCGTCTCCTTACTCCGCCGCGACGGCGGTATTGTTGATGGCCGCCTCTATCGAGGCTTCGATGATATCCATGGCCTCGTCGACCTGTTCAAACGGAACAGTCAGCGGTGGCAAGAGGCGCACGGCGTTGGCGCGCGTGCCACACGGCAGGAGGATCAGCCCACGCGCTTCAGCCTCGGCCACAATGGCCTGAGTCAGTGCGGGGTTGGGGTTGTTGGTCACGCGGTCGGTGACCAGTTCAAACGCGACCATGGCTCCGAGGCCACGCACATCGCCAATCGCCTCCATGCCTTGGCGGTTGGCAAGAGCATTCAGGCGCGCCTTGATCATTTCCCCTACCTCGGTGGCACGGTCACAAAGCTTTTCTTCTTCGATCACGTCAAACACCGCATTGGCAGCAGCAACGGCCAGCGGGTTACCAGCATAGGTGCCGCCGATGCCGCCCACCGGGGCGGCATCGACAACCTCGGCCCGGCCAGTTACGGCTGAGAGCGGAAAGCCGCCCGCCAGGCCCTTGGCCATGGTCACCAGATCGGCGGCCACGCCCGCATGCTCGAACGCAAAGAGTTTACCGGTACGCGCAATGCCTGCCTGCACCTCGTCAGCGATCAGGATAATGCCGTGATCATCACAGATCTTGCGCAGGGCGCGCAGGAATTCAGGTTGCGCGACATTGAAGCCGCCTTCGCCCTGCACCGGCTCGATGATCATCGCGGCGACGCGCTCGGGATCGATCGAGCTTTTGAACATGTTGTCCAGGATCGCCAAAGACTGTTCGACGGTCACACCGTGGAATTCATTCGGGAAGGGCGCATGCAACACTTCGGGCGGCATAGCGCCAAAGCTCTTTTTGTAGGGATTCACCTTGCCGCAGAGCGCCATGCCCATGAGCGTGCGACCGTGGAAGCCGCCCGAAAAGGCGATCACGCCGGAACGACCGGTATAGGCGCGGGCCATCTTCACCGCGTTCTCAACCGCTTCGGCACCGGTGGTGACCATCATGGTTTTCTTGGCGAAATCACCGGGGGTCGAAGCATTAAGACGTTCGGCCAGCGCGATGTAGCTTTCGTAAGGCGCCACGTGGAAGCAGGTATGGGTGAAGGCTTCGGACTGCTTGGCCACGGCCTCCATCAGCTTCGGATGGCGATGGCCTGTATTGTTCACGGCAATACCGGCGGCGAAGTCGATAAAGCGCTTGCCATCGGCATCCCACAATTCAGCATTTTCTGCGCGCACAGCATAGATGCCACGGGTGGCCACGCCATTGGCAACGGCAGCGGCACGGCGGGTTTTAAGGGTTTCAGTGTTGCTCACCAGAGTCTCCTCCACAGTGATCGAACCGGGGATCGATTCACAAATTCATTGATTCTCGCATACTGTATTGCTCAATTTCCTGAGCATTGCTAGAGGTAAGTTTGGACAAACTTCGCTGAATCGCCCAATCTGGGTGAAAGCGATGAAAGGACCCAATCCATGGTGGACGATTTTGACGTTGGCACCCGTTTAAAGCAGCTGAGACAGCAATTTAACATGTCTCAAAGGCAGTTGGCCGAATCTGCCGGCGTGCCGCACGGCCAGATTTCGATGATTGAAACCAACCGCTCCAGCCCTTCAGTTGCCAGTTTGCGCAAAATTCTGGGCGGATTCGGAATTTCTATGTCGGAGTTTTTTGAGCCAGATGCCCCAACAAGTTCGCAGAACTTCTTCACGCCTGCGGAACTTCGCGATCTCACCTCACTGCTCTATCAGGGCAACGAAGCCGCGCAGAAGAAGATCACCCTCAAACAGGTGGGGGATGCAAAACTGCATGGCCTTCAGATCCTACATGAGCGTTATGAGCCCGGTGCAGACACCGGCGAAACCATGATCGAACACGACGCCAATGAAGGCGGGATCGTGATCGAAGGAGAACTGGAAATCACCGTAGGCGACGATACCCGCGTGCTGAAGGCGGGGGATGCCTATCTTTTCAACTCGCGTGAACCGCACCGGTTCCGCAACATGTCGGACCGGGTCTGCAAGGTGATCTCTGCCTGCACCCCACCCTATCTCTAAGGAACTACTATGACCCCATTGCACGGACTGAAAGTTGTCGAACTGGCCCGCATCCTGGCTGGCCCCTGGATCGGTCAATCGCTTGCCGATCTGGGTGCCGAAGTGATCAAGGTCGAAAGCCCGTCAGGGGACGATACGCGCAAATGGGGACCTCCGTTCATCGAGCGTGATGGGGACAAAACTGCCGCCTATTACTATTCCGCAAACCGCGGCAAGGACTGCGTGACCTGCGATTTCCGCACACCCGAGGGGCAGGCTGCGGTTCGTGAACTGATCAAAGATGCGGACATTCTGATCGAAAATTTCAAGGTGGGTGGGTTGGCCAAATACGGGCTGGATTACGACAGCGTGAAAGATCTGAACCCGCGCCTGATCTACTGTTCGATCACAGGGTTTGGGCAGGACGGCCCTTACGCCAAGCGCGCGGGATACGACTTTCTGTTGCAAGGCATGTCGGGGCTGATGTCGATCACCGGCGAACCCGATCACCAGCCGCAGAAGGTTGGCGTGGCGGTGACCGATATCGTGACCGGACTTTACGGAACCATTGGAGTGCTGGCCGCTGTCGAGCAACGCCATCGCACCGGCAAAGGTCAACACATCGACATGTCCCTTCTGGATTGCGCCACAGCGATGCTGGCCAATCAGGCCATGAACTTCCTCGCCACCGGAGAAAGCCCAGAGCGTCGCGGCAATGCGCACCCGAACATCGCCCCCTATCAGGTTCTTCCGACGGCAGACGGCCATTTCATCCTCGCCGTGGGCAATGATGGGCAATTCGAGCGCTTTTGTGACGTGATCGGACGCGATGACCTACGCCAGAACCCTGACTTCACGACCAACCAACTGAGGGTTGAAAACCGAGAATCGCTAACTGCAGAAATCGAAATTGAGACACAGAAATGGCAGAAGGCCGATCTCTTGGACGCACTGGAGGTCGCAACCGTTCCCGCCGGTCCGATCAACTCGGTGGGCGAAGCGTTTGACGACGCGCAGATCAAACATCGCGGCATGGAGATTGCGCCAGAAGGGGTGCGCGGTGTGCGCGGCCCCTGGGTGTTTTCGGATGCGGAGCTGGCACTGGGGAAAACCGCGCCGGTGCTGCCGAAAGCCTGACTGGAGTATACATAAATACAAAGGCCGGGCGCTGACCCCAGTTTCGCATATAGCGACACAAAACTAGAAAACTAGTTTTCTAGTTTTCTAGTTTTCTAGTTTTCTAGTTTTCTCAGAAATGCGCGCCTTGCCCCGGACCAATCAACAAAAAAGGCCGCCCACCTCATACAGAGGATGGGCGGCCAGGCACGGGAATGTCTCCTAAGAGACCGTCGGGCGCCGCGGGGTGCAGCGCCTGATCCGTTTGCGCTTAAAACAGGAGGCTCGGCAACCAGAGCGCAATTTCGGGAAATGCCACCACCAGCGCGAGACCGATGATCTGCAATAGAACAAAGGGCAGCGCCGCCTTGTAGATGTCGCCAATCGTGATCTCTGGTGGTGCCACCGACCGCATGTAGAAGAGGTTGTAACCAAAAGGCGGTGTCAGATAGGCCGACTGCATTGACAGGATGAACAGCACCGCAAACCATGTTGTATCAAACCCAAGCTCGCGCACGATCGGTACGAAAAGCGGCACGGTAATGAACACAATCGCAAAGTCATCCAGAAACATGCCCAGTACGAAATAGGTAGCGAGCATGGCGATAATCACCCACATCGGCGACAGATCAAAATCCTCGATCAATTCGCCCACGATCTGCCCGGCCCCCAGACCCACATAGATCTTGGAGAAGAACACCGCCGCGATGGTGATCCACATCAGCATGCCCATGAGCTTGGTTGTGGTCAGCATCACGTATCGCAACATGTCCCAGCTCAGACGCCGCTGAATTCCCGCGATCACCAGCGATCCAAACGCCCCGATAGCCGAGGCCTCGGACGGCGAGGTCACCCCGCCGATGATGCAGCCCAGAACCGTCACGATCAGCAGACCCGGCGCAATGAGGAACCTGAGCGACAGGAACTTCTCTTTCGCGGTGAACTGTTCCTCCGCAGGAGGACCCATCAGCGGATTGATGCGGCAACGCACGAGGATATAGGCGATATAGATCCCGGCGAGCATCAAACCGGGAATGAGGCCGGCTGCAAATAGCTTGCCGACACTGTCACGCGACAGGAAGGCATAGATGATCATCAGGACCGAGGGCGGGATAAGGAAACCCAGCGCACCGCCCGCCATAATCGTACCGGTCACCAGCTTGCTGTCATAGCCACGTTTCAGCATCGCAGGCAGCGCGATGATGCCCAGTGATACGGTGGCTGCCCCGGACACACCGGCCATCGCCGCGATCAGCGCACAGATAATCACCGTGCCGATCCCCAGACCACCGGGCAGACGGCCCATAAGCTTGTGGATCATCTCAAACAGATCATCCGTGATGCCAGAGCGTTGCAGCACCAGCCCCATGAAGATGAACATCGGCAGGGCCACCAAAAGGAAGTTGTCCATCGCCGAGAAGGTGGAGGAAATCAGCAGGTCCAGCCCGCCGTCGCCATAAATCATCCAAGCGCTACCCACGCCGCAGATGGTCAGAGCCCAGGCAAGCGGCGCACCCAGCGCCATCAGCCCGAGCATCGAAAGAAACATGATCGCGGTGATCGTAAGGGGATCAAGCTCCGCCATTTTTCACTCCCTGACAGAGCCTCACGCCCTGTCTGCTTGAATTAATCTTTCGTCTCGAACTCAGGCTTTTCAGCGTCGGGCACATATTCCGGATCGGTTTCAGAGCCATCCTCGCCATCGCGTGGATCAACAAAATCGATGCCCAGCATTGTCAGGAAAGCGCGCAGGAACTCGGCGAGGTTCTGCAACCACACCAGACCTACCGCTACCGGGATCACCGTCTTGATTGGGTAAAGCGCGGGTTGCCAGATCGACTTGTTGGAATATTCACGCACTGCCCAGCTTTCCGCTGCGAACTCCACCGCCATGACGAAGAAGATCCCCATGACCAGCAGCCCGATGGCAAAGATGATCACATCACAGGTGGCGCGAGCGCGCCTGCCCAACATGCCCCAGATCACTTCCGACCGCACATGGCCGCCATGACGCAGCGTGAAGGCGCCGGCAAGAATGCAGAACCCGCCGTAAAGCATGGTCGACATTTCATGCGCCCAGATCGTTGGAGAGTTGAGAAAATAACGAGCAATAATCTCCAGCATCAGCACGGCGATCATCGCAAGCGTCAACCAAGAAATGGCCCGCCCGACGAACTCGGACAGGCCATCCTGAATGACAAGATATCTTGTCACCCAAACCATTACAGGCGCCCTTGGGCCTTCGCGTTGGCGACCAGAGCGTCAATGAACTTCTGGTTGCGCGGGCTGCGGGCAGCTTCTTCCTGCCACACGCCTTGGGCAGCTTGGGTCAGAGCTTTCGAATCCGCATCCGGCAAGGTGGCATATTCAAAGGTGCCTTCAGTCACGCCGGAATTGCCGTCTGCCAGCCACTGGTGGATGTCATCGGCAAATTGCTGGATTGCGGTTTTCAGGATCTCTTTATGCTCGTCCGACAGCTTGTCCCACGCTGCTGGGTTTGCGAGGAAGGTCTCGGTCCAACCGGGCATCAGCATGTTCATAAAGGTGTAGTTCTGGGCGGTTTCATGAAGCTTCAACTGCTCGTATTCCACCGGACCACCGTAGATGGCACCATCAATCACGCCGGTCGACATGCCGATGTAAAGTTCCTGCGCGGGCAGGTAAACGGTTGGGATGTCAAAGGCCGACAGAACCTTGGCCACGTTCGAGGTGGCACGGATCTTACGGGTTTTCAGATCTTCCAGCGAGGTCACCGGCTCTTTGGTCAGCAGGTCGTAGTTGTGACCGTAACCTTTGCCCAGATACACCGTGCCGGCGTCCGCATAGGCTTCGGTCAGCAAAGCGTCCACTTCGGTGCTTTCAAACAGGCCTTTGGCTTCTTCCACGGTCGCCCATGCGCCGGGCAGGCCAGCCTCGATGTTGCCGACGTCAATCTGACCCGACCAGTAGCCACCGGTGCCATGCACGATGTCGACGGTGCCCTTGGCAACTGCGTCAGCAAATTGATCCGAAGCGACCAGCTCGCCACCACGGAAATACTGGATACGCAGAGTGCCGTTCGAGGCTTCTTTGACTGCATTGCGGAACTTCTTGGCGATCGGGTCAATCTCGGTGCCATAAAAGGTGTGAAAACGCAGGCGTACGGTGTCAGCCGAGGCAGTGGTGGCAAGAGTGGCCAGAGCGGCAGCACCTGCCAGTGCGCCAAGGGCTGCGCGGCGCGTGAAGGTCGTGAAAGTCATTTTGTCTCCTCCCGAGGCAAGGCCTCGCATCAGTCAAGATCACCGTCCGATGACACCAGAGAGGTGCAGGGCCAGTGTGTCTTGGCTCCTACAGTATTCAATCATCATTGCGCAATATTTTAAGCGACAAAAGCTGATATTTAGCGCTATTTTCTGCGCATGAGTTATTGAGTGAAAATCAAATTGTTCGTATTTATTATTAATTACAAAGTGTTGACTTAAAATCTATCGAATTGTTGCCGCTAGGGAAATCATCAAAAAAGCGCTAAAAATACACATAGCAATAAAAGCAAACTGCACAAGATCCCGATTCGGATTCTCTATTAACTGACTGTTTGCCCTAACATGCAAAACCCCGGACCACGAGGGTCCGGGGTTCCAGATCGACCACAAGCTCTAAACTTGGCCCGACTAAGCGCTTTCGTCCTCTCGGCTGAGTTTATCCTGTGTCCGCAGATCAAAGTCAGACGCATCATGACGCTCATGCAACTGCTCATCCTCCGGACCCCAGGTGCGGTTCACGATGCGGCCCCGCTGAACGGCCGGACGCTCGAGAATCTCTTCGGCCCAGCGCCGCAGATGCGTATAGCTTCCGACATCCAGAAAATCGCCAGCCGCGTACGCCCAACCCAACACGAGATTGCCGTACCAGGGCCATGTTGCCATATCAGCGATGGTGTAACTGTCGCCACCCAAATACCGGTTTTCGGCAAGCTCTCGATTCAGCACATCCATTTGCCGCTTGGCTTCCATGGAAAAGCGATTGATCGAATACTCGAATTTCCGGGGTGCATATGCGTAATAGTGGCCAAACCCGCCACCCAAATAGGGGGCCGAGCCCTGCAGCCAGAACAGCCAATTCATCACTTCGGTGCGATGCGCCAGATCCTCAGGCAAGAAGTGCCCAAATTTCTGCGCCAGATAGTGCAGGATATTACCACTTTCAAAAACACGAATCCCAGTATCACGATCAAAAAGCGCAGGGATTTTTGAATTTGGGTTCACCCCAACAAACCCTGATGAAAACTGATCACCATCACCAATCCGGATCAGGTGCGCATCATATTCCGCCCCTTCGACACCACATGCCAGCAATTCTTCCAGCATAATCGTAACCTTCTGGCCATTTGGCGTGCCCATTGAATAAAGCTGAAGGGGGTGTTCTCCCACGGGCAGCTCCGCCTTATGGGTGGGTCCGGCGACCGGGCGGTTGATCTTAGCCCATTCTCCGCCGTTTTCGGCATCCCAAGCCCACACTTTTGGGGGGGTATATATGTCTTTTGTCGACATGCTCACTCACTCTTTTAAACAGCGGATACACCGCATCTTGTGCCATCAATAAAAGAGTACCGGTCCCTGAATTCAATAGGCAGATCTTTTGCAAGTGATCACAGCTTCGGGATCACTTCTGCCATATGCCGCGCCATGAACCGCTCGACATCGCGCTGCGCAGGTCGAACACCTGAGAACAGCTCAATATAATGCTGCACCCGTTCAAGTCGTTCTTGTGGATCCTCCTGGACCTGCATCGAGATGTAACCGATCTGGGTATACATCACCGTCATACCGCGCACTTCGGCCTGCGCCGCGCTATAATCGAAACGAGAAAAGAGTTCCGAAACGGCCTGCCGGCGGCGCTCATCGGCGATATTCAAACGGCGCTCAAGCTCTGGGTTGGTACGCGCCCAGTTTCGAATGGCCAGATCCAGCCGGGCATCAAACAGGGATGGATCGAACCAGCAATCGGTTAGATTGAACAGGGCCTCACAGATATTGTCCGCATCCATTTCACATCGCGCGATGAGGTTTCCGGTGTTCTTGGCCTCCCATCGCTGGATCATTGCATCATGCAGTTCGGCCACATCATCAAAGAACCAATAGAACCCGGTGCGGGTCAGGTTCAGACGCTTTGCCAATGGCATCACCTTCACCGCCTCGATCCCACCGGACACCAGAAGATCATAAGCGGCTTCAAGCCAAAGTTCACGAGATCCCCGGGGGCGTGTCTGCTCATTCGTCATGGCGCGACCATAGCGCAGTTGACACATGTGTCAAGTTTCCCTACTGATTCAGTCAGCACGTGAATTCGTACGACCCCCACGCCCTTAAACCGCAGGATCGACCGATGCCAAAAGACCCGCTGCTGCAACCTTTTCAGCTGAAGCACCTGACGCTGAAAAACCGGATCATGACCACCAGCCACGAACCCGCCTACCCTGAGGACGGGATGCCGAAAGAACGGTATGCAGCGTATCACGCTGAGCGGGCCAAGGCCGGGGTGGCACTGGCCATGACAGCGGGGTCGGCTGCGGTATCAAAAGACAGCCCACCGGTCTTCAACAACATCCTCGCCTACAAAGATGAGGTGGTGCCTTGGATTCAGCAGCTTACCGATGGATGTCATGAACATGGCTGCGCCGTGATGATCCAGCTGACCCATCTGGGGCGCCGCACCCATTGGGCCAAGGGCGATTGGCTGCCAGCGGTTTCGTCGACCAAACACCGCGAACCGGCCCATCACGCCTTTCCAAAATTAGCCGAAGATTGGGACATCGAGCGGATCATCACCGATTTTGCGGACGCCGCTGAGCGGATGAAAGCGGGTGGCATGGATGGGGTTGAGATTATGACCCACGGGCATTTGCTCGATCAATTCATCTCACCATTGTCCAACGATCTCGATGGGCCTTACGGGCGTGAGACACTGGAAAGTCGCCTGCGTCTAACCAATGAGATCATTGCAACCGTGCGTGCACGTGTGGGCGACGATTTTGTGGTGGGTGTGCGTTTTGCCCCTGATGAAGTACAGGCCGGGGGCATTGACGAAGAGATGGGGCTTGAGATTGCCCGGATCTTCGAAGAAAACGGTCAGGTCGATTACCTCAACATCAATCGCGGGCGCATTCATACCGACCCGGCGATGACCAATATGATCCCGGTACAGGGGATGAAAAACGCCCCCCATCTGGAATTCGCCGGGCGCGTGAAGGCCGCCGTGACCCTGCCTGTATTCCATGCCTCGAAAATCCCCGATGTCGCCACCGCGCGCCATGCCATTGCCACAGGGCAGCTTGATATGGTCGGCATGACGCGCGCCCATATGGCGGACCCCTATGTGGTGCAGAAGATCATACAAGGGCGCGAGGATGACATTCGCCCCTGCGTCGGCGCCACCTATTGCCTTGACCGGATCTATGGCGCGGGCGAAGCGCTCTGCATCCATAACCCAGCAACAGGGCGTGAATTGACCATGCCGCATGTCATTGAGCCTGCGGATGAGGTGAAGCGGGTTGTTGTGGTTGGCGCTGGTCCCGGCGGGCTTGAGGCCGCGCGGGTCGCAGCAGAACGCGGTCATCAGGTGACCGTCTTTGAAGCTCAGCCAGACCCGGGCGGACAGATACGTCTTGCCGCCCTTTCACCACGCCGTCGGGAGATGATCTCGATCATCGACTGGCGCATGGCGCAATGCGCGGCACGGTATGTTGAGTTCCGCTTCAACACATGGGCCGAGGCCGAGGACATACGCGCGCTTGACCCCGATGTGGTTATTGTCGCCACCGGCGGCCTGCCCAATACTGAACTCTTTGAACAGCACAACGACGCAGACAATGTGGTCACAGCATGGGACATCATCGCAGGTGATGTGAAACCGGCCGACCACGTGCTGATTTATGACGAAAGCGGCGATCATCCAGGCCTGCAAGCGGCTGAAGTGGCCGCCAACGCCGGATCGAAGGTCGAGGTCATGACCCCGGATCGCACTTTCGCGCCTGACATCATGGCGATGAATCTGGTGCCCTACATGCGGGCGCTTCAGGATAAGGACGTGACCTTCACCGTTGCCCGCCGCCTGCTGGACGTGGCGAAAGGGGGCAATAAGCTCAACGCGACCATTGGCACGGATTACTCCAACCACACCGATCAGCAGCAATATGATCAGGTGGTGGTGAATTACGGCACGCTGCCGATGGATGACCTCTATTTCGAGTTGCGGGATGAAAGCCTGAACCAAGGGGCGGTGGATCATGATGCTTTGATCGAGGGACGCAAACAGAGTTTGGTGCGCAACCCAGATGGCAAATTCCAGCTTTTCCGCATCGGCGATGCTGTGAGCGCGCGAAACACCCATGCGGCGATCTATGACGCGCTGCGCCTGATGAAAGACATCTGACAGGCGGGGCGATGACGCCCCTGACCCATCACCCGAAAGAGGCCACCGGTGGACCGAACAGGGTCTCGTCAGGAACCACGCCCAGCCCCGGACCGTCGGGAAGCTTGATGTGCCCACCTTCGATCCTGATCCCATTCTCGGGATCAAAGTTGCCCTCGATGTATGGGGCCGCAAGCCATACTCCTTCGCAAAGATCGGGTTTCACAGTGGCACCGATCTGCGTGCAGGCGGCAGCGATAATATCTCCACCCCAACTGTCATCACAGGTGTGCGGCAGGTTTCGCGCCTCGCAGATATCGCGGAAGGCACGCATGTTCTGCAAGCCCCCGATACGGGTCACTTTCATGCCAAACCCATCCACAAGCCCAGTGCCTGCGGCGGAAATCACCGTGTTCAGATCGATACTACCTTCATCCATATAGATGCCGTGCTTGACCTGCGGACGGATCCTTTCAAGCTCTTGCAGGGTGTCGCAGGGTTGCTCCATCACAAATGGTACATCAAGGCATTCCCGACTGACCCGCAAAGCATCCCGCGTGGTCCAGCCCCGATTGCCATCAACGGCAATGCGCATCCCTGAACCCTTCAGCACCTCCCAGACTTTTCGAATGGTCTCGATATCGATCTCAACGGGTCGACCGCCGAGCTTGACCTGGATCCGGGGGTAACGTTCTTCAAGCTTCTCTCGGGCGATGCGCGCAATCTCATCCGGGGCGCCAATGCCTGACGCGTAATACGAGGGCACGCGATCCGTCATCGCGCCGCCCAACAGGTTTGCCACGCTCACCCCCAGCGTCTTGCCCAGAAGATCATGCGCCGCAATATCAATCGCTGCCTTGGCATAGTTGTGCCCGGTCAGAAGCGAATGCATCTTGCGGTTCAGGGCAGCGGGCCAAATCTCAGCCCCAATCAATCCTTTCGCCATCAGCGCCAGCGCTGCCTGTGCTCCGCCTGCATGGGCCTCGGCATAGGTCGGGCCAACAGGACAGGTTTCACCCCAGCCCACGTTGCCATCTTCTCCGACCATTTTCACCAAGGTGGTGCCGAGTGTGTGCACCGCCCCGCTTGCCATCACATATGGGCCGTTCTTGACCGGCAAATCATGCGCATAGATGTGAATTTCCCTGATCTTCATCACAAGAAACCTGTCATTTTGTTGATTTACGGAAATGCCGCCATTCGGCGCCAGAGGACGGTGGCAGCGATCCACTCGGGCCCGCTGCCAACCAGTTTCAATTCAGAGGTCACTCTGCCACAGCAGGTTGTGCCTCTGCATGTTTCTCCCGTTTGCCATCGCGATACAGCGCCTTGGCAAGAGAGAGCATCATCAGGCCCATGACCATGGTGAAGGGAAGCGCACCGATGATCATCGCGTTTTTCAGCGCATCCATCGGATTGTTGTCCCCTGCCGCCATCAGAAGCGTGCCAATCACGGCGGTCAGGACCAACCCCCAAACGATGCGGTGCTTGATGCCGGTTTCCTGGCTGCCACCAGACATGATGGTGTTCATCACGAGGATGCCACTGTCAGCCGAGGTCACAAGGAAGGTCATGATCAACACCACACACATGACGGTCAGAGCTGCAAGCAGTGGACCATCGATCATCTGCCCCAAAGTCACAAAGAGTTTGGCGGTGTTCGAGGCCCCAACGATGGCACCTTCAGCACCTCCCGTCAGCTCTAGATCAATGGCGGTGCCGCCAAGAATTGTCATCCATGCGAAGCAAACCAGCGACGGTGCAATCACACAACCGACGATGAACTCACGCACAGTGCGCCCACGGGAAATGCGGGCAAGGAACAGACCAACAAACGGTGAGAACGCAATCCACCAAGCCCAGTAGAAGGTGGTCCAGCCAGCCTGCCAGCCGAACTGGCGCCCTTGATTGCCCACTTCATAGACAGCGGCCAGAGTGGCATCGTCCAGTTCTGCAGCCGCGCCTTCAAGACCCGATTTGAAGGTATCAAACCCATCCGATCCAGCCCAAGCGCCCCATGCATTGGTCGCACCTGAAAAGAGCTCATCTGCCATTGGTTTTGCGGCGTCCGGCAAGGCGCCAGCAAATTCAGCAGCTGATTGCGGTCCATATGCCCCAAAGCTGAGGCTCACAAAGTGCAGGATGTAATCAAGCAGGGCCGAAACATAGGTGCTCATCGCAAAGAAGAACGATCCGAAGACCACAAAGGTCAGAAGCAGGATGATCGACAGAACAAGGTTGAGGTTCGAGAGGTATTTCACCCCGCGCCCCACACCCGATACCGCCGAAATGATCGACAGGCCCATGATGGTGAACAAACCAGCCAGCAATCCAACTTTACCCGGCGCTGGCGCATCACCCGACATATCCATCATCCATTCCATCCCGGAGATTGCATAAACTCCGTCGATGAACTGGCTGACACCAAACCCGATGGTCACCGATACACCAAGGATGGTGGCTACAACTCCCAGCACATCAACAACGTGGCCAAAGAAACCGTTCACGAATTTGCCAAAGAGCGGCGTCAGGGCCGAGCGGATGGTCAATGGCATGTCACGGGTATAGGCGTAGTAGGCCAGCGACAGGCCGGTCACCACATAGATCGCCCAAGCATGAAAGCCATAGTGCAGGAAAGTGTAGCGGTATCCCGATTGCACCGCCTCTTGGGTGTTACCAGCCACTTCCCCTGCGATCACCACAGGATTTGACCCCCACAGGCCCAGAGGCTCAGCCGTTGCAAATACCATCAGTCCAACACCAAGACCGGCACCGAACATCATCGAGAACCAAGAGAAATCCGAGAACTCTTTTCCTTCCCCCGGGCGCCCCATAACGCGTTTTCCGGTTTGCGGCAAAATCGCAACGACAGCCAGGAAAAAGGCAAATAGCCCAACAATAACGATGTAGAAGCTGTTGAACCCTTCCAGCAGCTTCCAGTTCCAGCTGCCCAATGTGCTATTGGCATTGGCAGGCCAGACCAGAGCCCAGATCACCAGAAGGACCATGATACCCTTGCTGATCAGCGCAATCGGCAGGCTGTTGTCCTTGTAGAACCCCGTGTCCTGCGTCTTGATCTCCAGCTCCGTAAACGGAGGTTTGATTGACATTGCGTTTCTCCCTGTTTTTATGGTTTTCGCGCATCCACATTATTGCGACATTTTGTCGCAAAAAGATACGCTTCTCCGAAGTCCCGGCTGTTGTCCCCGGGAGAAAAGCAGCCCGGGTCTTGTTGCCCGGTACTGCATTTCGGATTCGATTAAGGGCGCGAATGCCCCCTCTTGTTCACGCGGCAGTTGGTTGATAGGCCGCGCGTTTCTTTGCGACGAACTCATCCAGTGCGCCGCGAATGTCGTCCTCCATTGGTGGCTGAACATAGTTTTCGAGAATTCTCTGCGCTTCTTCCCGACCGACGACATCAGCGTTCTTTGATCCCTCGGCCTCCCACTGTTCATAGCTGTCGTTGTTTTGCAGCGGGTTCATGTGAAGCGGGTTTTCGCGGGTGTGATCTGTGCCCAGGAAATGCCCCCCCGGCCCAATCGCATCCACATCCGCCAGAAGCGCGTCTATGTTTTCCTCCTGCAAACCCGAAAAGAACCGGTGGTAGTTTTCGAGCTGCAGCGCATCATGCACCCATTTCGAATAGCTCACCCCAAGCGCCCCTTCGAGGAAGCCACAGGCGTGAACGATATAGTTGCACCCGCCAAGCAGAACCGGCCACATCGTGTTGGCACTGTCAAAACCCGCCTGCAGGTCAGGCGATTTCGATCCCGTCCACATGGTGCAGGACCGCCACGGCACCTGATAGAACCGCGCCATTTGTCCCACCAGAAGGTTCATAAGCCCCGGTTCGGGCGAGCCCATCATCGGCGCACCGGTTTTCATCGACACACCCATGATCGCGACACCCAGCACCATGGGCGCACCGCGGCGAATGATCTGGCTATATGCCATGCCCGCAAGGCTTTCCGCGATCAGAAGCGCCACGCCGCCATGTGGGCTGGAGGGCGTACTCGCCCCCGCCAGCACAAAGGGCGAGAGCAGGCAGGGCTGGTTCGCTGCCGCATATATCCGCAGGCTTTCCAGCATGGTTTCATCCCACACGAGCGGCGTGTTGCAGTTCAGCAGAGATGTCACCACCACATTATTGTCGACAAACTCCTCACCAAAAACGATGCGGGTCATATCCACCGTGTCACGGGCGGCCTGTTCTGACAGAACCGAACCCTTGATCGGCTTATCGGTCAGGGTAAGTGCTGCGTGGACCAGCTCCAGATGGCGTTGCGGGACTGGCACATCCTGCGGTTCCACCGGCAGAATGCCCGGCACATGCAGGGCCTGGCTCATCTGCCCCATCTTGAAGAAGTTATGCGCATCCTGAAGCGTTGATGGGCGCCGCACTCCATCCAGCCCATAGACAAACGGCGCGCCGTAGGCGTTGGCAAAGATCGAGTGGCGCCCCCCAACCTCAACGGTTCGTTCAGGATTGCGGGCGTGCATTGTATAGGTCGACGGCACCGTGGAAATCAGGTCCATCAGCATGTCGCGGCCAATGCGCACCCTTTCACCGTCGACGTCAGCCCCCGCCTTTTTCCAGTCGGCCAAGGCTACAGGATCGCGGAACTCAATGCCCGTGGTTTCCAGAATGGTCATTGCAGCATTGTGGATCTTCTCGACCCCTTCCGGGCCAAGCAGGTCAATTGGACCGACCGCGCGGTTGAGCGTCGGCAGATATACCGGTGGTGGGTTTGTCCGGGCCTGAACCCGAGCGGCGCGACCGCCTCTTGTTCGTCTTTCAGCCATACTCAGTCCTCCGGTCAAGCACGCGCGCGGGCGCTGGTGGGGTCTACGGCGCAGGTGTCGATCACTTCCGCGTCGCGCATCTCATTGTGAACCATGACCTGCATCTTCGTGCCCGGCGCGGTCATTTCTTCCGGCACCAGAGCCATCGCGATGTCGTGGTTGCAGTAGTAGGAGAAGCCGCCCGACGTGACGCGCCCGATGAGCTTGCCATCTGCGTAAACCCCTTCATCAAACATCACCGACGTGTCGCAGAATGGCAGCTTCAGGGTGACAAGGCGTTTGTAACCGCCCTTTTCCTGCTGCGCTTCAAGAGCTGCCTTACCGATGAATTCGCGTCCTTCCGTGACCACAAACCGCCCCAGATCGGCCTCATACGGCGTCATGTCCTTGCAAATCTCGCGGTTGATGGCACGATAGGATTTCTCCAGCCGCATGCTTTCCAGCGCCTCAAGCCCGAAGGGTTTTACACCCGCCTTCAGCAGAAGGTCGACAAGGTGGCGATTATAGCCAACCGGATGGTGGATTTCCCAGCCGAGCTCTCCTGTGTATGAGACGCGTAGCAGATGCACGCCTTTGGCATAGCCCACTTCGCCCATCTGGGCCGAAAGCCACGGGAAGGCTGCGTTGGAGAGGTCATTGTCGGTGAGCGGTTGCAGGATTTCACGCGCCTTCGGACCTGTCAGCGCAATCACGCCAAGCTGTTCGGAAATATCCTCAAGGGTTACTGAACCGTCTTTTGGTAGAAGGCGCCCAAGCTGGTCCCAGTTGTAAGCGCGCCAGTTCGGGGTCGAAATCAGATAGAAATCATCCTCGGCATAACGCACGATCGTGTATTCCGCGTCCATCCCACCCTTTTCATTGAGCAGGAGCGAGAGGGTCATGCGCCCAACTTTAGGCAGCTTATTCGCCATCAATCCATCGAGCCACGCCGCTGCCCCCGGCCCGCGCACGGTGAATTTGGTCATCGGTGACATCTCGATGAAGCCTGCCTCTTCACGGGTGCGACGCACTTCTTCCTGCACCAGCTCCATGTGATCGGTGCGCCGGAAGGAGTGTTCGGGGATGGCCTCTTCCGGGGAACGTGCAAACCAGCGCGGGAATTCATAGCCATTGAAGCTGGTCCAGACCGCACCGTGTTGAGTCAGCAAATCATAGGATCCCACGGTTTTCATCGGTCGTGCACCGGGCAAATCCTCACCCGGCACATGGGCATCCATATGGCTGCCCCAGGTCTCACGCACCTTGTCCATAGTCCAGCGTTTCGAGGCGTAATCCGAGAAACGACGCGGGTCGAGTTCGGACATGTCCATGCCCGGATCACCATCTACGATCCATTTGGCCAGACGGTTGCCTATGGTACCCCCCCACAGAATGCCGCCCGGCATACCTTCTGCCAGCCAGAGGTTCTCATGCCCCGGCGCGGGACCTGCCAGCGGCAGTTCATCCGGGGTCATCTGGAACGGTCCACGGGTGTTGGCCTTGATCCCTACCTCTCCCAAAGTTGGCACGCGCTCCAGCGCGCGTTCCCACTGGGTCTCAACCGCCTCGAAATCTTCTGGCAACAGATCTGCGCCGAAGTCAGGTGGCACGCGATCTTCGGCAAAGAGCTTGAGATCCTTCGTGAATTCATAAGGGCCAAACTGGATGCCGCCCACGTCTTCGCGCAAATAGGCACCATAATCCTCGTCACGCAGAATCGGGAATTCCGGCAGCCCTTGCGCTTTGCGTTCCTTGAGCAGAGGCACGGTCTCGGTTGTCCAATACTGGTGTACAATCGGGATACAGGGCAGATCCAGCCCCACGCGACGTGCATTCTCGCGGGCATAGTTGCCGGTTGCGAAGATCAGGTGCTCACAAGTGATTTCACCCTGATTGGTGGTCACCTTCCAGTGGCCATTATCGAGCTTTTCATAGGACTGCGCCTCGGTATTCTGATAGACTTTGGCGCCTGCATCACGGGCAAGTTTGGCCATCGCCATAGTGATATCTGCCGGATTCACATAGCCGTCTTCCGTGTGCAGAATACCACCGCGAATGTCGGGGCTTTGATTAAGCAGCGGGTAGACTTCGGCAATTTCCTCGGGCGTGAGCAGCTTACACGGTACGCCCGCCGCTTCGGCAATCGAGATGTAAGACTGAAACTCGTCCCAGCGTTTTTCAGAGTTTGCCACCCGCAGCTGGCCCACTTTGCGCAGCCCAACCGAGCTGCCCATCTTTTCCTCAACCTCGGTATAGATGCGGATCGTCTCGACCGTCATCTTTGACACATTATGAGAGCGCACAAAGGTCACCAGCAGACCCGCCGCATGCCAAGTTGATCCTGATGTCAGCGTGGTCCGCTCTAGCATGACCGCGTCGCTACACCCGTGCTCGGTCAATCCATAGAGGATCGACGCCCCAACACACCCACCGCCAACGACGACGACTTTGGCATGCGTTTTCATACAGCAACTCCTTCAAGAATGTGTCCGCCCTGATTGGGGCCAATCGGTGTTCAGGGTGTCGCCGGGATCCTTCTGCTTGCCGCTTAACTCCAAGACAGCAATCAGCGCAAATTCCTGGATCAAGCTGTCCGTCGTTGGTCTCCCTGCGCGCGCACCCAGTTTCAAACTTGCTATATTCTGAACCAACGTGGCATTTGCACAATTGCAAAAAAACTCATCTTGGATTAACTGTATTAATCTCAAAGATTGTATTTATTATTAAAATTGCCGTTTACAGTGATATACATGCGAGAATAAGTTGCCCAACCGCCCCTACAACCTTCCCCCTTTGACATCGCTGATGAGTTTTGAGGCTGCCGCGCGCAATGTCAGTTTCAAGGCGGCTGCCAAAGAACTCAACGTCACGCCAGCCGCCGTCAGCCACCAGATCAAGGCGCTGGAACGGGAAATGAATTGCAGCCTGTTTCACCGCTTTCACCGCGGCGTAGAGCTGACTGAAAGCGGGGCCTATCTTTTGGTCGCGCTGCAACGTGGGTTTGAAGAGATTAACGAAGCAGTGAGCCAATTGCGGTCACAACATGGGCGATCAGCAGTCACCATCCGCTCGACAACTGCTGTCAGCTCCCTCTGGCTGACACCGCGGCTTGCACAGTTTTGGAAAAGTCACGGCCACATCTCGGTCGCTCAGGTCGTCAGCGATCATGGTGCAGGTGTCCCTGATTGTGACCTGAGCATTCACTATGGAAATATCGATCAGGAGACCGGCAATTGCCGTGTCCTATTTCATGACGAAATCATGGCCCTCGGCAGCCCGCGTTTTGCCGATGAACACAACCTGAAAACTGTCGAAGACCTGGCCCATGTGCCGCTCATCCATCTGGAGGCTCCGGATACCGGGTGGACCAATTGGCATGAATGGGCGCGCGCACTTGGCTATCATGGCGAGTTAAAAACCGCACACCGTGTGAACAATTACATCATCGCCCTTCAGGCCGCGCGCGATGACATGGGGGCTGTGCTGGGTTGGGAAGGTCTGACATCTGATCTGATTGATGCGGGAAAGCTTGTTAAGCTTATTCCAGAGACCGTATCGGCCCCATTGGATTTTTATGTCAAACTACACAATCAATCTTCGCAACGGGCGAATATTGTCTTTGAGTGGCTCACTCAATTTTCGGACTAGCACTGACGACGTTGCAACGCGACTACACTTAGCCTGGAGGGGAACTGAGATTACCTTCCTCCGGCGAAAACCAAGCTGCCCAACTCATCCAAGAGTCGCCCAACGCACCGCTCATGGCCAATACCGCAACCACTACAACAGCTGTAAGCATTCCAAGCAATATGAGGTATTCTGTTGAAGCAACCCCTTGCTCTGATTTGATAAATCCTGTCTTGAATATTTTCATTTCTGCTCATTTCTCTGTACTATTATTGAGTAGCATACAGATTATTGGTGTCTTTTTTGAGAAAAAATCATGAACAAGCAATGCCGACATCTGGCGCATCTTGGCCATAGTCAGTGCCCCTGATTATCCGACGGGGTTCCAGTCTTGCTCTTCTACCATTTTTTTGCCCCACGTGGCGCGGGCACCCCTTCGGGCACAATGAGGCGAACCCCGCGTTCTGTGGTCAATCCTGCCGGAAGATCAATCGCAGTGCGAACAACAACCGTTAGCGGGAAACGCGCCTTGGCCCCTCCATCCGGCATCTGTTCCCATATGACACCTTCGGTCGACTTACTGTCAGGCACCACGCGCTTTACACCTTCTGGGACTTTGCGTGTGAGAAACTCAGGCGGTGGCGCAACAAAGTCGACCTTACCTTTAGACGCCAACACAATTAACCCAATTTCAAGCGGCGGCGTTTCGCGTTCACGTATCGCAACGGTTGACCGTATTGAAGATGGGTCAAGAATTTGGAACCCACCTGGATCAAAAGACATAAAACGGTCGACTATGAACTGACCATCACCCTGCATGATTGGCAAAGCGTCCTTTGACAAAACAGTTTCAGCATCGTTGGTAAGCGCACCAAGGTCCACACGTCCAATACGGCCTCCCACAATCGCAGTTAAATCGGTGCGACCGAGCACTTGGCCAAACTCTTTTGCAATGCCACCAGGTTTTCCAATTCGCATACCCAGAAACCCGCGGTGACACGAGGTATTGGCGAGTTTCGCGTTGCCACCGTCCAGCGCGACGGTCGAAGCAACACCGATGACGGCCTTAACACGGCCCGCGCCAGGACCGACAACCCGGAAAACAGTTGGCGATCGCATCGAGGCGATAAGGTAGATGTCTTTATGTCCAGAGGGGATCGAAATCTCTGCCATTCGCACGACGGGGTCGTTCGGTATATCGAAGGCCAAATTTGTAACTGCTGTCCCAGCGTTGCCCTGGATAACAGCAATCTCGGCAATAGCCGGTATTTGGGGCAATTCGCATTTCACACGGCGGCCACCGGATCTGTCTCCAGCCTTGGCCCTAGCTCCGATAAACGCCTTTCTGACGGTGTTCGCCTCTTCTGTATCGACAACGTTGTCGCTGTTGGCGTCAATGAAATCGAGCAGACGATCTGCCTCCAGCCTGACCTCGACCTCGGCAATCTTCCCGTCGTCGTTCACGTCCCAGATAGGTTTAATCGAACTGCCTTCGGCTCTGCGGCGGGTCAGTATTCGATCCTCATTCACCCCCGATATAGCCTCTTCATACGTAACCCGATTGTCCCCATCCAAATCACGGCGTAGCCCTTTAGCAACAAATTCCAGCACCAATGACTGCCTTTGCCCGTCTGTCAGCTTGATTTTCGAGCCCAACCTCCGCCTCGAGGCATTGCTTTCAATCTTTGTGCGACCAACGACCACCAGCTCTTCGCGGGTAACGACGCGGTTATTATCCAAGTCGTTTTCCGTCCAGATCCGCAAGGCCATGGAACGGGCGCGTGCAATCTCAACCTGAGCAGCCAGTACCCGGTCGTCATCCGTGATGCCCGGGTGACCGTCAAGTTCATCACTGGCCAAGGCGTTTGACAGGGCATTCTCGATTGCACCGCGAGAGGTGGGTGGTCGAACGCGGCCAAGCAAATCAATACCACGATAGATTGTGGCAAGATCAAAGCCACTTACATCCGGGAACTGCGAACGTTCAGCAGGCTTTTCTCCGGGGCGAATAAACGTAATCTCAACGTAGGTCGGCGTGAAGGAAGCGACAAAAACTATTATTATTGTAAAAATGTATTTACTGAACATAACCCAAAAATCGCCGATAACTTGGGCAAAAATTTGACGACAACAAATGAAGGTTGCTGACATTCGCACGGGTCGCATTAGGAATACATACAATGCGCGTCGCCCCAATACTCAACCTGAAGTGATCTGATCTTCGCCGCTGGACGCAGCTTTTCATTCTACCTAGACAATAAACACGCTGGGTTTCCAAACCATAATGGACCCACGACCGTTACACGGTTGAACCTGAAGGTTCACAGTTACAAGGATCAGTTTCAGGACAGACAACTCAATATAGAAATCAACCAATTTCTTCGACATAACCTTACCTTCCATATTCATCCCAAGGGAACAGGCTCATTGAGATAGCTGTCATGGCAAGCGCAACGGAGCGTTTAATCTCAATGCCCTCACCAGCATTGGAATCGACAAACATGGCAGGCAAAAAGCGGCCAGTCTAAAGGAAACCGAAGATAGGCAGTCAAACGAATACCGCACGCGGGAACGAGGTTTGCGACAAAACCCGCGCCACGCAAATAACTTAAAGCAATTAAATTTAAATGTGTGAGGGTGGCGGAGACGAAGGGATTCGAACCCTCGAGACCCTTCCGGGCCTACTCCCTTAGCAGGGGAGCGCCTTCGACCACTCGGCCACGTCTCCGCGGACGGGTATATGTGTCGACACACGAAGAAACAAGGCACAATATCAATGCTAAGAGCATTTTTTAGTTCGAACCGTGTGTTTCCAATTTCAGCATAAATCAAAACCCATCTGGAGAGCACAATGGCAAGGATCTGGCCACTCTTCCCACTGACGCTCGGCTTCATCTCGCTGCGACCTTATTATCCCCCGAGACGCAGCATCAAAACGAAAATGCCTTGGAAAAAGTGGAGCCCCGAATACATCTGAATGAACGCGCCAAAATCTCGAATTGTTCAAGACCATTCTTCAAAACCATCTTCTTTTGAGAGGCTTTGTGCCGGGCTCTGAAGCGTGCCCAATGCGTTTGCCTTGACCTATTTCCGCCACAAGGACGATGTCATGAAACGCATGACTTTCGAGCAGATGTGCAGCCAATACTCTTTTCTGAAACGAAAAACGGCCGGGGCAATGCCCGGCCGTTTTCCTTTGATTTGCTTGATGATATCAGGCGTTGAACAAGAAGTGCAGCACGTCCCCGTCTTTGACCATATAGCTCTTACCTTCGGCCCGCATCTTGCCTGCATCCTTGGCCCCGTTTTCACCGTTGAATTCGATGTAGTCGTCATAGGCGATGGTTTCAGCGCGAATAAAACCGCGTTCAAAATCACCGTGAATCACTCCTGCCGCCTGCGGAGCAAGAGTACCTTCACGAATGGTCCAGGCGCGGGCTTCTTTCGGGCCGACGGTGAAATAGGTTTCGAGATGCAAAAGCTCGTACCCGGCGCGGATCAGGCGGTCGAGACCGGCCTCTTCCAGCCCCAGTTCTTCTAGGAACATTTCCATATCATCGGCGTCGAGTTGGCTGATTTCCTCTTCGATCTTGGCGGAAATCACGACCGAGGCTGCACCCTGCTCTTCGGCCATTTTCGCGACCGCATCCGAGTACTGATTGCCGTTTGCAGCGTCGCTTTCATCCACGTTGCAGACATAGAGGATTTTCTTGGTGGTCAGAAGTTGCAGCATATTCCATGCTTTGCGGTCTTCATCGTCTACTTCAACCGTGCGAGCCGGACGGCCATTTTCCAAGGCTTCCATCGCCGCCTTCATCAGGCGTTCCTGCTGCACGGCCTCTTTGTCACCACCGCGCACCTTGCGCACGATGTTCTGTAGGCGCTTTTCGATCGATTCCATGTCCGCAAGCATCAGCTCGGTCTCGATCACTTCGGCGTCTTCCACCGGATTCACGCGACCGTCCACATGGGTCACGTCACCATCGTCAAAGCAACGCAGCACGTGGGCAATCGCGTCCACCTCGCGAATATTGGCGAGGAACTGGTTGCCCAATCCTTCCCCTTTTGATGCGCCCTTCACCAGACCCGCGATATCCACAAATGTGATCCGGGTCGGAATAACTTCTTTCGACTTGGCAATCGCTGCCAGTTTGTCCAGCCGAGCATCCGGCACGGCAACTTCACCCACATTGGGTTCAATCGTACAAAATGGAAAGTTGGCGGCCTGCGCGGCGGCCGTCTTGGTCAGCGCATTAAAGAGCGTCGATTTGCCGACATTCGGCAGACCCACGATGCCCATTTTGAAACCCATCTCGGCCTCCGGTGTATAAACAAATATTGATCGTCCGGGGCGTTCTAGGGCTTTGACAGGTTGGGCGCAAGCGTGCTGGAGTTGTGAATGCAGTCAAAAGTGGAGGTCGCAATGCAACCCATTCCTTATTTGTTCTTCAATGGAACCTGCCGGGACGCGATGACGTATTATGGAAAAGTGTTCGGCTCAGCTCCTGAAATCATGAATTTCAAGGACATGCCCGAGGACGTCCGCGCAGGAATGCCCGGTGTACCGGATGACGCCATCATGCATGCCGGGCTCGCTGTGGGCGACGGCTGGATCTATGCAAGCGACGATCCGTCTGATGGCCCCTCTGCAATGGCTGGCAGCGATGTATCGCTCGCCTTGTCCGATGAGGCGGAAACCCAACGCATCTGGGACGCGCTTGCTGATGGGGGCGAGATTCGAATGCCGCTTTCCCCGATGTTTTGGACCCCGCTCTTTGGTACTTTAACCGACCGGTTTGGAACCCGCTGGATGATCATGACGGATGGTCCAGCACCTGATTGAACGCGCAAGACCGCGATGAGCCATTGATTTCCCCGGTCCAGTTGGGGCAAACCGGTCAGGACCAAGGAAAGGATCACGCATGACTCGCATCGACGCAAAATTCGCCGAGCTGAAGGCACAGGGCAAAAAGGCCTTTGTCTCTTACATCATGGCTGGTGATCCGGATGTCGAAACCTCGATGGAGGTGCTAAAGGGTCTGCCGGCTGCTGGTGTTGACGTGATCGAACTGGGCCTGCCCTTCACCGATCCTATGGCAGATGGCCCGACGATCCAGCTGGCAGGTGGCCGTGCGCTGGACGGCGGTATGACCCTGCAAAAGACGCTGGATATGGCGACAGAGTTCCGCAAGGGCGACGACACAACTCCCATTGTGCTGATGGGATATTACAACCCGATCTACAATCGTGGAGTGGATAAGTTTCTTGTCGACGCCAAGGCGGCCGGTATTGATGGGCTGATCGTGGTGGACCTTCCCCCCGAAGAAGATGACGAGCTTTGCATTCCAGCGCAAAAAGCGGGGCTGAACTTTATTCGCCTCGCCACCCCAACCACCGATGACAAACGCCTGCCGACAGTGCTGCAAAACACCTCGGGCTTTGTGTACTACGTGTCCGTGACCGGCGTGACCGGGGCTGCAGAAGCACAAGCTGGCGATGTGGCACCGGAAGTTGCGCGAATCAAAGCCAAGACAGACCTGCCGGTTATCGTCGGCTTTGGTGTCAACACGCCCGAAAAAGCCGAGACCATTGCAGGAGCCGCAGATGGCACCGTGGTCGGCAGTGCCATTGTCAGCCAGATCGCGGCGGGCAAACCGGCAAGTGAAGTGCTGGAGTTCGTGAAATCACTGGCAGATGGTGCGCATCGCGCCTGATCAGATCAACATCTGAAAGACACATCGGGCCGGTCAAATTGACCGGCCTTTTTTGTTTTCCCATCCGCCGGATCTGCATGCCAAGAAATTGGAGCATTGCGTAGCGAAGCACAAACTGGTAAAGAAAGTTTACCAATATCAGAAATGAGCCTGTCATGCCTGTCATTACCGAAGTCGAAGACCTCAAGCGGATCTACAAGCGGCGCGTGCCGAAGATGTTCTATGACTACGCAGAAAGCGGATCATGGACCGAGCAGACATTCCGGGAAAACAGCTCGGATTTCGACAAGCTCTATTTCAAACAGCGTGTGGCCGTGGACATGGATGGGCGGTCGACCAAGACACAGATGATCGGGCGGGATGTCTCGATGCCCGTAGCACTGGCGCCTGTGGGTCTGACCGGCATGCAATGCGCCGATGGCGAGATCAAGGCGGCGCGGGCTGCTGAGAAATTCGGTGTGCCTTTCACGCTCTCAACCATGTCGATCTGCTCGATCGAAGATGTGGCAGAGAATACAAACGCCCCGTTCTGGTTTCAGGTCTATACGCTGAAAGACGACGACTTCATGCAGCGCTTGTTTGACCGGGCCAAGGCGGCAGGCTGTGATACAGCGGTGATCACGGTCGATCTGCAAATGCTGGGGCAACGCCATAAGGATCTGAAAAACGGACTGTCAGCCCCACCCAAGCTGACTGTGAAATCGGTCGCCAATATGATGACCAAGGTGCAATGGGGCCTTGGTATGCTCGGCACCAAGCGACGGTTCTTCGGCAACATCGTCGGCCACGCCAAGGGCGTCAAGGATCCGTCATCTCTTGCCACATGGACCGCCGAAGCCTTTGATCCATCGCTAGACTGGGATCGCATCCGCCAGTTCCGCAAGATGTGGGATGGTAAGCTGATCATCAAAGGGATCATGGAGCCGGTGGACGCGCTTGAGGCCTGCAATGTGGGGGCCGACGCGATCATCGTGTCAAACCACGGTGGACGACAATTGGATGGCGCTCTCAGTTCAATTCGCGCCCTGCCCGCGATTTTGGATGCGGTTGGTGACAAGATCGAAGTGCATATCGACAGCGGCATCCGCTCGGGACAGGACGTCTTAAAGGCCATCGCCATGGGCGCCAAAGGCACCTATCTCGGCCGCGCCTTTGTTTATGGCTTGGGCGCCATGGGGGAACAGGGTGTGACCAAGGTGCTCGAGATGACCCATAAGGAACTTGAGGTCTCGATGGCGTTCTGCGGTCACACTGATATCAACACCGTGAACCGTGACATCCTCTATGTCCCGAAAGGCTTTTCGGGGGATTGGGAGTAACCACGCTTTGTGGCATCCCCAGTTCTGAACCACCGACAACCCCGCCTGAATGATCAGGCGGGGTTTAGCTCTGCGCATGGCTGCCTTGCCACAAGCCCCCTATCCTTTTGCCCCGAAACCCTGTATGCGCAGGTCTTTCGCGCCCGCATCCCGCTTGCCATACCTTCTGAAAGACGCCGACATGATGATCCCGACCCTCGCAAAAGCCCTTGCCGACAAGGGCTATGACACGCTGACCGATGTGCAGGAAGCGGTGACAAACCCCGAGTTGGTGGATCAGGACATGCTGGTTTCCGCCCAGACTGGATCAGGCAAGACCGTGGGCTTTGGCCTGGCCATTGCGCCAACCATTCTGGACGGTGAGGCCTTTGGCCCCGCCGCCACGCCTCTGGCCCTGGTGATTGCACCCACGCGTGAATTGGCGATGCAGGTGAAGTTTGAGCTGAGCTGGCTTTACGCCCATACCGGCGCGCGCATTGCGTCCTGTGTTGGCGGGATGGATCAACGCACCGAACGCCGGGCGCTTGAGCGTGGCGCTCATATTGTTGTGGGTACGCCAGGGCGCCTGCGTGACCACATCACCCGCGGCGCGCTGGTCTTGGACGCGCTGAAGGCTGTGGTTCTGGACGAAGCAGACGAAATGCTCGACATGGGCTTCAAGGAAGACCTTGAATTCATGCTGGATGCAACACCAGAAGAGCGCCGCTCACTGCTCTTCTCGGCCACCGTCTCGCCGCTGATTTCCAAACTTGCCAAGCAATATCAACGTGATGCCGTGCGCGTCTCGACCGTGTCGAAGGAAAAGCAGCACGCCGATATCGAATACCAAGCGCTGCGCGTGGCCGATCGGGATGAGGAACATGCGATCATCAATATTCTGCGCTATCACGATGCGCAGAATGCGATTGTCTTTGCAAACACCCGCGCAACGGTAAACCGCCTGACCACACGTCTGTCCAACCGGGGCTTGCCTGTTGTTTGCCTGTCTGGCGAACTCAGCCAAGCCGAACGATCCAATGCGCTGCAATCCATGCGTGACGGCCGGGCAAGGGTCTGTGTGGCCACCGACGTGGCCGCGCGCGGCATTGACCTTCCGATGCTGGATCTTGTGATTCATGCCGAACTGCCTACCAATACAGAAGGTCTGTTGCACCGCTCCGGCCGCACGGGCCGGGCTGGACGTAAAGGGACATCAGCCCTGATCGTGCCCCCCAAAATGGTCAAACGCGCCGAACGCCTTCTGCGTTGGGCCAAGATCACCGCAAAGTGGGACCTGCCGCCTTCTGCCGACGAAATTCGCACCCGTGACGTAGAGCGGTTGATGGAACACCCAACCTGGAACGAGGGTTTGACCGGTGATGAGGGGCAGCTTGCGGGCGACCTGATTGCGCGCTTCACGCCTGAACAGATCGCCACGGCCTGTATTCGCCTGCATCGCGTCCAATTCTCAGCACCAGAAGAACTCGCTGAGATCGGTGCGCGCCCTGCCCGTCGTGAAGACAAGGATTTTGGCCCATCGACTTGGTTCTCATTGTCGGTTGGTCGCAAACAAAACGCCGAGCCACGCTGGCTTCTGCCCATGCTGTGCCGTTCGGGAAATCTCGACAAGAACGACATCGGCGCCATCCGCGTTCAAGGGCGCGAGACCTTTGTGGAACTGTCCAATGACAGCGTTGAGAAATTCCTGGGCGCATCCGGGGGCGGCGAACTGGAAGACGGTATTCGTGCCACCCAACTGGAAGGCAAACCCGATCTGAGCGCCCCACCACGCAAACAAGGTGGCAAATTTGGCGACAAGCCCAACTTCAAAGGAAAGGGCAAGTTTGACCGCGATGACCGCGCGCCCAAACCGCACCGCAAAGGTAGCGGTGAGAAAAGGGAAGCTGGTGATCGTCCAGCAAAGTCCGACAAACCCGCGAAACCTTTACGTAAGCAAAACCAACGAGACGACCGCGCCTCGGCCCCCTCTGCCAACAAAGGTGGTCGCTGGTCACCTGACCTTGTTCCGGAAGTGAACCCCGAGACCAAATCGGAATACAAAACACCCGAAAAGCGGGATGAGAAAAAATCCCGCAAAAGCGATGGCACGCCCACCGCGAACCCCAACAAGAAACGGGATGAGGACGGCAACAAGCAGCGCTGGAAAAAAGAAAAGCCCGGCAAGAAGGGCAAAGGGGCCAAGCCCGGAAGCAAACCTGCCAAACCGCCCAAGGTGCGCAAGAACCAGCCGCGCGGTGAAAACGCACTGCCACGCCGCGTGAAAAAGTAACGGATCGAGGGCCGTTTCAACGCCTCTAACCGTGCGGCCCAGAAATGGCTTTCCTTTTGCCCGATTCCCCTGTATGGGCAGGGCTTCATCGCGGGGCTACAGCCTTGGAGGAGCCCCGCCCTATACATATTGGAGAATTACAATGGCAAAAGAGATCCCTGATCTTGTTGCTCAGAAACGCGCGGGGACAGGCAAGGGCGCCGCTCGCCAGGCACGTCGTGACGGGCTGGTTCCAGGTGTGGTTTACGGTGGCGACGCCGATCCCCTGTCGATCAACATCCCGTTCAACGACCTGCTGAAAAAGCTGAAAGCTGGCCGTTTCCTGTCGACCCTGTGGAACCTGAAGGTTGAGGGCGAAGAAGACGTACGCGTGATCTGCCGCGGTGTTCAGCGTGACGTCGTGAAAGACCTGCCGACCCACATCGACCTGATGCGTCTGCGCCGCACCTCGCGGATCAGCCTGTTCATCCACGTGGAATTCGAAAACCACGAGGAAGCACCGGGCCTGAAAAAAGGCGGCGTTTTGACCGTTGTGCGTCCGGAAGTCGAACTGAATGTTGTTGCTGGTGAAATCCCGGATCAAATCGTTGTCGACCTGACCGGCCGTGAAGTGGGCGACGTGATCCACATTTCGGACGTGACCCTGCCGTCGGGTGCCAAGCCGACCATCGATCGTGACTTCGTGATCGCAAACCTTGCCGCACCGAGCTCGCTGCGTTCGTCGGATGAGGACGAAGAGGCTGAAGAGGTCGCAGCAGATGAAGTTGAAGCCATCGAAGTGGCCGCAGACTAAGTCTCATAAGACGATATCGAATATGAAGCGGGGTTCCCATCGGAACCCCGCTTTTTTTTTGGGGGGGGCTGACGGGGCAGAACACAAACAGGTGAAATTGACGAAGATCAACACAAACCAAAGAAGGTTTGTGTTAATAACCTGCATCAAACGTGCAAAGAGAACTCTTATGTCCAATCTCACCCTGTCCCGCCGCCGCTTTCTGATTTCAGCTCTGGCCACACCCGTATTGTCAGCCGCTCCTGCAATCGCCAGTTCCCCTGCCCTTCATGTGCGCAAGGATCCCAGCTGCGGTTGTTGTGGGGCATGGATCAAAATCATGCAGGCAAATGGATTTTCCACCACTGTCGAGAACGTGGACTATGACGCGCTGTATCTCTTCAAGCAGCAAGGCGGTATTTCCGATGACCTGATGTCCTGCCACACCGCCGAGATTGATGGATATCTGATTGAGGGTCACGTGCCCGCTGCTGATATCTCTCGCCTGCTCGCGCAGCGGCCCGAGGCGATTGGATTGACCGTGCCTGGGATGCCCAGTGGATCCCCCGGAATGGGCCCGGAAAATCAGCGTGAGGCCTATGAGGTCTTGTTGATGCGTAAGGATGGACGGGTCGAGGTCTTTTCCAGCTACGCAGCCGCATAATCGCAACGGTTGGGGCGGGTGGCGCCGCCTACTCTGTCCCGATGCGTTGAAACACAACCACATCCCCACGCGACCCTCTGGGCTGATAGGCAAACCCATTGCGAGCCATTCCGGCAAAGATTTCATCAACCGTGGACAGGTCATAATATTTCGTATGAAGTTCCATGACCACAGCCCTTACCTTGCCGGGCCAAGGCAGAACCGCCAGTCCGGCCTCTACCCCTTCCAGATCCATCGTGACAACATCAGGTTCGAACGCCACCAGAAGGTCGGACAAGTGTAGGGCGGGCACCTCGACCAAACGCCCCTTGCCGTCCGATGTTTCGGAAGAGAGGCGAGAAGAATAAAAGGCTGGTCGCAATTCAAGTGTCACCTGTTCGCTGCGGTGGTTGCCACCAACCACCGCGCCATGGATAAGGCCCGCTCGCGGTGCGCCATTCTGGGCGAGGTTTCGTTCAAGAACAGGGATGAGTTCCGGATTAGCTTCAATACAAGTGATGTTGCGATCATCAAGGGTTTGGGCCGCCAGACTGGCGATAAAGCCGATTGCGCTTCCCAGATCCAGCAAATGGTCCCCTTTGCGCAAAACGGCACCAAGGGCGCGTGCTTCGCCCCACTCATAGCTGCCGGTGCGCAATTCTTCCCGCAGAACCGGTGTCAAAAACCTATCCGGGATCTCCAGATTCAAACCTTTGATGTCAAATTTTGCCATGTTGGCCCTAATTTAGTCTGTTTTCACCTGCGCCGAATATTCATTAGGGCTGCGGAATTGAGCAGCCCAGTTCTTTACGCTAAATAGGGTGCAATCCCGACCCTTTGTCCAGAGCGGAGACACTCATGAAACTCTTTGTCGGCCTCGGAAATCCCGGCCCGAAATATGCAGGCAACCGGCATAATATCGGTTTCATGGCACTGGAACAGATCGCATCCGATCACGGGTTTTCACCTTGGCGCTCGAAATTTCAGGGACAGCTTTGCGAAGGCAATCTTGGGGGTGAAAAGGTCATCCTGCTGAAACCTGAAACGTTCATGAATCTGTCGGGGCAATCCGTGGGCGAGGCGATGCGCTTTTACAAAATCACCTCGGGGGAGGTGACTGTGTTTCATGACGAACTGGACCTGGCACCGGGGAAATGTCGCGTGAAAACCGGTGGGGGACATGCGGGCCATAACGGGCTGCGCTCGATCCATCAGCATATCGGCGCGGACTATCACCGCGTGCGCATGGGAATCGGGCATCCGGGTCACAAAGATGCGGTGTCACGTTATGTGTTGAATGATTTTGCCAAGGCGGATCAAGGCTGGTTGGATGATGTCCTGCGCGGCTGCGCAGATGGGGCGCCGGATTTGGCACGCGGTGACAGTGGCAAGTTCATGAACGCAATTGGGCTTCGGGTAAAACCGCCACGACCCTCAGCAAGTCCTAAGAAGGCGTCAGAGAAGAAGCCGGAGAAAGCTCCGGAACCAGAGGACAGCCGCACGCCCTTGCAGAAACTGATGGATAGGTTTTCGTGAATTTACGCGGTGCTTTACATCAACAAGCCCGCAGCAATGCCAAACTGGGTTCTCCTTTCACGGCCCGCATCCTCTCTCTTTTGGCTGAAAATCTACAACCCGGCACTGCTTTGACCGACCGTTTATTCGGCTGGGAAGGTGAATTGGGGCCTATTGGCCAGTCAGTGCCACTACGCCTTTTGGCAGGTCTGCACGCGCTGGTTCTGACCAAAGCGTGCCCGGACCTTGTGGCGATCTACCCTCCTCATGAGCCTCCTGATGATGATGACCTCTGGAATGCCCTACAGATTGCCATGCGGGATCATGCCGACACTCTGAACCACTGGCTGGACAACCCACCACAAACCAACGAAGTGCGTCGCGCGGCGGTGCTGATCGCGGCCGGGCATTGGCTGTCTGCGCATTATGGTTTACCGATCCACATGTCCGATCTGGGCGCGTCTGGCGGGCTTAATCTTATGTGGGACAAGTTCTCCCTTAATGTACCCGGAGTACAATTGGGACCGAGTGACACCCCGGTGATCTTGTCGCCGGAGTGGCGCGGTGATCTGCCAACAGGCATAACACCCACGATCATCGACCGGCGCGGTGTGGACTTGATCCCGCTGGATGCGCGCGACCCTGCTGATGCTCTGCGCCTGCAATCCTATCTCTGGGCAGATCAGCCCGAACGACTGGCCCGTACACGCGCGGCAATTTCGATCTTTGATGCTGTGGTGGATCAGGGGGACGCTGCGGATTGGCTGGAAGCCCGGCTCGCGAATAATCGCCCCGATCACTTGTCTCTCATCTACCACACGATTGCATGGCAGTATTTCCCTGAAGAGACGCAGGAACGATGCCATACGGCAATCTGCAATGCCGGACAGCGCGGACCGGTGGCACATCTGTCCATGGAAGCGGATGAGCATCAGGGCAATGGGGCCGCAATCACGCTGACGCTTTGGCCGGATGGGAGTTCCCTTACGTTAGGTCGTATCGATTTTCATGGACGCTGGCTGGATTGGAGGTCACCGTGAGGCAAAATTGCGCAATGCTAGAAAACTAGAAAACTAGAAAACTAGAAAACTAGAAAACTAGAAAACTAGAAAACTAGAAAACTAGAAAACTAGAAAACTAGAAAACTAGAAAACTAGTATTCTCAAACTGAATTGACGCAACCCATTTCTGTCGGGTTTGGCGTCATGTCGGAGGTCACATGGAAAACCTTTTCAAACGCACCATCCAAATTTTGCTGGGGCTCTTTGTTCTCGTGGCCTTTGTCGGATTGTGGAAGCAAGAAGACCTTAAGCGACTTCTCGCGGTAAATACGCTCTTTTCAGAAGAGAAGATCGTGGGCAATTTTTCACATATGAATGCCGCGTTCCTGACCGTCCCCTTGTCCCGTGGTGATGGTCCTGACAGCCCTCTCCCCAAAGGGGAGAGCATGGCTCTGCCGGCCGCCGCTGATGCATGGATCAAAGAGCGCGCTGTTACGTCGCTGATTGTGCTGCAAGAGGGGCAGATCCGACATGAAAGCTACCACCTGGATACACAACCAGAGGACCTGCGGATTAGTTGGTCCGTCGCCAAGAGTTTTCTGTCTGCCCTGATGGGGGTTATTCTTGATCAGGGCGCCATTGCTTCGCTGGATGACCCTGTCACCAAATATGTGCCCAGCCTCATGGGTGGTGCTTATGACGGGGCGACAATCAGAAATGTGCTGAATATGACCTCCGGAGTAACGTTCAACGAGGATTACCTCGACTACAATTCAGACATCAATCAGATGGGTCGTGTACTTGCCCTTGGCAAATCCATGGATGGGTTTACCGAAGAGCTGACCGAAACCTTCGCTCCGGCAGGGGATATTTGGCAATATGTCTCGATCGATACGCATGTGATTGGCATGGTGATCCGCGGGGCCACGGGGCGATCGATCCCGGATCTGATGAATGAGCATATTATCGGTCGACTGGAGTTTGAGGCCGCCCCCCACTATTTGAGCGACGGTGAAGGTGTAGCCTTTGTTCTGGGCGGGCTAAATTTGCGCAGCCGTGATTATGCCCGTTTTGGTCAGATGTTCCTGCAAGGTGGAAAGTGGCAAGGTGAACAGGTTGTACCCGCTGACTGGATTGCAGCCTCGACCGTGCCCTCCGCCCCCACAGAACCCGGGCAACGGCAATATGGCTACCAGTGGTGGATCGCACCGGATGCCCCCGAAGGAGAGTATTTTGCACGCGGAATATACGGCCAGTATATTTTCATCGATAGCGCCCGTGACGTGGTAATTGTGCTGACATCGGCGGACCGGAAATTCCGAGAACCCGGCGCACATCGGTCAAATATCGAGATGTTCCGCCTCCTGTCAGAAACAGCAGTAGTAGCCTCTCAGAGCTGACGCGCCCAGTAACACAAAACAAAACGCCCCGTGCCATTTCAGACGCGGGGCGTTTTGTTTTCGAGTGATCTGAAAGTTAGTCTGCCACGCGACCTTCCGTATCGGACATGTCGAAACCGAGATATTTGGCCACGGTGAAGATGTCCTTGTCGCCACGACCACACATGTTCATGCAGATGATGTGATCTTTCGGCAGTGTAGGAGCGAGCTTCGTCACATAGGCCAGTGCATGGCAGGGTTCAAGCGCCGGGATGATGCCCTCGGTCGAGCAGGACAGCTGAAAAGCATCCAATGCTTCCTTATCGGTGATCGAGACATATTCTGCGCGACCGATTTCATGCAGCCAGCTATGCTCTGGCCCGATGCCCGGATAGTCCAATCCAGCTGAAATCGAATACCCGTCGAGGATCTGCCCGTCATCATCCTGTAGCAGATAGGTGCGGTTGCCGTGAAGCACGCCGGGGCGTCCGCCGGTGAGCGAGGCGCAATGTTCCATCTTTTCGTTTACACCTTTACCACCGGCTTCGACGCCGATGATCTGCACGCTTTCATCATCGAGGAACGGGTAGAAAAGGCCAATCGCGTTGGAGCCACCACCGATCGCGGCAATCACAGTGTCCGGGAGGCGGCCTTCGGCCTCTTGCATCTGCGCCTTGGTTTCCTGGCCGATGATCGACTGGAAATCACGCACCATCGCCGGGTAGGGGTGCGGGCCTGCGGCGGTGCCGATACAGTAAAACGTGTCACGCACATTGGTAACCCAATCGCGCAGTGCGTCGTTCATCGCATCCTTGAGCGTGCCACGACCGCTTTCCACGGCGATCACCTCGGCCCCCAAGAGCCGCATGCGGAACACATTGGGTGCCTGGCGTTGCACATCATGCGCGCCCATATAGACAATGCATTTGAGACCAAATTTGGCGCAGACGGTGGCGGTGGCCACGCCGTGTTGCCCTGCTCCGGTTTCCGCGATAATACGGGTTTTGCCCATACGGCGTGCGAGCAGGATCTGTCCCAGCACGTTGTTGATCTTATGCGCGCCCGTGTGGTTCAGTTCATCACGCTTCATATAGACTTTGGCGCCGCCCAAGTGTTTGGTCAGCCCTTCGGCGAAATAAAGCGGTGAGGGTCGGCCCACATAGTGTTTCCACAGGTGGTCCATCTCCGCCCAGAAGCTATCGTCCGTCTTGGCCTTTTCATACTCGGCCTCAAGGTCGAGGATCAGCGGCATCAGCGTTTCCGACACAAAGCGGCCGCCGAAATCACCAAAACGGCCACGCTCGTCCGGGCCGTTCATGAAGCTGTTGAAAAGATCGTCGGACATGATGCCCCCCTGTTCATGTTGCCGGACCGTGATAGGCGTCACAGCGCGTCAGTTCCAGTGGTTTTTATGGGTGATTGGGGCAGAAAAGGGGCTCTGCCCCTCGGCTGCGCCTCACCCCGAGGTATTTGTCGCAAGAAAAAAGGATCAGGCGAAATTTCCAGTCGCATTTTTCACGAAGGCGCGCATGAGGTCCGGGTCTTTCACACCGGGGGCGCTTTCAACGCCTGAGGCCACATCGACCTGTTTGGCCCCAGTCAGGCGCATCGCCTCGGCGACATTGTCGGGATTGAGACCCCCTGCGAGCATCCATGGGCAGGGCCAGTATTTGCGCTGCACCAACCGCCAGTCGAAGCTGATCCCATTGCCACCGGGCAGGTCGGCGCCTTTAGGCGCCTTGGCGTCGATCAGAAGCTGATCCGCAACCGGAGCGTAGCGATCAATCTCGGTGACGTCCTCGGGCCCGGCTATGCCGATGGCTTTCATTACCGGCAGACCGAACCGCGCCTTGACGTCTGCCACGCGCTCGGGCGTTTCGCTCCCATGCAACTGGAGTATTTCGGTGGTCGTGGTGCCAACGATATGGGCGATTTCATCATCCGACATATTCACCACAAGCGCGACCTTGGCCACGCCGATGGGCATCTCCAGCATTAGCGCGGCGGCTTGATCGACCGTCACGGAACGTGGGCTTTTCGCAAAGAAGTTGAAGCCGATGTATCGTGCACCGGCGTCACATGCCGCTTGAAGCGTCTCGGGCGTTTTCAATCCGCAGATCTTCACGGCGGCATCTCGCTTGCCACCCGGCAAAACAAACGTGCTCACTTGGCTTCTTCCAGCAGGGCAATAACGTCATCCCCTGGCTTTGCCTTGGGTTCCTTGAGCTTCTTTACCTCACGGATCAGGGCATCCCGTTCCTTGCGTGTACGTTTGCCTGCGGCGCGCAGCTTGTGCTCGCGCATCCATTCCCAGACAAATCCGATCATGACACCAGCAATGATGCCGAGGAAGATCACGATGAACAGGGGCAACGTTATTGACCATCCAAATCCCAGAAACCCGGAAAGTTCTTCGGGCAGCAGATTCAGGGTGACCATGGCACGGTTTGCCATGGCGATAGTAACCAGGCCGACCGCAAGGGCCGCCAGGAATAGATAACGGATATACCGCATAAGGACCTCTTATTTCCCGTTCAGTCGGTCCCGCAAGAGTTTACCGGTCTTGAAAAAGGGTACGTGCTTTTCTTCGACTTTTACCGATTCACCGGTGCGGGGATTGCGCCCGATACGAGCATCTCGCTTCTTGACTGAAAATGCGCCAAAGCCGCGCAGTTCCACCCGATCTCCTCGCGCCATCGCCTCGACGATCTCATCAAATATCGTATTGACGATGCGTTCCACATCGCGCTGATAAAGATGCGGATTCTCATCCGCAATTTTCTGGATCAGTTCAGACCGGATCATGAATGTCCCCCCAAAAATTTCTTTAGGCGCGATAAAGCCTTCGCGCTGCTTTTGTTGTTCCGTCTATAGGAGCAAAGGGACCCACGATAAACAAGCCCTGACAGGCCAAGTCGGCGGTTTTCTGGCAAAAAAGGTGGGTTGCGGCGATATTTGGGTCTGATTGATCAGTCAACAACTGTGAAAATCACTCGGACTTTGGGTGTCAATTTCCGTCAATGCCATGATTCGGAACCGAAAGTTCTGCTGGCTGCGTCCCTTGATCACAATCGCGCAACGAAAAACGGCCCCGCAATTGCGGGGCCGCTTCAGATCAATCAGTAAACTGATGATTAGTCTTTTTTCAGGGCTGCACCCAGGATGTCGCCGAGCGAAGCACCGGAGTCCGACGAACCATACTGTTCCACGGCTTCCTTCTCTTCTGCGATCTCGCGCGCTTTGATCGACAGACCCAGACGACGCGATTTCGAATCCACGTTGGTCACGCGAACATCCATCTTGTTGCCAACGCTGAAACGCTCGGGGCGTTGCTCAGCACGGTCACGCGACAGGTCCGAACGGCGGATGAAGGATTTCATGCCTTCGTATTCCACTTCGATGCCGCCATCTTCGATTGCGGTCACTTCAACAGTGATGATCGAGCCACGCTTCACGCCGCCAATGGCTTCTGCAAAGGGGTCGCCTTCGAGGGCTTTGATCGACAGCGAGATACGCTCTTTGTCGGTGTCGACTTCCGACACGACGGCGCGCACGATATCGCCCTTCTTGAAGTTCTGGATGGCGTCTTCGCCACGCTCGTCCCACGAGATGTCCGACAGGTGAACCATGCCGTCGATTTCGCCGTCGAGGCCGATGAACAGACCAAACTCGGTGATGTTCTTGACTTCGCCTTCCACTTCGGTGCCGGCCGGATGAGTTTCGGCAAACACTTCCCACGGATTGCGCATCGTCTGCTTGAGACCCAGCGATACGCGGCGCTTGGCGCTGTCGATTTCCAGAACCATGACTTCGACTTCTTGCGAGGTCGACACGATTTTGCCCGGGTGGACGTTTTTCTTGGTCCAGGACATTTCGGAAACGTGAACCAGACCTTCAACGCCCGGCTCCAGTTCAACAAATGCACCGTAATCGGTGATGTTGGTCACGCGGCCGGTGTGCACTGATTCCAGCGGGTACTTGGCAGCCACCAGATCCCACGGATCGTCTTGCAGTTGCTTCATGCCCAGCGAGATGCGGTGGGTTTCTTTGTTGATCTTGATGACCTGAACCTTGATGGTTTCGCCGATCGTCAGGATCTCGGAGGGGTGGTTCACACGGCGCCATGCCATGTCGGTGACGTGCAGCAGGCCGTCGACGCCGCCCAGGTCCACAAAGGCACCGTATTCGGTGATGTTTTTGACAACACCTTCGACAGCTTGGCCTTCGGACAGGTTGCCGATGACTTCTGCGCGCTGTTCGGCACGCGATTCTTCGAGGATCGCGCGGCGCGACACAACGATGTTGCCACGGCGACGGTCCATTTTCAGGATCTGGAACGGCTGTTTCAGACCCATCAGCGGGCCAGCGTCACGCACGGGGCGAACGTCAACTTGCGAGCCGGGCAGGAAGGCCACGGCGCCGCCGAGGTCAACGGTGAAGCCACCTTTGACGCGACCGAAGATAGCACCTTCAACACGTGCATCGTCGGCATAGGCTTTTTCCAGGCGATCCCAGGCTTCTTCACGGCGGGCCATCTCACGCGAGATGACGGCTTCGCCGCGGGCGTTTTCAGCCGCGCGCAGGTAGACTTCCACTTCGTCGCCTTCGGCGATTTCCGGAGCTTCACCAGGGTTTGCGAATTCTTTCAGATCAACGCGGCCTTCCATTTTGTAGCCGACGTCGATGATGGCTTGGCCGTTCTCAACAGCGATGACCTTACCTTTGACAACCGAACCCTCTTCGGGGGTGTCCATTTCGAAGCTTTCGTTCAGGAGGGCTTCGAATTCCTCCATGGTTGCTTTAGCGCACATATGCGTTTTGTTCCTTTATAAGTCGCTTTTCGGGCCATGCGGTTGTCTCCGCAGGTCTTGGATTTTCCAATTTGGTCAACAGGTTAACCGCAAAACAAAGAGGGCCGGTTCATCCGACCCTGCTCGTCTTTCCCTGTATCGCGGTGTTTTCACCTTGTCGACAGGGGGCGTCATACGCAGATTCTCCCAATAAAGCAAGGGGCAAGAGCCATTGGCGCTGCATTCCGAGGATAAGTTATGCATGCCTTCGGCGAGGATATTTATGGCAAGAGGAAGAGGGCGCGCGACCCTAAACAGCGGAGCACCAGTCAGGTGTCGGTGCTGCATGGGAGGATAGGTATCAAAGCGGCAGACCCTTCTTACGAAGCCCTTCCATCAGTTCCTGTTGCAGCTCATTGCTGTCACCGCCACCAAACTGCACCCCGCCACCGGTGAAACCTGTACCAAAACTTTGCGCCGCGTTAACCATCTGCGCCAGCCCCGACACAAGTTCGGATGGTTCAAGCGGAGAGAGTGGGTGGATGTAGGCAGACCAGATCTGCCCGCCCGCCACCGCGTAACGCGCATCAAGCACCGCATCAAAATTGGCCTGCAAGAGACGCATCATCATCGCTTCGTCCATGGCATCTGCCGGCCCGATCCGCACCAAGGCCCGCATCCGATCAGCAAGCGGATCTGCTATTACCAGTATAGCTGCATCATTGATTGCGAGCTGAAAATGGGTTCCATCCACTTGAACGCTGGGATCAATTGCCCGGAGGATCGCAGCAAGTGAACCGAGGGTCATCGCATCTGCTCTCTGTGGCGGCTCCAGAGGAGGGACGTCTTGCGCATACCCTCCTGACGGAAGAGTCACGCCCAACGACAGGGCAAGAACCAAGGGTTTTACAATGCGCATCAACATCTCCTTTGCCATAAAGGCTAAGCGAGGTAACGATCACTTGCGATGCACAGCTTGGTGAGGGCGATCAGCGCCGGTTTTCAATTTCTTGCACAGCGCGTGCGACGGCCTCTGCAATCGAAAGATCAGACGTATCAATAATCACCGCGTCCGCGGCTGGTTTCAGCGGGGCTTCTGCCCGCTCACTGTCCCGCTTGTCACGGGCAACCACATCCGCCAGCACCTGTTCGCGCGTGTCCGAAAGGCCTTTTTCAGACAGTTCAAGAAAACGGCGTTCGGCCCGCACATCTGCGCTTGCCGTAACAAAAAGTTTCACCTGAGCCTCCGGGCAAATCACGGTTCCTATGTCTCGCCCATCCAAAACCGCGCCACCATCTTGTACAGCAAAACTGCGTTGAAACGCGACAAGGGCGGCACGCACGTCCGGCAACACTGCAACGCGGCTTGCCGCTTGTGCCACTTCAGGCGTGCGCAAGTCCCCTTCCATATCCGCAGGGGTCAGCGCTTTCGCAGCGACAACCGGATCGCCACCGGCCAGTACCTTTGCCCCAACAGCTCGGTAAAGCAGTCCGGTGTCGAGATGCGCAAACCCAAAATGCGCCGCGACCGCTTTGGAAATTGTGCCCTTACCGGCAGCGGCGGGGCCATCAATTGCGACAGTGAATGTCATGGTCAATTTCCCTTTACGGATCTTTCCTGATAACGGCGCACGAGGACGCGGCCACACCCTAGTAAAAGCAGTAACATCGCCAAGGTTACTGCTCCCGATTTCAAAATGGTCAGCACAGATGCCCACCCGACAAGAGATTCGGAAACTCCATCAACTCCAGCGTTGAGCATCTCTGCCACGGCTGAGTTTTCAGCCCAGTCGAAAACTGCGGCAAGAACCGCAACGGCCGAAAACAACACGGCCCATTTACGTGCAAACAGGATCAGATAGGCCAGCACCAGCGAAAGCGCCATAAGACCCGGGTAAAACAAATCAAGCCAATGCTGTGGACCTAGATAATGCGTCCGCCCCTGTGGGCCAAGAGCAGACAGAAATTCCTGCGCTTCATCGTATGAATACCCGCCCGGTCGCAGATCAAACGGCATCAGCCCACCGGCATCCCCCGAAATTATTGGAAGCGACCACAGGACCATCGCCAGATACACGACAATAGCGATCAAGAATGTGACCCAGAAGGCCCGCCGCAATGTCACTTGTTGTCCCGTGTCAGCTGCGCGCCCAATCCTGCCATCAGGCCTTCAAAGACCGGGAAGCTGGTTGCAATCGGGCCGCCATCATCCAGATGCACCGGCTTCTGAGTGGCCATTCCAAGACAGGCAAAACTCATCGCGATCCGGTGGTCGAGCACAGTTGCAACGGTTGCACCACCGGGAACACCTTCAGGACCAAGCCCTTCAACCGACCACCAATCCTCGCCTTCATCGACGGTCACGCCATTTGCACGAAGCCCTTTGGCCATTGCGTCGATCCGGTCACTCTCTTTCACACGAAGTTCGTGCACGCCGGGCATCTCGGTCTTTCCTGTGGCATAGGACGCAACCACGGACAGGATCGGGTATTCGTCGATCATGCTGGCGGCACGTTCGGGCGGCACGACAATACCCTTCATATTGGGCGAGTATTTCGCGCGCAGATCCGCAACCGGCTCGCCGCCCTCTTCGCGTGGATTTTCAAAGATCAGATCGGCCCCCATATCCTGCAGAGTATAGAACAGGCCCGCGCGGGTTGGATTGAGGCCTATATTCGGCACCAGCACATCCGACCCCGGCACGATCAGCGCCGCACAGACCGGAAAGGCCGCCGATGATGGATCCCGCGGTACGGCAATGGTTTGCGGCATCAACTCGGGCTGCCCCTTCAGGGTAATCACATGGCCCTCATCCGTGTCTTCCACGGTGATCTCGGCACCAAACCCGGCCAACATACGCTCGGTGTGATCGCGGGTGGCTTCTTTCTCGATCACCACGGTTTCCCCCGGCGCATTCAATCCAGCGAGCAGTACCGCAGATTTCACCTGAGCAGAGGCCATCGGGGTCGTGTAGCGCACCGGAACAGGGTCAGCTGCGCCAATCACGGTCATCGGCAAGCGGCCACCCTCGCGGCCATAAGATTGCGCACCAAAAAGCGCAATCGGGTTGGTCACACGGCCCATCGGGCGCGACCGCAGGCTGGCATCACCGGTAAAGGTCGCAGTGATGTCTGAACTCGCCATCGCCCCCATGATCAGGCGCACGCCAGTACCGGCATTGCCGCAATCAATCACATTCTCGGGCTCGGCAAAGCCACCGACACCAACGCCGTACACGCGCCACTCACCATCACCCAAGCGCTCGACATCCGCACCAAAGGCTTTCATCGCATTGGCGGTGCCAATCACATCCTCGCCTTCCAGAAGCCCGGTGATATGGGTCTCGCCCACCGCCATGGCACCCAAGATCAATGAGCGGTGGCTGATGGATTTGTCACCTGGCACATGCGCCTCGCCTGTCAGCGGGCCGCATTTGCGGGACGTCATGGGAATGGCGGGGCCGTGGCCTGACATATCTGCTCTCCTCCTGTGGTCACGATCTGATAGCGCACACATGCGAGAGTTTCCAGCGGGGAGTTGCCTTCACTTTCCGAACTTCATTTTCTGGTCACAAATATCCTGGGGGAGGGCTCGCCCAAAGGGCAGCCCGGGGGCAACGCCCCGAAAGGCTCATCGCAGATGAGCCACCGCCACTGCACGGCCTGAGGCGAATGCAGAGGGCACCCGCCCGAAACAAACCCGCTCAGATCCGGCGGAAGGTCAGGTAATGCGGGGTGCGCCCTTCGCGCAGAGCCTTTTGCTCATAGCGCGTCGAAATCCAGTCGCTCCATGGCTCGCGCCAATCTGTGGGGCTTTCCCCCAGCCATTCAAACCCGGCTTTTGGCACCTCTTCCAAGGTCTGACGCACATAGTCTGGTATGTCGGTGGCGACGCGAAACTCCGCACCTGGTTTCAGCACACGCTGAAAGGGCTCCAGATATTCCGGTGTCACAAAACGGCGGCGATGATGGCGTTTTTTGGGCCAGGGATCGGGATAGAGCAGGAAAGCCTTATCGATCGATTCATCCGGCAATACATCAAACAGATCTCGAACGTCCCCGGGGTGCACGGCGATATTGTCGCATTTCGCGTCCCGGATCTTACCCAGAAGCATGGCAACACCGTTAATGTAGGGTTCACAGCCAATGATCCCAACATCCGGGTTGGATGCGGCCTGATGCACCATGTGCTCGCCCCCACCAAAACCGGTTTCCAGCCACACAGGTTTGTCACCAAACAAAGCTTTAGGGTCAATTGGGGTGCGATCAGGGTTTTCATCCCATCCCACGGCGCCAGGGCTAAGTGCGGTCAGGTCCTCATCCAGATAGCCCTGCTGGCTGTCGCGCAGATGCTTTCCCTTGAGGCGGCCGTAGAAATTGCGCCATGGGGCGCCCGATTGATGCTTGTCCTGGGTCATGAGCGCGCGATGTAGCGACATTCGGGAAGGGGATCAATAGGTGGGGGCTACATCTCCATAGGCTCACTCATGCGCAGCGACTTACTTTGTGTGCATTTATGCACCTTATCTGTCGAAATATATAGAATTCATAAATTTTCGCACCTGCATACATTGCGGCCGACGTCCTCAGACAGGACGAAATGAAACTTTGAGGACTCTTCAAATGACACAGATTCAGAAACTCGCATCTCCGGCCGGACGCATACTGTTGGCCTTCATCTTCATCATGGCCGGGGCGCAGAAAATTCCCGGCTATGCCGGTGTTCAAGGCTACATGGAAATGATGGGGGTTCCGGGCGCGCTCTTGCCGCTGGTGATCCTGACCGAACTGGGAGGTGGCATCTTGCTACTGATCGGCTGGCAAACCCGTTTCGCCGCCATTGCACTGGCAGGCTTTAGCATCCTGTCCGGTATCTTTTTCCACCTCGTGCCTTCTTTCGGCATGGAAGCCATGCAGGCGCAAAGCGAAATGACTAGCTTTTTCAAGAATGTCAGCATAGCAGGAGGTTTGCTGATGATCGTATCACTCGGCGCCGGGCACTTCTCGTTGGACAATCGCAATCTTAAGACTGCGGCAGTTTGATCGCATCAAAACGCAAAAGGGCCAGGTCTGAGACCTGGCCCTTGATTCACTTGTTGCTCAATTCAGAGCGCTTTTCTTAGCGTATCAACCAGATCTGTACGCTCCCAGCTAAAGCCGCCATCTTCGGTCGGCACACGGCCGAAATGGCCATAGGCTGCGGTGCGTTGATAGATCGGCTTGTTCAAGCCCAGATGTTCACGAATACCGCGCGGGGTCAGGTCCATCACGTCAAAGACCGCCTTCTCGATCGCCCCTTCGTCCACTTCACCCGTACGGTGCGTGTCAACGAGGATCGACAAGGGGCGTGCAACGCCAATGGCATAGGACAGCTGCAGCGTGCAGCGTTTCGCGAGCCCCGCTGCCACGATGTTTTTGGCGAGGTAACGCGCTGCATAGGCTGCCGAGCGGTCCACCTTTGTCGGATCTTTTCCCGAGAAAGCACCGCCACCATGCGGGGCCGCCCCACCATAAGTATCGACGATGATCTTGCGCCCGGTCAGACCGGCATCCCCATCAGGGCCACCGATCACGAATTTCCCGGTGGGGTTCACGTGCCATACCGTATTGTCGGTCAGCCAACCATCGGGCAGCACGTCGCGAATATGTGGTTCAACCGCATCGCGCACGTCTGCAGGGCTCATGGTTTCGTCAAGGTGCTGCGTCGAAAGAACCAGCGAGGTTACTTCGACCGGCAGGTCGTTTTCATAACGCACAGACAATTGTGATTTGCTGTCTGGGCCCATCCAGCTTTCAGTGCCGTTCTTGCGCACTTCGGCGAGGCGACGCAGAATCGCATGGCTGTATTGGATCGGGGCCGGCATCAAAGCATCGGTTTCAATTGTGGCATAACCGAACATAATGCCCTGATCGCCCGCGCCTTCATCTTTGTCTTCACCGGCATCCACCCCTTGGGCGATGTCTGCGGATTGGGCATGCAGGTAGTTGTCGACCTTCATATTGGCCCAGTGAAAGCCTTTTTGCTCATACCCGATGTCTTTCACACACTCGCGTGCAATGTCTTCGACACGCTCGATCACGCTGGCCGGGCCGCGCACTTCACCGCCAATCACGACACGGTCGGTGGTGGCGAAGGTTTCACAGGCCACGCGAGCGTGGGGATCTTCAGTGAGAAAAGCGTCCAAGACGGCGTCCGAAATGCGGTCACAGACCTTGTCCGGGTGACCTTCGGAAACTGATTCCGAGGTAAATACGTGAGATTTGCGTGTCATGAGAAGTGCTCCATTAGGTAATCCCCGTCACGCCAGGAAGCCGTTGTGGCGGGGGTTATTTGTCCGATACATGCCCTTTTGAGCATCGTCAATTGCTTTTGCTGCGGGATCCTGCGGCCAAAACGCCCAGCGCTGTTATCACAATCAAGGTTAATGGAAGATCACCTTGGCGCGAATAAGGTGTTGCGCCGCGCGATCCGGGAATTTTTACATCCAACACTCCATGCGTGTTCAAGGGCAGTTGATCCCGAATTTCACCTCGTGGATCAATCACGGCGGACACCCCCGTATTGGCAACACGGATAACTGGCAGGCCAAACTCGATTGCCCGAATTCGGGCCTGCGCCAAATGTTGTTGAGGCCCAGAGAAATTTCCAAACCAGGCGTCATTGGTGGCATGAAGGATCCAGTCTGGCCGTTCAGGTGCGGCGCGAACATCCTGCGGGAACACAGCTTCGTAGCAGATCAGAGGGAGCACTTTGCCCAGCGCCCCCAAATCCAGCACCTGCGCACCTGAGCCTGCGGAATAGCCATGTCCGAGCTGGGCAGCGAACGCCGTAATCCCATAATCCGCAAGCACGTCGCCAAACGGAATATATTCACCAAACGGCACAAGATGGTGCTTGTCGTAAATCGGCGTCACTGTCCCATTGGGTGTTGTCATGGCCAGACTATTGAAAAACCGCAGCCCGTCGTCACGCTGGGCACCAAACAAGATCGGCACTCCCTGCCCCGCCTCGCTCATCATCTCCGCCAGCCCTCCAGTATCGCGCAACCGGTATGGCACCGAGGTTTCTGGCCAGAGGATCAGGTCGGGCTTGCTGGAGGCAGGCTGTTTGGTCAGTTCCAGTTGCCGCTGCACAAACCCAGCAGCAAATCGCGGATCCCATTTCTGGTGCTGTGGCGCATTGGGCTGGATCAGGCGGACGGTTATGTCTTGATCCGCAGGTTGCTCTGCGCGCTCCAGAAAACCACCCATCAGGTTTGCGCCTGCGACACACCCTATCAACGGCACGGCATATCCGAATCTGGCAATCCGTTTGGAAGCCGCGACCTGCGCCAGAAGAGCCGCAGCCAGAAGCGTGAAGGCACCCAGACCGCTTGCCCCGATCCAGGCCGCAAGCTGCGCAATGGGTGTGTCAATCCAGACATGCCCCAGACCGGCCCATGGAAATCCGGTGAAGATATAGCCGCGTATCAGTTCCGATCCGGTCAGCAGTACCGCAAGTGCCAACCATCGCGTTTTTGCCAGCCCAATCCGGTGTGCCAACCCCGCGGCCGCTCCCCAGAACAGCGCAAGCCCTCCGGCGAGACCAAGCAATGCAAAGGGGGCCATCCATGCATGACGGGCCGCATCAACCAAAAAGGGCTCAATCAGCCAGTTAAGGGACACGGCGAAATAGCCCACCCCAAGCAGCCATCCACGCCAAAACGCGGGTCGGACTTGTTCCGCCTGCAGGATCCACCAAAGGCCAACGGCCATTCCAAGGAGCGTGGCCCACCACCAGCCAATCGGCGCCTGCCCTAATGCGGCAACCGCACCCAGCAGAACTGGAAGTATTCCGCGCATGTGGGTCAGGCGCATGTTAGCCGATCAGTCCGGTGGGGATTCGCACCCGCATCCGCTTGATCCGACGCGGATCTGCATCGACCACTTCGAATTCCACACCTTCCGGGTGCAAGATCACTTCACCCCGTGCAGGAACGTGACTGGACAGCAGAAACACCAATCCGCCCAGCGTATCGATCTCTTCATCTTCGTCGTCGCTGTGCAATCGGATCCCGATCTCGGCTTCAAATTCCTCAAGCGGCGCCTTGGCCTCAGCAAGGTAGCAGCCGGGCTTTTCCTCGACCCAAAGCGTCCCTTCTTCGGCGTCATGCTCATCTTCGATTTCACCAACCACCTGCTCGATCAGATCTTCGATTGTTACAAGCCCATCCACTCCGCCATACTCATCAATGACCAGTGCCATGTGGATGCGATCGGTTTGCATTTTTTGCAAGAGCACACCGATGGGCATCGAAGGCGGTGCATACAGGAGGGGGCGCAAGAGGTTCTTGAGCGCATAGCGCTCGGCTTTCCCGGACGCAGATCCGTTGAAGCCGTGATTGAGGGCGAAATCCTTGAGGTGTACCAGCCCGACTGGCGTATCCAGCGTGCCTTCGAACACGGGCAGCCGGGTCAGGCCGCTTTCACGAAACAGCTCGACCAATTCGGTTTTCTTGATGTCACAGGGAACGGATACGATTTCCGATTTCGGGATCGCCACATCTTCAACCCGCAACCGGCGCAGGTTGATCATGCTTGGGCTCATCTGCTGCTGAGAACCGTTCACCGATTCCTGTCGCTTTTCAGGCTGTTGCTCTCCGGTGTCCGTCGGGCTTAATGCCCCGATGACGCGACTGAAGAAACCGCCCTTCTGATGCACAAGTTGCGGCTGTGGCCGCGTCTGGTCTGGCTCATCTGGTTCATGCGCGCTTTGCGCTGCGTTAGAAGAGCCTTCCTGACCCTCGTCGATATGTCGTTCGCCCATTTTTCCTTTTCCGTTTCCGCGCTGGCAGGCGCTTACTCACTTAAATATGGATCTGAAATGCTCATCTTGCCAAGGATTTCAACCTCCAATCCCTCCATTAGGGCCGCATCTGCATCGTTAATGTGATCATAACCCAACAGATGAAGGGTGCCGTGGACCAAAAGATGGGTCACATGAGTTGCAAACTCCTTACCCTGTTCGCTGGCCTCACGCGCACATGTTTCATAAGCAATAGCAATATCACCGAGCTCAATGGGCTCACCGGGGAAATCTGCCTCTGGTGCTTCAGGCTGGCCACCAGGCACCTCCGCCGCGCGTTCGTCCGACGGCCATGACAGCACGTTGGTCGGTTGGCCCTTGGCGCGGAATTCACCGTTCAACTCAGCAATCCGCGCGTCATCACAGGCGAGCACGGCAATTTCTGCCTCGCCAATGCCCAGATGCGCCAATACCTCAGCACAGGCACGTTCTGCCAAGGCCTCTAGCCCCGCCTCTTCCCAGCGGGGCTCTTCAATTACGATATCAACGCTCATTATTCTTGCTCAAAACACCTCGAGGGCCGCTACGCATCAGGGCGGGCAGAGCCCCCTGCGCTCTCCGCCTTGCGCGCCTGTTCACGTTCACTTGCCGCGTCATACGCCTCAATGATCTTGGCCACAAGCGGATGACGCACCACGTCTTTTGAGGTGAAATAGTTAAAGGCAATCTTGTCGATGCCGGTCAGGAGTTTTTCCGCATCCCGCAGCCCAGACTGCACCCCGCGCGGCAAATCAACCTGGCTACGGTCGCCGGTAATCACCATGCGCGACCCTTCGCCCAGACGGGTCAGGAACATCTTCATTTGCATCGTGGTTGCATTCTGCGCCTCGTCCAGCACCACAAAGGCATTTGCCAGCGTGCGCCCGCGCATAAACGCCAGCGGCGCAATCTCGATGCGTTTCTCTTCAATCAGCTTGGCCACTTGCTTGCTGGGCAGAAAATCGCCCAGCGCATCGTATAGCGGCTGCATATAGGGATCGACCTTGTCTTTCATGTCACCGGGCAGGAACCCCAGACGTTCGCCAGCTTCCACCGCGGGGCGCGACAGGATGATCTTATCCACATGGCCGCCCAGAAACATATTCACCCCAACCGCCACGGCGAGATAGGTTTTACCGGTGCCGGCGGGGCCAATACCGAAAGCAAGCTCGTTTTCAAACAGGTTCTGCACATAGGATTTCTGTGCTTCGGTGCGCGGTTCGACGGTTTTCTTACGCGTCTTGATCTCGACATCGCCGCGCTTGAACATTTCCATCTGGTCACCGTCGCGCGTACCAGTACCTTCTTGCGAGCCTCCCATGCGAATCTCTGCGTCGATATCGCCGGATTCGATCATGCGCCCTGCTTCCAGTCGCTGATAAAGCGCAGTGAGCACTTCCCCTGCCTTGTCACGGGCCTCGCCCATAACCGCCAGTTGATTGCCGCGTCGGATGATTTGCACGCCAAGATGGCTTTCGATCTGGGTCAGGTTGCGATCAAACTCACCACACAGATCAATCAAAAGCCGGTTGTCAGGGAATTCCAGCAACACCTCATGCTCGTGTTCCACGGCGGGCGGTGCAGCAGTCATGTTCTCAAATCCCAAGACGGTCTCCGTTAGCATTGCTCATAAGGGAAGGGTGCCAAGAGAGCGGCGGAAGCGCAAGCCCCCTCGCAAATTCTTCACCAGATTGGCAACAAAAATGATGGCGGGGAAAAAGGCCGCTGGATATCCAACGGCCTTCCGACTTTTCAATACGCTCTTAAAGAGTGGATCAATTTCCGTTGTCTGGAACGTAATCTTTGATACCCGGACTATCAGATTGATATTGGCCCACCACAGTTCCCGGCGGGTATTTTTTGTTGCAAATCGGCAACCCCGTCTTTGGATCAAATCGGCGGCCCGCATAGCCTTCGACCCCGTCGTCGATCAGCCAGCCCTGACAACCATCAGGATCGTAAACGATTGCGGCATGTCCATCGGTGATGTTCTGACTGTCATGACCGCGATCCTGACTGGTAGCAATCACGGCATTGGGGTTGCCCTCATAGCGTTGCAGCCCGCTACCGGCCACACAGGCAGAAAGAACCAGAGAAACGCTGATCATCAGCGGAAAAACAGGTTTCACCATCATTTGTCATCCCACGTATAGCACACCACTTCGACGCGGCGATTTTTCTGCATGTTTGCGGCGGAAGTGTTTGGCACCAGCGGCTGACGTTCGCCAAAACCGATTTCGCGCTCGACAACCGCTCCAACGGATCTGGCGACCTTCGCCACAGCCGCAGCACGGCGTTTGGACAGGCGAATATTATAGCCGTCAGATGCACGGCTGTCGGTATGACCGTAAATGGCATATCCGAACGCATTGGCTGCGGAAAAGAAATGTTGCAGCCGCGCGCGGCCTGACCGGGTCAGACGGGCGCTATCTGTTGCAAACAGCGTATCGGTGTTTTCCACCAGGCAGGTATTTTTGGCCAGGCATACCGGCTTGCCGGTCTTCGGGTCGACCCGATCAATCATGTAGCCTTCAAGGCCACCATCAGCCCACCAATGCATACAGCCATCATGATCCACCCAGACACCCCAGTTGACGGTACCATAAACAGGCGGTGCATTTTGGGCCAACGAAGGTGCGGCGCCCAATCCCAGCGACAAGGCTGAGACAATGGCAGCACCAGATAATAGATTGCGAAATAATGTCACTACTTCCCCTCTTTCCCCCCACAACTCGACACCACACCCCTACAGTGTCGCCCAAAAAATGACACACTTCCGCCTCAATCAGCAAGTTAATGAAGCCTAAGAGATTGTTTTTAAATAATATTGTATCCACGGCCGACACAATGCCGACTGCACATCAGGATTGTTGTGATTTCAAGACGGTCCGGCGGCGTTTCAGCCGACCAGCACACCGCCCAGAGAGTTCGGTCCGCTCTGGGTGATTCTCACACGACGCAAATCTCCGACAGAAACATCCCCGGTCACATGCACGGCATGAAGATAGTCCGATTTCCCGACCATCTGCCCATCGAGACGCCCCTTCTTTTCGAAAAGAACCCCCACTTCACGACCAACCATGCTGTCCTGAACTTCGCGCTGTTGCTCGGTGATCAGCGCCTGAAGGCGGTACAGCCGCTCGGTTGCTACCGCATCATCCACCAGAGCACGTTCAGCTGCCGGGGTGCCCGGACGGGTGGAATACTTGAAGCTGAACGCTTGGCCATATTTCACTTCACGGATCAGCGCCATCGTGTCCTCGAAATCCTGATCATCCTCTTCCGGGAAACCGACAATAAAGTCGCCCGAGATCAGGATGTCAGGACGGGCCTCACGGATGCGCTCGATCAGCCGCAGATAGCTCTCGGCGGTATGACTGCGGTTCATTCGCTTGAGGATCTTATCCGATCCCGACTGCACCGGCAGGTGCAGGTACGGCATCAGTTTGTCGCACTCTGCATGGGCGGCAATCAGATCGTCTTCCATGTCGTTAGGGTGCGAAGTGGTAAAGCGGATGCGCTCCAGCCCATCCACGTCGTTCAAGGCCCAGATCAGCTTGGCCAGCGACCAGTCGCCATCGGGACCAGCACCGTGATAGGCGTTTACGTTCTGCCCCAAGAGGGTGATTTCGCGCACGCCCCGCTCTACCAGATCATTGGCTTCACGAAGGATACGTTCCACCGGGCGGCTGACTTCTGCCCCGCGGGTGTAAGGCACCACGCAGAAGGCGCAAAATTTGTCACAGCCTTCTTGAACAGTCAAAAACGCCGCCGGGTTGCGCTTGGCCTTGGTGCCACGCAGTTTGGGCAAGTGTTCGAACTTGTCTTCCTCAGGGAAATCGGTGTCGAGCGCCTTTTCCCCCTTCGCCACCTGCTCCATCATTGCGGGCAGACGGTGATAGGTTTGCGGACCAACCACCAGATCGACCAGCGGCTGACGACGCATGATCTCTTCACCTTCGGCCTGGGCAACACAACCGGCCACACCGATCTTCAGATCCGGGTTCTCCGCCTTCAACCCTTTGAACCGGCCCAATTCGGAATAAACCTTTTCGGCTGCCTTCTCTCGGATGTGGCAGGTGTTCAGCAGGATCATATCCGCATCATCGGGGCTGTCCGTCTGTTCATACCCATCCGCGCCCAGCGCTTCGGCCATGCGTTCACTGTCATACACATTCATCTGGCAGCCATAGGTGCGGATGAAAAGCTTCTTCGGATCGATTTTCGTGTCGGACATGGTGCGTCTTCCCGGTGGGTCTGGGCCAGCAGTGACAGGGTATCACAGCAGGGGTCAAGGCGCTCTCCTACACAAATCCGCCTTGCCCTGCAACGCCTGAGACACATCCGGACCTGGTCAGGGCCGACCCAATCCGCACCTTTGCGACGGCTCACTTGCAAATCCCCATGATTTCGTGATTTTTTAACCGCGGGACCGCATGATCATGCGGGATGGGAGCAGGTCATGCGTTACACCAGTTTGAACGAGTTTCTGAAATCAAGCCCCGCAGCGCTTGCAAAGGGGCCGGTGGGGATGATCTTTGTCGAAGATCTGGTGGAAGTGGAAAGCACCATTCGCCATCACCATCTTGCGGGTTTCAAATCGCTTCTGGTCTTTGCCCCGGTTGAACTCGACATCCCCAAAACACTAGAGGAAATGATCCACCGGATCGACTTCAACACGTCACGCGATAATGCTTTGACCAATGCCGTAAACAAGGTAATTGCCGCAGCACCAGGCATCTGGCTCTATTATTGTTTCAATGCCGAATACCTGTTCCACCCCTTTTGCGAAACGCGTTTGATCGGCGAACTTCTCGCGTTCCACACCGAGGAGCGGCGCAATGCGGTGCTCACCTATGTCATCGATCTGTATGCAGAGGATCTCGAGCAGCATCCAAACGCGGTTTCGCTGGAAAACGCGTTGATGGACAGATCAGGTTATTATGCTCTTGGACGCGAAGATCCCGCCCGCGAGGGTCACATGAAAGATCGTCAATACGACTTTTTTGGCGGGCTCAGATGGCGGTTTGAGGAACATATCCCCGCACCGCGTCGCAAGATTGACCGAATTTCCCTGTTTCGCGCGAAGCCCGGGTTGAAACTGCGTGCCGACCACACGTTCAACGACGAAGAATACAACACCTATGCCTGCCCGTGGCACAATAATATCACCGTGGCCATCGCCAGTTTCCGCACTGCCAAAGCGCTGAAATCCAACGCGGGCTCCACGTTCGACATCCACACGTTCAAATGGCACAATTCGACAGAGTTCGACTGGTCGTCAAAGCAGCTTATGGATCTGGGGCTGATGGAACCGGGGCAGTGGTTTTAAGATGCATATGCTCGGCTGGGCTCTTGCCCTTGGCCTGTCGATTTTGCTTTGGTGGTACCCGGTTCTTGTTCGCCCCGCACGACGCGCCCTAATCGGTCGATCACCTTACCCGCTCTGGGCGGCACTGCTTGCACAGCTAACTCTGTTTGGTCTATTTTTTACTACCTTTTTCGGTGCCGATGGAGGGCTGGAATTCTTTGTAGTATTCTTTGCCCCTCCTGTTTTCTTGGCAGCCTTCCCAAATTGGCTTGCCTCTATATGGGTGGAGTTTCCCTATCTTCGACCCGCTTTGATGTCAGGAATTGCTTCGGGCACCACATTTTTCCTGCTTACCAACTTACTGGTCTCGAATTGGCGCAGGCATGCGCTCTTACCTGCTCTGATCGTAGCAACGTCAGTGGCCTATCCAGTCGCCAACAGAACAGTGCAAACCCTGATGGCCCAAGAGGCCGAACGGTTGTCCGTCACCTGTTTCGAAGCCCAAAGTCTGCTTACGTCGATACGAGACGGCTGGCCATATGAGCTACACGCCTACGCGTTTGTAGACGGCACCCCATACTATTGGAGTTATGCTGCCGTCCGCTTCCTACCTTTACCTCAAGACAAACAATTCCTCGCAGGACAGTGCAACGACTAATCGGTTTACATCCTCGCCTGCCCCTCTATCTTGTCCCGATCTCATACGAGCACCCGTTGCGTGATCCGCTTGCGGCCTCGTCCATTCATTTCCCTATACAATGAGGCCCCCATGACCGAAGTCACCCAAGGCGCAACCGTGCGCATTCACTATACTGGCACGCTTGAAGATGGGTCCGTATTTGACAGTTCCGAAGGCCGCGAACCGCTGGAGTTTGCCGTGGGTTCCGGCATGATCATTCCCGGTCTCGACAAAGCGCTGCCCGGCATGACTGTTGGTGAGAAGAAAAAGGTGACCATTGCCCCGGAAGAAGCCTATGGCCAGCGCCACGATCAAGCTGTCATGGATGTTCCACGCAATGAGATCCCGGCAGAGATCCCGCTGGAAGTTGGTCTGCAATTGCAGATGTCCGGCCCGCAAGGTCAACCGGTGCCGGTGACTGTCACCGCACTGACCGATGAAAGCGTAACCCTGGACGCCAACCACGCGCTGGCGGGCAAGACGCTGATCTTTGATTTCGAAGTCGTGTCGATCGGCTAAACGATTGCCGCGACCCTCTGTGGTCGCGGCAATTCCCCGCTCAGGGATCCGGTTGAGTTTCCTTCCGGTGGCTCACTTCGTGAGCCTGAAGAGGCGCTGCCCCTCACCGCATTCGCGGCACACCCCAAGGTATTTTCAGCAAGAAAAAAGCAGGTTGGGTCGCGCGGGGGCGGCGATCTCATTTCTGGAGATTCTTAGAATATCGAGGTCTGGATGTCAGCTGCGGCGCAGGCGGATCACCACGTCCACCTTGCTGATCTCGGCCCCATCGGGGGCGTCTGGCAGGCGGGCAATTTCCAATTCGTCGGCGGGGGCGTCCATCAGCTCTTCGCTATCTTCCCAGAAGAAATGCGGGTGGTTCGACACATTGGTGTCAAAATAGCTGCGCGCTCCGTTCACAGTGATTTCCCTCAACAACCCAGCTTCGGAAAAGACGCGCAGAGTGTTGTAGACTGTGGCCAGTGACACTTTCTCACCACTGTCGCGCGATGCCTCATAAAGGCTTTCTGCGGTGACATGGCGATGCTCACCATCCCCGACCAGAAGATGCGCAAGCGACAACCGCTGACGGGTTGGGCGCAGGCCAGCACTGGCCAGCCAGGTTTCTTCGAGAAGTGTTACAGAGTGCGTCATGGTGTTTTCCGTACGAGTGGGCGGTAATATAAAGGCCCTTTGTGCAGGTTTCCATGGTTTTTTACATGTGTAGGATCAAAGCGTAACACCAACCCTGTTTTCTGGGCCACAACGCCCTGCTGCCCTTGCGTCCGGCTTTGTGCGGGTGATAGAGGAGAAGGGACGAAATGACACAAGATATGGGGCGGTTGATGGCGGACTATCCGACAAGCTTTGACAAGGAAGATCTATTGAAATGCGCACGCGGCGAGCTCTTTGGCCCGGGCAACGCGCAGCTTCCTGCTCCTCCGATGCTGATGATGGATCGGATTACCGAGATTTCCGGCGACGGCGGTGCACATGGCAAGGGTCACGTGCTGGCAGAATTCGACATTACCCCCGACCTGTGGTTCTTCGACTGTCACTTCCCCGGCAATCCGATCATGCCGGGCTGCTTGGGCCTCGATGGTCTGTGGCAGCTGACCGGCTTCAACCTCGGCTGGCGCGGCTGGCAGGGGCGCGGTTATGCGCTGGGTGTCGGCGAAGTAAAACTGACCGGAATGGTACGTCCAGATCGCAAGATGCTGACCTATAGGATCGACTTCACCAAGGCGATCCAAACCCGCCGTCTGACCATGGGTGTGGCTGACGGGATTGTCGAAGCCGATGGCGAAGTGATCTATCAGGTCAAGGACATGAAAGTGGCTCTTTCCGAGAGCTGATCAATACCCTGCCCCTGCCGAAGATCTGGGGCAACCAAAGGAGTGCGCATATGCGTCGTGTAGTCGTCACCGGTCTGGGCATTGTCTCGGCCATCGGGAACAATGCGGAAGAAGTTCTGGCCTCATTGAAGGCGGGCAAATCCGGCATCACCGCCAATGAAGACATGGTAGAGCACGGATTCCGCAGCCAGATCGCAGGCAAGCCTGATATCGACATCACCCAGCATGTGGACAAGCGCACCTTGCGCTTCATGGGGCCGGGTGCCGCCTATGCGCATATTGCGATGACCCAGGCGATTGCTGATGCGGGTCTGGGTGAGGATGATGTGGTCAACCCGCGCACCGGTCTTGTGGCCGGCTCTGGTGGACCGTCAACCAGCGCCATGTTTGCCGCGCACCAGACCGCCCTGAAATCCGGAGCCACCAAACGCATCGGGCCGTTTGCGGTGCCGAAATGTATGGGATCGACCATTTCAGCCAATCTGGCAACGGCCTTCAAGATCAAGGGCGTGAACTATTCGATCACTTCGGCTTGCTCGACCTCACTGCATTGCATCGGCAATGCGGCGGAGCAGATCATGATGGGCAAACAGGATGTGATGTTCGCCGGTGGCGGTGAAGAGCTTGACTGGACACTCTCATGCCTCTTTGACGCAATGGGCGCAATGTCCTCGAAATACAATGACACGCCCGAGAAAGCCTCGCGCGCGTTTGATGCCGATCGCGATGGTTTCGTGATCGGTGGCGGTGGCGCCATTCTGGTGTTGGAAGATCTGGAACATGCCAAAGCGCGTGGCGCTAAAATATATGCTGAAGTCACCGGCTATGGTGCAACGTCCGATGGTCACGACATGGTGGCCCCGTCCGGTGAGGGCGGCGAGCGCGCAATGCGTCTGGCTATGGACATGCTGCCCGAAGGCCGCAAGGTGGGCTATATCAACGCACACGGCACCTCGACCCCGGTTGGGGACGTGGGCGAAGTGGAAGCAGTACGCCGCGTGTTTGGTGAAGGGACCACCCCACCGATCAGTTCGACCAAATCCATGACCGGTCATTCGCAGGGGGCAACCGGTGCGCAGGAAGCCGTTTACTGCTTGCTGATGCTGGACAATGATTTCATTGCACCATCGATCAACGTGGAAAACCTGGATCCAGGCATCAATGAAGGCGAGATCGCAACCTCACTGGTGGAAAACGCCGGGCTGGACAGTGTGATGACCAACAGCTTCGGTTTTGGCGGCACCAACGGGTCGATGATCCTAAGCATATACAAAGACTGATTTCAGACATTAGATTGAGGACGTGACATGGCAGGACTGATGCAAGGGAAACGGGGCCTCATCATGGGGGTTGCCAACCAACGCTCGATTGCGTGGGGCATTGCGCAGGCGATGGCCAATGAAGGTGCGGAGCTTGCTTTCAGCTATCAGGGCGACGCGTTTGGTGGGCGGGTAGCCCCACTGGCGGCCAGTGTCGGTTCGGACCTGCTGGTCGACATGGATGTGACGGATGATGCCGCGCTGGACAAAGGGTTCGACGATCTGTTTTCTAAATGGGACAGCATCGATTTCGTCGTGCATGCCATTGCTTACTCCGACAAGAACGAACTGGCGGGCCGGTTCGTCGACACCTCGCGGGCAAACTTCAAGAACTCGATGGATATCAGCTGCTATTCGCTGATCGAGGTGGCTCGACGGGTGGCCCCGAAGATGACCGATGGCGGCACGATCCTGACGCTCACCTATGGTGGTTCGAACCGGGTGACACCGTTTTACAACGTCATGGGTGTTGCCAAGGCAGCACTTGAAGCGTCTGTGCGTTATCTGGCCAACGACCTCGGACCGGACCGGATCCGCGTGAACGCCATTTCGCCCGGTCCGATGAAAACGCTTGCCGGGGCCGCGATCGGCGGAGCACGAAAAACATTTCGCCACACCGAACAGAACGCTCCCTTGCGTCAGAACGCGACCCTAGAGGCTGTGGGCGGCACCGCAGTGTATCTTGCTTCGGATTACGGCAATTGCACCACTGGAGAGATCATTACCGTGGACAGCGGGTTCCATGTGCTGGGTATGCCGCAGCCGGACAATCTGTAATCTCGCAAGATACGTGATCATGAAAGGCTGCCCTTGGGCGGCCTTTTTTTATTGCAAGCTGCGCCCGCCCGTCTTCGCCCCTGCGGTCAATTCACTCCAGGACATTTCTCGGCAGAAAATGAGGAGTGTGGACCCTCGGCATGTTCCGTGCTTTCTTGCCGGAAAAGCAATTGGAGGTATGGATGCAGAAGTTTGTCGCAGCAGATGGGGTGAAGATTGCCTATCGCGATGAAGGGGAGGGGCTGCCGGTCTTGGCGCTGTCGGGGCTGACACGCAATTCCAATGATTTCAACTTCGTGGCCCCGCATCTGAAGGGCGTACGCCTGATCCGCATGGATTATCGCGGACGGGGGCACTCGGATCGGGCCCCACATTCAACCTACACCATCCCGCAGGAAGCACAGGATGCCCTTACGCTGATGGATCATTTGGGTCTGGAACGCGCGGCGATCCTCGGCACCTCGCGCGGAGGGTTGATTGCGATGGGGTTGGCGGCCACGGTGAAAGACCGGTTGATTGGTGTCTGCTTGAATGACATTGGCCCGGATCTCGATCCACTGGGGCTGACTTATATCATGTCCTATCTGGGACGCCGCCCATCCTGGCGTGCCTTTGGGTCGATTGTGGCAATGCGCAAGGCCGCAATGGAGCAAGCGGGGTTTCACAATGTGCCGGATGCGCGCTGGGAGGAAGAGGTTTCCTATCTCTATGAAGACCTGAACGGGAAATGGGAGAACCGCTATGATCCGGCGCTACGAACCGCCGTGGAGGAGGCCGGAGCACAGCCGATGCCGGATCTCTGGCCGTTCTACGATGCCTTCAAGGGATTGCCTTTGGCGCTGATCCACGGGGCAAATTCAGATCTGCTCACAGACACCACAGTTTCCAAGATGCAATCCCGCAACCCCGATCTGCGCTATGCCAAGGTGGCGGACCGGGGCCATGTGCCGTTTCTGGATGAACCGGAGGCTCTTGCTGTCATCCACTCCTGGTTGGATATTTGCCATGAATATTGAAATGATCCGCGCCGCCGAACAAAGGCTCAGGAGGCACGCGAGACGCACGCCACTGTTGTCTTCGCCCTTTCTGGACGAGATCGCCGGACGTCAGGTTTTGGTTAAACCGGAATGCCTGCAACATACCGGCAGCTTTAAATATCGGGGCGCGCGTGCTGCACTTTCAGCGCTTGATGATGAGACCTGCCAGCGAGGGGTGATCGCCTTTTCCTCTGGCAACCATGCGCAAGGGGTGGCGCTGGCAGCTCGGGAATTTGGGACCAGCGCGGTGATTATCATGCCATCGGACGCGCCGGAGCTAAAAATCGAAAATACCCGCGCCCTAGGGGCCGAAGTTGTGCTTTACGACCGTGCGAATGAGGACCGGGATGCGATTGGGGCAGAGCTTGCGGCAACGCGGGGCCTCACTCTGATCAAGCCATTTGATGAGCCTCAGGTGATCGCTGGGCAAGGCACTGTGGGGCTTGAGATCGCCGAGGATGCAGCGGCACTGGGAGTACATTTGGCGTCCGTTCTGGTGCCCTGCGGCGGAGGTGGTCTGACCTCTGGGGTGGCATTGGCTCTGGAAGCAGAGGCGCCGGAGATGCGCGTGCATCCGGTGGAGCCGGAGGGATTTGACGACGTGGCCCGCTCTCTTGCCACCGGAGAGGTGCAGCGCAATGAACGAACTGCGGGCTCGCTCTGCGATGCCATCATCACCCCCAGCCCGGGGCATATCACCTTGCCCATCATGCAGCGCTTGTGTGGCCCCGGCCTTGTGGTCAGTGAAGATGATTGCCTGCGTGCAATGGCGCTGGCGTGGCAGAGGTTGAAGATCGTCGTGGAACCGGGAGGGGCTGCGGCGCTTGCAGCAGCGTTGTTTCAACCTCAGACCTTCCAAGGTGAAACCGTTATTGTCGTGGCCACCGGCGGCAATGTAGATATGCCTGTATTTCAGCGGGCCCTAAAGGAAGACTTGTCATGAGTGATTTTACCATTTCTTCGTTCAACGTGAAAAACCTGATCGGGGCTGATCAGGAGTATTACCAGTTCATGTCCTACACGCCTGAAGAATACGCCTGGAAACGGGATTGGATGGCGGACCAGATGTTGTCGCTGGATGCTGACGTGATCGGCTTTCAGGAGGTTTTTGAAGAAGACGCATTGCTGGATGTGGTGAAGGAAGCCAACCGGAGGGCATCGGCACTCAACGCGGCCACCATCCCGGATCGATCCAAGCGTTATCACCGCAAAGCGATTTTCCGAAAGCTCGAGGTCGAACCCTGGGGCATTGATCACATCGCCTTTGCCCCCAATGCAAATGACGGTGCGCCCGGCAAACGCAGACCGGGTTTGGCTGTCTTGTCGCGATTTGGCTTTGTGGGCGCACCTGAGATCATTCAGGATCTTGAAACCCCGATTGTCATTTTCTTTTCCGGAGACGGAGGGGAGTATCGCCTGTCACGCCTGTCGCGTCCGATCCTGAAAGTGCGGATCCCGATCGGTGAGGGCGACGACCGGAAGGTGATCACGCTTTTCAACTGCCACCTGAAATCAAAACTCGGCGAATTTCTGCGGCCCGAAGGTGCGGAGTTTGCCCCAGAAGCCGACCTGACCACCTATGACCCTGTCGCCCGCGCTCTGGGTGCGGCGCGCTCTGCCATGCGGCGCATGACCGAAGCCTGGGTTCTGCGCAAACTGGTGGTTGAAGAGATCGAGGCAGGCAATCCGGTGGTGGTTCTGGGTGATTTCAACGACGGCGAACATGCGGTGAGTTCCGAGATCATCTCGGGTGAGGTGCCGTTCAAAAACTATTCCTGGATGCTGCGCCATGATGCGAAAAGCCCGAGCGATCGCTATTCCATCAAGGAAAACGCACAGATCACTGCAGCGGTCGAAAAAGTACGCCTGCATTCAGCTGAGAAGCTCTTTGTGCGAAAATCTCTGCGCGACATGGTTTATACCGCCAGCTTTGGGGGCGTTTTTGAAAGCATCGACCAGATCTTCCTCAGCCGGGATTTCCACCCTGACAACCGGGATCGCATCGCGGATATGACCTATTTCAGTGTGCTGAATGATCACATCACCGATGGCTCGCACCCAGAAGCGCCCTACAACAAACTCGCCTCTGACCACGGGCAGATCATGGCACATCTGACCCTTCGGGGTGGCAAATGATCCTGCCAGGAGAAGACCCCGTCCGCTTGCATGTGGTGGACGAGGGGCCGCACGATGCCCCTGCCTTGGTCTTCGCCCATGCTCTCGGAGCAGATCTGACCATGTGGGATGCCGTGCTACCCTATCTGCCAAATGACCTGCGGGTGATCCGTATGGATATGCGTGGACATGGGCAAAGCCCCTGCCCTGACGGCCCCTATCCAATGGGGGATCTGGTTAAAGATGCAGCCGCGGCACTCGACCGTTTTGGGGTAAAAGACAGCGCCCTTGTCGGCATTTCAATTGGTGGCATCATCGCGCAGGGTCTGGCCGCAGAACGCAAGGATCTTGTCCGCGCGCTGATCCTATCCAACACCGCGGTGAAAATCGCAACGCCCGCCATCTGGGAAGAGCGGGTGGATATCGTGCGCAAAGAAGGTGTGGAGGCATTGGTCGGCCCCAACATGCAGCGCTGGTTTGCGCGCGCAACCCACCGTGATCGCCCTGAGCTTATACTGAATGCTGCTGAGATCATGAGGGCTACGCCAGAGGCAGGTTACCTCGGCTGCATGGCGGCAATTGCAGACACCGACCTTTATGAAAGCACCGCACGGCTGACCCTGCCCACACTTGTCACGGCAGGCAGCGAAGATGGCTCGACCCCCGCCGATCTCGTACGCGAATTGGCCGACCTCATCCCGGGGACACATTTCAAGCTGATCCGCAAATCAGGTCACATGGGCCCGGTTGAGCAGCCCGAAGCCTACGCGGCTGCCATCTCGGAGTTTCTGGAGATCTGCAAGCACGTATGACCCTCTCAACCCGGATTACAGATCCGAGAAGAATTGGTGCCCATAACGCTAGGCTGACCGAGAATCACTCCTTGGTTGACGGTCCCCGCCTGTGCCCCTTCATGTGCTATACTGACATCCCTGCAGCCTTTTCTGCGCGTGTCCGTCTGTTTCCGCACATTTCGTGTCGTTTCCAAATCCGACGACCGGACGGAAATCGCGCCTGCTGTGGCTTGGAACACAAGTGCCAAATGGAAAGGGAGATCCAAATGCAAATTTACCCACTGATCGAGCTGCTCGACGGGCGCTGTGTCAGCCTGTTTCGCGGACGTACGGAAGAGCCACAAATCTGGCATGTGGATCCGGTAAAACGCGCGCTGGAATATGCGGAAGCCGGTGCCGAAGCCATTCAGATCACCGATTTTGATGCGATGTCGGGGGATCACCGCAACGACGAAGTGATCCGTGAAATCATCCGCACGGTTGGCATAGCGGTGCAGGTTGGTGGCGGCGTGAAAACGCTTGAACGAATTGCCGAATGGATCGACCACGGCGCCGCACGCGTTGTTCTGGGGTCGCTTGCGGTCTATCAGCCCGAACTGGTGAAAGAAGCTGCATCACTTCATCCAGACCAGATTGTGTTGGCCGTCGACGTTTACGAAGGCAAAGTTGTCAGCGATGGTTGGAAAAACAAAAGCGCCTTTGATGCCTCAGGTTTCCTGGAAAAGTTCAAAGGCGACCCCCTGGCCGCCATCGTAATCACCGACATTGACGCGGATATCGGTGATGCCGAAGACACCCTCGCACTGATCACTCAGATCGCCGGCGAAGCAAATGCACCGGTGATTGCCCGCGGCACAATCAACGACATCGACGATGTGTCGCGTCTCCAATATGTTCCGCATGTGTCGGGTACAATCATCGGGCGCGCCCTGTTCGACCGCAGCGTCGACCTGACCGAAGCGCTTGCCGTCGCCAAGCCCGAAGCAGCACCAAAGGCAGAATTTATCTGACCTCAGCAAAACACCATCATTGCGCCCAAACCCTCGGGCGCTTTGATGCAAACCTTTGATATAATGGCGATCCCTGAAGGACGCTTTGAAGTATTAGTTTCCAAATACTTGGAGTGGAAAGTTCCAAGACTGCCAGAGATAAGAAAACCAAGACTTATCTTTCTCAGTTCCAACTCATATCAGCAGTGTGAGCGTCGTCAAACGATGTTTGTCGGCACGATTTGGGGGGCGGCCCAATGAGCCGCAAAGCAACCGATTGGGCTTTTGCCGCGATAAAGCGGCATAAGTTAAAATCTGGCCCAAAGCTTCTGCTCTTGGTACTGGCAAATACTCACAACACGGTTAACGGCTGCTTCCCGAGTCAAGGGTATATCGCTGAGAGCGTAGGCGCTCGCTCGACAGTAAATGAGAACCTGAACCTTCTGGAAGAGGCTGGATTGATTGCGCGGATACCGCAGTGGAATGAAGAGACCAAGCGCCAGGAGACCACACGCTATTTCTTCCCCTTCGAAGAAGGTTTTGTCCGGGTAGATCCATCCGCGAAAAAACAAAAAACGATGGCGAAAAATGGCAAAATCCGTCCAGTTTCCAAACCCGGAACCGAGTCCGGAAATGAACATAAGCCGTGTCCGAAAACCACATCTAGCCGGGTCCAGAATCCGGACACTAAACCTGTAAAGGAACCAGAAAAGAAACCATGTGTTGACGGCGTGACCGCCGCACAAAACGAGAATGGGTTTTCTAAGTTTTGGGTGACACATCCAAGGACGAGGAATGAAAGCCAATGCCGGAAACTTTTTGATCAAGCCGTGTCGGGTGGAGTTGATTCCCATCGGATTGTGCAAGCCGCCAAAAGCTATCGTGAAGAGAATGATGGGAATAAACCGATGTACCTCGCATACGCCGACAACTGGTTGAAGAATGCGAGGTGGGAGGATTTCCCTGCAAAAGCAGTTGGCGAACCTGCTGCAAAAACGCTCGACGACGTCGCACACTTCTGGGCACAGAAACTCAAGGAGGGAGCGTATATTCCCCAAGCAGCGATCTCGGCGCAACTTGCGCGGCATCTGATTCGGTCTGGATTGGTGACTGCGACCGCGCTGCGAGATGCGGGCGTGGTATTTTGATGGAGCTTACCGGAAAGCAACTACCAACCCCCTGCGGGTCCTTTCTCGGCACGCTCACATGGGGGTAATTCGCACCCCGTTTTTTGAGAGAGTAATGGGAACCACAAAGGTTAGAGATAGGGTTCTTGTTGTTGTTATCACTCATCGCCACCCGCCTTTGGATTTCGAAATGCAGTTGAGTTAGCATGTAGTTGAGAGCGACCAATATCAGTCTTTTACGTCCGTGCAGCTTCAAACGCAGCCCAAGCTTTCTCAAACGCCTCGAAATCGAACCCGTCTTCGCGGGCCGGGTCCAGCACCAGTTTTTCGGTGTCGAGCAGTTTTATAATGGCTTCCTCCAAGGCGGGAACGACCTCTGGTGGAATGACCAGCGCACCGTGGCGGTCGGCATGCACAAGGTCTCCATCTTTCACCGTGAGCCCGAAGATCTCAACGGACGTGCCAATCTCTTTCACATGCACAAATCCATGCGAGGGGCCAATGGAGCCCGCCACTACAGGAAAATTATCCGGCAGGTCGCCAAGGTCACGCATAACGCCGTTGGTCAATGCTCCACTGATACTAAAGCCCTTATGCACACTGGTATTGATTTCACCCCAATAGGCACCGATGCAGTTCGGGTAATCCACATCCTCGACCACCGTCACAGCCGGGCGCGGTCCTTCGGACATGTGGCGGTAATAATCCATTCGCCGCGCCTTGATCACCTCAGGCGGTTCCTCAGGCGGGTTCACCGCAGCGATCTTCGCAGTACGGGCATAACCGACCATCGCGCCTCCTTCCGGATTGGAACACAGCATTGTGCCACGAGTGAAGTCATTGAAACCACGCTTGCCCTGCGCCACTTCGATCGCATTGCAGACGGTGGGCGTATCCACCTTTTTCAGAAGGTCCAGAAGGGATGGGTTCATAGCTCCTCCAGCCAGCGGATCAGCGCTGCATTTGTTTTGTCGGATTGTTCCAGCGTGGGCAGATGCCCCGCGTTTTCAATGATCTCCAACCGACTGTTCGGCAGCAGATCATGCATCAATACATGGCGTTCCACCGGGCAGAGCACATCCTCCCGCCCACAGAGCACCAGAGCGGGTCGAGTGAAACCGCGCAATGTGTCACTTTGATCAATCCGGCCTCGCAACGCTTTGGATTGGTTAATGAAAACGTCAGCACCGAGGTCCATCGCCATATCCATGCAGAGATCGAGGATTGCACCACGCTGCGGGCCGTCCGTGAGATAGTTGGGCTTCATCTCCTCACGCATGACGGTCCGAAGACCACCATTTCGGACGGTCTCTATCTGCGGCACGCGGCGTGCTTTAACCTCGTCTTTCTCGGCCAGCGGATTGGTGTCGATCAGCGCGATCCCCAATACCCGGTCCGGGGCCTGGCGCAAAACTTCCATCGCTACGATCCCGCCCATGGAGAGGCCTGCGATGGCAAAACGCGGTGGGGCATACGCCAGAATATCAGCAGCCAAATCCGCCATACTATCCTGACCACCAATCGGGCAGGTCATGATCGGGATCCGGCCCGACAGCACGTCCATCTGAGGGCCATATAGCCGGGCATCACACATCATGCCGGGAAGCAGCAGAAGCGGTGTCATTTGACCAAACTTGCCCCTTCCGACAGGGCTGCAAGCTTGGCAAAGGCAATGTCTGGATCCACTGCACCAAAGCCCGCAAAAGTGCCGAACCCGCAATCAGATCCGGCCATCACCCGATCTGCGCCAACAATATCTACAAAGCGCGTAATCCTTTGTACCACCAGCTCGGGGTGTTCGACGAAATTGGTGGTGGTATCGACCACGCCGGGCACCAGCACCTTATCTTCGGGAATATCCGCCTTCCGGTCCCGAAACGTCGTCCATTCATGCCCATGGCGCGGGTTTGAAGTTTCAAACAGCACGTAACGGGACTTTGTCGCCATCAGCGTGTCGAACATCTTGGCCATTGGGATGTCACAACAATGCGGGCCTTCGTAATTGCCCCAGCAGATATGCACGCGCACCTTATCTGCGGGTACGTCCGACAACGCATAGTTCAACGCCTCTACATGCAGATTTGCCACCTTCACGAATTCGTCGTCGCTGAGATCCGTAAATAGCATGTGACGAGACAGGGCAAGATCCGGGCAATCAAGCTGCAAATCCAGTCCGGAGGCCACGATGGTCTCATATTCAGCCTTCATCGCATCCGCGAGCGCAGCCAGATAGGCTTCACGCGATTTGTAATAATCGTTTTGCAGGAATAGCGAGATCACCCCGGGGCTGGCCGCGTTCATGAACCCGCGCTCGGCACCATGTTCCGCTATTGCCACCTTCAGATTGGCAATGTCTTTCTCAAGCTCCCCCTGCCCTTTTGAGCGCACTTCACCCACGCACATCGGTCGGGCGTATTTTGGCGTGCCGCCGTCATCGGCGAGCCGATTAAGAAAACCTGGAAACATCTTCAGATCAGCCGGCGCATTGCGCGGGCTGTCGCCGGCAAAGCCGGTATAGCGGTCCTTTACGTAGGTGGCGTAGGAGATTTTCGAGGTCTCACCATCGCTGACCACATCAATTCCCGCCTCGACCTGCTTACGCACTGTCTCCGACACCGCGGCTGTCATACAAGCGTCAAATGCGTCTTGTTCAAACGCCTCTTCACGTTCACGGGCAAAGATGAAATCCACCACGTCCTGTGTACGAGGCAAGGAGCCCACGTGGGTTGTTTTGATAGCTGTCATTATGGGCTCCTCCCTTTTAGGTTTAATTTCCGGTCCAGGTGGCCCCGGGCGCATCATCGGTGGTGGTGATCCGATAAAGGCTGGCCTCACCGGTCATCGAGGGTTCAGCCACATAGCTTTCACCGGGCAGCACAAGTGCGGTGTCGCCATTCGAAAGAACAACCTCGTAGCCATCCACATTGATCCGCCAATTGCCCCGCATCGGCATCAGAACAACCGGCTTTTCTGCCTTGATGGCGTCGGTCACCGCAGAGCCGCGGGTCAGAAAATCAACCTCAAAACCCGGCTTATCCTTGATGAAGCCATCCTCGCCAATCACCTTGGTGGGCTTGTCCGCCGCCAGCGCCATCATGTCCCAGTAACGGGCGACATATTTGCCGATAACGGCATCGACGGGCACTTCCGGATAGGCCTTGAGTTCTTCCTCGGTAAGAAGCGGCATGGGAGAGACATTGTGGGGCAGTTCCTCTCCTTTCTTGCTGTCATAAAGCACACCATTTTCGCCCAGTACCAACCCGTGGGCCCGTGCGTCTTCGATCACCTGAGGGGCCCAGGTCACACCGCCACCCGCATCGTCGCCACCCAGCATCGACATAATCATGCCGTAGTCGGTGCCAATGTTTTCAAAGCCACGGAAAATCCCGGTGGGAATGTTGAAGATATCACCTTCTTCAGCAACGAATTCCCCTGCTGTGCCGTATCGCCCCCAGAAAAAGCGCCAGCGGCCCTTGGCCACAAAGAACACTTCCGCCGTGGTGTGGCTGTGCAGCGAGTTGCGACATTTCGGCGGCTGTCCGGCAGCGCCGATGTTGAACCCGATCTTGTCGGTGATGTGCACGTGCTGGTCGGGAGATTCCGACACACCGCCACCGATGATGGTGAAGTTTTCCTTCTGGTCAGAGCCTGGTGTATGGGCGTCGATGAAGGCGGTTTTACAGGGTTTCAGCTCGCCATAGCGAACGATGCGGTCTTGGATATTGCTCATTTTAATCTCCTTTGGGTGGGGCTTGAACGGTTCAAACCCGGGCTCCGGGAGGGAGGTTGTTCAATCGCCGGGCACGCAGGCTGGCCCGGTGCGCGTGAAAGCGCCGCATGGCCTGACTGGCATCCAGAGATGAAATGCGGGTGGACATTCAGAGATCACCCTTGTGCAGGAGGATCTGTTTCCAGACCGAAGTTTCATCAAATAGGGTCCAGTCGCGGCGCAGCTTGACCTGACCGGGTACAACCGCACCAAATTCCGCGTGGCTGGCTCCCATCACATGCACTTGTGCACCCGTTGGCTTGCCAAAGCTGCCCCAGCCGTCATGGGTGCCGGTCAGGCTCCATCGAATGGCCGAACGCGGTGGCATATGGGGATCGTCTCGCCCGATCTGGTGGTGGATTTCGAACTTGGCTGTCGGAAAAGCCGCACGCAGCCCCATCCAGAACCGCTCAACGGGATCCCACCCGTGACCGGTCACACCGCCAGGATATTCCGATTGCACCGCACGATCATATTCCGCTTTGATCACAGTAATGTCGGCAGACATGATGCGGTTCAGTATGTCGGCGTGGCGCTCTCCCCATTCATTGTCATTGCCGCGACCTTTATAGGGGCCGGGTTGGTCGATATCCGGGGTAAAGGGCTTCACGCAGGTCTCTGGCCCGCCTTCGCGCATGATCAGGTCACGGGTATAATCGGTCACATCCCAGCCCATCTGGCGCACAATCGCGCCCTGATCGCGAATGAGCCATTCATCATCGATCGCGTTGTTCTTCGCATGACAATCAGCAATCACCCGATAGGTCAGTCGCTTGCCCGTGGCGGTACCATAGACACCATCGCCCAGATGGGTGGCCATGGTCAGGATCCGGTGCGAGGACAACATGCCTTCCTCCGGTGTTCCGGACCAAATCACGTCTTCACCCAGAAGCTCACGATCCGGAAACTCCGCCAGCGTGGCCATGGTTGCGCCAATCACGTTTTCATTGCCGATCACCACTGATCCGGGGCTGCGCACCACGATATCCGGTGCATAACAGTCATGTAGCGTTGCCAGCCCACGACCTTCCCAGATTTCACGGGTGATCTCGATAATATAGTCAGGGAAATCTTTGAATTTACTGTCGAAACCCTTCATTCACTCCATCCTTCCGGCACACGGGCAGACCCACGCACAATGAGCGGCCCGTCAATTTCGATTTTTTGAGGCTCAACATCCTCGCCATCAATTTCTGCAAGCAGGAGATCAACCGTTTCCGCCACCATCCGGTTGGCAGGTTGTCGTACAGTGGTCAGGTCATAGGCGGGCCATCCGGCTATGGGCACGTCATCGTAACCCACCACAGACACATCACCGGGCACAGAAAGGCCCAGCTCTGAACGCAGAACATCCATTACTGCAAATGCCATATGGTCATTTGCCACGAAGACCGCGTCCGGCGGATCCTGGTCAAACATCCGGCGTGTTGCATCAGTCGACTTGTCAATATTGAAATCGCCGACCTCACGGCTGTGCAGCGAAATCCCTTCCTCGGCCAGCCGCGAAACAAATCCTGCTTCACGGTCCCTCTGGGTCGATGCGCCTTCCCATCCCGCGATATAGCCGATTTTCTTATGCCCCCCAGCCAACAGAAACTCAGCAACCTTGCGCCCACCCGCCACATTATTCGAGGCGACAGAGGAGAATTCCGGCCCGTCCTGAGATCGGTTAAACAGCACTATCGGCACCCCCGCCTTGCGGCAGCGGTCGGTCAGTTCCGAGGACATGGCCACAGAAGCAGTGATGATCCCATCCACTTGATAATCCAGGATTTCCTCAACCACGTCATTCACATCCTCGGCCGTTTGCGAGGCCATGAAGATGAGCACGTGATATCCCCTCTCCTGCAAAGTATTTGAGAGCTTTTCAAGCGCTTCCGGGTAGAAGTGGTTTTCAAGATAAGCCACCACCAAACCGATAATCCGGCTTTTGCCTGACACCATGGCACGTGCAAGGGAATTGGGGCGATAGCCCAGTTCTTCGGCTGCCTTCTTCACCTTCTCTATGGTCTTTTTCGAAGCCGACGCACCGGGAGTGAAGACCCGGCTCACTGCGGATTGACTCACTCCTGCAAGGGCGGCGACTTCTGCTGAGGTAACCTTGCTCATTCCGCAGTCCACCCCCCGTCAATCATCAAGGCTGATCCAGTGACCAGGCTGGAAGCATCAGAGGCGAGATATGTGACCGCTCCCATGATATCTTCGACCTGCCCCACACGGCCCAGCTTGATCTTGTCCTCGATCCAGGCCCGTTTGTCAGGCTGGTCGAACGTGGATTGGGTGAGCGCGGTGAGGATGAAGGTCGGGCAGATCGTATTGACGCGAATCCCCGCTTTACCCCATTCGATGGCCATCGACTTTGTGAAACCTTCCAGCGCGTGTTTGGTCGCAGAGTAGACCGCACGATCCAGTCCCCCCACCTTGGACATCTGACTGGAAATATTGATCAATGAGCCGGGTTTACCTGCCGCCATCAGCCCTTTGGCCACAGCTTGAGTGAGGAAATAGGCACCCTTTATATTGAGGTCCGATACCGCATCGAAATCAGCAACTTCCGTGGCCTCCGCGGGGCCATGGCGGGCGAGACCTGCGGAATTGACCAGCACATCATAAGGACCGTTTTCGGCCACGGCTGCCTGGGTTGCATCCACATCAGCCACATCCATGACGAGAGCCAGTGCTTTCATTCCGGCCGCTTGCATTTCACCCACCAAAGCTTCCAGAGCGTCGATCCTGCGTGCGGCAACCGTCACCTCAGCACCGGCCTCGCCAAGGGCGGCCGCGCAGGCCAGACCGATGCCGGAACTGGCGCCTGCCACAAGGGCGCGTTTGCCATCAAGGCGGAAGGATGGAGTGCGGGGCAAGGTCATGAAACGGCTCCTCTTGTCTCAAATGCCGGGGCAAGTTCCGACATGCGAGCAAGAACGTCCACCCCAAGCTGCGCATAAATGTCCAGAAGATCGACCAGCACCCAGTTTTCACGGATCAAACCCTCTTCGACATGCCAGAAATCCAAGCTACGCAAGGTAATTTTCTGCCCGGTTGGTGGCAGGCCCAGCCAGCCCCCGCCAGAGAGTGTCTGTGCCATATTGGGCCAGCCGGTCACGGCCGCATAGTCGCCATCCCCAAAGAAATGATGGGGGGTTTCCTCCGGGAACTGCCCGCGATCCGGCATGGCAGACAGGAAGGGGATTTGGTGGTTTCGGCGAAATCCAACCACTCCCCGCGAGGTGCCAATTCCGGCCGGTCCATACCAGTTAAAACGCGGATGCCAGAACCGTTCCATCTCCATCACTTCCGGGCCGCCTTGCAACGGGTGGCGGATCAGGTGATTGAGCATATCGACAATATGCCGGCAGGAAGCGTCCGAGCGCACCTCATCCCGTGGACCCGACACAAATCCATCCTGGCTGGCGGGTCCGGGGACAAACAGATCGCGCCCCAGCGAGGGAACCATCGGCCAGCACCCGGACTGCATCATCAGTTCAGGAATATCCCAGATCGCCTGTATCTCCACCACTTTATCGCCTTCCAACCGGTAAAACTCGTGAAAGCGCATGTGGGCCAATTGCCCTGTGGGCGGAATGTTCAGGAAAGGTGCGATAAAGGTGCCCACATAGTGTCCGCCACAACCAACCCAGTCATTCCCTTGTTCATCAGGGCCGGACATGACAATCCAGTCGCGCGCTTCCAGATCCGGCATGGCTTCCAACAGAGGGGCATAGGCAACATCGTAAAACCTGCATGGCCCTGAAAGATCGCCAAATGGATGACACAAGCGAACACATGCGTTCGGAGCCAGAAGCTCTTCCAGCGCTGCTCGCACCGGGGCTTCGGCAAACGCCCGCATCGCCCGCCGAAACGGTGCGATCATGGCTTTATGTTCGGTGTGTCGATCCATCTTTTTACTTGTCATGAGTATCCTGGGGAGCGCGAGGGGAAGTGCCCCTCACGCCTGTCTTCACCTCATTCAGCGGCGTCGCGATAGGGCGCCCCTTCGCCATAGGGGACATTGATCCCGCCATAGCGGCGCACCCGCACGTTGCATTGTTCGGCGTGCCCCACAAAACCTTCCAGCATGCAGAGACGCGAGCCGTATTCTCCAATCATCGTGGCCGCCTCATCGGTGGTAACTTTCTGATAGGAATGCGTCTTCAGAAACTTGCCGACCCAGAGACCACCGGTGTAGCGCCCGGCTTTCTTGGTGGGCAGCGTATGGTTTGTACCGATCACCTTGTCGCCATTGGCTACATTGGTGCGCGGTCCGAGGAACAGCGCACCATAGCAGGTCATGTTCTCAAGGAACCAATCGTCGCGATCAGTCATCACCTGCACATGCTCGGATGCGATGTCATCGGCCACGGCGAGCATCTCATCATAGGTGTCGCAGAGGATCACTTCACCGTAATCCTCCCAGCTGACCTTGGCCGTACCAGCGGTTGGTAGGATGGTCAGGATACGGTCGATCTCCGACAGGGTCTCCTCAGCCAGTTGCCGTGAATTCGTGACCAAAACCGCAGGGCTGTTGTAACCATGCTCTGCCTGACCGAGGAGGTCGGTGGCACAGATCTCGGCGTCCACCGTTTCATCCGCAATCACCATTGTTTCGGTAGGGCCTGCGAAAAGGTCGATGCCGACCCGGCCAAAGAGCTGCCGCTTGGCTTCGGCCACAAAGGCATTGCCCGGACCAACCAGAAGGTGCACCGGATCGATTGTTTCGGTACCGATGGCCATGGCGCCGATGGCCTGAATACCACCCAGCACATAGATCTCATCGGCCCCACCCAGATGCATGGCGGCGATCACCGCTGGGTTCGGTTCGCCGTTGAAAGGCGGAGTACAGGCGATGATACGCGGCACACCGGCCACTTTGGCGGTGGCAACCGACATATGGGCCGACGCCACCATCGGGAACTTGCCGCCGGGCACGTAACAGCCGACGCTTTGCACCGGGATGTTCTTGTGTCCCAAGATCACGCCTGGCATGGTTTCCACTTCGACATCCAGCATGCTGTCTCGTTGGGCCTGAGCAAAATTCACGACCTGCTCCTGCGCAAACTTGATATCCGCCAGATCCTGCGGGCTGACCTTGGCGATCAATGCATCAATCTCGTCCTGTGACAGGCGATAGCTGTCGCGATCATAATTGTCGAACTTCACGGCCAGTTCGCGCACAACCTCGTCACCACGTGCTTCGATGTCTTTTAGAGTGGCTTCCACCACCGCACGCACCTTGGCGTCATCTTCCGCCCGGTCTGCTTCGGGCTTTCCGCGTTTGAGATATTCGATTGCCATAATCTTATCCTTTGGTCTCAGGTCGAGGGGCTTCACGTTCGCCCCGGTCGAAAGCTTCCCAGCCTTCTCCGTTAAACAGATCCACGCCCAATTGCGCGGCCACATGGGCGAAATCCACATTCACCCAATTGTCGACGATCTTGCCGTCGACCACTTTCCAGAAATCCATGTAGCGGATTTCAACCCGCTTACCGGTGGGGGCGATGCCGAGAAACTCACCGGAATGAGTGGCTTCCTGCCGACCAAAGGCGGCAGCCCATTCGCCCATATAAAGCCGGGCTTCATCAATGCAGGTCTTGTCGGAAAACGCCGCCTGAAAAGGGCGCTGCCAATTGTCCTGAAATTTCTTCAGCCCAAACTTGGTGCCGCAGCCCTGATTGCCCATCCAGCGAAACCCTTCGGTGAAGAAGTCGCCGATATCGTCAATGCGATGGTCATTGAGGCCATCTACCATGGTTTCGATCACACGGCGGGTGTCGTCAGTTTTGCTCATGTCGGTATCGCGGGTCAGAACCGCTTGTTCGGGGCGGGAGCCTTTCATGGCGTGTCTCCTGTCGGGATGTTGGGTGTTGGTGAGAGGGGCGCAGGACCCCCTCTCAGAAAATCCCGGGGCATCCGGTTCAGCGCCGGGTGGCGCGACAGGGCGCTATGGCGGGCGGCGCGGCTCATCAGGCAACCTCTGGTGTGCTGTTCTGGTTCGCGAAAAGATCGACGCCGAGCTGTGCCAGAACATGCGGGATGTCGACAAAAACCCAGTTTTCGACCAACAGGTCGCCCTCACGGCGCCACCAGTCGCAAACCCTCATGAAGACGCGTTTGCCGCTGGCGGGCTGGTCGAGGAAGGGTTTTACCTGGACACCAGTCAGCGAAGGCCAACCGCCCGAGCAGACGTAGTTGCCTTCACCGTAACGGGTGAAATGTGCAGTCATACCGTTGCCCGCACTGCCACCGGACCAGCCTTCGAAGGTGGATTCGAAAGGCACCTGGAAGCTGGCAAAACTCTCGAGCCCGACGAAAGAGCCGAAGGCACCGGGGCCGTACCAAACCATGTTGTCATGCCAGTAGGGGCGCCAGGCCTCGTTCTCGGTGGCAAGCCCGGCCAGCATTTCGGTGACCATACGATAGCTCTTGGCGCTCTCGACAGGGTCCTGCGGTGTAGTCAGGATGCCATCATGGCTGGCTGGGCCCTGGATCATGCCGGTGAAGCCGCGGGTCTTGCCCGGGCTGTCGGTGATCGGCCATTGGCCGGCGGCCAGCATCAGCTCTGGGATGTCGAGGAAGATGTAGCTTTCCACCGCTTTGCCGGCTTGCATGCGATGGAACTCGCCGAAGCGCAGATAGGCGAGTTCGCCGGTGGCGCAGATGCCGAGCCAGTCGCGCGAGAACCGACCAACGTAATAGCCGGTGGCGCTGATCCAGTCCTGGCCGTCAAATGCGCCGGCCAGTACGATGTCGTCGCGCCGAAACAGCCCATCGAAGGCAGCGGCGAGCGGGGCAATGACATGATCGTGCAGCCCGAGGCCGCCCGCGACCTCATTAAAGGGATGCACTACGTTGACTTGCGCATCGGGGGCGAAGAAGGCGTCAAAGACCGGCCTGAAGTTGCCCGGATGGCGTTGTGCGGCGGAAAAGGTCAGAAAGGGGGTACGGTCGAAGTTTTCCATTGGCTCTGTCTCTATGGGGTCTGTTGGGGGCGTTTGCGGAGAAGTGCCCCCCAAGGACCGGCGCGGGTGACTGAGAATGGAATGCGACCGGCCCGGCGCGCGCGAACCGCCGCCAAGGACAGGCGGCCCGCCTGTCCCCTGATGCGCATCACTGTTGTGGCCCGCGACTTCATGGCTTAGCCTTTCACCGCACCAGCGGTCAGACCGCCAACGATCTGGCGCTGGAAGAACATCACCAGGATGAACAGCGGCACAGTGGCCGAGACCACGGCTGCAACAGCAAACATCACGTTGCCTTCGGTCTGGGTCGTGCCGAGAAAGGCTGCAATAGCCGGAACCATGGTCCGGTTGCTTTCGGAAAGCAGCATCGCTCCTACGGCAAAGTCGTTATAGGCCAGCAGGAAACTGAACAGGCCCGTGGTGATAACACCCGGCCACATCACAGGAATGATCACCCGACGAAAAGCTTGGAACTGGTTGCATCCATCTACTTTGGCGCTTTCATCCAGCTCGCTGGGGATGTTCTTGAAGAACGAGTGCAGCATCCACAGGGTAAAAGGTTGGTTGATCGCCACAAGCACAATGATCGTAGTCGGCAAGATGCCCCAGACGTTCCATTCAAAGAACGGTAGCAGGTAACCGGCAACCAGAGTGATCGGAGGCATGGCGCGGAAGATCAGCGCCGTGATCAGCAGCCAGAATGTGTAGTTGTAGGTGGAGCGCGACAGGGCATAGCCCCCCAGCGTCCCGATGGTCAGCGAAATGGTGACAACAAAGAAACAGACAATGCCTGTGTTCAGCACGTTGCGCCAGAACTCTTCCTGTATCCATGCGCCTGCGTAACCGGTATCGGTAAATGAAGAGCCATAAACCGCCTGTGTCCGTTCGCCGGTGATCGCATTGGTCCAATCGGCGATCGAGAAGAAGTCGAGCTCGACCTTGAACGAACCCCAGACCGTCCAGGCAAAGGGAAACGCAGCCAGGATGAACCAGAAAAGTACGAACAGGGAGGAGGCGATCCTCAGGCTTTTGGGCATTCTTTGTGCGCGGCTGGCCATGTTATCGTGCTCCTTTAAAGTCACGCCAGGTGCGAACAAGCACGGGCGACAGAAGAATGGCGACCCCAATTATCGTGATCACTGAGGTTGCGGAAGCGGAAGAAAGCTGGCGCGTTTCGCCGCCAAGGTCATTGTAAATGAACGAACTGAGCGACTGAGCATGTGCCGCAGCATTGAAGCCGACAATCGGTTCAAACACCTTGAAATTGTCCATCAACTGTATGAGCGCAACAAACGTGACCAGCGGCATCAGATGCGGAACAACCACATATTTGACCTGCTGCCAGCGTGTTGCCCCATCGATCTGGGCAGCCTCGAGCTGATCTCCAGGCAGGGTTTGAAGACCGGCATAGAAAACCACGAAGGCAAAAGGTGCGGCGTGCCAGACACCATAGACCATCAACGCCACCCACATCAGTCCCGTCGAAGCCTTCAGGCTGAAGTCCGGGTCTCCCGCCAGAGCCACAAGCGCTGATCCGATCACACCCCGGCTGTCAACCATCCAGAACAAGATCAGCGAACCGATCAGCGGGGTCACGATCATCGGCAGAAGGGAGAAGAAGATCATAAGCCCCTTGAGATGCCGATGCAGCGAGTTGATCGCCAGCGCGATGATCAATCCCAAAACGATGGTCAGCGGCGTCACAACTGCAACGAAGGTCAGAGTGAAGGCCATCGCTCGGTAAAATGGCAGGTTACCCATTTCCGATAAGAAAGCGCCAATGGAGTCGGTTGTCGTCCAAAGCTCCTTCATTTCAGTCACCGCCAGGTGTCCGCGGTCGAAGTAGATACCCAGCCCGACAAAACGGCCCAAGGGCTTTTCAGCACGCAATTGCGCCGTGGCTTCTTGGTCGATGGTTGTCTCGGTAGTACAGCCAACCAGGGGGGTGCAGTTCTCGACTTCGATCAGCACGGCCTGGTGAGGCGCAAAGATCGATTGTGTCACCACCGAGACGATAGGCAGCGCAATGAACAACAGCATGGCGAGCCCTGTGGGCAGGAAGAACCAGAGGAATGTCTTATGGCGCATAGCGATCTCCCGGCGTGAAGTAGCGGATGCGGACGGCCAAGAAAGCCGCCCGCATGAGTGGCTTCTTATTCAAGGAAGCCTTTTTCGACGGCAGCTGCTCGGTAGGCGGCTTCAGCATCGGCCAGCGCTTGCTCAGCGCTTTCCTTACCTTGCATGAAGTCGGCCAATTCGTTGCCGAGCGCACTATGCATCAGGCCCATGTAGGGCAGCATCGGATAGGGTGTCGTCCCCATCTGAGCGGAAGCAAACACGCCCTGAGCATCATCGGTCGGCTCGTAGCCTTCGATCAGCCAGACGGCCAACGGGCTGGTTTCTTCATTCAGCATCTCGGGGCGAATGCCGTGTTTCATTGCAATGAAGGTCGCCTCGGCTTCTGCGTCAGAGATGTTCTTGCCCACGGTCCAGCCGTCCCACCAGAGGGTGGACGCCGGGGTCGAACCGCCGCCGACGGTCAATGGGGCCGCGATGGCGTGACCAGCCACAACCTCTTCCAGAACGCCTTCGGTGGTGGTCTGTTGCGACGCGCGCGAGCCCCACATATTCATGATCGCAACGTTGCCCGCGCGGTATTCCGCGTTGGTGGCATTGGAATCATGTGTCAGGAAGTCGGGGTTCATATATTCCGACAGCGCTTTCATCATGTTGAGCGCATTGACCCCGGCCTCGGTATTGATGTTGGGTTCAGCCGAGCCCGCATTGAAGTGGGAGCCGCCATAGCCGAGGAACATATTGTTGAATTCCTGGGCCAGGTTCCAGCCAGCCTTGTACGCACCACCGACCGGGTTTTGCATAATACCCTGCTCGCGGATGGCGTTGGCTACCTCCAACATTTCTTCATAGGTGGTAGGAACTTCGACACCGGCTTGCTCGAGGATGTCTTTGCGGAACATCAGATGCTGTGCGTTGGCCATGAAAGCTACGGCCATGATGTTGTCGCCGATCTTGATCAGTTGGCTGGCCTGCAACCCATCGCCGTGCTTCTCGACCAGATCATTCAGCGGGCGGATGACGTCTTCGTTCATCAGGGCCACGATCGAGCTGTTGGCAATGATTGCGGTGGTGTATTCCGACGGGTTGCCCGACAGGCCAGCAACGTTGATGGTCTGGTGCTCAGAGGTCAGGTTGGATTCAACCGAAGCGCCGGTGCATTCCTGCGCGGCTGCGCCAACGGCTTGAATCGCAGCAAACTCGTTGCCGACAATGCTGACGCGTGCGTTGATCTCGCAATCGGCAAAAGCACTGCCCGCAGCGGCGGTAATGGCAAGGGCACTGGCAATGGCCACTTTTCTGAAAAACATCTAATTTCCTCCCATAGATGTGGTTGATCTGGAGGGTGCAGCTTCGAAGCCTGCACCCATGTTCATGTCCGCCGAATGGGCGGGGAAAGGGATCTTCACCCTTATTCTCCGAGACGTGCTCCCGTCTTTGCATCAAACAGATGGCAATGTTCGGTGTGGATGTGCAGCGAAACCTTATCGTCGATTTCGGACCGGAAGGTTTTGTCGGCCTTGACTGAGACCAGCTGCCCGCCGATCCGCACCGACACCATTGTGCTGTCGCCCAGAAGTTCGAGCGTGTAGATTGGTGCATTGATCTCGCCGCTCTGGCCGTTTTCGGTCACATTGGCATCCTCGGCACGAAAGCCGAGCGTCACTGGGCCATCTGGTGCGTTCAAGCCGGAGACGGTCGTGTTTTGCGCTGTGAAAACTCCGTCCTTAATTTCCCCGTCGATCAGGTTCATGGCGGGTGAGCCGATGAAGCTGGCAACAAAGGCATTGGCTGGCTTGTCATAGATATCCACCGGGGTGCCAACCTGCTGAACCACGCCCTGTTTCATGATCACGACGCGGTCAGCAAGGGTCATCGCCTCGATTTGGTCATGAGTCACGTAGATCGTGGTGACCGCCAGCTCGTGGCTCAGGTTCTTGATCTGGGCACGGGTGGATACACGCAGCTTAGCGTCGAGGTTTGACAGCGGTTCATCCATCAGAAACACATTCGGTTCACGCACGATCGCCCGGGCAAGCGCCACACGTTGGCGCTGACCGCCCGACAATTCAGCAGGCTTTCGATGCAGGAAATCGTCCAATTCAACCATTGCCGAGGCGCGGCGCACCTTCTCATCATGAGTGGCAGGATCGATGCCGCGTACCTTCAATGGAAAGCGAATGTTTTCATAAACGTTCATGTTGGGATAGAGCGCGTAGCTCTGGAACACCATGGCCACGTCACGGTCCTTGGGCTCGAGCTCATTTACCCGGTTACCATCCACCAGGATGTCGCCTTCGGTGGCGTCTTCAAGCCCCGCGATCATCCGCATCGTGGTTGTCTTGCCGCAACCCGAAGGCCCAAGCAGCACCAAGAACTCCTTGTCGGCAATGGTCAGGTCGAAATTTTCGACACCCACAAAAGCGCCCCAGCGCTTCGACAGGTTGCGCAGCTGGATCTCTGCCATTCGGATTCCCCTCCCATTTGGAATCTGGTTTTGCATACGAATGCAAAAAGGTTAGACTCCATCGCGACATTTTGGCAAGATGTTTTTGCATACGCATGCATTAAATCCGGCAAGACACTGAAAATGAGGAATAAAGTGGACGATCTTCAAGATGCGAAACACGTTATCAGGGCCTATCATACTGATTTGGAGGCTCTGGATTCGAATCCACAGGACTCATTGAGCAAACATGTGACGGAGGATTATCTGTGGCGTGGCTTCCACCCGTTTGGAGAAATATCGGGGGCTGACGAGGTGGCAAATAGCTTCTGGCATCCGCTGCGGGAAAGCCTTACCTCGCTGCAGCGGCGCGAGGACATTTTCTTTGCCGGAAGGAACCAGATGGATGGGTTCGAAGGTATTTGGGTTGTGTCGATGGGCCATCTGATGGGGTTGTTTGACAAACCTTTCTTAAACATCCCTCCTACCGGCAAGATCGCCATGCTGCGCTATTGCGAATTCAACAGGGTCGAGGATGGAAAGATTGCAGAAACCGCGATGTATTTCGACCTGCCGCATCTGATGATGCAGGCGGGACTGGATCCTTTCCCCATCCAGACTGCCGCCCAACTGGTGCAACCCGGACCACAGACACATGACGGACTGCTATATGATCCACAGCCCAGGGAAACCGGAGATGAAACCCTCAACCTGATCAATCGGATGATCGGAGATCTGGGGCAATGGGATAGCGGGCTGAGCTTGGAAGATGAACTGCGCCTAACATGGGCCGAAGACATGCTTTGGTGGGGACCAACCGGGATCGGTGCCACCTACACAATCCCGCGCTATGCGAAGCAGCATTCAGGCCCGTTCCGCGCCGCCTTCTCGGATCGCTCAAAAACCACCCATATCGCCCGTTTGGCCGAAGGGACCTACGGTGGCTTCTTTGGGTGGCCCAATTTCACGGCTCGCCTGACCGGTGATTTCATGGGGCATAATGCGACCGGTGAAACCGGTGAATTCCGGGTGATCGACATCTATCGCCGCGAAGGGGACAAGCTTGCCGAAAACTGGATCTTCATCGACCTTTTGCATTTCTGGAAATCTCAGGGCAACGACGTATTGCAACGCCTCGCGGATGGAGAGCTGACATGATCGACGCCCATCACCATCTTTGGGATCTGACTGCGGTACATTACCCTTGGCTTATGGCCAAGGACACGCCGCGGTTCTTTGGCGACCCGGCTCCGATCCAGCGCAACTACCTACTGGATGAGTTCCGCAAGGTGGCCGCTGCGCAGGGCATCTCGGGTTCGGTACATATCCAGGTGGGTGCGGAAGACGGCTGGGCCGAGGCGAAATGGGTGCAGAAAATAGCCGAGGAAAACCCCGATTGGCCATTGGCGCAGGTGGTGTTCTGTGACCTTACCGCATCGGATCTTGGCACACAGCTTGACCGGTTCAAAACCCTCTCGACAGTTCGCGGTGTACGCCAAATCGTGGGGCGCGCGCCGGGGGAGGATACGATAACCGGAACCAACACGCTGCTGGATGATCCGAAATTTGCCGAAGGCCTGCAGGAAGCCGGGCGTCGAGGACTGTCTTTCGACCTGCAGTTGATCCCTGAGTTGATGGAAAAGACAGCGCGTGTGCTGGGGGAAGCTCCCGACATCAATGTAGCGCTCTGTCATGCCGGTAGCCCACATGACCGGTCAGATGCCGGGCTAAAGGATTGGGAAAGTAAACTCCGCACTCTCTCTACCCTGCCCCATGTCACCTGCAAACTCTCCGGTCTGGGCATGTTCCAACATAACTGGAACACCGACAACTTCCGGCCGATCATCGACACCTGTCTGGACCAGTTCGGCCCTGACCGCTGCATGTTCGGATCAAACTTCCCGGTCGACAGCCTCTATTCCGATTATGCCACCCTTGTGAACGCTCATCGCCAGATCGTGCCGGACGCAATGCATTCACAGGTGTTTCACACGACCGCCGCCACATTCTACGGCCTGTAAGGAAAGGTTCATTTAATGAGCAAGATCTTTATCTATGAGACCACGGTGCATGCAGACTGGATCGACTATAACGGCCATATGCAAGACGCCTTCTATGGGCTGGTGTTCAGTTATGCTGTGGATGCACTTCAGGATGAGATCGGTTTTGACGAGGCCTATCGCGAGCGCACAGGCTGCACGATCTATCTTCTGGAAGATCACAAATACTATCTGAAAGAGGTTAAACAGGGAGCGCAGCTACGTGTCGAGACCGCTGTTCTCGACAGTGACGACAAACGGTTCCATCTGCATTTGCGGATGATCCATGACGGGGCAGATGTTGCCATTTGCGAGTTTATGGAACTGCATGTCCAAAAACACCCGACACCTCATGCATCTCCCATGCCGGAAAGCATCGCCAGGCGACTGGAAGACGCCAGATATCATGACCCTGATCAGCTCAAACAGCGCTCAAGAGAAATTGCCTTGAAGCGTTAGGCAAGGCGCTCCCAGTCACCAATGGCATTTGCGGCTTATAACCGTACAGTATCGCGTAATATGAGCGTGCCCGGGAAATGCCGGATCACCGCGTCAAGCTCAGTGTCCTCAATCCGGTCGATCAACAACTCCACCGCATCCTGGATCATCCGACGCACGGGCTGTCGAATGGTGGTCAATGCATGCCCGGGCCAGCTTGCTGACGGAATGTCATCAAATCCGATCAGCGAAAAATCCTTTGGTGCATCCAGACCCAGCTGATGGCGCGCGGCGTGCAACACCCCAAGTGCCATAACATCACTTGCGCAGAACACCGCATCAGGTTTTTCATGTCTTGAGAACAAGCGAAGCCCTGCTTCCACACCACCCTCAAAAGTGTAATCCCCATATTCTCGCAGAAAGACGCTTTGGCCCGCTTCTGCAAGCCGATCTGCGAATCCGTCTTCGCGCGCTTTTGAGGTTGCATCATCCCGCTCCCCCCCAATGAACGCAATTCGCTCATGGCTGGTTTCACACAGGAAATCCGCCGCGATTTTCCCGCCTTCTCGATTTTCGATCTGCACCGAACTGACACCCAACCCATCTGTGTCACGGTTGTAAAGCAGAACCGGAATCCCCTGCGATTTACAGGCCTGAGCCATCTGGTCACTGAGTATGGCCGACAGGATCATCACGCCATCGATCTTGAACTGCATCAGAGAGTTGAGCGCATCATCCACTTCCGCCTCGGTTTCGACAGTAAAGAGCAGCATCTGCCAGCCATGCGCCTGCAATCTGCGGCTGATCAGGGCAATGGTTTCTGAGAAAAACGGGTCCTGCAATCGCGTCACGATCACCCCGACGATTCCAGAGCGCTGATGCGTGGCATTGCGGGCCGCCGACATGCTTCTTGCAATTGCATTCGGCTGATACCCCATTTCCCGTGCAACATTCAGAATGTGCTTTCTGGTTTTTGCAGCAATAGATGCCTTCGGAGAGAACGCCCTCGACACAGCAGACTGGGATACACCCGCTGCCTTCGCTACATCGTAGGAAGTTACTGATCTATTTGCCATTTCCACCCCTCAAAATGCTCGGAACAAATCCTCGTTAAATCCAACATACACAATCCACCCCTACAACTGAACCCATCCGGACAATTCATGAAGGCAATGAGAGAATCAAATATATTTGGTTGACGACCGCATCTAAGTCATGCATTTTGAATGCGCATTCATTCAAGATTCGGAGACCCTGATGCTGACGGAAGAAGAAAAGGACATCATGTTCGACGCCATCTGTGACGGCGAAAAGGAAACTGTCGTCGACCTCGTGACCAAAGCCCGCGACGCTGGGGAAGATCTCGGCAAATTGCTGAACGATACGATGATCCCTGCCATGGCGGAAATTGGTGATCAGTTCTCCGCTGGTGAGGTCTTTGTTCCCGAAATGCTGGTCGCCGCGCGCGCCATGCAGGGCGGCATCGATATTATCGAACCGGTTCTCGCGGAAACGGATCATGAACCGGTCGGACGCGTCTGCATCGGCAGCGTCAAAGGCGATTTGCACGATATCGGAAAGAACCTTGTTGTCATGATGCTGAAGGGCGCAGGCTTTGAGGTTGAAGATCTCGGAGTTGACGTTCCTGATGAAGAGTTTGCCAAAGCCGTAGAACGCGGCAATCAGGTGGTTTGCCTGAGCGCCCTACTGACCACCACCAAACCCCGCATGATAAGTGCTATCAAACATCTTCGCGCTTCCAGCAACGAAGCAAAGATCGTGGTGGGCGGTGCGGTCATCACGCAAGACTACGCAAACCTGATTGGTGCGGATGCATTCGGCGAAGATGCTCCGGGTGCGGTAGGCGCAGTTAAGCGCGCCCTTGGGCTTGTCGCATGATCCCGACACATACGAGATGAACGCCCCCCTTCCCCCCTCGATGCAAGCCATAACATACGAAGTGCCGATGGACAGCTTGCTGCCCATCGCACAGTCGCGCCTCCAGCGTCAAAAGCAATATGCCCGAATGTTGGAGCGCGGCGGATCTCGAGCCAAGGGGGTGATGGGTTGGCTTGAACAGGCGTCTCATTGCATCTCATCCCTTGGCAAGGCGTCGATCATCCTGAAACCCATTGACGCAAAACCGACAGCACAGGGAATTCTGCTGGATCAACGCGTGTATCTGGACGGTGAAGATATTTTTCGCAAATTGAGTACAGGCGGTGAGGTCACAGCTTACCTGTTGACACTCGGCTTTTCCCAACAGCAGGCATTCGACTTGCTGGATCAGGATTACGCCGCTCATCATGTGCAATCGGACCTCGCCAGCGAGGTTCTCTTTGCACTGGGGCGCGCGGCGCAACAGGTATTGCGTAACCTTTACCCGAACAATCGCTTGATCCGCGTTCCCGTCCAATCAACCGCCATCTGCGGAGAGCGCCGCACATGGGATCCCCGCCGTGTACAGGAGTTGTTATCGGTCTTTGACGACATCAATCCAGGAGTATCTCTCACCGAGACCGGCTGCTTCTCCCCATTGAATTCGCTGCTCGGCCTGACCTTGAGGGTCTGAACCAGTTTCTTGCGATCGATAGAGAAACCCAAGCAACCTTTCAGGTCATCCGTCGTTTGCCCGCAAAGTTCACTTCAAGCTATCAGCTCAGGGCTTTTTGCCCTGCGCCTTGAACATCCCATGATAGCGTTTTCGGTTGAACGGATGTTCCGGATGGTTGCCATAGACCGATTGATAGGTGTCGTGATTATGCCCCCTGCCCTGCAGGATGACCGCAGCGACAAACCCCGCCAAAAAAATCCCAGCAAGCGCAATGGCAATGCCTGGCATCCAGAATTGAGAAAGCCCCGTAGTCACAGCCCCCAAAGCCAGAAACAGGGCAAAATACCCGGCCGTCTTGTGATAGGCCTCAAACCACCAGCGCTGAGGGGTCATGTCAAAGTGATCCCCTCCCCACGTGGCGCGATCCTCTGGGTCTGCTTCAGCCGCCTTGCGCCCGCCATGACTGCCTCGCAGCCAAGCTGACCCGCCCTGCAGCACGCCGAGCCCGATGGTACCCAGACCAAACCAGGCATGCAGAGTGCCAGAAAACCCACCACTGAGCAGCATGGCAAACCCGGCCCCACCCACAGCAAGAAAGATCCCGGCATAGAGCGACAGCTTATGCAGTGTCCACGGCAGCTCCGGCCATGCCCATTTGGAGGTGCCGCGCGGAATACCGTAAGGGGTTGGCCGGATTTTTCCGAAACGAAGGAACATCACCGCTGCGGGAACCAAAACAAACCAGATACCAAACATAAGAATGGCATGATTGTCCCAATGGATCGGGATCGTGATATCAAGCAGCGGAATGCGTCCTTCGGTCGGGATCTCATAAGTCATGAGCAGCCTCTTTCAGGGCCGTTGCGTTAAAGATGAGCTCAGGCTTCAATTCACCCGTCAGACCCGCAAGGATGTTCTGCGCCGCCACAACGCCCATGGCACGGGTGCTTTCCGCACTGAGTGCAGCCGAATGCGGACTGAATACCACGTTGGGCAGTGACAGCAGGCGGAGATCCTTCGCGGGAGGCTCCGATGCAAGACAGTCAAGCCCTGCCCCACCACTGGACATGCGGGCCCGCAAGGCATCGAACAGGGCCTCTTCATCGATCAGGCCGCCCCGAGCGGCATTGATCAGAATGCCCGTGGGCTTCATCCTTGCAAGCTCCTCCACGCCGATCAACCCCATCGTGTCAGGGTTAGCGGGCAAATGCAGGCTGAGCACATCAATCTCCGGCAAAGCAGCTTTCCAGTCCTCTACCGGCACATAACCTGCGCTGCGCACCACATCCGGGTCAACAAAGGGGTCGAACACTTTGACCGACATATCGAAGGCAGCGGCACGGCGCGCCACTTCCCGACCGATGCGCCCAAAACCCAACAGCAGCAGGGTCTTGCCCGAAAGCTCACTCAGCGCCACTGTATTTCGATAGCTCCACTTGCCGTCACGCACTGCCGCATCGCTGGGGATGATCTTTTTTGTCAGGGCCATCATCATCGCCATAATCTGCTCAGCAACCGAGACCGCATTGACAGGACCGACAATCGTTACAGGAATGCCCCGCGCGCCAAGCTCGGCATTGGGCAGGTTGTCGCAGCCGACACCATGCCGCGACATAACCTTCAGATTGGGCATTCCAGCCGCCATCTCGGAAGTGATCACCCCATAGCGGATCAACAGCGCATCCGCCGCCGATAGGCTCTCCATCGGCAGATGAGCGCTCGGGTCTTCAAAGAGTTCAATCTCCAGATCCGACTCCACCTCAAGAAGCGCCATGCCATCAGGGTGAATTTTCCCCGCGATTACCAGCTTGGTCATTTGAGCCCATCCATTTCCATGATGTAGAGCCCGGCATTCATGTCGGTTGTGTAGATAAGACCTTGCTTATCCACGTAAACATCTGTCGTATCAACAACCACCGGGCGGTTCGGTCGGTAATCCATCAACTCCTTCGGCGCAGGCGGCACACATGCAGCAACCTCTTCCGGGCGGAACGGGTTCGAAATGTCATAAACCCTGAGACCTGCATTCTGATAGCTGACGAACATCAACTCTTCGCTCTGAAAACCTTCGGAGCGGTTTTCATGCACATTATGCGGGCCAAATTGACCACCCTTATTCTTGTAGTCAGCCTCGTCCGGCGGCAAGGTCGTGGCAATGGTGACAGGGTTTTCCCGGACCGAAATATCGTAAACCCAGTTACGCTTGATCCCATCTTCGCAATTGTCGGCCTGGCTTTCTTCAACCACAAACAAAATACCGCGATCAAGCAGCGGCAACGTGTTGTGAGTGTGGCCAGCAAAGGGCGGGCACGGATTGTCATGGCTGATGAATTTCGGATTATAGCGGTCCGACACGTCGATCAGCGACATGCCACCATCGCGCCAGGCGGCAGCGCCCAGATCACCTTTGATGATCGCATGATGCAGAGCATAACGGTATTTCGGATCCCACCAGGGCTCTTCACCGCCTGCCGTGTGCATACCCTCTTTCCAGAGTTTGCTGACGACTTCGGGCTTTTCCGGATTACGGAAGTCTACAATCATAAAGATATCATCCGAGAATCCCGGAGGAAGAGCTGAGATATAAGCCCAGTCGCCACCGTCCCAGAACACACGGTGCACACCGAGGCCGGGAACATCGAGGAAGGCGATCTCGCGCGGGTTTTCCCGGTCGGAAATATCATAGACACGCATGCCGGCCGACCAGGGTTTTTCACCGGCAAAGTCGACTTTATCGGCAACCGAACCCTTGTAATACTCACCCGGATCGAAAGCGCCCGAGGTTTCGACCTTCAGCATGTCACACATGTTGTTGACAATCAGGATGTCGCCGTGGGTTTGCAAGTGCTGCGACCAAGTGCCCTCGGGCTGCGGGATATGTTTGACGAATCTCGGTTTTTTCGGATCACGCACGTCGATGATCGAGAAACCGTTATTGAACACATGGCCCACATAAGCATAGCCGCCAGACACCATGATCTGGATGCCATCAGCACGGCCACCCTGATCGGAATGGCCAATCAGGCGCATATTTTTAGCATAGTCGGGGGTCAGAAGATCGGACATATAGGTGTCTCCTCAGGAAGATGTGTCTTGCTTGCGAGAGGCCAGTTCCTTGGCACCTGCGAATAAGAAAGAATGGTCGGAGCCGCTCAGGAAAAAGCTGGCCCCCTTGTCACGCCAGGGGGCCATGTCTTCGGTTGGAGCTACAAAAAGGCCCGTCGTCGCCCCTTTCACCTCCAGAACGTCAGCACATTTCTCCGCGATCCCGGCGTCGTTGAAATCGCTGAGCCCGTAGGACACGGTCAGGTCGGCACGCCCGACAAAAAGCGCATCAACCCCGTCAACCGCGGCAATCGCCTCTGCGTTTTTAACGCCTTCGCGATCTTCGATCTGGCAGATCAACGATACTTCGCTGTCAGCCGCCGCACGATGCTCGGGCAATGGAACAGCCCCGTAACCACCGGCCCGTGTCGTGCCAGCTATGCCGCGCCCTCCCGGCACGTAACGCATTGAGCGTGCCAGAGTTTCCGCCTGCTCAACGCTCACCACATGGGGCACAACAACACCCGCCGCACCGCAATCCAGTACATTCAGGATGAAGGCGGGGCTGTCGTCCGGCACGCGGATGAGAAGCGGCACGCCAACCGCCTTGGCGGCCAGCATGCACAAGTTGATCGAGACCTTGTCGAAGGGGGAATGCTCCCCATCCAGAACCAGAAAATCGAGATCGGTTGCGCCCAGAACCTCAATCACGGTTGGGTGCGGTGTCTTGATGAAACACCCGACCAGTTGCTCACGCGCCAAAAGACGCTTCTTGAAGGTGGCGTTCGGGCTCATGCGCCACCCTCACGTTTCAGACGATCGAAATAGGAGGCATTGCTTTCAAGCACATCATCCAGAGCAATCGGATAGCACCTCATCTTGCCGACCATTTCAAAGAAGGCGATTGTATTTTCCGGCGGAATATCATGACCAATATTGTGGCAGGGCGCGATGATATAGCCCCCATCGGGGGCTAGGTCCTTCATGCGCCGTGCAACTTCCCATCGAAGCTCATCAGGCGTGGCCCCTGGCATCATCTGCTGCACATCCATGGCACCATGAAAAGCAATCTGGTCGCCGAACTTTTCCTTCAGTACGGCAGTGTCATCCATCCCAGCCGTGGAGGTCTGCACCGGGTTCAGAATATCCGCCCCGGTTTCCACCAGATCGTCAATCAACGGAAGAACCGCGCCATCGGTGTGCATCATCAGCTTTACATTGGCGCAGGATTTGATGTGCTGGTGCAGCTTGGTATGAAATGGCTTTACCCGCTTCCGGTAGAGCTTCGGCGACAGCAGCAACGACGTCTGCGTGCCGAGGTCATCCGTAACATAAGCAATCTGCACATAAGGCCCAACGGCCTCCATGTAGCGTGTCCACATACGGCACAAGAGGTCGGTCACTTTAGTCATCAGCGCATCGCTGAATTCGGGATTGACCACCATATCCACAAAAAACTGTTCGTAACCGCGGATCTGCAGACAGCTCATCAGGGGGCCCGCTTTGATCGCATCAGCCCCAATCACATAACCGGTGTTTTCAAACAGATCCTTTGCCCTCTCAGCCAGACCGTCAAACTGATCCGGATCTTCCGAGTCAGGCCAGTGGTGAGCCTCAATATCTTCGATGCTCTCCGCATTCTTGAGGGGCGCACCGTCAACCGCAAAATGGTCGCCATCCGCACCTTTATAGGGAACCCCCCACATGTCGATATAGCCATCGGCATCGTCACGTTCGGTGACCTGCACCCAGTTTGGCACAAGCCAGCGGAAATCGACCCCTAAGAACTCAAGTAGAGCTTCATCCGGAACCACGGTCTGCGCCATTCGGTCGAGGATCTTTCCCTCATTAACCATCTCGACACCCGGCAGATGCGCCTTCAGATCCGCATAATGCTGCTTGTGGATCGATCCGATATGCTTGCCCATATCCAGCGGAACCCACTCCGCACCGCTGCGCGCCATTGCTGCTTCGAAGTTTTCCCGTGGTGTCATTGCCATTTGCTCATCCGCTGCTTTTGAGTTTTTTGCACCAAGTGATTCCAAATCCGAACCACATGACTGCGCATTCATTATTTTAATACCGATGCATCTGTCAAGTCACACAACGCTTACCAAATTGCAGCCAGATGCGGATAAATTACATCTAATTGATATTTTCCTTGCAATGGCTATATGAATGCGCATTCCTCTCCACCAATCACAAGGGAGCATCGCATCGCTCTTTGACGCACAGCATTTCTCAATTCCCAGGAGGAAAAATTGGCACTTTTGCAATTCATGAAACGAGGCGACGCCATCAAGACCGCAAG
>NZ_JAQIIO010000010.1 GCF_027891095.1 Aliiroseovarius salicola | reverse complement strand
CATAAGACGGCCCCAAAGCCGCGTTCCATTCACTGCAAGAGCCATCGGTTTTCTCCGTCGATATATCGGGATCTGCCTAGCTTTCTCAGAGGCGGACTGACCAGTACCCCCTACGGGTGACTGACCTTCCGGCGCGTGCTGGCGTATTTTGCAGCAAGCGTAGTGGACAGAGAGGATCGCAGCCATGACCAGACAAGACGCCAATTCCGCCTGGGCCAAGGACCGCGCGCATGTGTTGCACCCCTATACGGATTTCTCGAGCTTCAAGGACGAAGGCAGTCAGGTCATTACCGGGGCCGAGGGGATGTATGTCACCGACAGTGACGGCAACCGGCTTCTGGATGCTATCGCCGGGTTATGGTGTGTGAATATCGGACATGGACGGCGCGAGATGGCGGATGCGATCTCGGATCAGGTCATGAAAATGCAGTATTACAACCCGTTTGGCCATTCGACCAACGAACCTGCGGCAGAACTGGGAGCATGGTTGGCGACACACGCACCGGGGGATCTGAACCACGTCTACTACACCACCGGCGGCTCGACCGCGAACGACGCAGCAATCCGGTTGGTGCATTACTATTTCACCATGAAGGGGCAGCACCAGAAGAAAAAGATCATCTCGCGCAATAGTGCCTATCACGGGGCGACCTATGTGGCCGCAGAATTGACCGGCATCCACGCAACAAAAATGAGTTTTGACAAAGTAGGCGAGCATTTCATCAACCATGTCTCGGCGGCAAACATGTATGCCAAACCCGATGACATGAGCGAAGACGCCTATTGTGATTTCCTCGTGCAGGAATTTGAGGACCGGATTGAGCAGTTGGGCCCTGACAATGTCGCGGCGTTTATCGCCGAGCCGGTGATGGGTGCCGGTGGTGTATTGGTCGCCCCGAAAGGCTATCACCGTCGCATGTGGGAAGTCTGCAAGCGCCACGACATGCTCTATATCGCCGACGAGGTGGTAACGGCGTTCGGACGCCTCGGGCATTGGTTCGCGTCAGAAGAGGTGTTCGACTATCAACCCGATATTCTTGTCGCCGCCAAGGGCATTACATCGGGTTACATTCCACTGGGTGCCACGCTCATTTCCGATGAAATCTATGAAGTCATCAGCCGCCCGCAATGTGAAGGTGGGGTTTTCTCGATGGGCCTAACCTACTTCGGCCACCCGGTGGCCTGTCGGGCCGCCTTGACGAATATCGAGATCATCCAGCGTGAGGGGCTTCTGGGGCATGCCCGAAACATGGGCAAGCACTTCCAAGAAACCGCAACGGGCCTGTGCGACCTTGAGCATGTCGGAGATGTGCGCGGACACGGGCTAATGCTGGCAGTCGATCTGATGGCAGACAAGACCACCAAAACCCCCTTTCCCGTCACCGCCCAGGCCGGTGCGAACGTCTTCCGGACCTGTGCCGAGCTGGGCGTGATCGTGCGACCGGTTGGAGACAGGATCGTCCTGTCGCCGCCTCTGGTGATTGAGAAGGCAGAGAGCAATCAGATCTATTCGGTTCTGCGGCAAGCCATCAGCGGATTATCCGCCGGTTAGTCTCTACTGTCTGACGTCAGCGCCTATGAGTCCAAACGGGGCAATTTACTAAGCGAGTGATTTTGGCTCATCGTATCCACTGAGAAGTGGACGATGAGAGAGACACTTCAACTTTTTTCGGCAGGACGATCCGGAAACTTGTGCCGCTTTCGTCTGTTTTCTCTAGCGAAAGCTCTCCCCCATGTCCTTTGATGAGTTCTGCTGAAATCGCAAGTCCAAGCCCAGCCCCGCCTTTACGGTTTGATCCCGAGAAGGGTTGGAACAGGTTTTCTCGGGTGGAGAGCGGAAGGCCGGGGCCCGTGTCATGCACTTGGATCACCCATTGATCCTCTTCGTCACGGGCGGATAGGGCAATTTCCCCTTCCTTACCGGTGGCAACAATTGCCTGACGCGCATTTCGGACGAGGTTTGACAGAACCCGATAAAGCTGCTCGGGATCCGCGCGCAGGACCAGCCCGGCGGGAACATCTTCGGCAAAGCTGAGCGGGTGGGCGCCAGAAGCCAAACGTTCACTTGCGATGATGTCATCCACCAGCCCCGCCAGTTCGATCCGCTCCATACGTGGGGCGGGTTCCTCGGCCTTACCGAACGCCAGCGTGTTTTCACATAGGCTGACCGCGCGGGAAATCGAGTTCATCAGCTTGGGGCCAACCCGTTTTACCATCGGGTCCTGACTGCTTTCCATCCGGTCGGCAAACAGCTGCGCGGTGGTGAGGATATTACGCAGGTCGTGAGAAATCCGTGCCACGGCTCCGCCAAGCTGGGCCAGACGTTCTTTCTGTTTCAGCGCGTGGGTCAATTCGGTTTGCAACGTTTGCAGCGCCACTTCTGCCTCATGCAATTCGGTCAGCCCAGTATGGGGGCGGATAATCCGGCGAGTGTCTTCCGGTGATTGGGCATAGGCCTTCATATTGCCAACAACATCGCGGATCGGTCGCACCATCAGAAAACGCACAGCGAGAAAAAGCAGGCTCGCGGTTATGGCTGAGATAACGGCGGAAAGGATGGCGATGTTCTTGCCATAATCGATCATTGCGGCGCGCAGGTCCGTTGTGATCATTGTGACCTCGATCAGCTCTCCTCCCATCCGTACCGGTTGGCCAATCACCCGGATCACCTGCGGTTCCGGACTGACCAGTCGAATGATGGCATCACGCATTAAGTAATAGGGAGTGGACATGCGCAGATCGAAATTCTGGTTCACGGGCCAGGGCGGTGGTGAGGATAGTACCAGCTCACGCATCTCGTCACGCTGGAGTACGACGTTGAAAACATCTGCATTTTCCAAAAGCTCTGCTTCCAGAGCGGGGTCAATCATGTCATCGGCCAGCAAAACCAGCGACGCAATCTGTGCGCGTTCCAGACGGGTCAGCAAATAGTCTTCGCGAAACCGTGCTACCGACGGCACAAAGATCAAAACCTCGGCCAGCATCACGAAGGCCACGGTCAAGATCAGGAAACGGCCGGACAGGGAATTCAACACGACGGACTCCGATTACACTTCAGGGCAGCCAACGTTGCACAAATCCAACCACCCGTTTGACCCTAGGACTATCAAAAAGGCGTGGCGAGAAATAGGCCCCGGCGGCACGTTTCGAAACTTCACCCATTGTTGGGTAGGGCGCAACCATGGCGGCAATCTGGCTCATCTTGAGATTGTTTGCGAGCGCAAGCGCCCAAAGGTTGATCATCTCACCCGCCCCCGGACCAACGATCGACACGCCCACCGGGCGGCCATTGACCACCATCACCTTGATCAGACCTTTGGCCTGCTGGGTGGCAATTGCGCGATCATTGCCAGCAAAATCAAACCGCGCCACTTCAACGCGATCACCGTGGGCCTCGTTTGCGAGCACCTCGGTCAGCCCCACTTGCGCCATCTCGGGACTGGTATAGGTGGCCCATGGGATATGACTGGATTTCGCTTTAGACGGCAGGCCAAACAGCATGGATTTGATGATCACCCCAGCATGATAACCTGCCACATGAGTGAAATGGAGCCCTCCGGCTGCATCACCAATCGCATAAGCTTTGCGGTTTGTGGTCCGCAGACCTTCATCCACTTTAACCCCTACCCGAGTGGTCTCGATGCCAGCCTTTTCAAGACCGAGCTTTTGGATATTGGCCTTGCGCCCTACGGCAACTAAAAGATGGGTGCCTTTGAAAATACGGCCGTCTTTGGCCTCAACTTCAATCGCTCCGGCTTTGCCCCTGACTTCGCAGGCAAGTGCCTCTTCTTCAATCTCGATCCCTTCGTCTCGAAGCGCCTCAAGCAGTTGAGCGGCCATTTCCGGGTCATCCTTGCCCAGCGCCCTGGCCCCTTCAATCACTGTGACGTCACAACCAAGACGGCGGTGGGCTTGCGCCATTTCCAGGCCAATAGGGCCAGCGCCGATGATCAGCAGGTGGTCGGGTTTTTCTTCAAGATCAAAGATTTGTTCATTGGTCAGATACGGCACCTCATCCAGCCCCGGAATAGGTGGAACCAGAGGCGAAGACCCGGTGGCAATCACAAAGCGACGTGCTTTGATAGTGGTGTCCCCCGCCTGCACTTCATTGCGGGAAATAAACGCGCCGTATTCGGTAATGACCTGAACACCCAGCCCTTCAAATCGCTCAACAGAATCATGGGGTTCAATGGTGGCTATGGTGTCACGCACATGGTCATGCGCCTCTTTCCAACCCATCCCCTTGTGCCCAGCATGAAGCAGCGCTTTGGACGGGACACATCCGTAGTTCAGGCAATCCCCCCCCATTTTATGCCCTTCAAGAAGCACAACAGATGCGCCCATCAGCACCGCTCCGGCCGCGACACTCAAGCCACCCGACCCCGCCCCGATCACACAAATATCCGTCTTGATGCGGTTCATGAATGCTGTCCCTTTTGAAGTACTTTAAGAACCATCGGCAGGGCAGCAAGTGCCACAAGACCAAGGATTGGCAAAAGGATGTGGGGTTCAAAGATGATACCAAGATCAGGGGTTTCACCGCGGGCAAACACTTCGCCCAGGCCAGCCCCGACCGAGGTATAAACCAGCCCGCCGGGAATGATGCCGAAGAATGTGGAAATCACGAATCGATGAAGCGGAACCCCAACCAACGCGGGGATCAGATTGGCAACAAAAAAGGGAACGGCAGGGACAAGGCGGATGAGAAAAAGAACCGACCATTGGTTGTCGTCAATCCCGTCCTTGATCTGTTTCACGGCCCCTTCTGACGCTTCCATCTTCGCAGCCAGTTTCTCTCCGAGCCCCCAGCGTGCTGCAAGGAAGATCACGATTGCTCCCATCGTGGCGGCGGTCACATTGAACAAAACACCGGGAAACGTGCCAAACAGGAACCCTCCGGTCAGTGTCGCAATGGTGGCGCCCGGCAGAGAAAACCCGACAATCACAACATATGCTGACATAAAAACCAGCATCGCCAGAAGGTAGTTGGCATCGCGAAAACCGATCAGTGCTTCGCGGTTGGCAGCCAGGGTTTCAAAACTCAGATAGTCGCGTAGCGTGAACGCCCCGATCACAGCCACCGCCAGGATAGCGATAAGCGGCAGACGCTTCAGCAACGGATGATCTGGCTTGGCTGGCATGTCGTCGGTCCCCTTGGCGGTCCCATTGGCCGTAACGTCGGTAGAAGTCATTAAGGCATTCCTTTCTCGTTGAAAGCAACATGAGGCCCCGTGACTGGAATGCCTAGCGAGCGAAATACGATCTCACGGTTGCTTGATCACAGGTGAGTTTTACGAGGGGAAGGTTACAGTTTCTTTCAAAAGCAAAGTAAGTGAGGGGGGGTAACGCCAGCCCCTTCGATGAATGGCTACGTCGGCAAAACAATTCGTCTTATCAGATCAGCTGCCGTTGCATCCCTGGATATCCACGCCTCGCCCAGAACTCAGAACTGTGATGCGAATATCGGACCGGTTCAGTAGAAATGGCTTCCCGCTTGTCGGCACCATTTCGGCCTGTGCCACCAATTGACCGCCTTCCCGTCGACTGGACGCTTCTGATACCCAGACGGAGGAATCTGCGGTTTCGACCACGACCACCTCGTTTGAACCAAGACGCGGCATCTGTAGCTCGGCCGTGATGCGCACCCCGTCTTTGATGGGTTCAACATTGCATGTGGCCGATTTCACACCCGCCTCTTTCGACGTGTCGGGACGCTGGCGAAGCGCGCGTTGGATCGCGCGATCCGAGCCGGTTGGCTGTACGGGCAAAGCCGCAGTCAGCTCTGCCTGAAGTGGTACGCAGATATCCTGACAGACTCCAATCTGCAGGTCGCCATTCAGAGCAATGTCCGCACCACCATCCTTTGGAATAATTCGCATTGGCAGAACAAGTTCATTTTTATATCCAATGGTGCGCACCCCCTGTTCCTCATAGACGTCAGGGACCGGCCAATGAAACTGCACCGCTTCGATGTTGCGCGAACCTCTCAAATCCAGACTGGGAGGAATACCGCTATCTCCAGGTGCTCGCCAATAGGTCTTCCACCCTTCCGCAAGCCGAATGCGCAAGGCGGACATATGCGCCCCGTCATCGGTTCGCCATCCGGTCAGCACTTCGATCTGAGCAATATCTTCGAGCGCCGGTGGTATATCGGAACCAGCCAAAGCGGGTTTCCCGGCCACAAGAGCAAGACAGGTGGCAAGATATGCAAGTCTGCGTTTCATGTGCACAATAGATAAGCAGTTGTCGCGAGAAGGGAAATCACATTTAGGGGATGGCATGTTACCGCGATTTTCCTTCTCCCCCTCTTGCCATTTATCCAACCCGGGGCCAGAATTCATATTATGGACAAAGCGATGGATCTCAGCGGAAAACTTCTGATTGCCATGCCGGGGATCGGTGACTCCCGGTTTGACAAGTCGGTGATCTTTGTTTGCGCCCATTCCGAGGAGGGAGCGATGGGGATCATCGTGAACAAGCCCTCAGATGACGTGAAACTCGATGATCTGCTTGAACATCTGGACATTGAGGGGACGGATCTGACACTTGGCCAGATGGTCTATTTCGGTGGCCCCGTGGAAGGCGGGCGTGGGTTTATCCTGCATTCAGAGGATTATGTGGGCAATGACACCACGTTGCATGTAGATGATGTATTCTCGATGACCGCCACAAGGGACATTCTGGAAGACATAGCCCAAGGTGTTGGCCCCAAACAGGTCTTGGCGGCGCTTGGCTATGCCGGATGGGCGGCAGGTCAGCTGGAAGGTGAACTGCAACAGAATGCCTGGCTGACCGTTGACGCCGACCGCGCGATTGTCTTTTCCCCCGACCACAACAGCAAATGGTCTGCGGCCTTAGCCAAGCTCGGGGTCGATCCTTTGCTTTTGTCGGCAGAGGGTGGACACGCTTAACGGAAAGTTGGCGGCTGGTCCTCGCGATCTACGCTCGTCGTTTCCGGTGGCCTCGCTTCGCTCGGTCAGGGGCCAGCCCCTCGCGCTTCGCGCTCACCCCGGGATATTTCTGACCAGAAAATAAGCCGTTTCGGATCAGTTGTCGCGAGGAGCCGCAGCGCGGCGCAGGCGATCATTGATGGCACGGCCCAATCCATGATCCGGGATCGGCGAGACGGCAATTGGCGCATCTCCTTCGGCATCCATCTGATGAAGCATAGCAAAGAGATTGGCGGCGGCCTCTACAAGATCCCCTGCGGGCGATAGGTTGAGATCAGCTTCGACATGACCAAACCCAAGGAGCCTTTCGGTTGAGTGGAGTGTCTCGACATTGAGGCGCATCTTTGCGTTGGGTGCGTAATGTGAGGTCAGTTGCCCTGGTGCATTAATCGTTTCGCTCTCCTGCCTTCGGGCAAGAGGAGCACGGATTGCTTCTTCCAGTGCCTCGGCGGGCAGGCCACCGGGGCGCAACAACACGGGAATGGGGTCGATCCCCACAATCGTGCTTTCCACCCCAACAGCACAGGGGCCGCCATCAAGCACAGCTTCGATCTTGCCCGACAGGCCATCCATCACATGTTCCGCCGTCGACGGGCTGATCCGGCCTGATGGATTGGCGGAGGGCGCGGCCACTGGACGCCCCGCGGCCTCCAGAAGCTTTTGCGCAAGCGGGTGTTCTGGCACGCGGATTGCAACAGTCGGCAATCCCGCTGACACCAGATGAGACAATGGTCCACCCGGTTTCAACGGCAGGACCAATGTGAGTGGCCCCGGCCAGAATGCCATCGCCAGATCATGCGCCACGCCTTCAAGCACGGCGTAATCCGACACCGCCTCCATTGAGGGAAGATGCACGATCAGAGGATTGAAGCTGGGTCGCCCCTTTGCCTCAAATATCCGTGCGACAGCCCGATCATTTGTGGCATCCCCTCCAAGCCCGTAGACCGTCTCGGTCGGAAAAGACACAAGCGCCCCTGCGCGCAGCAATTCGGCGGCTCGTGCAATTCCAGCCTGATCATCAACCAGCAGTTCAGTTTTGATGGCGGAAGTCATGACGCTGCGTTTTCCTTTTGCCCTGGGGTCACGTTCAGTATGGATTGGTCCAGCCCTTACTTACCAGCCCGAAAAGGACGGACAATGCCCTATCGCGCCACCACAGAAGATTTCCAATTCCTGTTTGACCATGTGATTGGTTATGACCAGATCGCAGAAACTGAACTTTTTGCCGAAGCACCATCGGACATGGCGCAAGCCGTCCTGACCGAAGCCGGCAAGATGTGCGAAGAGGTGCTAGCGCCGCTCAATCGCAATGGTGACCTGATCCCGGCCAAGCTGGAAAACGGGGTTGTACGCACGTCTCCGGGCTTTGACGAGGGATACAAAGCAATTGCGGAAGGCGGTTGGATCGGCATGGCGGCGGACCCGGAATATGGTGGAATGGGCCTACCGCTTACATTGCAAACGGCGGTGAACGACATGATGTCGGCGTCTTGCCTGTCGCTACAACTCTGCCCGTTGATGACACAGGGTCAGATCGAAGCGCTTGAGCATCACGCCTCGGACGATCTGAAGAACCTGTATTTGCCCAAGCTGATCACAGGCGAATGGGCGGGCACGATGAACCTGACCGAACCGCAGGCCGGGTCGGATGTAGGGGCGCTGTCGTCAAAAGCCGAGGACAATGGCGACGGTACCTATTCGGTGACAGGGCAGAAGATTTTCATCTCTTGGGGCGACAATGACATTACCGAAAACGTCTGCCATTTGGTTCTGGCGCGTCTTCCTGATGGCGTGGCGGGCACCAAGGGGATTTCGCTCTTCCTCGTGCCAAAGCTGATCCCGGACGCAGATGGCAATCCGGGCGAGCGCAATTCGCTGCGCGTTGTCAGCCTTGAACACAAGATGGGTCTGCATGGCAGCCCGACGGCCGTGATGTCTTTTGAGGGCGCGCGCGGTTGGATGATTGGCGAGCCGCACAAGGGCATGGCCGCCATGTTTACCATGATGAACAACGCCCGCCTTGGCGTGGGAGTTCAGGGCTATGGCGCAGGGGAAGGCGCGTTTCAGCAGGCTTTGGAATACGCTCTGGAGCGCAAACAGGGCCGTACTCCGCTGGGCGACAAAGGCAACGGAACCATCGTCGATTTCGCAGATGTGCGCCGGATGCTGACCCAGATGCGGGCGGAGTTGTTTGCAGCCCGCGCGATGGCGATGTCGCTGGCCAAAGCAATTGATATGGCGCGCGCCACCGGCGACGCCGAATGGAACACGCGCGCAGCACTGCTCACCCCGATTGTCAAAGCCTACGGCACTGAGACCGGGATCAATGTCTCGAACATGGGCATTCAGGTTCATGGCGGCATGGGATTCATCGAAGAAACCGGGGCCGCGCAATATCTACGCGACGTGCGGGTGACGGCGATCTACGAAGGCACCAATGGCATTCAGGCAATGGACCTTGTGGGCCGCAAGATGATGGACGAGGGAGAGGCTGCTTTCCGACTGCTCGAAGAGATCGAAACCCAGGCTGAAGGCGCACGTGCGCAGTTCCCGAACATGTCCGAAGCGGTCTGGTCGGCAGCGGAAGATCTGCGTGAAACCGTGGAATGGCAAGTTGAACAGAAAGACATGCAAGATCGCTTTGCCGGCGCAGTCCCCTTCCTGATGGGCTTTGCCCGTGTTCTTGGGGCGCATTTCCACCTGAAAGCCGCGATTGCCGAAGGCGGCAAAGGCCCACGCACCGAGCTTGCCCGGTTCCACATCAACCGCCTGCTGCCGGAACATGTGGCACAATTTGCACAGGCACGCGCCGGGGCCGCTGGTCTTTACGCCCTGACACCTGACGACCTCGTTTCATGAGCGCTCCGCTAAAATTCCCTTTCCCCGACATTCCGGGGGAAGGTGAGGCAATTGAGGTCGCCAAGGGCGTCCTTTGGATGCGCCTACCGCTACCGATGGCGCTCGATCATGTGAATGTCTTTGCTTTCGAAGATGACGATGGTTGGACCATCGTCGACACCGGATTTGACACCGGCAAGACACGGCGGATCTGGGAAAAGCTGCTGAGCGGGCCGCTTGGCGGTAAGCCAGTAGTGCGTGTGATCGTGACCCATCACCACCCGGACCACGTCGGGCTGGCGGGCTGGTTTCAGCGCGATCACGGTGCCAAGTTGGTCACCACCCGCACAGCGTGGCTGTTTTCCCGCATGTTACTTCTGGACGAACAAATGGTGCCGGTGGATGAAACCATCGCCTATTGGCAGGCGGCGGGGATGGATCCAGAAGTGCTTGAAAAGCGCAAGACAGAGCGCCCCTTCAACTATGCCGACATCGTCGCCGACATGCCGCTTGGGTTCAACCGGATCAAGGAAGGGTCGTGCATTCACTTTGGCGGGCGTGACTGGAATGTGCATATCGGCAATGGCCACGCCCCGGAACACGCCACACTGTGGTCGACCGATGGCGAGTTGGTGATCGGCGGCGATCAGCTACTGGCCACGATCAGCCCGAACCTCGGCGTCTATGCCACAGAGCCAGAGGCCGACCCAGTGGGCGAATGGCTGGAAGCCTGTGAACGTCTGTCCGGCTATGCAACGGATACCCAGCTGGTCCTGCCCGGGCACAAGCTTCCGTTCACCGGGCTACCGACCCGAATGGGGCAGCTCATCCAGAACCACCATCACGCACTGGACCGGCTTGAAGCATTTCTGGAAACGCCTCACGTGGCGGGCGACTGCTTTCCACCGCTGTTCAAACGCAAGATCGGTGCAGGGGAATATGGCTTGGCTTTGGTCGAGGCCGTGGGCCATCTGAACCACCTTCTGCATGAAGGTCGCGTGATGCGCACAAAACGCGAGGATGGTGCCTGGATTTGGCAGAAATTCCGGTAAGAGCGGTTATTGTGGCGAAGCAAACACCTGCACAAACATATCTGTTTCGTCACAGGACAGGGCCCGGTCGCGGGTGAACCCGGTCTTTTCAAGCACTCTCGCCGAAGCCGGATTGTCACGACCAACCCCTGCAAGAACCGACAGTGGAGCCAGTTCCTGCAACACCTCCATGAAACCCATCAGCATTTCGGTGGCATACCCCTGCCCCCAATCGCGCTCTGCCAGCAGATACCCCAGATGCATCTGGGCAATATCCCCCCCTTCTGAAAGGTCCAGAAGGAAAACCATACCGATCAACCGCCGAGTCTCCGGTTCAGGGGCGCGGAGCGTGATCAAATAAACATCACTTTCGGCATTTCTTGCGTCTACCCAGTCTGTAAGTGCCGACAAGGTATTGGACAATTGCATCGCCGGGGGCAACGGTGCGAGAACATTGGGCGTGAGCAGGTCTTTCAAAGCCCGTTCAATCCGCTTTCGGCCAGCAGAATCGGCCAATTCGTCGGCCCAATGAGATATGGTCAAACGTTCTGTTTGAAACGCGACAAGGCGCATGTTGGAGCTCCTTTGGAACACGGCGATCCTAGGGTAATTCCGACAAACCTCAAGCACGGAAAAACCCGGCGTGACGCCGCCCCACATCTGTGGCACAACAGGTACGTTTACAACTGCCTGAGTGAAGATCATGACCAAAGCCCCGAGTTTCCAACCCAAAAGCCGCGCCGCAAAATGTTCGGAAGACGCCCCGGTGGGAGTTGAAGATCAGCCTTTGCCCAAGAAAGTTGCCGAAACTCCGGTTGAGGAGAAGTCTCCTGCACAATGGGCCTATGAACGGTTGATCCTCTATATCAAGAATTTCGAGGAACAGCTGGACAACGAGCACGAGGTGGCAATGGGATTCACCGGCGGCGATGCCGGTGTACTGCGCATTGAAGGGATCGGTTTTTTCGACCCGGACGTGATCACTTTTTATGGCTCAGACGAAAGCGGTGCCCGCACCCAGCTCATTCAGCATGTGAGCCAGCTCTCGGTCATGCTGCGCGCCTTACCCGTGGCCGTTGAAGCGGAAGCCCCCAAACGAATTGGGTTCCGGCTTGCTGCAGAGTTGGAAGAGGATCAGAAAGAAGATGCCGCCAACAGGGCAGGCTGATCGCTAGCCCAACTGTCCCAACAGAACACCCCCTGCGGCAGCAAGGCCAAGCACCCAGCCAAGCCCCAGCTTCAGCCGCAGGAGCAACACCCCGCAGAGCATGGACAACAGCGCAGCACGCCAGTCGAGACTTTCCAACTCTGGTTGCCAAAGCGTGAACACTCCCCATTTGGCGCGGCTCACCTCGTGGAAAAGCACGTTCAGACCAAACCAGAGCGATAGGTTCAGGATCACACCAACGACCGCAGCCGTGATCGCAGACAGCGCCCCGATCATCCGCGGCTGGGCAGCGATCTGGTCGATATAGGGGGCGCCTGCGAAGATCCAAAGGAAGCACGGGGTGAATGTCGCCCAAAGCGTGACAATTGCCGCCGCGAAAGCCATGCCAAATCCAGCGTCCCGAAACCCTGCTATGAAGCCCACAAACTGCGTGACCAGAATAAGCGGCCCCGGCGTGGTTTCGGCCAGCCCCAGACTGTCGAGCATCTCATCCGCCGTAAGCCAACCAAACCCGGTGACCACATCCTGCGCCATATAGGCAAGCACCGCATAGGCGCCACCAAATGTGACCACGGCGAGTTTCGAGAAGAACGCACCAAGCTGCGGCAAGATGGTTTGACCTGCAAAGAGATCAAGGGCGGCCAGTGGCACCAACCAGATCGCCAACCAGATCACAACAGTCGCCAGTGTATTTTGCATCCTGTGACGAGGGAGATCGGTTTCCGCCGCCAGTCCAGAGGCTGTGAGGGCACCATAAATCCCTGCCCCGATCACAATCAGCGGAAATGGCAGCGACAGGAAAAAGATGCCTATAAAGGCCAATCCGGCGATGATCCAATGCGCCTTTCCCTTCAGCGCGCGCCTGGAAACTTTCAAAAGCGCTTCAAGCACGATGATCAGCACGGCGGATTTCACACCGAGAAACAAGAGCGCGACAAATGGCACTTTGCCATAACTCACATAAAGGGCAGCCAGGGCAAAGATCACAGCAGCGCCGGGCAGAACAAACAGAAGCCCGGCCATCAGCCCCCCCATCACTCCGCGTATTCGCCAGCCAGAATAGGTGGCCAATTGCATCGCTTCCGGTCCGGGCAGCAACATGCAGAAACTGAGCGCATTCAGAAACTGCTGCTCGGTCAACCATTTCTTCTCTTCAACCAGAACCCGGTGCATCAAAGCAATCTGCGCGGCTGGTCCGCCGAAGGACTGCACCCCAATCCGCCAGAACACGGACAGGGTTTCGGATAAACTGTGGGTCATTACGCGCTTGCCCCTTTTGGCCAACCATGTTCCTCGTCCATCGCACCTCGCGCCCAGCGGTAAGGCGCATCAAGGACGCCCAGTCCTGCCTCAAGCTGCTGGGTGACATCGCGATACATGCGCGACAAGCCTACGGCAATAGAAAGAAGTCCCGAGGCCTGCGAAGCGGGATCATGAGGTTTGGTGTCAGTGGGACAAACTGTCCAGCGGCGCTCAGATCCGCCCTGTCGGAACCACCTCATAGCCGGGTTCTTCCGGCTCATCATCCGCCATTTCCGCTGGAAAGCCCGGAGCACGGATATCCAGCCCGGTGGCCTCTTCGAGACGCTTGATAATATTGGGGGACAGCTCTCGTTCGCCGTAACGGGCAATACCATCGTCAAATATTTTCACCAGCAGCGGACTGATCTCAAGCGGGACATCGTTGCGGTCGGCGATCTCTTGAAACAAGCCAATATCCTTTTTCACCAGATCCATGGTGAAAGAGATATCGCGCGAACCGTTCAGGATCACCTGACTTTCAGTCACATGCGAAAAGGAATTGCCCGAGCTTATTTTTATCGCTTCGTAAGCCGTATTCAGATCCATACCTGCGGCTTTGGCCGTCACCAGTGCTTCGGCATTTGCCACCAGATGCACCGTGGCAAGGTAGTTGGTCAGCACTTTCAGAACCGAGGCCGTACCCAGTTCCCCCGTATGCAACACACGCCGCCCCATGGTGGTCAAAAGTGGAAAGACCCGATCAAAAGTCTCACGGTCGCAACCCGCAAAGATAGAGATGTTGCCGGTATCGGCACGGTGACATCCCCCCGAGACCGGACAATCCACCGCAGTGCCACCAGCCTCGATCACTTTGGACCCCAGACGCTTCACTTCGGCCTCGTCAGTCGTGGACATCTCCATCCAGACCTTTCCAGATCTGATCTCCGGCAACATTTCGCCCATCACCGCATTCGACGCAGCGGGTGAGGGCAGGCAGGTGATGACTGTGTCGCAATCGCGCATCATTTGGGCTGGGCTTTCAGCCGCTGTCGCCCCCCGGGCAACCAGATCCGCAACCAGATCTGGGTTCAGGTCATGTACCGTCAGATCCACACCATTGCGCAACAAAGACCCGGACAGTTTGCCACCGACATTGCCCAATCCGATAAATCCGACTTTCATCCATCTCTCCTGATTTCAATGGTTTCCACTCAAACCTTGCAGGCACGAGCCCGGGGAACTGTTCTGTTTGCGACGCAGGGTAGATTTCTGTGGTCTGATCCCATTTCCTCGACTGACAAGAGGTGACAGGCCCTTCAAAATCGGCTAATCGACAACTTAACACGTGATTCAAATAGGGAAGACCTAAAATGGCAGAACATGAAATGGGCACCATGGACACCAGCGTTCAGGAAAAAACCTATGAAGGTTTCATCAAGGTCTGCGCTCGTTCAACCATTGCAATCATCCTGTTTCTGGTATTCCTTGCAATCGTAGGCGCATAAAACGCCGAACGAGACAACATGGTTGGGGGTGAGGATGCGGCGCAGCTTTTTGGCGCTGGCACTGATAGCTGGGCTTGCTGCCTGCGGTGGTGCCGACAATAAATGGGCCAGTGACGAAGCGGTGGCGAGTGTCACCTTTCGCGAGGCCGGCCCCCCCACGCTCACACTCTTTACCGTTATTTCAAATCAGAGAAACTCCGGTGCTCATTCCGCCCTCATGATCAACGGTCATGAGCGGGTGTTGTTCGACCCCGCCGGCACCTGGGGACATGCACGCATCCCGGAACGTCATGACGTGCATTACGGGATCTCGTCCGGTGTTCTGGATTTCTACATCGACTACCACTCCCGCATCACCTATCGCGTGGTCCAACAGGATATCGTGGTAAGCCCCGAGGTCGCAGAGCTGGCGATCCGGTTGGTCGAGCAAAACGGTCCGGTGCCCAAAGCCCATTGCTCAAAGTCGGTTGCCGCCATCATGAAACGTTTGCCCGGTTTTGAGGGAGCCCCTGACAGTTGGTTCCCGACAGCGCTGATGGATTACCTCGCGACCAAACCGGGGGTGAAGGAAGAAACCTTCTATGACGACGATCCACATATCAACTATGAAATTCTCGTAGAGGGTCTTCCGGCAGGCGTCGCACCCGGCACCTGACGACAGCAAACACCGGGGCAAAACACAGATCTCACGGGTTGCTCGTGTCCCGGTTTCCCTTTTGGTCCCGGCCATTAGCCCAGAAGATAGATCATCCCGTAGAGAGTGACGGCACCGCATAGGATTGCCATCAGGACATTCTTGCCAAAATAACCGACGCTCAGTGTAACCAGAGCTGCGGCCAAGCGCGCTGGATCGGTCATGCCATCCGTGGCTTCTGGCCAGAATACCAATGGCGCTACAAGACCGGGCAATACCGCAACCGGCGTATAGCGCAAATGGCGCAACACCCATTCCGGCATCGGCCGGTCCCCAATGATGCCAAGGAAACTGAAGCGGATCAGGAAACTGCCAACGGCGAGCCCGAAGATGATCACCCAGATGGTCAGATGCGAATAGCTCATCCCTGCGCCCCTGTTCCGGGCCGACGCGCCATCCACAATTCGATTTGCGCCCCTACTGCCATCGCCACCACGGCTGCGACCAAAAGCCCGGTTCCATAGGGCATCCACGCCATCAATAGCGCGACAATGACAGAGGTCACTGCCGCGGCGCTATGCGCAATCGTGCGCAAGGCCGGAGCAATCATGGCGATAAAGGTAATTGGCAAGGCAAAATCAAGCGCGAACTCCGGTGGAATTTTCGTTCCTGCGACAGCGCCTACATAAGTCAGAATATACCAAAATGGGGCAATCGGAACGACAGTTCCAAGATAATAGGCAAGCCGTGCTGATACCGACAGATCCGGCTCCATCTCGAACTTGATCTGAGACAGCGTATAGGCCTGATCCACCATAAAATAGGCGGCCAATGCTCGTTTCCATATCGGCGCTTTGCCCAGATAGGGCGTGAGGGATGCCGAATACATCGCCATGCGCAGATTAACCGCAAGTGCCGTCAGGATCACGATAATCGTGGGCGCGTTTTCACTCATCACCTGAAGCGCGGCAAACTGCGACGCCCCCGCAATGACCAACACAGAAAACCCCATGACTTCAGCAAGGTTCAATCCAGCCTCAGCCCCAACCACACCAAAAAGCAGCGCAAATGGCCCCACCACCAGCAGGAAGGGCAGCGCATCGCGCGATCCGCGCAAAAAGGCGGTTTTGGGGGTGACACTTTGTTCCATCAAACCCTAAATTGCTCATATGCCCGGAAGGGGCAAGAGCAAGGATGCAATATGTCTAAAATCGATCCAAGCGACGACTACATCATCGCCCCAGATCCCACTGCCGCCCGCCTGACCCGCGCGGTGATCGGCGTGGATGAACACGGGGATGACGTGACCGCAAATGTGGTTGAAGAACGCCCGCTGACGATTTTTCTCAACCGCCGTGAGATTGTGACTGCCATGACCATCGGGGATTACCCCGACTACCTCGCCATGGGGTTTTTACGCAATCAGGGCATGCTGTCGGATAACGATCAAATCACCGGCGTCGATTATGACGAGGAACTGGACACAGTGGTTGTGCGCACCGCCGTTGAGACTGATTTCGAAGACAAGCTCGCTCGTAAAACCCGCACGTCCGGTTGCGCGGTCGGCACGGTCTTTGGCGACATGATGGAAGGGCTGGAGGGTCTGACCCTTCCCACAACCGAGTTGCGCACATCATGGCTTTATACGCTTGCCAACAAGATCAACCGCACCCCGTCGCTCTATTTGGAAGCAGGAGCGATCCACGGCACTGTCTTGTGTCAGGGCGAGCGTCCGCTTGTCTATATGGAGGACGTGGGGCGCCACAACGCGGTCGACAAGGTGGCAGGCTGGATGCTGGCCGAAGGCATCGATGGGGCGGACAAGATCCTCTATACCACCGGGCGGCTGACCTCGGAAATGGTGATTAAGACCGCGCAGATGGGCATCCCCGTGCTTGTCTCGCGCTCCGGCTTCACTGCTTGGGGCGTGGAAATCGCGCAAGAGATCGGACTGACGCTGATTGGTCGGATGCGTGGCCAGCGCTTCACCTGCCTGTCCGGCGCAGACCGTCTGATCCGAGACATGGATCCCGCCCACGCACCAACTGAGGAAAAGAAACACCGTCGGAAGGGAAGCGCATGAGTTATGAGTTCACATACGAACTGACAGACACTCAGAGTTTGCGAGCCGCAAGAATTGCTCAGCGCATAGTACTTAGGTATCACTATCCAATCAAATTTCACTTAGTTGGGATTTTGTTTCAGACATTTATAGCTTCTGGTGCCGTCGCAATCGGCTATATTCTCCGTGAACTAATCTTTGATGATACCATCCTTCCAGTTTGGCAAATTGTTATTTCTATCGCCATCGGTTCAATTATCATCTGGGGTTGGCAACGCATAACAGCTGTCACAATGATCCGAAACATTAAGCATATGCCGAGCATGCGCGGTCAAATGAACGTTGCAGTAAACTCGCACGGAATAAAGTCCTGCCGTGGTGGGAAAATGGTCAAGGCCCCATGGCACACTATTGATGACTTCTTACAGACCAAAGAGTGCGTTGTTCTTTTGAGCGGCGGTCAGCCTATTTCAATTCCGAAGTCAATCATAGAAGATGAAGCCAAATTCGTGGATGATGTCACGGCTTGGATGAAACCTGCGAAATGACGATGCCCAATAATAAAGTCTACGGTGTGATCCTCGCCGGAGGGCTCGCCACACGAATGGGTGGCAGCGAAGAGGCGCAACTCGACAAGGGACGGTTGGAATTGGGCGGCAAGAGCCTACTTGAGCATGTGATCACCCGCCTCGCCCCACAGGTCGACACCTTGGCGCTGAATGCCAATGGCGATGCTTCGCGTTTCGCCGATACTGGCCTGCCTGTTCTATCCGACAGCATCGAAGGATTTGCGGGCCCGCTTGCCGGTGTCCTTGCGGGGTTGGATTGGGCGGCCGAGCAAGGTGCAACCCACATACTATCCGCCGCTGCCGACACACCGTTTTTCCCGACAGATCTTGGCGCGCGCCTGATCGCCGCCGCAAAGGCAGAGGGTACCCCCATTGCGCTCGCTGCCACAAATGATCCAGATCGCGGCCCCATGCGCCAACCCACATTTGGCCTCTGGCCGGTAGATCTGCGTGATGATCTGCGCGCTGCTCTCAAGGATGGATTGCGTAAGGTGGTCCTTTGGACCGACAAACACGGCGCCGCCCTCGCCCCCTATGACCCCGACCCGTTTGACCCGTTTTTCAATGTCAACACACCCGAAGATCTGGAACGGGCTGAGGCTCTCCTGAAAGGAGCCAACTGACATGGCACGTATTTTCGGCATCACCGGATGGAAGAACTCCGGCAAGACCGGGCTGGTGGAGCGGTTGGTGGCCGAATTCACGGCACGCGGGCTGACTGTTTCGACCTTGAAACACACGCATCACGGCGTGGATCTTGAGCGTAAAGGCACGGACACCCATCGCCACCGCATTGCAGGCGCGCAAGAGGTGGTGCTGGTCAGTGATGCGCGCATTGCCCAATTGCATGAGCTTCGGGACACCCCGAAACCTGATCTCGATACGTTGCTGAAGCGCCTGCAGCCTTGTGATCTTGTGATCGTTGAGGGGTTCAAATCTGCCTCCCACCCCAAGATCGAGGCCTGCCGCGCAGAAACCGGTCAGCCATTGATCGCCCGCGAAAACCCCACCGTTCGTGCCGTCGCCGCCGATCACACGCCCACCGACCTGCCCTGCCCCCTTTTCGATCTCGACGACACCAGCGCGATTGCCGATTTCATCGCAGAGGAAACTGGGCTTGCCCCTCGGCCTGTCCCCAAAGCCGCTGGCCTAAAGAACGACTGTTTTGCTCTGCCTCCTGGCGTACACTGGACTCCCGTGGATGAAGCGCTTGCGACCCTACGGGATCGGCTCGCTCCGGTGACCGGCCCTGAGACAATCCCTACAGACAAAGCCCGCGGGCGTATTTTGGCCCGCGACCATATGGCCCTGCGGTCCAATCCTCCGGGTGCCAACTCCGCCGTAGATGGATACACGTTTGCGCACGCGAGCCTTCCATCCGAAACACAGATCACCTTACCGCTGGTTGAAGGGCGCGCAGCAGCAGGCGGACCATTTGAAGGCACGGTTCCCCCGGGCCACGCCATCCGCATCCTGACCGGCGCACTGCTTCCCAAGGGCGTGGACACCGTGGTGCTTCAGGAGGATGTGACCTTAACGGGCGACACAGTGAGCTTCCCCTCCGCCCCAAAACCCGGTGCCAATGCCCGAGCTGCGGGCGAAGATGTCGAGGCTGGCAAATTGGCCCTCCCAATGGGTCACAAGCTGCGCGCCCCAGATATTGCACTTCTCTCTGCCCTTGGACTTTCCGAAGTAGAAACACGCACCCCTCTACGCGTTGGGGTGCTTTCGACCGGAGATGAACTCGCCGCCCCCGGCAGCACCCTAGACGTGGCCCGCACATATGATGCCAATCGCCCAATGCTGCTCTCGCTTGCCGAAACATGGGGATATATCCCGGTTGATCTGGGCCATGTGTCCGATGACCGCGATGCCTTGCGCGACGCGTTCGACGCTGGAGCGGAAAAAGCGGATGTGATCCTCACCTCGGGCGGGGCCTCCGCCGGGGACGAAGATCACGTGTCTGCCCTGCTCCAGGAAACCGGTTCGCTGCACCACTGGCGCATCGCAATCAAACCGGGCCGCCCGTTGGCCCTTGCCCAATGGGGCACGACACCTGTCTTCGGCCTGCCCGGCAATCCGGTTGCCGCCCTCGTCACCACGCTGATTTTCGCCCGCCCCGCCTTTTCCGTGCTCGCGGGGGGAGGGTGGCTCGATCCGATGGCCATGACCCTGCCCGCGGCCTTTTCGAAGAAAAAGAAAGCAGGGCGTCGTGAATACCTGCGTGCACGGATCGGAGAAGATGGCCGGGTCGAAGCGTTCAAATCCGAAGGGTCCGGCCGCATCTCTGGCCTCGCCTGGGCCACAGGATTGGTGGAACTGTCAGACGACGCACAAGACATCACCCCCGGCACACCAATCCAGTTCCTACCCTATGCAGGGTTTGACCTCACCTGAGCTTTTTCTTGCAATAAATACCTCGGGGAGGGCGAGCCCGCTCGCGAGGGGCAGCGCCCCTCAGGCTCATCGCAGATGAGCCATCGCCGCCGCGCGGCCCGAGCCAGTGGCGAGGGCACTCAGTTCAAGAATTCAAATCTTATTCGCCGTGACGCAACAGGCGTTGCTTTTGCCGGCCCCAATCGCGCTTGGCCTCAGTCGCCCGCTTGTCATGGGCTTTCTTACCCTTCGCGATACCGATTTTGATCTTCACCAGACCCTTGTGGTTAAAATACATAACCATCGGCACAAGGGTCATCCCCTCGCGCTGGGTTGCTTTCCACATCCGGGCGATCTCGCGCCGAGAGGCCAATAGCTTGCGCTTGCGACGCTCCAGATGCCCCCAGGTCACCGCCTGTTTATATGGCGCGATATAGGCGTTGGTCAGAAAAAGTTCACCATCCTCAACCGCCGCATAGCTTTCTGCGATATTCGACCCACCAGTCCGAAGGGATTTCACCTCGGACCCTTGCAGGACAATCCCGCATTCGATGTCATCTTCGATCGCATAATCATACCGCGCACGGCGATTTTCCGCGATCACCTTGTAGTTGCCATCTTCTTTTACGGATTTCTTCTTCTTAGCCATAAATCGGATGTAGGGGTTGGCGTGGCCAGTGTCCAGCCTCTCTAGCACTGCACCCCGTCTTGCGGCTGATCAATGGTGGCAATCCAGGGCTTGATGTCCACCACGGGTGTGCCATCAAAACAATCTATGGCGTCAATCCCGATCCGATTTCCTTTGATCGAGGTAATTTTCACGGTTGCCAGAGCAATTGGATTGGGTCGCACCGGAGAGCGCAGGGAAAACACCCCACGTGGGCCATTTGTGTGACGCGGGCATTGCACAATCAAGTCGCGCCGCCCGCGATCCATCCAATACATCACGATGATATGACGTCCGACCGACAGCCCTTCGAGCCCTTGCTGATATCGCGGATCAAGCACAATTGCGAATTCGCCCCCACGTTCACGGGCACCCGCTAAATTGCCAGGGGCGGTGCCCTTCTCCCACGGGCTGCGCACCTTGCCGATAAAGGCTACCAAGGGGCCGGCCTCGTCCGCCGGATCAAACGGCAAGGCAATTTCGCCTTCTCGGATTTCGGACATGGGTCACTCCTTATGTCCTGCGCACTCTGTCACGCAGAGGTCCAATGCGAAAGGTCGAAATACCACCCGCAACGCCAGCTCTTCGAATATGCTAATATGAAGACATTGCTGAAAAGGAGATGCACCATGCCCGGCGGTCGCGTTCTGATCTCAAATGGGAATCCAATGGAAGAAATCGTCGGCTTCAGCCGTGCGGTCAAAGTCGGAAACTTCATCGCAGTCGGAGGAACCGCCCCGGTCGACGAAGATGGGAAAACAGTCGGCGTCGGGGATGTCTTTGCACAAACGACCCAGTGCTTCGAAATCATCAAAGCGGCCTTGGAACAGGCGGGGTCAGGGATTGAGGATATCGTCAGGACACGGGTTATCCTTACAGATATCGACCTTTGGAAAGACGCCATTGAGGCACGGAAAGCCTATTGCACGGATTCGCGTCCGGTCGACACAATCATGGCGGTCAGCCGCTTTGTTAATCCTGAATGGCTGGTGGAAATCGAAGTGGATGCAGTCATTCCGGAAATTCGACACTCCAAATAAAAAAGGCGCCCCGATTGGAGCGCCTTCTAAACTTGATATGCCGGATCAGTTGATCAAGCCTGCGTGACGCATCGCATCATCCAATGCTGATTTGGTCTCATCCGACAGCCCGACCAGCGGTGAACGTACCTCCTCCAAACAGACGCCCAGTTTCGACAGTGCGTATTTCGCGCCGCAAGTGCCCGGCTCCATAAAGATCGCCTTGTGCAGCGGCATCAGCTTGTCGGCAATCTCAAGCGCTTTGGTATAGTCGCCGTCCAGAGTGGCCGCCTGCATGTCGGCACACAGACGCGGCGCCACGTTTGCCGTGACCGAGATACAACCTTGCCCACCTTGGGCATTGAACCCATGCGCGGTAGCGTCTTCACCCGACAGCTGGATGAAATCCTTGCCGCAAGACATGCGCTGAAAGCTCACCCGTGCCAGATCGCCGGTGGCGTCTTTCACACCTACGATGTTCTTGTGCTGGGCCAGTTCGCCCATGGTCTCGGGTGACATGTCCACGACGGATCGTCCGGGGATATTGTAGATCACGATCGGCAGGTCCACGGCATCCGCCACGGTGCGGAAGTGGTGGATCAGTCCACGCTGGGTCGGCTTGTTGTAGTAAGGTGTGACCACCAGACCAGCGGTCGCCCCCACGCGCTTGGCGTGTTCCATGAAGCGCAGGGTTTCCACAGTGTTGTTGGACCCGGCCCCGGCGATGACCGGCACGCGGCCCGCAGCGGTTTCCACCACCGCCTCGATCACCGCTTCATGTTCTTCGTGGCTCAGAGTCGGGCTTTCGCCGGTTGTGCCCACTGGTACCAAACCGTTCGACCCTTCGTCGATCTGCCAGTTGACCAAGCGTTTGAGCGCGTCGAAATCCACTGCGCCGTCCTTGAACGGCGTGACCAGGGCAGGAAGACTTCCTTTGAACATGACACGCTCCTTTGTTTGTTGTCAGTTATGGCGGGGTCTTACTGAATCGCCCCACAAACGCGGCGGAAACTAGCCGGGTTCGATAGAAATGCCAAGAATGTGTGTTGAACTAACAGCGTGTCCGATTAGATTTCGCCCATGATTGCACGAATTTATCACATGTTCTCGGCGCTAGCTGCGCTATTTCTGCTTGGAACCGGTCCTGCACAGGCTCAGGATGCGGCTTCTGTCACTGCGTTGAAAGAGGCGATTGCGCTTTCCAGAACCGAGGATTGGCCTGCAGCTCAGACCAAAGCACGTGCCGGGGGCGCCCTTGTTTTCGACATTGTAGAGTGGCACCGGTTGCGCCAAGGCGAAGGTTCGTTTGGTGAAACGCGGGCGTTTCTTGAGCGTCGCGCCGATTGGCCGGGGTTGAAACTTCTGCGCAAACGTTCCGAGAGAAATATCCCGCGTGGCGGCACCCCTGCCCCGGTGCTGGCCTTTTTCAAGGACCAGCCACCACAAACAGGGCGAGGGGCCCTTCGTCTGGCTGAGGCGCTGAAAGCTACCGGACAGGACGGGGAGCGTGACGTGTTGATCGCGGCATGGCACTCTCTGTCGATGGACGAAGACGAACACAACGCTTTTGTGTCTCGTTACCCCGAAATCCTCAAAGGCTCTCATCGGGTCCGGACCGAAAACATGCTCTGGCGTGGCAATACCAAAGATGCATCGCGGATGCTGCCGCTTCTGAGCAAAAGTCAGGCCAGTTTGGCCCGCGCAAAGATCGCGCTGCGCCGCAAACAAGATGGCGTTGACGGGCTGATCAGTGCGGTGCCGTCATCGCTGGCTGATGATCCCGGTCTTGCCTATGAGCGGTTTCTCTGGCGGGCAGGAAAAGGTCGAAATCAGGATGCGACAGACCTGCTGCTCGAACGCTCAAAATCGTTGAGATCCCTAGGCGAACCGGAGCGCTGGGGCAGCTGGCGACGCGTTCTTGCGCGCTGGTCCATGCGGGATGGAAAACCCAAACAAGCATACCGGCTGGCTTCGATGCACCAGATGTCGGAAGGGTCAAATTACAACGACCTTGAGTGGCTTGCCGGTTATATATCGCTGCGCAAATTGAACGACGCAGAAACCGCGCTTTACCATTTCAAACGGTTTCGCGCAGGTGTCTTTACGCCAATTTCACTTGGCCGCGCAGGATATTGGATCGGCCGCGCCCATGAGGCAATGGGGAACGCAACAGAGGCAAAACTGGCCTATACGGAAGGGGCCAAATACCAGACCAGTTTCTACGGGCAGCTGGCCGCCGAGAAAGCTGGCATTCCAATGGATCCTGCCCTAACCGGACAGGAACGCCATCGCGATTTCAAAGCGCAGGGTTTCTGGTCCACCTCAGTGATGCAAGCCGCACGACTGTTGCAGTCCACAGGCGAACTATATTGGACGGAACGGTTTACCGTGCATCTGGCCGAACGCCTGACCCGCGATGAAATTGGACATCTGGCTGGCTGGGCCGAAAGTATGGACGAGCCTCATCTGCGTGTCATGATCGCCAAATATGCTGCCCGTCAGGGCTGGATCCTGCACCGCCCCTATTTCCCCACGCCGGACATTGGTCGAGGCAACGCAGGGGTTCCTCGGGCGCTGGAGCTTGCCATCGCGCGGCGCGAAAGCGAATTTGATCCGGAAGTGGTATCTGGGGTTGGCGCACGGGGCCTGATGCAGCTCATGCCCGGCACCGCCAAGGATATGGCAAAACGGCTGGACATCTCATATTCCAAATCTCGCCTCACTCAGGATTCCGCCTACAATACGCGGCTCGGATCGGAATATCTTGCAAAACTCATCGAGGATTTCGACGGCAACCCGGTATTGATTGCGGTGGGATATAATGCCGGTCCAGGACGGTCCCGCAGTTGGTCGGAACGGCTCGGGGATCCACGCGCGCGAAGCACCGACATCGTTGACTGGATCGAGCATATCCCATTTCGCGAAACCCGTAACTATGTGATGCGCGTGACCGAAAGCCTGCCGGTTTATCGCGCCCGATTGACCGGCAAGACCGAACCCATGCGACTTTCCAGGGAACTGAAGCAATAGGATGGGCTATGTCGCTTTGCGGGTCCGCTGCAACGTGAATACCCCAGCCGCAACAACGATCACCGCTCCGATAATGACATTTGTTTCAATCACTTCGTTAAACACCGCCACACCAAGGGTCGATACAAATACGAGCTGCAGATAGGCAAAAGGCTGCACAGCGCTGGCTTCGGCCATTTCATAGCATTTGATCAAGAGCCAGTGCCCCAGAACACCTGTTATGCAAAGAACAATCATCCAGATCCAATCACCACCGCTCATTGGCTCCCAGAACCAGGCACCGATTGCGGTCATCACAATGGCGCCGGTGATGCCGGTCCAGAAGAAACTGATCTGTGTGCTGTCAAAGCGCGAGGCATAGCGGGTCAAAAGACCGTAAAGCGCAAACATTGCTGCGCCGACGAGTGGGACAATCGCTTCGGGGGCAAAGACCCCGAAACCTGGCTTTAAAATGATCAGAATACCGATAAAGCCAACTGCAATCGCGGCCCAACGTCTCCAGCCCACTTTTTCTCCAAGTACGGGACCAGAGAGCGCAGCAACAATCAGTGGGTAACAGGCAAAAACTGCGTGACTTTCCACCAAGCCCAACAGCGTGAAGGCCAGAACCGTGACACAAATTTCCAACGCTAGCAGAGCGCCGCGAAATATCTGCAACACAGGCTTTGCCGGGCGCAACGCATTGCGCAAACCGCCTGATCGCCGGGTCAGCCACACGACAAATGCGGCGAAGAACCAATAGCGGATCATTACCACCATCCAGACATTGTATTCTCCGGCCAGATGACGCGAGATCCCGTCCTGCATTGCAAAAACGAAGGTTGCTGCCACCATCAGCCAGATGCCAATGCGAGTGTTTTGCTCCATCAGATCTCCCGTGGGCGCAGGATCCCACGGCTCATATGCCGCTTGCGCCCATATCCGGGCGAACGTTCCACGTCAAAACCAGCGGCGTCTAGCGCGCGCCGTACGAAACCGGCGGCAGTATATGTCGCAAACGTGCCATTGGGCGCAGTGTGATGGCCAATCTCGGTCATGAGGTCTTCGCCCCACAGCTCCGGGTTCTTGGCAGGCGAAAACCCATCCAGAAACCATGCATCCGCATGTCCGGTCCAGCGACCTAGTTCTTTGCGCGCGTCGCCTTCGACCACTTCAACACTCAGACCGTGAACGTCAAACAGGCGTCTTCCCGCTCCCCATGCGTCAAGAAAAGGGTCCGCCAAGGCACGTGCCTCGGGGAACGCCTCAAGCGCTCTACTAACATCAGCCACGCTCATCGGAAAAGCCTCAAAGGAGGTAAAGCGCACCCCTTCAGGAGCACCTGCCGCCTGCCAAGCCATCAGCGTCGCCAACATATTCAACCCGGTTCCAAACCCGAGTTCTGCCACATGGAATCCCGGTCGAAACCGCGCTGGCAGGTCATTTCCCGCCAAGAACACATGCCGCGTTTCATCCAGCCCGTTTTCCAGACTGAAATACGGGTCGTCAAAACGTGTCGCGACGGGAACGCCGCTTTCTTTCCATTCGAGCTTCGCTGTCTGGTCCTGTCCCATCCGATCGCCTATGAGTGGGTGCAACTGGGCGACAATGAGGAAGGATGTCCGTTTTGGCAACAGTGGATGTGACCGTGATGGGCGCTGGTGTGTTCGGGTTGAGCGTGGCATTTGCCTGTGCTTTGCGCGGGGCGAAGGTGCGGGTGATTGAACGCACGGGGGTTGCCGCAGGCTGCTCTGGTGGTGTGGTCGGCATGTTGGCGCCCCATGCACCGGAAAACTGGAATGACATCAAGGAATTTCAGTTTCAAAGCCTGATCATGGCCGAGGCTTTCTGGCAGCGGGCCGCCGAGTTGTCAGGTCTGCCTACGGGCTATGGGCGTGTTGGGCGGTTGCAACCGATTGACACTGAACGTGGGTTGGAACTGGCGCGGGAGCGAGCGCAGACGGCGCGGGAATGCTGGCAGGGCATGGCCCGCTGGGAGGTGGTCGAGGCCACCGGAGGGGATTGGTCTCCCCAATCTGAGACCGGCCGGCTGATTCACGACACCCTCAGTGCCCGCATTCATCCTCGATCCGCCTGTAATGCGATGGCCAGTGCCATTCAGGCCTTGGGTGGAGAGGTTGTGATCGGTGACGCGCCTGCACAGGGGCGCGTGATTTGGGCCACCGGACTTGCCGGGTTGCAAACCCTGTCTGCCGAACGCGACAAGCAGGTTGGTAATGGCGTCAAAGGCCAAGCCGCCCTGTTGGGATTGGACGCGCGCGGCATGGCGCAGGTGGCGGCTGGGCCGGTGCTGATTGTGCCGCATGAAAACGGGACCGTGGCGGTCGGATCAACCTCTGAGCGGGACTATGCCTCGCCAGATGAAACCGACGAGCTTTTGGACGACATTCTACTCAAGGCCGGCGAGGTCCTGCCGGTACTACGCGCCGCCCCGGTGATCGAACGCTGGGCGGGGCTCAGGCCACGTGCGCGCAGTCGGGCGCCCATGCTTGGCCTCTGGCCGGGACGAGATCAGGAATATATCGCCAATGGCGGGTTCAAGATCGGGTTTGGCATGGCCCCCAATGTGGCAGAGGTCATGGCTGATCTGGTGCTGGAAGGCGAAGATCGGATACCAGAGCGGTTCCGGGTGGAGGCAAGCCTTTAAAGCTCTGCTTCGGCCAACATGCAGAGCCGCCCGTCATGTCCGCGCACCCATAAGACCTGCCCTTTGCGGCAAAGCGTGGCCCCCTCTGTGTGCAAAACCGGCGACATGGCGCGGAAGCGAAAACCGGAAAGTGGGCCAAGTTCACGCTCGGCCTTGAGCATCAGGAGCTGCGCCAGAAGCGGACCGTGGACCACCAGCCCTGCATATCCCTCGACGTCGCGGGCGTAATCAATGTCGTAGTGGATCCGATGCCCGTTGAAGGTCAGGGCGGAATAGCGAAACAGAAGTGTCGACGAAAACTGCCAGCTTTCCTCGCTGTCTTCATCCTCAGCGGCCGGTTGCGGATTGGGCTTTGGGGCGTCAGGTGAGGGATCTTCACGATAGACCAGATCCTGCCATTCGGTGATTTTCAGCTCATGATCCTGCCGGATCTCGTGGCGCAGCGTGACAAAACCAAGCGGGCCAGTGCGGCCCTGCTTTTGTTCGGCATGCTCCAACCAAGTGGTCTTTTCCGCTTCCACACCCGCCAGCAATGGTGCGCGAAAAGCAAGCCGCCCCCCCGCCCACATGCGACGCGGCAGCCCCATATCGGGGATCAACCCGCCCACTTTTGGATGCCCGTCCCGACCCAACTGCTCGGGCGGCAGTGCATTCCAGAAATGTAATTGATGAAAAAACGGAGGCAATGGTTCGCCTACGGCAGGGGGCGTGCCAAGTCCCAGTGCGGTAAAGAGGGTTGCTGTCCTAACCGGGTTCATAGGATCGGTCAGGGTTTCAAATTCAGTGCCTTTGTCTTGCATCCCAAACGCCCTCCTGTCAGCCTGAGGGCACACAGCCGGGGAAAGGCCGATGCCGACAGTATCCATGTTAGACCACCTTGTCCTGACCGTGGCCGACCTGCAAGCCACGATCCGGTTTTACGAAGACATCTTGGGGATGCGGGCGGTGTCGTTTGAGCCCGCAGATGGCAGCACGAGATGGGCGCTTTCATTTGGTGCACAGAAGATTAACCTGCACCCGGCAGATGGGCCATTTGATCCAAAAGCCGCCCTGCCAGCTCCGGGATCTGCTGATCTTTGTTTCCTGTCAGATCGGGATTTGGATGAGTGGCGTCAACATCTTCAAGCACATGAGATCCGAATTGAAGAAGGACCGGTGCGGCGAACCGGCGCCACTGGGCCAATTCTATCGCTCTATCTGCGTGATCCAGATGGAAATCTGATTGAAGTTTCCAACGCGCTCCACAGCTAATCCATCATCTGGCCAAGGGAACGGCTTGATCCTTTCTGCTGCTGTTCCCATGTTTGACGGAGCGAAACAGGAAGGACGAGTGTCATGGTTCAATTGCTTGGGCTGTCAGGAGCATTGCGCAAAGGGTCGACCAACCGGATGCTCCTGCGCAATGCTGCGCGGGTATTTGGGGAATGCACCTATGACGAGGCCGACCTGAACATGCCACTTTATAATGGCGATCTGGAAGATGGCGACGGAATTCCCGCTCCTGTTATGCTGCTGGTGGAGCAGATCCGCGCCGCGGATGCCGTGATCATCTCTACACCGGAATACAATAAGATGCTCTCGGGGGTGCTGAAAAATGCGCTCGACTGGGTCAGCCGGGTAAAACCTCAGCCATGGGTGGGCAAACCTGTGGCGCTGATGTCAGCGGCAGCAGGCCGCGCGGGCGGGGAACGTGCACAAGCGTCTTTGGTGGCAGCCATGGCGCCGTTTCAGCCGCAATTGGTGTTAGGACCAGACATTGCCGTGGCAGGAAGTCGGAAAGAGTTTGACGAAACCGGACGGCTGATCAGTGAACGATACGAGAAAAACCTCAGCCTCCTGATGTCCAAACTGCGGGATGCGATTTGAGGATCAAGCGCTGTTGGAACACCTGCACGCAGTAGATTTATGTCGGGCTACTTTGTGACGGGGGTGGCTCATCCCTGCGGGATGAGCCTGAGGGGCGCCGCCCCTCGCGAGACATGCTCGCTCACCCCGGGATATTTTGGACCAGAAAATGAGGGCGGTTACGATTTTCCCGGCATTGTCATCATTTCCGCCAATTGCAGATTGCCCATCTCACAGAAAGGGCATTCCTTGGCGATCGCGATGGCGGCATCAAGATCCGCTGCCTCAAGCACGGAATACCCCATCATGGACCCTTCGAACCCTTCCTCTGCTCCTTCAGCGGTAATGGTCCATTGCGGCCCAAGTGGCTGGGCTGGCACAACAAGGGCGCCAGCATGTTTTTCCATCCAAGCCTTGTAACGGGCTTGATTGTCCGCCTGTGCATCTGCATCCCCCATCGCGCCGGTCACGTGATAGGCCATATAAAATTGGGGCATATTATCCTCCTTTAAAAAAGCCAGGCGGACCAAATGGGATCAGAATTCCACCCCACGCTGCGCCTTGATGCCTGATCGGAACGGGTGTTTGACCAGCTCCATTTCGGTCACGAGGTCCGCGATTTCAATAAGGTCTTCCGCAGCGTTGCGCCCGGTCAGGACCACATGTGTCATCTCGGGCTTTTCTTCCGACAGGAAGGCCACCACGTCAGCCACATCCACATAACCATAGCGGATTGCGATGTTGATTTCATCCAGAAGCACCATCTTGTTGGCCGGATCACGGATGAGTTCTTTTGATTTCTCCCATGCTGCCTGCGCCATTTCGGTGTCACGGGTCTTGTCCTGAGTTTCCCAGGTGAACCCTTCGCCCATCGTGTAAAATTCACAGATATCGCTGAATTTCTCGGTGATCAGATCACGTTCACCGCACTGCATCCCGCCTTTGATAAATTGCACCACAGCGCATTTCATGTCGGCAGCGATGCAGCGGAAAATCATGCCGAAGGCGGCCGAACTTTTTCCTTTGCCCTTGCCGGTATGCACAATCACCAGACCTTTTTTATCGGTCTTGGTGGCCATGATCTTATCGCGCGCGGCCTTTTTCTTGGCCATCTTCATTGCGTGACGTTCGGGATCGACGGGAGGTTTCTCAGACATGGCGGTTCCTTAAAGCAATTCAGCAGTTGTCAGGTGGCGAGGCAGGTTGTCGGCGGGAGGCGCCCAAGCCAGAATCTCATCATGGTGCACATGGGCTGTCGGCACAAATAGCGACGGATCAGAAAGCGCTGTGGCATGGGCATAGAACTGCCCCGGATAGGTTTCTCCCTGAAAGCCCAGCGCAGACCCGCATGTGGGGCAGAAATGGCGCTGAACACCGGGAGAGCTTCGAAAGGTGGAGGGGGGCCTGCCGGTCCATCGCCATTGGCCATCCTTCAACCCCAAAAACCCAACCGTCGCTGCGCCAGCAGCACGGCGGCAGCTGTCGCAATGACAGATCACCTGAATGAAAGGCGTGCCCTGAAAGGCAAAGCCCACCTGCCCACACAGGCAACGTCCGGTGATGTCGGTGGAAACGGTCATTCGGCGGCTCACATTTTCGATCCTTCGCTCAGTCACTGTCGCGGTTTGAGGCCCGGGATGCAAGCGAAACAGGGGCTCGAAAAGGGTCCTCAGGTCAGCGTTTCGGGGGAGGAGCATTCCGCAGGCTGCGCCAATCCTGCGATGCGCCGGAAATGACGCCTGTTCAGGGGGATATCCCGAGCAGTCATGGAAATTTGCGGTGCAAACTCAACAGCAGTCGCAGCCCCCGTATATTAACGAAAGTTTAACCAATTGGACCGACCTTTAGGGGGATCCCGACTTCACTGAATGCAGAGCCGAAACAATGCCGTTTTCACCACTGAAACAGATAGCTCCTCTCGTCCTCACCACGGCCCTCATAGCTTGCGACAGCCCCAGCCCGGAGTTTCGCCACCGGGAAACCCTGACGCACGATATCACCGTCGAAGGTGCACGTTTCAAGATCCATCAGCGCGAGGATTGGGTCGAGAGTTATCGGGTGAATTTCGAAGCCGTCCCCAAGGTTTCCTCTGTTTTGCGCCGCGCCAAGATTGCAATCGAAATGGCCACGGGTTGCCCAATCCGTGAGGGCAGCCTGACGGGTGATCAGGGGATACAGCGCGCGCAGCTGGACTGTGACGGAACATTGCCTCCGGTCCCGAAACCGGTCCGTGTGGATCTGGATTGTGAAATACAGGACGGGTGGCACCAAGATGACAATCGGGTGGTGATGGAAAACATCGAATGCACACCAATTTCAGCACGGCAGTAAGTAGCGTCCGCCACATTATCCTACAAGAGTGTCACTTTGATCTCATACCTTCACACAAAAGGGGCGCTGCCCCTCGCCTCTTCGAGGCTCACCCCGAGGTATTTTCGGCAAGAAAAAAGCTAAGATTTTACGGGCCTCTCAAAGGTGAGCGACGTGGTGCGATCAAATCCCGAATGACGGGTGGAGCCAACCTGTTCAAACCCAAAGGCCCGAAAGATCGCGTGGTTATCCGTAAGCTCCACGCGAGTTTGCAGGCGCAGGCGGGGTTTGCCGAGCGCCTGGGCATGACAATCGGCCTGCCTGACCAACAACCGCGCGTACCCTTTGCCGCGCGCTTCAGGGGCGACTGTCAGTTTGCTGAGATAGAGTGCTTCTTCTTGAGGTGTGAGAAACAGACAGGCTTCTTGCCCAATCACCCAGATCTCGCCATCGGTCATCTGGGCCTGCACATCGGCCACAGTCATTCGGTGCATCGAGCTGGGGGGATCAATGCGTCCGTCATGCTCGGCAAAAACGCGGCGGATCAGGGCGATGATCCAATTCGCGTCTTCGGCCGAGGCAAGGCGGGGTGTCATGCAAGCTCCTCCAGCATGGCACGGGCGGAATTGGAGCGTGGTTGCCAGAGGCCGCGATCCATCGCTTCTTTCAGGCGCTCAAGGATTTCTTTCATTGCGGGTGCGTTGTGCTCTTCGATGAAGTCCCGTGTTTCGCCATCTTCGATAAAGGCTGCGTGGACGAGGTCGAAGTGATGGCTGCGAACCGCTCCTGTCGTGGCGGCGAAGGCAAACATATAATCCACCGTGGCGGCGATTTCGAAAGCACCCTTGTAGCCGTGGCGTTTCACGCCCTCGATCCATTTCGGGTTCACCACGCGCGAACGCACCACCCGACCGATTTCATCTTCCAGCGTGCGGATCACCGGGCGTTCCGGGCGGGAATGGTCGTTGTGATAGATCGGGCGGTCTTGTCCCTGAAGTGTTGATACGGCTGCCGCCGCGCCCCCTTCGAACTGGTAGTAATCGTCGCTGTCCAGAAGATCATGCTCACGGTTGTCCTGGTTTTGCACAATCGCCTCAGTCTGACTGAGGCGTTGTTCAAACCCCTCCCGGTCGCGCGCGCCTTCGGTGGCAGCCCCATAGGCATAACCGCCCCATTCGAGGTACGCGTCAGCCAGATCAGCCTTATCCGCCCAGAGCCGTTCATCGATCATTGCTTGAAGCCCGGCACCATAAGCACCGGGTTTCGATCCATAGACCCGATGCACGCTTTCGCCCGCGCGCACGCGTGCTGCGGCTGGGTTCATATCGTCCGGTTCATCCATCCCCTGCACAGCGCGCGCTGCACTGTCATAAAGCGCAATCAGCTGCGGGAAAGCATCGCGGAAGAAGCCCGACACACGCAGGGTCACATCCACACGAGGGCGCCCCAGCGCGGTCACTGGGATCACCTCGAAACCGGTTACACGACGGTTGGCGCTGTCCCATTTCGGCTTCACGCCCATCAGGGCCATCGCCTGCGCAATGTCATCGCCCCCGGTGCGCATGTTCGCCGTGCCCCAAGCGGTGACCAGCATCGTACGCGGCCAGTCCCCATGGGTTTGCAGGTGTTTATCGATAAGAAGCGACGCTGATTTCCAGCCCAGCGCCCATGCGGTCGGAGTGGGCACAGCACGGCTGTCCACCGAGAAGAAATTGCGCCCAGTGGGCAGCGTGTCCAGACGCCCACGTGTGGGCGCGCCGGATGGCGCAGGGGCAACGAACTGCCCCTTGAGGGCGGTGAGAAGCCCCTCCCCCTCTGCCGGACCACAGACACGCACCGCAGGCAGGACCACCCCGTGCAGTGTTTCCAGCACCGGACGGGTGGCGTTGAAATATTCTGGTGTTTCCGACCAACCTACCGCAAGCTGCGCCAGTTTCTCCAGCCGCTCCACCGTGTCCCCATTGCTGCGCCACGGGGTTGTATCGACGGCGTGCAGGAATTTGTGGCGCGGACCTTCATAGATGGCGGCCATGTCACAATCGAGCGGATCTATGTCGACGCCACAATCTTCGGCCAAGGCGCGGATCAGAGAGGCGTCTCCGCCTTTGCCCTCACCACGCGGTACGCGCAAAAGCGCAATGGCCAAGTCGCGTTCCAGATCCCCTTCGGGCGACTGACCGAAGACGTGCAGCCCGTCACGGATCTGCGCCTCTTTCAGTTCACACAGATAGGCATCCAGTTTGGCCAGATCGCTTTCCTCATCCTCGCCAGTCAGCCCCGCATCCTGATCCAGCCCAGTCACGGATGTCAGCGACAGGATCTCGCGTTTCAGGTGATCAATTCGGCGTGGGTCGACGCCTGCGGCTTCGTAATACTCGTCGACCAGCGCTTCGAGGTCACGCAAAGGTCCATAGCTTTCGGCACGAGTGAGCGGCGGCGTCAGGTGGTCGATGATCACCGCCTGTGCGCGCCGCTTGGCCTGAGTGCCTTCGCCAGGGTCGTTTACGATGAACGGGTAAACATGGGGCAGCGGACCAAGGATGGCTTCGGGCCAGCATTCCTCGGAGAGCGCCACCGACTTGCCGGGCAGCCATTCGAGGTTGCCGTGCTTGCCCATATGCACAATCGCGTGGGCCTGATGCACATGGCGCAGCCAGAAATAAAAGGCGAGGTAGTTGTGTGGCGGGACCAGATCGGGGGAGTGGTAGGTTTCCGTCGGATCAATATTATAGCCGCGCGCGGGCTGCACGCCGACAACGACATTGCCGTATTCCAATACCGAAAGGGCAAAGCTCCCGTCAAAGAACGGATCCTTTTCCGGCACACCCCAGCGGGTTTCAACCGCTTCGCGCAGCGCCCAAGGAAGGGCCTTGTAATGGGTCATGTAATCGTCCAGCGACAGGCGCACACCGCCTGTCCGCTCCGCCCGGTCCACCAACCAGTTGGTGGGGCCAGCCATTACCGATTGCATTAGCGCATCACTGTCGGCAGGGGCCTTGTCCACAGAGTAGCCTTCACCCGACAGCAGTCCTAACGCATGGACCACAGCCGCAGGCGTATCAAGCCCTACACCATTGGCCAACCGCCCATCTTTGTTCGGGTAGTTCGCCATGATCAGCGCAACCTTGCGGCTGGCGGTATCCGCGCGACGCAGACGCGCCCAGCTGGCGGCTAGATCCGCCACAAACTGCACCCTGTCTCCCCGCGCGCGGTAGGTGGCAATCGGGCATTCTGTGGCTTCGTCAAAAAACGCCTCGCCCTTGAACGAGATTGCGCGGGACAGGATGCGCCCGTCCACCTCGGGCAAGGCCACGTTCATGGCGATGTCACGGGCAGACAGACCCGCCAGCCCCTCTTCCCACGCGGCCTCGCCAGATGCGGCCAATACAACCTGGAAAATTGGTGCGTTATTGCAGAAAGGCGCGGCAAGTGGGTTGGTGTTCTTATGCGCTTCATCCTGATGCGGCGATCCCACAGCAAAAGAGGTGCAGTTCAGGATCACATCGGGCGCGGCCTGTATGAACAGGCTTTCCAGCGTGGCGACCGAGACCGGGTCTTTCAAAGACGCTACAAAGACCGGAAGCGGGTTCAGACCCTGTCGCAGCAGGGATTTCACAAGGCGGTTGATTGGGTTGAGACCCGCACCTTGCACAAGCGCGCGGTAGAAAACGACGGGCACAATTGGCGCACCCTCAGCCCATGCTGCTTGGGCCGCTGACAGATCCGACACTCCTGAACCGGGCCAATAGACCCCAGCCCGCAAAAGCGGCTTGGCCGCTTCGGGCTTCTCTCCGCCCTCCAGCATCGTCTTTGCATAGTCCAAAAACAGTGTGGCGTTCTCGGGTCCGCCTTCGACCAGATAAGCCCAAAGTGCATCGTAATCCTCATCCGACACGGTCGAGAGCGCGCGCAGCTCGGCATCTGGTTTGTCATCGCCGGGAAGCAGCACCAATGGCACGCCAACCTCACGCAGCCGCGCCGAGTATTGCTCGGCCCCGTATTTCCAATAGCCCACGCCGCCCAGCACGCGGGCGATCACCAGCCGCGACTTTGATGCGCAATCGTCGATATGAAGATCCACCGACATTGGGTGGGTCAGGTGCATCATGCTGCCAAGGCGCAAGCTCGGTGGGTCCTGCATCGCGGAACGTGCCTCTGACAGGCCTGCAAGCTCGGTATCAGCGGCGGAAATCACCACCAGATCAGCGGGCGTCTGCCCCAGATCCACGGCCTCTTTGCCGTCGTCAATCGCCCCTGGTGTTGCTGCGAGAAGATGCATAATCCGCCTCTTGCTTGTATGATGTCACGTAATCGGGCAAGACACCCGAAATTCAGAAAGGTTCAGCCATGGATTACAAAGCCGCCGGGGCACCGAAGCCCGCAAAAGGCACCCCCCGTCACCGCGAACATAACGAACGCGGCAGCGAGAAAAACCCCTATCAGCGCAAAGACCAGAAGGCAGAGCTTTTGGCCCGGATGAAAGCGGCAGCCCAGAAGAAGGCTGCGACCGACAAGGGCAAATAAGCGCTGTCAGAGCGCTTTTTCCATGAAGATCGAGCTGGCGGCTTCGGGGTAGTCGCCAAACGGACCGCATAACGTGAACCCGGCGCGCTGATAGAGGCGATGCGCCGCATGTAGCACATTGCCAGTTTCTAGTTTCAACGCGTCATGCCCCACTGCACGCGCAGTGGCTTCGATCTGCGCAAGCAATGCCTCGCCCACCCCTTTGCCACGGGCATCGGGCGAGACAAACATGGATTTCACCTCGCCGTAGTCACCTTTGTCCGCAATCGCCGCGGTGCCAAGGATGCGGTCACCCTCGTGCGCCACGAAAAACGAGATTTCGGGCACACAAAGGTCGTCGATATCGAGGAAGAAATTATCCTCCGGCGGAAACAACTCCTCCATCAGCGCATGGCTTGCCTTGAGCAGAGCGGTGGCGTCTGGATGGCGTGGATCGCCGGGGATAATCTCGATCGTCATGCCGACAGCGCTTCTTCGATGGCAGTGCGGTTCAGACCCGACTGGCCAATAACCACAAGGCGCGTTTCACGAGGTTCTGCGCCGAACGGCTGGTCAAAATAGGTGTCGACACGCGGACCAACAGCCTGAAGAGTCAGGCGCATCGGTTTGCCTTCGATGGCCGCAAATCCCTTGAGACGCAGGATGTTATTTGAGCGGATCACGTCGGCGACCTGTTCAGCAAAGGCTTTGGGGTCGGCCACTTCACCACGGGTCACAACAAAGCTTTCAAACGCGTCGTGGTCATGGTCGTGGTGGTGATGATGGTGGTGATCATCATCGTGATGATGGTCATCGTCGTGATCATGTTCGTGATCATCGTGATGGTGATCGTGATGATGCCCCTTCTCATGCAGCGACAGGCGCGCATCCATGTCATCCTCAGCCCCCATCCCCTGACCCAGCAGAACCTCTACCGGCAACGCACCCATGGTCGAGCGCACAACCTGCACGCCGTCACGGCTTTCCGATGTAAGTTTACCAACCAGAGCGTCGGCCTCATCTGCCCCCAACAGATCGGACTTGTTCACCACGATCATGTCGGCGCAGGTCACCTGATCCTTGAACAGCTCCGAAAGCGGGGTTTCGTGGTCAAGGTTCTCATCCATCTTGCGCTGTGCTTCCACAGCGTCGAGGTTTGACGCAAACTGCCCGTCCGACACAGCCTTGCCGTCAACCACAGTCACAACGCCGTCCACGGTCACGCGGGTGGAAATCTCCGGCCACTGGAAAGCTCGGACCAAGGGTTGCGGCAGCGCCAGACCTGAGGTTTCGATCACGATGTGATCCGGTGGCGTTTCACGCTCCAGCAGCTTTTCAAGCGTCGGAATGAAATCCTCCGCCACGGTACAGCAGATGCAGCCGTTCGACAGTTCCATGATGTCATCCTCGGTGCAGGTTTCATCCCCGCAGCCTTTCAGAATGTCACCATCCACACCGAGATCACCAAACTCGTTGATGATCAGCGCGATGCGTTTGCCATTGGCATTATCAAGCATATGGCGGATGAGCGTCGTTTTACCCGCGCCGAGAAAGCCGGTCACGACGGTTGCAGGAATCTTGGCAAGCATCAGGGTCTCCGTTATTGCTTTGTTTGTTTTGAACGAGCTTGACGGGAAAGGGAAGGCCATGGCGCCAAAGCTGGCGGTTTGTGTCACATGCGAGGGCGGCGTCGCTCTTGCGGACAGGTTGGAAGAGACAATCCCCGTGACCCGCGTGGAGTGCATGAACGTCTGCACCCGTCCCGCCTGCCTGTCTGTGCGCGAGGAAGGCAAGGCCGCGTACCTCTTCGGCGATGTCACCACCGCTCTCGCCCCGAATGTCCTGACCTTTCTGGACCTTTATGCGTCAAGCGAGGGGGGCATCATGACGGATGCCCGCCCCATTGGTGATTTGCGGTTTCAACTGATCGGGCGTCTGCCAGCTTGATCGCGACTTACTCGACCTTCTGATAGAACCACGCGCAGAGCGTACCGAGCACAGCCCAGCTGGCCGCTGCAACCCCAAGACTGACGGTCGCAAAATGCGCAGCCAGTTCGGGTGCGGACACCCCCCAGTAGGTATCGAGATGCGGCGCACCAATCAGATGTGGCAGCAACAGCAAGGCTGCTCCGCCGAGAATCATCGGCAGACCGCGCCCAAAGGCGATCAGGGCAAGCCCGGCGGCAGAAGCGATGATGGTGCCCGACCACCAGATCTGACGTGGCATAACTTCGGGCGCGATGGTGCCCGGAAGCTCTGGCGGCAGCCCCATGGCCGGAGCCAGTTGCACAGCCGTAAAGCCAGCCAGTCCCCACAAGAGTCCTGACTTGGGCGTCACCGCCACACCGCGCAGCGCGGCATAAGCCATCAACGCCACAAGGATCAGACCATAGGCGGTGAAGCTTACAAAGTTGAATGCCACTGTCATCAGGTGACGGCCCCATTCACCACCCAGTCCCGGTGCGCCCGCTTCAGATTGTGGCGACCCGTCTACCGGGAAATGGATCCGTGCGCCCGTCTCGTAAAGCTCTCCTTCAAGCACAAGCGGGATGACAAAATAGAATTGGAGTGCCGACGCGATAATCCCCGTCAGCACCCCAGCCAGCATTGCGCTGGACGCCAAATTTTTAATCATCTGTCAGACTGGCGAACGCTCAGTGGCAGGGGAATGCCATGGCGTGGCGCGAGTCGTGAGCAGCATCATGCAGCACGGTGGCCTGCGCGAAACCGGCAGCGAAAAGAAGGCCGGCGCCTGCCAGGAATACAACCGCGATGGCTGCAAATGGGCTGGTTTCGCGGGCGATTGCTTTGGTTTGGGTCGTCATGTTTTATTACTCCTTTCCCGTCATCCCCGACGGGTTGTTCAAAGTTGGCACATGGCAGGTCTCCTGGCTTGCGGGTCAAAGCATCTCGTCACCTTCCCGACCATCCGGTCAGTGGCATATCAACGAACGCTCTCCGCTCACAGTCGCGGGGGCGGCTGTCGGTTTGGGCCCCGGTTTGGGTCTCCCGCACGACATTCCCTATTCTCCCCAAGCGCTTTGCGCCCTTCACGGGGAACCATATTCACCCGTTTTGCCGCGATGATGCGGGTTTCGTCAAGAAAGAAAGCGACAGGCAAGGCTCTTCAAACGTCATAAAATTCTATTCCCTACGCGCATAAATCCAATATCTTGTGGATAACTCGCCCTGACCGCCCACATTTCGGGTGGATGTGTTGACAGACCCAATTTGGAATCGAACACTCATTTCACAGGAGAATCAATTAAGAGGCAGGCCGCTTGCGGTTTTCGAAACTTCGTCTGAATGGCTTTAAAAGCTTTGTCGACCCAACCGATCTGGTGATTTCGGATGGGCTGACAGGTGTTGTCGGGCCAAACGGATGCGGGAAATCGAACCTCTTGGAAGCGCTTCGCTGGGTGATGGGTGAAAATCGCCCGACCGCCATGCGCGGTGGCGGGATGGAAGATGTGATCTTTGCGGGTGCAGCCACACGCCCCACCCGCAACTTTGCCGAAGTTTCCCTGCTTTTGGACAACTCCGAACGGCTCGCCCCATCCGGGTTCAACGACAGCGACAATCTCGAGATTGTGCGCCGGATCACCCGCGATGCTGGGTCGGCCTATAAGGTCAATACCAAAGATGTGCGCGCCCGCGATGTACAGATGCTGTTTGCGGATGCGTCTACCGGTGCGCATTCCCCGGCCCTTGTGCGGCAGGGGCAGATCTCCGAGCTGATCAACGCCAAACCGAAAGCGCGCCGTCGCATTCTGGAAGAGGCCGCCGGGATTTCCGGTCTGTATCAGCGTCGGCACGAAGCCGAGTTGAAGCTTAGAGGCACAGAAACCAACCTTTCCCGAGTCGATGATGTCATTGAACAGCTCGCCTCGCAGCTCGCCCAACTGGCACGGCAGGCGCGTCAAGCGCAGCGCTATCGCACCATCGGAGATGACCTGCGCCGCGCCGAAGGGTTGCTGTTGTATCGCCGCTGGAAAGAGGCGGATCTGGCCCGCGCCGAGGCGGAAGAGATTCTAACCCAGCGGGTAAAACAAGCTGGTCAGGCGGAACTGCTCGCCCGCAAGGCCACCAAGGACCGGGAAGAGGCAGAAGCCTCTCTCCCGGCCCTGCGCGAAGAAGAGGCCGTGGCGGCCGCAATCCTGCAACGCCTGACGGTCAGCCGCGACCAGCTCTCTGATCAGGTGGCGCAGGCGTTGGAACGGATCCAGCTTTTGACCGGGCGGATTGAGCAGCTGGGCAAAGACATTGACCGCGAGGCGGGGCTGAACCGCGATGCGGGCGAAACGATCGAACGACTGGAATGGGAACAGGAGCAACTGCTCAAGGCATCAGGCGGTCATGACGACATGCTGAATGAGGCGAGTGATCAGGCCCGTGAAAGCGCCGCAATTCTTCAAGAACGTGAAGGGGATCTTTCGCAACTGACCGAAGACGTGGCCCGGCTTGCTGCCCGCCACCATTCGGCGCATCGCCTGCTGGAAGACAACCAGAAAACACTCGAGAAAAGCGAAGGGGAAGCTGCGCGCGCGCAAGAAGCTGTGACGCAGGCACAAGAAGCTGTGGAACGTGCCGCGGAAGATTTCGAACTGGCAGAAGCCGCCGCCGAAGCCGCTGCTGAGACCGCAGAAGAAGCGGACGCCGCTCTGGCCGCCGCTGATGAAGCCCGCAACGAAGCCCAGTCCCGCGAAGCGGACGCGCGCGCCGCTCGGTCCTCTGCCGATGGCGAGGTGAATGCACTCCATGCTGAGGTCACGGCCTTGTCCCGTCTGGTGGAACGGGATGCTGCCGAAGGCGAACAAGTGCTCGATCAGTTGCGGGTGCAATCAGGCTATGAAAAAGCATTGGGCGCGGCGCTGGCCGATGATTTGCGTGCCCCGGAAGTTGAGGCGGACATCCCGTCAGGCTGGGCCACCCTGCCCGCCTATGCCCAGGCACACCCCTTGCCAGATGGGGTTAACGCCCTGTCAAACTATGTGACGGTGCCGCCGGTTCTAGCGCGACGCATTGGGCAAATTGGTATTTGCGAACCAGATCAGGCACCGCGACTGCAAGAGGCGCTCAAGCCCGGCCAGCGGCTGGTCTCACTTGAGGGGGATCTGTGGCGTTGGGACGGGTTCCGAGCCGGGGCCGAAGATCAGCCCTCCACCGCAGCCCTGCGGCTGGAGCAACTCAATCGTCTGCAGCAGCTCAAACAGGATTTGGAAGAGGCCAATGCCCGCGCAGAGGGCGCACGCGCCGCCCATGACACCCTGAAAACCATGTTGGCGGACGCAGCTGAGGCCGACAAACGCGCTCGCGATGCCCGCCGGGATGCAGATCGCGCCATGTCTGACGCGGGGCGCGCTCTGTCTCGTGCAGAAGCGGATCGCAATATCGCCGAAGGCAAGCTGGAAAATATGGGGCTTGCCGTGCGCCGCCATGAGGAAGAAGCGCTGGGCGCGCGCACCCGGCTGAAAGAGGCCGAGGCTGCTGTGGCTGAACTGGGTGATCTCGACGCCGCCCGCGCCGGGGTGGAAGAGGTCAAGATGGCCATGGAAGCCGCCCGCATGACGATGATGGCCAAGCGCTCTGCCCATGATGAGCTGCGCCGCGAAGGCGAGGCGCGGCTCAAGCGCGGTCAGGAAATCACTAAGGAAATTTCGGGCTGGCGCCACCGTCTGGACACCGCAGAGCGTCGGATCGCCGAACTGGAAGAGCGCAAAGTGATGAGCGAGGAAGAGCTGGAGGAGGCACAGGCCGCCCCGGAAGAGCTTGCCATTCAGCGCGAAGAGCTGACCGAGCAGATCGAAGGCGCTGAAGAACGTCGCAAAGGTGCTGCCGACAAGTTGGCCGAGGCTGAAACCGCCGAACGCACGGCCACCCATACCGAACGCGATGCCGAAAGGTTGGCCGGTGAGGCGCGCGAACACCGCGCCGCCGCCGAAGCCCGCGCACAAGCTGCGCGCGAGTCTGTAAAACATGCCGCTGAACGCATTGAAGAAGAGATGGAGACCACACCTCAGGCGCTTTTGGAAAACCTCGATGCAGACCCCGAGAAAATGCCCTCATCCGAGCAGATCGAACATGACGTAAACCGACTGAAGCGCCAGCGGGATGCACTTGGGGCCGTGAACCTGCGCGCCGAAGAGGATGCTCGCGAGGTGCAGGAAGAGCATGATGCCTTGGTCAAGGAAAAGACCGATCTGGAAGAGGCCATCAAGAAGCTGCGCACAGGTATTGCCGGTTTGAACAAGGAAGGTCGGGAGCGGCTGCTCACCGCGTTTGAAGAGGTGAATGGAAGCTTTGCCACGCTCTTCACCCATCTCTTTGGCGGAGGAGAAGCCAAGCTTGTGCTGGTGGAAAGCGATGATCCGTTGGATGCGGGACTTGAGATCATGTGCCAGCCGCCGGGCAAGAAACTTTCGACCCTCAGCCTGTTGTCAGGCGGAGAACAGACCCTCACTGCAATTGCGCTGATCTTTGCCGTGTTCCTCGCCAACCCGGCCCCGATCTGTGTGCTCGACGAGGTGGACGCACCTTTGGATGACGCGAACGTAACACGGTTCTGCGACCTTCTGGATGAGATGACCCGCCGCACCGACACACGCTTCCTGACCATCACCCACCACGCAGTAACAATGAGTCGGATGGACCGCCTGTTTGGTGTGACCATGGCGGAGCAAGGCGTCAGCCAACTGGTCAGCGTTGACCTGAAGAAAGCCGAAGAACTCGTAGCCTGATCTTCTGAGCGGCTTTCCTATTTACCAAAGAACAACAAGTGGGGCACTGGCCATCGCTTTGGCCACCCGCAGTCGCGGATGGCCATTCAATTCGGATATCAACAGATTAGTTCGCAGGTTTGAACACCGCGAATTGTGGATCAACACAGGGGTCCCCCGGGAAGATCTCAGAGCAACCAGCGTTCATCGAGTTCAGCATTTCGCTTCTTATTTCCGGCTTCGGCTCCATATGGTCACGCAATACGGCATGCACTTCGGCCTTCATTGAATCAAGCAGACCCGGCCCAGCAACCGCTTCGATCGTATCTCCGACGGGCAGATGCCCTCGGAACTCGGCAGTGCCGTCCTCTCCGACAATCAGCCCATCGGCACGCAGCAGCGATAACTGGATCGATTTCCACGCCTCCATGTTCATCGGGGGCGTACCATCCTCGTTGAAGATAAAGCTGCCATCTGCATTAAGATTGAACACATCGTCTTCCCCGCACTCGTTGTCAGAGCACTTTTCGGGGTTGTTGAAAACCACCCACCACATCGTCACCACATGCCCGGGTTTAAGGTCACTGGTCTTCACTTTCATATAAACACCATGATCCATCCGGGTCAGCTCTGCGCTGGCTCCTTCCACTATCGAGAGGTCCGCAAATCTGTGCATTGTGGTTGATTGCATCATATTTTCCGCACTTAGCGGACCGGAAAGGCCAATCATCATGGCCGTGATTACGAGAGCATTCGGTAAAGATTTCATGTCAGTTCCTCCCTTTGAAAAACGGAGGTGCCTCGGGAATCCGTCAACAGCCCGACTCGACGACTTTAGCATAATTTTGGGATTATGTTAAATCACAACCCGACATTGATTCATGAAAACAGCTTTCTTGCGCCACTCCGAAGCCTTCCGACATCCGAACTTCAGCCCTGCAAATATCAGAGTTTCGAAAGCAACGCAGCCGTTGGCCAAGCATCCGCGGGAAAACCAAGACGGGCCTGCTCTTTTTGCACGGCGTCGCGGGTCTTCGCTCCAAGGATACCGTCAATTTTACCCACGTCATGCCCACGCGCAGACAGCTTTTTCTGCAAGGATTTCATCTGCGACCCGGACAAAGCCGGATCGGGCTTGCCTGCGTTATAGACAGGTGCCCCCTCGAGGCGCGTCGCAAAATAAGCGGCGGTCATCACGTAGGTGAAGCTCTTGTTCCACTCGAAATAGACGCGGAAGTTGGGATAAGCGATAAAGGCCGGCCCCTTGCGCCCCTGCGGCAAAAGGATTGATGCAGGCAGATTTGATGCAAGTTTTCCATTGCGCGGTTTCACCCCCATCTTGGACCACTTACCTGCCTTCAATTGCATCCCCAACCCGGTTTTTGACCAGTCAAAATTATTGGGCAATACCACTTCCTGGATCCATGGCTCACCCGCCCGCCAGCCCAGCTGACGCAGCATATTGGCCCCGGACAAAAGCGCGTCGGTGGGCGACCTGCGCAAATCGACCGTGCCATTTCCATCCCCATCAACACCTGCTTCGATGATATCGCCGGGCAACATCTGCACCATGCCGATCTCGCCCGCCCAAGCGCCTGTCGATGTTTTCGGATTGAAGCTTCCACGCTCAAATAGCTCAAGAGCGGCAAAGACCTGCGGCTGGAAAAGCTCTGGGCGGCGGCAATCATGGGACAGGGTGACGAGGGAATTCAGCGTATTGAAATTGCCCTGAAACGCGCCGTAATCGGTTTCAAACGCCCAGAACGCGGTCAGAACCCCACGGCTCACACCATAATCCCTCTCCATCCGGGCAAAGGTTTTGGCGTGCTTCTTCAGCTTTGACTGCCCCACCTGCATCCGGTTCTGGCTGATCAGCGCACGGGAGAAATCAAGGAATGATTTCTGGAATATCCCCTGCGCGCGGTCGGCCTTCAGCGTCGCACCATCTTGCCGGACGCTCGCAAAAAACGCATCCACAGTGGATTTGGCATGCCCCTTCGCCACAGCCTCTTTCTTCATCGCTTTCACAAAAGACGGAAAAGAACCACCACATTTGACCATCGCCTCAGCGGGCGCAGTCAGGACAAATGGAAGTGTCAGGGAAAAGGCGGCAGCGGTCAAAATACGTCGCATGAATACTCCATCGATAACTTGAACGCAGCCTAACGGTTTCGCGCTATCACACAAGCGCTAGCAGAACCGCCAAGCCAAACAGGACCAACCATGCCGACCAGAGCATGTCCACCGCCTGATCAACCTCTTTCGGGCCGATCTCCTGCGCGCCCTCTTCGTTCACCCAAGGAAACTCCCGCAACTCACCTTCATAGGAGCGTGGACCAGACAGGGCCACATCAAGACCGGCTGCCATTGCCGCCTCGGGCCAACCAGCATTGGGGGATCGATGCAGGGGTGCGTCCCGTCGGATCACATCCCATGCCGACCATTTGCGACGGGCAATCAGGAAAACCAAAGCAGATATCCGCGCCGGGATCCAATTCAGCACATCATCCAGTCGGGCGGCGAACTTGCCGAACTCTTCATGCTTGTCCGTGCGATATCCGATCATGCTGTCGGCGGTATTGACCAGTTTGTAGATCAGCAAACCAGGAAGACCCGCGACCACAAACCAGAAGATAGGCGCCACGACCCCATCCGAAAAGTTCTCTGCCGCGCTTTCGATCGCGCCGCGTGCGACGGCTGGGGGCTGCATCTCACTTGTGTCGCGCCCTACAATCATCGAAACCGCCTGACGGCCGTGGAACAGGGACTTACGCAAACCATCGCTAACGGCCTGTACGTGATCCGCCAGAGATTTTTGTGCAATCAGGATGGCCGCCAACAGCACTTCCCACAGCCCGCCCAACGGCAAGCGTGGGACAAGCACACCGATCATGCCGAAACCAAAGGCCAGAATGATTGTCACCAGGGCCCCCTTCAAAATCCTCGCTTCACCGTGATTGAAACTCTGATCCGCCCAACCGATCATACGCCCCATCAGAACCGCCGGGTGAGGTACACGCTTCCACACCCAGCCCGGCTCGCCAAGTAAAGCGTCAATCAGCATGGCCCAGACGAGTGTCACAATGCGGCCTCCAGCTGTGCCCAGCCGCCGGACGGTGGCAGACCCAACCGCAGCCAGGTTTTGGAATAGGGAAAGATCCGGCTCCAGACATGGCCACGCGCAAGCTTGTCCTGCCAAGCGGCTGCATCATCGACCTCGTAGAGGCGGAAAAGCGTGGTGCCGCCAATCAGCTTTGCCCCGTGATACATCATCGTCCCGTCCATCCGCGCGGTATCCACCGCAAGTCGTTGACGGGTGGCAGACGCCCAATTGAAATCCTCGAGTGCGCGTGCGCCGATTTCAAGCGCAGGGCCAGACACCTGCCAGGGACCAACCGCATCTCGCAGTTTCGCGATCAGATCGGGATCCCCGATGGCGAAGCCAAGTCGCAGCCCCGCCAATCCCCAGAACTTGCCAAAGCTTTTCAGGATCAACGTACCGGGTTCAACAGACCGCGTGATATGGCTCATATCGGGGATTACATCACAAAAGCTTTCATCCACCACGGTCAAAGGGCGGGTCCAGTCAGGGCCCAGCCAGAACCGCCCATCAGGGTTGTTGGGATGCACCAACACCTGTGCTTCCCCCCCTTCACCAAGCGCCCAGCCGTTTGCTTCAAACGCAGCCGCGTGTTCATTGTAGGTCGGTGTCGGGATCTCGGCCTGTCCAGTTGGCAGCATTGTCGGGATCCGCGCAATCAACGCGGATGCACCAGGCGCGGCCAGCACATCAGCGCCATCCGGCACATTCCAGAATTTCCGGGCAGCGGTTTCCAACCGGGTGAAGGCAGCTTTGTCCGGCAAAGCGGTCCAGGCTTCGGCGTCAATCTCGCCAAGCGGATAGGGGCGTGGGTTGATGCCGGTCGACAGGTCAATCCAATCCCCACGCTTGCCACCGTATTTGGCAATCGCAGCATCCAGCCCTCCGCCGTGATCTCGTTTCCCGATCATCACTCTTCCGGGATTGGATGGTGGCGCGTTACAAAGTGACCTTTCACGGCCTGCGGCCATTCGCGGTAAGGCACGGTGCCGTTGGCACTGTCCGCATGGCCCTTGGCATAGGCTACAATCCCCTCTGCCGCTTCTTCGGTTGGGTCAAATCGCCCGATTGTATAGGCCAACTTGCCATGCGCCTGGATCGACACGTTGCAACTGTTGTCGCATCCCATCAGGCAAGATACCCTGCGCACCCTGAGCTCAGTCCCCTCAGCAGCTTCTTCAACAAGGTCTGCAAGCACTTCTCCATCGGTCCGGCCACCTGATCTGGCCTCGCTCCAATCTTCAGTTTTGCAGGTGTCACACACTGTGATCCAACTTGTCATGCGCCTCTCCCTCAGATCGCCATTCATCGCGTTCGAAGCCTTGAAGCGGAATTTCCCCGGAAAAACAATCCCGCATTCTCTAAACCACCCAATTGTCGCCGGTTCGGAAGTAATATGCGACACTGTTTTCAGGGAATTGTTAGCGAAGCTGAATATATTGTGAAAAAAGGCGGCAGGGAGCTTCCATGCAAGTATTGATTGTAGAATCGAACCGGGAACTCGCCAGGGTCTGGACCCGTTCGCTGGAACGGCAAGGTGTAGATGTGTTGTCTGCGGATAGTGAAGACAGCGCAATTACATCGCTCGATTCAATGCCGGTAGATGTCATCGTCATGAATGTGCATCTGGTTGACGGAAATGCTCTGGCCGTCGCTGACTATGCCGCATACCGCGCCCCGAATGCTCGGGTGATCTTTGTCACCAATTCGAGCTTTTTCTCGGACGGATCCATTTTCAGCCATGTCGCTAATGCCCATGCCTGCGTCCCCGGGGAAACACCACCCGAGGATCTGGCCGCCTTGGTCGAATACCATGGCGCGCAAGCCGGCAATCCTGCGGAATAAACCCGTTTGCAAATGTAATTTGCCAAGATAGGGTCACGTCATGAGCAACAATGACCTGCGCCCAAAAGCGGTAGTTTTCGATATTGGAAACGTGCTGATCCGCTGGCATCCGGAAGATCACTTCGATCGTTGGTTCGGACGATCACGCCGGCGTGCGATGTTCGCTGCGGTGGACCCACACGAGATCAACCATCGCATGGATGCAGGAGAGGATTTTCACACTCTTGTCCAAGAGAAAGCAGCCAAACATCCTGAATACAAACATGAAATCGAGATGTGGCTTGACCGCTGGAAAGAGCTGGCAGGCCCCGCAATTGACCTTTCGGTTGCGACCCTCTTTGCCCTGAAACGCCGAGGTATGCCCGTATTCGCCTTATCAAATTTCGGCGTGACCTCCTTTGCTCTTTCTGAGCAGGAACATGCGTTTTTATCTGCCTTCGACAAGCGCTACATCTCGGGGCATCTAAAGACAGTAAAACCGGACCATCGGATCTACGAGATTTTGGAAGGGGACTGTGGCATTGCACCCGATCGCCTGCTGTTCACCGATGACCTTCCCGCAAATATCGCCACTGCAGACAAGCGCGGGTGGCAAACCCATCTGTTTGAAACTCCACGCCGCTGGGCTGATCACCTCATCGCGGCTGGACTGATCGAGGAACATGACCTGTGACCCCTCCCAAATCGCCCGACATCATCCCGTTTGAAGCCGATGACCTTCTGGATTGGCGCATGTTGACAGATGCTTTTCTGGAAGATCACAAGCGCCCGAAAGCCGAGATCGGAGATACGTTTCTGTACCGTCGCGACGACACCATGCTGACTCGTTCAGCCTGGATTGACGGTCTGGGAATTGCGGTCAAAACCGCCAATATCATGCCCGGAAATCCCGGGCGCGGAGAACCTCTGATCCATGGAGCGGTTAACCTTTATGACGATACAACCGGACTTCTGGACGCGATTGTTGATTTCCATCTGGTGACCAAATGGAAGACCGCAGGCGACTCGGTTCTGGGTGCTCGGTTGCTTGCCCGACCAGACAGTGAAGTGATCCTGATCTGTGGCGCAGGGACCGTCGGGCATTCGCTGCGCGAGGCCTATGGCGCAGTGTTTCCCAACGCCCGGTTCCTGATTTGGAACCGATCACCGGAAGGGGCCAAAACCTTTGCCGATCAACATGAAAAGACCGAGGCTGTTGCCACTCTGGAAGAGGGATATGCGCAAGCCGATATTGTCACCTCTGCGACCATGACCACCGACCCAATCCACATGGGGAAATGGGCGCGCCCCGGCCAGCACATTGATGTAATCGGCGCCTATCGCCCAGATATGCGTGAGGTGGATGACGAGATGCTGACCCGCGCGCACCTGTACATGGACAGCCGCGACACGGTGCTGGATCACATTGGCGAGTTCAAGGATCCGCTCGCGCGCGGCGTGATCTCTCGCGATGACGTGCAGGGTGATCTTTATGACGCGGACAAGGGCTTTTTCACCCGAGAACCTGACGACATTACGCTCTACAAAAACGGTGGCGGCGCGCATCTCGACCTGATGACCAGCCGCTATATCCTGAAGGCCTGGCAGGAAAGGTAGCAGCAGATGATCACGATCACGCAGGAACAAATTGATGCCTATCAGCGAGACGGGGTGGTGATGATCCCGGGCGCCTTGACCAATTGGGTTCAGGTGATGCGCGACGGGGTCGAGCGCAATATGTCCGAGCCGGGGGAATATGCCTCTGAAAATTCTGTGACCGAGGGGCGCTTTTTTGATGACTACGTGAACTGGACCCGCATTCCCGAATTTGAACGTATTATGCGTGACAGTCCGGTTGCTCAGATTGCCGCCAAACTCATGCAGTCTGCCACTGCGCAGTTTTTCCACGACCACGTACTGGTCAAGGAGCCGGGCACGCCAAAGCCCACCCCCTGGCATCAGGATGGGCCTTATTATTTCGTCGAAGGAGAGCAGACGGCGAGCTTCTGGCTGCCGCTTGATCCGGTGCGAGAAAATAGCCTGCGCTTCATTGCTGGAAGCCACAAATGGGACCGGATGGTTCGCCCGGTCAGCTGGGCGGATGACAGCGACTTTTACGACAACAAACAGGACTGGATCCCGGTGCCCGACCCCGATACCGACCCCGGCGACATGACGGTTTTGGAATGGGAGATGGAACCGGGAGATGCGGTGGTGTTTAACTTCCGCACAGCCCATGGCGCGCGGGGCAACCATGCGGGATCTCGGCGCCGCGCGCTTTCACTTCGCTGGATGGGGGATGATGCGCGCTATATCGAACGCCCGGGCCGCACTTCGCCACCGTTCCCCGCCCACAATATGACACAAGGCCAAAAGCTGCGCGAAGACTGGTTTCCGGTTGTTTGGAAAGACGGTGGCGCTTAATGAGCTGGCTGGCGCTCTTTCTTCTCTGGATGCTGGCCAACCTCATGCTGGCACCCTGGGTTTTTGAACGTGCGCGCAAAGAGATGGATCGAACCACCCGCCGGAAAGCTCCCGGTGGTTTTGTCAAACTCAGCCAAGGTATGACCCATTATCAATGGCACGGCCGGGGTCGGGGCCCGATCATCGTGATGGTGCATGGGCTGACAACACCCAGCTGGGTGTTTCAGGCCCTTATTCCCGGCCTGACCCTGATGGGATTTCGGGTGCTCACATATGATCTGTGTGGGCGCGGGTTTTCCGACCGCCCAACAGGGCAACAGGATGAAGCGTTTTTCCTTACCCAATTGGAAGAGCTTCTGGACGTGCTGGAAATCGATGATGAAATCTCGCTGTTTGGCTATTCCATGGGCGGGGCCATTGCCACGGCCTATTGCGCCAAACATCTACACCGCGTTGATCGCCTGATGCTGCTGGCCCCAGCTGGGATCATCTACCGCACTGGCCCCTTGCTGAAGATTTGCGCGCGTCTGGGCGTGCCGGGGGGCTGGCTGTGGGATATTCTGGGAGGGTGGGACATTCGCCGCGCAGCCCTTGCCGATCAGGATGCCTCGCAGATCCCGGACCTGCATGACCGGGTGACAGAAGAAACCCGCACCCGAGGCTATCTGCGATCAATTCTTTCATCCGAACGCCATATGCTGGCCCATACACAGGAAACCGAACATCGCGCCATTGCGGAAAGTTCAGTTGCCGTGATCTCGATCTGGGCAGAACGGGATACGCCAATCCCGCTGTCTGCAATGGGCAAGCTGACCGAATGGAACAGGACCTGCTACAAATACGAAATCAAGGGGGCAGGACATGGGTTGGGATATACCCACCCCGATGACGTCATCACCCCGTTGCAGGAGCACTTGCGCGAGGTCTGATCCACGAGAAAAGTACATGCTTGGTATCCTGAGAAATCGCACCTATCGCCACCTGTTCGGAGCACAGGTTGTTGCCCTTACCGGCACCGGTCTGGCCACGGTCGCGCTTGCTCTTTTGGCGTTTGAGCTGGCGGGGGATCAGGCGGCATTGGTGCTGGGCACCGCGCTCACGATCAAGATGATAGCCTATGTGCTGATCGCCCCGATGGCCGCAGCGCTTGCGGAACGGATCCCTCGCCGCCGGGTGCTGGTTGCACTGGATGTTATACGCGCAGCGGTTGCGGTTTTTTTGCCATTTGTGACCGAGGTCTGGCAGGTCTATCTGCTGATCTTCCTGCTGCAATCGGCCTCGGCCGGATTTACCCCGATGTTTCAGGCCACGATTCCCGATGTTCTTCCGAAAGACGAAGATTATACCAAGGCGCTGTCGCTTTCCCGCTTGGCGATGGATCTGGAAAGCCTGCTTTCCCCGCTGTTGGCGGCGCTGATTTTAGGCGTCACAGGGTTTGCCACGCTGTTCTGGGGCACATCCTTGGGTTTTCTCGCCTCTGCGGTTCTGGTGGTATCAGTGGTCTTGCCGACGCCGAAACCCACCACATCGTGCCCGATCTGGAAAAGAACTACTCGGGGTCTCACCCTTTACCTGAAAACACCACGCCTGCGCGGTCTTCTTGCGCTGTGCTGGGCCAGTTCTTCCACCGGGGCCATGGTCTTTGTGAATACCGTGCTTTTGGTGAAGTCAGAGTTGGGACTGGGGGATGCTGCAGTTGCACTGGCGCTCGGAAGCTTTGGGTTAGGCTCGATGGCGGCGGCCCTTCTCCTTCCACAGCTGATCCGGAAATGGGAGGACCGAAGCGTCATGATCACCGGCGCGACCATCGGCACAATAAGCCTTCTGGGATTTGGGCTGGCGACCAGCCTATTGCCGCTAACCCTTGGCCTTCTGATGGTGTTCTGGGTGGGGGTTGGCATTGGATTTTCCGCAATACTTACCCCCTCGGGCCGGGTCTTGTCGCGGTCCGCCCATGCCTTCGACCGCCCGGCGATATTTGCCGCCCATTTCACCCTGTCCCATGCCTGTTGGTTAATCGCCTATCCCCTGTCCGGGTTCTTGATGACGGAATTGGGCGGGGGAGCCACCTCATTTATTCTGGCAATTCTGGCGGGTCTTGGGGGTCTCACCGCCATGTATCTCTGGCCCCGCAACAGCTCTGACGCCATTGTGCATCACCATGACGACCTGCCACCTGATCACCCGCATCTGTCAGGTGAGGGGCCACACGCCCATGCCATCATCATTGATGACCTGCACCCGCATTTCCCAACACGCGGCTAGCCCTAAAAGCAACAAACCCCCGAAGCCGAGCTGCGGGGGTCGTCGTGGCGAGCGGTTGACAACCCACCCACCTATATCGATCAGATCTTAGAGAAGACCCTCACGTTGCGCTTTTTTCCGAGCCAGCTTGCGCTGACGGCGAATAGCTTCCGCTTTCTCACGGGCTTTCTTCTCGGAGGGCTTCTCGAAATGCTGCCGAAGCTTCATCTCGCGGAAGACACCTTCACGCTGAAGTTTCTTCTTCAGCGCACGAAGCGCCTGGTCTACGTTGTTATCGCGAACCGAAACCTGCATGTGGTTGTCACCACCTTTCTAAGTTAGTGTTTGCAGAATTGCAGGAACGGCCCCTTTAGCAGGGATAGTGAGTCGTGTCCAGTTCTTACCCCGCCCAGCGCGGCAATCTGGGTGCTTACCCCTCTGACACAGAACATGTATAGAGAGGGGACCGAAATCGCTGACCGGACCTGCCTCATGCTGACCAAAGACCAATTCCTCGATGCTGCCCTTGGCCACGTCCCGTTTGACGGCTGGTCCGAGGCCACAATGCGGGCCACTTCAGAAGATCTGGGCATGACGGAAGCAGAGGCATTGGCGCTGTTTCCGCGCGGCGCGCTGGATCTGGCGCTGGCTTACCATCGGGCCGGAGACGCAGAAATGGTGGCGCGCCTCAAATCCGCCGACCTGAATGAAATGCGCTTTCGCGATCTCATTGCGGCGGGGGTAAAGTTCCGGCTGGAGGTGGCTGATAAGGAGCTTGTGCGCAAAGGCATAGCCTTTTTCGCTCTGCCCCAGAATGCAGCTGATGGCACTGCGGCATTGTGGGACACCTGTGATGCGATCTGGAACACGCTGGGCGATAGCTCGCGCGACATCAACTGGTACACCAAACGCGCCACCCTATCCGCGGTCTATTCCTCGACCGTGCTGTTCTGGCTGGGCGACCATAGCGAAGGCCATGCCGCCACCTGGGCTTTTCTTGATCGCCGTATCGACAACGTGATGCAGTTTGAAAAAGTGAAGGCGCAGGCGCGGGAAAACAAACTGGTCAAGGCCTTCATGTCCGGGCCCGGCAAGATCTTCGAGACAATCAAGGCACCGGGATCAAGCGATATGCACCCCAACTATCCGGGCCGTTGGGCCCCCAACCCCACGCAAGATGGAGAGGCAGAATGAGCAAGATGATGCGCGCGGTGGAGATCTCGACACCGGGTGGACCAGAGGTCTTGAAGCTGATCGAGGCTCCGATCCCCAGCCCCGGCTATGGCGAGTTCCTGATCAAAGTCGCTTATGCAGGTGTGAACCGCCCCGACGCCATTCAGCGCGCAGGCAATTACGCCCCGCCCGCCAGCGCCTCCCCCCTGCCCGGGCTGGAAGCGTCAGGCGAAGTGGTCGCGCTGGGTGAAGGCGTGAACCAATGGAAGGTTGGGGATAAAGTCTGCGCTCTGCTGCCCGGTGGCGGCTATGCAGAATATGTCACCACCCCGGCCGCACATGCCCTAACCGTGCCAGACGGGATGGGGATGCGCGAAGCGGCCTGCCTGCCCGAAACATACTTCACCGTATGGTCCAATGTGTTCATGCGCGGCGGCCTGCAAGCAGGCGAACGGTTCCTTGTACATGGCGGCTCGTCCGGCATTGGCACTACCGCAATCCAATTGGCCAGCCATTTTGGCGCCCGCGTCTTCTCCACCGCTGGCAGCGACGAGAAATGCGCGGTCTGCACGGATCTCGGCGCGGAACGGGCCATCAACTATAAGGATGAGGATTTCGTCGAGGTGCTGAAAGGCGAAGGCGGAGCGAACCTGATCCTCGACATGGTCGGCGGCAACTATATCGCCCGCAACATCCGCACACTCGCCGTGGAAGGCCGCATGGTCCATATCGCCTTCCTCTCCGGCCCCAAGGCCGAGATCAACTTTGCCCAGATCATGGCCAAACGCCTGACCGTGACCGGCTCCACCCTGCGCCCGCAATCCGACCTCGCCAAAGCCAAGATCGCTGAAGAACTGGCCGAAAAGGTCTGGCCTTTACTCGATAAGGGTACTGTGAAACCGGTGATGGATCAGGTATTTCCTTTGGAAGACGCCGACGCCGCCCATGCGCGCATGGAGACAAGCCAGCACATAGGAAAGATTTGTCTGCAAGTCAGCTGATTGCAATCGGAAAGGCGCCCTTCGAGGCGCCTTTTAAGTTCAATCAAACATGTCAGGTCACTGCACCGCCATCCGATACAGATGCCAGGTGGCATGTCCCAGGATCGGCAGCACCACCACCAGCCCTAAAAGCAGCGGTACCGCACCCAGAACCAGCGTCGCCAAAACAATCGCGCCCCAGCGCAGCATCACACCAGGATTATCTTTCACCAGTTGGATTGAACACCCCACGGCAACTGCGACCCCAACGTGCCGATCAAGCAGCATCGGCACACTGATCACTGTGGTCGCAAGAGCAATCAACGCAAAGACAAAGCCAATCGCCGCCCCGACGAGGATCATTATCCAACCTGCACCTGTGGTGAACGTATCAACCGCAAATCCCATCAGACTTTCCGGAACGGCAGGACCCAAAGTGGCCAGATAAATCCCCCAGGCCGTCATCATCCAGACCAGAAACAGACCAATCAGATATAACCCAATCACAAGGATTCCACCGAAACTTGGCGCTCCAAAAACGCCAAACGCCTTGGCAAATGTGACATCTTCCCCCGCTTCACGCCGTCGGCTGATTTCATAAAGCCCCACAGCGGCCACTGGACCCAACAGGGCAAATCCCATCACCAGCGGAAACAGCAAAGGCACAAGTGCCATATTGAAGGCCATGCCAATCAAGATCAGTCCCACCACCGGATAGAAGATCACCAGCATCATCACCTCTGTGCGCGCGGCGCAGAAATCTTCATAACCTTTGCGAAGAGCCGTGTTCAAATCAGCATGATGCAACCGCCGGAGCTTAGGTGGCCCCTCCGCCCCACTCAAATGCTCCACCGAATCTGTAACGTGATTGCTTGCACCTGCCAGTTGCTGCGCGGCCCAGGACAGCGGGTTCCCGATTGTCTTGACCATTGGACGTCCTCCCGAAGTGATCAACCCCGGCCAGGTTCACAGACGACCAAATCTCATGACCGGAACCCGGCCCTTCTTATGAGTATACCACACCAAGCCCAAGCGTCGCACACACAATGGGTTGAGGCGAAAGTGAACCCTCATTACCCCCTCTTTTTTTTGCCAGAAATACCTCGGGGTGAGCGGTAGAACCGCGAGGGGCAGCGCCCCTGCCGAGCGCCGCGAGACCACGCCCAAGCTTGTCGACCGAAGGGAGAAAAGCTGCGGGAGAACACCCGTTACCGAACCGGTTCCAAAAGCGCTCGTGTTTGCGTGCAATCACGGCGCACATCCCACCCGCATTCACGTGGCTCCAGGTCCTTGGTCAAACACAATCGCGCCTCTTGTATTCGGTCTCTTTTGCAGGTGATGGTCAGCATATTCGCTTGCCAATCAGGGTTGGCCTGCAAAAACGCCTCTTCGATCACCTTCGCGGGAAGGCGTACGGGGCTCTCCAACTTGCGCAACACTTCGGGACGCTCAACCGCCTCAAAGGCGCGACGCACTGTGTCATAGTAATCGGCCGGTTCCAGCCCCGCACAGGTCCCGTGCTTTTTCCACTGATACCAGGCCGCCCCGCCATCGCCGAAAATATCCGCCTGCGCACGGGTCATGCTGCGCGACGGGGTCCGGAGATTGTGACGGCAATAGCTGGGCCAACCATCTTCGTATTGTGGCCAAAGCCCATGCACCACCCAGCCCAGATCACGCGATGGGTCGCATTGTTCGGATCCCCGTGCATCCCCCTCTATCGCACACCAGTTGGGTGACCAGCTCAGCGCCAGCACATAATAGTCGAAATCCCCGCTGCGCTCGCCTTCGGCGAACGCTCCAATCGCGCCTGCAATCCAGATCATCACCGCCACAAGTGCCTTTTGCATTTGCTCTTCCCTCTTTACACATTCTCACTTATATAGTGCGCAAGTTCCCCGACAACGAGAACCGGTCTGGAAAGTTCCCCGTAACGCCAGACAGCCCATCCAGGGCGCGGGTAAGCTGTATCTGGGACACAGAGTTTTTTAAGGAGAGTTCCAATGTCGAACAAACCGATCATGGCAAAAGCCACTGCCGTTTGGCTGGTGGACAACACGACAATCACCTTCAAACAGGTGGCTGATTTCTGCGGTCTGCACGAACTTGAAGTACAGGGTATCGCCGATGGCGACGTGGCCACTGGCGTCAAGGGGTTCGACCCGGTTGCCAACAACCAGCTCGACCAGTCGGAAATCGACAAGGCCGAAGCCAATCCGCTGCACAAGCTGAAGCTGAAGTTCTACGCCGCTGCCGTAGGTGAAGAGAAACGTCGCGGTCCGCGTTACACCCCGCTGTCGAAGCGTCAGGACCGTCCGAATTCGATCCTGTGGCTGGTGAAATTCCACCCGGAACTGTCGGATGGCCAGATCGCCAAACTGGTGGGCACCACCAAACCGACCATCCAGTCGATCCGCGAACGCACCCACTGGAATATCCAGAACATGGAACCGATCGACCCGGTTGCTCTCGGCCTGTGTAAACAGTCGGAACTGGACCTTGCCGTTCAAAAAGCCGCGAAATCGAAAGACGCCATGTCGGATGACGAGCGCCGCAAGCTGGTGTCGACCGAACAGAGCCTTGTCATGGATACTGAACCCAAGATGCCGACCGCCATCGAAGGGTTGGAAACCTTCTCGCTTTCAGAAGAGCCGAAGGAAGAGAAAGAAGAAGAGCTGCTTGACGCCGACAGCTTCTTCAACCTGCCATCCGGCGATGATGCGGATGATGACGACGACAAGTGATCCCAACTTGGATCCTGTGAAAACCCCGGTCTTGCACCGGGGTTTTTCTTTTCTGGGATGAGAGCAGGCAGCTTTGCCCACATCCGCGCATTTTTAAGACGATTTTCTCAAATCTGTTAAACCCCTGTTCACTCTCTACACGCCATTCTGCCCCCAAGACAGGGACGCAGAACGCGGAGAGCGAGAATGAAGATTGACGATATCCTGGCACAGGAACGGCGCGCCAGAATGGCGGCTGAACGGTTGTTGGCGCAGAAGCAGGCCGAATTGTCCGATGCCAATCGACAGCTATCCCTTCATGCCCGCAACCTGTCTGAAGAGATTGTCGAGACACGCGAAGAGGTCGAAGAGGCTCGGTCTGAAAACAGTTTGGTCAAAGCGGATCTGGAACGCGCGACCAAAGAGGTTGTGATCGCCAAAAGGCGCCTTTGGGACAGTCTGGAAACCATAGAAGACGGATTTGCGGTTTTTGACAGAAATGAATGCATGATCGCCGCCAATTCCGCCTATCTCAAACCCTTTGACGGGTTGGAATGCATCGCCCCCGGCATTACCTATATCGAGATCCTGCAAGCCGCGCTTGACGAAGGTGTGGTGGATACAGAAGGGCTGCGTCCGCTCGTCTGGCGTGATATGATGCTCGCCCGGTGGCGCGCGCCGATGATTGAACCACATACGCTGCGCCTATGGGATGGCACCTATGTCAAAATGGTGGATCGGCGATCCGAGGACGGGGATACGGTCAGCCTTGGTCTGGATATTACTGATACCATCAAATACGAAGCCAAGCTGAAGGATGCACGGTTCAAGGCCGAAGCCGCCAATCGCGCGAAATCCGCTTTTCTCGCCAATATGAGCCACGAGATCCGTACGCCGATGAACGGAGTTGTGGCCATTGCTGAACTGATGGCCGAGGGCGATCTGGATGAAGAGCAGAGGTTGTATGTCGATACGATCAAAAAGTCGGGCGAAGCATTGTTGACCATCATCAACGACGTTCTTGACTATTCCAAGGGCGAAGCCGCCAAACTGTCCCTGCATCCAGAGGAATTCGATCTTGAAAGCAAGATACATAACGTGGTCGCTTTGTTGCAGCCATCAGTGCAGGAAAAAGGTCTGGAGATGTCGATCGATTTCGACATTTTCATGCCAACCAAGATCAAAGGGGATCCGGTTCGAATAGGCCAGATCCTCACCAACCTCATCGGCAATGCGGTAAAATTTACCTCTCAGGGCTATGTGCTGATAAGGGTGCTTGGACTGCCGATGGGAGATGGCGGGCAACAGAAGATTCACATCACAGTGGAAGACAGCGGGATTGGCATCCCCGTCAACATGCAGGATCATATCTTTGGTGAATTCAACCAGGTCGAAGACGAACGCAACCGGAAATTCGACGGCACCGGCTTGGGGCTGGCGATTACCAAGCAATTGGTCGATCTCATGGGGGGTGAAATCTGGGTGGACAGCGAAGAGGGCAAAGGGGCCTGTTTCGGTCTGCATGTGACATTGCCAGTCGTGGAAGACGTGAACATCCCCAATCTGCCACTCGGGTTGGAAAAAGCTCTTTTGATCATGGAAGAGGGGTTGCATCAGTCGATCCTCGACAAAAGCCTGCGTGCGCTGGGGCTTGAGGTGACACATGTCACCGAACTACGTGATCTTCCGGGACCATTGGATCGTCAGCAGGTTGTGTTCATGCAAGAGAACCTGCCCAATCAAAAGGGCCGGGAAATTCTTGAAGCAATACGCCAGACCCAATGCCTTGCCCGAGTGGTTCTTTTAACCGTGCCCAATGCCGCGAGCATCATGAAAAGCGAATTCCAGGATGTGATTGATGAAACCTTGAACATGCCAATCCTGCGCCATGAATTGTTCCGCACCTTAGAAAGCGTGGATCTACGCCCCCACCAAGCACCATCTCAGAACATCATGAATGTTCTGCCACGGGACCAAAACGACGAAACAGCTCAGGCAATTGCAACCTTGGTTGCCGATCCAAGCACGCAGCCAACGCCGGATCCCAGCCCCACACTTGGCCCTGTTGAACCCGCTCAGGCATCGCTCACACAACGCGCCATGCGGGTGCTCGCGGCAGAGGACAATCGCACCAATCAGTTGGTGTTCTCCAAATTGGTCAAATCTCTGGATATTGATTTGAAATTTGCCAACAATGGCCGCGAAGCGGTGGAGTTGTTCGAGGAATTCGAGCCTGACCTCATATTCATGGATATTTCCATGCCGGATATGGATGGCAAGGAAGCAACCCGCCACATTCGCGCACTGGAAGACAGGCAGGGTTTGGAGCGCACAAAGATCGTTGCGCTGACAGCCCATGCGATGACCGGTGACGCCGAAGAAATCCTGTCACATGGGCTAGACAAACACCTCACCAAACCCTTGAAGAAACATGCGATTTTTGAGGAAATTTCTGCGTCTTGCCCAGAATGGCTGCGTCATCCAATTCCCGCTGAATGATCTTGGATTATGCTTCACTATCGCGAAGGAACACCAAGGTATCGCCCTCACTCATATCAGGTTGATGGCGATACCCCCCCAGGTCGAAACCGGTCAAATCTGCTGGGTCGGTCAACCGTTGCTCCATCACGTAGCGCGCCATGGATCCACGCGCCTTTTTGGCAAAGAATGATACGATTTTAGGGGTGCCGTTCTTCATTTCATAGAACATCGGCGTAATCACCCGCAGCCCCAACGCATCGCGGTTTGCTGCCGAGAAATACTCGACCGAGGCACAATTCACCAACGCCTGCACCCCGGTTTCATTGGCCCGTGCCACAAGCGCGCCAGCAATTCGGTCCCCCCAAAAGTGATAAAGGTTCTTACCCCGCGCATTGGCAAGGCGCGATCCCATCTCAAGCCGATGCGGCGCGATAATGTCTTGCGGACGCAACAGCCCGTAAAGTCCCGACAGAATGCAAAGGTGATCCTGCGCGTACCGCCGCGCGTCCTCATCCAATGTTGCGGCATCCAACCCGGCATAGGTATCACCGGCAAACATCTCAAGCGCCTGTTTCTCCCCTTTACCGGTTCCAAACTCGGCAAACCGATCGGCGTTCAACGCCCCGAGCTTGGGAGAGATGTGCATGAGTTTTTCAAGCTCCTGCCCCGACAGCTTGCCCGCCGTGCGGGCCAGCTCTGCCGCCTGGTCCAGAAAAACAGGCTGACTGCCGCCTTCCGCCTTAGGCGGGGTTTCATCCAGACGTTTCGCAGGTGAGACCACAACCAACATCACACTTCCTCCATCAATATCTCGATAAACCGCGGTCCAAACCGTTCGGCTTTGGCATCGGTCATGCCCTGAAGACGCGACATGTCGCCAACCGACATGGGTTTTCGTTCTGCGATCTGACGCAAAATGCCGGGCGTAACGGTCAGGTATTTCCCGGTTCCATCTTCACCGCGCAAAAGCTCGGTCGCAGCATCTTGCAACCGATCATAAAGGCCACCCGCGACCCGACCGGCCAATTTGCGTCGAACAGGGTGCAGGTCTGGTGAATCCCCGGCAATAACCGTGAGAAACGCATCCCCATAGGTGTCGAGTTTCTTTGCCCCGACCCCACCAATCCGCGCCATGTCATCTAATGTGGCAGGACGCTTTTCCGCCATTTCGATCAGGGTCCGATCGGTAAAAACCACATAGGCGGGCACCCGGGCGGCTTCGGCCAGTGCCCTTCTTTTGGCTTTAAGCGCCGAGAGCAGCGGCGCATCCTCTTCCGAAACCATCATCTTGGCCGCCGGTCGTCGGGTGGCCTTCAATGTATCCCGTCTGAGTTCCACCTGCTCTTCCCCACGCAGCACCGGATGGGCTTTCGGCGTGATCCTCAATGCGCCATGACGCTCGGGATCGGGGCGGACAAGATCCAAACCTAGGATTTGCCTGAAGATCGCCTGCCACATGCGCTTGTCATGCTCGCGTCCCACGCCAAAAGTGGGCAACGCGTCATGACCGCGTTCCCGCACACGCTCGGTCAAATTGCCCCGAAGGATGTCAATGAGGTGGCCCGAACCAAAGCTCTCATCCGTACGCAGCACAGCAGAGAGCGCTTTCATCACATCAACCGTTCCATCGAACAGCTCTGGTGGTCGGTCGCACAGGTCGCAATTGCCGCAGGGGTCGGAGGCTTCTCCGAAATACCCAAGAAGCTGCTGGCGACGGCACCCATGAGCTTCTGCCAATCCCAAAAGCGTGTTGAGCCGGCCGTGGTCGGCGCCCCGCCGTTCGGCAGGCGCAAGCCCCTCATCAATCTGTGAGCGGCGCAGGCGGATGTCGTCAGGGCCAAACAGGGTGAGCGTTTCGGCTGGCGCCCCATCGCGCCCGGCCCGCCCGATCTCCTGATAATAGGCCTCAATGGATTTTGGCAGATCCGCATGGGCCACCCAACGGATATCCGGTTTATCGATCCCCATGCCAAAGGCGATGGTGGCGACGACAATCAACCCGTCTTCCTGCTGAAAGCGCCGCTCGACCTCACGCCGGTCTTCGGCCTCCATCCCACCGTGATAGTGAACGGCCTCATGCCCTTCGTCGCGCAGAGCCTTGGCCAGCGTTTCGGTTCGGGCGCGGGTCGCGGCGTAGATGATGCCCGACCGACCGCGTCGTGCATCGGCAAAGCCCAAGATCTGTTTGCGCGGGCTGTCCTTCACCGCAAAAGCGAGGTGAATATTCGGTCGGTCAAAGCCGCGCAGGAAGGCACGTGGCGCCTGACCATCAAACAGCTTCGCCACAATCTCATCGCGGGTTTCTTCATCGGCCGTGGCGGTAAAGGCGGCAAGTGGCACGCCCAGCGCGCGCTTCAGATCGCCGATCCGCAGATAGTCCGGGCGGAAATCGTGACCCCATTGGCTGACACAATGCGCCTCGTCCACCGCGATGAGCGTGGTGTTTGCGCGTTTGAGGAGGTTCAATGTGCCACCGGACGCCAGCCGTTCCGGCGCCATGTAGAGGAGTTTCAGCCGCCCGTCAGAGAGCGCCGAAAACACCGCGTCGTTTTCCTCGTCGGTATTTGCGGAGGTGAGCGCGCCCGCCTCTACCCCTGCAGCCTGCAACCCACGCACCTGATCTCGCATCAGGGCAATGAGGGGTGAAATCACCACGGTCACACCGTCACGCACCAAGGCGGGCAGCTGAAAGCAAAGGGATTTCCCGCCGCCTGTGGGCATGATGGCAAGGGTGTTTTCCCCGGCCACCACAGCATCCACGATCTCGGCCTGACCGGGCCGAAAGCCATCAAATCCGAAAACGGATTTCAAAAGGTCCAAATCACGGGGCATATGGGCAGCTGCTCGTTTCTTATGGCGAACAAACTCTCATACCCCGGTCGTCAGGACAAGGTGGGAAAACGTGGAGGCTGCTTTACGTCAGTAAAAATTGGACACGTTGTTGATCAGGATGATCCTGACCGCCATCAATCCAATCAGCAGGACCAGCGGCGCAAGATCCAGCCCACCCATCGGTGGCAGGAAGCGGCGGATCTTGGAATAGATCGGGTCAAGCAAACGGTTAAGCCCGTACCAGATCTGGGCCACAAGCTGTTGGCGCAGATTGAGCACTTGGAAATTGATCAACCATGACATCACGATATGGGCGATGACAATGTACCAGACGATCGAAACGATCATCAACAGGATCTGGATCAGCGACAGCATGGGCGCTCCTTTCTTGGCCTTCATTCCATCTAGGGGGCCGGGGACAAAAGGGCAAGGGTGACGCTCGGTCTTGGTTGACGCATAGGGAAAGTCACGAAAGAACGACAAAAAAGGAGCGCGCGATGTATCCCTTTATCCGCATGGTGAAAGAGCTGGTTAAAAATGTCCGGGCAGAGCCCCTGCCAGTGACCGGTGTGCATGTCAGCCATCACCGCTGCTGGCCCTGGGATCTGGACCTCTGGCGCGAGTTAAACAACGGTCGCACCCTTACGCTTTACGATCTCGGGCGCATTCCACTGGCGGGGCGCACAGGGCTCAGCCGGGTTTTGCTCAGGAACCGATGGGGTCTGACCATGGCTGGCGCCAGCGTGCGCTACCGCAGGCGGATCAAGATGTTCGAACGGGTTGAGATGCAGTCGCGCCTGGTGGGTTGGGATGACCGGTTTTTCTATGTGGAGCAAAGCATGTGGAAGGGTGACGACTGTGCCAACCAGATCGTCTATCGCTCAGCCGTGACCGACCGCAATGGTATCGTGTCGACCAGCCGAGTGTGCGGGGCCCTTGGTCATGATGGTAATACCCCAGATTTACCGGATTGGGTGGCGGCATGGATCACAGCGGACAATCAACGTCCGTGGCCTCCGGAAAAACCTGTGCAAAAAGTTGCTCCGACACTGGTTCCTTCAGTTGAGGAAATGAATAAGCAATCTTGCCCCGGTGACACAAACCCTGTTTGATCGTCCCAACAAACAAGCGAACAGGGGCACGAGTATGGCAGAGATTACAGCGCGCAAGCGCATTTGGGGATGGTTCTGGTTCGATTGGGCCAGCCAGCCCTATAACACACTGATCCTGACATTTATCTTTGGCCCCTATGTCAAGTCGCTGATTGGTGACGGTGCAGAAGCGCAAGCCACCTGGGGGTTCACCGTTGGGTTTGCCGGGCTGTGTATCGCCCTTCTCGCCCCGATCCTTGGGGCCATCGCCGATACCAGTGGCAATCGTCTGCGCTGGATCTGGATATTCTCGCTGATGTATGTGGTCGGGTCCTTCGGCATCTGGTTTGCGGTTCCGGGTCTGGAAGACCTGCGATTTATCTTGTTGATGTTTGCCATCGGCCTGATCGGTATGGAATTTGCGACGATCTTCACAAACTCCATGCTGCCTGACCTTGGCACACGAGAAGAGATCGGTCGGATTTCCGGTAATGGCTGGGCCTTTGGCTATATCGGAGGGCTGCTGGCGCTGGTGATCATGCTGACGCTGTTTGCAGATCACCCCGAAGGGCGCACGCTGCTAGGCATCGAACCAATACTGGGGCTGGATCCGGCGACACACGAAGGCACACGCTTTGTCGGGCCGCTGACCGCACTGTGGTACATGGTATTCATGATCCCGTTTTTCCTGTGGGTGCGGGATCCGAAACACTCGGCTCCCGATCCGCAAGTGATCAAACATGCAATTGCTGACCTGGGGCGCACATTGCGCCACCTGCCAAAATCAAAAAGCCTGTTTGCCTATCTCGGCAGCTCAATGTTCTACCGCGATGCACTAAACGGGATGTATACCTTCGGCGGGATTTACGCTGCGGGTGTTTTGGGCTGGAGCGTGGTGAATGTGGGGATCTTTGGTATCGTCGCCATTATCACCGGTGCGCTCTTTGCTTGGCTGGGCGGCAAGGCGGATCACACTTTTGGCCCCAAACCGGTCATCACCTTCTGCATTATCGCTCTGACCTTGGTCGCGATCAGCGTTGTATTTGTGTCGCGCGAAAGCGTCTTCGGCATCAGCGTCAGCACTGAAAGCTCCTTGCCCGACATCTCATTTTACATCCTTGGAGCCGTAATCGGTGCAGCTGGCGGTGCGCTTCAATCAGCCAGCCGCACAATGATGGTGCGTCAGGCCAACCCCGATCGGATGACCGAAGCTTTTGGCCTCTACGCCCTTGCAGGTAAAGCCACCAGCTTCCTTGCTCCGTTCCTGATTGGGATCGTGACAGCAGTGACCGGAAGCCAGCAACTCGGCGTAACCCCGCTGATAGGCCTTTTCATAGTAGGGCTGGTCATGCTCTTCTGGGTTAAACCTGAAGGGGAGCATTGAGGAGGTACGAGAAATGAGCAGAAATTTTCGAGCCCTACCCGCCCTGATCCTTGGAGCAGCCTTGGCAGTTGGCACGCCTGCAACAGCGGAACGTCCCGCAAAAGAATTCTTCGGAGCCGCCAAGAAAGGTTCAGCCCAGCGGGCCGCCGCTTTCGGATCTTATGCAAAGGGATGTGTGGCAGGGGCTGTGCAATTGCCGCAGACTGGCAAAACCTGGCAAGCCATGCGCCTGTCGCGCAACCGCAATTGGGGCCACCCCGAGCTGATCGATTTCATTCAAGATCTGTCGCGCAAGGCCGCTCGGCAGAAAGGTTGGGAAGGGCTTTATGTGGGGGATCTTTCGCAACCTCGCGGAGGCCCAATGCTATCGGGGCACCGTTCGCACCAGATCGGATTGGACGCTGATATCTGGATGTTGCCACCTCAGCGTTTGAACCTGAGCGGTTCAGAGCGTGAAAGCCTGTCATCCATTTCAACCCGCCGCGCCGAAGGCGCCTATGTAAACGAAAACTGGACGCGCGCGCATCACAATATCCTCAAGGCTGCGGCCAAAGATTCCCGCGTGGCGCGGATTTTCGTCTTTCCCGGCGCAAAGGTTCAGATGTGTAACGATGAAAAAGGCAATCGGGCTTGGTTGCGAAAAATTCGTCCATGGTGGGGGCACCACTATCATTTCCATGTGCGCCTGAATTGCCCCAAGGGCGTGAAAGGTTGTGTTAATCAGGATCCGCCTCCCCCCGGAGACGGCTGTGCTGATGCGGTGAAGTGGGTGAATGACATTCTGGACCCGCCGCCGCCCCCGCCCAAACCCTCAAAACCGCGCAAACCTCGCGCTCCGATCACTCTTGCGGATCTTCCAAATCAATGCGGCTCCGTTCTATCTTCGCACTAGCATTTGCGCTTGTCCTGTTGACTGCCTTTGGCGAGGCTCAGACAGGGAACAATGCCACATATCAGCAGTCGTTCCGCTGGCGCGGGGACGGCCCGCAGTTTGGTGGGTTTTCGGGTCTTGAGGTCACACAGAATGGTCGCAATTTTACTGCGATCACGGACCGTGGTTTTTTCGTCAAAGGGCATATTATCCGCAATGAAGCGGGTCAGATCGAGCGGGTCATCGACACCGTACCCGCCGCATTGCTCACCGATCAGGGCAATCCGTTACCCCGGTTCTTTACCGACAGCGAAGGGCTGGCGATTGATGACCAAGGCAGGTATTTTATTAGTTTTGAAGCCCGGCATCGTGTGCAATCTTATGACACACTTGGTGAAGCCTCGCGCAATATGCCCAAACACGCGGACTTCAAGCGGATGCAGAACAACTCCTCTCTGGAGGCCATGGCTGTAGATGCAAAGGGAACGCTATATCTGATCCCCGAACGCAGCCGCAGCAAATCGCGATTTCCGATCTATCGGCTGAAACGCGGTTCCGAAAAATGGGATCGCAGCCAGAACATACCGCGCCGCGCCCCTTACCTTCCGGTCGGGGCGGATATTGGGCCAGATGGCAAATTGTATGTGCTTGAAAGGCACTTGGCAGGCATCCTTGGCTTCACCAGCCGGGTGCGCCGTTTTGATTTGGGTGAAAATGGACCAGAGAATGAAATAGAGCTGCTTCGCTCGGGCTTGGGCGTTCACGATAATCTGGAAGGCATCGCCGTATGGCAAGATGATCAGGGGCAGATTCGTCTGACCATGATTTCTGACGACAACTTCCAGTTTTTCCAGGTCACAGAGCTGGTGGAATATGTGGTGCCTGACGGGATCTGACCTCAGTACCCATCGGGAATTTTCAGAATAACTCTTGAATTGTTAACAAACTGCCGCTATTTCCGGTGCGCTTCTGTTCCAATGCGATCAGAAGGCCAAGTCGCCGCTACCTTGATAAAACGGATCAGAGACATGAAACGTATCCTTCCTGGCGTAATCGCCATGGCCGCCGTTGTGGTGGCCTCAAACATCCTCGTGCAATTCCTGTTGGGCAACTGGCTCACTTGGGGTGCCTTCACCTATCCTATTGCTTTCCTCGTCACCGATGTGATGAACCGCGTCTATGGCGCAGGACCCGCCCGCAAAGTTGTCTTTGTCGGCTTTGTTGTCGGTGTAATCTGCTCGTTCATCGGCACGCAGATCATGGGCGAGTACGGTCCGCTCGTGACCCTGCGCATCGCCATCGGCTCCGGCACGGCCTTCCTTGTGGCCCAACTGTTGGACGTGGCCATTTTCGACCGCCTTCGTGCCGGCCGCTGGTGGCGCGCACCGGTTGTGTCCACCCTTGTGGGCAGCTCGGTCGACACTGCGCTCTTTTTCACCATCGCCTTTTCGGGTGCCCTGACCTTCATCGAACCAGCCAATGATGTCAGCTGGGCCGGAGAGGTTTTGCCCTTGCTTGGTATGGGCTTTTTGGCACCCCTTTGGGTGTCTTTGGCCGTGGCTGATTGGATGGTCAAACTTGCGCTTGCGCTTGTTGCCTTGATCCCGTTCCGGGTGATGGTCACAAAACTTTCACCAAGTGTTGCGTAAAAAGTTTTGACAAATACAAAATATGTGGCACCATCCTAATATCGCTAACATTGAGAAAGGAGGTGTCCATGTCGAGAGATGCAATGGAGCGAGGTGCCGGGACATTTTAGGTCATGCACCTTCTGGGCAGCCTCAGAAGGTATCGTTGGCCAGGTTGACGGGCAGTTCCGACTAACCGGCCTCACCTCCGAAATCTCGAAGGGTCGTCCCACAGGCGGGCGACCCTTTTCTTTTGCTCTCACTCTTGTGGCCCTTGCAGTGAACGAGGGACAATAGTCCACGAACTAGAAAACTAGTTTTCTAGTTTTCTAGTTTTCTAGTTTTCTAGTTTTCTAGTTTTCTAGTTTTCTAGTTTTCTAGTTTTCTAGTTTTCTAGTTTTCTAGTTTTCTAGTTTTCTTCGAAATCCAATTTTCTGGTACACGTCAAGATACATCCCCTTCCATTTTGGATCCAATCCGCTAGGGTGCGCCCATGATCCGCGTAACCGATGATATCACTTTGCAAGACTGGGAATATACCGAGAGCTTTTCGCGCTCGTCAGGTCCGGGCGGGCAGAATGTAAACAAAGTGTCCACCGCTGTTGAACTGCGCTTTGAAGCCGCCCGCTGTCCTGCGCTCACCCAACCAGTGAAAAACCGCCTGAAACGAATCGCGGGGCGTAAATGGACGCAAGATGGCGCGCTGATCATTCGCGTTGAAGACACGCGCAGCCAGGCCCGCAACCGCGAGATTGCGGCCGAGCGACTGGCAGAAATGATCCGAAAAGCGCTTGTCGCGCCTAAGCGCCGCATCGCCACACGCCCCACCATGGGATCAAAGAAACGTCGACTCGATGCGAAAACACGGCGTGGGCAGGTCAAGGCCCTGCGCGGCCGCATTCAGGAGGATTAGATGCCAGATTCTGCCCAATCCACTGCCACAATCCTCGCCCGTCGCGAGCGACTGCTTGGCCCGAATATGACCACCTTTTATGATACTCCCGTACATCTTGTGAGGGGTGAAGGGGCCTGGGTTTGGGATGCTGACGGCAATCGCCTTCTGGATTGTTATAACAACGTACCGCATGTTGGGCATGCCCATCCGAAAGTGGTCGAGGCGATCACCAAACAGGCGCTCACGCTGAACACCCATACCCGGTATCTGCATGAAGGCATTCTGGATTACGCTGATCGCCTGACCGCCACAATGCGTCATGATCTGTCAGCCATGATCATGGTCTGTACGGGATCCGAGGCCAACGACATTGCCCTGCGCATGGCCCGTGCGCTCACTGGCAAAACCGGCATTATCGGCACCGACAACACCTATCATGGCAACACTGATCTTGTGTCACACCTGTCTGCGAAAAAGACCCCAATCGGTGGCCATGTCGACTGGGTCAAGAAAGTACCCGCACCTGACAATCTGCGCCCCTTGGGGGGATCAGATGACACTCACGCCCAAGCCTTTGCCGACGGCATCCAGTCCGCAATTGACGAGCTTGAAGCGTCAGGCCACGGCTTCTCGGCTCTGATCCTTGATCCGTTTTTCGCCAATGAAGGCTGCCCCACCCTGCCCAAAGGTTTTCTCGAACCAGCGGTCGAAGTGGTTCGCCGTGCAGGCGGCGTGATTATCGCCGACGAGGTGCAGCCGGGCTTTGGCCGCACCGGGTATGATTTCTGGGGCCACGAACGGATCGGGCTGGTGCCCGACATCGTGACCATGGGCAAGCCGATGGGCAACGGACATCCGGTGGCTGGCGTTGTCGCGCGACCCGAGATCCTCGCCCAGTTCCGCAACGCCTTTGGTTACTTCAACACTTTCGGCGGCAACCCGGTGTCCGCCGCCGCCGCAAATGCGGTGCTGGATGTGCTGGAAGAGGAAGACCTTGTTGAGAACGCCAGAGATACCGGGGACTACACACTAAACCTGTTGCGCCAGATCGACCACCCGATGATTGCTGATGTACGAGGATCGGGCATGTTCCTCGGTATGGAATTCGTGGCCGACCCTGCCCTCACGCCCACCGCCGACTTCACCGCCCAGCTGGTCGAAGAGATGCGCAATCGTGGCGTATTACTGCATTCCATGGGCCGCGAATACCACGCGATAAAGATCCGCCCACCAATGTGTTTCAACCGTACACAGGCTGATTTCCTGATCGACACCTTGGCCAGCGCCCTGAAGGAAATTCCCGCATGAGCGAACTCAAGGATGCCCTGAAAGCTTGGGGTGCGCAGCATGTGCGCATGATCAAGGACCGCGAAAATCAGGTGCATGAGGTGCGGATTGGGAAAGATCGCGCAGCACTGCGCCTGCATCGCCCCGGATACATGTCCCAGGCTGCGATCCGGTCAGAGATCGACTGGATGGGGGCACTGTCGCAGGCAGGTATGGACGTGCCTGCCCCAATCCCGACACCCGAAGGCAAGACAGTTTTCTCTCTGTCCAGCGGGCGCCTGGCCACGGTTGTTTCATGGGTCGATGGGCAGCCAATTGGCGAAGGCGGTGTTCCCTTTGACATGCCGGTCAGCGAACAGATCGCGCTTTATCAAAAACTGGGCCGCGAACTGGCCCGGCTGCACAACATCACCGATACGCTCACCCTGCCCGACGGTTTCACCCGCCACCGCTGGGATCTCGATGGGCTGTTGGGCGAGACCCCGTTCTGGGGTCGGTTCTGGGAGAGCCCCGAACTGACCGAGGGTGAACGTCACCTGATCAACCGTGCCCGCGCCGTGGCCCGCGATCGGGCGCAGGCCTATCTGGAAAACGGCGCCGACTTCGGCCTGATCCACGCAGATGCCCTGCGCGAGAACGTCTTTATCAAGGATGGTGAACTCACACTGATCGATTTTGACGATGCGGGCTTTGGTTTCCGCCTTTATGAACTTGCCGTGATGATGACCCAGAACGAAGACGAACCGGCCGCAGACCAAATCCGAGACGCAGCCATCGCAGGCTATCGTGAATTGCGCGCGTTTTCGACCGAATCCGAAGATCTTTTGCCGATGTTCATCATGCTGCGCCGTTTTGCCTCAATGGGCTGGGCGGTGCCTCGTTACGATGCCGGGGGCGTGGAAGTGCGGGGGTATACCGAGAGGGCGATCGGGGCGGCGCGGGCCTTTTTAAAGTAACGGTCAAGTAGGATATGAGCCTTTTACCCTCTTCCCACAACCCAAACCGTGAACGCAGATTTCTTGCCCGATCTAACTATTAAGCATTTCGTTGCTTCGCGACCAAAGCATCAAGAGACCAAACAAACCCAGCGCAGCAGACAATCCAAAAACGAAAGTCAGCGAAATATAAGAGGGGCTATAGGTAACATAAATTCCCTCTCTGGCTTGCCCCACCACATGTACGAGCGGATTAAACCAAAGAAACACTTGGATGTCCTCTGGAACATCTTCGAAGTTGAAAAAAATGGCCGATGCAATGAATAGGGGCCGCGTTACGATCCCCCAAATGCGTTCCCATGCTGGCATTCGCCAAAACAGATAGCAGTTAAAAATTCCCACTCCCGCCGCGAGAGAAAATGCCATGAGATATGACAAAACGATCAGTGGGATGTTTAGATGAACATGCGATTGACTGAGTGGAATTACGCAAGCCAGCACAAGTGCGCCGATTGTTGCTTGTGTAAGCGCATTTAGCAATAACCGAGCAATAATCGCATCAGCAAAAGTCACACGCGGATATCGCAACAGAGCTTTCGAAAAGGTGAACGCAAACGCAACTTTGCGCGAGACATCCATATAGGCAGTGAAAGGCAAGAATCCGGAAGCATAATACAGCGCAAAACTTTCACCCAACGAGGGTTTGCGAAGGGCAACTGAAAATACAATGGTCAAGAGCGCAATCCCGCCGACAGGTTCCGCCAGAGCCCACAGATAACCTGCGACCGATTTACCATAGGTTGTGGACATCTCTCGAAGCATCAAGGCTGATATTGCTCTGAACGATCGATGCGATTGAGCTGGTGCTGGCTGTATTTGTGTCATCTGTATATATACAAGTTGAAACTGATGCCTCTGTGGCGGATAAGCGGGTAAACTTCGCACACACTCAACGAATGTATGAGTTGAAGTAATGATGTAAACTAAAGAGATGTTCAATGAAAGATGGTCAACCTTCGAGAGAGAAAATGAAGCCAACTGCGGCATCAAAATTGCCTTCTGACGAGCATTCGATTTCGGATACAGAAAAAAGGGGAGCTAACGGACGAGGTAAAAACCGCTCAGCTCAACAACAGGGTGGTGCTGGTTCCGCTCGTAAGAAAGCGCAACAGAAACAGAAACAAGCAGGTCCGATGCGACAACCTGCTTCCCCTGCTACAGTAGAGCGCCGTCATCGTGGGATAATGGTAGCCCTATTTTTGGTGGTGTTTCTACCAAGTCTACTTTCTGCAGCTTATTTGTACCTTGTGGCCCGAGACCAGTATTCTTCGACCATGGGATTTTCTGTGCAATCGCAAGATGCAAGCTCGGCGGTCGACATTCTTGGTGGGATCACCCAACTTTCGGGAAGTTCAGGGTCAGACACCGACATCCTTTTTGAGTTCATGAGTAGCCAAACGCTGGTAAGAGCTGTGGATGACAAACTGAACCTGCGTCAGATCTATCACATGCCCTCAGATCCGGTTTTTGGCCTTCCTGAGGACAGCACCATTGAAGATCTCGTTCAGTTTTGGTCGCGTGTTGTAAAAGTTTATTACAGCGCATCCACCGGATTGATTGAGGTCCAAGTTCTGGCTTTCAAACCCGAGGACGCGCAAAGGATTGGGCGGGCAATCTATAACGAAAGCGTGCAAATGATTAACGAGCTTTCGATTTCAGCCCGAAATGACGCCACGCAATACGCTCGTGAAGAGCTCCTGCAAACCAAGGAACGGCTGAAAGACGCGCGCGAAGCGGTGCAACAGTTCCGGCTGCGCACGCAAATTGTCGACCCGGAAGCGGACATATTGGGTCGCATGGGCGTTCTAAACTCTCTGCAAAATCAGCTTGCCAGTGCCGAAGTTGAGCTCGACCTTTTGCTTCAGACCGCGGGCGGGAATGATCCGCGAATTGGCCAAATGGAAAGACGAGTTGACGTCATTAAAGACCGTTTGAGTGTAGAACGCGAACGATTCAGTTCAGATGAGGGAAGCGATACTGGCGCCTATGCCAAACTTGTTGGAGAATATGAACGGCTGGCGGTGGATCTACAATTCGCCGAGACAGCGTATCTGGCCGCATTGGCCGCAGTGGATGCTGCCGTCGCAGAAGCGTCGCGAAAATCTCGCTACCTCGCCGCCTATATCGAACCCACGTTGGCGGAAAGCCCGGAGTATCCACAACGTGAGATAATATCGCTTACCATCTTTGGTTTTCTGTTCGCGATGTGGGCGATCGGCACAATGGTCTTTTATTCACTTCGGGATCGTCGATAAATCCATGATCGAAATCGTGAATCTCTGCAAGCACTACGATATGCGAGGCGGCCGGACGATTGTCGCGGACAATATCAACGCGACCTTTCCATCAGGAAAGGCCGTTGCATTACTGGGGAGAAACGGCGCTGGTAAATCAAGCCTGCTGAACATGATTGCCGGCTCGATGTCGCCCTCAAGCGGTGAAATCAGGATTACAGGTACAATGTCTTGGCCGGTGGGTTTTTCTGGATCATTCCACCCAGATCTGACAGGAGCACAAAACACAAGCTTTATCGCTCGTGTCTATGGAGTGGACACGCGAGAATTGCGTGAATACGTATTGGATTTCTCCGAACTTGGGCAGCATTTCAACAATCCGGTTCGCAGCTATTCATCAGGCATGCGATCCCGACTTGCATTTGGAATATCAATGGGCATTCAATTTGACACCTATCTCGTTGACGAAGTTACGTCGGTAGGCGATGCAGCGTTTCGTCGAAAGAGCAGGGAAGTGTTCCTTGATCGCATGAAAACCAGCGGTGCGATCATGGTGTCTCACAACCTCAATATGATTTCCACCATGTGCGATCAGGCTGCAATTCTGGAGAATGGAAAACTGACCTATTACGAAGATGTTGAAGAAGCAATTGCCGTTCATCAAGAGCAGATGGCCTGATCATCTGTCACTCATTTATCTCACCCTCTTCATAAGCGGCGCTGGCAGTTGAGTTGATGAGAAGTTACAATTACTCTCGCGCCATGGGTACTAAGGGGAAGCAACATATGTTACGACGTGGTCTGGCTGTGTGCATCGTTATGTTTCTAACAGCCTGCAACATTCCTCGCGGAGCGGCGGTGCAGTCAGAGATTGTATCAGCTGCAAATTCTGAAAACCCGGAAATTGCTCTCTATCAAGTAAGCCGCGACTCGCTTTCCGATATCAGAAGCTGGCCAAAAACAGGTCACATTGATGAGTTTGGCTGGCTACGGCATCAGCACCGAGGTCTTTCCAACGTAATTACCACTGGGGATCGGTTGAACATCGTCATTTGGGACAGCGAAGAGGCTTCGCTTCTCTCGAACGGCGCTGAGAGCGCCACGCAAATGAGTGAAGTTAAGGTCACTCCGCGCGGGGCGACATACCTGCCATTTGCAGGCGAAGTACAAATATCTGGTCTGACAGAGAGCGAAGCACGCGAGCGAATTCAGCAAAAAATGTCTGAAGTTATTCCCTCTGCGCAGGTCCAACTTACCGTAATCAAAGGCAACGAAGGCTCGGTTTCTATCCTGTCTGGGGTTACCAAGCCCGGCAACTACCCGATCGAAAATGACCATTTCACTATCCTGAATGCCGTTGCGATTGCGGGCGGTCCCCAGCACGCCATCGACAACCCGCAACTTCGCCTTATTCGTGCTGGAAAGGTGTATACAGAAAGCTACGTAAATTTGCTGGAGAATCCCGATTTGGATACGATCCTGCGAGGAAACGACAAGCTCTCTGTAGAGGCAGATCAAAGATATTTCCGCTCTCTTGGCGCGGCATCGCGTGAAGCGATCATTCCCTTCTCCAAAGACACTATTTCTGCACTGGATGCGATGTCGATGATTGGCGGCCTATCCGAGAGCCGAGCTGATCCGAAAGGGATCATGGTGTTGCGGCAATACCAACCGGAGCAGGTGCGACTGGATGGTTCTGGACCGTCCAACGCTCGCACAGTCTTTGTCTTCGACCTGACCTCCGCCGATGGCCTTTTCAGCGCCGGTCAATTTGACATCTACTCGCAAGACACTGTTCTGGTTACTGAAACTGAGATCACAACTGCCTCTCTTGCTCTTCGTCTACTTGCCCAGCTCACCGGCGCTGCAGCTGATGTCAGGACATTCACCAAGTAATCGGTCGGCAATATCGTATTTCAGGAGCTCCAGATGCATGGAATGCCCAAAGCCCTTCTGGTCATCGACCTGCAAAACGATTTCTGTCCTGGTGGGGCTTTAGCGGTTCCAGGTGGAGATGAGATCGTCGCGGGAGTGAACGAATTGCTCGCAGAGCATGACGTCAAGGTGTTGACCCAGGACTGGCACCCTGCAGGACATGGATCATTTGCCTCATCCCACAATGGGAAATCCCCGTTCGAGACCACCGAAATGGCTTACGGCACACAGGTTCTATGGCCCGACCACTGTGTGCAAGGCAGCAACGGGGCCGCCTTTCATTCGGACCTCAATTCAGATGCTGGAGATCTGGTCATTCGAAAGGGCTTCCGACCCGAGATTGATAGTTACTCAGCGTTTTTTGAAAATGATCGCGAAACACCCACGGGGCTTGAAGGTTACCTGCGCACAAGAGGTGTGGACAAACTTCTTCTGGTCGGGTTGGCGACCGATTTCTGCGTGGCCTATTCCGCCATTGACGGAGCGCGTCTGGGTTTTGACGTGACCGTCGATACTAAGCTGTGTCGCGCGATTGATCTGGAAGGGTCATTGGACGCCATGACCAAGCAGATGACGGACGCGGGCGTCACTCTGATCTGACAAGCCCTATACCATTCCGCGACGTGCTGTTCTAACGTGATCAAAACTCTACGGATGGGCCCATGGTCGATATTGCAACCCGCGTCTATGATCACAATTGGAAAATCGATCCAATTGTCCGCTCTTTGATCGACACGGATTTCTACAAGCTTCTGATGTGCCAATCGGTGTTTCGCAACAAACGTGACACCCGGGTGGAATTCAGCCTGATCAACCGCTCGACACATGTTCCCTTGGCACATCTGATCGATGAGGGGGAACTGCGTGAACAGCTTGATCACATCCGATCCCTGTCCCTCAACCGTGGCGAAAGCACTTGGCTGCGCGGCAACACTTTCTACGGCAAGCGCCAAATGTTCCGATCCGATTTCATGGAATGGTTCGAAAACCTGCGTTTACCGCCCTATCACCTTGAACGGGTGGGCGATCAGTATGAGCTGACATTTGAGGGCAGCTGGCCTGAGGTGATGATGTGGGAAATTCCGGCCTTGGCCGTATTGATGGAACTGCGAGGGCGGGCCGTGTTACGCGGCATGGGCAAATTTGAACTGCAGGTGCTTTATGCCCGCGCCATGACACGGATCTGGGAAAAAATCGAGGAACTACGTCAGCTTGACGGCCTGCGCCTTGCCGATTTTGGCACGCGGCGACGCCACTCCTTCCTCTGGCAGGACTGGTGCGTGCAGGCGATGATAGAAGGGCTTGGAGGCAACTTCGTCGGCACATCGAACTGCAGGATCGCCATGAAACGCGACATCGAGGCCATTGGCACCAATGCCCATGAGCTGCCGATGGTCTATGCGGCTCTTGCTGAAGACGACGAGGCTCTGCGCAAAGCCCCATATGATGTTCTGGCGGATTGGCAGGTAGAGCATGATGGCAATCTGCGCATCATTCTGCCTGACACCTACGGGACGCAGGGTTTTCTCGATAGCGCACCTGACTGGTTGGCGGGCTGGACCGGCATTCGCATTGACAGTGGTGATCCAGCCAAAGGGGCTGAAATCGCAATCAATTGGTGGAGGTCACGCGGGGAAGATCCGCGCGAAAAGATGGTAATCTTTTCGGACGGGCTCGACACACCAAAAATCATCGAACTGCACCAGCAGTTCAAGGATCGGGTCAAACTGAGCTTTGGCTGGGGCACACTCCTGACCAACGACTTCCGCGGATTTGTTCCAGACGATGCGCTCGCCCCGTTTTCGCTGGTCTGTAAGGCGGTGTCGGCTGGGGGGCGACCAACAGTGAAACTGTCCGACAATCCCAACAAAGCGATGGGACCGGCAAAAGAAGTTGAACGTTACAAGCGCGTGTTCGAAGTTGGAGATCAAACAAGACAAGAAGTGGTGGTCTAAACCGTCTCTTCAATTTTTTAAAAGGCAAAATCATCGACTGTACCAACGACGAGCAAGTCATTCCCTGCACCTCCCACAATCAAATCGCCTCCCTGCCCGCCTCCATATATTACATCCCGACCATCGCCCCCATAAAGTTTGTCATTAAGTGTCGAGCCAATAATTTTGTCGTCGCCACCCCAACCAGAGATGACACTAATCCGCCCCGGGGAGATCAGATAATCCCGACCGGGTGTCCCGTTCAACGTGTATGGTGTTGGGTCTCCCGTTTCATTGGAAGGGATAGGTTGAAACGTCATGGGAACACGATCAAGGCCTATAAGCGCTGTCTCTGCCAGATCGTCAAAGGTCATTCCCTTCCAGTCGTTAGACCGAATTTCAAGTACCTCATCTCCAAAGCTGACATGATAATCATCAGAGATATTTTTGACCGTCAACTGACTGCTTGCCCGTAATCCATGCCACTGAGAAAGATCAATTCGGTCTTCAGACGGATCGAAATCTGTAATCACATCGCGCTCACCATCTGCGGCAAAGACAAATGTGTCTCCTGACAACCCGCCAGTCAGAACATCCACACCAAACCCATCGTACAAGACGTCATGCCCAGCCTGCCCAACCAGTGTATCATTACCAGCCCCCCCCTCGATCTGATCTGGGCTGCTGCTCCCCGTCAGGGCATTGTTGCTATCGTTTCCAGCAATCAGCTTCACCGGTGCTCCAAGATTGTACTTCAGCTTTGTGATCCCGATCTCTGAAGAACTGGTCACAAATATATTGAACCCATTTGTCGTTGGCTGCGCAGAGATTGCGCTGACATTCTGCATGCTGGCGCCGTTGCTATCGGCCAGGGTCCCCTGCTCGACCAACTTCCCGTTCGATAAAAGCTGAAATACCGTGACACCATCATCCGACCCACCAGCGATCACATAGCTGGCGTCTCCGCTCTGAACCACAGCCATGGCCGAAACATCGGAAAAGCGTGTATTGCGATTGTCTAAAACGTGATCAACCACCGTCACCGATCCCGAGGCGGACAGGTGCATTACCGTCAGTGAGTTGCTTCCTGCTGACGCCAGAACCAGAAAAGAAACCCCATCCACAGTCGCCACTTCGATCTTTGTCGGCGCTGACACCCACAGATTATCGTCTGCACCAATCGTCTGCACGGAGGTCAGCGCGCCATCGCCTCCGATGGCCCATGAGGTAATCCCCACATTCGAAGCGCTTACCGAATAGACAAACCCCTTACCGCCAATCGTCGCTGCGGCCAACGCATTGGCACCGCTTGCTACAGTCGCATCGTTGTCGCCTGTCAACCGGGTTTCGCTGAGAGTACCAGTTGAATCAAATAAAAGCTGCCCAATACCTGGCGACCCCTGCAAGGCGCCATATAACGCAACTTTCCCATTTGAGAGATTATAGGACACCACCTGCCCCAAATCACCACCCCACTCCGCAACCGTTCCCAGAGAAGAGTAGCTTGCCAGATTTCCTTCTTCGGTCAGGTTAATACGCATCAAGTTGCCAGTACTGCCCCCTCCGGTCAGCAGAAATGGTTGGGCACCGGTGTCCAACACAGCCAAAGAGGGCGAAACTCCAGCATAATCTGAACGAGTGTGTTGTTGGGTATCAAACCGAGCGAGCTTCCCCCCGGCCAAATCCCATGCTTCAACTTGTCCATCATAATCCGTGGTGGCGTAGAGGACTTCACCTATAAGCAACAGCTCGGAGTAATTCGAACGGTTGGCATCTCCGGTATATGAAACCGTCTTTACGAGTGTAGGAGCCAGTGCTGACATCGTCATGATCCCAATGCATTGCAGAACAAGATTGCATTGGTATCTGGTGCCTTTCAGATGCCTCCTTGGTGATGACAAAACGGCGTTTCTGGGTCTTTAACAGCGGATTAATCGCTAATGTTATTATACTTCGACAAACTAATATTTTATCCAATTAGGCGATGTCGCGAAGCCAACCGAAAGCGTGTGCCAATGTTGAAGCTTTCGCTAAATCCAATAGTGTGTGATAGTGACCGAGCAGGATCTACATTAGCGCATTATGACATGACCTCCCCCAAACGGCCCGATTTGACTGTTGGGATATCCACCACATACACGCGCGTGTCGCGGGCTCTCACGAGCATCCTCGCCCCCAGTCCGGGCGTTGAATACCTGATGGTAATCCAAGCTCCTGGTGACTGGGAATTCCCACAGGAATTGAGCGATATTGCCAATCGCCCAGACGTTCGTGTTTCAATACAATCCGCCACCGGGGTCGCAAACAGTCGAAATGCGGTTATTGCCGAGGCCAGAGGGCACATTATATGGTTTGCAGATGATGATCTGCATTACGACACCAGCCTGTTTCAGCGCATCATCACTGCTATGAACAAGCACCCTGATTGTCAGGCAATTACGTTTCCCTCGCATAACGCGGACGGACGACCCCGGAAACGCTTCCCATCCAAGTTCGAATATCTAACACTTTTTTCTGCGGGCAAATACGCCACGTTTGAAATTGCCGTGCGAACTGACAGCCTGCGACAAAGCGAAGTACGCTTTGATGCAAGGTTTGGTGCGGGTGCCGAATACCCATTTGGCGATGAGTACATTTTCCTTGCTGATCTACTGCATCTGGGTGGACAGATCGGCCACGTTCCGATGACCGGAGCTTGTCACCCAGATGTTAGTTCGGCTTTTCGCGACTTTTCCAATCGAAGTGAAACGGAACGGCGAGTCTTCACACGAGTATTTGGCCGCTGGATTGGCTTATTGGTATATCCCGCCTTCAAACTGAGAAAACTGATTAGGAAGACGCAATCGGCCCTTAGGGCTCCACACAAATAGTCCCACACTGCTTTATTCAGGCAACTTCACCAAGACCTTACGACCTCAGCTCGGAACGAATGCGGCAGTCGGCTTGCCTTCTGTCACACAACCTAAGAAGTATCGGGCCGCATCAAGCGCTTCGCGTATGGTGACATCCATATCAAGATAGCGATAGGTTCCCAATCGGCCTACGAAAGTGACGCCGGAGATCCCTTCCGCCTTCTCGATATACATGTTCAACATCGCCTGTTCATCAACCAGACGGATGGGATAGTACGGGATGTCATCCGGGCCAGCAGCGCGGCTGTATTCCTCGTAGCACACACTACCTTCATGTTCTTCCCAAGGGCTGAAATGCTTATGTTCGGTTACCCGTGTATAAGGAACGTCCCGGTCGCCATAGTTCATGACGGCGCACCCCTGATAATCGCCCTCATAATTGAAGCGCTTAAAATCAAGCGTACGATATCCCAAACGGCCGTGTTCATACTCGAAATAGCCATCCAATGGGCCTGACCAGAATACGTGGTCGAACTTATCGGCCATGTCGGAATTGTATGGCGTACCCAATTCAACCGTAATGCCAGGATGATCCAATATCGCCTCAATCATCGCCGTATACCCATCACGGGGCATCCCCTGGTATTTATGGAAAAAATAATTGTCATCGTAGTTGAAGCGCACCGGAAGCCTTTTCAGGATCGACGCCGGAAGCTCAGTTGGGGAACATCCCCACTGCTTTTCAGTGTATCCCCTGAAAAATGCTTCGTAGAGATCCGGACCCACAAACCGTAAAGCCTGCTCTTCGAAGGATTTCGGATCTTCAATGCCGGCATCCCCCTGCTCTTCGATGAATGCTTTCGCCTCATCTGGGCGAAAGGTTTTGTCGAAGAATTGGTTGATCGTATGGAGGTTGATCGGCAGAGAAAAAACCTTTCCCTGTGCCGTCGTCTTCACACGGTTCCGATAGGGCATGAACTCGGCAAAACTGTTGACGTAGTCCCAAACCTCTTGGTCGTCGGTGTGGAAAATATGCGGCCCATAAACATGCAGCATGACATTTGTCTCTGGATCACGCTCGGTATGGCAGTTGCCCCCAACATGATCCCGGCTATCAATAATCCGGCACTTATGCCCAGCTTCGGCAAGTTTGCGACCAATAACGGCGCCGGAAAGCCCAGCACCAACCAAAAGAATATTCATTCGACAACTCCCGACTGCTAATGCCCCACACCTATACACCAATCAAAACCCGGACAACCCGGCAAACCCTACTGATGAAACGATTGCTTTGCTCAGCAGTTTTTTGCCACCTTGGGAGAAGACCTACTACGCTGTTTCTCGTCAGGTGAAATCACGGCTCAAACCACAAATTTTGCTTTGGCCTTTTTGGCTATTCAGCGTGCCATGCGTGAAACAACTCTGCTCGATTTGACTATCTTCGCCGCAGAATGGGCAAGCTTTCAATTTTTTTTCCAAAATACCGCAGCGCCAGTCTTCCAGTTTGGGTGAAACCTGTATGCCGCAGGTAAAACTGTCCACATTTTAAGAGCTTACCTATAGAAATCTTTGTTCCGAACATTCTGCCGTTAAACGTCGCAAACATCTCATAGATATCGAAATTGTCTTCGCGTATCGCCTGAATCATCTGATATGATCGTCCCATTCCATATGACTTCCCAAACCGTACGATAGTATCCACATCATATTTAGTAACGATTGGCTGTAGAATATCGAACACTTGGCGACGAATATCTCCACCCGCTTTCAGACTGACCCAGGAAAGTTGCTTTGCGGTCCAATGGAGTAAGTCAACTTCATACGCTTTCTCTACGCCGTACCACTTCAGCCACCCCAAAATATTGTCATGGTGATCGAAGATTTTCAGCATGCGTGCGTCCAAAACGGTCATGGTCTGTCCCGATCTGCAAACGCGATATTGACACAATAATTCAGGAACCATCACGACACGCCCGCAACCCAAGATCGCAGCCCAATGGAAAGGGTTGTCTTCATAAAAGTGATCCCCCACAGGGAAACGCAGATTCACCCTTTCGATCAGATCTCTCTTGTAGATCTTGCGCCAGGGTACCGCATTAAACCGCAACAATTCTTTGCGCTTGGATTCATTCAAGTTGAAAGACGTGATTTTGGAATACTTACGCCAATTACGATCATCTGATGGCAACTCGGTTGCACCGGTTCCGTCATCAATATGTTCATATCGGCACATAGCCAAATCCGAAGAGGTTGCAACCGCCGCTTCATAGAGGACCTCGAACATCGTGGGGCCGTATAGATCGTCCCCATCGGCGAAACCAACATACTCTCCGCGCGCGATTTCAAGACCCGCATTCGCCGCGGACCCCACACCCCCGATCGTGTTTTTGTCAAACAGAATGGGTCGGATTCTCGAGTCTCGTTGAGCGTATTCCTCAATAATACGTGGGGTCGCATCGCTCGAACCATCATCTACGACTATGATCTCGATATCCCGCAAGGTTTGCGACAACACGCAATCAAGACTTTGCCTGATATACTTTTCAATGTTGTAAGCGGTAACGATGATCGAAATCTTGGTCATTGAGGGCTTGTTCACTTATTGGCAAAGCAGGAAATGGGGTCTTTCAGAGGTGTTCGCATTTTTCGTGCGAATACAGAAGCTCATTTCAAGTTCAAGCGCAAAAAACTGGATCGGCACCAAAAGAAACCAACATTTTGTGCATATAAAAAAATCAGGGTGAACAGACAAAACTCATTACAAGATGCAAGCCCTACGCATCAACAACGACTAAACTGCATGGTCCAATTCCCACCGGGCACCCAATACCAAAGCAGTCTCATCGGCTAAATTTGGCCGATCCCGTTATTAACAAGGCTTCACCAACGCTCCCCTCTTGCCAAATGGCGTTGGAAGAACGGGCGCGCACCGCATCGACAGCAGACAGCGCGCAGCGCGCAATGAGCGCGATGAACGTTTTGTTGGCTTCAAATATATGATCGGTCACAACACTCAGATATTGTACAGGCTTTCAGAATTTCCTGACATAAAAATAGTCTACGTATTGCGCGAAAACAAACTTGCGCAATCGGTTTCTCTATTGAAAGCGTTGCAAAGCAAGCGCTGGGCACATACCCAAAAGGACGACTACGTTGAAAAAAATCAGGCCGGCCCGTTGAATGTCAGTCACCGCTTGCATGAATATGCAACCTATGACGAACTATTCCCATTATGGCTTGAAACGCAGCCCCACGAACACATGACAGTAGAATACCGCCAAATTCTTGAATCGGGATTTGAAGAAAAAATCTGCGCCTTTTTAGGGTGTAATTTCGACCCTTCCATGAAGAGCACTCTAGTCAAACAGAGAAGCAACGAGATATTGGATCGTTTTGAGAAGCCTGGGCGCATCCCAAGATATTTCAACCTGACGGAGCTTGAAAGATGGTTGGGACAAGAAATTGGTTAGATGACGTCATAAGCATTTCTCTGATCGGAATCCTCCTTTCTGCACGATCACTCAGCGTTTCGAATATGCCACTTCAATCCTGAGCGGCATATTCACCCTACACAAACATAAAATCGTCTGCGTTAATCAACCCGATAGCCACATCACTCAAAATTAGCGTGCCATTATCCCAACTCACTCGGACATCGTCACCGGCTGCCGTCAAATTGAGTTCAGAAAACGTGGTATTGGAGAATTTCAATACATCAATGGTATCTTCAAAGTCCGAAATCGTATCGTTTCCACTCAGGGCATTTGCGTTCCAAATAAACGTGTCGCTTCCAGCCTCTCCGTAAAACACGTCATTGCCGCCACCAGCGATGAATTTGTCATTCCCTGCGCCACCATGAATCACATCATGACCATGTGTGTCGTTCTGTGTACTGTCATTGAAGACGTCATTTCCGTCCCCCATCCAGACCAAATCTCTTCCGTTGCCTCCATAAATGGCATCATTCCCGTTGCCGCCGCGAATGGTGTCATAACCCGCACCGCCATAAAGGAGGTCACTTCCAATGCCACCAAGGATCAGGTCTTCGCCAAGCTCACCATAAAACTGGTCATTCCCACCGCCGCCGTTGAAGATGTCATCCCCGTCGCCCCCATAGGCGACATCATGGCCATGTTTATCGTTCTGTGCGTTGTCATGGAATACGTCGTTCCCGCTACCCATCCAGATGGTATCTCGGCCGCTGTCACCGTAGATTGTGTCATTGCCATTGCCACCGCGTAGCGTATCATAACCCGCACCGCCATAGAGCTTATCAAATCCGGCACCACCAAAGATTATGTCATCACCAAGTTCCCCGTGGAACTGATCACCGCTACCCCCTCCATTAATCGTGTCATCACCGGTACCACCACGGACAACATCGCGACCATGGGTATCGCTTTGGGTGTTGTCATGGAATACGTCGTTTCCGTACCCCATCCAGACCACATCTCTTCCATTGCCTCCATAAATGACGTCATTTCCGTTGCCACCTCGAATGGTGTCATAACCCACACCGCCATAAAGACGGTCACCGCCATTACCGCCTAGGATCAGGTCGTTTCCAACCTCACCATAAAACCGGTCATTTCCACCACCGCCATTGAAGGTGTCGTTCCCGTCGCCCCCATAAGCAACATCTTGGCCATGAGTGTCGCTTTGGGTATTGTCATTGAAGACGTCGTTTCCGGCTCCCATCCAGATTCTGTCCCGGCCGTCGCCGCCGTAGATAATGTCTTTGCCGTTGCCGCCGCGAATGGTGTCATAGCCCGCGCCGCCATGGAGCCTATCATTCCCCGCATTCCCGTGGATAAGGTCGTTACCGGCATCCCCTCTAAGGGTATCATCTCCAGAATTACCAATAATGGTGTCATTGCCAGCTCCGCCATTTACTTCGGATCCAGCCGCATGCGCATAAATGCTATCACTCCCGGAACCGCTGGAAACTTTTTCGATCTGCGATCCGATAGCTAAAACCATATTCCCTGAGTAACCTCCTACGTCGCTTATGCGTCCTTCTCGTAGGTCAATTTTCTGTGCCGCCGAGATCGTTGAGAGGTTCAGGGAGTCATATCCACCATTGTCAACGAGCGTAAAAGCCCTGAAAAGACTCGCCGCGTACTCTCCCGCGGGTAGAGGTTTACCATCGAACCAATTGGCAAAGCTGTCGCCCAAGATACCACCTAAATTCGAACCGCTCCCCCAAACTGTGTTGCCAGAATTGACACTAGTAGTCGTGCCGTAGAGTTGGCCGATCGCAGCGATGTCCGCCACCATGGGAGTAAGCGGAATATAGTTATCACCCCTTACGAAAGTATTATCTTCAAGGCTGAAATAGGACATGATCGACATTTGCCAGCTATCGTTAAGGTAGTGGTTGTCCTGTCCATAGGTGGCTGAACCATCATATGTGCCAGCATGCATCAAACCAAGGGCATGCCCGATTTCATGCAGATAGGCGAAATAGGAATAGGAGCCGATACTCGCTCCGTAGGTGATCAGCCAATCCTGCGATACATTGACCGAAGATGAAAAAATTTCCCCCGTATTGATATTAACGGAGGATGGCCCTCCAAACGCCCCGGGTTGGCTGTCATCGAAAGTAATTCCAGCTGCCCCGCTCACTTCGGTAAACGCCAATTTGGTGACGCTGGACCACATATCCAATGCCCAACGGGCCAACTGACGCCCTTCAACGGTAAGTCCTGTCAAATTTACAGAAATGTTGGCACTGGAAAACGCAAGCTCTGTAGCAAGCCCGAAGCCGTGCTCTGCCAACTGATTGACAACTTGATCCACAGTGAAGACATTTGTTGCAACTTCAAGGATGTAGTTTCCGGTTTCAGAAGAATAGCCACTTACATCAAGGTAGTATGTCCCGCTGTATTGAGCTGTATATGTGATGGTGGAAAAGTAGTTTCCGAAGTCTTCGTCAACATTATCATTTGACACAAGAGCGGAACCACTTTCATTCCTCAAAGTCAAAAAACTGTCTGACAATCCGTTGAGTTCACCACCAGTCCCCCAGACGCTAAACACGTAGGACTGTCCTGCGACCAAGTTTACCTCGACCCAGTCATGGTCACCTGCGAATGATATGGTTCCGTGGAATTCATCTCCAACCTGAACGAGTTCAGTTGTCAAAGCGCTACTCAAAGCATCGCCAGTTTCAGTTACAACATTAGGAGTTCGAATTGGATCAACACTCATTCCAATTACCTTGTCAGCTTGGATGCAATGCTAATGTAGTGGTAAAATCCGGCACAATGAAAAATTTAATTGGGAATTTCCCGATCAATTTAATTGCCGTCAGCCCATTTGCGATCACAACACCAAATTAAAAACCGAACATGAAGCACTTCAATATATGAGCCAATTCACAGCATAGAAAACTCGCAAAACTCATTTACTTGGGCGTTTGCCTTTCTTCAGAGCACTTCCTCGCATACGCTGATATATTCTCCGAGCCCGCCGTCCTGGGAGCGGAAGAAACATCGCTGCGGTCAGGTAAAACACGTATAGGTCGAGTCGTAAAGATTTGTGTTTCTGATAGATCAAATCAATGCGCGCTTTTCGGGGAACGGAGCGACGGACATAAGCCTCTTCAGTATCCGCAGGGCTGTGGCATTGAGCCAGTATCCACTCTTCGTGACGGTGGAATACAACCGAAGCAAGCCCGGTAATACCTGGGCGATCACGCAGAACCTTACGATAGACATCCGGGCATTTACGAACATAGCGTGGCTCGGGCGGGCGCGGACCCACGAAACTGATGTCACCTTTCAGCACATTGATGATCTGGGGCATTTCATCCAATCTGGTTTTGCGCAGGAAGCGCCCCAATTTGGTGATGCGCGATGATTTGTGACCGCCGGTCACGCCCTTATTGTTGCGCTCGTGCACAACAGACATCGTTCGAACCTTGTAAAGGCGAAACTTGCGCCGCGCCGATTTCATCCGGATAGATCGGTACAGAAATGGGTGACCGTCACGTGCAATGACAATCACATAGAGCACCACAATCATCGGTACCACGGGCACCGCCAAAATAAAGGCAAGCCCAAGATCAAATATGCGTTTGGCGGTCAGCTGTCCGCTCCCAGTCTCATTATTCAATGGGCTTATGCCCCTTCAAACCCAAACCCCGTGCGTCCAATAGAAGCATAAGCCTCGAATCCAGCGCGCTTGGCATCTTTAGCAGCATATATATTGCGCAAATCCGCTAGTCGAGGGGCAGCCATGCGTCTGGCCAGCCGTTTTAGATCCAATGCCCTGAATTCATTCCATTCGGTCAAAATGACCGCAGCATCGGCATTCTGCACGGCTTTGTAAGGATCATCGATCCAATGCACTCCAGGAAGCAAAGCTTCACCTTCATGTCGGCCCTGCGGATCCACGACCCTGACCTTTGCCCCCCCACCGACAAGAGCAGGCACAATGGTCAGGCTGGGCGCGTCTCGCATATCATCGGTGTTGGGCTTGAACGTCACACCCAAGATCGCGATGGTCTTGCCATTCACCGAGCCGTCGCACATGTCCATGACCTTGTCGATCATCCGGCGCTTCATTTCCTCATTGACTGAAATCACCGTTTCGGTGATTTGCATCGGCAGCCCATGCTCTTGTCCGATCCGAGCCAATGCCTTGGTATCTTTGGGAAAACAGCTCCCGCCATATCCGGGGCCAGCGTGCAGGAACTTGTTGCCAATGCGCCCGTCCAGCCCAATGCCTTTTGACACCTGCTTTACATCCGCCCCAACACGTTCACACAGTGCGGCAATCTCGTTGATGAAGGTGATCTTGGTCGCGAGAAACGCATTTGCGGCATATTTTATCATCTCGGCACTTTCCAAATCGGTGGTCACGATTGGAAAGTCGCGTAGGAAAAGTGGCCGGTATATTTCTTCCATGACTTCAGCGGACGCGTCGCTCTGCACGCCAACGACCACACGATCAGGCCGCATGAAATCATCAATTGCCGCACCTTCCCGCAGAAATTCCGGGTTCGAAGCGACACCAAATTCAAGATCGGGGCGCGCCTTGTGAATAATCTGCTTGATCTTGCGGTTGGTTCCCAATGGAACCGTGGATTTGGTAACGACCACTGTATACCCATCAATCGCGTGAGCAATTTCTTCGGCCGCGGCGTAGACATATGTCAGATCAGCATGACCATCCCCGCGGCGAGTTGGCGTTCCAACCGCAATGAACACAGCGTCGGATGAACGCACCGCTTCTATCAAATCCCCGGAAAAGCTCAGGCGACCGGCTTCCACGTTCTTGGCCATCAATTCCTCAAGGCCCGGCTCGTAGATCGGAACCTCACCCCGGTTCAGCATTTCGATCTTGGCTGGATCCTTGTCGATACAAATGACTTCATGCCCGAAATCCGAAAAACAAACTCCCGAGACCAAGCCAACATAGCCCGTCCCGACCATCGCAATTCTCATAATTACTGCCCTCTTTGTTGAGGTTTTTATTCACCGATTTGGATGCTTCATTCACTGCAAACTGTCAACGAAAAGCGGGTAAAGGGCAAGTTTCTGCCACAGCATTGCCAGATTTTAATGATCCCTTGTTTTGCACGAAAAACCAAGGGAAGGATGTGTCATGCTGAAATCCACCATCATCGCTGCGACACTGACATTGGCGAGCTTGGGCGCCGCCGAAGCCGGTTGCAAACTGCAATCAGTATCTGGTGCGAATGCATCGCTCCCGACCAAAAGGGTCAATGTTTCGCTGCTGAATGCCGCGATTTTGTCAGAGGTGAACTACGTGCGTTGCAAACATGGGCGGGCACCTTTGAAAGCGGCGAAAGGTATGACGAAACAGGCAGATGCCCACAGCAAATGGATGGCCCGGGCGCAGAGACTCACCCATAAGGGACGCAGCACTCTGACAGGGCGCCTGAAAGGATCGGGGGTCCGATTCCGCACAGGCGCCGAGAATATCGGCGTCTTCCATGTCTATCGAATCGATGGGGTAATGACCCGCGACATTGATATCAGAAGCTGCCGAATCGCATATATGGATGGTTCTACAGTGCCGCGTCACAGCTATGCGTCCTTGGCAAAGATGGCCGTGAACTATTTCATGGATTCGCCCAAACACAGAAAAAACCTTTTACATCGGGGTGTTGGGCTTGTTGGCAATGGATCCGGAATCGACCTGAAAGCCAAACGCTGCGGAAAAATCTACATGACACAGATATTTGCGGGCTGAGACACCATGCTGGCGAAGAATAATATGGCATTGCTGCCACAGGGGGTAAATCTTCCGGCAAGTCATTGCACATTATCCAAAACTCCCTTTTCAACACGGGTAAATTGTGCAAAAAACAATCCGAAGGCTCGTCTTGCAGGCGCGGCCCTTTAATTAACTTATGGAGTAAGAGACATGAAAAAAGTGATCGCTCTGGCCGCTGCTGGCCTGATCGCCGCCACCCCGCTGGCTGCTGGCACCCTGGAAACCCCGGTTGTTGAGCCGGAACTGGTTGTTGTAGAAGAAGCTGGTACCTCGCTGAACGGCACCACCGGCGCTCTGCTGGGCCTGGCACTGGTAGGCGGCATCATCGCCGTTGCTTCGGGCACCTAATAGATAGCTCCTTATTATTGGAGCTTCTGAAACGACGGGCCTTTGGGCCCGTCGTTTTTTTTATGCCTAGTGGATTTCATGCCGGGCGTCAGACAAAAAAAATGCCCCCTCATAGGGGACACTTTCCACATTCATCACTTTCAGCGCCAAGCGCGCTTCAGGCTTAATAAAATACGCTTTATCGAAGGGGCTGTACGATCAGATAGCCTACACCCTGACTGATCCATTGCCGGGACTTCAGAATACGGCCCGAGCTCGCCACCCAGTACAAATTCTCGAACTTGATCCCATTGGGATGCGCGCAATCTTCTTTCATCACAACTGCGGCCGAGTTTATCTCACCAATGACCAACCGCTCTGACTTATTCGTCGACAACGTGCATTTCGTGGTGAGTTTCGACGTATGGCCGACACCAGTCAAATGATCATAAACACGATCATAAGAAGCGGGCCTACGCGCAACAATTGCGTTACGGGCTGAGCCCGCGTCAGCGGCCATCAGATCGTCGCCAACACCGCGGGTCGCCACGATCACACCGCTTTTCAGGGTGGTACTTTGCCCTCCGGCCCCCATCCAAGTTACACCTCCCGCATTGGTCTCAATCGGCGTCATGGCCAAGACTGCAGCGTTTGATTCTCGTATCACAAGGTTGATTGGCCCGGGAGTTGCCGCCAACGCCGCCTTCACTGCTGCATTGGGGTCAGCCTTCGCCGTGGATGGCTGAGAAGCATCATCGGAGGACTTGGCTGTCACTCGGGAACTGACATTACTTGCCACACCCTTGATGAATTCCCCCGCAACTTTTGGCAGTTGAGTGGTTTGTTTATCCGAACCACATGCCGCCAACGACAAGACCACACCAGCAATCAACATCCGCATTGGACGCGCCATGACGGAAAACTTCATATCGTTGCTCATCTCCAGAATTTCCCCCAGCGCGACGCCAGAGCATCGCCATGGCCATCGCTTACCCAATCATACAACCGTCCATCAACATCAAGCCGCGCACCGCCATCACGTGAAAGGGAATGGATCTTGGTGACAGATTTTCCGCGTGAAGGTTGGCCAAGCGCCCATTCCAGCGGAATGGTTACATGAATGCCTTTGTCGAATGAGCCTTCCCCGAATTGTTCGGCGGAAACATCGGTGAAGGTTGCAAAGGCCCCGACTTCCCAACCATTGTCAAACTTGCGATCCAGCGCAAAGGTCGCCCCCCAATCACCAACCAGATAACGGCCTGCATGTACTGTTGCACCGAACCCGCTCCCCAGGTCGTAATATGCACTCAGATGCCCGGTCGCCACGCTATAGTCCTGGAAACCAAACAGCTGATTATAGTCGCGCTGTTTGACCCAATTCACCTCAGCACCAAGAGCCAAGCGGCTATCTACCGGTTTCCACAACACTTCCGCGGAAACACCGCCGAACATCGGTTCCAGATACCCTGCGGTGACGCGCCCATACATGTTTTTGCCCAGGCGCGTGTACCAAGAGGCCGTAAGGTGTTCGATTGCAGGGTCTCCATCACGCGCATAGATCAACCGGTGCGAGCGCACCGGTTGCAATAGGGAAGGAGAGGCCTCTCCAACCCCGACATCCCCCCAAATGGATTGCGCGACGGCACCAGACAGCACGAAACCAGGTGTGATTTCATACTTGGCCGACGCCCGGATTCCAAACTCACTTCGAATCGGATTGTCGGGGTCAAACAGGCTGAGTTCCGCGTAAGGTGTGATGGCCCAGCTGAATTTTGGATATTCTCCAGGCGTCAACACCATCTCATCATTACTGGCATTGGCTTCAACGATCTGCGCACGTTCAAAAATTTCGTTGGCGGAAGAATGCTCCAGCGCTTCGATGTCGGAACGCCGCGCAACGACGGTAGACATTGGCACCCCGTTATCCACCAACGTGATGCGGAACACTCCCACCGACGGAGGCATGACACGGGTCAAAAGACGTGCAGCCCGCCCCACCGCCTGTGCAGGCGAGTTATATTTTTTGTTCTGAATTTGAATCTCAACATCCGTAGATGTTAGCGCCATTCCCTGAAGCCGCTGTCCATCTTTGGCAAACGCATCCGCCAGAATCTTTTGCAAGTCACTTTTGTTGCTGGCGTCGTTGATCCATTCCTTGTCCCACCCGGTTGCAGCACGCGGCTTTACCGGAAGTGGGGCAGCCTCAAATCCGGTACGCGAGGCGGGACGTTTAGGGTTAAATGAGAAGGTGAGCTGCCCCCCAATCATGTCGCCATACAGGTAGAACAGGCTCAGGTTCGTTGTCTGTGACCACTTGTAGTCAACCATGAAGTTCAACGGGCTATTCAGCTCAACAATCCCAACTTCAGATTCGCGAAGATACGCGTCGGAAGAGTATTCCGCCTTGAAGGTCAGCTTGTCATTGACTTGGTAGGAAAGCCCGCCAAAAGGCGCGAAATCACCCTTGAACCACTGACTGGCACTGAGCGTGCCGCCTTCACCATAATCCCATGGCGGTCGTACACCAGATAGGGACCCGATTGGATCACGGCTGCCCAAACGCCCCCAACCCAGGCCACCGGTCACACGCAGGCGATTGTCCAGAAAGGACTTGGTCGCAACGACGTATTCCGAGGAATAGACACCAGTGCCAATAAAGTCGTTCAAGCCAACCGAAACGGCAGGCAGGTATTTGCTTTCATTCAGCAGTCGGAACCGGACATCAAAACTGCGGTCAAAATAGTCATATGCCCCGCCACCGCCAAAGTCGCGCATCTTGGTATAGCGGAAACTGGCAGTGATCCGCGGTGTCGCCTGAAAGGTCATCGCCCCACGCGCATGTGGTCCAAAGCTCCCGAAGCTCAACACAAACTCACCGTCTGGCGCCACCTCGGCGGTTGGAAGATCGACCAGACCTGGCAAGCCGGAAATATTATATGAAGTCGTGACAGTGCCCACCTCGGCGACGCCACCAATTGGCATGAGGCTGGCCAAAACACCTATGGCCAAGGAAGTTGAAATGCGCGCCCGCATGTACCCAATCCATTCTTATTAACGTTTCACCCTCCATACTTGAACAAAAGGCACCACGCACCCCCTAACCGAGGCATTTGTCATTTCCATGCAAATTGTCGCCAAATTGCACGCTCATTCCCTTACGTCGGAAGAAGAATTGTAACGTCACGTTACCAAAGCGATCCCAGTCGGGATTACGTTAAGGTCAACGCACACCGCCTAGCAACCCGGAGCGAACAATGTCCCTTCTCACCCCCTCGACCCATTGGGCCAGCGACGAACACCGCATGTATGCCGATATGGCAAACCGCTTTTTCACCGACGAACTTGCCCCCAATATCGAGCGTTGGGTGGATCAGGGCATTGTGGATCGCACCTTCTGGAATACCGCTGGCGAGAACGGCATCATGGGCGGGGCCATTCCCGAAGAATATGGCGGGGCCGGTGGCGATATGGGATTTGAAAGCATCACCATCTATGAGCAGACCCGCACCGGCGATTGCGGCTGGGGGTATGGGATCCAGTCCATCGTGGTGCATTACATCACCGCCTATGGCACCGAAGAACAAAAGGCGCGCTGGCTGCCCGGGCTGGCCTCAGGTGAGATTGTCGGCGCCATTGCGATGACCGAACCAAGTACCGGATCTGATCTTCAGGCCGTGCGCACACGGGCAGAAAAAGATGGCAACCAATATAAAATCAATGGATCCAAAATCTTTATCACCAACGGTCAGGCGGCGGACCTGATCATAACCGTCTGCAAGACCGACACGGATGCCGGATCAAAAGGCATTTCGCTGATCGTGGTGGAACCGGACAAATGCGAGGGCTTCTCGCGCGGAAAGAACCTCAAGAAACTGGGTATGAAAGGCAATGATACGTCTGAGCTTTTTTACCAAGACGTGAAAGTGCCACTGACCAACCTGCTTGGATCAGAAGAAGGCCAGGGGTTTTATCAATTGATGAAACAGCTGCCGTGGGAACGGTTGCTGATCGCGATCCAAGCCCTAGGCGCCATCGATTTCGCACTTGAGCAAACTGTGACATATACGCAAGAGCGCAAGGCCTTTGGGCAACGGGTCATGGATTTCCAGAACACTCGCTTCAAACTGGCCGAATGCAAAACCAAGGCCGAAGTTCTGAGATCTTTCGTCACCGACTGTATCGGCAAACTGATCGACGGCACATTGGACGCCCCAACCGCATCCATGGCCAAGTATTATGGGTCGGAAGTGCAGAACGAGATCATGCATGAATGCCTGCAATTGTTCGGTGGCTATGGCTATATGACCGAATATCCGATTGCCCGCCTTTATGCCGATGCGCGGGTGCAGATGATTTATGGCGGCACCAATGAGATCATGAAGGAATTGATCGCTAGGTCTATTGATGTGTGATGAGGGGTGATGGAGCGCCTGCCGCTTCGCTTCAGGCGCGCTGTCGGCGGCTCACGTCGTGAGCCTGATCTGGGGCTCTGCCCCTCGCCTCTTCGAGGCTCACCCCGGGATATTTTTGACCAGAAAATATCGGGACAGATTGCCAGAATTAACCTAAATCTGGACCCGATGCGACTTTGGTCACATTGAGTATGTGTCAACAGGATTGAGGAACACGACATGGCAGAACACGGCCCTCTTTCTGGAGTGAAAGTGGTTGAAATTCAGGGGCTAGGCCCCACACCATTCGCCGCCATGTGGCTTGCTGATATGGGCGCAGATGTGGTTCGGATTGAGCGCCCCAACCTCAAACCACTTATCCCTCAGAAGGTTGATGTGCTCAATCGCGGGCGCGGCTTTGTGGCGCTGGATCTCAAGGTCGAGGCAGACCGTGAACAGGCACGCGCGTTGATCCGTGAGGCAGACATGCTGATCGAAGGAATGCGCCCCGGTGTGATGGAACGGCTGGGGTTGGGGCCAGATGATTTCCCTGAAAATCCGAAACTCGTGTTTGGTCGCATGACCGGTTGGGGGCAGACCGGGCCGCTGGCGCATACGGCGGGTCATGACATTAACTACATTTCAATCACAGGCGCGCTGCACGCTATTGGCGGCACTCATCCGGTGCCCCCGCTGAATTTGCTTGGCGATTTCGGGGGTGGGGCGATGTATCTGGTGGCAGGAATGCTCGCAGCGCTTCATGCCGCCAAAGAAACCGGAAAGGGACAAGTTGTGGATTGCGCCATCACCGATGGGACTACCCATCTGATGGCCATGACCTACTCGCTTTATGGGTCCGGCCTATGGGTTGATGAGCGTGAAAAGAACCTTCTGGATGGTGGCGCGCCTTATTACACGATTTATCAATGTGCCTGTGGTGGTCATATGTCGGTCGGCGCGCTGGAAGCTAAATTCTACGCCGAGCTTCTGGATCGGATCGGATTGGCTGATGCCGACCTCCCCCGTCAGATGGATGTAAGCGGATGGCCAGAACTTCGCACTGCTCTTGCTAAGAAGTTCGGTGAAAAATCGCGTGACGAATGGGCCTCTATTCTGGAAGGCTCGGATGCCTGCGCTGCCCCCGTCCTGTCCATGGAGGAGGCATCTCAACACCCGCACAATCAGGCGCGCGCTGCATTCATAAAGCTTTCAGAAGTAACCCAACCCGCCGCCGCCCCCCAGCTTGCGGATACGCCGGGAGAGGCAAAGGTCGGTGAAGAAAACACACCACAACCGGTCGGAGATGTTCTTGCGCGGTGGCGGCGCTGATTGCCATGAGACTGTTCAAATTCTTTAAAGTTTTGCGACAACGCCCTTTGAAGAGTTTAAAGTTGAGCTGCCTCAGCCTCATCAAAGTTTAAAGTTTTTGACGGAACAGTGTTGCTGCGACATTTGCGGGCGCTATTGGGAACCCTCAAAGCACGACACCGAAATTTGCAAATCTGTTTAATGGCCGCACGTAGATCCTCACGTTAAAAAATATCTCTACGTATAAGAATTTCTGGAAAATTCGATAATTTTACGTTTTCGCCCTTGCGCCCCACGACGAGACTCAGTAAATCCCCCTCACCGCGCTCTGGTAGCTCAGCTGGATAGAGTACTTGACTACGAATCAAGGGGTCGGGGGTTCGAATCCTCCCCAGAGCGCCATTTTTTCAAAGGCTTAGCCAAAAATGGCTGGGCCTTTTGTCGTTTTGGTACGACTCTGGGTACCACATTGAATGGATTGCCGTGCGAATTGCCGGCTCTCCCGGATTCGCGAATAACAATTTACTAATTAGCCATAAGGTGAGATCCGACTCGACCCCCATTTCACTCATCAAATGCACCCTTCTAAGGACACGCGGTAAATATTGTGGAACTTCAGACGCTCAATCATTAATTGAAATTGGTGAGTAACCCTATAAACTCCCCATTGCGTCATTGTATCAAAAACTGAAAGTCGCATGCGCATAGTCTGTTTCTATGAAGGAGCCGGGTGCGATACGGATATCGCCGATTGCATATCTTAATCGGATCATTGCTT
>NZ_JAQIIO010000001.1:412500-723682 GCF_027891095.1 Aliiroseovarius salicola | reverse complement strand
ACCCCTTCACACCCAAATTCTCGCCACCAATAATCGTCATTTGTAGCCCCCCTTTGCCATAATTTAACTTTATTTTTCTTATTAAAAGATAGGCAGGGTCTGTCGCAGCATTCACCAAAACCGGAGATTGCGACGAGCTGGTTCCTTTTCTCCACGGAGATTCAAAGGAGAAAATGTGGTACAAAGGTGGAGAGTTTCTGATGTGGTATTATCTGATAAAACGATTTTGGACCAATGAAGATGGGTTCATTTCCCGTCTACACCTCGAATATCTACTACTATTTCTGCTGATGGTCGGCATTGCTTCCGGTGCGACTATACTGATTAGCTCTGAAATGGGGTATTCTTGGGAAAACTGGGCCCGCTGGCTAAGCCCCGAAAGTGGAAACCTGAGCGCACCACCGGCCTGATCCCTCCTCTATTTGGTGCGTGAATGGTATGTGCGATGCCAAACGTGACCACTACGACAAGACAGTATGATGATGCCCTTTCCGAGTGGAATTCTGTGCCTTGCTCGGCCTGAGCTTGGATCAATGTAAAAAGCCGGAACGCCTAGCGTTCCGGCTTTGCTTGCCTTCAGCAACCCGGTTTTGATCCGGTTCAATTGCTTTTGTTCAGTTCCTTGGCGTGCAACCAGTCTGCGTGTTTGGGGGCTTTTTTGGTTTGCGACCATTCTTCAAGCATCGCCCATTTCACGTCGTCCATACGCTTCAACATGGCTTCTTCTTTCGGGTCCGGGCACGCCAGTTCGATGCGGTGGCCATTCGGGTCGAAGAAATAGATCGAGTGGAAGATCGAGTGGTCGGTGACACCCAAAACCTCAACCCCATTGGCTTCAAGATGCTCTTTGAAGCTAATCAGTGTGTCGCGGTCTTTTACCTTGAACGCGATGTGCTGCACCCAGATCGGGGTGTTGCGGTCGCGATCCATTTCGGGCTTGGTCGGCAACTCGAAAAATGCCAACACATTGCCCATACCGGCATCAATGAAAATATGCATGTAAGGATCGGGCTCATGGGTAGAGGGCACACGATCTTCGGCAATCGCCAGAATAAAATCCATGTTCAGCATCTTGCCATACCATTCCACGGTTTCCTTGGCATCTTTGCAGCGATAGGCGACATGGTGAATCTGATCGATTTTCAGGTCGGGCTTCATAGGGCGCGATCTCCTCTCCTGGCGACATTGATTAACGGGTGCATCATTGTTGCGTTTGCAGCGACTGTCAAGATCATTTCATTTGCAACGATTATTTCAAGTGGATGACGCCCTGCTGACGGGACACGATCAAAGGATGAGAACAGTCAAAGGAGTTAGCGCTCATTTGCTCCCATACGTCGCTCCAGCCACCGCACGGCGGCCGAAATGATCAGCACCAACACCAAATACTCCAAAATCAACAGCGAGTAGATCTCTAGGGGGCGATACTCTGTCACAACCAGTTCATTGGCGCGCCGGGTCAACTCCTGCATCCCAATCACCGATGCAAAGGCAGACATTTTCACGATGTATATGAATTGGTTTGCCAACGGGGGCAGGATCCGGCGCACCGCCTGTGGCAAGATCACATACCGCATGGCCTGAGATTTGGTCAGACCAATGGTTTGCGACGCTTCCGATTGCCCGTGCGGAACAGATTGAATGCCGGACCTGAAAATTTCCGCGGTGAAGGCGCTATCTGATATCGCCAGCGTGATCACAGCTCCCCAGAACGGGTCGATGTTCAGGTTTATTCCCACGGATTTAAGCACCACTGGCAAGCCATAAAACACCCAAAACAGCATCGGCAGAAGCGGGATCGAGCGAACGAATTCAACATAGATCCTGTTGGGCAGACGCACCCATCGGCTTGGGGACAAGCTCGGCAAGGCGACAAATAATCCAATCATAATTGACGCCACCGCTGCGAGCATTGAAACCTGAATGGTCGAGGTGAACCCGCGCATCAGGAATTGAACATTGGTCCAGCCTGCCTTGGTGGTCGGGTCAATTACATACCACCCCCAAGTGCCCGGCTGGCTATCACAGCCGACCAGAAGCAACAGGGCAGCAAACGGAAAAAGTCGTTTCATGTCAGCGCCCTCAATGGCTCAGGATCTTATCGAGGAAATCCGCGAAGCGGCTGGATTTGGGTGCAGTGAAAACCTGTTCCGGCGTCCCCACTTCAATCAGTTCACCTGCATCCATGAAGGCAATACGATCGGCCACACGCTTGGCAAAGCCCATCTCATGGGTCACGCAAATCATGGTCATCCCCTCAGCGGCCAGTTCTTCCATGACGTCAAGAACCTCTGCAATCATCTCTGGATCAAGCGCTGATGTTGGCTCATCAAACAGCATCACTTTGGGTTCCATGCAAAGCGCACGGGCTATGGCGACCCGCTGTTGCTGTCCACCCGAAAGCTGCCCCGGCTTCTTTGCTGCCTGATCGGGGATCTTGACCCGTTCCAATAGCGCATGCGCCTTGTCTTCAGCCTCTCGTCGCGACAGGCCCAACGCCCGGATCGGACCAAGGGTCAGATTATCTAGCACGGTCAAATGCGGAAACAGGTTGAACTGCTGAAACACCATGCCCACTTCGCCCCGACCAGCGGCACCCGGCTCACCACCCAACACATCTAGCGCCCCACCTTCATATGGCTCCAAATTGGCGATACAGCGAACGACAGTGGATTTTCCGGACCCGGAAGGGCCACAAATCACCAGCTTTTCACCCGGGGAAACTTCAATCGACACCTTCTTGAGCACCTGAAATTCGCCAAACCATTTGTCGAGTTCGGTTAGCCTTACCGCAGCGGTCATCGCGCATCCTTACAAGCGTTCACCACTTCGTGAGATGGTGACTAAAATTCACATTTTGTTCTAATGTATAAAGAAACGAGACGTTTGTGTTACCCTAGAAAAGGATCTTCTCCATGACAATTTTGCGAACTTTGGGGGCTGCGTTTGTGGCCGGGCTGGTATTTGTTGCACCAGCCAGCGCACAATCCGCCTTGAACGACATTCTGTCGGGCGGTGTGCTGAAGGTCGGCACAACGGGCGATTGGAACCCAATGACCGTTCGCGATCCGGCAACCGAAAGCTATAAAGGATATGATATTGATGTCATGACCGAGCTGGCCAAGGATCTGGAAGTCGAGCTGGAATTTGCGCCAACCGACTGGAAGACATTGGTAAACGGCATTGTCGCTGGCAAATACCATATGACGGGGTCCGCCTCGATCTCACCATCGCGAATGAAAGTGGCCGGGTTCTCATCCCCCTATATCTCGGTGCAGATCGGACCTTACACCACCGAGGATAAGGTGGGGCGGTTTACCGATTTCGCCTCAATCAATGCGCCGGATGTGAAAGTGGCGACAACCCTTGGAACGTCGTTTGAGAAGATGGTGAAAGACTGGTTCCCTGATGCCGACATCAAAGTGGTCGAAGCCCCTGCACGCGGTTATCAAGAGGTCATTGCCGGTCGGGCGGATGTGTTCATCACATCAAACATTGAAGGGGCAACGCTGAGTGAAAAATTCCCACAGGTGCGCCGGATGGAGGTAAACGCCCCGGCCAAACCAACACCGATTGCAATGATCCTGCCGCAGACTGATCAAGTCTGGATCAACTATGTGAACAACTGGATCAAGCTTAAGCAGGAGAAGGGCTTCTTCGAGGCCACCGCTGCCAAATGGGGTCTTCAGTAAACAATTCTGAAACACGCAACAGGAAACGGGGGCTTCGGCCTCCGTTTTCTTTGTTCTTTACCTGACGCAATATTGGATCCAAAATCCGATTGACCTTACCTGCCACTCATGCGCCTATGTGGCAGGCAGCGAGTAAGGGCGACATGAAGATCAACTATGCATCCCGAATGGAACGTCTGCGTTTGAAAATGCTGGAGAGCGGCACGGATCTGGTGGCGGTGGGTCCGACCAGTCATCTTTCTTGGCTGACCGGTCTCGATCCCCATGGCGACGAACGCCCCGTGCTTCTCCTGATCACCCAAAACCATGCCGAGTTTTTGATGCCCGCGCTGAATGCAGACAGCGTGCGACAACATACCGACCTGCCCTTCGCCACCTGGAAAGATGCCGACGGCCCCCATGGCGCGCTGAATCAGATCCTCACCCGCCTCGCCGTACCAGCCTCGCCGAAGCTGGCGCTGGACGAAATGATGCGTTCAGATTTTTCGTTCCTGCTGTTGGACAAGCTTCCAGGAGCCACTCATTCCTTCATGCAAGACATGATCGGCGCACTGCGCATGGTTAAGGAACCGGGTGAATACGCGGCGCTCAAGGAAAGCCACCGAGTGAATGACATAGCCCTCACACGCGCTTTTGACAGTCTGTACGAGGGAATAACCGAGGAACAGGTGGCTGATGGAATCGCCAACACCTATGTTGAACACGGCGCGAGGGTGGAGTTTATCAATGTAGCCTTTGGAGCCAATGGCGCTTTCCCACATCACCATACCGGACAAACCCAACTGAAGCGCGATATGGCCGTACAGATTGATTGTGGTTGTCGGCATATGGGATACCCCGCCGACAACACCAGATGTGGTTGGTTCGGAGAACCCAGCGATCACTACCGAAATATCTTTGCCATCGTTGAGAAAGCTGTCGCAGCTGGGCTGGCCGCCGCCAAACCGGGGGTGACATCTGGCGAAGTGGACAAAGCTGCGCGCGATGTGATCACCGCCGCAGGCTACGGCGAAACTCTCGCAGCGCGCGTGGGGCACGGGCTTGGCCTCGATCTGCACGAAAAGCCCGACATTGTCTCCAATTCGGATGTGGTGCTTGAGGAAGGGAATGTCTTTTCCATCGAACCGGGCATCTACTTGTTGGGTCAGTTCGGCGTCCGATTGGAGGAAATTGTGATCCTGCGCAAAAACGGTCCGGAGGTTTTCTCGGACCTTGGTCGCGAGATGATCGTCCGAAACTGACGCAATCCACTAGACGGTAGTGCTCTCCGATCTCACAGCCACTCCCGCGCCTTTTCTCCCTTCGGTCGACAGGCTTGGGCGTGGCTCACGTCGTGAGCCTGAGGGGCTCTGCCCCTCGACCTTCGGTCTCACCCCGAGATATTTACGGCAAGAAAAAAGGGGCACCAATCTGGCACCCCTTTTCTTCAGTTATCTCCATTTTCCGGGTGGAAACAGGCGAAGCGGTGGGAACCGTCGCTCATATCTGGTCTTTTGTTGCGACACTCTTCGGTGGCCTTCCAGCAGCGCGGGTTGAAAGCGCAGCCAACGGGAACATTTAATGGGGACGGAAGCTCGCCTTCCAGCTTGATCCGTTCCTGACGGCGCGCAGGGTCTGCCATGGGCGTCGCGGAGAGAAGTGCCTTTGTATAGGGGTGACGCGGGTTTTCGAACACCTCGTCTTTCGCCCCTTGCTCTACCGGTTTTCCCAGATACATGACGATCACATCGTCTGCAAAATGGCGCACAACTGAGAGGTCGTGACTGATGAAGAGATAGGCGAGGTTGAATTTGTCTTGCAGGTCAGTGAGCAGGTTCAGAACCTGCGACTGGATCGACAAATCAAGCGCCGAAACCGGTTCGTCAAGCACCAGAATTTCCGGCTCCAACATCAGCGCCCGCGCCACGGCAATCCGCTGGCGTTGCCCACCCGAAAACATATGTGGATACCGGTTGAAATGTTCGGGACGCAGACCGACCAGTTCAACCATCTCACGCGCACGGCGTTCTCGCTCTTCTGCGGAGATTTCCGGGCGGTTCAGCAGAAGTGGCTCCATCAGGATCTTGCCGATGGTCTGGCGCGGATTGAGCGAGCCATAGGGGTTCTGGAACACAATCTGCACCTTGGCGCGCAGGACTTTGTCTTTGAGTTCGTCCCCCGGCTGGATGTCTTGCCCGTCGATCGTGAAGGTCCCCGAAGTGGGTGTGTCGATCATGGTTACGAGATTGGCGAGGGTGGATTTCCCACAGCCACTTTCACCAACCACGGCAAGCGTTCGACCTGGCACCAACTCAAAACTGGCACCATCCAACGCCCGCACGGTGTTTGTCCCGCCGAACAGGCCGGACTTTACTTCGAAATGGCGACGCAGGTCCGTTGCGGAAAGGATCGGGGCGCTCATGCAGAGACCTCCTTCTGGTCTTGTGGAACACCTTGTTGCAATGGGCGGTGACATAGGGCTTTGCCCAATTCCGGCCCTGCTGCCACGGGTGGTTTCGTGCGGCAATGGTCGTCTGCAAATTCACAGCGCGGTGAAAAGAGGCAGCCTTGCGGGCGGTCAAATTGCCCCGGCACCACACCCGGAATTGTCGGCAAGTGACGTCCGGTGGCGCGTTCTGGCAGAGCCGCCAGAAGAGCGGCCGTATACGGGTGGTGGGGGTTGGAAAAGAGCGCGTTTACTTCCTGCTGTTCCACACGTTGACCAGCATATTGCACGTTCACACGCTCGACGGTTTCCGCGACCACACCCATGTCATGGGTGATCAGGATCAGAGCCATGCCCTCGGTTTTTTGCAGGTCAATCAACAGGTCGAGGATCTGCGCCTGAATGGTCACATCAAGCGCGGTGGTGGGTTCATCGGCAATCAGCAGTTTCGGTTTGCAGGCGAGCGCCATGGCGATCATCACCCGCTGGCTCATCCCACCCGAGAGCTGGTGCGGGAAGACGTTGAGCCGCTTGGCCGGATCCGGGATGCCGACCTGCTCCATCAGTTCTACCGCACGGGCTTGCCGTTCGGCACGGGTCAGGTCGGTATGCTGACGTAGCACTTCCTTGATCTGGAAGCCAACAGTGTAGCAGGGATTCAACGATGACATCGGTTCCTGAAAGATCATCGACACATCTTTGCCGATGATCTTGCGCCGTTCCTTGGGTGACATGCGCAACAGGTCTTTGCCATCAAACTCCATCTTGTCGGCAGTGATATTGGCGGTCCAAGGCAGAAGTCCCATCATGGCGAGCATGGATACAGATTTGCCCGAGCCACTTTCACCAACGATGGCAACGAGTTCACCCGCAGTCACGGTCATGTCGACAGAGTCCACCGCGCGGAAAGGTCCGTTAGCGGTGCGGAACTCGACGGTGAGGTTCTTGATTTCGAGAAGGCTCATGCGTCAGCTCCGTTTCAACTTGGGATCAAGTGCATCGCGCAGCCCGTCGCCCATCAGGTTGATGGCCAATACGGACACAAGGATGCAGATACCGGGCAGGGTCACGACCCACCAGGCGCGCAGAATGAACTCGCGCGCTTCGGCCAGCATGGTGCCCCATTCCGGTGTGGGCGGCTGTGCCCCCATGCCGAGAAAGCCCAGCGCAGCTGCATCCAGAATCGCAGTCGAAAATGACAAAGCGGCCTGAACGATAATGGGCGCAAGGCAGTTGGGCAGCACGGTCACAAACATGGTGCGCAGGCGCCCTGCCCCGGCCACTTTGGCCGCGGTCACGTAGTCTTTGGTGCGCTCCGAGATCACAGCAGCACGGGTCAGACGCACAAAATGCGGCTGAAGCACCAGTGCAATAGCGATCATCGCGTTAATCAGGGACGGCCCGAGGATCGCCACCAGCACCAGTGCCAGCAGGAGCGACGGGAAAGACAGGATGATGTCCATCAGACGCATGATCAGCGTGTCCATCCATTTTGGCGCAAAGCCCGAGATTACTCCGATGATCACACCGAAAAAGGACGCAATCGACACCACGATCACACCGATAAAGAACGAAAACCGCGCGCCGTGCAAAAGACGTGAGAGCATGTCACGGCCCAGAGGATCGGTGCCGAGAAGGAACTCGGTCGAGCCTCCTTCCTGCCAGAACGGCGGTTGCAGCAGGTGGTCGCGGAATTGTTCATGCGGCGTGTATGGCGCGATCAGTGGCGCAATGAGTGCGACGATGAAAAACACCATGAAGACATACATGCCAATCACGGCGCCTCGGTTTTCGCGGAAGTAACTCCAGAACTCACGCAGCGGGCTGGGTGGCTGGGGAAGGTTGGCGGTGGCTTCACTCATCACTCAGCCCTTTCTGATTTTCGGGTTGATCCAGCCGTAGAGCAGATCCACGGTCAGGTTCACGATCATGATGATGGACGCGATCAGCAGAAGCCCGCCCTGCACCACCTGATAGTCGCGGCGGAAGATACTATCGACCATCCACTTGCCGATGCCCGGCCAGGAAAAGATCGTTTCGGTCAGGATCGCCCCGGCCAAAAGCGTACCGACCAAAAGGCCGATCACGGTGACAACCGGGATCAAGGCGTTGCGCAGCGCGTGCTGACCGTTGACGCGCAGAGGCGACAGGCCCTTGGCTTTTGCGGTGCGCACATAATCTTCGCCCAACACTTCGAGCATGGCCGAGCGGGTCTGACGGGCGATCACCGCAAGCGGGATCGTTGCCAACACGATTGTTGGCAGGATCAGGTGGCTGACAGCGGAAGCAAAGGCCCCCTTCTGACCTGACAGCAAGCTGTCGATCAGCATGAAGCCAGTCGCCTCATCAAAGAAATAGAGGAATGAGATGCGGCCCGACACTGGCGTCCATCCCAACCCGGATGAAAACACGATGATCAGCAGAAGCGCCCACCAGAAGATCGGCATAGAGTACCCGATCAGAGCACCCGTCATCAGTGCCTGATCAAAGAACTTGCCACGGTTAACAGCGGCAATAACACCTGCCGGAATACCAACAACGATCGCGAGGATAATTGCGCAGATCGACAACTCCAGCGTAGCTGGGAAAAGGGCAAAAAACTCGGTCACAACCGGTTTCTTGGTTACGAAAGAGTTTCCAAGATCCCCCTGCATCACGCCCCAGAGATAGTCGAGATACTGTTTCCAGATCGGTTGATCGAACCCGAATTGCTTAATGAGTTCGGCATATCGTTCTTCGCCAACACCACGTTCCCCTGCCAATAGCAGGATCGGGTCGCCGGGAAGAAGTCGGATGAAGAGGAAGGAGACGACCGTCACACCAAAAAAGGTTGGCACGAAAGTCAGAAGCCTGCGCAGCAGAAAGGACAGCATATTTGTGGCTCGCTTGAACTGGCTGGGCCGGGCGCATAAAACACCCGGCCCTTATTGCGTTGAAAACGCTACTTATTCTACGCTTACGCCGTAGAAGATGTGACCGCCCAGCGGGTCGATCTTATAGCCTTTGACCTCGTTACGCAGAGGCATGTGCACGATCGAGTGGGCAATGGTGGCCCAAGGTGCCTGCTCTTTGAACACGACCTGAGCTTGCTCATACAGCGCGGTCCGCTTGGCTGGATCCGATTCTTGCTTGGCTTCCACGATCAGAGCTTGGAACTCGTCGTTGCACCATTGCGCACGGTTCGAACCGCCAACACCGTCACAGCCGAGAAGAACGGCCAGGAAGTTGTCGGGGTCACCGTTGTCACCGGTCCAACCCAGCAGCACGGCACCGTCACGATCCTTGTCTTTCGAACGCGACAGGTATTCACCCCATTCGTAGGACACGACTTCAGCCTGAACGCCAACTTTGCCGAAGTCCTCTTGGATCAGCTCAGCCATACGGCGGGCGTTCGGGTTGTAGGGACGCTGAACCGGCATGGCCCAGATCTTCATCGACAGATCACTCACGCCAGCAGCTGCGAGCATCTCTTTCGATTTCACCGGATCATACGGATCATCAACGATGGCATCGTTGTAGGACCAGATGGTCGGCGGGATCGGGTTCTTGGCGATTTTACCGGCGCCTTGGAACACAACATCGATGATGGCTTGCTTGTTGATCGCCATGTTCAGCGCTTTACGCACTTCCGGCTTGTCAAACGGGGCAACCATCGAGTTGTAGGCCAGGTAGCCCACGTTCAGGCCTTCCTGTTCGGTCAGGTTGATGTCAGCGTCAGCACGCATCGCATCAACATCAGCCGGGTTTGGATACGGCATCACGTGACATTCACCAGCTTTCAGCTTTTGATAACGCACAGCAGCATCCGGGGTGATCGCAAAGATCAGGTTGTCCACATCGGCCTTACCGCGGAAGAAGCTTGGGTTAGCAGCGTAACGCACAACGGCGTCTTTCTGATAGCCAACGAATTGGAACGGGCCAGTGCCGATCGGTTGCTGGTTCACATTCTCAGGGGTGCCTGCAGCAAGCATGGCGTCAGCATATTCTTTCGAAACAACCGAAGCAAAATCCATGGCGAGGTTCGAAACCATCGGTGCTTCTGGACGGTTCAGAACAAATTTCACCGTCATGTCGTCGACTTTAACGATCTCTTTGATCAGCGACGGCATCGACATGCCGTTGTAGTATTCCCAGGTGCCGCCTGACACTTGGTTATACGGGTTGGCTTCGTTCCCTTGACGCTCGAAGGTAAAGATCACGTCATCTGCATTCATGTCGCGCGATGGAGTGAAGTACTCGGTGGAGTGGAACTTCACGCCGGGACGCAGATTGAAGGTGTACTCCAGGCCATCATCCGATACGGACCAGCTTTCAGCCAGGCCGGGGATGATATTGGTCGTGCCGGTTTCGAACTCGGTCAAGCGGCTATAAATCGCTTTTGACGAAGCATCAAAGGTGGTGCCTGACGTGTAAAGCGCAGCGTCAAATCCTTCCGGCGAGCCTTCCGAGCAATAGACCAGCGTGCCAGCCGCCATGGCTGTCGACGCAGTCATCATTGCGGCCGCTGCAATGCCGGCCAGCTTGAATTGTTTTTTCATGAGTTCCTCCCAATAGGTCTACGCGCCAAGCGGCGCGGAATGGGGGCAGCTTACGGTGCAGTTTCCAGCAAATCAACACTGATATATCACTAAAATATTTGCTGATTTACATATGTTTACGCAATATTATTGCTGCAATTGCGACGCATTTTGATCTATTGGTAAAAATGTCTTGAAAGGTGATTCACCTTACGATGCAGGTGCCACTTAAAATTTCCGCGAGACTAATATATTAGTGACGCGCCAATACTCCTTTCGATCTGGATTCTCGCCAATGTCCCAAAACCTGAACCTCGCCAATCAGGCCTATCTCGCGATTGAAGAAAAGATCGTGACCCTCGCACTGGAACCAGGATCCTTGATCTCAGAGAGAAAGCTGATCGAGATGATCGGATTGGGACGCACCCCTGTCCGCGAAGCAATGCAGCGCCTGTCCTGGGAGGGGCTGATCGAAGTGCGCCCTCGCGCCGGGTTCAAGATTTCAGAAATTCGAGCTGAAGATTGCGCAAAAGTTGTTGAATTAAGGCAAGTGCTCGAGCCGCGACTAGCCCGCGCTGCTGCCCGCTTCATCACTCCAAACTTGCTTGAGGATGTGAAGACATACCGTCAAATGATGCTGGACAGTTTACCTGCGCAGGACGCCAAGCTTTACCTCAAGGCAGACAAAGGGTTTGACGTTGCCGTAATGGCAGCCGCAGAAAACATCTATCTCACCAATATCCTTGCGCCTTTACAAACGCATTCCCGCCGGTTTTGGTATCGCTATTTTTCTCGTGACAGCATGGAGCGCCTTGGACAGGCACATATAACAGTGATGGATGCAGTGCTCGCGCGCGATGATCTGCGCGCATATCAGTCCATGGAAACCTTGATGGGGGTCGTGGCGATTCACGCCCAAGCCCTAAAAGACTAAAAGCCCCGGACCATTATGGCCGGGGCTTATCTATTCTCATAAGACGCAATCAGACGGGCTCTTCTGTGGGAGTTGCTTCGGCTTCAGCCGCTGCTGCTGCTGCTGCGGCCTCTTCTTCTTGCTGAGCGATATAGTCATCGATCAAGCCTTCGTCCTCTCCGACACCCATTTGCTCTTCGACCCACTCCACAACTTCGGGAGAAAGATCTTCAGCGGTAGTTGTCTCGTTCCCGGTCGCGTTCATGCCATCGACAATAGCCTGCTCCAGAGCATCCTCGCTCGTGGCGTCCTCAAGATCTTTCAATTCCGCATTGGCATCTTCGATCTTCTTTTCGAGATCGGTAACGTCATCCTGAGCATCCTGCCATTCCTGCTTGGCTGTTTGATATGCATCGTCGTCCAGAGAACCATCACTTTTCGTGAAATCTTCGGGTTTGGGTTCATCCTTCTCTGCCAGCGCCTTAAGCTCTGCCAACTTTTTCTCATCCGTCTCGATTTGCGCTTCCAACTCTTTAAGATCCGCGCTGGCCTGAATGTACTCTTGGAAACCGGTCATCTTCGGATCCGAACTGTTCATCACTCCGTTGATATTTCGCTTAAGCGAATTCAGACCCTTCAGTTCCGCATTTAGGTTCTTGGGCTTTTCAACAGTGGGTGCAGATTGCGGTTTTGGAGAAGATTGCGGAGCCGCCTTGGTGTGTTTGGTCGTGGGCTTGCCACCACCGACCCAAGTAGGTTTTCCCCCTGTCGAGGTCGTCTTACCCGATGGTTTGGAACCTTTCCCACCACGATCCTTGCCGCCACGATCTTTTCCATCTCGGTCTTTGCCGCCTTTTGCATAGGCTGCGCCGCTTTCCATGCCCAATCCGGTCATACCATTTGAAACCAGTTCCGGCCCCATAAGGCCAACTGCCGATAAAATAACCGCTCCAACGGCTGTGCTGACTGATCGCATTTCTTTCTTGCCCTTCTGTTTTAAGACACAACTTTGATTGAATCGCACGTTTGTTGGGCAAAATTGAGGCGTATTGGGCGAAGAGGGTAACTCGGGCGAATTCTTGCCAGACAGCAGGCAGGTTTCAGCTTGCGCCCCAAGTGTCGGACAGGCGATACCCTCCGGGCCACGGATCTGATGGGTCCAGCATGTGTTGATGCGTGCCGGTGATCCACGCGCGCCCCGAGATTTCAGGGGTGATCGCAGGGCGACCGTTCAACTCTACCTTCTCGACGATCCGACATCGGAACTCGCTGTCGATCACCGACCTTGCGTGATAGTGGTCCGTCAATGCCATCTGTTCTTTGGCAAGCATAACCGCCATTCTTGCTGAAGCGCCTGTTCCGGTCGGAGAGCGGTCAAGTTTGCCGGGTTTGATGGAAACCGTATTCTTCCCCGTCAAAACATTTCCTTCGCGTGTTAGCGGGCCAGTGATCTGACAGAATGAGATATGGTTCCAGTCGGTGACAGGGTGGCTGAAGCCAAGTTGCTCATTTGCCGCATCCGTGATCTTTGCCCCGATGCGCGCCAGATCTGCTGCCTCATCCGGGGAAATTGAAAACCCAAGATCCTCGGCTTCAACAATGACGAAACTGTCACCACCAAATGCCGTATCAACACGCAATGTCCCGACACCGGAAACTTCGATCATCACATCGAGCTTGTCGGCAAAGCTTGCCACATTCTGCACGTAAATCCGTTCGGCCTTTCCGTCCTTGCATTCCGCACGAACGCGGACCAACCCGCCGGGGGCCTCAAGTGTCAGATGCGTTTCCGGTTCCTGCATCGGCAAGATGCCACTGTCCAGAAGCACCGTAGAAACACAGATCGAATTTGATCCGGACATTGGAGGGGTGTCTTCCGGCTCCATGATGATCCAGGCGGCATCGGCATCAGGGTGTTTTGGCGGCACCAAAAGGTTCACATGGCGGAATACGCCTCCCCTCGGTTCGTTAAGCATAAAGCGGCGCAGCGTGTCATCTTCGGCAATCCAGGTGCGTTGATCCCAGACTGTATCCCCGGGCGGAGGCGCAACGCCTCCGACAATCACATCCCCCACTTCACCTTCTGCGTGGCACGACACAACATGAATGGTTTTCGATGACCGCATGGCTGTTCTCCTAAAACCGCGAGGGGCGATACGGGGACAAATCAATCGCAGGCGCCTCTCCCTGAACCAAACTGGCGACAAGCTCCGCCGTACCCGCAGATTGCGTTAACCCAAGATGCCCGTGCCCGAACGCATAGGTCACGCGTCGGGCTTTGGGAGAAGATCCAATCACCGGCAGGCTGTCCGGCATGGATGGGCGGAACCCCATCCATTGCGTTCCATTATTCGTCTCTAAGTCAGGGAAAAAGGCCTTTGCCTTTTTCAGCAGGATTTCTGAGCGCTTATAATTTGGTGGCAAGTCCAACCCGCCCAGTTCAACCGCGCCACCCACACGAATGCCATCGCCGATCTTTGACATTACAAATCCATGCGCCCCAAAAGTTACATGGGTGCGCAAATCAACGGATTGTGTGGGCAATGTGGTGTTGTATCCACGTTCGGTTTCCAAAGGCAGTTTATCACCAAGTGCTGCGGAAAGGTGATGCGACCACGCCCCAGCGCAAATCACGACATGGGATGCTGAGGTGGCGCCAAAATCTCCTTCAAGCTCAATATATGCGTCTCTATTCTTCAAATTAGAGACTGATTTTATCTCAACCACTCCACCCTTTTCGACGAAACGATGTGCAAGATGTTCGGCCCATAAAGCCGGGTCATTGGCATTGAACCAACCGGGCGTGAAAGCACCACGGGTGAAATCAGCAGATAATCCCGGCTGGATCTCAGCAATCGCACCTGCCCCTTCCAGAAGCGTGACCTCTATCCCGAGATCCTGACGACGTTTAAGCGCAGGCAATGCTGAGCGAAATTGAGTATCGCCCTGATAGACACTCAGTTGACCCTCACGACGAATATGGGAGGGATCACCATCCTGGGCCAATTGCCGCTCGAATGCTGCCTCGCAGTGGTTCATCAGATTGACCTGCGCCTGAACCGCCGCATCATATCGATCTCGCCACGACGCGCGCCAAAAGCGGAGCATCCATGGCGCAATCTTCAACGCATAGCGAGGTGGCACGGATAAAGGTCCGAGGGGATCCAGCAACCATTTTGGCGCTTTCATCATGATCCCGGGTGCGGCAAGGGGTTCGACCTCGGCAAAGGCAAATGCGCCTGCATTTCCTTTTGAAGCCTCCTGCGCCACACCTTTCCTGTCCCAAACCGTCACGCGTCGCCCTTGCGACTGCAATGCAAGCGCGGTTGAAATACCAACGATACCGGCCCCGATGACGAGGACATCATGGGTGTTGGGTTGCGTCATCAGGACCTCCTGGGTTTGTCTTTATCAGGGCAGGGTATAGGCAGTTTTCACGCTCGTATAGAACTCAGCCGCATAGGCACCCTGCTCTCGCGAACCAAAGCTCGACCCTTTGGTTCCGCCAAATGGTACGTGATAATCGACACCGGCAGTTGGCAGGTTCACCATCACCATCCCGGCCTGTGCATTTGCCTTGAAGTGCGTGGCATATTTGAGCGACTGAGTGCAGATCCCAGAAGACAGGCCAAACTCGGTATCATTGGCAACCGAAAGCGCTTCTTCATAGTTTTTCACACGGATGACGCTGGCCACCGGGCCGAACACTTCTTCACGGTTAATGCGCATGTCGTTGGTCGTCTCGGTGATCAATGCCGGGGTCATGAAGAAACCGTCTGTTTCGCGTGAGACGCGTTCACCTCCCAGCACATTTCCACCTTCTTGCGCTGCAATAGAGACATATTGGAGATCCTGAGCGAGCTGCCGTTCATCCACAACCGGCCCCATCTGAACCCCCGCTTCAAGGGCATGACCTACTTTCAAGTTCGCTGCGGCTTCTGCGAGCGCTCCCACAAAACGATCATGGATCCCTTCGGTCACGATCAGGCGGGACGAGGCGGTACAGCGTTGCCCGGTCGAGAAAAAGGCACCGTTCAGGCACGCATCCACCGCTACGTCCAGATCAGCGTCATCCAGAACCACCATCGGGTTCTTGCCACCCATCTCAAGCTGGACTTTTTTCAGATTGGCCCCACAAGCGGCGGCGATCCCCCGCCCCGTTGGCACAGATCCGGTGAACGAGATTGCATTGACACGCGCATCATCCACAAGCTTCGGACCAATCTCCGACCCACGTCCCATCACGAGGTTAACCACGCCTTCGGGCAGGCCCGAACGGCTGATGATTTCAACAAGCGCCCAAGCGCAGCCCGGCACCAGTTCCGCCGGCTTCAGGATCACCGCATTGCCGTAAGCCAACGCGGGCGCAATCTTCCATGCAGGGATCGCGATTGGGAAGTTCCAAGGCGTGATCAAACCAACCACCCCAACAGGAGAACGGGTTACGTCAACATCGATACCCGGACGAACAGATGCTAAATGATCTCCGGTCTGGCGAAGGCATTCGCCAGCGAAGAACTTGAAGATCTGCCCCGCGCGCGCCGCTTCTCCAATGCCCTCCGGCAAGGTCTTTCCTTCTTCACGGCTCAGGAGGTGACCCAGCTCTTCCTTGCGGGCAAGGATCTCGCTTCCAATGAAGTCCAGCGCATCAAAACGCTGCTGCGGGGTTGAGGCAGCCCAGGTTGGAGCCGCTTGATGCGCCGCCGCAATCGCGCAGTCGATATCGTCCGCGCCACCTTTTGCCGCCACACCAACGATGTCCGAAATATCTGACGGATTGATGTTTTCAACGCCATCTGTCGTTACGTCCCACTGGCCCGCGATATAATTCTTGAAGTCCATATTAGTCTCTATTTCGTTGTATTAGAATCTGATGCCAGTCCGATAAGGATCTGTTCCGGCAAAGATGAGTATTGCTTCCGAAGTTACAAATGCCTCTCCGATCACGGTGGGGACCACACCTCGTTCGCCGGGCTGGAAAGAACATTCATAGGTGCTGTCGATGATGCTTTCCTGCTCCCAGACCTCACCCGGATTAAGTTTTCCATCCTCTGCAAGGCAGGCCAGCTTAGCGGAACATCCTGTCCCACAGGGCGAGCGATCATAGGCTCCGCCAGGGCAAAGCACAAAATTGCGCCCATTGGCCTTGCCATGAGCAGGCCCGATCAGTTCAACATGATCGATATAGGCATGGTTCTCACCCGTAATGCCATCGCGCACCAATGCGTCGCGAATGGCGACTGACGCAACTGTGAGATCCATCATCCGGTCAAATTCGAGTGGAATAGGCACTGAATCAGTGAGGAAAAACCAATTCCCCCCATAGGCCACGTCGCCTGTGACGGTGCCCAGCCCCTCTACCTCAACCGACACATTGGCCAAAAAGCGATAGCTCTCAACATTCACGACGCGCACGCGGTTGGGTGTAAGCAGCTCTGCTTCGACCACGCCAACAGGCGTTTCGAACCGGTGCAGCCCAAGACCAATACGCCCCATGTGATAAAGCGTGACAGCAAGACCAATGGTTGCGTGGCCACACATGCCCAGATTGGCGACTGTGTTGAAATATATGACGCCGGCAGTGCTGCTTGGATCATCGGGTTCTACCAAAAGCGCCCCGACCATGGCGTCATGACCACGAGGCTCACAAATCACAGACGGGCAGAAATCGGGGTGATCCTCCCACAACCGCGCCGCCCGCTCAGCCAGAGAGCCGGATCCAAGATCCGGCCCACCGTCGACCACCACACGGGTGGGTTCGCCGCCGGTATGACTGTCGATTACGCGCATTCAGCCACCACGCCGCCTTGGCGCGACCAATCTGCGTACCAGATCTTGAAGAGGTTGTATTGTGCTTCGACGTAGTTGCGTTGCGCATCGGTCAGCACATCGGTCTCATTGAAATGCAGCGTGTATTCGGCATTACCGTTCAGCACCATCAGGTGCTTGTAGTAAAGCACCAGATCGGGGCCTTCATCGAAGGACGAAAGCACGCCCAGCGCTTCTTCCAACTCCTTGGCTTTCACCCGGGCATCCGCATTCCCGGCAGCCGCTTTTTGACTGAGTGCCACCAATTGCAGAACCTCTTTTGGAAGGGCATTGCCAATACCGGTGATCGCCCCTTCAGCGCCGCAGTTCACGAAGCCATGATAGACCGTGGTGTCCACACCGATCATCAGAGTGACGCTGTCGTCTTTCGACGTGATATTTTCTGCGGCATAGCGCAGATCTTCCGCTCCACCGAACTCCTTGAAGCCTATCAGGTTGGGATGCTCCTCTCGCAGGGCAAAGAACAGATCCGCACGGGTGGCAAAGCCGTAATAGGGAGAGTTGTAGATCACAGCCGGCAGGTTCGGAGCTGCTGACAAGATCGCTTTGAAGTGATCTTTCTGCGCGGTTATGGATGGCCCACGCGACAGCACACGGGGAATAACCATCAGGCCTTTGGCGCCAACTTTCTGTGCGTGGGCCGCGTGGGCCGCTGCTATTTTAGTGTTTACTGCACCGGTACCGACGATCACAGGTACACCCGCTTCACACAGGGCCTGCACACCCAACATCCGCTCTTCATCGGTCAGAAGCGGCCAATCCCCCATTGATCCGCAATAGACTACGGCAGACATACCCGCCGCAATCATTTCCTTCCCCATTCTGACCAGCGCATCATAGTCTGGTTTCCGATCAGCGGTGCACGGGGTCATAAGAGCGGGGATGGTCCCGGTGAAGATATTCGACATGTCAGTATCCTGATCTGGGCCTGTTGGAACAGGGATTGGGGCACACAATCAGCCCGCCTAATTCAGCTTTACTAAAATTGGATCCAATATTCAATATAGTTCTTTCAAAATCCTTTCATTCCACCCAAAGAACCTGATAGCTTCACTCAGAAGAGAGGGATCATGCAGTTAAAATCAGTCGATATTTCGAAAACCGCGTCTGCGGCATCGATCATTTTTGATGCGCTGAAAAAAGCCATCATTGAGGGTGATCTGGAAGAAGGCGCTCCACTTCGACAAGATGAGATTGCCCGGATGTTCAACACATCCCGAATCCCCGTCCGCGAGGCAATCTCTCGTCTGGAAGAACATGGCCTGGTCAAATCGCAACGCTACAAAGGGGCGGTTGTGTCAGGATTATCAGCGGAAGAAGCGGGTGAGATCTTCGACTATCGCTCGCTTCTGGAACCGCATGTGATCCGCACGGCGGTTCCACGCATGACGCCCGAGATACTGGCCAAAGCGCGCGGGTATCTGGAGGCTTTTGCCAAATCGGATGATCCGATGGCTTGGGGCAACCTGAACCGGAAATTTCACGCCACACTCTACAACGCATCCGATCTGAGCTTTCATCTGGAGGCAATTGAAAGCGCTTTGGATCGGGTCGACCGTTACCTTCGGGCGCAACTGGTGCTGACAGATGGTATGGCACGCGCGAACGACGAACATGCGCATATTCAAGAAGCGTGCGAGCGCGGTGATGCGGATCTAGCCGCAGAGCTAACGCAGCAGCACATTCTGGGTGCCAAGGACAGCCTTTTGAAACATCTCAGCAAGATGTGAAATGGCCGCCCCGGACGGGACGGCCATATGGCTCTAACACAAGGTTTAGAGACTTATTTCAACGCCATGTCGGTAATATCGAGCGTATAGGCGCCCTTGGGTGCCATGGTGATCACCGGGTCTGAACCACCGCCCATCAGGGTGGCCACAGTACGTTCGTAATCAGCCGGGTCCAGAGCACCATTTGACCCTGCGGTCAGCTTGGCAATCTCACCCATCATACGCACCTGGTGCTTTTCGGTCTGCGCGCCAGTTTCGTCATATTCCAGCACGATCATGGCAGCATCCGCCGGGTTCTCTTCTGCCCATTTCCAGCCTTTCATGGAGGCGCGAACAAAGCGGGCCATCTGGTCTTTGAAGCCATCATCCGACAGCTTGTCTTCCAGCACATAAAGCCCGTCTTCCAGCGTCGCCACGCCTTGATCTTCATATTTGAAGGTCACCAGATCGTCGGCGGTCAGACCTGCGTCAATGATCTGCCAGTATTCGTTATAGGTCATGGTCGACACACAATCGGCCTGGCCTTGTAAAATCGGGTCCACATTGAAACCTTGCTTCAGCACGGTAACGCCGTCACCACCTTCGGTTCCGATGCCCAACGAGGACATCCAGCTGAGGAATGGATATTCATTGCCAAAGAACCAAACGCCCAGTGTTTTACCGGGGAAATCACTGGGCGCGGTGATGCCGGTATCCTTGCGGCAGGTCAGCATCATGCCGGATGATTTGAACGGCTGGGCAATATTCACCACCGGGGCACCTTGCTCGCGCGCAGCCAGTGCCGATGGCATCCAGTCGATCATCACGTCAGCACCGCCACCCATCAGCACCTGAACCGGGGCCACATCCGGGCCACCCGGCTTGATGGTTACATTCAGATCTTCTTCCGAATAATACCCGTTTTCCAGCGCCACATAATACCCGGCAAACTGCGCCTGCGTGACCCACTTCAGTTGAAGCGTCAAATCGTCCGCCGCCATGGCGCCCGAAGACCCCAATGCAAACGCGGCAATCGCGCCTTTCATGTATTTCATCATATCCAACTCCCTGTTGTGTTTTGGCTGTGTCTTTTGTTCAGCCTCTTTGTGAGGGGTGCCAGAATGTGACCCCCTTTTCGATTAATGCCACGATACCGTAGAAAGCCGATCCGGCAATGGCGGCAATGGTGATTTCCGCCCAGACCATATCCAGCCCCAATCGGCCCACCTCGGTCGAGATACGAAACCCCATGCCTTTGATAGGCGAGCCAAAGAACTCCGCCACAATGGCGCCGATCAGCGCCAGTGTAGTCGCCACCTTAAGCCCATTGAAGATCGCGGGCATTGCGGCGGGCAGGCGTAAGGACAAGAGTGTCTGCCAGTAGTTCGCGGAATAGGTTTTCATCAAATCTCGCTGCATACTGTCGGTCGCGGCCAGACCCTGCACCGTATTCACCAGCATCGGGAAGAACACCATGACGACAACCACGGCGGCCTTTGAGTGCCAGTCAAAGCCGAACCACATCACCAGGATCGGCGCGGTGCCAATGATGGGCAGGGCCGCGATAAAGTTGCCCACGGGCAGAAGACCCCGTTGCAGGAAAGGTGACCGGTCAATCAGGACGGCAATCACAAAGGCTGCACCACAGCCCATCAGATATCCAGTCAGCGCGCCTTTCATAAAGGTCTGCACAAAGTCGATCCACAGAACGTCGAGCGATGTTGCCACTTTGGCTGCAATGGCCGAGGGCGGAGGCAGGATAACGGGCGGCACGTTCAGCCCACGTACCAACGCTTCCCAGACCACCAGAACTGTGATGCCAAAGATGATCGGCACCGCAAGCCGGGCACCGCGTGTTGCGGCGTGCGAAGAATTGGCAATCCAGCCGTTGAGCCACCAGGTGAAGCCCCAAAAGGCAAAGGCAAAGAGAATCCAGATCATGTCTTTGCTCCCATCCGCTTGAGCATGCGTCGTTCGATCATGCTGATGATGCCAACAAGGCTCGCCGCCAGAATAGCCGCGGCCAACAGGGCAGACCAGATCTGGATTGTCTGACCATAATAGCTCCCGGTCAGCATCCGCGCCCCAAGGCCACGGATTGCGCCTGTTGGGAGTTCACCAACAATGGCCCCAACCAAAGACGCGGCCATGCCGATTTTCAGCGCGGTGAAGAGGTATGGCATTGAAGATGGCAGCCGCAGCTTCCAAAAGGTCTCTGATCCGCTGGCGGAGTAGGTTTTCAGCAGATCAAGCTGCATCGCATCCGGGCTCCGCAGCCCCTTCACCATACCAACCACCACAGGAAAGAAGGACAGATAGGCCGAGATGATTGCCTTTGGGACAAGCCCCTGAATGCCGATCGAATTCAGCACCACAATGATCATCGGCGCAATCGCGAGAATGGGGATGGTTTGCGACGCAATTGCCCAGGGCATTACGCTCATATCCATCGCCTTGTTGTGTACAATGCCAACGGCCAGCAGGATCCCGGCCCCTGTTCCGAACACGAAACCAAGTAGCGTGGCCGAAAGCGTGATCCAGCCGTGGAAGATCAGCGACCTCTTGGAAAAGGCGCGGCCTTTCAGCACCATTTCTCCGGTTGTCTTCCACAGCTCGCCCAGCACTTGGTGCGGCACTGGCAAAACCGGGCGTTCCTGGCTCCAAGTGTCGGCAATCAGCTCAGATGTGCTCAGCGTGATCTCAGCGCGCGCCGCCTGATCGCGTGCCCATTTGCCGTTCATACCAATTGCCGCCGAGTACCAGATCGCGACAATGGCCGCGACCACGGTCAAGATCGGCAGGACAGATGCGAAACGGCCCGAGCTAGTCATAGGCATGCCCCGCACGAAGCCCTTCACGCACGCGATGGGCAATATCCAGAAATTCCGGCGTGTCGCGGATATCGAGTGGGCGTTCTTTCGGCAACGTGCTTTCGATCACGTCGGTGATCCGGCCCGGACGGGGCGACATCACCACGATCTTGGTCGACAGATAAACCGCCTCGGGGATCGAATGGGTCACAAACCCGATGGTTTTTTCGGTGCGCGCCCAGAGCTTCAAGAGCTGTTCATTCAGGTGATCGCGCACAATCTCATCCAGCGCTCCAAATGGTTCGTCCATCAGAAGAAGGTCTGCATCAAATGCCAACGCCCGGGCAATCGAAGCCCGTTGCTGCATCCCACCAGAGAGCTGCCACGGGAACTTTTTCTCGAACCCGGCCAGATCAACCAGCTCCAACACCTTCTCAACCTTCGCAGCCTGATCCGCTTTGGAATAGCCCATGATTTCCAGCGGCAGCTTGATATTGCCACCAATGGTGCGCCACGGGTAAAGCCCCGCCGCCTGGAACACATAGCCATAAGCGCGGTTACGGCGCGCCTCATCCGGCGACATGCCGTTTACGGTGATCTCGCCCCCGGTGGGATGTTCCAGCGCAGCAATGACACGCAGGAATGTGGTCTTGCCACAGCCTGACGGACCGATGAAGCTGACAAAGTCCCCCTTGTTGATATTCAGATCTACACCCTTCAAGGCATGGATCGGGCCGTCATTGGTCTGGAAGGTCAGGTCCAGATTCTTGGCTTCGATAACGGTTTCGCTCACATCACACTCCAGTCGCCGGAATGCCGCTGCGTTCAACCGGACGCGGCTGGGTCAGGTCTTTCCATTGAGTCAGCGCACGGTTCACCGTGGCGTTGGGTTCGCGGGCAACAAATTTGCCATGGCCTTCCTCGCAGCGGATCTCACCGTCATGCACGGCCACCTGCCCGCGGGTCAGTGTGAACCGCGGCAGGCCTTTCACATGCTTGCCTTCAAAGACATTATAGTCGATCGAGCTTTGCTGGCCTTCCGCTGCAATGGTCTTTTCCTTCTCGGGATCCCAGACCACAAGGTCAGCATCCGCCCCCACCAGAACCGCACCCTTTTGAGGGTAGCAATTCATGATCTTTGCCACATTGGTTGAGGTCACGGCGACAAATTCGTTCATGGTGATCCGACCGGTGTTCACCCCATGGGTCCAAAGCATCGGCATCCGGTCCTCAAGTCCGCCGGTGCCGTTCGGGATCTTGGTGAAATCACCCACACCAGAGCGCTTCTGCTCGGTGGTAAAGGCGCAATGGTCGGTGGCCACGACGCTTAGGCTGCCGGACGACAGACCGGCCCAAAGACTGTCTTGGTGCTGCTTATTGCGGAAGGGGGGCGACATGACACGACGCGCGGCATGATCCCAATCCTTGTTGAAATACTCACTTTCATCCAGCGTCAGATGCTGGATCAGCGGTTCGCCCCAAACGCGTTTACCTTGCATCCGCGCCCGGCGAATGGCTTCGTGGCTGTCCTCGCAAGAGGTATGCACCACATAAAGCGGCGCACCGGCCATATCCGCAATCATGATCGCGCGATTGGTGGCTTCACCTTCCACCTGCGGAGGCCGCGAATAGGCATGGGCCTCGGGACCATTGTTGCCATCGGCCAGCAGACGGGCCGAGAGTTCCGCCACCACGTCGCCGTTTTCGGCATGCACCATCGGCGTGGCGCCAAGGTCAGCGCAGCGGGTGAAGCTGTGGAACAGCTCGTCATCATTCACCATGAGGGCGCCCTTGTAGGCGAGGAAATGCTTGAACGTGTTAATGCCGCGCTTGTTCACGACCTCGTCCATGTCATCCCAGACCTGTTCGCCCCACCAAGTGACGGCCATATGGAAGGAATAATCGCAATTGGCACGGGTCGATTTGTTGTCCCAGCGCTTGAGCGCATCAAGCAGGCTTTCGCCCTGATTGGGCAGCGCGAAATCCACCACCATCGTGGTGCCTCCCGCCAACCCGGCCCGCGTACCGCTTTCGAAATCATCCGAGGAATAGGTGCCCATGAAGGGCATTTCCAGATGGGTATGCGGGTCGATACCGCCCGGCATGACATAGCAGCCGGTAGCGTCCAGTTCTTTGTCGCCCTTAAGATTTTCCCCGATCTGAACAATCTTTCCACCCTCTATCAGGACGTCGGATTTATAGGTCAGGTCGGCGGTGACGATGGTTCCATTCTTGATGACGGTGCTCATGGTGCACTCCCTGTGTTTTGGCCCCGGTCAAACGGGGTGACATCAAAAGGCCGGAGCAATGCCCCGACCAATATCTCATTCTACGATTTCGGCGGTTTCCAGTACGGCATGCATCAGCACGTCAGTACCTGCGGTGGCCCACTCTTTGCTGATGTCCTCCGCCTCATTGTGGCTCAGCCCGTCGACGCAGGGGCACATGATCATCGCGGTGGGATAGATCTCGTTGATCCAACAGGCGTCGTGGCCCGCACCCGAGACGATATCCATATGGCTGTAACCCAGCCGCTCTGCCGCATTGCGCACCGCCTTCACACAAGTTTCGTCAAAGGCAGGCGGATCGAAGGTGCCGACCATTTCCCAGCTCATTTCCACGCCAATATCGGTGCAGAGCTTCGGCGCGCGATCGTCAAACTCGGCGATCATCGCGTCGATCACCTCTTGCAGGTGCGAGCGGAAATCGACGGTGCAGACCACCTTGCCGGGGATGATGTTACGCGAGTTCGGGTAGACGTCGATATGGCCAATCGCGCCAACCGCGTTGGGCTGGTGCTTCATCGCAATCTCATGCACCAGTTCTGTGATCAGAGCGAGGCCGCGGCCCGCGTTGATGCGCATTGGCATGGGGGTGGATCCGGTGTGGCTTTCCTTGCCCACAATGGTCACTTCCAGCCAGTTCAGGCCCTGACCGTGGGTGACAACACCGATGTCCTTGCCCTCGGCTTCGAGGATCGGACCCTGTTCGATATGCAGTTCGAACATGGCGTGCATCTTGCGCGCGCCGACTTCTTCGTCGCCAACCCAACCGATGCGCTTTAATTCATCGCCGAACTTCTTACCCTCGGCATCTTCGCGGTCATAAGCCCAGTCTTGCGTGTGCTTGCCCGCAAACACACCTGACGCGAGCATCGCAGGCGCAAAGCGGGTGCCTTCTTCGTTGGTCCAGTTGGTGACGACAATGGGGTGTTTGGTCTTTATGCCCAGATCGTTCATGGTGCGGATCAGTTCCAACCCACCAAGTACGCCGAGCACCCCGTCATATTTCCCGCCGGTCGGCTGCGTGTCGAGGTGCGACCCCACATAAACCGGCAAGGCCTCCGGGTCTTCCCCTGCCCGCGTGGCAAACATGTTGCCCATCGTATCAAGGCCCATGGTCATGCCCGCCGCTTCACACCATTTCTGGAACAAGGCGCGGCCTTCACCGTCTTCATCGGTCAGGGTCTGGCGGTTGTTGCCGCCAGCGATACCGGGACCGATCTTGGCCATCTCCATCAGGCTGTCCCACAGCCTGTCACCATTGATTTTGATGTTTTCGCCGGGTGCGGCCATATCTGTCTCTCCTGTCGAAGCCACGCAGGCGCGCCTGCGTGGGTAAATTCTCAACGGGAAGATGCGTGCGGTCAGGCCCCGACCCTCGTTGAACAAGGGTGGCTCGTGACGCGAGGCATAGCCCCTTTGTCTCCCTGTTGTTGCGCTCTTGCCCTGGCTGTTCGGGGGGCCGGCGCATATCTTGTCACGGTTACTTTTTACCGTTTGGTCAACCTCGACGCTAACACAGCGTCGAAGTCAGTCAAGCTTTGTAACCATCAGTTTAAACTGATTCTCTCACTGCCCACGAATGATGCAGGTATTGGGATCCGCTGACGGATTATTGGGATGCTGCAACCAAGTCCGCTTGTCTTCTGGAATGGTCATCCCGGTGCGTTCATCCACGTCGCCAACTGGAAGCTCGCGCATGGTGATACAGCCCTCAACCGGACAGACATTGACGCAGAGATTACAGGCCACGCATTCATCATCCTTGACGGTGAAGACCCGGTCTTCTGACATCTCAATCGCTTGGTGGCTGGTATCCTCGCAAGCGGCAAAACAACGACCGCATTTGATGCAATCGTCCTGATTGATCTCAGCCTTGGTCACATAGTCGAGGTTCAGGTGCTGCCAGTCGGTCACCTTGGGCGTCGCCATTCCGACGAAATCCGCCGTGCTGTTGTAACCTTTTTCGGCCATCCATTGTGACAGACCCGAGGCCATTTCCTGCACCACTTTGAACCCATAGGTCATGGCGGCGGTGCAGACCTGTACATTCGAGGCACCCAGAGCCATGAACTCGGCTGCATCACGCCAGGTGGTCACGCCACCAATGGCCGAAATCGGCAGGCCAGCGGTTTCCTGATTGCGGGCAATCTCGGCCACCATGTTCATGGCAATCGGCTTCACCGCCGGGCCGCAATAGCCGCCATGGGTGCCCATGCCATCAATCATCGGTTCGGGGCTCATCTCCTCCAGATTGACAGAAGTGATCGAGTTGATCGTGTTAATCAAGCTGACCGCATCTGCCCCACCTGCCTTGGCGGCGCCTGCTGGCCCAAGGATATTGGTGATGTTCGGCGTCAGCTTTACGATACAGGGCAGGTTAGAGTGTTTTTTCACCCAGCCCGTCACCATCTCAATATATTCCGGCACCTGACCCACAGCAGACCCCATGCCGCGTTCCGCCATCCCATGCGGACAGCCAAAGTTCAGCTCAACCCCATCCGCGCCGGTCAGTTCGACCTCTTTGAGGATCTTCCGCCATGGCTCTTCTTCACAAGGCACCATCAGCGAGACAATCATTGCCCGATCCGGGTAGTCCCGTTTCACCCGGGCGATCTCTTCCAGGTTCACCTCAAGCGGACGGTCGGTGATCAATTCGATGTTGTTCAGGCCCAACAGGCGGCGATCCGCGCCGAAGATGGCACCATACCGGGGGCCAGAGACGTTCACGACGGGCGGGCCCGCTTCACCAAGGGTTTTCCAGACAACACCACCCCAACCGGCCTCAAAGGCACGGCGAACGTTGACCTCTTTGTCGGTGGGCGGGGCGGATGCCAGCCAGAACGGGTTGGGGCTCTCGATGCCCAGGAATGTGCTGTGCAGGTTTGCTCCGTACAGATCTTTCATGGTTCAGCCTCCCATCAGTGTGTTGTGAATATCTTCAGCCGCATCGCGACCCTCGGCCACGGCGGTCACGGTCAAGTCGTCCCCGCCGCTCGCGCAATCGCCGCCGGCCCAGACGCCGTCACGCGAGGTGCGCCCCGAGTCCGAAACCCTGATCTTGCGCCCTTCCAGCGACAGACCTTGCCCGTCACCCAGCGTCTGGCCGATGGCTTTGAACACCTGATCGGCAGGGAGACGGAAAGTCTCGCCGGTTTCTTTCAGGCCGTCAGCAGTGTCTTTGGTATAGGCAAATTCGATCTCGCGCACAGCGCCATTACCATGAACCGCTTTGGGTGTAGCATGGGTGATGATCCGAACACCTTTAGATGCCGCCAGATCCTGTTCGAACAGCGAAGCATTCATCCGATCCTGCCCGCGGCGATAGACCAGCGCGACATCTTCAGCGCCCAAAAGCTTGGCCTGCACGGCGGCATCCACTGCCGTCATGCCGCCGCCGATGACGACCACATGACGGCCCACAGGGAGCGTGGATAGGTCAGTGGACTGGCGCAGCTCGGAAATGAAATCCACTGCGTCCAGAACATTGTCTTTCTCTTCGCCATCACAGCCAAGTGCATTCACGCCTGCCAAACCCATGCCGAGGAACACGGCATCAAAATCTGCGGCGAGCGTTTCGAGGTTCAGCCCATTGCCAAGCGCCTTGCCGAGCTTGAGGTCGATCCCCCCAATCGACAGGAGCCACTCCACTTCGCGCGCCGCAAAGTCATTGGTGCTTTTATAGCTGGCAATACCAAATTCGTTCAGGCCACCCGCCTTGGGGCGGGCGTCATAGATCACCACGTCATGGCCTTTCATGGCCAGACGGTGCGCACAGGAAAGCCCCGCCGGACCAGCGCCCACAACGGCCACTTTTTTGCCGGTAGAGGCTGCACGTTTGTACGGGTGCGCATCCATGCGTTTGTCGGTGGCGTAGCGCTGCAACTCGCCGATCACAACCGGCTTGCCCTCAGCGGTTTCACGCACGCAAACCTCTTCGCAGAGCGTTTCTGTCGGACAGACGCGAGCGCACATTCCGCCCAGAATATTCTGTTCAAAAATGGTCATCGCCGCCGCCTCGGGTGTGCCCGTAGCGATCTGGCGGATGAACAGCGGAATGTCGATTGAAGTGGGGCATGCCTCCATGCAAGGCGCATCGTGGCAGAAGTAACACCGGTCGGCGGCGACCCGCGCTTCGTGGTCATCCAGAGGCGGATGTAGATCCGAGAAATTGTCGCTATAGGCTTCGCTATTCAGTCGGCCGGGGACAATTCCAGGCGTGTGCTGGGAATTGGACAAGGGAGCCTCCCTTTGGTTGCTGGTTGCTCTTGTTTTCTTTTCAGCTTGGCACGAATTATTTTTTTACCAAATAGTAAAAAACCGCCGCAATGCAGAAAAAAGGGCTGACCTGTTGAAAAACAGGCATAAAAAATTTCGTTCGATTAAGAGTTATGCGGTCAGGAAACAGCAATGTGGGTGGTTAGACACCCCAAACCAGCAATCTCGACGGCGCAATCATCCCCACGGACCAGCGCACCGACTCCCTCGGGAGTGCCTGTCATGATCAAATCTCCGGGTCGAAGCGCGACCAATTTCGAGAGGTGAGCGATCACTTCGGGTACAGACCAGATCATGTCGCCCAGATCAGCGCCCTGATGGATCTCACCATTCACCGAAAGCGCAATCCGACCGGACAAATGATGACCATGGATGGCCACTGGGTGCACCGGGCCGATAGGAGCTGAGAGGTCGAATCCTTTGGCCATATCCCACGGTCGGCCCATCTTTTTGGCCGTGGCCTGCAGGTCGCGACGGGTCAGGTCGTTGCCAATGGCATATCCGAAAACATGATCCAACGCAGTATCCACGGGGATATCAGACCCACCCACTCCCATTGCCACCACCAGCTCAGCTTCGAAGTGGAGGTTCTCAGTGGCAAGAGGAAAGGGAATTTCCGCCCCGTCCATCACCAACGCATCCGCGGGTTTCGAGAAGAAGAAGGGTGGCTCGCGGTCCGGGTCATGACCCATTTCACGCGCATGGGCCGCATAGTTGCGACCAACGCAGAAAATCCGTCGAACGGGAAATTGGTCCTCGGATCCCACGATGGGCAAAGCGGGTTGCGGCGGAGGATCAAAGGCCCAGGTCATTTCAGAAACACCTTACCTTTCATCGTGTCGGAAATCGAAGCCCCAAGAAGAGAGAGCACAGTGGGGGCGAGTTGGGTCTGACACAGGATCTCGCTGTCATCAGCGATCTCGGCATCCCCGAAATAATATAGCGCCACATCCTGCTGGACATCCTCATGCCCACCGTGATGACCTCGGTCGGACTGTCCGTGATCGGCGGTCACAATCAGCTCATACCCCATCTCGCGCCATCGCTTGATAAACGGGGCCATCTGTTCGTCCATGACAAAACAGGCATGATCCATTTCCTGACATTCATGCCCAAAGCGATGCCCCATGCTGTCCAGAGTACAAGTGTGCAGGATGCCGTAGTTCAGCCCAAATCGCTCGCAAAGCATAGTGAGGGTGCCGAAGAGGTCGGTATCCGCTGGCGTCGTCTGGTTGATCAGATTGTAACCGGTCATCGTGTGGAAACGACCATGATTGATCGTATCGCTTTCGGGTTCGTCATATTCAATATCGCGCACCACATCGAAGGGCGCCCGGTTGAAGAACTCGGACCAGAAGGAATGGGTCACGGCACCGGTCACACCACCCGCCTTGCGCGCCTGGCTAAAGATATCGTCATGGGACAGGCGGAACACATCGTGATTGCCGGTGCAGCCATGTTGCTGCGGGGTCACGCCGGTATGGATCGAGGCATAGCAACTTGCAGAAGTGGACGGCAGAACAGAGCGCATCTTCATCAACTTGGCATCACCAGACTGCACCCAGCCTTCCAAATTGCCGAACAGCCGACGCCAATTGCGCAGCGGAACACCATCAATGATGAGAAGCAGGAGTTTCTTGTCCATGTCAGCGCCTTTCCCAATTTGCGCGTAGGTGTCTCACCAGACTAGGGGCGCCCCGCCACGGCTTTATGTAACAGACGCGTCAATCTGAGGTCGGTTTCAAACCTTTGGAAAAAAACCGGGGACGTCGCACGACGTCCCCGGTGAATGTTACAGCGCTTAGATTTTCCCGCAATCAGTTCCCGGCGCTTTCCATCTTGCGGTTCTCGATCACCTCTTCCAGCCAACCAAGACGCATCTCGGGAACAGAACTCAGAAGGAGGTCTGTATAGTCGTCAAACGGCGGCGACAGCACTTCGGCTTTCGTGCCATAGCGCACAACTTTACCCTGATACATCACCGCGATACTGTCTGCGATCGCCTTAACGGTCGCAAGATCGTGGGTGATAAAGAGATAGGCCACATCCTCGATTTTTTGGAGGTTCTCCAGAAGTTTGAGGATGCCGTCAGCGACCAACGGGTCAAGGGCTGAAGTCACCTCGTCACAGATGATCACCTTGGGTTTGGCCGCTAGAGCACGCGCAATACAGACGCGCTGTTTCTGTCCACCGGATAGCTCCGCCGGATAGCGATCCATGAATTCGACACCCAGTTCGATCTCATCCAGAAGTTCGATGATCCGCTTACGCTTTTCCGCACCACGCATGCCGAAGTAAAACTCCAGCGGACGGCCAATGATCGTACCGACGGTCTGACGCGGGTTCATTGCCACGTCAGCCATCTGATAGATCATTTGAAGCTCACGCAGATCTTCCCGCGTACGACCTTCGAGGTCCGGTGACAGCTCACGACCATCAAAGACGATATTGCCGTCACGCGGCGGAAGGAGACCAGTGATCACCCGCGCTGTCGTGGATTTTCCCGATCCGGATTCACCAACAACTGCGAGGGTTTGCCCCGGATGCAAATCCATCACCACATTGTGCAGCACGTCGAAATTGGTGCCTTTGTAGCGGGCGGTTACATTTTCCACCCGCAGAACCGGATTGTCCGTCGGCGGTTTACCATCATGCTGGGTCGAGCGCACCGAAACCAGGTCTCGAGTATACTCTTCCTGAGGGTGGTTAATGATCTGATCAGTGGTGCCATATTCAACCATGTCACCCATCTTGAGCACCATGATTTCATCCGACACCTGCGCCACAACAGCAAGGTCGTGCGTGATATATAGCGCGGCAACGCCGGTGTCCCGGATCGCTTCTTTGATCGCCATCAGCACGTCAATCTGCGTGGTCACATCCAACGCCGTGGTCGGTTCGTCGAACACTACCAGATCCGGTTCCGGGCAGAGCGCCAAGGCGGTCATGCAGCGTTGCAGCTGACCACCAGAAACCTGGTGCGGATAGCGCTCACCGATGTTGTCAGGATCGGGCAAGCCCAGCTTGGCAAAAAGTTCACGCGCACGGGCTTCCGCCGCTTTCTTCGAGAACTTTCCGGCGTGCAGCGAGGCTTCGACCACCTGCTCCATGATCTTCTTGGCAGGATTGAAACTCGCCGCAGCAGATTGCGACACATAGGTCACTTCCATGCCGCGCAGTCTGCGCAGATCCCTGAGGTTGGTGTGCAGGATTTCACGCCCGTTCACCCAAACCTCGCCACCGGTGATCTCGACCCCGCCCCGGCCATAGGCCATGGAAGCGAGACCGATGGTCGACTTGCCTGCGCCGCTTTCACCGATCAGGCCAAGTACTTTGCCCTTTTCAAGCTCAAACGACACACCATGCACGATCTCGATATCCTTGGGCTTTTCCCCCGGCGGATAGATCTTTGCACCGATCTTGAGGTCTTTGACTTTCAGAAGAGTATCGCTCATCCGCGGCCCCCTTTCAGGCTGGTGGTGCGGTTGAGCACCCAGTCGGCCACGAGGTTCACGGAAATCGCAAGCGTGGCAATGGCAATAGCGGGCACAAGGGCAGCCGGAATGCCATAAACGATGCCATCTTTGTTCTCTTTCACGATCCCGCCCCAGTCAGCATTCGGCGGTTGAACACCAAGGCCAAGGAACGACAAGGTCGACACGAAGAGCACTGCAAAGATAAAGCGCAGACCCATTTCTGCCACGAGCGGGCTAAGCGCATTGGGAAGGATTTCGCGGAAGATAATCCAGCGATTGCCTTCGCCGCGCAATTTCGCTGCTTCGACAAAGTCCATCACGTTGATGTCCACGGCGACCGCGCGGGCCAGACGATAGACTCGGGTGGAATCCAGCAGGCCCATAACCATGATCAACATGAAGAGCGTGACCGGCATAACCGACAGCACGACAAGAGCAAAAATCAGGGTCGGGATCGACATGATCAGATCGACAAACCGAGACAGGGCCTGATCGATCCAACCACCAACCACCGCAGCGGTAAAGCCAAGGATGGAACCGGTTGTGAAGCTCAGGATCGTGGCGGCGGTGGCAATAAAGATCGTGGTCTGCCCGCCATAGATCATACGCGAGAGTAGATCGCGGCCAATATTGTCAGTGCCAAGCCAATGCTTTGCCGAAGAGGGCTCCCACACGTCACCAACAATCTCGGTCATGGAATAAGGCGCTATCCATTGGGCAAAGACTGCCCCAAAGAAATAGAGCCCGGTGAAAAACAGGCCAATCAAGGCCGCAGGAGGAATTCTCATCATTTTGGATGCCTCAGCCTTGGGTTTGCCAGAATAGAAACGATGTCAGCCACCATGTTGAGGCCGATATAGACCGCGGCGAAAATCAGGCCACAAGCCTGCACCACCGGCACGTCACGTTTGGCCACGTGGTCCACGAGGTATTGCCCCATGCCCGGGTAGACAAACACAACTTCCACCACAACAACGCCCACAACTAGATAGGCAAGGTTCAGCATGACCACGTTCACAACCGGCGCAATGGCGTTGGGGAAAGCGTGGCGCGCAATGACCTGAAAACCGGTCAGACCCTTGAGTTCAGCTGTCTCGATATAAGCGGATTGCATCACGTTCAGGATTGCAGCCCGTGTCATGCGCATCATATGCGCCAGCACAACCATCGTCAGCACTGTGACCGGCAAGACAATCGCGCTGAGCTTTTCACCCAAAGACATTGAATCGTAGATGGTTGAGACGGTCGGAGCCCAGCCAAGCTGCACACCAATGTAAAACATCAGCACATAACCGATCAGGAATTCCGGAACCGAGATCGACGCCAGCGTCACCGCCGAAATCAGCTTATCAGGCCAGCGTTCACGGTAGCGCACCGCAAGAAGGCCGAGGAAAATCGCCAGAGGCACCGCCACAACTGCCGCCGAGAAAGCCAGGAACAGCGTGTTTTTCAAACGGCCACCCAAACTGTCGGCAATATCGCGTCCATTGGTCAGCGCAGTGCCAAGATCGCCCTGCAACACGCCCCCAAGCCAGTTGAAATACCGCGCGGTTGCGGACTGGTCCAAGCCCAGCTCTTTGCGGAGGTTGGCAAGACTTTCGGGGGTTGCGGATTGTCCGAGGATGTTTTGTGCCACATCCCCCGGAAGAATTGTGGTCCCGGCAAAGATCAGCACCGAGGCCGCAAGGAGAAGAAGGGTGCTCAGCGCAAGACGCTGAGCAACCAGTTTCAAGATGGGATGCATGTGATTCCCTTATTTCAACCAGCAACGTGATGCTGCAAGACCCGCCATCAGTTCGGCATTCGGGTCTGCGACATAGCCACCGATACCGTTGCTCACGCCATCGATGAAGTCGTTGAACATCGGAACGATCACGCCGCCTTCGTCTTGCAGGATCCCCGCCATCTGGCTGTACATCGTCTTGCGCTTGACCGGGTCCAGCTCGGCCTTGGCCTGATTGAGCAGGTTGTCGAATTCCGCGTTGTTGAACCGGGTGTCATTCCAGTCGGCGGTCGACAGATAGGCCGTGGAATACATCTGATCCTGCACCGGACGGCCTGTCCAGTAAGAGGCACAGAACGGTTGTACATTCCAGACATCCGACCAGTAACCATCATTCGGCTCGCGCTTGATCTCAAGCGGAATGCCCGCAGCGGCGGCCGATTGCTGGAACAGCTGGGCTGCATCCACGGCACCCGGGAAGGCGGTCTCTGCCACGCGCAGGATGATCGGGCTGCCGTCATGGCCGGACTTCTTGTAAAGCTCTGCCGCCTTGACCGGATCATATTCGCGCTGCTCCAGGCTGTCATCGAACAGCGGGTATGCGGCGTTGATCGGAATATCGTTGCCAACCCCACCATAGCCACGCAGGATTTTGTCCACCATCTCTTCACGGTTGATCGCGTATTTCAGCGCAAGGCGCAGGTCCTTGTTGTCAAAAGGCGCTGTGTCGGTGTGCATGATGAACACATAGTGCCCGCGGCCCGACACGTTTTGCACAGTGATGTTCGGAGCACGATCCAGCAGTTTTGCAATCTTTGGATCAACTGAGTTCACCATATGCACCTGACCCGATTGCAGCGCCGACATACGGGCAGTCGCGTCGTTGATCACGAGAATCTCGACCGAGTCAGCATGACCTACGCTGTCATCCCAATAGTTGGCAAACTTGGTAAAGGTGTGACGAACGCCTGGCTCGTTGCTTTCGATTTGATAGGGGCCGCTACCGATCCCGGCGGTGGGATCATCCATGCCACCATTGGGCTGAATCGCAAGGTGATAGTCGGCCATCAGATAGGGAAGGTCAGCATTCGGCGTATCAAGGTTCAGCGTCAGCGTGTTGCCGCTGACTGACATGCTCTCGATCCCTTTGACGATGCCCAGTGCACCGGATTTGGATTCTTCGTTCGAATGACGCTCGATTGTCTTCATCGCGTCTTCGGCGGTAAGTGACTTGCCGTTGTGGAATTCAACGCCCTGACGAATGTTGAAATGCCAGGTTTTCGCGTCGGCCGAGCTGTCAATGCTTTCGGCAATACGCAGATCGAGCTCACCAGAAGGCGAGACGTTTACAAGGGTATCGCCCCAGTTGCCCAGAGCCGCGCGCGGGGTCTGAGATGCAACCAGACCCGGGTCCAGAGAATCCGTACCAGCCCCTCCGTTCATCCCCAGTTTGATGGTGCCGCCTTTTTTCGGCCCCTCTGCAAGCGCAGCAGTGGACACCATGGCACCCGCGGTGGCAGCAGAAACGCCAAGAGCCGAGGCGCGCCCCATGAAGTCGCGGCGCGACATCTTGTTTTGAGCAACACGTTTGGACAGGTATTCTAGTTCTTTGGACATTGAGAGCTCCCTTATGTCAGACTGTGACAGCCTTTGTTCTTTTTTCTTTCTGAACAAAACTTTGCCCAGAAGTTAGCGAATGACAAGGGTCGTAACCGACCAGCCATGTTATTTATGCGACACAGCTGAGATTGTTCGCGACATTCGCACGTTACGCAATAAAAAAAGCCGGGATGAACGCCCGGCTTTTCATATATTACGCTTGGTCAATCAGAAATTCAGTGAAATATCGCGATGATAGGCCGTACATGAGGCCATGAAGAGAGCCTGACTTCGCGTGAAACGAGACTGCAAACGCACACCCAAGGTGTCACGAATCCCGTCAAGATAGGCATTGATCCCAGGTGCAAGCTTGGCTTCTGCTTCCATCCGCCAAGAGAGTTGCGCTTCATAGGCAGCGACGGCATTTTCATACTCGACCAACGCCTTTTCACGATCCGGGGTTTTTGCCTTCAGCGCTTTGCGCGCCTTACCAAGGGCCTTTTTCACGTCGCCCGCCCCTTCGACACCTCCGACACGTTTGGCAAAATCATTGACGATGCCTTCCGCGTCTTTCTCGGGAATACTTTCGATGGTCTGACGCAACGCCATCAGATCAACCTGCAATTCAGAATAAGCCTGATTGTCCTCAAGAACAGCCAACACAGACTGTGGCCCTTCATATGACTCATCTGCGGCGCGACGATATTGAGAGCGTGCTTTGTTTTCAGCCTGAGTAAGTTTCAGGAACTCGCTCTGCTTCTCTGCCCAGGCCGCCGGTATGGTGACACGCAGTGCTTCAGCTTCAGCTTCAATCACATCCAGGTGCGCCTGCAATTTGGCGCGCATTTCCGCCTGACTTTCATCACGCATGCGGCTGATCTGCGTGCCAAGTTCCTTGGCCTCTGCTTCCAGCCTACGGACCTGCTTTTCGATCCCCCGCACCTGGCCATGCATTGGGCGATATCCCGGCGCAGCCATTTCGACAATCTGCGCTGAGTCGAATGCTTCGGTGAGTTTTTCCAGTGCTAGATCAGCCTTATCAAACCCCTCGGTCAGATCCTTTGCCAGATCCTTGGGTAAAATAGACAGATCCAGCCCGCGGGCGAGCTTGATCGCATCTGCCGCAACTGAGCTTTCCGCCAGGTTTTGCCCAACATAGTCCTCAACACACAATTGCAGCTTGGGATTACGGGGCGGCGGGCTGCTTTCGGACAGAAAACTCACCCGGTTTGGCAAATAGTTCACCAGCGGCGGGAACGCCCCAACAATCACCAGTGCTGAGATTTGCAACAGGATGAAGGCGATGACCCCTTTATACATCTGCACTGTTTTTACCACCGCAGGCGCCACACCCCGCAGATAAAAGAGCGCAAATCCGAATGGAGGCGTGAGGAAGCTGGTCTGAATGTTCAGACCGATCATGACCCCCAACCAGACCGCGGTGATGTTGGCTTGTGGGTCCGCGAGCAGGATCGGTGCAACAATTGGCACAACCACCACGGCAATCTCGATGAAATCGAGGAAGAAGCCCAAAATAAAGATCACCAACATCACGATAAGGAACTGTGTCCAGAACCCACCGGGCAGACCCAGCAGGAATTCCTTGACCAGCTCTTCACCACCAAACGCACGGAACGCAGCCGTCAGCATCGCCGCGCCCAGTAGAATGATGAACACAAGCGATGTGGTTTTGGCCGTTTCCAGCATCACCCCCTGAAGGGTGTCGTCGATCTTGAAAATACGGATCCCTGACCAGATGAGCGATACAAGAAGAAGGATCGTTGCAATAGCACCCAAGGCGATGCCCAGCTTGTCCGCCCCGGTTTCGATCGCTTTAACATTCATGTTGAAGTTGGCCAGTGTAAACCCAACCAGAACCATCGATGCGATTGCAATGAGTGCAGGATAATAAAGCGTTTTCCCGCCCTTGGGCAGACGATAGCTCGCCATGATCATCGCCCCGGCTGCACCGATTGCGCCTGCTTGGTTCACCGTCGCAATACCACCGATGATCGACCCAAGAACAAGGAAGATCAACGCCAGCGGCGGGATCAGCGTGATTGATACATTTTTGACAAATCCGATGTCATATTTGCCTCGGTATGGCACAGCTGGTGCCAGCTTGGGACGCAGGATCGCGAATACCAGAATGTAGAGCATATAGAGCCCGACCAGCAGGATACCGGGGATAAACGCCCCAAGAAACATCTCACCGGCCGAGGTCGAGGCCACATCGAAAACAGAGGGCATGGACAACTCGCCCGTCGCGTCCTTGTGCAGCGCTTTACGTGCAGTTGACGCCTGATCGGTGGCAGAGGCCAACTGGTCGGCCAGAATGATCAGAACAATCGAAGGGGGGATGATCTGCCCCAATGTGCCTGAGGCGGCGATTGTCCCTGTTGCCAGAGGCGAGGAATAGTTGTTGCGCAGCATGGCTGGCAGAGAGATCAGGCCCATCGCCACAACGGTTGCCCCAACGATCCCGGTGGTGGCAGCAAGCAGCGCACCCACGAAAACCACGGAAATGCCCAAGCCCCCCGGCACCGGGCCAAACAGTTGGGCCATCGTGACCAGAAGATCTTCAGCGATTTTAGAACGCTGCAGCATGATCCCCATGAAGATGAAGAGCGGGATGGCAATCAGAGTATCCCTCTCGACCTCCCAATAGACCCCCCTGAGGTTGGTCACACCGGCGGAGAGCCACTGGCTTGGTCCACCCGAATGGAAATAGGCATCCGTTGATCCAGCAAACATGTAGCCAGCACCGGCAGCAAGGCCAATGGTGATGATCGCGGCGCCAGGCAAAGCAAAGGCCACGGGATACCCGGAGCCCAAGGCGGCAGCCATGATCAGAATGAGAAGTGCGAGGAAATAGAGTTCCATGATCCGTTATCCTCTTAGTGTGCCGCCGGGGCAATTTCACGGTGGCCCGGCTCGTCACGTTTGTCGGCCATGGCTTCCAGGAAATAGCTTACGAACTGGATCAGCATGGTGATGGCAAAGATCCCAAGGAACACCGCCATCTGGTATTTGATGAACATTCCCACACCGCCCGCTTGCGAAATTTCGAAGTTGATAATCGGGCTGTTGATAATCGAGGTCTTGCCATTGAAACCAACAGTCAGGATCACCCAAGTGGTGGACATCCCCAGCACGATCGACCCAAAAGCGTTTAAGAAGCCACGGGTGGTGCGTCCAAATCCGGCGTAGAGCACGTCAACGCGAACGTGGCCCTCCTCAAACAGGGTGTAGGCCGAAGCAAACAGAAAAAGCGCCGCATACCAATAGCGCACAAGGTCCCCCATCAGGGCTTGTTCGTAGGAAAAGACAAAGCGCGAGACAACAATCAATAGCTCTGCAGCCACGATTAGCAGGGCAAGCCAGGTAAATCCTAACGTGCGTGTGAACGCTGCGACAACAAAGCCCAGCACCACGAGGGGAATGTGGATATAGGGCGCAACCCAACGCGATTTGGCGAAGAGTTTGGTTGTATCCTCTGCAAAGAACACGGAAAGAAAGCCTTCGACCCGCATAAAGGCAATTAGGCTGTCGGCGATGCCGACAAATAAAACCGACCAGAAAAACGCACGGATCAGATAGACATTGAACCTGTGGATGCCCATTGCATCCCAGCGCAAAGATGTCTCACGAGATCTCAGCACATATAGTGAGGCCGCTCCGATCGACAGAATGTAGACCCCGAGATTGATCAAAGTTCCGCCCGTGGTGTCGCCAGACAGAATTGGCTTAACGCCCGGCAGGCCAAAGCCGATGATCAAGGCGTTGTTTACCAGAAACGCAAAAAGAACCGCCAGCATGCCCCAAGCAAATAGCCGGGCAGGAATAGCCGGGTTTCCGTTGCGTTGAATGTCTGAAAAATCGCTTGCCATGTGCTCCCCCACAGCGCGCAGTTTGTATGACTACAAACCACGCTTGCAAAAGAGCGGGACCGAAGCCCCGCTCTGTTATCATATAGTCAACGGCCTTTTAGACCAGACCCAGCACGCGGTTACGCTGGTTGACATAGCCAACTTCGAAATTGGCGTTCATAGTGCCCATTTCGCGCAGCTTCTCTTGGAACGAGTCGTTGACTTTGGCAGCCAGAGGTGAGTGATCGCGAGTTTCTTCGAACACTTCTTCAGCGGCTTCACCAAATGCATCCCAAACGTCTTCGTTAAAGTTGCGCACTTCCACACCCTGCTCGTCAACAAGCTTGGCCAGATATTCGCCGTTCTTTGCGATGTTTTCTTCGTATGCAGCGGCATTTTCTTCCATACACGCTGCTTCGATCACGGCTTTTTCCCAATCGGACAGACCATCATACCACGCTCTGTTCATCGAGAAGCCAAGCCCACCGCCCGGCTCGTGCATACCTGCGGTGTAGTAGAATTTGGCTGCTTCATAGAACTTCATAAAGTAGTCGTTGAACGGACCCACCCATTCGGTTGCGTCGATGGCACCCGACACCAGGTTCTCATAAATCTGCGAGCCTGGAACTGACACGGTCGAACCGCCCAGCTTCGAGATCACCTGACCACCCATACCAGGAATACGCATCTTCAGGCCTTTGAAGTCATCGGGGCTTTCGATTTCCTTGTTGAACCAGCCACCCGCCTGGGTGCCGGTTGCACCTGCGGTGAAGGCTTTCAGGCCAAATTCACCCGACAGCTCATCCCAAAGTTCCTGACCACCACCGAACTTGATCCAGGCGTTCCACTCGGGGTTGGTCATGCCAAACGGAACCGAGGTGAAATAGGCAAATGCGGGATGTTTGCCGGTGAAATAGTATTCCGCACCGATATAGGCCTGAGCATTGCCCGATGCCACTTCGTCAAACACGTCAAACGCGCCAACACGTTCACCCGAAGCGAAGTATTCCACATTAAGCGCACCGTCTGACAGCTGCGCAATGCGCGCAGCCAGTCGCTGTGCGGACATGCCGATGCCGGGAAAGTCGCGGGGCCAAGTAGACACGATGGTCAGGGTCTTGCCACTTTGAGCCAGCGAAGGTGTGGCCAGAGCGGTTGCACCAGCGCCCAGCGCGGCCCCCGTCAAAAACTTACGGCGTTCCATATGAAAATTCCTCCTCCAGGATGTCAGTTCTTTGGTTATCAATCGGGGCTGCCCCAAAATCTCTCCCGTGGGGTAGCCGAGTTACCAAAGCCATTACTACGGAAGTCAGTCCAGATTTCAAATAGTAATTTCCCAAACTGGTACGGTCGCCTTACCAATTCAGAAAACTTCTCCATCCCGAGTCAGCAATCAGCAAACGCTAAGGCGTTGCTTTCCTCACACTACATCTGATCAAATTTTTCCGGACCGGATTATCATGACGTTGGGGCACCTCGCCGCTCTCACCTCATGAACGTTCTGCCTCCACAAAATACAGGGACAGTCACAATAATAGTATTTTCCATATTGGATGTTTCATTTTATGAACTATATAGGCTGGATCGTGTATCAGACCGGACGCTATCATGGCCACTTGCAGTGATGACCACACCCACCTCCCGCAGGCTGATCCCAATCTCGAACCAGAATTTCGGGCTGTCATGGGGATCATTGCGTTTCATTCTTTTCTGGAGAACCAGCTTTGTGATCGCCATCCCGGGCAGGATCTGAGCAAACTTCAAAGCAGCATTCTGATCCGTCTAGACCGCCCAAAGAGATTGGGTGAGTTGGCCCGCGACACGGGCACGCTCCCATCCACCATGACAACGGCAGCCGATCAGATGGAGCGGATCGGTCTGGTGATCCGCGAGCGCGACCCCAATGATCGTCGCGCCTGGTTGTTGGTGTTGACGGACGAAGGTCGTGCATTGCGTCGTGAATACACTCGCATGTCGCGTATGCTCTTGCAGGACCTGCTGCAACTCGATGATGGCGAACTGGAAGTTCTGGCACGGATCGGCACCAAGCTGCACACCAATATTCAACTGGCAATACAAAACCCCGAGCTGATCGAAAAACTAGATCAGGCACCCAATGAGGGATCATTGACATGACATTTGCAAAACCAATTCTTATGGCCGCACTGGCCGCCGGGCTGACCCTGTCCCCTGCGCTGGCACAAAATCCAATCAAGCCTGTCAAATTGATGGAAGTGACCGACCAGTTTGTTGCCATTGACCGGCTGTTCTTTGGCAGGGTTGTGGCCCGCCAAACTGTTGATCTAGCGTTTCAGGTCGGCGGCCAGATCATAGAATTTCCGGTGATCGAAGGCGATGTCATCAAAGCAGGTACACTCATCGCGCAATTGGATCAGGAACGATATTCGCTCGCCTATGAGCAGGCGGTCTTGCAGAAAGATCAGGCCGAGCGCACGCTCAACCGCCTTTCAAAACTACAAGGGCAAACCGTCAGCCAAGTCGCTTTGGATGACGCCACAACACAGGCCAGCCTCGCAGATATCGCAGTGCGCAAGGCAGAGTTTGACCTCGAGCACACTACGCTTGTCGCTCCCTTTGACGCCCTTGTCGCAATGCGGAATGTCGGCAACTTTGTCACGACTGCCCCGGGAACGCCCGTGGTCCGGCTGCACGACATGGCTGAAATCCGCATTGACATCGACGTGCCTGAGATCCTGTTCCAGAAGGCAAACAAGGATGGGGATGTAGAGCTCACCGCCCATTTTCCGGCCAGCGACCAAGCCTATCCGCTGATCGTGCGCGAGTTCAACGCTGAGGCGTCTCCGGTTGGACAGACCTATAGATTGACTCTTGGCATGGCGACCCCTCCGGGGTTGCTGGTCCTGCCCGGCTCATCCGTGGATGTGCGTGCCCATGTTGAAAGTGACGATCAGCAGAATGTTATCCCCGGCACCGCCATTGTCGCGGATGCGAACAAAAACCTTTCCGTCATGATCTATGAAGAAACGGAAACCGGGACCGGTGTGATAAAGCAGGTGCCTATTGAGGCCCGGCCTTCGGAAAACGGGGATTTCATTGTTACATCGGGCTTGAGTGCTGGCCAGGTCATCGTGGCCGCCGGCGCAAATCGTATTGCAGATGGCGACACCGTGCGCCCCTTCACCGGCTATTCGAACTAGGAACATCCCATGGTTAATATTGCAAAAGCTTCAATCGAGAAGCCGCTCTACACATGGCTTGTCATCCTGACCATGCTCTTTGGTGGAACCTATGGTTTCTTCAATCTCGGACGGTTGGAAGACCCGGCGTTTACCATCAAACAAGCCGTTGTGTTCACACAATACCCCGGGGCAACCGCGGAACAGGTCGCCACCGAGGTTTCCGAGCCTTTGGAAAGCGCAATCCAGAAGATGGAGGAAGTGTACAAGATCACGTCCGACAACCAGCCCGGGGTTTCTCGCATCGATGTGGAAATCCGCGACACCTATAAAGCCGACGAATTGCCCGACATTTGGACCCGTCTGCGCGCGCGCGTCGGTGACGCCGCTGCAGAGTTGCCACAAGATGTGCGCGAGCCGACAGTAAATGACAGTTTCGGAGATGTGTTTGGGCTTTACTTTGCCGTCACCGCACCCGGTTTTACCGATGCCGAGTTGCACGATCTGGGCACCTTCCTGCGACGCGAGCTTCTGGTTGTTGATGGGGTGGCCGACGTAGACGTATCAGGATTGCCGGAAGAGGTAATCTATGTCGAACCCGACATGACATTGACCGTCAATCAAGGCATCCCTCCGACGGCCTTGATGGGGGCCCTGTCTGACGCCAACTCGGTTGCTTCAGCCGGGGCGATCAGCAGTGATACAAATCGTACCAGACTTGAAACGCCTGAAGGGTCCGATACGGTCTCGGCCATCGCAGAGTTGAGTGTCGGTGTCAGCGGGCAACTGTTGAACCTGATCGATTTTGCAAAGGTGACCCGCTCACGCAACGACAACCCGCGTCAGATCATTCGCTACAATGGGCAGGATGCCTTCACCCTCGCCATTGCGGGACTGGAAAGCGAGGACATCGTCAAAGTTGGCCATCGGGTCGATGAACGTCTCGCAGAGCTTTCGATGGATATCCCTTACGGGGTAGAACTTCATCCGATTTATCAACAGCATTTGGTCGTGGATCAGGCATCAACCGATTTTCTGAAGAACCTCGCCATGTCTGTGAGTATCGTGATCATCGTGCTGGGCCTATTCATGGGCTGGCGTGCTGCCATCGTGATCGGCTCTACACTTCTTCTGACCGTGGTCGGCACCATCATGTTCATGTGGCTCTTTTCGATCGAGATGGAGCGCATTTCCCTGGGTGCGCTGATTATTGCAATGGGAATGCTGGTGGATAACGCCATTGTGGTGGCGGAAGGCATGCAGATCTCAATGAGGCGCGGGCGCAACTCGTATCAGGCAGCGGATGATGCTGCAAAGAAAACGCAGATCCCCCTGCTCGGGGCCACCGTCATCGGCATCATGGCTTTCTCAGGCATCGGCCTTTCCCCTGACAGCACGGGCGAATTTCTGTTTTCACTCTTTGCTGTGATTGGCATTTCGCTCCTGCTCAGTTGGGTGCTTGCCCTGACGGTCACCCCCTATCTGGGTCACATGCTGTTCAAGCAGGGCAATGAAAGTGCTGAGGACGCCTATTCAGGTGGCTTCTTCCGGCTCTACAAATGGACGCTCGACAAAGCGCTTTCGATGCGCTGGCTTGTAGTGGCGGGCCTCATCGCCGTGACTGTCGTCTGTTATGCCGGGTTTGGGATGGTTAAACAGCAGTTCTTCCCGAACTCAAACACGCCCTTGTTCTTTGTCCGCTATCAATTGCCTCAGGGTACATCGGTCAGCAAGACGTCGGACGATCTGCGCGTGATGGAAGAGTGGCTATTGGCGCAGGAAGATGTGGTTTCCGTCGCATCTTACGCCGGCAGTGGCGCCACCCGCTTCATGCTCACTTATGATGGTGGTAAAGCCAATCCCGGCTATGGGCACCTGATCATTCGAACCGAAACGATTGACAAGATCCCAACCCTGCGCAAGCGGCTGGAAACCTTTGGCGCAGAAAGCTTCCCGGAAGGGGAATTTCGGGTAGAGCGTCTGATCTTCGGCCCAGGTGGAGGTGCCCCAATCCAGGTGCGGCTGTCTGGTAGCGACCCTGAAGTGCTACGCGCGCTCGCTGTAGAAACCGAAAAAGTCATGCAAGATGCGTCAGACAATCTGCTCAACCTACAACTCGACTGGCGCGAGCAAGAGCTGACGATTGCACCGATTTACGCCACCAATCAGGCGCAGTCTGCCGGGATCACCCGTGATGCGATCGCTCAGAGCCTGCTCTTTTCGACCGACGGCCTGCGGACTGGCACCTATCGCGAACGCGACCGTCTGATCCCGATCATCTCGCGCCGTCCGGTCGAAGGGGAATACAGTCTGAACGACCAGTTGGTCTATTCGCCCGTCAGCAAAAGTTATCTGCCGATAGAACAGGTGACAGATGGGTTCGAATACCGGGTCGAAAACACCCAGTTCAACCGCTGGAACCGCGTGCCAACCATCACCGTTGGAGCTGATATTCCCGCAGAGATGACTGCAGCTTCGGTTCATAGCGAAATTCGCTCCGCGGTCGAGGCAATGGATCTGCCTCTTGGCTATTCGATGGAATGGGGCGGCGAATTTGAAAACTCCTCTCGCGCCAATGAAAGCCTTGGCAAACAGCTTCCGGTGAGTTTGCTGATCATGGTGATGATCTCAATCCTGCTGTTCAATGCGATCCGCCAGCCGATCATCATCTGGCTTCTGGTTCCGATGTCGGTGAACGGCGTGGTGATCGGGCTTCTGGGTACTGGCCTACCATTTACGTTCACAGCGCTTCTGGGCCTTCTCAGCCTGTCCGGCATGCTGATCAAGAACGGCATCGTTCTGGTGGAAGAGATCGATCTGGTCCGCGAAGAAGGTACCCCGCTGCGCGAGGCAATTATCAACGCGTCCGCATCAAGGGTGCGCCCGGTGGCCCTGGCTGCCATTACCACGATCCTCGGCATGGCACCGCTTTTGACCGATGCCTTCTTTGTATCGATGTCGATCACCATTATGGGCGGTCTGGCCTTCGCTTCGGTTCTGACCTTGGTCGCCGCACCTGTGTTCTATTACATCTTTTTCAGGCGCGCCGAGAAAAGAGAGTTGGCGGTGTCAGCCTGATACCTCTCCCTCTCGACATGAAACCGGCCCGCATTTCACGGGCCGGTTTCTTGCGCATGATGCACACAAGCTGCGGATTGCAGCTATCCTACATCCTTAGAATTCGTTCGGATTTGTGGAGTGAACGGCCCGACAAATCAACAGCGGCGCATCAATCTCCCCAAAAACTCAGCTTGGAATCAATATCTTAAAAGCAAGATTGCTTTACTGCTTGCTATGGCTGTGTGGGAAAGGGATTTCTGGAGCGGGCGACGGGAATCGAACCCGTATCATCAGCTTGGAAGGCTGAGGTCTTACCATTACACAACGCCCGCCCAGTGAAATCATCACTTATTTCATGCGGCTCAGAGCGTCAAGAGAGAGACGCAAAACAATTAAAGTGAATTACAATTGCCTCCCACAACACCACTTTGTTGAGTTCTGATCGAATGTGCGTCAACCGATAGGGAAAGGCATCTTCCAAGACCTACACTTCCTGGAAGATATGTGGAGGAATTTAAGTATCAAAAAACAATCGTCCGGCGCCCGATGTGAAAAGAAAATTCACCAACAGGTCTACCAATTCAGATCAATCAGACCGGTTTCTGGATTTCAATTCGCGCATCTGGGAAGGCGTGAATGGCGGTCGTTGTCTGCTGGATATCCATCAAGCAAAGTGCGGTAGATAATCCATCAGCGACTGCGGCTTTGGACGCCGAGACACTGACCAGATGCTGAACTGGCGCGTGCCCCATCGGAGACAGGATATGTGGCTGATCGCCGCCGATGGTCATGGCCGTTGGAACCGAGGTCGCCACTGCACGATCACTTGCGGTCAGACGATGCACCAATGTCCCATCCGGCAACGCCACACCAATTGACCAAGGACCTTTGGGGCCGTGGCCAACGGCGGCAATTTCCCCCATGTCCACCAACACATCTTGCAACCCACGATCCTTCAGAAGCACTACGATCCGGTCGGTGATCTCCCCTTGCGCAATCCCGTTCAATGTCAGCGCCCCTTCTCGGGTCAGGCGAACCTCATTGGTGTCAAACCGGAGTTGATCCCACCCCAATTGAGACCGGGCCAGCTTAACAGCTTCGGGGTCACCCCCCTTTGCATACGCCTGCCAAAGGGGCTGAATCGTAGGGTCAAATGCACCCGCACTGGCTTGGTGCAAAGAATCGCAAAGGCTAAGCACGTGCAACAATTCTGGTGATGGGTTTTCCAACCGCTTGTCGCGGTTCAGGCGCGACACTTCTGATGTGGTCCGATACAGGCTGAAGATCTCTTCCAGCCGGGTCAATTCGGCTTCCACTGCCGCAAAGATCGGCTGCGCATCAGCATCACTCATCCCCGAAAGTTGCATCGATACCGGCCCACCCAAAGCGTGCCAGTTCCAACGCGCCACAGAAGCGGAGGCCCCACCTGGCAACAGGCTCGCAGCAGCCGTGACAGCAAGAAATCGACGACGGTTAAAACTGGTCATTTGGGTGTCTCCAACGCAAGGGTAAGATCAACCGGCCCAAGGGCGGCGGCATCGGGAATGGTCTCAAGCGACGCGCTTTCGCCGCCATATTGCGCAGCGAATTCATCTGCGGCCTTTGGTGTCGCAAAAGGAACAATCTCCGGGGCCCCCATGCCACCTGCAACCGGAGCACCAACTACAAATGTGGCATCCTCCGCAGCGATCCAGTTTGAGATACCCGGCTCATCCCAGCTCGGCGCGACACTCATGTTACTGACATAGACCGCAGTAATCTCCGCATCACGTTCAGGGCTTTTCAGATAGGCAACCATATCGCGCACCTGTGCAAAGAACAGCGGCGCGGGGTGCCCTTCCAGATGGATCTGGCCCTTCGGCCCTCCATGCTCTGCGATATTCATCTGACAGAAATAGCTCAATGCCTGTTCAGTCAGATCAACCGGCGCCGGTGGGGCAGCGGCCTCGTCTTCATTGCAAGCCGCCAAGGCAAGCCCCGCCAGCAGGATCAGTCGTTTCATGGTTCAACCCTCTTGAAGGCAGCGCGCGCGAGAAGGAACGCCACCACTGGCCAAAGGATCAGAGACAGCGGCGCCGCCCAATCTGGTAAGGTCTGAGCTGCCCCAGACATCCCCGACGCCATCGCCACACCATCTGAGGCGGCAATGTTCCAGACGCGGAACGCATCCGCCGGATTGGCCACCATCAGCCATGGGAAGATCGAGCGGGTGAAGTTGCCACCTCCATCCATCACGACGGCCCCCAGAAGGCCAAGATCATAGAGCACAACAAAGATAAGCCACAGACCCGCCGACATGCCCGCCGCCGCAGTTGCGCTGCGCGACAGGGCCGAAACAAGGTAACCCAGCGCAAGGAACACCGCGCCCAGCAGGATCGACGTGAAAATCAGGCGGGCAAGAGCAAACAGACTGTCCGGTCCTGCGCCGCCAAACCAGGCAGCTATGGCCCCGGCGGTGCCAAAACCCACGGTCATGGCAAAAGCCAGCGCCGCCAGATGGGCTGCAAACTTGCCCAGCAGGATCTCTCCGCGTCCAGCCGGATACGAAAGGAGCAGAGCAAGGCTCCCGCGTTCGGATTCACCAGCAATGGCATCAAAACTGATCATCAAAGCAAGGAGCGGGGCAAGATAGACAGACAACGTGGTCATGGAGGTGACGGAAATCGTCAGCATATCGACCCCAAGCGTGCCAGTGGGAGCGCTGCCAGCAAAAGTCAGGGCAAGCGCGAAGAGTACCATCACCACAGTCGCCATCAAGAGCCAGCGATTGCGGCGCAAAATCAGCATCTCAGTAGCTGCGATCGACAAGAACCGGGTCATTGCATCCCCTCCTTGGCAAAGTGGCGATAGAGGTCTTCCAGCCGTGGCGGTGTCATCTCGATATCCACAACCGCGTCGCCCATGGCGGCAATATCACGCAAACGCGCCATTTTTTGGTCCGGCTCGCAATGGATCTCAACCGAAGCGCCGTTGATCCGGGCGCCGCCCATTTTTGCAGCAATCGTATCTGCCTGTGCCTCGGTGGCTCTGATACGCATCCTGGTCGGCAGCCCCGCCTGGGCGGACAGGCTTTCCAACGTGTCATCGGCGACCTTCACACCTTTGCGCAGGATGGCGATGCGATCGGTACGGGCTTCGACCTCGGTCAACGCGTGGCTGGCAATCAGCACCGCCGTACCATGTTCGGCCAATTCATCAATGATTGCGTAGAGATCCTGCCTCGAGATCGGATCCAGCCCGCTGGTGGGCTCATCCAAAAGGGCCACTTTCGGTTTACCGAGCAGAACCTGCGCCAGACCGAGGCGTTGCCGCATCCCTTTGGAATAGGTTCCAACACGGCGGTCCATAGCGTCACTCAGGCCAACGCGTTCTAACAAGCCTTGAATATCGGCGGCTTGCCCATCCAGCCGAGCAAAAAGCGTCAGTTGCTCCCGACCTGTCAGGGCCGGATGGAAACTCACAGCTTCGGGCAAATAAGCCGTGGCACGGCGAGCGCTTGTGCTGCCGGGCTTTGCCCCCCCGATGCTGATTTGCCCGGCGGTCAGCGGCGTCAGGCCAAGAATTGTCTTGATCAGGGTCGATTTCCCTGCGCCGTTATGGCCCAGAAGGGCGACACGCTCTCCGGCGGATACAGTCAGCGACAGGTCGTCTAGAACGGTGACGTTGCCGCGGTCCTTTCGAACATGTTCAATGCTCAGTGCATTATTCGTCATGAGGCACCTTTTCAGCGGCCGCGGGTGAGACGGCGCGTATGAGAGGAGAAGAGTCGATCACCCCGCCCGGCAGAAGCGCGGGAAAGGCGGATTGCGACCAGCGTACAAGCTGCACAGCTGGCGACCCGAGAAGCAATTTCGCAGCAGGCTGCGTCCACAGCACGTGATCCATGCTGTCATTGGGGCGATAGGGCGCATCTGCAATCCCGTCGCCGTCTACGTCGAAGGCGGCAAAATCAGACCAGTGGTTGCCCTGCCCATTTTCAGACCATTCGACCCATTTGGTCGAGACGTATTTCACCTGCGTGCGGTTGCCGATGAAACTGTTGCCGACGATCCGGTTGTTGTCGGATCCGGCGGTGAAATGAATGCCAATCCCGCAGCCCTGAAACCAGTTGCCCGAGAAGTCATTCTTGTTCGAGTTGTAAAGGAACGTGCATTTTTCTGTCGCGTTCTTCACATAGTTTCCGGTGATGGTACTACGATTGGCATAGTTCAGCATGACGCCATGGTCGCGGTCATTGATCGAGACGTTGTCGGAGACCTTCACGCGAGTCGAGAACATCACCGCATAACCAAGGTGATTTCCAACCGACACATTGCCGGTCACTTCGGAGTTGTCCGCGTACATGTAGTGCACGGCAAATCGCAAATCGCGGAAAGTGTTATCGCGGAAGATATTGCGTTTCGACGAGTTCACGAAAATCCCGTCGCGGCCCCAGCGGACCTGATTGTTTTCGACAATTGCGCCGGGCGAATTCCAGACATAAATGCCGTTGCCCCGCGCGTTCATATGACGGTCCTGTCGGCCTTCGACCCTGTTGCCAGTCACCAGCGCATTATCTGCACCGTGGATGTCGATACCGTAGAGGTTGCCGAGAAGCACATTGTCACGGATAACAGGTGCCTCAGCGGTTTTCAGCAGCTGGATCCCGCTATCGATCCCATCATGGGATGACCCCGATCCGATGACTGTCAGACCTTGAACGGTCACGCCGTCTCCGGTCACAGTAATAACGCTGCCGTTTCCCTGCCCATCGATGGTGGCGTGCCCACCTCCATCCAGCGTCAGGGATTTGTCCAACACAACATTTTCGTAGTAGGTCCCGGGCCGCAGGCGAAGCACATCGCCCTCTGCGGCCCGAGCCAGTGTTTCAGCAATGGCTCCTGGCGTGTTGGGCACATCCCATTCAGCCGCCTGAGACAGGCTGGCAGAAAGAACAAGTCCAAGGGTCAGGAGCCAACGCATTTCTTAAGCCTCGCGAGGTTCAACCAGCATCCGGCCGCGCATCTCCATGTGGAGCGCGTGGCAGAACCACTGGCAATAGAACCAATGTACACCCGGACGATCAGCGACAAATGTCACGGATGCGGTTGCCATCGGGCCAATCTCCATGGCGACACCAAAGTTGGCCATGCAGAAGCCGTGGGTCACATCGTCCACGTCATCAAGGTTGGTCACGTAAACCGTCACCTCGTCACCTTGTTTCACGGTGAACTTCTCAAGGCTGAAGGTCGGTGCGATCGAGTACATATAGACGCGCACTTTGGACGGATCATCTTTATCACGGATGATTGTGTCGTGACCATCCTCGAGCACAACGCCATCGGCCTCGGCCTGCTTGCGAGCATCTTCCCACATCGGATCATTACGATCCCAGACATTGACCGGGTTCACCTTCGAACGGTGCACGATGATCGAGTCATGCGGTTCGGCAAAGGTCGGGCCATCATGCACAACCGTCATCTTGTCGCCGGAGATGTCGATCAGCTGCTCGTTTTCAGGCTTCAGCGGACCCACGTTCAGGAAGCGGTCTTTCGAGAACTTGTTCATCGAAATGAGCCATTTGCCGTCGGCCTCAGCAGTTTCACCCATCGAAGTCGAGTTGTGGCCCGGCTGATACTGCACGTCCACTTTGTCTAGGATTGGGTCTACATCGGCACCAGCATAGGCATCAATCGCCTTCTGGATGTCCCACTTCGCCACTTGGCTGTCGAGGAACAAGGTGGTGTAGGCGTTGCCTTTGTTGTCGAACGCGGTGTGTAGAGGACCAAGACCCAGTTCGGGTTCAGCCACGATGCACGAACGCTCATCTGCACCAGCGAACAGGGCATCAACTTTGTCCACGTCGATCACCGAAACGGTGGGCGACAGCTTGCCGTTGATCATGATGTGCTTCCGATCCGGTGCCGCGTTCACGCCATGGGGCGAATTCGGGATCGGGATATAACGAGTGTAGTTCTTGTTCTGACCTTTGCGGCCATCAACAACTTTCACACCGTTCAGTTCTTGATAGTCACCGGTTTCGATGGCTTTCTCGATTTCCTTCAGGTTAAAGACAACCACGTGGTCCATCTCAGACTCGGTCATCTCGGCAAGGGTCATACCCATTTCCGAGTTGTACGAGGTCGAGAAGGCGTATTTGCCCTGATAGTCACAATCGGTGTTGTCGAGGTTACCCGACACGATCACCTGCCAGGCCACTTCCATCTCATCGCCATCAATGGCGGTGAAGATGTTCACGTACTTCTCTGGCTCGTCCAGGATCTTGCCGTCGTTGACCAGCGGTGCTTCATGCTCGCCGTTTGCAAAGACATAGCCGGTGCGCGGGAATTTCTGCGGACGCAGGCCGTGGATATCCATTGCGTTCGGGATCTCAATGATCTTGTCGCATTTCATCACGTCACAACGCACACGGGCAACACGGGTGTTGGCCTTGTCGTTCATGAACAGGAAGCGACCGTCATAGGTGCCGTCGGTGAAGGACATGTGCGGGTGGTGCAGGTCGCCATTGTCATAGGTGACTTTGCCGTTGGCTGCGAGGAAATCCTTGGTTTCCGGCAGCAGACCTTCAGTCAGGACCTTCAGCGATTCATTTGTCTGACCCCAACCGGTGGCCGAGCAGCGGTTGAACACAGGAACGCGCATCAGTTCACGCATGGACGGAACACCCATGATGCGCAGTTCGCCGGTCTGACCCGAGGACCAGAAACCGTAATATTCGTCGAGCTCACCGGGTTGCAGGTTCGCATTGGCAGCGGCGCTGGCCTCTTTCGCGGTCATCAGCGTAGAGCCGAGACCGGTGCCGGCAAAGACCGCGCCCGTGGCGGTGGCCCCCAGCATGCCCCGGCGGGTCATTGAGAGTTTGTTCTTGTCAGTCATTGTCTTTCCTCCTTGAAAGCTGACGTTCTTTTGGCGTTCGGATGGTTCGCCGGTGGGTTTCTTGGCGGGATGTTCAGATCCGCCGTGCCGGTCTTTGCGCGCCGTTTCAGCGTGCGGATAACAACCGGGCATTTCTCGGACGACTGGTAAAGAACCTGGCAATGCAGGCAGTCGACACACTCGTTCGGATTGATCTCACCGGTCCGGTGAATGGCCTGGACCGGGCATTCGTTGCGGCACGTCTGACAGGGATGGCCGCAATCGTGGTATCGCTTGAGCCAGTCAAACATGCGGATGCGCGCAGGGATCGCCAGCGCACCACCCAGCGGGCAGAGGTAGCGACAGTAAAAGCGTTCGATGAAAAGCCCTGCGATCAAAAGCACCAGAGCAAACACAACGAATGGCCATTCCCGCACGAATTTCAGGATGATTGCGGTCTTGAAGGGCTCCACTTCGGCATAGGTTTCCGCCAGTGGGATCGAAATCATGCTGAGACCAAAGAGGCCAAAGAAGATCATGTATTTGATCGGCCACAGGCGTTCATGCAGCCCCCATGGGACATTCCATTGCGGCACTTTCAGCGCCCTGGCAGCCTTGTTTAAAAGCTCTTGCAATGCACCAAATGGACACAACCAGCCGCAGTAGGCGCCGCGCCCCCAGAAGATCAGCGCGGCAGCGACGGCAAACCACTGGATGAAGACCAGCGGGTCCATAAGGAAAGCATCCCAAGTAAAGCCCGAGCGCAGACTGCCTGCCAGCGCCATCAGGTTCACAATCGACAGCTGTGCGTTGGCATACCAGCCAAGGAAGACCAGCGTGAATGTCAGGTAGCCGATGCGGAACCAGTAGAAGACGCGTGCGTTTCGCGTGGCGTGGAACTGGAAGAAGAACACCCCGGTCAGCACCAGAAGCATCACACCAAGCACACCAATCTCGACGGTCTTGTCTTTCCAGATTCGCTGCCAGAGCGCAGATTTCGCCGCCGCCTCATCATCGGCACTTGATAAAATGACCGGCGCAGCCGCAGCGGGCAGAAGGAAGCGTTCCGGCAACTTGTAGCCCAGATCGAAGGTCAGGAAGGTCTTTTCCACCGCCCCGATGGCACGCTGTGCCAGCAGCTGCATGCGGAAAGCTTCGGTCGGATCAAATTCCGCATCTGCCGGAATTTTAAACAGATCCAATTCAGTGAAGCTTGGGCTGTCTGCTGTGGCCAGCGCCCCCAAGCGGCGTTGCTGCTTGTCAAAGAAGCGGACCGAATTGTCGCCCTGGATCATCTGGATCCGGTCGAAGATCCCACCGCGCACATAACCTGAACCTTTGTAGCCATAGCCGCCACGGCTCAACAGCAGCAGGGCTTGTTCGCCTTCATCCAACCATTCCGTCAGGTTTTTGTATTCTGCATCCCCCAGCAAGGTGCGCCCAATTGACGGAACGGACACCAATGCCATGTGCATATCGATAAACGTGTCATCAGGTTCACCCCGTTCGGGGCGGGCGATGGCCTTGGCGTCACCCGTTGCCTCAAAGGCAGCATTGATCTGACCGATGTCCAACGTCAAGCGGCGAACAGATCCGTCCCCGGATAGGGTCGTCCAATCCGACACAGTATCTTGCGCCATGTCGACCTCGCGACGCGGGCCATCCGGCGTCGCGGGCGAAAGCCCACCGAGACCCAGCGCGCGCGAAACCTTGATACCGCCCCGCACAAGACTGTCATCGATCACCATGATCGTGACGGTGGCCCCAGAAATGATATCAAGGTCATGCGCATCACCGCCCGAGGCGGCTTCGGCCTTCAGATCCAACCCGGCATACCCTTCGGTCAATTTGACCATCTTGGAGTTTGGAATACCGATCAGAACAATTGGTTCGGAGTGCTTTACCAGCTTCACGCCAGTCAGCACCGCATCGGGATCAATGGCCGCCACAACGTGGATTGGTTTGCCGGAATATCCGGTGGTGCCAACAAAATCAGAGGTCAGAAATGCATAGGCGATTGTCTCGCCGCCTTTCAGGATCGGCGCGACGGCCACATCATCACGGATCGGTCCAAATGCGTCCGCACCTGGGGCCAATTCGGAGGGGGTCAATTCTGGAAGGAAATTCGCGAGTGTGTCAGCATTCGCGCTGGTGGTCACAACCCCGGACAGGATCAGGACAATCGCAAAGAGCCACGTATAGATTGCGCGCTTTACGTTCATAGCGCACCTCCGTTTAATAAGGTAACCACCATGAACGCACGCAAGGCGCGGTCAGTTAATTCATTGTTCACTAATGGAGGGCCACGGGTTTCAGGCCAGGCTCTGTTGAATGCGAACCCATCAATTTGTGTTTTCATCAACGCATGATCATTCACCAAGGCGTGATCCGTCATCAGGTTGGACAGCAACGCTGCTTGACCCGTCATCGACGTAGAGCAGAAATCACAATCACCACAATCTATGCAGGTATCGTCATTCCCGATGTTATCTGCTTGATCGATTGCGTTCCCATCCGCATCGAGCTGCACATAAGACACGCCGACTTCCGAACAAATCTCAATCCAACTGCCGGTTGACGCCAACCCCACATTCGCGCTGAAAATTTGGACCACAAGAGCCAAAATGCCTAATGCTGACAACATCACGTGCGAACTGTGACGCAGCGACTTCCGCCCCGCCCCGGCCCATTTAGCGATGTGTTCGCGTGCGCGCATACGTGATTCCCTGATCAGATGCCTGACCAAAACCATTTGTGGCGCGTTCATGTATTGACTATTATCAATCACGATTTTTGAATATGTTTTATTGAAAGAAGCTAACGCACTGATTAATATGGATTCATTCCGAAATGGCTTTAGATTATCTAAGTAATAAGTTTTGTCTGACACTTCAGGGACCACGCGCGGGATCCTGCGAGACAGCAGGCAATTCCGAAGGCTGGGATCGTGTCGGACAAGTGGGTTGGTTTCTCACACGGGCCAGATCCTAATTGCACCATCTTGCTGTTTGCAGCGAACCAGCCCGGTCATGACACGTGTCCACCCATTTGTTGGGACCTTGCATTTCGTGGTATTCAGTTCGTGAAATCGCTTATTTTAGAGGTAATCATGAGACGTTGGATCCTGAGCGCCGCAATTGCATTGTCCGCAACACCATTAGCAGTGGCCCAAGACACGGCGGACGGAGTTGCGCCAGAAGCAAAAACTGAAACATCCCGAGACTTTTCCGGATTGTCTGATGCCGCCAATTCTGCGCTGAAAACCAAGCTGTCCGGGGGGCCTACGGAAGCCAAGGACTGGATGGTGGCCGCGGCCAATCCTTTGGCGGTTGAGGCGGGTGCTCGTGTATTGAGGGAAGGGGGAACCGCAGCTGATGCGATGGTCGCCGTTCAAGCAGTTCTCGGGCTGGTCGAACCTCAGTCGTCTGGATTGGGCGGGGGTGCTTTTCTGGTCTGGTATGACGCTGCCAGTTCCCAGCTGACAACGCTGGACGGGCGCGAAACCGCCCCCTTGGGTGCAGATCCGTTGCAATTTCAGACGGATGACGGCGAACCCAAAAAGTTCTTTGATGCTGTCGTCGGTGGCCTGTCTGTCGGCACACCCGGAACACCTCGACTTATGGAGAACGCTCACCGGCGATGGGGCAAGGCGAATTGGGCCAGCCTCTTTGACGACGCAATCCATCTTGCTGATAACGGCTTCACCGTCTCGCCGCGCCTTGCTCAATTGGTGGAACGGGATGGCGAAAGGCTACAGCGATTTGCCACAACATCTGATTATTTCTTTCCGGGCGGAACGCCCATCACAGCGGGCGATCGCCTTGTGAACACCCGCTATGCAGACACGCTACGCAAGATCGCAGCAGGCGGGTCATCTGCCTTTTACAAAGGAGAGATTGCCGAGGATATCGTGTCCACAGTTCGCAATTCCAGTGGGAATCCGGGGCGGTTATCAGCAATTGACCTGGCTCTTTATCGCGTGATCGAACGACCTCCGGTCTGTGCGGCTTATCGCAATCACGATGTCTGCGGCATGGGGCCGCCATCTTCAGGAGCACTAACTGTTGGGCAGATCCTGGGGATGCTGGATGAATATGATTTGGGTGCACTGGGACCACGTAACCCAACGGCATGGCGATTGATCGGCGATGCATCGAGATTGGCCTTCGCAGATCGGGGACGTTACATCGCAGATGTTAATTTTGTGCCGGTACCCGTCGACGGGTTGGTGGCAGAAGAGTATCTTAGCCAACGAGCTGAGCTGCTTTCAGGCGATGATGCGCTTCCAGAAGTTGCACCGGGCAATCCCGAATGGGAACACGCCCTTCTTTATGCGGATGACGAAAGCATCGAATTTCCGTCCACTTCGCATATTTCAATCGTCGACAGTTATGGGAACGCATTGGCGATGACCACGACCATCGAAAACGCATTCGGCTCAAGGCTGATGGTCCGAGGTTTTCTATTGAACAATGAATTGACCGATTTTTCCTTCCGCACGCATCAAAACGGCATTCCGATTGCCAATAGGGTCGAGCCGGGAAAACGCCCCAGATCATCAATGGCCCCCACAATTGTCATGAAAGATGACAAGCCGGTTCTGGTGATTGGGAGCCCGGGAGGGAGTCGTATCATTGGGTATGTTGCCACCACCATTATCGCACATCTCGATTGGAAGATGGATGTGCAGCAAGCGCTTTCGATGCCCCATCTTGTCAATCGCTTCGGCACCTACGATTTGGAAGCTGGCACATGGGCAGAAGAGTTGGAAGGACCGCTGATCGATATGGGATTTGAGGTTGGGAAGAGAAGCCTCAATTCAGGACTGCACGCCATCGCCATCGGGGAAACTCTACGCGGTGGGGCGGATCCGCGTCGTGAGGGTATTGCTCTGGGCGAATGAACCCACACGACGGGAAACCATTTGTCTGATTTACTTCGAACCCGGAACAATCTTCAGATAGGCAGCAATTGCTTCCCGGTCCGCGTCAGTCAGCTTGCTCGTGTTTTCGACGACATCTGCCATTTCTCCACCCGCAGTGTCGAAATCGGGTGTAAATCCAGACTTGAGATATTCGGCAATGTCACCTTCCGTCCACTTCAGTCCAGAGGCGGTAATGTCCGGAATGCGCCCTTTGCCATTGGGATTGGGTGCGCCCGCCAGCCATGCATCCAACCGGGTCCCGCCCAGTGCATTTCGATCCGTATGGCATTCACCGCAATGCCCCAACCCCTCAACAAGATAGCGACCCCGCATCTGTTGCTCCGTCAAATTGCCATCAACCACCCAGCCTCGGCGGGCAAACAGCAACTTCCATCCCCCGAGCGACCTCCGGATATTGAATGGAAAGCTAACGTCATGTGGCTTGTTCTGTGATGAGACTGCGGGAAGCGTTCTAAGAAATGCCCCAAGTGAAACGGCGTCTTCGAGGGTTGCCTGCGCATAGGACGTGTAGGGAAACGCGGGGTAATAATGCTGCCCGCCCGGGCTTGTCCCTTTTATGACGGCATTGGCAATTTCCAATGTGGACCAGCCACCAATACCTGCCTCCATATGGGGAGAGATATTCGGCGCATAAAAGGTCCCGAACTCCGTGGCAAAGGCACGGCCACCTCCGAGATGCAGTTTTTCTTCCCCAGAGGCATCAGGTGCGGAATGGCACGACGCACATCCGCCAGCATAAAACACCATTCGACCCCGTTCAGGGTCAGGAATTATGGAAGAGATCCTGACCTCATCCAATGAACGGGGGGCCGTAACCCCCCATCCCGTAGCCACAAAAATGGCCCCGACAAGCAGGACCATTCTCAGTTTTCTGGTTCCGACCACTGTCGTCACTCGTCCGGGGCGCGATAGGCTTTATGGCAAGCCTGGCAGGCTCCTCCGAGCCCTCCCATTGCCCCTTGCAATGCTGCCAGATCCGTTCCCGCTGCGCCTTGCATCGCGGTCACGGCGGCACCCAACGATTCCCCTTTCGTCATCACGTCAGGAAAGTTCTTCCACAGATCGGGAAGCGCCCGAGTGCCAACCATGGATGCGTTGTCTGTACCTTGTGGCCACAACGTAGACTGATCAAGCTGGACCAGCAGCGCCAGATTGTTTGCGGCTTTCATCGCGGCTTCGGCGTTATACTCCACATTGCCTTTTGCCATTGCCCCCAATTGTCCGATGTTGTTTGCATATAGCTGCATGATTGCCGTGCGAGCTTTAACCGCCGGGTCGGTTGCTTCGTCCGCAAGTGCGACATTGCCAATGAGAGCCATGGACATGCCAGCCAAAGTCATGATTGCTGATTTTCTCATACTGAATTTCCCTGTTTGATACTTGCCGACAAAATTAGCATGTATCATAAATCGTACAACTGGCAGAATTTTTAGGATATCTGTTAAAATATGAACAACAGCAATTGGGATGATATCAAGTTTGTGCTGGCTGTTGCGGATGAGGGTTCACTGAACGCCGCAGCTCAGCAATTGGGCGTTACCCACGCGACGGTGATGCGGCGCGTTGCGGCATTTGAACGGCGCTGCGGTCGGCCGCTATTTCAGAAATCCCTCGCCGGATACAGCGTTCTGCCCGAAGCGGAGGCCATCCTGACAGCCGCGCGGAACGTTGAGGACGCCATTTATTCGGTGGACCGCGCAGTGCACGGAACGGACGAAACCCTGTCGGGCACAGTCCGCGTTGCGTCTACGGACAGCCTTTGTCAACTTATACTGCCGCCGATCATCAAGACCATCAAAGAAACCTATCCAGAGCTATCAATCTCTCTGCTCAGCGCGAACACCTATCATGACCTGTCCCGACTGGCAGCGGATATCGCCATTCGGCCGACAATGCGCCTTGAAGAAGGTCTTGAGGGAAAAACCGTGGGTGAGCTCAGATTTGGGATCTATTCCGCGGACCCGAACACAAAACTTTGGATCGGCTTAAGTGGTGGGCTGGCGCGATCAGCCCCGGCCAAATGGATGTCGAACAATATCCCCCCCGAGAACATATCCTGCGAGGCCGACAGCTTTCTGGTGGTGCAAGAAATGGTGGCCTCCGGATTGGGAAAGGCTATTCTTCCCTGCTTCCTCGGCGACCCGGATCAGAGATTACAAAGGTTTCACGTTAAAATGCCCCCCCTTGTGGTTCCTGTCTGGAGCGCCATTCAAGCAGAAGTTTCCAGCAATGTTCGAATCCAGTTGGTACGGAACTTGATTGCCAAGGAACTGAGGAATGTCATCTAATCCGATGTGCTCATTGAAACCGTCGAAGATCTGCATCCAATCCAAAACCTCGACTTGTTTTTACACAATTTATTTCTGCCGCTGATCGGCCGGACACAACGCACTGTTGATTTCGAGCGTACAGATATGCTCCAAATACAGATGACCCTGGCAATAAAGGCATTGCGCGCTGCTGTCCGGGTGAGCGGAGCCAGTCTGCTCAAATCGGGGCGATAATCCTCTCCTAGCGTGCATTCGGCTCCTTTCAAATCTCAACTGGCGGCGCGCCGCCCAAGTCGAAAGTTAAGCCATGCTTCGTAACGACCAACTTGAAAAGTGGGACCGAGAGAACTTCTTCCATCCGTCCACCCATCTCGCAGAATTTGCACGAGGAAACCTGCCTCATCGCGTGGTGACCGGTGGATCGGGCTGCCATATCGAGGATCGTGATGGCAACCGCCTGCTGGATGCATTTGCCGGCCTCTATTGTGTGAATGTCGGATATGGGCGTCCTGAAATTGCCGAAGCAATTGCGGAACAGGCAAAAGAACTTGCCTACTATCATGCCTATGTGGGCCATGGGACCGAAGCCTCGATCACCTTGGCCCAAATGGTGCTGGACCGCGCGCCGGACAACATGTCGAAAGTGTATTTTGGCCTCTCCGGATCAGACGCCAATGAAACCAATGTCAAACTGATCTGGTACTACAACAACATCCTTGGGCGCCCTGAGAAAAAGAAGATCATCTCGCGCTGGCGTGGCTATCACGGTTCTGGGTTGATGACGGGGTCACTCACTGGGTTGGATCTGTTTCACAAGAAATTCGACCTGCCGCTGGCGCAGGTGATCCATACAGAAGCCCCCTATTACTTCCGCCGCGCAGATCAAACGCAGAGCGAGGCGCAGTTTGTCGCGCATTGCGTGGCAGAACTTGAGGCTCTGATTGAGCGCGAGGGCGCAGACACGATTGCCGCTTTCATCGGTGAGCCAGTGCTGGGCACCGGAGGGATTGTACCGCCACCCGCGGGGTATTGGCCTGCAATTCAAGATGTGCTCGACAAACACGACATTCTCTTGGTGGCTGATGAAGTGGTCACCGGGTTCGGGCGATTGGGCAGTATGTTCGGATCTGATCACTACGGTATGAAGCCTGACCTGATTACCATCGCCAAGGGGCTGACGTCTGCGTATGCCCCTCTGTCCGGGTCGATTGTGTCGGACAAGATGTGGAAAGTCCTGGAACAGGGAACCGATGAAAATGGTCCCATTGGACACGGTTGGACCTATTCCGCACATCCAATCGGCGCTGCGGCCGGAGTGGCAAATCTGAGGCTGATTGATGAATTGAACCTTGTGCAGAATGCCTCCGAGGTTGGCACATATCTGAACGACACCATGCAAGCCGCGCTTGGGGATCACCCGAATGTCGGGGAGGTCCGTGGTGAAGGAATGTTATGCGCGGTCGAGTTTGTAGCGGACAAAGGCAGCCGCACGTTCTTCGATGCGTCCCAAACAATCGGTGCACAGATTGCGGGGAAACTGTTGGAACAGGACAGCGTGATCGCCCGCGCCATGCCGCAAGGTGATATTCTGGGCTTTGCACCGCCCTTCTGCCTGACCCGGGATGAGGCCGACCAAGTGGTGGGTGCCACGCTCCGCGCTGTCACTGCGGTTCTGGATTAAGAAGCGGAAAGGATAGGAAACATGAGCAATTCTAACCCCCCTTTCAGCACCGCTGAATATGACCGCCGACTGGCCAAGACTCGCACCGCCATGGAGAAGGCGGGTCTGGACGTACTCTTTGTCACTGACCCATCAAACCAGGCTTGGCTGACCGGCTATGACGGCTGGTCCTTCTACGTCCATCAGGGCGTGATCGTCACGATGGAGGGCGAGCCGATCTGGTGGGGCCGTTACATGGACATGATGGGCGGGCGGCGGACCTGCTGGATGCATCATGACAACATCCTCGGTTATGGTGACCACTTTGTGCAATCCACCGAGGTTCACCCGATGCAGGATCTGGCCCAGCACCTCACCACACGCGGGTTTGCAGATGCGCGGATCGGAGTGGAGATGGAGAACTACTACTACTCCGCCAAGGCCCATGCCGTACTGGGCGCCGAGTTGCTCAACGCCGAACTGGTCGACGCCACAGCGCTGGTCAACTGGCAACGGCTGGTCAAGTCGGAGGACGAGATTGGCTTTATTCGCAAAGCCGCAGCTATCTCTGAGAAGGTCGTCGAGACCGCCATCAACCGCGCTGCTCCCGGCGTGCGGAAAAACGATCTGGTGGCAGACATCATGCACGCGGGCATCACCGGGGTTGGTGATGACTGGGGTGATTATCCGGCGATCGTTCCGCTCACCCCATCAGGCCTTGATGCCACTGCTGCGCATCTAACGTGGAATGGTGCGCCAATGCGTGAAGGCGAGGCCACATTTTTCGAACTCTCCGGCTGCTATCGACGTTATCACGCGCCGCTCTGCCGAACCGTGTTCCTCGGTACCCCATCGGATGAAATGCGCCGCGCAGAAGAGGCACAGATCGAAGGCATAACCGCAGGCTTGGATGCCGCGCGTGCGGGCAACCGGACGTGTGATATCGCCAACGCTTTCATGCAGGTCATGGCAAAACACGGCATCGAGAGATCTGGCCGAATGGGCTATCCAATCGGCCTTTCCTATCCCCCCGACTGGGGGGAACGCACAGCTTCGATCCGTAGCGAAGACAAGACGATGCTGGAACCGGGAATGGTCTTTCATTTCATGCCAGCTCTTTGGATGGACAGTTGGGGGTTGGAAACCACTGAAACAATCCTGATCCGCGAAGGCGAACCCGCCGAACCTCTCTGCAACATCGACCGCAAACTCTTCGTTAAGAGCTGAGCCATGATCAAGGACACTAAAGATATCCTCGCGGACCTGATCGCCTTTCCCACCGTGTCTTCTGACAGCAATCTGGAGATGATCGCCTATCTTGCTGATCGGCTAGAGGCCTGCGGCGCGCGCGTTGACGTTATGCAGGATTACAGCGGGCAAAAGGCGAACCTCTTCGCAACGCTGGGGCCTGAGGGTGATGGAGGCATTGTCCTGTCCGGCCATACTGATGTGGTTCCCGTCACCGATCAGGACTGGGCCAGCGATCCGTTTGTCATGACCGAACGCGATGATCATCTCGTCGGGCGGGGCTCATGTGACATGAAGGGCTTCATTGCCGCCACTTTGGCAATGGCACCAAAGTTTGCAGAACAGGCCCGAAACCGGCCACTGCATTTCGCTTTCACCTATGACGAGGAAACCGGCTGCATCGGGGCGGGGCATCTGGCGCAAAGTCTTACCGAACGGGGCATCAAACCTGATCTTGCGATCATCGGTGAACCCACAAGCATGCGCATTATCGAAGGCCACAAAGGTTGCTATGAATACACCACACGTTTTCAGGGCCTGGAAGGGCATGGGTCTGCCCCGGACCGGGGTGTGAACGCGGTAGAATATGCCGTGAGATACGTATCAAGATTGCTGGAAATACGCGGCCAGCTCCAAGGCATGGCGCCGGGCGACAGCCGATTTGCCCCCCCGTGGACCACTGTCAATGTCGGTGCCCTGCATGGTGGCAGCGTGCATAATGTTATCGCCCCCAAAGCTCACGTAGACTGGGAAATGCGCCCGGTGCAGATCTCAGACGCTGATTTCGTCAAAGATGCGATGAAATATTATTGCAATGATGTGCTGTTGCCCGCCATGCGCGCAGTTCATCCTGACGCATCAATTGAGACCGAGGTGATTGGAGAGGTGGCGGGTCTGATACCAACTGATACAAACGAAGCCCGTCGAATTGTAGCGCAACTGACAGGTGCCAATGGCGCAGATGTGGTGCCATTCGGGACAGAGGCGGGCATCTTCCAGTCACTTGGCATGGATGTTGTCGTCTGCGGTCCCGGATCCATCGAGCAAGCCCACAAGGCAGACGAGTTCGTATCTCTGGAACAGTTGGCGCAATGCCTCGATATGCTGGAAGGGTTGGCGGGAAAGTTAGCTGCGGCTTCAGAGTAAAGGTTACACTGGCTTTGTCACACAGTGGGGTCTGAATGGGAGGTTTTCACCAGTACCGAGGCACAGCGCATGGTCGTAATTCGCTTTGCCAAACGTGTTCGATGGAGTGCGCGACTTGACAGGCTAAGCGAAGCGTGGCCCAATTCTGTAAGATATTTGAACTTTTTTATCAAATCGACTTTGTATCAAGTGCCGGGTTTCCGGCCAACTTTGGGAAGCAAAATGAAAAGGCAGATCCTCAGCAAGCTCGTCAGGTCGATCTGTATAATCCTTTTTTTGGGGACTTCATTCTTAATTGTTTTTCCATTCATCGCCTATACCCTGAAGCTGGCGTCCTTCCTCTCCGAGAATCTGATGGGCGTGCTTGGCGTTATTATTGTTGTATCCATTTTAGTGACAGCAGGTTGGACTTTCAAAAATCGTGTTTCTTGGCGCACACCCAAGATTGTTCCACTGTTTTTATTGCTTGCAGGGCTGCTGCTGATCCAGCCTTTTGCGTTTATGCAGGAAGCATTTGGAGAGTGGCGCGTTGGTAGCCTGTTGTTAACTTTCCAAGAAAATCAGGGCTCTAAACTGCTTTCCATCGGGATAAGTGATTTTGGGCCAGAACTGTTGAATCAGGTTTTTTATCTGCTTCTAGCTCTTGGCGCCGCATTGGTTCTTTTGTCCTCATGGCCGTCCGCACACAAGTACGTGTCGGCTGTCGGCATTGTGGCATTTCTTTCCAGCCCACTTGTTGAATACGGTTTGCTTTCAGTAATCCCGAATCCAGCCCATGCTCTCGCTATGAACCAGTTGGAGGACGGGCATGAAATTATCGCGCGCCCGATTAAAAAGAAGAACCTTATCATCGTGTATCTGGAGAGTCTTGAGCGCACTTATGGGGAGCTTGAAGAAACTCGAACCGCGTTCGCCCCTTTTGCGGCGCTAGAGCGTGAAGCACTTTCATTTGATAATATTGACCAAGTTTTGGGTGCTTCATTTACGGCAGGGGGCATGGTCGCGTCTCAATGCGGGGTTCCTTTGCTGCCCAAGGGAGTGTTTGGAGTTGGCCGCAAAATGGGAAAAAAAGTCGATGCGATTCCAAACTTTACTAAATTCCTCCCAAACATTGTGTGCTTAGGCGACATCTTAAAGAATGACGGATATGCGGGATCCTACATCAACGGATCTAGCCTATCAGTTTTCTCCAAAGGCGACTTTTTTCTAACCCACGGCTATCAGAGAGTTTTCGGATTGGAGAGCTATCCTGGCTGGGAAACCGAGCCACGCACCAATATCTGGGGTATGAATGACGACCTTCTCTTCAAGCGTGTAAAGGACGAGTTGAGACATCTTGCAACCAGCGAAAAGCCGTTTGTTTTATCAACTTTGACACTTTCAACTCACGGACCGAATGCCTATCTGAGCACGGATTGCGTCCCCTCCCGTGGTGCAGTCACGTTACTTCCGAAGGCCATCTCTTGCACAGGTCACTATGTAAATGACTTGCTTGCTGAAATTGATCGATTGGGGATTCGAGAAGATACCGTCGTGTTGTTGATTAGCGACCACCTCGCAGTGCGCAACACTCTATATCCGTCTCTTTTGGAACGCGCTGACGATAGACGCAATCTGGTCATGTTCCTTACGGGCGACGTACCGCAAACGATCAACCGGTATGGCTCTATGATGGATATCTACCCAACGATTCTCGATATTCTTGGATATGAATTGGCTGACGGCAGAGCCAATTTGGGAGTCTCTCTCTTGCACGATACGAAGAATTTCCTGGAAGTGTATGGCAAAGACACATTCGATCGTGGAGTTAACGGCAACTCTGAAATGCAAAAGCTGCTTTGGCAGACCAAAAACAGTGAATGATCTGCAATATACTGACCTGACGTCAATCAAATATGCTCATTTTGATGTTTGCGACGCCTCACGGTGACTTGCACACTCTAAGCTCCAGACACTCAACCTTGCTTTGAAGTGTTGCCTTCTTGCCTCGCCTTCGTATGTAGTGACCTAATTTAATAGATTTCGAAGCCTTTCTGTGCGATGAAAATGAGAAAAATATGGGTTGGAACGAGGCGCAGCCAATGAAAAAAGCAATTATTGCAGCAGTTATTCTTTTTGGCGTTGTCGGGTGTAATGGCATCGATATCGGTGATTTGTCGTCGACCAGCGACAGTGCCGAATCTGTAAAAGACACATCAAATGTCAGCTACTATCCCAATGATGAACTTATCGTTGCGGGCCGTGTTCAGTTCCGCGAAGGCAACTATGGCAAAGCCTACAGCCGTTTCAAAAAGGCCATTGATGTAGCGCCGCAGGATCCCCAGGCATGGCTTGGGTTTGCTGCCTCAGCCGACATGTTGCGCCGATTTGACAAATCAGATTTTGCTTATCGCAAGTTGCAGCCTGTAATTGGGAATCGCATCGAATTCCTGAATAACTACGGTTATTCTCACCTGCTGCGCGGAAATCTCACGACTGCACGCAAATACTTCTTGAAGGCATATGAGATCGATCCGTCTAACGAGTTTGCGGCGAACAACCTGCAACTCTTGCGCAACTCGGTGTCATACCAGCGTCGTGCTCCCGGTGACCTGAAAGGTATCTGATCCGGGATACGGTAGCTGTATGCTCTTTCTGAGACATGCAAATGCTTGATGCGCTAAACCTCATAGCGGTTTTGTCTACGATCGCTTGGCTTTTGCGCATCGCTTACCTTGACTTTCGTACACTCAAGATCCGCAATCGTGATGTTGTAATATTGCTTGGTTTGTTTTTTATCTGGGCTGCAACCAACAAGTTCCACGCAATTCAGGCTCACTTGATAGCTGGCGCAGTCATGTTTGTCATAGGCTATGTCTTTTGGACCTTGAAGCTGATGGGCGGCGGGGATGCGAAGCTTTTTCTTCCTGCAGGTCTGTTTGTTGGATGGTCATCACTGGGCGAGTTCGCGATTGCCCTTTTGGTATTTTCAGTGATTTTTCTATTGGTCATCCGATCAGGCTTGGGAAGCAACGGATCATCATATGTCGCAAGACGTTTGACGCTGATTCGAGACACATCCAACGTCCCGTATGGCGTACCAATCACCTTATCAGTTATCGTTTCGACGAATTTCTGGTAAGATGCATGCAGGCAAATCCGTTTTGCCGGTTAAAGAGACGCTTTGCGCATTAGATGGAGTTTACGAACGAATAGGGTTGGGGAAATGAAATTTATTGAAGACATAAAAGGTTATGTACTTGTTCTGACATTGATGTTCTTGCCTGTATTTCTGGGCATGGCGGTATTGGTCATCGATATTAGCCGCGGCAACAATGCCCACTCAGACCTTCAGGCGGCGGCAGACGCACTGGCTTTGGCAGGGGCGGTTGAACTTGATGGAGGGTCAGACGCAATCACCCGCGCCAAGGCTGCGATGGAAGAAGTGGATAACACCGTTAATTTTCTGGGCACCGCACCTGACGAGATTTCAATTCGGCTTGAATATGAAGGCATAGATGAAGAATTCATCGTGCGGTTTTTAAAAACCATCCCCACAAATGATCATTCCCCGCTCGATTTCTCTTCCGGCAACATCGCGACCGTTGGCGCCGATGCAGAATATGTCTTTGTCTCTGCCTCTTCGCAGGATTTGAGATCAATATTTTCTGCCGTTCTGGACCCTCTCATCAGTTCTGTACCGGTCCGCGCGGAAGCCGTTGCAATGTCTCAAAGCGCCGCATGCGATATCCCTCCATTGTTCATCTGCAATCCGTTTGAGGGCACTGGTATCAACCTGCAAAATGCATTTGATAATGGGGTTTTGCACGGACGAATCGTAAAACTTCGCGGCAAACAGAACACAACCGGTGCCGCCATGCCTGGAAACTTTGGGTATCTTCAGGTTGATGGATCTTCCAGCGCCGCTGCAATTCGCGATTATTTTGCCGGAAAGAAGAATCCCTCATGCTACGATTCAGACACAGTTGAAACGAAGCCCGGATATGCCACATCAATAAGATTTGGCTACAACGTTCGTTTCGACATTTGGGAAGGCCCGCTCAAAACTGAAACGGGCTCTTATTCTCCCGCATTTAATGTGCGCAAAGGTTATGATCCGGGGGCAAATATTTGCAACAATCAGGAACTTGTGTCCCCATATGACGCCAATTTCATGGGCTTCCCGGACATTTCGCCGATGGGCACACCAATAAATGGCGTGTCCGGGTCATGGATTGGCACCCCAAGTGATTACGGAACACTTACCCCTGGCGGAGCCCCTGCTGGCTCCCCAACATGGGACAAGTGGGATATCAACGGTTACTGGTCGGTAAACCACGCCGCAAATCTGGGTGAGCTTTCAAATGTCACCAGTTCATTTACCGGTCTTCAACCATCGCGTTACGATGTTTACCGTCATGAAATCGAGGAAGAGCTTAGCGGGGGATACACTCTGGTGAATAATACCTCCGTTGGTGGCGAAGTTGGATATCCTGCTTGCTCAGATCCAAATAGCAACCCAGCCAGCCAGCCAGCCTGGGATCCGTCGGATCCAAGCGCACCTGCTGGCACCAAAGATCGCCGTGTCATTCCGCTTGCCATCGTTGATTGTCTGGCCAATCCGTTTAACGGTCAGGCAACGGTCCCAGTAAACAGCTATGCCAGCATCTTCTTGGTGCGTCCCATTGAAAAGCTGCCAAGCAGTACAGATGACGGCACCATCGATGTCGAGTTCATTGATATCACTGGCTACGGCGGCAACGGGACTTTGGACACATTTATCCGTGCCGAATCGATTCTCGTGCGATAGGAACAAGGGTGTAATCCTAAAGGTTTAGTGACCAATCCAAAAGTTTAAGTTGCCTATTTTTTAGGCAGTGACACATCACTCGTTAACCACCCTTAGTTTGCAAATTTGCTACAGTCCACTGGATATCCCTAGGTTTGTTTCAATTTGAGCCTGTGAACTTACTGAAATTGTGTCATTTTTTTGACCCGGATACGAGAATGTGGTAATTTGAAGGCATTGAGATGCAAGTTTGAGTTTTTCCAGTAACCATTTCCCGAGGCTAATTCGGGCTGCATTTCATCTTTGCAAAGGGGGAGGCGGAAAACACCTTCGGGAGTTGCCTCTATAATTGGGAGTATATTGAAATGACTGACATGTTTACGAAACTCTATCTTCGCTTCAAACACGACGAAGACGGGATTGCCCTGACTGAATACCTTATTCTGCTTGGCCTTTTGACCGCTGCTGTGATCGCTGCCGTTCTGCTGTTCGGTGAACAACTTGGCGTTCAGTGGGATAGCTGGGCACAATGGATGCAAGATTCTGATCTTGGTGCACCTGCTGTTGTTGGTGGCGGAAGCGGCTAATCTCCTATCCGATACTTTGGAGGAGTTCTTGCGGACCAAATTTGAGAGCCAACCAGACTATAAAAAACAGGCTGTTGTGAAACTCAATTTGAAGTCGCAGATTCAAGAAAAGCGTTGATCGCAATATCGCGATCAACGCACCATGCGCGGATAGGAGGCAGTTATGCGTGCGACTACTGTGGTCAGTCTGTTACTGGCCGTCGTTCTGGCCGCTCTTGCGGCATTCACCACCCAAATCTGGCTGACAACAGAACGGGCGAATATTCTTTCTGAAGTCATTCCGGCCCAAGAGGTGGAAGAACAACCAAAGCAAACAATTGTGGTGGCAAGGACCGTGTTGCAATTTGGGCAACGCCTCACCCGTGACAAACTGGAAGAGATCACCTGGGCCGCTGAAGATTTACCAAAAGGGGCTTTCACTTCGATCGATCCGCTTGTGTCGGAAAAAGAAGAAGAAGCGCGTTTTGTTGTGTCCTCTATCGAAGCCGGTGAGCCAATCTTTATCAGTAAGATCACGGCCCCCGGTCAACGGGCGAAACTATCCACCGCTTTGACCCCTGGAATGAAAGCCATTTCTATTCGGGTCAACGATGTGCTGGGTGTGGCAGGGTTTGTATTACCCGGTGACCGCGTTGACATCATGCTGACCCGTAACCGTGGCAATGGCGCATTTGTTGATGTCCTGCTTCAAGGCGTCAAAGTGCTGGCAATCGATCAGATTGCAGATGATCGAAAAGACCAACCAAGCGTTGTGCGGACTGTGACATTCGAAGTGAGCACGGAAGAGGCGCAAAAGCTGGCGTTGGCTGCCAATGTCGGAACCATGTCGCTGGCACTGCGCAACATCGGTTCGTCTGAAACCGAATCCCTACAGCGTGTGACCACTTTGGATCTCGTTGATCCCCAGGTTGCTGAGGAGCTTCGCCTCCAAAACGAAAAGGCAAATGCCGAAGCCGCAAAGCTCGCGGCAGCCGGAGCAGGCCCATCTGACAGTGATTTGATGCGCGAAGAGGTCGAAACGTTGCTGAAAGGCTTCATGAGCGACATTTCCACACGCATTGATGACGTAGAGACAAGCATTGGAGACGCAAGTTCTGTTAAGGTTGAACCTATAGTTGCTGCACCTCCGCCACGAAAGCCCAAAAAGGCTAACGTCGGGGTGATCAGGAGCGGTAAACGTGTTGATTATTTGGTGCCGAAAGTAAATTCTGAAGAAGCGGCGGCGGAATAAGCCGCTTCCGCCTCTCAACTGAGGTGCAGATGAAAAAATTGGCTCAGAACCGATGGGACAGGCTATGGCAAGACTAAAAAAAGCAAAACTGCTTCGGGCAATCGCGACGACATGGACATTCTGCCTTGCTGCGATTGCTCTTTCGGCGCCCGTGATGGCGCAGGAAAGCATGAGAGAGATCACACTTGGAGATGGGGTGGTTGATAAATTCACCGTCGCACCGGGTCACGTTCTCACCGTTAATACGGACACTCCGGTTTCTGACCTGGTGGTAGGTGATCCGAATATTGCGGATGTATTCCCGCTGTCTGACACCTCCGTCTATATCCAGGCGAAGGCCAGCGGGTTTACCAATATCGCCATGTATGACGTCAACAAAGAATTGCTCGGCGTGATGAATATTCGTGTACGGCGTGATTTCTCCGAGCTTCAGGCAGTGATCAATCGCTCTGTGCCCGCAGCCAATGTTAGCGTCGCCAACGTGAACGACCGGATTCGCCTGTCGGGCGATGTGCGGGACAATGTGGATCTGAGCGCCGTTCTCAGAATTGCAGAGCAGTATTCGGAAGATCCGATTATCAATGGCATCCGCGTCCGCAGCGGCCAACAAGTTCAGCTCGATGTGCGTATTTTGGAAGTGCAGCGAAATGCCGGTCGTCAACTGGGTGTCAACCTCGGTATCACCAGCAGCGGTGGGGTCAAAGTCTTTGGTTCAGGCAACACGCCAGCGACTCAGTCTCGGCCGTTTGGAACCATCGTTGGTGATATTCTTACCAATGCCGGCGCACAAATCGATGTTGTGATTGACGCGCTGGAAACGCGTGGACTGGCCCGCCGTCTGGCAAACCCCAAGCTGATAACCACCAGTGGTGTTGAAGCAAACTTTGTTGTCGGTGGTGAAGTTCCGATCTCTCGTGCAGTGGTGGGTGAAAATGGAAGCACCGCGGAAGAAACGGCATATCGTGAATACGGTGTGCGCCTGAATTTCCGCCCGGTTGTTTTGGATCAAGGGCTTATTCAGCTGCGGATCCGCCCAGAAGTCAGCGACATTGACGAAACTCCGCGCAATGGCATTGGTTTCATCAGCCGTAAGGCAGACACAACCGTTTCCCTGCGTGATGGCCAGAGCTTCGCAATTGCTGGTCTCCTAGATGTCAGCAACACACGCGGGGTTGAGCAATTGCCTTGGCTGGGTCAAGTTCCAATCCTCGGCGCATTGTTCCGCTCGACCGAATTCCAGAAGCGGGAAACTGATCTGGTTATTCTGGTTACCCCGAAACTGGTACGACCTGCCGCTCCTAACGAGCCTCTGGCAACCCCGTTTGACACCACACGGTCTTCGAATGATGTCGAGTTGTTCCTGTTGGGAATGCTTGAAGTCGACCGTCGCATGCTCCGTTCGTTCCGCGAAGGGGATGGTGTTGTTGGCCCATATGGGCATATGATTGATTTGGAGTTCGAAGATGGCTTGCTTGTCAAATAAACGCGCGCTTTGCGCCCTCGCCGTGGCTGGCCTGCTTGCAGGCTGCGCGGACTATCAAAATAACCGAGACACTGTTTCCGCTTCGGCCGGGAATGCCATGGAGGCCAATTCGGCCATTCACGTGGTATCCCCATGGCCACCTTATGTAGGAGACACGGATCTGACGGACGATAATTAAGCCGCAGGTATTCGCCGCAACTCGGCACGAAAGCTATTGATCAGTATAAGGCGCATTTTTGCGCCAATGGAGACGTGTACACAGTTTTATCTTGAATTGGATTTTCCGGATGTTGGACAAAAGGCAAAACCTTGGAAGGTGTGAAAAAGGCTCTATCTTTGTGGAATCTCTACTGGTTTTGCCGCTTATTACGCTTTTGTCCGTTGGAATCCTCGAGTTCGGGAATGTGCTCTGGCAGCGCCATCAGGTGCAGACAGGTGTACGCGATGCGGCGCGTTATTGGGCGAGGTGTAAACCAAATGTGGTTGGCTACACATCCAATTGCTCAATGACCAAGGCGCGCAACATAGCATTTTATGGCAATCCGCAAGGCACTGGAGCCTTGCGGGTTCCTAACTGGCAAAGTGACAGCCAGTTGACGATTTTACCTGCGAAAACCGATTTGCCGCCCAGTCCGAATAATGGTGACAAGGTCTATGCAAAAGCTGAACTGGATTATGCCGGTTCACCTCTGTTCGCTCTTTTGAGGATCAACACCGTACGTATCGAATACGCACATTATCAGAGGTATCTGGGATGGTGATTCGCGCGATATATCGCAGATTCCGCGATGATCAGAGCGGAATATCCATGATGGAGGGCATCATTGTCCTGCCCGTCGTCATCTTGGTGTTTGCTGTAATGATCGAATTTGGATTTGCCGTGTTCCAATGGAATCAAACGGTAAAAGCGCTGCAACTGGGGGCCCGGGTCGCGGTCGTATCAGACCCTCTTGTGGACACAACTAGCGCACAATGGACCGCGCTTACCAATCCTGGCACCGCCGTACCTGGGGATCCTTTTCCGGATTCAACTGTCTCGGCCTCCTGTGGCGCCGGAACGGGTGTTGCCTGCCAAAGCGCTGAATTGAACCGGCTAATCTACGGCGTGGCTGCCGATGGCAGCATTGACACGGTTTGTGCCCCGGGCCTGGGTCTTATGCCTGGCATGTGCGACTTCAACACCAAGCTGCGCCCAGAGCATGTCTGGGTGTCCTATCAGCGTTCTGGTCTTGGATATGTCGGGCGGCCTCTGGGGCCTGTGCTGACAGTCACCGTGGGCACAAATGGGTTGGGTTTTGAGCTGCCGTTCCTTGGCGCTCTTGGCGTATTCAATTTCATGTCCATTCCAGCCCATCCAGTTACGGTCACCAGTGAAGACCTTTCAAGTACATCCCTGTGAGGCAAAATGAAGAACGCCGAGAAAAACTTCCATATTTTTAGAGTGCTGATTGCCTGCACCGATCCTGCGCTTTGCGATGGCATTACGCATGTTATCGATGAGACGTCTCAATTTCGGGCCGTTCAGTCGGAAGGCAAACCCTTTGAACAACTTGATCGATCCGTACGGGTTGATGCGGTTGTTATCAGCGGAAATGAGTTGGATACGAACCTGCTTGATCTACTCAATCAGGCCCGCGCTCGGTTTTCAAAAGTGCCGATCATTATCGTCTCGGACAAGCTGAACGAAGAGCAGACGCGACAATTGATTAAGTTGCAGGTCCATGATTGGCTGCATCACCCAATCGATGCTGACAGTCTGATCAAATCCATTGAAAATGGGATACGCGGAACGCGGATCAAGACCAACCGGGTTCATGCGGTGATCTCGGGTTCAGGAGGAGCAGGCGCGACCACGCTTGCAGTCTCTCTTGCGGATTTAATGGTCTCTCAAACGGTAAAAAAAGGCGAAACCGTCGCCCTGTTCGATTTGGATTTCGCAACGGGCAACTGCGGTTACAGCCTGAATATGATTAACGGGTTCCAACTCGACAAAATCCTGTCGACCCCTCAGCGCATTGATGCGGAGTTTGCTAACCTGATTCAGGAGCAGCAGCGGGACGGCTATTTTGTCTATTCCTTCAAGCGGCCCGAATTACTGACTGACGCCAATGGGTATGAGCTGGTTTTACGCATGCTTGATGCTGTGAATTTGCAGCACGAAGTGACCATTCTCGATATTCCCTACTACGAAACCGAGTGGCGCGAGGATGTTCTTGCGGCCGTCAATTCCTGCACGCTGGTCACAGAAGGCAATTTGCCTGCGCTGAAACACACCATTGATACGCTAGAAAGAATCCGCAACTTACGGGACGGCGATATCCCGGTGCAAATCGTCATCAACAAGAGCGTAAAGCGGATGTTTGGCAACAAACTTACGAAAAGTCGGTTGAAGGAGCTGTTTGGTGACACTCCGGTGTATTTCATGCCACGCGATGATGCTTTGATCGAAGAGAGCCTAGATCGTGGCGTTTTGCCACGCGAGATTTCCAGTCGTTCTCGCTTTGTGCGAGGGTTACGTAAATATATGACCACAATGCTGACCCCAAGATTGGAGGCCAAATGACTTCTCGATTTCCCTTCATTCTCGCAGTGGCGGTCGCATTCATTTTGGGTGCGATTTTGGAGCCAAACACTGCGCAGGCTCAGACAAGCAAAAAGGTACCGCGCGATCATGGCCCGACATCCGTACAAGTCGTGCCATTTGATTCCAAAGAACGTGCCGGGACCATCATTATTTCCAATACTGACCGGATACTCTACCGAGTCCTCGGAAATGGGACCGCAGAGCGCTATAAAATCAGTGTTGGGAGAGACGGGTTCACGTGGACCGGGACAGTGTATGTTGGTAGCAAAACCGAATGGCCTGCCTGGCGTCCGCCTGCTGCGATGCGCCAGCGTCAGCCAGATCTGCCGGGGTATGTCCCCCCTGGCCCGTATAATCCGTTGGGTGCACGCGCATTATATCTGCACAGCAACGGTAAAGACACATTGTATCGCATTCACGGAACGAATGATTCTGGCACACTGGGTGGGTTTGAGACTTCGGGGTGCTTCAGGCTGTCGAATTCTGATGTGATGCGTCTGTATTCATTGGTGACGAAAGGGACAAAAGTCATTGTAAATTAGGGGAGGTGTTTCATACATGGTAGGGCGATTTTTTAAGAAGTCCGAACAAAACGGGCAAGAAGCAGACCTTTCGAGCGGTTCGAAACTGGTTCTCAAAGAAGGGGATTTAGCTCCAAACAACGGAAGCGGGCGTTTGGTGTCATCTTCCAACAAAGCGGATCTGCCAGACTTCGTATCGGAACGCGTTGAATTACACCGCTTTCTGCTCGACAAGATCAATTTGGCGGTCTTGGATACCTTAGAGACCGATGAACTACATGACGAGTTGCGCCCATTGGTGCGCGATTATGCTCGTATCAACGATTTTCCTCTGAGCTCGAAAGAGCTGGATAAATTCATTACAGATATTGCCAACGAAATGCTTGGGCTTGGCCCGCTTGAACCCCTGATTGGCGACGACTCCATCTCTGACATTCTCGTAGTCGGACCGGAACGCGTATTCATTGAGCGCTTTGGCCGTCTTGAAGAAACCAAAGTCCGTTTCAAGGACGAAAACCACCTGATGCGGATTGTGCAAAAAATCGTTGCATCGGTCGGGCGTCGCGTAGATGAAAGCTCGCCCTTGGTAGATGCGCGACTTGCAGATGGGTCACGTGTCAACGTTGCGGTCCGTCCGGTTGCGGTTGATGGCCCCCAGGTTTCAATCCGCAAATTCTCGCGTTCGCCATACTCGCTGGATAAACTTGTGCAGAACAACGCTCTGCCCGCCCAGATGGCTGAATTGTTGTCAGCAGCCGTCGAGGGCAAGATTTCCTTGATTATCTCAGGGGGTACGGGGTCCGGTAAAACCACCCTTCTGAACGCGCTGTCTGCATATATTCCGCATGAGGAACGCTTGGTGACGATCGAAGACGCGGCGGAACTTCAATTGCAACAGCCTCACGTGGTGCGCCTTGAGACGCGGCCCCCTTCGATCGACGGACGTAATGAGATTCTGCAACGGGATCTGGTTAAAAACGCACTACGGATGCGCCCGGACAGGATCGTCATTGGCGAGGTTCGGGGCGGAGAAGCGTTTGATATGCTTCAGGCCATGAATACTGGTCATGAAGGTTCGATGACCACAATTCACGCCAACAACCCTCGTGACGCCATTTCGCGGGTTGAGCAAATGGTAGGTATGGCAGGCATGCCAATGAGCCAGAACGCCATTCGATCTCAGATCTCATCGGCCATTCGCATGATCGTTCAGGTCGATCGGCAGCGAGATGGCTCGCGGCGATTAGTGTCGATATCCGAGCTGACCGGGATGGAAGGCGATGTCATCCAGCTGCAAGAAGTGATGAAATTCGTGCGTAAAGGCATCTCTGAGGACGGAATGATTGAAGGTGAATTCCGCGCCACAGGCATCCGTCCGAGGTTCCTTGAAGAGCTTGAGACACTGGGTCTGAAGCTGAACAAGGAAATGTTCGACCCATCGAAGAAGATTGGATAACCCGTGTTGCAAATTCTGATTTACGCCCTTGTTTTTGTCGCAGCCCTGCTGCTCACAGATACTTTGGCGCGCGTCATCTTCCGAACACGTGCCGCCAAAAGTGAAATAAACAGCCGCCTGCGCCACTTGGCGCACGCGAAAAACCAGAACGAAGCCTATGATACGCTTTTGCTCAAACGTGGCATCCGCTCCGATTTGGGAACACAGGCTTTGATGGATTGGTTTACGCGGTTTTATAACCAATCTGGTCTGGAATTGAGCAAAACACGACGCACCGGTACGCTTATACTGCTGTTCCTTCTTGGCTGGCTGATTGCATACATTTTCATCACCGGCCAAATCATAGTACAGCTAGTTTTTGCTGCGCTTTTTTCCATCGTAGCCGCTTTTGCGGCGGTGGGTATTGCACGAATGAAGCGCAAGAAAAAATTCGTGACCCAGCTGCCGGGCACAATCGATGTCATGGTAAGATCGTTACAGGCGGGCCACCCGCTTCATGCAGCCATCGCGATGGTGTCAAAGGAAATGCCCGACCCGATCGGATCAGAATTTGGGTTGCTCAATGATCAGATAACCTTCGGTTATGATGTAGAAACCGCATTTCAGAACCTTCAAGATCGAGTTGGAGTGGATGAGCTCAAACTATTAACGGTAACAATTACTGTGCAATCCGGCACTGGTGGCAACCTTGCCGAGATTTTGGAAAACCTGTCGAAAATGATCCGGGATCGCCTGATGCTGAAAGCGAAGATTCGCGCGATTTCAGCGGAGGGTAGAATGACTGCGGTTATCATGGCCTTTTTCCCATTTGGCCTTTTTCTGGTTATTAAGACACTTGCGCCGGACTACTTCCAACCGCTGATCGAAACTGGGTATGCCAACACGGTTATCACTATATGCTTGATTATGATGGGAATTGGCATCGTTGTGTTGAACCGCATGGTCAATTTCGATTTCTAACGAGGGCGCAACATGGACACGACACTACTTCCAATCATAGCTGCGATCTTTCTGTCCGTATTGCTGTTGGTATTCACACTTACCAACTACATCACGAACAAACGTGAAGTTCGGAGAAACCTGGCTCGAATTAGAGCCACGTCAGCGGGCCGTAAAGATTATACGGAAAAACAACTTGACCAAGTACTGAGCGAGGAAAATGACACTGCGAGATACTTCTTTGAAGTATTGCGCAACGACGCCCCGGACTCTCTCAGGCCACGGCTGATCCGTGCTGGCTTCTTCTCTCGCCGTGCATCATTTTATTTCAACCTGTTCCGTGCGCTAATAGCCTTGGTGGTCTTCGTTTCAGTCTGGACGGGACTCTATGCTTTAGATTCATCCATTCGCCCACTGTTGGTTCTATTGTTCGCAGTCGCTTTTTCCGGCGCATCGTTCATCCTTGCCAATGTGGCTCTGGATCGCTTGGGTAAACGGAAAGAAACCGAGTATCGCAAGCTATTTCCGGACTTTATGGATTTGCTGATTGTCTGTGTTGATGCGGGTTTAGGTATTGATGCAGCTCTTGATCGTGTCGCACGTGAGTTTCTGATTACAAACCCAGATTTTGGTACTCATTTGAGCATCGTTGTTTTGGAACTCCGTGCTGGTCGCCCGATCCACGATGCACTTACGAATTTCGCCACTCAGATCGATCTGGAAGAGGCGCGATCACTTGCCACGCTGTTCCGGCAGTCAATTGAGCTTGGCTCCAGCGTCGGAAAGACGCTGCGGGTTTTCAGCGCAGAAATGCGTACTTTGCGCATCGTGCGCGCCGAGGAAAAAGCCAACGCGTTGCCCGTTAAGATGCTATTCCCGCTGGCTTTATTCCTGTTTCCGGTCAACCTTGTGATTGTGTTGGTACCGGTACTGATTGCGATCATGAAAATGTTCCTCAACCTCAATCCGCCGATTTAAACTCCGACACACGAGACTTTCTGGTCAGAGAGAAAGATCGGTGATCTTGCGTTTGCGCCGGGCGACAGCCACGTTTTTCCAAGCAATCTCCAACAGCTCTTCTGACAGCTCAGGTTCTTGATCGAGAAAAGCCGCAACCGCCTGAACATGGGCAATCAAAAAGCCGGGGTGAGCGCCAGATGGCACCACGTCCCGTTTCTTGTAATGCGCATCAAAGAACCGGGCGAGCACCTGATAATTGTAGGGTACCCCTTTCACCTTTGCGAGATCTTCGAAAATTTGAATGTAGTCCTCTCGCGTAGGACTGGGCACAAAGATCTTGAAATAGATACGGCGCAGTGATGCATCATCCGCCAGATCCTCGGGCAGGATATTGGTCGAGAACATGACAAGCTGGTCAAATGGCACGCGGAACTTCTGTCCGGTGTGCAAAGACATAATATCAAAATGGCTTTCCAACGGGACGATCCAACGGTTTAAAATCTCGGTTGGGGTCGAGCGCTGGCGGCCGAAGTCATCAATCACAAAAACGCCGCCCAACGCCTTTAGGTGCATTGGTGCTTCATAGAGACGGGATTTGCTGTCGAATTGAAGGTCCAGCATGTCGAGAGTCAGTTCACCCCCGGTCACCACCACAGGCCGCTTCACCTTCACCCAACGTTGATCAATCTCACGATCTACAGGGCCATCCTCAATTACGGCTTCATGCAAAGTCTCGTCGAAATAGCGAATGATCTGATTACCGACGATAAAAGCGTGAGGCACATAGATACTGTGCCGGAACACACTGCCCAAAGCTTCGGCAATCGATGTTTTACCATTACCTGCCTCGCCATATAAAAGCGCAGAACGGCCGGAGTTTACGGCTGGTCCAAGTTGATGGAGCATCCCTGGTGGCAATACGAGGTGAGACAGCGACTTTTCCAGCTCTTTCCGGTGGATGACTTCCTTTTTGATGCTTTGTTTTTTGATCTGATTCCAAAAAGCATCGAGCGTAACAGGTGCAGGCCCAACATATTGCGACACCAACATCGCCTCATAAGCGGTGGCTTTACCGCGATCTGTCAGCGCATAGCGGATGTCTGATTTGATGTCCTGGCTTTCCAAGCCACGCGATTCAATCAGGTGCAATGCCTGCATCTCGTTCAGGATCAACCGAACAAGAATCGGTGATAGTTTAATGATTTGTGAAATCCGAGCCGCCACCATTGTGCCGTTCTCGTTCATAATTTTTGCGACCAGCCCAATGAGAAAGTTAAGTTCCAAGCCAGTGTCTGAAATCGCCTTCGGCGCAGCGGTTGTTTGAAAATCTTTCATAATAAACATTTTCCTCCCCTAAAAAGCGTAGCCATCTGTGGATTATGGAGCAAGCATTGAAGAGGAAACACCTTGTTTTCTATAGCTCTGTTGCCATTTCGGGTCTGAAATCAAGCATGTAGAGTTCTGGCTGTATGTCCAGCTACCATTTTAAGGGCGGATTACCCCGCCCTACGATGCGTTTTCCCGCTCAGCGTGAAACCTGCTGCAAGTGATCAAATTCGGATACATGTGTGCCAACACCTAGGCTCACCGACCGCAGCTCGGTCACTATATCGGTCATCTCCGCCAGTGGAATCAGGGCTTGAACCTCGTCCCACCCAGACCAGCCGGGTTTTGCATCGAACCCGAGGAGTTGCCCCCGTCGCCCTGAAACGATGCGCTGCACTTTCGGAGTAAACTCGGCTGGAACTGACAGGCTTACCTTGTGAATCGGCTCAAGAACAATCGGCTTGCAATGTGGCATCGCCTCACTCATCGCTTTGATTGCAGCCCGCTGAAACGCCATATCCGAACTGTCGACATTGTGGTGCCCACCATCCACCAAGGTTACTGCAACATCCACAATCGGATGCCCATTTGGACCTTTTTGCAGATATTCCCGCACGCCTTTTTCCACCGCCGGGATGTATTGCTTGGGAACGGCGCCGCCAACAATTCGATCATCAAATGCAAATCCCTCGCCGCGGGAGAGCGGTCGAATTTCGATCTCGACATCGGCAAATTCCCCATGCCCACCTGATTGCTTCTTGTGGCGCGCTTTTTGGGTCATGCCTTTTGTGATGGTTTCTTTGAAGGGCACTTCGGGCTGCGTCTGGGTGAGGGTCAATCCACTATCCGCTTCCAGCTCTTTCAGAGCGATCTGTAATTGGATGGCCCCCTGCCCTGCCAGAATCAGCTCTCCGGTTTCGGAATTGTGCCCCGGATAAAGCGAAGGATCGGTTTCGCTCAGACGTGTCAGTGCAGCCGACAAACGCACCTCATCGGCGTGATGCTGGGTCTGCAATGCGATTGAGAACAGCGGCGCGGGAGGCGTTGGCCAATCCCCGACAACCCCTCCGGTTTCGGTCAGGAGCTCCCCGGTTTGCACTTCGCCCATCCGACCCAAAGACACAATCTCACCTGCGGCTGCGGACTGGATCTGGTCGGACTTTGACCCCATGTGGCGGCGCAGGCTGGCGACGCGGCTGCCGTTCAGCGAGTCTCCATTGTTCACGGCCCCGGACCACACACGAGCATGCGAAAGTTTCCCTGCTTTCCCGGCATAAGCTGTGCTGAAGACCTGCGCAACAGCACCATCTGTAGGCAGTCCAAGCCGTGCTGCCGTGGTTGATGCATCCGGAGCTTCATGCCGCAATGCCTTCATCAACCGATTGATACCATTTTCGTTTTCCGCAGACCCGAAGAAAACCGGAACGATCAGATCCGCTTGCAAATCTTTGACGAGGTTTTCATAAATCTCATCGGTCGATGGAACCACATCTTCAAGCAATTCCATCATCAGATCGTCATCAAAATCAGCGAGGCTTTCGAGCATCTCACCACGCGCTGCGTCTTCGCTTGCTTCAAGCTCTTTCGGCAGGGTTATCATTTCAGACCGCTTATGCGGCTCCCATCGCCAAGCCCGTTCACTGACCAGATCTACCATCCCTGTCAGCTGCCCGGACCCATCCCTGATTGGGATTTCACGCAGCAAAAGCGGGCGGGAGGATATGGTTTGCAATGCTTCAAACGTGGCACGAACAGAGGCTTCTTCCTGATCTAACTTATTGATGTAGATAAGATGCGGGATGCTGCGGTCGTCAAGAAATTGCAGGATCGGCGACAATGTGACAACGCGTTCCGGTTTGGGGTCACAGACCACAATCACAATATCCGCCACCATCATCGCGCACTGGGCGTCATAGACCAGTTCCACCGAGCCCGGACAGTCAATTACGGTCCAGGATTCATCCAGATAGTCAAATGACGCGATATTCAACTCGGTCGACATATTGCGCGCCCGCGCTTCGGGAGAAGCATCCCCCAATGTCGAACCGTCCTTGACGGTTCCGCGACGGGGAATGGCCTCTGCTGCAAAAAGGATATCCTCAAACAGAGTGGTCTTGCCGCTTGAATAGGGTCCGACCAATGCGGCCACTCTGGCACCAGGATTTTGCCCGCTTTTCTGTTCCGTCATGATATCCTCCGTTCAGCCGATCAGCATTTTGCGCATGCCGGGCCGCACGGTTTATCCGAAACCGTGAGGTCCGGTAGGGGCACAGTCCGCCCTTGCAAAAAGCGCGTCCATGATATGTGTCAACAGGCCCCTCAGGAAATGTACCTATCAATCATTGAGAGTAGCACATATCGGGTTTGGACGGTGCGGGCAGTTGGGACAAATCCTTCAACAGGTCAATTGCCGTCAAGAAATTCGTGGAAATCAGACGAATTCTTTACAAATCCACTCGCCTGCAAAATTCTGGAAGCATTTTTCTGCACAATCCCCCCAACCGGCAACGCGATCAGGGAAAGCCATCAACATGTCTAAAGATTATTTCAAAGCTCTTGAGGCCTTATACCAACAAAATGGCGAGACTTTCGCCAATTGGAGCAAAAGCTGGCTGAAATACCAAAGCGACATGGCGGAATCCTGGTCAAATTCCCTGCAGCCGGACCAGGATATTGAAGCCTCACGCGATCACCGCTTTAAAGGTGATGCTTGGAACGAAGGCATTTATCCGTTTCTACGCCAATCTTATGAACTGACCACCAAAGCCATGGTGGAGATGGCCGATGGTGCTGGGCTTCCTGAAGAAATGCAGGAAAAGCTGAGTTTCTATACCCGCGTAGCAACGGATAATATGGCACCCTCCAACTTCCTCATGTCCAACCCCGAGGCGCTGCAACTGGCGCAGGAAAGTGGCGGGCAAAGCTTGAAAGATGGGTTTCAGAACCTGATGGACGATCTGCAAAAAGGTTATATCAGCACCACGGATGAAACGGCGTTTGAAGTCGGGAAAAACATCGGATCCACATCTGGTTCCGTAATTTTTCGCAATGATATCATTGAGTTGATCCAGTATGACCCGACGACCCCGCAGATCCGAAAAAACCCGGTCCTTATCGTCCCCCCTTGCGTAAACAAATTCTACATCTTCGATCTGAACGAAAAGAAATCCATGGTGCGGTATCTGCTTGAACAGGGTCAGAGCGTGTTCATGATATCGTGGCGCAATCCTAGTAAGGAAATGGGGGATCGCAGCTGGGACGACTATGTGGGTGACGGAATCTTCGAAGCGCTTCGTGTTTCTTCCGAGATCAGCAAGTCCGACAATGTCGATATGCTTGGTTGGTGCAATGGCGGGACCATGCTAATTGCCGCACTTGCGGTTCTTCCTGAAGATCTGAAGGCAAAACTGGGCACCGCCACTTTCTTGTCCTCGTTGATCGACTTTTCTGATCCGGGTCAGATCGGGGTTTTCATCGATGAGGCCCAGAACGAAGTCTACAAGCAACGCCTGAGCAACGAGAAAATTGCCCCCGGGCGCGATATCGCCAACGCCATGGCGATGCTGCATGTGAACGAATCGATTTGGGGATTTGTGGTCTCGAACTATCTGATGGGCAAATCTCCGGCACCATTCGATGTGCTTTACTGGAATGCCGATACATCGAACCTTCCGGGCAATTGGTACCGGTTCTTCATTGAGGAAATGTATCTGAAGAATAAACTACGCGAACCCGGCGCCCTGACGCTCTGTGGTCGACCGGTGGATACGCGCAACATTGATGTGCCCTGTTACTTCCTTGCCGCCGATGGTGATCACATCGTTCCTTGGACAGCATCCTACACCGCTACAGATCTGGTCTCTGGACCAACTGAATTTATCCTGACCACGGGTGGGCATGTCTCTGGCACAGTCATCAACCACCCGGCCAAGACGCGGCGCAAATTCTGGGCGGATGGGGATACTGCGGAAGAGGCTGCCGGTTGGCAGGAATCGGCATCTTTGACTGACGGAAGCTGGTGGCCACATTGGCTGAACTGGATCGAGGATCATAATCCATCAACCAAGGTCAAAGCCCCAGTCAAACGCGGCAACAAGAACCACAAACCGATCGCTCCAGCGCCCGGCACCTATGTGCTGGAAAAGGTCTGATGTATGAAAGACCTGTTGATGGATGATCACGCCGACGAATTTCACATGATCCGGCACGATGGGATCCGAATTCGGTATTACCTGCGTAAAGGTGACGGCAATCTGCCTCCCTTGCTGGTCTGTAACGGGTTGGGTCAGTCCATTGAAGTTCTGATCCCGCTGCTCGATGAGTTGGGGCAACGCACGCTGATTACCATCGACATGCCCGGTGTGGGCCGCTCAGAGATGCATGACGACATTGCATCAATACCGGACTATTCCCGGTTCACCTTGGCTGTCATGGACGAACTTGGCTTCGAAAACTTCGATATTCTCGGGATTTCCTGGGGCGGAGCATTGGCCCAACAGATGATCCGCGATGCTCCTGAACGTGTGGGCCATCTGGTGCTGGCCATTACATCTGCCGGTGGTATCGGCAGCTGGTGGGGCACACCAATTGCGCTTTCCGAAATCATGTTCCCGTTGCGCTACATGAACAAGACCTACGGCAACTTTATCGGACCGTGGATGTATGGTGGAGAGGCACTCCTGTCGCCGGGAGCATTTCGTGAATACTCCAAACACGCCATCGCACCGAGCCCGGAAGGGTATTTCACCCAAGTGCGGGCCATGTGCGGCTGGACCAGCCTTCCCTGGCTTCGCGAGATCGAAAATAAAACACTGATTATCGCAGGAAAGTATGATGGTCTCATTCCAATCACCAACCAGCTTCTGCTCGCCAATATGATCCCGGATGCAACGCTGCAGATCTACTCAGCCGGACATCTGCTCATGTACACAAAGCGCCACGAAGTGGGCACTTTGATCTCTTCATTCTTAGACGACTGATACAGGAATTTTCATGCCCGAAAACATCACCATCACCCGCGAAGGTCGCGTGGTTCTGGTTACCTTGAACCGCCCCAAACAACTCAACGCGCTAAACTCGGCGCTGGCCCGCGAGATCATCCAAGAACTGGCCCCACTGGATCGCGATCCAAGCGTGGGGTGCTTTGTGTTGACCGGTAGCGAAAAGGCCTTTGCAGCAGGCGCCGACATCAAGGAAATGTCGGACAAGAGTTATGACGAAATGGCCGAGATCGACTTTTTTGCAGAATGGGAAATCTTTGCCAAGTTCCGCACGCCCAAGATTGCCGCCGTGCGTGGTTTCGCTTTGGGTGGCGGGTGTGAGCTTGCCATGATGTGCGACTATATTATTGCCAGCGACACCGCGAAATTCGGTCAGCCAGAAATCAAACTGGGTGTGATTGCAGGGATTGGCGGCACCCAGCGCATGACCAAACTGATCGGTCGCGCGAAGTCGATGCAATTGCACCTGACCGGCCGGATGATCGACGCCGCAGAAGCGCTTGAGTGTGGGCTGGTGGCACAGGTTATCCCCGATGCTGAGATCATGGACCATGTGATGAAAGAAGCTGCGACCATCGCCGGGTACGCCAAACCGGTGGCACAGGTCGCGCGCGAGGCGGTGAACCGCGCCGAGGAGCTATCGCTTGCCGAAGGGCTTTTGTGGGAACGACGCGTGTTTCATTCGCTGTTCGCAACCCATGCGCAAAAAGAGGGCATGGCAGCATTTGTCGAAAAACGTGCTCCGAATTTCCGCCCGGACCCGTGACCAGATCGCAAATCTACGAACACAGGGCGGCGGTCAACGCCGTCCAATGCTTCTTGCTCACTGCGGGTTTTCCGGCAAACATCCAATAGCTTTCCGCGGGTCGAAGCGCCCGGTCTGAAAGGCGGATCAACCGCTCTGCATCAAAATCTTCGTAGATCAGAGGCAGCGACGCCAGAAGCACCCCAGCCCCGGCCCTTGCGGCCGCCAGTGCCGCCGTGAATGTGTCAAATCGAAGTTGCGGCACCGGCGTAGAGGGATCCCCGGTCTTGCGCGACCATTCCTGCCAACCAGCACGAGGCCCAGACACCGCCAATCTTGGTAAATCCTGCCAGCGCGTTGCGGACCGCATAAGCCCAGGCGCACAAACAGGCGACAAGGCTTCGTTAAACAATTGCGCTTTGAACGGTTCTGGCCCGGACCCATCACCGTAACGCACCCGCACCATCGGAGCTTCACGTGAATCCTCGCCGCTTAGCACCATGGTTTGGCAGGTTATCTGTGCATCCCCTGGCATCTGTATCCCCGCCAGCCGGGGCGCGATCCAATGGGCAAGCATCGAAGCGCTGGCTGACAGGGTGATCGTCTTTCGGCGGATACCAAAGAGTTCCTCTGCGCTTTGGTCAAGGGTCGTCAGACCATGGCTGACATAGGGCAGCCAGGCCTCTCCCTCAACCGAAAGCACCACCCCACGTGCCCGACGGATGAAAAGCCGCACCCCCAATCGCGTCTCAAGCTGCGCGATCCGCTGACTGATCGCTGCTTGCGTCAGTCCCGTCTCACGCGCGGCATTGGTAAAGCTCCCGGTTCGCGCAGCAGCTTCAAACGCACGCACCCAATCCAGAGGCAAATTTTCAAGTTGCGATCCACCCATAACCAAAACCACCCCTCAGATGCGTTTTCCCTAAATTGAATTTATGAACAGATGCAACGACACTGTCACCTGAAAACACATTCTTCTTTTCGCGACTCAGCAAAGGAACGCCAGATGTCCGACCCAAGAACAGATGTCTCGATCGCCCCTCTAGGTCAGGTTCTTACCCTCACGAGCAATGGCCTGAACACACGGTTTCACGCGATCTGGCTGCGCGACAATGCATGGGATGACGAGACCCGCGCCCCAGGCAATGGGCAGCGCCTTGTGGCCCTTCGCGACATTCCCGCTGACACGACGATCAGCGCGGCTTCGGTGGAGGGCGGTAGACTGTCTGTCACCTTCACTCCTGAAAACAAAACTGTGGAGTATGACATCAACTGGTTGATCGCCAACGCCTATGACCGCCCTGCACCACAAGGGCGTGGGTGGTTAAACTCAGGTGTCGAAGCCTGGCGCAGTGATCTGATGTCTGCGATTCCCGTTGGCAATTTTGAAGAGCTGTCGAAGCGCGGCGACGCGTTGAAAGACTGGCTGGCGCTGGTCACCAAATATGGCTTCGGCAAATTTGTGAATGGGCCGGTGGAAAATGGGGCGCTGTTCAAGATCGTCGATCTCTTTGGCTTTGTGCGTGACACCAACTACGGCAAGCTCTTTGATGTGCGCACCGAGGTAAACCCGACCAACCTCGCCTTCACTGGCCTTGGCCTGCAGGCCCATACCGATAACCCCTATCGCGATCCAGTCCCGTCGGTCCAGGTGCTCTATTGCCTCGAAAGCTCTGCTGCGGGGGGGGAGAATATGGTGGTTGATGGGTTTGCTGCGGCCCAGCGGCTGCGCGCCGAAAGCGAAGAGTATTTCAATGTGCTGGCAGACCATTGTGCCCGGTTCGAATATGCAGGCGAGGATGACGTCTGCCTGACCTCGCGCCGCCCGATGATTGACCTGGCGCCGGATGGAGAGCTGATTGGCATACGCTTCAACAACCGCTCTCTCGCGGCCGTGACGGATGTGCCGTTTGACAAGATGGACACCTATTACGCCGCTTATCGCCGGTTTGGGGAAATCATCGATGACGAGGCGATGGAAGTGACCTTCCGCCTCGATCCGGGCGAAGGGTTTGTGGTCGACAACACCCGTGTGTTGCACGCTCGCAAGGGGTATTCCGGCGAGGGCACGCGTTGGCTGCAGGGTTGTTATTCCGACAAGGACGGGCTGCGCTCGACCTATGACGCGATAGTGCGCGCCACGAGGAAGGAGGCCGCGGAATGAAACCCGATATCGACAAGCTGTCTCCAGAAAACATCGTTGATTTCATCGGTGGGATTTTCGAACGCCGCGGTGGAGAAGAATATTTGGGTGAACCCGTGACCATGGCCGAACATATGCTGCAGGGGGCGACGATCGCCGAGCAGAACGGTCAGTCCGAAGAGATCATTGTCGGTGCGCTGCTGCACGACATCGGACATTTCACCTCAGAATTTGGCACCTATCATCCGGATGACACCGAAGACCGCCATCATGAAGATGCAGGTGCCGAAGTGCTGGAGCAGTTCTTTCCTTCCGTAATCACCGATTGCGTGCGCTTTCACGTGGCAGCAAAGCGCTATCTCTGTGCGACCAAACCTGAATATTACAAACGGCTGTCACCCGCCTCGGCCCATACGCTGGAGTTGCAAGGCGGACCGATGAATGAGGATGAAGTGGCGGAGTTTGCCGCCAACCCGAACCTGGGGGAAATCATCGCCGTGCGCTATCTGGACGAAGCAGGCAAGCGCGCCGACATGGAAACCCCGGACTACTGGCATTTCGCACCAATGGTGCAGCGAATGGTGGACCGGCATTGTAGCTAAGGTTAGCTGGGGGTTTCACACCCCCAGACCCCCGTGAGGTATTTTCAGCAAGAAAAAAGGGCGGGGAGTATTCCCGCCCTTTATCATTTCAGCGTGCCGACCAGATCAGTCGATCACACGCACCGCACCTTTTGCAGCGGATGAGGCCAACATCGCATAGGCCTTCAGCGCCTTGGACACTTTGCGCTTGCGTGGCTCGACGGGTTTCCAGCCTTTTTCATCCTGCACTTTGCGGCGGGCAGCCAGTTCATCGTCTGAGACAGCGAGGTTGATGGTGCGGTTCGGGATGTCGATCTCGATCTTATCGCCGTCCTGAACCAAACCAATGGCACCACCTTCGGCCGCTTCCGGCGAAGCGTGGCCAATCGACAGGCCCGAGGTGCCGCCCGAGAAGCGACCGTCTGTCAGAAGCGCACAGGCTTTGCCCAGACCCTTCGATTTCAGATAGCTGGTCGGGTAGAGCATTTCCTGCATCCCCGGACCACCGCGCGGACCTTCGTAGCGGATGACAACCACGTCGCCTTCCTTGACCTTGCCAGTCAGGATGTTGTTCACGGCGGCGTCCTGGCTTTCGCAGACATGGGCGGTGCCGGTGAATTTGAGGACGCTTTCATCCACACCCGCAGTTTTCACAATGCAACCGTCCAATGCGATGTTGCCAAAGAGCACGGCCAGACCGCCATCTTTCGAGAACGCGTGTTCTGCCGAGCGGATCACGCCGCCTTCGCGGTCGGTGTCGAGTTCCTTAAAGCGGTTCTCGGTCGAAAACGCCTTTGTGGTGCGCACGCCGCCCGGAGCCGCTTTGAACAAGCTTTCCGCTTCGGGATTGTTGGCAACTTTAATGTCCCATTTGGCAATCGCTTCGCCCATGGTGCTGGAATGCACGGTGGAGCAATCGTTGTGCAAAAGCCCGGCGCGCGACAGCTCACCAAGAATCGAGAAGATACCACCGGCGCGGTGCACGTCTTCCATGTGGACGTTGTGGATGTTCGGCGCGACCTTGCAGAGGCAGGGTACTTTGCGCGACAGACGGTCCATGTGAGACATGTCGAAATCGACTTCACCCTCGTTGGCAATGGCCAGAAGGTGCAGCACGGTGTTGGTTGATCCGCCCATGGCGATGTCCAGCGACATTGCGTTTTCAAAGGCTTCGAAGGTCGCGATTTCACGCGGCAACAGGCCTTTTTCTTCGTCCTGATAGTGCCGCTTGGTGATCTCGACGATCTTGCGACCCGCTTCCAAGAACAGACCTTTACGATCCGCGTGGGTGGCCAGGGTCGAGCCATTGCCCGGCAGCGCCAGGCCCAGCGCCTCAGCCAGGCAGTTCATCGAGTTCGCAGTGAACATGCCTGAACACGACCCGCAGGTCGGGCAAGCGTTTTCTTCAATATGCTGGACCTGCTCGTCGGTGAATTTGTCGTCTGCCGCTGCAACCATGGCATCAACGAGGTCAATCTTGTTCATGTCCAGATCGGCAATATCAATCTTGCCTGCTTCCATCGGACCACCGGACACAAAGATCACCGGGATATTCAGGCGCATAGCGGCCATCAGCATGCCGGGGGTGATCTTGTCGCAATTCGAGATACAGACCATGGCGTCAGCGCAATGGGCATTGACCATGTATTCCACGCTGTCCGCGATCACTTCGCGCGAAGGCAGCGAATAGAGCATCCCGTCATGGCCCATGGCGATACCATCATCCACGGCGATCGTGTTGAATTCCTTGGCAACCCCGCCAGCGGCCTCGACCTCTCGGGCGACCATCTGGCCGAGATCCTTTAGGTGCACGTGGCCCGGTACAAACTGGGTGAAGGAGTTCACGATGGCGACAATCGGCTTGCCGAAATCATCATCTTTCATCCCGGTTGCGCGCCACAATCCACGCGCGCCCGCCATGTTGCGACCATGGGTCGACGTTCTAGAACGGTAAGCTGGCATATCTTCTCGCCTCTCGCAGTCTTTCAATCGTATGAGGGATTAGCACCGATCCGTGACTGAAACCAGAGAGGAGTTTCCCGGTGGCTTGCCAGCAGTTTGAATTTCTCAGTGATCTCGACGGAATGCCATTATTGCCCATGGGCATCAACATTGGGAAACCCCCTCAATCACCCCTTGCGGGTGCATCATGCCATTTGCACAACTTTTTGTTGTGGTGAAGCTTTCGATCGCGTTACAAAACAGTGATCCCAAACAGCCGGATGCTCTTATGAACCGCCCCACATGCTTTGAAGCCATACAGTCTGCCCCCAAAAGGTCGGACTATGATGTGATTGATGTTGGGGCTCTGTTCAAAGTTTTTTGGCGCAACAAAACGATCATCGGAGCGGCAATGATTGTGTTTCTGGTGATGGGCTGGATTTATGTCAGTTCAGTCGCAACTCCGAAATTTCAGGCGACAAGCGTGCTCTTGCTGGACACTTCGGGGCGCCAGATTGTGGATCTGGGCGTTGCCTTGCCCGGGTTTGGAGCAGATAGCCACGCGATAAACACCGAAGTGGAAATTCTGAAAAGCCGCCGCCTGCTGCAACGTGTGGTCCGGGCTGAAAACCTGTCTGAGGATCCCGAGTTCAATCCAGCACTACGCCCAGCGGGAATTGCTATGAGAATAAGGGCGTTTGTTGCCGGGCAGGCCCCGGAAGACCATACATCTGCAAAATCCGAAGAACGCGCGATCAATGGTTTGTTACACGCGATGACGGCGCGCAATCTGCCAAAAACCGATGTGCTTCAAATCACAGTTCAAAGTGAAAGCCCGGCCAAATCCGCCATCTTGGCAGATCAGATTGCCGCCCAATACATCCGCTATAAAATGGATATGCGTTACGAGGCCACACGGGAGGCCTCGGAATGGCTCAGCCAAAGGGTTGCTGATTTAAAACTCCAGCTCGAACAGGCTGAGACCAAGGTTGCCGCGTTTTCCTCACAGACGGATGTCGTAAGCCGCGAAAACGTTTTGATGCTGGAGCGCCAATTGAAGGACATGCGCGCACGTTTACAGTCCGCTCAAAATGACTTGTCCAATGCCGGTGCGCGATCTGACAGAATGAATGCCGCGCAATCAGCGGATGCAAGTGAAATGCTGATCGCAGCGCAGGATGATCGGCTGACGCGGATTTTTCAGACCGAGGGGCAGTCAAAAGAATTCACCAGACGCTATGCGACGCTGCTTGCGCGCACCGATCAAAACGCAATGCGCGCAAGGGCGAATATTTCTACGATAGAAAGCAGTCTGGGTACGCTTGAAAACCAGATAGCTGTGCAGAGCAACGATCTGATCCATTTACAACAGCTGGCGCGGGACGCCGAAGCCAATCGTCTGCTCTATGAACATTTCCTGAGCCGCCTCAAAGAGGCCTCTGCGCAGGAGGGGATTCACCAACCTGAAAGCCGTGTTCTGTCTAACGCAGTTGTACCTGCAACCGCCTCCGAGCCTCGGGTTGGGATCATATTGATTGTCTCAGCTTTGGCAGGCTTGATCGTCGGCAGCGGCGGAGCCCTTTTCCTTGAGGCCGCTCAGAACAATTATCGAAGCGCCGCAGAACTGGAGGCCGAAACCAGCATTCCCGTCATGGGACAGATTCCCCTTATTCGTGCCAAAACACGCGAAGAAGCCCTGAAGTATCTCGATGAAAAACCCACATCCGCCGCCGCAGAAGCGGTGCGCAACTTGCGGACATCTGTCCTGCTGTCAAAATTCAATGAGGCGCCACAGGTGATCATGTCAACATCATCCATCCCCGATGAAGGCAAGACCACTGTTACGTTTGCACTTGCAAACAACTTGGTTGGATTGGGCAAGACTGTCTTGCTGGTTGAGGGGGATCTGCGGCGACTGGCGTTCCGCCAGTATCTCGAAACACCCGTCAAACGCGGGCTGATGAGTGTCCTGTCAAAAGAGGCCGAGCTGGAGGACGCCGTCGTAAAAGACCAGATGGTGGGGGCGGACATACTTCTCAGCGAACCCAGCAATGTGAATGCTGCTGACGTCTTATCCTCTGAGTCGTTCGAGAGTTTTTTGGAAACTGCCCGTACCCATTATGACCACATCATTATTGACACGCCCCCAGCGCTGATAGTTCCTGACGCGCGCATTATCTCACCATTGGCCGATCTTATCCTGTTAACCGTTCACTGGAATTCCACGACGAGGGGACAAGTTGCGGACGCCATAGGCATGTTCACCTCAATTGGCCAGAACGTCGATGGGATTGTTCTTAATCAGATCAATGTGAAGATGATGAGTAAATACGGTTATGGGAACTCTTATGGCGCAATCAATGGTTTAAAGAGTAAATATTATACGAACTGAAAATCCATTATGTCTCCTCGGGAACATCGGTGTTTACTGCCAATGAATAAAGGTATTTCTGGAATGTAGATTGCCTTTTTCAGACTTTCATAACTATACTATAGGGCGAGTACCGTCTATTGCACTGTCAAGCCATGGCACTACTCACTCGCAGTTAGGGAAAAGGACGCCTCCATGCGCTACACGACATCATTTCTGATCGTTGCGCTGACCTGCTCAACAGGCAAAGCCAGCGCACAACAAGAGGCACCTCAAAACTGCGATCCGGCAATACAGGACTGTGCAGAGGTCAATCAGGTGGAAAATCTAAACCTGCCTCCCGTGGGTGACGCACAGAACTTCATATTCGGTATTGGTCCTGTTTTGGGGGCAGTCGGAGGTCTGGCCATTGCAACGGCTGCACGCGGCGGAGCAGCAACCTCAACCACATCCACAAATAAAAAGTAGATGCAACTCGCCTGAGGGCAAATGACGTGGCGCATGCTGCTTCCTGAAGAAAGCCACGGCGGAAAGACAAAGGGGACAAACCGTTGAAGCACTATGTAATTGCCCTTGCTCTCTGCGCATTGTCATCTTGTGGCGCTGCTTACCACAGCTCGCGCGTCATTCCTGGCACGACGGATACTGCAAAGGTTCGCGTTCTGCCGATCACGGCGCAGAATATCCTGTTGGCCAATCGACAGAGCTATACCCCCAGAACGTTGCCCGCAGCGTTTCATCAAACTGCCAACGGTGGAAGCGGATTGCGCACCGGGGGCATTGCACCTGACCCGGTCTATACCGCCGAAGTTCGGCCGCCGTCATTGGAAACCCGCCTTCCACCCGCAACCAACCCCACACCCTATCGAATTGGAATTGGGGATGTTGTGCTGCTGGCTACTCCATCCTCAACATCTGCCGAACAGCTTTCGGGTCTTCTGGCTGCACAAATCAGTCGACAGGGGTACACGGTTCAGGATGATGGCAGCATCGCGATAGCCTCTGCCGGGCGTGTCGAAATTGCTGACCTGACGCTGGAAGAAGCAGAGGCGCAGGTCTTTCAGCATCTTGTCAAAGCGCAGATCGAGCCGACATTTAGCCTCGAGATCGCTGAGTTCAACTCAAAGAAAATCGCAATTGGCGGAGCGGTGGCGCGGCCGGGCGTCCTACCAATCACCCTTGCCCCTTTGGAGCTGAAACAGGCACTCGCGCAGGCAGGTGGGGTCACAGGAAGAACCACGGATTTCACTTCTGTCAGGCTATATCGCGCTGGCACCATCTACCAAATCCCATTGGATAGTCTCTATTCCAGCCCAAAACTGGGCGCTGTCTTCCTTCAGGAAGGAGATAGCCTGTTTGTTGATGACGCCTATTCACTTGATCGCGCTGAAGCCTATTTCCGCCAGCACATTCAACTGGCTGAATTTCGCCAGAACAACCGCCGGGCTGCCCTGCAAAATCTGGGCGCTGAGATCGAGATCCAACGGGCGGCGCTTGACGAACAACGCGGTAGCTTTCTTGAAAAGGCACGTCTCGGAGCCGTTGAGCGTGACTATGTCTATCTAAGCGGTGAGGTGCAAAAGCAAGGACGCATGCCCCTCCCACTTGAGCGACAAGCAAGTCTTGCAGACGCCCTCTTTGAGGGTGCAAACGGGCTGTCAATCAAGACGGCTGACCCACGGCACGTTTATGTGCTGAGGGGATCCACGGACCCGATGGAGTTTGATGCCCTAACCGCTTGGCAGATTGACCTGCGAAACGCGGCAAACCTGTCTTTGGCCGCCCGGTTTGAGCTTCGCCCAAATGATGTGGTGTTTGTTGCCGAACAACCCGTCACACGCTGGAGCAGGACCATTGATCAGATTTCGCCATCACTGATCACCATGGGGGTGAGTGCAACCCAAAACTGAACCCGTCTCAATGGTTCTGTTTTGATAATGAGGTGGATCCCAAACAGGTGACGCCGGCAAATCGGCGGATCAACCGTTTCTTAGCACTTCCATGTTCTATTCCTGTTCATGCCGGTAAGGGGTCGGCGCAACAGGGTAATGACAACTCGATGCTTCATGGGGGTGATGCAATGACGTTCATATGGATTGGGCGCGCGATTTTTGCGTGCTTGTTAAAAAACTGTGCCGCACTGAAAGTATCGCAAACGCTCGCAATATGCGCAGCAGTTATTTTTACAGGGGCAGACCCCTCCATCGCCCTTACGCCGCGCACCCCCAAACCGGGTGCAACCATCGTTATTGGGAATGACTACGGAGGAAGCGTGCGCGAGAGGCACAATGAAATCCAGCGAATTAACGCATTGGGTCAACGCGTCGAAATTCGTGGGCAAATTTGCCTCTCAAGCTGCACAATGTTTCTGGGTGCGAAAAATGTCTGCGTTTCGTCCCGGACCACATTTGGATTTCACGGCCCCCACCGGTTCGGCTCCCGTCTGTCACCCGAGGAATTTGACCAATGGTCAAAGGTGATCGCTGCGTATTACCCCGCGTCGGTCAAATCCTGGTATCTGCAAAAAGCACGGCATCAAATCTACAAAATAGCGCGCCTAAAAGGCAGCGAGCTGGTCCGCCTTGGCGTCACCAAGTGCCAATAACAGGAGCAGCCTAGCTACCGGACCAAACAAAAGTGCTGCTCGGAATTCTGAACTGCGCTCCAAAGCTTCAAATCCTTGGCATAATATTTCTCTACAAGCCTCATGACCTCGGGGCAGTGATCGCCGGGCGCCAGGGTGTTGCTTTCCAATGCCCAGTTTTTCCCAAAGCAATCCCCGAGAGATCGCAGCCCTTCCGAGATCATTTCAAGCGTCGTCAAGGCATCTACGCACAGTCGCCCAGTGGCGTCGCATAGAAAACTGACCTGAGGTTGAAAATGTGGCCAAAACAGGAAGGCTTCAAACCCCTGTTCCGTTTCATTGCGACAGAACATGTCAAAATCCGAAAACCCCGACAGGTGCCTGCTAGCGAACTCTCGATCTGTTTGAAACGGCGAGTGATACTTCAAATAATTGAACGCGGACTGCAAACGCTGGGCGGGGTGGCGCAGGATTGCAAACTTGGGAAGGCGCCCAAAGCGAATGGGATCGAGTTTCGCGAGATAATGCACGGAATGGTGAGCGTTAATGTGGGTGGACCGGCTTGAAGAGATGCCTGGATATACGATCCCATTGACAAAAGTTCCCGCATTTTTGGGGATGTGAATGAAGATGACACTTTCAGTTTCATAAAGTGTAAAGGGCGATATCTTCCGCCCCGACGCATAAGACAGACGCCGATATGCCAACCGAGCGGAATGAAATGCTCGGCCCGGTAAAAACCCTGCTTTCGAGTGTGAACTGCGCTGCAAATCATGAGGAACCGGCGCCGGGTTCATTTCCCACTCCGCGCAAAATATATTTGCATCAAGAATAGAAGCACCAGCATCAAATTGTGTTTCAGCATATTCAAGCGTGTTTTTTTCTAACATCTTCTGCAACAAGAAACACACCCCTAGGTTGTCCTGTGGGTTATACTTGCAAAAAATTTACCAACATTCCACCGCTTCTGGACAACTGTTTTTTACTTTTGAGGAAGTTCGGATAATACTGTGCCAAGCTCTAATCGCATCAAGGCAACAGATCACAAAAATGATTGAAGAAACGACCCTTTCTGGCGTCTACAAGGTCACGCCGCCCCGGTATATTGACCAGCGCGGCTTTTTCTCGGAAAGCTGGAATCGAAAAAAACTCAGCGAGGCGGGGCTGGATTTGCCGGATTTTGTTCAGGACAACCACTCGTTGTCCCATGACATCGGAACGATACGCGGCCTACACTTTCAATCACCTCCGCACGCGCAGGGGAAACTGGTGCGTTGTGGCCGTGGTAAGATTTTTGATGTTGCGGTAGATGTGCGTCGCGGGTCACCCAACTATGGCAGTTGGGTCGCAGAGGAACTCAGCTATGAGAATGGGGTTCAACTTTGGATCCCTTCAGGGTTTCTGCATGGTTTCATGACACTCGAACCGGATAGCGAGATAATTTACAAATGTACTGACCACTACTCTCCGCAACACGATGGGGCCGTACGATGGGACAGTTGCGGAATTGATTGGCCGTTGGTTGGGAACTCCCCCCTCCTTTCAGAGAAGGATCAAGATGCGCCGCCTTTCTCTGATTTCACCTCCCCTTTCACCTACAAGGATGTGACATGAAGGTTTTGATCACAGGGGGCGCAGGATTCATTGGGTCTGCGGTTATGCGAAAGGCTGTGGCGCGAGGGCATGGCGTCATCAACCTAGATGCGTTGACCTATGCAGCCTGTCTGGAAAACGTGGCCAGCGTTGAACACGATCCGCTTTATCATTTTGAACATGCCGATATTCGCAACCGCGCCGCTCTGGACAGAATTCTCGTACAACATCAACCCGACATCATCATGCATCTGGCAGCCGAAAGCCACGTGGATCGGTCGATCGACGGGCCATCGGATTTCATCGAAACCAATGTCACGGGAACTTTCAACCTGCTTGAGGCGGCACGTGCCTATTGGGTTGGGAAGGATCGACCGGCATCTTTCAGGTTTCACCACATATCCACCGACGAGGTGTTCGGGTCGCTTCCTCAGAACCCCGAACAGCGATTTACAGAAACCACGTCTTACGACCCGCGCAGTCCCTATTCCGCCTCAAAAGCGGCCTCGGATCATTTGGTTCGTGCGTGGCATGAAACCTACGGGCTTCCGGTGGTTCTGACCAATTGCTCGAACAATTACGGTCCCTATCATTTCCCGGAAAAACTCATACCGCTGACCATCATCAACGCCATTGAAGGCAAGCCACTGCCGATCTACGGGGACGGTTCTAATATCCGCGACTGGCTTTTTGTCGAAGATCATGCCGAAGCGCTTTTGCTGGTTGCTGAAAAGGGTGCGCTGGGGCGCACATATGCCATTGGCGGCGAGAATGAGCGTACCAATCTGGAATTGGTGCATTCCCTCTGCGCGATACTGGATCAAATGCGCCCGAAAGTTTCTGGTCACTACATGGATCAGATCGAATTCGTCCCCGATCGTCCCGGACATGATGCCCGTTATTCCATCGATCCGTCGCGTATTCGCAATGAACTGGGTTGGCGTCCTTCGGTAACAGTCGAAGAGGGTCTGAAGAAGACCGTGGACTGGTATCTGACCAATGAGGATTGGTGGAGAAAACTGCTCTCTCGCCACGATGTCAGCAAACGGCTAGGAGTATCTTCATGATCCTGGTGTTTGGCAAAACCGGTCAGGTTGCGCGTGAGATCGCGACGTACCTGCCTGACGCAATCTGTCTGGAGCGCGAGCAGGCAGATCTTTCAATACCGGGTGCTTGTCGCGCCGCGATTCAATCCACCAAGCCCAGCGCTGTGATCAATGCAGCGGCCTTCACCGCTGTAGACCGGGCCGAGGAGGAGGACGACCTTGCCCATCAGGTCAATGGTGCGGCTCCTGTCGAAATGGCAGAGGCCTGCAAGGATCTTGGCATCCCGCTTATTCAGATTTCCACCGACTATGTGTTTGACGGGCGAGGCCACACTCCATTCACACCAAACTCCCCGACCCAACCCCTTGGCGTCTATGGCCAAAGCAAACTGGCCGCCGAAGTCGGAATACGTGAAACCGGCGCAACCCATGTGATCCTCCGTACATCCTGGGTGTTTTCCTGCCATGGCAACAACTTTGCCAAGACTATGCTGCGTCTTTCCAAGACACGGGATCACCTGAACGTCGTGGCCGATCAAATCGGAGGTCCGACACCGGCAAGCGCAATTGCGGAAGCATGTGTGAAAATTGCAGATCAACTGATCACTGCACCTGAGAAATCCGGTACCTACCATTTTACCGGTGCGCCTGATGTCAGCTGGGCAGATTTTGCCCGCGCCATCTTTTCCAGTGCAGATAAAACTGTTGCGGTAAATGACATTCCAAGCAGCGAATTTCCAACTCCAGCCAAACGTCCACTGAGCAGCCGCCTGGATTGTTCCCGGACCCAGCAGGTTTTTGGGATAAACCGTCCCGACTGGCAGCAGGCATTGGTTGGTATGATTGCGGATTTGAAGGGGAGCGCCACATGACACAGCGCAAAGGAATCATATTGGCCGGCGGATCAGGGACAAGGCTTTATCCGCTGACATTGGCCGTGTCGAAACAGTTGATGCCGGTCTATGACAAACCGATGATCTACTATCCTCTGACGGTCCTGATGCTTTCGAACATCCGCGAGATTGCGATCATCACAACCCCGCGTGATCAGGCACAATTTCAGGCACTTTTAGGGGATGGCAGCCAATGGGGCCTTACGCTGACCTACATCACGCAACCGACACCCGACGGGCTGGCGCAGGCCTACATTCTCGCGGAGGAGTTTCTGAACGGCGCTCCATCCGCCATGGTCTTGGGAGATAATATTTTCTTTGGACACGGTCTGCCCGAAGTGTTGCTCGCTGCGGATCAAAAGAAGCTTGGTGGGACGGTATTTGGCTATCATGTGGCTGATCCCGAACGTTACGGCGTTGTGACATTCGATGCAGAAGACCGGGCGCAAAGCATTGTCGAAAAACCCACACGGCCTGCATCAAAATACGCTGTGACGGGGCTGTATTTTCTGGATGGAGAAGCCCCGGCCCGCGCCCGCGAAATCAAACCCTCGGCAAGGGGCGAGTTAGAAATCGTGACGCTTCTGGAAAGCTATCTGCGCGATGGAACTCTTTCTGTAGAGAAAATGGGTCGCGGCTATGCCTGGCTTGACACAGGCACTCATGGATCATTGCTCGATGCAGGGAATTTTGTGCGCACCTTGTCCATGCGGCAAGGCATGCAATCCGGCTGCCCGGAAGAGATCGCATTTCAAAAGAAGTGGATTGATGCCGAGAGGATGAGAAAACACGCCCAAACCTATGACAAATCGGATTATGGGCAATACCTTAACAATCTTCTGACCGACCACAGCTGAAGGGTTTGGGTAGGTCATGGCGCGCTTGATCGGATTGCAAACCGAGACTGATGCTTTGAGAAATCTCGATTTTCTGCGCTTTGTGGCAAGCGTCGGAATTGTCGTCTATCACTCCAATGAGTTCTTCTTTCCACCCGAGCAACGTGCCTTGATCATCGCCCAACAGGGGTTTGGGCTTTATGTCGATCTGTTTTTCATGATCTCAGGCTTTGTTCTCGCCTATGTCTACGCAGGACGGATAAGCAACCTGCGTCGCTTTGCAGATTTCATGTGGCGACGGATCGCCCGGATCTATCCGCTTCACCTGGTGGTACTTGCCGTCAACATCGTGGTCTGGGCTGTGCTTCTGACACGCGGGGAAAGCGCAACGGCACCATCATTTGCACCGGGATGCATCACCCAGACAGCACTATTGGTTCAGGAATATTTCGACTGCGGCTCCCCATACATGTTCAATGGGGTGACATGGTCAATCAGCATTGAAATGGGGCTGTACATCTTGTTCCCACTCATTGCGTCACTCGCAATGCTCGGGCCCATCTGGATTGGGACAGTTTGCCTTCTCTTCACACTGACCGCCGCTTTTCTGCTGCCGGAATACAAGGAATGGGGGCATCTGCCGCATTTGCTAAGAGGATTGGTCAGTTTTCCGATTGGCGTTTTTCTTTATCGCATTCGGGATCGGCTGCCTGATCTGAAGGATAGAGGGTACGTGATGCTGGGATTGTCAGCGCTCGTTTTTATTGAAATGTGCCTTCCCATTCCGAGTTGGGTCACGATGCTGACGATCCTGGTGCTGTTTGTCGTTGCCGTGACATCAGACCATCATGGCAACGTGAGCGTTTTGGTGGCGATAGGCGCGCCACTTGGACAGCTGACCTATGCCATCTACATCTGGCATCGCGTGATCATCCTGGTGTTTATGAATGTAATCGCAGACAAGTTGATGCCCGGCAATCTGCCAGTGCTCCTAGGTATGAGTTTGCTCAGTTACGCCACGATCTTTGGTCTCAGCTACTGGGGATATCTGTGGATCGAACGGCCGGCCCGCAAAGCGCTCACGGCTGTTCCCGAACGGATTTTCACCGGGGTCGAACGGAGGGTACGTTGAGCAGACGCAAACGGATTTGGTTTATCGGCCAATGCCCTCCACCCATGCATGGTCAATCCATCTACAATGAACGCATGGCTTCTGGCCTGTCGCAAATCGGCGCTCTCATCCGTCTTCCTTTAGGCGGGAGCACATTTGGTAAGATCTGGCGCGCTATTCTGAATCCACTTCTCCTGCTGGTTGGCCTGCGCAACGGAGATATCGTGTACAGCTCTCTGCCCGGTCAGAATGGCATTTGGTTTTTCCTTCCCACCGCACTTGCGCTGCGTCTGAGGCGTATACGGTTTTACACCCACCATCATAGTTATCGCGCAATCGCTCTAGGGCCATTGCCCGCATTGAAACTGCTTGGAAGCCTGTCCGACGGCTATGCCACCCATATTCTGCTCAGTGAAAAAATGCGCGACCAATATCAGGCTCTTTATCGTGTGAATTCCCGAGAGCGTTTTTTGTGTCTGCCGAACGCCGCCCTATTCTCACATCCCACCGCTGCCGTCCCGCCTCGCCGCGAAGGCGCCCCCGTGGCCGGGCATTTGAGCGTAATTACGGCGGATAAGGGCGCACCATATCTTCTGGAACTTTGGAAGGATTACATTGCACAAGGTGGGCGCGGCAAGTTGGTCCTTGCAGGCCCTATCCCGGACGCGGAGTTGCGCCATGAGGTTGAGGTAGCCGTGGACCGGAGCGACGGACGTATCCGCTGGCTTGGCCCCATATCAGGAACGAAAAAGCAGTCTTTTTTCGAAGAAATCGATCTTTTGATATTGCCGACCAAATTGGTTGATGAGGCTGACCCGTTGGTGTTGCTGGAAGCCTATAGCGCGGGTGCTGCGGTGTTTGCACCTGACCGCGGCTGCATTCGCTCCCGCCTGATTTCAGATCAGTGGTTGATGACCATGGATCTCAGCAGCGACCTGCCCAGCCTGCATGAGCGTATGAAAGATGTGGTGAACGCAAGAAACCACCTTCCCGATCAGATGCACTCCCATGCGCAGAGGTTACAAAATGCAGCGGAAGACGATGCCGTCTCATTCCTTTCGGAGTTCGATGTTACTGCGGACGAGGCGCGGGCCATCCTTCGCAATATGCGCTCCTAACAGCTCTATTCGGCGAAATACCTCTTGTGCATGGCTAAGCGACGGGACACATCCTGACCCAGCCGATCATGTCGCAATCCCAATTTGTACCCGAAGTATTTCACGCTACTGACAGCAAGAGATCTGGGTATCTGTCCCCATCGGTTCTGCCGCCACAAGTAGCGAACCTGATCAAGGGCGACACGCACACCTTCACCTTCTGGGCGCCCAAATTCTTCAAGGATCCACGCCTGCTGTTTCTGAAAGACCCCCGTATCGAAATACCGGCGGAACTCTTCCCGGATCGTGTAATTGTGCGAATGGCGCGCGCGTGCTTCTGCGACGTATGCAACCGACCAGCCAGCCTGTAAAAGCCGTGCTGCCACGAACATGTCTTCCGCGAGGATCACATTCGAGGGAAACCCACCGATACCTTGCAGCGCCTCCCTTCGATAAGCTGCAAAGGAGTTCGACAGAAAGCATTTACGAATTCCCGCCGGATATGAGGATGTTATCGACGTCACATAGGAATCCGTCCCATAACTTCTCAAGCGGGCATGGGTTGCAATGTCATCTGCATCATGGTGTGGCAACTGTCGACCAAATGCTGCGGCGATATTTGAGGCCTCGAATGCCGCAACAAGCTTGGCAGCCGCCTCAGGTTCATTCAAAACCGCATCTTGGGTGAGGAACAGCAGAATATCGTCTTTGACCTTAGAGGCGGCAAGTGATCTGGTGCCCCCGTGATTGAACGTTCCATGCGGCACATCCCAGACTTCAAACCCATGCTTTAAAGCAAGATCGCGTGATCCGTCCGACGACCCACTATCCAACACAAGTTTTGTATTAAAGCGTAGTGTCTGGCCGCCAATTGCAGCCAAACAATCCTCGAAAACCACGCCACCATTCAGAACAGGAATTATCAAAGCAACCATTTGATGCCTCAGCTAACCCCACTGTATTTGGGGCGTATGTGAGCGATGAGTCCAATGATAACAGAGGAGCTTAAAACCACCGCAGACACAATGTATAGTTGTTTTATGCATCAAGTCAACTTACTGGATTAAAACTTGATTTACTTGTAATATCAAGTTTTACCACCTAAGCTACTGGACAATTACTCTTCCTATGGTGGTGCTTTGATCTCCAACATCATCAAATTCCTGACCGGGCGCGAATATACGCTGTCTCTAAAAGACCTGCGATACCTTGTCAGCAAAGCAGGAGGTTCCGCGATCCGCGGATTGCTGCTCTACGGCATCCGGCGCGGTCGGTTGGTTTTTCTGGGACGCGGGGTCGTATTGATCGCAAAATCTCAGATCCACCTCGCGCCCGGGGCAGCCATCGGCCACCATTCATATCTGGATGCTTCATCACATCGCGGCGTGAAAATCGCGCACGGCGCAACTTTGCGCGAGTTTTGCTGGGTGCAATGCCGCAGTGGGCTTGGTGAGATGGGAGAGGGGCTCGAGATAGGGGAACGCGCCTATATCGGTCCTCATGCGTCGATCGGAGTGGGTGGGATGGTGCGGATCGGGGCGGGCACGCAAATTGGTGCTGGGCTGCGCCTGTCGGCTGAGCAGCATAGCTTGGGCAATGATGGGTCTTTTACCGATGGCACAACTGAACGGGTCGGGATCACGATTGGCGAGAATGTATGGATCGGCAATAATGTCACCATTCTTGATGGTGTGGTCATCGGCGACAAGGCGGTCATTGGTGCCGGGGCTGTGGTAACACGCTCCATCGCGGCGGGGATGGTGGCGACAGGTGTGCCAGCACGAGAAACTCGCACAATCACACCTCCCCGAACAGATGGCGGTTCTTCATGACCCGGGTGCTGCTCGACTGCCGCCCGGTTCGAGACCCGATCAGCGGTGTTGCACGTTATTGCCTTGGTCTGTCTGAAGCGCTGACGCGGCTTGCACGACAAGAATTCGACCACTTCGTCCAGACACAAAGGGGGAAGAACAGCTTTGTCTCTCTTCTGCCAACATCTGACACACAGATCTCTTCACGCATTTTTGCCGGGGACCGCCGCATTCAAAACGCGCTACTCGAATATCTGCCGCGCTTGCAAAGCCTCTTGATCCCAGGTCAGCACGACATCCTTCACGAAACCTATTTTGCAAATCTTGGAACCCGCCACGGCAAACCCAAGCTTGCCACAATCCATGATATCATTCCCTTGGATCGCCCCGAATTTTTCTCGCGCCGCAATGTTATATATTCCAAGCGCAATTTTCACCGGCAAGCTCGTGAGGCAGATCACATAATTGCCGTGTCAGAGTTTACCCGACAGCGCATTCTTGATTTCTATCCGGAAGCGGAAAATCGCATCAGCGTCATAGGAAATGGTGTTGACGCTTCAATCCTCAACCGACCTGTTGCGCAGCGCTTGAAGCCGGATGATACTCTCGCCCAGCGCCCGTTTGTGGGCTTTGTTGGCAATGTGGAGCCTCGCAAAAACCTCGTGACAATGGCGCGGGGATTTGACCAGGCCTTTCCCAAAGGCAGCGGATGGCAAATGGTGATTGCCGGGCGGATGAACTTCGACGCAGACCGTATTTTGACAGAGATCACCTCAATCCTCGGGGATCGATTTACTTATCTCGGTCCAGTGGATGAGGCCCGAAAATGGCAGGTGCTGGCCCATGCACAAGCGGTTGTGATGGCATCAGAATATGAAGGCTTCGGCATTCCGATCTATGAGGGTTACGCTGTGGACACCCCAGTGATGATTGCCAACAATAGCTCAATGACCGAACTGGCTGTCACCCCTCAGCAGTTATTCCCAACATTCTCACCAGATGCCCTCGCAGAGGGTTTGCGGGCAATTGCGGATGGCGCGGATTGGGTTGAACACGCACGGAAGAGTGGCGCGAACCGGGTAGCGTCACAAAGCTGGGATGAGGTTGCTATGGCCACGTCGGCCATCTACGAAAAACTTGCCTAAAGCTGCTTCCGGCCATTCTGAAACCCTCCAATTAATCAAACGTGAACTCCCCACGCGCTGCACTATGCGCTGATTAAGATACGGGCTCTAGTGTCTGCCCCTGCACTCCAATCACGCTCAAATATCGGAGCCAAACATGACACTCGACACTTTCAAGCGCCGTTCCGCAGGGATCACTTCACCCGCCAGCAACGCCTTTTCCGTTACTCCCGACGACGCGAATGACCTCCCGGTCGTGACCCGTGGACTATATCTTGGTGAAACCAGCACGGTTCAGATTGTCCTTCAGGGGGACGACACGCCTGTAACATTCACCAATCTGATTGGTGGCGTGGTTCACCCGCTGCGCGTCAAGCGCGTCTATGCCACCGGATCCACCGCAACAGATATCGTGGGTATCTATTGATGGAAATCGGACTTCTTACTTCCATCTGTGCGCCGAGGGTCAAACCTTCGGCGCTGCTCGATCTCAATTTCGCGGCCCAAACCTATCGTCAGAATGGTTCATCTGTTGCGCTGTCTTCAGTGCTGACATTTTCCCGCGCTTCAACAGCAGGGTTTCACGACGCATCAGGGCAAGCCCAAACCGCAGCAATTGATACGCCACGGTTCGACCATGGGGCAGATGGCCAACCGCGCGGTTTGCTGATTGAGCACAGCTCGACCAACCTGATTGCCCCATCAGATCTTGGGGCCATTTGGACCATTAGTGGCGCCACCAACACCAGCGCCCCTCTCACACCGGATGGTTTAGGCGCGCGGCTGATCACCGTTAATTCAGGCGTAAATGACTGTTTTCTGTCACGAAGCGCATCCCTGTCATTGGGCCAGGCCCACACGATCAGCGTATTCTGCCGTCGCGATTTGCATCGCTATGTCATGTTCTACGGTTTCGGCAACGGACCTGCCGGTGTGGCCTTTGATCTTCAGACTGGAGCGTCCCAGATCAACACAAGCTGGAGCGACGTCGGAATTGAACTTATTAGTAGCGAAGTGGCTCGGCTCTACGGCACACTGTCGCCTGCTGCAAACGGCTTGTTTGCCGTTGGCCCGGCATCAGGCATCAACGGTAGCAAATCTTTTGTTGGTGGAGAACAGCTGGTGCTTTGGGGTGCTCAGATCGAAGCGGGAAGCTCCCCCAGTTCACACATCCCAACCACAAGCACAGGCGTGAATCGCGCCGCAGATATTGCGGGCATTCAGGGTGTCAGCGGGGTCTACGATGTGCAGATCACCTATGATGATGGTACAAGAACGATCCTGACTGAGCAGGTGCTGGGCAATGGATGGTGGCCCGCCACTCTGGATCGGCCACATGTGAAACGGCTGACAATCCTGTAACGGATGGATGAGATTGCTATTGCGAAATCGGCAGATGCGGTGAGATCCAGCGGAGGGATTCTGTCTTCTCCAAAAGTTTCACCGCCTCAGTTAAACCCTTCAGAAAGCCAAGGGTAACGTCGTGTCAGCTCTCCGTTTACCCGCTGAAATCGCACCTGAATGTCGTCGAGTTTGCTCGGGTTCTGCGGCCCGAGCTTACCAAGGCCAGAAAGCACAAAAGAGCGCATGATCGCGTCTCTTGCCCGATTGCGGCGACCAAACAGAAATTGCGGCAGGACCAAGTTAACTCCGCGCCCAAAAGTAATCCCCAAAGCCCCAAGTGACGGATTACTTTCGACCGTCCTAAAACCAAACCCCTGATGGTGATCCAAATTCAGAGCGTGCGTTAAAAAATCCTGTCTCACATCTCCACCCAAAAGGTTTTGACGCTGATAAAGACGTGGATGAAATGCGTTTTCACCAAACACGCCAGTCCATAGCTTTGCCAGAAGCGAGTAGTCGTAATAGGGATTTCCCGGCTGGGCATCTTTTGTAAATGTTGCAAGGTCATCCGCCCCTCCCCCCCCTTCAATCCAGGTGGAATAGTTACTTTGGGCCAATCTGGCCTGTTGTCGAAGATAGGCGTGTACATCAATGGAACTGAACAGTGGTGACAGGTAGCGATGCAGTGCATCAATTTCGGTTTCGTTGCGCAGGCGCGAATGCAAATGCTCTGAGCTGATGACAAAGACATCGTGATGCGCCTTGGCCTGCTCAACTTCCTCGGAAAAGGCATCAAGAATAGGTGCACAAAGGGCTGATTTCTCGTTCAGGTCGGACAGGCGCAAGCGCCGCGCGAGGTCATCCAGACAAGATTGAAACGCAAGGGCCAATATCCTGTTATTCCCTTCGCCGAGGGCCAAACTGATGGCAATGCCCTGATTGGAAAGCGCGGCTTTGTTTTCAACCAAGAATGTTTGAAGTGAGGTTGTACCGGTTTTTTCCGTGCCGATATGAAGGACACATCTCATGGTGCATTCTCGCTTCTTCGATAACGCCGGGAATGGAAATATCCAGCCAACATCCAGAGCGTGGACATGACTTTGGATGAAGTCGCGGCATCTATGAAAATGCAGCTGAGAGCCATGCAGAAGAAACCAAGGCGGTAGATTCGAGGTGCGTCCCGGCCAGTGAGGCTCAGGGCAAAGAAATACATCGCAGCTATGAACCCGACGATCCCGCCCTCCCCAAGAAAGCGCACATAGTGACCATCCACAGCGAGCCCCCAGGCCCCCGGCCCCCACCCGAACAGAAACTGGGTCGTGCTGGCACCCAAGGACTTGATGATAAGCGCCCATTTGAACGCCCTGACCTGAAAACTGGCGTCTCCGGTTTGATAATCCACATTGTCATGCAAGCCTTGGCTGACCAGCGCGCGATAATCTGCGATCGATGTAATGTGCATGACAGTATCAAACCTGTCGCGTAGGTCTTGCAGCATCGCCGCAGGCGACTGGGTCTGGGTCAGTCGCCCAGCCTGAAACAGATCTGGACTGGCCGCAGCAAACACGAGGGCAATTGGCACGATTAGCGTGATCAGCAATGCATTTCGACCTGGCCTTGCGACCGCCCAGACAACAAGGAAAGCCGCAATCGTTATCCGCGACTGCGTCGCCAGAAGCACCGCGAACATCACAATTTTCTGCCACCGGGCGGGGGCAACAAAAAAGATGATCACGGCCAGAATTGCGGTTTCATATGGGCCGGAGGTATTCAGAGTCAGACGATCCCCGACTGTAGAGAACCTGCCAATCTTCGGAACAAGTTGCAGCAGCTCACCGATCCACCAGATCAGCAAGATCCCGGCAATTACACCAAACCCACGCTTGAATGTGCGCTCGGAAATGGATGGTGCAAACTGGGCGGCAATAAGAAACCAGACAAAATACTGCGCCTGACGTGCCACGTAGACCAAACCCGTTGGCCCCAAAGTTGCGTGGTTCACAAGAGCCGAAAAGAGCGATGCGGCCAGATAGGCCGCAAAAGCCCAAACGAATGAGGGCACCGGAATTGCACTCAACCGATAGTTCCAAACTAGCAAAGGCAGAGCAAATAGAAGGACAAAATCCTCGACCCTCAAACCAGCGTGGCCAAAGGAAATAACATTTACCTTGGGCGCTAGAATGAAGAGGATCAACAATAGAAACAGTACTGTTTCCCTATGAACCCTGCCAGTTCGCAATTCGAGGCCGACCAGCCTGTCTGTTGCCATTCCGTCGTTCATTCCCGCGCGGGCCTTTTCTGAATGTTCGCAATCAAACCACTCTTCCAAAATCCTATTGGCAGAAAATGCAGATATTCATGGCACAGCATCAGCAGATAGATCTGACCAACCGCCAAGCCCAGGGAAATGCCAGCGGCTGCGCCGGTCGATCCGAACATCGGCGAGAGGAAGAGAACGGCAGTCACCGAGACCACCAGTGTCACGATCTGCCCCCGCAAGGCACGCTGTTCATGACCGGCCATGGACAGGATCATTGCGTTTGGACCACAGGCCACCCGGAAGAGAAAGCCCAGTGCCAGCACCTGAAGGGGGAGTTCTGCGATGCCGGCGTAGGCTTCCCCAAAGATCAGTCCCAAGATCGGAGCCGCAAATAAGATCAGGGGCAAGGCGGCACAGGCTGAGACAAAGAACGTCAGAAATGAAGCGCGCCTGACTTTGCTCTGCAAACCTGCAAGATCCCCCGTCTTGACCAGACCAGCCGCGAACGGCGCCATGATCATGTTGCTGATAAATAGCGGAAACATCAAAAGCTGCGCTCCGCTCTGCGCCACTCGCAGTGCACCTACTTCAATCTCGGCTCCGAGGCCGCCAAGCACCAAGATTCCAATCTCGACATTTAGCGTGTTTGTCGCTGCGATCAGGATGAACGGCAAAAGGGCCTGCCGCCACGCCTTGTCCTCATACTTTGGCAAGGCGGTCCAAACCTCTGCAGGAATTCGGCGATACGCCAGACCGATCCCAGCCAGCAACGCAAAGGCCACTGCAATTATACGCAGCAAATAGGTCGCGTTCAGACTGAGCGCCCCTTGGAACGTAACCAACAGACCAACCAGCAAAATTGAGAATGTGGGCTGAAACAACAATTGAGTGGATTGCGAGATCACCGGGCGCTGCAATCCCTGCAGAATACCCGACTGAACAGCGATCAGGGATAAAAGCGGAAACACACCCAAGGCAAATAGCACTGACATGTCCGCGCTGCCTGTGATGAGTTCACCCCCCGCAATCCAGAAAACGGCCACGGCAGCCCAAAGCAACACAGAATAGGTGCCCACCCATAGCAATGTACGGCGGATCAATCCCGACATAAGCGCATGATCATTGTCCGCCTTTGCACGCGCCACCTCGCGCACAAGCAATCCGTTTACGCCCACCCCTGCGGGCAGTGCCAAAAAAATGGCTATAGACATGACAAAAGCATATCGGCCGAAGCTTTCCGGTCCCAAAACACGGGCGAGAACAACCGACAGAAGAATGGTCAGCGGCAGTGTGATGGCTTTCAATCCACCAACACCAAGGGCTGCCCTAAGGTGCACATTTTTCATAACCATCACATTCTACTGCAACTGATCTGCCAGTCAGGTTTTCGCAATACGCAAGGCAGGCAATACCCCTATGGTTGTATCAATAACTTAGTCACACTTCTACAAAGATGTGATCCATCAGGGAAAATCAGATAAAATCCCTGCTTACAATCAACACTATGCGGCCGGGCCCAATACGTTCTATACTCGTTATGGATGAGCACCCATCATAACTTCTGCCAGGCATTACAAATGTTCAGAACGTTATTCATACGCGCCAAGTCGTACTTACGCCGAGCTGGACCGCGTTTTGAGGGACAGCCCCCGAAACCGGACCACCCCCTTGCGGTCATCGGGGACCTTCATGGGCAGGCTGTGGGATTAGAGCGCATGCTCGCACGCCTGTCGGATCAAGCAAGTAACCACCATTGGATTTTTCTTGGGGACTATGTCGACCGCGGGCCGCATAGCAAGGACGTATTGTTGAGGCTCCATGAGCTTTGCCAAACCCGTCCCAACACAACCTGCCTTATCGGCAATCACGAGGAAATGTTGCTGCGATTCCTGGATGAACCAGATGCCGATAAATTGCTGGCCCACGGCCCAAAGTGGCAACATGTCGGAGGGGCGCAAACTCTTGAAAGCTTTGGAGTAATCTTACCAACACCCAAAAGTGGCAACGGTAGTCTCGAACAAGCGCAGGTGCAGTCGCAACTTCGAGACGCGATACCACCGGACATCCAGAAATGGTTGCGCCAATTACCCCGAAAATTTGTCAGCGGAAACGTTGCCACCGTTCATGCAGGTGCTGATCCGTCGCTGCCGATAGAAGAGCAGCCTCACATGACATTAACCTGTGGTCACCACTCATTTGGTGTTCAGGCGCGCACCGACGGAATGTGGGTGGTTCATGGCCACACAGTTGTGCCGGTACCGCGCGAGGAAAACGGGGTTATCTCGATTGATACAGGCGCTTTTCGAAATGGTCGCTTGACCACGGCGCTTATTGCAGACGGCATGATCGAGTATATTCAGGTCGATTGCGAGGACAGCTGACAACGCTTCTGGCATTCTTTTCGCAGTGCAAGCAAAAAGAGTTTTATATTTCATTAAAACAATTTTAAGGTGAGTCTCGACGACCGAGGGACCTGCAGGTGCATATTAGATCCGCATCCAAAATTGTTGCACTGTGCTTGCTGATGCTGCCCGCCCACATCGCAGCCAGTGATACTCTTGGTGGAACGCATGTCTCGACATTTGGCACCCCAGGTCTAATCGATATGCCCTCTGGGTTTGTCCTGCCGGATGGCGCCATTCACAATACGACCGCCCTGCACGATGGCACCTTCCGTCACACGCTTACTTTTCAGATCACACCCCGTTTGTTTGGCAGTTTCCGATACTCGATCATTGATCGCCTCGATGGTCCGAACAGCACCCGGTATGATCGCAGTTTTGATCTGGGCTATCTTCTGTTCAAGGAAACCCGCACCCGCCCAGCGGTACAGATTGGCCTTAGAGATTTTGGTGGCACCGGGGTTTATGGGTCGGAATATGTCGCCGCCAGCAAGCATTTCCTATCCGGTCGACTTACCCTGACCGCCGGGCTTGGCTGGGGTCGGTTGGCCAGCCATGGTGGGTTCAAAAACCCGCTTTCAATTTTATCCAGCGGTTTTGATACGCGTGGCGAGGGACCGGGATCGATCTCAGAGGTCGGCCGATTAGAGGTGGATCAGTGGTTTCGGGGTGATGCCGCTCTCTTTGGAGGGCTATCTTACCAAGTCACACCGAATTTGCATTTCAATGCAGAATACTCTTCGGACGCTTACGTCCAAGAAGGAAGCCATACCGGATTTGAGCGAAATACCCCATTCAACTTCGGGCTGACCTACCAAGCTGGAAGCGGCACCAATCTGACTGCATTTCTTCTGCACGGAACAGAAGTTGGGATAGCAGCTAATTTCGCAACCGATCCGAAACGGGATCGGATTCCCTCTGGGATCGAAGCCGCTCCTCCAGCCTTGTTGCCCGGAAAAACTGCGGAAGAACTTGGATGGGGACCGCAAGACATAGCCGCAAGCCGTTCCAAACTTGCATTATTGTTAGAGGACCAAGGTCTGAGGCTGGATGCGCTCACGCTGGAGAGTAACACTGCCATTTTGCGTATCTCCAATTCACGCTATGCCGCCGAGGCACAAGCAATCGGGCGGGCTGCTCGCATCCTCGCCAATAGCCTGCCTAAATCCATTGAAGAGTTTCACATCGACCTTGCCATCCACGGCATGCCCGTTTCGCGCGTGATTTTACGCAGGCAAGATCTGGAAGAACTGGAATACGATCTGGATGGCGCATGGAAAAGCTTTGCCCTCGCCAGAATCGTGAATGCAACGGATATGTCAGGCGCCACATCCCCCGACCGTTATCCACAGCTGTCCTGGTCACTTACTCCCTATCTGGAGCCCGAACTTTTTGACCCAGACGCCCCTATTCGCGCGGATCTGGGCCTGCAGTTCTTGGCCTCCTACGAACCTGCGCCGGGTCTGGTGCTATCCGGAAGCCTTCGCCAGTCCCTGCTGGGCAATCTCCACACAAGCACCCGCCCCTCAAATTCGGTCCTACCCCATGTGCGTACCGATGTGACCGAATACTCGAAGCAATCTGATGTGCAGATCAAGCACCTGACTGCGGAGTATTTCTTTCGGCCCGGTCGCAACCTCTATGCGCGTCTCACAACCGGGTATTTTGAAACCATGTATGGTGGCGTTTCTGGTGAATTACTCTGGAAGCCCGTGCACTCCTCTCTCGCACTTGGGGCTGAGGTGAACTACGCACGCCAACGTGCCTATGATCAGCTTTTCGGGTTTCGCGACTATGACATCATGACCGGCCACGCCTCAGCTTATTACGATTTTGGCGGGGGGTATCTGGGCCAGCTTGACATCGGCCGCTATCTGGCTGGCGATTGGGGCGCGACAGTGTCGCTTGATCGGGAGTTCAACAACGGATTTCGAGTTGGAGCCTTTTTCACCCTCACCGACACTCCGTTTTCCCAATTTGGCGAAGGGTCGTTCGACAAAGGTATCCGGTTTTCCATTCCTATCGACTGGTTGGTCGGCAGCCCCTCAAAAGAAGCGTTTGCCACAACAATCCGCCCGGTCCTACGGGATGGTGGCGCACGGTTGGAGATGCGCAACCGGCTGAATGACCTGATCCGGGGCGCCCATGGAAATGAACTGGAAGATCGGTGGGGAAGGTTCTGGAGATGAGGATAACCGGACGCGGCGCGACATGGATTTCCGGGCTTGTGGTTGCCTTAACGCTTGTCGGTTGCTCATCGGATGAACGCCGAAACCAAACCCTGCGAGATGTGCTCAACCCAGCTCCGCTCCACAACCCTGATCCGACTTTTGTTGCATTGGCCGAAAGCGGTGCCCCCTCTTTTCTTGTGTCCGTCGAAAATCGTGAGAACGCGCTGGCACCATTTGTGAAACAGACTGAAAATGCCAAAGGGCAAGTAAGCTGGATCTCAGCCGACATGGTCGGGCTTGCGACAATAGAGGGCATGGTGATCTCAACCCGTGGATTGGGCGGCGACATGATGGCCGCAGATATGTCCGGTCTATGGCCCCTGCTGAAGTCCGGTAAAAACGGGACGGTTGAGATCTTTATCACCCACCTGACCGCCAATGATGAAACCAAGATCAGCAGCTATCGCTGTCAGGCCAGTCCGCGCGGAGAGCGGCGCGTTGACCTTGGTCCATATGTGGCGAGAACCAACTTAATGCAGTCCGACTGCCTGAATGGTCACACGACCTTCCAGAACCTCTATTGGATTGAGCACGGAAGTCTTGAAATCGTGCAGTCACGCCAATGGATCAGCCACTATGTTGGCACGCTTGCTCTCAGGAAAATCCCCAGCTCAGTCTGATGCGTGTCCGGCCAATAGTGCGCTTAGTTCTGCGACCCGCGCACGCAGGAGCACTTCGTCTCCACGTGCTTCGATGTTCAGCCGCAATAAAGGCTCGGTATTTGATCGGCGCAGGTTCAGTCGCCAGTCGCCAAAATCAAGGCTCATCCCATCCGTATCATCACGTGCAAGAGCAAGTGGCGCGTATTTGGCTTCAACATTCGCAACAGTATGGTTGACATCTTCGACCCGGAAATTGATCTCACCCGAAGACGGAAAGGCGGTACGGCGAGCGCGGATCAGATCGGCCAACGTGGCGCTTTTGCGCGACAAAAGCTCAAGCACCAATAGCCAGGGGATCATGCCGCTGTCACAGGCCATAAAGTCGCGAAAATAGTGATGGGCCGACATTTCGCCACCATAAACCGCTCCGCTGTCACGCATAACCTGTTTCATATAGGCGTGTCCGGTGCGGGCAAAAACTGCACGACCACCCGCGCGAGCAATCAGGTCTTGCGTGTTCCAGATCACACGAGGGTCATGCACAATCGTTTCGTCGGGATCTTTGGCAAGAAAGGCTTCGGCCAGCAAACCCACCAAATATTCACCGGGGACAAACGCGCCCTCATTGTCAAACAGAAAGCAGCGATCAAAATCCCCATCCCATGCAACGCCCAGCTCCGCACCTTGTGCAAGCACCTCATTTGATGTTGCAGGCTGGTTTTCCGGAAGAAGAGGATTGGGGATGCCATTTGGAAATCGTTCATCCGGCACATGGTGCATCCGGCAAAAACTGATCGGAGCGCCCGCCTGTTCCAATGCCGCTGCAATCCTGTCAAAGCTGGGGCCCGCCGCACCGTTCCCCGCATTGACGACAATTTTCATTGGGGAAAGAGATGTGATGTCGATGAAGGATAATACACGGTCCACATAGGCCGCGCGGCAACGATCCACTGGGCTGGTGTCGTAGGATCCTTTTGGCGCGTCAGAGCCAAATGTCCCGCTTTCCGCCAGTCTCTTGATCGCCGCAAACTCGGTTTCCGTGTCAAGCGGCGCTGCCCCCGCTTTGACCAGCTTCAATCCATTGTAGTCCATAGGATTGTGCGAGGCCGTCACGCAGATCCCGCCGTCAGCTCCCAAATGATCTGTTGCGAAATAGACCTCTTCCGTGCCGCATAGCCCCAGATCGATCACAGTGACTCCGGAACACATCAATCCTTTGGCTACGGCATTGGACAACGCCTGAGAGGACGCGCGTGGGTCACGCCCCAGCACGACTGTTTGAGCTTGCAGGACCTGAGCGAAAGCACGCGCAATTCGCTCGACCACTTCTTCGTTCAACTCATCCCCCATACGCCCCCGTATGTCATAAGCCTTGAAGCAGGTCAGCTCGGTCAACACCGTTTCAGTCATGATTTTCCTTTTATCGTGGGATCAGCCTTTGGCACCCTGACCGCGTGCATAAACATCGTCATACCGCAGAATATCATCCTCGCCCAGATAGGCCCCTGTTTGCACTTCGATTAAAGTCATCGGAACTTTTCCAGGGTTTTCCATGCGATGTTTGGCGCCAAGCGGGATATAAACCGACTGGTTTTCGGTCACCAGTTGCACCTGACCTTCAATCGTCACCTTTGCTGTGCCCTGCACAACAATCCAGTGTTCCGCCCGATGATGGTGGGATTGAAGACTGAGCGAAGCGCCGGGTTTCACGACGATCCGTTTGACCTGAAACCGGTCGCCGGTCGCAAGGCTTTGGAAGTGACCCCAGGGACGATGATCCAGGGGAAATTGCTCTGCCTGATGTGCGCCTTTGCTTTTCAGAAGCGTGACGGCCTCTTTCACATCCTGACCACGCCTTGTGTCAGCCACAAGCACCGCGTCGGGCATGGCGACTGCAACGATATGATCCAGACCAATGCCGACCAGTTCAACACCGTCATCTTCCGATCGCAGCAGGCTGGCAGTGCAATCCACTGCGTGTGCGTTGCCATGGGTGACCACATTCTTGTCACCCCCATCCCCTTCGCGCAGCACAGCATCCCATCCTCCGAGGTCAGACCAACCTGAGGTATAAGGAACCACGGCAAGGTTGCCGGCATGCTCCATCACCGCATAGTCGATTGAGATGTCTTCGACCTCTGACCAAGCCTCGGGATCTAATCGCAGGAAACCAAGATCAGGCTCCGCAGCATGAACAGACCGCTCAACCGCATCAATCAAATGAGGTGCATGAACGCGATATGCATCCAGAATTGTGGACGCCGAGAACAGAAAGATCCCGGCATTCCACAGGTAACGTCCTGAGGCGAGCATCTGCTCGGCTTGTTCGGCATTCGGCTTTTCAACAAATGCTTTGAGGTCGAACACCTCTGCCCCGTCACCAAGACAGCAGGGCAGTTCAAGATAGCCATAGCCGGTTTCTGCATGGCCGGGTTTGATGCCAAATGTCACCAGTTTTCCTTCACAGGCTGCCATCACACCGATATCCACCGCAGCCCGGAACGACTCGGCATCAGGGATGACGTGATCGGATGGTGCGACGAGCATCAAAGCCTCGGGATCCTTATCCTTCAACCACAAGGCAGCAGCCAGAACAGCAGGTGCGGTGTTGCGGCCATCGGGTTCAATCAGGATTGCGCCTGGCTCGACCCCGATTTCCGCCATTTGCTCGGTTATGATAAAACGGAAGTCCGTGTTGGTCAGCACAACCGGCGGCGCAAACTGCGGCCCTGTCAGGCGCTCAACCGACATCTGCAACAATGACTTTTCGCCCATAAGGCGGGAAAACTGTTTGGGATAGGACTTGCGGGACAAAGGCCAAAGCCTAGTGCCGGAGCCACCACATAACAAGACCGGGACAATCCGCATCAAACACTCCTCGTCACCGCATCGAGAGACCGAGACATTAGAGGCGGAGATCTCTCTGTTCCTGATCCAAGTTAGAGGATGATATACAATTTATGCAAGAATTATTATCTCACAATTCACCTTATAGGGTCTCGACACTTCCTGCTCCCTGGCGTTTGCTGGGGAACATCCCTCTACTCAGATCATGCGAATGACGTCCTTGTCGATGGACAGCATGTAGCCACGTCGCGCAATGGTCTTGACCAACAACTCGCTCATCATCTGGTTGCCCATGGCATCGCGCAGCCGCTTAATGCGGGTGGCGCCGGCGGCTTCTTCACAATCCGAGGCGTCGCGCCCAGAAATCAGCCCTTCCAGCTCTGATCCAGACAGAACCTCATCATCCATTCGTGCTTCGGCAAGCGCTGAGAGGGTTTCAATGGCGGCCTCGGTCAGGCTCAACTCCATATTGTTCAAGTACACCGTGCGCTCTTCACGGCTGATCAGAAGGGAATTGACCTGAATACCCGCGCGCTCAATCTCACCCATGCGGCGGTTAAGGCTGACGATCGTGATCAGAAACACCAAAGCAGCAATCAGCATGGCCGAGGCAAAGACCAACAGCACAAAAATCACCATGCGATAACTTGTCAGAGTATCAGAAAACGCGGTCCCGGACTGGGCGAGGATTTCAAGAAGCTTGATCTCAGCCCCCGACGTCAGGGTGTCATTTTCAATAAAGATTCGCTCAACCCGAGCATTGAACGCATTGGCGTCCGGCAGGCTCAGAAACAGGAACACTGCCGCCACAAGAAGGATGGCAACAATCGCCCCCACCCCCATGACAATCACACGCGACGCGCCTTTGCGCGCCTCAGAAGCGAAGGAAATATTGTCCGGCACTTTCTTTCCTTTTCTCGAGCCCATCCGCATCAAACACGGACAATACATTCAACAACACCCAACCTTGTGAGGATAGGCGGTCTGTTACCTGTTTCCGGGCTGCTGATTTGTTGGAACAGGCCGTATCAGGCAATTCCATGACACCATAATGCAGTTTCAGCGGGTCGTCCCGCTTGGCCTTGTAATCGGCATAGCAGGCCGCCTGAGCCGGAAGCGCAATGGCTGTGAAGGCGAGGGAGAGAAGTATCTGTTTCATGTTGAAACCATGGTCCGAGGGGGTGGGATATTCAATAACAAACCATGATCAATAAGCCTGTTATCCGATAACCAGCTGCCGATATGGCTTGTCTCATTGCTCTTACCGCATTGTGGGTTCAACCCGATCACACCTACCAGGCACCGCCTGGAATCCAGTGATCAAACCTCAAGCTGATATGGAGAACCACATGCCTCGCCTGACCCTCCCGTCCCTGACTCGCACCTTAATGATGCCCTGTCTTGTCGCATCCCTCAGCCTGAACCCGGCTTTTGCAGAGCCCAACTATCCATACGAACGCGAACAGAATAGTGACATCAGCGCATTAATCGCCACATTGCTTGGCTTGGCCATTGTTGGCTCGGTTATCTCGAACTCAAATGACAATGATGAGCAAGAGGAACAGCAACACTACCAACAAGAACTTCCCGACGAACCAAACCTGTTTGACGAACATGAGATGCCCGACGAGCACGTCTATCGCGATGAAGAACGCCGGGAACACATCATTGAGCGCAAGCGCGAGCGCGCTAAATATCGTCTGCCCGGGAAGTGCCTGCGCAAATTCAAGACGCAATTCGGGAAAGAACGCTATTGGGGCACGCGCTGCTTGCAGAACCGATATGAATACGCCCGGTCTTTGCCGAGGGCTTGCCGCACAAAAATTGTCGCCAAAAACAAAGAAGGCGTTTGGGTGCTGCGCAAGGTCTACCAACCAGCCTGCCTGCGCGAAGAAGGATATCGCAAGCGTCACTGATCTCGCTTGGCTTGTGTCCCCAAGCTTGTGTGAGAAAGATGTGGCAAACCCCATCCGTTCCGCCACATCTGCATGACCTTCCTTTCCGGTCATGTCCAACTGGCAGAGGTTTCGACCTCTGCCTTTTTTCTTGCGAACGGCCTTTGGATCGTTCAATCCGGATCTATGACCAAAACTGTTCCTGACTATTCATTTGAAGAGGCTGCCAGAGCGCGCGGTCTGTCCTGTATCGCTGGTGTTGACGAGGTCGGGCGTGGACCGCTTGCCGGACCGGTAACCGCCGCCGCAGTTGTGCTTGATCCTACGCGAATCCCTGAAGGGCTGAATGACAGCAAGAAACTGAGCGCGAAACGGCGCGAGGCACTGTTCGATGAGATTTTGGAACTTGCCGAAGTATCGATTGCCCATGCAAGCGTGGAAGAAATCGACGAGTTGAACATCCTGCGTGCCAGCCATCTGGCAATGGAACGCGCGGTGGCCGGACTGTTCACTTCACCGGATCATCTGCTTATCGACGGCAATATGGTGCCGCGTGGTATCACCCTATCGAATGAAACCATCATCAAAGGGGACGCCAAATCGGTCTCGATTGCCGCCGCTTCGATCATGGCGAAAACCACACGGGATCGGTTGATGGTGGATTTGGCGCAACAGTTTCCCGGCTACGGGTGGGAGTCAAACGCCGGATACCCGTCGAAAAGCCACAAGCAAGCGCTCGAAAATCTTGGCGTGACCCCACATCATAGGCGTTCATTCAAACCTATCCACAATATCTTGTATCAACAGAAAAATGTAACTGGCTGATTCAAAAAAGAATTTGACCAAGAATCCACAAGCCGTCATCTTTATCCACAATGAATGAGCGCAAAAATGCGCCGTCTAAAGAGCGCAATAGCGCCGGTACATGAGGCAGAAATGACGACTAAAACCAAAGCAAAGGCGGCTCTCGAGCTGCCACTGAACGAGATATTGGCGGGTGACTGCATCGAAGTGATGAACAGTCTTCCGGAGAACTCTGTTGACCTGATCTTCGCCGATCCCCCCTATAATCTGCAATTGAAAGGCGAGCTTCATCGCCCGGACAATTCCAAGGTGGATGCGGTTGACGATCATTGGGACCAGTTCGATAGTTTCAAAGCCTATGACCAATTTACCCGCGCCTGGCTGAAAGCCGCGCGCCGGATCCTGAAACCCGATGGGGCGATCTGGGTGATCGGCTCTTATCACAACGTGTTCCGCATGGGGGCAGAGCTACAAAATCAGGGCTATTGGATCCTGAATGACGTGGTGTGGCGCAAGTCAAACCCGATGCCGAATTTCCGCGGTAAGCGCTTCACCAACGCTCATGAGACAATGATCTGGGCGTCGAAATCGGAAGGTGCGAAGTACACCTTCAACTACGAGGCCCTGAAAGCGCTGAACGAAGGCATTCAGATGCGTTCGGACTGGGTGCTGCCGATCTGCACCGGGCATGAACGACTGAAAGATGAGAACGGTGACAAAGCCCATCCGACCCAGAAACCGGAAAGCCTGTTGCATCGCGTGCTGGTGGGTTCGACAAATCCCGGCGACGTAATCCTTGATCCGTTCTTTGGCACCGGCACCACCGGCGCTGTGGCCAAGATGCTCGGTCGTGACTTCATTGGCATCGAACGCGAAGACGCCTATCGCAAGGTGGCCAAGAAACGCATTGCCAAGGTCCGTAAGTTCGACAAAGAAGCGCTGCAGACAACCCAATCAAAACGCGCCGAGCCGCGTGTTCCCTTTGGCCAGCTGGTCGAGCGCGGCATGCTGCGCCCCGGCGAGGTTCTGATCAGCCCGCGTGGCAAAACCGCCAAGGTGCGTGCCGATGGCACGCTGATTTCTGGTGACGCACGTGGGTCAATCCACCAGGTTGGGGCCGCGCTGGAAAGTGCGCCCAGCTGCAATGGCTGGACCTATTGGCACTTTAAACAAGATGGCAAGAAGACCTCGATCGACGTGTTGCGCCAACAAGTGCGCGCCGAGATGGTCTGACACCGCACCCAATACCCAAACAACAAGAATGAATTCGGGCGTGCATCTCGCGCGCCCGGACAACGATGTACCGCCGTGCCTGTGGCAAAATCCACGGCACACTCAACTTGCCCCGCTCTTTCACGAGCGGGGCTTTTTTTATCGGAGAAGGGGCTCTGCCCCTCGCCTCTTTGAGGCCCACCCCGAGGTATTTCAGGCAAGAAAAAAGACCTTCTGATTTCTCAATCACCGAATGGCAGGTGGCGGCAAGGTGCCGTTCCTATATGGCCCCCAGTCTTCGATATCCGGGTAATATCGTTTGCGCCACGCCCGGACGCGCGGATTCATGCGGCGACGCCACAAAGGCGGAACCATCGCCATGAACCCCATGATCACATATCCAAATGGCAGTTGCGGAGCCACGTCATCGGGATAGGTTTGCAATAGGGGAAAGCGACGTGCGGGTTTGTAGTGGTGGTCTGAATGGCGCTGCAGGTTGATGAACAGCCAGTTGGTTGCTTGGTGATCCGCATTCCAGGAATGGTGTGGTTTGACGGGTTCGTATTTTCCCTCACCAAGATGGCGACGGGTTAGGCCGTAGTGCTCGACATAATTGGTGATTTCCAACTGCCAGATCGCCACAATTGCTTGGAAAGCAAAAAGCGCAAGTCCCATCCAGCCGCCAATTATCACCGCGAGGATCATTGCCATCAGCTGCAACACCCAATAGCGCCAGAACGGGTTTTTTCCGTCCCAAACAGACAGACCACGGCGCGCCAGCATCGATTTCTCAGCTTTCCATGCAGAAACCGGGCTTTCCCGGAGCACTCTGAAAAAGAACCTGTGAAAGCCTTCATTGTATCGAGCCGTCACCGCGTCCCTCGTGGTGCCGACATGAGGGTGATGCACAAGCAGATGTTCCGTGCGGAAATGGCTGTAAAGCACCATGGCCAAAAGAAGGTCGGCCAACCAGCGCTCAAACCGGTTGGTCTGATGCATCATCTCGTGGCTGTAGACAATGCCGATTGCCCCCGAAAGAATCCCTACACCAAAGAACACACCAAACTTCTCGCCCGTTGACAAATGGTCTGCGCCCACCACGAAACTGAGAATTCCGAAAATCATCGCAAACTGGATGGGGACCCAAATCATTGTAATCAGCCGATACCAGAAAAGCTGGTCTTCGGGTGCTTCAGGATCAGGATTTTCAGAGTTGCGACCAAGAACGGCATCCAGCCCGGTATAAAGCCACCATGTGCCGAGCGGGGGGAGCAGCAAAAACCATCCCCCTTTCATGGCCGCGACCAAAACCAACAGAGGTAGGATGACCGAAATGCCGAACGGCGCGGCGCGGCGGAAACTGGCGACATTCTGAGCGGGGACCATGACATGCTCCTTTCCGATAGTCATGGCTTACGCGTATTTGGCCGGCTACTCAAGATCTGGCTTTAACCAGCCCAATCCCGCTTAACGTGTGGATAATTGATGCGTTTCACCCGCAACCGACATTCAAAGCGTTATGAGATCTGTCAATCAGTCAGCAACGCGGTCGAGATACAGCCTTATGTAACTGTTCTTTTACAAAAATTGTGCGGTTATGAAAAAGAACTGATATTAATCAATTGGTTGAATTATTTGTTGGAAGCATTTTAAACGCAAGAAAATTCCCCTTTAACGATTATTAATTTAGTTAAATACAATTTATTATAATTTTTTGTGGAAAATCGGCTAGTTTTTTTCTATTCAGGATACACGTTTCATCGGAGCTGGGGTTCGATTTCTGATAACGCGTGAGGACGAGACTTCATGAAAGATTATGGTTACAGCACAATCAATAGTAGAGACGCTGTCAAATCTTCGAACACCCCCGCACCCTTTCAACCGTATCGAAACCTCGGAAAACGTCTGTTTGACCTGACCTTGGTCGTGCTGATGCTTCCCGTTGTCCTGTCCGTTCTAACCCTTTTGATCTTGGCGATCCGCCGCGACGGAGGGCCCGGCTTATATTGGCAGGAGAGGATTGGGCGGAACGGTGTAAGGTTTCGCTGCTGGAAGTTGCGCACAATGGTTGTAAACGCCGACGACCTGCTCGAAAGGCTTTGCGCTTCTGATCCGGTTGCGGCGCAGGAATGGCGCGACAATCACAAGCTGACAAACGACCCGCGGATCACCACTCTGGGCCAGTTCCTGCGCACGACCAGCCTTGATGAGTTGCCGCAGATCTTCAATGTCCTCTTGGGAGAAATGAGTTTCATTGGTCCACGCCCTGTAACCGAAGCCGAGCTGGAGCGTTATGGAGCCAATCTTCAACATGTTCTTTCGGTACGGCCTGGCATCAGCGGATTGTGGCAGGTGAGTGGCCGCAACGACACCGGCTATGACCGCCGCGTCGCTTTGGATGCACAATATGTGGATCAACTGAGCCTGAAGACGGATCTTCTGATCACACTGAAGACATTTCTCGTGATGGTGAAACGCACCGGCTATTGATGCGCCACAACATTGTCTTCGGATGGCACCCCTTCCGCTTGTTTCAGAGCACCCTGCTCGACGACCAGATCAAACGCCTTACGCATGACGGTCGGCAAGTCGGACTTTCGAAGAACCTGAAAGCTGCCCTGAACCGGTTGAGCATCCATCGGAACATCCGCCACACGCAGGGATAGGAGCAGGTGAAAATGCGTGAAAGTATGACGGACTTCAGCCCCGGGATCACGCCAATTTGCCAAAATCGGAGGCGCTTCTTGGGCCAGCTCTCCCCATTCGGCACCTGGCCAGCCTAGCATTCCGCCCAGAAGGCCCTTGTCTGGTCGACGCTCCAACAGCCATGCGCCATCGTCACGCCGGGCCAGATAAGCGATCCCGTATCGCACAGGTTTGGCCGCTTTCTTGCGTTTCCGGGGAAGGGTTGGCGCCAAGCCAGACAGACGGGATTTGCAGGGGGCACGCCACGGGCATATGCCGCAGGCCGGAGACTTTGGTGTGCAGATCGTTGCACCAAGATCCATCACGGCTTGGGCATAATCACCGGGGCGCATTTTGGGAGTCAGCGACGCGGCGGCCTTTTTCATTTCGGGTTTTGCATCAGGCAATGGCGCTGTGATTTCAAACACCCTCGCCATCACCCTCTCGACATTACCGTCCACCACTGTTTCCGGGTGATCAAATGCAATCGCAGCAATCGCGGCTGATGTGTAAGGTCCGATTCCGGGAAGGGTCTCTAACCCTGCCCGATCCTTTGGAAACCCACCCTGATCACGCAGGGTCCGGGCACATTTCAATAGATTTCGGGCACGCGCATAATAGCCCAGACCGGCCCATTCTCCCATCACACGCTCGTCCTCGGCATTGGCCAGATCTTCAAATGTCGGCCAAAGGGTCATGAAGCGGATGAAATAGTTTTTGACCGCAGCTACGGTTGTCTGCTGCAACATAATCTCGGACAGCCAAACCGCGTAAGGATCAGGCGCAACACCTGCCTTGCGGTCTGCCGGAGAGACCCGCCATGGCAAGCTGCGGGCATGATCATCATACCAAGCCAGAAGATCGGCGGATTTCAGCCCGTCGTTCACCTTGTCACACATCTGTGACTCCCCTTGTTTTCTTTCCTCTGGCATTGCCCGTTCAAGCGCCTAGAATACGGGCAAATGAGGAAGTTACCAGCCGTGGCCAAACCTGTCACAAATCAACGCCGCAAGCGTGGGTTCGAAAGCACTTCGAGCCTGCTGACAAAGCGCATTCGCCAAGCGGGCGAAAAGCGCGGATTTGCAGTGACGCGGGTGCTGACCCATTGGGCCGAGATCGTCGGGCAAGAAATTTCAACAATCGCCCGGCCCGTTGACGTGTCTTATGGGCGCGGCGGAATGGGGGCGACTCTCACGGTTCTGACAACCGGTGCACAGGCGCCAATGCTTGAGATGCAAAAGGAAAAACTGCGCGATCGGGTGAACAGTTGTTACGGCTATAACGCAATTTCCCGCATCCGCATCACTCAGACCGCCCCAACGGGATTTGCCGAAGGCCAAGCGCAATTCACTCCGGCACCGCAGGCGGACCCCAAACCCGATCCAAAATTTGTCGAACGCGCCAGAAGGACCACGGCGGATATTGGTGATGACAATTTGCGTCAGGCGCTGGAAGCCCTGGGGCAGAATATATATACAAAACAAAAACCAAGAGGCTGAGACCTAATGAACCGTTTTATTCCCATGATCGCTGCTGCCGCTATCGCCATTGCGGGCGGGGCTTATGTCATGACCCAAACCCAAACTTCTCTGCCAGGCGTTTCGATGGCCGTGGCGCAAGATGCGGACGTTGTGCCCGCGAAGGACATGGTGCTGGGTGACGAGAACGCCCCGGTCACTGTGATCGAATACGCGTCTTACACTTGTCCGCATTGTGCCAATTGGCATCGGGACAGCTTTAAGCAGCTGAAGAAAGATTACATCGATACCGGCAAGGTGAAATTCATTCACCGCGAAGTTTATTTTGACCGGTATGGCCTTTGGGCCGGCATGATCGCGCGCTGTGGTGGCGACGCCCGCTACTTTGGCATCAACGACTTGATCTATACCGGTCAGAAAGAATGGGTTGGCGAAGGCGACCCTACACTCATCCTCGAAAATCTGCGCAAGATCGGCCGCACCGCCGGGATGAGCAATGAGGAAATGGACACCTGTATGACTGATGAGACCTTTGCCCAGAGCCTTGTTGCTGCCTATCAGCAAAACGCCACGGCAGACGAAATCCGGTCAACGCCCACCTTCATGATCGGCGGTGAGAAATACTCAAACATGTCCTATGACGATTTTTCAGCGGCAATTGACAGCAAGCTGGGCGAATAAGGCTTTTGATCACCTCAAAAAGCGCACTCGGCAGGGTGCGCTTTTTTTGTCTCTGATCCGTGGAAAACAGTTCCTATTTCAGCCCAAGATCGGTGAATGCGACCTCTAGTGGTGTCCAGTTCTCAAGCTCGAGCCGCACGGGCACTGTCAGCACTTTGCTGCGAAACGACTGCGGCAAGCGCACTGCATCCTTTTCCGTAGTCACAAGCTGGGCGCCCAGCGCGGCCGCTTCGATTTCCAGCCGCTTCATCAATGCCTCGGTCAGAGGTTGGTGATCTGCCAAAGCCTCTGCGCGTAACAGATTGGCACCCATCCCCCTGAGAGTGGCAAAAAACTTGTCCGGATGGCCAATGCCCGCAAAGGCCAGAACATTCATATCGGCAAAATCCATACCCATCTTCAGGGGCTCCAGCCGCGCAGTCATGTGTGGCACGGTGATGACCTGCCCCCAGGTCGAAACAAATCGTTTCTGCGCCCCGTCCGGCCCAATTGAAAGCAGCAGGTCTGCTCGCTTCAATCCCTCAGAAACCGGCTCACGCAGAGGGCCTGCGGGGATGCATCGGGCATTGCCAAATCCTTTCACCGCATCCACCACGACAATCGAAAGGTCTTTCTCAACGGCTGGGTTCTGAAACCCATCATCCATCAGGATCACATCCGCCCCAGCAGCGCCAGCGGCCTTCACGCCATCAACACGGTTCTTCGCGATCCAAGTCGGGACAAAAGCGGCCAGGAGCAATGGCTCATCCCCAACATCCTCAGCGGAATGTGTGCGTTCTTCGACCTGTATTGGCCCCTCAAGAGCACCGCTATAGCCCCGAGACACAACATGAACCTCATTGCCGCGAGAGGCGAGATATTGAGCCAGGGCAATTGTGGTCGGCGTTTTTCCTGTACCACCCGCATTGATATTCCCAATGCAAATCACCGGCACTTCTGAACGAAACCCTGATTTCGCGACGCGTCGCGCGGTGGCGCGCCCATAAAGCCAGCCAAGAGGTGCGAGCAAATAGGAACGCCAGTTCCGGCGATCAGGTGACGTGAACCAGAAAGAAGGTGTTTTCATTTCAACCCTTTTGCTCCGTCTGCGCATCTTTTTGGTCATCCAATGCGGTCAGAACCAGATCTTCCACCAATGATGACAGCTCAGCACCGCTGGTGGTAATTTCCCAGGCCGCCATGGCGATTTCAGCCGCGTGTTCCGGCTGCAACAGATATTCGATCTTGGCTGCAAGCGCAGCCTCATCCTTGACCTGAACGGCAGCGCCCGCAGCATCAAGACGCGCAAACGCCGCAGCGTGTTGATCAAGCCTGGACCCATATAGAACCACCGACCCGAGAGATGCAGCAATATTGGGCGACATGCACATCCCGCCTGACATCGTATGCCCGATCAAAGTGATTGGGGAAAGATGCATCCACAACCCCTCTTCCTGCGGCAGATCGGCGATATAGATATGTATATCCGCAGTGGGATCTGCGCCTTCAGAGCGCAATCCAACCACCCAGCCGTCCCGCTCGAGCGCCTTGGCGAGATCAGGGGCCCGCTCACACTCATCCGGGACCAGCACCAAAAGCAGACGGTGCGACTTTCGCATCACGTGTCGATGGGCTGACACCACCTGCAAATCTTCTTCAGATGACACTCCCAGCGCCAGCCAGACTGGACGGCCCGCCAAGATATTGGCCACATCATCGCGTTCCGCCATATTGCAACTTGGCGGCTGCGTCTGCTTTTGCAACACACCCGCCACTTTCAGCTTGCCCGACGGCACACCAAGGCGTGACAAGGCGGCTGCACAAGTCTCGTTTTCAGCCAGAAGAGTGTCAAATCCCGACGCAAGGGCGCGTGCAGTGCTGCGCAACCATGTCAGCGGGGGCTGCCCCAGAAGTGGTGAACGGGCATTGATCCAGATTGCCGGAATTGCTCGTCGATGCGTTTCAGCCAAAAGCGTGACTTCAAATTTTTGTTCCATCCACAACAACAAATCCGGGCGCCAGTGATCAAGAAATTCCACTACGGATTTGGTATTGTCACGAGGAAGCGGTGTGGGAAGGACGAAGTCTTTCAGGTCTTCTGCGGGCGGACTGGCAGAGCAATCATCTGGTCGGGTGATCAGAAAACACAAATCATCCCGGGTGCGGATCAGTTGGCGTATGAAATCTTCCAAAGCATGAAGATCCCCAAGCGTGCCCACATGGCACCAAATCAAGGGACCACCTTCCGGACGCGGCGATTTTTGCGGTTCAGGGCGCAGATGCGCCTTGCGGGCTTTCAACCGATGCACCAGCTGGTGCACATATACGCCGGGTGGCAACATACCGTGACCTTCTGCTCTTTTTGCCCTGACCTCTCGGGATCTTGCTGCCAATTTAGGCGACAGTACGCGCAGGGGAAAGGTCAGAAGGGCCAAATTCCTTTGGCCAATGCGGAAATTGCACTGAGGATGCGCTCAAAACTGGCCTGTGCCCGCCCCACAGTGCTGCGCGCGCGAAGATAGCCATGAACCAAACCCGGCTCCTCATGCCAATAGGCCTGCCCGCCTGCTTTTAGAATGCGATCGCGATAGTCGCGCCCATCATCACTAAGAGGGTCACATTGCGCCGAGAAGATCACCGTAGGCGGAAGATTGGCGAAATTTGTATCAGCGAGCGGTGCTGCCAACGGATCTAATGGGGGGTGCGGCATGCCAAAGCGAAGCTCTGAGTAAAACTTGACGTCGTCCAATGTGAGCATTGGCGCATGTGCGTGGGCCAGATACGAACCCTTGGTCATATCACCGCCCAGCCCCGGATAGATCAAAACCTGCCCAGCGAACACCAGCTCGCCACGAGCCCGGTGGGCCACTGCGGCACAAAGGTTCCCTCCGGCACTATCTCCCACCAAAAGCGTCACTCCGGGCCAGGTTAGAGCCACATATTGCGCAACTCTCCAAGGATCATCAAATGATGCCGGGTGCGCATGTTCGGGGCAAAGGCGATAATCAACCGAGACCACACGTAATCCAGTGCGATCACAAATCTCGGCACAGACATCATCATGGCTGTCCAGCCCACCGACGACAAATCCACCACCATGGATATAGATGACCGTTCCGTCAGGTGTACCGCTTTCATAAATACGGATCGGGACGCCGTCCGCCGTTTCATCCCGCGCACTTACTCCTTCGGGATACCCTTCAAAAAAGGCGCGGCACATCTTGTCGTAAATCGCACGTTGATCGGCAATGCTCATCCCAATCGCGTTGGGAGGATAATAGTCCTCAGTCTTGCGAATGAAGGCCCAGGTTTCGGCGTCAATCAGCGTATCGTAATCCATGTGGCGACGCTATGCCCCGGCCTATTTGTTGGCAAGTCAAACTGCGCTTTTCGGGGACAAACTTAGGGAATGGGTTGGGCCGCTTGCGGGCCGCAGCGTCACGACGTTACCTCCGGCGCCTTGCATTTGGTCGTGTGTCTGGATGCCTGGAATAATCTGAACAGAAACCCCTGCCCGGCACAGTTGCTCTTGGGCATTTTCGACCCGCTGATCCCCCTGGCCCGCACCGTCGACCAACCAGATTACCCGACGCCCACCCCGAGCACCGTTCAACGCTATTTTGTCTGGATTCGATCCCACAAATACACGCTCTGCATCACGGCGCGTCAGCGCCAGCAATTCATCCGACGCCGAAAGGTTATGCAGAATCATATCCGCACGCTGCATCGCATTCAGCGCTCGGAAACTGATCAGGTCGGCCTCTCCCGATCCAACGCCAATGATAGTTACGCCACCTGCCGCGCTACCCTCGGCCCCAAGACCAGAATGGATCAGCTGTTCAGCCGTCTTGCTGTCCCCCGCGAGAAAGCTGTCAGCGACAGGGCCGTCAATCATATTTTCCCAGAACCGTCGACGCGCCCGGCCGGACGGAATATGCGTTTCAATGGCTGTGCGAAAACCTGAAAGGAAACGGGCCAGTTTGCCATACCCCGGCGACAGCATCGCCTCGATCCGCGCCCGCAGGATCCGTCCGATCACGGGCGCAGTGCCACCCGTAGATATTGCCACGGTGATTGCATCGCGCTCGACCACTGATGGGGTGATGAAATCACATAGCGGTTTGACATCAGCCACATTGACCAGTGCTCCGGCGGCTTTGGCCCATTTGTGCAGTCGCGTATCACGCACCGGGTCTTCAGATGCACCGTATGCGACGACAACACCTTTGAAATCGATTGCCTCTGGACGACGTGGGACATGGGTGAAATTTCCGCGACCGATCAACGCCAGAACCTCACTTTCTGGTGCCGGATCATACAGTCGGACCTTCGCGCCTGCCGACAATGCGCGCTCCGCACGTCGCGCGGCACAGGTGCCGCCGCCATCAACGAGGATGGTTCGGTTTTTCACATCTAGAAATATCGGCAGGTGGTCCATGCGCTTTTCTCCGGGTTCGATGGCCCGTTTTGCGCCGCACTTTGGAAGAAATTCCATAGAAATGAAGAATACTTGACCTTGAAAAGACGATGCTTCCATAATGGCTTCTCAAAGCAGGAATATTTTCCACATGACATTGAGGGAGTGACATGGTTGGTTTTTTAACAACAGGCACTCAATTCGCCCGATCTCGGCATTCTGGGATATCTGGACCTATCTCCCGACTTAACTGGCCCTACACTGGATCCTCGCAGACTGATTGGGTTCTAGTTCGATTAATTGAACAGTGAACACGCGCCAAGTCTGCCCGACCCGGGCACACTGCTGCCCAACCACACAAATAAGCCAGCGACAGGACAAAATGCCCAAACCTGAAAACCTCCAGATAGATACATCCCCATCGGTTTCAGACGAGGTGCGCAAAACGACTTGTTACATGTGCGCCTGTCGATGTGGCATTAACGTGCATATGAAAGACGGGCAGGTGGCCTATATCGAGGGCAACCGGGACCACCCTGTGAACAAAGGGGTTCTTTGCGGCAAGGGTTCTTCGGGCATTATGCAGCATTACGCCCCCTCACGCCTGCGCGCACCGCTAAAGCGGGTGGGCGAACGTGGCTCAGGCAAGTTTGAGGAAATCAGTTGGGATGAGGCATTGGAGATCGCTGCGGGTTGGCTTGCCCCCTTGCGCGAGGAAGATCCATCCAAACTGGCGTTTTTCACCGGGCGTGATCAATCGCAAAGCTTCACCTCCTGGTTTGCACAGGCCTATGGCACACCGAACTATGCGGCCCATGGCGGGTTCTGTTCCGTGAATATGGCCGCCGCAGGGATCTATACGATGGGCGGCGCGTTCTGGGAGTTTGGTCAGCCGGATTGGGATCGCACCAAACTGTTCATGCTATTTGGCGTGGCAGAGGACCATGACAGCAACCCGATCAAAATTGGTTTGGGTAAGCTGAAAGAACGTGGGGCAAAGGTGATTGGCGTAAATCCAATCCGCTCAGGATATAATGCGATTGCAGATGAGTGGGTGGGGATCACCCCAGGCACCGATGGCCTGTTCATCATGGCGCTGATGCATGAACTCCTGCGCGCAGGGAAGGTCGATCTGGCCTACTTGGCCCGCTACACAAACGCAGGGTTTATCGTTGATGAAGACCCTAATTCACCAGAAAAGGGTCTGTTTATTCGCGGTGCCAGCGGTAAACCGCAGGTGGTGTCACGCGAAAACGGCGAGCTGATGGACTACGATTGTCCAGGCGTCACTCCCAATCTTGCGGCACAAATGGTTGAAGGCAGCGTCACCCACCGCACGGTCTTCCAGCTTATTGCGGAACGGTATCTGAGCGACGAATACGCTCCCGAGGCCGTCGCTGAACGCACGGGTGTATCCGCTGACAAAATCAAGTCTATCGCGGCCGAACTCGCCCGTGTGGCTTTTGAAGAAGAGATTGTTCTGGACCAGCCCTGGACCGATTGGAAAGGGCAAAAGCACGACAAAATGATCGGTCGCCCGGTTGCATTCCATGCCATGCGCGGGATCTCGGCGCATTCGAACGGGTTCCAGACCTGTCGTGCTCTGCATATGCTGCAGATCCTGCTCGGTTCTGTCGAAGTGCCGGGCGGGTTCCGGTTTAAACCCCCCTACCCCAGGCCACCTGAGGCACATCCCAAACCCCATGCTGGTGTGACACCCGGCCAACCGCTGGACGGACCGCATCTGGGATATCCGCTGGGGCCGGAGCATCTGCTTTTGGATGATGACGGCAACGCTAAACGCATCGACAAGGCGTTTACATGGGAAAACCCGCTTTCGGCGCATGGCCTCATGCATATGGTGATCTCCAACGCTCATGCAGGGGACCCTTACAAGATCGACACGCTGTTCATGTATATGGCCAACATGGCGTGGAACTCGACCATGAACACCACCGAGGTGATGCGCATGCTCACCGATAAGGATGACAATGGCGACTATGTGATCCCACGCATCATCTATTCTGATGCCTATTCGTCGGAGATGGTGGCCTATGCGGATCTAATCCTGCCGGATACGACCTATCTGGAACGCCACGACTGCATCTCGCTTCTCGACCGTCCGATCTGCGAAGCGGATGGCGCCGCAGATGCGATCCGTTGGCCAGTGGTGGAACCAGACCGCGATGTACGCGGCTTCCAGACCGCTTTGATCCAGCTTGGCGCCAAACTTGGCTTGCCCGGCTTTGTAACCGAAGACGGGTCCGCAAAGTTTGAGGACTATGCCGACTACATCGTGAACCATGAACGTCGACCGGGCGTTGGCCCACTGGCCGGATTCCGCGGCAAAGATGGCGAAGGTCGTGGCCGAGGAGAGCCTAATCCAGACCAAATCGACCGATATATCGAAAATGGTGGCTTCTGGGTTGACCATATTCCCGAGGATGCCGCCTTCTATAAGCCGTGGAACAAAGGCTATCAGGAATGGGCCGTCAAACGGGGCATCTTTGATGCCGAAGCGCCCTATGTGTTCAACCTTTATGTAGAACCCATGCGAAAGTTCCAACTTGCCGCCGAAGGGCATGGGGACATTCAGCCACCAGATCATTTGCGTGAACGGGTGCATCAAACCATGGATCCATTGCCGATCTGGTATGAGCCCTTTGAGGACAGCAATGTGGATGTCGAAGAATATCCAATCCATGCTCTGACCCAACGCCCAATGCATATGTATCATTCATGGGGCACTCAAAATGCGTGGCTGCGCCAGATTACCGGCAAAAACTCCCTCTATTTGCCCACTAAGATATGGGAAGCAAACGGGTTTTCAGAAGGTGATTATGCCGAGGTAAGTTCGGTGCATGGAACCATTACGGTACCTGTCGCCCATCACGCGGCACTAAACGAAAATACCATCTGGACCTGGAATGCGATTGGCAAACGCAAAGGCACCTGGGCCCTTGATGAAGACGCTCCAGAAGCCACCGAAGGATTCCTGCTCAACCACCTCATTCACGAGTTGCAGCCGCCGAAAGGCGATGGGATGAGATGGGCCAATTCAGACCCTATCACAGGGCAAGCCGCCTGGTTTGACTTGCGGGTGAAGCTTAAGAAAGCAGACCCTAAACCTGCTGAATCTCAGCCAGCGCACGCTCCGATCACATCCCCTGTGGGCAAAGCCCCCCGTAACGTTACGAGGAAGATCTGATGACCTGTTTGCCCACCTCAACCCAGAAAAAACTTGGCCTGGTCATTGATCTGGACACTTGCGTTGGCTGCCACGGTTGCGTGACCGCCTGCAAAGGCTGGAACACGCAGAATTACGGCGCTCCCTTGTCGGATATTGATGCTTATGGCGCGGATCCGTCGGGCACCTTCCTCAACCGCGTTTTCAGTTATGAAGTGCAGCCGGAAGAAGGTGCGGCCCAGACCGTGCATTTCCCGAAATCCTGCCTGCATTGCGAAGACGCGCCTTGCGTGACCGTCTGCCCAACCGGGGCGAGCTATAAGCGCGCCGAGGATGGGATTGTTCTGGTTGATGAGGATCGCTGCATTGGCTGCGGCCTCTGCGCGTGGTCCTGTGCCTATGGCGCACGCGAGCTAGATCAGGATGCGGGGGTCATGAAGAAATGCACGCTCTGCGTGGACCGGATTTATAACGAAAACCTCCCGGAAGAAGACCGGGTGCCGGCCTGTGTACGCACCTGCCCCTCTGGTGCACGTCATTTCGGTGATCTGGGCGATCCAAACTCCGATGTCTCAAAGCTGGTCGAGGAACGCGGTGGCTTTGATCTGATGCCAGATCAGGGCAACAAACCGGTGAACAAATACCTGCCTCCACGCCTGAAAGATCGGCTGGATACCCCCGCCATGACCCCTGTGACCGAGAAAGAACCCAAAGGGTTCCTTGGCTGGCTCGACAAAGCTCTGGAGCGTATCTGATGCATCCCGCACCAAGTGTTATCATTTTCACCACCCTGTCGGGTCTTGGTTTTGGCCTGCTGGCATTTCTGGGGCTCGGCATTCCTGATGTAACTGGCAACACCGCCTTTGCATTTTTTGCGCTTGCCTATGCAATGGCCGCGGGTGGTCTGCTGGCCTCGACCTTCCATCTCGGAAACAAAAAGAATGCGATCTATGCGTTCAGCCAATGGCGCACCAGTTGGTTGTCGCGTGAGGGGATTGCCGCGGTGGCCACATTGGTCATTTTCGGGCCAGTGGCCATTGGTCGTGTATTCTTTGATTCCGATATGGCTCTAATCGGTGTGATAGGGTCTGTTTTCGCGCTGCTCACCGTGTTCACAACATCAATGATATATGCCCAGTTGAAAACCATCCCACGTTGGTATCAGCCCATTGTGCCCGTGATGTTTCTGCTGCACGCAATCGCCGGTGGCGCACTTTTCGCCGGGGCATCCAAGCTGGCAGGCGTTCTTTTGCTGCTTCTGGTCGGAGTGATGGTCTGGATGTGGCGCGAAGGCGATCGACGCGAGGCAGATGGGGCTGATACGATGGAAAGCGCCACAGGTCTTGGCGCGATCGGCAAGGTGCGGATGTATGAAAGCGCCCATACCGCCCGCAACTACGTGATGGATGAAATGATCCACCGCGTTGGCCGCAAGCATGCGCAAAAGCTGCGGAATATTGCGATTTTACTTATTGGCGCCCTGCCTGCGGTAATGCTGCTGATCCTGCCTGCCGGGCACTTTGTAAGCGCCCTTGCGATCATCTTGCATCTTGCTGGCATTGCAATTGGCCGCTGGCTGTTCTTCGCAGAAGCACGCCATGTGGTCGGGCTATATTACGGCAAGTAACCCCCTGGCCTGATCGTCTTTCATTGATCCTTTCCGCCTCAGCGCCTAGAGAGGGTCAAGAAATTCGAAAGGGCTAGCATGACCAATTATCTTTACAAGCGCGACCTGCCGGATGGGCTGGACCTTGGTCCCGTGGTGGCCATTGACTGTGAAACCATGGGGTTGAACCCCCATCGCGACAGGCTTTGTGTAGTTCAAATGTCCGGAGGCGACGGAAATGCGCATCTGGTGCAGGTGGAAATAGGTCAGACTTCAGCCCCGAATCTTGAGAAAATGCTGACGGACCCCAATGTCCTGAAAATCTTCCATTTCGGTCGTTTTGACATCGCCGCCATGCTGAATGCTTTTGGAGTGGTCACCGCACCGGTCTATTGCACCAAGATCGCATCGAAACTGGTGCGCACCTACACGGACCGCCACGGGTTGAAAAACCTGCTGGATCAACTGTTGAAGGTGGACGTTTCCAAACAGCAGCAGATGAGTGACTGGGGCGCGGAAAAACTGACCGATGCTCAGCTGGATTATGCGGCATCAGATGTTCTTTATCTGCATCAGCTGAAAGACGAACTGGACGTCCGTCTGGTCCGCGAAGGTCGCGCCGAGATGGCGCAGGCCTGCTTTGACTTTCTTCCAATGCGTGCCCGGCTGGATCTGGCGGGCTGGCCAGAGCAGGACATTTTTGCGCATTAGGCGTTTGCCCTTCACTTTTGTCGAGAAGCCGGAGCAATTCGGCTTCCATCGTCAGCACATACGCTCTCAATCGCAATCAATTCTTAATGCAGGCTGGGTAGACTTGCCCAAAAGGCCAATTGAGAAGTGGTTGGGATAATGGCAATATTTCAAACGAATGCTTCAAATGCAGTCCAGCAGGCGCACACTCACATGCCGGATAAAAGAGAACATCGATATGCTTCGGGTTGGTGGTTCATTCCGACCCTTCTCATTGCGATCCCGCTCTGGGTCATGATCATTCGCTTTGCGGCCAATTTTTTTTCCTGAAAGAAATAAGGAATGGGGTGTCCCGATCTTATGCTGGCACCCGCATGACCTAACTACGGCTTGGATCCTCTTGCTTTCTTTGGGCAAACCGTCGCTTATTCCCCCTGATGGCCTTGGCAAGCCAAGCCAAATTGCTAGATAGAGGGGGAAAGGATCCCCGAATGCCCACCTTCAACAACAGTTATTCGCGCATGGTAGCCTGGCTGAAAGTCATCCTGCCGCTGGTCGCGCTTGGGCTGTTGTCGACGATGTTCCTGATTTCAAAATCCATCGATCCGACCAAATCTCTGACCTATGCGCAGGTTGATCTGGATGCGGTCATGCGGGAACAGAAGATCTCTGGGCCGAGTTTTTCGTCCGTCACAAAAGACGGTGCAGCGATCACTTTTTCCGCCGAAAGCGCCCGTCCGGAAGAGGGTAAAAACCGGTACTCTGCAAACGGAATGGTGGCACGGATCGAAACTCCAGATGGCGCTGTGGTCGATATCAACGCACAAGACGCCATGATAGATGGGTCTGCCAGCCAAATCGACCTGACCGGTGGTGTTACACTGGTTACCTCAACGAAATACACCATTCATACCCCCGGTCTTACCACATCAATGGATGCCACCAACATTGCGTCATACGGTCCAGTCACTGCACGTGGTCCTCTGGGTGAAATTTCTGCGGGTCAGGCGCGGATTTCACAGCAATCCGGAAATTCAGGAACCTATCTTCTTGTGTTCAAAGGTGGGGTAAAGCTGGTATATGATCCCCCAGCAGAGGGAGAGAACTAGTGTTGAAATTGTTCAAGCTAACCAGTGTTGTGGTTGCGATGTTTGCCGCAAGCCAAGCCCTTGCCCAGGCTCAGGTTGCCTTTGGGGGACTGAAGCATGACAGCACTCTTCCGGTTGAGATATCTGCTGACCAACTGACCGTTGATCAGGCTGACGGCACCGCAATCTTCAATGGCAACGTCAAGATTGGCCAGGGCGACATGCGCCTTTCTGCGGCAAAAGTGCGGGTGGAATATGCCACCGGCGAGAACAGCACCGGCGAGATCTCAAAACTCTTCGCAACAGGTGGTGTGACCCTGGTGAACGGATCTGAGGCCGCAGAGGCCCGTGAAGCAGTCTATACGATCGAAAGCGGCGTTGTTGTGATGACTGGAAATGTAATCCTGACACAAGGTCAAAATGCCCTCTCCTCAGACACATTGATTGTGAATTTGGCCGCAGGAACCGGCACCATGGAAGGCCGTGTGAAATCCATCATTCAGACCGGGGGCAACTGATGCCGGAACTTGCGGTGGACAATGAGACGGGCTCGGACCGGACCGGTTTGCGGATCAAGGGTCTGCGCAAAAGTTATCGCAAAAAAACCGTGATCCATGATGTGACGCTCGAACTTGATCGCGGCGAGGTCGTGGCGCTTCTTGGCCCCAATGGTTGTGGCAAGACCACCACCTTCTACGCCATCGCCGGGCTGGTCACACCCGAGGCCGGACAGGTCCTGATCGACGGACGCGATGTGACCCTTTTACCGATGTATCGTCGCGCAAAATACGGTATCGGCTATCTGCCGCAGGAAATGTCGATCTTTCGCGGCATGAATGTCGAAGACAATATCATGTCGATCCTCGAGATCTCGACATCCGGCCGCCACAAGCGCCGTGAGCGCCTGGAAGAGTTGCTGAACGAGTTTTCGATCAGCCACCTGCGCCGCGCGCCCGCGCTGGCCCTGTCTGGCGGTGAGCGGCGCCGTGTTGAGATTGCCCGCCTGTTGGCCGCTGACCCCAAATACCTTCTGCTGGACGAACCTTTTGCCGGCGTTGACCCCATCGCTGTTGGAGAAATTCGTACCCTTGTGCATGACCTCAAAGACCGAGGGATTGGTGTGTTGATCACTGACCACAATGTACGCGAAACGCTCGAGATCGTGGACCGGGCTTATATCCTTCACGATGGCCATGTTTTGATGAGCGGAACAACCGACGAGGTTATCCAGGATGAGAACGTAAAGCGCGTCTATCTCGGTCAGAATTTCTCTATCAATTGAATTTAACACCTCCGATCTGCTTGACACCTCTGTCGATGTGTCATCGAATGGTGGTGATGAACAAGAACGCGACTCTTCGTCGTGCCCGCCTTAAAAACGAGGCAAGCACCAAGATCGGCACCGAAAATCGGCGCCTCATTTCCTGCAAAATATATGAAATTACGCATTGCTCTATCCGGGGGCAAGGCGCGCTGTAACCTGTAAATACCATAGGAGGTAGGATGCAATATCAAATCAGTGGCAAGCAAATCGACATCGGTGACGCCCTTCAGGTTCATGTGAAAGATGAACTTGGCGGTGTGGTTCAGAAATACGCCGAACGTCCAACAGACGCCCAAATTGTATTCTCAAAGAATGCGCATGAATTTGTGTGCGAAACCACCGTCCACCTTTCAACAGGACTGACGGCGCAGGCACGGGCTCATGCCACCGAAATCTACTCGGCATTTGATCAATGCGCCGAAAAAATGGAGAAACAGTTGCGCCGTTACAAGCGTCGGCTGAAAGATCACCACCGAGATCGCGCAGACCCGGTTGAAGTTTTCGGCGGCTCCTCTTATATCCTAGCGGCAGAGGAAGGTCCGGAAGAAGCAGACAACGCTCAACTCGAACCCATGATCATCGCCGAAATGGAAACGCGCATCCCGTCGCTCTCCGTTGGCGAGGCCGTTATGCAGATGGAATTGGCCCATGCGCCGGTTCTGGTGTTCCGCAATGAGAAAACCGATGGGTTGAATGTGGTCTATCGCCGTGATGACGGTAATATTGGCTGGGTCGACCCCAAAAACGACGCTTAAACCGCCCGCATTCTTGACGGGCGGGGAGTAATATTGATGGAGCTTTCGAGCATACTTCGCCCCCCGGCCGTCAAGGTCTTGGCAAATCTGTCGTCAAAAAAGCGCTTGTTTCAAGAGCTTGGCGAGATTGCCGCAGCAAACTATCAGATTAATGGCCGCGCAGCATTTGCGGCGCTCCAAGAGCGTGAAGCTCTTGGGCCTACCGGCGTAGGCCACGGTGTTGCACTGCCGCACGCACGCCTTCAGGGGCTTGATCAGGTGGTGGGATGCTTCATCAGGGTAGAAAAACCATTTGATTTCGACGCTGTTGATAAACAGCCGGTCGATCTGATCTTTGCACTGTTTGCCCCAGAAGACAGTGGTGTTGATCATCTCAAAGCGCTTGCTCTCGTGTCGCGCACTTTGCGGGATCAGTCCATCTGCTCGAAGCTGCGCGCCAATGGCGATTCGGCCACGCTGCACGCGCTTTTGACTGACAGCATCGCGAATAAAGCCGCTTAATGCGCACCGTCAGTAAAAAAAATCTGATACATTCAGAGCATCACCAAGCCCGCGTCCCACGCGGGCTTTCTTATGTGGACTGTTTTCATCGCCCCAAAGGGCGGAAACCAAACATCATGTAGTCGCGCTGGTAAAGTTTACGAATCTTTTTCTCGATCTCCGTGTCATAGATCTGAGACAGCGCAAATGGTTGATCTTCGGCCGGGGCTGCGGGCCAATCAGACATGGTGATTCCAAGCTCTGCCAACAATCCGCCAAGCCCTTCTTCCAACTGGTCTTCGCGCAGCACATGATCTGGCAACGCAAATCCTGCAAACCCCTGTAGAACTGCCGATTGAGAGGCCCATGCCGCGTCGACACGAATACCCGTTTGGCCCTTCAGGTTACGGTCCACAAAATCGATGAATTGAACAAAGGCTTGTTTGTGCGCCTCAACGCTCCAGCTTTCATCTGGCTCAGCCTCTGGCACCTCAACGCCGTAACTTTCGCGAAGAGCATGTTTGATATCCCAATAGGTGTCTGGCCCATGGCGCAGAAAATGATGGCAAAACACCGAATGCAGGCGCTCGACCGGGTGTCGCAACACGGTAAAGCTCCGATGCCCTTTGTGTTCACGCTTCCATTTGCGCAGCATTTTTTGGGAAAATCCGGCTTGGGTTTCGCCAAATCTGTTCATCCAGTCCTGCACGCGCTCTTTCGGACCGCCCTTTACTGGCATGAACACCATACCAGTGGCCTCAGACAGCACGTATGTCGTCACTGCCGCCGGGCGTGAAGGCTCAAAGTTCGGAATGCGGTGCAGATCAAAAACGTCGATCTTCCCGACGGTCTCAAGAAGCTTGTCATAGTTGACCACCTTGTCTTCGAGGGACTCCGGGTTCTGCTTTTTGAACGTTCCAGCAAATTCGGTGATTTCGTGATCTACTCCTAAAAACCGTGCAAGCCCGTTCAGCACAGCCAGATCCTGTGCATCCTCGTAATCAATATAAAACGCCGTTTGCCCGCTGCGCTGGAGCCGGTCTTTGATTTGCAGCTGGAAGTCCTTCATTCGATAAAAGAGTCGCTCGAACTCCCATCCGTGGAATGTAGCCCTTTTTTTGATTACATCCTTCACATCATTGAGCTGCCACTGATCCGTTTCCCAAGCAATCTTGCGCGAGACATAGGCCTCTAGGTGATTGCGCGTAAGCACAACTTTGGCACAACGAGGATCGTCGATGAGTGCTTCAAACACGCGCGGATCGTGGTCATGGAAAAACCGAAACCCGGGAAGACCATCTGTTCCCTTTTTAATCGCCTCTACCAGAACCAATGGGTCCTTGTCTCGAGCACGGGTGGTCACGCCAAAGAGTTCCTTGGTCTTTGGGGACACCATGAAATAGGGATTGAACGCTTCTCCATAGCACTTCAAACCCGGGAACTGATCCAGATTGCTCTCAAGAAAGTTCGATCCTGTGCGCATTTCGGCAAATATGATGAAGCAATCGAATTGTGGTGTCATGTGCCTGCCGTTTAGCCCGCCAAACAAGGTGGTAGGGTTACTGAATCAAATAGGGTTTTCGTATTTCACGCTGAGGAATAACCGGGTCAGCACCCGGTGGGTAATCCCCCATGAGATATGGTTGCATTCCTTGGTTCTTGAGATTTTGCAAGAATTGCCCAAACCCATCCAGCGGGACCAATTTTGGTGCTTCTGTCAGGCGCGTGTTCATTCGCCCCCCGATTTCATCAAGGATCAATTGCAGCGGCTCCATCGGATTTTGCACAAAATCTGCTAATGTCCAGACCCTCACGCGCGCCCGAGAATACCCTGATCTTAGAATATCCAGGTGGTCACTTTCGATTTTTTGCAGCCTGGCCGCTTCGCGCCGGATTTCGGAGAAATTCCCGGTGGAACGGTATAGCGGCACAGACCAGGCGCCCGATATCACACTGATATAGGCATTGGGGTCTTTTGCCACATCCCAGCTGATGTCCTGATTGTCCGTCGGTCCAAATTGGAAGCTTTGCCGCTCTCCTCGGGTGGACCAAATCAGATTTGTCAAAAACGCACGCGGGTCATAATCCCGGAGTGACACGCTGTCGGTCAGCGCGCCGCTGAAGTCCGTCTGCCGGCCCGCAAACTGCACCCGGTCTGGCGCATAAAGATGGCCATGAACCCGCCCGCCAATGGTGCGCTCAAGCCAGGGTTCAAAATCTTCAAAGACTTCGGTGAACCCTTCAAATATTGCATAGGGCGTGCCCGTCAGACCATTTTCAAACCCCATTCGTGGAAAACGGCTTTGCATGAACAGCCCCGACCGACCGCGGGTTCGCCGTTCTACTGCTTTCGAAAAAATGCGGTCAATCTTGCCGGGATTGGGCTCTGCCCCGGTCATGATAGCGGCAGAGTCGGACAGGAAACTGTCATATAGCTTGTCAGCTTTCGGCCAGATTTTCCGGGCCACGAAACAATCTGACCGGCGCAAAAGCTGCAAGTGATCATCGTAAAAGATATGAGGTTTGCCCTGATAGTCGAATTTCGACAAGGTGAGCGAACGGCTTTCAATGTCAGTGGAATGAAGGCGCACTAGAGTCTGATAGTAGCTTTCATCCGGGATCCAGACCTTTTTGAAATATCGGTCATAGCTTTCACGATCCGGATCATGAAGGATGTCAGATAGTGTTTTGCGCGTCAGACACCACCATTGGCTGCCGAGGTGGGGCACCAGCCCGGCAGGGACTTTGCGCTTGATATTCAGGCGGCGTTGCAAATTGACATATCGGTCAAAAACCCAGCGGCGCCGCTTCCACGAAAAGGGAAACCTGAGGGTGAAACGTTCGCGGTCCAACCCACCAACAGTCCATGGCACGTCTTCCGTGGTCACACTTTCGATGAAGTTGGTGCGCGGACGGGCGTTAAGATAGCGCAGCATTTCCGAGACTGGTCGCAATGGAAGACAAGACCCCGAGGCAAGGAACACATGGCTGACATGTGGGAAGCTTTTCAGCATCAGCTCTGATGCGGTCTGACTGGCATTCACCAAAGACCAGGTGCCCCATTCACACTTATGTCGCCCGCAAAAGCGTACATTTTCGAGATCGCTCAACGCGTTGACAAAACGGGCATAGGGTCGACGCTTGACCCGTTTGTCCACGTGGATCACAACCGGGCAGTCATGCTTGGACCAATGGCGCACCAGTTGCTCTGCGCGGTCCAGCGCGTCGTGCACCAACATGACCACACCCAAGCTCATGCCCAGTTTCCTTTCGACATGATGCCCAGGATCTCAAGCTGCCGCCAATTGATATACTTCTCGCTCCATTTGCACCAGAGATCCGGGTTGTCCTTCAGATGCAGGTGATAAGAGCGGTATTCATGCCCACCAGCATAATGTTGGTTTCGCTTGAGCTCTTCTTCAGCTTTTGCGCTGAACGTATCAAGGAATTTGGCATGGAGCAGGCAACCCGACGCTTTCTCTCCTCCCCATTCGTCATAGACCTGATTCAGACCCCGCGGCAGGATGGTGTGGGTCGAACTGAGATAGGTATATTGCTTGTCCCACTTCACCAGTGGAATCTTGTTCAAGGCCGGTGCTCGCCTGGGGGCATCGGTGAAAAATGCCCGCGTGCGCGGCCCGCCCTGAATCCAGAGATTACCGTAAAAGGGGTTTTTCTTGATCATGTAATTGCCGCTGTCGAACCAACAAGCAATATCAAAGGGATTCTGCCCTTCGCGATAGGGCTGCGCATCAAGCGGACCCTTTGGATACATGTCCAACAGCATCGCCCCAAAAGAGCGCACGCCTGAAGTGTCAAGCCAGTCGGTCAGTGCCCGCAACGGGCGGGTGTCGCAGAACGGGTAAACCAGAAACTCATCGGGATCGACCACCAGGGTCCAGTGACCGTGTGCATATTTGCGTTGCAGCCAGTTCAGCCAATCAACACCGAAATGGGACTGTTTGTAACTGGCGCCCGTGGTCCAGATCGACACATCTTCCTGTTCAGCCAAGTACTCGCGCCCACCATCATCGGACCCATTATCGACAATCAGGAAATGGCTGACCCCAAGGTCACGATAGTATTTCAGAAAAAAGGGCAGCCGGATACGCTCATTTCGCAGGGTGGAAAAGACCAATATGTCGTCCGGCCGGATTATACGGGTGCGATTGGCAATTTCGCTCAGCTCGCGTCGTTTGCGAAACGCGCGAACTTGCCGCCGCTTACGCTGCAACCTCAGGCGATATGATGTCCAGACGCCCAACCGATATCCTGCCTATGCTCTGCCTACCAAATAACTGCCCATTGCACCCACGGTTCAAGCCATTGCTCTTCCGTATTGAACTACATGTATGAACAATAGCTTAGATTCATCCATACATGTGACAAATCTGCCGGTAAACTGTTTTAAATGGCTTTAATTCCACTCTCCGGTCGACATCAAGCCAAGCGCGCAGAGCTGTTTCCATCCCTGATAGAGCACCGCATGATCATACCACATGTCAGGTGCACCAACCACACCGTCATAATAGGCATCATGCTGGTCTGGCTGACCAAAATGTTGGCCACGCTGCTTTTCTTCTTGCGACCGCTCAACAATGTCAGGCAGAAATTTCGTGTGCAAAAGGACCCCGGACAGCCGGGCGTCCCCCGATATGGCTTTGGGACCGCTCCATTCCAGATTCAACTTCGGGGGTAACGCCGAATGAGTGGAGTTGGCATAAGCAAAACGCCTGTTCCACTTTACCAGAGGTAGCTTGTTCAGGGTTGGCCCACGTTCAGGACAATCCGCAAAGAACATCCGTTCACGCGCGCCCCCCTGCAGCCAGAGGTTTTGCATCGGCATCTGCCTCGTTGCGCGATAGGGTGATGGGTCAAACCAATTGAGAAGCTCTGTAGGTTCCTGACCAGCTGAATATGTTCCCGCCCCAAGTGGTCCTTTCGGGTAGAGATCGAGCATCATGGCCCCCAGCGCATTCGCACCAGACAGCTCAAGGCGCGCCGTCAAGGCATGCAGGTCACGTGTTTGCCAGTGAGGATAAATAAGGATCTCATCCACATCCACGGTCAGACACCATTTCGCGTTGCCAAATCGAAATTGCAGCCAATTCAACCAATCTACACCAAACCTTGAGGCTTTGTAGCTGGCATCTGTACGCCAGAGAGATACATCGGGTTGCTCAGTTAAAAACTCTTGAGTGCCGTCGCTGCAATCATTGGCCACCATCAGGAAATGACCAATGCCGAGATTTCGATAATGTTCCAGAAAATGAGGCAGGCGCTGCATTTCATTGCGCAGCGTGGTGAAGGCCAATATTTGTCCCGGAGGGATAGTCGCAGTACGATCAACCACCACGTCGAGCTGGTGGCGCGACCGGATCGCTCGCAATAGCAGCCGCCGACGCTTCAGACGCATCCGATACGCAGACCAGAGCGCTGAGACGCCAGCAGCCATACAGGCTTACTCGGCTGCCTTTTGCTGTGTGATCAAATCGTTGAGATAGCCCGAAAACTCATCCCGCAACTCGTCACGCGCCAGACCAAAGGACACAGTTGCTTGCAAGAATCCAGCTTTGGAGCCGCAATCAAAACGTTGCCCACGGAACCGATAACCATAGACCTCGCGCCCTTGATTCAACTCTTCGGCAATTGCATCGGTGAGTTGGATCTCGCCCCCTGCACCGCTTTTGATTTTGTTTATGCTGCGCAGAACATCAGGGGTCAGGATATAGCGACCGATCACTGCAAGATTTGACGGCGCTTCATCGACCGAAGGTTTCTCAACCATGCCACGCGTCGAAACCATGGCACCGAGATCTTCCTTCACATCCAGAACACCATAGGCGGAAGCCTTTTCAGGAGGAACCTCCATTGCGGCAACCATGCAGCCACCCGTTTCCTCATAAGCTTCGACCATTTGCTGCAGGCACGGCTTTTCAGCGGCAATCACATCGTCCGGCAAGATAACTGCAAAGGGTTCATTGGCAATCAAGCGCCGCGCACACCAGACCGCATGACCAAGACCAAGCGCCTTATGTTGACGAATATAGGCGATGGCCCCGGACTCCATATTGGTGTCTTTCAAAACCTCAAGGAGATCATTTTTACCCTTTTTCCGTAGCTCTTGCTCAAGCACTGGGGAATTGTCGAAATAGTCCTCCAGCGCACCTTTGCCACGCGAGGTCACGAATATGAATTCCTTGATACCTGCGGCCCGCGCCTCATCAATCGCGTATTGGATCAACGGACGATCAACCAAAGTCATAATTTCCTTAGGAATGGATTTTGTTGCAGGAAGAAAACGCGTGCCCAATCCAGCAACTGGAAAGATGGCTTTTGTAACTTTGCGCTTCATTTAACTTGTCCCATCTAACTTTCCGCCAATCTCTCGCAAAAAGAGTGTGGCAGGATATTATTATTTACTTGTCAGATCTAATTCTGACATCGTCACGATCTATCTAGGGCAAACCAATCAGGGAAGAAACCCACTTGCCACCACACTGCTGATATTCGTCTGGGTAGAATTATGCCTTAACCAGACAATTATGTCATCACCCACACTGGCTCTTTCTACTCAATCTCCATATCTGACAACATGGCCTCAATCCGGGCCACATCTTCAGGATTATTCAGCTCCCAGAATTGCCGCCCCCGGGCATCGACCTCGACACATTGCACGGGGCGCTCGCGCTCCAAGAACCGCAGCTGCTCCAATCCTTCCAGCCGCTCCAGTGGGCCGACAGTCCAATGCGGATAGGCCGCAAGAGCGGATGGCCGGTAGGCGTATACTCCCACATGATGAAACACCGGTGAGGGGGAGTTTCGGTCGATACCTACCCCTTCCACGTGGGGAATAACCTCTTTGGAAAAGTAGAGCGCTTTGCCCTCTGCCCCGAATACAACCGTGGTGCCTCCGACCCGCCCAGCGCGCCGATCCTCAATAAAATCTGCAAGCGCCTGCCCCGTGCATCGCAGAACCGGCGTGGCCACCTCGGCGGTCGGGTGGATTTTCAATCCGGCTACCAGATCTTCAATGAACCAGGGTGGAGTGAGTGGTGCATCCCCTTGGAGGTTCACCACCACATCATAGCCATTCCCCAACTTATCGAACGCTTCTGCGCACCGTTCTGTCCCATTCGCACAGCTCGCGGAGGTCATCACAACTTCTGCCCCGAACGCTTCAGCCACCTCAGATATCCGGCTGTCATCCGTGGCCACGACAACCCGGTCAATCCCCGCCACGGCTTGCGCAGCTTCCCAAGACCGCTGGATAAGCGGCTTGACCACACCTGTCGCTCCCTTCAGGGGCGCAAGCGCCTTTCCGGGGTAGCGGATCGAGGCATAGCGGGCGGGGATGACAAGAAGGGTTTTCACGGAATGGCTCAGGCGGGTTTCAGATCCACACCCTTGGCATAGGCGATGAAAAACGGGTTTTCATAAATCGGCTTGCCATAGGTCAGCGGAGAATGATCGTCAAAGCGCACAACAGCACCACCAGCTCCGTTCAACACAGCATGGCCCGCTGCTGTGTCCCATTCCATCGTGCGGCCAACGCGGGGGTAAATATCCGCTTCTCCTGTGGCGACCAGACAGAATTTCAGGCTCGATCCAGCGGATCGACTGTCCTTCACCTGATATTTGTTGATGTAGTCATCAGTGGCCTGATCCCGGTGCGATTTTGATGCCACGACCATCAACGCGTCATTATCCGGGGTGGAAACATTGATTTCTTTCACCTCGCCCAGCGCACCTTTGTCAAAGGGCCCCATCTCTTCGACGCTTTGCCCATCGGCGCGGGTAAAGAACATACGATCACGTGCTGGCGCATAAACGACGCCTCGGATCGGGTTACCATCTTTCACATAGGCGATGTTTACGGTGAAATCGCCACGGCGATGAATGAACTCTTTTGTGCCATCCAACGGATCGACGATCAGGAATTCATCGGCCTTTTGTGCGTGGCTGTCAGCTTGCTCCTCGGTGACAAGCAGCACCTCCGGAAATGCTTCGCGCAGGCCTTTAGAGATCAGAGCATCTGCCGCCTCATCTGCAGCCGTAACCGGGCTGTCGTCGGATTTTGATTTCACTTCAAAATCATCGGAATTGTAAATCTCCATGATCACCTCTCCGGCCTCAAGGGCCAGACGGCGCATGACCTTCTCTAATCGGTCAAAATCCAACGGGGTCGCTCCTATTTTGCATCAATCGGCGTTGTTGCCATGTTTTATAACCTCTCTTATGGTTTCAAGGTAAAGGAACAGCAAGAATTCCCAGTTAAATTGATGCATAAAAGAGGCAAATAGATCATCTGATGTTTCAGGCTACCAGGCAAAACCGATCGCGATTCGAAGCGGCCATCTCGATGTGTGAGGTGATCTATGTCGCAACCGTGCAATCTGTTCGACAGTCGCATTCTAACGCTCTCATCGCGCTCCTGATCAATATCATGCAAACCATGATGCTGGTTGTAATATTTTACCTGATGTTCACGCTTCTAGGCCGCGACAGGGTGAAGATTCAGGGGGACTTTGTTCTTTACCTCCTGTCCGGGATCTTCCTTTACATGACCCATATTAAATCCGTGGGTGCGGTTGCTGGGTCAGGGGGTCCAACTTCCTCGATGATACTGCATGCACCCATGAATACATTTGTCGCAATTGCCTCGGCCTCATTAGGGGCGCTTTACATCCAGTTCCTGTCAGTGGGTGCGGTATTGGTGGTCTATGATCTCATAACCGATAATGTCGAATTCTATAATATGAAGGGGGCGGCCGCCATGTTGGTGATGGCGTGGTTCTCTGGAATATGCGTGGGAATGGTGTTTCTGGCGTTAAAGCCATGGTTCCCGCAGCTTTCTTCTATGGCGAGACAGATTTACACCCGCGCCAATATGATTGCATCCGGCAAAATGTTTCTGGCGAACACCCTGCCGTCTTCCATGATTGTGATGTTTTCCTGGAACCCACTGTTTCACATTATTGACCAGGCGCGTGGATATGTCTTTGTGAACTACAATCCACATTATTCATCGACGTCCTATCCGTTTTACCTGTCACTCGTGCTGCTGGTGATCGGGCTGTTGGGGGAACATTATTCGCGCAGACATGCTTCCGTCAGTTGGGGCGCGCGCGGTTGAGGTTCCTGGCATCGCTTTTTCTGTGGCTCATACCCGTCGCGGCAATGCCCGATTCCTATCCTGCGCTATACGATGTCTCAAATGTAGCTTCTGACGATGTTCTGAATGTCCGCGAGCACCCCACTACCGGCGCCGAAATTTTGGGCGCTTTTCCTCCTGATCGCACTGGGATCGAAATCGTATCCATTTCCAGCGACCTGACTTGGGGCATGGTGAATATTGATGAGCGGGCGGGCTGGGTCTCTCTTCGATATCTCGCGCGCCAGCCCGGCCAGGACTGGGGGATGATGCCCTGGCCGCTTGATTGCTATGGGACAGAACCCTTCTGGGACCTGCATGGCAGTGGCGAAGACACGCTGGTTCTTGAGCGTATGGATGAAGGGGAACAACACTTTCGCCTCTCGATGACCACAATGACATCCGGGCGACCTGACCGTTACTGGATGCGCGGCGAGGACGGGCCCCGCGAAACGCTGATGAACCTGCGCCGCGAAGAGTGTCACGATGGCATGTCGGATCGTGGATATGGTCTGAGTGTGGACATTCTGCTTGATACAGTTGACGGACAAGAGGCCCTTTCCGGGTGCTGCTCCATTACTCCGCGCTGACCAACCTCATCGCACCACACGCAGGGTCAAATTGATCCGTCCATGATCCTTAAGCAGATCACTTGAGCGAAACCGCAGCCGGTCAATGCCGTGATAGGCCAGCCGGGCCGCACCTTTCAACACCAGCACATCCCCCGATCCCAGCCAGGCTGATTGCGTCTTGCCTCCCCGCGCGGTGCCTCCGATACGAAACAGCGCGTCATCCCCGAGGCTGATCGACACAACCGGAAAACTGAAATCCCCTTCGTCCCGGTCCTGATGCATGCCCATTTTCGCCCCTTCACCATAGAAATTCAGCAGGCAGCTGTCCGGTACCACGTCACAGTCAGACACCTGTTTCCACACGTCCTGAATCTCATCCGGGATCTTGGGCCACGATGTTCCATTCGGATGGTGCGTTTCATAGCGATATCCCTGCCGGTCACTGACCCAACCCAATCGCCCACACGAAGTCATCCGTACCGACATTCGCCTGCCAGACGCGGTGACCGGATGAAAAAGTGGCACTTGGGCCACAACATCACGGACCCGATTGACCACCACTTCCTGCTGGTTCCGATCCAGCATGTGCTTGAAAAGTTTTGCCCCGCCCAGATCCATTGCTTCCATTTCTTACGCTTTCATTGCCAAAACACTGAAAATGACTCGCTTTTTTGCGCAGAACGCTGTGTTTGAACGCTTGCAGCACCCATTCAGCCTACTTATATACGCTTCGACGCCGGGATTGGACGATCCGTTTCCGGCTTGAAAATTGGGATCAGGGGCCGGTGCTTCGCAAGGCCGGTTCCTTCAACATCGCCTAGAAGAGGATTTTGAGCATGGCCAAAGTCATTGGTATTGACCTCGGGACCACCAACTCCTGTGTCGCCATCATGGACGGCTCGCAACCGCGAGTAATTGAAAACGCAGAAGGCGCACGTACGACGCCTTCAATTGTTGCCTTCAAGGACGAAGAACGCCTTGTTGGTCAACCCGCCAAACGTCAGGCCGTCACCAACCCCGACAACACTGTGTTTGCTGTAAAGCGCCTGATTGGCCGCAACATGCAGGACCCGGCTGTCGAGAAAGACAAGAAACTCGTCCCCTATTCCATCGTTGATGGTGGTAATGGTGACGCATGGGTTGAGGCCGCTGGCCAGAAGTATTCGCCCTCGCAAATCTCGGCCTTTATTCTTGGTAAGATGAAAGAAACCGCTGAATCATACCTCGGCGAAGACGTGACCCAAGCGGTCATCACCGTTCCTGCTTACTTCAACGACGCCCAGCGTCAGGCCACCAAAGACGCCGGCAAGATTGCTGGCCTCGAAGTGCTGCGTATCATCAACGAACCGACCGCCGCCGCTCTGGCCTACGGTTTGGACAAAGAGCAGACCCAGACCATCGCGGTCTATGACCTTGGTGGTGGTACCTTCGACGTGACCATCCTGGAAATCGACGATGGCCTGTTTGAAGTAAAATCGACCAACGGTGACACCTTCCTCGGTGGTGAAGACTTCGACATGCGCATCGTCCAGTATCTGGTCGATGAGTTCAAAAAGGAAAACCAGGTCGACCTGTCGAAAGACAAGATGGCCCTGCAGCGCCTGAAAGAAGCCGCTGAAAAAGCCAAGATCGAGCTGTCGTCGGCCTCACAGACCGAAATCAACCAGCCGTTCATCTCGATGGGCGCTGATGGTGCCCCGCTGCACATGGTCATGAAACTGACCCGCGCCAAGCTGGAGAGCCTCGTATCGGACCTGATCAAACGCTCGATCAAGCCCTGTCAGGCTGCGCTGAAAGACGCAGGTCTCTCGACCGGCGACATTGACGAAGTGGTTCTGGTGGGTGGTATGACCCGCATGCCGAAAGTGATCGAAGAGGTCACCAAATTTTTCGGTAAAGAGCCACACAAAGGTGTGAACCCGGACGAAGTGGTTGCCATGGGCGCCGCCATTCAGGCCGGCGTTCTGCAAGGTGACGTGAAAGACGTTGTGCTGCTCGACGTGACCCCGCTGTCGCTGGGCATCGAGACGCTGGGTGGCGTGTTCACCCGCCTGATCGACCGCAACACCACGATCCCGACCAAAAAGTCGCAGATCTTCTCAACCGCGGAAGACCACCAGAACGCCGTGACCTTGCGCGTGTTCCAAGGTGAACGCGAAATGGCCGCCGACAACAAGATCCTCGGCCAGTTCAACCTCGAGGACATCCCGCCGGCACCGCGCGGCCTGCCGCAGATCGAAGTGACCTTCGACATCGACGCCAACGGCATCGTGGAAGTGGGCGCCAAGGACAAAGGCACTGGCAAAGAGCAGAAAATCACCATCCAAGCCTCGGGCGGTCTGTCAGATGACGACATCGAAGCAATGGTGAAAGACGCTGAAGCCAACGCCGAGGCCGACAAAGAGCGCAAGGAACTTGTTGAGGCTCGCAACCAGGCCGAAAGCCTGATCCACTCGACCGAAAAGTCGATGGAAGAGCATGCCGACAAAGTCGACCCAACCACGATCGAAGCGATCGAGCTGGCCATTGCCGCACTGAAAGACGACCTCGACAAAGAGGACGCGACGGCTGACAAGCTGAAAGCGGGCGTTCAGAACGTGACCGAAGCTGCCATGAAGCTTGGCGAAGCGATCTACAAATCGCAACAAGCCGAAGCTGAAGGTGAAGAGCCGGAAGGCGAAGACGGTCCGCGCGCCGCTGATGACGACATCGTAGATGCCGACTTCGAAGACCTCGACAACGACAAGCGGTCGTAAGTCTCTCTAGGTAACGGTTGGCCTGCCAAGTGCGGGCCAACCCCCTCCCCAAGGGAGAATTTAATGGCAAAACGTGACTACTACGAAGTTCTGGGGGCCGCCAAAGGCGCGTCTGCTGATGAGCTCAAGAAAGCCTATCGCAAGAAGGCAAAAGAGCTGCACCCGGATCGCAACTCTGACAATCCCAACGCCGAAGCTCAATTCAAAGAAGTGAACGAAGCTTATGAGGTGTTGAAAGATGCCGACAAGAAAGCCGCCTATGACCGTTATGGTCATGCGGCGTTCGAGGGTGGCATGGGTGGTCGTCCGGGCGGTGGATATGGCGGCCAGGGCGATTTCGCCAGCTCATTTTCCGATGTGTTCGACGATCTCTTCGGGGATTTCATGGGCGGACAACGTGGCGGTGGTGGCCGGTCGCGGGCGCAACGTGGCTCGGATCTGCGCTATAACCTGCGTGTAACCCTGGAAGAAGCCTATACGGGCCTGCAACAGACCATCAACGTCCCTACGTCGGTCAGCTGTGACGAATGTGACGGGTCTGGTGCTGAAAGCGGTGCTGAACCGACCATGTGTCCAACCTGCTCTGGCATGGGCAAGGTTCGCGCACAGCAAGGTTTCTTTACTGTCGAACGTACCTGCCCAACCTGTCAGGGCATGGGTCAAATGATCAAGAACCCGTGCAAATCCTGTGGCGGTGCTGGTCGCAAGGAAAAAGAACGCTCGCTGTCCGTAAACATCCCAGCCGGGGTGGAAACCGGCACGCGTATTCGCCTGGCTGGTGAAGGCGAGGCGGGGCTGCGGGGTGGTCCAACTGGTGATCTTTATATCTTCATCGAGGTCACACCCCATGCGCTCTTTGATCGTGAAGGCACGCACTTGCATTGCCGCATCCCGGTCTCAATGACCTCTGCCGCAATGGGTGGGGATATCGAAGTACCCACCATTGATGGTGGCCGGTCTCGGGTGAAGATCCCGGCTGGCAGCCAATCTGGCCGTCAGATGCGTCTGCGCGGAAAAGGCATGCCCGGTCTGCGCGGTGGTCCGTCCGGCGACATGTATATCGAATTGTCGGTGGAAACGCCGGTCAACCTGACCTCGAAACAGAAAGAGCTTTTGCGCGAGTTTGAAAAACTGTCTGAAGAGAACAACCCGGAAAGCTCGAACTTCTTTTCGAAGGTGCGCAGTTTCTGGGATGGGATGACCTCTTAAAGCTGGTTTGCCTTAACCATTGCTTTACCAAAGCTATGCAAGGGTTGGTGTATGACGCACCAACCCTTTTCTTTTGGCGAAAAGCCCATGAGTTTGTTTGACACGGATGAGGCCCTGCCGGTTCCTGTCAAACAAGAGAAAGGGCGCCTGCCCTCCTATATCAAGGATCACCGCAAGCGCCTGCGGGAGCGGTTCATGACAGGCGGGGCAGCCGCCCTGCCCGACTATGAAATGCTGGAACTGGTGCTCTTCCGTGCGATCCCACGTCAGGATGTAAAACCTATGGCCCGACGCCTGCTTGACCGATTCGGAGATTTCAACGGAGTGATCTCTGCCCCGGTTTCGCGCCTGCAAGAACTCCATGGCATCGGGCCATCGGTGATCACAGAACTCAAGATTGTCGAGGCGGCAGCGCACCGGCTGGCCCGGTCCCGCGTGATGCAGCGACATGTGATCTCATCCTGGGACAGTCTGGTCGATTATTGCCACACCACCATGGCGCATCGGCAAACCGAGCAGTTCCGAGTTCTGTATCTCGATACGAAAAACGTGCTGATCGCAGATGAAGAACAGGCGCAAGGCACTGTGGATCACGTTCCGGTCTATCCACGCGAGGTGGTTAAGCGGGCGCTAGAGCTGAATGCCTCGGCGCTTATCCTTGTCCACAACCACCCTTCGGGGGATCCAACCCCATCAGAAAGCGACATGCAGATGACGCGCCAAGTGGAACAGGCCGCTACTGCACTGGGAATTTCACTGCATGATCACCTTGTGGTCGGAAAATCAGATGAACTGAGCTTCCGTGCACAAGGGTACCTCTGACAGTCGTTCAAAAGCAAAAAGACGCGAGATCAATCCAGCCAAATTTCCACCCGTCGGTTCACTCCCCGCCCCCAGGCGCTTTCGTCACACGCCATGGGCAAAGCCTCCCCGAACGCCTCGACCCCTAGCGCCACGCGCGTGGTGTCTAACCCTTCTGCCTCAGCCAGAACGGCCTGCCGCACTGCATCCGCACGTTTACGAGACAGATTGAGGTTCTGCGCAGCGGCACCCTGACCGTCTGAAAATCCAACAAAGCTCATCTTGCGCCCGTCAAATCGCCCTGCCTCAAGCGCACGCGCCAGCAGAGTTACATTGGACCGTGACGGCGCATCCAGATAGGTAGAGCCACCTTCAAAGCGGAACGTCAGGGACAAGCGGCTTTGCCGCGTGACAAAGCGCGACAAGCGCTGCAATTCCTCAAGAGTGATCTCGTCCCCTGCCATCGCAATCGCATTCGCCAGCCGGTCCCCCTGATGAGACAGCGGCACCACCGACATTGCCTGATCCACATATCCTGCCCGGCGCGTCACCAGCTGCGCGGCTTCACTGCGCAGGTAAGTCAGAAGTTCTCTGCCCAGCTGCGGCAAGCGCAGTTCTGGAAGGTAAAGGTAAATAGGGGTGGTCAGTGGGTAATCTTCTGCTTTGATCGCCAGTTCAGTTGCATCAACACCAAACCCGCACCGTCCTGAAAGCTGGACAATCTCATTGTTACCCTGACGGGTATATGGCGCGATACCCAATCCAAATGGATCCCGCACGACAGCATCCAGCAGGGCCGCATCGCTTTGCACGCGAACGACACGATCGGACAAGCGTGTACCTTGTGCCGAGATCACTTTTTTCTCGAAAATGGGCGCAAAGCCTGTCCCCTCCGCCTGCAAATAAGGGGTTATGGGCGCATCCTCTCCCCCCAACTCTTGCCAGCTGGTGATCTTGCCAGCATAAATCGCGGCAAGCTGGGACATCGACAGGCGGCGCACCGGATTGCCCGGGGAAACCACTGGGACCAATCCGTTCAGTGCCAATACACGCTCTTGTCGCCGACTGTTTAAATCTCCGAGCCCCGCCTCATAGGCCATCACACGCTCTCGGGAATTGACTTCACGCTGTGACAGAACGATATCCGCCTTATGACCAAGCAAATCCGCAAACCCTTCGTTTGAGGACCCCAGTTGAATGGTGATCTGGGCGGCTTTCTGTCCGGCGTCACCTTCGTAAAGCGTGTATTGCACACGCCCAGCCTGCTGCTCTTCGCGCTTCAGCGCATACCCCTGTCGCAGGGCGAACCCTTCGACCAAGGCAGGCATGAGAATCGCCCCAAGTTCATGCGCCCCAGAAATCACCAGATCTGCAACATAGGCCCCCAGATTGGGGCAGCCAGGACCTTCGCAACGCACCCCCGAACCATCCACGGTCAGGATGCCATATTCCGTCTCGATGCGGTAAAACTCACCATCATAACCGATCAGATTTCCGGAAAGGGTAATCGACCCGTCACGCGCGATAAGGGAGATATCCTCTGCCTTGGCATGTCCTCCCTGCCAAGCAAGAAAAAGTGCGGCGCATATGGCCGCACGCAGATAGTTCATGGTCTGCCTCTGCAACGTTCGATTAGAATTGACGAGAGTATGCAGCAGTTGGCGCGGGGACAACAGACCATCTGTTGTGAGTCAGGCAGTTTGTTGCCTGACTGCACGCAGTTGTGTGTCACTTCAAGGCAATTTGCAGAGCTTTTGGCATGTCCTGCAGAACAAGATACTCCCCAATCGCATCGCACCCGGGCGCAAAGATTTCTACTGGCATTTGGGTTGGCGCATTGCTGCCATCGGCACGCAAATACACAGCTTCAATATTGTTTTCACATGTGTTTTCAAGAACATGCGCTTCAATCGAAAGTTTGGGGCCAGTGAGCGATCGCATCAGATAAGCCGGAAATGTATAAACATCCGCGGCATAACCCTTGGCAACAGTACCCAGCATGGTGACATATCCACCCAGCCCCGATTTGGAACGTGCTGTATTGCCCGGTGCCTCAGACCAAAGGTGGCCCTCTTGTCCGTAATCTGCCCCTTCTTCGAAGGCGTGCAGTTGCAGACCGGTTGCGCCCTGCCAGACAAGAGCGGCACGGTAATACTGGCTGGCTTCGGGAATGGTCAATTCGACTTCGGCGCTTGAATCATCGTCCAGATAAGCGGTCACTTTTGCCTCTGGCAACAACGCTGGCACAAGCTGCGAGACCTCGCCATTTTCATCCAGACGTTCGGAAAAGCGCAGGCCTTCATGCGCAAATTCTACCGTTGCGTTTGCATGGCACGGAGCAGAGATTGTCACCGTCATCATCGCCATATCACTGGCCACCGCTGTCAGAACCGGTTCACACGCGTTTTCTGCAAGTGGGGCTGCATTGGATTCAACCGGGCTAGGAGGCGTGGTTTCAAGCGCGGCAAGATCAAATACCTCATTCGTTCCTACATCTTCCGATGCAGGATCAAGGGCCTGGGCAGACGCAACTTCATCCTGCACCACATTTGCTTCAAGAACGACGTTCGCGGGCGGAATTTCATCCGCCATGGAGACATCTGCCAGCGCTTCTTCTGCCAAAGTCGTGGAATCAGCTGCCCCTGCGATCTCTGCAGGCGATGCGGCAATTGCCGCTTCGACAGGTTCATCTGTGGATACGGGCATAACCGAGGCGGTCTGCACCGGCATTGCCACAGTTGGTTGGCCCTGAGAGGCGGCAGGCTTGCCTGCCTGCATGTAATATCCTGCACCCAGCGCAACCACCAAGGTCACCGCTGCAGTGCCCATTCGTTTCTTATCGATGCCTTTCAGGTCGACGCTTTTCAGGTCAATCGCTTTCAACTGCCCCACGATGTTGCGCATGACTGTCTCCTCTGAGTCCGATTCTCCCTAACACTGGCAGAGGAATGTGCCGGTTTTGGGGAGCAATAACGGATTTGGACAAGCGTTATCACTGCAATTTTCGTTTATCTTCAATAGGATAAACAATCACGCCCTATTTTTGCCCCGATGGAAACAGATTCAAAGCAAGACAAAAGGCATGATTGGGAGAACCACTATTCCTCGATCGCCTTGATCATATCGACGCGAGTCGCGTGGCGGCCGCCTTCGAATTCGGCAGACAGGAATGCGTCCACAATATCCAGCGCGAGACCCTCACCAATCACGCGCGCACCAATCGAAAGCATGTTCGCATCATTGTGCTCACGGATCATGCGGGCAGAAAACGTGTCGGAACAGACACCGCAACGAATGCCCTTTACCTTGTTTGCCGCCATCATGATGCCCTGACCGGTACCACACAGAATGATGCCCAGCTGGCACTCACCTGACGCAATACGCCGCGCCGCTTCTTCACCGTGCTTGGGGTAATGAGTGCTTTCGGACGTGGTGGGACCGATATCGATCACATCCCACCCCTTGGCGGCGACATGCTCGGCAATGGTCTGGCGAAGCGCGATGTCAGCATGGTCGCTGGACAGAACGATGCGTTTGGATTCAGTCATATCAGATGGTTCCACCTTAGATCTTGCCGTGGCAATGTTTGAATTTCTTGCCGGACCCACAGGGGCAGGCATCGTTGCGCGACGGGTTGCCCCAGGTCGCCGGGTTGTTTTCGTCAAACCCGCCATCGGCAGCGGCCTGTGCCTGCTCAGACGCATCTGCGGCGGCCATATTGGCCTGTTGCTGCTGGACCATCTGCTGCATCATCGCCGCCTGCTCTTCTTCTGTCATCGGACGGATCTGCGAGAGGCGTTTGGTGACATCCAGGCGCAACCCATCCAGCAGGCTTTCAAACAGCTGGAAGGCTTCGTTTTTGTATTCGCTCAGCGGGTCGCGCTGCGCATAGCCACGGAAACCCACAACCGAGCGCAGGTGATCCAGCGTCAGAAGGTGTTCACGCCATTTCGTGTCGATGGTCTGCAGCAGGATCTGCTTTTCGATCGAGCGCATGTTCTCAGGTCCGAAATCAACGGCTTTCTTCGCCATCATCTCGTCCGACGCATCATACAGGCGTTCGCGGATCACATCATCGTCCACACCTTCTTCGCCGGCCCAGTCGATCACCGGCAGATCCATGCTCAGGTTTTCGACAACACCATCATGAAGCCCCTGCGTATCCCACTGATCTGCATAGGATTTCGGCGGCATATAGCCATCCACCATATCGTCGATCATCTGGTGACGCATATCGCCGACAATCTCGGACAGGTCCTCAGTTTCCATGATCTCCATGCGCTGGCCAAAGATGGCCTTCCGCTGGTCATTCATCACGTCATCGAATTTCAACAGCTGCTTACGAATGTCGAAGTTGCGCCCTTCGACTTTGGCCTGCGCACGTTCGAGCGACTTGTTCACCCAAGGGTGCACAATGGCTTCGCCTTCTTTCATGCCCAGCGTCGAGAGCACTTTCTCCAGACGTTCAGATCCAAAGATCCGCATTAGGTCGTCTTCCAATGACAGGAAGAAGGAAGAACGGCCCGGGTCACCCTGACGACCGGAACGGCCGCGCAGCTGGTTGTCGATCCGGCGGCTTTCATGGCGTTCAGTGGCCAGCACGAACAGGCCACCTGCGTCTTTAACTGCCTGTTCGTCAGATTTGTGCGCCTCTTCAACCTGCGTGCGGATCTCAGCCGGGTCAGCGTCGGGATTGGCTTCGATCGCTTCCATGATCTTGAACTCGACATTGCCGCCAAGCTTAATGTCGGTACCGCGGCCCGCCATGTTGGTGGCGATGGTCACTGCGCCCAGCTTGCCGGCATCCGCCACGATCTGCGCCTCGCGCTCGTGCTGACGAGCGTTCAGAACATCGTGTTTCACCTTGGCTTTGTTGAGAAGATCAGACAGGAACTCGGATTTCTCGATCGAAGTGGTCCCCACAAGGATCGGCTGACCCTTTTCATTGGCCTTCTGGATCTCTTCAACGATGGCGTTGAATTTCTCGACCCCGGTGCGATAGACGGCATCATGTTCGTCAATCCGGGCAATCGGCTTGTTGGTGGGCACTTCGACCACACCCAGACCATAGATTTCCTCAAATTCATCGGCTTCGGTCAGCGCAGTGCCGGTCATTCCGGACAACACATTGTAAAGACGGAAATAGTTCTGGAAGGTCACGGACGCGAGGGTCACGTTTTCCGGCTGGGTCTTGCAGCCTTCTTTGGCTTCGATGGCCTGATGCAGACCGTCAGACAGACGACGACCTGCCATCATCCGGCCAGTAAATTCGTCGATCAGAACCACTTCGCCATCACGAACGATATAGTCCTTGTCGCGATTGAAAAGTTTATGCGCGCGCAGGCCCTGGTTCAGGTGGTGTACCAGGGTGGTGCTTTCCGCATCATAGAGCGATTGCTCTTCTGGCAGCAAACCCTTGGCATGCACCAGCTCGTCCAAAAATTCATTCCCCTCTTCCGTGAAGGTTGCGCTGCGGGCTTTTTCATCAATGGTGAAATGCTCTTCACGCAGCTCAGGGATCAGGCCGTCAACGGTCACATACATTTCCGAACGATCTTCGGACGGGCCAGAGATGATCAGCGGTGTCCGCGCCTCATCAATCAGGATCGAGTCCACTTCGTCGACGATGGCAAAGTTATGCCCGCGCTGCGACATATCCTTGAGGTCGGATTTCATGTTGTCGCGCAGATAATCGAACCCAAGCTCGTTATTGGTGGCATAGGTCACGTCACAAACATAAGCCGCGCGTTTTTCGTCATCAGGCTGCTGCGGATAGATCACACCAGTGGTCATGCCCAGCGCTTCGAACACATTGCCCATCCATTCGGCGTCACGACGGGCCAGATAATCGTTCACCGTCACGATATGCACACCTTTGCCGGTGAGCGCGTTCAGATAAGCCGGGAAGGTTGCCACGAGGGTTTTACCCTCACCGGTCTTCATTTCCGAGATATTGCCCTGATGCAGGAACATCCCACCCATCAACTGTGTGTCAAATGCGCGCAGGCCAAGTGCCCGCTTGGCAGCTTCGCGACAGTTGGCGAAGGCCTCGGGCAGAATGGCGTCGAGTTTCTCACCTTCAGCCACGCGTTTCTTGAATTCTTCGGTTTTTGCCTTGATGCCCTCATCGGACAGGGCCGCAAATTCTTCTTCCAGCGCGTTGATCTTCGCCACGGTTGGGCGAGTGGCCTTGATCTTGCGGTCATTGGGGGTTCCAAAGACGGCGCGGGCGATTTTTCCAAGCATATTATTGTGCCTCAATACGGTTTGTCGCTGGTCTGACCAGAGGGTTCTTGCCCGTCCCCGTTCGGCCCCCTATCAAGGAGCCCAAGAACCAGCGCTCTCAAGCCTCAAAGCGATGTAAGCGTCGGGTACAAAATAGTCAATGTTGCCGGGCCATCCGGCCCGCTCTGAGGGAGAATTTCATGTCGAAACGCACCACCATCCTGCTGGGAACCGCTCTTTCGTTGATGATTGGCCTGCCTGCCCATGCACAAGAGACAGGCAACGTCGAGGAAGCACCGGCCGAAATGGTAAAAATCGACGCAAATGGCGCAACCGTTCTAGCCAACGTGAATGGTGAAGACATCACCCTTGGCCATTTGATCGTCGCGCGTCAGGGTTTGTCACCGCAATATCAGAACCTTCCCAATGACGTTTTGCTGCAAGGTTTGCTCGAACAGGTGATCCAGCAAACCGTTCTGGGGCAAGCCATTGGCGAATTGAGCCACCGTGCAGAACTTCAACTTGAAAACCAACGCCGCTCGGTCATCGCCACCGAAAAAGTGGACGAAGTGATTTCTACCGCCGTCACCGAAGAGGCGCTTCAGTCAGCTTATGATGAAGCCTATGCCGACGCCGAGCCAACCAAAGAGTTTCACGCCGCCCATATTCTGGTGGAAGCCGAAGAAAAGGCAAAGGAATTGATTGTAGAGCTGGAGGCGGGTGCGGATTTCGCGGAACTCGCCAAAGAGCACTCCACCGGCCCCTCTGGCCCCAATGGCGGCGACCTTGGCTGGTTTGGCAAGGGTATGATGGTGAAACCTTTTGAAGACGCCGTTTTGACCCTTGAGCCCGGAAATGTCTCGGCCCCGGTGGAAACCCAGTTCGGCTGGCATGTGGTCAAGCTGAATGAAACCCGCATGAAAGGTGCCCCGCCCTTGGACGAGGTACGTGAAGAACTGGCTGTGAAGATCGAAACCGATGCGGTGGAAATGGCTGTCCAAAAGCTTCTGGATGCGGCCAACATCGACCGGGTTGATCTGAACACCATCGACCCCGCAGCCCTTGGCAATTTGTCGCTGCTCGACCAATAAAGGGGAACGGAATGGGTAAAACCAAGAAGATCGCGAAGCTGAAAAAGAAGGTTCGCAAGCTCAAGCAGCAACTGGCTGACGCAAAGAACCATGTGCATGACATTGCGCCTCTGGCACCTGACGCATTTCCCGATCTGCCAGTTGTGGCTGGGGCGCGGTTTGCTGCGGCAAAAGCGGGTGTGAAATATGCGGATCGTCTGGATGTGATGTTGGCCGAGCTTGCCCCGGGCACCACAATCGCCGGGACGTTCACCAAATCCTCTACCCGCTCCGCACCCGTGCTGGACTGTCAGGCCAAGCTTGGAGGGGATGCGAGCGAAGGCGCCGCTTTTCTGGTCAATGCAGGTAACTCCAACGCGTTTACTGGTGCCGCCGGAACAGGATCGGTTGAGGCAATCACCAGCGCTGTATCAGACGTTTTGGGTGTACCCAGCTCACGCGTCTTCACCGCCTCAACCGGGGTGATTGGCGAACCCCTGCCCCATGACCGCATTGTCGCGAAAATCGATGAGCTTAAAGGGCTGCTGACCCCAGACGCCATGAAAGACGCCGCCGAGGCCATTCGCACCACGGACACCTTTGCCAAGGGATCCAAGGCTGAGGTGAAAGTCGGTGATCGCACAGTGCATATCGCAGGCATCGCCAAAGGCTCGGGCATGATTGCCCCTGACATGGCCACCATGCTGGTGTTCATCTTCACCGATGCCAAGGTTGCGCAAGCTGACTTGCAGTCGATGCTCTCAGATCTGACCGACACAACATTCAACGCGATCACCGTGGACAGCGACACATCGACATCAGACACGCTCTTGCTGGCAGCCACAGGCGCGTCAGGCGCTGAAGTCGGCCTCGAAAATGCGGTGTTCCGCGACGCGTTGAACGCGGTCATGCTCGATCTGGCGCATCAGGTCGTTAAAGACGGCGAAGGGGCAACAAAATTTGTCGAAATTCGCGTGACCGGTGCCCGGTCTGATGCAGATGCCAAGATCCATGCGCTCGCCATTGCCAACTCGCCATTGGTGAAAACCGCCGTGGCGGGTGAAGATCCCAACTGGGGTCGGATTGTTGCCGCGATCGGCAAGTCGGGCGCCTATGCAGAGCGGGACAGGTTGTCGATCTCATTCGGAGATATCCTGGTCGCTGAAAAAGGCTGGGTGTCGCCTGACTATCGCGAAGAGGACGGTGCGGCGTGTTTCAAGGGTGATGATATCGTGATCACGGTCGATTTCGGTCTGGGTGAAGGCAAGAGCACTGTCTGGACCTGCGATCTGACCCACGCCTATATCCAGATCAACGCCGATTACCGCTCTTAACCTTTTGCTTACAAAACCAGAAAACTAGTTTTCTAGTATACTGGTTTTGTGGCGACACCTCTTGGAGATCAGATGAGCATCAAGACCGTACTCGTATCCGCCGTGGCGCTTATAGACGCCGATGGCCGCGTCCTGTTGGCCCAGCGCCCCGAAGGTAAATCGATGGCGGGTCTGTGGGAATTTCCCGGCGGCAAAGTCGAGCTGGGGGAAACACCCGAAGCCGCGCTTGTTCGTGAGTTGCATGAAGAATTGGGAATCGATACCTGGGCTTCATGCCTCGCGCCATTGACCTTTGCCAGCCACAGCTATGATAATTTCCATTTGCTGATGCCGGTTTTTGCCTGCCGCAAATGGGAGGGACAGCCTCATCCAAAGGAAGGGCAGGCCCTAAAATGGGTGCGGCCTCAAGCCCTTAGAGAATATCCTATGCCCCCGGCAGACATACCACTTATCCCAATACTGCGCGATTGGTTGTAGATTTCGGGTGGATTTACAAACTCTTACCTGTTGATCACAAAACTGTGGCATAGTGTGCATACCTTCAGATGACTAAGGGGGATTAGTCATGATGAGAACCATCATTCTGGGGAGCTGCGTCATGGTGCAAGGCCATTACGTGAAAACGCTCTCTGATGGGCGGATCGTCATCAAAGTTGACGGACGCCTGATGGCCGGTCGGCCCGCCACTCAGGCCAAAGCCGCTTAATCAGGCCAAGTTGCAAATTGGTATTTGGTATCAAGGGATGGCGGTGACCATCCCTTTTTTATTTGCGACCACTTCCCACAAACAAAAAAGGCGCCCGCAATATGGGGCGCCTTTCCGTTTGATTTCAATAGGATCAATCCAAGGTCCGGGCGATCTCTTCACGTTCGAAGATCTCGATCACGTCACCAGGGCGGATGTCGTCATAGTTCTCGAACGCCATACCGCATTCCTGACCAGACTGAACTTCCTTCACCTCATCCTTGAAGCGTTTCAGCGTCTTCAGCGTGCCTTCGTGGATCACCACGTTGTCACGCAACAGGCGCACACCAGCCGAACGGCGAGCCACACCTTCGGTGACCAGACAACCGGCAACTTTGCCGACGCCCGACACTTTGAAGACTTCGCGGATCTCAGAATACCCGATGAAGTTCTCACGCACCTCGGCAGACAGCAGACCAGACGCAGCAGCTTTAACATCATCCACAAGGTCATAGATCACCGAATAGTAACGGATCTCGACGCCCTTCTGGTTGGCGCTGTTACGAGCGGGCGTGTTGGCACGAACGTTAAAGCCAATGACCGGCGATCCCGACGCTTCGGCCAGGCCAATATCGGTTTCAGTGATCGCGCCCACACCATAGTGCAGGACGCGCACGCGCACCTCGTCGTTGCCGATCTTCTCCATCGCCTGAACGATGGCTTCGGCAGAACCCTGCACATCGGCCTTCACGAGGATCGGAAGCTCTGCCACATCCTTGTCGGCTTTCGCTTTGGCCATCATCTGTTCCAGCGTGGTCGCAGCACCGGCAGCAGCGCGTTTTTCTTTCGCGGCGTGCTCACGGTATTCCGCGATCTCACGGGCCTGTGCTTCGGTGTCCACAACGTTCAGAACGTCGCCGGCTTCCGGGGTGCCGTTGAGGCCAAGAACCTCAACCGGAACCGACGGACCGGCTTCTTTCACGCGATCACCCTTGTCGTTGATCAAGGCGCGCACGCGGCCCCATTGCTCACCCACAACAAAGATATCACCCTGCTTCAGCGTTCCGTTCTGCACCAGAACGGTGGCAACAGGACCACGGCCCACATCAAGCTGAGCCTCGATCACGGCGCCAGATGCGGCGCGTTCGGGGTTGGCCTTGAGCTCAAGGATCTCGGATTGCAGCGCAATGGCTTCGAGCAGCGCGTCAAGACCCTGGCCGGTGACGGCAGAGACTTCAACGTCCTGCACTTCACCCGACATTTTCTCAACAATCACTTCGTGTTGCAGAAGCTCGGCACGCACCTTGTCCGGGTCCGCAGCGGGTTTATCGCATTTGTTGATCGCCACGATCATCGGCACTTCGGCCGCCTTGGCGTGGTTGATGGCTTCGATGGTTTGCGGCATGACGCTGTCATCTGCGGCCACAACAAGCACAACAATATCCGTCACCTGCGCACCACGGGCACGCATCGAGGTAAACGCAGCGTGGCCCGGCGTATCGAGGAAGCTCAGCGTTACCCCATCATCGGTCTGCACCTGATAGGCACCGATGTGCTGGGTGATGCCACCGGCTTCACCTGCGGTCACTTTTGCGTCACGGATTGCGTCGAGCAGCGAGGTCTTACCATGGTCAACGTGACCCATGATGGTGATGACCGGCGCACGCGATTCCAGATCTTCTTCCTTGTCCTCGACCTGATGGATCACGTCTTCCACGTCGGCATCCGACACGCGGACAATCTTGTGGCCGAACTCTTCAATGATCAATTCAGCGGTATCCGCGTCGATCGATTGGTTCTGCGTAACCATCATGCCCATTTTCATGAGCGATTTAACAACGTCAGCCACGCGTTCCGCCATACGGTTGGCAAGTTCAGAGACGACAATCGCCTCAGGCACCTGCACGTCGCGCACAACCTTTTCACGCTCAACATTGCCGCCCAAGGCTTTCTGACGGGCGCGCTCTTGCTGACGGCGCATCGACGCAACCGAACGCTGGCGGCCGCCGCGATCACCAGACAGCGCCTGGTTCAGGGTCAGCTTGCCGGAACGACGGTTGTCGTCGCGGCCTTTGCTGCGGTTCTGGCGTTGGGCATCTGCATTGCCACGGTCATCTTTTTTCCGAGTGGTCGCGGACGGCGTTTTGGCCCCACGAGCCTCGGCAGCCTGCGCGGCAGCGGGATCCGGTTTCGGAGCGGCTTTTGGACGTTTGGCTGCTTCTTCGGCCTCACGCTTCTTGCGCGCCTCTTCTTCTGCCTTGGCTTTCAGAGCTTCTTCGCGTTCACGCTCGGCACGCTCTTTGGCCTCAGCCTCTTCGCGGCGGCGACGACGCTCTTCCTCGCGCGCCTTTTCTTCGGCTTCGCGTTTGACTTTCTCACCAGCTTCACGGGCTTTGGCAGCCTGCAATGCCTTCAGGCGACGTTCCATTTCCGCATCGGAAATACCACCGGGACGCTTCCGGGGATCCCCTTTAGCAGGCGACGCGGCACCACCGGCTGCTGCACCCTGCTTGGGCACAACAACGCGCTTGCGTTTCGTTTCGACCACGACATTCTTGGTGCGCCCGTGGCTGAAGCTTTGCTTCACCTGGCCGGGGCGGCTTCCACGCAGGCCGAGGGTCTTTTTGCCGTCATTATCGCTCATCTGGTCTTCGTACCTTTCCGGTGACCCTTGTCACCGCCGCTGTCTAGCGCCCGTATTGCTGTCAATTTCTTGGCTTCCTCTACAACACGAGAGGCCAAACCACCAGCAGCAAGAGCACCATGTATCACATTTTCCCGCCCAAACGCCAATCCGAGCTCATCCCCGGTCAGGCAGTTGATATAGCGGTCACGCTCCCGTGGGGGGCGCAGTTTCGATTTTTGACGGTCGGACCCGTCTGTAGCCTGGATCAGAACCTTGGCTTGATCCTTGGAAAGCCAGTCCTTCACCTTTTCATACCCAGCCACCGCTTGACCCGCTTTGCGAGCCATGGCGATCAAATGCACCACCCGGTTGGCGTAGCCCTTTTCGAGCAGATCCAAGAGCCCGTCTGGCACGGTGACTTGCTGTCGCGCAGCGCGCGAAAACAGGCCCTTCTTGATCGCCGTGGCTATCGCTGCGCGGTTGGCCGCGACATAAATGCCGCGTCCGGGCAGCTTGTCCAGCAGGTCTGGCACAACCATTCCATCCGGACCTACAACAAAGCGGATGAGACCAGCTTTCGGCTGGCTCTCGCCTGTCGCGATGCACTTGCGTTCCGGCTCTTGGGGCCGCGATTTGGATCCACCGCGCGTCATGCGCCGACTTCTGAGGCCTGAGATCAGGCCTCAGCCTCCTCGGTGGTGGCGTCGTCGCCGTCGTCGCCTTCGGCGGCGTCAGCAACCAGCTCTTCCGGATCAACCCAACCCAGCATGATGCGAGCGGTCATGACCATGTCTTGTGCCTCTTCCAGAGACAGGCCAAATTTCTCGAGCGAACCATCATCCTTGATGCGCTGCCCGTCCACAGTGGTCCAGCCGCCAGCCAGTTCCCAGTCGGCACAGGTGGCGAAGTCTTCGAGCGACTTCACGCCGTCTTCGGCCAGAGCCTCAACCATCTGCGCAGTCAGGCCTTCAAATGCGATCAGGCCGTCTTCGGCCCCCATGGCGCGGGCATTTTCCAGCGCTTTGGCAGCCTGGGCTTCCAGGAATTCGCGGGCACGGGTCTGCAGCTCTTGCGCGGTGCCTTCGTCCACACCGTCGATGACCAGCAGCTCGTCCAGCTCGACATAAGCCACCTCTTCGAGGCTGGTGAAGCCTTCGGACACCAGCAGCTGGGCAAAGAATTCGTCCAGATCGAGGGTTTCCATGAACAGCGCGGTGCGTTCGGCGAATTCCTTCTGGCGACGCTCTGATTCCTCGGCCTCAGTCATGATGTCGATGTCGAGGTTGGTCAGTTGCGAAGCCAGACGCACGTTCTGACCGCGGCGACCAATGGCCAGCGACAGCTGTTCATCGGGCACAACCACTTCGATCTTGCCAGCTTCTTCGTCCAAAACCACTTTCGACACTTCGGCCGGCTGCAGCGCGTTCACGAGGAAGGTCGGCTGATCTTCGTTCCACGGGATGATGTCGATCTTTTCGCCCTGCAGTTCGTTCACAACGGCCTGCACACGCGAACCACGCATACCAACACAGGCGCCAACCGGGTCGATTGAGTTATCATACGAGATCACGGCGATTTTTGCGCGCGAACCGGGGTCACGAGCCACGGCTTTAATTTCAATCACACCGTCATAGATTTCCGGCACTTCCATTTTGAAGAGCTCGGCCATGAATTCCGGTGCGGTGCGCGACAGGAAGATCTGCGGGCCACGGGTCTCGCGGCGCACATCTTTGACATAGCAGCGAATGCGATCGTTCGGGCGATAGCTTTCGCGGCCAATTTTCTCATTGCGGCGCAGGATGGCTTCGCCGGTGCCTACATCAACGATGACATTGCCATATTCTTCGCGCTTGACCTGACCATTGATAATGGTGCCAACGCGGTCTTTGAACTCTTCGAACTGACGATCACGCTCGGCTTCGCGCACTTTTTGAAGAATCACCTGCTTTGCAGACTGGGCAGCGATACGGCCCATCTCAACCGGCGGGACTTCTTCCGAGAAGGTTGCGCCGATTTCGGGATTTTCCATGTATTGCTTGGCTTGCTCAACCGTGAACTCAGCCTGATAGTTTTCCAGCTCCTCGTCCGCCACCACAGTGCGCACACGGGTAAAGGTGGCGCGACCGGTCTTGCGGTCGATTGACACACGGATGTCCATCTCGGCGCCGTAACGCGACTTGGCGGCACGGGCGAGGCTTTCTTCCATCGCTTCGATGACCAGCGCCGGGTCGATCATCTTTTCGCGGGCCACAGCCTCGGCGGTTTGCAGCAGCTCTAGCTGGTTGGCAGAAGTGATTGCCATGGATCAGTCCTCCTCGGAACCGGTGATTTCTTGAATTTCGTCAAATTGGGCTTCGTCAATCTGCCCCGCATCCTTACGCGCACGCAGCACGTCACGGATGAGTTCGTCGGTCATGATCAGCTTGGCATCTGCCAGCCAGTCAAAGTCAAGGCCGATGGTGACCATCTCGCCCTGGTTTTCAATCTCGATCAGCACTTCATTGCCTTCGGTGCCCATCAAGGTGCCCCTGAAGCGCTTGCGTCCGTCGATCAGTTCGGTGGTTTCGATCTTGGCAGTATAATCCTGCCAGCTGTCGAAATCCTTGAGCCGCGTCAGCGGGCGGTCGATGCCGGGCGAGCCAACCTCAAGTGTATAGTTTTCCTCGATCGGGTCTTCCACGTCGAGCACTGCGCTGATCGCGGTCGAAATCTCAGCACATTCATCCACTTCGATCCCGCCATCGGGACGCTGGGCCATGATCTGCAGCATCGGCGTGTTGCTGCCCTGCAAACGCAGGCGTACCAGCTCAAAGCCCATGCCTTCGATCACGGGCTGAACGATGCCGGCCAGGCGTTGATCCAATGAGGTTTTGGCAACCAGTTCGCTCACATTATTCTCCTAGTTGGGGCCGGGATATTGCCGATCCCCCAAAACAAAAAAACGGGCCAGCGGGCCCGTTCGTCTTACCGGTGGAGCCTCGGGTTTGGACCCCGACGCGCCGCTGTTGAAAGGGGATATAGGCGGGATTGGTTGGAATTGCAAGGGGGCAGGCAACCTGCCCCCACATTCACCTTATTCTGGCTTCTTCGCGATCAGGAAAAGCGCCGTGATTTTGCCCTTAGGCTTCCAGTCTTCGACAATCTCGAACCCGGCCTCACGCATCATCTGACGCAGATCGTCCTCGCTGAAAAACGCGATATGGGGAAACTTGTTCAGCATTTGACCGATGGGCGCGATCAGGCGCAGCGGCCACATCTTGCGCAGGCAGGCAGTGGAGGTCACGAAAACCCCGCCGGGTTTCAGCGTGGCATAGGCTTTCTGGATGGCCGCGCCCGGGTCATCCAGCAGATGCAGGATAGAGTGGCCCTGCACCATGTCCACGCTTTCCGGCTCGATTTGCATGGTGCTGAAATCAGCCGCGTCAAACTTGATCTTGTCAGCACCCTCTTTGGCGCGGGCAATGCGGATCATTTCCGAAGACAAATCCACCGCATGATATTCAGCCACATGAGGGGCATGCAAAAGCGCCGTGGATCCGGTGCCACAGCCAAACTCCAGCACCTTCATGTCTGGCCGCATATAATCCTGCGTCTTGGCCAGCTTGTGTTCATAGCTCGCCATGTCCTTGATCGGATCGCGGGAGTATTTTTCTGCAATCTTGTCCCAGAACGCCTTAGCCTCAATCATTTCTGCCTCCTCAAAACAACTTAAGGAGAGATGGGGTGTCAGTCGTCGCTTTTCCACCCCGCATCGCGGTGGGATCCATCGCAGAAGGGTTTGTTGCCGGAAAGACCGCAGCGGCACAGCACGTATTTCTGTGCGGTGTGCCCCTCTCCATTCGGCACGGCCGGCGGCTCGACCCCATGCACCCAGAGCGGCCCGTTTTTCTCGACCCGGATTTGAGGGCCTTCCGGCACCAGATGCTCAGCCGCCCCATCAACCCCTTTGAACGACAGTGCCCCTGATGGGCAGGCCGAAACCACTGCACTGAGTTCATCCATCGTGCCATTGTCCGGTTGCACCCAGGGCTTTTCCGCCGGGTTGAAGATGTTTTTGGCGATCCGTCCACATTCCGCAGCGTGAGAACACAGCATCGGGTTGTAATAGACCGTAGCCTGTGACCCTTCGTAGGCAATCAGCCGGTCGCGCCCTGCTGGTGTTCCGGAGCTGCTGTCAAACCCAACTTTGTTGTGGCTGCCATCACAATAAGGTTTGTTTTTTGAGTGCCCACAACGACACAAGCCCATTACCGGTTTGCACTCAGCGGGTTGGCCGTCTTCGGTTTCCAGGCTGGTTACGCCCTTGGCCACCAATGGTCCATTTTCGCGCGCTTCGATCTTTGGCTGGTCTGCCATGACCTCTCCTCCCGTCAGGTTGCCTGGTGGTTTAGTCTGAGGTGAGTTTTGATTTCGTACAATGGGTCTCGGCGCACAGAATTCCGTGCACAAACGCACTATGCACCAAGAGTGTCTCGCTGCCGGACCAGCTTATCCATTGTATAGGTGAGCTCTTCGGTCACGCCACGCTCTGACAATGCATGGCCCGCGAAATGCACCATGCGCAGAATCGAACTGGGCCAGCGCTTGTGCAGGGAATGGGCCGCGGCGGGGGGGCAAATCATGTCATGACGCCCCTGAACAATGGTGCCGGGCACATGGGCGATCTTTGGCATATTCTTGAGGATCTGCCCCTCTTCCAGCCACGCCCCGTATGCGAAATAGTGGTTTTCGAGCCGCGCAAAGGCACGAGCATAATCGGCCGGTGCATCCACCACTTGCCCCCTGTTCTGGATCGAAGCCAACGCATTTTCCCACCCGGCCCAGGCTTTGGCAAAACGCACCTCTTCGGCATAGTCACCAGAAAACAGCCGCCGATTATAGGCACCGATCAAATCGTGATGCTCATCCTCTGGCACCAGCGAGGTGAACTGATCCCACAACTCGGGCCAAAAGCGACCGGCCCCACCACCATAAAACCAATCAAGCTCGCTTTTTTCCGCCAGAAAAACACCGCGCAAAACCAACCAAGCCACCCGTGACGGATGCGCCTGGGCATAGATTAGCGCCAGAGTGGCCCCCCAGCTGCCGCCAAAAATGATCCAGCGTTCCACCCCCAATGTAAGACGGATATGTTCGATGTCAGCGATCAGATGCCATGTGGTGTTGGCTTCGACCTCGGCATGAGGACGCGAACGACCACAGCCGCGTTGATCAAACAGGATGATGCGATAGGCATTTGGATCAAAGAATCGGCGCATCTGCGGAGAACATCCGCCACCGGGACCGCCATGAAACACCACCACAGGGATCCCGTTTGGATTGCCGCTTTGTTCAATATAAACCTTGTGGCCGTCGCCCACATCCAGCATACGCCGATCATATGGTTCGATCGGGGGATAGAGCCCTCCGGCTGCGCTGTTTTTTCCTGCGGCTTTGTCCATAGGGTTACTATATAATGCCTGTCAGGCCCCTGCCATCAGAAAGACGTGATATGACCCAAAGCTCTGTTGATCCATCCGAAGTCGAAAAATTCGCCGCGATGGCCGCAGAGTGGTGGGATCCGACCGGCAAGTTCAAGCCGCTGCATATGATGAACCCGGTGCGGCTGGATTACATCACTAGCCAGATCGCCGCAGAATTTGGCCGTGACCTGTCGGATGACAAGCCATTTGCGGGCCTGCGCATTCTGGACATTGGTTGTGGCGGCGGGCTGTTGTCCGAACCGATGGCCCGGCTTGGTGCCTATGTGGTTGGGGCAGATGCCACCGAACGCAATATCCCGGTGGCCAAGACCCATGCCGAGGAAATGGGGCTGGAGATCGACTATCGCCACTCCACCGCCGAAGCCATCGAAGAGGCGGGTGAGCAATTTGACGTGGTCCTGAATATGGAAGTGGTGGAGCATGTGGCGGATCCGCTGGCCTTCCTGACATCGTGCCAGAAACTCTTGAAACCGGGTGGGTTGCTGCTTTGTTCGACCATCAACCGCAACCCGAAATCTTTCATGGTGGCGATTGTCGGAGCGGAACATGTGATGCGCTGGCTGCCCAAGGGCACCCATGAATGGTCGAAATTCATCACCCCGGATGAACTTGAGGACATGCTTGCCGAAAGCCTGTTGCGCGTGGTGGACCGCAAGGGGTTTGTGTTCAACCCCGTCACCTGGCAGTGGTCAATCTCGGACCGGGATCTGTCGGTGAACTATGTCACGGCGAGCGTGAAGCCCGGCGCATGACAAGTGATGCTGAAAAACTGATCGAAACCTATCAATCCTGGCGCGACCATGTGCCGATTGAAGAACGGGCACGGTTAAAAGTGCTTGAAGAGCGGATCGAGCGCAAACGGCGCAGTCTTGATGAAACGTTGGCTGAGCGACAGGAAATCATGGAACGCACAATCGAGCGCATGAAAGCCGCAGCCGATAATGACGATCAACTTTCGGATGGCGGGCGATAAGCGCTGACTGTGGTTTCAAACAGTTCAAATCCAGCCCGGAGATAGAGCCGCCCTGCATCGCTGTTGCTTTCCGCCACGATGAGAGGCCGCGCCTGAGGTGCTTTTGCCTTTGCCCAGTCAAGCGCGTGGCAGAGCAGAGCTGAACATATGCCCCGACGGCGATATTTTTCATGGGTCTGCACCGATTGGTAGCGGATCACCCGATCATCAAAAAAGATCCCCATGTCACCCAGCAATTGATCCCCGTCAAAGGCTCCAAACCACTGGCCAAATCCTTTGGAAATCTGCGCCTGTCGGGCCGCACTCTGACCGCTCAGAAACCTATCCAGACCCTCTTCTGGCAACCCATCAACAAAATGCTGGCTTCGAGAAATTGCTTCGCTCTGATGCCAATCACTTTCCCGCTCAAAGGCCCGCGTTGTAAGGCCTCTTGGAAGGTCCGGGCGGTTCAGGTCACCTGACAATGCCAGTGTGTCCGCCGCTTCGACCTTAAGCCCCTGCGCCTCAAACATCTGCTTAACATCGTGAATTGGAAGATTGGGAATATCCCAACCCAGACAGATATGCTCCGCATCAGGCAGATCGGTTTGAAACTGAGCGACTAGGGCTGTCGCATCGCGCGGGGGGTCACGAAATAAAACCCTGTTTCCAAACCAGAAATTTGGCTGGGACGGGCTGCGCTGCACGATCCTGTCCGAGTATGTCTCAACCTCACATTGCCCGCGCAGCACCATCAGGTCGCTGGCGAATTCGAGGCTCTTCATTCAACGTCGCTTAAAAGCTGTCGCATCTCTCGCAACACGGGCAGCGCCTGTTTGATCTTTTCCTTGCCGATCTTGGTCACCATATTGCCGATGATCGGCGTGATCGACTGGAGCGCCGCATCACGGGCCGCCCGTCCGGCAGGTGAGATCGTCACAAATTTGCGCCGCGCATCATCCCAGTCAGGGCGAACATGGATATGCCCCGCCCATTCCAGCTTGTTCAGTGTGTTGGTAATGGCACCGCGGGTCACATGAAACGCTTTTGCCAACTGCGCGGGGCTTTTTTCCTCGCCTGAGCGGGCCAGATGGTTCAGCACTGAGAAATGGCTCAGCTCCATCCCCTTGGGCAACGCCTTTGACAAGCGATTGCGCGCCAATTGATCGGCCATAAACATCTCGCTGAACAGTGCGACAGACAGGTTGTCCGTGCTTTGATTTGAGTTTTGATCAGACATTCAGGGGCCTTCAAATTTGCGGTCGTGGGTCAAAGAGGGTACGCGCGCCCGCGCTTGCTCTACATCATCCAGGTCGAGGTCTACCAGAGTGACTCCGGGTTCCGTGCCACCATCTGCCAGAACTTCGCCCCATGGCGCAACGACAAGTGAGTGACCATATGTCGAGCGTTTCTCGGTATTCTGCCCACATTGAGCAGGTGCGAGTACATAACACCCGGTTTCAATTGCACGCGCCCGCAACAGGGTTTCCCAATGGGCAGCCCCCGTAACGGGAGAAAAAGCAGAAGGTACGGTCAGGATTTGAGCGCCCTTTTGCGCCAGTTCACGATAGAGGCGCGGGAACCGAAGGTCATAACAAATGGTCATGCCAATACTGGCGAAATCAGTTTCCGCTACAACCGCGCGATCACCTGGTCGATAGTGTGAACTTTCGCGGTAGCTCTCCCGATCATCGATTCGCACGTCAAACATGTGGATCTTGTCATAACGCGCCGTGATGTCACCCAAGGGGGAAATCAGGAAAGACCGATTGGCAAAACGCCCATCTGGGTCGTGCGTTTTCACAGCAAGTGACCCCAACAGAACCCAGACGCCCAGCGCCTTTGCTTCTGCCCGGAGGGCCAGCAGAAACTCACATTCTTCTTCGTGAGAAATCAGCGCTTCCTGCACTTTTCTCGAAGACGACAAGACATTGGTGACTTCCGGTGTCAGTACAAACTGTGCCCCACCAACGCTAGCCTCGCGCAGTCCCGCAATTGCTGCATCCAGGTTGGCACTCACTTCCTCACCCGAGGTCATCTGTACCAACCCGACACGCATCAGGCAGCGCCCTGCAGTAACGGATCCAGCTTGCCCGCACGATCAAGATCATAAAGATCGTCGCACCCGCCGACATGGGTATCGCCCACAAAAACTTGCGGCACAGTGTGGCGGCCATTGGCGCGGCTCATCATTTCCTGACGACGATTGGGGTCAAAGCCCACATCGATCTCGTCAAAAATCACGTTTTTCTGGTTCAACAGCCGTTTCGCCGCATGGCAAAAGCCACAAAGCGCACTGGTGTAAATGGTGACAGTCTTCATCTTCATCCTCGTCTGCGGTGTTTCGATAGCCTCGAAACGCACATGTTGCCAAGGATATATAGGATGTCAGGTCTCTTTCGCAACGCGCGCGAGCGACAAGACCGTGATTGATGCGGCACCTGCCTTCTGACAGGCCAATGCCGCCGCTGTAAAAGTTGCACCAGAGGTCATGACATCATCCACCAAAAGCACATTGCGACTGGCCAGCACTCTGCCGCGTTTCGGATGAGGTCTGATCGCTGCATCCATGTTGGAAAACCGCTCATCGACCGATAGGCCATCATGGGTTTGCGTTGCGCGCGGGCGGATCAGGGCCTCGGGCGCATAGTCCATCCCCAATCTGCCGGACAGGGCCTTGCCCAGTTCAGCCGCCTGATTATAGCGGCGGCGAAACAGGCGGGTCCAATGGGTTGGAATGGGCACAATGATTGGCTGATCGGTCAAGATCGGCTTCACCGCACGCGCCATCCATCCCGCAGCGGGACGTGCCAAGTCGGTGCGATCCCCGTGTTTCAACGCCAACACCATGCGTCGCGCATTTTCTCGATAAAGCAGGGCTGAACGCCCCCTTTTCCATGGGCGATCAAGGGTCAGACAATCATCGCAATGTGCATTGCTCCCATCGTCTTCACCGGGCAGGGGGGCGCCACAAAGATCACAAACCACGCCTTCAATAAATGGAGTAGCTCGCCAACAGGCGCCGCACAATCCGAAATCACTTTCCACCGGGTCGCCGCAACTTACACATTGCGGGGGATAAAGCAGGGCAAGCGCTGTTTGCATTTCCTGTCTCTCCATCTATGGTCCGCGCCAATGACTGACATCGTGATACCGCCCGTGACAGAGCACACTGATAAACCTCCCAAACTGACCGACCCGGGTCGGCTTGCGCAAAACCGCGCCAGAGCGACAGCGGAAGGTATGTTCCTTCAGGAGCTGGCCATCGACGAGATCCAGGATCGCCTGGATATGGTTAACAGGGCGTTTACAGATGTTGCGATTGTGACTGGATTTCCTGAAATCTGGTCCGCTGCCTTCCCGAATGCCAAAATCGTACCGGATGACGAGCGGTTGGCACTTGAACCCGGCACCCATGATTTGGTCATTCACGCCATGGGGCTGCATTGGGCGAATGATCCGATTGGTCAAATGGTTCAATCCCGTCTGGCCCTCAAACCTGACGGACTATTTCTTGGAGTCTGTTTCGGTGGACAGACCTTGGCTGAATTGCGCGCAGTGCTTGCCGAAACTGAAAGCCGGATATTTGGGGGTCTGTCTCCCCGTGTCGCCCCGATGGGTGAGATCCGGGATATGGGCGCGCTGCTGCAAAGGGCAGGTTATGCCCTTCCTGTTGCGGATAGCACTGCAAAGACCGTGACCTATTCCGATATTTTTGCGCTGATGAAAGATCTGCGCCTGATGGGAGAGCGCAATGCGCTTGCGGCGCGCAACCCAACCCCTTTGCCGCGGGGGTTCTTTGACGCGGCTGACCAGCACTACAAACAGCATTTTCCGGCGGAACAGGGTCGCATTTTGGCAAGCTTCGAGTTCATCACACTCACCGGTTGGGTACCAGATGACAGCCAGCCAAAGCCCCTGCGACCCGGCTCTGCCGCCGCGCGTCTGGCCGATGCGCTTGGGACAGATGAAAAGAAACTCATGGAATAAGCGGTTGGTTTGTCACGCATCAATTGACCGCGAAGCAAAAGCCGCTATCTGATGGGCAACAAAAGCGCGCAGGAGCAACATATGATCATGGAAAGACCCGCAGATCATCCGCAGATCAAACCCCGAAAGGTGGGTATTCTCTTTGCCAATTTGGGTACACCCGATGGCTATGACTACTGGTCAATGCGCCGCTATCTGAACGAGTTCCTTTCGGACAAGCGGGTGATTGATTACCCGGCTTGGAAGTGGCAGCCGATCCTGCAGGCTATCATTCTGACCAAACGGCCGAAAAGTTCGGGCGAGGCCTATAAGTCGATCTGGAATGAAGAGCTGGGGGAAAGCCCGCTCATGACCATCACCAAGCAACAGATTGCCAAGTTGAATGCGGAATTGACCGCGCGATACGGCGATCAGGTTATGGTGGATTTCTGTATGCGTTATGGCAATCCCTCAACCAAATCAAAAGTGGCAGAAATGGTCTCTAGTGGCTGCGATAGAGTCTTGTTCTTCCCGCTTTACCCCCAATATGCGGGTGCCACGATGGGCACTGCAAATGACCAGTTCTTCCGTGCGTTGATGGAAGAAAAATGGCAACCCGCCTCGCGCACGATTGAACCCTATTACGATGACCCAGCTTACGTGGATGCTCTGGCCCAGTCGGTTGAGCGAGGTTATGCAGCGCTGGATAAACGACCGGATCTGCTTGTTGTGTCCTACCACGGGATGCCCATTCGTTATTTGGAAGAAGGCGACCCCTATCATTGCCAATGCCAGAAAAGCACGCGTTTGCTGAAAGACCGTTTGGGTTGGGATGAAAGCGATATCACAACCACGTTCCAGTCGGTCTTTGGGCCCGAGGAGTGGCTGAAGCCCTATACGGTGGAAGAGGTTGCGCGCCTGGCCAAGGCTGGCAAGAAGAACATCGCAGTGATTGCACCTGCGTTTTCTGCCGACTGCATTGAAACGCTTGAAGAAATTCAGGAAGAAATTCAGGAAGCCTTTATTGAGGCGGGCGGTGAGAGCTTCACCTATATTCCCTGCCTCAACGACGATGATGCCCATATCAAGGCGCTTGTAGGGGTGGCGGAACGCAACCTGCAAGGCTGGCTGGAATAATCTCTATTCCAGCTGCCATCCGTGCTCGATCAATCGATCCGCAATGCGTTCGTGTATATCGGGTGCGTCGGCCTTGATCGCGTTCTCCATGGTGAACCAATAGAGATAACTGTCGAAGTCGGGCGTATGATCCGGTGCGGCCAAAAGCGCTGCTTTTGATCCCATATCCCGCACTTTCAGACCAATGTGGTGGAAATCGATTAGTCCAAACAGCACGGCTGGCTTATGGAAAAAGAAACCCATCAAGGCTGCGGAGGAGTTCTGCGTCACCACAAACCGGCAGGTCTTCAGCGCATCCTCCATCCCGCCAGTTTGTATCGACACATCTGGGCGGTCGGCACACACATCGTGCAAAGCGGTCATTTCCTGATCGGAATAAGTCTCATTCGGATGCAGCCCAATAAGAATTGGTGTTGTCGGGTAGGCCTGACATGTCGCTTTCACCATTTCGACCGGAGACATGGATTGAAAGCTGCGATGCTGGGTTAATCGCCCTTGCAGGGCAATATAGATCGGCCCGTCACGCCGGGGTTCATTAGCCAACCCTTTGAACAGATATCCGCGCCACCTCTTCGCCCAGGCTGATGCCAAATCAGTGTCTATTTCGGCTGGATTATAGGTTTTCCGCGCGACATCAAACTCCCACCTTTTGCCGCTTTTCTCCAACCGCCAAAAAGGAAAGATGTAGCTCAGGCGCAAAGTCAGGCCACGATCATGCAAGGGATCTTCCATATGAAACAGCGCATAGCCCGCACGGGCTGTTGATTTGATCCTTTCATGACCCTGATTGCTGCGCAGCTCGACCCGAAACCCCCGTGCCTCGAGCGTTTCCCGAATCCGGTCGATCATATGAAAATGGCCAGCCCGCGCTTGGGCCAAGCGCCGATCACTCAGATAGATCCTCAGAATTTTCTTGTGTGCCGAGCTGCCTGCCATGACTGCACGCTATCAATGGGACATTCGCGGAACAAGAACTTGTCTGGCTGCGGCCAGGTGTCCATATAGGATGAAACGAATTGGAGGCATCATGGCGGATAATGAATTTCCTGGCTGGCACGGCACCACGATCATCGGTGTGCGAAAAGGTGGCAAAGTTGTTGTGGCGGGTGATGGGCAGGTAAGCCTGGGCCAGACCGTGATCAAAGGCACAGCACGCAAGGTGCGGCGCCTGTCCCCCGGCGGGTTTGACGTGGTTGCGGGTTTTGCTGGCTCCACAGCAGATGCGTTTACGCTGTTGGAGCGGCTTGAGGCCAAGCTCGAAGCCACTCCGGGGCAGCTGTCGCGCGCAAGCGTTGAGCTGGCGAAAGACTGGCGCACCGATAAATACCTTCAAAAGCTAGAAGCGATGCTGATCGTGACCGACGGGCGAGATCTTTACGTGATCACCGGGGCAGGGGATGTGCTGGAGCCAGAGCATGACGTGGCCGCCATCGGATCTGGGGGCAACTTTGCCCTTGCCGCGGCGCGTGGACTGATGAACAGCGATCTGGACGCAGAAGGTGTCGCCCGCGAGGCCATGGCGATTGCCGCCGACATCTGTGTCTACACCAATGGCAACCTGACGGTGGAAGAGATTTCTGGCTGATTTCAGGTGATTTAGAGACGGATTGGGGCGGTCAGCGCCCCATATCCCGGCCACTCTACACCCTTCGATAAGGCGTCTCCGATCCCATCGACAATCCCGGCGAGCTTTTCATCGATGATGTGCAGATACTCGGTCCAATCCGAAACTTCTGACAATTCCGCGTCACCATCCGACACACCGCGCAGCGCAATCAACGGCAGGTCAAACCGATGGCACACACGCAGAATGGCAAAGGTCTCCATATCCACCATATCCGCGTCAATTGCGTCATAAGCCGCGCCGTGCACGATATTGGCGCCGGTCGATAATGTGGCTTCGGGTACATTTGAAACACGCAAGGGCAGGGAGAGTGTTGCAGGCATGTCCAGAAACGGGGTCACGCCTTTTTCAAACCCCAGAGGCGAGGCATCCATATCGCGATAGCCCACTTCGGTGATCTGAAACACGTCGGTTTTGCGCAGTTTGGCGGACCCGGCGGAACCCAAAGAAATCACCACGTCTGGCAATGTGTCTGCGACTTTCATCTCACTCAACGCTGCCGTGGTCACCACTGCGCCCTCAACAGGACCAACACCGGTGATGAGCGGTGTGAAGCGGTTTTGCAGATGCGGGCCATATTCGGCATCAGCCGCCATGACAAACAGGGCTTTCACATCGCCATATTGGGTCAGTTTGCTCATTGCATATTCCTTCGCGTCATGTCGATTATCTCAGGATTCACAGGCATATTGCCGCGACCTTTTAGGGTTTCAAGCCAAATACGCTTGCGCTCGGCGTAATAGCCCTTACCTACTGGGATGAGTTTTGAAAAGAGGCACACATTGACCAATCTGACACCGCGTGAAATCGTATCTGAGCTTGACCGTTTCATCATCGGTCAGAATGACGCAAAGCGCGCCGTGGCCGTGGCGCTGCGCAACCGCTGGCGGCGCAAGCAACTGGCTGATGATCTGCGCGACGAGGTTTATCCGAAGAATATCCTGATGATCGGACCAACCGGCGTTGGCAAAACCGAAATCTCGCGCCGTCTGGCCAAACTGGCCCGCGCGCCCTTCATCAAGGTCGAGGCCACCAAGTTCACCGAAGTAGGCTATGTGGGCCGAGATGTGGAACAGATCGTCCGCGATCTGGTGGATGCGGCGATCATTCAAACCCGCGAGCATATGCGCGAAGATGTCCGTGCTCGGGCCGAGGAAAACGCCGAAGAACGCGTGATCGAAGCCATTGCTGGCACGGATGCCCGCGAAGCCACCCGCGAGATGTTCCGCAAGAAACTGCGTGACGGACTGCTCGACGACACGGTGATCGAACTGGACATTGCGGACCACTCCAATCCGATGCAGATGCTCGACATGCCCGGCCAACCGGGGCAAAGCATGGGCATGCTGAACATTGGCGACATGTTCGGCAAGGCCTTTGGCCAGCGCACAACACGGCGCAAAATGACCGTCCGCGAAAGCTATGAAGTCCTGTTGGGCGAGGAAGCCGACAAGCTGTTGGACGATGAAACCGTGACCAAAGCCGCGCTTGAAGCGGTTGAGCAAAACGGCATCGTGTTTCTTGACGAGATCGACAAGGTCTGCGCCCGGCAAGAGGCCCGCGGCGGAGATGTGTCCCGCGAGGGTGTGCAGCGCGACCTGCTACCACTGATCGAAGGCACCACCGTTTCCACCAAACATGGCGCGGTGAAAACCGACCATATCCTGTTTATAGCTTCGGGTGCCTTCCATATTGCCAAACCATCAGATCTTTTGCCGGAACTGCAAGGCCGCCTGCCGATCCGGGTTGAGCTGCGGGCCCTGACAGAGGCGGATTTCGTGCGCATCCTGACCGAAACAGACAATGCGCTCACGCTGCAATACACGGCCCTGATGGGCACCGAAGAAGTGAAGGTCGAGTTCACCGAAGACGGGATCGCGGCGCTTGCCAAAATCGCCGCTGATGTGAACCGCGACATTGAAAACATTGGCGCGCGCAGGCTTTACACCGTGCTGGAACGCGTATTCGAAGAGCTGAGCTTTTCGGCCCCGGATCGTGGCGGCGAGATTGTCACCGTCGACCGTGCCTTCGTCGATGACAATCTGGGCTCGCTGTTGAAGTCGGCCGACCTAAGCCGCTACGTCTTGTAATCAGCTTACTGGGCCGTATTCGGCACAGGTTTGGTAAAAATGAAAGCGCCGCCCTCAACAGGGCGGCGCTTTTCATGAAACACCGTTATCCTAAGCGGCAACCTGTTCATTTCCCTAGTTGGACCGACTGTGCGCCTGATCCTGATTGCCATTGTCACTATTGCCGCTACTGCCTGCGCGCCGCGTGGCAAAATCACCTTGTTTGCGGGCGCTGGGGATGTGGGCGAAGTGCAGCGCATTTATGTTGGCTCCACCCGGGAAATTGACGCCGTCAGCGGCCAGCCAACAGGAGAGCGTGGGGAAAATATGCTGTTCGGTCGGGTTGATGTGTCAGTTCCGCCAGACCGCGAAACCGGCAGCGTGGTTTTTCCGGGACGCAAAGATCCAGATCCTAACCTGCACTTTCTGGTGGATGACTTCACACCTTTTGCCAACGCTGATCAGTTTTCCAATTCACTCAGAAAGAGCCTGAGTGGGCGCCGTGGAGAAGAGCGCGTGGCGGTGATCTTTGTGCATGGGTTCAACAACACGTTTTCAGAAGGGCTCTATCGCTTTGCGCAGATGCTCGAAGATCTTGATTTGCCATTTTTGCCGGTCCACTACACCTGGCCCAGCGCGGCCCATCCGCTTGGCTATGGCTACGACCGGGATTCCATGCTGTTTGCCCGCGACGGGTTGGAACGCTTGATGGAAGCGACAACGCGGGCGGGCGTCAATGAGGTCATTCTGGTCGGGCATTCGATGGGTGCGCTTTTAACCATGGAAAGCCTGCGGCAGCTGGCGATCGGTAGGAAATCTTCGGTGATGAGCCGAATTGGTGGTGTGATGTTGATGTCACCGGATATCGATATTGATCTGTTCCGCCAGCAGGCCAAACGGATTGGTAAACTACCGCAACCCTTCTATATTTTCAGCTCGACAAGAGACAGGGCGCTGCGGTTGTCAGCGGGGCTGACCGGGCAAAGTGCTCGGCTGGGAAATGCCGAGGACATTGCGCCACTGGCTGATCTTGACGTGACCTTGGTTGATCTTTCTGCCTTCTCGGATGGCGGGCTGGAGCATTCGGTTGCCCTGTCGTCCCCCGGTTTCCTGCGCCTTTTGCAATCCGTCCCCGACCTCAGCAGCGCATATGGAGAAGACCCGCAGCCGGGACTGTTGCCCGGAACGGTTCTGGTGGTACAAAACGCGACAAAGCTGGTGATCGGCAACCCGAATTGACCGGTTCGGGTTAGCGATGGCGACGCAGGTAGACGTAATACGCGCCATGGCCGCCATGCTTCAGATGCGCCTCTGAAATCTGCAAAACATGGGCCTTTAAGGGCGGCATATGCAGCCAATGCGGAACCTGATGGCGCAATACGCCATGACGCACCGGGATCGGACCACCATCATCACGATGTTTCCCTTTCCCGGTGATCACCAGCACCAGACGCCGCCCATCCGCAACAGCCTCCATTATGAACCGGGTCAGGATTGGATGCGCTTGCGCAATGGTCATCCCATGCAGGTCAATCCTTGCTTCAGGGGCAAGCCGCCCCTTTTTCATCCGACCAAAGGTCTTCTTGTCCATCGCCACACGCTGCGCGGCCATTTGTTCGACCATGGAAGGGGCGAGCTCATGTAATTTGGGACGCGGCTTGGCTGCCTCTCCGATCTGGAAGCGTGGAGATTTGACTTCTGGGACTTTCGGCGCTGGTTGGAGTTGTTCGGTCAGAAACGAGTTCTTCACAGGCCGTGGAGGGTGCAGACGTTCAGTGTTGTCCGCCACCTTCTTCCACAGCATCTTTTCATCATCACTTAATCCGCGGGGGCGTCGGGCCATGGGTTAGTCCTCCGCCTCAAGCGCATAGGCGCGCTGGATCGGGAACAATACGAGCATCCGGCCACCATCGCGAATTTCACCCGCCAGCTGACCAGCCTCACCACCGGTGCCCCAGAAAATATCTGCGCGCTGCGCGCCTTTGACGCGCGACCCGGTATCCTGCGCGACCATCAAACGATTAAACGGCTCTTTCCCCGCTTTTTCCAACCAAACCGGCGCTCCGAGCGGTGTGTATTTCGGGTCAATCGCCACAGAACGGTGCGCGGTAATGGAGCGATTCATCGCCCCTAGCGGTCCCTTGTGTTTCGGCATCCGGCGCAATTCGCGGAAAAAGACGAAAGACGCATTGGACATCAACAGATCATGCCCATCCACAGGGTTTCGACGCACCCAGTTTCGGATCACCGATTGGGACACCTGATGCGGGTTGTAAACGCCGCGACGCACCAGTTCATTGCCCAGTGATTTGAAGGGGTGGCCATTATTGCCCGCATACCCAAGCCGGATCGCGCTGCCATCGGGCAGCCGGATCCGCCCGGATCCCTGAATTTGCAGAAATTGCAAATCAACAGGGTCTGCCACCCAGGCAATTTCCAATCCGCGATCAATCAGCACGCCACCCTCTTCGATCTCGCGGCGGGTGTGCCAGGACTGGCCTGACGGAATACCCGCAGGCTTGCGATAGACCGGATAGCGGTAGATTTCGGATTGTTGCCGCGATCCGCGAATTTCCGGTTCGTAATAGGCGGTGAAAAGCGAGTCTGTGCCGTTTTCGATCAGCACCGGGCGGAAAAAAAGCTCAAAGAACGCGCGGCCTGACGATTGTTGTTGCGCCAAAGCACAAAGCGGCGCCCACAGGGGTTCATCCAGATCGATACATGTGTCGATAAAAACGGAAAGGGCCGCGTCGTGGTCGTCCTCGGCCCAGCCGTTTAAGTCTTTGAATTCAATAACCTGCGCACGCGCATCCCCCGGAAGCTCGTCGCCAAGCCCCGCATATAAGGGCGTGCCCAAAAGGGCCAGCGTAAATGCCAGCCCCCGCAAGATCATCCGCCGGTCGCTACCAGCTGCCAATTCGGGTTGTTGGTGCCCATGGTGCGGGCAAACGTCCAGACATCTTTCTGACGCTTCACCTCATTGGGGTTGCCCTCAATGATTTCGCCAGCCTTGTCACGCACAACCGAGGTCAGCTCGCCCACAAAGCGCACGGTCACTTCACCCTCTTTTGTGACCGGATCAAAAGCTGCATCTTCCAGCTTCAACTCACGCAGACCAACAAAGTTGGCTTCGATCGTCAGGCCCTGTTCACGGCGGCTTTCCACCACCATGGCAAAGCTTTCATAAACTTCATCGGCCAGGAAAGGTTTGATTTCAGCAAGCTCACCGGCCTCAAATCCCATCAGGATCATTTCATAGGCACCACGCGCACCGCCGAGGAATTCACTCACCGAGAACTCCGGCTCTTGGGCCTTCATCGCCACAAGTGCGTGGGCTGCGTTGCTGTTTTCATCAACATGGTCAGTGATGTCACTGTCGGGGCCGCCTTCGATCACCTCGAAGTCGCCACGCTTTGCGCGCGGGGCGTCCTGCCGCGTGACCTGCGGCTTTTCAAACCCCTCGCGCGTGCCCAAAACGTCACGCAGACGCAGGATCAGGAAAAGGGCGATACCGGCCAGCACCAAAAGCTGGATCAGGGGTGAACTCATGTGAACCTCTTTTTGTTGCGCTCTGGAAACGCGTTTGCCGAGAACATATGTAAGTACCGCGCGGGGACAAGTCCACTGCGCACGCACGAATAAACGAGGTATCTCATGTGGCTCTTTGCCCTTTTTATTGCGGTTCCCCTGATTGAAATCGCCCTATTCATCCAGGTGGGGGGTGCAATCGGCCTTTGGCCCACTCTTCTTATTGTGGTTTTGACCGCTGTGATCGGCACCCAATTGATGCGGGCGCAGGGGGCTATGGCGATGCAAGACCTGCAAAAAAGCTTTGGCCAATTGCAGGATCCGACCGAGCCTTTGGCCCATGGTGCGATGATCCTGTTCTCCGGTGCGCTTTTGCTCACGCCGGGATTTTTCACCGATGCGGTTGGTTTTGCGCTGTTGATTCCTGCTTTCCGACGGGCCGCGTTCAAATGGGCGAAATCCCGCGTAAAGGTGCAGAGCTTCACCATGGGGCAGGGGACCGACGGTCAAACCACCTATCGCGAGTATCGTTCTGACGAAGAAGACGTGATTGATGGTGATTTCACCGATGTCTCACCTGATCAACGCCCAACCCATCAGGTTGAAAAGGGTCCCTCAGGCTGGACCAAGCACTAATTCCCGAAAACCGATCCCTTGTGGTCGCGCAGGTAAATGCGCAGCCATGGGGTGAACCGCTGCGGCTGATCTGAAACCTCGCCCTCCAACTCATCAGGATCAATCCAGCGCACCGCTTGAACTTCTTCTGGATTCAGGTCGAGTTCGGGCGGTGTATCGCAGTGGATCACAAAGAGGTCGACGACCTCATGTTCGATCATGTCGCCACCGACATCGGCCCGGTATTCAAGCTGTTCTTTCCACACCGGATCCAGCCCGGTGATCCCCAGCTCTTGTTCAAGCCGCCGGATTGCACATGTTTTTGGGTCTTCCTCCCAATGCGGATGAGTACAACAGGTATTCGCCCAAAGGTTCGGCGTGTGGTATTTCCCTGCCGCGCGCTGCTGCAAGAGCACCTTTCCATCGAAAATCAGAAAGACCGACACCGCCCGATGGCGCAGCCCTTTCAGGTGTGCCTCAAGCTTGTCGACTGGTGTCAGGGTGCCATCCACCCAAGTGGGGATCATCGTGTTCATGCCCGCCCTTTACCCGAAAATACCCCGTGGTGAACAGCCCTTTCACACCACTTGATCCCATCGGTTGTGCCTCCTCTCCCAAGGTGCTAGGCATCTTCCCGACCATATTTATAGGAGAAACCTCATGGCCGAGGAACAACAAGCCCCCATGCCGCCCAAGATGCAGGTCCTGGGCCAATTCATCCGCGACATGTCATTCGAAAACATCCTCTCGCAAAAGGGTGTCGAAGGGGACGTTCAGCCGGAAATCAGCGTTGAAGTAGCGCTGGATGCCAAAAAGCGCCCGGCTGACAACCAATATGAGATCATCACCAAGTTCACCGTTGGTTCGAAAAACAAAAACGGTGGCGGACAGTTGTTCCTGCTTGAGCTGGAATACGGTGGCATCTTCCACGTGGAAAATGTGGCAGAAGATCAACTGCACCCATTCCTGATGATCGAATGCCCACGCATGCTCTTCCCATTTGTGCGCCGTATCGTGTCGGACATCACCCGCGACGGTGGCTTCCCGCCGCTGAACCTTGATACCGTTGATTTCCTTGCCCTTTACCGCGCAGAAATCGAACGCCGTGCCACTGCCGAAGCTGCAACCGCGCCGCAGAACTAAGCGTGAAAAAGGTGTCGGGGATCAGCTCTCCGACATCTTCTTCCAAAGCGCGTCATCGCCCAGTTTTTCGATGAAATCAGCATGGGCGGCGGCTTCTTCCCCGGAAATCCGTGACGCAAGCGGAGTCGGCCGCGCCGTAGGGCGCCAATCATCCGATACCGCGCCATCTCCAGTTGATGTAGGACCGCCTGCCAGGACCAGATCCGGCTGTCGCCCGCCAATCAGCTCCAGATAGACCTCAGCCAGAATTTCACTGTCTAAAAGCGCGCCGTGCAGGGTGCGGTTTGAATTGTCGATGCCAAACCGACGACAAAGCGCATCCAGTGATGCCGGCGCACCCGGGAACTTTTTGCGCGCAATGGCAAGCGTATCCAAGGCCCGCTCCCACGGCAGTTCAACCAGCCCCATCCATTTCAGTTCGGCGTTGAGAAATTTCATGTCGAAGGCCGCATTGTGAATGACAAGCCGCGCATCACCAATGAAATCGACAAAGGCCTCGCCGACCTCTTTGAAAACCGGTTTGTCTTTCAACAGAACTTCGCCGGATTCCGCAGCACGCGGGCTGGGCAAAAGATCCGGTCCGATCCCGTGCACACCAAACGCCTCTTCCGGCATGCCGCGTTCCGGGTTGACGTATTGGTGATAGGTGCGCCCGGTGGGCATGTGATTAAACAGCTCCAGACAGCCAATTTCCACAATCCGGTCGCCAGATTGCGGATCAAACCCCGTGGTTTCCGTATCAAGTACAATCTCACGCATTCAGCTTCTCCCGAATATGAGCAATCACCTCATCGACAGCGGTCTCGGCCCCGGCAATGGATTCGGTCGGAATAATCACATCAGCACGGGCACGTTTCTCTGCATCCGGCACTTGTTTGGCCAGAATAGTCTCGAATTGTGCTTCGCTCATGGTGCCACGCTCCAACACCCGCGCGCGCTGTAATTCGGCGCTGGCGGAGACCACAACAACCAGATCCACATGTTCATGTGCGCCAATTTCAAACAGAAGCGGCATATCGAGAAGCACGATATCCGCCTCAGTTTCTTTCAGAAACCGGGCGCGGTCTTCGGCCACAAGTGGGTGCACGATCTGTTCGAGTTGCTTGAGGGCAGAGGGTTCGCGCCCCATCCAGGCTTTCAGGGCGTCGCGATCCACACCACCATCGATAATCGCTTCAGGACAAATTGCCCGGATCGGTTCCACCGCGAAACCGCCGGGCGCATAAATCCGATGCACGGCCGCATCTGCATCCCAGATCGGCACACCACGGGCATGAAACATCTTCGCCGTGGTGGATTTTCCCATTCCGATCGAGCCGGTCAGCCCGATGATGAACGGATCGCTCATTGTCCAAGCACCGCATTGCGAAGCTCTTCGGTCACTTCAGGACGTTGACCAAACCAGCGTTCAAATCCGGGAACCGCCTGATGCAACAACATTCCAAGCCCGTCGACAATCTGGCAACCCGCCTGTTCAGCGGCTTCAAGCAGAGGTGTTTTGAGCGGGGCATAGACAATGTCTGTCACGACCTGCCCCGGTTTCAAACCATCCAGCGGGACACGAAGCTCGGGATTACCGACCATGCCAAGCGACGTGGTGTTCACAACAGTCACGGCTTCATCAATGATGTTCCCGGCCTGTACCCAATCCACGACGGTGATGCGCGTTCCAAACTCGATCCGCAAAGCCTCGGCGCGAGTACGTGTTCGGTTTGCAAGAAATATCTCGGGCACGCCAACTTCCAACAGGGCCGCGATCACCGCACGAGAAGCCCCGCCCGCACCAAGAACCGCAGCGGGACCTGCTTTTGGATCCCAACCTTCAGTGCCCTGACGAAGATTTTCAATGAACCCATAACCATCTGTGTTATCTGCATGGATCTTTCCGTCCTTACGGAAAATCAGCGTGTTCGCGGCCCCCATCAGCGCGGCGCGATCTGTCACAAGATCTGCAAGCTGAAGCACGCGTTCTTTATGGGGAATGGTGACATTGCAGCCAACAAAACCGGCCTTGGGTAAGGTGCGGATGACCTCTTCCAGATCATTTGCCACCACCCGCATCGGAATATAATGCCCGGGCAGACCCATGGTTTTCAGCCAATAGCCGTGCAAACGCGGTGACAGGGAATGTTCAATCGGATCGCCAATAACGCCGGCCAGGGGGATGCGGTTTTCGCTCATATGTCCAACTCTCCTCGTTCGATCAGATATGACAGGAGTTCAGTCAGAGGCAAACCCAGCACGTTGAAATAATCGCCTTCAACTTTGGAAAAAAGCCGCACACCCTCTTCTTCGAGTTTATAGGCGCCGACGGAATGGCGGATGCTATCCCAGTTCCGATCTACATAATCCCGAATATAATCCGCGCTGAGATCGCGCATCTTCATCCGCACCAGACCCACGTGACGCCACAGAGGCTTTCCTTCCTGATAGAGGACCGCAGCCGACAGGAGTCGATGAGTTTTCCCCGACATATCAGTGAGTTGCGATATCGCTTCCACCGGTGAAGCTGGCTTTGAAAGAACTTCTCCGCCCAGATCCGCAACCTGATCACAGCCCAATACCAGCGCATCACGGTGCTTTTCGCTGATTTTACGCGCTTTGAATTCCGCCAGCGCATCCGCCAGATCGCGCGAATGTGCCCCTTCCGCTTTCAAAGACATTTTAATCATATCTTCATCTATTCGTGCGGGAATGATGTCGAAGTCTAACCCGGCATTGCGCAGAAGCTCCGCGCGAATTTCCGAGCCTGACGCTAGGATAAGTTTGGTGGCCATAGGATAACCCTGTGGAAAATCTCTGTTTGTTCCGGTGTTCGCTTCGTGGGGAAATCGCGTCCCAATCCACGCCTGAGGATAGTTCGCCACTTCCTACGTGAAAATCCTCATCTCTTCCACTGTAGAGAAGTTTTCCACGGGGCAATTTTCAAACCCGGCACGACGCCTTTTTTCCTCACACTTATCCCCAAGCCTTCACCTGCGAATCTGCTATGAAAATTTGGCAAGCTGAAACTTGTCCCCGATCAAAGAGCAATTCTATCCCCCTGTGCAAAACTGGCCGGACAAATCGATAATCCCCATTATCCACAGGCCCTACAAAATCATCATCTTTTCTTTTAAATATATATTATTTTAAGAAGGGTAGATCGGGCTGAGTTGAAAGGCAGGCATAGAATGGGTGACATTCTGTCAGATTGGTATTTCTGGACCAAATCGCTTCACATTGTGTCAGTCATCGCGTGGATGGCCGGGCTTTTCTATTTACCACGTCTTTACGTGTATCACGTAGAGGTGGTCGGATCTGGCAATGAAACCGATGATCTGTTTCAGACCATGGAACGACGGCTTCTGAAAGCGATCATGAACCCGGCGATGATCTCGACCTGGATATTCGGCCTGTGCCTTGTTCTGACGCCCGGTGTGGTCGGTTGGGATATGATCTGGCCTTGGACCAAGGGCGCATCCGTGATTGCAATGACATGGTTTCACATGTGGCTGGCAGCGCGACGCAAAGAGTTTGTCTCGGGTAGTAATACGATCACCGGGCGCCACTATCGTATGATGAACGAAGTTCCGACGCTTTTGATGCTGGTGATCGTCTTTTCGGTGGTCTTCAAGTTCTGAACTCTCTCTGTATTTCTTGACTCAAACGGCAAGGCCGCTTATTTGGCGAATAAGCAGGCCGTCCGGCCAATGCATCTTCAAGACTGCACAATTCGTTTCACAAGCCGCCTAGCGCGCATCCCAAGGGTATTCCCATGTCCGAGAACCGTTTGAATCTGGCTGAATTGAAAGCCAAAAGCCCGAAAGAGCTGGTGGCGATGGCCGAAGAGCTCGAGATTGAAAATGCCTCGACCATGCGTAAGGGCGAGATGATGTTCTCGATTCTGCGCGAGCTGGCGGACGACGAGTGGATCATTGGCGGTGATGGCGTGCTGGAGGTTGTGCAAGACGGGTTCGGTTTCCTGCGCTCGCCTGAAGCCAACTATCTGTCGGGCCCCGACGATATCTACGTGTCCCCTGATATGATCCGCAAATACTCGTTGCGCACAGGTGATACAATTGAAGGGATCATTCAGGCGCCCGGCGAAAATGAAAATTATTTTGCGATCACCATGGTTGAAAAGATCAACTTTGGCGACCCAGAGCTGGCAAAACACAAGGTTGCGTTTGATAACCTGACGCCGCTTTACCCGGATGAACGCCTGAAGATGGAAATTGAAGATCCGACCATCAAGGATCGGTCTGCACGGATCATCGACTTGGTGTCACCAATCGGTAAAGGTCAGCGCTCGCTGATCGTGGCACCGCCGCGCACCGGTAAAACCGTGCTGCTGCAAAATATCGCCCACTCGATCGAGGCAAACCACCCGGAATGCTACCTGATCGTCCTGCTGATCGACGAACGCCCGGAAGAGGTGACGGACATGCAACGATCCGTGAAGGGCGAAGTTGTGTCCTCGACCTTCGACGAACCGGCCACACGTCACGTGGCCGTGGCTGAGATGGTGATTGAAAAAGCGAAGCGCCTTGTGGAACACAAGCGTGACGTGGTGATCCTGCTTGACTCGATCACCCGTCTTGGTCGCGCCTTCAACACCACAGTTCCCTCGTCGGGCAAGGTTCTGACCGGTGGTGTGGACGCCAACGCGTTGCAACGCCCGAAACGTTTCTTTGGTGCGGCTCGGAACATCGAAGAGGGCGGCTCGCTCACCATCATCTCAACCGCGCTGATCGACACCGGATCACGTATGGACGAAGTGATCTTCGAAGAATTCAAAGGCACCGGTAACTCGGAAATCGTACTTGACCGTAAAGTGGCTGACAAACGCGTCTTCCCGGCCATCGATATCCTCAAGTCCGGCACCCGGAAAGAGGATCTACTGGTCAACGCCAAGGATCTGCAGAAAACATATGTGCTGCGCCGTATCCTGAACCCGATGGGCACCACTGATGCGATTGAGTTCCTGATTTCGAAGTTGAAACAGACCAAAAGCAATGGTGAGTTTTTCGACTCAATGAATGCATAATTATTGTTAATTAACAATGGTTTAGATATGGATACCATTTTTGCATTGGCATCCGCTCGCGGTAAGGCGGGCGTGGCTGTGGTCCGGATTTCCGGGCCACAGGCGTTTTTGGCGGCGCGCGCGCTTTCCGGATCGCTTCCCGCACCGCGTCGTGCCGGTTTGCGCCGCCTGTCAGCTCTGGATGGAACCTATCTGGATGAGGCGTTGGTTCTGACCTTTGAGGCTGATGCCAGTTTCACCGGCGAGGAGGTTGTTGAGCTTCAGCTGCACGGATCAACCGCCGTCGTTCGTGCTGTTCTCGAAGAGCTTGGCAAGATCGAAGATCTGCGCATGGCGGACCCCGGCGAGTTCACCCGCCGCGCTCTTGAAAATGAACGGATGGACCTGGCACAGGTCGAGGGCCTCGCTGATCTTTTGGATGCCGAAACAGAAGCGCAGAGAAAACAAGCTCTGAACGTGCTTTCCGGTGCGTTGGGGGAAATTGCGGAAGGGTGGCGGAGGGATTTGATCCGCGCAGCAGCGCTGCTCGAAGCGACCATTGATTTCGCAGATGAAGAGGTTCCAGAGGACGTATCCCCGGAAGTGGATGCGCTGATGGGATCTGTAATGGAAAGCCTTGGCCGCGAAGTAGCGGGCACAAGAATTGCAGAGCGTATTCGCGACGGTTTTGAAATTGCCATCATCGGGCCGCCAAATGCTGGGAAATCCACATTGCTGAATGTATTGGCAGGTCGTGATGCCGCAATTACGTCAGAGGTGGCGGGGACCACCCGAGACGTGATCGAGGTACGAATGGATCTGGCGGGGCTTCCGGTGACGCTTTTGGATACAGCTGGCATTCGCGACAGTGACGATCAGGTCGAAGTAATCGGTATTGATCGCGCGCGGGCGCGTGCTGCGCGTGCGGATCTGCGGATCTTCCTCATGGAAAATGCCAATACCGAATTGCGGATTTCACCGGAACCCGAGGATGTCATCGCTTATGGTAAGGCTGATATTTCGGGCGGAGAGGGGTTCTGTATTTCCGGAAAAACCGGGCAGGGGGTTGATGAGCTGATTTCTCGCATTACCTCCGTTCTGGAGAATCGGGTTCAGTCAGTTGGGATTGCTACACGCGAACGGCACCGCCACGAAATGCAGCGTGCTTTTGATGCTTTGGAGCGTGCTCGAATCGAAGTAGAGTTTGGCCAATACCGCGCTGAACTCGCAGCAGAAGAGTTGCGGGGGGCTGTCCGCGCGTTGGACAGTCTGGTTGGCCGCGTAGATGTGGAAATGATCCTCGATGAGATCTTTTCGAGTTTCTGTCTGGGTAAATGATTGCCTGAAGTCACGGAAGGAGTGTTTCACGTGAAACATTCAGATTTTGATGTTGTCGTCGTAGGGGGCGGCCATGCCGGTGCCGATGCAGCGCATGCAGCGGCGCGTATGGGCGTTAAGACCGCGCTGATTACGCTTCGTCGCGAAGATCTCGGCGTAATGTCCTGTAACCCGGCGATCGGTGGCTTGGGAAAAGGGCACCTCGTGCGCGAAATCGATGCGCTGGACGGGTTGATGGGGCGCGTTGCGGATAAGGCTGGTATTCAATTCCGTCTGTTAAACCGTCGCAAAGGGCCCGCTGTGCAAGGCCCGCGTACACAGGCAGATCGCCAGATCTATGCCAGGGAGATGCAGGCGGAGATTGGGAAAACCCAGAACCTGACCGTGATTGAAGGTGAAGCCGCTGATCTTATGATGGATGGTCGCCGAGTCACTGGAGTTGTCCTGTCGGATGGTGCCGAGATTAAGGCTGGTTCGGTTATCCTGACAACCGGAACCTTTCTTCGCGGAATCATCCATATTGGTGATGTGCAAAAGCAAGGCGGTCGGATGGGGGATCGCCCCTCGGTCAAGTTGGCGGAACGAATTGATCAATTCGGATTGCCGCTAGGCCGATTGAAAACTGGAACTCCACCTCGGTTAGATGGGCGTAGCATCAAGTGGGACCTGCTGGATCATCAACCAGCAGACGAAGATCCGTCGATGTTCTCGTTTATGAATTCGGCCCCGTTTGCACGGCAAATCTCATGTGGAATCACTCATACAAATGAGAAAACCCATGAGATCATCCGCAGCAACCTGGATCGATCTGCGATGTATGGTGGGCATATTGATGGGGTTGGCCCCCGTTATTGCCCCTCGATCGAGGATAAAATTGTCAGATTTGCAGACAAAACCTCTCATCAGATCTTTTTGGAGCCTGAAGGGTTGCAGGATCATACGGTTTACCCGAACGGGATCAGCACTTCGTTGCCTGAAGAAGTGCAGCTGGATTACGTGCATTCCATCTATGGGCTGGAAGACGCGGTTATTTTGCAGCCCGGATACGCGATTGAATATGACTATGTCGACCCGCGCGCTTTGACAGAGACGCTTCAGCTAAGAGATGTGCCCGGCCTTTACTTGGCGGGGCAGATCAACGGAACAACAGGATATGAAGAGGCTGCGGCGCAAGGCGTTGTTGCCGGTCTGAACGCGGCGGCAAAATCGAAGGGGCTTGAGCCTATCATTTTCTCACGGTCGAATTCATATATCGGGGTGATGATTGATGATTTGATCACCCGTGGTGTGACCGAGCCTTACCGGATGTTTACCTCGCGCGCTGAATTCCGCTTGTCATTGCGGGCTGACAATGCAGATCAAAGGCTGACTCCGATGGGAGTTGCGATCGGTTGCGTCTCAGATAAAAGAAAAAGAGCATTTGAGGACAAGGTAGAGAAATTGGCTGAGGCCAAGACGATATTGCAGTCTCATCTGCTTACACCACAAGATCTTGAGTCTGTTGGTCTGAATGTGCGTAGGGATGGGACCAAAAGGTCTGGCTTTGAATTGCTGTCATTCCCCGATGTAGGTTTTTCAGAGCTCCTCGCTCTTGATGCTGATTTTGGGAAAGTTGATCCTGCCGTGCGGTCGCAGATCGAAAAAGATGCGCTTTATTCGAATTATATCGAACGACAATCGCGGGATGTTGAGGCGCTAAAAAGAGATGAGGCGCAGGAGATTCCTGAAGGGTTTGAGTTTGCTGGCTTAGACGGGCTTTCAAACGAGCTTGCGGCCAAGCTTTCGGCGGCGCGTCCTCGCAATCTTGCTCAAGCAGCGCGGGTTGAAGGTATAACACCAGCGGCGCTCACGCTATTGTTGGCTAAGATTCGTAAAAACAAACGAAAAAAACGGGCGTAAATTGCACATGATCGGTTTTCCAGCAGAGCTTGATGTTTCACGTGAAACATTAGAGCGATTGAAAATCTATGCTGAACTGCTGAAAAAGTGGAATCCGGCGATCAATCTCGTTGCACCTTCAACGCTGGATGACCTCTGGCATCGACATATGCTTGATTCCGCACAGGTCTTCTTGGCGCGTCCCGAACTGGCCAAATCCTGGTGTGATGTTGGTACTGGCGGTGGGTTTCCAGGGGTGGTTGTGGCAATTATGGCCAAAGACGCTATGCCAGAGCTCAAAGTAACCTGCATTGAAAGCGACATTCGAAAGGCCACCTTTTTAAGAACGGTCCTTCGAGAGACCGATGTGACCGCAGATGTCATTTCAGATCGTATTGAAAAAGCGCCAGAGCAAAACGCCGATGTGTTTTCAGCCCGGGCGCTTGCCCCTTTGAAAGATCTTCTGAACTTTTCACAACGGCATCTGGCGGATAACGGGGCCTGCCTTTTTCTAAAAGGTGCGCGGTTTCAGGAAGAGATTGATGAAGCTCGGGAAAACTGGCGATTTGAGGTTGATAAAATCCCCAGCATGACCAATTCTGACGCCGTCATACTGAAAATCGGAGCGATAAATCGTGCTTGACCCATCTCGCCCCCAAGGGCCAAAGATCATCGCTGTCACCAATCAAAAAGGTGGGGTTGGCAAAACCACAACAACAATTAATCTCGGGGCGGCCCTCGCGGAGAGCGGCAAAAACGTCCTTTTGATTGATCTCGATCCCCAGGGAAATGCTTCTACCGGACTAGGTATTGAGGCCCATGATCGAAAACTAACTACATATGACATGCTTCTGGATGATGCGCCGCTGTCAAAGATACTGGTTGAAACGCCGGTGGATGGTCTTTGGATTGCGCCTGCAACTACGGATTTGTCGTCAGCAGATATCGAACTTGTCGCAAACGAAAAGCGGAGCCACCTTTTGCATGATGCTGTTCGAGTCGCAGAAATGGTGTCATTTGACTATGTGCTTATTGATTGTCCTCCCTCGCTTAACCTGTTGACGGTGAATGCGATGGTTGCGGCGAATAGTGTTCTGGTGCCGCTGCAAAGCGAATTTTTTGCATTGGAGGGGCTATCGCAGCTTATGCTGACAATCCGCGAGGTGCGCCAAACTGCAAATCCGGACCTGAGAATCGAAGGTGTTGTGTTGACCATGTATGACGCACGCAACAACTTGTCCCGACAGGTGGAAGCGGATGCGCGTGATAATTTGGGGGATTTGGTGTTTGATACCATTATTCCCCGCAATGTGAGAGTCAGTGAAGCCCCATCTTTTGCGCTGCCTGTGCTGACCTATGATCCGCAATCTAAGGGCAGCCAGGCGTATCGCGATTTGGCAAGCGAACTGATCACAAGAAAATAAGGAGGCAATCATGGCAAATAAAACCAGAAACCGAGGGCTTGGCCGTGGTTTGTCGGCTCTTATGGCGGATGTCGCTCCAGATCCTATCGCGCAGACCGCAACAGATGCGCCGCGAAAGGCGGATCAGATGATGCCGATTGAAAAGGTGCATCCAAATCCAGATCAGCCGCGCCGCACTTTTACACAAGAGCAGTTGGATGATCTTGCCGCGTCTGTGAAGGAAAAAGGGGTCATTCAGCCCCTGATCGTGCGTCCTGATCCCAAAGGCGATGGGACATATGAAATTGTCGCTGGGGAACGCCGTTGGCGCGCCTCTCAGATGGCGCAGTTGCACGAAATTCCGGTGATCGTCCGTACCTATACGGACACTGAAGCCTTGGAAGTGGCGATTATCGAGAACATTCAGCGCGCAGATCTGAATGCGATCGAAGAGGCCGCGGGCTATCGTGATCTCATGAGCCGCTTTGGGCATACCCAGGAAAAGGTGTCCGAGGCGCTTGGTAAAAGCCGCTCGCATATCGCCAACTTGTTGCGCCTGTTGAATCTGCCGGAAGACGTGCAGGAATTTGTTCGTAGGGGTGATCTAACCGCTGGTCACGCGCGCACATTGGTCACCGCTGAAAATCCTTTGGCGCTGGCAAAGCAGATCATTGCTAAGGGCCTGTCTGTGCGTGAGGCAGAGCGCCTGGCGAAGAAAGGGCCGGTGACCGCAAAGCCCACAACCCGTCCTAAAATCGAGAAAGACGCAGACACCAAGGCGCTTGAAGGTGATCTGTCAGCGACTTTGGGGTTGAAAGTTTCGATTGATCACAAAGTGGGCACCGAAGGTGGCGTTGTCACAATCCGTTACGAAAATCTGGATGATCTGGATGAAATTTGCGGAAAACTGGGCGTTTGACCGGAAAATCAGTCCGGCAAAATCTCTCTGAGAATACCATTCAAAACAGGGCGGCCTTCATTGGTCGCCCTAAGTCTTTTCTGATCAACCGAGATTAACCCTAAATCCTGCAAGTCTTTGATTTTATTAGTATTAAGTTTTGTTTTGAATTGGTGGTCTAAACGATCTAACGCAATTCCTTCACTGGTCCTCAACCCCATCAAGAGGTACTCTGTTACCTGCTCATGCAGAGGCAAAGAAGCTCTCTCGCGTTTGTCAGTGTCCCCCAGTACGTTTTCCAACCATTTGCTCGGCGAGAGAGGGGCTTCTGTAGCCCATCTGTTCCCCCCAAATGACAACCGCCCATGGGCGCCCGGACCGACGCCCATCCAATCTCCGGATCGCCAATAGATCAGATTGTGTCGACTTTCTTCCCCGGGTTTTGCGTGGTTTGAAACCTCGTAAGCAGGCAGCCCAGCTGCGGCGGTCGCTTCTTGCGTATGAAAGAACATATCGACCGCCAGATCTTCTTCGGGCAGACCCGCCAGCTTGCCCGCTTCGAACCGTGCCCCGAAGGCAGTGCCGGGCTCGATGGTCAATTGGTACAGCGACAGGTGATCGGGTGAGAATGACAGGGCAAGGTCGAGTTCGGCCTGCCAGTCCGCCAGGTTTTGATTTTGCCGCGCATAGATCAGATCGAAGTTCACACGCGAAAAATGTTGTCGCGCAATTTCTAAGGCACGCAATCCCTCATCGACCGAATGCAACCGACCGAGTTTGCGCAGGTCATCATCACTCAGCGCTTGGAACCCCATCGACACCCGATTGACTCCGGCCTCACGATATCCTGCAAAGTTCTTGGCTTCGATTGAGGTAGGGTTGGCCTCTAGTGTGATTTCGATGTCATTAGCGAAGGTCCAAAGATCCGCCGCCTTGTCGATGATCGCAGCGACGGTTGCCGGATCCATCAGGCTGGGGGTGCCGCCGCCGAAATAAATCGATGAAAGCACACGCCCGGGCGTTTCAGCTCCATAGCGATCAAGCTCTTTCAGATAAGCGGCCGCCCATTGCGATTGGTCAATCGTTGCCGACACATGGCTGTTGAAATCGCAATAAGGGCATTTGGAGGCGCAAAACGGCCAGTGAACATAAAGCCCGAATCCAGCCGTTTGCCAATTCTCAAGCAAAACTGCCTGCCACGAGTTTTGCGAAAGCGTCGGCGCGATGGCTTATCTCGTGCTTTTCTGCCGGGTCCATTTCGCCAAAGGTGATGTCATAGCCATTGGGGACAAAGATTGGGTCATAGCCGAAACCCTGATCTCCACGCATTGGCCAGGTAAGAGACCCTTCGACCTTGCCCTCGAAAAGTTCGTCATGGCCGTCGGGCCACGCCAAGCACAGGGTGCTGCAGAACCTCGCGGTGCGGGGAAGGGGCGCGTTCTTCTCTTCGAGAAGGGTCCAGGTTTTCTCCATCGCCATGGGGAAATCTCGACCATTTTCCGTCTCGGCCCAGTCAGCGGTATAGACGCCGGGGGCACCATCGAGGGCGTCGACCATGATCCCACTGTCGTCAGAAAGTGCGGGCAAACCCGTTGATTTTGCAGCAAAATGCGCTTTAATCCGGGCGTTCCCAGCAAAGGTATCTTCGGTCTCTTCCGGTTCTTCCAGATCGTGATCCGCTGCGGAGGTCACGCTCACACCAAAAGGTTTGAGCAAAGCTGCGATTTCACGCAGCTTGCCTTTGTTGTGGCTGGCGATGACCAGTTCTTTTCCGTCGAATTTGCGGGTCACCTGGTGGCCTCAAGCGCGGCAGCAGCCAGTTCTGCACCACCTTTTTCGGCCAGATCCATCAGCGTGTTCATCTGCTCGCGGTTGAAAGTAGAACCCTCGGCGGACATTTGCACTTCGATCAGCTTGGATCCTGCCATTACGAAGTTTCCATCCACGCCGGCTTCTGAATCTTCGGGGTAATCCAAATCGAGCACTGGCTGACCGGCATAAATTCCGCAAGAAACTGCGGTGACCGGATCGGCCAGAGGGTCGGTGATAACATCGCCCGCCTTGAGCAGTTTGTTGACAGCAAGGCGCAGAGCGATCCAGCCGCCAGTGATTGCGGCGCAGCGGGTGCCGCCATCGGCTTGGATCACGTCACAATCGACTGTGATCTGGCGCTCACCCAGACCGACAAGATCGACGCCTGCACGCAGGGAACGACCGATAAGCCGTTGAATTTCCACGGTGCGGCCCTGTTGTTTGCCGCTCGCGGCTTCGCGACGCATCCGCGATCCGGTTGATCGGGGCAGCATACCATATTCAGCTGTTACCCAACCTTTGCCGGAGTTGCGCAGGAAGGGGGGCACGCGCTCTTCCAATGATGCGGTGCACAGCACATGCGTGTCGCCGACGCGGATCATGCAAGATCCTTCTGCGTGTTTTGTGATCCCGGTCTCGATTGAAATCGAGCGCATTTGATCTAAATTTCTACTAGACGGGCGCATGGCATTCCCCTTTGTTTCAAACCTACAGGCGTGATACCCATGTGCCCGGCAGAAAGGCAAGGCATTAGCGTATGGAAGATGGTTCTGACCTGATCAAAGATATGAACTCGCGGTCGCGAGAGGTGTTCCGTTGTCTGGTGGAAAGCTATCTGGAAACCGGGGACCCAGTGGGGTCACGCACGTTGACGCGGGCGTTGACGGAAAAAGTGTCCGCGGCCACGATCCGCAATGTGATGCAGGATCTGGAGTTCATGGGACTTCTCGACAGCCCACATATTTCGGCCGGGCGAGTGCCCACCGATCTTGGATTGCGCATGTTTGTGGATGGATTGCTCGAAGTGTCGAATCTGGATCAAACAGACCGGCAGAAAATTGATGCCACAATTGGTGGCGGCGACGTCAACACGATGATGGACCGCGTCGGCGAGGCGCTTTCGGGGATTACCGCAGGTGCCAGCCTCGTCCTGACTCCAAAGCACGAAGCGCCGATCAAACATATCGAGTTTGTATCGCTGGGCGCTGATCGCGCCCTTGTGGTGCTGGTCTTTGCCGATGGTCACGTGGAAAACCGGGTCTTCACACCGCCGATGGGTCAAACGCCGTCTTCCATGCGAGAAGCCGCAAACTTCCTGAACGCCATTGCCGCAGGACGCACCATCTCTGAGTTGCAGCAAGCGATGGGTGATGAAATTGCCCGCCACCGGCAAGAACTGAACACGCTGGCACAGGAGCTGATCGACAGCGGGGCGGCGCTTTGGGAAAACGAAGGTGCGCCATATGAGCGGCTGATCGTGCGGGGAAGATCGAATCTTTTGGAAGACGCCGAGGACCTCGACCGCATTCGTGACCTGTTTGATGACCTGGAACGCAAGCGGGATATCGCCGATTTCCTTGAATTGGCCGATCAGGGCGACGGTGTGCGCATTTTTATTGGCTCTGAGAACAAACTTTTTTCACTTTCGGGTAGCTCTTTGGTGGTTTCCCCATATATGAACTCTGATCGAAAGATCATTGGTGCTGTGGGGGTGATTGGCCCGACCCGACTGAATTACGGACGGATCGTGCCGATCGTGGATTACACGGCGCAACTGGTTGGCAAGATGATCTCGGATCGAGGATGAGAGATGACGGACGAGAAAAAGACACCAGCGGAAGATGTTCAGGCCGCTATTGATGAATTGATGACCGAACAGGTAGGGGATGAACCGATGTCGCTTGATGATCTGGCAAATGAGCTGCCGCCGAGCGAAGAAATCCTGACGCTGACAGCAGAGCGCGACGAATTTAAAGACCGCTTTATGCGCGCGCTGGCTGATGCGGAAAACGCCCGCAAGCGTTCGGATCGTGATCGCCGCGAGGCCGAGCAATATGGCGGATCGAAACTGGCCCGCGACATGCTGCCGGTGTTCGACAATATGAAGCGCGCTGTGGAAGCGGCGGCAAAAGTGGATAACGAAGCGTCCAAACCGCTCATTGAAGGCATCGAACTGACCATGCGCTCGCTTCTCGGTATTTTCGAGAAACACGGCATCCGTCTGGTTTCGCCTGAAGTGGGTGACAAGTTTGACCCGGAGAGCCACGAGGCCATGTTCGAAGCGCCTGTGCCCGGCACCAAAGCGGGTGACATCATTCAGGTGATGGCCGAAGGGTTCATGATCCATGATCGTCTGCTGCGACCGGCGCAGGTTGGTGTATCCTCCACGCCTAAATAAGCGGATTTCCCTCAACAAGAGGGGCAAAATAAGCTATTAAACTCCCGTCTTTTGGCGGGAGTTTTCTTTTGCGCATATTGCTTTCCTTTATCCTGTTGTTCTGGGGTGCCGTTACCGCGACAGCACAAACATACCCAAATTATTCAGAGATCTATGTGAATGATTTTGCGGGTATTTTTAGTGATCAAGATGCGGATCGACTGCGGGGAACCCTGCAGGATCTACGCGAAAAGCGCGGGATTGAATTCACTGTTGTAACCCTGAAAAGCCTGTCCGATCACGGGTATGACGGGCCAATTGAACCTTTCGCCACAGGGCTCTTCAATTCTTGGGGCGTTGGGAATGCCGCGCGCAATGATGGTCTGATGATGTTGGTGGTGCGCGGTGATCGGCAAATGCGGATCGAAGTTGGATCTGGGTATGGCGCCTCATTGGATGGCCCGATGCAGCGGGTGATTGACCACACAATCCTACCCGAATTTCGCGATGGGGATTATGTGAACGGCATCCTATCTGGGGTGGATCAGGTGATTTATGAGGTCACCGGGGTCTATCCGGGGGATTACGACGCGCCTCGATACCAGGTGCTGGCAAAGCAGGGTTTAGAGAAGGCCAAGCGGTTCTGGCCTGCGACCTTGGCCATCCTCGCACCTATCGGGTTTTTCCTGTTTCGTGGTGTAAGAGCAATCCTGCGCCGACGCCCACGCCGCTGCCCCAACGATCGCACATGGATGATCTGGCTTAGCGAAAAGGATGATGATGGCTATCTGATCAGAGGGCAATTGGAAGAAGAGCGGCTGAAAAGCGTGGATTATGATGTCTGGCTTTGTCCGGCTTGTGACAATGCCCATGTGATCAGACGGCGCAACTGGTTCACATCCTACAGCCGTTGCCCGAGATGCGATTACCACACACTTAAAACCGAAACGACCACCCTTGAATCGCCCACCACCTCTTCCAGCGGCAAGGCGCGGGATGACTATACCTGTTTTCAATGTGATGAGAGCTGGAGTGCCACGCGGACACTGCCACGTATCTCGAAATCTTCGTCATCGTCTTCGAGCGGTTTCGGTGGGGGCAGTTCTAGTGGTGGTGGGGCGTCGGGCAGTTGGTAAGGGGGCTTTGCCCCCGCCTTCGGCTCCCCCAGGATATTTATAACCAGAAAATGAAATCAGTCCTTGAGCAGGCCTCTGAGTTCATAAACGAGGTTCAGAGCTTCACGTGGTGTGAGGCTGTCCGGCAGCACATCCTGCAACGCCTCTTCGACCTTGGACGGTTCGGCATTAGTGGGCGGCGGAGCAGGGGGTGTGGCAGCAAAAAGCGGCAGATCGTCGATCATCGCCTTAGCGCCACTGCCCTCGCGTTCGCCTTTCTCAAGCGCCTCCAGCACCACATTGGCGCGCGCAACAACCGAGGCGGGTAGACCTGCGAGTTTGGCCACCTGTACCCCGTAAGACCGGTCGGCAGCGCCTTTGCGTACCTCATGCAGAAAGATCACCTCGCCTTCCCATTCTTTCACCGCGATGGTGGCGTTTTCCACACCGGTCAGCTTATCGGCAAGCTGGGTCATCTCGTGGTAATGGGTCGCAAAGAGGGCACGACTTTTGTTGGTTTCGTGCAGATGCTCCAACGTGGCCCAGGCAATCGACAAGCCGTCATAAGTGGCGGTGCCGCGGCCAATCTCATCCAATATTACCAGCGCGCGGTCGTCGGCCTGATTGAGGATCGCGGCGGTTTCGACCATCTCGACCATGAACGTGGATCGCCCGCGGGCAAGGTCATCAGATGCCCCAACACGGCTGAAGAGTTGGGACACAAGGCCAATATGGGCGGATTTTGCGGGTACAAAGCTGCCGGTCTGGGCCAGAAGGGCAATCAGTGCGTTTTGGCGCAGGAATGTCGATTTACCGGCCATGTTCGGACCGGTCAGCAGCCAGATATGCGCGTGGTCATTGCCGTTGGAAAGCGTGCAGTCATTGGCAATAAAGGGTTCCCCGGTCTTGCGCAGGGCGGTTTCGACCACTGGGTGTCGGCCCCCGGAGATCTCGAACATCCGGCTGTCATCCACCTCAGGAGCGCACCAACCTTCGGCCCGTGCAAGATCGGAAAAACCGGCGGCGAGATCAATTTCTGACAGGGCGCGTGCGGTGTCTGCGATATGGGCGGCGCGACCCAAAATTGTTCCGGTCAGGGTAGAATAGAGCCGCTTTTCAATCTCAAGCGCGCGGCTGCCCGCATTGTGGATCTTGGTTTCCATCTCGCTCAGCGGCACGGTGGTGAAGCGCACGGCATTGGCTGTGGTCTGCCGATGAATGAAGGTTTCCGACAGGGGTGGATTCAGCATCTTGTCGGCGTGTGTTGCGGTGGTTTCGATGAAATACCCCAACACATTGTTGTGTTTGACTTTAAGCGAGCTGACCCCGGTTTGCGCGGCATATTCCGCCTGCATCCCGGCAATCACACCACGCCCTTCGTCCCGCAATTGGCGCGCTTCGTCGAGCTCTTCGTGGTAGCCCGGTGCGATAAATCCACCGTCGCGGGCCAAAAGCGGAGGTTCGGCGACCAGTGCTTCGTCAAGCAGGGTAAGCAATTCGTCATGACCGATGAGCTGCTCTCCGGCCTGCATCAGGCGTTCTGGCAGGGCTTCCGCATTTGCAAGCTGTTCGGAGAGTTCGATTGCTGCGCCTAGACCACTGCGAATTGCGGCAAGGTCGCGCGGGCCGCCGCGTTCCAGCCCAAGCCGGGACAGGGCGCGATCCATGTCGGGGGTCTTGCGCAAGGCGCTGCGCAGATCCTCGGCCATGCGACCCTGTTCCACCAGAAAGGACACAGTTTCGAGGCGCGAATGAATTTCATCCAAGTTGCGTGAAGGGGAAGAGAGGCGACGTTCCAGAAGGCGACCCCCACCAGCGGTGACAGTGCGGTCGACCACGGACAGAAGCGAGCCCTCCCGTCCGCCGGACATGGCGTGAGTCAGTTCCAGATTGCGGCGCGTCGCGGCGTCGATTTGCATTGTCCCATGAGACAGCTCGCGAACCGGCGGGCGCAGCAGGGGCAGTTTGCCCTTCTGGGTGATCTCGAGATATTCGACAATCGCGCCCATCGCGCCCACTTCGGCGCGGGTGAAGGTACCGAAGGCGTCGAGCGAACCAACTTCGTACAGCTCCTTCAGACGTTTTTCGGATCCTGCGCTGTCAAAGGCGGCCTGACCCAACGGCGTTGGGGAGGCGCCGGATTCAGTCACGATTCCATCAAGATCGGGCAGAATATGGTCAGGCAGAACCACTTCTCGTGGCGCAAGCCGTGCCAGTTCAGGCGACAGGCGCATCGCGGAACAGGGCATTACCCGGAAGGCACCGGTAGAGATATCAACCCAGGCCAGCGCCCCCTCATCGCGCACCTGGGTAAAGGCGGCAAGAAAGTTGTGGCGGCGCGCATCCAGAAGGCTTTCTTCGGTTAATGTGCCGGGGGTAACCAAGCGCACCACATCACGGCGCACAACGGATTTAGCCCCGCGCTTCTTCGCCTCGGCAGGGTTTTCCATCTGCTCACAGACAGCAACGCGAAACCCTTTGCGGATGAGCGTCAGCAGATAGCCTTCAGCGGCGTGAACCGGCACGCCGCACATCGGGATATCCTTGCCCAGATGTTTGCCGCGTTTGGTCAGCGCAATATCCAGCGCCTCGGCGGCGGCCACCGCATCGTCAAAAAAGAGCTCGTAGAAATCCCCCATCCGATAGAACAGAAGGGCATCAGGATAGCCCTGCTTGATCTCAAGGAATTGCGCCATCATTGGCGTCACTTTGGCGGTTTTCTCACTCACTCGACCGGTCCCTTTGCACTGCTTCGGGACAGGTTATTTGGTCTGGGCGGGCTGCGAAAGGGGGCAGGCCCGATCTCAGGTATTTTTCCGCCGAGAGACCCAGTTCCAACTGGAAACACACATGTCATCCAGGCCCAGTTCTGCCTCAAACCCCAAAAGATCGCGGGCGAGCGATGGATCGGCATAGACGCTGGCCACATCTCCGGCACGACGCGGTGCGAATTTATGGGGGAGGGGGTGCCCCGCTGCCTTTTTGTAGGCGTGCAACATATCGAGCACAGAGTAACCTGTGCCTGTGCCAAGGTTCACGGTGTGGCTTTCGTCTGTTTCGAGCAGGGCGTTCAGCGACAGCACATGGCCGCGTGCGAGGTCGCTTACATGGATGTAGTCGCGCACACCGGTCCCGTCTTGAGTATCGTAGTCATTGCCAAACACGGAAAGCTCGGCCAGATCACCGGTGGCGACCTTGGCAATATAGGGCATCAGGTTGTTGGGAATGTCGTTGGGGTCTTCGCCAATCAGCGCTGTTTCATGTGCGCCCGCCGGGTTGAAATAACGCAGGATACCAAAGGCCCATTTGTCATTGGAGGCTGCAATTTGCTCAAGCGATTGCTCGCAGGCCAGCTTGGTGAACCCGTAGGGATTGGTATAGCTCAATGGTGCGGTTTCTGTCACCGGAAGCTGGTCAGGTTGACCATAGACGGTGGCAGAAGATGAGAACACGAGGCGCGTGCAGCCGCCCCGCTCCATGGTGCGCAATAGCGAATAAAGCCCGGCAATATTGGTGTTCATATAGTCCAGAGGAATTTCCGCGCTTTCGCCCACAGCCTTCAAGGCGGCAAAATGCACGGCGGCTTCGATCTTGTGTTCGGTAAAGATCTGATCGAGCAAAGTGCCATCCAATACATCCCCGGTGTAACAGGCCACGGGTGCGCCAGTGATCACCTCAAGCCGGTCGATCACATCAGGTCGCGCATTGGAAAAATTGTCGAGGATCACCACGTCAAATCCAGCTTTCACCAGCTCGACATAGGTATGCGATCCGATGAATCCAGCCCCGCCGGTTAACAGCACTTTCTTTGGCACTTTGAAACTCCTCATCACTCAATTGGGGGCAAGATATAGATGGAATGCCCCAAAAGGGCACTCGGCTTTTGCCGTTGCTGCCAAAAAAACCCGAGAATTGAAACCATTTTCATATTGTTGCGCTAACGGGCGGATCTTATTTTCAAGAATTGCGCGAAATACCTTTTTAGGGGCAGAAAAATACACACATTGTGGTTGAGCCTGCCTGCGACGCCCTGTAAGGGAAGATGGTCCGATTGATGAAAGAAAAGGCGCAATCCTATGCCAAAGCAACGCATTACCGACGAAGAAGCCCTGGCTTTCCACCTTGACCCGACCCCGGGCAAGTTCGAAATCACGGCAACCGTGCCGATGACCACCCAGCGCGATTTGTCTCTGGCATATTCCCCCGGTGTTGCGGTGCCATGTGAAGCCATCGCGGCTGACCCGTCCACCGCCTACGACTACACCAACAAGGGCAACCTTGTGGCGGTGATTTCAAACGGGACGGCGGTGCTGGGATTGGGGAATTTGGGTGCGCTGGGGTCAAAGCCGGTGATGGAAGGCAAGGCGGTTTTGTTCAAGCGCTTTGCGGATGTGAACTCGATCGATATCGAGCTGGACACCGAAGACCCGGACGCGTTCATCAATGCCGTCAAACTGATGGGGCCAACTTTCGGCGGGATCAATCTTGAGGACATCAAAGCGCCTGAATGTTTCATCATCGAGCAGAAGCTGAAGGAAGAGATGGACATTCCGGTCTTCCACGACGACCAGCACGGCACGGCTGTGATCTGTGCGGCGGGGCTTCTGAATGCGCTGCACCTGTCTGGCAAGAAGATCGAAGATGTGAAGATTGTGCTCAATGGCGCGGGCGCTGCGGGCATTGCCTGTATCGAGCTTCTGAAATCCATGGGCGCGCGGCATGATAACTGCATTGTCTGCGACACCAAGGGCGTGATCTATCAGGGTCGCACCGAAGGCATGAACCAGTGGAAATCGGCCCATGCAGTAAACACCGAACTGCGTACGCTGGAAGAGGCGATGGACGGGGCCGACGTGTTCCTTGGCGTATCGGTCAAAGGGGCCGTGACGCAGGATATGGTCAAGTCGATGGCTGACAATCCGGTCATATTTGCCATGGCCAACCCGGATCCGGAAATCACTCCGGAAGAGGCGCATGAGGTCCGCAATGACGCGATTGTTGCCACCGGTCGCTCGGACTATCCGAACCAGGTGAACAACGTGCTGGGTTTCCCGTATCTGTTCCGTGGAGCGTTGGACATCCACGCCCGCGCCATCAATGACGAGATGAAAATCGCCTGTGCTCAGGCGCTTGCCGAACTGGCGCGTGAGGATGTGCCAGATGAGGTTGCCATGGCTTATGGCAAGAAACTCTCCTTTGGGCGCGATTACATCATTCCGACCCCGTTCGACCCACGTCTGATCTATCGGATCCCGACCGCCGTGGCGAAGGCGGGTATGGATACCGGTGTGGCGCGCCGCCCGATCATCGACATGGAAAGCTATGAGCTCAACCTGAAGTCGCGTATGGATCCGACCGCGTCGATCCTGCGTGGCATCACGGCGCGCGCGCGTCAGCATCAGGCCACGATGATCTTTGCCGAGGGCGATGATCCGCAGGTGTTGCGTGCTGCCGTTCAGTATCAGCGCAATGGATATGGCCGCGCGCTTGTGGTGGGTCGCCCTGACAATGTGCGTGAACATCTTGAGGCGGCTGGTCTGGGGGACGCCGTACGCGAGTTACGCGTCGTGAACGCTGCCAATACAGGGAATCTCGAAACCTACAAGGACTTCCTATATGAGCGCCTGCAGCGCCTGGGCTTTGACCGTCACGACGTTCACCGCCTTGCCGCGCGTGATCGCCATGTCTTTGCATCGCTCATGTTGCAGCACGGCCATGGCGACGGGTTGATCACCGGCGCGACCCGTAAATCCGCCTATGTGCTCGACCGGATTAACCATGTGTTTGATGCCAAAGCCTCTGACGGTGCTGTGGGTGTGACCGCTGTGCTGCACAAAGGGCGCATCGTGTTGATGGCGGATACGCTGGTGCATGAATGGCCGGAAACCGAAGATCTGGCGAATATCGCCGAGCGTGCTGCCGCCGTGGCCCGAGGTCTTGGTTTGGACCCACGCGTCGCTTTCGTTAGCTTTTCGACCTTTGGCTATCCGCTGTCCGAACGTGCCCAGAAACTGCACGAAGCCCCGGCGATCCTTGATCAGCGTGGTGTTGATTTTGAGTATGATGGTGAAATGACCGCTGATGTGGCGCTTAACCCCGATGTGATGGCGCAATACCCGTTCTGCCGCCTGTCGGGCCCGGCCAACATCCTGGTGGTTCCTGCCCGTCATTCGGCCTCGATCTCGGTCAAGATGATGCAAGAGCTGGCCGGCGCGACCGTCATTGGTCCGATCCTGTCGGGCGTCGACAAGCCGATCCAGATCTGCTCGACCAACTCGACCTCAAACGACATTCTGAACATGGCGGTTCTGGCCGCTGCCCGTCTGGGCGAAAAGTAAAACGGTCTTTTGGCCTACAAAAAAGCCGGTCCATCGGGGCCGGCTTTTCTGTGCGTTTTTGCGGCAGACCTCTGCATTTCTTTGTGTTGAGTGCGCGAATGTTACCCCCCATATACTCCGCATCGAATTAACAGGAGCGACCTATGGGCCAACTCGTAGACGGTATCTGGCAGGATGTATGGTATGACACCAAATCCACCGGTGGAAAATTTAAACGCAAAGACGCGCAGTTTCGCAATTGGATCACGGCAGACGCCAGTGCCGGTCCAAGCGGTGAGGGCGGTTTTCAGGCAGAACAGGGTCGATATCACCTCTTTGTGTCGCTGGCCTGTCCCTGGGCGCACCGCACCCTGATTTTCCGGAAACTGAAAGGTCTTGAGGATCTGATCGACGTGACCGTGGTGCATCCGGACATGTTTTCAAACGGGTGGCAGTTCCATGCCGAGACAGGGGAAGAGCCGCTGTTTGGGCATCAATTCTTGTATCAGATCTACACCAGCGCCGCGCAGGACTATACCGGACGTGTGACCGTGCCGGTTTTGTGGGACAAGCAGCGCAATACCATTGTCAGCAATGAAAGCGCGGAAATCATCCGGATGTTCAATTCGGCCTTTAATGGGCTCACCGGAAACACGCACGATTTCTATCCAGAAGCATTGCGCGGACAGATCGACGAGGTGAATGCGCTGGTCTATTCCAACATCAATAACGGTGTTTACAAAAGCGGCTTTGCCACCACTCAAGCCGCCTATGAAGAAGCGTTTGATGCGTTGTTTGATACATTGAATCAGATCGAGGCCCGGCTCTCGGATCACCGCTATCTGGTTGGCAATCAAGTGACCGAAGCGGATTGGCGGCTGTTTACAACGCTTATCCGTTTTGATGCGGTCTATCACGGGCACTTCAAAACCAATCTGCGCCGGATCGAGGATTACCCCAATCTATCCAACTACTTGCGTGATCTCTACCAACACCCTGGAGTAGCGGAGACCGTGGATTTCACCCACATCAAACGCCATTATTACGCCAGTCATGAGACCATCAATCCAACGCGGATTGTGCCAAAAGGGCCGGTATTGGACTTTTCCCGAGCCCATGATCGGGATCGGTTTCGAGTCCTGGAATTGACCTCACATTGACCATAACGGGTCCCCCCGCCTAGGCTTGGGTCATGTCCTATATACTGACCCACTGGCGGGGGCGACATCCCCTGTGGCGCGCCTTTTGGATCAACGGCGTTATGTGTCGACTGATGATCTATGGCGGGTTCCTTTTCCTTGCGGGATTCCAACCCGTTCCGATCTGGTTGGTGGCTGTGGTGATCATGCTGGATGGCGGTGTTCTGATATGGCAGGCGGTTGGATATTTTCGCGCTTCTGAGCGTAATTTACACGGGTTAGGCTCTGTTTTGCCGCTTTGGGGGGGCATGGTTGCGCTTGTCATTGCGGTGTTTTTCGTGATTGCCCAATGGTGGGCCTTGGCCCTTCAGACCCCACCCTACATGCCGGGGGAACCCTATTCCGAATTGCGAAACCGGCTTTACCAAGCTCAGTATGATCTGACCGTTGAGGATGGGGTGCTGCGGTTTCAGGGGGTGATTGCACTTGGTGCAACCAAACGGATGCGTGCGGCGTTGCAGCGCCAGCCCAACCTGCGTCAGATCTATCTGAACAGTATTGGCGGTAATATATTCGAGGCGCGCGGGATGGCTCGCCTTGTCGTGGACCATGGGATGTCAACGCATGTGGACCGTGAATGCAGCTCGGCCTGCACCATCGTTTTCATCGCTGGGCAGGATCGCCACCTTGCTCAAGGGGCGCGGCTCGGGTTTCACGGATATGCGTTGGAGGAAGCCAAAACACACCCAAGTTTTGACATTGCCGCCGAACAGGAGCGCGACCGCGCCTTGTTTCTGGAAAATGGTGTAGCAGAACCCTTTCTTGAGAAGATGCACGAGCTCCGCCCACCAGAGATTTGGTTTCCGGGTCGAGACGAGTTGATTGCAGCAGGAATACTCTCTGAACTGGGCGAGTAACGGGCTTTAAAGAGTTTGAAGTTTTACAGTTCGAAGGGTGCAAAACTTTAAAGATTGGTCATTTGACCCTTTAAAGACTTTCAAGTTTCGAAAATGAAAAACCCCACCGGAGGGGCGGGGTTTTCCTTGTTCTGGTCAGATTAATCTTAGTCGATGATCGCGTTCAGCGTGGCCGAGGGGCGCATCACTTTTGCTTTCAGTTCAACCGACGGACGGAAGTATCCACCGATCTCAGCAGCCGGACCTTGGGCGGCTGCCAGTTCAGCCTGAATGGCCTCTTCACCTTCGGCCAATGCCTTGGCGACCGGTGCAAACTTAGCGGCAAGATCTGCGTCATCACCCTGTGCTGCGAGGGCTTCGGCCCAGTAGCGGGCGAACCAGTAGTGGCTGTCGCGGTTGTCCGGCTGGCCTACTTTGCGCGAGGGCGATTTGTTGTTGTCGAGGATGCCTTGGGTGGCGTCCTCTGCGGCACGGCCCAGCACGCCAGCCTTGGCATTGCCTTTCACGTCGGCCAGGAAGTTCAGGCTTTCACCAAGCGCGCAGAACTCACCCATCGAATCCCAGCGCAGGTGGTTTTGTTCAACCAGCTGCTGCACGTGTTTCGGAGCCGAACCACCGGCGCCGGTTTCAAACAGACCGCCGCCTTTCATCAGCTTCACAATCGACAGCATCTTGGCCGAGGTGCCCAGCTCAAGGATCGGGAACAGGTCGGTCAGATAGTCGCGCAGCACGTTGCCGGTGATGGCGATGCTATCTTTTCCTGCGGTGATGGTTTTCAGTGATTGTGCGGTGGCTTCGCGCGGGGCCATGGTCTGGAAAAGGTCAGCCTTTCCAGCGGCTTCCAGTGCCGGAGCTACATATTTGATCAGCTCGGCGTCGTGGGCGCGATTTGCGTCCAGCCAGAAGATCGCCTCTGATCCGGTCAGACGCTGGCGGTCCAGAGCCAGCTCAATCCAGTTCTCGATCGGCGCTTTTTTCACGGTGCAGGAGCGCCAGATGTCACCAGCTTCCACATCGTGGCTGTGCAGGGTTTCGCCATTGGCCAGAACGATGCGGATCGTGCCGTCAGCGGGGGCTTCGAACGTGGTCGGGTGCGAGCCGTATTCCTCGGCTTTCTGAGCCATCAGGCCGACGTTGGCAACCGATCCGGCGGTGGTCACGTCCAGCGCGCCGTTGGCTTTGAAGAAGTTGATCGACTCGTCATAGACGGTGGCGTAGCAGCGGTCGGGGATCACGCAGTTGGTGTCGCCCTTGGTGCCAGCTGCATCCCAACCTTTCCCGCCTGCGCGGATCACGGCGGGCATTGAGGCGTCGATGATCACGTCTGACGGTACGTGCAGGTTGGTGATGCCTTTGTCGCTGTCGACCATGTACATGGCGGGGCGTTCGGCGGTCACGGCTTCAATGGCGGCCATGATGTCAGCATTGCCCGACACGCGATCCAGCAAATCACCCATGCCCGAATTCGGGTTCACGCCCAGTGCATCCATTTCTGCGCCGAATTTCTCGAATACCGGGGCCAGCCATGCTTTCACAGCGTGACCAAAGATGATCGGGTCCGACACTTTCATCATGGTCGCTTTCATGTGAAGCGAGAACATGGTGCCGTCTTTCTTGGTGTCTTCGATTGCCTCAGCCAGGAAAGCACCCAATGCTTTTGCCGACATGAAGGTTGCGTCTGCGATGGTGCCTTCTTCCAACGGCCAGCCGTCTTTCAGAACGGTCACAGCGCCGTCTTTGCCGACAAATTCAATCTTTGCATCACCGGCCTGGGCTGCGGTGATTGTGGCCGACTTTTCGTTTGCATAAAAGTCATTGCCCGGCATCGAGGACACTTTGGTTTTGCTGTCCGATGCCCATGCACCCATCGAGTGCGGGTTGTTTTGGGCGTAGTTTTTAACGGCTTTCGCGGAGCGACGATCCGAGTTGCCTTCGCGCAGAACCGGGTTCACGGCAGAGCCTTTGATGGCGTCGTAGCGCGCGCGCACGGCTTTGTCTTCTTCGGACTTGGGCTCTTCAGGATATGTGGGGATGTCATAGCCCTGCGACTGCAGCTCTTCGATGGCGGCCACCAGCTGTGGCACCGACGCCGAGATGTTCGGAAGTTTGATCACGTTGGCATCCGGGGTTTTCACCAGCTCACCCAAGGCGGCCAGATCGTCCGACTGGCGCTGCGCGTCGGTCAGGTTTTCCGGGAAGGTGGCGATGATGCGACCGGCAAGTGAAATATCCGGGGTGCCCACGGTGATGTTGGCGGCGGAAACAAATTTGCGGATGATTGGCAGGAACGAGGCCGAAGCCAGCTCAGGCGCTTCGTCTACAATGGTATACAGAATATCAGGTTGCGATGCGTCGGTCATGTTAGAACACCCCTTTTTTTCGCTGAAAGGTTCACCGCAGGGCGCCCGCCCTATGCCGGTGAGATGTGAGAATTCACCCCTCCTTTACACAAATTGCGTGAAGAAAAAAAGGGGCGTAGCGCTATCAGCGCCGTGAAAAAAGGCCGCAGTACGAACTGCGGCCTCATGATTGGATCAAAGCCGATCCATGATGGCTTCGGCGATTGACATCGTGTTGCCGGTGCCGCCCAGATCCGGGGTCACACGGTCTTTGGTCTGAACAGTGTCGATCACCGCTTTCTTCAGGCGCTGGGCGTCTTCGGTTTTCCCAACATGTTCCAGCATCAACCCTGCTGCCATTAGGAAGGCACAGGGATTGGCTTTCTGCTGGCCTGCAATGTCGGGGGCCGAGCCGTGAACGGCTTCGAAGATTGCGGCGTCCTTGCCTATATTGGCACCGGGGGCCAAGCCCAGACCACCCACCAAGCCGGCAGCGAGATCAGACAGGATGTCGCCAAACAGGTTTGTCGTGACAATCACATCAAACGCTTCCGGGTACATCACCATTTGCATGGCGCAGGCATCCACAATGCGTTCGTCCCATTCGACCTTGCCTTCATATTCCTTGGCGATTTTGCGGGCTTCTTCCAGAAACATGCCCGAGAGCAACTTCAGGATGTTGGCCTTGTGTACGATCGAGACCTTCTTGCGACCATTGGCAACGGCATAGTCAAAAGCGGCGCGGGTAATGCGCTGGGCACCTTCCTTGGTGTTGTAGCCAGTGGAAAAGACTTTGCCTTTCGGGTCGCCATTATGCTCTATGTAACCTTCGTCCGAGATGTAATACCCTTCGAGGTTCTCGCGGAAGATCACCATGTCCACGTTGTCAAACCGCCCATCTAGCTTGATGGTCTTGGTCGGACGGACGTTGGCGTAAAGGTTAAACGCCTGGCGCAGTTGCAGGTTGATCGATTTGAAGCCGCCGCCAACAGGTGTGGTCAGCGGGCCTTTGAGGGCCAGTTTGGTGCGGCGGATGCTGTCGAGGGTTGCCTGCGGAAGCGGCTCGCCTGCGGCGTCAATGCCAGCCATACCAGCCTGTTGCACGTCCCATTTGAACGGAGATCCCATGTGGTCAAGGATCGCGGTGACAGCTTCTGTGATTTCGGGTCCAATCCCGTCGCCGGGGATCAGGGTGGCGTCGATTTGGGTCGTCATGGCGGATACTCCCTGCTTGTGACTTACCATGTATGGACGATATTTCTGCGCCCCATATAAACGGTATACAATGGAATACAATAGAAAACTGATATTCAAACCACGAATTGCATGTGGGATTTAACTGTAATCTACAGCGTTTCACACTTGCGGTAATGGGCCGGAAAGCTAGGATTTTCCCCATCAGGAGCGCCAAATGACCATCTTCAACCTCGGCTCGATCAATATCGACAATTTTTACTACCTGTCTCATCTGCCGAAAGCGGGGGAAACGCTGAGTTCGGATCGATATGCAAAGATGCTTGGTGGCAAGGGTGCGAACCAATCAGTGGCCGCGGCGCGCGCTGGGAGCGAGACATGCCACATCGGAGCAATTGGCAAAGACGGGGCATGGTGCCTTGCGGTTCTTTCTGATGCCGGAGTTGATGTAAGCCATGTTGCGGTAGTTCCGGCCACCACAGGGCACGCAAATATTTGCGTGGATCGTGAAGCCGAGAACATGATCGTATTGGTGCCGGGAGCGAACCATGAGTTGGAGCTGTCTCATATCGAAAACGCTTTTGCTCAAGCCTCAGAAGACGACACTCTCATTTTACAGAATGAAACCAATCTGGTGAAGGAAACCGCTCAATTGGCCCGTGCTAAAAGTCTTCGGGTAATTTACTCCGCCGCGCCCTTTGATGCTCAAGCTGTGCAAGATGTGCTGCCCTATTGTGACTTGCTTGTGATGAACGAAGTGGAGGCGGCACAACTTTCAGATGCGCTGGATATTGCTACGAAGGAAATCGACGTTCCCGCCGTTTTGATCACGCGGGGGTCAAAAGGCGCAGTTTGGCGGGATCAAAGAAATGGGCGAGAGATCCTGTCGCCTGCCTTCGCGGTAATTCCGGTTGATACAACCGGTGCAGGAGATTGTTTCATTGGCTATGTTGCGTCTGGTTTGGATCTCGGGCTGCCTGTCGAAGATGCACTGCGACGCGCGTCAGCGGCGTCTGCCATTCAGGTCACGCGCGAGGGCACGGCAGAAGCGATGCCAACCGCCGATGAGGTCAGTGAATTCCTGATTGATCAGGGCTAGCCTAGTAACTTTGCCAGCTTCAGAGCTGTCGGCATGTCTCCGGAAATCTTAATCTTGCCCATCATCACCGCTGTCATTGGGTTGAGCTTACCGGCCAGCAGCTTTTGCAGGTTTTCAGTGGACAGGCGCAGCTCGCAATCCGTGTCGCGATCTTGGGTGCTTGCGGTGTTGTCCGCGAGCACGATCACACCGTCTTCACCGCAATCAAATTTGAGCGACCCATCGAAGCCGCGCCCGTCAAGGCCTGCCTGAATGCTTTCGGCAATCTTCTGAAGTGGCATTGTGTTCTTCCCTCTTTCCACCTCCGATAGGCGGTGGAAAGCGGTCGGGACAAGCCTGACCTAAGGGAGGCTGACGTTAGGTTCGCGCCAGGGCTTCGATGGTGCGGGTGCAGGGTTTGCCGCCATAAAACGCTTCCAGCACCTCGCGAAAAGCGTCGTGGGCATCCGGAACAGCCGCAAACAGCGTCATACTCGAATGCAACTTCATCGCATCGATTCGGCCCAGAATGTCGGCTGGTTCGGTGCCGACGTGTTCCAGCATCAGCGAAGTGACGACCAGCAAACGACGCTTGAGTTCTTCGTGTTCCAGATAGGCGGTTGCCTCGTCCAGATCCTCAAGCCCGTAAAGCTGTGACATATCGGACTGACCCAGTTCGGCCAGTTGCGGAAATACGAACCACATCCAGTGGCTGGTCTTCTTCCCAGCTTGAAGCTCGCTCAGGACATCGCTCCACACGGTGTCCTGAGCTTCGATAAACATGTCCAGTTCATCGTCCATATCGTCGTCTTCGTAGGTCACTTGGCGACGCGACGGTTACGATCAGCGATCAGCTTGAGACGCAGGGCGTTCAGCTGGATGAAGCCCGCTGCGTCGGTTTGGTCATATGCACCCATGTCCTCTTCGAAGGTCACGTGCTCTTCGGAATAGAGCGAGTGATCCGACCAGCGACCCACCACACGGGCAAGACCCTTGTAGAGCTTCATGCGCACGGTGCCGGTGACATGCTCTTGCGAGTGGTCGATGGCGGCCTGCAGCATTTCGCGCTCGGGTGAATACCAGTAACCGTTGTAGATCAGCTCGGCATATTTCGGCATCAGCTCATCTTTCAGGTGCATCGCGCCGCGGTCCATGGTGATCGATTCAATGCCGCGGTGGGCATCTAGCAGGATGGTACCGCCGGGGGTTTCATAGATCCCGCGCGATTTCATACCCACGTAACGACCTTCAACCAGATCAAGACGGCCAATGCCGTGCTTGCGGCCATATTCATTCAGCTCAGTCAGGATGGTTGCGGGCGACATCTTCTCGCCATTGATCCCAACGGGATCACCCTTTTCAAACTCGATCTCGATGAATTCGGGCGTGTCCGGGGCATCTTCGGGATGCACACTGCGCTGGTAAACATAATCCGGTGCGTCCTCGGCCGGATCCTCCAGAACTTTACCCTCTGACGAGGTGTGCAGCAGGTTTGCGTCCACCGAGAACGGAGCCTCGCCGCGCTTGTCTTTGGCAATCGGGATCTGGTTCTGCTCGGCAAATTCCAGAAGCTTGGTCCGCGAACCGAGGTCCCATTCACGCCACGGTGCAATCACCACGATCTCAGGGTTCAGAGCATAGGCGGCGAGCTCGAACCGGACCTGATCGTTGCCTTTGCCGGTGGCACCGTGGGATACGGCGTCCGCATCGTGTTCGGCTGCAATCTCAATGAGGCGTTTGGAAATCAGCGGGCGAGCGATCGACGTGCCCAGCAGATACAGCCCTTCATATTGGGCGTTGGCGCGGAACATCGGGAAGACGAAATCGCGCACAAACTCTTCGCGCAGATCTTCGATATGGATGTTTTCCGGCTTGATGCCCAGTATCTCGGCCTTGGCACGGGCCGGTTCCAACTCTTCGCCCTGACCAAGGTCAGCGGTAAAGGTGATCACTTCGCAACCATACTCGGTTTGCAGCCATTTCAGGATGATCGAGGTATCGAGACCACCGGAATAGGCCAGCACAACTTTCTTCGGTGCAGATTGCGGTGCGGTATTGGACGAAATCATCATGTTCCCTTTCACGAGCGTATTACCGCGCGCATATCGTTTTTTGGGGGGCGGGGCAAGCAGAGAGGCCTTGTTTTCATATTGATTGTGACTTGGCGAAAAGTTGAGCGCCTCCTGTCGTGCCCGAACACCGAAATGGCGCGGATGAGACTTGCCAAGCCCCTGCCCTTGGGTCAGATATTTTGCATGAGCGATTTTCTGAAAAAAGCCCGTGTGGCCGAACAACAGATGCGCGCGTTGTTTCCCGCAACGCCGCTTCAACGGAATGATCATCTATCTGCGGCTTATGGCGCGGATATCTGGCTCAAACGCGAAGACCTCTCACCGGTGCGCAGCTACAAGATTCGCGGTGCTCTGAATGCGATGGGCAAGGCGCTCGCCGCCACCCCGGATCAGGATGTGTTTGTCTGTGCGTCTGCGGGCAACCACGCGCAGGGCGTGGCCTATGTCTCGCGCCACTTTGGGGTGAAGGGTGTGATTTTCATGCCCGTTACGACACCGCAGCAGAAGATCCAAAAAACCCGGATTTTCGGGGGTGATGCGATCGAGATCCGCCTTGTTGGCGATTATTTCGACGATACGCTGGCCGCAGCGCAGGCTTATTGTGCAGAGGTGGATGGCCATTTCCTCTCACCGTTTGACGACAAGGATGTGATTGAGGGGCAAGCAAGCGTGGCCGCAGAGATCGCCGCTCAGTTGGGGTGCGCACCGGATATTGTGGTACTTCCGGTTGGTGGCGGCGGTCTGTCTGCTGGGATTACGCGATATTTGAGTGAAGTGTCGCCGCAAACGCTGCTGCACTACGTCGAACCGGCTGGTGGTGCGTCACTGGCGGCGGCGATCAAGGCTGGATCACCGGTCACATTGGATCGGGTGGATAATTTTGTGGATGGCGCCGCCGTGGCCCGCATCGGGGCGCAGCCCTTTGAAGTGTTGAAATCCGTTCAACCTAGTCAGGTGCATGCAATCCCGGAGGACCGGATTTGCACGACCATGCTCGAAATGTTGAATGTCGAAGGCGTTGTGTTGGAACCTGCGGGGGCGCTATCTGTGGATGCGCTTGCAGATTTGCGGGATGTGATCAGAGGCAAGACTGTGGTGTGTGTAACATCCGGAGGCAACTTTGACTTCGAGCGCCTGCCTGAGGTCAAAGAACGTGCTCAGCGCTATTCAGGTCTAAAAAAGTACCTGATTTTACGATTGCCGCAGCGCCCTGGTGCGTTGAAGGATTTTCTTCAAATTCTGGGTCCGGACGACAATATTGCCCGGTTTGAGTATATGAAGAAAAGCGCACGTAATTTTGGGTCGGTGTTGATTGGGATCGAAACAAGCGCCCCGGAGAATTTCGACACACTTTTTGCTGCGCTTGAAGAAAGTGGGTTTGCGTATTCCGACATTACCGATGATGAAATGCTTGCGGAATTTGTGATTTAGAACCTGCGGATCGCCGTTGTCTTAGCGCGATGCAAATACCTCTTTCGAAGCGGAATAGGTTTCGAACACAGGCCCAAGCTCGACCGCGGAGGGATTGCCCCCTGCTGCAAGTCTCTCTCGTTCACAACAAAGACTGGATAGTGCTTCAAATCCCAGATTGAGTGACGAACTTTTCAGAAAATGCATGTCCTGCTCATAAAGTTCTGGTTTTGGGGCGGTGCGTAGCCGGTCAATGACTTCTTCAACTTCTTCGAGGAACATCTCTGCCACCTCGGTAAAATCCTCTTCGCCAATTTCTTCTTTGAGTTCATTTACGCGCGCCCAATTGATCATGAGTGATCCCAATTGCTTCAGTTATTCATTGGCTAAGGGGTGGGCGTTAATAGTGCGTTGTCACATGAAAGGAAAAACGAGCAAATTTTAAGTTTAAGCGCCCGTTAAAGACCTGAGGCGTATGGCTGAGAACGGGTCAAGCGACTCACTAGGCAATTAAAGAGTTCATTGTGAAACAGACGGCAATTCAACAGGTTTCGACAGATTCCAGTTCAGCCGAAAGGCAGGGTTTGGGGGGGGATACAGTCAGCACCATTCTGGTGGTTGATGACAGTCGAGCGCAGCGCATGATCCTTTGTTCCTCGTTGAAACGTCAGGGATTTTCCGTTGTTGAAGCCGGGTCGGGGGAAGAGGCGCTTGAAAGGATCAAGGAAGAAGATATCGACCTGATCTTGTCTGATTGGATGATGCCAGGAATGGACGGGTTGGATCTGTGTCGGGCATTTCGCGCAATGGAGCGTGACAAATATGGTTACTTCATCTTGCTCACCTCAAAGAGTGAAAAAGGGGCTGTGGCGCAAGGTCTGGATGTTGGGGCCGATGATTTTCTGCACAAGCCAGTAAATGCCGAAGAACTGCGTGCCAGGATCAATGCCGGTGGCCGTATCATGTCGATGGAGCGGGAGCTTCAGGAAAAGAACCGCCTTGTTTCAACAACATTGTCCGAGATCCAAACCATATATGATTCAATCGACCGGGATCTGGTTGAAGCTCGGAATATGCAACAATCTCTGGTGCGAGAGCGATTTAGGGATTTTGGTGCGGCAGAGGTCAGCTTGCTTCTGCAACCCTGTGGACATGTAGGAGGAGATCTGGTGGGCATGTTCCAGCCCGACGACAGCACCGTGGCCATCTACTCGATTGATGTTTCTGGGCATGGGATTGCGTCCGCATTGCTGACGGCACGGCTTGCATCTTACCTGTCAGATGGTTCGCCCGAGCAAAACATTTCCATTGCAACCGGAATTCAGGGAGAATCGCGCCTGCGAGACCCTGACGAAGTGGCGGGTCTTTTAAACACAATGATGCTCGAGGATATGCCGACCGAGCATTATTTCACGATGATCCTTGCGTATCTTGATCTGACCAGCGGGAAGGTTCGGCTGACCCAATGCGGACACCCCAATCCCGCCCTTCTCAAATCAGATGGTCAGGTTGAATATCTGGGTCAGGGCGGTTTGCCGATCGGCCTGATCTCGGGCGGCGGCTATGAACGTTTTGAAGTGCAACTTCGACCCGGTGACAGGTTAATGTTTTATTCTGATGGGTTTACCGAAGCCGAAGATGGACAAGGGCTGATGCTTGATGAAGAGGGTTTCCAGAAGATAATTGAAAAAAATTCTACGCTCCGCCGACAGACATTTCTGGATGGGCTTGTGTGGGATCTCGATAAATTCTGCGGAAATAAGGAATTCGGAGACGACCTGTCGATGTCCCTGATCGAATACAAAGGTCCTAATCGGAACGTGCCCAATTAGACCAGCAGCCCAGATAATTCAGTCTTACCCCTTTTTCCATGTGTTGCCGCGCCCATATAGACGCGGTATGGCAGGAGAACTGCCGCAAGCACAGCCGTGGAAAGCCCGATGACAATAGGAAATCTGATCGCCTGGGATGATACCATCCTGCCCTTCCAACTGGATAAGAGTGACGTGCGTGGGCGCGTCCTGCGCCTTGATGGTGTGCTCGACACGATTCTGTCGCAGCACGATTACCCCCCCGCGATCGAGGCTCTTGTGGCTGAGGCTGCGATGCTGACCGCCATGATCGGGCAGACCATCAAGCAAAGCTGGAAATTGTCGCTGCAGATCCGCGGCGATGGTCCTGCACGTCTGATAGCCACCGATTACTATGCGCCGAAAGTGGCAGGGGAGCCCGCTGAAATCCGCGCCTATGCCAGTTATGATGACGAGCGTCTGGACCCCACGGGGCCCGGCTTTTCGCAGATCGGCAAAGGCATTTTTGCGATCCTGATCCAGCAGAAGGAAGGCCAGCAGCCCTATAAGGGCATGACGCCGCTTGCTGGAAATTCCCTGTCCGACTGCGCGCAGTCCTATTTTGCGCAGTCCGAGCAGTTGCCAACCCGCTTTCACCTGACGTTTGGCAAATCGGTCTGGGCAGGCGGGCAGGAAGGCTGGCGCGCGGGCGGCGTGATGCTGCAACACATGCCGAAATCCTCACCGCATGTGACGGGTGAAGGTGGGTCCGGCGAAGGTGGATTGCTGGCGCCTGCGGATCTCCTGACAGATGAAGACAGCGAAAACTGGGGCCGCGCCAACATCCTGTTGGACTCGGTGGAAGAGCTGGAGCTGGTTGGTCCCTCGGTTCAGCCGACCGAGCTGCTGGTGCGCCTGTTCCATGAGGAAGCGCCGCGGGTGTTTGATCCGCAAGCGATCGGGTTTGGCTGCACATGCTCCGAAGATCGCGTGCGTGAAAGCCTGTCGATCTATTCTGCCCGGGACATTGGCCATATGACGACGGATGACGGTCGTGTGACCGCCGATTGTCAGTTCTGTGGTTCGCATTATGATCTGGATCCAGCTACTGTGGGTAAAGATGCCACTGTAGATCCCAAAGCAACGGATGGAGAGGCGTAAGGTGACGCCTGAGATTGAGCATATCCGCAACGCGCTCTTTCCGCATGGAGAGGGCAGTTCGGATTTCGATCTGAACCCGGATATCGAACTTCCGGTGGGGCGCAAACTGCGCCCCGCTGCCGTTCTGGTGCCCTTGATTTATCTTGAGGACAGGCTGCATCTGATCCTCACAAAACGCGCATCCCACCTGAAACACCATCCCGGCCAGATCGCTTTTCCAGGCGGCAAGGTCGATGATGGAGACAGGGATTTTGAGGCAGCGGCCCTGCGTGAAGCCTGGGAAGAGATCGGCCTGCCAAAAGATGCGGTGCAATTCTTGGGACAGCTGCCGCCGCATGAGACTGTGACTTCATATTCGGTGACTCCGATTCTTGGATTGGTGACGCAGCACTTTACGCCAATCCCTGAACAAGGTGAGGTAGAGGAAGTGTTCACCGTGCCCTTTGCTCATGTCTCCGATCCCGCGAAATTCAGCCAACAAGGGCGGATTTGGCAGGGACGTCTGCGACATTATGAAACCGTGCCTTATGGTCCCTATTATATCTGGGGGGCCACGGCGCGTATGTTGCGGGCTCTGGCGGAACGGGTGTCTGCATGACCCAATTGCAGGGCTCGTGGTTCAAGGCGCCAAATGTTCTGCGGTTGTCTGATCTGTTTGATCAGGCTGGCTACCAGCTTCACTTTGTCGGGGGCTGTGTGCGCAATGCATTGATCAGAGAGCCGATTTCAGATTTGGATCTGTCCACAAACGCGCGACCAGATGAGGTTCTTCGGCTTGCCAAAAATTCAGGCCTGAAGGCGGTTCCCACGGGCATTGATCATGGCACTGTTACGGTGGTTGTGGATGGTGAAGGGTTTGAAATCACCACGTACCGCAAAGATGTCGAAACCGATGGGCGTCGGGCTGTTGTGGCCTTTGCTGACACGATGGAAGAAGACGCGCACCGGCGTGATTTCACAATGAACGCGCTCTATGCGGATGTGACGGGTCTGGTCATTGACCCTCTCGGCGGCATTGCCGACCTGAACGCGCGGCGGGTGCGATTCATCGATGATGCAGGTGAACGGATCCGCGAAGACTATCTTCGTACCCTGCGCTTTTTCCGGTTCCACGCTTGGTACGGCGATGATGCAGAGGGGCCAGACCCTGATGCTCTGGATGCCATTGCATCTAACCTGGACGGGTTAGAGACACTTTCGCGCGAACGGGTGGGGGTTGAGCTCTTGAAGTTGCTCTCTGCGCCCGATCCCTCACCTGCCTTGTCCACAATGTCCAAATGCGGTGTTCTCGGTGTGTTGTTGCCAGGTGCTGACGCCAAATCCATGGCGCTTCTTGTTCATTTGGAAGCGGATCGCAAGACAGACCCAATCCGTCGCTTGGCTTTGCTGGGTGGCGAAAATCTCGCTGACCGTTTGCGCCTGTCGCGCAAAGATGCGAAGCGTTTGGCGGTGCTTGGTTCCGCGATGAGCAACATGGTGCCTGTCTCAGAATTGGCCTATCGCGAGGGCGCAGATATCGCCATGAATGCAGCGCTTTTGCGGGCCGCGATGTTTGAGCAGCCCTTGCCCGAAGGGGTGGAGGAAGACATCCAATCTGGGGCCGCCGCCACTTTCCCCATAAAACCAGTCGATCTTATGGACAGGCTTCAGGGGCCTGCGCTGGGCGCAAAATTGAAAGAACTTGAGGCGCGGTGGATTGCCTCCGACTTTACCCTCACGCGCGAGGAATTGCTGTCATGAGTGACACCACATACACAATTGAACGGCTTGGCCATCATGGGGATGGGATAGCCCCCGGTCCGATTTTTGTGCAACGCGCCTTGCCCGGCGAAGACGTGTCGGGCGACGTGGTGGATGGCCGGATTGAGGCGCCACGCATCGTGACCCCTTCTGCGAATCGCATCAAGGCCCCCTGCCCTCATTACAACAGCTGTGGCGGCTGCGCACTTTTGCATGCGTCCGATGATTTCGTGGCGGGCTGGAAAACAGATGTCATACGCAACGCACTGTCTGCCCATGGGTTAGAAACCGATATCAGGCCGATTGCGACCTCTCCGGTAAGGTCTCGCCGCAGGGCGACCCTGTCAGCCCGGCGCGGTAAAAAAGGGGCGATCATTGGGTTTCATGGGAGGCGATCCGGGACGATCACGTCGATTGAACACTGCCACCTGCTGGCGCCTGAGTTGCTGAAACAATTGCCAGCGGTTGAGGCATTGACCTTTGCGGGCGGATCCCGGAAAGGCGAGCTTTCGGTCAATCTGGCGCTCTCAGAAGGTGGCGTTGACGTATCGGTGCGCAACGGGAAATCTCTCGATCGAGCGCTTGAGACAGATTTGGCGCAGGTGTTGCATCAGTTCGGACTTGCGCGGCTGGCTTGGAATGGTGAAGTCATTGCCAGCGAAACGCCTCCGTTTCAACAATTTGGCAAGGCCAAGGTCACGCCGCCTTCTGGGGCGTTCCTTCAGGCCACGCGCGAAGGCGAGCTCAGTCTGGTAAATGCGGTTCGTGAAGGCGTTGGGCAGGCAGAGACGATCGTGGATCTGTTTTCCGGGGTTGGCACGCTGTCCCTCCCCTTAGCGGATCAGGCACAGATTCATGCCGTCGAGGGGATCGAAGACATGATGCGGGCATTGGATGAAGGGTGGCGGAGGTCGTCCGGTCTCAAGCAAGTGACCACCGAAACCCGTGACCTGTTTCGCCGTCCGCTATTGCCCGACGAGTTGAACCGGTTTGATGCCATCGTGATCGATCCACCGCGCGCAGGGGCGCAGGCCCAGGTGGAAGAGATTTCTGGATGTGATGTGCCGCGGGTCGCGATGGTGTCGTGTAACCCGGTCAGCTTTGCGCGCGACGCACAGGTTTTGGTCTCATCTGGGTATCGTTTGAACTGGGTATTGCCCGTCGATCAGTTTCGCTGGTCACCTCATGTCGAACTGGCGGCATCATTCAGCAAAGCCTGATCACTTTTTCCAACCTGTATTGCTCGAACCGCTGTTGATGCGGTATTGAATACGCAACGACAAAAAACGGGCAACAGGCAAAATCATGCGGATACTCATCGCAATCCTGGCCATTATCGGTGTCATGGGGTTGGCATCATGTGCCAAGAAAACAAAGACCGTGCGCAAGTATTATGGGCCGGAAGTGACGCAAGTCGTGATCTCGAAACAACATCGCAAGATGTATCTTCTGCATCATCAGGAGGTTCTGAAATCCTTTGATGTAGATCTGGGATTTGCGCCAGAGGGTCCCAAGCAGTTTCAAGGGGATGGCAAGACGCCCGAGGGTCGGTACCACATAAACCGCCGCAATTTGCGCAGTGCGTTCCACCTGTCATTGGGAATTTCTTATCCCAATGTGCAGGATATCGCATTTGCCAAAGCGCAGGGCCGGAAACCGGGTGGAGATATTTTCATTCACGGCGCCCGCCGCAAGCAGGATCCGGAAGGGCCGGATTGGACTGCCGGATGCATTTCTGTTTCAAATCAGGAAATTGAAGAGATTTGGTTGATGGTACGTGATGGAACCACGGTGGACATTCTGCCCTGATCCCCCCTCAACAAAAAACCGCGCTCATCAAGCGCGGTTTTTTTGAAGGCGTTAGCTTCCCAACAACAGGGTCCACCAGATTTTGCCACCCGGCTCCTGAAGCCAAGCGAACCCAAGTTTCCTTGCTCGAGGATCCAGGATCACATCCCGCGTTCCGGGTTCATCCATCCAGGCCGAGAGGGTTTCAAGCTCGGTCTCATATGTTTCGGAAATGGCTTCACCCAACATCAGACCCTCAAATCCTGTGCGAGCGACGCGATCGATGGGAGAGGATCCATCTGATCCGAAATGCCACGGACGGTTCTGTACGGACATGTCGCGGGAATGGGTGGCCGCGGCAGCATTCAGACGGGCATTCAGCACAACAGGAGCCTGCCCGGCAGCTTGCCGCAGTGAGTTGATGGAATCCAGCATGTTGTACTGGATCTTGCTTTCCTGCCCGGCACCGATCCGATAAATTTTGGCAACGGTACCATCAGAGCGGCGGTACGTGCTTTCACCTGTGGTACATGCACCGATGGTTAGAGCGGCAGCCAAACCAATAAAAATTCTGCGTTTCATTCGTGTCATCCGAAATCGAGAGTCCTCCCCCTCTACATAGGAATGTGTCGCGGATCAAACGCAACAGGCGGAAATGTGCAACTTAACGCTTGTTTGATTTGCGACTGCGGCCTTCACGCCATATATAGTGCTGGACTTGCCAGTGTGTATTGGAGAGAAAATATGGCCGATCAGTACTCGAAATTGATCAGCAGACGGTCCTTTCTAGGAACAACCGCTGCAGCTGCAACGATGACGGCTGCGCCCGGATTTGCCCAGACTGGGGATGAGACGACCGAGATTGAAGAAGAGATCACGGAACGCGTGCGTCGCAATATTTCAAGCTTTCGCTCACTGGATTGGCGTCCCTACTTCTCGAACACCAAAAACGGTGTGATCCTTGTCGATGTTACATCACGGGCTTTGCACTATTGGTCAGAGGATCAGACGGTTTACAAGCTGTTCCCTTCGTCGGTGCCGTTGACCGAGGATTTGACTCGCAAAGGGCGCACAAAGATTGTTCGCAAAGTTGAGGGGCCAAGCTGGCGCCCGACACCTGCAATGCTGAAGCGCAATCCCGAATGGCCGGAATATATCGGTCCGGGGCCGGACAACCCTCTGGGCTCCCACGCTCTTTATCTGAGCTGGACCTACTACCGGATCCACGGCACCCATGACACACGTAAGATCGGGCGCCGGTCGTCCAATGGCTGCATTGGGCTTTACAACGAACATATCTCAGAGCTGTTTGATATGGCCAAGGTTGGCACGCAGGTATTGATTATCTGACCTGGCCGACCACGAGATCTAGTAAACCCTGCCGTTATTGGCGGGGTTTTTTCGTTTGTTTCTCTTGTTTTTAGAAGGTTCGACAAACCGCAATTTGCTTAACAATTGTCAAGATTGTCTCGAGCCCGGTTTCCTATCTTGGATGGGAGAAGCTGAGTTGGAGACTAAAATGCGGGAAGTCATGACAAAGACCATGGCGCGCAATGTGTTCTATGGCGGCTCTCTGTTCTTTATCGTCGTGTTCCTGATCCTGTCGGCACAGTCCGTCAGCCACATCAAGAACAAGTCGACCGTTCACGCGGAGCTGACAGAGAGTGTAGCCAAGGGCAAGCGTGTCTGGGAAGAAAATGCGTGTATCAACTGTCATACGTTGATGGGCGAAGGGGCGTATTTTGCGCCTGAATTGCAAAACGTGATGGCACGTTGGGGCGTCGAAGACGACCCTGAAGGTGCGTTTGACGTGCTGCAAGGATGGATGGAAGCGATGCCAACTGGCATCGAAGGCCGTCGTCAGATGCCACAGTTTAACCTGACCGAAGAGCAGGTTCGTGATCTTGCGAACTTCTTCCTCTGGGTGAACAAGATCGATGCCCAGGGCTGGCCGCCCAATGAGGCAGGCTGAGGCACGGAGGAAAGATCATGAAATATCAAACACAGAAAATTGCCTACTGGTATTTCCTGGCCGCGATGATTCTATTCGCAGTCCAGGTGTCCGGCGGGCTTATCGCTGGTTGGATTTACGTCCAGCCGAATTTCCTTTCGGAACTTATGCCATTCAACATCATCCGGATGCTGCACACCAACTCTTTGGTTGTGTGGTTGCTTTTGGGGTTCTTTGGTGCGGCTTACTTCCTAATCCCGGAAGAAGCCGAACGTGAGATCCATTCGCCGATGATTGCATATCTGCAGCTGATCATTCTGCTGGTGGGTACGCTGGGCGTGGTTGTGACCTATGTGTTCAACCTGTTCCACGGCAACTGGTTCCTTGGTATGGAAGGCCGCGAGTTCATCGAACAGCCGGTCTGGGTCAAGGTTGGCATCGTCGTTGCCGCCCTGATGTTCCTTTACAACGTGACCATGACGGTTCTGAAAGGCCGTAAGACCGCGATCACGAACGTGCTGCTTCTGGGCCTCTGGGGTCTGGCGCTGTTGTTCCTGTTTGCCTTCTACAACCCGGAAAACCTGGCACTGGATAAAATGTTCTGGTGGTACATCGTTCACCTGTGGGTGGAAGGTACCTGGGAACTGGTGATGGCCTCGATCCTCGCCTATCTGATGCTGAAAATGACCGGTGTTGACCGTGAGATCATTGAAAAGTGGCTCTACATCATCGTTGCCACCGCGCTGTTCTCGGGCATCCTCGGGACTGGCCACCACTACTACTGGATCGGTACCCCCGGTTACTGGCAGTGGATTGGTTCGATCTTCTCGTCGCTTGAAGTCATCCCATTCTTTGCAATGATGGCGTTCAGCTTCGTGATGGTCTGGAAAGGCAAACGTGATCACCCGAACAAAGCGGCCCTGCTCTGGGCGCTGGGTGCCTCGACTGTGGCCTTCTTCGGTGCTGGTGTGTGGGGCTTCCTGCATACGCTGCACGGTGTGAACTACTACACCCATGGTACGCAGATCACTGCAGCCCACGGCCACCTTGCCTTCTTCGGTGCTTATGTATCGATGAACCTGGCGATCTTCAGCTACGCGTTCCCGATCCTTCGCGGTCGTGATCCGTACAACCAGGTGCTCAATATGGTAAGCTTCTGGCTGATGACTGGCGGCATGGCATTCATGACCTTTGTCCTGACCTTTGCCGGTACGGTTCAGACCCACATGCAACGTGTGCTGGGCGAGAACTTCATGGACGTCCAAGAAGGTCTGGGCCTGTTCTACCTGATGCGCTGGGGTTCCGGTGCAGCGGTTGTGATCGGCGCCCTGCTGTTCATCTACGCCCAATTGGCGCCACGTCGCGAGGTGATCTCGCAAGGCACAGGCGAAGAAGCCTAATCTATAAAGGACTAAACAATGTCTACCGTTCCACAAACCAAATCGGAGGGGGCTTCGGCCCCCTTCTACGCCCCAGTCGGACAGGAATGTGAACTGTTCGAGACGGCGTATAACAACGAACTCCCGGTCCTGCTGAAAGGCCCGACCGGATGCGGCAAAACCCGATTTGTCGCGCATATGGCCGCCCGTCTGGGCCGCCCGCTTTACACTGTGGCCTGCCATGACGACCTGTCGGCGGCAGACCTTGTTGGCCGCTATCTGCTCAAGGGCGGTGAAACCGTCTGGGTCGATGGGCCGCTGACCCGCGCCGTGCGCGAGGGTGCGATTTGTTACCTTGATGAGGTGGTCGAAGCACGCAAGGACGTCACTGTTGTCTTGCACCCACTCACGGATGACCGCCGTATTCTGCCCCTGGACAAGACGGGTGAAGAGATCGAAGCCGCACCCGGCTTCATGCTCGTCGCCAGTTACAACCCGGGCTACCAGAACATCCTGAAAACCCTGAAACCATCGACACGCCAACGTTTCCTGTCGCTTGATTTTGACTTCCCGTCACCCGACCGCGAAGTTGACATCGTGATGCGCGAAAGCGGGTTGGACCAAGACCGCACCAAGAATCTGGTGCGTCTGGCTGGCAAGCTGCGTGGCCTCAAGGGTCAGGATCTGGAAGAGGGCGTTTCGACCCGTCTGATTATCTATTGTGCCACGCTCATCATGGCCGGTACACCGATTGAACAGGCGATTGAAGCTGCGATGATTGAACCCCTGTCCGATGATCAGGACGTGAAGCAAGGCTTGCTTGATCTGGTCACGGCGATATTCGGATAATGATCGATGCCTCACCCAGAAATCGATCTATTCGAACCGGAAGAAACCGTCGGTAAGCTCTGGCATGCCTATGCCAGCCGCTTGCAGGAACCCGAGGCCCATGACGAGGCAGCGGTAAACCTGTCGGAAATCGAAAACCGACTTGGTGTCTTTTTTCGCGGTCTTGGCGGCGGTCACGCCGTCGAGATCAAAACCGCCAGCCCTATGGCCTCAGAGCACCGCTTGTCGGCCTCGCGGGCGCTGGGCACTTGGCGTGAACGTATTGCGCGGCCTAGTTTTGACGGCGAAGCCCTACGCCTGCCCGAGAAAATCAGCGATTTTCCAGCGCGCGAAGCCAATGCCGCCCTTTATTTCTGGCTGGCCGCATCAGTGGCTCATGCATCAGAACCTGCGCAAGACGAAGATCTGCTGCGTTTAGATATTCAGATGCTGCGGGCCTCTGTTGCCATGACACGGGATACTCTGCGCGATTGTCCCGGTTTGAAGGGATTTTACGAGACCCTGATTGATGCCTGCCGCGAAATGCGCCCATCCATTTCATTGCCGCGCTATGAAGAGGCGATTGAGCAGGTCATCCTGCATCTTCTGGGCGGACCGGAACCGAAAGGCAAAACCGGTCTTGATCTGTTGACCCGAGTGCGCCAGCCCGAGGCAGATTTGTCCGACTTGGCAGCACCGCACGGTTATCGCCCGTTTCGCCCTGTTCCGCTTTGGCCAGACCTGCGTCCGCTTGCCAATCGCGCTCCTAGCGATCGGATGCCCGAAGCCGAAGAACAGGGCGACGGCGCCACGCCTTCCGAAGGGATGAAAAAAGCGCGTCGCTCCAAGAGTGATCAGGCAGAACGCAGGGACAGCCTGATCATGCACAAGTTCGAGGCAATCTTCTCTTGGGTCGAAAGCATGAACATGAACCGTCGCATCGAAGATGATGACGAAGATACCGCCAAACGTGCGGCAGATGATCAGGACGAACTGGCGCTAGGGCAGGTTTCGAAAAAGACCGCCACGCGGTTGAAATTCCACCTTGATCTTAGCCCCGAAGACGCTGATCGCGAGAAGATCTCGGGTGAGCATATGTATCACGAATGGGATCACCGCAAATGCTCCTATCTGCCTGATCACTGTCGGGTGTTGGCCAGTCAGGCAGATGTTTCTGAGGAGCTGGCTGATTTTTCAACCGATCCCAAAGCGCAGCGTCGCATTCGTGCAGTTAAGCGCCAATTCGAAGCTTTGCGCCCCAAACGGGTGATTTTGCCACGGCAATTGGACGGTGACGAATTGGACCTTGAAGCCGCGATTGCTGCTCAGGTTGAGCTGCGCGCAACTGGACATGCTTCGAACCGGGTTTATCGCGCGGCGCGCACGCAGGATCGGGATCTGGCGATTTCTGTACTGATCGATGTGTCGCGCTCAACCGAGGCTGCCATTGGCGACCGGTCTGTGATCGAAGTCGAACGCGAGGCGCTGGCTGCGCTGGCGTGGGGCTTGGACGCATGTGGCGATGACTTCGCAATCAACACTTTCTCGTCGCTAAAGCGTGATCGGGTCTATGTGCAGACATGCAAAGACTTCGACGAGAAAATGGGGACCGTGGTTGAGCAGAGAATTGCTGGCGTGAACCCCGCTTTCTACACGCGCCTTGGTGCAGCAATGCGCCATGCCTCAAAAGGGCTTGAAGACCGGCCGAACAGCCGCAAGTTGCTGCTGGTGATAACCGACGGCAAACCTAATGACCTCGACCACTACGAAGGGCGTCATGGCATCGAAGATAGCCGCATGGCCGTGCGTGAAGCGCGGCGTTTGGGGCAGGCGGTTCATGGTGTCGTGGTCGATCAAAAAGGGCAGGCCTGGGTGAATCGGATCTTTGGTTCAGATGGTTTTTCCATCGTTCCCGACGCCAATAGGCTGACGGCGGCCCTGCCCGAGATCTATCGTCATATCACCGGGGGCGTTTCATGAATCAAAGCCCGGCGCCCGTTCCTGCCATGGCTGAACAAGACCACCCACTCGACAGTCTGCCCGGAGATCTGATGATCTGGGTGCTAATTGTCAGTGAGCTGTTGGTGTTTGGTGCCGGGCTCTTGGCCTTTCTCGGGGTTCGCATTGCGGATCCCGTTGCTTTTGCACAGGATCAGGACAGCTTAAATCGCGTTGCCGGTGCGGTGAACACGATTGTCCTGATCTCCAGCGGATATCTTGCAGCACGCGCAGTGCATAGCCCCAATAAAATGCGGCTATGGCTCTCAGGGTCCATGGTTCTTGGCTTGGTATTTCTTGTCGTGAAATGGTTTGAATACACGGCAAAGGCAGAGCTTGGGATTGGCATAGAAACCAGCCAGTTCTTTACGTTCTACTACTTGCTCACCGGCTTTCACGCGATGCATGTGGTGGCCGGGCTTGTGATCTTTGCGTTGATCATGCGCTGGCCCAATCCGCGAAACCTGGAAGGGGCGGCGATGTTCTGGCACATGGTTGATCTGGTCTGGGTGCTCCTGTTTCCAATCATCTATCTGGTGAGGTGACATGACCCAATCTGCCCTCACCCGTGCTTTCCTGACCCTTTTGGCCTTGTCGATAGGGACCACCCTTCTGACCGAATTGCGCCCGCAGGCAGGAATGGGATTCGTCGCACTGGTTCTGTTGCTGGCAGGCTTAAAGGCGCGGGTGATTCTTATGGATTACCTTGGCCTGCGCCTCGCGCCGATGTGGCAGCGAGGCTTCAACGCATTTCTGGTTGTTTTTCTGCTGACAGGATTGGGTCTTTATCTCGCAGGATAGAAGCGGTCATCAAGATCTGCGACCGCGGACCGGCATCCCTTCGTCATCCGACACAAATGTCTTCAACTGTGCGATTTCATTCACCCGCACCGCTTCGCGCTGCACTTCAACCCCATGGGCGCGCAGATTGGCAAAGGAACGCGAGAGGCTTTCTGGTTTCATACCAAGCCGTTTCGCGATCAGAATTTTGTCGTAGGGCAGTACAAATGAGCATGGCCCCTCTTCTACCGGCGCCAGAGAGATCAGGAATGTGGCCAGACGCTGCGCGCCGGTCAGGGCCTTCAGGTTTTCGATTTCCATCACCAGTTCATGTAGGTGACTGAAAGTCGAACTCAGCATCGCAACCGCGAGTTCAGGTTCGGTGCGCAGGGTCTCGAACACGATGCGCGTTTCCACCTGCAACAGGATGCTGTCTTGCACGGCTTCGACTGTGACCGGGTATTTCCCACCCTTCAGGGCGATGGCTTCGCCAAAGCTGTTGCCTTCGGGATAGACTGCCACGACAATCTCATCCCCGCCCGGTGTGATCCGGGTCAGTTTCACGCAGCCTTTCAGAACCACATACATGTAGTTCGCGGGGTCGCCTTGCACAAACAAAGTGTTACCCCTGGGACAAGTTGTCTTGTGGCATTTTTTCAAAAGCCCCTGCAACATCTCGTCAGGTACATTCGCGAACAGAACGGATCGCTTGGTCATTTTGAGTTCAGCTTGGGTGAGCAAATACTTGCCTCCTGGCAGTTGGGTCGGAACGGTTCACCGTGAATTCAATACACGTTACCTTAATTTCCCCGCTTTGACGAAGATCAAGCCCCTGCCGCCGCCGGTCCTTTATTCTGCACACGTCATACGATGGAGAAATGTCATGAAATATGCGCGATCAACACTGATTCTAATGGTGCTGGCTGGTCCGGCCTTTGCTCACCACGACAAGACCCCATTGCGTGAAGCCGTGATTGACGGTCATTCCCATGCGGTCGGTGGGGCAACCCTTTGGCTGGCTGTTGCGGTCATTGCAATGGTCCTGTCGCTCTATGCTGTCCACCGTTCGATCTTTCGCAAACGCGAGAGTTGATCATGACTGAAGATCAGAAACCCGATGGCCGGTGGCCCGTCTGGGCTCTGGCTTTGGTGAGCTACCCGTTCATGGCCGGCGCGGTGGCAACCAATGTCTTTTTTGCCAGCCTGATTGGTGAATCGGCCGGATGGCCGGTGACAATTCCTCCGATCCCTTCAATTTTGATCGGTATGGTTCTTGGGGTGCCCGCCGCCTGGATCACCGGGCGCTGGTTCCGCGCCAAGATCGACGAAGCCGAGGGGCACTCGGAAAACGGGACATAGTGACGTGACTGCCCTCATGAATGAGGCGACACGCAGCCCTATGGGTCATGGATCAAAAGGAAAGCCGCAGTTGAAATAAAAAAGCCCCGCAAATTGCGGGGCTTTTTGTTGGGTCGTGCCCGGATCAGATGCTTTCGTCGATCCAGGATTGCAGCGCAGCCTTGGGCGCTGCTCCTACTTTGTTCGACACAACCTGACCGTCTTTGAACAGGAACAGTGCCGGAATGCCGCGTACACCCAGTTGGGCCGGCGAATTCGGGTTTTCGTCCACATTTACCTTGGCGATCTTGATCTTGCCCTCGTAAGCAACTGCAAGCTCTTCCAGCGCCGGGCCGATCTGTTTACAGGGGCCACACCACTCGGCCCAGAAATCCACAACAACCGGAATATCGGAATTGCGCACTTCGGCATCGAAAGTGGCGTCGGTGACGGCGACAGTAGCCATGAGAGTTCTCCTGAATTTGCGAGTTGGCCCTGAACCTATGTAGCCACTTCGCCAACGTCAAGGCGGCGATAGGCATCATCTAGCAGCGAAGGGCCAAGCGGCATCAGTTTTGCGTGAGCGGTCCACAGAATTGCCGCTTCAATCTGGTGATCCGGGTAGATTTGCATCAACGCCACCCGATAGGCCGCCATTTGCCGCAAAATGCCTTCGGGTGTGGCATCGGCGCTCTTGGGAACAATACGGTTGGTTTTGAAATCCACCACCGTGACGGTGTTTTCTTCAATGATCAGCCGGTCGACAATGCCACTGAGAATTCTTCCATAATCTGGCAAAGGAGCGGTGAGACCGACTTCGGCCAGTGTGTCAGGGGCAAAAACATGAGAAAGCGCTTCAGCGCTCAGAACCTGCTGGGCCTCATTCAATATCTCATTGATCTCATCGGAACCTGCTGCATCTGCCCCCTCAGACAAAAGCAATCGCGCGTGTTCCGCCCATTGCGATGAGGGGTGGCCGGGCAAATATTCCAACAACAGATGGATTTGTCGCCCGCGTCGCAATGCAGCCTCTTCATCAAATTCCTCTTGCCCCGGCTGGAACAGTGCTTTTGCCCCGCCCAGGTCTGACGGTGATACGGTGCTCGATGGTGCCTCTGGCAGGCTGGCGCGGCTGGTGCTCCAGTCCGGTAGCGCGACTATAGGCGAGGGCAAACCAGTCCCTAACTCAGTCGAAATGCCATCAGTTGGCCAATCCCCTAGCTCATACCTGCGGAATGAACGATCACCCTCTTCAACAATTACCCCACCTGCGCGCTCCATCGCTTCAGTGGCAATGTTGTACCATTCAGAGGCACCCTTGCCGATGGTTCCGGCGGCCGCCAAAATCAGCCATTGTTCGGCGCGGGTCATGGCAACGTAAAGAAGTCGTGTGGCTTCTTCGTCCTGCGCCAGCTTGTCCCGGTCAAGTGCCGCCCTCGCCTCTGGTGTCATGTCTCCGCTGGCGGATTTCCAGATCGCGTGCCCGTTTTCCAGATCAACCAGCTCGTCGCGATTGCGAGTCTGGTTGCGCGCCATATCAGGCATGATCACAACGGGTGCCTCCAGCCCCTTGGAGCCATGCACCGTCATGACCCGGATCTGCTGACCCACCATGTCCATCTGCCGCTTGATCGTGACCTCTTCAGCGGCCAACCAATTGACGAAACCCGTCAGACTGGGTGTTTCCAGCCGCTCATATGCCAGCGCCTGAGCCAGCAGCGCGTCGATGCCATCCTCAGCTTCTTGACCAAGGCGTGCCAGCAATTTGCGCCGTCCGTCAAACCGCGTCAGCACCCGCTCAATCAATTCATATGGCCGCAGAAAATCCGCGTCATTCCTGAGTTCGGTCAGCATGGCGACAATCTGGGAATAGGCGTCTTCCTGATCCCGCAAGGCGCGCCAAAGATAAGTGTTCTTGCCGCGTGGATGTGCAAGGCGGAATAACGCGTCTTCGGATAATCCCACCAGCGGCGAGCGCAGGACGGATGCCAGCGAAAGATCGTCTTCAGGTGTCGCAAGAAACGCCAGAAGGGCCGACAGATCCTTGACCGCCAACTCACCGCCAATGCGCAGCCGGTCCGCCCCGGCAATCGGAAGACCCTCCTGCTTGCACGCCCGAATGATCTCGTGAAACAGCTCGCTTCGCTTGCGTAGCAGGACCAGAAAATCACCGGCATGGGCTGGGCGTGTTTCACCGTTTTCTGATGGAATAGTCTCTGTTGCAATAATCCTCTTGATCTCTTGCGCAACCTGTCTTGCGAGTTGTACGCGGTGATCTTCTTCCCCCAGCTTGTCAATCGGATCGAACCAGTCGCGATCCTCTTCAAACTTTACCGGATCAATCACTGGCCACAGGTCAACCCGGCCGGGCTTCGGGAAAAACGCCCGGTGTTTGAACGCATCCCCGAGCCCTCCCTGATCATGAAGCGCGTGATCTACAAACTCCAATACAGCGGGGGACGAGCGGAAGGAATATTCCATCGGCAGGTTCTGAAACGGCTTGTCAATCTGCGCGAGCTTCTCTTGGAAACTATCGCGCATATGTTCAAACTCGTCAGGTTTGGCCCCTTGAAACGAGTAGATCGACTGTTTCGGATCACCGACGACAAAAATCGTCCGGTTTATATCATCTCGGGCGCCCAACCCGCTGGTAAACTCCCGCGACAGGTTGTCGATCACGCGCCATTGCGCGGGGCTGGTATCCTGGGCTTCGTCGACCAGAATATGGTCAATCCCACCATCAAGGCGATATAGAACCCAGGCGGCCACCGCCGGGTCGGTCAGAAGGTCGCCCGCCTTGGAAATAAGATCGTCGAAATCCAGCCAACCACGGTTTTGCTTTTCCTGCTCATAGTGAGTGACGAATTTCCGCGCAAAAGCATAAAGTGCTGCGGTTTTCTGTGCAGTGGATAGCCCGGCCCGCAAGGCGCGCGCATCGGCGACCCGTTCGTACAGCCCGTTTAGCTGAGGCATCAGATCTACAAGTTCTTCTTTACGCAGCTGTGCCGATTGTGGAAAACTGTTTGTCTTCGGGCCAAAGGGCGTTTTCGTCTTTTCACCTGCGAGGAATACAGTCTCGCAAATCTTGAGGTCTCGAAGATCCATCCGATCCGTTTGCACCATATTCAGCCGGTTCAGAGCCGTATTGTCGTTTTTTGTGCCCCTGGGCAGCGCATCACGCAGTCGATTGATCAGGGTCGGATCACCGGGGCCAAACGCGCGTGCGATTACCTGCTCCTCTGTAATCGTGGCGGGGAGATCGAACCATTTTCGGATCTCTTGATCGGATGTCTCCGTTAAGAAATGTTGACGGTTCTTGGCGATATCTGCGGTCAACCCGTCGAAATCCTCAGCCGTATAATACCGTGCGAGATCAGCAACCAACTCGGGATGCGCAAGAGCGAGTTGATCTACGATCTCAGTCCGCAACAACTTTGCCGCCCGGTCGTCCATTTCGGTAAATTGCGGTGAGATCCCCGCTTCCATCGGGAACTTGCGCAACAGCCCGGCGCAATAGGCGTGGATGGTCTGAATTTTCAAACCGCCCGGCGTTTCGATTGCACGGGCAAACAGGCGCCGTGCCTGTCGCAGATCGATGGCTGGAGTGGGAATTCCAAGCTGGATCAGAGCCTGATTTAGCGCCACATCATCTTTCATTGCCCATTCGCCCAGACGTTGGAACAAACGGTTCTGCATCTCGCTTGCGGCGGCTTTGGTATAGGTCAGGCATAGGATGTTCTGCGGGCTGACCCCGTCCAGCAAAAGCCGGGCCACGCGGTCGGTCAATACCCGCGTTTTGCCCGATCCGGCATTGGCGGACAACCAGGTCGAGCTGGCGGGATCGGCGGCGTCAATTTGGCGCTGGGTGGCATCGTCAAACCTCATTGCCCAACCTCCACATCATTTCCGGGCTGGCTGTCGTCCCATTCTCCGAATCTTGCCAGATGGTCATAGTCTCCCTCAAACCTCTGTTCCTGCACGGCACGTCGGGAAAGATACCCCTGTTCTGGCCTGTGATAGGCGCTGATCAGATCCGAAAGCTCATCCTTGATCTGGTCGATTTCTGGTGGGCTGAGCGGAATGTTGATACATACGGGCTGGGCCCCCAGACCGATATAAGCTACATGCCCCACATCGCTGTCCGGCAGCTTTTCAAACCCACCTGCCTTTGCGATCACAGCTTCGAGCAACAATTGTTTGTCGAAATGCCGCTGCGCTTTTTCACTCGGGGGGCTGCCGGTCTTGTAGTCATAGATCCACAGCCGTCCATCATGGTCCTGATCGATCCTGTCCGCCGTGCCAGTCAGGGTAAATCCGAGGTCATCCAGTTTAAGTTGACCACGGACTTCGGTAGCGATTGTTCTGGAATAGTCCCTTCTTTTTGCCTCTTCATCGATAAACCAGTCGGCCACACGCTCAAGCTTTGCTTTCCACAGGGCGCGCGTTGCTGGCCAAGGGGCTTCTCGGTTCAGAACGTCATCTGCAACCTCCAGAAGTCGAGCTTTTGCAGCATCGGAGGTTTCCTCATCCGGTCTTTGGGTGACAAAGTCCTCAAGCACCTGGTGCAACACCGTTCCGCGCAGGGGGGCGTCTGGTGGTTGATGAAGGGGGCGAAGCGGGCGCAGTTTTAGAACCTGCTCGGCATAAATTGCATAAGGGTCCCGGATCAGCTTGGAAATCCGTGTGACAGAGAGACGCGTTGGGCGTGACGTTACGGGTGGACGAGGAGAGGGGCGATTTTCTGCAGGAACAGACACTGAAATAGCTTCAAGCTGCTCTGCCCAGCTCAACCACGTTTCGCCTCTCTGACGCATCGCGCCGAGCGCTTCAGATCCATCGGACGACATCCCCCCCAATAGGTTCACCAATCGATTGATCCAGCGCGAGGGTACCGTTTCGCTTTCATCGTTGCGTGCGGCGCGTGTCAGGATAACGCGTTTGGCGGCGGCGGCTTGCTGAAAGTCATGTGCAGACAGGCCAATGCGACGTTCAGGCAGCAAAAGCCCCGCCTGCTGGCGCATTTTCCGGTTCATCCATGGGTCGGGCTTGGGGGCTTCTGGCCAGCTTCCCTCATTCAACCCTGCGAGAATAACGGTTTCGGTTCCTTGCACACGTGCCTCTAGCGTCCCCCAGAACATGATGCCTTTATGGGGTGTGTTTGGATCACGCACTTCACCCTGATTGAGAATGGCGGAAAACAGGCTCATATAGTCCTGTGCGCTCATCTCTCCACCGAACGGGGCCTCATTCTGAAGCTCGGTGATTTTGCGCAGGGCTTCGCGCCCAGCAGGTTTGTTCCAAAGCTCGCTTTGGTCGGAGTTTTCCGGTCCGCGAGCGACGATTTCGGTCAGGGTGACATGTTGATCAACCCAGGTCTCAAGATCCTTGGTTTCGGAGAAGTTGGGCTGAAACAGGGTCTCATTGATCCAGCTTACCCATGTTTGAAGCGCCTCGTCCCCTTCGCGTTTCAAGGCCCATTGGTTAAGTGCCTCCGGGGTGGGATAAGGAAGGCCACGGCGGAGCACTTCCAGTTCCAGATCACGAGTCCAGCGCAGGTGATCACCCCGCGCGCTGCCGCTATGGGTCAACGGATGCTTGAGGATGGCCAGAAGGTGATCACTGGTCAATTCACGCAGGAAAAGATCCCCAACGTGACGGAATAAGCGCCCGGGAGCTGAGAGCGCCAATGGGCGACCGGCACTGTCATCGGGTTCAATACCCCAGCGATCCAGCGCGGCTGTGACCTGCCGTGTCAGGTTCCGGTCCGGGGTGATAAGGGCAATTGGCTCTCGCCGCTCTGCCGCGTCCCGCAGGATCAATGCGATGGCCAGCGCCTCTTGGCGCGGTGATTTTGCCTCAACCAGCGTCACACCCTGCGTTGCGTTCTGAACGCCCTCAAAAACCGGCCCTTCGATCTGCCATTGATCGGTAACCGGTGCGGGGCGCAGGGCAAGTGACAGCAACCGGTTACGCGCCGGATTGGGGGCAGACGTAGCGGCCCAGAGCTGAATATCCTCTGGCGTTAATCCCAGATCCCGGGTCAATGCCGCAAAACGGTATTGCGGATGATCTTCAGCACTAAGTGCGTCCTCCAGCTGAGCCCAGGCGGTATTTGGCATGTCCCAATCAAAACCTGGTAGGATCACCGCCCCTTGCGGCAATCTTGCGACCGCCCGCATCAAATGGGCGGTGGCCCCACGCGACCCGGTGGAGCCCGCGATGATCACCGGGTGGGTTGGTGGTGTGTCGGCCCAGCGCGTCACCAGCCGCTCTATGACCTGCCGCTGTCGACCTTCTTTGTCTGGGTTGGTCTTTGCGGCGTCACCAAGGAACTGCTCAACCAGCGACACAAAACTCAATGCCCGTTGCCAATGGCCAGATTGGTCATCGACATCCAGATTGCGCAGGGTCTCTGGCGATACACCCTCCCCCTGCATTTCATCCATCAAGTCAGCAAGACTGTCGGCAAGTGGAAAGATCGAACTGCGCGGTGCGAGGTCTGGTTCGGCTTCGATCAGCCTCGCGACAAGCTGCGCCAGCTCCAATCGCCGCCGGAGGGGCGGAATGGCGGGGGGGAGATCTTTAGTGGCCAGATCCTGACCAATTTCACCCAGCACACGAATCTGTGGCAATAGACGCGCGCCGCCATCGGCAAACAAGCTGCGCATCCGCCGCTGCATCCTTTGGGTGTTGACGTAGATCTCGACCTGCGCGAGCGCTTCCGGTCGGATGCCAGTAGCCCGTTCCAGCACACCCTGCACAACGGCATTGGGAAAATCCAGACCGGGAGGAAGCGCAAAAAGCCGCGGTTTATCAGTGTGCTCAAACATTTTCATTCAACATATTTTCGGCAAGAGGAATACCTTCTGGATGGCCAACGTCACTCCACCCGCCTTCATGGATCAGGCCAAAGACACGCTGATCTGCCAGCATTTTGTTCCAGATCTCCCACATGGAAAAAGCGGATTTTTTGTGGGCCGCAAAATGATCGGTTCGGATGATTTGCAGTCCTGTATAAACATGCCCGTCACCGGGCGTAATGCGCCCGTCAGGACCGATCAGGAAATTGCCGGGGCGCGTATATCCCACGGCGCGGCTACGGGGGACAAGGACAAGAAGCGCGTCCATCCGCTCGGGATCCCATGCAGCCTTCAGGGTTTTGATCGGGTTGGGGCCGGTCCAGACTGCATCGGAATTCAGAGTGAAGATGGGATTGGCTTCAAGCAATGGCAGCGCTTTTCGCAGCCCACCCCCCGTTTCAAGGATTTCGGTGCGCTCGTCAGAAATCAACACGCCTTGCGGTGCCAGATGGTCAATCAGCAGATCCGGAAGATAATGCACATTTGCCACAATCCGAGACAGATCCGCCCCCCGTGCCAGATCAACGGCGTGGTCAATCAATGGTCGGTCGTTGACCTTGATCATTGGCTTGGGTCGATCTGCGGTCAAAGGGCCCATGCGGGTGCCGAGCCCGGCAGCAAAAATCATTATCGCGTCGGGCATGGTGTCCTCAGTTGGTTGAGAAAGTCGGAGTCTGGTGCGGGCAGGCGCGAAAGGAGTGCGCGGCGGAGGCCGGTCAATTCAGGATGCTCAAGGTCATTCAGCAGCATTGCCCAAACCCGGGGGATGAGATCCACATAGCTCAATTTCCCCATTTTTCGGGATAGTCTGGCAAAGATCCCAAGAATGCGAAGATTGCGCTGCACTGCGATCACGGCTGCGGCATGTGTCAGAGCTTCAATGTCGCCACCTCGCGCCTCTGCAAAGCGTTGCAGGCAGGCCTGTGCCACGTCGGGGGACACATCCCGTCGAGCGTCACGGGTGAGCGAGACCAGATCATAGATCGGATGGGTCAGAACCGCGTCCTGAAAATCCAAAAGTCCCACCTGCGCGTGACCGGTTCGGTTTGGCAACCAGATCAGGTTTTCGGCGTGATAATCCCGCAAGGACAACGCCGGAGGGATGTCGACAGCCTGTAGCGCGCGCCTCAACTCTGATTGGATCTGCAATGCGTCGGGGTCGAGTTTGGTTGTGGGTGTCTCTCGATACCACAGAAAGGCGAGATCGGTGGCGGCAGCCATTGTTTTCGCATCATATCGCGGCACAGCAAGAGGAGGGGCCGCATGTAGCGGGTCAAATATGTCGATTGCGGCGAAATAGAGCCTGTTCTCGCAGGCTGGATGAGTGTCAATTTCACGCGCAAACAGGGTGTCGCCAAGATCTTCCATCAAGATGAACCCGTTGGGGAGATCATGGGAAATGATCTCTGGTGCGGATAGTCCGATTGCGCGCAGGTGTGAGGCGATATCAATAAAGGCCTGACGCGGCTGGATGGCCTCGCTCGGGTCATCCATCAACACATATGGGACGCCAGCGCGGAGAAGGCGGAAATATCGTCGGGCAGAGGCATCACCGGCGAGTGGGGTGGGCTTGGCGTCCTGCAATCCGTTTTCCTCGAGAAACGCCTGCAACAGCGCCGCGCGGGTCATGTCAGGGCCTCCTCGACGCGGGCCGCCCATTCGGGGGTTGGGCAAATGAACCGGGCGTGCCGCTCACCTTCGGTTTTTGTGGCGGAAAACTCGATGGTTAGTGCATGTTCCGGCGTCAAATCCCCTAATCGATCAGGCCATTCCACCAAGCAGATTGCATCCTCGAACGCATCGATCAGGCCAAGTTCGTCAACTTCATCTGGATGGGTCAGGCGGTAAAGGTCAGCATGCCAAATCTCGCCTTCTGCGTCGTCATAGGTCTGCACCAGCGTGAATGTCGGGGAGGGCACATCTTCCACAACCCCGCTGACCGCCATGCGCGCCTGGATGAGACTGCGGGCGAAATGGGTTTTACCCGCGCCAATCCCCCCTTCCAGCAATATCACGCTGCCAGGGTGCAGCAGCGCCGACAGGCGTACGGCGAATTCTGATGTGGCCGCGCTATCGTGAAACAGATGCTCGTGAAAAAGGGGTGTGCTCATTTGGCGAATATGAGCGGCCCCCGCCGCAGGCGCAAGCCTGTTTGCCCGGTATCAGATTTTGATTTTGATACGACGGCAGCGGAAAGCGCATCACGCACTGTTTGTGGTCGTGTGGGTTTCTATTGGTCTGTCAGATAGTCTTTTTGCAACCTGATTTCCATCAGCATGATTTTGGCGCATGGGTGAAGCGGGAAGATCAGTTGAAGCAGAAAAGCTGACCATTGTAGCGCCCCGTACCATCGGTTTGATATGGCAAGTCACCTTCCGCCCATTCAAGAGATGGAACACTTCAGAACATTTTTCACGGCGGTTGTGATCTGCCACAGCGATCTGGATCCTGTCCCAGATATCGGTTGGGCGGGATTTATGCCTCCAAGTCATGCAGGCATCTGAAATGCTGATATCCAACAGCGTGCTCTCCGGGTCGCAGCCCCATAGCTTGGTATAAGCGTTGTTGGACATGGCCAATGTGCCACCAGGGGCAAAGACGGCAATGGCATCTTCGATGCAATCCAGTGCGGATTGTCCCATTTCAAGTTCTGCCCTGAACCTGCGGGTGAGCGAGATTTCGGCAGTGATATCTTCAAACAAAAAGGCGACGGCCCCTTCTGGATGCGGATGACCGGTGACACGATAGGTCTGCCCGGAAGGGAGGGACCAAGTTTCTTCATAGGTGCCGTTTACTGCCGCACATTCCAGATCCGACATCTGTTGACGCCAGGATTTGTAGTCTTTCGGTTCAGGCATCATGCGCTTTTCCCGCAGGTGGTCGAGAAACCGGAACAGGGAGGGTTTGCCCACCAAAAACTCGATTGGCAGTGACACCAGATCGTTCAGGGCGGGGTTGAACACAGCCAGTTGACGTTTGCGATCAAAAATCACCAAGCCAACAGAGAGGTCGGCAAAGGTCTTGCCCAATGTGGAAATGAACTCTGCACGGCTGTTTTCTGCCTTAACCAGACGATCCACGGGCAGGGCGGTGCGGAGTGTTTCGGTGCCCAATACCAGATCATGCAGTTCAAACCATTTGCGATGACCCTCTGGCCCACCGGGCAGGGCAACGCGCCGCGGCAGATCATGGTCGGTGACCTCAGCCAAATGCGGTTTGTCAAAGATCTTATGCGGGGGCCAGGGGGTGATTTCCGGGTTTGGGTGCAGGCTTTCCGCCAAGTCTAGATAGCGGCGATTGGCCCAAGTGATGTTGCGGTTTTCATCTTCGCGCCAGATCGGGAATGGCAGATGCTCGGTGGTTGAGCGCAATGACGCGGCCTCTTCCTTGAGAGAGGCAAGGTGGTGGGTATCGACGCTTGTGTTCGGGCCATCGTCAATAAATTCGATCCGGGCGAGCCCTCGGCGCAATTGAGCACGCAGCCGATAGGGACCGTCATGGGCCAAAAGATCCAGTTCCCCGTTCTCGCCAAGTTCAGATATGCGGGTATCTAGATCGTAAAAATGGCTACGCAAAACCTGTGACAACTGCATCCAGTCGGATTTGTTTTTTTGTTTTTCGACGGCATCTAGCATTGCCCAACCACACTCGGTGGCGTCTACAAGATTCTGATCGTCAAAAAGGAAAATCGCAGTGTCGCGTTCAGCATCGGCCATCTGGCCCAAGGTGAATTGGCGCCGTTGATGTGAGATCGACAGGATGTAAAGAGCGGCGAGGGCGACGCAGAGCGCAGTCAGCACCAAAGCCACGGCCATAAGTGAATTCAGCATTTTTCTGTCCCAAGATTGGGGCTGTTAACCCTGATCAATCCTTGGGATGGGAAAGTTAATGAGTGTTTAATTCACGAAATTTTATCCGTATTTTCATGAAATGCAGGGCTATTCGAAGTGAATATTCTCTCCAAGCCCAGCTATGTTCTCTCTCCGTTCCAGGCTGCCATCCTTCTCCGAATCGCTGCGCCGCCAGCTGACCTGAACAATTGCACCTGACTTCTCACGCGGGTGCGGTCGGCCGGTATAGGGTCCGGCGCCATTGGCAAAACTCAACCGGGCACCAGTGCGTTCCAGCAGCGTCTTGGCGATGAACAGGCCCAACCCCATGCCTTTGTATTCTTTGCGCTGTCCGCGTTGTGGGTCGGAACTGCGTCGACGAATGAATGGATCGCCAATCCGGTCGATCACATTGGGTGCATATCCGCGCCCATCGTCGATTACGCGAATTGTGATCTTTCGCTCGGACCAGCTGAGATCGATCCAAACAGCGGTTGATGCAAAATCAACGGCATTCTGGATCAAGTTTCTGAGGCCATGAATGATTTCAGGGCGCCGTGCCAGATAGGGTTGATCGGTTTCGTCGCCTTCTATCGCGATGCTGATCTCAATGCCGCGATCCATATGTGGTTCGGCCGCTGCTTCGACCAGTGCGGACAGGGGCACGTATCGAATGTGCATATCATCTTTCCCGGCACGTCCCATGGAATGCAGGATGTCGCGGCACCGATCAGTTTGCTCGGCAATTAGCCGCACATCCTCAATCAGGTCCGACTGTCCCTTCAGCTCTTCGGCAAGTTCGCCAGACACCAGTTTGATCGTCGCCAATGGGGTGCCCAGTTCATGCGCAGCAGCGGCCACAACCCCACCCAGATCGGTCAGTTTCTGTTCACGCGCCAGCGCCATTTGTGCTGCCAGAAGCGCCTCGGACATGGATTTGATTTCGGATGAGATCCGGTGTGTATAAAGCCCAAGGAACCCGATTGACACAACAACGGCCACCCAAAGACCAAAGACGAAGATCTCAGGCATTCGCAGGGCAAAGCCCATTTGGGTTTGAAGCGGCAGATTGAAAATGGCGACAAATGTCGTCGCGGCAATGGCGGCCAAGCCGACGACCATGGTCGAGCGGGTGGAGAGCGCGGTTGCCGCAACTGTAACCGGTGCGACGATCAGCACGACAAACGGATTGTGAACCCCGCCCGTCAGAAACACCATAAAGGCCAGTTGAAACGTGTCAAACAAGAGCCACAGTGTTGCCTGCCGCTCGTTCAGGCGCGTGTTTTTTGCGTAAAATGCCAATGTGATCAGATTGGCCGAGACACCCAAGCTGATGGCTAAGCCAACAAATAAGAGGTTGATCTCAAGAGAATAGAACAGGATCGCCACAGCAATGGCGGTGATCTGCCCCAGAATGGCGGCCCAGCGCAGCAGCACCAAAGTGCGCAGGCTCACCCATTGGCCGCTCACCTTGGGTATATCCGGGCTGGGCGAGGGTTCAAACATTCGTGATCACTCCTGTCGCAAAAATGTCTGCCTTCGGGGTTGCGGCATCCTGAACTCTTGTTAGTCCTCCAAGAAAGCGCGATCAATGCCCGCAAGAGAGATTGGAGAATACCGATGATGCGAGTCTATGCCGCAACCGCCGCCGTAGCTGTGGCCGTTCTGTTGGGCGTTACGGTCTATGTGACAACCGGCGACGAGGATCAGTTTGCGCAATGCCGTGAGTATTCTGTTGGCACAGGAGCGGCTTCAATTGGCGGACCGTTTGAGCTGGTGGACGAAAACGGTGAAACAGTGACCGACAAGGATCTGATCACCAAACCGACGCTGATTTACTTTGGCTATACGTTCTGCCCGGATGTCTGCCCGCTGGATAGTGCTCGTAATGCAGAGGCACTCGATCTGCTGCAAACGGAGGGTTATGACGCGCAACTGGCCTTCGTCACCATTGATCCAGAGCGCGACGGGGTTGAGGAGGTGCGCGAATTTACCGATTACCTTCACCCCGACATGATTGGCCTCACCGGCACCCCAGCGCAAATCCGTGCGGCCAGCAAGGCCTACAAGACCTATTATCGCAAGCAGGACGGGGATCCGGAATACTACTTGGTGGATCACTCGACATTTACCTATCTCGTCACTCCGAAAAGCGGATTTCTTGAGTTTTTCAAACGCGACGACACACCGCAGGATATGGCCGATCGGGTTGGTTGCTTCATTGATGCGGAAGGGTGACTGTCGGGGTTGTATTCCGCGCTTTGCGGATAACGTTGCGTAGAATTTGACCCCAGGGAAGCAAAGCCCTACAAATTTTCACAAGAATGCAAGCGACCCGGAGGGGGTGCCATGTCAGACGAGGAATTGGGCGAAATCGGCGAAGACAAATCGCTGCTTCTGGTGGATGACGACGAACCGTTCCTGCGTCGTCTTTCCCGTGCCATGGAAAAACGCGGCTTCGAGCCCGAGATGGCTGGTTCTGTAACTGCCGGCAAGGCAATCGCCACAGCACGCCCCCCGGCCTATGCGGTTATTGACCTGCGGCTTGATGACGGGAACGGTTTGGATGTTGTAGAAGTCATTCGCGAAAAGCGGCCTGACGCGCGCGTTGTCGTGCTGACTGGTTATGGCGCCATTGCTACAGCCGTGGCCGCCGTCAAACTGGGCGCCACTGACTATTTGTCGAAACCGGCGGATGCCAATGACATTACCAATGCGCTTCTGGCACAGCCCGACGAACTCCCGCCGCCGCCGGAAAACCCCATGTCCGCAGACCGCGTGCGTTGGGAGCATATTCAGCGCGTCTATGAGCTTTGCGACCGGAACGTCTCTGAAACCGCGCGCCGCTTGAATATGCACCGCCGAACGTTGCAGCGAATTCTCGCAAAACGTAGCCCGAAGTAAGCAAGTGAGATTTGATGGATCCTTTTGATCCTAAGACACAACCCCTGCCCAACACAGGCTGGTCCAACAGCCTGACCCGCGTGTCCAATGCGCATATCGAACCTGCGACAACGAGCGGTTTCGTGCAGGAAGCGGGCGTATTCGATGGCGATGGAACTTTTGTGCCGCAAAGTGCGCTTTGGCGTAAGTTTCGTCAGCTAACCCAGGAGCCAACCGAGCGGAACGCACCGGTTGAACGGCTCTCGGGCAAATGGCTTTGGGGGGGCATGTTATGGCGGCACTTCGGGCATTTTCTGGTCGAAAGCACCAATCGCCTCTGGCCCTATCACGATTTCGAAGATGAGATCGAGGGGGTTATCTTCTGCCCCAAGCGCCCGCGATTTACCGATATCGTGATGCCATTTCACCGTGCCTTTTTTGAACAATTGGGGATCTCAAAACCGATTAAGGTTGCCTATGAGCCCATCGGAGTTGAAGAGCTGATCGTGCCGGGGCAGGGTTTTGGTCTGGGCGAAATATCCCATGGTACAGCTGAGATGCGCGCCATGGTCCATGCACATTTTGCGAAAGACGTGCAGCCAGATGGGCCGGACAAGCTCTATGTATCTCGGGCTGCGCTGAGGTCACATCTGGGCGGGGTTCTCGGCGAAAAACGTATCGAGGAAAAGATGCGTGCCGAAGGGTATGAAGTCTTCTATCCCGAGAAACATGATCTGCCGACTCAGATCGCGCGCTATAAAGCCGCGAAAAAGATCGTGGGCCTTGATGGGTCTGCATTCCACATTGCAGCAATGGTGTGCAATGCCGATCAGGATTTGGCCATGATCCGGCGCCGAGAAGATGGCGCGGTGCGGTTTCTGGAAAACCACATTGCGAGCTTCACCGGGAAAGAGGCGCGTGTTTACAATGCGCTGATTACCGAATGGGTGCCAGAGGACAAGCCGAAGAGCAATCGCATGGCCTATGGGGATATCGATTTTGCCAAACTTGGTGAAATGCTCCATCAGGATGGCTTCATCGGTGATCAATCACCTTGGCAATCGATCGGTGAAGACGAGCGGAAAGCGCTTTGGGCGGAAAGCGGGCTTGAGTACAAGACCGGATATACAGAATACATCAAATACGTGCGCAGACGCCGTCAGGTACTTCGTGCGGAGCGTCAGGCGGCGCGCTCTTCAGCAAAATGACGCGGATTGTGCTCTTGTTGCTGGTGCTGGCTGGCTGTCAGGCCAAACCGACCACATCATCGGTCACTTTTGTGCCGGACCTAGAAGGGATTTTGGTGCTGCCACATGATAAACGCATTGATTTCGGGCGGTCCCCAATGGGTGTGGTGCCAATCCTCGACCGTGAAATGGGGATGCGCAAGGTCCGATCCCTGAGCGGATGTCCTGCGGACATCACAGCGCGCTACCAATGGGGGGACCTTGTGCTCAGTTTCACACCTGAGAGGTTCGTTGGCTGGCGCAAGGGCGCGCGGTCACAGGGTTTGACCTGCGCATCCTGACCTGATCTCGGCGACTGTCAGGTGCTGGCTTCGGGTGGGGACAGCCCATGTGCTCTGGCCGCTTTGTGGATGCACCCATCCGCGTTGCAACGCCAAAGCTATCTGCAAGTATATTTAACATGGTGTCAGTCTCCTTTTAGCTTGTGAGTCAGCATAGGCTTGCTTTGTAACATATTTCCAATCAGGATGATTTCTTAGATGATAGGTGAGCTAACATATGGATTGGCGTGATATCCCCTCGCTTTCAGCCCTGCGTGCATTTGAGGCCACTGCGCGACATGGATCATTTTCCGCTGCTGCACGAGAGTTGAACGTAACACATGCCGCCATCGCACAGCATGTTCGTGCACTGGAGGCGGAGTTTGGACAGGATCTGGTGTTTCGGGCGGGTGTCGGAATGGAGCTGACCGATGCAGGGCAGGTGTTAGCTCAAGCGCTGGGCGAGGGGTTTGCAAGCATTGCCAACGGAGTAAGGCAGATGCGAAAGGCAGGTGACAGCCGCCCGCTTCGTGTCACACTTACCCACGCATTCGCTGAAAACTGGATCATGCCCCGTCTGGGTGGGTTCTGGGCCACGCATCCCGATATCCCCTTGGTTCTTGTCCCGGCCCAGGAAAGTGTTGACCTCCGCCTTCAGGGATTTGATCTAGCGTTGCGCTATGGGCGCGGGAATTGGCCAAATACTCGATCTGAACTGCTGGTGCCCGCTGCTTTCGTAATTGTCGGGCGTCCAGAACTGTTGTGCGGGGTTTCTCCGAAGGATGATGCGGAACTCTGCGCACTTCCCTGGTTGATTGATGAGGGGTGGCCAGAGCAAAATCTGTATATGGAAGAGCTTGGGGTCACGGCAGACCAAGCAAAAATCACCAAATTTGCAACCTATCCCATGACCCTTGCGGCCGTGCGTTCTGGCTTGGGAGTATCCGTATTGAAACGGCCCATGGTCGAGGCCGATCTGGCGGCGGGAGAGTTGGTTGCGCTTCGCGAACTGCCCGCCACCGATCTTGGGTATTACATTGTCACACCAAATGGTCGGCCGTCGGACCACGCCAGGACATTTATTCGCTGGCTGAAATCCATTGAATGATCTGAGTGTTAGGTATTCTCTATTTCAGCAGAAATCGCGGCTTGAACACTTGCGGTGAACAAAGCAACTCCGATCCAGCTGCGTCCCACATCATGGGCATCACAAGTGTGGATTATTCGTCAGCCCGCAGGCGTATTGCAGGGATTGTCTGAACTCGGCTTGATAAGGGGTTGAAACCCGATCACCGGCCCAGCTTTTGACAATCAGGGTGATCAAGTCACATATGTCCTGAGAACCGGTTGGGGACCCAAAGTGGTGTGATCATAATTCTGCCAACAACGCATTGTGGCGCTCGGTAAACGCTTCGCGCACAATGCGGGGCGCGCGCAAGTGGATATCCAGTCCTCGGGTGTATTCGGGGTTTGCGCGCCCGAAAAGTTTGTTCGCCTCTTCCACCGAAAACCCTGCGATTTGAGTGGCTTCAAGCCAGGCAGAAATCTTATCCGCCCGTTTGATCGCCTTTTTGACCGTCACTGGTGTTTTGGCAGGCAGGCCGAACCGCACGTGGATGGCCGTGGTCAATCGCTCGTCCAACTCGCCATATCCGGAGCCAACGGCGTTTTTCACAGGTGAGATCATGTCGCCAATCACATATTCCGGTGCGTCGTGCAGAAGGGCAGCAAGGCGCCATTTCACCGGTGCCTTGGGATAAAGACGACCATAGATCTGTTCGACCAATAGTGAATGCTCCGCCACCGAATACGGGAAGTCACCGAAAGTCTGCCCATTCCAGCGTGCGACAAATGCCAAACCATGCGCAATGTCTTCGATTTCGATGTCCATAGGGGTCGGATCAAGCAAGTCCAGACGGCGCCCCGAAAGCATTCTCTGCCAAGCTCTTGGTTTTGAAGCCATTTTTTGCTATACTCCGAAGGATGGTGATGGATACACGCAACTGTGTCAGGGCTTGATGTGCATCTTTTTGGCACAGTCACCATATAATTAGAAGACAGTAAGCACATCTGGGCAGGCTGCCCAAGAGGCGAAAAAAACAAACAAATAAACATGGCAGCTTGTCCGTTTCATACGGAAAGGAAACCACCATGTTCAAACGTCTCGTATCATCCGCACTCATCTTCGGCGCCGCGTCGCTGGCCCCGCCCGTTCCAGCCGCTCACGCCATGCCAAGCTGCGCCCCACGCATTGATTTGGTTGAGAAACTTTCAGCCCAATATAGCGAGGGTCTTGTTGGCGGCGGGTTGCAAAGCCAGAAGGAATTGCTTGAAGTCTGGTCTTCACCGGAAACCGGCAGCTTTACCATTCTCGTTACCAATGCAAATGGCGTTAGCTGTATTGTGGCAGCCGGCAAAAACTGGCACGGCAAGATGCCAGATGTTCGAAAAACTCCGGATATTGCCGGATAAGACAGGTTACATTGCGAAAGAACGTCGAGAGTGATACGGAGCCTCTGAAACAAGATCGTTATGGAGGTCCCGGTGACCCAGGATTACATCGTCAAAGATATCAATCTGGCAGATTTCGGCCGTAAAGAACTCGATATTGCCGAAACCGAAATGCCGGGGCTGATGGCCCTGCGCGAAGAATACGGCGACACGAAACCGCTTGCAGGTTCGCGCATCGTCGGTTCGCTTCACATGACCATTCAAACCGCGGTTCTGATTGAAACGCTGGTGGCGCTGGGTGCGGATGTGCGCTGGGCGTCGTGCAATATTTTCTCGACCCAAGACCACGCTGCTGCTGCGATTGCTGCTGCGGGTGTTCCGGTGTTTGCCATCAAGGGCCAGTCGCTGGAAGAGCATTGGGATTACCTCGACAAATCCTTCCTGTTCCCGGAAGGTCCAAACATGATCCTCGATGATGGTGGGGATGCGACCCTCTACGTTCTCTTGGGTGCCCGCGCCGAAGCTGGCGAAGATCTTGGCGTTCCGACCTCGGAAGAAGAAGAGGTGATCCACAAGCAGATTGCCAAGCGCATGGCCGAAACGCCGGGTTGGTTTACCAAGACCCGTGACGCCATCCAAGGCGTGTCGGAAGAGACCACCACCGGTGTGCATCGCCTCTATGACCTAGTGAAAAAGGGTGAACTGCCTTTCCCGGCGATCAATGTGAATGACAGTGTCACCAAGTCGAAGTTTGATAACAAATACGGCTGCAAGGAATCGCTGGTGGACGGTATCCGCCGCGCCACCGACACGATGATGGCCGGTAAAGTGGCTGTGGTTTGTGGTTATGGTGACGTGGGCAAAGGGTCTGCGGCATCTCTGCGCGGCGCCGGCGCGCGTGTGAAGGTGACCGAGATCGACCCGATCTGTGCGCTTCAGGCCGCCATGGACGGGTTCGAGGTTGTGACGCTGGAAGACGCGGTGTCGAGCGCTGATGTGTTCATCACCACCACCGGCAACAAGGACATTATCCGTATCGAGCATATGCGTGCGATGAAGGATATGGCGATTGTTGGCAACATTGGTCACTTCGACAATGAAATTCAGGTTGCTGCGCTGAAAAACCACAAATGGACCAACATTAAGGAACAGGTGGATATGATCGAGATGCCCTCGGGCAACCGCATCATTCTTCTGTCCGAGGGGCGTCTGTTGAACCTCGGCAATGCCACCGGCCACCCAAGCTTTGTGATGTCGGCCAGCTTCACCAACCAGGTGTTGGCGCAGATCGAGCTGTGGACCAAGGGTGACGAGTATAACAACGACGTCTATATCCTGCCCAAGCATCTGGATGAGAAAGTGGCCAAGCTGCATCTTGACCGGATTGGTGTGAAGCTGTCGCAACTCACGAAAGAGCAGGCGGATTATATTGGCGTGACCGTGGACGGCCCGTTCAAGCCAGAGCATTACCGCTACTGATCAACGGCTGTTATGACATGGAAAAGCGCCGCCCTTTCGGGCGGCGCTTTGCTTTTTTGTGGGTGGGGAGGGGCTTTGCCCCTCGCGGCTGCGCCGCTCACCCCAAGGTATTTGCAGCAAGAAAAACGCAGGGGTTTTCGCTTATTGGTCCTCACCAAAACCAAAGGTTTCGGTGACGTAGTCGATGTCTTTGTCACCGCGGCCCGACAGGTTGATCAGGATCGATTTGCCCGGGTTCTTTGGCGCTTCACGCATGGCGAAAGCGACCGCGTGCGCGCTTTCCAAAGCGGGGATGATACCTTCGTGACGTGAGAGAGCGTAGAAGGCCGCCAGCGCTTCTTTGTCATCAGCGGCGGTGTAGTTTGCTTTGCCGATGCGATGAAGGTGAGCGTGTTCTGGTCCAACGCCGGGATAATCAAGACCCGATGCCACGGTGTGCACCGGAGCCGGCTCGCCGTTTTCGTCTTTCAGGACCATGGTGCGGAAGCCGTGAATCTCACCGTCTTCACCGAAGGTGATGGTGGCGGCGTGCTCGCCCAGTTTTGAGGAGGTGCCCATGGGTTCAACTCCGTGCAGCGACACGTCTTCTTCATCGATGAAGCCGGAGAAGAGACCCATGGCGTTTGAGCCGCCACCCACGCAGGCGGCAACCATATCGGGCAACTCGCCGGTCATTTCGAGAAACTGTTCGCGCGCTTCAACACCGACGACATGCTGGAAATCACGTACGATCAGTGGGAACGGGTGTGGGCCTACGACAGAACCGATGGCGAAAAGGGCCGTGTCGGCCTGGGGCACATAGGCGTTGAAACAGCTGTCGACCGCTTCTTTCAGCGAACGACCACCAAAACCAACGGGAACCACTTTAGCCCCCAGCAGCTTCATGCGGGTCACGTTGGGGGCTTCTTTCTCGATGTCGATCTCACCCATGTGGATCTCACATTCCAGCCCGAAATAGGCCGCGGCAGTGGCGAGGGCCACGCCGTGCTGACCGGCGCCGGTTTCGGCCATCAGCTTGGTCTTGCCCATAAACTTGGCCAGCAGCCCTTCGCCCATGCAGTGATTGAGCTTGTGCGCGCCGGTGTGGTTCAAGTCTTCGCGTTTGGCGTAGATACGCGCGCCGCCGCACATGTCAGACAGGTTTTTCAGATAGGAGACAGGGGTTGGACGCCCTTGGAAATGTTTACGGATGTGACGCAGCTCGGCGATGAAGTCTGCCGACTTGGCGATCCGGTCGTAGGCCTCGCGGATTTCTTTGAAATGCGGTTCCAGCGGCGGCGGCAGCATGGCCCCCCCGTATTCGCCAAAGTAACCATCGCGGGTCGGGGTGGATTTGAGGTAGCCCATGCGTCAGCGTCTCCTGTCAAAATTCGATCATTGCGGTCATTCGAGGGGATCAGACAGGGAAACGGCGATGGGCTCAAGTTAAAATTACGATATCTTAATGCGTTAAGTAATTTTATTAGCCTTCGAATAAGAAATGCGGCCAGAAGATCCGGCCGCATTTTCCGAAATTTGCGATGAGCTTACTGCGGAATGCGCAGGTTTTGCCCCGGATAAATCTTGTCAGGATCCGACAGCATCGGGCGGTTTGCTTCGAATATCTTCTGATAGTGCGCACCATTGCCGAGTGTCTTTTCGGCGATTGCCCAAAGCGTGTCGCCTTTCTGAACCGTGTGGAACACTGGCTCGTTTTCGACATTGGCTTCGACCTCGGCGACACCTTCCACGTTGCCCACAGCCAGAATGACCTTTTCACGCTCTTCGGCGCTGAGGTTTTCACCACCGGATACGGTGACCTTTTCGCCGTCCAGCTTGATGTCCAAACCAGAGGTGTCGATGCCCAGATCGGACACTTCCTTGGTCAGGGTTTCTTCGGTTGACGCCTCGTCATCCCCGAAGAGCGCCTTGCCGGCCCCTTTTACAAAACTCCAAAGACCCATGTTTTCCTCCTGAAGTGAACTGAAATTGCATACAACCTGACCCAATTCCCGTGAAAAGTTAAGGGGGAATACAGGGGCAATGTTTTCCTTTGTGTTGTTGCGATTTGCGCATAGAGTTCGAAGCGGAAAGGCTAAGCCTTCGTCAACTATTGGGAGCATACTTATGGGTAAGAGAGACGACCTTATTGCGAAATACGCAGATGATCTGAAGAATAAATGCGGCATGACGCCGGATATGGATCTGCTGACCAAAGTAACCATCGGTTGTGGTCCGGCGATTTATAACGACGATGCGTCCACCGTCGCCGCCACACAGGATAGCGAACTGGACACCGTCAAAGAAAACTTTCTGATCAAAAAGCTGGGCCTATCGGATGGTCCGCAGCTGATGGATGCGATTAATGCGGTGATCGATACCTATGGCCGTTCCGAGCGCAACAAATATCGCGCGGTTGTCTACTACATGCTGGTCAAGCATTTCGGCAAAGAGTCGGTCTACGGCTAAGAGCAGACTGTCACAGTTTCTAACGCGGCCCTGAACATTCGGAGCCGCGTTTTTCTTTGCGGTTTCTGTTAACAAATTCTTCGCGTAACATATTGATTTTGAATAATTTTGGAAATGAAACGAGATTGATTTTCCCTTAGATATCCCGCTACATAGTACACGAAGACTAGGATGGTCGGACCTCTTACAGATTGAACGCGTGTGGTGCTGAGGGAGCACGTGGGGTGGAAGGAGGGGTCCGATGGGGCGCGGTCCCCTCCTTTTTTATTGCACCGGCGAGAGCCGGTTTTTTTACGTCTGGTGCTTGGGAATTGAATGCCGTCAGAACAGCCCGAGAACCAGACCGGCAACAGCGCATCCACCGGCTGCATAGCCGCCGTCAATCCAGATCAGGGATTTCGATCGGTCAGAGAACATCACGTTGTTCACAATCCACGGCGCCGCCACGAAAAGCCCCAGACCAAGCCCGGTGATCAACCCTTTTCCGGCACTGTCGATCCCGGCCATGGTGAAGATGTGGCGCATCATGCCAGCCACCAACAAAGCCATAATGAACGCCACAATATATGGTTTCGGATCGCCAGCGTTCATTGGGCGACCATCTTTTCCGACGGTAACACCAGACGCTGCCATCCACGGTTTTGCCAGCGACATGTACCAGACCGACCCAAAGGCATAGGCCGCGATTGCCGCAACCAGAACGGATAGAATGCCCATATACTTTCCTTCCCGCTGTTACGCTTACGGAAAGGAGTATGGCGTCAGCCCCGATCTCCGGCAAGTTCAAGCACAATGGCCCATTCTTCAGCGGTAACGGGCTGCACCGACAGTCGGGTATTGTTGACCAGCACCATATCCGACAGGCGCGGATCCTCTTTGCACATGGCAAGGGTCACCGGGTTGGGCAGGGCGCGCACCGCCTTGATGTCCACGCATTCCCACCGCTCATCGTCGGTTGTGCTGTCAGGGTGGGCTTCGGCGCAGATCTCGACAATACCCACGATCTCTTTTTCCTTCTGCGAGTGGTAGAAGAATCCGAGATCACCGATCGTCATGTTCCGCATGTGATTGCGTGCCTGATAGTTGCGCACGCCGTCCCACTCTTCGCCTGCCTCACCCTTGGCCGCCTGCTGATCCCAGCTCCAAGTCGAGACTTCGGATTTGAACAGCCAGTAAGCCATTAGATCACCTTGTTCCACTGCTCCAGCCGCACGTCTGCAAAGAGACCCGCCTTTGCATATGGATCATTTGCGGCCCAGGATTTGGCGGCGGCCATGTCCTCTACCTCAAGCACGATCAGTGACCCATACATCATGCCATCAGCGTTCAGAAATGGGCCAGCCTGTACAGCACCGGTTTCTTTCAAATAGGCCACATGGGCATCGCGATTGGCTTTACGTGTTTCAATCGCGCCGTCTTTGTCGGTGCAAATTACCGCTACCAGCATTTCAACTCTCCTGTTTCATTCTTCTTTCAAGGGCCGCGCAAGCAGCGCTTCAGTGGCCTCATTGATGGTTAGGTGCTTGTCCAGAATGGCAACCACCATGTCCGCGATTGGCATTTCCAACCCTTTGCGCCGGGCCAGAGCTGAGACTGCCTTGGCCGTGGCTTTGCCTTCAACTGTCGTGCCTTCTGGCAAGGTCTCGCCGCGCCCAAGGGCAAATCCGAAGGCAAAGTTGCGGGACTTCTCAGATGCGCAGGTCAGAGCCAGATCGCCAAATCCCGACAGCCCTGCCAATGTCTCGGCTTCTGCTCCATTGGCAAGGGCGAAGCGTTGCATTTCAGTGTAGCCTCGCGTCATCAATGCGGCGCGGGCGCTTTCGCCAAGCCCGGCCCCCATGGCGATGCCACAGGCAATGGCCACCACGTTTTTTAATGCGCCGCCCAGCTCAACACCCACCAGGTCGGAGGACCGATAGATGCGCAGGTTGCTGGTCGAGAGTGCGCTTTGAAGCTCTGCACCATTCTCACAGGCCAAGGTCAGCGCGGTAGGCAGCCCGCCTGCAATGTCCACGGCAAAACTGGGGCCGGACAATATCGCGGCGGTGGCATCAGGAACAATTGTACGGATGATTTCAGCCGGGCCCAACCCCGATGCCAGATCAACGCCCTTACAGCAGGCGACCAGAGCTTTCCCGGCAAACTGCGCCTGATGGTCCCGTAAAAAGCCGGCGAGTTGTTGCATTGGGGTGGCCAAGAGCAGGATATCTGCCTTACAGGCCCTGTTCAGATCACCGGTCACGTCCAGAGGATCGGGAAACGAGAAGCCGGGCAGGCGATTAGGATTGTCGCGGCTTTCCTGCATGTTGCCGGGCGAGCGCGCCCAAAGGGTGACTCGCGTGCCATCACGGGCCAGAGAAATCGCAAGCGCGGTGCCGAAAGCGCCTGCGCCTAGCACTGAAATGCTCATGCTTTGGCTCCTTTTTTCCCAGATCCCAACATGGCGGGGGCTGTGCGGTCAAGCGGCCAACGGGGGCGGGCCGACAGATCCATCCCATCCACCTGTCCCGCCCGAAATCGTTCGATCCCGGCCCAGGCAATCATCGCCGCATTGTCTGTGCAAAGCGCAAGGGGCGGGGCAAGGAATGCAGTGTTAAATTGTTCACAAACAGCCTCTAGTGCCATTCTCAGGGACTTGTTCGCAGCAACCCCTCCGGCCACGGCGAGGGTCGGGGTGGTGGGGGACAGGGAAAGATACTCCGAAAGCGCACGGCGGGATTTTTCTGCCAGCACATCACGAATGGCGGCCTGAAACCCTGCGCAAAGGTCGGCGCGATCCTGACGATACAGTCCACCATGTTCCGCCACTAGCCGATCGCGTTCACGCAAAAGCGCGGTCTTGAGGCCAGAGAAACTCATGTCGCAGCCGGGGCGATCCAAAAGCGGGCGCGGGAAACGGAACCGCGTTTCATCCCCCTTCAACGCTTCGCGTTCAACGGATGGCCCGCCGGGTTGCGGCAATCCCAATAGCTTTGCGGTTTTGTCAAAGGCTTCGCCCGGAGCGTCATCGATGGTGCCGCCAAGACGGCTGAACTCTTCTGGTCCCTTGGCAATCAGGAACTGGCAATGCCCGCCTGAGACCAGAAGCATCAGGTAAGGAAACTCGGTCTGATCTGTCAGCCGGGGTGTCAACGCGTGCCCAGCGAGATGGTTCACCCCCACCAATGGCAGGCCCGACCCGGCTGATAGACCTTTGGCGCACATAACCCCTGCCAGCACACCGCCGATCAGCCCCGGCCCGGCAGTGACAGCAATCGCATCCAAATCCGTCAAGGACATTCCAGCCGTCTCAAGCGCTTCTTCAACGCAGATATCAAGTTTTTCGGTATGCGCGCGTGCGGCAATCTCGGGCACAACGCCTCCAAAATCGGCATGCAACTCGGTTTGCCCGGCCACAACGGACGACAGCACTTCGGGCGGCGTGCCCGGTGCATGGCGCACCACCGCCGCCGCGGTGTCGTCGCACGAGCTTTCCAGCCCTAGAAATATCAAACTCTTCTCAGTCACGATGTTATCCCGCCCGCTCATGATACATGGTAGGCCTTGTTGCGGTAAACGTTCTGCCGGGGTAACACCCTAGGATAGAGGAGACAACAGGCCTGCCATGTCGCACCATGCCTCGGATCGAATGCCGATCCTGCCCAAATTGCTGCTGACCCGCCCTCACGAGGGAAATGCGCGGTTGCTTGCAGCCTGTGAGGCAGAGTTTGGTGAGGCCATCCCATCCGTCGACTCGCCGGTGCTTGAGATTGAGCGGATTGGTGATTGGCCTGACCTGTCTTCATATCGTTCGGTTCTTCTTACCTCTGCCAACGCGGTCTGGGGGGATCTCTCTGGGCTTTTGGCCTATTGTGTTGGTGCCCGGACTGCGGAGGCGGCTCGGGGGGCTAAAGCACAGGTCAAGGCGGTTGCTATGGATGCGGTTAGCTTGATGAAAGAGCAGCCTGAACTGCAAGGTTCGGTGATTTATTTGCGCGGCGCACATGTGTCTCAGGATCTTGCCGCGCAATATGGGTGTGCCGAGCACATCACCTATGACCAACGTGCGCTCCCCCTGACCGATGATGCCCGCGCGCTGATAACCGGGGAAGATCCTGCCCTCCTTCCCCTTTTCTCGCCGCGCTCGGCACGGTTGATTGCAAAAGACATATGTGGACAGGGGCAAACCCCGGGGCCGAAGCTGCGCGTGATCGCATTGAGCGACGCGGTGGCGCAAGCCTGGCAAGACGAATGGTCGGACATTCCCGACCACGGTCTGGTTGAAATATGCCCGGCACCGACACAGGTGATGATGGTGGGCAGGATTGTCGCATCCCTCTGTGACGCGTGACGCGCTAAGGATGTCGCTAAGCCCGCTTGAGGGTCGGATAGGCCCGAGCTAGTCTTGTATAGCGCCCCTGGCGTTGGATTTTATTTGAGATTCGAAAGGTTCTGACATTGGCCAATTCAAAGAAACCCACTGAGGCCTCTGCCGAATCCCCTGCAAAAACCGCCTCAAAGCCCTCGACTAAAGCCGGATCGAAGCAGGTGAAAGCATCGGTTGAGGATGCGGTGGTGAAAAAACAGCCGGATGAGAAACCCACGAAAGCACCAAAAACCTCCAAAACTGCGGCGTCGAAATCCGTGAAATCCAAGGCGTCTTCGGCAAAAGCTTCAAAAGCGGCACCGGCTGAAGGAAGTTCCGAGAAGAAAGCCGACACGACACTAGAAGCGAAAACCGATAAGCCTGTGGAAGTGAAGTCGTCTGTTCCCAAGACTGACACCAAGAAAACCGCGCAGGATGCCCCTGCAATAAAATCGGATGGTGCGACTGCAAAGCCGTCCACCAAGCCTTCAACTTCCGCACCCGCGCCTGCGGCGAAATCCAGCAATTTTCTGCCTTTGTTGTTGGGGGGGGCAATTGCAGCCACTATTGGGTTCGGTGCGGCACGCTACCCTGATCAATGGCCGTTTGGCTCAGGTGAAGACCCGATGGCGGTTGAACTGGCCGCCCAAGCAGAACGCCTGAGTGCCATCGAAGCCTCAGGGCAGGAACATGCAATCGCCCTTGCTGCGCTTGAAAGTGATGACAGCCTGAATGTGGCACGCGGCGAAATCAGCGGAGAATTTGCCCAGCTGCGCACGCAGCTTGAGGCGATGAGCGCCACCTTGAGTGACCTTGAAAACCGCCTGCATACAGTCGAAAAACTGCCGCAGGGCTCGGGCATGGAAGCAGCAGCCGCCGCAGCGTCCGCATATGAACGCGAGCTACAGCAGATGCGTCAGATGCTGGATGCAGAGCTGGCCAAGATCACCTCGGCCAAAGAAGATGCCGCCACCTTGGAAGAAAGTGCCGCCGAAGCAGCCAAGGCTGCCGGCGCCCGCGCAGCCCTTGCCCGAGTTCTGGCCGCCCTTGATACAGGGCGACCCTATGGGGACGCGCTGTTTGACCTGACCCAACAGGCCGAGGTCGAAACCCCTGCGGCCCTGTCGGCCCATGCGGAAAACGGCGTACCGACCCTAGCCAATCTTCAGGCAGGCTTCCCCGAAGCCGCCCGCGCTGCGTTGGATGTGTCGATCCGGTCGGCGGTTGAAGCCGGTGAGATTGATCGTGTCTCGGCCTTCCTTCGCCTACAATTGGGCACCCGCTCGCTGTCTCCGAAAGAAGGGAATGATCCCGATGCAATCCTATCGCGGGCCGAAGCGGCGTTGAAGTCTGGCCAAATTGGTGCTGCATTGGATGAGCTTGCCACGATGCCGGAGGCCGGTCAGCCCGCGCTTGCTGCGTGGGTCGCAGATGCCACTGCCCGTAAAGACGCCCTTGCCGCAGGCGAAACACTCGCCCAGCTCGTGAACAGCAAATAAGGATATTTCGATGCTTTGGTCTCTTTTCAAGATTATCCTTTTTGTCGTGGCAATTGCCGCGCTGACCCTTGGGGCAGGTACGCTCTTGGAACTGGACGGGGGAATTCAGGTGGCAATCGGCACACTTGAGCTGAACCTCGGCCCGCTTCAGGCGGTAATCCTGCTGGGTGTGCTGATCGTTGCGGTTTGGCTTATTGTGGTGCTGCTCGGCTTTCTACGGGCTGTAGTGCGGTTCCTCAATGGCGATGAAACGGCGATATCACGCTATTTCGACCGTTCACGCGAGAAGAAGGGCTATGAAGCGCTGGCCGACGGGTTGATGGCGCTTGCCTCTGGCGAAGGATCCACCGCCATGGCCAAGGCCAATCGGGCCGAGAAGTTTCTACGCCGCCCGGAGCTGACCAACCTGATCACCGCCCAAGCAGCGGAAATGTCCGGGGACAAGCGCAAGGCCACTCAGGTCTACAAGAGACTGTTGAATGATGAGCGCACAAGATTTGTTGGTGTGCGCGGCCTGATGAAACAGAAGCTTGAAGAAGGTGATACCGCAACCGCCATGCGTCTGGCGGAAAAGGCGCTCGCGCTCAAGCCACGCCATGTTGACACTCAGGACACGCTTTTGGGTATGCAGGCCAGCGAGGGGGACTGGACCGGCGCGCGTAAAACGCTGACGACCAAGGTGAAATATGGTGGCCTACCGCGGGACGTGCACAAACGTCGCGATGCGGTTCTGGCGCTTTCTGAGGCCAAAGATGTGCTGGAAGAGGGCAAATCTATCGAGGCACGCGAAGCGGCGATCGAAGCCAATCGCCTCTCGCCTGACCTTGTCCCTGCGGCGGTCATGGCTGCACGCGCCTATATTGAACAGGGCAAACCACGTTACGCCGCCCGTGTGCTGACCAAGGCTTGGACGGCGCAACCGCACCCGTCCATCGCGGCGGCATTTGCCGAGATTGAGCCCGATGAAACCCCCAACGCCCGCCTGAATCGCTTCCGTACCCTGACCAAACATCGTGAAGGGGATGCGGAAACCCGGATGCTGCTGGCAGAGCTGAACATCGCGGCGGCAGACTATGTTGCGGCCCGTAAGGCGCTGGGCACCCTGCCGGATACCGAGCCGTCGCAGCGGGCGCTGACATTGCTGGCCGCTATCGAGCGCGGAGAAGGGGCGGAAGACAAGACCGTACGCGCCCTTCTGACCCGTGCCGTGACCGCCCCGCGCGGTCCGCAATGGGTTTGTGACAAATGCAATCACATCCATGCCGACTGGGCACCGGTTTGTGACAATTGCGATGGGTTTGATACGCTGTCCTGGACACGAGCCCCAGAGAGGGAAGGGCAGATGACAGGCGGCGCAGACATGATGCCATTGATTGTGGGTGAGGATGCCCCAGTTGAAGTTGGAAAGGTGGAAGAGGAAACCGCCCCAGAGCAGAAACAGGATGCGCCGTTGGAAGGCGAAGTCATCGTCACCCCATCCGATTACGTTCGCGAAGAAAAAGCCTGATTTTCAATTCGCGCCGATTTTGGGGCTACACATGAGCGCGGGACGATGCTAAAGACCCGCGCACAAATAAAGCAGTGCCTCAATAGCTCAGCTGGTAGAGCAGGTCCTTCGTAAGGACAAGGTCGGGGGTTCGAGTCCCTCTTGAGGCACCATTTTCAATAATAATACGAATCTTCCGCCTGCAAAGGCGAACCAGTCTCTGTGTGAAAAATTTGGATATTGCTTGATATGGCGACCCCGGCAGGATTCGAACCTGCAACCTGCCCCTTAGGAGGGGGCTGCTCTATCCAGTTGAGCCACGGGGCCGCATCGACTTTCTGTCGTCTAATTGGACAAGGCCGCGTTGTCTAGCGTCGCTTGAGCGTGTCACCCGCTTCGATTTTTGGTGCAAGTTCGACCCGCTCCCCTCCGGCCAGTCCTGCTTCGGCGGCGCGGTCGGCGATGATCTGTGCTGCGGCCCGGCCGATTTCCAGACGGCACGCGTCCATGGTGGCCAATCTCCGTGGCAGACCTTCTAACAGTTCAACTCCGTTGAACCCTGCCAGACCAACTTGGCCCGGTACGGCGATGCCTTTATCGAGGCAATACAGCAGCCCGCCGGCCCCGATCATGTCGTTGGAGTAATAGAGGAAATCGATCTCTGGAGTGCGTTCGAGCATCGCTTCGGTCATCTCACGCCCCTTGGCGAGAGCCGATCCACCCTTATAGAACTCGCGATCCATGATCTCGATGCCCTCTTTGGCCAGCGCCTCGGTAAAGCCTTCGAACCGTTTGCGGGCGCGATGGTCGAGCGGCATCTTGGTGCCAAGAAAGCCGATATTGCGATATCCCGCCTTGAGGATCGCCTGAGCCATCATGCGGCCCGCGCGGCGGTGGGAAATGCCCACGCAGGCGTCAATCGCCGGGCCATCTGTATCCATGATTTCGACCACTGGAATGCCTGCTGCACGCAGCATTGCCTTGGCGTTTTCGCTGTGTTCAAGCCCTGCGATGATGACCCCGGATGGCCGCCACGAGAGCATTTCGTAAAGCACTTTCTCTTCGCGCTCGGGATCGTATTGCGTCACACCCACAACGGGCTGAAGTGGCGTTTCGTCCAACACCTCGTTGATGCCGGTCATGACTTCGGGGAACACCATATTGGACAGCGACGGGATGATCACCGCCACAAGGTTCACTCGCTGCGAGGCCAAGGCGCCCGCGATCTTGTTGGGCACATAGCCAAGATCTTTTGCCGCTGCCAGGACCTTTTCCCGGGTTGCTTGGCTGACATCTCCTCGATTGCGCAACACGCGGCTGACTGTCATCTCACTGACGCCAGAAGCTTCGGATACATCGCGCAATGTCAGGGGACGGCGGGCGGGAGTGGACGGCTGTTCGGGCAATTCGGGCACCTCTCTCAAAATCGTGCCTATAGTGTTAGCGTCTGAGATCCGATCCGCAAAGCCTATTTTTTATTGAATGTTAGTTCTAACAAAACCTTACAAGGCCCTGAAGACAGCTCTGTTCAAAGAAGGCGGGCCACCAGCCCGTGATGCACCGGTGCATTGCCCGCAACCAATCCGTTGATCATCGGGGTCGGATTGTTGTAGCGCACCAGCCTGGCACGGCGGTCGCTGACATCGCCGCCGGCCTCTTCGACGATCAGGCCGCCTGCCGCCACATCCCATTCCCAGGTTCCCCGCAGGGTCATCATGGCATCAAACCGCCCCTCTGCCACGAGAGACAGGCGATAGGCGAGAGATGACCGGAAGGCGCGGGTGACCGGTGGCGCTTTGGCCCCTTTCCAGAACCACGGATCCAGATTGGGTTTGGCGGCCAGCACGGTGGCCCCGTTTATCTCGTTCTGCGCGGACACGGTGATGGTTTCGCCATTCAGCGTCGCCCCTTTTCCTCGCTCGGCGGCGTAAAGCTTGTCAGCCGCGGGCAGGTAAACCACTGCCGCCTGCACGATGCCTCCCGTGGCAACCGCAAGCGAGTGGGACCAATGATAAGCCCCTTCAATAAAGGCGCGCGTGCCGTCAATCGGGTCGACGATAAATACGCTCTCGGCGTCAAGCCGGTCTTTGTTGTCTTCGGTTTCTTCTGACAACCAGGCATAGTCGCGCGCGGCCAGAAGATCAGCGTGCAACATCTTGTCCACGGCCAGATCGGCCTCGGTCACCGGACCTTGATCCCCTTCTTTGTGCCAAATTTCAGGATTGTCCTGAAAATAGCCCATGGAGATCTTACCCGCCGCACGGGCCGCATCTAAGAGAAGGTCAAGGTCGCTCACTTATGCACCCGCAAGGGTCATGCCATCGACCAGAAGGCTCGGCACCAGGCGGCTCAGATGTGGCTCGGCGTCATTGGCCGGGATGATTGTCTTGAGCATCGCCAGAAGGTTGCCCGCAATGGTGCATTCATTCACCGGATAGGCAATTTCGCCGTTTTCGATCCAGAACCCGGACGCCCCGCGCGAATAGTCTCCAGTTGTAGGGTTGATGGTCGACCCGATCATCGAGGTGACCAGCAGCCCGGTGCCCATATCTCGCATAAGGTCTTCGCGGCTTTTGTCGCCTTGTGTCAGCGCCACATTGGAAATTGACGGGCCGGGGGGCGAGGATGTGCCCCGTGCGGCGTTTGCCGTGCTTTCCATGCCCAGTTTGTCGGCCGTGGCCAGATCCAAAGTCCAGCCCGTCAGCACGCCACCGTCAATGATTTTCCGGGCGCGTGTCGCCAAGCCTTCGCCATCAAACGGGCGCGATCCCATCACGCGCGGGCGCAGCGGATCTTCGATCAGGTCGATGCCTTTGGGCAGGATCTCTTCGCCAAGATAATCACGCAGCCAACTTGATCCGCGGGCAATCATCGACCCGTTCGAGGCGGACAGAAGATGCCCGATCAATGAGGCGGAAATCCGTTCGTCATACAGAACCGGAAAGGCACCTGTGGGTGGTTTCTTTGCTCCGGCCATGGCCACAGTGCGTTCGCCTGCCTTGGTGCCAATTTCCTGCGGGCTGGGCAGATCGGTTTGAAAGACACGCATTTCGCCCGCATAATCCCGCTCCATCGATGCGCCTTCGCCGGTGATCGCCACGGTAGAGGTGCCGCGATTGGTGCGACCATACCCGCCGGAAAATCCATTTGAGGTCGCCAGGTGGAACTGATGCCGCCCATAGCCAGCCGATGCAGATGACACTTGTGTCACACCTTTGACAGCCAGTGCCGCCGCCTCTGCCTCTGCCGCATCCCGCTCCAACTCCGCTGGGTCGGGTTCTGCTGAAGGATCTGCCAGCTCCAGCGGCCCCAGATCCCAAGATGTGGCCAGTTCGTCAGCGCGAGCCAGCCGGATATGCGGATCTTCTGGTGCTTCCTTGGCCATCGCAACTGCACGCTCTGCCATCGCGTCAATCGTTGCTTGTGACGTGTCTGACGCCGAGACAATCGCCTGTCGCTGTCCAATCAGCACGCGCAGTCCGATATCCACCCCTTCGGATCGCTCCGCATGTTCAAGCTTGCCGCCCAGCACATCGATCGACACAGAGGTGCCGTCCACCGCCAATGCGTCCGCCTGATCGGCGCCCGCACGGTTTGCGGCGCTCAGAAGTTGTTCGGTCAGGGTTTCAAGCCGGGTCATGGGCGTTCCTTCGATTGTGTCTCTTTCAGGTAAACCGTGGGCGGGCCTCTCGCAAGGGTCACAGTGCTGTCAGCACGCAACGTCGGTGCTGGTCACGCCCGAACGCATCCGTTAGGCTTAGAGGCAGGAGGGACCCAACATGTTGGATATGACCGGAAAAACAGTGCTGATCACCGGCGCGAGCCGTGGGATTGGCGAGGCAAGTGCCCATATATTTGCTGCTGCCGGGGCCAACGTGGTGCTGACTGCGCGTGGCACAGCGCAGATCAATGCGATCGCTAGGGCGATTGGCGAGGACCGTGCACTTGCCGTGCCCTGTGACGTGTCGCGCTGGGCGGATGTAAAAGCGGCTGTGGACGCGGGCATGAAGAAGTTTGGCCGCATCGATGTGTTGATCAACAATGCAGGTGTGATTGATCCCATCGGCCCGATAATCAACAGCGATCCCGAGGAATGGGGCCATGTGATCGACGTAAACCTCAAAGGTGTCTACTACGGTATCCGCGCCGTGATGCCGATCATGGCGGCGCAAGGCGGTGGGTCGGTCCTGACCATCAGCTCGGGTGCGGCGCATAATGCGCTCGAAGGCTGGGCCCATTACTGCGCCTCAAAGGCCGGGGTGCATATGATGACCAAGGCACTCCACAAGGAAGGCGCGGGCAAGGGAATTCGTGCCATCGGCCTGTCGCCCGGCACCGTCGCCACCCAGATGCAGCGCGAAATCAAGACATCGGGAATCAACGCCGTGGCGCAACTCAATTGGGAAGAACATATTCCGCCCGAATGGGTGGCCCGCGCGCTTGTCTGGATGTGTTCCGAGGACGCGGATGAGTTTCTGGGTGAGGAAATCTCGCTTCGTGATGTGACAATACGCCAACGGGCCGAGGTTTTTGGATGATCAATCTGATCAAGGATGACGGGGTCTGGACGGTGACAATCAACCGCCCGGACAAGGCCAACTCGCTGACCAAAGCGATGTTGGAAGAGCTGGCGCAGATCGCGCAAGGCGCAGCAGGGGACGCGCGCGTTCTGATCCTGACCGGCGAAGGTAAGGTGTTTTCTGCCGGCGCCGACCTTGATGAAGCCCGTGCCGGGCTCGCCACGGACGACGTGTGGGAGCGCCTCTCGGGCGCAATCGCCCGCGCGCCCTGCCTGACGATCGCCGCCCTCAATGGCACGCTGGCGGGTGGCGCGATGGGCATGGCCTTGGCCTGTGACATCCGCATTGCGGTGCCCACGGCCAAGTTTTTCTATCCGGTGATGAAACTGGGATTTCTGCCACAACCCTCCGATCCGTCGCGCATGGCAGCCCTGATCGGACCCGCCCGAAGCAAAATGATCCTGATGGCCGGGCAGAAAATCCTCGCAGAAGAGGCGCTGTCCTGGGGATTGATAGATCGGATTGTCGATGCGGATGCGCTGATAACCTCTGCGCTCGATCTCGCAGATCACGCCCGCGGCCAAAGCCCTGACCATGTGGCGGCGATGAAAGCGATGCTGCCCGCCTGAACCCGCAAACCAGGGCTGCCTGCACCCCCTAGATACACCCGAGGGATAACGGGCGATATCCTAACGTAAAAAATCATCCGGTGGTCGGGCTCTTTTTTCTTGCCGAAAATACCTCGGGGTGAGCGAGCTTGTCTCGCGAGGGGCAGCGCCCCTTCTACCGCCGCCGCGGCCCTTTCGTCACCGCATAATAATCCGGCGGGCGCTTGGCGATCCAACGGATGAACTTCGCCAATTCAGGATGCGCGCGCAGCGCATCAATCGTGGCGTACTCCCGCGCAAGCTCGGTTTCGCTTGCCACCAGGTGGATCTGATTGTGGCAGATCTGATGAAGCAGTACGGTTTCCCCCCCTTTGCCACCGCGCAGCCGCGGCACCAGATGGTGTCGGCTTTGCCTGACGTCAGTCGGGATATGCCGGCCACACAATGGGCAAATCGGATCAAGGCTCTTGCGCTTTAGGGTCAAGACACTATCAACTCCTGCAGTTTCGATGCAGATTGTGCCAAGTATGAGCTGAAGGGGTAAATGATGGAAGAGCAACCGGAAATCGTGCAAAAAATCTGGTCCTATGTTGAACCGGCCTGGGAACTGGCGCAAAGCTGGCTTCTCTCCCCTGCTGCATGGTCGCAATTTGCGCTTCTTGTGGTGGCCTTTCTGGCGGCGCGCTACGCCAATGGCAAGCTCACCCCGCTGATCCAGAAATACCTCACTCCCAAGAAAAGCCGTGGTGACATTTTCGCGAAAATCATGAATTTTTCGCTCCTGTTTCTGCCATTGATGCTGCCCCTTCTGGCCTTTGCCTTTACCGGCATTGGCGAGGCGGTCACGCGCTCGATCTTCGGCTCCGGCGCGGTGATTGCATTCGGAAAGCGCGTATTTTTATTCCTCGCGGTGCGGGCCTTTGCCAAGGAAATCCTCGCGGACCCCTTCCTGAAGCTGCTGGGAAAATATGTCCTTATTCCAGTCGCCGCCCTTTATACGATCGGCTTGCTGGACCCAGCGATGACTTGGCTGGACAATGCGGTGGTGCCGCTTGGCAATATGAGCTTTTCGCTGCTCTTCGCCATTCGCTTTGCCGTGGTGGGTGGGATTATCTTCTGGTTTGGCCGCTGGTCCAACGACCAATCAGCGCAGCTGATCAAACAACAAGAAGATATGCGCCCCGCCACGCGGGAACTTGCCGCCAAAGCGGCTGAGATCGGCATCTTTGGCGCGGCTTTCCTGGTCTTGATGAACATCATGGGCGTGAATCTCACCTCGCTTGCCGTCTTGGGTGGTGCGATTGGTGTGGGGTTGGGCTTTGGTCTGCAACAGATTGCGTCCAATTTCATCTCCGGCGTGATCCTGCTGCTTGAAGGGCAGGCGACCGTTGGCGATTACGTCGAACTGGATGGGGGCGAGGCCGGAACCATCGTGAAAATGACCGCCCGCGCTGCGATCCTCGAAACCTTTGATGGGCGCTGGATTGTGGTGCCGAATGAACATTTCATCACCACCCGCGTGGTGAATTACTCCGATGCAGGCAGCGCCAACCGCTATGAGGCCCCGTTTTCGGTCAGCTATGACAGCGATGTGGAAGAGGTGGCGGAATTGGTCGAAAAAGCTGTGAGTGAGCTTGATTTTGTGCTGACCGACACCCCCGAACACATGCCCGATTGCGAGTTGCGTGCCTTTGGCGAAAGCGGTATCGATTTTGCGCTCGAATTTTGGGTTGAAGGCATCGATGACGGGCGCAACAAGTTCACCCCGCGTGTGATGGTGCAGATCTGGAAAACGCTTAAGGAAAACAATATCGAAATCCCCTATCCGCACCGCGTGGTCGAAATGAAGAACGGGACGCTGCCAGCATGAAAACCGCAATGGTCATCGGGGCCGGCCCTGCCGGGCTGATGGCTGCGGGAGAATTGGCACGCGCAGGGATTAAGGTAGTCGTGGCCGAGGCCAAGCCTTCACCCGCACGCAAATTCCTGATGGCCGGGAAGTCCGGGTTGAACCTGACCAAGGGCGAGCCTCTTGAGGTGTTCTTGGGCAATTATTCCGGTAGTCCCCGTATTCGCGATATCACCGCGGAATTCGGACCGGAACAGGTTGCCGACTGGACGAGGGGTCTGGGGCAGGAGGTGTTCACGGGGTCGTCGGGCCGCGTCTTTCCCTTGGTGATGAAAGCCTCACCGCTCTTGCGCGCCTGGTTGGCGGAGCTGGATGAATTGGGCGTGACCTTGAAGACTCGCTGGCGGTGGGCTGGCTGGGATGGGGATCGTTTGATCTTTGATACACCGGACGGACGTAAGTTTGAGACGCCCGATGTGACCATTCTTGCGCTTGGCGGAGCCAGCTGGGCGCGGCTCGGATCAGATGCCGCCTGGGTACCGTGGCTGGCAGAAAAAAGCGTGGATATCGCTCCGTTTCAAGCCAGCAATGCCGGGCTTTTGGTCAATTGGTCGACGCATATGGAACGGCATTTCGGCAGCCCGATCAAACCCGCGCGCCTGACCGCCGGGGCACACTCAGTCCGGGGTGAATTTGTGATCTCACAACGCGGGCTGGAGGGCAGTGCGATCTATGCGATGTCGAAACCAGTTCGGGACGGGGCCGAGCTGTGTGTTGATCTCGTGCCGGACCGCGATGTGGTTGATGTGGCGGCACGCCTGAGTAAATCGCGCGGCAAGACATCGTTGGCCAATCACCTGCGCAAACAATTGAAACTCGGCCCGGCGCAAATCGCGCTGTTGCAGGAATTTGCCCGGCCCCTGCCGCAGGATTCACAGGCGCTGGCCGCCGTCATCAAGGCGTTGCCAATCCGTCATGATGGGCTGCGGCCAATTGATGAAGCAATTTCCGTGGCCGGAGGGCTGCGGTTTGACGATCTGGACGGCGGGCTGATGATCCGCACGCTGCCCGGCGTGTTTGCCTGTGGTGAGATGTTGGATTGGGATGCGCCCACGGGGGGGTATCTGCTCACGGCCTGTTTTGCCACTGGGCGCCATGCGGGTCGTGCGGCGGTGCGGTTTCTCGAAGGGTAGGGGCTCTGCCCCTCGCGAGGCAAGCTCGCCCACCCCGAGGTATTTTTGGCAAGAAAAAAGAGCGTTGTCTTTAATCGTTGAAAGGACCTACGCAGAGGGCTTTTGAGTTCTCTGACATCACTGGCGTGCGCGTTTATAGGCGTCGCGGGTTGTGAGCGATTTCAGATAGGTCCGAAACTCTTCGTTCTGCACGTCAAACCGGGCGTTCTCTGCCCAAGTGCCGCAATGACCTGCGATGATATCGGCGATGGTCATATTCTCGCCCATCAAGAAGGGACCGGGGCGTTTACGGCGCATGAGCTCATCAACCGAACGGGCAAGCTCCCATTTCAAGGTGTCTTTCACCTCTGGCACACGGCGTTCCTCCGGCAGGATGAAACTGTGGCGCGCGGCGGTCCAGAGACAGGCATCGAACTCGTCGAGCAGGAAGCCGGTGAACCCGTCCTGATGGGCGCGTTCAATGGTGCCAGCGGGATATGTCAGGCGGCCGTGTTTGTCCGCCAGATAGGTGAGGATCGCGGTCGAATCGGTGAGTGTGACCCCGTCTTCGATCAGCACTGGCACCTTGCCAGCAGGGTTATGGGTGCGCACATCATCCGACTGTGGCATATGCGGGTGATGGGTGTACTCCAACCCCAATTCCTCAAGCGCCCAAAGTACGCGGAATGTGCGTGAGGGAACCGGGCCGATCACGGTGACACTCATCGTTTGCCTCCCAGCATAGCAAGGCGGATCAGGGTCCGCTCCATCAGCGCCAATTGTGGTGCTTTTTGTGCAGATCTCAAAGTGAGGTCGGTTTCGATCAGGGTTTCCAGTGCTTTTTCAAGGCGATATGTGCCCCAGTTCTGGGCTTGACGCACCATCCGGTCGCGATTTTTGAAATGCACCGGCGGGCGCAGGCGGTTGATGCCTTGGCCGGGGCCGTTGGGGTCTGAGCTTGCGGCGTGAAGTGCGCGGAAATGGCGGGTGGCGCCGATGCAAAGCGCCACGGCCTGCGTGCCTTGTGCCTGCAGTTTCGACAGGACCGGGCCGATTTCATTGCTGCGCCCTTCGGCAACGATATGCAGGAGCGTATCCAGCTCTGCCTCGGTTGATGCCGGTGCCACAGCGAGCACATCGTCCGGGATGACTGGTGTTGGATCGGACAGCTTGTAAAGCGCGAGCTTTTCGATGGTCTGGCGGAAGTCCCCCGGATCCAGATCGCGCGACAGACCCATCAGGTCATTCATTGCTTCGCGGTCCACCTCGCCCAGACCGGCCCGTTTGAAGTCGGCTTCGATTTCTTCTCGCGTGGGCGGGTCGTCATAGATCCCGGCGGCATAAGCATTGGGGTGGGTTTCAAAGAGTTTACGCAGCTTGCCCTTGGGCTTCAGCGAACCAGCGGTGATCACCACCTGCGCGTCACCCTCTTGCCAGTCCTCAAGCGCCTTGGTGACGATATCGCCCACCAGTTCGGTGGCGTCTTCGACAAAAGCCACGCGGGGGCCGGGGAAAAAGCTCTGCGCTTTAATCGCGTCCGACAGCATTGCGGGATCCTTGCGCAGCTCACTCGCTGGAATGCGGGTCAGGCGCATTTCCTCTTCGCCCTGCGGGCCAATGAGGGCGGCAATCAACTCTTGCCGTTTCAGTGCCACGCGCATTGGGTCGGTGCCGAAAATCAGCACGCCCGTGCGCTGCGGTTCCGGTTTGGCAAAATAGCGCGCCGCGTCGCGGGTGCTGAGTTTCATGACCCCCAGCCCGAATAGGTTGCCATCAAGCGGGTGGTGATCAGGTCGGCCATCGACACCATAAGGCGGCGATAGGCGTCACGTTCCACGGCGGCGGTCGATACGGTGGACCCTTCCGAGGAGTATGAGGTGAAGTTTGACACGGTGCCCTTGTGCACGACTTGATCGGTGTCGCGTTCTACCACCTCGTAACCCACTTCACCCATCACCTGCGTGCGGGTGATTTCCTGTGCGGCCGTCACACCAAGACCCTGCGTGCGGGTGGTGATTGTATAATTCAGATCGTATCGGGCGGAAAGATTGCGCCCCAGCCGCGCCTCAAGCGCTTTGACCAGCTCAAACCCTTCGCGCGTGTCAGGTTCGGCAATGGTGACCGAGCCTTGCAGCCCCTCGCCACTGCCGCCCGGCGCATAGACCGGCGTGAAGCCGCAGGCAGAAAGCCCGCCTGCGAGCAGAAGTGCAAGAAATGAGCGGCGATCAGACAACCACATTTACGATACGTCCCGGAACAACAATGACCTTTTTCGGCGCTTTGCCATCCAGCGCCCTGATCACAGCATCCTCGGCCAGCGCAAGTTTTTCAACCTCGGCTTTGTCCATATCTTTCGGCACGCTGATTTCCGCACGGCGTTTGCCGTTGATCTGGATTGGCAGGGTCACGCTGTCTTCGGCCAGCATCGCCTCATCCGCTTTGGGCCAATCGGCTTGTGCCACCAGACCAGCACCGCCCAGCATCGACCAGATCTCTTCCGAGAGGTGCGGGGTCATCGGTGACATCAGTTGCGCCATCACACGCATGGCCTCTTTCTGCGCTTTCCCGCCCGCTTTTGACTTCGAAATGGCGTTCTGGAAAGCGTAGAGCTTGGCGATGGCCGCGTTGAAGCCGAAGCTTTCAATGCCCATGGTCACGTCATGGATGGCCTTGTGCGTGGCGCGGATCAGGTCTTCGTCGTTCCCGTCTGCATCATCCATCTCGGCAATCTTGGCGGCTGTGGCATAAACGCGGCTCAGGTGCTTGGCGGCGGCTTCTGCACCGGAGGCAGTCCATTCCACGTCACGTTCGGGGGGCGAATCGCTCAGAACAAACCAGCGCGCGGTGTCAGCGCCAAAGGCGTCGATGATGTTCACCGGGTCGACCACGTTGTTTTTCGACTTCGACATCTTGGCCGAGGGGATCACCTTGACCTTCTCGCCGGTCTCTTTCACCACCATCACCCCGTCACGCTCTTCCACATCCTCGGGGTAGTGGTAGATCGCGCGACCGTTTTCGTCGGTGCGCTCGGCGTTCTTATAGATCGCGTGGGTCACCATGCCTTGCGTGAACAGTGCATTAAACGGCTCGCGCGCCTTCTCGGGAAGATGGCCACAGATGTTCATCGCGCGGGCGAAGAAGCGTGAATAGAGCAGGTGAAGGATCGCGTGTTCAATGCCGCCGATATACTGGTCGACATTCATCCAATAGGCCGCCTCTTCCGCATCGGTGGGCGTGGTCGCCCCCGGCGAGGTGAAGCGCGCGTAATACCAGCTCGAATCGACAAAGGTGTCCATCGTGTCGGTCTCGCGCTGGGCCGGTTTGCCACAGGATGGGCAATCACAGGCGCGCCAGTCCGGGTTGCGGTCCAGCGGGTTGCCGGGGATCGAGAAATCAATCGGATTGCCGCCTTCGTCAAAGGGCAGTTTGACCGGCAGGTTCTCTTTCTTCTCAGGCACCACGCCGCAATCGTCGCAATGCACCACCGGGATCGGGCAACCCCAGTAGCGTTGACGGGACAGGCCCCAGTCGCGCAGGCGGAATTTCTCGACGCCCGTGCCCCAATCCGCGTCCTCGGCGAATTTCACCGTGGCTTCAACAGCCTCTTCGCCGGTGGCTTCATCCAGCCCCGCGAAGTGGTCCAGCCATTTCACCTTTTCGGTTTTCGGCGGCACAAAGGCTTCGTTTTCAACCGGTTTCGGATCGTCCAGAGACAGGAAGGTGTCTTTCACCGGAAGGTCGTATTTGCGGCAGAAATCAAGGTCGCGCTGGTCATGCGCCGGGCAGGCGAAGATCGCGCCGGTCCCGTAATCCATCAGGATGAAGTTGGCGATCCAGACCGGCAGCTCCCAGTTCGGATCCAGCGGGTGTTTCACCCGAATGCCGGTGTCATAGCCGAGCTTCTCTGCGGTCTCGATGGCTTCCTCGGTGGTGCCACCCTTGCGCATTTCGGCGATCTTGGCAGCAACTTCGGGGTTGTCCGCTTCCAGCGCCTTGGAGATCGGGTGGTCGGGCGAGATGCCCACAAAGGATGCCCCCAACAGCGTGTCGGGGCGGGTGGTGTAAACCTCAATCGACTCACCGCCATCGGTGCGTTCGAACGAGAATTGCAGACCTTGCGAGCGGCCAATCCAGTTGGCCTGCATCGTGCGCACCTTCTCGGGCCAGTTGTCCAAGCCATCCAGTGCGTCCAGCAGTTCGCCCGAGTAATCCGAGATCTTGAAGAACCATTGCGTCAGGTCACGACGTTCCACCGGCGCACCTGAACGCCAGCCGCAGCCGTCAATCACCTGCTCGTTGGCCAGAACGGTCATGTCGACCGGGTCCCAGTTCACGGTGGCGTTCTTGCGGTAAACAAGACCACGCTCCATGAAGTCGATGAACATTGCCTGCTGCTGGCCGTAATACTCCGGATCACAGGTGGCAAATTCGCGCGACCAGTCGATCGACAGGCCCAGCGGGCGCATCTGGCCTTTCATGGTCTTGATATTGTCATAGGTCCAGGTGCCGGGGTGGCCACCCTGCGCCATCGCCGCGTTTTCAGCCGGCATGCCAAACGCATCCCAGCCCATCGGGTGCAGCACCGAGAAACCGCAGCTCGATTTGTACCGCGCGATCACGTCACCCATGGTGTAGTTGCGCACGTGACCCATATGGATGCGACCGCTGGGGTAGGGGAACATCTCAAGCACGTAATATTTCGGACGGTTCGGATCCCGCTGGGCGGTGAAAATCCCGGCTTCGTCCCAGGCCGTTTGCCATTTCGGTTCGATGTCGGCGGCGGTATAGCGGCTCATCCAGATGACCTTTCGCATTCATTTCGCGCAAATTCGCACCGGTGATAAGGGGCGCGGGCTGCGGCGTCCAGCCTTCTTGCCCATATCCAGAGGGGTTGCGCACGGAAAATCCGCTTTCCGGCAGGGATGTTGTTCCCTGATTAACCGTCACGGGCTAGGGTGATCTCATATTGGCAGACGTGTTATTCATCGGCAGGCATCATGAAGCTTCTCTTCATCCATCAGAATTTCCCTGGGCAATTCCTGCATCTCGCCCCCGAACTGGCGGCGCAGGGGCATGAATGTGTGGCGCTCACGCTTCGGGTGAAGGAACCGACCTTATGGAACGGGGTGAAGGTGCTGCCCTATACGCTCGACATTCCAAAAGACGCGACCCATCCGCATCCATGGCTGACCAACACCAACACGCACCTGATCCGGGCGCATTCCTTTTTCAAAGCCGCCTGCGCGTTGCGGGATCAGGGGTTTACCCCGGATGTGATTGTCGCCCATCCCGGTTGGGGGGAATCGCTGTTTGTGAAGGATGTCTGGCCAAATGCGCGGCTTGGGCTTTTTTGCGAGTTCTACAATGGCCCGGAGCAAGCGGCATTTGAAGGGGAGGTGACGCCGGAAGATATCCTGCGCCTTCGCATGAAAAACATCACCAATCACCTACATTTCGCCATCGGCGACGCGGGCCTGTCGCCCACCCGGTTTCAGGCCGATAGTTTCCCCGATGCCTTCCACGACAAGATCAGCGTGGTTCACGACGGGATTCGCACAGACTTGCTCTTACGGAACGAAAATGTCCTGTTCGAAGCCGAAGGCGTGCCCACACTCACCCGCAATGACGAGGTGATCACCTTCGTCAATCGCAACCTCGAACCCTATCGCGGCTATCACATCTTTATGCGCGCCCTGCCGCGCCTTCTGCGCGAACGACCTAATGCGCAGGTTTTGATCACCGGTGGGGACGAAACATCTTACGGCGCGCCGCCGCCCAAGGGGCAGAGCTGGAAACAGATCTATATAGATGAGGTGCGCGATCAGATCCCAGATCAGGATTGGGCGCGGGTGCATTTCCTTGGTCGCATTCCCTATGACCAATTCACCAAAATGCTGCAGGTCAGCCGGGTGCATGTCTATCTGACCTATCCCTTTGTACTCAGCTGGTCCCTGCTCGAAGCGATGTCCTGCGAGGCCGCCATTGTCGCCAGCCGAACAGATCCGGTGGAAGAAGTGCTGACCGATGGCCAAGCCGCGCGCCTGTTTGATTTCCATGATCCCGAGGCGCTGACGGACAATGTCGTGGCCCTTCTGAATGACCCGGAAGAACGTCAACGCCTTGGCGCTGCAGCTCGTGCACATGTCATTCAGAACTACGACCTGCAAACCATATGTAAACCGCGCCTTGTCGACTGGGTGCAATCCCTGCACGATTTACCGCCCTCTCCACCCAGGCATGTTGCGCGCTAGCCCCGCCATCACGTGTTACCCCTTGGTCTTTTTCTTGCCAGAAATACCTCGGGGTGAGGCCCGCAGTGCTGAGGGGCAGAGCCCTTGCCGCGGTCAAATAAAAAACGCGCCCCGGATGGGACGCGCTTTCAAAACGGATCTTCGCGTTTCTCAGAGCTTGCCGTCGCCGATCCGCAACTGGCGGGCCCGTGTCAGAATCGCATCTTCGATCTGACGCACGGCGCTTGCGCTGGCCGGACCTGACCGGGTGTAAAGCGCAACCGTCAGCGATCGCGCATCCAGCGCCGGGTCTTTAACATAAACCGTAGCCTTGTAGCTCGCGCCGCTGCCAGGCGGGCGACCATAGTCAAAGACAATTATACCGGTGAAAGGGTCAGCCGCTTTAACCGGCATGAAATCCAGAACATCCAACGCAGCGTTCCAGATGTACTTGTTTACTTCCACAGTGGTGTTGGGATCATCCACATTCGCAAACAGATCCCAGATCGTTTCGCGCTGTTCTTCCGCTGCGGGGGTGTGCCTTACACCAGATTGCTGTGTGTCATTGCTTTTCGACCCACCAAACAGGTTTCCCGAACCAATTGAGCCACCACCACAGGCCGACAGGGCAACACCTGCAATCATCAAAAGGCCAAGAGTTGATTTTCGCAAACTGCCCATCAAGTAACGCCCCATTTTTTCTAAATCACTTTGTTAGTATATAAGCCCCCCAACGCGGGCAAGTATTTTCCCTGCAAGAGCAAAACGATGGGCAAGCGGAAAATCGCGCGCGAAAGTTGCAATATTTCGCTTTGTTTCAGACTCCCCGCCGGGTGCGTGAACAAACTGTGGCAAAGAAGCACCAATATCCTCCACAAACTAATTTCAGGGCCTCACTGCGCTTGCAAACAGCGGCGGGAAGAGGAAAAACACCCCCATACTCAATTCGGATTCCCCGACTTGAGGTGAACTCTTAAAATTCATGAGGGAAAACGAAATGAAAAAAGTTCTCTTCGCTTCGACCGCACTGGTTGCTTCGGCTGGTATCGCTGCTGCTGACGTAAACCTGTCGGGTGGCGCAAACATGGGTCTGAAATACAACGACAACGTTGCTAATGCTGAAGACCTGATCCTGCACAACGAAATCACCCTGACCGTTGCCATGACCGGTGAAACCGATGGCGGCCTGGGCTTCGGCGCAGACATGACCATCACCGCTGGTGGCGTTGGTGACGTTGTTGTGTACATCGAAGGCGGCTTCGGCAAACTGTCGGCTGGTAACGTTGACAACGCTGTAGAAGCTGTAACCGGTCTGGGCGACCTGGGCTTCGACGGCATCGGCACCGACAACATTGCTGAAACCCTGCGCGGCGACTCGGCTGCTTCGCTGCTGTACACCGGCTCGTTTGGTGACTTCTCGGTTGCAGCTTCGGCTGGCCTGTCGACCTCGAACACACTTGCTCACAGCGACGACTTCGCTGTTGGTGCAAAATACGCGATGGGTGACTACTCGATCGCAGTTGCATACGACGAAGCCGCTGGCATCAACGCCATCCACGTTCAAGGTAACGCCAATGTTGGTGACGTAGCTCTCGCAGCTCTGTACTCGACCACCACCGGCACCGTTGCTACCGATGTAACCGCATTCGGCATCACCGCCGGTTACACCATGGGTGCAACCACCGTGACCGCTGCTTACTCGCAAACCGAGTCGACCACCGCAGCAGTGACCACCACTACTGAAGGCTACGGCATCGGCGTTGCTTACGACCTGGGCGGCGGCGCTGCAGTTAAAGGCGCTATCGGCGAAGTTGCTGGTAACACCGTTGCTGATCTCGGCATCACCATGTCGTTCTAATCCATCCGGATTATTACGAGGGAAGAGCGGGCCTTGTGCCCGCTCTTTTCTTTTGGGACATCTGGTTGGACAGATTCGCATCAAGACCCTTTGAGAGGTGCCCCATGCCCCTTGCCGACATTCAGGCCCGTATCACCAAGGAAGAGACCCGTCTGGGTCGTGCTCCCGGTTCAACCAAGCTCATCGCCGTATCAAAGGTCCAGCCGCTTGATCGTGTGATCGCGGTTCTTGAAGAAGGTCACCGGATCTTTGGTGAGAACAAGGTTCAGGAAGCAGTGGGCAAATGGCCAGACCTGAAAGCGCAGTTTGATGGGGTGGAACTGCACCTGATCGGCCCATTGCAAACCAACAAGACCCGACAGGCCATGGGTCTGTTTGACGTGATTCATTCCGTTGATCGCCCGAAACTCGCCAAAGCCATTGCCCGCATTGCCAACGAAGAGGGGCATTGCCCGCGGCTGATGATTCAGGTGAACACCGGCGAAGAAGAACAAAAAGCCGGGGTGCTGCCCGCGGACGCGGATGCGTTCATCGCCGAATGTCGCGCGCTCAGCCTGCCCATCGAGGGGCTCATGTGTATCCCGCCTGCGGATGAAGAACCCAGTTTGCATTTCGCCCTGCTCGCCAAAATCGCCAAGCGCAACAACCTCCCCGAATTGTCGATGGGTATGAGCAGCGATTTCGAGCGTGCGATTGGCCAAGGGGCGACCTATGTCCGCGTTGGCTCCGCCATCTTTGGAGCACGCGACTACGGGTGACACCCAACCCCCTCCTTTCCTGGGTTCAAATATCCTGGGGTGAGCGCGTAGCGCGAGGTGCAACGCCCCTAACAGGCTCACGAAGTGAGCCACCGGCAGCGCGCCCAGAGCGTAAGCGAGGGTGCCCTCGATACCGGATGTACTCCCGCACCTTTTCTCCCTCTGGTCGACCGACTTGGGCGAGGCTCACTGCGTGAGCCTGTGCCTCCGGCGGGGATATTTATGACCAGAAAATAAGGATCAGCGCACGTGGATTCGGCTGTCTATCTGCCATTGGGTGAGGATCCAGGTGAGATCGCGTGGCGCGAAGGCAATGCAGCCCGCGGTGGGATATCTGGGGCGGCGCCAGTTATGCACAAATAGGGCAGAGCCTTTGCCCGGTTTGGCGACTGGCCAATTCCAATCAGAAATCAGCAACAGATCATACAGCGGTGGCCCCATCCGCAGGTTCTCGTGACTGGGCGCATAACGGTGCGCGCGGACCAGATGGTTATAGTTGGGATCTTCAATGTCATCTGACCATCGATCCTGAGGACCGATCGGGCGGAGAGGCAGGGCAGAGGCCGGGGCAGTCCTGCGGTCGGCGCGATACATGCCCGCCGCAAGCAGCCAGACCCCGCGCGGTGTGGCGCCATCGCCTTCGCGTTTGTCATCCGTCATCCCGCCACGCCCAATGGCACATGGGATCTGCCGCCCCATGAAACGTGCACCCCAGCGGGTCACGATCATGTCGTGACGGTGTGGAACGGATCGGTGTGGAATGGCGCGGCGCAGAAGCGTCACAGCAGATGCCCCGATTTCCGCGCCTTGGTGGCCAGATATTCGGTATTGTGCGCCCCTTCTCCGACTTTCAGGGGGACGCGTTCCACCACATCAATGCCGGTGGCCTGCATCATCTCCACTTTGCGCGGGTTGTTGGTCATCAGGCGCACAGCCGAAAAGCCCATGGTCTTGAGGATCTCGGACCCGATGCCGAAATTTCGCTCGTCATCTTCAAACCCCAGACGGTGGTTGGCCTCGACCGTATCGAAACCCTGATCCTGAAGGGAATAGGCGCGCATCTTGTTGGCCAGACCAATGCCGCGCCCTTCCTGATTGAGATAAAGCAGCACACCGGCCCCGGCCTCTCCCATTCTGCGCAGTGCAGTATTGAGCTGTGGACCACAGTCACATTTCAGGCTGCCCAACACGTCGCCGGTGAAGCAGGCGGAATGCAGGCGGGCGAGCACGGGTTTGTCACGCGGTGGGCGGCCGACCTCAATTGCGTAATGTTCCTCGCGCCCGTCAGCCGGTCGGAAAATGTGCAGGCGTCCGGCTTCGGATGCAGCCATGGGCAGACGGGCATGCACAATGGGCACAAGGTTCAGCGCGGCCACATGGTCATCGGTCAGGTGCAGCACGGTGAGCAGGTGGGTACGTGCAAGTTCCTCGGCATTCTCGATTTCAACCACCAACACAGCGGGCAGAAGCTGGGCGGATTTGGTGAGTGCCACAGCCTGTGCCTCAAGCGCGTCTTCACCGCCGCGGCAGGTGGAAAGTGGCCCTTTCATCGGGTGGGTCAGATCGTCCGCCGGATCAGCAATCGCCGCAATCCAGCGCGTGTCGGCGTCATCCGGCAGGATCACGCGGGCTACTTTGTCGGAATAGGCGCGGGCCTTGAGTGTCTCCGCCCGGCGGGTGGTGATCGCAAGCACCGGATCCCCCAACCCCCGGAGTTCACGCAACCGCGCAGCTGTCAGCGTTTCCACTGCAGCTGCGATCACGGCACGCCCGTTCCGGACCAGCACCACCGGCACTCCCATGCGCAAATCGGCACGGGCGCGGGCAATCAGTTCATTCAGATCCGGGATCAGGTCCGCAAATCGGGTCATGGTGCTCTCCTTGCTCTCATATCTAGTGTGCCTGACCGGCAAGGGGAATGGAAAAGGACGGTGAGATTGGGGATGTTCACGGCAATTCTGGTAAAATTCTGAAACAATTCCCACAATTTGCTGAGCATAAGCACACGAGGACGTGAGGGGATTGTTGCAAAGCTTGTCAAAGTGCTGTCCCCGCCACATGTCTTGAAAAACGGGAAGTGATCGCCACACCGATCCGCTTATAGGAAGGGAGAGATAAATGTCGAATTTGAAGAAGATCCTGTTGGTGGATGACGATGAAGATCTGCGTGAGGCATTGGCCGAGCAGCTTCTGATGACCGAAGAGTTCGACGTGTTTGAGGCCGGAAATGGCGCCGAGGCGATCGTAAAGTCGAAAGAAGCGATTTACGATCTGGTGATTCTGGACGTGGGCCTGCCAGACACCGATGGGCGTGAGCTGTGCCGTGTGATGCGCAAACAGGGCGTGAAATGCCCTGTGGTGATGCTGACCGGCCATGACACCGATTCTGACACCATTCTTGGGCTGGATGCGGGCGCCAATGATTACGTGACCAAGCCGTTCAAATTCCCTGTGCTTTTGGCACGCATTCGCGCCCAGCTGCGCCAGCATGAACAATCCGAAGATGCGGTGTTCCAGCTTGGGCCGTATACGTTCAAACCGGCGATGAAAATGCTGATCACCGAGGATGACCGCAAGATCCGTTTGACGGAAAAAGAAACGAACATCTTGAAATTTCTCTATCGCGCCACAGATGGAGTGGTGGCCCGGGATGTGCTGTTGCACGAAGTCTGGGGCTACAATGCGGGTGTGACCACCCACACGCTGGAGACACATATCTACCGTCTGCGCCAGAAGATCGAACCTGATCCCTCAAATGCGCGCATTCTGGTGACCGAGAGCGGCGGCTATCGCCTGAACGGTTGACCAAAGACCTTTAGCGCCGGGGATCAGGCGCAAGAAATCCCACGTGCCAGGGTTATGGCACATCCTCCCTGTCAGACTGGCCCGGGCTTTCATGCCCGGGCTTTTTTTGTCGATGGATGCATCCTGTCGACGTTAGGTATTTGCCGGTAACTATGTTAGTTTAGAAGCCCATATTTCGAGAAACGAAGCTGGTATATCTGAATTCTGACATGTCATATTGATCAAATCGAAAGGTCCTCATTCCATGGATTTTCCTGACTTTATTGAAAACTTCCCTGCGCTTGATGTGCCCTTCCCCGAAGAAGAAGTGCAGACAAAGGCAATCCGGTCTGACGCGGGGTTGGTGGTGTTCTTCTCATTTCCGCAAGATTTCGTGCTACCGCTCCATTCACACAAAGCCCAATGGGGCACTGTGCTCGAAGGCGAGGTAGAGCAGACAATTGGCGGGGAAACGCGTGTCTATGGCCCTGGGGACAGCTATTCGATCCCATCCGGGGTTGAGCATGGTGGCAAGATCAAAGCTGGCAGCCGGGTCATTGACGTCTTCGAAGAACCAGACCGCTATCCGGTCAAAGGATGATGTCTGTACAGGTGTCACCCGTCCGCTCGTCCGAAGACATCGATGATGTCCGTACCTTGGTGTGGGAGTTCTTCGACTTTCTGCGTGTCCGCTATCCCGAGATGCTTGAAACGATCGACAATTACCTTGTCGAACAGGATGTTGCGGGCGAACTTGCGGCGTTTGAGCGGTTCTTTCTTCCGCCACATGGCGAGTGTTTTCTGGCGCGACTTAATGATCAGCCAGTTGGGCTTGTGATGATGAAACCTCATGGCGAAAATGATGCCGAGATGAACCGCATGTATGTGCGGGATGCCGCGCGGGGTCATGGGATTGGTCGCAAGCTGGGGCAGGCACTGGTGGATGAAGCCCGTCGGCAGGGACTCGGGGCCGTGTGGCTTGATGCGCTGTATCGCCACGTTGAGGCTCTGCCGCTTTATGAAAGCCTGGACTTTGAATATTTCACCGACCCCGAGGCCTTTGGCGGCGATGATGAACGGGTCCTTCATATGAAGTTGGAGTTAAGATAACGCGTTGGGCCAGTCAATGACCTTGAGAATTGACAGTGCCGAACAGGTCTTGCTGCTTTCCACTTTGGATTCTGGATCGGTCTGGCAACGGCAATCTACGGGGTGATCATCTGGATCGCCTCGGTCCATCTGGCATGGCATTATGCGGTGGATGGATTGGTTGCAGGGGTTGCGGTTTGGATCACCTGGGTGGTGATCCGCCAGCTGCTCGGCCTGAGAGCAAGCTGGTCAGACTAGTCGTCCAATAGCCAGTCTGCCTCCGCATCAGGTATCATGCTTCATCGGTTCTCTGCCCGCCACTTCACCGAGATCCCTCCATGCGGTCGGAGGGTTTGGATGATGTGGAATACAAGATGTTTGAGGCTTCAAATGTTGAAAAGTGTCCCCACACCATAGGCCAACCCAGCCGCGCAGCCGCCGATCAACAATGTTTCGATCGCAGATCGCCACCATGGGCTCAGCGACCAGTGGCTTTTTAACGCCCCGATGGCAAAGAAGCTGGCCATGGTCATCCAGGCAGAAATGGTGAACGCGCCTTCGAGTTTCAGAATGAAAGGCAGCAGGGGGATCATCCCGGCAACAAGGAATGACAGGAACGTCGTCAGCGCGGCACGCATCGGATTGGGATCAATACCCCCAAGCCCGTATTCGCCCTCCATCATCAGGTTGATCCAGCGTTCCTTGTCTTTCGTGACTGCATCGGTCGCCTCATCCAATATGCGGTCAGACAACCCTTTCTGAGACAGAATTTCCCGCACTTCGCGCCATTCCCCTTGCGGGTTGGACTGAATATGCTGCTCTTCAATCTTGCGAATACGGCGGTAGTTGTCCTGATCCGCTTTGGTGCCCGAATAGGCCGCGGCGGCCATCGAAAACCCGTCGGCCAGCACATTGGCCAACCCCAGAACGACGATGATAAAGGGGGACAGCCCCGCGCCTGCCACGCCTGCCACGATGGCAAAGGTCGTCACCGACCCGTCAATCGCGCCATAAACCGCATCGCGCAGAACACCTTTCCCCGGTGGCGCGCCAATGCGCGCGGCAATTTCTTGTGTGCTGTGGCCATGATCGGACATTGCGGGCCTCCGTGTGCTCAGTCTGGAGATGCGTTTGCGGGGATACCTTAAGGCAGATCAATGTAGTGGCTTTAGTGCTGTTTCAATCTTCCGGCCGAACCGCCTCATCCCCCAACAGATAGCGCGGTCCGGAGCCTTTTTCGGCGGCCACATCATCCGGGTTGTAAAGCGCACAGCGGTCAAGCGAGAGGCAGCCGCAGCCGATGCAGCCATCAAGCTTGTCGCGCAGCCGGGTGAGAGCGGCGATCTGTTCGTCCAGTTCAGCGCGGAAATCCTTTGAAATCTCGCTCCAATCATTGGCATTCGGTGTGCGCTTTTCCGGCAGTCGCCCCAGCACTTCGCGGATGCGGTCCAGTGTAAACCCAAATTTCTGCGCGATCATGACGAAGCTCAACCTGCGAATATCAGAGCGCAGAAACCGCCGCTGTCCGCCCGCATTGCGCTCCGGGGCCACCAGACCCTGCGTCTCGTAGTATCGGATTGCGGATACCGCCAACCCGGTGCGATTGGCCAATGTGCCAATGGAAATCTCGTTTCGGCGTTCCATCCAGACCTCCTGAAGAAATAACTTGAGCTAAAGTTAGCTTTAGGAATTATCAAGTGAGTCGCAACAAATCAAGGAGGCCGAAATGGCAGTACTGGAACATGTGAATGTCACCGTAAGCGACCCAAAAGCCACCGCTGTCTGGTTGGGCGCGGTATTTGACTGGAAAGTTCGTTGGGAAGGGGACGCCATGTCGGGTGGATATACGGCTCATGTGGGCGACGAGACCAGCTATGTGGCGCTCTACACCCCCAATCAGGATATGAATAAACCGCAGCATTCCTACACCACACGCGCGGGGCTTAACCATGTGGGGGTGCTGGTGGATGACATAGAGGCCACTGAGAAACGGGTCGCGGCGGCCGGTTTCACCCCGCACAACCACGCCGATTACGAACCGGGAAAGCGGTTCTATTTCGATGACCATGATGGGGTGGAGTGGGAAGTCATCTCGTATGATTGAGTAAACAGGGGCGAGGGGGAACTCGCCCCTGTTTACTTTTTAATCCGTCCTTTATGGTCGCCGCAAACGTGCGTTCACCGGAGGATATCATGAGCTTCACCCTTGCCACCTGGAACATCAATTCTGTTCGGCTGCGGGAACCGATTGTGCTGAAACTTCTGGAAGATGAGGCGCCGGATGTGCTTTGCCTGCAGGAATGCAAAAGCCCGGTTGAAAAGATCCCGCTCGAGGGGTTTCGCGCGCTGGGATACGAACACATGGTGGCCCGTGGACAGAAGGGTTACAACGGCGTGGCCATCCTGTCGCGCATTCCGATGGTTGAAGCAGACAGTCATGACTTTGCTGATCTCGGCCATGCCCGCCATATTGCCGGGCAGTTGGAAAACGGGGTGACGGTTCATAATTTCTATGTGCCCGCAGGCGGCGACGTGCCGGATCGCGAGGTGAATGAGAAATTTGGCCAAAAGCTCGATTACCTCACCGAGATGCGGGACCATTTCTTCAAGCAAAAGCCGGGAAAATCCATTCTGGTGGGGGATCTGAATATTGCCCCGCGTGAAGATGACGTCTGGTCGCATAAGAAACTGTTGAAAGTGGTCAGCCATACGCCGGTCGAAGTGGAGGCACTGGCGCAGGTGCAGGATTCAGCTGGTTGGGTGGATGTGACCCGGCAGGATATTCCAGAGGGCCAGCTTTACAGCTGGTGGAGCTATCGTGCGAAAGATTGGGACGCTGCGGACAAAGGGCGCCGGCTGGATCACGTCTGGGCCACGCCGGATATTTCCAATGCCGCACATGGGTCGCGGGTTTTGCGCGATGCGCGGGGCTGGGAAAAGCCTTCGGATCATGCACCGGTGTTTGCGAGTTTTGATCTCTGATCAGGGGCTTTGCCCCTCGCAGCTGCGCTGCTCACCCCAAGGTATTTCTGGCAAGAAAAAAGGCGAAGCAGGCGCGGTGGCCTTGCATGGGCGGCGGGCATACTCCATCTAAGGGACAACGCTAGATAACAAGGACGCATTGCCATGGAACTCGACCTGGGCCAAGCCGCAGCACCCGCCGCTGATCTGATCAAGGATAGCTCTGAGGCCACCTTTATGCAGGACGTGATCGAAGCCTCGAACGAGGTGCCGGTGATTGTCGACTTTTGGGCGCCATGGTGTGGGCCGTGCAAGCAGTTGGGACCGGCGCTGGAGGCGGCAGTGACCGAGGCCAAGGGCCGCGTGCGCATGGTCAAGGTCAATGTGGACGAGAACCAGATGATCGCAGGCCAGCTGCGCGTGCAGTCGATTCCAACGGTGTATGCCTTCTGGAAAGGGCAGCCAGCGGACGGGTTTCAGGGAGCATTGCCGCCCAGCGAGATTACCGCCTTTGTAAACCGCGTGGCTGATCTGGGTGGGGATGGCGGTCTGGCGGATGCCATTGCGGCGGCGGATGAGATGCTTGAGGCTGGCGAGGCAGCGGATGCCGCGCAGACCTACGCCGCGATTTTGGAAGAAGATCCCAATTCTGCCGCAGCCTTTGGTGGATTGGCACGTGCCACCATTGCCATGGGCGATCTGGATCAGGCCGAGGCCGTTTTGAACGGAGCGCCTGCTGAGATTTCCGAAGCGGCGGAACTGGAAGCCGCCCGCGCCCAGATCGAGCTGGCGCGTCAGGCAGAAGATGCCGGACCAGTGGGCGAGTTGCGCGCGGCGGTTGAGGCCAATTCAGATGACCATCAGGCCCGATTTGATCTTGCGGTTGCATTAAATGCGGCTGGCGACGCAGAAGCGGCGGTTGCCGAACTTTTGGAGCTTTTCCGCCGTGATCGTGAATGGAATGACGGGGCTGCCAAGGCGCAACTGTTCACCATTTTCGACGCGCTTGCCCCCAATGACGCAGTAGCGCTGAATGGCCGCCGCAAACTGGCCTCGATGATTCTGGTCTGAACCGCTTGGTCAAACGGAAAGGTCGCGCTAGGGTGAGATATGATCACTCCTGCGGACCTGCCTGATACGATCCCGCTATTCCCTCTTGCCGGGGCGCTTTTGCTGCCCCGCGGTCGACTGCCCCTGCATGTGTTTGAACCGCGCTATCTGGCGATGGTGGATGATGTGCTCAAGACGTCGGGGCGCGTGATTGGCATGATCCAACCAATTGGCGACAGCGAACGCCTGTATGCGATTGGATGTGCCGGACGGATCACGTCGTTCACGGAAACGGAAGACGGGCGCTATATGGTCACGCTGACGGGTGTGTCTCGGTTTCGACTGGGCGAGGTGCAGGAGGGCTTTACCCCTTACAAGCGCGCCCATGTGGATTGGGCCAGTTTTTCGCGTGATCTTGGGGTGGCGGAACATGACCGGGCGTTTGACCGGGACCAATTCCTTGATCTTCTGTCTCGTTATTTTGCCACCGAAGAGTTGCAGTCCGATTGGAAAAGCCTGAAAGAGGCAGAGGATGAGCTGTTGATCAATGCGCTGTCCACGCTGTGCCCGTTTGATTCCGAGGACAAACAGGCGCTGCTGGAAGCTCCGTCGCTGACGACCCGGCGGGAAACATTGGTCACCCTGATGGAATTTGCCCTGCGAAGCGGGGAAGGAGATGAGAAACTGCAATGACTGACGCCAAAGAAAGCCGGAAAGATGAGGGGCCGCAAGTCGACCGCCACATGATCGAAGCGCTGGTTTGCCCGGTTACCCAGACCACGCTGAGTTACGATGCGGAGAAGCAGGAACTTGTCTCCAAAGCCGCCAAAATCGCCTTCCCGGTGCGCGGCGGCATTCCGATCATGCTGGTGGATGAGGCGCGCAAGCTCGAGGAGTAAGCGCATTTGGCGGTGTTATTGCACGGCTGATCTTGGCCGAGTTTGGCAAGTGTATAAAGCTGATCTCCAAGTGGAGTTTTGAGCTTTGAGCAGTCTGTTCAATTCATCACGAATTTGATTCCGCCAAGTTGTGGTTTGCAGCACGTTGCAGCTTTCGTACCTCGACCCAGTGTAGAAGTGTGGTGCCAATACGGGCGGCGCAGCGTTCGGAAAACTGCACGATGCCTTGCCTGATGGACCACCAGTGACCTGCTCGTCTTTGGGCGTCGCGAAGGCGCAGGAGGTTCACATATTCCTGTCGCATCAGGTCGGGTCTAAGATACGCCTGTCTAGGGTGATTAGATGAAAATTGATCGAGCTGAATATCGTGCAACATTTTGGGCTCCTCCAATTTTGTTTTTGGGCTCTAGAGACATTATTCTCCATTTCTAATAGTTGAAGAATAATTGATAACAACATTGACTATTCCATAATTTGGAATAGCAAGAAGTATGGACATGCTAAAAGCGATGCGGGTCATCGCCGAGATTTCGTACCACGGAAGTTTCGCGCAAGCGGCGCGGGCAATGAATCTTTCGGCTCCGTCCATCACGCGCATCGTTGCAGAGCTGGAGGCCGACCTCGGTGTTCGGCTCTTCAATCGGAGTACTAGAAGTCTTGCGCTTACACCTGAAGGTGAAAACTTCCTTCGACGAAGCGAAGTCGTTTTGCAAGAAATCGAGGCGCTTCGAGATGTCACCAAGGAACAGCATACAAATCCCAGTGGAAAGCTGGTTGTCACAAGTGCTGTCACCTTTGGAAACGAAATGCTGGCACCGATATTGCCCGAGTTCTTACGGCGTTATCCGCAGGTTTCCATTGATTTACGCCTTGGCAATCGGCCGGTCGACCTCATTGAAGAACACGTGGATGTCGCGCTCAGAGTCGGATCCGGTCCATTGCCCGATTCTTCCCTCACAGCGATACGCGTCTGCGGCTTCCGGATGATATTTGTCGCCACCCCCAGCCACATCGAACGCTATGGTTTCCCCGGGGTGCTCGATGATCTGGTTGGGCGTCCAATCGTCAAACTCGCTATCGGTAGTTGGGGCCATGTCCAACGGCTCACCGCTCCTGAGGGCGAGATCGATTATTCTATTCCCAATCAGTATGTTGTCGATTCTTACAGGGCGCAGATTTGGGGGGTTTTAAACAGTGACAGTTGCGCACTCATGCACGACTATGTGGCTAAACAAGAGCTGGAAGCCGGGCGGCTTGTACGCCTGCTACCTGATTGCCAGACTGTTGAACAGGACATCTATGCGCTCTACGCACACCGAACCTTGATGTCCGCCCGTATCCGCGTTTTCATCGATTTTCTCAAGGAGGTAATGGCCTGAACGGATTGGTGTCTCGGCTTCAAATCTGCCGTCCCTGTAACAGCTTCGGCAGATCCCCCGTCAATCCCGCTGCCTCGCGGATAAAGCTGCGTCTCAGGCCGGGGAAGGCGTTGACCACTCCTAGACCGATGTCGCGGGTCGCGCGCAGGATCGGGTTGTCGTTTGAAAACAGCCGGTTGGTGACCTCGGTGGCCCCCACCATCTGCATCACATCCCAGCGTCGCCATTGCTGATAGCGCTCCAGAACGTCGATGCGGCCAATATCCTCACCGCGACGGCGGGCCAGCGCCAGTACTTCAGCGAGCGTCGCCACATCTTTCAGCCCTGCGTTCAGGCCTTGACCCGCGATGGGGTGTATCCCGTGGGCGGCATCACCAACCAGCGCCAGACGGTCCGAGACAAAGCTCTCGGCCACGGTCAGGTTCAGCGGGTAGGTAAAGCGTTTGCCAGCCAGACCGATTTCACCAAGGAAAGATCCGAAGCGCGGGCGCAGCTCTTCCAGATAGCCCTCGTCATCCAGCCCCTGAATGCGGGCCGCTTCTTCGTGGCTTTCGGTCCAGACGATCGAACTTTGATTGCCCGGCAGCGGCAGGATGGCCAGCGGGCCGGGGGGCATGAAGAACTGATGGGCCGCGCCATTGTGCGGCAATTCGTGATCCACCGCGCAGACCAGCGAGGTTTGTCCGTAGTCATGACCCCAGCGTTTGATCCCAGCGCGCTCGCAGGTGCCGGATTTGCGCCCGTCACAGCCAACCACAATCTGTCCGGTCAGCGTTTTGCCCGAGCCAAGCGTCAACGTGACCGAGGCCGGGCCGACCTCTTGCGACACTACACTGTCCTGATCAATCAGCGTGACTTTGGGGTGTGTCTCGACGGCCTCAAGGAAGGCGCGGGACAGGAAACGGTCTTCGACCATATATCCCATCGGGCCTTCGTCGATCTCGGCATGGTCGAACTCCAGCACAAAGGGGCCGGGGCCTTCTCCGGCGCGGCCATCGGAAATGCGGATATCCAGCAGAGGTTGCGCATGGGGGGCCACTTTCGGCCACACGCCTATCGCGGTCAGCAGGCGTTGCGAGGCCAGCGCCAGCGCATAACCGCGCCCGTCGAAATCATCCGCACCACGCGCGCCTTTGGGCATGGCGTCCACGATGGTCACGTCAAACCCGCAATCCCCAAGCGCCAGTCCGAGCGCCGGGCCGTTCAGCCCCCCCCCGACAATCAGAATATCAGCATCCAGTTCCATGCCCCTTTCTCGCGCAGTGGGGGGGGATTGTCCATGTGCGATCCTGCCGCTACCGTCCTTCTTGACGGTCATAGGAGGCGGCGATGAGCACAGCTTGGTTGAAGATGAGTGTGGGTGACCTTGGGCGCGGGATCGGTGCGGGCGAGATCGACCCGGTGGAGCTGGTCGTGACCTACTATGATGCGATCCGCACCCATCCGTTTGCCGACCGGATCTATGCACGGCTTACGGAAAAACGCGCCCTTGCCGAGGCCGAAGCGGCGCGCGCACGGGCGAAGGCCGGGCTGCGGTTGGGGCTGGTCGATGGGGTGCCGATCTCATGGAAAGACCTATTTGATACCGCCGGGGTGGCCACGGAATCGGGGTCGGCGCTTTTGAAAGGGCGCGTTCCGACCGAAGACGCGCAGGTACTGAAGAACGCCACGGCGCAGGGCATGGTCTGCCTGGGCAAAACCCATATGAGCGAGCTTGCCTTCTCGGGGTTAGGACTGAACCCCATTACCGCCACATCGCCCTGTGTAAACGATCATGACGCCGTGTCGGGCGGATCAAGTTCCGGTGCCGCCACCTCAGTGGCCTTTGATCTTGCCCCCTGCGGGATCGGCTCGGACACGGGCGGGTCGGTGCGTATCCCGTCCGCCTGGAACGATCTGGTTGGGCTGAAAACCACGTCTGGCCGGGTGTCGCTCAAGGGCGTGGTGCCGTTGGTCAAGAGCTTCGACACAGTGGGCCCGCTCTGTCGCACGGTTGAGGATGCTGCCCTGATGCTGGCCGCGTTGGAGGGGGGCACGCCTGTTGATCTAAAAGGCGCGACCCTCAAGGGAACCCGTCTTCTGGTCTTGGAAGACGGGGTTGAACCCGCCCGAAATGAACCCCGCGCCGGGTTTGAAAGCGCGATTGGGCGGCTCATGGACAATGGGGCCCAAATCACTCGCGCCCATCTTCCGGTGGTCGAGGAGGCGCTGGCCCTGTCCGGCGTGCTGTTCACCACCGAAGCCTATGCCACATGGCAGGATGAGATCGAAGCGCAGCCGGGACTGATGTTCCCGGAAATCCTTGAACGCTTCCAGTCAGGCAAGCGCTTCACCGGGGTCGAGTTTGTCCGGGCGTGGCAAGCGCTTGAACGGATGCGGGCGGAGTTCCACGCCCAGACCGCAGGGTTTGACGCGGTGGTCCTGCCGACCTCAACCATTATGCCCCCCAATGTGGAACGCCTGCTGACCGATAGTGCGTATTACGTCGAGGAAAACCTCTGGGCCCTTCGCAACACGCGGATCGGCAACCTGATGGGATCAAGCGGACTGACGCTCCCCACCGGCTTGCCCTCGACGGGCATCATGTTCCTTGGGGAACCGATGGCGGAAGAGCGGTTGTTGCGGTTGGGGGCAGCGGCTGAGGAGGCGTTGGGGTAGAGCTAGATTACTAATGCGTGAAGATGGGGTGAGCGAAGTATTAGTTCTGGCACATGGCTGGTATCAGAATGTTCTAAGGCGATTACGCGGTTGGGGCATGGCGTCACATTGCGCAGTCGCGCTGGCAGAAGATCAACAGGACGGGAAATTCTATTGCTCGTTTGCTGTGAGCGCAGCAGATCGGCAAGATGCGACTATTATGATCTCAAAGGGATTAGAGAGTGAGGGCGCTAAATTATTGGAGATTGATGAGTGGTTCGAGCCAAATACACGTTTGCCGCCGGACCAATCGATCGCGCGTATAGGGGGCCGAATGTTTTTTGGCTAGATCAAAGAAGACCCTGCGCCCCCCCACTGACCAAAAAACCACACCCCTCCCTTGCAACGCATGAAAATTGCGGGGTTTTTCTGGACCGGGTCGAAAATGCGGCGTAATGTGGGACAAAACGGGGCGAAATGATCCCGATATCTGAGGCAGAAAAAAGACGTTTATGATGACGTTCCCCGAGCGGTATTCCGGCTTGCCAGCCTATGCATTTCCGCGTTTGCGCGCGCTTCTGGATCACCATGATCCGGGCGGTGATGTTGTGCATATGTCCATTGGCGAGCCCAAACATGCCTTCCCCGACTGGGTGATGGGCATCATCAGCGAATATGCGCATGAATTTGGCCGCTACCCGGTGAACGAGGGCACGCCCGAACTGCTTTCCGCCATTTCCGGCTTTCTCAAGCGCCGTTATGGCGTGGATATGCCCGAGGCGCAGATCATGGCCCTTAACGGCACGCGCGAAGGGTTGCACAATGCGCTTTTGGCGCTCTGTCCCGAGGAAACCTCGCGCGGGCAGCAGCCGATCGTGTTAACGCCAAACCCGTTTTATCAGGTCTATGCCGTGGCCGCCCGCACCATTGGGGCGGAACCGATGTTTGTGCATGCCACCGCTGAAACCGGACATTTGCCCGATTACACCAGCCTACCGGCGGATGTGCTGAACCGGGTGGAAGTGGCCTATATCTGCTCGCCCGCCAACCCGCAGGGCGCGGTGGCGGATCGCGATTACTGGGCGAACCTGATTCAATTGGCAGAGAAGTTTGATTTCAAGATTTTCGCCGATGAGTGCTATTCCGAGATCTACCGTGACACCCCTCCTGTAGGCGCGCTGGAAGTGGCGCAAGAAGGTGGCGCGGACCCCGAACGAGTGACAATTTTCCATTCTCTTTCAAAGCGTTCTAGCCTTCCGGGATTGCGGTCTGGCTTTGTGGCGACCGGCCCTGAAAGCATCGCGCGCATTCGTCGGCTGCGCAATTACGCGGGCTCTCCGGTTCCGATGCCGCTGCAGCGCGTGTCGGAGAAAGCGTGGTCGGATGACGTGCATGTCGCCGAAAACCGCGCGCTTTATCAGGAAAAATTTGCCATCGCCGATAAGATTTTCGCCGACGTGCCGGGCTATGTGTCACCCGAAGCTGGGTTCTTTCTCTGGCTGCCGGTCGAGGATGGTGAGGCCGCGACATTGAAGCTTTGGCAGGAAACCGGCGTGCGGGTATTGCCCGGCGCTTACCTGTCGCGCGACGTGGACGGATTTAATCCGGGCAAAGGTTATATTCGGGCTGCCATGGTGGCCCCAAAACAAGAAATGCAGCGCGGGCTGATCAAGCTCCGTGACTGTCTCTATAAGTGAGGACGAGGTAGCAATGGCGTTTCAGACGAAACAACGGGATCCGATCTTTGACAGCACCACCCAAGCGGTGATTGAAAAACGTGGCAAGGAACTTATTGGCATCGGGCTGATGGTTCTGGGCATCATCGTGGCCCTGATCCTTGGGAGTTACTCGCCTGAAGATCCCGGCTGGATGTCTGCCACGGATGCGCCCGCACAGAATACACTTGGACGGTTTGGTGCGTTTATCGCCTCGCCTCTTTCGGTGATTTCTGGTCTCGGTTCATGGGTCTTGTCGCTTGTTTTTGTCATCTGGGGCGTGCGGTTCACTTTTCACATGGGTGGGGAACGCGCCATTTCCCGCGTGATCTTTGCACCGATCGCTGTGGCGATGGCCGCAGTATACGCCTCAACCTTGGTGCCAGGCCCGGCTTGGACGCATAGCTTTGGTCTGGGTGGCCTGTTTGGTGACACCGTGTTGGGGGCGTTCCTTGCAGCCCTGCCGTTCGGGACCGGCTTTGGTCTGAAACTCATGTCCGTTGTGTCCGCCGTGCTGACATTGATTGTTCTCGGCTATGCGCTGGGCCTGAACCTGGCAGAGCTTAAGCGCATCGGGCATTTCCTTCTGTTTGGTCTGGTGATGACCTATGTTGGCCTGATGACCCTGATCGGGCGCGGTGCCAAAGGGGCAGCCAAGGGTGCAGCAACAGGTGCCAGTGTAACGGCCAAAGGGCTTTATGCCCGCCATCTTGCGCGAAAAGATGCGCGTGCTGAAGAGCGCCGTTTGGCCGCCGAGGCAGATGAAGACCTGATCGATGATGAAGATTTTGCGGCCCCGCCTCCGCTGCGCACGGCCAGAGTCATGCGCCCTGAATTGGTGGCCGAGCCACCGCTGACCGCACATCAGGCACATGCCGCATCATATGATCCGGATCTTCTGATGGCGGCCCCCGCCCCAGAACCCGCTCCCAAGCCGGGGTTGCTCACATCGCTCATTCGTCGCGTTCAGCAAACACCAGAACCGGAGCTTGTGGAGCAACCTGTTTTTGAGGGCGAGATCCCCGAAGGCCTTGGTGGCGAAGACCGGATCAAAGCCAAAGTTGCCAATGCGCTGAAGAACCGTGCCCGGATCGCACCGATCCCGCATGCCCCGGGTGCCCTGCGGGATGAACCCCCGCTGGAGCGCGCCGTGGCTCGGCATCGCCGCAAGCCTGATCCGATGATCCTGGATACAACGCCCGAGGCGCCGATGATAGAAGCCCCGCTGCTGGATGACCCGATGCATGTGGCGCCCCTGCCTTACGACATGCCCGACCGGGCCGAAGCGGATGACGATCTGGTGGTTGAAGACCTGATGAACGCCCCGGATCCCAGCCCGCGAGTCTACACTCCTCCGACCGCAAGCTTTACCCAAAGTCCGAAGAAAGTGGTGCAGCATCAGGTGCGTAAGCCAGTTCAACCGTCCACTCAGGCAAAAGCGGAAGCCCAGCCCAGCCTGAAGTTCGAAGACAAAAGACCCGCATTTGAACTGCCGCCGCTTGGCCTGTTGATGGACCCTGTGACCATCGAACGTCACCACCTGTCGGACGAAGCGCTGGAAGAAAACGCGCGGATGCTGGAAACCGTGCTGGATGACTACGGCGTGAAAGGCGAGATCGTCTCGGTCCGCCCCGGCCCCGTTGTCACCATGTATGAACTTGAACCCGCCCCGGGTCTCAAGGCCAGCCGCGTGATTGGTTTGGCGGATGATATTGCACGGTCCATGTCGGCCCTGTCGGCACGGGTGTCGACCGTGCCCGGCCGTAGCGTGATTGGTATCGAACTGCCAAATGAAAAACGCGAGATGGTCTCGTTCCGCGAAATCCTCTCGACCCGTGATTTTGGTGACGGCAACCACGGTCTGCCGCTGGCGCTTGGCAAGGATATCGGCGGTGATCCGATCGTCGCCAACCTTGCCAAAATGCCCCACCTGTTGATCGCCGGGACCACCGGTTCTGGTAAATCCGTGGCCATCAACACGATGATCATGTCGCTTCTCTATCGTCTGACACCGGAAGATTGCCGGATGATCATGATCGACCCGAAGATGCTGGAACTCAGCGTCTATGACGGTATCCCGCACCTGCTTTCACCCGTTGTGACCGACCCGAAAAAGGCGGTTGTGGCGCTGAAATGGGTCGTGGGCGAGATGGAAGACCGTTATCGCAAAATGTCCAAGATGGGCGTGCGGAACATCGAAGGCTACAACTCGCGCGTCGCTGACACGCTGGCCAAAGGCGAGATGTTTGAGCGCACTGTTCAGACCGGATTTGACGAGGACACCGGCGAGCCGATCTTTGAGACCGAAGAGTTCGCGCCCGAAAAACTGCCGTTCATTGTGGTGGTGGTTGACGAGATGGCCGACTTGATGATGGTGGCCGGCAAAGAGATTGAAGCCTGTATTCAACGTCTTGCGCAGATGGCGCGTGCCTCAGGTATTCACCTGATCATGGCCACGCAGCGCCCCTCTGTCGATGTGATCACCGGCACCATCAAGGCCAACTTCCCGACCCGGATTTCGTTCCAGGTCACCTCGAAAATCGACAGCCGAACCATTTTGGGTGAACAGGGCGCCGAACAGCTTCTGGGCATGGGCGACATGCTTTACATGGCAGGTGGCGCACGCATCACCCGCGTTCACGGCCCGTTTGTGTCAGATGAAGAGGTCGAGGAAATCGTGACCTATCTGAAATCCTATGGCCCTCCCGAATATATCGGTGGTGTGGTTGAAGGACCGTCTGATGACAAGGCCGACAATATCGACGCGGTTCTTGGGCTGAACACAGGTGGCAACACCAATGGCGAAGATGCGCTTTATGATCAGGCGGTGGCGATTGTGATCAAGGATCGCAAATGCTCCACCTCGTACATCCAGCGCAAACTGGCCATCGGATACAACAAAGCCGCGCGTCTGGTGGAGCAGATGGAGGATCAGGGCCTGGTGTCGGCATCCAACCACGTTGGCAAGCGTGAGATTCTGGTCCCTGAACAGCAATAATAACGAATAATTAACCAAAAGCGCAGAGCGTGGAGGTAACGACCCCACGCCGTAAAATGCGCAAAAACCGAGGCAGAAAATGATCCAACGACGTTATACCAGCGATCGCATGAGCAAGATCGTCAAACACAAGGGTGTGGTTTATCTCTGTGGCCAGGTTGGTATCCGGGGTGACAGCGTGGCGGACCAGACCCGCGAATGTCTGGCCCGGATTGAGGCGCTTCTCGAAGAGGCTGGCTCTTCGTCATCGCAAATGCTGCAGGCCATAATCTGGCTTGATGACATGAAAGACTTCGACGAAATGAATGCGGTCTGGGACAATTGGGTGCCCAGAGGCCATGCCCCGGCGCGTGCCTGTGGGTCGGCCCATCTCGCCAGCCCCGAGCTGAAGGTCGAAGTGATCATCACAGCCGCTTACGACGAATGACGCGAATTGGCGGTGGCCCGATGTGTGCCGCCGTCAAATTCGCAGCCCCATTAAAGAATTTAAAGTTTTGGATTTCAGCCTGTTAAAGATTTTAAACTTTGCCGGGTCCGGTGTTTGAAGAGTTTAAAGTTTTGTGCGGATCCCGAAATGTCGGGCGATTTTCCATGACACGCGCATGTTATCGCCTATCACGTTGGGTTCGGGGTTAAATCCTTCTCACAAACCGGGCAAACTGGACCCGAATAAAGAGGTAGGATGTATGACCGCACTTCGCATGATGATCGCCGCAGGCGCCCTGATGATCAGTTCCGTTCCGGCTTTGGCCGAGAAGCTATCACTGGGTGACATCTCGGCCTATCTCAATGGCCTGAAGACAGCAGAAGCTGAATTCACGCAGCTAAATGATGATGGCACGATCTCGACCGGGACCATCTATATCAAACGCCCCGGCCGGGCGCGGTTTGAGTATAATCCGCCAATGGATGCTCTGGTTGTGGTCGGAAGCTCGCAAGTTGCTGTTTTTGATGGAAAATCCAACTCTGGCCCGTCTCAGTACCCGTTGAAGCAAACGCCCCTCTCCGTTGTCTTGGCCAAGAATGTCAACCTGGGTCGCGCTAAAATGGTGACGGGGCACGGTTTTGATGGAACGTCTACGGTTGTCACGGCACAGGACCCCGACAACCCCGAATACGGCAGTATCAAACTGATGTTCACCGCAAATCCGACCCAGCTGCGTCAATGGGTGATCACCGATAATGCCGGATCGGAAGTTACGATGATTCTAGGCGAGTTGAAGACCGGCGGCACGCTGGGATCTTCCTTGTTCTCGATCCATCTGGAAACACAAAAGCGCCGTTAATTACAAAGGATTAGCCGCTCGCAACTTGCGAGCAGCAGATCGTTTATCGACAATTTTGTAGTTGGACACGATAGCGGTATGAGCGTTGTTCTACGTCCCCCGCCACACGCATAAGCCAGGATTTATTGCGGTAGCTGCCACGCAAATATCCAGTGCGCCCCTCGTGATACGCCAGATATTGCCCACGCGCATCGGACAACGGGAGGCCCGTCACCTCACGGGTTTCGGTCATGTACCACCCCATGAAATCAGTCGCGTCACGTATGTCGGTGCGCTCGGCACCGCGCCCACCTTCGGCCCTTTGATATTCTTTCCACGTCGCATCTAACGCCTGAGCATAGCCATAAGCCGAGCTCGCGCGCCCCATGGGAAGCACGCCTAGGACATATTTTACCGGGGTCCGTGCATCTGGAATGAACTTCGATTCCTGATGAATGACAGCCATCTGCACATGCACCGGAACCCCCCATTTTCGTTGGGTTTTTTTCATGGCCCGATGGATCTTGGGCCGTTGCTTGATAATGCTGCACGCGTTGTCGAGATTGCGCGGCGCCTTGGAGCTTCCGCCCCCGCAAGACGCAACAAAGCCCACAATAAGACCACCAATCAACGCGTTGCGAAGAAACCTGCTCATTTGCCTCACTCGCATATGTTCGTTTCCCAGCAGTATACAGGATTTTCAACCTATTGAAAACGATTTGGGTGATCACAATTTGTAGGTTCGTGGCTTCGATGCGCGGAAAGTTGACAATTTGTTTCCTACAATTCTGGCCCCGTTCCATGGACGCCCGCAACGGAACGCGGTAGAAAAAGGACGAGGGGCTATTAAATGTTAAAGACTCACGCCAAATATCATTTGGGACAAATCGTACGCCATCGCAAACATCCGTTTCGCGGTGTGGTTTTTGACGTGGATGCAATGTTTTCCAACACCGAGGAATGGTATGATGCGATTCCCGAGGATAGCCGCCCCTCAAAAGATCAGCCGTTTTACCACCTGTTGGCTGAAAACGACCAAAGTTACTATGTGGCCTATGTGTCCGAGCAGAACCTGATCGCGGATTATTCGGGTGAACCTGTCAGCCACCCTGATTTGCCGGATCTCTTTGGTGAATTTGAAGACGGTCAATACCCGCTCCATTTTCAACTGAACTAAGAAAAATCCTTTAAATACAGTCAGTAACCCAAGGCGCATCCATCTTTTCGATGGTCAGATGCACCCGTTAAGACACCGCGTTTGTCATCAATGTAAATGCCTTGCGCCCCGCCGATCGGAGCCTCGGGAATGTCGATCCTGTGCCCCATCTCTGACAGGCGGGCTGCGATATCTGCTGGATAACCGCGCTCAAGCTTCAACACTCCGCCATCGGCAAATGCTCGTGGGGCGTCGATTGCCGACTGAATATCCATCTCATAGTCCACCATGTTGGTCAGAAAACGAGCGTGTCCAGTGGGTTGATAGGCGCCGCCCATCACACCAAATGGCAAGATGACCCGACCATTTTCACGAATCATGCCTGGAATGATCGTATGCATCGGGCGTTTGCCACCGCCTGCTTCATTTGGGTGCCCGGAAGTCAGATTGAAACCTGCCCCGCGATTGTGAAACAAGATGCCGAAGTTGTCAGAGGCAATGCCAGAACCAAAGGAATGATAGATCGAATAGATCAGTGACACCGACATCCGGTCCCGGTCGACCACCGTCAGGTAAACCGTGTCCTTATGGATGCTTTCAGAAACGATGGCCGGCATGTCCATTGCCTGTGCTGGATTGATACGTGATGCCAACTTATCCGCGGTTTCCCTTGATAACATGCGATCAAGATGTGTGGTCGTGTCGGGATCTGCCAGATAGCGATTTCGCGCGTCATAGGCCAGTTTGGCAACTTCAGCTTCAATATGAATGCGCTCGGCGCCTTCCGGTGGCAGGTCTGGAAGGTCGAAAGATTTCAGCATATTCGCCATGAGAATTGCTGTGGCACCCTGACCATTTGGGGGATGTTCAAGCAGTTCGGCACTTTTGTAATGGCCTGAAATTGGTTGGGTGTAGGTGCATGCCGTTTTTGCAAAATCATCCAGAGTATGAACGCCACCGAGTGCTCTTAGGCTGTTCACCATATCCTCGGCGACCTCTCCGAGATAGAAACCATCTCTTCCATTTCGTGCGATCCGGCGTAACACCTCGGCTTGTTTGGGGGCGCGGAAAAGATCTCCTATCACCGGAGCGCGCTCGTCCATTAGGTAATGATTTCTGGCGCACCCTGACAAAAGATTGTCGCGTGCCGCGATATTCCAATCAAATGCAACGCGGGGTGCAACGGGCATGCCTTGTTCGGCATAGTGGATTGCGGGAGCCAATGAGCGCGCAAGCCCGATCTTTCCCCAATCATTGGAGAGGCGGCAGAACGCATCGACTGCGCCGGGTATGGTGATCGACTGAACATCGCGCACCGGCATCGCGTTCAAGCCAGACGCCCGCAGCCTGTCAGGATCTAATTTGGCCGGTGCTTTTCCGGAGCCATTCAGAGCGACAACGTCTTTACCGTCAGCCGGGGAGAGAAGGACAAAGCAGTCGCCTCCTATACCGGTCATCTGGGGTTCGCAAATGCCCAGCAGAAATCCGGCACCCACAGCGGCGTCTACGGCGTTGCCTCCGGACTTTAAGATCTCGATTGCAACCTGTGATGCAATTGGGTGGGAGGATGCACACATGCCATTCGTGGCAAATACTGCAGATCGGCCGGGCAAATGAAAGTCGCGCAATAGACAAGCTCCGCTCTTCTTTTAGATAAAGAAAAGAGTATGGCATCCAGAATTAACCGGCAATCGTCGCGAGACGAATATTTGATTTCTAATTCTCTGGAAGTGAGGTTCCCCGGCGCCGCGAACTGGGTGGGGGCTGTGGAATGCGGCACCGGGGCAAGCTTTACGCTATGGGATTAAATTGAAGTTCCATTCTGTCCAGTTCAGGGAGGAAACACGGCATTTTGGAGGCAATTCACTGGGCGTTCATCTGGATGGAAAACGAAAGTCTGTTTTGTGAGTTTCGGCGGGCGTAGGTGAGATCACTGGATAAATCTCGGATCAAAGACCAACCGAATCCCCCTTCAGGAAGATCATCGCGCCTGACGTCCAGCTCATGTGCGGTCCAATTTGGTAAGCGGTTGTCGGGCATTGGCAGGCCATCGTCGACGATGGCCATCTTCAGTTTTTTGTCGTGCTTATGAATATGTAGCTCAACGACACCATTATCTTGCCCGGCATAAGCATGTTCGACGATGTTGTTCAGGACTTCAGCGAGAACAATTTCGGCGATTGATCGGGTGTCATCCCCAACACCCATTCCTTTGAGCCCATCTTGGACCGTCAGTAGAGCCTTTCGCACGGCCAGGCTGTCCCCTGGAAAAACCAAGTTGATACCGCAACATGCCGCGGGTGGTGTTTGGTTGGATATATCACGCGCATGACCCATGAATGGCAGGCTTTCAAGATGCATTTGCCAGACCACCACCGAGGGCGGATTGAATATCGGGATGAATTGTAAACACCGTGTCCATTCGTGTCAGGCGAAATACCTTGGCCACAGTCTTTGATAACCCGGCAAGTTCAAGTTTGGTGTCTGCGTCGACCTGTTTCATAGACGCGACAACTGCGCCAAGACCGCTGGAATCAATGAAGTCAACTTGCTCCATATCCAAAATGATCCGTTTTGGTCCTGTGTCTGTAATTTCGCGCATCTTGTCTTTGAAACTGATCGCGATGGCAGCATCAATCCGGTTTTCACCAACTGTGATGATACGGGTGTTGTTGGTATCTTGATAGGTGAGTTGCACGATTGTTCTCCTCGGACAGCTGAGCATTCGGGTAAACCCTCCGTTGAAAACAACGCAGATCGTGTTGTTACGGCGGGTCACTTTCGAATGAGGCTAGACGTGGAACGTTACCATTCGGTAAGCGAATGGCAGGAATGTCAGGGAATTGGAGAAAGTCATGAAAAATGTGGTGATTGCCGGTGCCGCGCGCACGCCGATGGGGGGTTTTCAAGGGGCTTTCTCCGGGGTGACAGCTTCAGAGCTCGGGGGGGCTGCAATCAAGGCTGCCCTTGAGGATGCAGGTGCAAAGCCAGAGCAGATTGAAGAACTATTGATGGGCTGTGTTCTGCCTGCCGGGCAAGGGCAGGCCCCCGCACGACAGGCAGGTTTCGCGGCTGGTTTGGGGAAAGGGGTTCCCGCCACCACGTTGAACAAGATGTGTGGGTCCGGTATGAAAACGACCATGTCCGCGTATGACCAGGTTGCACTGGGCAGCACCGATATAATGGTCGCTGGCGGTATGGAGAGCATGACAGAAGCACCCTATATCCTGCCGAAAATGCGGGGCGGTGCACGGATCGGCCATGGTGCTGTGGTGGACCACATGTTCCTCGATGGCCTTGAAGATGCTTATGACAAAGGTCGCCTGATGGGCACTTTTGCCGAGGATTGCGCCGAGAAATTCCAGTTCACTCGCGAAGCGCAGGATGAATATGCGCTGAAATCCCTGTCGAATGCGCTGGACGCACAGAAAACCGGCGCGTTCGAAGGCGAAATCGCCCCGGTCACAATCAGGACGCGCAAGGGTGATGTGGTGGTCGGCGAAGACGAACAGCCAGGCAATGCCCGCCCCGACAAGATTCCGACCCTGAAGCCGGCTTTCAAGAAAGACGGCACAGTGACCCCGGCCAACGCCTCTTCGATCTCAGATGGTGCGGCAGCATTGGTGGTGGCATCGGAAGAGGCCGCAAAGGCAGCGGGGTTGAACATCCGCGCCCGCATCATGGGCCACACCAGCCATGCGCAAGAGCCCGGCTGGTTCACCACGGCTCCTGTCCCCGCCGCACGGAAACTGCTCGACCGCCTTGGTTGGGCAGTTGATGATGTGGACCTGTGGGAGGTGAATGAAGCTTTTGCCGTTGTTCCGATGGCTTTCATGCATGAGATGGGCATCTCGCGCGACAAGGTGAACGTGAACGGTGGGGCTTGTGCGCTGGGCCACCCGATTGGGGCTTCCGGCGCCCGCATTATCGTCACGCTCTTGAATGCAATGGAAAAGCGCGGTCTGAAAAAGGGCGTGGCGGCGATTTGCATTGGCGGTGGTGAAGGCACTGCAATTGCCATCGAGCGCGATTGATCGCTGCGGATTGGACATCTATAGACAGAGGGCGCGGGATGTCCGCGCCCTTTTTGATTGGAGGTCCCATGTCGCGCGTTGACTATAACGAGCTGTCCCAGATCATCACCTCACTCACCGAGGGTGAAACAGATGAAGTGGCATTGATGGCAACGGTTGTCTGCGAAGTTCATCATTCTGATGATCGGTTTGACTGGACCGGTTTTTACCGCGTGACCGAACCGGGCCTTCTGAAAATCGGACCCTATCAGGGCGGTCATGGCTGCCTGAAGATCCCGTTCGAGCGTGGCGTCTGTGGGGCAGCTGCCCGCACCGGAGACGTACAGCTGGTTCCGGATGTGGATGCGTTTCCGGGTCATATCGCCTGCGCCAGCTCCACCCGTTCCGAGCTGGTATTGCCCGTGCGCAATGCAAACGACGAGATCATCGCGGTCTTTGATCTCGATAGCAATCAGGCGAATGCCTTTACGGAAGAGGATGCAACTCAGTTTGCAAAAATCCTCGACGACACGTTTCGGCGCTAATCTTTTTTCTTGCGGAAAATACCTCGGGGTGAGGCTTTTAGCCGAGGGGCGGCGCCCCTAGCCGAGCGAAGCGAGGCCATGCCCAAGCCTGTCGACCGAAGGGTGAAAAGGCGCGGGAGCGCCTCAGATGATCTGAATCCGACCATTCGAATGTCGCGATTTTGTTTGCGAAGGGCGTGATTTCGCCACATTATGAAAAAAAGCATGAAAATATCACGATTCATTTCATGATGTGAAAATAGACTGACGCAGGAGATCGCCGCGTGCTGCAATCGGATCTGACAAAACCACAAAGCCTTGGGGCTGACCTGCGCGCGCTTCGTAAACAACGCGGGCTGACGCTGACTGATCTGGCGGATCGGCTAGGGCGCTCGGTGGGCTGGCTCAGTCAGGTGGAACGCGATTTGTCCGACCCCTCGATCTCGGACTTGCGCTCGATTGCAGAAGCGCTGGGCGTTCCAATGTCGCTCTTGTTTGCCCACTCCTCCGCACCGGCTGAGGAAAAAGGATATGTGGTGCGCAGCGGCGCGCGCCGACCGATGGGGTCGGGTGAAGAGGGGCTGCAAGAGGAATTGCTGTCTCCTGACCTTACCGACGATTTTGAAATGGTGCATTCCACCTTTGCTCCGAATTCGCGGATGCAGACCCCGGCCAATCGCCCCACACAAGAGGTCGGATATATGATCTCTGGCCAGCTCGACCTGGTGATCGGCGGGCGGCAGTTCACGGTCGGCCCGGGCGACAGCTTTCGCATCAAACATGAACCCTATGAGTGGGCCAATCCCTATGACGAGCCTGCGGTAGCGATCTGGGTCATCGCCCCACCTGTCTATTAAGGGCGGTCAACTGAGGAGAAGACAATGATCGAAGGTTCCTGCCTCTGCGGCGCAATCACGTTTAAAACTGATGCCCAGCCAAAAGGGGCGTCCATGTGCCATTGCTCTCAATGCCGCAAACAATCCGGGGGGATCTGGTCCTCTGCCCACGTTCCCGTTGATGCCCTGACCATCTCGGGTCCGGTTAGTTGGTATGCGGCCAGCCCCAATGCCAAGCGCGGGTCCTGCCCCGTCTGCGGTTCCTTCCTGTTCTGGCAGGGCACCGGAGAGGATCACATCAGTTTTGCCCTTGGCGCCGTGGATGGCCCGACCGGCGTGACGCTCGAAAAGCACATCTTTGTTGCGGACAAAGGCGACTACTACCAGATCGCTGATGGCCTGCCGCAGGAGGCTCAATGACATGCTGACCACTTTACTCGCTATGGATCCCTGGGTGATTGCGACCTTTGTCGGTGCGTCGATCATCCTCTACCTGACTCCGGGGCCGGACATGATGTTCATCATCGCGTCTTCGATCAAAGGGGGCGCGCGGGCCGGTGTCATGGCGACCTCCGGGATCATTCTTGGACTGCTCTGTCATGTGGCTCTGGCGGCCGGAGGGCTTGCGGTGTTGCTCGCAGCATCCCCGCTGGCGCTGGATCTGATCCGCTATGTGGGTGCCGCCTATCTGGCTTGGCTGGCATGGACCAGCTGGTGTTCGGTTGAAGCTGCGTCTGATCGTGAAGGTCGTGCAGACTTATGGCGTGCGTTTCGGCGTGGCTTCGTGACCAATATCCTCAATGTGAAGGTGATCCTGTTCATTCTCGCCTTCCTGCCGCAATTCATCCGTCCGGAAGTGGGGCCGGAATGGCAGCAGATCGTGATTCTTGGTGTGATCCTGGCCATTGGCGGATTTATCGCCGACGCGCTGATCGGTGTTTTTGCCGGTCTCGCCGCTGACCGGATCCGCCGCTCAACCCGCCTCATGAACCGCATTTCGGCCGTCATTTTCGGTGCGCTCGCCGCCCGTCTGGCTCTCAACTGAACAAAGAACACTCGGATCACAGGGAGACTTCCATGTCTGAATTTCCTACAAAAGCCCGCGTCGTCATTATCGGTGGCGGTGTTGTCGGCGCCTCGACGCTTTATCACCTAGGGCTGAAGGGCTGGACCGACTGCGTCCTGCTCGAAAAGAACGAGCTGACCGCCGGGTCAACCTGGCATGCTGCTGGTAACGTGCCGACCTTCTCGACCAGCTGGGCAATCATGAACATGCAGCGCTATTCGACCGAGCTTTACTCCCGTCTGGGCGAAGAGGTCGACTATCCGATGAACTACCACCAGACCGGGTCGATCCGGCTGGCGCATACCAAGGAACGGATGCAGGAGTTCGAACGCGCCTGTTCGATGGGTCGCTATCAGGGCATCGAGATGGAGATCTGGACACCTGAGCAGGCGAAAGAACGCTACCCCTTCCTTGAAACCCACGACTTGATGGGGGTTCTCTGGGATCCGAGCGATGGGGATATCGATCCGGCGCAGGTCACGCAAGCGATGGCCAAGGGCGCGCGCGACATGGGCCAGAAAATCCTGCGATTTACGCCTGCTACGGGCGTCACCCAGCAGGAAGACAAGACCTGGATCGTGCAAACTGAAAAGGGCGACATTGAGTGTGACTATGTGGTGAATGCAGCCGGGTATTACGCGCAGCGCGTCGGCGAATGGTTCAAGCCTTATGGCGGGCGCACCGTGCCGATGATGGTGATGGAGCACCAGTACCTGCTGACCGAACAAATCCCCGAGATCGAAGCCTGGTCGAAAGAACACGGAGGCAAGCTGCCGCTGATCCGCGACGTGGATGTGTCTTACTACCTGCGTCAGGAAAAGCACGGCTATAACCTCGGCCCCTATGAGCCAAACTGTAAGGCGCATTGGGTTGATGCCAATGATGCCATGCCGGAAGATTTCAGTTTCCAGCTGTGGCAGGAAGATCTGGACCGGATCGAGGACATCGTGGTCGACGCCATGGCCCGCGTGCCGTTGATGGAAACCTCCGGCGTGTCCAGCGTGATCAACGGCCCGATCCCATACGCCCCCGATGGCCTGCCGCTGATGGGGCCGATGCCGGGTGTGGAAAACGCGTTTGAAGCCTGCGTCTTCACCTTCGGGATCGCGCAGGGTGGTGGTGCCGGTAAGGTCATGGCGGAATGGATCGTCGATGGCGCAACCGAATGGGACATGTGGGCCGTCGATCCGCGCCGCTATACTGATTACACCGATCAGGATTACTGCAACCAAAAGGGCATGGAAGTTTACGGCAACGAATACGCCATGCATTTCCCGCATCACGAATGGCCTGCCGCCCGCGACAAGAAACTGTCTCCGGTGCACACGAAGGTCAAAGAGCTCGGCGGTGTGATGGGCGCCTATAACGGTTGGGAACGCGCCAACTGGTTTGCGCAAGAGGGTGACGACACTTCGCTCGAAGCCACCCACACCTGGGGCCGCACCGGCCCATGGGAGGTTCGCGTGAAGGAGGAATGCGAAGCAGTACGCGATCGCGCCGGTGTGCTCGACCTCCCCGGTTTCTCGCGCTTCAATCTCGAAGGTGAAGGCGCGGCCGAGTTCTTGCGCGGCCGTATCACAGGGGCGCTACCAAAAGCAGGCCGCATGAACCTTGTGTACTTCGCCGATGACCGTGGCCGGATCCTGACCGAGATGTCCTGCATGCGTCACGGCGAAGATCACTTCACCATGATCACAGCGGCCTCGGCGCAGTGGCACGACCGCGAAGTGCTGGCCAAGGGCTTGCCCGCTGGCATCTCTCTGACCGACCATTCCACAGAATTTGGCACCATGATCGTATCCGGTCCAAAATCGCGCGAGCTGTTTGAGGCGCTGGGCACCGAGGCGGATCTGACCACCGGTTGGCTCACCCATCAGGACGCCACCGTGGCAGGCACCCCCTGCCGTCTGGTCCGCGTGTCCTTCGCGGGCGAGTTGGGTTGGGAGGTGCATTGTACCAATGACAACCAGCCTGCCATCTATGGCGCGATCATTGCTGCAGGGGCCAAACCCTTCGGCATGTATGCGCTCGACAGCATGCGTCTTGAAAAGGGCTACCGCACCTGGAAAGGTGATCTGTCGACCGATTACTCGATGTTCGAAGGTGGGCTGGATCGTTTTGTCAAACTCGACAAACCGCAGGACTTCCCAGGCAAAGCGGCTCTTCTGACCGAGAAGCAACAAGGCAGCAAAAAGCGCTTTGTTACCATGACAGTTGAGGCCGGCGACTGCGACGCTCCTTACATGTCTTGCGTCTGGTCCGGGAATGAGATTGTTGGTGAAACCACTTCGGGTGGCTGGGGCTATCGTGTGAACAAGTCGATCGCCTACGGCATGGTCCGCCCGGAGCTTGCCGCCCCCGGCACCGAACTTGAGGTGGAGATCTACGGCGAGAAATTCCGCGCCACCGTGCAGGAAGATCAGCCGCTCTGGGATCCGGAAAACGCGCGTATTCGCGCCTGATCAGCCACCTTAATGCGCCCTCCCTATTTCTTCTGACCAGAAATATCCCGGGGGAGGGCGCAGCCCGGGGGCAGAGCCCCAAAAAGCAGGAGGACCCACATGACCGATCCCGCGAATAGCAAGACCGTGCATGTCGATATCCTCGTTTCGGAAGATTTTGTGCTGACGGAAATGACCGCTGTGGTCGAGGTGCTACGGCTTGCCAACAGGGTCACCGCCAGCAACATATTCGACTGGACCTACCGTTCTCGTATTCCGGGGCAAGTGAGCTGCCGGGCTCAGGCGAGCATCACCGCAGACCTGATACCTGATCGCCCCGCTGCGGATTACCTGTTCGTATTGGGCAATTCAAATGCAGATCACCCGGGCCTGTCGGTACAGCCGGTGATCAAATCCTACATGTGGCAAGGCGCGCGGGTGGTGCTCTTGGCCGAAGCGGCCAGCCGATATATCGCCGAAACCGGTGAACAGGGAAAAGGACACACGACCCATTGGGAAAACCGTGCGGTATTGAACGAACGCGGCACGCCGGGACAAGGCTCTTATGCGCTGGCTGCCGATGACGGAAGGCTGATCACCAGCGCGGGCATGGCGGCCACTTATGACCTGATCCTATCGCTGATCGGGCGCCACGTGTCCGCCGCCGCCGTAACCACCGTGTCGGACATCCTGCTGCATGAAAACATCCGCGCCATGTCCAGCCTGCAACCGTTCGGTGGCAAGGAGCTGTCTGTCACCGGGAATAGGGCACTCGATCAATGTATCGAGTTGATGCAGGCCAATCTGGATGAACCACTGCGTATTTCCGAGTTGGTTGGGTTGCTGGGCATTTCAGAACGCTCCCTTGAGCGTCATTTCAAGGCCCATTTCAACATCACACCCAATGCCTACTACCGCGAGCTGCGGCTCAATCACGCCAACACGCTTTTGATCAACACCCGCATGTGTGTGCGTGACGTGGGACTGGCTTGCGGCTTCCCGAACGGCTTTTCCTCGCTCTTCCATCGTCATTTCGGTGTGACCCCAACCGCATGGCGCAAACAGGGCGATGGAATGCGGAGTTTTAGCTGATACCCGACAAATCTGGCGGATATGAGATAATCGTGGTGCGATTCCCGTGCCAATCTCGCCGGGCAACGCAAAGCGAGATCCTGTAATTAATTTCGATCTGGAGGAAAGACATGAGCAATCTGCCCCAAAAGGCCCGTGTCGTAATCATTGGCGGCGGTGTGATCGGCTGTTCGGTGGCCTATCATTTGACCAAGAAAGGTTGGGATGACGTTGTTCTGCTCGAACGCAAGCAACTGACGTCCGGCACCACCTGGCATGCCGCCGGTCTGATTGCCCAGCTGCGCGCCACGGCCAACATGACCAAGCTCGCGAAATATTCGCAGGAACTTTACGGCTCGCTCGAAAAAGAGACTGGTGTGGCGACGGGGTTCAAACGCTGTGGCTCGATCACCGTGGCGCTGACCGAGGAACGCAAGGAAGAGATCTATCGCCAGGCGGCTATGGCGCGGGCTTTTGGGGTAGAGGTCGAGGAGATATCCGCCGAGCGCGTGAAAGAGATGTATCCGCATCTGAATGTCGAGGATGTGAAAGGTGCCGTATACCTGCCCAAAGACGGGCAGGGTGATCCGGCAAACATTGCGCTGGCACTGGCCAAGGGTGCGCGCCAACGCGGCGGTATCGTCAAGGAGCGTATCAAGGTCACCGATGTAACCAAGGACGGCCGCCGTGTGACCGGGGTGGACTGGGTGTCGGATGACGGCTCGGGCAGCGGTCATATCGAATGTGACATGGTGGTGAACTGTGCCGGCATGTGGGGTCATGAGGTCGGCAAGATGACCGGTGCCAATGTGCCGCTTCATGCCTGTGAGCACTTCTATATCGTGACCGAAGCGATCAAGGGGCTGACCCAGCTGCCGGTTCTGCGTGTGCCGGACGAATGCGCCTATTACAAGGAAGATGCGGGCAAGATGCTTTTGGGTGCGTTTGAACCCAACGCCAAGCCTTGGGCGATGAACGGCATCCCGGACACGTTTGAGTTCGACCAGCTGCAAGAGGATTTCGACCACTTCGAACCGATCCTCGAAGACGCCTGCAATCGGATGCCGATGCTGGCCGAGGCCGGGATCCATACCTTCTTCAATGGCCCTGAATCGTTTACGCCGGACGATGCCTATCACCTCGGTCTCGCACCCGAGATGGATAACGTTTGGGTGGCCGCGGGTTTCAATTCGATTGGCATTCAATCCGCAGGCGGTGCGGGTATGGCTCTGGCCGAGTGGATGGACAGCGGCGAGAAACCGTTTGATCTGGGCGACGTGGACATCAGCCGGATGCAGCCGTTTCAGGGCAACAAAAAATACCTGTTCGAACGTTCCAAGGAAACACTGGGCCTGCTCTACGCCGATCACTACCCTTATCGCCAGAAGGTCACCGCGCGCGGCGTGCGCCGAACACCATTCCATCACCATTTGAAAGAGCAGGGGGCGGTCTTTGGTGAGCTGGCCGGGTGGGAACGTGCCAACTGGTTTGCGAATGAGGGGCAAGAGCGCGAATATCACTATTCGTGGAAGCGCCAGAACTGGTTTGAAAACGCGGCGGCTGAACACCGTGCCGTGCGCGAGAATGTCGGCATGTACGACATGTCATCCTTCGGCAAGATCCGCGTCGAAGGCCCGGATGCTGAACGCTTTCTGAACTATATCGGGGGCGGTGACTATTCCGTGCCCAATGGCAAGATCGTCTATACTCAGTTCCTGAACCGCACCGGCGGAATCGAGGCTGACGTGACCGTGACGCGCTTGACGGAAAACGCCTATCTGGTGGTCACACCTGCCGCCACACGTCTGGCCGACCAAACTTGGATGGAGCGTCACAAGGGCGATTTCAACGTGGTGATCACTGATGTGACCGCCGGTGAGGGCGTGCTGGCCATCATGGGGCCGAATGCGCGCAAGCTGCTTGAAAAGGTCTCGCCAGCTGACTTCTCCAACGCCACCAACCCGTTTGGCACCGCGCAGGAGATCGAGATCGGCATGGGCCTCGCCCGTGCACATCGTGTGACCTATGTGGGTGAATTGGGCTGGGAACTCTACGCTTCATCCGACATGGCAGGCCATATGTTCGAAACCCTATGGGACGCTGGGCAGGACTTGGGCTTGAAGCTTTGCGGCATGCACATGATGGACAGTTGCCGGATCGAGAAGGGCTATCGCCACTTCGGCCATGACATCACCTGCGAGGATCACGTAGTGGATGCAGGACTGGGCTTTGCGGTGAAGACCGATAAGGGCAGTGACTTTATTGGCCGCGAAGCAGTGATCGAACGCAAGGAGAGCGGGCCGAAGATGCGTCTGGTGCAGTTCAAGCTGACCGATCCCGAACCGCTCTTGTTCCACAATGAACCGATCATTCGGGATGGCGAGTATGTGGGCTACCTGTCGTCGGGCAACTACGGCCACACGCTGGGTGCTGCAATTGGACTGGGCTACGTGCCGTGCGAAGGAGAGAAACCAGCCGATGTGCTGGCCTCGACCTATGAGATCGATGTCTGCGGTGTGAAGGTGAAAGCCGAAGCCTCGCTCAAGCCGATGTATGACCCCAAGTCGGAACGTGTAAAGGTCTGAACAGGTCGGTTGAACATAAGGAAGGGCGCTCCTGCCGGGCGCCCTTTTCATTTGAATTGAGGGTGGACTAACCGCGCTTCAGTCGACCGGCGATGACCTGCGCCAAAAGCCACGTAGATTTCAACGCGCCAAAGCCTTCTACATCATGAAAAAGTCGCCAGGTTGCGCCAAGTGCTTTGGCCTTGTTGGCCGACAGGCTGTCCGTGCGTACGGTATAATCGGTCAGCGGTTCACAAAGGCCGTGGGCCATAGGCACCTGATCTAGAATGCGCAGCCACAATCCAAAGTCCTGCCGCATCCGTACATCCGGCATCTCAATCAAGCCCAGTTGTTCGCGATCATAGATGGCTGTGCTGCAGGCAATCAGGTTGCCCCGCAGCAGCGTGTTGCGATTCACCGTTTCCGGAAGTTTTACGTGCCGGGAACCGCCGTCATCAAAGTGGCGAACAAACTCAGTATAAGAAAGCGCGGCACCCGTGGCTTGCATATGTGCGATCTGGTGTTCGAGCTTTTCCGGCCGCCAGCAATCATCGGCATCCAGAAACGCCAGATAGCGTCCACTTGCCGCCTGCATTGCCCTATTACGCGCGCGCGCCGCCCCACCGTTTTCTATGGCTTCCAATACCCGTATCCGAGGATCGCTTTTGGCGAGGCTATGCGCGAGTTCCAATGTCCCGTCCGTCGATGCATCATCAGCAAGAAGGATTTCCCAATCCGCAAAGCTCTGGGCCTGAACCGAGGCAATGGTACGCTCGAGATAACGGGCGG
>NZ_JAQIIO010000001.1:220000-407500 GCF_027891095.1 Aliiroseovarius salicola | reverse complement strand
CCGGGGGTAGAGCACTGAATGGGTAATGGGGGCCCACAGCCTTACTGATCCTAATCAAACTCCGAATACCGGGAAGTACTATATGGCAGACACACAGCGGATGCTAACGTCCGTTGTGGAGAGGGAAACAACCCTGACCTACAGCTAAGGCCCCTAATTCATGGCTAAGTGGGAAAGCAGGTGAGACGACCAAAACAACCAGGAGGTTGGCTTAGAAGCAGCCATCCTTTAAAGATAGCGTAACAGCTCACTGGTCTAAATAAGTTGTCTTGCGGCGAAGATGTACCGGGGCTCAAGCCATGAGCCGAAGCTTAGGGTGTGCGTAAGCACGCGGTAGCAGAGCGTAGTGTGACATAGTTCCATTCCTCATTAGCATCTTCGGATGCCTTTGAGGATCGGAGCTTTCAGTGAAGCCGGCCTGTGAGGGATCCGGTGGAGAGATCACTAGCGAGAATGATGACATGAGTAGCGACAAAGGGGGTGAGAGACCCCCTCGCCGAAAATCCAAGGGTTCCTGCTTAAAGCTAATCTGAGCAGGGTAAGCCGGCCCCTAAGGCGAGGCCGAAAGGCGTAGCCGATGGGAACCAGGTTAATATTCCTGGGCCAGAAGGAAGTGACGGATCTCGAAGGTTGTTCATCCTTATTGGATTGAATGGGCAGCTTAGAGGTTCCTGGAAATAGCCCTTCATGAGACCGTACCCTAAACCGACACAGGTGGATAGGTAGAGTATACCAAGGCGCTTGAGAGAACGATGTTGAAGGAACTCGGCAAAATACCTCCGTAAGTTCGCGAGAAGGAGGCCCAGTTTCTACGCAAGTATTGACTGGGGGCACAAACCAGGGGGTGGCGACTGTTTACTAAAAACACAGGGCTCTGCGAAGTCGCAAGACGACGTATAGGGTCTGACGCCTGCCCGGTGCCGGAAGGTTAAAAGGAGGAGTGCAAGCTCCGAATTGAAGCCCCGGTAAACGGCGGCCGTAACTATAACGGTCCTAAGGTAGCGAAATTCCTTGTCGGGTAAGTTCCGACCTGCACGAATGGCGTAACGACTTCCCCGCTGTCTCCAACATCGACTCAGCGAAATTGAATTGCCTGTCAAGATGCAGGCTTCCCGCGGTTAGACGGAAAGACCCCGTGCACCTTTACTACAGCTTCGCACTGGCTTCAGACACAACATGTGCAGAATAGGTGGTGGGCTTTGAAACCGAGACGCTAGTTTCGGTGGAGCCTCCTTTGAGATACCACCCTTGTTCTGTTTGAAGTCTAACCGCGGTCCGTTATCCGGATCCGGGACCCTGCGTGGCGGGTAGTTTGACTGGGGCGGTCGCCTCCTAAAGCGTAACGGAGGCGCGCGAAGGTTGGCTCAGAGCGGTCGGAAATCGCTCGTTGAGTGCAATGGCAGAAGCCAGCCTGACTGCGAGACTGACAAGTCGAGCAGAGTCGAAAGACGGCCATAGTGATCCGGTGGTCCCGAGTGGAAGGGCCATCGCTCAACGGATAAAAGGTACGCCGGGGATAACAGGCTGATACTGCCCAAGAGTCCATATCGACGGCAGTGTTTGGCACCTCGATGTCGGCTCATCTCATCCTGGGGCTGGAGCAGGTCCCAAGGGTACGGCTGTTCGCCGTTTAAAGAGGTACGTGAGCTGGGTTTAGAACGTCGTGAGACAGTTCGGTCCCTATCTGCCGTGGGTGTAGGATACTTGAGAGGAGTTGCCCCTAGTACGAGAGGACCGGGGTGAACGAACCACTGGTGGACCAGTTGTCGTGCCAACGGCAGTGCTGGGTAGCTATGTTCGGACAGGATAACCGCTGAAGGCATCTAAGCGGGAAGCCCCCCTCAAAACAAGGTATCCCTGAGGACCGAGGTAGACTACCTCGTCGATAGGCCAGAGATGTAAGCGCAGCAATGCGTTCAGTTGACTGGTACTAATGGTCCGATAGGCTTGATTTGATCCAGTAGAAGACAGTTCTACTGATTAATCAAAAGCATACACACCATAGTGTACTGACTTGGAAATTGGATTTTTACTCGGTTTGGTGGTCATAGCACAAGTGAAACACCCGGCTCCATCCCGAACCCGGCCGTTAAGCACTGTCGCGCCAATGGTACTGCATCTTAAGGTGTGGGAGAGTAGGTCACCGCCAAACCTAGTAAAAATCCAAGTATCCTCTCATAACGATGACTAATCAAAAACGCCGCTTCCAGAAATGGAGGCGGCGTTTTGGCGTTTTACTATATCACCCGTTAGGTGCCTATGTTAATCAACGCTAAGGTTCTGAAAAATTATTTATTGGTTATATGATTAGTAAAGAAAACAAACAGATTGCCAATTTTCTTTCTGCTACTTTTGCAGGCGTGACATCTATTTTTCCATATTCAGATGAGGAGCTTACTACAAAAACGAGTATTCTTTCATCGAAAAATTCGCCTTGCGATGGGGTTACATCTTACGCGACGATTGGCTTATCTGATCTCGCTATTGCACAAACGGAAAGCGACGGTCCACTTGGCGTAGAGCTTCTTTCAGTTTGCAGTTCAAACGTTGAAGATTTTCCCAATATTTTGGCAACGGCAGCCTTCAACATCATCAAAGACGGTTGGGATTGTTTCCCCGGTGCCATTCACCTCGATGTTGTTAAGCTTTATGGAAGCTCTAACTCAATGTCCCACATTCTACTTACCGACCCGTATATATGGGAGAGGGAGCTGAGGACACTAGAGTTGAAGACAAAAACAGTGGCATGGCTTCTGGCCGTTCCTATTTCGGACACGGAGCGGCTTTTTCTTGAGGCGCATGGGGCCGATGCGCTTGAAACCATCTTTGAAAATGAACAGATCGACATATTTAATATCGATAGGGATTCGGTCGTTTGAATGACGGGGTAAGTAATGCCATTCGATAAAAGGCAGGCCGCAAGGAAATCTACCCTTACTCGCCGTGCGTTCTCCCATACCGCATTAACACCGTCTCCAAGCCCGGATTTGGTGTCGGGTGCCCGAGGCCGCCATTGGATCGATGATCAAGTGAAACGCCGACCCGATCTCCGTCTTCTTGATAGATCCCGGCTTCAAGTCCCGAACGAAATTCAAGCGGATACCCCAAAACAGGCCCCGTTTCGGACCGAATCCAGCGGCCAGGCATGAAACTAAGTTCTGCGTATCCGCGCCCATCGACTGTGGAGAATTCATTCACAGCGCCAGCGCCGATCCAGACATCGCCATGCGTATCCACTGAAATCCCGACCGCAGGCCGAAACGGACCAAAGCTGACCGGTGCATCCAGCCTGTAGTAGGCCTCCTGCCCGATGACATCGGCTTCAAACACCAGCTGACCCGCCGAAACAGTATGGCGAATCCCAGTCCAGGCCGCCTTCATACAGCCCCGGTCACAGTGATTGACCGTCATGTCGATCAATCCGGTAAGCAGGAATAAAACCGCCAATGTGCCGTCCATGAATGCATCCTTTCAGAACAAAGACTTAGGTGAAATCCACTTCGATGTCACCCTTTGGTAAAACAGCAAAGAAATATGACAGTTTTTTGCTGTAACCCCCTTGTGGTTCCCAACGTGCAGGCGTATATCAACCTCACTGTCGCGGGATGGAGCAGCCCGGTAGCTCGTCAGGCTCATAACCTGAAGGTCGCAGGTTCAAATCCTGCTCCCGCAACCACTACTGTCGAACAGGCCACCTTCGGGTGGCCTTGTTTGCTTTTGGGGGTTCCTAACTGCAAAAGCCCAGCCAGTTCACCAACAAGTTCAATAACTAAGGTGTCGCCTTCCGGTATTAGTCTGATTTCTGAAAGAAGGCTGCGGATGATCGATGTCGCTTCGGCTTTGGTCGAATTGTTGTCCAGCGCATTGGTCAGGTTGGCGACCTGCTCTTTGTAACGATCTGCCAAGCTGGGGTGTAAAAGAACTGGTGTGTCATTCGTCGACGACTGCAGTTCAGTCTCAATTTCCGTTTTGCGTTTTTCCAGAGCGGTCATTTTACCCTTCATGCTCGGATGAAACATGCCTACGGCAATGGAATCGATGATACGATCACTCTGTTTGGTGACTTTATCCGACGCCTGTTCAGCCTTGACGCGGTCCTGCTTGATGGTTCCCGCAAGTTGGTTAGTCTCTTCCTGATAGGCGCGAACAAATTCTGCGATCAGATCCGGGTGCAAAAGTTGATCTTTGAGACCGGACAAAACGCGAGTTTCCAAATCTTCTCGTCTGATGGTCAAAGGGTTGTCGCAGGTGCCTTTGTTTCGCGCGCTAGCGCAGCCATAATATTGTTTGCCGGCCTGAATAAATTCACCCCCACAGCAACCACGTTTGAGCATGTCGGAAAACAGATGCCGTGCCCGCTTTGTACGACCCAGCTTATTGATACCATCGCGGATGGCTGCACTGCGGGTCTTCAATGTCGCGCTTTAACAGCCTCCCAGAAGACCTGATCTATGATCCGCAAATCTGACACCTCTTCTACGATCCAGTCTTCTGGAGGGTTCAATCGCGCCTGCCGTTTGCCCGTATTCGGGTCTTTGATGAACCGTTGCCGGTTCCAGATTAGTCGGCCTATATAGAGTTCGTTGTTCAATATGCCGGTGCCACGCTTGATGTCTTTAACGATTTTCTCGCCTGGGTTCTTCGTTGTCTTTCTCATCGTCCGCTCCTCGGTGGTTGCGATGAACCTTAAGCTCTCTCATATAAAATACGGCTATTTGGATCCAAAGGCGCTGACGTCAGACACCCACTCCCCTGAAAACAGACAAACTGAATTGAGCATAATTGGAATGTGAAGTATCAGCATACACGAATACTCCACATGAACTGGATACTGGACAAATGGCTAAACTTTTTCTGCATATTGGGTTCGCCAAAACCGGCACAACGAGCATTCAAAATGATATGGTCAAGAATTTCGATGCTCTGCTGGAGCAGGGGATTCTTTATCCTTCCGATCCTAGAGCTCCGTTCATGCATAAGGTTCAGCATCTTCCGCTTGTCGCGGCGATTCCGAACCACACAGTACATAACCTTCCTCCGGAGAAGAAAGCCACGCTCGACAGAGCCTACAACTCTTTGCACTCGCATCTTTCCAAGTATTCATTCAATACTTTGGTTTTGTCTTCTGAGTTCTTTGGCAGCCCCCAGCTCGGTGTAAAAGAACTCCAATGGATCAAGGACCAGTTCAAGGACTTCGAAATCTGTGTGATCGCCTATATTCGACGTCAGGATCAACATTTCCTATCTGGGTATCAGGAAAACATTAAGAATGGTCGGCAAGAACCTTTGGATATGGGGGCATATGTTACCAGTCCAGTCTTGAAGTTTGGGGCACGATTGGAGCCGTGGCGGGAAGTGTTTGGTGATGAAAAGGTTATTGTTCGCCCATTTTCACCGAAAAATTGGCCCGATGGAGAGCTGTTTTTGGACTTCCTAGAGGTGATTGGAGGCAGTGCTGACGGACTCGCCCTCAGCAAGCCAAGGAATGAGGGGCTGGATTATCGTGTCGTGGATATTTTTCGACGCCTGAATGCAAAGAAACCTTCGCAAGGTATCTCTGCATTCAGGGCTTGGTGGAAGCCGAGCTATTTCCCTTCCACCCTAGCGAAGCAAAAAATGCAGCTATCTTACGAGACCGTTGAAGAGATGCGCGACTATTTTTTACCAGACAACGAAAGAGCCCTGCGATCAACAGACATTTCTGCTGGCGACTTCTTTCCTGCTGTAAATAAGGACCAACAAGAACTGATTGCACCAAGTTCGCCGGATCAAGACCTACTTCTTCACATAATTTCCAAGTTGGCGGACGAGAAACGAAACCGGAAGCCGCGTAAAATTGCAAAGAAGGTTTCTCAAAATGGATTGCTTTGGAAAATTCTTAAGCGTGGCAAATGACTGTTCGGGTGATAACCAAGTGGTGGTACATAGGCCTTAACATGCATGACATCGCCCTTGCTTTTCGGAAATTTTCAACGGGATAAATAAATTTTGACACCTGATTACGCCAATGCTAGCAGGGTTCGACATCTCATCCGAGACGCAATGCCTGTGAAATTCGGTGCCCTTTGACAACATAGCTGGTAGCAAATGACTGAATTAACGATAATATTTCCCACCTATAATGATCGCGATACGCTCAAGGAAATGTTGGATCAGCTCTCCGAACAAAGCTGCCCATTTGACATTGTGATCGTAGATGATTGCTCGACCGATGACACGATTTCAATGCTTGAAATGGTGAAAGCCAATTCAATTCTCTCTTTGGAGGTTATTCAGAATTCCAGCAATGTTGGACCAGGACCAAGTCGGAACACGGGCGTAGAACACTGCAAGACGAAATATTTTTCATTTTTAGATTCCGACGATTTCATAAAGCCGAACTATGTGTCTTGTTTGAAAAAGATTACTCAGAATGAGTTTGATGTTGCCTTGTTTAAATATGACATCGCAACTGATCGCCAGAATAGACACACGGCGCAGATGCATGCGACGGATAAACGTTGCCTCGCACGGTTTTCGACACAAGATAAGCATTTGTTGACCGAACCCGAAAACATCTGGGCGTTCCTCCCAATGACCGCGTTTCCATGGAACAAGGTGTATTCCAAATGCTTTTATGATGGGATTGGCGCCGCCTTCCCCGCTCGTAGATTGCAAGAAGACATTCTTCCCCATTGGCAGGTGTTGATGAATGCGCAAACGGTATTCTTCGACTACTCGATGCCATCCCTGCTCACACATTACGAGATTAGCGATGGAATCCGCGCAACCAATGCCAGATCATTCGAACGGCTCGAAGCGTACGAAGATCTCAAGGACATCCTCGTCTCCATTCAAGCACGTCCCAAAGAAGATCAGGCTCTACTTATTAATAAAATTTCAAGTTTTGTGGCAGGGTTAGACCGCTGGGTTATGAACAATATCCCAGCTTCCTCTGAAGTTCCCATACCACTTCTTCAGTTGCGTTTGGACCTCCTCACTGCACTCGGGATTGAACCATGATTAGTATAATTGTTACCACCTATAACGTAGGCCCATTCATAGCCGAGGCCTTGACCAGCGCGCTTGCACTCGAAGGTATCGATAAAGAGATTATCGTGGTGGATGACGCCTCGAGTGACGATACCGTTGCAATTGTTGAAGAGCTTTCGCAAGCCTATCCCGATGTGCCGTTTGTCATCCACCGGTTCGAAGAAAACACGCCCGGTGGCGTGGCAAACGCTGCAAATTACGGTCTCTCGGTTGCAAAGGGAGACTACGTTGCATTTCTGGATGGAGATGATCGTTTGTTTGCGCACCCATTTTACCGCGCTCTGGATCGGCTCAAAAACAGCCAAGCAGACTTTGTGATGGTCAACTCAAACGAGTATATTCACGGTCGAGCTACCTATACCAACTTTCCAGATTATGGTGCATGGGTGAACTTCAGTCCCCGAAAGTATCGCAAGAAACTTCTGTTCTACGCGATTATGAAATTGATTATTGGCAGTCTGAAAATTTTTAAGATGAGACGCTTTCTGCCTAACAAGGTTTCTGCACGTCTCAAGAGAATCAACGTGAAAACCTTCAGATTGCTGTCGCTTCGCAAAATGTTGTCACCAAGCCTATCTGCTGCGAAGGAACTTAGTAGCGTAGAGGCGAAAAAGGCCCTGCTCCAAATGGCCCCCTTTCCGTGGCGCAAAATCTATCGTCGCAGCTTCATCGAACGACACAACCTACGTCTTCCCGAAGGGGACTGGATGTTCGAAGACAATCCCTTCCACTGGGAAGTAGTTGTGGCATCTGACAGTTTTCTTGTTCATGATGAGATTACATATGCACACCGGATTTGGAGCGGACAGACCATTGCGAGCGCTAGCTCAGGGGCGCTCGCAATCTTTGATCATGCCATGACGATATATAATGATCTGGTCAGATATGGCGCTTGGGATGTCTATAAAAAAGATTTCGCTATTTGGCTCGCGGATCACGTTTTTTGGGCGTACAAAAACATTCAGATCAGTGACAAGAAAAGCGTGCTCATTCGCGCTGAAGAGGTGTGCAATAACACTGGTCTTGCTCTACCCGAGGTCATTAAACTGGTGTCCTTCAAAAACAATGTTTACCGCCAATTCCTTTCGGCATATTTCTCTGACGAGAAAAAGAAAACCGGCCTATGATTAGAAGATCCCCTCTGCGTTACACCCTTCACGTTGGATTGCCGAAATGTGCTTCTACGTCCATTCAAGCGTATTTCTCAGACAACTACAAAAAACATCTGCTTCAAGGCGTATTCTATCCTCACGAAGGTAGGTTGCGAGCCGGATATCGTAGCCACCTTCCGCTGTTCACGGATTTTGAGAAACTGGATGCGCGGTTAGACTCCATTCAGAGAAAAGCTCGCTGGCTCAGAGCGCACCGGGTCGTTCTCTCTACGGAGGCGATCATGGACCGAATTCCCTCTGGCGTCCACGCGCAATGCCTTTTGCATACTCTAGATCGTTTGGGACGCGAAAACGTCGATGTCATTGCAGTTTCCAGGGCGCCCAGCGGGCTCATTCGGTCTTCATATGATCAGTTTCTGATGGCGGGGCTATGGGAGATTGACCGGCAAAAGCTGTTCGATACCAGTGAGGCACGCATCGAAGATTTCCTGAATGCTTTCAAAGATCTCTGGGGATTTGAGCTGAAAGAAATAGACAAAATCTTCCCGCTTTTTGCCGAGCGCTATAACGTGTCTCGCATCGTTGAGATTCCGCTAGCGGCCGACGGAGATCACGTACTGTCGCGGATCGCCAAAGAGGTCGGTTTGAAAAGTGCTGATAAGCTTCCAGTCAAAAATGCAGGGCGTTCTACTAGAAAGATACTAATGTTTCGGGATTTCCAGAAGGAACATGGCGTTGCTACTTTTGAAAGAAACCTCAGAGTGTTGAAACAAGTGCGTTTTCCCAAGCGCGAATTAAGCACAGAAGAAGCCTATGAGCTCGGTCTCATGCTTCCAAAGGAGGTCAACACTTTGCTGGACAAAAACTATATGGCTGAAACTCGGATTCACGAATTTCCATAGATGTGGTATCAGACAAAATCCAACAAGTCTCAGCTGGCCCAGTATGACTGCCCTTCATCCAGCACAGAGACCGCGCCACTCGGCAAGAGTGGCGGAGTGGTTCAGCTTGAATTGGTTAAATACAGAGGCATGAACGGAGATAAATTTCTGCAAACTTGACATTTGTCGAAAGCGTGACATCGCTCGTTCTCATCGTCGGAGCGGGAGATGAAATTTCTCAACTCAGTTGTTCAGATAGCGACCGTTAGCTGCTTTTCAGGATTGCGAATCTCGCACATAGAAGCCGAATATGATCGAAGACGATAAGTCACAACCAACTCTGGTAGGCCGTACCGCTTCATTGCATTCTGCAAGAATTTAAAGGCTGCACGTTTGTTCCTTTGTTTGGTAACGTAGCTTTCTAGAACTTCAACTTCGTGGTCCACGGCCCTCCAGAGATAATACCGCTTCTCGTTAAATTTCACGAACACCTCATCCAGATGCCAGTGCCAGGTCGAATTCACGCGAAGTTTCGGGACTCACATTCGCCAAATCTCCGACACAAAGAGCGGTCTAAATCTATTCCACCAATACCGCTCTGTTTTGTGACTGATTTCGATCCTGCGCCCGTGTAACAAGCTTCGGTATTTTACATGTGAGAACGGGAAGCAGGTGTAGAGGATTGTCACAAGGTGGGTGATCTCAAGGCTGCGCTTGAAGGTGCGAAATTGGGCGCGTTTGGACGTGGCTGGACGCTGGTTTCGTGCCCTGCCCGTCTCGAGCTGCCCCCCTCTGACGGACCCCGCAGCCAGAATTCACCAGCTTTTCGTCATCTTTCTGTCGCATTTTCGAACGAATGTTTCCAATGTTTGGCTGCTATCGGGCTGTAGCTTTCATTTATCGTCAATCGCTAAGGGATCGATTTTGGACAACTCGGCGAACATAGAGGTTACCGACAACCTCAATTCTTTCGGGGACGAATTGTCACCCGGCACAGAACTGTGTGGCCAACAGTACGTTATCGATTCCTATTTGAATTCCGGTGGTTTCGGAATCACCTACCTCGCCCGTGACAGTCTCGGTCGAAAGATCGTCATCAAAGAGTGTTTCCCTGGGGCGATATGCTGCCGTACCGAGCAAACGGTACGTCTTCGCTCTAAAGCGAATGAGTCAGAATTCAGCAAAATCCTCGAGCTTTTTGAAAGAGAAGCCCGCGCCCTGTCGGAGCTGCAGCATCCATACATCGTGGGCGTTCACCAGATCTTTAATGACAACGACACCGCCTACATGGCGCTCGACTATATCGATGGGCACGACCTGCTCCAAGTGATTGAGAAAGAGCCGGAGCGGCTTTATCCCGATCAGATCAAGCAACTGCTGCTCAAGATACTCGACGCCGTCGCCTATATGCACGACCGCGACATCCTTCACCGTGACATCTCGCCAGACAATATCCTGCTCGAAGCTGACAATACGCCAGTCCTGATCGATTTCGGTGCGGCACGGGAAAGCGCGACGCGCGTGAGCCGGGTTCTCTCGAAGGTTCTGACCGTCAAGGACGGCTACTCTCCGCAAGAGTTCTATCTCGCGGAGAGCGAACAGGCGTTTTCCAGCGATTTATATGCACTGGCCGCGACGTTTTATCACCTCGTGTCAGGCAAAGCGCCCCCCAGCAGCCAGGTGCGTCTGGCTGCGGCGGCCAAGCAGCAGGAGGACCCTCTGGATCCGCTGAACGCCGAAACGATCAAAGGGTATGACCCCTATTTCCTTGAGGCCATCAACCGCTGTCTCAACATATTCCCAAACAAGAGGCTGCAGAATGCAAGGGAATGGCGCGATCTGATCGATACCGAACGGCGCAAGCGCCTGGCCCTCGAAGAAGCCCAAAATGACCGTGAAATGGAGATGCGCATCGCGCAGCTTGTACAGGATTCGCAGCAGCAGACGCCATTAGAGCCCCCCGCAGCCCAACCTGCTCCGCCACCGGATAATGCGGTATCGCAGCCGGAACTAGACCTAGCGGCGGATACGAATCTTGCTGACACTGAGCGTGATGAGGTTGACGCCTACATGGACGAGGCTGCGCCTGACCAGACAGAGTTGGACGCCGAGCTGGAAAACTATGACGACTTTCCGGTTGTGTCGACATGGAATGTCGTCCCACTGGATGATGAGCTGAATGACGAACCGGATTTCGAACCGGATTTCGAGGAGGCCAATAGTAAGGAGCGTTCAGGCAAGATGTTCGGCCAGTTCTTCGCTGGTTCGTATCTTATCCGCGCCTTCCGGGTCGCCCTTGGCATGAGAGTGAGAGAGGTGAACAGGTGAGACATTTTAAAGACATCATTGTACGCAAGCGGCCGCTTCCGTCGGCGGTGGAAACAGATGATTCGAGTGAAACGCAGCGCGTTTCCGAAACTTCCGATCTGGATGCCGTGCGCGCGAGACGCCAATTGCGAGAAGTGGCCCAAGGGAAAACGCTTGGAAAGCCCGCCGATCCACCATCTGAAGATGCAACCAATCCGTCCGACGCGGCCACAATTCCCAGCCCGTCAAAGCAGATCTGGGACATAAAAGAGGACGACCAGGAAGACGATTCAGTCCAGCGGTCACAAGGGTCGGCACGGCTCGTACCCGCCGATAAATTCGAAGGCGTAACACCGGTTCCGCCGGCCCGGACCGAACCGGATCAACCCGCCGTCGCTGATCCTGCACCCACCCGGGCGAACCGGGTAAAAACTCGGATCATCGGATTTCACTCCGGCGCAGAAAACGATGTGTTCGCAGCGAGACGGGCAGAGCCGTCCACGCAAGGGCAGTTTCCTGCCGGCTGGCTTGTGGTTGTCGACGGCCCGGGACGGGGCGCGTCGTTCATGATCTGTGCAGGGGTTTCGACCATCGGTCGCGGCGCGGATCAGACGGTCTGCCTTGATTTCGGCGACACCAGCGTGTCGCGGGAGAGCCACGCCTCGATCGCTTACGATGAGGAACAGAACCAGTTCTTTGTCGGCCATGGTGGTAAGTCGAACATCGTTCGTAAGAACGGGAATCCGGTGCTGGCAACTGAGGGTCTCGCCGACGCTGACCTGATCCGGATCGGCAAGACGACCCTTCGTTTCGTGGCCTTGTGTGGATCGGAATTTACCTGGGGGTCGATGGAAGACGGAGAGGGAACCGATGCCCCAGAAAGCTGAGATCGAAATCGAAGCGGCCTCGGCACTGTGCCTTGGCGCGCGCTCGCGTCAGGAGGACGCGCTTGCGACCTCGTTTGTTCAAGGGGCTGAGGTCGGGTTTGCAGTGCTTTCGGACGGCATGGGCGGACATGCCGCCGGAGATCTGGCAAGCCGGATTATCGTCGCCGAGATATTTGCCGAACTTACCTTAAGGATAGAGGGATCCGATTTTTCCGAAAACAGCATACCGGAGTTGCTGCGCAACACCGCACAGTCCGCCAACCAATGCATCCGCGTGCAAATCGACGCGGCACCTGAAACCGACGGTATGGGCGGCACGGTGATCGTGGTGGTGGCGGTTGCGAGCCATCTCTATTGGTTGTCGGTCGGGGATTCACCGCTTTATCTGTTCCGTGACGGTCGCCTCACACGCCTCAATGACGATCATTCGCTTGCGCCGCAGATCGACCTGATGGTCAGAGAGGGCCAGATTGACCCGGAAAAGGGTCGCAGCCATCCGCAGCGAAGCTGCCTCACCTCTGCCCTGATCGGCGAGACAATCCCTATCATCGATTGCCCGGATCAACCTTTTGCGCTGCAAGAAGGCGATCTGGTGCTGGCCGCCAGCGACGGGATCCAGTTCCTGCCCGATGACCGGATCGAAGAGGTGCTGACCGAAACCAACGGCAACCACAGTGCGTCAATCGCCAACGCGCTGATTGCTGGCGTTAAAACCTTGGATGACCCGGAACAGGATAACACCTCGGTGGTGGTGCTCAAGGCGCAAGACGCGGCAATTGAACAGCAAATGGCAACCCGTTTGTCACCGGCGGCCATGTTGCGGGCTTGGGCGAACGGGGTTGCACCGGCGCGGCACTTCCGGACAAAGGACGGATAAGATGGCAGCGCTTTCACCCCACCCCTGGAAGACCGTGGAAGAACTCGAAACCGTCCTCGCTTCGGCTGCTATTCCCTCGCGGATTGCCCAAAGCTGCGAGCGCCTCGTTGAAAGGTTGCGCCGCCCAATCCGCGTAGGATTGATCGGGTTCGAAACGCGGCGACGCGAACGCCTTTTGGCCGCTCTTCTGGGTGAGGGGATACTACCGGATCAGACGGTCTGGCCGACCATCGAGATTGCTTTTTCTGAACGGCCGTACACCAACGCAACCTTGGCCGACGCGAGCACGCTCGCCGCCGATGGAATGCCGCAGGCCGAACTCTTCGACCGAGAGGTGGTGTTCCTGCAGATCGGAGCTCCGATCGATGCACTGCGGCGCATGACGTTTCTTCACGTTGCAGCCAGTGAGAGTGCGGCAGAGCAGTCGGCAGCGCTGCGCTGGGCCTCGCGCCGGATTGATTTTGCCCTTTGGTGCACCCGCGACTTCTCTCCCGTCGAGGCCGAAATCTGGGGCAAAGCGGTGCCCGAGCTGAAAAACCATGCTTATCTGGTGGCCTTCGCATCGGAAACCGAGACCGATGGATTGCGCAACCGCATGCCTCCGGATTTCGGGCGGGTGATGTTCCTGCCGGACGGAAAGACCGTGCGCGGATCCGGTGACGCCGACATGCAGTCCGGGGCACAAAGACTGTTCGAACAACTTGCCACCGACATCGACGATGCACTTAAAGAAGATTTGGATTCCGTGTGGATGCTGCTGCATCGCCACGGCCAGGGGATCGACGCACCGAAACCGAACCCTGAACCTGAACTGATTCCGTCGCCCATCGCCGCCGCTCGCACGCCCCATGAGGACGTGGATCAACCAAGCATTCCAGGATCGGCCAAAATGGTCGAACTCCTGTCGGAGCCACTGATCTTTCTCAAGCGCTGGTCACGAGACTTATTCGAGACGCTTGAGTGGCAAGACGCAGATTCGCCCGACTGGGCAGATGAGGTTCTGGAAAGCTGTCGTATGATAACCGACGGGCTTCGAGACCGCGCTGAGGAATGGCCGGAAGACGAGGGGCAGGTTCTGGCGCTTCGGGGGCTCGTTGACGAAGCCTCTGATATGGCGACGCTGCTTCAAATTGAAGGCGGCCCGGACCAGGCGCTGGACGCAGCGGCGCTTCTGCTTCAACTCCGTTCGGTGTTCGAAGCAAACCTAGCCCAGCCCCAAACGCTGTTGAATTGAGGAGATTGAAGATGAACGCCGTAGGAAGATCCACCGGGCCGACCGAAAGTGCCCTGATCCGGTCGGCGTATTCAGAGATGCAATCCTTTGCGGAGAAGATGCAGAAGCTTGAAACCGCAGTGGACGGAATCGCCGAGTCGGGCGATGACACAGCTCACGCGGCCACGCGTAAGCTAAAGCGTAAAATCCGTGACTTCGAACCCTCTGTGACAATGATCGGCCAGGTCAAGGCCGGCAAGACCACGCTGGTGAACGCGTTGACGGGGAGGCCCGGTCTGCTTCCTGCCGACATCAATCCGTGGACCTCAGTGGTGACCTCCCTCCACCTCGATCCCTCGGCACGTACCGACGCGGGAAAGGCGAAGTTTCGCTTTTTCGACCAAGAGGAATGGGACCGGCTGCTGACCCGCGGCGGACGCATGGGCGAACTGGCCTCCCGCGCAGGCGCACACAAGGAACTCGAGAAGGTGCGCATCCAGCTCGAAGAGATGCGCGAAAAATCACGCCAAAGGCTTGGGCGGAAATTCGAATTATTGATAGGGCAAGAGCACGAATACGGCTACATCGACGAGGAACTGATACAACGCTACGTCTGCCTCGGCGACGATCAGGATGCGGATAACAGCACGGACCAGAAACAAGGTCAGTTCGCCGATATCACGAAATCAGCCGACCTCTATTTCGGGCAACCGGCTCTGCCACACCGGCTCTGCATTCGCGACACGCCGGGCGTGAACGACACTTTCATGATCCGTGAGCAAATCACCGTCAACGCCATTCGCGAAAGCCGCCTCTGCGTCGTGGTGCTTTCGGCTCACCAGGCCCTGTCGACGGTCGATATGGCGTTGATCCGCCTGATCTCCAACATCAGATCACGTGATGTTATCATTTTTGTTAACAGGATCGACGAGCTGAATGATCCGGTGCGCGAAACGGAAGAAATCCGCAAGAGCATCGTTAACACCCTCGAGACGCTCGACGGGCCGACCGACGCCAAGATCGTTTTCGGCAGTGCGCTCTGGGCGGCTCACGCGTTGAATCAGACCTACGAGAAGTTGGGAAAAGCGAGTTCGAAGGCGCTGATCGACTGGGCGCAACACGAGATGAAATCCGGCACGTTGCCGAAAGAAGTGCATGAGACGATCTGGCACCTCTCGGGCGTTCCGGCACTTTGCAAAGCGATCTCCTCTCGGGTCGAAACCGGCGAGGGCGCCGAGTTTATGGAGCGCACCGCCAGGTCGGCGCAGAATATCGCCAACGGCATCGCGGCGTCGCGAGAGGTTGTGTCCAAACGGTTGGGCGGTGAGACGATCACGCCCGTCGCTCCTGCGGATGTTGGCCGAGAATTTGATGCGATCGCAGCACGTAACCTCGATCGCCTCGATGCCGAACTGGGCAAGCTGATCTCGGGTCTCGACAACCGCCTGGCAGGAGCGCGCCGTTCCTTTCTTGGCCGCGCTACGGCCTCTCTACTCCTCCACCTCGAAAACAATGGCGACAACGAGATCTGGAACTACGATCCCGCGGGCCTGCGGCTTCTGCTGCGCTCGGCCTACCGGATTTTCACAGTGAAAGCGGTGAAGACAGGTGAGAAGATCTTCGAAGCAACCGCCGACGAAATCCGGACCCTTTATATCAGGGCGTACCAGCTTTCCGACGATGCTGCAGCGCTTGCGCCAGCAGTGATGCCACCCCCGCCTCCGCCGGTCATCCTCGGCAGCACAATCGCTCTCGATGTGAAAGGAAGCTGGTGGACAAAATGGTGGCGCCGCCGCAGGCAAACGTACCATAAATTTGCAGAAGAATACGCAGCGCTGATTGACGCCGAGATCGAACCGATCCTAGCTTCGCTCCGTGCCAGTCACGCAGACGTCTACTCCCATTCTGCACGGGATATCTTCACGGAGTTTCTTGATGCCGAGCGGTCGCACCTGCTCCATCTCGCGAACCAGACCGAGACCGAGATTGAGACGCTCCGGCAACGCACTGAAATGAACTTGCCCGAAACTGAGAACACACTGAACGACTCTTTGGTGTTCCTCTCCGAAATCAACCCGCGTAACGAATGGAGGGCTGCGCTATGATTGCCAATCTCAAGTCGAAAAAAGCCGCGTTGCCCAGAAAACCCCGAATTGCCCTGATGGGCGAGTTCAGCGCGGGCAAAAGCACGCTGGCGAATTTGTTGATGCATGAGGCGTTTTCGCAGGTGCAGGTGACGGCAACGCAAGTGCCCCCAGTCTGGTTTGCGCAAGGCGAGGGTCCCGCCGTCCGCATCGCGATGGACGGAACGGAAGAACCACTCGACGCCGAGCCGGATGAGGAGGTCACGATCAGCAACACCCGCGCAATCCGGAAATTCGTCCAGGCCGACATTCTCGAAGCCTGCGACATCATCGACATGCCCGGTAGTTCCGACCCGAACATCACTGAAGACATCTGGCAGAGTATGTTGCCACTGGCCGATGCGGTGATCTGGTGCACGCCTGCCACCCAGGCCTGGCGTCAATCCGAGGCGGCGATGTGGGAAGACGTGCCCGAGCGACTATTCCGGCGTAGCCTGATTCTGATAACCCGCATGGACAAAGTCTTGTCGAAGGAGGACCAGCAGCGCGTGGTAAGCCGTGTGCAGCGTGAGGCGGGATCAATGTTCCGAGCGGTTATTCCGGTTTCTCTTACCGTTGCCCAGGGCGCCGAAGACGATCCAGAAGCTTGGAACGAATCCGGCTTGAATACAGTTCTGGCCGAGCTTCAGGAGATCATTGAGGACTTCGAAAATGTGCTTACCTTCGATCCGCAGGACAACGCGTCCGAACTTCACGCGGCAGATTCGATGGAAGCGGACTATTTTGCCGAAAGCGGCGAGACCGAACCCCTAGTGCAAAATCGCGCCACTCCTGATGCGGACTCCCCTGCCTTCTCCAGAGCTGTTGTCTCCGGCTCAGAAAAGCCCCCCGAGCTCGAAGCGGTGGAAGACGCGCCGACCGACCGGGTGGTGCCGCGGCGGGTGGCCGTACGCACGGGTTCATCGGGGCGGAGTAGGCGCCCGCGACGTGCTGCGTCCGGTTCGTTGATCTAGCGGTCCTGATCGCGAACATTCGCGATTGTAGCAGGCGCCCATTAGGTGCAAGATCGTGCCTGACGACCAGAAGACTGGAGGCCGACTGCCGATGACCCCAACAGCGCTCAACGCTTTTCGCAACACGCTCGCTGATTGCGAACTCGCGGTATACGTCGATCTGGGATCGCGTACCGTGCTTAGTTCAGATGGAGCCCTGCATTACCCGCAGGAATACCTCGACGTACTCTGCACCTGTGCCGCGGACCTGTTTGACGCTGCCCCGAAAGGCGAAGAACCTGTCGAACACGTGTTGTTCCTTTCGCCAACGGGAAGTCGGGGCTTTTTCAGGAACCTTGCGGACCCCTGCGAAGCATTGTGCTGCATCTGCTCTGCCGAAGTCGGGTTTGAAAGACTGATCGAAAATGCCCGTGCGGCCCTTGTCGGCGAGAGCACCGCACAATGAGTGATCTTGACCGGTTAAAGGAAGTCCTGAGGCGATCGGCGCGGGACGGAACGACGACATCGGGCCGGATCCGATACGGGACTGGACCGGACGGCGTCGCCCGCATGCTTGAACAGGTGGATGCGGCGGTTCTTGCCCAGCGTCTCAGCTTCGAATTTGACGATGGATCGCGCTTTATCTGCGAAGCGCTGGGCCGACGGCTGGTCAGGTTGCTGGCACCGCCTCCGCGGGGTCTTACCGCCGAACAGGTGGCGCTCTTCGACCGAGATGATCTCGGGGGTGAAGAGGTGCGAATGCTATCCGACCTCTTCATCACACTCTGTGAAAGAGGTTCCAGAATTGCGGTCACATCTGACCCGCTCGGAGATGAGACCAACCCGTCGCATGTCGGCATCGAGCCAGCGGCCATCGCCAGGGCGGCAGGGTTGTCCGGCGAGGTATTGTTCGAAACGAAAGAGGGCTCGTCGCACGAAGCGTTGCTTGACGCGCTTCAGCCATCGCTGCGGGCCGCAATCCTGATCGAGGGCGAGGAGGCAACGCTGGTCTGCGGCGAGGGCGCCGAGGCCGGGTTTGTCACGGACTGGGCTGACAACTCGCTCGAAGACCTGCTATCGCCCAAGTTTCCCCTGCTTGGAACCCTCGAAACCAACGGGATTCTGGTTTTCGCCCTACCTAAAACGACCGGAAACCACCTGCTAATCGCAGGCCGGCATGGCAGTCTTGTGGTCGCGACGGTGAGGAACGGCGACGTGACAGCAACCCTAGATCGCTGGAGAGAGCTCAATCTCAGCTCCTCCCGTTAAAAAAGCGATCACCTGCTATCCGACTATTTCGAACTCGCCTCTCCGCCCGACGTAACCGTGCCTTTATCGGCCTTTAGCTGACTTTGGTTGCAGCTTCAGCGTGCTGTGGTGTGGTCAGTCATTTTGGATAGTCCATGATCCATTCCTTTGCAAAACCCGTTTGAGTCATTTGTCTGGGTAGAAGAGAAACGGGCCGGGATAATGTCCTCACGGCGACACAGCTCCGCAATGCTGTCTTCGCCACGGTGGCCGTCCAGAACGATCCGGATCTTCTCTTCCGATGAATGCTGCTTTCGGGTTGCGCGTTTGATGTCTTTTACGATCTTCTCGTCAGGGCTCTTTGTTGTCTTTCTCATCGTCCACTCCTCAGTGATTACGATGAGCCAGAAACACTCTCTTAGAAAATTGACCTAATTGGTCCCATAGGTGCTGACGTCAGACATTGAAACCAGCGCCCTGCGTGGTGCACTATCGCTTGAGCTCTTCCAAAACCTTCCCAACGAACTCAGCCAACCTTTCTACATGGTTCAGATCCGTTTGATGAGAAATGATTGAAAACCGCAGGACCGTCTGCCCTCGCCACTCTGCAGGGCGTACGAAAAACCGTTTGGACAGGTTAATCTGATCGGCAAGCCGGACGACCATGCTGTTTCGGTCGTCAAAAGTCTCGTCCAAGGTGACGACGACCTGATTTAGATGGACCTTGTTCAGTACCCTTATTCCGGGAAGATTCTCTAATTGTTCGGTCAGATAGCTGGCGGCAAGACAGTGGCGTTCAACAATCTCGCGAATGCCGCTGCGTCCGGCGGCTCTCAGCACGGCCCAAGCGGCAAACCCCCGCGCGCGACGCGACAGTTCGGGATTGAATTCCGTTGGGTTGCGGCCATCCCCCGGTGATTGGTTGAGATAGCTGGCCGAGATGTCCATCGCTCGTCGGTGAGCCTGCGAATCTTTCACGATTGCAAAGCCGGAATCATAGGGAACCTGCAGCCATTTATGGCCGTCGACCGACCAGCTGTCGGCCTGTTCCAGTCCATCCGTCAATCCGGACTTCTCCGGTAGAACCCGTGCCCAAAGGCCAAATGCACCATCGACATGAACCCAGGCATTATGCGCTTTGGCAAGTGTGGTTATGGCCGGGAAATCTTCAAATCCGCCAGAATTGATATGACCGGCCTGGGTGACGATGATTTTGGGACCAGCGGTTGCATCTATCGCCCGCGACAGGGCGTCCACCGACAACAAGCCTGCTTCGTCACAGGGCAGCTTGATGATGTTCGCCGACCCGAACCCCAGGAAGCGGAGTGCGGCAAAATTGGTGGCATGGGCGTCCTCGCTGATGAAGATATGTATTTTGGGTGCGCCCTGAAGACCTTGCTCTTCAAAGTCGTGGCCCGCGCGTGACAGAACTTCGGATCTCGCGGCGGCCAGGCCGACAAAGGCCGCCATGGTTGCGCCGGTGACAAAACCGACCGAACTTTCGCGCGGCAAATCGAGAAGATCCAAGAGCCAGCCTGATACGGCCTCTTCTGCGATTGCGGCGGCAGGGGCGGTCTGAAAAATCCCTGCGTTTTGCCCCCAGACAGATGTCAACCAATCTGCGGCTACCCCAACGGGATCGGACCCTCCCATCACCCATGCAAAGAAGTTGGGATCCGTGTTGCCCACCAATCCGGGTTCTGCCGCTGCGATAAGGTCGTCGATCACCTGCTCGGGCGACAGGCCCTGTTCGGGTAAATCAACGCAAAACGCCCTGCGCAATTCAGGCACAGTCGCTTGCGGATGCAAAGGGTGAGAGCGCTGGCGGAACTCTTGCCCATAGCTGGCGGCCCGGTTGAGGGCCGCCAGATAGGGAGGGATGTCGATACGGTCGTTCATCGCGGATGCAACCAAGTTGGAAGGAAACTGTAGGCGTCGCGCTGCATGTCAGCGTCAAAGGCAACACCGGCTTCCGTTAGCCGATCATGTATCGACCGGTCATTGAATGCATCGAAGGTTTCCGTGGCTCCTCCGATATGTTTCCCAGCGACAAAAATCTGCGGGATTGTCGGTGCACCGGTCAGGTTACGCAACACAACGCGAATATCGCCACCAAGGTTATTGTCCTGCAGTGCCACCGAATCCAGATCGACGGAATGGTAGGGGATGCCCGCCTCGGCGAACATTTTGCGGACCGACCAGCAGAACTCGCACCATTCCAGCGCGAACATGACAACCGGTTGTTCGGCAAGAACCTTCTCAACAAATGCGGTGGCATGTGGCTTGGCCTCTTCCTCTGGCGCGTCAATCGCTGTTCCGCCCGAGATGTCAAAGCGGTAGCGGGGGGTGGAACGGGAGATCTCCATTTCCTCGTCAGACATCGTCTCAGCGATATCCTCGAAGAGAGGGGTGGTCATGTAGCGCTCGCCGGTATCCGGGATCATTGCGAGGATACGACTGCCCTCCGGGGCGGTTTCGGCCAGTTTCAGGGCGGCGGCAAAAGTCGCCCCACCACTGATGCCACAGAAGATGCCCTCTTTCTGCGCGAGGTCACGCGACGCTTGCAGCGCATCGGAACCCGCGATCGGTTGGTAGGCATCAATCACATCCGCATCCAACGCATCCTGCGCCAGTTTCGGGATGAAGTCAGGCGACCAGCCCTGCATCAGATGTGGGCGAAACATCGGGTGGCTTACCGAGGGGCGGCCTTCGTCGTCACGTTCCTGTGCAATTCCGCTAGATAGGATTGGGACGTTGTCAGGTTCGGTGACAACGATTTTGGTGTTGGGACTTTCGGCGCGCAGCACTCGCGACACTCCTTTCAGAGTACCTCCGGTCCCGAAGCCGGACACCCAGTAATCGAGCCCAATCTCGATAAAGTCATTCAGGATTTCCTGTGCAGTGGTGCGAGAGTGCATATCGGCGTTGGCTTCATTCTCGAACTGCCGAGCTAGAAACCAGCCATGCTTTTCGGCCAGCTCTTCAGCCTTGGCGATCATGCCTGAGCCCTTTTCTGCGGCGGGGGTCAGAATGACCCGGGCGCCAAGAAAGCGCATCAGCTTGCGACGTTCGACGCTGAAGTTTTCAGCCATTGTCACGACCAATGGATAACCCTTGGCTGCACAGACCATGGCCAACCCAATACCAGTGTTGCCGGAGGTGGCCTCGATCACAGTTTGACCGGGCTTCAGGGTGCCGTTTGCCTCGGCCGTCTCGATGGCAGCCAAGGCAAAGCGATCCTTCACTGAGCCAAGTGGATTAAAAGCCTCTAGCTTGGCGTAGAGGGTCACATGTTTGGGGCCAATATTGTTGATCCGCACAATCGGTGTCTGGCCGACCGTGTCCAAGATGGAATTCCTTGGTCCTGACATGGCAACGGTGTCCTTTTGTCCTGCCGGGTCCAGTCGGACCACGGCATTCATCTGTGTATGTATTGGCGAGTATGACATATCAGCTCCCTTTCGTCGAAATTCACGCAATCAGGCCAGCAGCGGTGCAACGCAGTGAACGAACACAGCTGCAACCCCGACAGAGCTGGCAACAGCCAGTTTCTTGCGGCGCGAGGTTTTGGTTTTCCGGGGCCATTTGGAATAGGGGCCAACGATATTTTCGCGTGGAAGCTTTGATTTCATGCGGTCAGGGATATCGGTGACGTAAGTCATGGTTTCAGTCCTTTGAGTTTGGATAGCTTGTGTTCCATTTGTCGCTCACCGACCGCAGGTGAGCGTGAAATCACCGTGAAACCGCTCGTGAATTCCAACTCTGTCAGCGTATTCTTCCGTCATTTATGGCGGTATTGGCGGATTCTTTGCGGATTTAGAGAATGTCGGTTTATGCTGAAAAAGCTAATAGAGGCATTTCCCATGATTTCCATAAGCCTGTTTGGAAAACTCACGGTCACGGATTCTACCGGTGCGACGATACCGTTGACCGGGGCCAAAACGCTCGGGTTGCTTGCCTATCTCGCCTTGAATACTGAAATGCCCCCAACGCGCGACCGACTGACCGCGTTGTTTTGGGGGGATAGGTTTACCGATCAGGCGCGGCAAAGCCTGCGGCAAGCCATAGCAAAGCTGAAAAGGACGCTGCTCCACCCGGATGGTGTCACAATCATGGTTGACGGTGATCGCGTTGGCCTGAACCCCGAGCTTGTTTCGATTGATGTCGACAGGTTCTCGCAACTCGTAGCGCAGGACACCCCACAGGCTGACCTTGAGGCCATCGCGTTGATGAAAGGTCCGCTGTTGGATGGGTTGTTTGGCCAGCAAGCCGAGTTCGAGGACTGGATCGTGTCAGAGCGGCAGCGGTATTCGATCCTGGCCCAAACGGTGTTGGAGCGGGCCGCAAAAAACGCCCAGAAACAGGGGCAGAACGCCGAAGCGCAGGAATTCGCGCGCCGCATGGTGGCCATTGATCCATTGCGTGACGCGTCACAGGCCGTGTTGATCCGCATCCTCGCCCAGCGGGGGGAACGCGCGGCAGCCGTTCAGCAGTTCAACACCTATCAGGAGACCCTGCAAAAAGAACTTGGTGTCGGCCCGGGCGGAGAGCTTTTGAAACTGATGGAGGAGATCCGCTCCGAAGGTTTTTTTGCTCAGGAAGCTGAGGTTAAAGTACCTGCAGATTTACCCTCTACATCTGACGACGCGGCTACGGGGCGGACCAGCATTACCGTCGTTCCATTTGCAACATTGGAATCCGAAAGCCCTCAACCCATGTTCGTCGAAGGCTTGACCGAAGATGTCACCACCAACCTGTCCCGCTTCAGCTGGCTCGACGTAAAAGCAAGCCTTGAGCATGATGGACCCCGCCTGACCAGCGGAGAGATGAGCCAATTGGGGAAAGAGCTTGGGCTCGATTATGTTGTCCATGGCTCGCTGCGCGCCATCGGAAATCGTATTCGCCTGACTGCTCAATTGGCAGAGCCAACAACCGCTCGCTATGTCTGGGTGGCGCGATATGACCGGCAGGCGGATGATATGTTCAAGCTGCTCGATGACTTGTCCGAGACTATCGCCGCCTCGGTCGAGGCGGAATTGGAACGGCGCGCCGGCCGTTCGTCACGTGAGGTTGCGTTTGAGGATATGGGTGCCTGGGATTGCTATCATCGTGGTTTGGCAATCCAGTATGAATTCAACGGCAACACCAATCTGGAAGCGCAGAAATACTTTCGGCGGGCCATCGAACTGGATCCGAATTTTGGGCTGGCCTATGCGCGCCTGTCTTATGCGCTCGTCATTTCGGCCATCTACTTTGAAGCCGAGAACCTACCGGATCTGCTAGATGAGGCTCTGGAACTGGCGCGCGTTGCTGCAAGGTTGGAGCCGGACGAGGCCGTTGCCAGATTTGCGCTGGGCCGGGTCTATCTGGCACGCGGGGAATATGACCGGTCGATTGCCGATCTGAAGGCTGCGATCGCGCTAAATCCCGGGATGGCGCAGGCCCATTGCGGGCTAGGGGATTCCATGGCCTATTCAGGTCAGCTTGACGACGCGATGGATTGCTTCAACGAAGCCGTCCGCATCAGCCCCGCCGACCCCTATCGCTGGGCATTCCTTGGTTATGGTGCCACGGCCTTGCTGTTCCAGGGGGCTTATGAAAAGGCGGTGGAATGGGCGACAGAAGCAGAAACCGTGCCCAATTCCCATTATTGGCCTATCGCAATCCGCGCATCGGCGCTCGCGCATCTGGGCCGAATGGGTGAGGCGAAACGAGCGGTTGCCGATTTGCAATCCGCTCGTCCGGGGATCACCAGTGATTTTGTGCGTGAACGGCTGTTCTATCTGCGTGATGCAGACCAGATCGAAATCTATGTTTCGGGTCTGCAAAAGGCGGGGTTGCCTTAGGCGGCAAACCGTTTGATGAAGCCCAAATCCATCAACTCGGTAGGCCGGGGTAAGGCCTTCAATGAACGACTTGATGCAGAAAAAGCGAAGAGCGTATCGCTTCTCCAGAAGCTGTTGAACGGGTTTCGAATACTTCGTGGTAATTCAGGGGTTGCCGGGGGAGACGCACCATCCGCTGCCAGAGCTTTATGAACAACATGCTCTCCATGGTTCAGAGCCATCAAAGGTCGTCCCGCAGCCGCAACTGCGCACAGAAAGCCGCATAACCTGCTCTCGTAACTGTGATTCAAATCGATCAGCGCCCCACTAACGATCCACAGATCGCAATCGGTGTCGCACTCAGGAAAATCGCCAAGAAAACAGTTGAATACCCTGATCCCGTTGATGTCATGTCCGGCGTCCTGAAGCCACAGACGCAATTGGGCGTCCACCCGTGCAGGTTCTGCCACAACTTCGGGATAGTGTTCGCAGGCAAGAAGAATACCAAGTTTTGCCATTTTACCCTCCATATGTGTTGGGGCGGTCAGAGTGTCTCTCTGACCGCAGTCAGATTACGCCAACATCTTTGCTCCGGTCTCCAGATAGTCCATCATATCGGGTGCGGTTCCGATCATGGCCCCCTCGATCAGATCGTCTTGGGTGATGTTCATCACGCCAGCACAAACCTTACAGACGTAAATTCGACCATCTTTTTCGACGAATTCATCGATCAGGTCTTTGATGGGGCTATAGCCTGATGCGGTCAGCCCCTCTGCCCCTCCCCGCACCACCAAATTCAGCGCATCGCAGGTCAGAAACATCCGAGCCTCTCCCCGGTTTGCGGCGGCACAGGCAAGTATGAAGGGGACGGTGGCACGCTCCAGATCATTGTCACCCCAGCAGTTGTTCACGAGATACGACATCTAAAAACTCCTTCACTTTATGTCGAGTTGAGTGATGCGAGGTTTGCATTTGGGGTGTTGGAGGGGCGTGAGCTGGCCGAGTAAGACTGCGGGAAATCGCCGTGAATTAGGGAGCCGCGAAGTGAATTCAACGATAATCCCGAATATTATTTCCAGGCGTTTCACGTCAGGCTTGTTCTGGTTGCTCTGATGGCCCCTAGGTCGCCTCGGCGTCCGCAACGTTTTCCTTAACCGCGAAAAAGCTATCCGGTGTAACCGAGATCGTGTCGATGCCCGCCTGAACGAGCAGGCGCGCGAAATCGGGGTCGTTGCTCGGTGCCTGACCACAGAGCCCCACTTTTCGTCCGGCGCTGTGGGCTTTGTTAATGACCGTTTCGATCATCCAGAGAACGGCCGGATCCCGCTCGCTGAACAGATGCGCAAGCGCTGCAGAATCCCGGTCTACGCCAAGTGTCAGTTGTGTCAGATCGTTTGACCCAATGGAAAACCCGTCAAAGCGTTCGGCAAAGGCTTCCGCTTCGATCACATTTGATGGGATCTCACACATGACATAGACCTGAAGCCCATTCTTGCCGCGTTCAAGCCCGTGATCGGCCATTATGGAAAGCACACGTTCGGCTTCTTCGACCGTGCGGCAGAACGGGATCATGACGATAACATTGTCAAATCCCATCGCTTCACGAAGATGCCGGATCGCCTGACATTCCAAAGCAAACCCATCCCGGTAGGCATCGTCATAGTAGCGGGACGCCCCCCGAAAACCGATCATCGGGTTTTCCTCGGCCGGTTCGAATTGCCGCCCTCCCAAAAGGTCGGCATATTCATTCGTCTTAAAGTCGCTCATCCGGATGATGGTGGGATTTGGATACCATGTTGCGGCAATCCGCGAGAGCCCCATCGCCAGTTTCTTAACGAAATAATCCGTTTTGTTCTCGTAACCCCGCGTGAGTTGGTCGATCTCATTTTGAACGCCGGTGTCAGTGAGTTCTTCAAAGCGGGTGAGCGCCAGCGGGTGTACTTGCACCTCGTTGTTGATCACGAATTCCATTCGCGCCAGCCCAACCCCATCTGCGGGCAATCTCCACCAGCGCAAAGCTGCCGCGGGATTTGCCAGGTTCAGCATGACGTTGGTCCTTGTTGAGGGGATTTGGTTCAAATGCCGTTCTTCGACCGTGACTTGGGCTTTGCCGGCATAAATGATCCCTGTCTCTCCTTCAGCGCAGGAAACGGTAATGAGCTGACCATCATGCAGGATTTCAGTCGCATGAGAGGTGCCCACGATCGCCGGCACGCCAAGCTCTCGGCTAACGATCGCCGCGTGAGAGGTGCGGCCACCATGATCCGTGACAATGGCAGCTGCGCGTTTCATGATGGGAACCCAATCCGGGTCGGTGTTCGAGGTGACGAGGATCCCACCGTCAACAAAGCGATCCATGTCCGCACTGTCCTGGATCATGCAGACCTCACCTGAGGCGACGGAATTGCCAACGCTCAGACCAGTCAGAAGACGCTCCCCGGTTTCGTCGAGCCGGTAAGTCTTGAATGCATCTGCTTCCCGGCGCGATTGCACAGTTTCGGGGCGAGCCTGCACAATATACATCTGACCGGTTTCACCGTCCTTTGCCCATTCGATATCCATGGCGACGCCGTAGTGGGCTTCGATTTTTATAGCTGCACGCGCCAGTTCCAGGATTTCAGGATCGGAAAGAACGAATTTTGAGCGTTCGGCTTTGGACGTGGGAACATTCCGGGTTGGGGCCCCTTCCTCGTGCCCATAGATCATCTTGATTTCTTTTGCCCCAAGCGCCTTGTGGACAATCGGGATCAGGTTGGCCTGCTCAAGAAAGGGTTTGTAGACCTGATATTCATCCGGATCGACATGACCCTGCACGACATTTTCACCCAGCCCCCAAGCTGCATTGATGAGCACAACCTTGTCGAACCCACTTTCTGTGTCGATTGAAAACATGACACCTGATCCAGCTTGATCCGACCGGACCATGTGCTGAACACCGACTGATAGGGCAACCTCAAGGTGATCAAAGCCTTTGATTTGCCGGTAGGTGATCGCCCGGTCGGTAAACAGGGAGGCCAGACAGTTTTTACAGGCTGAGAGCAATGCCTCTTCACCCTGCACATTAAGAAAGGTTTCCTGCTGACCGGCAAAACTTGCATCTGGAAGGTCTTCGGCCGTTGCCGATGAACGCACCGCGACAGAAGGCTCGTCCAGCCCTACACGTACTCCCAACTCGCGATAAGCGGTCCGAATGTCACTTTCGATATCATCCGGCCACACTCCCTCAGAGATGGCGGTGCGGATCTCCTGTCCCGCAGAGGCCAGAGTGGTTCGGTTTGCGTCAAGTTTTGACAGGACTTCCCTAAGCTTCTGATCCAGACCGTTGGCAGAAATGAAACTGCGATAGGCATCTGCCGTGGTTGCAAATCCGGGAGGCACCCGGATCCCACTATCTGCAAGAGATTGCAGCATCTCTCCGAGAGATGCATTCTTCCCGCCAACTTTCGCAATGTCTGACCGTGAAATCTTATCCAGCCAAATTAGCATCGAAGACGTTTCTTTTGGAGCACGTGTCATGCAATCCTCCCGGCATATGCCCCTTATTCATAGCCCTTTCCACCCAAATTCTCGTTGATCCGGGTCAAGGTGGCAGGTGTGGATAATGTGCTATCCAACAGGCAAGCGAGGATTGTCTGCAAGCGAATTGGGGGGGTGTTGAATGGCCATGGATATCAAAGAATTGGCAGAACGCATCGAGATAGCGGATACGTTTGACGCGGCGTGGTCTCACGCGGTCGTCAAGGTGCTGTTGGACTATACGATCGCAGACGGTTTGATGCAGAAACCGGGCGAGAGGTTATCCGTCGAAGAAACCATCCAGCTGATTGACAAGCTGGTCCCCGGCTGGACCATTCACATAACCGGCACAGCACTTGAACCCGACGGCCACTGGCAATGTCATTTGCGTCGCTCGGATACCCGGGACAATGATGAGTTTGTCGGTCACGGCAAGGGTAAGCATTTGCAGAACGCTTTAGTCGTGGCCTTGCTTCATACAATCGATTACATGATCGGGCGCAAGTCTCTGACCTAATTCAAGAATTTTTGCTGCGTCATGGGCCAGTGTGGTCACTATTCACCGAGCAAGCTGCGTTCAGCAAGCATCTGTCGGGATCTCACCACCCCGACCTATCCGTTTGTGGGGTCCAACACGTAAGGCTGTAGGCTTTCAGCGAAATGTTCGATGAGGCCGGTGGTTCGCTGTGGTGTCCGAATGTCAGGGACTTAACGGCAGATGATCTGGCCCTTGCGCGGGAATGCGGTCTTTGTGTGGCGGTCTGGACGGTGAATGAGCCTGCCGACATCGAGCGGATGATTGACCTGCAAGTCGACGCCATCGTGACCGACTACCCCGGCCGGGTTCAGCGGCGGTTGATAGATCGTGGCTTTGGTTGACGCTAGAAACCTGTTCCGGTCCCGCGGGTGTGTTAGTTCAGATCTTTCAGCAGACGCGAGTGTGTTTTCGCTTCTGCCACCGCTTCGGAGAGGGTCGAGATCCCTCTTGATTGCAACATGGCAAGCATCTTGCACAGGACTTCTGCAGTGGCATGGGCGTCGCCAAGCGCTGTGTGCCGAAGCTCGGGGGGGATCTCTACGTCAAGTCTTTCACAGAGTGCATCGAGCGTATGCACTTCGGTGCGGCCAAACAGGACCGCAGACAAAAGCACAGTATCCAGAATTGGATGATCCCATGACAGCCCAGCCTCTTTTTCATGATTGTGAAGAAAAGCCATGTCAAACGGGGCATTATGGGCAACCAGAACCGACCCGATGGCAAAGCTGTGAAGCTTTTGCGTCGCGGGTATTGTTGTATCGGCACCATTTACCATGGCATCGGTGATCCCATGGACCTTGGTCGAGGCTGGCGGAATGGGGCGTCCCGGGTCGACCAGCATGTTGATTTCTTCTCCCGCGATGATTTTCGACTTCACAACACGCACGGCACCGATCTGAACAATTTCGTCTTTGTGAGGTTGCAACCCGGTTGTTTCGGTATCGAACACCACAAATGTGAGATCATTCAGGTCTGCGGTCCACAAGTCGGTGGTGCTGTCGGCTTCCATCAAATCGAAATCGAAAACGACCGGGCGGGCAGCTTCCGGGGCAAATTCGGCTTGTGTTTCGTCAATGACCAGCATGTAGCCATCACCGCTGTCCAGCGGCTTGATCCGCGCTTCGAATTGAAATGCGAAATGGGCAGAACGGTCGGAGAATTTTTGTTCAGATCCGGTTTCCACCATTTTCTTGTGGGCCTTCATGAAGGGCCCTTCCTGAAAATACTCAAAAATCGAAGCGTTCAATCTGGGTGGGGAAACTTGCGACAAAATACCCGCAGCCTGGCTGTCATATAGCACGATCTGGTGGTTTGGGCTGATCAGCACCATCGCAAGCGGGATGTCGGACAAGAGCGCTGTCAATCGTGCTTTGTCAGCATTCAACTTCGCTGTTTCCTGGGCAACCTCGCTGGCCTGAACCAGTGTCGAGTTGGACAGTTGTTCAGCAACAGATGCGGTCGCATGTACAAGATCACCCAAATAACGTCCTTCATGGGCGTCGATCCCGCCCGCTTTGGCGTGCACTTTGGCGCGTAGGCTCACGGCGAGTTTTTCAATAGGGCGGGCGATGTTTTCATCAAAGAGAAACCAGATGCTGGCAGTGACAGCAAGCTGGGCAAAAAACGCCATTACGCCTGCGAAAATAAACCCCGATGCAACGCCTACCTCCCCGACGCGCAGATAGCCAATGTAGAGCGCCCCGAGGGTTGCTCCGATCGACATCATTGCGAGGAGCGCAAAGAACAGAAAGTTTCTGAATCGCAAGGATAGGCGGGCGAGCGGTTTCATGACCCGGCCCCGGTGGCGCAGACATGTGCGATCAGCGGATCATCCTGATCTGACGCGATCCAGCTGACTCCATCCACAGACCCCCCATCTCCAAATGAGACCTCATCCATCAGTTGCGCGCGCTTCATTGTGGCGCAGTCCACCAAAACGATGAGTTTTTCGGGGGCAGCCCAACGTCCCATGAAAAGCGTTTCGACGATGCGCAGATTGGGGTGTTCGGGGTGGGTGCGCTCTGTAAGATCATCCACGGCGACAAATCTGTCCACAAACGGGACGGCATAGGACCATGGGCGATAGATAGCGCGGTTTTCATGTTTCATGATGACGCTCAACCCTTCGGGCATCGCGTCCACAGTGCGATCATACCAAGCGTATTCGTTGGCAATTGTCGCTGCGATCATCGCAAGCCCCGCGCCAACGGGCATCGCCCATTTGGGAAGGCGACCGCGGGTGGCGTGGTTTAACAGCATCACCACCCCGGCCATTGCAAACCCTGCAAACAGGGTGGCAACCAATTCGTAAAACATCTGATGTCCTCTCTGTTTGTGCGTTTAACTGAAGGCCCCGCGACCATGTCCAATTGAACTTTGCATTGATTTCACCACCACAAATGCATCGCGCAGGTGGCTGCGTTCAAAATCGGACAGGTCGGAGGGGGACAGAAAATTGTCGGGGGCCTGACCCTGACGGATCTGGGCAGCCTGATGTTCCAGCCGGGTGTCGGCAATCAGATCATAGGCGTCAAGCAGGTCGCTGCCGCCGGAACCACTGAGTACGCCAGCACGCTGGGCGGCTTCCAGGCGGGCGCGGGTGTTCACTTCGCTCAGCTTTCCCTGCAAGGCATAGATCCGACCGAGATCAACCACTGGCACCACACCATTATGTTTCATGTCGAGCTGGTTTTTATGCTCGCCCGACCGGATTGTGGCAAACCCGCGAAGCAACCCCAGCGGCGGGGTGTGTTTCAGGCTGTTTGACACCATGTGGGCGACGAAGATCGAGTTCTTCTCGGCCATCTCCAGCGTGGCCTTTTGCAAACCATCAAACAGCGTGTCGTCGCCGCCAATGGGGCGCAGGTCGAACATAACCGATGCCAGCATCTGCGCTTCCGGATCGGGTTTGTTGATCCAGCCGACGAAGTACTTTTTCCACACCGACACCGGCTGACACCAGCGCGGATTTGTGGCCATCATGTCACCGGGGCAATAGACATAGCCGCAGGTATCCAGCCCATCACAGACAAATTTGGCCAATTGGGCGAAATAGCCGTCGCGGTCTGTATCGGTCACGTCATCGGACAAGATCAGGCAGTTGTCCTGATCGCTTACCCCAGTTTGCTCCTGTCGCCCCTGACTGCCGCAGGCCAGCCACAGATACGGCACCGGTGGCGATCCCAATTTATCTTCGGCAAGGGTCAACAGGCGGCGGGTAACGGTGTCGGCCACATCGGTGATCAGGCGGGTGACAATCTGGTGGGACAGGCCGGATCCAACCAGTTGTACCAAAAGCTTGGGGATCCGGGCGGTGATCTCTTTCATCTCACCTGCCGAGCTTGCCATTGCAATCTCGCGCACAAGTTCAGCGGAACTTACCGTCTGGAAGCGCGTCAGATCGGTTTGGGTCACGATGCCCACAAGTTTGCCTGCCTCAACAATCGGAATATGGCCGATGCGTTTTTCCATCATCAGGTGCAATACGTCTGACCCAATGGAGGACGGGCTGAGTGTAATTGGCTTGGTCACCATAACATCCGCAACAGGTCCGGATATGTCGCGTGCTTTGGCAACAACTTTGTGGGTCAGATCGCGGGTTGTCAGGATGCCGGTCAATCGGTCCTGATCGGTTATGCAAAGTGACGAGATCCGGTGTTCACCCATCATTTCGGCGGCGGATTGAATTGTGGTGTCTGCCGGGCAGGTGATTGGATTCGGTGCCATCAGATTGTCAACAGTCACTGTCGACAGATCGTTCGTTTCGGTCTTCTGCTGACGGCTGCGATCAAAAAAGCGGCGGACTGCTTCGTCGCTTTTGTTGAGCGCCCAGAACACGTCTTTTGGAAGCAGGAGAAGTGTGGTGTCGCTTTCTGCAACCGCCCGGGTCACCGCGCGCCCGTTGCGCATCAAACCCCGTTCACCAAAGGAATTGCGCAGATGCAGATGAGAGATCAATACGCTGTTTTCGTCGCGCACCTCAACGTCACCTTCATAGATGACATAAAGCCCATCCAGCTCAGTGTTCAGATCATAGATTACGTCACCTTTGGCAAAGGAACTCGGCACGATATTGGGCACCAGCTCTTTGACCTTTTCACCAGAAAGGCTGTCATAGGGGTGTACGGATTTTAGGAAACGTTCGATCTGATCGGGGGAAAGAGGCATGGTCAAGCCCTTGAAATTCTTGTTGCCAGCAAAGGAATACACGCTTTGAGGCAAAAGGGAAGAAGGCCGCCCGGCGGGGCGGCCTTCAACTTAGTTTTTAGTGGTCCAGAGCGGCGCTTGCACCTTTCGGTACGCGAACGCTTTCCACAAGATCTTCAACTTCGGCCGGGATCGGATCGGACGATTTCGACACAACGAAGGCAACTGCGAAGTTGATCATTGCACCGATGGCGCCGAACGAGGTCGACTTGATGGTGCCGAGCAGCGGATCAGCATCCGTGAAGCTGTTGGTGCCCGGGATGAAGAACCAGCCTTTGTGCAGGAAGATGTAGATCAGGGTAATGATCAGACCTGCCAGCATACCGGCCACGGCACCTTTGTTGTTCACCTTGGTAAAGATGCCCATCATCAGAGCCGGGAAGATCGACGCAGCAGCCAGACCGAAGGCGAGTGCCACGGTTTGAGCCGCGAAGCCCGGTGGGTTCAGACCCAGATAGGTTGCCACACAAATGGCCACGGCCATTGCGATCCGGGCGGACAGAAGTTCGCCTTTTTCCGAAATGTTCGGATTGATCGCGCCTTTGATAAGGTCGTGTGAGACAGCCGACGAGATCGCGAGCAACAGACCCGCAGCGGTCGACAGAGCAGCCGCAAGACCACCAGCAGCCACCAGAGCAATCACCCAGCCTGGAAGCTGTGCAATTTCCGGGTTGGCCAGCACGAGGATGTCACGGTTCACCGAAAGCTCGGAACCTTTCCAGCCACGCTCTTCAGCGGTCGCAGCAAAGTCAGCCGACTTCTCGTTGTACCACTGAATTTTGCCGTCGCCATTCTTGTCTTCGTACTTCAGAAGACCGGTCTTTTCCCAGGTCGCCATCCAGTCAGGACGTGCTTCGTAATCGATCGGAGCCGAAGCAGTGCTTTCAGGATAAACGGTGGTGATCAGGTTCAGTCGAGCCATGGCACCAACAGCCGGAGCGGTCAGGTACAGCAGCGCGATAAACACCAGGGTCCAACCAGCCGACCAACGTGCGTCAGCAACTTTCGGCACGGTGAAGAAGCGCATGATCACGTGCGGCAGACCAGCCGTACCGATCATCAGCGACAGGGTGAACAGTACCATGTTGAGCGTATCCGCATGGTGTCCTGTGTAGCTCGCAAACCCAAGTTCCTGAACCAGCGTGTCCAGTTTGGCCAGCAGAGGTTCACCTGATGCGACGTGATCGCCAAACAGGCCCAGACCCGGGATCGGGTTGCCGGTCAGCTGCAGCGAGATGAAGATTGCCGGGATGGTGTAGGCAACAATCAGAACGCAGTACTGAGCAACCTGAGTGTAGGTCACACCCTTCATGCCGCCGAACACGGCGTAGGCAAACACAACCGTGGCGCCGATGAACAGGCCGGTTGTTTTGTCCACTTCAAGGAAGCGGCCAAACGCAACACCAACACCGGTCATCTGACCGATCACGTATGTGGTTGACGCAACGATCAGACAGATCACGGCCACAAGGCGTGCGGTCGGGCTGTAGAAACGGTCGCCAATGAATTCCGACACGGTGAACTTGCCGAACTTACGCAGGTAAGGGGCGAGCAGCAGTGCAAGAAGCACGTAACCGCCAGTCCAACCCATCAGGAAGGACGAGTTGTCGTAGCCGGTGAAGGCGATAAGACCTGCCATCGAGATGAACGACGCAGCCGACATCCAGTCAGCAGCCGTTGCCATACCGTTGGTTACAGGGTGAACGCCACGACCCGCAGCGTAAAATTCCGACGTCGATCCGGCGCGAGCCCAGATTGCGATGCCGATATAGAGCAAGAAGCTTGCCCCGATGAACATCCAGTTGAGTGTAAACTGATCCATCTGTTTCCAGCTCCCTTACTCTTCCACGCCGTGTTCGGCGTCGAGTTTGTTCATCCGCCAGGCGTAGAAAAAGATCAGCGCCAGGAAGACCAGGATCGAACCTTGTTGGGCAAACCAGAAGCCCAGATCGGTTCCGCCGACGGCGATGCCGCTCAGCAATGGACGCAGCAGGATGCCGAACCCGAATGAGACCAGCGCCCAGATTACGAGGCTGATCTTGATGATGCGCACATTGGCAGACCAATATGCATCGTTGGATGAGTTGTCAGACATGAAGCCTCCTCCCTCTTCTCCGTTAAAAGGCGACCCCCTCGTGGGGCCGCCATCCTTTCCCTTAGCCGGTTGCCGTGTCGACAATGCTGCTGAGGGCACCTGCGATATCGTCGATTGCTCCCATGGCATCGACTTTTTGCAGGCAATTGGCCGCGTCGTAGAACGCAACCAGCGGTGCCGTTTGCGCGTGATAGGCCTCAAGGCGGCTCACTACTGTTTCGGCATTATCGTCGGCCCGGCGTTTCATGTCCGTGCCGCCGCATTTGTCGCAAACGCCGTCTTTGGCGGTTTGCTTATATGTGTCGTGATACCCTTCACCGCAGTCCGCGCAGGTAAAGCGACCGCTGATCCGGGTGACCATTTCGCTGTCATCCACCTCAAGACTGATCGCAGCATTGATCCGCTGCCCGGTTTCCGCCAGCAGCGCATTCAGTGCTTCGGCCTGAACCGTCGTGCGCGGGAAGCCGTCAAGGATCACACCTTTGGCGCAATCTGCGTCCCCAAGGCGGTCACGCAGAATGTTGATGACGATCTCATCCGAGACCAGTTCACCTGCTTCCATCACCGCCTTCGCTGCCAGACCAGCTTCGGTACCCGCAGCCACGGCTGCGCGCAAAAGATCACCGGTCGACAGTTGCACCAGACTGTATTTCTCTTCGAGCATCCGCGCCTGAGTGCCTTTGCCGGCACCAGGGGGGCCGAGCAGGATCAGAACCGGGGCGGACGATTGGGTTTTCATGCCATCCATCCGATCACGCCTTGTTCATGCGATTGTCGATCAGCTCATCCACCACCGACGGATCGGCGAGGGTTGAGGTGTCGCCGAGTGCCCCATAGTCGTTCTCGGCAATCTTGCGCAGAATGCGGCGCATGATCTTGCCGGAACGGGTTTTCGGCAGGCCCGGTGACCATTGGATCAGGTCGGGGCTGGCAATCGGGCCGATTTCGGTGCGAACCCAAGTGCGCAGCTCTTTGCGCAGTTCCTCAGTCGGCTCCACGCCGTTCATCAGGGTCACATAGCAATAGATGCCCTGACCTTTGATGTCGTGCGGATAACCTACCACCGCGGCCTCGGCGACAGTCTCATGCGCGACCAAGGCGCTTTCAACTTCGGCGGTGCCCATGCGGTGACCCGATACGTTGATCACATCATCGACGCGGCCGGTGATCCAGTAATCACCATCTTCGTCGCGACGGCAGCCGTCACCGGCGAAATAGTAGTTCTTGTAGTCCGAGAAATAGGTTTTTTCGAACCGCTCATGGTCGCCCCAGACGGTGCGCATCTGACCAGGCCAGCTGTCCTTCATGCACAGCACACCTTCAGTCGGATACTCGTGGATTTCCTCACCCGAGGTGGGTTCCAGAACCACCGGCTGCACGCCGAAGAATGGCTTCATTGCAGCACCCGGTTTCGCGGTATGTGCGCCCGGCAGCGGGGTCATCATGTGACCACCGGTTTCGGTCTGCCACCATGTATCGACGATCGGGCAGTTCCCCTTACCGACCACCTCGTGATACCATGTCCAGGCCTCGGGGTTGATCGGCTCGCCCACGGTGCCCAGCACCTTCAGATCGCTCAGATCGCATTTCTCGACGAACTCATTGCCTTGCCCCATCAGGGCGCGCAGCGCGGTCGGCGCGGTGTAGAACTGGTTGACCTTGTGCTTTTCGCAAACCTGCCAGAAGCGGCTGGCATCCGGATAGGTCGGGGTGCCTTCGAACATCACAGTGGTCGCACCATTGGCCAGCGGGCCGTAAACGATATACGAATGGCCGGTCACCCAGCCCACGTCAGCGGTACACCAGTAAATGTCGCCATCATGGTAATCGAAAGTGATCTCTTGCGTCATCGACGCCCAGACCAGATAGCCACCTGAGCAATGCACAACGCCTTTCGGCTGACCGGTCGAACCCGAGGTGTAGAGGATGAACAGCGGATCTTCGGCGTTCATTTCTTCTGGCGGGCAATCATCGGACGCGGTTTTCACCAGCTCGTTATAGTCGTGGTCACGACCATCAACCCAGTTCACTTCGTCGCCGGTGCGGCGCACCATCAGAACCTGAGCTTTGGTTTCAGCATGTTCCAGCGCCAGATCGGCATTGGCCTTCAGCGCCGTCTTGCGGCCTCCGCGCGGAGCGAAGTCGGCAGTGATAACCAGTTTGGCATCGCAACCATCAACACGTGCGGCCAGCGCGTCCGGCGAAAAGCCGGCAAATACGATTGAGTGGATCGCGCCGATGCGGGCACAAGCAAGCATGGCATAAGCCGCTTCTGGGATCATCGGGAGATACAGAATGACACGGTCGCCTTTGCTGACACCCAGATCCTTCAGGATGTTCGCCATTCGGCTGACATGGCCGTGCAGATCGCGATAGGTGATGTGCTGGGCTTCGTCGGTCGGCTCATCCGGCTCAAAGATAATCGCGGTCTGATCACCACGGGTTTCCAGATGACGGTCAACACAGTTGGCTGACACGTTCAGAGTGCCATCTTCAAACCATTTGATCGAAACATTGCCCGGCGCATAGCTGGTGTTTTTAACAATCGAATAGGGCTTCATCCAGTCGATGCGCTTGCCGTGCTCACCCCAGAATGCCTCCGGGTCATTTACAGATGCTGCATACATCTTTTCATATTTAGCGGCATCCACATGGGCGCCTGAGGTGAAATCCGAACTTGGTGCAAAAACCTGTTTGGTAACGTCATCCGATGACATGTGTTCCTCCGGTAATGTCTCCACTCGCGCCTTCATGCAATAATTCTGTCAATTACGTAAAGTCACGACCTCCTTCGGCGGAAAATAGTGTCCTAACCCAATGCAAAGCAATAGTTTTTTAGTTAATAAATTACCACGCTAAGGTTGGTTTTTGTAAATTTCTTTTACAGCTATGCAAAAACCCGAATGATACGAACGAGGTGTACGGTTTGATGATTTCTGCGCGTGCAAAGTCGGCGCAACATAATTACCCTGCCGGCCCATATTTTTTAGGGTGAGAGCCTGTCTTTGGCTACAGTTGACCATGCATGTTGGTCCCAATCATCGGGTGATTTCCTGTTCATAAAGAATCGACATTGAATTGAGAGGATTGGCAAATCCCGATGAGAAAACCGCGCGGCGTCATCGGACGGGTGCAACATCATCTGGTCAGACCAACGCATCTGGGCTTTCAGGACCATTCCTGTCTCAGAAGTAGCTGCGCACCAGCGCCCCGGAAATCAAACTCCATCCATCCGCAACGACAAAAAACGCCAGCTTGAATGGTAATGACACGATTGCAGGGGGCACCATCATCATTCCCATCGACATTAAAATGGCAGCAACGACCAGATCGATAATCAGAAACGGGAGGAAGACCAGAAATCCAATTTGAAAGGCCCGCTCGATTTCGGACAACAGGAAAGACGGAACAAGGATGGATAGGGGGGATGAGGACGCCACATCTCCGTTCCCATCCGGGCGTAATGCCGCCAATTGTTGGAAAGTGTCCGGGTCGATCCGGTTTGCCATGAAGCTTCGGAACGGTTCAAGTGCGGCAGTGAACGCTGGCTCCAATTCCATTTCCCCCCTGGTGAAAGGTTCCGCGCCCACTCGCCAGGCTTCTGAGAACACCGGCTCCATGACGAAATAGGTTAGAAACAATGCCAAGCTAATGATCAGCATATTTGGAGGGGATTGTTGAAGTCCGATGGCCTGACGCAAAATTGACAGGACGGTCACGATGAATGGGAAGCAGGTGACCATGACGGCAAGCCCCGGCACCAAACTGAGCAAGGTGACGAGGATCATCAGTTGGATTGAGCGCGTTGCCAGAGAGCCATCATCGCCAAGGTTGATTGAGATATCCTGAGCCATTCCCATATCGGGAAGGATTGCAAACATGGTTAATAGCGCAAAGCAAGTCAGCCCTCTGGTCACGATGCGACGATCCGTCATCTCACAAGCCCGAGGTCAGATCTGCGACTTCTGTCAGTCGTACGGCAAGCTGGCCGGAAGGATCGCCTTCAATTTCCTCCAGCTCTCCTCGGGCAATCAATTTGTCTCCGACATATAGTTCAACCGGGTCGTCGACTTTCTTGTCGAGGGGTAAAATGCTGTCGTTTTTCAGCCGTAACAATTCACGCACCGTTGGACGGGCCATTCCAACCGAAATGGTAATTTCAATCGGCACTTGGGTAAACGGGCTCGCCGGGGTCACATCTTGGGTATCATCAGCCATTCTGTTTTGCCTTTTCGTTGATTGTGTAGAGACCTGATATGGCCTGTCCGATGCTGTGAATGGCACCGGTCAGGTCGATCTGTTTTTCGATGCTGCCCATTTTCAGATAGACCTGCCCTTCGGCCAGAGTGTCCTCTTCGATGATTTCAAGCGGAAGAGATGTGTTTTGCGTGAGCAATGCATCAAGCGTTTCACGACCATCGGGATAGATAACGACTTGAATTGGTGCATCAGCAGCATCGGCTGCGATCGGCAGCAACTCTTCTACGATCGCCTGACCAATTGTTTCGGAAACCAGGTTGGGCAAAACTTTCTCCACCATCCCGGCGAGTAATGGCTCCAGAGATTTCATCACATGGCTTCGAGCCTCATGAAATGTGAAACCAAGATCCTGAATGTTCCGTGCAAATTCCGCGCTGATGTGGTCTCGTTGATCTTCATCCGCCTTTGAAGCGTCATCCCAACCCGCCTGGTATCCTGTTTCGTATCCCGACAACCGCGCGGCTTCGAGATCACTTTCAGACAGGGCGGGTGTATTTGCAGGCACCGCTGACGCCTTTTTCACCGGAGCGGTTTCGCTGTGGTCGAAGTCTTCAAGAGGGAACAGCGGCATCACACCGTCTCCTCTTCTTCCATCCAACCGCGCAGGATCTCCAGCGTTTCCCCTTGGCGTTCTTCGATGAGGCTGCGCAGGCGGCGCACGGGATCTTCCGCATCGTCAGGGCCTGTGATGTCGCCAAAACCGGCCCCGGATATGACCGCCATTGCAGAAGGGCCAGCATCGCCATCGTCAATTTCACCTGTCAACGGCGGCGTTTCCGATAAATCGGTGTTGAACTGACTTGCTGCGGCCAGTTGGTCAGGTTGCACTGCCAGGGCGGTAGAGGGGGCCCGCTCTTGAGGCCCGGCGCTTGGGGAAGGACCAGCAAGAGATCCGGCAATCGGGCCAGTCTGTGGTTGTCCCGAGGGATTTGCCAAAATTGGCCGTACCACAAACAAACCCAGTATGAGTGCGACAATCGACAGAACTGCAAGCTGGATCATCGACATAATGTCGAACGGGATCCCTTGCATGAATCCCCCGCTGGCCTCAGTGCCTTCAACCGGTAAAGGCTCAAACTCCATGGTTTTTATGGTGATCGTATCGCCACGTGTTTCATCAAATCCAATCGCCGAGGCCACCAGATCCCGCAAACTGTTCAGTTCCTCTTCTGATCGTGCAGACCAGGAAACCTCACCTGCTTCGTTGATGTTACGAATGCCATCCACCAAAACGGCAACGGTGATACGCTTGGTGGCACCCGGCGACCGAATAACCTCTCGGGTGGTTTCGGAAACTTCGTAATTTATGCGTTCGCGTGTTTCGCTGTTCTGACTCGACGCCGAAGTCCCTCCACCGGCATCGCCATCCGGCAGGTTTGAGGCGACGGTAACCCCATTGCTGCCACTATCCGAACTGGAGCTGGTGTTTTCCTGTGTTTCGGTCGAGATGGCCACTCGGCTGGCTGGATCAAATGTCTTTTGAATAATCGATTCGCGTTCAGTCGCGGTCTCCAGATTCAGTTCAACGACCGCGTTGCCCGCGCCCACGCGCGCCTCCAACATCCGTTGCAGATTGTTTTTGAGTTCCTCGGATCGGTTCACCGCAGAGCTTGGCGTGCTTTCGGCGTTGTCTCCTATTGCAACGAGACCATTTCGGCTGTCGATGATCGATACGTCTTCAGGTGCCATGCCCGGCACAGCGGATGCCACCAGATATTTGAATGCCTTTGCTTGTGATCCGGTGATGGAACCGTTGGATGGGGTCACAGTCACAGAGGCCGTCGGACGTGCACGCTGACGCAGCCCTTGCTGAACCGATTGCGCAATGTGCACGCGCGCGTTTTGAGCAAACGGACTGGCCACAATGGTGCGGGCCAATTCCCCTTCTTTTGCACGCCAATAGGCGGCATCGAACATCTGCGAAGTGGTGCCGAATCCCGATAACCCGTCCAGAAGTTCATATCCTTTCGACGAGTTTGTCGGCAGGCCCTCGCTTGCCAGGGTCATGCGCAACCCATCGCGCTGGGCGCTCGCCACATAAATTGCCCCGCCGCGCACTTCATATTGCGCCCCACGGGCTTCCAGAGCTTTCACGACCTCTCCCGCCGCACCCGATTCAAGACCGGCATACAAAAGGCTCATCGAAGGTTGGGACGCCATGCGCGATATGCCCAGCACTGCGGCAAACACAGCCAGCGTGGCCAATCCAACAATAACCTTTTTACGTGTGTCCAGAACCGACCAGACTGACAGTAACTGTTGCAAGACGTAACTCCTTCTTCGAGCGGGCTTCTGCCCCCGTCGTGCAAACAGTTTTCTACGACCAGCCTTAACAATCGGTTAGTGCCCGCCGGTCTATAACGATTCGAAGGAAAGAATCTGGTGAAGACATGGCAGATGCTGAAGAACCGATCGAGGGGGAAGAAGAGCTCCCCAGAAAGAAATCGAAAAAAGGCCTGATCATTGGCCTGATATTGGCGCTGATACTTGGCGGCGGTGGTTTCTTTGCTGTTTATTCGGGGCTCGTGCTGGCGCCGGTTGCCGAGGGAAAATCCGCTAAAGAGGAGGTTGCTACGGTCGTTCTTGACCTGCCGCCGGTCGCCTATGTCGAGCTGGATCCCCTAGTTATTTCTTTGGGCCGCGCGGCCAGCAACAAACATCTCCGCTTTCGAGCCTCGTTAGAGGTGGACCCAAAATATCTCGCGGATGTGCAAGCACTCAAGCCGCGCGTTCTGGATGTATTGAACTCTTATTTGCGGGCCGTGGAAATCTCGGACATCGAAGACCCGAGGGCGCTTGTCTCATTACGTGCGCAAATGGCGCGCCGCATTCAACTTGTAACTGGTGAAGGGCGGGTCCGCGACCTGCTGATCATCGAATTTGTTCTGAATTGATGAGGAGGGACGGATTATGGAACTCATTGCGGATGCCCTTCTAGGGGCTGGCGCGTTGGGGGCTGCCATCTATTGCATTGTGCTGTCACGTCGCCTGAAGCGGTTTAACAACCTACAGAATGGGATGGGGGGTGCCGTTGCGGTGCTTTCGGCTCAGGTGAATGACATGACGAAAGCTCTTGAAGATGCGCGGAATGCAGCGGGGACAAGTGCTGAACAATTGACGGATCTGACAAAGCGGGCAGAGGCCGCCTCCCGAAATCTTGAGTTGATGATGGCAAGTTTGCACGATCTGCCAGAGGAGCCGACCCAACAATCCTCAGTCCAGCGGGAAGCAATAGCGGAACCCGCTATTAGTACACCAAACTCTGATGTGCCGATGTTTCTGAGCCACAGACACAGCCATCTGGAGGCCGCGGAATGAGCTTGAAACGACAATCTGCGCCACCCTCTCCTCAAAAACCCAAGCGCACTAAGGCCGGAGGGCGAGGTGCGCTTTGGGTCGTGACCATGTTGTTTCTGGCGAGCGGCGTGGTCCGCTTTGGGGATTATGGCGTTGCTATTGCAAAGGAAGTGAGCGCTGCGGCCTCTGTTTCAGCGGGCCATTCAACGGCACAAGATGTTTGTGAAACCGAAGAGGATATCGCCGAAGTGCTTCACCTGTTGCGAGGGCGTGAACAAGACCTGAAGCAGCGGGAAAGTGACCTTTCGGACCGGCTGGCAGCACTTGCGCTCGCTGAAGCAGAGATCAGCAAAAATATGACCGCATTGACGGAAGCTGAAGACAGTCTGAAAGCCACGATGGCTCTTGCTAAGGGGGCATCGGAAAACGATCTTGCGCAGCTCACACAAGTTTATGAGAACATGAAATCAAAACAGGCAGTCCCCCTGTTCGCGCAAATGGATCCGCAGTTTGCAGCGGGATTTCTGGGGCGAATGCGCTCGGAAGCTGCAGCGCAAATCATGGCAGGGCTTGATCCGGCACATGCCTACGCAATCAGCGTTATTCTTGCCGGTCGGAACTCGAATGTCCCGACCAATTAGCCAGAACGCACGGTTTCTTAACCCAACTTGGTCATTCTCTTAAGGCAGAACCGAGGAATTGGAGTTCCCTAGATGATTGGCATGATCGGTATCGCCCTGATTTTCATTATGGTGTTTGGCGGTTACCTTGCCGCCGGCGGCAAGATGGAGATAATCCTGAAGTCGCTCCCCTTCGAGTTTACTATGATCGGGGGTGCCGCGGCCGGGGCTTTTGTTATTTCAAATGATATTCCGGCGATCAAACACACGCTTAAGGATGTTGGAAAGGTCTTTAAGGGACCGAAATGGGCGCATGAGGATTACAAGGACCTCCTCTGCCTGTTGTTCGAGCTGATACGGCAGGCAAGGCAGAATGCCGTTGCACTGGAAGAGCATATCGAAGCGCCAGAGGACAGCTCAATATTTTCTCGTTACCCAAAAATTCTGGCCGACAAGGAAGCGATCGAATTGATCTGCGATACCTTACGCTCTGCCTCAATGAATTATGACGACCCGCATCAGGTGGAAGAGGTGCTTGAGAAGCGGATGGAAGCAAATCTGCATCATGCCTTGCATGGTAGCCACGCGCTGCAAGCGGTTGCCGATGGACTGCCTGCCCTCGGGATTGTTGCCGCTGTGCTCGGCGTGATCAAAACCATGGGGTCGATTGATCAACCGCCTGAGATTCTCGGGAAAATGATTGGCGGTGCTCTGGTTGGAACATTCTTGGGCGTGTTTTTGGCTTATGGGCTTGTTGCGCCATTTTCATCCAAGGTGAAAACCGTGGTTGAGGAAGACGCCCATTTCTACCAGCTGATCAGAGAGGTGCTTGTCGCCAATCTTTACAATCACTCTGTTAACATCTGCATTGAAGTTGGTCGCCAGAACACACCGGGGCACAGTCGTCCCAGCTATTCTGAGCTTGAGGAAGCTTTGAAAGAAGTGAAGAAAGCAGCGGCATGATGCGGTGGCTCGCAGGTATTGTTCTGATCATTTTGACAGCCGGGAAGGTGCATGCCGATACTATTGCTGTCCGCTCGGGTGAGCATCAAAACTTCTCTCGCCTTGTTGTCTATACTCACAGCCCGGGTGCTTGGAAATTTGGACGTGTAGATGGAGGATTTGAGCTTCGTCTGGCATCCCCCGATGTTCAGTTCAATTTGGAGCGAGCTTTTGAGCTGATCCCGAGGACGCGGATATCGGACCTTGGTGATTTGGGGGATGGGCGCTTACAGGTCAGCGCGACTTGTGATTGTCATGCTGACGTGTTTGTGGTGGGGGGAGGACAGATTGTCATTGATATCGTGTCTGGTGAGGGAAGCTCGGCAAACGAGATTTACAATGCCTATCTGGATAAGCCACGCCAACCCAATTTCAAATTGCGATCTGAAGCTGATGCCAGAGTTACCACTGCCGCTCGATTGGGATTGCCCCTTTTCCCGTCCAAAACTCAAGAGCGACTTAATGGGGCGGAAACGCCATCTGCGCCATATGATATCAATCTGGATGAACCTGTTGCCCGAGATGATGAAAGAGCTGGGCAGGATAGCCGCTCACCAACCAATCACAGCCGCGTTCAGAGCACAGAACTTGCGCTTCTTGAGCAAATCGGGCGTGCGGCGGCACAGGGGCTTATTGATGCCGACATGTCTTCCCTCGAAGCTGAGGTGGAAAAATCTGCTTATCCGCAGGGTGCAATCCCGGAGCCAATTGCCGAGGAAATTGATGCCCCGGTGCTCCCAAAGAGTTTGGATGTAAACGAGCATATCGCCGTCCAAACGTCCATTGATCGCGAGACAAGTACCCGCCAGGCAGTCGTTCTGTCCACGCAAGAGGGATTTGCCTGTTTCTCTGACGGCGATTACAGCATTGAGTTATGGGGGCAAGATATCTCGAATGGGGCTGATCTTGCCCAATACAAATCGGCGTTGCTTGGTGAGTTCGACAGACCAGATCCCGATGCGATCAATCAATATATTCGGTATCTTATCTATCTGACCTTTGGGGCCGAGACACGAGCTGTGGCCTCGCAATTCAAGGATGCCATAACATCTCATGACATTGTGATGCAGATGGCGGATGTGATGGACTTCCATCAGTCGACCCAAGCCAGTGATGTCGCCCCTCAGATGGGGTGCGATGGAAAAACTGCTCTGTGGGCAGCGCTTTCACAACCCGAGTTGCGTCCTGGACAGGAAATCAACACGAAGGCAATCTTGACCGCTTTTTCAGAGCTCCCACTTCATCTTCGTCGCCATCTGGGACCAAAATTGGCTCAGAAGTTCATGGACCATGGAGATCAATCTTCAGCGATGTCAATTCGGAACTATCTGGAGCGGGCAAGCGGCGATCATGGGGTGGGTTTTGAGCTTCTTGAGGCGCGTATCGATCTTCAGGAAGGAGACGCTGATCAAGCGGAAGAGCGTCTGACCCGAATTGTTAACGATGATGGGGAATTGTCACCAGACGCTGCTCTGGAATTGGTCAATTCTAAATTGGAACGCGGAGAGCCAGTTCCCCAGCGTTATATCGAACTCGTTTCAACCTACTCATTTGAGAGACGAGGTGGCCCCGAGGGAGCGGTCCTCATGATTGCAGAGATCAGGGCATTGGCATCGGTATCAAACTTCGACGAAGCCTATGAGCAAATTGATCTTGCGGCTTCGAGCAGGCGGTTGGTCTCGTGGGAAATTACAGAGTTGCGCAGTCACCTGTTGGCTGAACTCTTGGCTAAGGGAGGGGATGCACAGTTTTTACGGTACACGATTGGACATATTGAAGATGCTGTGGGGTTAGAACCCAGATTACGAACTGACCTGGCTCGCCGCTTGTTGTCGCTTGGGTTCTCTCGGCAGGCGCGAATGGCTCTGGATGTTGAGGGCGTTCCGCCTGGTGTTCCACAACGTTTGACCTACGCGATGATTGCCCTGTACGAAGATAAGCCAAAAACTGCCCTTGGTTATCTTGCCGGGATCGAAACAGAAGGCGCGGAGCGGCTCAGGGCGGAGGCGCTGATGGCAGCAGGCAACCCAGATGCGGCTGCGGAGATTTATCATAACTTTAACGAGGTTGATGCAAGGCAAAGAGCGATCTTGCGTTCTAAGTCTTGGCAAAATCTGGCGCAATCTGAACTAAAAATGACAGATGAATTGGACCGTCTGCAGATTGTAAACGCTGAACCAATTCCAGACGTTGACGAGAGTACGCTTGCGCAAAGCACAGAGCTTTTGAAACGAAGTGAAGTTTCTCGAAGCATCTTGTCGTCATTCTTGGCCAAACAGGCGTCCGCTGAGTAACACTTACGATTTTTAAAGAATTGATATCTAGGCTGCAGGAAGTGCGAAGCAGCAAGAAGTGCGCTCATTATGACAAAAACTGTCGTTTGGATGGCAATAATCAATCGTTTAGCCTGCCGGATTTTGATCGGTGTGTTCGTTCTCTCATGGGCGGAAGAACTAAAGGCAGAAGGGGATGCTTCTTTCGTCTGTGATCAGGTTGCAAAAGTCGCATCACAGCAAACGGGCGTACCGATTTCAGTCCTGAAAGCAATTTCTTTGACAGAAACCGGTCGCAAGCGCGGCGGAAGTTTTCGCCCGTGGCCGTGGACAGTCAATATGGAGGGGAAGGGAGTCTGGTTCGACACGGAAGAAGAAGCACGCTCATATGTTTTTAAACATTTTAAGCGAGGTGCTCGAAGCTTCGATGTCGGCTGCTTCCAGATCAACTACAAATGGCATCATAAGAATTTCAGTTCGTTAGATGAAATGTTCGATCCACTGGCCAACGGATTGTATGCGGCGCGTTTCCTGTCTGACCTGTTTTCTGAAAAAGGCAATTGGAGTGACGCTGCCGGGGCCTATCATTCTCGCACCCCCAAATATGCAAACCGATACAAGGAAAGGTTCGCCAAATTTCGAGCCCGTCTGGCGGTCGAGGATGATCAGGCCATTGAGGTGGCATCATACCCGGCGACGCCAGTCGAGCGTCCGCAATCCGCCTCTCCTGTCAGCAGGATCAACAATTTCCCCCTGCTTCAAACCGGGCGAGGCGAAAAAGGGCTGGGATCTTTGGTGCCAATTGGCGGGGTCACCGCCACACCGTTGTTCGGTGCGGGGAAAGGGTGATTGTTGATGAACTTCAGCCTTTCAGAACTGTTCAAACCGACGATCTTGCTGGCTTTGGCGCTCATGGCAATCATTGTCATGATGATCCTGCCGATGCCCGCCTGGGTGCTGGACATAGGACTTGCCGCTTCATTTGCCTTGGCGATCCTGATGTTCACTGTGACTCTTTTCATTGAACGCCCGCTTGATTTCTCGGTCTTTCCGACGGTCCTTCTGGCCTCATTAATGCTTAGACTGTCGATGAATGTTTCGTCGACAAAGCTGATCATTGGTCAGGGACACACGGGCACGTCTGCTGCCGGCGATGTGATCGAGGGTTTTGCCAATTTTGTTATGGGTGGGAGTGTATTTCTCGGGCTGGTCGTCTTTTGCGTATTGTTGATCGTGAATTTCATTGTGATCACCAAAGGCGCCACCCGTATGGCAGAGGTCGGAGCACGCTTCGCCTTGGATGGGATGCCTGGCAAGCAGCTTGCCATTGACAGCGACATGTCTGCCGGTGCGATTGATCATGCCGAGGCAAAAGCGCGGCGTGAAAGAGAGCAAGCTGAAACCACGTTCTTTGGTTCGTTGGATGGGGCTTCGAAATTCGTGAAAGGGGATGCGATCGCGGGCTTGCTCATCACATTGCTGAACCTTGTCATGGGGTTGATCATCGGCATCGCCATGCACGGAATGGACCTTGGGCGTGCGTTCGAAACTTACGCAATTTTGACCGTGGGGGATGGGTTGGTCAGCCAAATCCCCGCCGTTATCATTTCAATTGCGTCTGCGCTGTTATTGGCACGAGGTGGCGCGACCGGCTCGACCGATCTGGCGCTGTTCTCTCAGCTTGGAGGGTATCCGGCGGCGCTATGTACGGTTGCCGTGCTCATGGGATTGTTCGCATTGGTGCCCGGTTTGCCGTTTGTCCCCTTCGTTGCAGGATCGATTGCCCTGGGTGCTGCGGCGTGGCGGGCCAATCAAATCCAGCAGGAAAAAGATGCGAAGGCCGCGGAGGAAGCCCTTCAACCTCCCTCTGAAACTCCGCCAGAAAGTATCGGAGATATTCTTGATCTTGATGACATCCACGTGGCGTTTGCCCCAGACTTGATCCCAATGATCTTGGACCCCGCTACGGGGCTGGACGCTCGGATCAACAATATGCGCAACCATGTGGCCGGTGTGTTTGGGCTGATCCTCCCAGAAATCCGCTTGACGGATGATAGCACTCTCCCGATTGGTGAATATATCGTGAAAATTCAGGGGGTTGAGCAGGCTAGGGATCGTCTGGTGATCGATAAGGTGCTGATGATCCTGAATGGTCAGGAACTTGATCCCCCTGCAGGAGAGGATGTGAAGGAACCCGTCTATGGGGCGCCGGCCCGTTGGATCTCGCCTAATGTACAGGAGGATGCCGCGCTGCAGGGTGGGACGATTGTGAACGCCACGGAGGTATTGGCAACGCATTTGCTGGAAGTGATCAAGCGCAATTTTTCACGCCTGCTGACCCTCAAAGCCTTGCGACGATTGATGGATGAGTTCGTGAACCTGTCTGATCCAGCGCGAGCGGAGGCCAATCGACGTTTGCTTGACGAGCTTGTCCCAGAAAAGGTTCCTTTGGATCTGCTTCTGTCGGTCCTCAGGTTGCTGTTGGAAGAACGGGTGTCGGTTCGAAACCTGCCATTGATCCTTGAAAGTATCGCGGAGGCACGCCCCATTTTCCCAACTGCGGAAGTCATTTGTGAACATGTGCGTCACCGGCTTGGGTTTCAGTTGGTTTCCGAATTGAAGCGGGCAGATGGGACAATCCCGCTGGTCCAGCTTGCCCCCGAATGGGAAGAACGGTTCAATGCCTATCAGATTGAAACTGAGAGAGGGCCGCAGGATGTGGCTTTACCCCCGGATGACTTCAACAAGCTGGCCAACTCAATAGCGGATCGTGTCGCAAAAGCTGGAGAAAGTGGAATATATCCGGCGCTTGTCACATCGACGCGCCGCAGGCGTTTCCTGAAAACCGTGATGACCGCCAAAGGCATCGCCAATCCTGTGTTATCCTTTGAGGAAATCGGTACAGAGGCACGCCCTTCGTTGGTTGGAATGGTCCCGGCATGACATTTCAACTGGCTGAGATCTTGGTGTTGGGTCAATCGGTTCTGTTGGTGGGTTTTTTTGTCTTCCTGCGGGTCGGTGCTGCGATGGCACTGTTGCCAGCGTTTGGTGAACGATCCGTACCGCAGCGGGTGCGTTTGGTGCTTGGCATTGCATTTACACTCATTGTTGCCCCGGCCAGTGCCTCAGAAATTGAAGCGGCGTTGAGCAGCCAGAGTTTGACCGCTGTAATGTTCATTACTGAACCGATTGCAGGGCTGGTGCTTGGGGCTGTGGTGCGCCTTTTTATCCTGGCCCTTCAGATTGCCGGATCGATGGCGGCGCAGTCCACTTCATTGGCGCAAATCTTTGGTGGGGCCAACAGTGATCCGCAACCTGCCATTGGGCATGTGCTTCTTGTGTCGGGGCTGGCACTGGCAGTGATGTTGGGGCTGCACGTCCGCCTGGCTGAACTTTTCATTATCTCATACGATGTCATGCCGGCGGGGAAATTTGTCGCGGGGGATCTCTTGAGCGAGTGGGCGTTGGGGAAGGTGTCACACATATTTGCGCTTGCCTTCACGCTGGTGGCCCCCTTCCTGATTGCGTCACTGATTTACAATGTGGCCCTTGGGGTCATCAACCGGGCCATGCCGCAATTGATGGTCGCGTTCGTCGGGGCGCCTGCCATCACCGCTGGGGGATTGGCTTTGTTATTTGTGGCAGCCCCCTTGTTGCTTCAGCTTTGGGGGGTGGCATTGACCGCGTTCTTTGATCAACCGTTCGGGGGTCCGTAATGGCTGATGGCGAAGACGATGACAAGCAACATGAAGCCTCTCAGAAGAAATTGGACGATGCGCGGAAACGGGGTGAAGTCCCTCGATCAGCCGACCTGACAACCACTGCGACCTTCAGCGCAATGCTGTTGGTCGGGATTGCCATCGGGGGGCAAAGTCTGACGACATTTGGAGTGTTTCTCAGCAATCTTCTGGCCCGCGCTGACACATTCTCTACCGAATTGTTCGAAGGCGGAGGGCGCGTCGGCATTGGCGTTCTGCTATTTGGAGTTGGCAAGAGCATGGCGCTTTGGTTCGTTGCACCTGCTCTTGCCGCGATTTTACTGACGGTGGCGACGCAAAGTTTTGTGATTGCACCTGAGAAGTTGAAGCCCAAGACCTCCAAAGTGTCGCCACTCTCGAATGCAAAAAACAAATTTGGTCGCACCGGGCTGTTTGAGTTTGCAAAGAGCTTTGTCAAATTGATGATCTATTCGATCATTTTGGGCGGTTTTCTATTTGCAAAACTGCCAACAATTGTTGGGACGCTTTATCTCACTCCGCAAATGGCGACGTCCGTCCTGCTGGAACTGTCGATGCAGTTTTTCGCATTGGTATGTCTTGTGATGCTGATGATCGGGGCGGTGGATTTTCTATGGCAGCGGCAAGAACATCTGCGCAAGAACCGGATGTCGCACAAAGAGCTGATGGATGAGATGAAGCAGAACGAGGGTGATCCCCATATGAAGGGACAGCGACGGCAAAAAGGAATGGAAATTGCCATGAAACAGATGCTGTCCGATGTGCCTGAGGCGGATGTGGTGATCGTGAACCCGACCCATTATGCGGTGGCACTGAAATGGTCGCGCCTGCCGGGTGAGGCGCCGGTTTGTGTTGCGAAAGGTGTCGATGAAATCGCTGCGCGCATTCGCGAGACTGCTAATGAAGCTGGGGTGCCCATCCAACGTGACCCACCGACAGCCCGCGCCATTCACGCCTCTGTTGAAATCGGTCAGGAAATTTTGCCGGATCAATATCAGGCGGTGGCCGCCGCCATCCGGTTTGCCGAAGCGATGCGCAAGCGCGCTCGGTCGTTTGGGGGTGGAAAATGAACAAGCAGCTGAAATCACTGGGCGAAATTTCGAATATGATTCTTGATCTGAAGCTGGCTGAGTTGCAAAGGATCACGCAACAGATCACGGCGTTGCAGGATAAGAACCAGCAGCTCGACGCAGCCCGGCAATCACGCGGTGAGGTCGTGACCGAACAGAGTAACCCGGACCCGGCCCGGTTTTCAGGGCAAGATGAAGCCTGGTCATATTGGGCAAGTGAACAACGTCGGGCTCATAACATGGAGTTGGCACTTCTATATGCCGAACGCGAGGAAGTGTTGTCGCAGGCGCGGACGGCATTTGGGCGGGCGAAGGTCATCAAAACCCTGATGGCACAAAGCAACAGCACCTCCCGGCAGTAGACCCGCCCTATGGGCTGAGGTAGGATTGGGGCGAGTGCACTGTGAAAAGATTGATATGACACGCATTTTTATTACCGGTGTTGCCGGCTTCATTGGGTTCCATCTCGCCGATCTTCTGCTTGAGGAAGGGTGCGAAGTGCATGGGTTTGACGCAGTCAACGATTACTATGATCCTCAGTTGAAAGAGGCTCGCTTGGCCATTCTCAAGCAGAAGAAAGCGTTCACCTTTACACGCGCAAAGCTGGAAGACGCAGCTGCTGTAGATCAGGCTGTGGTTAATTCTCAGCCTGATGTGATTGTTCATCTCGCAGCTCAGGCCGGGGTGCGCTACAGCATCGAAAACCCGCGCGCATATGTGGAAAGCAACATCATTGGTACGTTTAACCTGATGGAAGCTGCACAGAAGGTGAGGCCTGCGCATCTTCTGATGGCCTCCACATCTTCGGTCTATGGCGCCAATACAGAAATGCCTTATCGAGAGACCGCCAAAGCGGACACACAAATGTCTTTTTATGCGGCCACCAAAAAGGCCAATGAGGCGATGGGTCATGCCTGGGCACATATCCATGACCTGCCGACTACCATGTTTCGGTTCTTCACAGTGTACGGTTCTTGGGGGCGCCCCGATATGGCGCCACATCTGTTCACGGATGCCATCCTCTCGGGTCGTGAAATAAATGTTTTCAACCATGGCAAAATGCAGCGTGATTTCACCTATGTCGGGGACTTGGTCCGGGCGATCCGGCTGTTGTTTGATGTCATCCCAGCACGTCCCAACAGCACGGAAGAAATTGCCCAAGGTGACAGTCTGAGCCCGGTCGCTCCGTTCCGGCTTGTCAACATTGGCAACTCGAACAGTGTCGAGTTGGAAAAGTTCATAGCTGAGATTGAAGCCGCAGCGGGCGTGAAGGCCAAAAAGAATTATATGGAAATGCAAAAAGGAGATGTGCCCGCCACATGGGCAGATGCCACATTGCTTATGTCTCTGACCGGGTATCAACCACAGACTTCGATATCCGAAGGAATTGTGGAATTCGTCGCGTGGTTTCGTGAGTACTACGGGAAATAGGAGCCGCGTTGCCGCGACTCCGTCCTGTCTGAAAACTCACGCTGTAAATCAAAGCGCTTCAATTGTACGGGTGGTGGACACGAGTGAGATGCTGCCCGTGCCGAAGTCACTTTCTGGCACTTTAAGATCCACCGATCCGTTTGCACTCGCACTCATCGCGGCGAGAGGAACCGGTTTCAATGAAAGACCCGCAAACCACGCCTTATGTCCAGCACCAGTGTCAGGATGACCGGAAAACCCACCTGATCGGTTAGAGTAGTTTGCCTGCCAGAACACCTGAACGTAGGACGTGCCCGGTGCGAAGTTGAACTCGGCGTTGGTGCCCGAGGTGTCGATCCCACCAATATGGGCCGCCGCCTCGTACCAGCTGTCTGCAGCCGGGGCATAATCGCCTTGCAACAGCAGATTCTTGTCATTGCCAATGCTGCTGTTGGCAATCTTGGTGCCCGTGGGCCAGATGCCCGAGGGATCATCTGGGTTGCCCATACTGGCGGGAAGTGGGGCGTTCAGCGTCACGATGTGAGTAACCTTGTCGACCTGCCCAAGATCAAACAGATCGGGTTCGACAATCCGCGAATAGTGATCGTGGTTGCGCCCAGCGGCATCCTTGTAGCCAAAGATGATAGCCCCGCGCTGATTGGAGTCAGACGTGCTTTCATTCCAGCCCGTCGCATCGGTCAGTGAAATCGTGGTGTCACCCGGTTGCAGCGGGGCGGCCAGAGTGGTCAGGCTGTCCGTGCCGCCATGGTAATACCGCATATGGTGTTTGCTCTCGATTACGTTCTGGTCTGCATCGAGGCAAGTGAGACCAAGATATTGCTGATGGCGCTCATCATTGGCAAAACCCGACCAATCCCCGGCCTGACTTTCCTGCCGCAAGTAGCTCGACATGCGATAGGCGCGGTTGGGATCGACGGGAATAAGCTCATCCATCATGATTGGCCCGACGTGATAGCCCGTGAAGCAAACCGAGCCGCGCAGATCCGGTGAGGTTTGGGCATCAAACGCCAATTGAACCGGGAAGTTATAAGCGTTGCCCAACCCGCAGCCACCATTGGTGATCAGGTCATCGCCGCGGGCGGTGGCAAAATCGGTGGTGATCAGACCACCGGTGAGTTCAGGAGCAGTCAGCCCCGTGACGCCGGAGGGAAAGCTGATCTTGCCCGAGGCGGCATCGGCCACCAGGGATTGGTGGAACGTGCTGCCGTCGTCGCTCACCTTGATCTCGAAATCGTCCGATCCCGTGGTGCCCATTTCAGCGCGACCTGACCAATTGGTCTGGAATAGGAGGCTCGCAGTGTCTCCGCTTGCCGCCTTATTCACCTTGATCTGGTGACCATTGCCTTCGTTGTTGAAAAGCGTGGCGGGGGCTGAGACGGTGAGGCGATTGGTACTGTCGGCGCTGGCATTCACGCCAACCATCGGCAGGTTTTGCAGGTTGGTGTCAGCGGTCAGCGCAATCCAGTTTGCTCCGTCAAACACATAAGGTTTTGCGATGTCTTCGACAAAGGCCAGAAAACCTTTCCGGGGGGTAATGAACACCCAGGCATTTTCCTCATAGACGGCGAGTTGTCCTTCCTGACCCGCCCAATCCCCCGTTCCGCCAACGGGCACGATATGACGTTGACCGTTGGTGGGGGTGCCGGGCGGGTTCGGATCAGAGGCGCTGGCAACACTCAGTTGCACAATCGAATCCAGACGGCGCATCCCCTCATTGTGGGTGACGTGTTTCTGGGCCTGTGAAGCTTGGATATAGGGAAGAGACAAGTTTGCGGAAACGGACATGACACCCTCGAATTGTGAAAATCGAGCCTATATCGTCAGCAGTTTCTTAAGATCAAAGGAAAGCGCCGTACGGTGTCAGAATGCGGCGCAACAGGATCATGGGGTTGTTCTGCCTACAGGGAATCGTAAAGGTTCATCCCCTTCCGACCAGACCGGAAATTTTTGCATCACATCAGCAAGGCGCTGACTTTCAAGGAAATTATCCAGCCATATGCGAACCTGGTCCGGTGCATCGTGATCAAATCTGGCTTTGTCGATCATGGCAAACTGGCGCAGGAACGGCAGGACAGCAAGGTCAGCCAGTGAGGCTTTTGGACCAAATAAAAACCTGTGCCTGTCAAGACGCGGAGTAAGGTCGGACAGGATACCCATTGCCTTTGCGCGCTCGATTTCCGGATCATGATCCGGATGCCGAGAGGCATATTTGGTGCGATCCAGAGCTTGCTTGAACGGTCCGTCACACCGGTCGATCAAAGCATGGCCCTCATCCGGCATGGACAAGAGATCCTCAGGGTCAGACTGGTTCAACGCCCATTTCATCACATCCAGACTTTCGTCGATGACCTCGGTTTCCGTTACAAGGCAGGGCACCGTGGCGCTGGGCGATGCCGCCAGAAAGGCGGCGGGTTTGTCACGCAACAATATCTCGCGCAGCTTCACCTCTTGCCCAGAACTGGCAATCGCCAGACGGGCACGGATTGCATAGGGGCAACGGCGAAAGGAATAGAGGATTGGTGTCATTCAGCGCCCTTTGAATGCGGAAGCTCGTCGCTTTGGAAGTGCATAGGTGGCCTCGGCATTGATCTTATACATTGCGCGTTTCAGGGGCGTTCAGGGTCAGGATGGCCATGTCGCCTTCTTGTTGGAACAAAAGCTTATCGCTCATCGGAAACCTCATCTGTTCATCGTACCCTGCTACCTCGGATTGTCGTCCGCTCCAAACGTGACGCTACGCAGTGGGAATTGCCTGTGACAACTTGGCGACAGGGATTACGGGAATTTGTTTTGGCAGGAAATACAAAACACGTTAATGAACTCGAATGGCGAGGGAGGAGCCGACCTCGTGAAGATGGAGCAAACCCATGAGTGATGTGCATTCGATGGATCAGGGCGTTCGCCCTTGGAAGCCCGCCGTGGCCAAAGGGTTGCGCCTGCGTTGCCCGAATTGCGGAGATGGTGCGCTTTTGCATTCCTATCTCAAGGTAAATGACTGCTGCTCTGAATGTGGAGAAGAACTTTTCCACCAACGGGCGGATGACGGTCCGGCCTATCTCACGATTTTGATTGTCGGTCATGTGCTCGGTATCGCGATGCATATCCTCTATACTCAGTTCGAACCTGAACCGTTGGTCTTTGCACTTTCGCTGTCGGTCATTGCGGTGATCAGTTCTCTGCTGCTTTTGCCGCGTATGAAAGGGTTGATGGTGGCCTATCAATGGGCCAATCGGATGCACGGTTTCTAAGACGGTTAAAGTCGAGCTGTGTGGATCTCTCGAGGGTGAATTCATATATCTACAGTTGCTGATGCTGAAATGTCGGACATGGGCGAGGCGGATTGTCAGCCATGTCACCGATTGTGATCTGAAGATCCATGCCCGAATCTGTTGATGTGATGAGCTTTTGTTCCCCAATATGTCTATGCCTGTGAAGTAGGATAGAATATCAATCAGTTAGACCAAAATATGAGTGCCTGATGCGAGCGGGTCACCTGCCGGTCAGCGAGAATTGTTTGCAAATCGCAATTTATTTCATCCAAAGTGTCTATTCCCTAAAAGGCAGGTTTAAAGGGAATACAGCTTATAACTTACTGAAAAATTTATGGTAATCATCTTTGAGTTGATAAATCGAAACTAATCAAAATATTTACCAAATGCCGCAAATAATGCGCCAGTCTTAGCCATTTAGCCAAGTTGTGATCTTCTGATTATCACCTAAACTATTAGGTATTGTTATTGATGCATGTTTTAATTGGGCAACTCGAGAGAGCTTTGAATTCGTGATCAGTGAAGAGGTGTTGCAAAAAAGTATTTGAGGGGGAAGTGAATGTTTGGTGGGGATGGGCGCGCACTCGCGCCCGGTTTAGCTGCACGATCAGGAAAACACAGGCCGACCGTGGCCTTTGTAGGTAATGCCTTCAGTTTTTCCGATCAGATCGTCCGTATTTCCAACGTTGAATTCGATGGGGTTTCGTTTGAACGATTTGACAGATTGGAAGACCTGCGGGAATTCATAACCGATCTGTCAGATGTGGTAGCAATCATACTTGATGAGGCAATGGCGGATCAATTGCCCGTGTTGCTGGACAAATATGCCTTAAATGAAATCTCATGTCAGATTGTTGTCGGGTATCGCGATGCGGATCTTGCGGCATCGATTTTTCATGGATTGTTGAAAGATGGGATCAGGGGCAAAGTCAGCTACCTTCCCATGAACCAACAGTTCGATATCTGGCTTTCAATCATGCGATTGCTCTTGTGTGGTGGGAAATACATACCGGAAGAGCTGATGGATGAGAAACCCACGCTGAATGGCGGTGGACCACAAGTGCCAGACGCGGATTTGTCGGATTTGACCGACCGTGAACGCGAAGTGCTGGCGCTGGTTTCTGAGGGCAAACCCAACAAAACGATTGCGTCTGAACTGGATTTGTCTGAGCACACGATTAAGCTGCACATTCACCATGTGATCACCAAGTTGGGGGTGCGCAACCGTACCGAAGCTGCGATCTTGTATCTTGGAGGCGGTTCGGCGGAGTCTCCAGCTCAGCACTAAAAAGAGAAATCGCGAGTTGCACGAATGAGAAGGGATGCCGGAAAGAAGATTCCGGCAAATCTTTGCGTGACGCGATATGTGCTTGTCACGCTGCTCCAGTGGACTTCCGTTTGGCCAAAGCTTGGGACAACGCGGTAATCGCAATCTGATCGGCGCCCTCCAGATGGCTGATCGACGGCAGGACAGGTCCTTTGAATTCGCCCATTTTCAACGCGGCGGGAATATCAAGGCGTACATGATCACCCATCATGGCAAAAAACGGGAGACAAATGGTGCCTTCGCCAAGAGCGCGGGCCTTGTCGCCGATTGAAGGTTCCTGTTCGAGAAAGCCAAGATCCATCGTGGCCTCGGGCATTTCTTTCTGCAATCGCTCCATGAAAAGACGGGCTGATGCCGCAGGGGCATCGCCATAAGCGGACCCGTGGGCGGCGATCAGAAGTTTGGAGCACCCCTGTTTTTGCATTTCCGTTTGCACTGCATTTGCAGCGACTTTGGGCAACTGCGGTGCCAGCCCATAAGGCGGCATAATGCTGACCAGAATATTCAAGGCCGCGTCGGAAATCCGATTGATCAGAGCAGTGCGCACAAACCAGCCATCCGCCATGAACAGGGGATAGATCACCCCTCCGTCTTCCATCCGGGCAAGCTGCTCTTCCAGTTTGTCGGGCGCCGCCAGTGTCGCAGATGCGATGGTGTGATCGGGAATGGCCGCCTGAATTTGCGCGGTATATTCCGCAAGCGCATCTTCTGCCGGCTGAGGGTCCGAAGGCTGACCGTGGGACACGATCAGCGCTTCGACCAAAGCCAATTCCTGATCAGTGGCTGGTGCCTTCTGAGAAGGTGATTTTGTTCCAGACATTATATTTCCCTGATGGTTTGCGCATTGGCAAGCGGTTTACTATTTCCAACGTGTTCGCGTCGTAGATCAAGACTTCGCCATCGTCCTCCCAGACCGATACCAGTGCATGGCTGCCGTCTTTGGTGAATTCCACATGGGCCACGGTTGCGCCTGGCACCGGCCGAATGGTTTTGACAATCTCAAGCGTGTTCTTATCGATGATATGCATCTTGTCCTTATTCGGGCCAAAGAACACATCGACCCAGACATAGGGCGAGTTTTCATGGCTACGCATAAAGAAACCCGGTCCTTCGGTGGTGATCTGTTTAACCGTTTCCCAGCTGTCCATATCGATCACCGAAACGGTGCCGTCTTTCAGGTGGGGCGTCGCCATCACGGTCCGGTCCCCGCGGTTCCAAGTGATGCCGGAGCCAAGATGAGGCATGCCCGGTAGGTCCAGATCAGCCACTTTCATGCCGATGACAAGATCGATCACCAATCCACCTTCGCCGGAACGTGATGCGCCCATGACATGCTCGTAGGACTGGTCAAAGAAGAAATCGTCGAGGAAGTCCGGCGTGGTGATCTTGCGGACCGGGAACTTGGTGTCCTGCGGAACCGGGCCTTCGATCTTCCAATCATGGGCAAGCCCGCCGCCGAAATAGTTCAGGTCAGGGTTCTTGGCATAAGACACTTCCCAAATCTCGGGCACATCCTTCAGAGCCAGAACAAAGCTTTCGCGTGGAGGGGCCTGATAGACCGCGGACACACGCGACGGCGTGCCATTCTTGCCTACCACATCATGCACCTCGGCGACCGACAGGTCTTCGGTCGACAGGATGGTCAGCGAGTTGGGCAGGTAACTTGCCACCGCCACCCATTTCCCGTCCCCGGACATGGCGATATTGCGGCTGTTCAGACCGGCTCGTACGCGGCCCACTTCCTGTAGGGACCAGATGTCATATTTCTGCACCCAGCCATCGCGCGACATGATGAAGACATAGTGGCCATCGGGTGTGAATTTCGGACCCCCATGCACCGCAAATGGTGTGGCAAACCGGTCGAGCACCTCAAAGGTATCACCGTCCAGAACAGACACATGGTGATCGCCGGTTTCCACGGCCAGAGTGATGTTCATCGGGTCTGACGACCAGACCGGTTTGGGCGCGGCCACATATTCTTCGTTCATCACCCGGCTGGCCATGATCTCTTCTTCGCCCCAGGGCGGGATCACGTCGAGCGGGGTTTTGAGATATTCGGCCAGCGCCTTGATCCGCTCATCCGACAATTCCTCGCCATAGGCGGGCATCTGGGTGGCAACCCGCCCATCGCGGATCACGGCCTCGATTTTCGGTCCACGCATCCGCTTGAGTGTTTCTGGGATCAGCGCGGGGCCAGCGGCGCCAAGTCGGTTTTCCAGATGGCAGTCGGCACAGAACTCTTTGTAATCCGCAACCGGATCAGCAACAGCAGTACTGCTGAGGAACAATGCTCCGAGACCGATCAGCCATGCGCGAGAGCCATTAATAGAACTGATGTTTCGGGTCATTGCTTTTTCCTCGGAACGGGGTGGTTTCAAGACGGTCGGCATCGGCCACACCAATCTCTTCGTTTGATAGGTAGCAGGCGGGATCTTCAGCCCAGGGATCACCAGTCACCTGCAGAGCGCGAATGCGGGTGTTGCCGCCGCAGATGTCCTTGATCTTGCATGCGCCGCAACGGCCCTTGAGCGGACGCGGGCGGGTGCGCAGGGTGGCCAGCATCTGGTCATCGCTGGTCCACCAGTCAGAGAATTTCTTCTTCTTCACATTGCCGATCGTGTAGTCCGACCAATAGGTGTCGGGATGCACGTAGCCAAGATAGTCGATATTGGCGACGCCAAGACCGGACGAATTCCCGCCCCAAGCGGTCAGGTGGTCACGCAGGTTGGCCACTTTGTCCGCGTCAAACCGTTCTTCGGCCCATTGCAGGAAATAGCCCGCGTCGGCGTCGTTGTTGCCGGTGACGATGTCGAGCGGCTTGTCTTCTGACGCCGCCGCCCACGCGCGTTCCAGCAGCAAGTCCAGACCTTGGCGGGTCATCTGGTGATGGGCGTCTTCACCCCGGTGCTTGTCGCCACGCCCTGCATAGACGAGGTGAGAGAGGTAAAATTTGTCCACACCTTCGTCGTCGCATAACTTGAGAAGGTCCGGCAGGTGATGCTGTGTGCCTTCGGTCAGGCAGAAGCGCAGGCCGACTTTCACGCCGCGCTTCTTCAGCTCGCGCACGCCACGGACTGCCGCGTCATAGGCACCGTCTACGCCACGAAACCAGTCGTTAGTCTCGCCAATTCCGTCGATGGAAATGCCCACATAGTCAAACCCGATCTCGGCCACCTTGTCGGCGGTTTCGCCAAAAATCTTGGTGCCATTTGTTGACAGCGCCAGAACCCGCACTTTGTCACGGGCGGCTTTTGCCAGCGGGAACAGGTAGGGGCTGTCGAGCGGTTCGCCGCCCGACAGGATCAGCGCGGGGACTTTGAACTCGCCAAGATCCTCCAGCACGTTCATGGCCTGTGCTTCATCCAGTTCACCGGGGAAATTCACATCCGCCGAGACGGTATAGCAATGGCGGCAACGCAGGTTGCAACGGCGGGTCAGGTTCCAGATCACCACCGGCTTCACCATGCCCGTTCCACGGCGCTGACGCACCGGGGTTGGGGTGACGAGTTGATTCATATATTCGGTCAGGCGGAACATGGGCTCACCCTTTCTTTCGAAGCCGCAGCCCCGTTTTTTTCAAAATGCGAGTGGAATAGAGAATGTCTTTCTGGCGCAGCGCGTCGCCTAGAATGGCTGTGATTTCGGCGCGTTTCTCTTCCACCTCGTCAGAGGTTTCGCCATGGATCATGGCAAACAGGTTATAGGGCCAGTCGGGCAGCGCCCGGGGCCGTTCGTAGCAATGGGTCACATAAGGTAGGGCACCGATCTTCTGCCCCAACTCGGATAGATGATCATCGGCGACGTCCCAGACGCTCATCCCGTTGGCGGTCATGCCCAGCTTGTAATGGTTCGGCGCGGCGGCGATACGGCGGATCACGCTGCTTTCCTTCATGGCGGTGAGACGGGTGTGGATCTCAGCCTCATCAAGGCCAAGGATTGCCCCCAGATCGGCATAGGGCGTGGGCGACAGGGGCAGACCCGCTTGGGTCGCCTCGATGATCTTGCGGTCTGTTGCGTCGATTGTCATGCCGCCACCCGGAAGCCGATATAAAATTCTTGCAGTTTGGGGAACTGATGGACCGTCAGTCCGGTTTCCCCTTCGATCACATCTGCCATGGCCCCGATCCCCTCGGGCGTTTCACAGGCCAGAACGAACCACATGTTCAGCTGATGCTTTCGCTCATAATTATGGGCGACTTCGGGATGTGCATTGACCTTTGTCATGACATCCTCGAATTTCTCTTCCGGCACCGCCATGGCGCACAAACAAAAGGCCCCCCCCATAGCGGCGGCATCAAAAAACGGCCCAAAGCGGGTAAGTACGCCTGCGTCTTTCATGGCGCGCACACGATCCAGCACCTCGGCCTCGGTGATGCCCAGGTCTTCGGCCAGCGGCTGGAACGGGCGGTTCATCATCGGCAGGTCATCCTGCAAACGGTTGATGATCTGGCGATCGATTTGGTCCAAAGTCATGCGGGGACCTCCGTTTTGGGGGTGCGCGAAATCAGCGCCCCTTTTTGTTTGAAACAGCGGGTGGAGAAGAGCACTTTGCGGGTCACACCGGTAAGTTCCGGCAGGGTCGCGGCGTTCTCAATATTCTCCAGCGCCACATCGCGGGATTTTGCGTGGAACATGGTGTAAAGGCGCCAGGGCCAAACATCCTCGACCGGGCGGCGTTCGTAGCAGAGGGTGACACCTTTTTGCGCGGCAAGTTTGGGGCTAATCTCTCCGATTTGGTCCGCGGGCACATCCCAGACCACCATGGCGTTTGACGCCCAGCCCAGTTTGCGATGACGGACAATCACACCGAGGCGCGAGATCAGTTTTGCGTCTTGCAGGATGCGGATACGTTGAAGAACATCACCTTCATTGCGACCAAGTTCAGCGGCGAGGTCGGCATAGGGGCTGGGCGACAGCGTCATGCCGGAAGAGAGCGCAGACATGATGGGTTTATCGCCGTCTTCCAATACCGAATGATCCACCTTACGGGCGGGCGGCATGGCCTGTCCGTCGCCGGACAGTTTAAACCCAAGGTCGATGTTGAAAGGCCGCACCAGACGCAGGTCGAGCACACGAAGCCCGGTCCGTTCGCTGATGCGCGCAAGGGCTGCATCGACAAAATCGCGATCCGGGCCGGTCATCACGAACCAGATATTCCACAGATCCTCGCGCAGATATGAGTGGTTGACCCCATCCTCTTCGTTGATGAGATCGGCCACTTCTTCAATACGATCTTCAGGCGCGGCGACAGCAGCGAGGGTCGAGGCTGACACCGTGTTTGGCGCACAGGTCGCGCCGATCCGGGATATTTGCCCTTCGCCCAAGAGTCGCGTGAAGCGGGACAGGATCTCGCTTTCACCGATCTTCAGCGCATCGCCAATGGTTTGAAACGGCTGGTGCGAGAGCGGGAACTCCCGTTGCCACCCGTCCAGCAGGGCGCGATCAATGTCGTCAAACTGGTCCACGGCTCACAGCCCCGTGCGGTGCGCGCGGGCGGTGAAGAAGATACCTGAAGGGCTGTCGGCTTCGATCTCGCGCAACAGCTCAAACGTATGCGTGTCGTAGATTTTCACTTTGTTTTCATCGCGCACCGACACCCAGATTTCATTACCGCGTGGCGTGAATTCCATATGCAGCACGGCAGGGCCGGGTTTGAACTCATGCACAATCTCTTTCGACACCGAGTCGATCACTTGGATTGTGTCATTCAGCGGGTGGGCGAAGTTTACCCAAACCTGCCGTCCGTCGGGCCGTGCCATGGCAAAGACTGGCTGACCATAGGTCTTGGTGCGGGCGGTTTCTTCGAGGCTATTGGCATCGATCCAGAGAACCTCGTGGTGCCCCACGGCAGGCAGCACAAATTCAGCTCCTGTGTGCGCCCAACCTTCGAGGTGGGGCATCTTGTAAACCGGCATTTCTTCCTGACCACGGCCATAATTCGGCAACACGCGGATCGGTTCGGGATTGTCTGCCCAGAGGTCCAGCGCGGTCAGCCCATCCTCGCCAAAAAGCCCGGTGATATAGGTGCGGCCATTGGCGGTGACCAATGCATCATAGGGATATTCCCCCATGTCGGGGATCTTGGTGATCTCGGCTTCGCCCCCCGATTTCACGGCGGACATATCGGCAATCCAGGTTTCCCCAGTGTCCCACATGGTAAATACAAATTTGCGGCCCGGTGCATCGACAAGGCCGATGGTTTTTGATCCAGTCGGCAGGTCAGCAACCAGCTCCAGCGTATCAGCGTCAAAGATCTTAACGCCGCCGGGTTCGTAATTGGATACGGCCACCAGCTTGCCATCGTCTGAAATGGCTCCGCCGATCGAATTGCCCCCTTGCACCACGCGGTTGGCAATCTTGCGCTCGACAATGTCGACTTTGGTCAGGCCACCGTCACGGCCAAACACATAGGCGTAGCGCTCATCCGGGGAATAGACGATTGAGGCGTGGCTCAGATCTCCCAACCCTTCGATCCGGGCAAGGGCTGCACGGTCGGACTGGTCGATCAGGATGACCGAGCCCTTGGCACGTTCAATCACCAGACCCAGATCGCCGGTGGCGATGGTCTTGGTGTCGGCGAGTGCCGTTGTGGTCATCAATAGGGTGAGTGCGAGCGCGGTGCGGAACGGTTTCATTGCGCGTCTCCATTCAAAAGATAAAGGGCGATCCACTGAGCTTCCTCTTGGGTGATGAGGGGGCGCCAAGGGGGCATTGGGGTGTCGGGGATCCCATCAAGGATCACGGTTTCAAGGATGTCCGGTTCGTAATGGGTGAGAGTCTCCGGACGGATGTCAGGACCCAGACCGCCTTTGAGCGTCAGCCCGTGGCATGATCCGCAGTCCTGATGCACGAGGCGCTTCAGCTCCTCGGTATCAAGCCCCTCACCGACTGGCATACCGTCCGCCAGTGCGGTCGAGGGGGAAAACGCCGCCCAACCCGCTATAGCTAAAGCGGGTAATAAGGAGAGAAGGGGCAGCGTGCTAGCCATGGGCAGACGCCTTTTCAAGTTCTGCCTGCTGGGCCTGATATACGGACACCACTTTGCCGATGATGAACAGCGTCGGCGGCTTAAGCCCTGCCTCGCGCGCTTCCTGTGCCACGCGGTCAAGCGTGGATACCATGCGGCGCTCATGAGGCGTGGTGGCGCGCGAAATGGCAAAAACGGGGGTGGAGGGATCCAGCCCTTCGGTCATCAGCCCAACGGCAATCTGGCCGATATTGGCAACCCCCATATAGACCACCAGTGTGGTCATCGGGTCGGCCAGTCGTTTCCAGTCGAGATCGAGTTTCTCGTCGCGCGCACGGTGGCCGGTCACATATTGCACACCGGTCGCAAGGTCGCGGTGGGTCAATGGCACACCCGAAATAGATGCAGCACCTTGGGCCGCCGTGATGCCGGGGACATATTCTGCCTCAACACCTTCTGCGCTCAAATCAGCCGCTTCTTCCGATCCGCGGCCAAAAATCAGCGGGTCGCCGCCTTTGATCCGGGCCACATTGTTGCCCGCCTTGGCTTCGCGCACGAGGATGGCGTTGATCTGGTCCTGCGGCACTGGATGATTATGCGCGGATTTGCCGACAAAAATCATTTTGGCGTCTTTGGGGGCCATGGCCACGATCTCATCCGAGACCAGCCGGTCATAGACCACAACATCGGCCTCTTTCAAAAGGCGCACAGCCTTCATTGTCATAAGCTCCGGGTCGCCGGGCCCTGCGCCGATGAGGTAAACTTTGCCGGTCATATCTTGGTCTCGCTCGTCCTGTAGATGGCTGGACGCCGGACCCTCTCCGGTTTGGACGACAAGGCTGCCCGCGGGTGGGGGTGAGGGGCAGCGATGAGAACGGAGCCGTTGAGGGCCAGACTTTTATGACCCCAGATTTAACGGCTTGCAGGTGTGATTCCTTGACATGTGTTAAGGTGGGCCAGTTTTTGGACCGACCTACCTATTTAACAGTGAAATAATTTTAATGCTGGATCAGTTCTCCACCGTGTCCACGGTGATGCGGCTGATCATCTCTTGGGTTTCCCAGTGGGGGCCGCAGAGAATCTCTTGCGGGCCATCTGTGAGGAAAGTGAACTCGATGAATTCTTCGGGGAAGGCGCGATCACTTTCGGGGGTTCCCGAATCTTTCACGATCACCGAATGGCTGGTGCGCTTGTCAACATTGACCCAGCGAACAGTTGTACCCAGCGGCACGGTGAGCTCGGCAGGGCAGAAGCTGTATTTGTACATGGTGACAACCGTCACGCCCTCTTCTTCAGACGAAGGGTGGCCAAACAGTTCCACATAACGCTCTTCTGCTTCTGCGCAGAGCTTGGTTTTGTCATCATCCGTTGCCAGCGCCGGGAAAGCCACCGCGCAGGCAATGAGAAAAGCGGGAAGGGTCTTAGTGATCTGCATCATATTTACTCCTGAATATCTCGAAGGTGGGTGGCGGTCCTTCGGTCAACTCTGTTCCGTAGTCATTCGCGCGTCTCCGGATCCCAATTACAGGAATAAACCGTAGAGGGCTTTGCTTCAATGAAAACGGGCCCCGCGTGAAGCGGGGCCCGGATTGTGGCCGAAAGGGGGGACGGCCAACCCTCTGGGGGTTTCTATTATTGACCAACCACGTTGATCTGAGCGTCGGCGCTGTCCAGTGCCATGCTGGTGTTCAGCGTGACATGGTGGAAGCGGGCGGATGCAAAGTCGTCATGGATAGCGAAACCAACCGTGTAGGTCTTGCCCGGTTCCAGAGCGACATCACCAGCGCCACCTGCCAGCGGACGGGCGAATGTCACGGTCCACATGCCTGCCGACAGTTTGGCCGAACCGGAGATCTCACCTTCGTTCTGCACACGGCGTTCCAACAGATATCCATTGGTTGCCGAACCATCAGCATAGACGCGCATCAGGTCCATGAAGGTGCCATCGGCAAGCATCTGCTCGATTTCTTCCGGCGACTTCATCTGGTCCCAACCACCCTGGGCTTTGCCACGGCGACCTTTGATTTCGATCTTGGTGCGGCTTTCCGACAGGTACTTTGTGATCGATCCTTGGGCTTGCAGCTGCGCGGCCACGGCATCATTTGCGGCGATCGCTTCGGATCCCGGATCAAACGGCATATAGGTGTTGTCTGCGTGGCATGTTGCCCAGCAGCCAGCCTGTTCACCAAGTTCGATGCCGGTGCCCGTGATCATCATGGCAACCTTGACCTGATTGTCCGGGTCCATCTTGCCACCGTCCACAAAGGGAGCGGGGCTGTGGCCGTTATCTGCCCAGCTGAGTTGGACATAGAGGTTGTCCGCGTCATGAGCCGCTTTCAGCGTCGCTCCGATGATGCCCGGTTTGCCGGGGATTGGGGTCGGTTCAAGATCATCATCTTTACCGCCACCACCTGCGACCACCTTACCACCAATCGCTTCAAGCTCTTTGGCGTGGCAGGTTGTACAGGCGTCGCCGCCTTTGGTCAGCGGACGAGCGCCACCGTGCTGCTTGCCGTTTTGCACCCATTCAAACGAAGCTTGACCCGGGTAGAACAGGGTCAGGTCTGTTGAGGGAACTGCATTCCAGTCGACACCCGGTGCAACATCCGCGCCAGCGTCTGCGGCAGGGGCCGCACCAGAGGCCTTGGCCTGTTCTTCAGCAATCGCAGCGTTAACAGCCGCAGCGATGCGCGCTTGCAAGGCTTCTTGCTCGGCCGCTTTTGCAGCTTTTGCAGCCTCGGCTTCCTCAGCTTCCCTAGCCTCTACGCGAGCAAGACTATCAAGATACTCTTGTGGAATTTCGCGGATGAAATTCGGGTTCGGTGCTTCAAGTGTTTCAAGATACTCATCTTCCGCCCGATCACGAACGTTCTTGTGGGCAATACCCTTGTGGCAGTCGATGCAGGTCTGACCAACTTTCATCGCGTTCAAGTGTTGTTGACGTGCCCGCGGTTTCTGGAACTCCGGCATCATCGATTCGAAGTCGTGACAGTTACGGCATTCAATCGAATCCGTACGCTTCATCCGCTCCCATTCATTCATCGCCAGATGCAGGCGTTTGGCGTCAAACCGTTCGGGGGTTGAGATTGTCCCGGTCAGTTTGCCCCAAACCTCGCGTGAGGCTTTGATCTTGCGGATAATCTTATGGGTCCAATCCTTCGGCACGTGGCAATCTGAGCAGACTGCGCCCACACCAGATCGGTTCACGTCGTGGATGGTGCCCTTGTATTCTTCATATACGTAATCTTCCATCTCGTGACATGAGACGCAGAAGGGCATCGTGTTGGTGGCTTCCATGGCGGTGTTGAAACCACCCCAGAAGATGATCCCGGCTACAAAGATGCCAGCGATCCCGGCAACGGGCATTCCCCAAAGGAAATAGCGTCGCCAAATTGGCTTTTTCGGTTCAGCACCGTTGGTCTGGGTCATGTCCCGGCTCCGTTCTGGCTGCGTTTGGCTTTTTGGGCACTTCGTCCGTGCCATAAGAAAAGGGGCGGGCGTTATGCCCGCCCCTTTATAGGCTCGCCCCTTTGGGCGATGTCTTGACTTAGGTCACGTGGTTCGAACGGTTGTAGACGTTGAACTTACCGGTCGGAGCATAGAGCCCTTTCACGCGGCCGATCTCTTCGAGGGTCTTGGCGTCATAGATAACCATTTCGCCATTCGGCTCTTTCGAAGAAGCGCGGTTCCATTTCGAAACCCAAACTTCGGTACCATCTTTGTTGAACTCGAAGTGTACAGCAACGTTGCCTTCTTCTTCGGTGATCTGGATGGTTTTCACGATTTCACCGGTCTCTTTCGAGATGACCTGAACCGACTGCTGAACTTCAACTTCCGGGTGCTTGGTTTGGTCAGCCCAGATGTAGTCAGAATTCGGGTGAGTCCGGATGAACAGGCCTGCACCATCGGTTTCAACTTCGTAGCAAGTTTTCCACGCGTTGTCCGGGTTGCCTTCAGGGTCGTTACCCCAAACAGTCACGGTGCCTTCGCCGAGGTGGGTGGTACCAGCCACCGGACCACAGTTCGGGTCGTTCCAGTTTGCGCCCGGGCCGGGGTGCGGCAGCGGTGCGGTGTCGATCATGGCTTCCAGTTTGTGGGTTTTGGTGTCCACAACAACCATTTTGTTCGATGCGTTTGCAGCGATCTGGAAGTAACGACCGGTTGGGTCAAAGAAGCCATCGTGCAGGAACTTGGCCGAGTTGATCTTGTCGATGCGCAGGTTGTCCAGATCAGAGTAGTCGACCTGCCACAGCTGGCCCAGCTCTTTCACCGCGACGATCCAGGTCGGCTCGTTCGGGGTGGTGTAGATGGCAGCAACACGTGCTTCTTCCACATAGTCACCGTCGACGTTCACACCGCGGGTTGAAACAACTTTCAGCGGTTCCATGGTCATTGCATCAACAATGGCGAAGTGCGGAGGCCAGTAGGCGCCACCGATCACGTATTTGCCGTCGCCGGACACAGCCACGTCACGGGCGTCATAGCCAATGGTGACTTCGGAAACCAGCATCTTATCCGGCGTCTGCCAGAGGTCGATTTTGGTCATCTTGCCGTCGCGGCCCATGGTGTACCAGAAGCGACCCGGGTTTTCCGGCTCTTCCAGTTTATGGTGCTCAGAGGCTTTCAGAACGTGCACAGCATAACCGGTCGGGATGTGTGCCAGAACTTCTTTGGTGTCGCCGTCGATCACGGCCACTTTACCTACGTCACGCTCGATGACGACGAAGAAGTTTTCCCAGTTGCGGCCGTGCAGCGGCTCGGTCGGGTAGTCAGCTTCTTCAACATAGACCTTGCGGGTCTCTTTCATCTGAGCCAGCGACATTTCTGGCGGCTTCGGCGGATCCATCTGGATGTAGGTCGCCATGTCTTTGATTTCCTGCTCGGTCATGATGTCCGAGAAGTTGTTCATACCGCCTTCGGTACCCCAAGAGATGATTTTCTCAAGGCGTTCCTGGCCGAGTTTCAACGTACCGCTTTCAGTTACGGTGCCGTCGGCATTTTTCTTTTTCACAACTGGCTCGAGGCTCTTACCGGTTGCGCCTTTGCGCAGCACGCCGTGACAACCGGCGCAGCGTTCAAAGTAAAGTTGTTTCGAAGCTTCGAAGGCTTCTTCGCTCAAGGTGGGACCTTCGGCAGCAGCCGGCAGAGCGACGCTGCCGAGCAGAAGTGCGAAACCAATCCCTAGCGTGTGACGTGTTTTATTATAGGTGATTCCAAGTGACATGATCACTCTCCGTTTGCTTGGTGAGGCAGGGGAAAGATGGGCGTGGACGGGCTGGCGAGTCTTGACATATGTCAACGGATCTAACGAAAAATTGACCTTCTGAGAGGACAGGTGGATTTCGTGTCTTATTAATACCCGATTAAAATGCACCACTAATTTTTTAAGATGATGTTTAAGGCACTCACCCCTTGAGGGATCAGCGGGGCCGGCCTCATCTTTTGCGATAAATGCACAGAAACTGCGACAATCTTGACTTTCGTTAAGAACGTGCCGGTGAATCGCCGCCATTCTGCCTCTAACCCGCAACGGATCGCACATGTGTATTGTGCGGTTCCAACCCAGGAGGATTTTATGGGGTCACCCCGGCATCGTGCCCGAGTTCGAGGCTGTAAAGCCCGGCGCTCAGGAGATCTGTGCCTGCCCCCCCCCGTTCGCTATTTCGAACCCCCCGACACTCTCTGCTCTCCAGCGACTTCGACCTCCCACATCGCAATCGCGAAATCGAGTATTTCGAGCGTGCTCGCGGGTTTGGCGCCAGCCGGCGGCGTCCCTTGTCCGGCTGGTGCCACCAGTTTACCCGTCCCAAAAAGCGGGTTTGTCGCAACGCGAAATTGCGGCCTCGACGTTTCCACTCCTGCTGTCTTTGGGTGAGGCCAGCAGACCTCGGGAACGAACATGTGCAACTGTCTCGTGAAGGAACGGTCACGGGCGATCCGCACATACTGCCAGCCGTCTAATTGCACGTAACCCGTGCAGAATGAGGCCGCTGCCGACCCTGTGTCGGTAGGCGGCTGGCTCTTTCCTACAAGGTACTTAGGTTCAACAGGTGGATCAACGCAGCGCCTGCGCGACTATGTCCGCCACAACATCAAGCGATTCTCCGACATGATGTGGGGCGACACCCAGCCGCTCCATCGGGAGCCCATATCGGTTGAGCCATGTTGTGTGATATCCAAACCATGTGGCGCCGCAGATATCCCAGCAGTTCGAAGAGACAAACAGAATTTCGGAGGCATTTACACCAAACGCATCCGGTCCCAGCTGATAGGCTTCGGGCGCTGTCTTGTATTTCCCAACGGTTTCAACACTCAGCAAGTGGTCGAAAAAACCATCAAGACCCGATGATTTAACCGCACTTTCAAGCATGGCGGGCGTGCCATTTGAGAGGATCGCCATAGGGATCCCCATCCTTTTCAAGCGTGATAATACGGCTTGGTTTTCATCAAATGCTCTAAGTTGAGCGTATTGATCCATCAGTGCGGCCTGCTTGCCCTCTGTCAGATCAAGCCGATGCAGCGCAGCAGCATAATCCAGAGCATCTTTTGTGACTTGCCAGAAGTCTGCGTGTTGATCACACAAAGTCCTCAGGCGTGTGTATTCGATCTGCTTGTCACGCCAAGTTACGGCCAAGGCCGACCCTTTCCCCGGAAAGAATTCATCCGCCAATGCCCCAACAGAATACACGTCAAACAGGGTGCCATAGGCGTCAAATGCGATTGCGCAAATTGGGTCGGGCATCTGGGTCTCCGTGCTTTGCGGTAGAAAAAAACTTGGGTGTCACACCACTAAAGCGTGACGACATGTCTGCGTAAAGGGTTGGGCGATCACAGTTTCGCTGGGGAGTCGGGGCAAATACGTAACGTCGTGTCCCACTCCCGGCACTTTCTTGTCAGGTCGGGGGAAAGGGGGGCATCGGTGTAAAAGTTGTGAATCTGTTCTAAAGATCCAATGCGTGCCGGGGCGCTGCGCTGAAACTTGGTCTGATCTGCCACCAGAAACGCCTGACGTGCCCTGGTGATGATGCTGCGGCTAACATTCACTTCCTGCAGGTCAAAATCCAACATGTCTCCGGCCTCATCAAGGGCCGAGCAACTGGTGATCGTATAGTCAAACTTGAACTGCTCAATTGCGCTGACCGTCAGATTGCCAACCAGCCCCCCGTCAGATCGGCGTAGGATCCCGCCCGCTACAATGACCTCGCAGTCTTCATTGGCGAGCAGGATATTGGCCACATTCAGATTGCTGGTCACAACCAGAAGGTTACGATGGGACAGCAATTCACGGGCTACAGCTTCGGCAGTGGTGCCGATATGAATGAAGACTGACGCGCCATCAGGGATGTCTGCCGCGCAGGCCCGTGCAATGTGGGTCTTGGCCTCTTCCTGCAATGCACGACGATCTTCATACCCGATATTGGTCACACCAGATCGCAACACCGCGCCACCATGAACCCGGTCCAGCTTACCAGCGTCTGACAACTCGCTCAGATCGCGGCGAATGGTCTGGACGGTTACGCCAAACCGCTCAGACAGACCATCCACGGTCACGCGCCCTTCGCTGCGGGCGATCTCCAGAATGTCGGATTGGCGGAAGGAGAGGGACATGTTCGACGCTTTCATCAATGGGCCCCGATCTGGGCCTTCCGCGCCACTTTGCGCGAATGTTCGTTTTTTTTCAAGTTTGCCAATATGGCGCGATCCGTGAGGTCTGATTCCTGCAATCGCGCAGATGTTTGTCTTAATTTCTGCGGAAATACCCGATGGATGGGGGTGACAACTCCCTGAAAATGCGGGTTTTCCGCAAAAACGAAAAAATAAGAGTGAAAAGGGTGGAAATTCGCGCATAATTGAGCATAAGTGTCGGCAATACGAAAGCACCGATGCAATGTCAGATGGAATTGGAAACTGCGATGAGCGCCCGGCACCCCTCACCTGCGCATGAAATGTGCGACCTCTTCATTATCGGAGGGGGGATCAATGGCTGCGGCATTGCCCGTGATGCGTCCGGGCGCGGCCTGTCGGTTGAGCTTGCCGAGAAACACGACCTCGCGTCTGCCACGTCTTCCGCGTCAACCAAGCTGTTTCATGGTGGGTTGCGATATCTCGAATATCTCGAAGTACGATTGGTCCGCGAGGCGTTGGTCGAGCGCGAAACCCTGCTCCGCGCCATGCCCCATATCTCGTGGCCGATGCGTTTTGTGCTGCCTTATCACAAGGACATGCGCTTCGATGCCGAAACTCCGGTCTCGCGCTTTCTGAGCTATCTCATGCCATGGATGAAAGGCCGCCGCCCCGGTTGGCTGATCCGGGCGGGGCTTTTTCTTTATGATCACCTTGGTGGGCGCAAAATCTTGCCCGGCACCTCTTCGGTTGATCTCGTTACCGCACCTGAAGGGGCACCGCTTCAGGATCGGTTCCAGAAGGCGTTTGAATATTCCGATTGCTGGGTCGAAGATGCCCGGCTTGTGGTGCTCAATGCCCGTGACGCCGAAGCGCGAGGTGCAAGGATCCACGTACGGACCGAAGTCCTGTCTGCCGCGCGCAAAGAGGATTTCTGGGAGATCACCCTGCGCGACGCAAATACGGGCGCAACTCGCCAGACACGCGCGCGGATGCTGGTCAACGCTGGTGGCCCGTGGGTCGGCGACATCATCCAATCGCGCATCCACATCCCCTCAACAGAAGGCGTGCGACTGGTGCGCGGCAGCCATATCGTGACCAAGCGGCTGTTTGATCACGACAAATGCTATTTCTTTCAAGGCGAAGACGGGCGGATCATATTTGCGATCCCCTATGAAACGGATTTCACCTTGATAGGCACCACGGATCAGGATCATCCAGATCCGTCGACCTCTCCGGTCTGCACCGAAGAAGAGCAGGATTATCTCTGTGCGTTTGCGTCGAAATATTTCAAACAGACGATCACCCGCGCTGATGTTGTCTGGACCTATTCCGGCGTGCGCCCGCTTTATGATGACGGGGCCAGCAGTGCCACCGCCGCCACGCGGGACTATGTCCTGAAACTGGATGATGCCGAGGGCGCACCGGTGCTCAATGTCTTTGGCGGCAAGATCACCACCTACCGCCGACTGGCGGAAAGCGCGATGGAAAAGCTCGCCAAGCATTTGCCTGACCTGCCCCCAAAATGGACGGCGGGTGTGCCTTTGCCCGGAGGAGACTTTCCGGTTGATCAGGTCGAGGAATTGATCGGACGCCTGAAGGGTGACTATCTTTTCCTCACGGGTCGTTGGGCCAAACGCTTGATCCGAGCCTATGGGACCGATGCCTGGACTGTACTTGGGGATGCGAAAGACGTGTCTGACCTTGGTGAAGATTTCGGGGTAACGCTAAGCGCTCGTGAAGTGGAGTGGCTGATGGACAGCGAATTTTCCCGCAGGGCCGAAGACATTGTCTGGCGCCGCAACAAATTGGGCCTGCGCATGAGCAAAGAACAAATCGCTGCGCTGGATGAATGGATGCGTGCGCGTGCCGCTGAGGTCATTCGGGCACAATGAGGGCTTCGGATCTGACGCAATTCAATATAGAGATCAGATATCTCAATATTATCGGGGGACTGCATGACACATATTCTCGCCATTGATCAGGGTACAACCTCATCCCGCGCCATCCTGTTTGATGCAGAAATGAAGATTGTGTCGGTTGCGCAGGAAGAGTTCGCGCAACACTATCCTGCCTCCGGTTGGGTCGAGCATGATCCGTCAGACCTGTGGAACACCACGGTACGCACCTGCCAAGAGGCAACGGAAAAATCTGGGGTGGATGTGGCTAAGATCACCGCCATTGGCATCACCAATCAGCGTGAAACCACCATTGTTTGGGATAAGAGCTCCGGCGCGCCTGTGTACAATGCCATTGTCTGGCAAGACCGCCGCACCGCCGCAACCTGTCAGGTGTTGCGTGACGCAGGTCACGAAGAGATGGTCACGGATCGTACTGGTCTGCTGCTCGACCCCTATTTCTCCGGCACCAAACTGGCTTGGATCCTCGACAATGTAGATGGTGTCCGCGCCCGGGCCGAGGCAGGCGAGCTTCTGTTTGGCACCGTGGATTGTTACCTGATCTGGAAGCTGACCGGTGGCAAGGTGCACGCAACCGATGCCACCAACGCTGCCCGCACCCTGCTTTATGATATTCGCAAAGGGCGTTGGAGCCAGACCATCTGTGATCTGCTCAATATCCCCCTGGGGATGCTGCCCGAGGTCAAGGACAGTGCTGATGATTTCGGACGGGCCGGTGCCGATCTTCTGGGGCGCGAAGTCCCGATCCTTGGTGTGGCAGGTGACCAGCAGGCGGCCTCGGTCGGGCAGGCCTGTTTTGAACCCGGCATGATGAAATCGACCTATGGCACCGGCTGCTTTGCGCTTCTGAACACAGGCGATGCCCCAGTGCGGTCGCAAAACCGGTTGCTCACCACTATCGCCTATCAGCTTGATGGCAAGCCGACCTATGCGCTTGAAGGCTCAATCTTTGTGGCTGGAGCCGTGGTGCAATGGCTGCGTGACGGGGTGAAGTTGATTGAGAACGCAGGCGAGACACAAGCCTTGGCTGAGGCCGCAGACCCGGCGCAAGATGTGGTTCTGGTCCCGGCATTTGTCGGCCTTGGCGCACCCTATTGGAACGCGGAATGCCGCGGTGCGATCTATGGTTTGACCCGCAATTCGGGCGCGGCTGAACTGTCGCGCGCGGCGCTTGAAAGTGTGGGCTACCAGACCCGCGATCTGCTTGAGGCGATGCAAGCCGACTGGGCCGCAGGAGGAGAGGGCGAGCAGGTGTTGCGCGTCGATGGCGGAATGAGCGCCTCAGACTGGACCATGCAATTCCTGTCCGACATCATCGACGCACCAGTTGATCGCCCCAATGTGCTTGAAACCACTGCGCTGGGCGCGGCGTGGCTTGCCGGGATGAAAGCCGGGATCTACCCGGATCAGCAGGGCTTTGCGAAGAACTGGAACCTTGATCGCCGCTTTGCACCAGATATGGCTGACGCTGATCGTGACGAGAAATACGCCCGCTGGAAACGCGCGGTTTCAGCCACATTGGCGGTTTGATGGTTCTCTGAAGCAATCAATGCCGACCAAATGGTAATTGTGATTCAATTGTCGTGTATTTCTGCCCCAATGTCGGCTGCGCGGACGAAGCGCTATTTCGCTGCACGAGGCCGAATGTCGGCTTAGCCAGTAGTTCTGTCGTGTCAGCGGTGACTGTGGCGTCGATCAGATGTACCAAGTTCGAATGACCGAATCCGGCTATGAAACAACCTGGCAATGCCGGTCACAGGCACCCCAGTTTCGAACAGCTTTGGGTGGCAATGGGAATTCAATCTGCAAGTCGACTTCACACCCCAATCAACGGAAGCAAAGCCAACCCCAAGAAAGCAAGGAAGTTTAGCCTGTCAAGCCGCCTGAGCTTTATCGCTATTTAGGGTAAAGTGGCGGTGCTGTCAGACGAATTCGAACTAGTGTCAGCTTGGACAGCATCACTGCCCTTTATGCCACACAAAGACCGCGCCACTCGGCAAGAGCGACGGTTCGGTTGAGCTTGAAATGTTCACGTTTCGATAGGTTGCGATCCTGATTGAAGTGGTTGAATACGGAGGCATGGACGGAGATGAATTTCTGCAGACTTCGTATGCGGCGAAAGCGTGACATGGCTCGTTCTCGTCGTCGGAAGGGGAGGTGCGAATTCTCAATCCGGTTGTTCAGATAGCGGCCGGTTGCCTGCTTGTCAGCATTGCCAATCTCCCGCATAGCGGCCCCATAAGATCGAAGACGATCTGTTACGATCAACTTGGGTCGCCGTATCGTTTCATCGAATTTTTCAGAAACTCAAGGGCTGCGCGCTTGTCTCGGCGCTTCGTGACATAACTTTCTAGGATCTCTCCTTCGTGATCCACAGCACGCCAGAGGTAGTGCCGTTCTCCATTGATCTTCACGAACACCCTCTCGAACATGCACGCATGCTCTTCCGGGCAACGCCATCATCCAGGCGCCACTGCCATCGTGAGAAAGTGCGGAGTTGTTAGATCCGTTGTTTCCGGACTTCAGAGGCAAACAATGGACCAAACCGGTTTCACCAAAAGCGGATAGTTTCGTGGCTTACATCGACACCGCGCTCGTGGAGAAGATCTTCAACGTTGCGTAGGGAAAGTGGAAAGCGCACGTAGAGCGTCACCGCAAGGCGGATGATCTCAGGGCTGGTTTTAAATTAGCAGAAAGGTGGTGGTTTGGGCATGGCTGAACGCTAGATTAGCGCCTTGCCCGTCTCAAGCGATTTCCTCTGACAAAACCCTGTGCACGGCCCATGGGTATGCTGGACCACGCTTACTCAGTTTTCAGTTTTCCGCGAATGGGCGGTGATGACGCTTTGGTGGGGCCTGTCTAAACGACCTTGTTGCAAGCCTTGACTTCCCCAATCTGGATAGCCTTCCGAGCAGACGGCCATCAAGAGTGACAAGCGCTAGCAAGATCAGTGTGAGGCCAGCAAATTGCGAGGTGCCAGTGGGCTCGTGCAGGGCAAAGGCACCTATTGTAATCGCAGATACCGGCGCGACGAACGTCACCAAAGATAGGTTGGTTGCCCCGACGCGGGGTAAAATTGTGAACATCATCAGAAATGGTAGCGTCGTCAGGCCGATCCCAAAAAAAGCCACGCTGTTCAGGACACTCGGATCTGTTGCGTGGGGCACGCCGTCAGTGACAAGAGCAAACGGTGTTATAAGGAACGCACCTCCCGTCATCGCCCATGTGGTTGTGACGACGGGATCGATCGATTTTAGCTTGGTGACTATGTTCAACCCGACCGCATAGCTGAGCGGGGCGGTCATTGCTAACAGGGCGAACCGCCAATCGGATATCCCGATCTCAGGGCCGCCAGTCATCAGAATAACGGTTCCCACCATCCCGAGACCAACCCCGATTGATTTCCGAAGCGTTGCCTTTTCTCCGCCGATCCAGAAGTGCGATACGATCACCACCATAACTGGGGTCATTGCATTGGCAATTCCTGCGACCGAGGATGTGATCTGACCCTGTGCAAGTGGCAAGACTGCAAAAGGCATAGCAAATTGGAAGAATCCAAATGCAACCACCGCAATTAACGTGCTGAGATCCAAACGCATTGGTTTACGAGACGCGATTGCCCAAGCCCAGCAGCCCACTGCGCCCACACAAACCCGCAGCATTGAAATGGAGAGAGGGCCGAACTCATCCAGAAGCACCTCATTTAAAGCAAACGATGCGCCAAAAATCGTTCCGATCATGGCAATCAAGGCCCAGTGAAGAAGAGACATTTGTTCGATCCTTTCGTGATCTAGTGTCAATGATTTGATGGTCCTTAGCGCTATCGGGGATGAAGCCATTTGGGCAGGAAGCTGTAGGCGTCGCCGATGTCGTCATGGCGAACTGCTACACCGACCCGTTTCAGCTTGTCGGCAAGCGATCCGTCGTTGATTGCGTCGAACGTCTCGGTTGCGCCGCCGATATGTGTGCCGTTGACGAAAATCTGGGGAATTGTCAGGCTGCCGGTCTTCACAAGCAGTGCCGCGCGCACTTTGGATGCAAATTCCGTTCCGCCAGAGAACTCCACGGAGTCCAGATCGACCGATCTGTAGCTGATACCTGCGGCTGCAAACAGCTTGCGCACCGACCAGCAGAATTCGCACCATTCCAGCGCAAATATGACAACCGGCTCTTTGGTGTCGCGAACTGCTTCTTCAACGAAAGCCTTGGCTCTCTCGTCGACCTCTGGTGCCGCTGCAGTGGGCGCGGACGCCGAAGGTGCTGATGCTTGTGGCTGACCAAAGCGAAATCCGGGCGAGGAGGCCGATATCGCCAATTCGTCAACAGACATGTCTTCGGCGATGTCTTCGAACAACGGCGTCGATAGATAGCGCTCCCCGGTGTCGGGGATCATGGCCAGTATCCTAGAACCTGCAGGAGCGCTTTCGGCGATCTTCAAAGCAGCGGCCAGAGTTGCACCACTGCTGATTCCAGCAAGAATGCCCTCGCGCACCGCCAGCTCTTTTGCCAAGCGCAATGCGTCCTTACCCGAAACAGGTGCGAAATCGTCGATCAGGCCGTCGGCCAACGCCTCATAAGCCAATGGCGCGACAAAATCCGGTGACCAGCCCTGCATAAGATGGGGACGAAAGCGCGGGTGGCTTTGGCCAGGTTCAAGCTGCAGGGTGTCGCTGGCGAGTATCTGCGCGTTGTCCGGTTCAGCCACGATGATCCGCGTTTCGGGGGATTGCTGTTTGAGGATGCGCGCCACCCCCTGCAAAGTGCCCCCGGTCCCGAAGCCCGTCACCCAGTAATCAAGACCGGTCTCTTCAAAGTCAGCCAGAATTTCCCGGGCTGTCGTTTCAGCGTGAACTTTTGCATTTGCGGCGTTTTCAAACTGGCGGCTCAGAAACCAGCCATGGGTTCTGGCCAGTTCTTCTGCCTTGGACAACATGCCACTGCCCTTTTCTGAGGCCGGGGTCAGAACAACCTTGGCCCCAAGGAACCGCATCAGTTTACGCCGCTCGACCGAGAAATTCTCGGCCATCACGATGACAAGCGGATACCCTTTCTGAGCGCAGACCATTGCCAGACTGATGCCCGTATTGCCCGACGTTGCTTCGACCACGGTCTGACCGGGTTTGAGAGCACCGGATCTTTCTGCGGCCTCGATAATACCAAGCGCTGCGCGGTCTTTGACTGATCCAAGCGGGTTGAAGCTTTCAAGCTTGGCAAAAATCTCCACATCGGCCGGTCCGATGTTGTTGAGCCTGACCACCGGCGTATCACCGACTGTATCAAGGATGGATGCCCTGGGCCCGAAGCCGCGGCGGTCGCGCGTATGATCTGGTTCGGACAGCAGTTGACGTACATCACTGTGAAGGGAATTGAGAGGTGCCAGAATGTTCATGTTCTTCTCCTTTATGCAGCTTGGGCGGCGTCGGCATTTGGACCGCGCAATTCGGCGTATTCCGCCTTCATGCAAAGGTTGAGGTCACGGTGCAGAGCCTTCAGCGACGAATGGTTCCAGTTCAGCGTGGCAACTTTTTGTGTGATGTCGAATAGCCGCCTACTTTGGGCGTTGCGTTGGAGTTGATACGCCAATGGGTAGGAAGGATTGCTGCCGAGTGCCCGTGCCAAGCGATGCGCATCAAGGAAGGCATCCGTTATGCCATGAGCCGTTGCCGGATCTTTGAAATACCCGGCGTCGCCAACAAGCGCCCATCCCGGCCCAGCGCAGTCCCGCATATGGCTTGGTGCCCCGCCAAAGCGGCGCAATCGACCATCGGTTGAGCCGCGCTGCAGATGCTGGGCAAGATCTGGATCGCATTCGGCAACCACTGACTGCATCCCAGCAAGCGGATCTGGACCGAACCGGTCCTTGAAAGCGTCCCGGTGCACCGCTGCAAAGACACAGTGAGCGCCTGCGTTTGTCGGAATTGCACCGGAGTAACTGTCACGCCCAAAGAACCAGCGGTAGCCGTCGTTGGGAATTTCGTCGAAGTACCCGTAGACGACGGCAGAACGTTCCTGCCCTTCGACTTGTGTCGCGGCACCGACCGCGCTGGCCACAGTAGACTGACGACCATCCGCCCCGATCAAGACATTGCAGGATACCGACATTTGCCGTCCGTCTGCGGTGACCAAATGCGCTCCGCACACACGGCCTTGGCTATCCTTGCTGGCGGACTGGAAGCTTACTCCGGTGTGTAACTCGGCCCCAAAGGCAACTGCCTTGTCGGCAAGCAACCGGTCAAGAATGCCTCGTCGTGGAGCGTAAAATCCCTTAATGGCACCGTCTGGCTTGATATCCACCGATATCTTTTCGGCCCCGTAGTGAAAATTGGTGACACTAACCAAAGGCGTTTTTGCCTTTTCGATATCGGGCAGCACGCCCCAATCATTCAGAAGGCTAATCGCCGGACGCATCAACGCGTGGGTGGACAAAGTGTCATTTCCGGGTTCGTCACGATCTATCAGCAGCACCCGCGCACCGGCGCGCGCCAGTTCGATGCAGGTCGCGGCCCCTGCGCAGCGGGCACCGATAATGACGGCATCGTAATGGCTGTGCTTGAAAACTCTCTTGTTCATATGATTTCTCCTTCAGGCGGCCTTGATCAGGCCGAGGTTACGAGTGAGGTGATTTGCAAGGTCGCGGGCGTCGTTGGCGGCCCCGTCGATAAAGGTCGATTTGCGTTGGCGCAGGAACGGCAACCCCATGACGTAAAGGCCCGGCGAAACGATGCCTCCGTCGTGGCGAATGCGCCCTTTACGATCAAAGACAGGCAGATCGATCCAGCTGTGATCAGGACGGTATCCGGTCGCCCAAATCACCGTGCCAAAGCCTTCACGGCCCAAGTCAATTGAAAGGCGCGGCGCATGGGGGACACGGGTACGTGCTGGCCGGTCGCAGGCATCCACTTTGTCGAACAGCCCATTCTCATGCGCCCAGTCGTCAAACCCTTTGAGCAGACGGTTCATTTTCAGGTCGGCCGCAGCGCAAACATTTGCGAGCGAGCCGGAAAACATCACGGTGTTGTCGCGAACGCCAGCCATGCGGCCGACGATTTCAACGCCTATGTCCTGAAGGGCGTTTAGATCGAGCGGGTTCGTCCCGGCCTGACCGGTCAATTGCAAAGAGGGTACGCCCCGCTGACGGTCGAGATCCTCAACCTCGTCATAGCGATCGCCCCAGCGGCCGGTTATCTCCATCCAACTCAGAATGTCAGCATCGCGATAGCTGCGTGGCACGCGGAAATGTTCGCCCACGGCAATCGTTACGTCCCGGCCGGAGTTGTGGATTTCCCGGGCGATCTGGGTGCCAGAGGCAGAGGCGCCAACCACCAACACCCTGCCAGGCGGCAGATCGTTGGGGCGCTTGTAATCCAAGGGCGATAACTGGGTAATATTTGCGGACAGATCCTGAGCAAACGAAGGTCGGCTGGTACGAGACGCTGCCCCAGTTGCGACGACGACATTTTCACAGTCGATTGCCCCCTGATCGGTCTGGACCCGGTATCCTACGCCAAAGGGCGAGACACCGAGAACTGAAGTCTCCTCCTTCACAGGGGCCCGGTTTGCGGCGGCAAAACCGGTCAGATCGTCCGCGAATTCGTTGACGGGCATGTAGCCTTCGGGATCTCTGCCTAAATAGGGCGCACCGGGCAAACCATTCATCCAGTTGGGGGTCAGCAGGCGCAGTGAATCCCAGCGCTCTTTGCGCCAGCTATTGGCGATTTTCCCGCGTTCCAGAATGACGTGGTTTATGCTGCGCTTTGACAGCTCTCGGCTCATGGCGAGACCGGTTTGTCCCGCCCCGATAATGACTGTATTTGAGCGTTTCATCGTTTTAATCCTTCTGGCGGGAGCAACAGAACACGGTGGGCCGATTGCGAGACAGATTGTGCGGTGTGCAGTGTGCGGCGGCGGCCCCGTAGGAGCCGCCACCGGTGGGCTTCAGAGCCAGCTGCGCGGTGAAACGAGCGCACGCTTGACATCGTCGGTGGTCAAATTGATGTCGCTGAGAAGATGGTCGTTCAAACGCAACTCGCGTTCTGCGATCAGCTTGAAACGACCGCGGCGTTTTTCCCGTCGGGATTTCTGCGCGGATTTCATCGCGGATGCGATCCAGCGAAAACTCCAACGCGGTTGGGGCAAAGCGGCCATAACATTGGCTCCTTTCATGCTGTGTCCCGCCTCAGGCGACGGACACGCTCACGTTGCTAGGGTTGGTGATGAGGTCGAAGACGGCAGAGCGTTTCTGCGACTGGGCCACAACCGCGGCGATCTCGTCGTCGGTAGCGTCAGCGTCGACTTCGAAACGAACGCGGATGGCAGTAAAGCCGTTGCGGACGTCTGCATCGATGCCCAGGATGCCGTAGAGATCCATGTCACCTTCGACGAAGGCTGTGACCGAGCGTAACTGAATGCCGCGGTTTTGAGCGACCGAGGCGACGCCGGAAGCCAGACAGCTTCCCAGACCAGAAAGCACGATTTCGACAGGCGTCGGACCGTTGTCCGAGGCCGCGAATTCCGCCGGGTGATCCGCGTCGATGGTAAAGGCTTTACGATGCTTGTGCTCTTCACCCAGGCCGAAGAACCCTTCGATGGTCGAACGGCTATGCACACCGTTCTGCCATTCGGTTGCTGCCCGCCAGGTAAACTGGGCTGCGGCAGGCGCCTGAGAAAGCGCATCGCGTGCGTCGAGCAGTGCTTGCACGTTGACACCATTGTTGGCGGTATTTGCTTTGGATTGGACGTTCATTTTCATGTTTCCTTGTTTGTTTGCAGAGAGGACAAAAGTGATCGAGTCGTGGGTTTTCCATGTCATTTGACGACCCAATCAAACTGGTTACGGTACATGCGGAACTCTTGGTTGCGCCGCTCGACCGACCTGGACGATTGGCAAAGAAATTCCATTCAGAGCCCGGCGTGGGCTCCGATCTTGATTCCCGTTCGAAATTCGACCGGGCTGCTAGTGATGCTGTCCTGTGGTTCTCAGGATATCAGGATTAAAAACGGGGCCTTTAACCCCGCCTTAGTCCCGGAGCCGCCACCAAGCCGGACCCATCCACTCGGTTGCAGCTTTCCTCTGCAATCTTCGAGCTTCGCGCACGGTGGTTGCGCGAGAGATCCCAATATCGTTAAGCATCCAGTCCTCCATGGACAGTAGATCAGCGGCTTCGCGCGAATGACTCCGCCATTGAGGTTTGGAGTTGCGGGTTTCCGCTTGAAGGATGGGTCGTGTGAAAAAATTCAAAATTGTGGTCGTCATGTCGTTTCCTTTTCATCTGCTATGAGGAGGCCAGCGAATGAGTACTCCTACGGCGGTCTCTCCTCGCTTCGCTCTTTTGGTATTGTGTTGGGGACAGAGCAGTCATCGTCCGCACCACTCAGGCATCTGCGCGGTTTCAGATACGCCTCGTGCCGCCAGATACGCGCACAGGGCTGCCGGGTGTGTTATCCAGTTCGACGCCTATTAAAGACGGCTGCCCCATATCCTCGCCCTGCCGGATCGTGAAACGTCCGCGGTGGGGCCAATTTCGATCCCTCAGGTATCCCCCAAAAGCCGCTGCAGCCGCGCCAGTGGCGGGATCTTCTAGGACACCCCCCGACGCAAAAGCATTTCGAACGACAAATGTTTGATCGTCCTCGACAACCACAAGCATGATTGTGGCTACTCCGAGTCTACGCATCACGTCCCGGCCTAGGCTCAGATCATAGGTCATGCCTGCCAATCTTGTTCGGTCTGACAACGGCAGTACAATGTGATCGGACCCACCATGAATGCGCGCGGGCGGCAGTCGATCATCAAGATCAGCCTGCCTGAAACCGAAGAGCGACAGAACTTCAGTAAGCAAGGCATCGGGCACAGCCTGGCTGTTTGTGGGCGGTGAGGTGAGCGTCGCCACCACACCTGTCTCGGATCGATGTGCATCAACGGTTATAACTGCGTCATTGAGTGTCAGTTCAACCGTTCCCCAACCAACCTGCTTGCCCAATACTGTGCCTAGGGCGATCGTCGCATGGCCGCAAAAGGGTACTTCGGTTTCCGGGGAAAAGTACCGAACGCGCCATTTCTTGCCAGACGCATCCAGCGGAACTGCAAAGACGGTTTCCGAGTATCCCACTTCTGCAGCAACGCGCGCCATTTCTTCCTCGCCAATCGACGTGTCTAGCAAAACTACTCCAGCGGGGTTGCCGCCTTCATGACCCTTGCTGAATGCTGCAATTCTTTGGATATCCATGTTGTCGTCCTTTGTATGGGGCCGCCCTCAAACAGCGTAGCGAGCCAGCGACTGTTACGAAGCCAGGATGGGCGGGGGGAAAGTGCTATCCTGACATCACGCGAATTTGGTCGGGAAACTGGCCCCGAGCCGATCGTGCTGATCAACCCGGAGTGGGCTTACGCCGCGATACGCGCTTCTTCCGGTTCCCATGCGAATGGCTTGAACGCCTCGTCGAGAGGAAGGTCCAACGAGATGCTGGTCAGGTTGGAGATGGTCTTTTCGCTGATGCCAATGTTGACCTCATAGACCTGATCCTCGGTGTATCCGGCGGCTCGGAACCGCTCCAATTCACTCTGTTCGACATGTCCGCGTTTGATTACCAAGCCCGAGTGAAATCGTGAAGCGCCGCAAGTTTGGGGTCTGCAATGGTGCCCCGGGTGCGCACGGCCTCAATCACCGCATCGTCGACTTTTTGAGCCTTGGCGAAGCCTGTATGTCCGGCCACGCAATAACTGCATCCGTTTTCGACGCTGGTCGCGATGTGCACGATCTCGCGCTCGGTCGCGGTGAGGGACGATGCGCCGAACTATTTGGTCACTTCGACGAAACCGTTCAATGCCGTGGCTGAACCGCCCATAACTGCAAAGACATTGGGAACAAAGCCAACCATCCATTCCAGCCCTTCAAGAATGGGCCGTGCCTTTGGTGCTGCTGATTGCAGGTTGTGAATTGTGAAGTGTTTCATTTGTGTCTCCTAAGGTTTTTCTGGTCTTCGAGTTCATCGAAATCAGTCAAATCCTAGGAGATGGAACGGCCCGTTCGATATTCCACGATCGGTGCGAATTCACTATCGTTTGAATTGCAGAAAGCTACATAATATGTAGTGATTCAATTTCCGCTGTCGGAATCCGAACCGGAGAACATGCTGGGTTTCATCCAACCCGAAACGTTGTCGGTCAGCAATCTTGGTCCGATGATGGTCATATCTCCGTCAGCGATTGCCTTGCGATACGTTGTGTCCCCCATCCAGGCATCCACCATGACTTTGACGGTGGTCGTGAAATAGACATCAACGTCCTTGCCCGGGTCTTTGTTGCAAATATCAATCTCGCCGGATTGCACGACGAGCCACCAGGTAGACTCTTCCTGAACATCGATGAATTTGAAGTGGATGACGACTTCCCCCGACGGCAGTTTGTCAGGCTGGATGCTGCGCTGCAGGTTGGTGATGAGCAGACCAACATCGTAGTCCTTGGAGGTCAAATTGGATCGCGCCCATTGCATGCCCCAGTCCCCCAGAGAAAGCAAAATAGGCAAAAGCAACCGGCAGGATTCGGTTGGGAGGTACTCGAAGCCCTTCTGCCCGCTGATCCGTCGCTTCATGATCATTCCACGGTCTTCCAGATGAACAAGACGTCGTGTCAGAAGTGTCGGAGAGATGGTACCCAACCCCCGCTGCAATTCAGAGAAACGGCGACTTCCCATCAACAATTCGCGGATGATGAGAAGCGTCCATTTTTCTCCGATAATCTCAGATGCTTTCGCAATAGGACAAAATTGTCCGTACTCCATCTCGCCCCCTGTGGCCGGGCGCGCCAGCCGCTTCTACACTTTATGGAGTGAAGTGTAGACCGGGAACAGTCGGCATGCAAATCTTGGAGCCTGAATTCGATCCGGAAAAGGGTATCTGCCTGATCAGGCTAGGGACGAAATAGTCTTCTTTATTGCCTGAAGGGTTCGGTCGATATCAGCATCGGATGTGGCCCAGGAAGCCACAGAAAACCGCAACGCGGGGCGTCCATTCCATTTGGTTGCCCCGAACCATGCCTCTCCGCTTTCCTGCACCATCTGCGCAATATCAGACGAGCGCCCTTCGAAATCGGGGAAGGTCGCCACAACCTGATTGAGAACAACATCATTCAGTATTTCAAAACCGCTATCTTGCAATCCTGCTGCAAGTCTTCTGGCCAAGGCGCAGCTCCGGTCAATCAGATCAGCAACCCCCTCTTTGCCCAACGAATGAAGGGCTGCCCAAACTTCTACGCCCCGCGCCCCGCGAGAGAACTCCGGCACCATGTCTTTGGGAGCCGCGACACCTCCGATTTCAAGGTACGGTGCTTGTGTCGCCATTGCATTATGGATGGCGTCTGGGTGCCGACAAATGGCCATTCCGCAATCATAAGGCGTGTTGAGCCATTTGTGCCCATCGGTCACCCAGCTATCTGCGGCGTCATACCCGTGTAGCTGCGCTTGCGTTCGTGGCGAGGCCGCCGCCCAAAGACCGAAAGCACCGTCCACATGGACCCACGCGTCGTTTGCCGCAGCGACGATTTCGGCAATTGGGTCGCTTGCCCCGGAATTCACATTGCCTGACTGAGTCAAAATCAGCGTTCTGTCGTCAGTATCGGGCAGTTTCGCCGATATCATTCGGCCTTGTGCATCGCAATCAACCCACTCGATTTCGTCAGTTCCAAAGCCAAGCAATTTAAGCGCCTTGAGCACTGTTACATGCACCTGCCGCCCGGCCACGATGCGGACAGGTGGCGCGCCCCAAAGTCCCTTCCTCGAAACGTCCCATCCCTGACGTTCAAGCAATGTGTTCCTTGCTGCGGCCAGACAGGTGAAGTTGGCCATTGTCGCCCCTGTCACAAATCCGACAGAGCAGTCTTTTGGCAGTCCCAAGATGTTCAGCAGCCAGGCTGAAGCGACTCTTTCCAGCTTCACACCAATCGGGCTGGTCGCTTCGTTGAAGACAACCTGGTCCCAAGCACTTGCCAACACTCTGGCCCCCAGAGCCGCTGGCAGGGTTCCACCAACAACCAATCCATAGAAGCGCCCCCCAACCGAGGCAGTTGTGGCGGGCGAGCCTATCTCATCCAGCATGGCAATTGTCTTCGCCGGAGCGCTGGGTTGCTCCGGCATTGGCGTGTCAAACTCCGTTAGCCTGGATATGGCATCGGGCGTCGGGGCGACCGAACGATCCGGGATGGTTTCAAGATAGGCATCGGCTCTGGTGAACGCTTCGACCAGTGCGGCCTGTGAATGTGTCAGGGGGTTTTGCATTGTAGGCTCCGAATAAAATGGATCGCTCAGTGGTCGTCGATTAGCCAATAGGTACTTGTAGTGCCGCTTGCTCAGTGCTCCAGCCGTAAGGCTTGAACTCTTCATCAAGCGGCAGGTCAAGTAAGCTCGCGGTCATGTTAGATAGGGTTTTCGCGGCCACGCCAACGATGACGTCAAATGTGTGGGACCGTGTGTATCCGGCGGATTGAAACTGTTCCTCTACGTGCTTGGCAGAATGCCCCCGATTCAAGGCAAGGGTTTGGCTAAACACCCGCAAGGCCTCATATCTGGCGTTGGAAATGGGTTTCGCCCGCCGCATTCGGTCCACGTCCTCTGCGTCAACACCTGCTTTGAGTCCATAATAGGTATGCCCTGCGACGCAATACCGGCATTTGTTGGCAACGCTTGTGGATAGAAATACGACCTCGCGCTCGGCGTCCGTAAGCTGGCCCGCTCCAAAGCCACTTGAAAGTGCAGCAATTCCACCAAGCAATTCCGGGCGGGGTCCATAGATTGATAGGACATTGGGTACAAATCCCTTCTTCTCAATGGCTTGGTCGAATATGTTCCGCACTTCGGGTGCAAGGTTGGTCATTGTTTCATTGTTATATGGCATGTGGGTGGCTCCTTGGTTGTCGAAGGCGAAATGGTTTAGGCCCCGAAAGGTACGTCCTGCGCCTCGTGAACGACACATGTGATCGCCGATGCGGCCAGTGACGCCTCGGCAAGAGCGCCGCTTACGCCGATCAATGCCAAGTATTCGGCCACTCCAAAAGGGAGCGCGATTTTCCTTGGTGTCGTTGTGTGGTCCAATCTGATCTGTATTGAGCTGACTGATTTCAGCGCCATACACAGCTGTCTAACGAACCAATGACCCGCGATATACTGCCCGATCGAAAGCAATCCACTACACAAATGAAAGTAACTGGGCGCGACCATCCGGCAAGTCACCCACAGGAAGGTAGAAGCCCCCCGTCAAATTTTCCCGACCAAACTTCGGCTAAATTACAGTTGGATTCAGGGATTTGGGCACATTCCACATTGCACATTCCACATTAATGTATGCTGTTAGGGACAAAGAATATTCTAGCGCGCACAACTTTCGTGACAATCGATGCGTATGTATTGTGATGACAAGGGGGCAAGTTCAGCATGCATATTGGCCTGATTGGCGGGATTGGTCCTGCCGCAACAATTGCCTATTACAACAATCTGGTTTTTGAGTTTAGGAAAGCGGGACTACCCCTAGAACTGACTATTGTGCACGCAGATGTTACCACTTTGATATCCAACGCTGGTTCCGATAACCGTGAAGCTCAGGCTGCCGTTTTTGTGAAGCATCTTCGACAATTGAAGGGAGCGGGATGCGATGTGGCGGCGATCACTGCGCTCACTGGGCATTTCTGTTTCAATGAAACGCTGTCACAATCTCCCTTGCCATTGCTTAGCGCAATCGAAGCAATAGACCGCTATTGCGAGGATCAAGGGATTAGTATTGTCGGCTTGCTAGGCAGCCCGCCTGTTCTGTCTTCCCGTTTATTCGGACAATTGCGAAACACTAGCTGTGTAATCCCTAAGTCTAACCCAGAGGAGTTGGGAAGAGACTACTTTGAAATGGCAACCTCCGGCGTTTGCTCCGAACTGACCCGCCAGAAGTTTCTTAATGCAGGGGCGAATATGGTAGCCGGGCAAAAGGCCGAGGCGATATTGCTTGCCGGAACGGACCTTGCGCTTGCCTTCGACGGACAATCCCCAGGCTATAAGACCATTGATGCCCTCGCTATTCACATTAATGCTTTGGTATCACTGGCACGTAGATAAATTTACAAGAATTCGTTTCCTGCTTCGGGCTCGTTCCAGCCATTCGCGGCGTTGTGCATAGAGGTCCGCAATGCGGGACAGAATGCCCTTTCGCTGCAGTTGCGCCAACGGCGGCTATAGGAAGGTGGCAACGACCTCGCTGCGCGCGGCGGTCCTGAAAATATCACATCTTAATAGGGTCATCGCCACACCTCTTATTTGAGGATTCCGACCATTTCAGCGTAGCCGCGTGACTTGGCGTGTTGCAGTGGCGTGACTCCATTGCGATCTCCGATGGATTTATCTGCACCTGCATCAACGAGGATCTGCACTGTCTTGATGTGATCAGGTCCACCGTCGCCCAAGACGACAGCCTCTATTAAAGCCGTCCACGCAAGATTGTTGATATGATCCAGCGGTGCGCCACCTTCGACAAGACGCGCGACCACGTCGTGATGTCCGAGGTGGGCTGCAGCGATCAAGGCTGTGCCGTCGTAAACGCTGGTGATCAGATCCGGTGCGTTTCCAAGTTCCATTGCCAGCGATACCATTTCGGGATCGTCGGCGACGGCTGCGATTGTCAGCACATCATAAACACGATTTTCGAGAGCGTTCATGTCCGCTCCACCATTGGCCAGTGCGATCAGAGCGTCATCATGTGATGCAAAGGCTGCGACATGTGCGGGCGTGCGCTGTGACCGATCTCGGATGTCCACATCGGCACCTGCTGCGATCAATCGGTTGATCTCATCCACGTCGCCCTCGTGGGCGGCAAGATGCAAGCCTGTATAAGACGCGATGTCTGAGGCAGATGGGGCCGTTTGCGCATGGGCAGACCCAGCGGTGCCGATTGCCAAAGCGAACAGGAGGGAACGAAGCATGGCGTGACCTTTCAAAGAGAGGGCCCGCCCCAAAAAGGGACGGGCCGTGTGGTTTACTCAGCACCGATTGCGTCAAGACCTGTACGGGCGCATGTCTCGTCGATTGCACCAGATGGCGCGCCACCGACCCCGATGCCACCGACCAATGCGCCACCAATCCGGATGGGCAGACCTCCAGCCTGGATGACCAGACGGCTATCCATATCGCGCAGTCCACCGTTTTCAGGGTTGCCGCCGATAAAGCCCGCAAGACCTGCCGTGTCACGGCCCATGCTGGCGGATGTGAACGCTTTGCCTGTGCTGGAACCGACAGTATGTGGACCTGCATTGTCAGCGCGCAAAAGCACTTTGGTCTCACCGCTGCGCGCAACGATTGCGACGCTGACGTTGTAGCCTTCGGCAGAGCATGCAGCGACAGCGGTTTGGGCGGCTGTGGTTGCCATCTCGAGCGGCAAGTAAGGTGCTGTGGGCAGGTCTTGTGCGAAGGCTGCGATGGGTGTGAGCAGAGCTGTGGCAAGTGCGACGGAACGGATCATTGTGTATTTCCTTTTGTTGAACTGATGCTCCGTTTCTAATTCGCGGCGCTGACTCGCTATACTCGTAGCATCCGCAAAGGTGTCCGTAGTTCTACTGATCCGCCTTTGCATCCAGCCAATAACGCGTGAGTTCCGCCGCTGAAGACGTGCCCGCTTTGGCCGCAATCGCTGCACGGTGACTTTCAACCGTGCGGGGCGACAGGGTCAGCGCATCTGCGATTTGCTTTGTGGTCAAACCCTTTGCGATCATCTCAAGAACTTCTTGTTCCCGCGTGGACAGGTGCTGCACCAACGCCACCGCTTCTGCGCGTTCCTCTGAAGCCTGTCGGCGTATTTCAAGTTCTGCATGACCCTTTTGGATTGCGTCGATCAGATCTTGTTCGTCTACTGGCTTGCTCAAAAAATCGATCGCCCCATTGCGAAACGCGCGCCTGCACGCTTCGATATCGCCGTGCCCGCTGATAATCACCGTGGGCCACGACACGCCTTGATCGGTCAGCTTTTCTTGTAGTTTCAGACCCGAAATCGCGGGCATCCGGATATCAAGGATCAGGCAGCCCGGCGTCAGGTCTGCCGCTTTTGCCAAGAATGTCTCGGGTGACGCAAAGCTGCGCACATTCAGTCCGACGGTTTCCAACAGAAGGCTCAGCGCGTTGCGCACGCCCTCATCATCATCAACAAGGTAAACATGGTTGGTCATTGCGCCTCCGACTTGTTTGAGAGCGGCAGGGAGACACGGAAAGTGGTCTGGTCAGTTTCGTCCAACAACATGATTTCACCGCCCATTTCCTCAACCAGCCTTTGGCACAGCGCGAGGCCAAGCCCCGTTCCGTCTGGTTTGCCTGTTACGAAAGGTTCAAAAATGCGGGGCTTGAGATGGTCAGGCACCCCCGGCCCGGTATCGCTGATATCCAATATGACCAAGCGCCCATCGACATGCGTGCGGATCGTGACCTGTGCCGCGTCCGAGGCATCAAGCGCGTTGCGCACCAGATTAAACACAACCTGTTCCAACTCGACCGGATCGGCGTCTATAAACAGGGGATCGCTGTGCAACGACAGGGTAATGGCAGCCCCTTTGATCTTGGCTTCTAGTGCCAGCAGATTCTGAACGTTCTGGGCGGCTTCATGGACGGAACAGGCCTCAGACAACGCACGGTTTGGTTTGCTCCATCGTCTTAGGCGCTCAAGGATATTCGCCGCGCGTTGTGCTTGGGAAACCGTGTCTTCCAACACCGTGCCAAGACGTTCAACATCACCACGTCGCGCCAAGTGGCGGCCAGCCTGTGCTTGGCTCAGGATCGCGGTCAGTGGTTGCGCCAGTTCATGCGCCATGCCGCTGGCCATTTCACCCATCGCATTGACGCGGGAAGCATGGGCCAGCCGGGTTTCCTGCGCGCTAAGTTTTGCGCGGCTTTCCGCATCTTTGGTGCGTAGGCGTTGCTTGAAACCGAAAGCTGACAGCAAAAAGACCACCATGACCAGTGCGATGACCGACATCACTTTTCCCAATGGCAAAAGGTCAGAAAGCCCAATGGCCAGAGAAGTTTCAAACATCAAAGGTTGAGACACACTGCCAAGCGGTTTCGAAAATCCAGTCTCACCCGATGAAAAATGACCCACCAAAGCTGTTTGCCCGTCCGGCGTGGAAAGACGCAAAGAAGCCGACGGGGCGTTCCAAAATGGATCATCTGTTTCAATCAGCGCACGGGCGTCGATCACCAGCGCCAAACCATGCTGTGCTGCGTCAGAATTGGGCGTCCGTTTCACGAGCAGGTAGTGATTTGGCAAGTCTGGCATTTGCCCGATTTGCAATGCCCCGGTTGAGCGGCGGGCTAGTTCAACAACGCGCTCCTTCGTCTGTGCGGAGAGGCCGGGCTGCGTTTCTATCACGGGTTGGGACGGATCGTAAGGCACAACATTCACCGACGTAATCCGTGGGTAAAACCGCTTGATCGTCGCGGCCACTTCGAGCAATAAATCCTGCCGCGCAACCCCGCCCGCCACAAAAATCGCAGACAACGATGTTAAATGCGCATCATGCTGATCCGCACGTTGAGAGGCCAGACGATGCAGCGTTTCACTTTTGACAGTCAGTTCACGCACCAGGTTTTGCCGTTCAAAGAACGCCAACCCGCTGAGCGCGAGTGTGACGGCACACGCCCATAGCAAAGCGTTTCGCCAGAATTTTTTTGGGTGTGAGACAGCCATTTGCATTCATCGCAGGTGTGGGTGCAAACACCAATCCGTATTTCTACGGGTACAAGGCTTTGCCGTGATGACAATTCGATTGAGACTCCGTATCGAAAAGACCCGTCACTTTCACAATATTATCGGAGCAAAGAAGCGGGCATTGATGCAGCCTGCAGCATTTGGAACTTTCGGCTCATAGCCGCTGTTTTCCGCTTTGCAGTGCATACAAGGCCAGCCTTTAACGATAAAGGTCAAAGTCATGTGACGTTCAATATCGTGAAATTGGTCGGGCTGAGAGGATTCGAACCTCCGACCCCCTGCTCCCGAAGCAGGTGCGCTACCAGGCTGCGCTACAGCCCGACCGTGGCGTGCGGGATAGCCCCAATAGGCGTGATCTGCAAGCCCCAAAATGAACCCCGGTCGGGAAACTTGCCTTGTGGGTATGGCTCAAATGAAAACGGCCCGCACGAGAGCGGGCCGTCTTGGATGCGACTTAAGGCCGTTTACAGGCTGGCGTTCAGCGCTGCGATCACTGCGTCACCCATCTCGCTGGTCGAGACCGGTTTCACGCCCTCTTCGTTCAAAAGGTCGCCAGTGCGTACGCCGTCCGCCAGAACTTTCTCAACCGCTGCTTCCAGACGATCGGCATCTTCACCCATGTCAAAGCTGTAGCGTAGCGCCATGGCAAAGCTGAGGATACAGGCGCAGGGGTTGGCTTTGCCTTCACCGGCGATGTCCGGAGCGGATCCGTGGACCGGTTCGTAAAGCGCTTTCGGGCGGCCATTGGCCATCGGAGCACCAAGCGAGGCCGACGGCAGCATGCCTAGCGAGCCGGTCAGCATGGCGGCACAATCGGACAGGATGTCGCCAAAGAGGTTATCCGTATAGATCACGTCAAACTGCTTGGGCGCGCGCACCAGCTGCATGGCGCCATTGTCGGCGTACATGTGGCTCAGCTCCACTTCTGGATATTCTTTACCCACACGCTCGACAACTTCGCGCCACAGGATGCCCGATTCCATCACGTTTGCTTTTTCCATCGAGCACAGGCGCTTGTTGCGTTTCATCGCCAGCTCGAATGCAGAGCGAGCAGCGCGTTCGATTTCCGACTCGGTGTAGCGTTGGGTGTTGATGCCCACGCGTTCGTTGCCTTCTTCGAAAATGCCGCGCGGCTCGCCGAAATAGACACCGGAGGTCAGCTCGCGCACGATCATGATATCGAGGCCCGACACAAGCTCAGGCTTCAGCGAGGAGAAATCGGCCAGGGCGTCAAAGCACTGAGCAGGGCGCAGGTTAGAGTAAAGATCCATTTCTTTACGCAGGCGCAGAAGGCCGCGCTCCGGCTTTACCGAGAAATCCAGATCATCGTATTTCGGGCCGCCCACGGCGCCGAGCAGTACGGCGTCTACCTCTTGCGCGCGGGCCATGGTTTCATCCGCTAGCGGCACACCGTGCTTGTCATAGGCGGCACCACCCACCAGATCCTCGTCCACGTCGAATGTCACACCACGCTTGTCACCGATCCAGTCGATAACTTTGCGCACTTCGGCCATCACTTCCTGACCGATGCCATCGCCGGGGAGGATGAGGAGAGAGGGGTTCGTCATGTCGCGTATCCTTGCATATCTTGCAGAAAATCTGTTGCCCTGTGGCCTAGCGGCTCAGGCGCAAAGCGTCAAGAAATGCAGGGGGAAAAGCGTTCAAAAATTGAGGTCCAGCCAAATCAGGTGGTGGCGTGAGGCTGTGGTAGCGGTCACGGCCATTTCTGATCCGGCAGCGGGCCAGAAGACCCCGGTGTCCAGAATCTGCGCCTCGGCCCAGGGCAAGATGTATCCGGCGCGCAATTTGCCGACGCCAATGGCGCTCCAATCTGCGGTATCGGTGCCTTCGGATCCGGTCGGGGTCGGGTCGATCAGGCGGGGATCTGACAAGAGCTCATTGATCGCATCATGTCGCCCCTCGCCGTCAGTGGGATCAATATTGGCCTGTCCGATCACGGCAAAAGGGGGCGTGGGGGCGGCATAGGGCAGATCTCCATCCAGAAGGCGCAACCAGAACCGCGCTTCATCCGCACCGCGCTTACCGTTTTGATCTTCTGCGCCGTCGAAAGCCGGGGTGGAGCCATGCCAGGTGAGCAGGTTCAGTGTTTTCCCGTCTGGCAGCATCACAGGGACATCCCAATGGGCCACGCTCGACAGGCGTTGGGCGGCTTGTGCTTCTTCGGAGGGAAAGGGGGAGCCATCGGAATATTGGGGAAGATCAGCGCCGGGAAGGCTGCGCCAAAGGATGTCGGAAAAGTCGCGCACTTCACCAAGCGGCAATCGTGACAGAACGGCCATCCCGCCCTGTCCAGTGAAGCTGCCATATCCCTGACTGTCGCGCGCGGTGCCCAGATGCCCGTCACCATCCAGATCCAATCCGCTTTCCATACCCGCGTTGGTCAGCGTGGCAAAGCGGTGGGGAAGGGGATGCCCGGCCTCGGCAAGGGCCGATTGCAGGGCGGCAAGTGCGCGGTTTTCGAGATCGTTGTCGATGTCTTGCAGAACCAGCACATCGGGGCGGATATGGGCAATCACCTCGATCACGGCGCTGATCTGTTTGTCCTTCCCACGCGTGATATCACGGAGCAAAAGCCCGGGTCCGTCGCGGGACAGATCGGAGTTGAAAGTGGCAATGCGCAGCCGTTCGGCCTGTACCGACAAGGGCATCAGGCATGTGATCAGCAGAATCAGGCTGGCTGGAACAGCTCGTCCTTGTTTGCTTCGGTGTTTTTTTTCCGTTCCGAGCTGATCATGGTGGCGACCCGCCCCATGGCGATGCCGCGCATGAATAGGCTTGAAGGCAAAAAGGCCCATGCAGTGATTGTCCAGATCAAGGTTTGGTCATTGGTCGACGAGATGGATCCGAACAGCGATGACGCAGCATGGATCACAACGGGTGTGAGGAAGGGCAGAAGGAAGCCAAGTGCGATATTGATCCGCGCATCGCGTTCCAGACGCTCGACGACATCCCCCCCTGCTGTTGGTTCAAACGTGGGCAGGTTGACCCAGACATTGAAGGTTCCGCTTGACGGCCAGCGACTGGCCCGCAGGGCAAGCAAGAAAACGGACAATGACAGGAGCGAGATCAGATACGTCATTCCTGCAGCAGTTCGCATGGTGGAAATATCAGCAGCGCTGGCATTTTCCGGCAGAATCAGAACGATCAGACGAACCGGTGAATAGGGAAAGTCGATCGCGTGGCCAATCAGTGTTCCGATCAGGGTCACAAGCTCGGTCAATGCGGTTGGATTGGTTGTGCCACGCACCACAATTGACAAGAACAGCACCATGGCAAAAAGGCTGAGAAAACGAATGCGGTTGAATGGTGGGGCATCGCGAAACTCGACCAGTCCGGGATAGGTGGACGCGTATTCGAATAATGTCAGCGCGCCGGCACATAGGGCAATCAGCAACACGATCTGAGCAGTGTCGGCGCTGGTGCCGGGAACCGCTATGGACGGCAAAGCAATTACCACAACCATTAAGATCGCGCGCACAAAGGCGCCTAACCATTTCGAAATCACTGTCTTTTACCCCAACTTAGGACGGGAGCGATGCAATGCCGCGCCCTTATTCCGATGTTGAACTCCGCTCTGATGATGGCGGGTGCCTCATTGGGGTTCACGTTGCATCTGTTGCAGGAGATCTGCAAGCAATCGGTTAATTTCTAGTCATAAATCGGGCAGTTTTGTGGCGGAACTGGTGCGACAATGCATCATTGCCGGGATATTAATAAGGCAGCCCGATGTCGGGCTGCCTTAGGATTTTTGTCAAAACAAAATGTTTTAGACCGGGTTCAGACCCATGGGCGTGCAGCAGAAGCCTGCGCTTCGAATGTGTCGATTGAGGCTTTTTTCTCCATGGTCAGACCGATGTCATCGAGCCCTTCCAGCAGGCAGTGCTTTTTGAACTCATCCACGTCGAAGGAGATTACGTCGCCATCCGAGGTGGTGATTTCCTGTGCTTCCAGATCCACGGTCATGCGGGCGTTTTCACCCTTTTCCGCGTCCGCCATCAGCACATCAACCTGCTCTTGCGGCAAGACGATTGGCAGGATGCCGTTCTTGAAGCAGTTGTTGAAGAAGATGTCGGCGAAGCTGGTCGAAACCACGCATTTGATGCCGAAATCAGCAATTGCCCATGGCGCGTGTTCGCGTGACGAGCCACAGCCGAAATTGTCACCCGCAATCAGGATCTCGGCGTTGCGATATTGCGGTTTGTTCAGCACGAATTCGGGGATTTCCGAACCGTCACGATTGTAGCGCATCTCGTCAAACAGGTTCACGCCGAAGCCTGTGCGTTGGATCGACTTCAGGAACACCTTGGGGATGATCATGTCGGTGTCGATATTCACCAGCGGCATGGGGGCTGCGATACCTTGGAGTTTTTCAAACTTTTCCATTGTCACGGGTCCTTAGATCAAATCACGCACATCGGTCAGGCGACCGGTGAGGGCAGCAGCAGCGGCCATGGCGGGCGACACCAAGTGAGTGCGGCCTTTGTAGCCCTGACGGCCCTCGAAGTTGCGGTTCGAGGTTGCAGCACAACGCTCGCCTTCGGAAAGTTGATCCGGGTTCATGGCGAGGCACATCGAACAGCCCGCAAGGCGCCATTCAAAGCCCGCTTCGCGGAAGACGTCGGCCAGACCTTCTTCTTCGGCCTGTGCACGCACAAGACCTGATCCCGGCACGATCATGGCCCGCATGCCGTCCTTGATCTTCTTGCCTTTCACGATCTCGGCCACAGCGCGGAAATCCTCGATCCGGCCATTGGTGCATGATCCGATGAACACGGTGTCGATCTCAATGTCAGTCAGTTTCTGACCCGGTGTCAAACCCATGTATTCGATCGAGCGACGGGCCGCTTCGACCTTGCCGCCTTCAAAATCTTCAGGATGTGGCACGACGCCAGTGATCGGCAGAACATCCTCGGGCGAGGTGCCCCAGGTCACAACGGGCTGAATATCTTCGCCTTTCAGCGTCACAACCTTGTCGAAATGCGCGCCTTCGTCGGTGAAGAGCGTTTTCCAATATTCCAGCGCCTGTTCCCACTGGCCCGCTTTCGGAGCGTGCGGGCGGCCTTTGCAATATTCAAAGGTGGTCTCGTCCGGGGCAATCAGACCGGCGCGCGCGCCGCCTTCGATCGCCATGTTGCAGACGGTCATCCGGCCTTCCATGCTGAGGTCGCGAATGGCTTCACCGCAATATTCGATCACATAGCCGGTGCCGCCGCCGGTGCCGGTTTCGCCGATCACAGCAAGGGTGATGTCTTTGGCGGTCACGCCCGGCTTCAGTTTGCCGGTGATTTCCACCTTCATGTTCTTGGATTTCTTCTGGATCAGCGTTTGCGTCGCCAGAACATGTTCCACTTCCGAGGTGCCGATGCCGTGGGCCAGCGCACCAAATGCGCCATGGGTCGCGGTGTGGCTGTCGCCGCAAACCACGGTCATGCCGGGCAGGGTCCAGCCTTGCTCGGGCCCAACAATGTGCACAATGCCCTGACGAACGTCAGACACCGGGTAGTAATGTACGCCGAATTCCTTGGCGTTGGTGTCAAGGGCAGCCACCTGGATGCGGCTTTCCTCGGTCATCTGTGCCGGGTCTTCGCGACCTGCTGTGGTCGGCACGTTGTGGTCCGGCACGGCAATGGTCTTGTCTGGCGCATGCACCTTGCGGCCTGCCATGCGCAGCCCTTCAAAGGCCTGTGGGCTGGTCACTTCGTGCACCAGGTGGCGGTCGATATACAGCAGGCAAGTGCCATCGTCCGCTTCATGGGCCACATGTGCGTCCCAGATCTTGTCATAGAGTGTCTTCGGGGCGGTCATTTTCGCTCTCCGTGGATGGTCGTTATGAGAAAGGTGACAGGGATCATTCGCCCGATCAAAGGCGAGCAATCAGCGCCCCGGTTCAGGGGCGCAGCAGCTTATAGTCGGGCGAGCACGGCCTTCTTGGCGCCGAAGAAGCGCCACGGCAAAAAGGCGTGGTCATCCATGTCAAAAATCCGAGTCATGAGGGGGGGATACTCTTTTGCTGCACTTAGGGCAAGCTTTGCGACCCCCCTTTCGGCGGGGGAAAGAGTATTTATTGCCTAAACCCCCGCTCTGGACGCAAGAAATATCCCATGTCACAGTAAGTTTATGGAGCAGGAAGAGATAAAGCCCCCGCAGGACACAATAGAAGAAGTGCCAAGCGCAGAGGCGCCCCTTGTTGATGGCGAGGAAGAGCTGGCAGAAGAGATATCCACTTTAAGCGAGCAGGTCGTGGACTTGGCGCAGGAAGGCGGAAATTTCCTTCTCAGCCTGACCCAGACCTGGAGACTTTATCAGGTTGGCATCATCATCGCGCTTGCCGTGGTGTCTTGGGGGCTTGGCCGAATGCTCGACCCCAAGCTCGAAGACTGGCTCCGGGGCCGGGAAGGCTGGTCCAAGCGTCGTTTGCGCTTTGCACTTCAGTTGCGCCGCCGCGCATCGATGATCATCTTTGTCATTCTCACGTGGATCACGATGACAATCATGCGCGAGGTCACTTGGCCGTCCCGCTCTTATCTCATCGGGCTGGCCTGCACGATTGCCTTGGCATGGGTGGCTGTTGGCATCGCCTCTTTTGTCGTCGAGAACCGTGCCCTCAGGCGCCTGATCAAATGGGGGTTGTGGATCTATGTCACGCTCTTTTATCTCGGCGCAATTGATGAAGTTTCAGGGGTTCTGAACAACCTCGCCCTGTCGGTTGGAGACATGCGCCTGTCGCTCTTGGATGTGATCCGGGCCGTGGTGATCACGGGGGCGCTGTTTGCCATTGCGCGGATGTTCTCTCGCACATCTGCAGAGCAGATCCAAAAGAATGAAGATATCTCACCGTCAATGCAGGTGCTGGTGGTCAAGTTCCTGCAGATGGTGCTTTACGGCGCTGCGTTCTTCATCGGGTTGAAGGCGGTTGGTGTGGACCTGACCGGTCTTGCCGTCCTGTCCGGTGCGATCGGTGTGGGGCTTGGTTTCGGCCTGCAAAAGGTGGTGTCGAACCTCGTGTCCGGGGTGATCATCCTCTTGGACAAGTCGATCAAGCCGGGGGATGTGATCAGCTTGGGTGAAACATTCGGCTGGATCCAACAGCTGGGCGCGCGCTATGTCTCGGTGGTGACGCGGGACGGGCGCGAATACCTTATCCCGAACGAAGACCTGATCACCGGGCAGGTGGTGAACTGGTCCCATACCAACGCCTTTGTGCGCCTCGATATCTTCTTCGGCACGGCCTATGCCAATGATCCCCACCTCGTGAGGAAAATTGCAATTGAAGCCGCCACCAGCGTGGATCGCGTGCTGAGTTTTCGCCCTCCGGTGTGCCATATCGTTGGATTTGGCGACAGTTCGGTGGATTACATCCTGCGGTTCTGGATTGATGATCCGACCGGCGGGCTCACCAATATTCGCGGTAATGTCTATCTGGCGCTCTGGGATGCGTTCAAGGACAACGGCATCGACATACCCTTCCCGCAGCGCGAGGTCCGGTTGCTCTCCGACGGCGCTATAGGTGAAGGCGGCACAGAGGTCGGCGAGGCTGGCGCGACTCCTGGGAGATCAATTGCCGATTAACGGTGCTTTCCCTAGGAGTTGGCGCAGCCCGGCAGTGGCCACGGTCCGAACCGCCACCAATTACGGTGACAGGCGATCAAATGGATCGGACTGCATTTTTTCCGGCTTTGGCGCGCCATCCTCGAAATCAGGCAGATAAAGACCATCGGTCCAGCGTTCTGGCAATCGGGTAACGATTTTGTCCAGAAACCGGACGGTTCGGATGGCGCGTTGCCGCAGTTCCTCGGCCCGACCCGGATCGCGGTCGCGCAGCTTGTAGAACCGTTTAGCGACAAAAGCGTCCACCGTAGCGGGACCCACCGAGAGATAGATGATCGCCGCAACCATCAGGGTAAAGAGGGCCAGCATTAGAATGAACACCGGCCACAGGATGAAGACAACCAGTAAAATCGTCACTGCGAGCACCCGTGGGGTTCGCGGATGAGACAGGGCTTGCACCGCGAGACGCGCAAGTAAACGCCGCGCCTGTCCTGCGTCCTCCTTGGTGGGGATCAGTTTAATTTTCAGTCGGGAAAACCGTCGCCGCGATGGCTTTCGTGGCTCAGGCTCCTTTTGCGGCTCAGGCTGCCCTTGCTCTCGCATCTCGGCGCATTCAGCGGCGGCGATCACCTCGGGGTCCGACATTGCGCTTTCAATGCTGGCTTGCAGCCCCTCATCCGAAATGACGGAGGTTTCCTGCGCGTCCGGGGCAGCAGGGCCAATCTCCTCGGCTGGGGAGGCGGGCTGTGTATCAGAGGCACCATCTTCACCCAACAAAATATCGCGTTCCTGCGCTGTTTCAGCGGGAGCCACACCAATGTTCGGCTCTGTGGTATCCTGCATCATAGCCTGGATCGCCAAAAGGTCCGGATCTGATGCCGATGTGTCGGGCGCCTTGTATAGACCGGGTGAATCTTCTGTTTTGGTAAAAGTTTCAGGGACTTCTTGCTGCGACATTCACAACCTCAAACCAGCAGTTAACCTTAACTGAGGCAGAATATCGCATTTTTGAGGCACAAATGTGGCGTGACCCTTTTGCATCCCTTCACAAAGGTGTAAACGCGCCTGTCATTGAGATCGTAACCATCTGGTGCTACGATTCGTTATGCCCAGCGCCGGGGCGGATCGGCGCGCTTTGATCGGAGGACTATGTCCTGTCATTTGAAAATCAGGCTGATACAAACACGGCCGCAGGAGAACCGCGAATGACGGTCAAGATCCTGAAATCCGCAGCGGACGGCGCATTGTTGGCGCGTATCCTTAAATCCCTTGAAGAAGACAAAGCCGAAGATGTGGTGGTGATCGATTTGCATGGCAAATCGGAGATGGCCGATCACATGGTGGTGTGCTCTGGCCGTTCCACGCGTCAGGTGGCTGCCATTTCGGAAAAGCTGACCGACAAGATCAAATCTGAGTTCGGGATCTTTTCCAAGGTCGAAGGCAAGTCGCAAGGTGACTGGGTGCTGATCGACGCAGGTGACGTCATCGTTCACGTATTCCGCCCTGAAGTGCGCGAGTTCTATCAGGTCGAGAAGATGTGGATGGAACCGGGCGCCGCCCAGACCAACCCGCCCGGACCTGTGGACGTGGCCAAGCAAGAGGGCTGAGGCCCGAATGCGCGTACAAATCTGCGCTGTAGGCCGCCTGCGTGGCGGCCCCGAGCGCGAGCTTATCGACGACTATCTCACACGATTTGACCGCACCGGGCGGCCTTTGGGGCTTGGCCCGGCCAAAATCGTTGAGGTCGAAGACAAGAAGGGTGGCGGCATGAAGCCCGAAGCAGCTCTCTTGGAAAAGTCGATCCCAAAAGGTGCGCTGATCTGCACACTGGATGAACGCGGCAAGCTGATGTCCTCGCCAGAGTTTTCCAAGATGCTGGCGCGTTGGCGTGATGATGGCCGACAGGACGTTGCCTTTGTGATTGGTGGCGCGGACGGGATCGACCCGAGCTTGCGCGCCCGCGCCGATGCCTCGCTTTCATTCGGAAAAATGGTCTGGCCCCACATGCTGGCCCGCGTCATGCTCACCGAACAGATCTACCGCGCCGCTTCCATTCTGGGGGGCAGCCCGTATCATCGGGTCTGACTCCCTAAAATCGCGCTTTTTTCTTGCCGGAAATACCTCGGGGTGAGGCCGGTAGGCCGAGGGGCAGCGCCCCTTTTCCCCATCCCCGTTGCCATACGCCGCTCCACCGCCTAGAACATCCACGAACGGCCACTACCTATGCGAGGATCTCCCCTATGACCGCCCCGAAACCCGTTGTCCTGTGCATTCTCGATGGTTGGGGCTTGCGGGAAGAGACCGCTCATAACGCTCCCGCGCAGGCTAATACCCCCAATTTTGACCACCTGATGGCGACCTGCCCGAACAACACGCTGATCACCCATGGCCCGGACGTGGGCCTGCCGACCGGGCAGATGGGTAATTCCGAAGTGGGTCACACCAATATCGGTGCGGGCCGTGTGGTGGCAATGGATCTGGGGCAGATTGACCTCTCCATCGAGGACGGCAGTTTTTTCAAGAATGAAGCGCTCATTGAATTTGCCGACAAGGTGAAGGCGACGGGTGGCACCGCACATATCGCAGGATTGGTCAGCCCCGGCGGCGTGCACTCGCATCAGGACCATCTGGTCGCGGCAGCAAAGGCGCTGACAGATCGGGGTCTGAAAGTCGCCATCCATGCCATCACCGACGGCCGCGACGTGGCCCCGCAATCTGCCCGTGAACAGGTTGCTGCGTTCCAGAACGCCCTGCCCGAAGGGGCTGAGATCGTAACCCTCTCTGGGCGTTACTTCGCTATGGACCGGGACAATCGCTGGGAACGTGTCTCGCTTGCTTATGAGGCCATCGTCCACGGCACGGGCACGGCATTCAGCAGTGCGGATGCCGTCATTTCAGCCGCCTATAACAATGAAACCACCGATGAATTCGTCCGACCAGCCACCATTGGAGATTATGCCGGGATGCAGGATGGTGACGGGCTTTTCTTCGTCAATTTCCGCGCAGACCGGGCGCGTGAAATCCTGCGCGCCATTGGTGAGCCCGGCTTTGCCGAGTTCAACGCCGGCACCCGCCCCGCGCTTTCCGCTCTGCTGGGGATGGTCGAGTACTCCGACGCCCATAATGGTTATATGACCACCTGCTTCCCCAAACGTGACATCGTGAACACGCTGGCCGAATGGGTGGCCAAACAGGGCAAGACGCAGTTTCATACGGCCGAGACCGAGAAATACCCCCATGTCACTTTCTTCCTGAACGGCGGCAAAGAAGACCCGGTGGAAGGCGAGGTGCGTTACATGGCCGCCAGCCCTAAGGTCGCCACCTATGACCTGCAACCAGAGATGTCCGCCCCGGAAGTGACCGAACATTTCGTTGAGGCGATTGAGGCGGGCTATGACCTCATTGTCACCAACTATGCCAACCCCGATATGGTGGGCCATACCGGCGATCTTCAGGCTGCAATGGCGGCCTGTGAGGCTGTGGATGAGGGGCTTGGTCAGGTTATAGCTGCGCTAGAGAAGGTTGGGGGCGCGATGATCGTGACCGCTGACCACGGCAATTGCGAAACCATGTGGGATGAAGAAACGAACGGCCCCCACACGGCGCACACGACTAATCTGGTGCCGGTTATTCTGTTTGGCGGACCGGATGGCGCAGAGCTTGGCCATGGCCGCTTGGCGGATCTTGCGCCGACATTGCTGGAGTTGATGGGGCTGCCCAAGCCTGATGAAATGACCGGTGAGAGCCTGATCAAGTGAGCATTGCCCGTCGCCTCCTGTCTGCTCTGCTTCTCTGCGTCACCGCCGGGCAGGCCATGGCGCAGGCAGGCCCGGCGGCAGATGCGCGGGCGGCGATGATTTCATTGGAACTGGCAGGAGCTGCGCTGGAAGAGGCCAAATCAGCTCGGGATCGCGTTGATGCGCTGACCCAGACCGTGAAGGCCTATGAAAGCGGACTGTCGACGCTACGCGAAGGGTTGCGCCGGGCGTCTTTGCGTGAGGCGACGATCCAAAGTGCATTTGATGCCGAAAGTGACCGGCTGGCACAGCTTCTGGGTGTATTGCAGACGATTGAGAAAGCGCCGGAACCTTCGCTTTTGTTTCATCCCGATGGTCCGATCGGCACGGCCCGGTCTGGCATGATCCTGTCCGAGGTCGCCCCGGCGTTGCAACAGCAGGCAGAAACTCTTCGGCAGGGACTGGAAGAGCTGGCCACCATCCGCACGCTACAAGAGGGTGCGCTTGATACCTTGCAAAACGGGCTGAAAGGGGCGCAGACCGCACGGACCGAACTGAGCCAGGCCATTGCCGCACGCACCGAATTGCCGCGCCGGTTTGTGCAAGATAAGGCCGCGATGCAAACCCTTTTGGCAAGCTCGGATACACTGGCGAGTTTTGCCAGTGGACTGTTGTCGGACCCGATCAGCACCGCAAGCGCCGGGACGTTGGATGATTTCGCCTCAGCCAAAGGGCGGCTGGATCTGCCCGTTCTGGGCCGCATCCTGCGTCGGTATGACGAGGCGGATGCTGCGGGGGTAAAGCGCCCCGGCTGGGTGATCGCCACCCGCCCGCTGGCACTGGTCTCGGCCCCGTGGCCGGCGACAATCCGCTATCTTGGACCCTTGCTGGATTATGGTAATGTGGCCATCCTTGAACCCGGCGACGGCTATCTTCTGGTGCTCGCCGGGCTGGGTCAGCTTTACGGCGAAGTGGGTGAAGTTGTGGCGCAGGGGTCGGCAATTGGCTTGATGAGTGGCTCTGCACTCCCAATTACTTCGGTTTCACCAGCGGAAAACAGCACAGATCAAGCGTTTTTGATCGATCTTGTGCAAGGTGCTGGCGCTGAGGCCTCGGAAACGCTTTATATAGAGTTGAGAGAGAACCAATCACCCGTGAACCCGTCCGACTGGTTCACGGCAGGTAAGGAATAGAGACGGATGAAGAAATTCGTGATGGCCGCCCTTGGCGGAACCCTTGCGGGCGCTTTGCTGACCACGCAGGTCGCAGCGCCCCTTCTGGCTCAGGATGCGGGCCGGGGGAACACGGTCTATGAACAGCTTGATCTGTTCGGTGACGTGTTCGAACGCATCCGCGCACAATATGTGGAAGAGGTTGAGGCCAAAGATCTGATCGAAGCGGCGATCGACGGGATGCTCTCGTCACTTGACCCGCATTCCAGCTATCTGTCGGCTGATGACGCTGCCCAAATGCGTGTGCAGACCCGAGGGTCGTTTGGCGGCTTGGGTATCGAAGTGACGCAGGAAGAAGGGTTTGTCCGCGTCGTGACCCCGATGGATGACACGCCTGCCGACAAGGCCGGGATTGAAAGCGGTGATTTCGTCACTCATGTGGACGGAGAAAGCCTGCTGGGCCTGACACTGGATGAAGCGGTGGACATGATGCGCGGACCGGTCGGGTCCGAGATCATTTTGACCGTGGTGCGTGAAGGGGTGGACGAACCTTTTGACGTCTCGATCATCCGCGACACGATCAAACTGACCGCCGCCACCGTGCGCACTGTGGGTGATACCGTCGTGATGCGCGTCACCACCTTCAACGACCAGACCACACCAAATATGGTTGATGGCCTGAAACGCGAAGTAGAAGCGCTGGGCGGGATCGACAAGGTCTCGGGCTTTGTACTCGACCTGCGTAACAACCCCGGTGGTCTGCTTGATCAGGCGATCTCGGTTTCGGATGCGTTCCTGGAAAGCGGTGAGATCGTGTCGACCCGCGGTCGCAATCCCGGTGAAAGCGAGCGGGTGAACGCCAAGGCTGGGGATCTGGCTGAAGGCAAACCACTTGTGGTGCTGATCAATGGCGGATCGGCGTCGGCTTCTGAAATTGTGGCCGGTGCACTGCAAGACCACCACCGTGCGATTGTTGTCGGCACCAAGAGTTTTGGCAAAGGCTCGGTGCAGACCGTTATGCCGCTCCCATCTGATGGTGCCATGCGCCTGACCACGGCGCGGTATTACACTCCGTCTGGTCGTTCGATCCAGGCGCTGGGCGTGTCCCCCGACATCGTGGTGGAACAGCCACCGCGCCAGCCAAACGCTGAGACCGAGGAAGAAGGGCGTTCGCCCCGCACCGAGGCAGACCTGCGCGGCAGCCTGAACAATGACAGCCTGTCGGAAGATGAGCGCCGCCAGATCGAGGAAGAGCGGTCTGCAGCAGAAGAGGCGGCCCAGCTGCGTGACGACGACTTCCAGCTCTCTTATGCGGTGGATCTGATCAAGGGCCTTTCGACCATTGCGCTGGCCAAATAAGTCAGGCGGTGCATGAGGGGAAACCCTTTGAAAATAAGCAAGTAACCCGTTCGCCCGTTTCCAGGGCGGGCGGGTTTTGCGTTTAAAATCAGAACCGTGTATCAGGGCAAATGGGATGACCCTGCTCGATACCCGCCTGATTTTTGCCTGCCCGATTTTTGCCAGTCCGTGAAAAGGAACTCCAGATGACCGCCGCCGCACTTACCCCGGATGAGATTGCCAAACTGCCCTACCGCCCCTGTGTCGGTATCATGCTGGTCCATGCAGATGGGCGCGTTTTTGTTGGGCAGCGGTTGGATGCCCCAAAGCTCGGAACCAAAAACGCCTGGCAAATGCCACAGGGTGGGGTGGACGATGGCGAGGATCCACGCGAAGCGGCCCTGCGCGAGCTGTGGGAAGAAACCGGTGTGACCGCGGATCTGGTGGATGTCGAGGCTGAACTGCCGGATTGGCTGCCCTATGACCTGCCCCATGACATCGTGCCAAAGATCTGGAAAGGCCGCTTTCGGGGGCAAAAACAGCGTTGGTTCCTGATGCGCTTTAAGGGGCAGGACAGCGATGTGAACATCCAAACAGACCATCCGGAATTTTCGCAATGGGCCTGGATGAGCGCCGATCAGCTCGTCGACAACATTGTGCCCTTCAAGCGCGAGATTTATGCGAAGGTGGTTGAAGGGTTCAGAGCTCACCTTTGAAAAGGATCTGCAAGATGCGCGCGTTTTTGGCGCTCATATTCTCTCTTCTCGCGGCCCCGGCAATTGCCTTGTCCTGCATGCCCTATAATGCAGTTCAGGCGTTTCTGGACGCGGATGAGGCTGCGGCCCCATATCTGATCGTGCTGGGCAGATTGACATTTGATGATGAGAAACGGCCCAAGGTGGATTGGAGCAAACAAGACGAGGTGCGGCCGGACAATCGGTTCGCAGCCAAGCTCGTTGGCCGCAGTCTGACGGGGCGTGGGTTTGAGATGCCGTTTCACGAAGATATCACGGTGAATGTGCAATGTACCGGACCTTGGTGTGGGGGGCTGACTAGAAATGAAACCTATCTGACGTTTCTTGAGATGCGGGATGACGGTTATTTTCTGGAGACTGGTCCCTGTGGTGGGTTCGCTTTTGAGGATCCCGATCCCGAGATGCTGACGCGGATCAAAGCCTGCTTTCGCGGAGAAAGATGTGACCCGGATCTACCTAGGCGGTAAATCGCAAGGGCGTCCGCCGCTTTGCTTTGGGCGCGCTGTCGGTGGCCTCGCGTTGCTCGGCAAGGGGCTCTGCCCCTCGACCTTCGGTCTCACCCCGGGATATTTTCGGCAAGAGGAAGGAGCGAATTTTCTTCGCATCCGGTGGAAACCCGGTATAAGGCGCGCAACAGAAACTGCGAGAGGCACACCATGTCCTTTGATCGTTCCATCAAGATCGCCCCGTCGATCCTTTCTGCCGATTTCGCCAATTTTGGCCAAGAGATTCAAGCCATCGAAGCGCAGGGTGCCGACTGGGTGCATGTGGATGTGATGGATGGGCATTTTGTGCCGAACCTGACCTTTGGGCCCCCCGCTGTGAAAGCATTTCGTCCGCACGTGAAAACCTTCATGGATGTTCACCTGATGATCGCGCCGGTTGATCCCTATATCGAAGCCTATGCCGAGGCGGGTGCCGACATGATTGTGGCCCATTACGAGGCAGGTCCACACCCGCACCGCACTCTACAAGCGATCAAGGCCACCGGTACCAAAGCGGGCATCAGCCTGAACCCCGGCACACCTGCAAGCGTGATCGAACATCTGCTGCCGCTCTGCGACATGGTGCTCGTGATGAGCGTGAACCCCGGCTTTGGGGGGCAGAAGTTCATCCCCTCAAGCATCGAAAAGGTGCGACAGGTGCGCGAGATGATCGGTGATCGCGAGATCCATATTCAGGTGGATGGCGGAGTAGACCCTACCACTGTCGGACCGCTGGTCGCCGCCGGGGCTGACTGCTTTGTCGCTGGGTCCGCCGTATTCAAAGGCGGGTCGGTTGAGCAGCCAGAGGTGTATGGCGAGAATATCCGCGCGATCCGCACTGCTGCTGATGCAGCACGGGGTTAAACCCGGCAGCATATGAGATCAGACCAAGGGGGCTCTTCCGAGCCCTCTTTTTCTTGCCAAAAATATCTCGGGGTGAGGCCGCAGGCCGAGGGGCAGAGCCCCATAGGCTCACCAAGTGAGCCACCCCCAAGCCTGGCGACCGAAGGGAGAATAGGGCGCGGGAGTGTTCCTTGGCAAACCAATCGCGAAAAATATACTAGATAGATATATGCGAATTCGATTATGTATGCATCTAGCAGGAGAAGGAAAGCCCAAGCATGCCCCGCATAATCCCCGCACTTGTCGCGTTTGTCGCTCTGGCAATGCCCGCACTGGCAGATGAAGACATCAAGGATCAATACCCAGCTTCGGTCCTTTATGAAAAACCGGTAGAAGTGATCCCGGATGTCTGGACCGCGATCGGGGCCACCGCTCCACCCACATATGAAAACGCCGGGCATAACAATAATCTAACCTTCATTGTGACAGGGGACGGGGTCATCGTGATCAATGCGGGCGCCAATGCGAAATTGGCCAAGGCTTTACACGACGAGATAAGGCTGATCACCGATCAACCCGTGAAGCTGGTGATCAATGAAAACGGGCAGGGCCATGCCATGCTGGGCAACAATTACTGGACAGAACAGGGGGTCGAGGTTCTGGCCCATGTGGATGCGGCACATGAGTTCGAAGAATATGCCGGGCAGATTTTTGAAGGCATGAAACGATATGCACAAGAGAATGCCGAGGGCACCGATCCGGTAGGGCCAACGCGCACTTTTGAAGACAGGGAAGTGATCACAATGGGCCGATTCACCCTCGAGGTGATGAACCTTGGCCCGGCCCACAGCCCTGGTGACACGCAGGTCTGGATCCCTTCGGAAGGCATGATGATCGCAGGCGACATGGCGTTCCACAACCGCATCCCGCCGATATTTGAAGACACCTGCACCAGTTGCTGGATCGAGACCTGGGAAACTGCCTTTGCTCCCCTGAACGCGACTTATGTGATTCCCGGTCATGGGTATCCGACGAATATGGCGCAGGTCGAAGACCATACAATTGGCTATCTGAAGCATTTGCGTGGCAAGGTGGGTGAGCATCTCGAAAACGGCGGCTCGCTGGATGATGCCTACTACGTCGATCAATCGGCCTATGCCCATCACGACACGTTTGAAGAACTCGCCACAAAGAACGCGGGTCAGGTGTATTCTGAGATGGAGTTTGAATAGTCAGCGAGAGAACGGTTCCGACCGCAACTGAGTATCAGTGCCGGATTGGCGTATCTTCCCGAAGCTGATCCAGCATTTCCCCACAGGGGAAACCATCTGCCGGAAGCCCAACACTTTGCTGCCAGGTGCGAAGGGCCTGATAAGTGTTCGGTCCGGCAATCCCGTCTGCCCCCTGCGTATCATGTCCCAATTGGGTCAGGCGTTCCTGCAACTCGCGTGTTTCATCGCGTGACAGGACACGCTGATTTGCAGGCCATGGTTTGGTGAATTTCATGTTTCCGTCAATGCGGTGGGCGAGACATCCGACTGACAGCGCATAGGAGACCGAGTTGTTATAGGCGAGGAAGACGTCGAAATTGCGATACGCCAGATAGGCAGGACCCGCCGCCCCTGCGGCCAGCAGGATTGACGCTTCGCCATAGTCAGCCGGGTGCATCCCTCTGGGAGAGCGCACGCCCATTGCACCCCATTCCGCCACGGGACGCATCTGGTCCCGCCCGGTCAGGGACAGATCGAACCCCTTGGGCAGCTCCATTTCTTCGCCGCAGGGTTGGCCGCTGCGCCACCCATGTTCACACAGATAATTGGCAATCGAAGCAAGCGCATCAGTCGGATCATCAGACCAGATATCCCGCTTGCCGTCCCCATCAAAATCTACCGCGTATTTCAAATAGCTGGACGGTATAAATTGTCCGTGCCCCATGGCACCCGCCCAAGAGCCCAGCATTTTCTCTGGCGTAATATCGCGTGCCTGAACGATCTTTAATGCGGCAATCAGTTCGCTTTCAAAAAACGCCTTGCGTTCGCCTGCGAATGCCAATGTGGCAAGAGCGGAGAGAACCGGAAAGTTCCCCCGATTGGCACCAAAACCGGTCTCCAGCCCCCAGATCGCCAGTACGGCGTCAGCAGAGACATTGAAATGCTCTTCAATCTGCCCCATCAGCTTCCGGTGCTTGCGTAATGCTTTGCGTCCTTTGCGCACGCGTTCGTCTGATACGGTGAGTTCAAGGTAATCATGGACCGAGAACAGAACCTCTTTCTGGTTCATTTGTCGGTCAAGAACGTCAGGTAGATATGAGGCCGCTTCGCTAAACACGCGTCGAGTGCGTGCGCGGATACCTTGATCCTGCACCCGCAGACAAAAATCTTCTTGCCACGTGCTAAATAAAATTTCTGCGGTGTCAGCCACAGGATCAGTCCCTCGTTTGTCGTTAATAGATTTACCTTACGCTAACCCATCATACAGACCTGTCAAAACGGCGCGCCTCACTTTCGCGTGAGCTTTTTCTTGAGTTTGGCCTGTTTGCGCTTGCCTTTGGCGGCATTGCGTTTGACCACCCGCCCCTTGCGACCACGCCCGCCGCGTGGGAGAGGCGCACCATTCAGCGTGAGCAGATCCAGCATGACGCCGCCCGTGGTGGGCACCGCTTCAGCCAGCCGCACAGTAACGCGCCCGCCAATGCCAATGACGGTCCCGGAATGCTCGCCCGTCAGGGTCTGTTCGTCGCGGTCATAGCGGAAGTATTCGGTGCCGATATTGGCAACGGGAATAAGGCCATCTGCCCCGGTATCATCCAGCCGCACAAAGGCGCCAAAGCGCTGCACGCCGGAAATGCGACCGGTGAATTCGTTGCCCAGCCGCTCTGACAGATAGGCCGCGAGGTAGCGATCATTGGTGTCGCGTTCTGCCACCATGGAGCGGCGCTCGGTTTCGGAAATATGTTCCGCCGTGGGCTCCAGCCGTTCGATATCTTCGGGGCTAAGGCCATCCTTGCCCCAGCCATGCCCCGAGACTAGCGCGCGATGCACAATCAGATCTGAATAGCGCCGGATCGGGCTGGTGAAATGCGCGTAGCTTTGCAGCGCAAGGCCAAAATGCCCATAGTTTTCGGGATGGTAATAGGCCTGCGTCATCGACCGCAGGGTTGAGATGTTCACCAGCTCATCAAACTCGGTGTCCTGTGCCTGCGCCAGCAGGCTGTTCAGATGCCGCGTCTTCAAGACCTGCCCCTTGGCCAGCGTGAACCCCGATGCCTGCGCCACTTCGCGCAGCGCCTCAAGCTTCTGCGGGCTCGGTTCCTCATGCACCCGGAACAGAAGCGGGCGCTTCAGCCGCGTCAGTTCCTCGGCCGCGGCCACGTTGGCGAGGATCATGAATTCCTCGATCAGGCGATGTGCGTCGAACCGCTCGGCAAAACGCACGCTTTCCACCTTACCCTCGTCACTGAGAATGATCTTGCGTTCCGGCAGGTCGAGATCCAGCGGCTGTCGGTCATGACGCGCCAGTTTTGCAGCCTGATAGGCGGCATAAAGCGGGGTGATGACCTCCTCCATCAATGGAGCGCATTTTTCGTTCGGGTTGCCATCCTGCGCCTGCTGCACTTCGGTATAGTTGAGCGAGGCATGGGATTTCATCAAGCCGCGAATGAAGCTGTGGCTGATTCTGTGCCCCTGCGCGTCCAGCACCATGCGCACAGCCAGACAGGCGCGCGGCACGCCTTCGTGCAATGAACAGAGATCACCGGACAGTCGGTCTGGCAGCATTGGCACCACGCGATCCGGGAAATAGGTGGAATTGCCCCGTTTGCGCGCTTCTTGATCCAGTGCAGATCCCGGTGTCACGTAATGTGCCACATCGGCAATGGCGACCCAGACCACATGGCCTCCCGGGTTTTTCGGATTGTCGTCGGCATGGGCGTAAACAGCATCATCATGGTCACGCGCATCCGCCGGGTCGATGGTGATCAGCGGCAGATGGCGCAGATCTTCACGGCCCTTGAGCCCCGCCGGTTTCTGACGGTCGGCATCTGCAATTACTGCGTCAGGAAAGCGGTCGGGGATACCGTGCTGATGAATGGCAATCAGGCTGACGGCTTTGGGGGCGGAGGGATCGCCCAACCGTGCGATGATCCGTGCATTGGGCAGACCCATACGTGCCTTCGGGCCAACTTGTTGCGCCTCGACCAACTCACCGTCGCGTGCGCCCTCATCTGCGCCAGCCGGGATCATCCACTCGCGATCTGCGCCCTTGTCGATGGGTACAATCCGCCCGCCTTCCGCGCCCGCGCGGTAAAGGCCCAGAATGGTGCGGGGATTGGTGCCGATCTTACGGATCAGCCGCCCTTCATAGGCGTAATCCTCATCCTGCACCTCGGTTAGCCGCGCCAAAACGCGCTCGCCTTTGGCCAGCGCCGGTTCCGAGGCTTTGGCGACCATCAGGACGCGTGGCATCTCGCCTTCTCCATGCCACTCCAGCGGGCTGGCAAACAGGTCGCCGTCCATATCAACGTCACCCACCAACAGCACTGAAACCGGTGGCAGCTTGTCCTTCTCGCGATAGGTCTTATTACGTTTCTGAAGATGCCCTTCGGCTTCCAGTTCCTTCAGGATCCGTTTCAGATCAATCCGCGCCTGCCCTTTGATTCCAAACGCTTTCGCAATGTCGCGCTTCGAAGTCAGGGTGGGGTTGTCGGTGATCCACTGAAGGATCTCGTCTTTTGTGGGCATCTGTTTCATGTCCAGCCCCTAGCACAGCTCGGCAGGATGAGAAAGCGTTCGCAAAGCTTTGCTGACTGTGCATTCTATTTTCTTGCCTCCGGCGGGGATATTTATGGCAAGAGGAAAACATGCGCGCGCTTCTTTCTCTTACCCGAAATATCCTGGGGTGAGGCCGTAGGCCGAGGGGCAAAGCCCCTGCCGAGCGAAGCGAGGCCACCAACAGCGCGCCTGAACATTCGTGAAGGCGCCCGCGCCTCACGGTTGTTCGGAAAAGTAGTCCTGCATCACCTGCGTATAGATTGCCTTGAGTTGGCGGATCTGATCAACGTCCACTCGCTCATCCACCTGATGCATGGTCTTGCCCACAAGACCGAATTCCACCACGGGGCAATGGTTTTTCACAAAACGCGCGTCCGAGGTGCCGCCCGAGGTGGACAGCTCCGGGTCGCGGCCGGTTTCGGATTTGACTGAGGTGGCCACCAGTTCAGACAGCGCGCCAGGAGGAGTGACAAAGCTCTCTCCCGACACTTTGACCCTCATGTCGATATCAATGCCGGTGGCATCTGCAATGCGATCCGCCTCCGAGCGCAGCCAGCGGGTCAGCTCGTCTGATGTATGTGCGTCATTGAAGCGGATGTTCACTGTCGCACGCGCTTCCGCGGGGATCACATTGGTTGTCGGGTTGTCCACGTCCATTGTGGTCACGGCAAGGGTGGACGCATCAAAGTGATCCGTCCCCTCATCCAGCACATGTGCATCCAAATCCGCAATCAGCCGTGCCAGTGCAGGCACCGGGTTTTTGGCACGATGTGGATAGGCCGCATGGCCCTGCACGCCGCGCGCGGTGAAAAAAGCCGTCATCGAGCCACGCCGCCCGATTTTCATCATCTCGCCCATCTCGTTTGGGCAGGTGGGTTCACCGACGATGCAATCCGTCATGGTTTCGCCCTGCGCATCCATCCAGTCGAGGATTGCCACGGTGCCATCAGTGGCATCCCCTTCCTCATCCCCGGTGATGGTGATCACCAGCGAGGCATCTTCCGGCGCGTCCTGAACATAGTCGATGGCGGCAGCGACCCAGGCCGCGACACCCGATTTCATGTCGGTGGCACCCCGTCCCCAGAGAACCCCCTCTTTGATCTCGCCGCCAAATGGATCCACCGTCCAGGCGCTTTCATCGCCAACCGGCACCACATCGGTATGTCCGTTGAACCCCAGCGTGCGAGCGTTTTTTGAACCCCAGCGTGCAAAAAGGTTGGATGTGTCACCCCGGTCCACCCGTGTGCAGGCAAACCCAGCCTCCGCAAGCAACCCTTCCAGAAGCACCAATGCACCCCCTTCTTCCGGCGTGACCGAGGGGCATTGGATCAGGCGTTGGGTCAGAAGGACGGGATCGGTCCCGGTTGTGCTGGTTTCGGACATGGTGCTCTCCTTTACTCATCCCTTACAGGGTTGAGCAGAAAAGGAAAACCGGGCGGGAGAGGCTGTGGGGAAAATGTGTCACCTTTGTGGGTTGCGGCAAATATTGCACCCCGAGGGTTAACAATAGGCAGAAACTGCGGCATAGTCGGGGCAATAAAATGACCCGAGGCAGGGCAACGAGCTGAAAAACAAGCGCAAAAGCGCGTCGGTTCGATATGCAGTTAGACGAAATCCACGGCCCTTGGCCGTCCTTTTTCTCTGCGCCTGTCCTCTTAAATGAGGTTGAGGCAGAGCGGATATGGCACGTCCAACACAAAACACACTGACTGCCGAGGAAACGGCACAGGCCATATTGGGGGACCAGGTTCTGGTCGTTGGGGCCAGCTTTACCGATCCCGACATGACCGCGACCTTGGAGACCCAAGGTGGCAGTCAGTCCATCAATCTGGACGGTGGTTCAGGTTTGGATGTCGATTTCATCGCGACAAGTTCCACGGTTTCCTTCAACATCGAAACCACGGTCTCGCTCGATATGTTCGACGCGTTCAATATTGGTGACGTGGTCGAAATTCTGGTCAACGGCGAGTTGGTCGAGGCCACTATTCTGGATGCCCAAGGGGCGCCGCTGGGTGATCAAAGCGGTGGGAATTCGAAGGCCAGCGACACATCCGGACAGACAACGCTGACCCTCAGGGTCGATCTGGAAGTGCCGGTTGGGGAATTGACGTCGATCCGAATTGCGGCATCCGACACGGTTTCGTCCTTTGCGATTTCCGATAGCGCTGCAGCGTCCGCTGCGCCGGGCAATTCACAAGCCATTGTGGCTGAAGATGATACGGTTGATATGGTGGCGGATGGGACCGCCACAGTGGATGTTCTGGCCAATGACACCGGCAACAGCCAGGCGACCCTTGTCATCACCCATATTGACGGTCAGCCCGTCACCGCTGGGTCAACCATCACGCTTTCCACAGGCGAAGAGGTAACTCTGAACCCCGACGGGACCTTGACCATTGTCGGGGATGGGGACATCGACGGGGTCGCTTTTTCCTACACCGTTGGTAACGGAACCGGAAACGGCGTTACAGATACGGCTCTGGTTACGCTGAACTCGATCCCCTGTTTTGTGGCTGGCACGCTGATCGAACTGGGCGATGGACGCCAGATGCCGATTGAAACGCTTGTCCCCGGTGACATGATCCTTACCCATGACAACGGGGCACAGCCGCTGCGCTGGATTGGCCGTCGCAAAGTGCCTGCAATCGGCAAGTTTGCCCCGATTCACATTGCCGCGAATACATTTGGTCGGCACGGAAAATTAGTCCTGTCCCCGCAGCACCGGGTGCTGATCCGTGACGCGCTGGCCGATCTTCTGTTTGCAGAGCCAGAGGTTCTGGTGGCTGCCAAAGACCTGGTCAATGATCGCAGCGTGCGCCGCATTGAGGGTGGAGAAGTGGAATATGTCCATATCCTCTTTGACGAGCACCAGATGGTGTATTCGCAAGGTCTGGCAACCGAAAGCTTCCTGCCCGGTCCGCAAGTGACCGATAGTCTTGATCTCGAGGTGGTCAATGAGATCTGCGAAATTTTTCCCGACCTCGATCCAAAAACCGGCGAAGGGTATTCCCCCGCCGCCCGAAGAACGCTGCGCAGTTATGAAGCGCAGCTCCTTGCAGCCACGGTCCATGCGGCCTGATTTATGAAAATAGACATGTTCAAATCTGATTATCTTATTCCTCACAGCGTCTTGTTTGACGCCACAAGGGGGACCGGTTTTGTTCAGGCGCGGCGCGAGACCGGGGGTGTGGCGTGACCCGTTCACCAACCGCCAGACGCAAAGTCCTGTCAGCCGGTCCCGTGATCTGGCTGGGTGCGGCATCCGGAGAGAAATCGTTTTTTGATAAGCGAGGGTTGCCAGAGCCGGGCAGGCCGGAAACCGCACCTTTGTTCGGCGCTAATCCGACCTCGGATGATCTTGTCACTTGCGGATCGATTGTGGTTGAAGTCAGGGTGGATGCCTGGCCGGGCCGCGATGCAACGCTCATGCGCTATGGTGCGCGCGATCGCTGGCTGCGGGGCATGATGATCACCTATCGGCCGGGCGAGGATCGACTGGTTGTCGACATGGTGCAGGGCGAGGAATTGCGTCGGGTGTCGGTGCATATCACCCCGGTCATCGGCGAAACAGAGCTACGCGTGACCTATAGCTGGGATGCGCCTCATCGGACGGGCATCCTTAGCGTCGAGCATCTTGAGGCGGAAACCATCCATCAAACCCGGTTCCGCGACCCACTGCCGCTGCCGCTTGGAGATGCGGAAAGGCTGGTACGCGGTGATGGCGTTGAGGCTGGAGATGGCCAGATCCTGTCTCTTGGCGTGGCCCATGGTGTTGCACCTGTGGGCCTTGCGCCGGGGCTTGCAACCGGCAGTCTGGTCAAGACACCGAGAGGCCTGCGCCCGGTAGAGAACCTGTGTGAAGGGGACATGGTGCTGACCAGCGAAAACGTGATGAAGCCGGTGCGCCGAGTGGTCAGCCGCCTGGTGCCTGCGATGGGTTTGATGCGCCCGTTGCACCTGCACGCACCTTTTCTCGGTCTGACAAGTGACCTGGTGCTTGGCCCGCAACAGCGTCTGGTGATGCAGGGTGGCGAGGCCGAGTATCTCTATGGACAGGATTCGGTGATGATCCAGGCGCAACACCTGCGTCATTTCCGGGGGGCAAGCTGGGCCGAATGTGGGCCGCTGATCCGCTATCACGCCGTACTTCTCGACAGCCATGAATGCCTGTCTGCGCAGGGGTTATGCGTCGAAAGCCTGTTTGTCGGGCCTATTGTCCCGGACATGCTGCGCACAACGGTTCTGTCAGAGATGGCACCGCTCAATGTGCCGATCCACAAGTTGATGCCAACGCCAACTCTGACCCGGTTTGAAGCTCGCAATCTGGTCACCGAACTTTACGCCTGATCGTGCTGGATTTTGTGTGGTCCGGGGCGTAGCCTTGGAGAAATCACATATTGATCCCTGCTGCGCACCAGCGGGCGAAAAGGAGATTTTCCATGAAGAAGCTGTTCCTCGCACTGCTCATCTTGCCGCTTGCGGCCTGTTTCGACGCCGACATGACCCTCACCATTCAGGACGAAGAGAACGCAAGCATGAACGCGGTGATGCGTATGGGGCCAGAGCTTTATGGCATGATCGCAGCCTCGGGCGAAGACCCTTGTGAAGAAGGGGTAGGCGAAGTGCAGGCCGATGGCGGCTATCTGTGCACCATCGAAGAAACCGACACGATCGACAATATCATCGCCGAGCTGAAGGAAGGATCGTCTGACCCAGAAAACCCGATGGATATGGGGGATGGATTTGCACTGGAGCGTCTGGAAAACGGTAATATCAAGATTGCCTTTGATCTGGACAGCATGAGCAGCGATATGGATCAACAGGGTATGGACCCGCAAATGATGGCCGGAATGATGCAGGCCTTTACCGGGCGCAATATCACCATCACCGTGGCCGGCCCTGAGGTGGTTGAGGCGAATGGGGTGATCGCGGCGGATGGTAAATCTGCCACGATGCAGATCCCGCTGACCATACTTTTTGCACCGGAAAACGATCTGCCTGACAGCTTTGTTGTGGTGATTGATCCAAGCTGAACCGTTGAAAACAGCCCTTCAATCATTGCCATGGTAAGCCGCGAAACCTTCAGGGATTGACACAATCCCTAGGGAGCGCATTTCGAAGAAAACTAGAAAACTAGAAAACTAGAAAACTAGAAAACTAGAAAACTAGAAAACTAGAAAACTAGAAAACTAGAAAACTAGAAAACTAGAAAACTAGAAAACTAGAAAACTAGTATTCTGGTTTTCTGGTTTTCTGCGTGGGGATCTGAGAGTGCAGGGCGTCGCCCTGTTCACCCAATCAGATCCGCTACAGCACCAGCCAGTTCGGCAGTAGAATTCACATGGGCATCTGCGCCGGACAGGTCATCGTTGCCACCATATCCCCAACCAACCGAGATGAATTTCATCCCAACATCACGCGCCGCCTTGAGATCATAATGGCGATCGCCAACCATAACCGAGCGCACCGGATCATCCCTCGTGATCTCTAGCGCATGGGCCAAAAGCTCGCCTTTGTCGTTGCGGGTGCCGTCAAGCTCGGGGCCAAATTCATGGGTCATATATGGCGCAATGCCATAATGCGCGGTGATCTTTTTTGCATAGGAATGCGGTTTGGCCGTGGCGATATGCATGGGGCCTTTTGCCCCGATCACAGCCAGCGCGTCCAGAATGCCCTTATATAGTGTGCAATCATACAACCCCTTGCTGGTGTAGACCGAGCGATAGTGGTCAAGGGCCACCTCAGGATCAGGCGCCCCCAGCCGGTCGAAGCTCCAGACCAAAGCGGGGCCGATACACCAAGTCAGTTCATCCACATGCGGCACCGGAAGATCCAGTTCGCGCAGGGCGTGTTGGATGCTTTCAGTGATACCCTTCTTCGGGTCCGTCAGCGTACCATCGAGGTCCCAATAGACACTGCTCCCGGCTTGACGCATCACGCTTCCCCTGCTGCATCATCCAGACGTTCCCCGTCAAAAAACGGGGTCATCTGGGCGATAATCACGCTGTTTTCCTCAAGTGCACGGCCCATCAGCTTGCGTTCTTCCGGGGGAATATCATGCCCTTCGGCCAGACGCTCATCCAGCGATCCATAGCCGGATACGTCCAGGGGCGCGAGCTCAGCCTGTTTCAGAATGGCAACGGTTTCACGAACCGCCTCAGCCTCATCCACACCCGAGGCATAACAGACCAATGCACCGCCGGTGGCACCTTCCGGCAACCCATCACCATCCTTGCGGCCCACCTCGACCAGAAGCGTGTAGACCTGATGTTTTTTCTTGGGTTTCTTTGCGGGTTTCGTTTCTTCGGACATGTGGCGCTCCTGTCTGTCTGTTCCCCACATGCCGAAAAACCGGCCCAAGGTCCAGCCCTGCACGATTTGCGGAACGTTCAAACTTCCCAAATGATGAGCAGCCTTCCTGTCAGCTGGTCTCGCTGGTCGGGTGGAACGCCCGCAAAGCGAGGATCGCCAACACAATCAGCGGCAAGGCGAATAGTGTTATCAGGATGGTCGCGCCCAGCGTTCCAATTCCGAAAAGGTAGATAAGCAAAAGAAGCGGCTCAAAGCAAAGCACTCCGAACCCGACAACACACCCGAGATCCAGAATGGCCAGGGCGCGCCGTGCATGTGGCCCGGCGCGCCCCGTATTGTCCGCGATGCACGCGATAATCATTGGCAGATAGAAACCTTTATCTTAGTCGCGCAGAAGATCGTTGATCGAGGTTTTCGACCGGGTCTTTGCATCGACCTTCTTCACGATTACGGCGCAGTAAAGGTTGACGCCGTTCTTCGACGGCATGGAGCCTGCAACCACGACGGACCCTGCGGGTACTTCGCCATACATGACTTCGCCGGTTTCACGGTCGACGATCTTGGTCGACTGGCCGATAAAGACGCCCATGCCCAGCACAGACCCTTCGCGCACGATGCAGCCTTCGACCACTTCCGAACGCGCACCGATAAAGCAGTTGTCCTCGATGATGGTCGGGCCGGCCTGCATCGGCTCCAACACGCCACCGATCCCAACGCCACCCGACAGGTGTACGTTCTTGCCGATCTGTGCGCAGCTGCCCACGGTCACCCAGGTGTCGACCATGGTGCCTTCGTCCACATAGGCACCGAGGTTCACAAAGGATGGCATCAGCACGGCGCCCGGAGCCACATAGGCCGATTTGCGCACAACGCAGTTCGGTACGGCGCGGAAGCCGGCCTCTTTCCACTCGTGATCGCCCCAGCCTTTGAATTTGCTGTCGACCTTGTCCCACCAGCCGCCGCCCTGCGGGCCGCCATCATGGAATTCCATGTCCTTGATGCGGAAGCCCAGAAGTACAGCCTTCTTGGCCCATTGGTTTACATGCCAGTCGCCATTTTCCAGCTTTTCGGCCACACGCAATTTGCCGCTGTCGAGTGCATTCAGCGTGTCTTCGATCGCTTCACGGGTTTCCCCACCGGTCGACGGGGTGATGGTGTCGCGGGCATCCCACGCGGCTTCGATGGCGGTTTCAAGTTGGGCGTTTGACATGGTATTCTCCCTGGCCTTCCGGTCGGTCAATTTTCAAACGCGTATAAAGGTCCTGTAGCCTGCGCTCAATTGCCAAAACGACGGATTATCGACCTGATTGCGCCAGATTCATCCGGAAAACGGATCTGGCGCCGGATTTGCCCCACAAATCAGGACCGCGACACGCTCGTCAGGGTCGGGGCGGTAGGCATCGGAGAGAAGCGCAGCCAGTGCGGTTGCCCCGGCTGGCTCTACAAATTGGCGGAGAGATTGCCACAAGAGACGTTGCGCATGCGCAATGGCATCATCCGTGACCAGCACGCTTTTGTGCAGATGCTGTTGGGCAAGATCGAAACACAGGCTGCCGATCCGTCTGGCCCCCAAGGCGTTGGCGGCAATACCCGACACATCCACGTCCACGGGGCTGCCCGCTGAAAGGGCGGCATTCAATGCGCAGGAGGTTTTCGGCTCAACCGCGACAATCCGGCGACTGCCCTGCGTCCATGCTAGTGACCCACCGATCAACCCGCCGCCACCGACGGCGATCAATACCGTATCGGCCTCAAGCCCCTGTTCTTCCCACTCGCGCAGCAATGTGCCTTGCCCCGCCAGCGTGTCGATGGCGTCATAGGCATGGATCTGCATCGCCCCGGTCGCCTGTTCGTATTCAATTGCGGCGTCCAGCGCGTCTGCATAGGCCCCCGGCACCACATGCAGCTCGGCACCTGCCCGGCGGATCAGCTCGATCTTCGCGGGGCCTGCCATTTCGGGCACAAACACCGCAGCGGTATGACCCAGCCGACTGGCGGCATAGGCCACGGCCGCCCCGTGATTGCCACCAGACGCGGCTACGATCCCAGCCTTGGGCACATCACTGGACAGAAGCGAATTGAACGCCCCGCGTGCTTTGAACGTGCCGGTATGTTGCATCTGCTCGAACTTCACTTCGACCGGGTGATCCAGCCCCGGCAATCTGACGGTAGCGATAGGGGTGCGCAGCACATAAGGGGTGATCCGCTTGGCGGCGGCGGTGATTTCATCGGCCCAGTTCATTTGTGATCCTTATCGCACACGTCGCAGATGGCGGGTGAGGATATCACAGGCCGCATCGACATCTCGTTTTTTCATCGCCTGCAGTATGGCAGCATGGTCCATATCTGCCCGTTGCGTCCAGCGATGTTTCCAATGGGCAAACAGGTGGCGCGCGCTCGCGATATGCAGATCGTCGATGGTGGACAGCAGGCGCGGCATGGCACAGGGGGTCAGGATGGCCCGGTGAAACTTGCGGTTTCTGGCCTCCCAGGAGGCCATGTCTTCCGCCGCATCGCAGGCGATACGAACTTCGTCGATATGTTTGATATCCGCCGCCAGAAGGCGCGGAATGGCGTGGGAAAGCGCAAGCGTTTCCAACACGACGCGCATGTCAATTACCTCGCGCACTTCACCCGGATCAAGGGCGGTCACCCGCATCCCCCGCCGTGGCTGGCTTTGCGCCAGCCCATGCGCCTCAAGCCGGAGCAACGCCTCGCGCACCGGCACATGGCTGGTGTTGAAATCCTTGGCGATATGGTCCTGACGCAGTTTCTCTCCGGCCTCAAGCTGGCCCGAGATGATCTGTTGGCTCAGCGCCTGATAAATCGTGTCAGCGATGGTTGCGGTCATTTGTCCCTCATTTCCGAGATAATAGATAAAATCTCACGACGGCAGGATGCAAGACGATATTTTCAGAAGGTTCCCCTGCAATTTCGGCAGAAAATTGCACCAGATGGTGACCTGCCGTGACTGGTCACTTGGGCCAGCAAGGGCTAACACTGGGAAGAAACGAGTATTGAACAGGATATTTCATGACGGAACAACGCCATCCCCTGCGCCGTTCGCGCCAGGACCGTGAAGCCTCACATCACACGCCCGATACGCCGCAAACCCGGGCGCCTGCCTATCGTCTTGCCTATGACGATCAGGATTTCATGTGTCGCGAAGAGCTGCGCCCGGTTCGGTTGCAATTGGAACTGCTAAAGCCCGAATTGATGATGTCGGAATATGGGATCGAAAGCACCGTAGTGCTGTTCGGCGGGGCCCGCATTCCCGAACCGGCCAAGAAAGACAGTGCACGCACCCAGACGCTCGCCGATCTGTCCGCCTATTACGAAGAGGCGCGTGAATTTTCCAAGCTGTTGACTGAACGGTCTCTTGCCACAGGCGGCAAGGAGCATGTGGTTGTGACCGGTGGTGGCCCCGGCGTGATGGAGGCAGGCAACCGCGGTGCATTAGACGCCGGCGGCGTGTCGATCGGCCTGAACATCGTGCTACCACATGAACAGGCACCGAATGAATTTGTGACGCCGGATCTTTGCTTCAACTTCCACTACTTTGCGATCCGCAAGATGCATTTCCTGATGCGCGCAGAAGCGATTGCGGTGTTCCCCGGTGGGTTCGGAACGCTGGACGAACTTTTCGAAACGCTGACATTGGTGCAGACGGGCCGGATGAACCGTCTGCCGATCCTGCTGTTTGGCACGGATTTCTGGATGAAGATCGTCAATTGGGATGCGCTGTCGGATGCGGGCACGATCAGCCCGGAAGATCTGGAACTCTTCCGTTTTGTCGACAGCGCCGAAGCTGCAATCGAGGCCATCGATAACTGGGAAAGCGCCGGTCAAACGCGCGACGTGCTGCCGGGGCGTTAAGTTCCCGGGCCCACAAACGCCCCTTGATCTGTGATCGGGGGCGTTTGTGGAACTCGCATTGGTGGTCAGCCAAGCAATTCCCGCGGCACTGGGCAGATCATTTCGCGTGAGGGAAGGCTGTGGATGGTCAACTCACCCGCTTCACGGCGAATACAATATCCATAGTTGCGAAGCCGCGCCTTGAAGGCCCGGAAATTTGTGACCTTTGCACGTTCTTTGCGCAAAAACTGGACCAGTGCTTCCATTTCCTTGGTGTCGGTGTGTTCCATCTGCCCAGCCCTCTTTTGCGAGATGTTAACCCTAAGGTCACATTTGCCCTCGCAGATGGCGCAAATTCAGCACAATCGTGGCAATTGTTTGAAATCCGGCATCAATCGACGCGCATCTCTTCCTCTTGCCAAAAATATCCTAAGCGTTTCGGGATAAACATGACGTACATGTTTGTTTCGAAACGCCCATGACATTGATATCTTCCGCGGCGTTTCAGTTTTCACCATTCTGGAACAAAACCGAAACGCTTTCGGGAGCGCGAGGGCAGCGCCCTCGCTTCCTCCTCATCGTCCAGATGATCCGTTAAGAAGACAGACCCGCCTCAGCCTCGATCTGTTTACGCGACTTGCGGGCACGTTCCGTGGCTGATTTCAACTGGCCACAGGCCGCCATGATGTCATCCCCACGTGTCTTGCGGATCGGGCTGGCATAGCCCGCCTGATAGATAATGTTGGCAAAGGCGCGGATCCGGTTGTTCGAGGATCGTTTGTAAGGCGCGCCGGGCCATTCATTGAACGGGATCAGGTTGATCTTGGCGGGGATATTGTGGCGCTTGATGTGGTCGATCAGACGATGCGCGTCCTCGTCACTGTCATTCACACCGTCCAGCATCACATATTCAAAGGTGATCCGCTCGCTGTTCGACACCTTGGGATAGGCCGCCAGTGACCCCAGCAATTCCTCGATATTCCAGCGCTTGTTGATCGGCACCAGTACGTCACGGGTTTCATCCGTGGTGGCGTGGAAGGAAATCGCCAGAAGACAGCCGATCTCTTCGGCGGTGCGGGCAATCTCGGGCACGACGCCTGAGGTCGACAGCGTGATGCGGCGGCGCGAGAGTTGGATCCCTTCCGGGTCCATCGCAATCTTCATCGCATCGCGCACGTTTTCAAAGTTGTAAAGCGGCTCGCCCATGCCCATCAGCACGATATTCGACAAAAGCCGGGTTTCATCCTTGGGCGCACCGGGCACGGGCCATTCCTCAAGATCGTCCCGCGCCATCATGACCTGGCCAATGATCTCGGCCGCGGTCAGGTTGCGCACCAGTTTCTGCGTACCGGTATGACAGAAAGTACAGGTCAGCGTGCAGCCCACTTGCGAGGAAATACACAGCGTGCCGCGCCCCTCTTCGGGGATGTAAACAACCTCAACCTCATGCCCGCCGGCAATCCGCACCAGATATTTGCGCGTGCCATCCTCTGATACCAGCTTCGAGACCACTTCCGGGATTTCGATCACGAAATGCTCCGCCAGTTCGGTGCGATAGGCCTTGGCAAGGTTGGTCATATCGGCAAAATCGCGTTTGCCCCATTGATAGATCCACTGCCAGATCTGGTTCACCCGCATCTTGGCCTGTTTCTCAGGCGTGCCCATCTCAATCAGTGCCGCGCGCATCGCGTCGCGGGTCATGCCAACAAGGTTCGGCTTGGCCGCCGGGGCCTGAATGCGGGGGGCAACCTTCACGTCCTGCGTGATTGGGGTTTGCGATTTGGGGTCCATGCGCGTGTTCCTGTGATAGAAGACAGCAGTCTATAGCCTAGCACAAATAGCTTGTCACCCCATCAGCCATGCAGTCTGCACAGGTCAAATGCCCACCCGGGACATGGTCGGGCAGGGGAAATCTTTTACGAAACTGGATAGAGATTCAGCCGCCGCAGCGCTTGCCCGCTTCATCCACCATCGCGGTGAAACCCAGCAAAGAAAACGTATCTTTGGTTTTTGTGCCGCGCGATGATCTTGCTTCGAGAGTAGCCTTGGCACCGCGCTTCATCGCCGAGATGATTTTGGCATCATCAGCGGGGGCGGCCCAGGCCCATTCACCGTCGGTGAACAGCTGGTAGGAATTGCTGCCCACAGTCAGTGAAACGAACGATTCCTTTGCGAAAGGATAACCGCCCGTGAATGACACCTGACCTTTGACGTTGGCACCGGGGCGATAGCTGACGAATAGCAGAATATCACCACGGTTCACCGCCACGGCCCGGCCGTCCTTGGTGTTCACGGTCTCTTTCGGCGATGACACGGCCCAGCATTCGGTGGGGTTGTCGTCGACAAAAATGCTCCAGTCCGTGTTAGCGGCGACGCGGTTGGTGCTTTCCTGTGCCAATGCGTCTGTTGTGCTGATGGCGCCAATCATCAGGGCGCCTATCGCAGCTGCGATCACTTGTTTCATGTCCGTTACAGCCTCCAAGCTGTTCCTGCCTCTTGCCCCGTGGTGCCCCCAGCGTGATGCCCCGACCGTCTGGTGCGGTCTTCATCTGCTTTCGGGTGCGTGCGGGCATTTCAAACCTACGGCACATAGTCTAACGTGAATTGCCGGGATTGTGAAAGCCCCGGAGCTTGAATAAGTGGCGGATTTTTGCGTGTTTCTAAGGCGCGGGTGTCGGCAGAGTTCGGATTGAAGGAGCAAAAACGGGTGAACGAGGCAAAAGCAGCAGAGCGTTTGGTGGAAATCTGGCGCGGACCGTTCATGGAAAGTCAGCATTGGGGCCATGCCGTGGTGGTCAATGCAAACGGAGAGGTGATCGAAAGCTGGGGCAACCCGGATGAGATCATTTTGCCGCGCTCATCGGCCAAAATGCTTCAGGCCCTGCCGCTCGTGGAAAGCGGTGCGGCGGATGCGGCCGGATTGACGCCAGAGCAGCTTGCTTTGGCCTGCGCCAGCCACGATGGGGCGGCGATCCATACTGATCGCGTGCGCAACTGGTTGGGCGATATGGGGCTTGGAGAGGATGATCTTTGCTGTGGTCCGCAGCTGCCGGACGACAGACCCTCAAAAAAGGCATTGATCTGTGCGGGCGAAAAGCCCTGCCGTATTCACAACAATTGCTCGGGAAAACATGCGGGTTTTCTGACCCTTGCGCGCCATCTCGGGGCAGATATTGCCGATTACGTGAACCCGGATCATGCGGTGCAACAGGCGGCGAAATTGGCGTTTGAAGAGGTGACCGGGTTGGACACCCCCGGATTTGGTATCGACGGCTGCTCTGCCCCGAATTTCGCGACCTCTCTGTCGGGCATGGGCCGCGCCATGGCCGCATTTGCTGCGGCGGAGGAGGGACGGTCTGCCCGTGACAGCGCCATGGTGCGCTTGCGCGAGGCGATGATGGCGCACCCGGATCTGGTGGCAGGCGAAGGGCGCGCCTGCACTGAACTAATGCGGGCCACGCCGGGTAAAGTGGCGGTGAAAACCGGCGCAGAAGCCTTTTTCATTGCAATCCTGCCAGAACAGAAGCTGGGCGTGGCGCTGAAAATCAGCGATGGTTCCACCCGCGCCTCTGAATGTGCCATTGCGGCGATCCTTGCGCGTCTTGGTGTCGCTGATCCGTCAGATCCGATGGTGCAAAAGCGCCTCGCTCCGCGCATCCTGAGCCGGGCCGGAGAGGATACCGGTGGTATTCGTCCGGTTGCGGAGCTTTGGGCTGGGTAAAGCAGGGGTGCATTGCGTCAAATGCACGTTTTATTGCTGCGTGCCGTTTTATTGCTGCGTGGCGTCGGGCAGGGGCTCTGCCCCTCGCCGCATACGCGGCTCACCCCGAGGTATTTAAGGCAAGAAAAAGGCTCAGAACCACTCGCTGATCAGTTTGATGGCCAAGACTGACGAGGCGATGACAAGCACCGGCTTGATCAATTTCGCACCGATTTTGCTGGCGAGGTGAGAGCCGAGCCATGCGCCCGCGATTTGCGCAGCCCCCATCGCCAGACCCAACAGCCACAGCGGCTGGACGACGAGGGCAAACCCTGCCAGCCCGCCGATGTTGGAGGCAAAGTTCAACAGCTTGGTATGCGCCGTGGCACGCAGGATGCCATAGCCCGCGAGGCTTACGAAACCCAGCATGAAGAACGCGCCGGTTCCGGGCCCAAGCAAGCCATCATAGAACCCGATTGCAGGCACAAAGGTGAGGGAAAACAGGAAAGGCGAAATCCGTTCATGCTTGTCCACATCATCCAGCCCCGGCTTCAGCGCAAAGAACAGGGCCACAGAAATCAGCAAAACAGGCAGCCCCATGCGGATCAGATCTGTAGGCAGGGAAGAGGCTAGAAGCGCGCCAAGGATACCGCCTGCAAAGGACAAGATTGCCGGGCGGATCTGGCGGCGCAGGTTCACATGGCCCGCCCGCGCATAGGTGATTGCCGCCATGCCTGCGCCGAACAATCCCTGCACCTTGTTGGTGGCAAGTGCGGTGACCGGCGGCACACCGGCAAGCAGCAAAGCGGGCACGGTTATCAGACCACCCCCTCCGGCAATCGCATCCACGAACCCGGCGATGAAGGCAGCGCCAAGCAGCAGAGCAAACAGGTCAAAGGAGATTTCGATCATTTTTTTGCTCTGCTTCTTGCCACACAGGGAAACTCGTGTCAGGTTTTGCCCGTTCTCAGGGCGGGGTGCAATTCCCCACCGGCGGTTATAGCCCGCGAGCGGCCCATTTCGGGTGTCAGCAGATCCGGTGAAATTCCGGGGCCGACGGTGATAGTCCGGATGGAAGAGAGCGGGTAAGGGCGCGCCGGTTCGGGCGCGCAGACGGGGCGAATGTGCCCCCCTTTCTTCGTTTGCGCCTTGGGTGACGTGTCTGATGAAGAAAGGAAACACGATGACACACACCCGTTACGCATTCATCAAAGCCGCCTGGCACGCGGATATTGTCGATCAGGCTTTGGTAGGATTTCAGGAAAAGATCAGTCCGGATCAGGTGGATGTTTTCACCGTGCCCGGCGCGTTCGAGATGCCGCTGCTGGCGAAAAAGCTAGGGGAATCGGGCAAATATGGCGCGATTGCCGCCGCTGCTCTGGTGGTGGATGGGGGTATCTACCGCCATGATTTCGTGGCCGCTTCGGTGGTGGACGGCTTGCTGCAGGCAGGAATTGACACCGGCGTGCCGGTTCTGTCGGTCTCGCTCACCCCGCATCATTTCCAGCCCACGGATCATCATATCGAGATCTACAAGGAGCATTTTGTGACCAAGGGGCGTGAGGCCGCAGAGGCTGCGCTTCAGATCAGCGCACTCCATGCAGAGATAAGCTAGAACAATGGGATGCGGGGGTTATACCCCCGCAAACTCTTCACGCGTATAGCCCTGAATGTAGAGCAGCGCGGTCAGGTCGCCATGGTTGATTCGGATGTCACATTCGGCGGCCACTGACGGCTTTGCGTGTAGGGCGACACCGGCACCGGCCAGCCCGAGCATACCGAGGTCATTGGCGCCGTCCCCTACGGCCATGACCTCTGTGTGGTCCAGACCAAGCCGCGCGGAAATCTCTTTCAAGGCCTGCACCTTGGCCTCGCGCCCCAGAATGGGCATACCAACTGTGCCGGTCAGCACCTCATCCGCGACATTGAGCGTATTGGCACGGTTTTCGTCAAAACCAAGCGCCCCTGCCACATGGCCGGTAAACGCAGTGAAACCGCCCGAGACGAGCGCCGCGTAAGCCCCGTTGGCCTTCATCGTTGCAAGCAGCGCCTTGCCACCCGGCATCAGAGTAATGCGGCTTTCGATCACATCCGCAATCACGCTTTCCGGCAGGCCTTTCAAAAGCCCCACGCGCTCGGTCAGCGCTCCTTCGAAATCCAGCTCGCCATTCATGGCGCGGGCGGTGATGTCCTTGACCCGCTCGCCGACGCCCGCCTCATCGGCCAGCTCGTCGATGCATTCCTGCTGGATCATGGTCGAATCCATATCCGCCAGCAGCATCTTTTTCCGGCGTCCCTCGGCGGGCAGCACAATCAGGTCGATGCCCATGTCCTGAAGGTCTTCCCAGACCTCCCACTGATTGTCGGGCAGGCGATCCAATGGAAATTCTGCCGCCTCATCCGCCGCAAGCCAGATCGCATCGCCACCACCCCATGCATTGCGCAGGTTTTCGACCAGAGCCGGGTCGAGATTGCGGGCGATGGGGGCGGCAAGAAGTGTTGCAATAAACATGGAGCGGGCCTTTGGACTGCGATTTTACCTGCCCCTCTCATGCGGCGAATCCGGGGCGGTTCACAAGATGAAATGCGCAGGTTGGCTGTGAAACTGGCGTCCCGGTGCGGTACGAAAGTTTCCGATAGTGGTCATTTTGCGCCCGAAATCGACCTATCGAAATGCAAATCCGACATTATTTTGCTTGTGCAGCACAAATTCGCCCCTTATTTCGGTCAGTGGGACACCCTTCCCCAACGAAGGGCATTTATCTGTAAGGATAGCATCAATGGCTACTCAGCAACCGGCGAACCGCCCGGCGAATCCGCGGTTTTCTTCTGGCCCCTGTGCCAAACCCCCCACATGGAATTTGGAAGCTTTGTCCGGTGCTGCGCTCGGACGTTCGCACCGTGCCGCCATCGGCAAAGACAAGCTGAAAGCGGCAATCGAAGGCACCCGTGAGGTGCTGGGCATTCCCGCAGATTACAAGATCGGCATCGTTCCGGCCTCCGACACCGGTGCCGTTGAAATGGCGCTGTGGTCTTTGCTGGGCGCGCGTGGCGTGGAAATGCTGGCGTGGGAATCGTTCGGCTCGGGCTGGGTCACGGATGTTGTGAAGCAGCTGAAGCTTGATGCTGTCGCCAAGACCGCCGAATACGGCGAGCTGCCGGATCTGGCCTCGGTTGATTTTACCAATGATGTTGTTTTCACCTGGAACGGCACCACTTCGGGCGTGCGGGTTCCGAACGGCGACTGGATCCCGGCGGACCGCGAAGGTCTGACCATTTGCGATGCGACCTCCGCCGCCTTTGCGATGGACCTGCCTTGGGACAAGCTGGATGTGACGACCTTCTCCTGGCAGAAGGTTCTGGGTGGTGAAGCCGCCCACGGCATTCTGATCCTGAGCCCCCGTGCCGTTGAGCGTCTGGAAAGCTATACGCCTGCATGGCCGCTGCCGAAGATCTTCCGCCTGACCAAAGGTGGAAAGCTGATCGAAGGCATCTTCACCGGTGCAACGATCAACACGCCGTCAATGCTGGCGGTCGAGGATTACCTCTTTGCGCTGGATTGGGCGCGTTCGGTTGGAGGGCTTGAGGGCCTGATCCACCGTGCAGATGCCAACACCAAGGCGGTGGCGGATTTTGTCGAGATGCGCGATTGGGTCGACTTCCTCGCTCATGACCCGGCCACCCTGTCGAACACCTCGGTCTGCCTGAAGTTCACCGATGATCGGATTACTGACGGTGCGACTTTCGCCAAGGCGGTTGCCAAGCGGTTGGAAGCCGAAGGTGTGGCGCTGGATGTTGGTGCTTATCGTGACGCGCCTGCCGGTCTGCGGATCTGGTGCGGTGGCACCGTTGAGACCTCGGATGTCGAAGCGCTGATGCCATGGCTCGACTGGGCGTTTGAAGCGGAAATCGCTGCACTCTGATCTGACACCCTGATCCGCTAAGGATCCTTCTGAAGATGAAACGCAGGACCCTCTAAAGACTTTAAACTTTCGCCTTTCAGGCCATAAAAAGTTTAAAGTTCCGGGTCCGCGGCCTTTAAAAACTTTAAAGAAAAGGAGCCGCGTCATGGCCCCCAAAGTTCTCGTCTCCGACAAGCTCTCGGAAACCGCCGTGCAAATTTTCCGCGACCGTGGAATTGATGTGGATTTCATGCCGGAGCTTGGCAAGGACAAAGAAAAACTGGCCGAGCTGGTTGGTCAATATGATGGTCTTGCAATCCGTTCGGCCACCAAGGTGACCCCAACCATTCTGGAAGCTGCCACCAACCTGAAAGTGGTTGGCCGCGCCGGGATCGGGACGGATAACGTAGACAAAACAGCCGCTTCCAAGAAAGGCGTGATCGTGATGAACACGCCGTTTGGCAACATGATCACCACTGCCGAGCACGCAATTGCGATGATGTTCTCCGTAGCGCGTCAAATCCCCGAGGCCAGCGCTTCAACCCATGCAGGGAAATGGGAAAAGTCGAAATTCATGGGTGTTGAGCTCACCAACAAGACGCTCGGCGTGATCGGTGCGGGCAACATTGGCGGCATCGTCTGCGACCGCGCGCTGGGTCTGAAGATGAAAGTGGTCGCCTACGACCCCTTCCTCAGCCAGGAAAAAGCTGACAGCATGGGCGTTGAAAAAGTCGAGCTGGAAGAGCTGCTCCCGCGCGCCGATTTCATCACTCTTCACGTGCCGCTTTTGGATGCGACCAAGAACATCCTGTCGCGAGAAGCTCTTGAAAAGACTAAGAAAGGTGTTCGCATCATCAACTGCGCCCGTGGCGGTCTGGTGGATGAAGAGGCGCTGGCTGATCTGCTCAAGTCGGGCCATGTGGCTGGTGCGGCCTTCGACGTGTTTGCCGAAGAACCCGCCAAGGAAAACCCACTGTTCAACCTGCCCAACGTGGTCTGCACCCCGCACCTTGGCGCCGCTACCACCGAGGCGCAGGAAAACGTTGCCCTGCAAGTGGCAGAACAGATGTCGGATTACCTGCTGACCGGTGCCGTGCAAAACGCGCTGAACATGCCGTCGGTGACTGCCGAAGAGGCCAAGGTCATGGGCCCATGGATCAAACTGGCTGAACATCTTGGTGCATTTGTGGGTCAAATGACCGATGAGCCGATCAAAGCGGTGAACATCCTGTATGATGGTGTCGCGAGTGAGATGAACCTCAAGGCGCTCGACTGCGCTGTGATCGCAGGCCTGATGAAGCCGCAAACCCCTGATGTGAATATGGTTTCGGCCCCGGTTGTCGCAGCAGATCGCGGCATCAAAACCTCGACCACCACGCAGGCAAAAGGTGGCTCGTTTGATGGTTACATCAAGGTGACCGTGGTGACGGAACATCGCGAACGCTCGATTGCGGGTACCGTGTTCTCGGATGGCAAACCGCGCTTTATCCAGATCAAAGGCATCAATATCGACGCCGAGATCGGCAACCACATGCTCTACACCACCAATAATGACATCCCCGGCATTATCGGCACCCTGGGTCAGACCATGGGCGAGCGTGGCGTGAACATCGCCAACTTCACCTTGGGCCGGAAAGAGGCCGGCGGAGACGCGATTGCGCTTCTCTATGTGGATGCTCCGGTGCCGGAAGAGGTGCGCGAAGCCCTGCATGACACCGGTATGTTCAACTCGATCACGCCGCTGGCGTTTGACGTGTAAGCCTATGTAAATTATCGAAAAGGCCCCGGCATTGGTCCGGGGCTTTTTTTTGTGGCTCACCTGGCTTTGGGAACCGGAAGGCCCGAATTGGACTGAGCTCAGGCGGCGGTGTGACCCAATACCGGGCGTTGTTAAACCCCACGACTGTTTGTTTCATGATCAGTCTACCTGTTGCCAGAGGCTTGGTTGTTGACAGATCAGGGGCGTGCGCCGGTATTATCGCAGTAGTTCATTTATATTGGAGTATTGCCATGAAGTTTTCTCTTCCGGTCGGGCTGTTCGCAGTCACGCTTTGTGCGCCACTTTACGCGGAAACACTTTACCCCAATTCAGTTGTGTCCAATGATTTGGAGTTCATCAAAACCTCGGACCCTTCGGTCTATGAATGCCTGCGCCCCAAAGGGCGAGCACAGGCGGAAATGCCGGACAAGCGCGGCGGTCCGCTGATGGTGGACAACACGATCCAATTTGATGCGATCTATAGCGATGGTGCCTCGGTTGACATCTGGGTCCACCCGTCGCTGGGAAGCAGCGCAACGACTTATGCGACCCATGCCGCCGAGGCGATTGGGAAATTGCCCAGCTTTATGCGCAGCAAGCTTGATCACGTGGTGATCCTGAAAGGGGACGAAAGTGCCTTTTCCGAAGATATGGGCCATTTCTTTGTGCTCTATTCCGAGAATATGAATAAGCGTATCTCGACCCATGATCTTGAGGAAACAGTGTTTCATGAAAGCGTTCATGCAACGCTGGATGCGGAATATGCGCGCAGCTCTGCCTGGGAAAAAGCGCAACGTCGGGATGGAGGATTTCTGACGGAATATGCTCAGAACAACCCGAACGGAGAAGACATGGCGGAAACGGCCTTGTTTGCTTATGCCATGACGCGCACGCCCGGACGCCTGCCAGCAGCTGTTGAATCAGGGGTGAAAGACGCCGTGCCCAACCGGCTGGCATTCCTGACCAAGCTCTTCTCGTCCAAGCCGCAGTTTTATAAGGTTGGCAGCGCAACGGGTTGCTAAAACAATTCGAAGTCAGGTCAGAACGCTTAAATGAAAAGCCCCGGTGTTTCCACCGGGGCTTTCCGTTAGAGAACGAAGTGCGGTTTACGCGTCTTCGTCTTTTTTCTTCTTCGGCTCCGGAGCAACCTCTTCGCCGGTTTCCTGATCGACAACTTTCATCGACAGGCGCACCTTGCCGCGGTCGTCAAAGCCCAGAAGTTTGACTTTCACTTCCTGACCTTCTTTCAGAACGTCCGACGGGTGGTTCAGGCGACGGTTTTCGATCTGCGACACGTGCACGAGGCCGTCACGCTTACCGAAGAAGTTTACGAAGGCGCCGAAATCGACGATCTTCACGACCTTACCGTTATAGATCGCGCCTTCTTCCGGCTCTGCGACGATCGCGTGGATCATCTCGTAAGCCTTGTTGATGGCATCACCGTTCGGCGAGGCGATCTTGATCACACCGTCGTCGTTGATGTCGACCTTGGCGCCCGACACTTCAACGATCTCACGGATCACCTTACCGCCCGAACCGATCACTTCACGGATCTTGTCGGTGGGGATGTTCATGGTTTCGATGCGCGGGGCGTGGGCCGAGAATTCCTGGCGACCTTCGGTCAGCGCCTGACCCATCTCTTCAAGGATGTGCAAACGACCGGCTTTCGCCTGTTCCAGAGCTTTCTCCATGATCTCGGGCGTGATGCCTGCGACCTTGATGTCCATCTGCAAGGACGTGATGCCGTCTTCGGTACCAGCCACTTTGAAGTCCATGTCGCCCAGGTGATCTTCGTCACCCAGAATGTCGGTCAGAACAGCGTACGAACCGTCATCTTCTAGGATCAGACCCATGGCCACACCAGCAACCGGAGCTTTCAGCGGAACAGCCGCGTCCATCATGGACAGCGAGCCACCACAAACCGATGCCATCGAGGACGAGCCGTTCGACTCGGTGATCTCGGACACAACGCGGATGGTGTAGGGGAAGTCGGTGGCCGATGGCAGAACTGCCTGCAGCGCACGCCATGCCAGCTTGCCGTGACCGATTTCACGACGACCGGTGAAACCAAAGCGGCCCACTTCGCCGACCGAGTAGGGCGGGAAGTTATAGTGCAGCATGAAGTTCGATTTGTAGGTGCCGGTCAGCGCGTCGATCATCTGTTCGTCGTCGCCGGTGCCCAGAGTGGTCACAACCAGACCTTGGGTCTCGCCACGGGTGAACAGGGCCGAACCGTGCGTACGGGGCAGGATACCTGCTTCCGAAACGATCGGGCGGACGGTGTCCAGAGCACGACCGTCGATGCGCTTGCCGGTTTTCACGACGTCGCCGCGAACAACCGAGCTTTCCAGCTTCTTCAGGGCCGAACCAAGGTTTTCGTCTTCCTGCTGCTCTTCGGTCAGAGCGGCAACGATTTCCTCTTTGGCAACCGACAGGGCCGCAACGCGTTCCTGTTTGTCGGTGTTGCCGTAAGCGGCGCGGATTTTGTCTTCGCCAGCGGCTTTCACAGCAGCGTAGAGGTCCGAGTAATCAGCGGGCTGATAGTCAAACGGCTCTTTCGCGGCGTCTTCGGCCAGATCAATGATCAGGTCGATAACCGGCTGGATTTCCTGGTGTGCGAAGTTCACAGCGCCCAGCATTTCGGCTTCGGTCAGCTCGTAGGCTTCCGATTCCACCATCATCACGGCGTCTTTGGTGCCGGCCACAACAAGGTCCAGACGCTGGTCCGGGTTGTTGCGCAGCTGGTGCATGTCGTCGCAAGTCGGGTTCAGAACGTATTCACCGTCTTCAAAACCAACGCGTGCAGCGGCGATCGGACCCATGAAGGGTGCGCCCGAAATGGTCAGCGCAGCCGAAGCAGCGATCATCGCAACGATGTCGGGATCGTTGACAAGGTCGTGGCTCAGCACCGTGCAGATCACCAGAACTTCGTTTTTGAAGCCGGGGACGAACAGCGGGCGGATCGGACGGTCGATCAGACGCGAGGTCAGCGTCTCTTTTTCGGTCGGACGCGCTTCGCGTTTGAAGAAGCCACCGGGGATCTTACCAGCGGCATAGTATTTTTCGTTATAGTGAACCGTCAGCGGGAAGAAGTCCTGACCGGGCTTCTGTGCCTTCGCGAAGGTCACGTTGGCCATAACGGAAGTTTCGCCCAGAGTGGCGATCACGGTACCGTCGGCCTGACGGGCAACCTTGCCCGTTTCCAGAGTGAGGGTCTCTTCGCCCCACTCCATCGATTTTTTAGTTACGTCAAACATCATGTTTTCCTAGTTGGGAGCACTCCCGGCCCTCCGGGTCTCCCGTTTCAATGGCGGCCCCATTGCCGCCGACCCCTTCTATCTTTTCGAGTGCCGGGGTCGGGCACAACGTCTCAGATGTTTGCGCCATACAGGAATTCAAGTGCTTTGGGAAGAGGGTGCGGTTTGGGTGCAGGTTTGTTGCGGGATGTGGTGCGTTTTATCTAGGGCAGGAAGAAGACCGCACTGCTGCGCTCAAATCGGCGCTAAAGGTGATCCGACTGTTCGCACCACCATTGCGATTTGGGTGGCTGGTTACTCATTAAATTCAATGCGGAATTGAGCTTTGAAATCATTGATCGCCGCATCGTCCCCTGATAGCGCCGCTTGGCCGAGCAAGAGCAGAAATTTCTCATTGCATTGTTCAAGCCCTTCATCACCAATGCGAAACATCCAAGCCAGTATATATTGGGATCGTGCATGCCCTCGCGAAGATAAGTTAACCAGGGTTTGAACACGCCGCGCGTCGAATGCTTCACCACTTACTGCTTCATCCAGCTCAAAATGCGCAGCCAGAAACAATGCATCGGGATCATCTTGCTCAATGTAGGGCTTCAGGCGTGTATCCAGTTCTTCAAGTTTGCCATGCTCGAACAGCTCAGACATCGCAGCGTATTCTTTTGTGTTCATACTGGCATCTCCTCAAGTCACTCATTGAAATAGAAATTGTGCTCAAGTTCGACTCAACTGAGTGCGGGCGCAACAAAAAACGCCCGCCTCTTTCGAGACGGGCGCATCATTCCGAATATCGGAGCGATTAGCGGCGCAGGCCGAGGCGTTTGATGAGGTCCTGATAACGGGCTTCATCTTTCGCGCGGGTGTAATCCAGCAGCTTACGACGCTGAGCAACCATTTTCAGAAGGCCACGGCGACCGTGGTTGTCCTTCTTGTGGGTTTTGAAGTGCTCGGTCAGGGTCGCGATGCGCGACGAGAGGATGGCAACCTGAACTTCGGGCGAACCAGTGTCGCCTTCTTTGGTGCCGAACTCTTTGATCAGGCGGGCTTTTTCTTCAACAGTAATCGACATCGGGGTCTCCTTTACAAGGTTAGAGTGGATGGCGCGTGCCGGGATGTCGTCCAGCAAGGCCCATGGAGATACCGGCCCCGTTTCCAAAGCCGATGCGCGCGTATAGGGGGATTCTTCCCAAAACGCAAAGGAAATTGCGGATCAGGGATCTCCGACCGTGTTCAGATGTTCGATCACCTGACCGGCCCAATCGCCGATGACCGGGATGAAGTCGATGGATGACAGCATCTTGACGACAATCGCCACAAGGATCGTCGCGCCCAGCACCGACCCCAACCCAAAAGCCAGCCCGCGATAGAGCTGAAACAGGCCCAACTTCCACAGGCTGTCATGCAACAGGATGAAGCGGTGGTTGTTCAGCCGCCGTACCTCTTCACGAAGGGCGCGCACTTCCGTGCTCAGTGTGGCGCGGTCGGATCTGTCGCTGCTTTGCTCTTGGTCCTGCATGGTGTCTCCGTTAACCATTTCCCTATTTTTAAAGGGTTTTTGTTCAAATTGTCGCTAATAATTTCTATTGAATTGCACTCGGCTTGATAGGATGTCTCTGAGCGGCTGTGTGTCCCTTAGCGATTCTCGCCAAGGTTTTAGTATATTGTGTGGGCTGCAGGTTACAGGTGCCAAGATGATATTAGGTTTGTTGTTTCTCGGTTTGGTTCCGGCGGCGTTTCTTGCTGATGGGTTTTTTGAAGGACCTGAGGAAGTTGAGCCGGATGAGGCCTATCAGGATCCGGATGAAAGCACGCTGCAGGACGTTGGCGATTTCATCAGCGGATCGGTCGAGGCAGACAGCGGGACTGACAAGGCTGAAAGTGCTGACAAGGCTAACAGTAATGACGATCCCGATATCGACGATGTGGCCGAAGACGAAGATGTGGTCGGTGATATCCTCAATCCGGTTGATCAGCCCAGCGAAGGTCTTCCATCTGGACCTGATGCAACCTTGCTGGACAATTTGCTGTCAGAACAATCCGACGCAATCTACGGATTGAGCGAGTATGAGAATGTCTCGCGTGACGCCGATCCAATGCTGCTGGGGGATGGTGATGACGAATTCACCGGGTCCAGCGATGGGGAACCCTCCGAGGGCGCACTTGATCTTTTCTATGGCACGCCGCTGATCCAGCTTGAAGAAGAGGGTCTTGTTGGTGTGATTGATGGCCAGGGCGGAAATGACACGATCGCGACAGGTGATGATGCAAGTTTTGCCTTCGGCGGTAATGGGGATGACCAGATCACTGTCGGCGCTGCGCCTGCCGCGGTGTTTGGCGGTGATGGCGACGACAAGATTATTGGGGCTTATACCGCAGATCATGATGAGCTCTCTGGATATCTGGATGGCGGTGATGGCAATGACACCATCGTCGGCGGGGATGGTGTTGATCTGATATTTGGGGGTGAACATGATGGTATGGGCACTGGCAAAGATGATGACGTTCTGTCCGGTGGTGGGGGTGCCGACCAGATTTCAGGTGGCTATGGATCTGACCTTCTGGATGGTGACGCCGGGAATGATGTACTCGATCATCTGGGGCATGCGATGGAAGACAGCGGTGCAGAGCGTAGCAACTTCGATTGGCATATCGACAATGATTCAGACACGCTGGATGGTGGTGAAGGCAACGACACCCTGATCTTCGACCGTGCAGACGTCGCGACGGGTGGGGCTGGGGCTGATACATTCCATATGTATTTCGATCATGACACAGGAGAGGGGCACGCAAATGTGACAGATTTCGTTTCGGGTGAAGATTTTCTGCGCGTTACATTGAACCCGGATACAGACCCCGGTGCGATTGATCTTGATGTATCAACATCTGCAAATGGCGAAGATGCTGTGGTGACTGTTGACGGCGAAGTGGTTGCGGTGCTTCAGGGCGCCCCCAATGCCACACTTACCGATATCAGGGTTGAGATCATGACCGAAGCCTTCGCATGAACTCTATAAATTCAGAGCCACCGCATCGGCTGAGTTGCATAAGCAATGTAGAGCGGATGTTTTGGATGTCCGTCTTTGGTTAACCCAAGATGGTGCAGTGTATGTCCGTTTTGCCGTAGCATGTCAGACACGACGGGGCCGCGGTTCTGATGCTCGGCGTGGGTTCCCCATCCGCAGATGATCTGATCAGCCCAGCGGCACCCTTCCAACAACTGGAGATCGTTTTCGGGGCCAATGGGATCTTTCGCCTGACGCATCAATTTGGGATGCGTTTCGCGCCAGGCAAAGATGTTCACCACTCGAAATCCGCCAAATCCCAAGGTTCTCGCGCGCCGTTCGCACCGCTCGACCGTAGGGTCATTTTGCATTTCAGTCGCTTTTGATGGGTTGAGCATGACAAACAGGACTTTGTCCTTGCCGTCATCCCAAGTCCGCGTCAGCGCATAGCGGTACAGCTCGCAATCCGAGTACACAGCGGAACTGGCTGCATCATCTTTTTGAAATTCGCGTAAGATCATACTGTGGTTTGACGATGCTGAAAGGGGAAATGCAACCCCTTGCATTTTTTGTCCAATTGGTCAAAAGTGGTCGCTTGATGAAAGGATATGCCATGCTGATCGCTGAAATCATCCGTAAGAAACGAGATGGCGCAACACTTTCGACCGAGGAGATCTCGGCCATGGTGAACGGGATTCAGGATGGAAGCGCCAGCGAAGGGCAGGTCGCGGCCTTTGCCATGGCGGTGTTTTTTCAGGGTATGCAGCCTAAGGAGGCAGCGCAATTGACCCTGTCGATGCGAGACAGCGGGGATGTGTTCAAATGGCAGGATCTGCCCGGTCCGGTCGTGGACAAACACTCGACCGGTGGAGTGGGTGACAATGTCAGTCTGATGCTGGCCCCAATTGTTGCCGCGTGCGGTGGATATGTGCCGATGATTTCGGGCCGCGGTCTGGGGCATACAGGCGGGACGCTTGACAAGATGGAGGCGGTGCCGGGCTATTCGGTTACGCCTGACAATGAAAAATTTGCGAAAGTGGTGAAAGAGGTCGGTTGTGCGGTGATTGGGCAGACCGCGAACCTCGCGCCAGCAGACAAGCGGTTTTACGGCATTCGTGACGTGACTGCGACCGTCGAAAGCATTCCATTGATCACCGCGTCGATCCTGTCGAAGAAGCTGTCAGCCGGGCTGGAATCGCTGGTGATGGATGTGAAATTCGGCAACGGCGCCTTTATGGGCAGCTATGAAGAGGCCGAGAATCTGGCCCTCTCCATAACCCGCGTTGCGCGTTCTGCGGACCTGCCCTGTCACGCGCTGCTGACCGATATGAACCAACCGTTGGCCAGTGCGGCGGGTAATGCGATTGAGGTGGTCAACGCGATTGAATTTCTGACTGGCGCGCATCGCGACCCTCGTTTGGAAGATGTCACCTTGGCCCTGTGTGCTGAGATGCTCCTGACATCTGGTCTGCAATCGGACCGAAGCGCGGCAATGAGCGCGGTGACAAAGGCATTGACCAATGGAAAGGCCGCGGAGGTGTTTTCCAAGATGGTGCACGCGCTGGGCGGCCCATCGGATATCGTGGAGAATTACGAAACCCATTTGCCAAAGCCCAAAATGGTGATTCCCGTGCCTGCCCCAGCTGCGGGTGCCATCAGTGTAATCAACACACGAGAGGTCGGGCTTGCCGTAGTTGAACTGGGGGGTGGGCGCCGTGTCGCATCGGATCTGGTAAACCCGGCGGTTGGTTTGACCGGTCTTTTGGACCTGGGCGTGTCAGTTGAAAAGGGTGACCCGATTGCGCTTGTTCATGCTGATGATGCGGCAAGCGCCGAGGCCGCAAAACAGCAGATCCTAAGCGCATACGAGATCGGCGATGTTCCGAAATCAACGCCAGTTCTGCGTAATATCATTGAGGGATAAGGGCTACGCTTCGCCCCGCCTAGTCCAGAATGCCTTGCTATTGATTGAACACGCGGCTGGGATGCAATTCGCCTGAGCGGAAAATGCCCACCGCCACCGCCTTACCCTCAAACGACGCCCAGGCCTCATCGCCATATTCTGCGTCAGAGTTCAACACCATGCCGGGATTGCCGTGTTTCAACCGGGTCGCACCTTCGGCGGTGCAGCGTAATTCAGGCAGCTCAAACAACCCTTCCTCCAGTGGAAGCAGGTATTGATCCAGCTCTCCGGTTTTGGCGAGTTCTTCGATCAATTCGATTGACACGCCGTTTTCGGCGTCAAACGGTCCCGACCAGATCCTACGCAACTCACGCACATGGCCAAGACAGCCAAGTGCTTCTCCAAGATCGCGCGCAATGGAACGCACATACCCACCTTTGCCGCAGGTCATTTCCAGCGTCACGTGATTTGCGTCTTCACGTCCGACCATCACAAGCTCTTCGACCCAAAGGGGACGTGCCGCGATTTCGAACTCTTCGTCATCACGAGCGAGTTTGTAGGCGCGCTCGCCGTCGATTTTCACCGCCGAGAATTTTGGCGGCACCTGCATGATCTGTCCGGAGAACTGGCTTAGCGCTGCTTCGATCTCATCATCGGTCGGTCGGGCAGAGTTCTCGGCAATAACTTCACCTTCGGCATCATCTGTATTGGTTGCTTGCCCCAGCCGTACGGTGAAACGATAGGCTTTCAGCGTATCGGTCACGTAGGGCACGGTTTTGGTCGCCTCACCCAATGCCACCGCCAAGACGCCTGTGGCTTCGGGATCCAGAGTGCCGGCATGGCCCGCTTTTTTCGCATCCATTGCCCATCGTACTTTGTTCACCACAGCGTTTGAACTGATGCCTGCGGGTTTGTCGACGATCAGCCAACCGTGAATGTCACGTCCCTTGCGTTTGCGCGCCATGTCTTGTGTCCAATAGTTCGAAGGCCGGGTGGTGCCGGCGGTTTCATCTACCCTGAAAGGGATGAGCTATTCTTCGTCGCCCAATTCGTCTTCGTCCAGATCTCTTTGCACCTGCTCTTGTGCAAACAGACGACGGGTCTCGTCCATCTGGTCGAAGGTTTCGTCGATCTGGAATCTCAGATCAGGGGTGAACTTCAGGTTGGTCGTTTTGCCCAATGCCCGGCGCAACTCGCCCTTATTGCGGGCCAGCGCCTGGATCGCCTCATCTTTGCCCTGCCCACCAAGTGGCAGCACATAAGCCGTGGCGATTTTCAGGTCAGGAGAAGTGCGAACTTCGCCCACCGTGATCGACATCCGGTTCAGTTCCGGATCATGCACGTCGCCGCGCGCCAGCACATCAGACAATGTGCGGCGGATAAGTTCAGCCACACGGAGCTGTCGCTGCGAGGGGCCATCATGGTCGTGAAATCGGTTCTTTGCCATGGCGACCACATAGGGCGGAATGCGCGTATATGCAAGCAGGGCTTTGCCAAGCGGCAGAATGCAGGTTAGGAAGTCGACAAGTAGAGGAGACAGAACATGAGCGAATTGCCGGGCATCGTGGTGATGGGCGCATCGGGCCGCATGGGTCAAATGCTGATCAAAGAGGTTCTGGCCTCAGATAAAGCGCGGCTTGTGGGCGTTTTGGATCGTCCGGGTCATGACTGGGTTGGTCGTGACGTAGGTGAATGCATGGGTGGTCAACCCGTTGGTGTGATGGTCAGTGATGATGCGCTTGAGACCATGGCCAAAGCTCAGGCCGTTATAGATTTTACGGCTCCTGCCGCAACCGTGGATATGGCCGAGATTGCGGCGCAGGCCCGCGCGGTTCATGTCATTGGTACGACAGGGTTGACCGAAGAAGACATCGAAAAGCTTTCTCTGGCTGGACGCCATGCAACCATCATCCGAGCGGGAAACATGAGCCTCGGGGTCAACCTGCTGACCCAGCTGACCAAGAAAGTCGCGGCAGCGTTGGACGAAGACTATGATATCGAGATCATCGAAAGCCACCACCACCACAAGGTGGATGCCCCTTCGGGCACAGCATTGATGCTGGGCGAGGCCGCCGCCGAGGGGCGAGGCGTGGATCTGACCGAAGTGTCCGACCGTGGACGGGATGGCATTACCGGTGCGCGCAAACGGGGTGACATTGGATTCCATGCAATCCGAGGCGGTGACATCGTCGGTGAACATGATGTGCTGTTTGCGGCCAATGGTGAACGGATCACCCTGCGCCACGTTGCCAGCGACCGCACGGTGTTTGCCCGCGGCGCCCTGAAAGCGGCGCTGTGGGGACAGGGCAAAAAGCCCGGAGAGTACACGATGCTGGATGTACTGGGCCTCTGATCAGAGTGCTTGCTGATCAACTAAATTTGGACGCTCGCATCACCGCGCGCGTCCTTTTTTCTTGCTTCAAATACCTCGGGGTGAGCCTTGAAGAGGCGAGGGGCAGCGCCCCTTAATCCAAGCAATCAGAAATCGATGGCGATGCCTTTTTTCTCCCAGTCGCCGTAACGCACTGGCTCCGGTCCGTCGCGCCCGCCATATTCTTTCGGGCGTGCCTTCTCTTCGGCCTCCGCTTTTTTGCGGCGTTCCTCTGCCTCGGCCAATGCGCGTTGCGCCGCCGGGGTGAGCTCTCGTTTTTCGTCGGACATATCGATATCCTTGTCGCTATCCTCGGGATGATATAGGGCGCATGGCAGCAAAAGGCAAAGGAACGGATATGGCGGGTCACAAATCGCGCAAGGCGAATGCGCAGGGGCAGCGGCGTGAGGATCGCCCTAGGGATCCGCGCCATGTGGTTGTGACGCTTCTTGGGGATGTGCTGGAAGACAAACATCTTCTGTCGGAAGTCTTGCCCAAGCGGTTGAAATCCTTGCCCGTCGAAGACCGTGCCCGGGTTCAACGCCTGGTGCTGGAAACGCTACGCGGTATGGATCGGGCCGACCGGATGCTCGGGCCGCATTTGAAAAAGCGCCCGCCGCTGCGTGTTCTGAATATCTTGCGGCTGGGTGTGGTCGAGATCTGTTCTGGTGGGGCTGCGCACGGGGTGGTGAATTCCTGCGTCTCCGCCGCGCGCGCAGATCGCACCACCGAAAAGATGTCAGGGCTGGTGAACGCGATTTTGCGCAAGATCGCAGATGAGACTGAGAAATGGGACAAACTGCCGGTGCCGCGCTTGCCAAAATGGCTGCGCAAACCCTTGCTCAGTGACTATGGAAAAGGCGCTGTCGAGGCGATGGAACTGGCGCAATTTGCCGCGCCTCCACTGGATTTGACAGCCAAGACCGATGCCGCAGCAATCTCTGAGGCGGTTGGTGGCGTGCTGCTGGCCAGTGGGTCCGTGCGCCTCAAGGACGCCGGACAAGTCACGGCGCTAGCGGGGTATGAGGCAGGTGATTGGTGGGTGCAGGACGTGTCTGCAGCGCTTCCTGCCAAGGTTCTGGCCGCCCAGCCGAGCGAGACGGTTCTGGACATGTGTGCCGCTCCCGGTGGGAAGACGATGCAACTGGCGGCCGCCGGGGCGAATGTCACGTCTTTGGACGTGTCCGAAGGGCGGATGAAGCGGGTCAAAGAAAACCTCGCCCGGACCGGTCTGTCTGCAGATTGTGTTGTCGGAGATGCGCTGGAGTTTGAAGGCGGACCGTTTGATGCCATCTTGCTCGACGCACCTTGTACCGCCACAGGCACCATCCGTCGTCACCCCGACTTGCCCTATGCAAAGGATGGCAGCGACTTTCCGTCTCTGTTTGAGTTGCAGGAATATATGATCGACCGGGCGCTGGGTCTGTTGAAACCCGGAGGGCGGTTGGTCTTCTGTACCTGTTCTCTGTTGATTGACGAAGGCGAAGAGCAGGTGCGCGATGCGCTGGCGCGTCACCCGGATCTGAAGCTGGACCTGGACGCTTTGCGCCTGCCCGGGGTCGATCCAGCGTGGATCGGTCCTGAAGGGCTGCGCCTGTTTCCGCACTATCTGGCGGATCTGGGCGGGATGGATGGCTTTTTCATCACGGCTTTTCGCAAGGGTTGAAATCGCCGGATGACAGGGTGCCTGTCGAAGAGTAAGCTCGCCTCAACGCCTCCGAAAAGAGGGGCTATAACAGCAGATTGAGGCGAGGCTCAGGTGATCCAGGTGGCGCAAAAGAAGCACCCTTCCGATTTTCGAACCAACATCGCAAACCGTTGGCACGCCTGGCGGGCGACGCGTGCGGCTGCGGCCACAGGTTTTGTTTCACAACCGGAACCGCGGACGATTGGGTCTTTCGCGCGGGGCAAGCAGCTTGTGGCCGGGAATTGTCTGTTTGCCGGTCATCTTGTGAATGCACCGGGAGTATCGCTTTGGGATGTGCCGCCGCCAAGCATCGAGTTCTCAAAGGAATTGCAAGGGTTTGTATGGCTTGACGATCTCGCGTCTTTTGGAGATTTCGAAGCAAGGCAACTCGCGCAGGAATGGATTTTGGGCTGGATTGACCAGTTTGGCCCTGGAAAGGGGCCGGGGTGGAGTCCGGATCTGACCGGGCGCAGGTTGATCCGCTGGATCAACCACGCGCTGTTTCTTTTGGCGGGTATGCCATCGGATGATACGCGGAAATTCTTTTCGTCACTGGGACAGCAAACCATTTTTCTGTCGCGCCGCTGGCAAGGGGCCAGCCCGGGGTTGCCTCGGTTCGAGGCTTTGACTGGCCTGATTTATGCCGGTCTCAGCCTGACCGGCATGGAAAGTCATGTTGCACCTGCTGTGAGGGCGCTGGCACGGGAATGCCGCGAACAGGTTGATGCAGAAGGGGGGATACCGACGCGAAACCCTGAAGAGCTTTTGGAGGTCTTCACTCTTTTGAACTGGGCGGCATCGGCACTTTCGGAAAGCGGCAATATGGCGGCGCATGAACATCTTGCTGCGATCGAACGTATTGCACCCACGTTGCGCGCCTTGCGCCATGCAGATGGAGCATTGGCGCGGTTTCATGGCGGGGGGCGCGGCATTGAGGGGCGATTGGATCATGCTCTTGCAAGCTCGGGTATACGTGGTCCAGCACATGCCGGGCTATCAATGGGATTTGCGCGTCTCACCGGGGGGCGCACATCAATTGTGATGGATGCTGCGCGACCTCCACAGGGCTGGGCCTCGGCCAATGCGCATGCTTCGACGCTGGCGTTTGAGCTGACCTCAGGGCGCCGCCCGTTGATTGTAAGCTGCGGGTCCGGGGCACAGTTCGGTGAGGAATGGCGCAAGGCCGGGCGAGCAACACCATCTCACTCCACGTTGAGCCTGAAAGGTGTCTCTTCCTCACGACTGGGGCGGGCGCGCAGGGGGCAACTTGCTTACCTGAAACAGATCCCGAATTCAGTTCAGGTCCAGCCAATGTTCGAGAATGGCAGCACTGGGATATTTGCAGATCATGATGGGTATATGCCCAGCCATGGGCTATTGCATATGCGCAAACTGGAACTGAGCATGGATGGGCGTGAGGTCCAGGGTGAAGAAACGCTGGCAGCACTTGGAGCGGACAATCAGAGAAGATTCGATGCGGTGATGGATGCCCGAACCTTGCAAGGCATTCCATTTTCAATCCGCTTCCATCTGCACCCAGATGTAGACGCGCAGCTTGATCTTGGGGGCACAGCCGTGTCGATGGCGCTGAAATCCGGGGAAATCTGGATTTTCCGGCATCAAGGACAGGTGGATTTGAAGCTCGAAAGCAGCGTTTATATGGAAAAAACGCGATTAAAGCCCCGTGCGACGAAACAGGTGGTTCTCAGGACGGTCGCAATGGATTATGCGACACGCATTCGTTGGTCATTGGCAAAAGCGCACGAGACCCCTTCGGTCATCCGCGACCTTGAAGTCAGCGACCGCGAGCTGCCTATGTAACTTCGCTGCCTAAGGGGCCAGACCGATATGACCGACCTTCATCCCGTGCAACGCGCGCTTATTTCCGTATCCGACAAGACTGGGCTCATTGAGCTGGGCCAAGCGTTGGAGGCCCGCGGGGTCGAGATCCTGTCGACTGGTGGTTCAGCCAAGGCATTGCGCGATGCTGGGGTGGCGGTAAAGGACGTCTCTGAGGTGACAGAGTTCCCCGAGATGATGGACGGCCGGGTGAAAACCCTGCATCCGCGTGTGCATGGGGGGCTTCTGGCCCTGCGTGACAATGACGAACATGTTGCCGCCATGACCGAGCATGGCATTGGTGCCATCGACCTTCTAGTCGTGAACCTCTACCCGTTTGAGGCCACCGTTGCGAAGGGTGCCGATTATGACACGTGCATCGAAAACATCGACATTGGTGGCCCTGCCATGATCCGCGCCGCGGCCAAGAACCACGCCTTTGTGAACGTGGTTGTGGATGTGGAAGATTACGAAAAACTGCTGGGAGACATGGACCAGCACGGCGGCAAGACCTGCCCCAAGTTCCGCAAGAAACTGGCGCAGAAGGCCTATGCCCGCACCGCGGCTTACGATTCGGCTGTGTCGAACTGGATGGCCAAGGCGCTGGAGCTCGACGCGCCCAAGCGTCGTGCCTTTGCAGGTGAGCTGAAACAGACCCTGCGTTACGGCGAAAATAGCCACCAGAAAGCGGCCTTCTATACCGATGGCTCGAACCGTCCCGGCGTGGCGACCGCTGTTCAGCTTCAGGGCAAGGAACTGAGCTATAACAACATCAACGATACCGATGCCGCCTATGAGCTGGTCGCCGAGTTTGACCCGGCAGAAAGCGCTGCCGTTGCCATCATCAAACACGCCAACCCCTGTGGCGTGGCGAAGGGTGCAACCTTGGTTGAAGCCTACCAAAAGGCATTTGACTGCGACCGTACCTCGGCTTTTGGTGGCATCGTCGCACTGAACAAATCACTGGACGCCGAAACCGCCAGCAAGATCGTTGAGATCTTCACCGAGGTTGTGATTGCTCCGGGTGCGTCTGACGAAGCGAAAGAAATTTTTGCGGCGAAGAAAAACCTGCGTTTGCTGTTGACCGATGGTCTGCCTAACACTCGCGAGTCGATTGTGGCTTACAAACAGGTTGCTGGTGGGATGCTCGTTCAGGACAAGGATGTAGGTTATGTCGGCATGGACGACCTGAAGGTTGTCACCGAAAAAGCCCCGACTGAAGAGCAGATGCAAGACCTTCTCTTTGCGTGGAAAGTCGCGAAACACGTGAAATCCAACGCGATTGTCTATGTCAAAGACAGCGCCACCGTGGGTGTGGGTGCTGGTCAGATGTCACGTTTGGACAGCGCCAATGTCGCGGCGTCGAAAGCGGGTCGCATGGCGACAGAGCTGGGTCTGGACGAAAGCCTCGCCAAAGGCAGCGCCGTGGCCTCAGACGCGTTTTTCCCCTTCCCCGATGGGTTGCTCGAAGCAGCCGCCGCTGGTGGCACCTGCGTGATCCAGCCCGGTGGCTCGATGCGTGACGAAGAGGTGATCAAGGCGGCCAATGAGGCAGGCCTTGCCATGGTCTTCACTGGCATGCGCCACTTCCGGCACTGATCGCCCATGCGTCTGTTGACCCTCTTTGCTGCCCTCGCTCTGATCTTGGATCAGGGCAGCAAATTCTATGTTTTAAAGGCGCTTGATCTGGCCACTCGTGGCTGGGTCGAGGTCTTTCCTCCTTATCTAAATTTCCAGATGGCCTGGAACCGGGGGATCAATTTTGGTCTCTTTGGCGGCGACGGGAATGCGACCCGTTGGATCCTGATCGCTCTTGCAGTGGTGATTTCAGTCTGGGTTGTAATCTGGGTGCGCAAGGCGCAAAGCGGGCCTCTTGCCATGATCGGCGCGGGGCTTCTGGTGGGCGGTGCGCTGGGCAATGTGGTGGATCGCGTGATCCATGGGGCGGTTGTGGATTTCCTCAATATGTCCTGCTGTGGCATACAGAACCCGTATTCCTTTAACGTTGCAGATGTTTTTGTTTTTGCCGGAGCCATTGGATTGGTGCTTTTTGCTGACAGTCATAAGACCCCGTGACGCGCGCATTTAGATCGGCTAAGAACAGAATAAATTTGAGGTTTGTCTGATGCGTAAAACCATGAAAAGCGTTTTGATCCTCTGCTTTGCGGCGTTGGGCCTTTCGGCCTGTAGCGAGGGAGAGCCGCGTCTGATGAATTTCAAGGCGTCCACAACGACGCCGGATGAGTTTGCCATTCTGCCAACCAAACCGTTGCAAGAGCCAGAGAGCTACTCTGCACTGCCGGCCCCAACCCCGGGCGGAAGCAACGTCACTGACCCGACCCCACTGAAAGACGCGGTTGCCGTGTTGGGCGGCAAACCCAGCCTTCTGGACGACACGGGTATTCGGCGCGGTGAAAGCGGTCTTGTGTCCTATGCCACACGCAAGGGGGTCTCCGGCAACATTCGTCAGGTTCTGGCCGCCGAAGACCTGCAATTCCGCACCGACAATAACGGCCGTCTGTTGGAGCGGTTGTTCAACGTGAACACCTATTTCAGCGCCTATGAGCTGCAAGAGCTGGACCAGCATCGCGAGCTGGAACGACTGCGCCTCTTGGGGGTCTGGACCCCATCTGCCCCACCCGAAATTACCAAATGATTCAGGCCGCCCATGGTCGCCCCCGTGTCAATCCATGGCGGATCAGGTGCGACTGCGGTGTTAACCTGTGATCAACTTTACGTGGCCCAGGCTTGCAGCGGGCGACCGCTTGCCTAACTTGGTCGCAATAGAACGGGAGTATCCCATGCGACGATTGATGGCCGCCTTAGCGGTGTGTTTTGCTTTCCCTGCATTCTCGGAGACGACGTCTGAAGGGGTGACGGAGTTCAAACTCGATAATGGGTTGCAGGTCGTGGTGATCGAAGACCACCGCGCACCCGTGGTGGTTCAGATGCTTTGGTATCGTGCTGGCGCAGCCGACGAGAAGCCCGGTGTATCGGGTGTGGCGCATTTTCTCGAACACCTCCTGTTCAAGGCCACTGACACGATGGAGGCGGGAGAGCTGTCTCGCGTGGTCACCGAAAATGGGGGTTCCGACAATGCGTTCACCGCACAAGATTACACCGCCTATTATCAACGAATTTCTGCGGACCGTCTTGACCTCGTGATGAGGATGGAAGCAGACCGGATGCGTAATTTGCGCCTGACCGAAGAGGACATCGAAACCGAGCGTGAGGTGATCTTGGAAGAGCGCGCGCAACGCACGGATAGCGATCCCGGAGCCTTGTTTTACGAACAGTTCCGCGCTGCGATGTTTCTTAATCACCCCTATGCCGTTCCGGTGATTGGTTGGCGGCACGAGATGGAAAACCTGTCGCGCGACGCAGCCTTTGCCTATTATCGTCGCTTCTACGCGCCCAACAACGCCATATTGGTGATTGCCGGAGATGTTAAACCGGAACAGGTTCGAAAACTGGCCGAAACGCATTATGGCCCGCTCGAACCAACTGTGGATCTGGAAGAACGCAATCGCGTCGCCGAACCGCCTCAAATCGCGGAACGTCGACTGCGGCTGTCTGACCCGCGTGTTTCACAACCCTATCTGCGCCGCAGTTACCTGGCCCCGGAACGGGATCCCGGTCATCAGGAAGAGGCAGCGGCGTTGGTTTATTTGGCAGAAATTCTTGGCGGATCCGGTGCAACCTCGGTTCTTGGCCGGGCCTTGCAGTTTGACAATCCAATCGCGGTCTATGCGGGGGCCAGCTATGGATCGGTGGCATTGGACGACACCAGTCTCAACTTCGTTGTGGTGCCCAATGCCGACACTACTCTGAGGGACGCCGAAGAGCTTCTGGACAAGACACTCTCCGACTTTCTTGAAAACGGTATTGATTCCGCGCAATTTGAGCGGATCAAATTCCAGATCAGGGCATCCGAGATCTATGCGCAGGACGACACCTATTCCCGCGCAGATCGCTATGGGCGCGCACTGAGTTCGGGCTTGGCACTCGGCGATGTCGCCGCGTGGCCGGAAGTCTTGCAGTCTGTTACCCCTGATATTGTCATGACTGTAGCTCGCAAGGTGCTTGATAAACGCAGGTCCGTGACCGGCTGGCTGGTGCCCGAAGGCGGAGAGGAAATGTGATGATGCGGTTTATTCTTATTGCTCTTGCGCTCTTGGCACTTCCCGCCCGTGCGGACGTTGAGATCCAGTCGGTTACTTCCAAGGGTGGACATAAGGCGTGGCTTGTTGAAGAGCATTCCTTGCCTTTTGTTGCGCTGGAGATCAGTTTTCGTGGGGGGACCTCGCTGGATCGACCCGGAAAACGGGGATCGGTTGAGCTGATGGTTTCGCTCCTCGAAGAAGGAGCAGGGGAACTGGATGCACGTGGCTTCGCCGAAGCAAATGAAGCCTTGGCGACCTCTTTCGGATTTCGGGCCAGTCGCGATAGTCTGAATATATCGGCTCAGTTTCTGACAGAGAACCGCGACGCATCTGTTGCGCTATTGCGCTCGGCACTTGCCAGCCCTCGATTTGATGACGATGCAGTAGTGCGGGTGCGCGGACAACTCTTGTCCAGCCTGAGGTCGCGCCAAACCAATCCGGGCGACATTCTGTCGGAAGCCTGGGACAGCGCGATTTTTGGCGACCACCCCTATGGCACATATGATGGTGGCACCGAGGCCAGTGTGCAAAGCCTGACACGCGACGATCTAATCACTGCCTACAAGGACACGATGGCGCTGGATTTGATGTATGTGGGGGCAGTTGGTGACATCACTGCGGATGAACTCGCCGTGCTTTTGGACAATCTGTTGTCAGATCTGCCCGAAAAAGGCGGTTCTCTTCCCGACCGTGCAGAGCAGAATTTTGATGGTGGCCAGACCCTGATACATTTTGAAACGCCGCAATCGATCGCCCGTTTCGGGCATGGGGGCTTGCGTCGGGACGATCAGGACTTTTTCCCAGCCTATCTGGTCAGTCAGGTCATGGGGGGGCTCGGCTCTGACGGGCGGCTGATGCAGGAAGTGCGTGAAAAGCGCGGGCTGACTTATGGAATCGGCGCCTATCTGTTTGAACTCGACTACGCCGAAGGATTCTATGGTCAGTTCTCAAGTCAGAATGACAATATGGCAGAAGCACTTGATGTGGTGCGCAGGGAATGGGCTCGTATGGCAGAAGAGGGTATTACACCTGAAGAGTTGAACGCCGCGAAAACCTACCTGACCGGATCGTATCCCCTGCGGTTCGACGGCAACTCCAATATCGCAAATATTCTGGTGGGGATGCAGATGGAAGGATTGCCAATCGACTATATCGCCACGCGGAATGACAAAGTGAATGCGGTTACGCTTGATGACGCGAACCGCGTGGCAGCACGGATTTTCCAACCGGACGAACTTACTTTCATGGTAATTGGCAAGCCGGATGGCCTATCGGATGCTGACATCGCGAATTAACTTTGATCATCTGATGTGAGCAAAGTTTCACCATGGTCGAATCGGGCGTATACATGCTAAATTTTGTGGTATGCCCGACGCCAACCCCCATATGAGCCGCGATAACGCCGAAAATCGCCCCGTCATTCGTCAACTGGACGACGCCGCAATCAATCGGATTGCTGCGGGAGAAGTGGTAGAACGCCCTGCTTCGGCGGTGAAGGAACTTGTCGAAAACGCAATTGATGCGGGGGCCACGCGAATTGACGTCAGCCACGCAGATGGAGGTAAAACTCTGATCCGTGTCGCGGATAATGGATGTGGTATTGCACCAGATGATCTGCCGTTGGCGCTTTCACGTCATGCCACCTCAAAGATTGACGGGTCTGACCTGCTGGACATTCACACATTTGGGTTCCGGGGCGAGGCCTTGCCCAGTCTCGGGGCGGTTGGCCGTCTTTCCATAACCTCTCGTGCTTCGGGGTTTGAAGCAGCCACGATCCGCGTCTCCGGCGGCGAGATGGGGCCGGTAAAACCCGCTGCCCTGTCCGAGGGCACGGTGGTGGAACTGCGTGACCTCTTTTTTGCCACACCAGCGCGACTTAAATTCATGCGCACCGACCGGGCCGAAGCGCAGGCGATTGGTGACGTGATCAAGCGGCTCGCTATGGCGGAACCGCATGTGGGGTTCACCCTGCGGGATGTGTCTGGCGGCGGCGAAGGTCGCGTAACCTTCCGCGCGGATGCTCAGACCGGAGATCTGTTTGACGCGCTTCATGGTCGCCTTGGTCAGATCCTCGGGCGTGAGTTCACCGAAAACGCACTGGCGATTGATGCCACGCGGGAAGGCTTGCGGCTGACCGGATATGCGGCCCTGCCCACTTACTCGCGGGGGGCTGCTGTAGCGCAGTTTCTTTTTGTGAATGGCCGCCCGGTGAAGGACAAGCTGCTAACGGGCGCCCTTCGCGCCGCTTACTTCGACTTCCTTTCACGGGACCGCCACCCGGCGGCGGCGCTGTTCATCACCTGTGACCCACAGCTTGTGGATGTGAACGTGCACCCGGCGAAATCCGAGGTGAGGTTTCGCGATCCGGGACTGGCGCGAGGGCTGATCGTATCTGGCCTGCGTCATGCGCTGGCAGAGGCCGGACACCGTGCCTCAACCACCGTGGCCGGGGCCACGCTTGGGGCTATGCGGCCCGAAGGCTCGACAGTTGAAGCGCCGCGTGTCTACCAGATGGACCGGCCTTCCATAGGGGCGATGCGATCGTCTTATCAAGGGCAGGCCCCAATGCCGCAGACACCGGGCTTTGCGGAAATGTCTGCGCCATCAGCCCGATTTGAGACAAGTGATGTGGTTGAACAATCACCGGCTCCAGACGCCGAGCAGCCGACCACCAGCCTGCCCTTGGGGGCAGCGCGGGCGCAGGTGCATGAGAATTACATCATCGCGCAGACAGAAACCGGCATTGTAATCGTCGATCAGCATGCCGCGCATGAACGATTGGTTTATGAAAAGCTCAAGGCGCAGATGGCCGAAAACGGTGTGGCTTCGCAGGCGCTCTTGATCCCCGAAATCATCGAACTGTCCGCAGGTGATATCGCCCGCCTTATGGAGGTGGCCGAGGATCTGAAACGGGTCGGTTTGGTGATCGAACCATTTGGCGGGACGGCCGTGGCCGTGCGTGAAACCCCAGCCATTCTGGGCGAGGTGAACGCAAGCGCTATGATCCGTGACGTGTTGGATGAACTGGCGGATATGGGCGACAGCAACACGGTTCAAGCGCGGATCGAAGCGGTGCTGTCTCGGGTGGCTTGCCACGGCTCGATCCGTTCCGGTCGTTGGATGCGGGGCGAGGAAATGAACGCGCTGCTGCGTGAAATGGAGGCGACGCCCCATTCCGGTCAATGCAACCACGGTCGACCGACCTATGTGGAACTGAAACTCTCTGATATCGAAAGGCTGTTTGGACGCACATGATTGAGCTTGGCGAACTGTCCCTTCCTCTAACCCATCCGCTGGTGCTGATCATCGGCGGGGCGGTGGCCCTTGTGGTGATCCTGCTTATCCTGTCGGTGCGCCGCGCCGGTCAATCCGCGCGCATGGCCGAGGAACTGGCCCGTCAAATGGGTGGGCTTGGTCAGGCCGTGCAGGTTCTGGGCGCAGGACAGGATCAGCTTTCCGGCGGGCTTCGCACCGTGTCGGATGCGCAGGCCACGGGGCAGGCGCAGGTGTTGCAAGCGATGGAAGCGCGTCTTGGCGCTGTGCAACAACAGATGAACGACCGGCTGCATGACAACGCAATGAAGTCCGCCCGTGCCATGGGAGAAATGCAGGAGCGGATGAAGGAAAGCCTGCAAGGCTCTGCCGTGAAAACAACTGAAAGCCTGACGCAGTTGCAGGAGCGTCTCAAGGTGATTGACAAGGCGCAAGACAACATCACCCGGCTGTCGGGCGACGTTCTGTCCTTGCAGGATATCCTGTCAAACAAACAGACCCGCGGGGCGTTCGGGGAAATCCAGCTAACCGATATTGTGTCAAAGGCACTTCCTGCCGACAGCTATTCTTTGCAGGCCACGCTGTCGAATAACAAACGCGCGGATTGCCTGATCCACCTGCCCAACCCGCCGGGGCCGATTGTGATCGACTCGAAATTCCCGCTGGAAGCCTATGAGGCGCTGCGCCGGGCTGAAACGCAGGATGAATTGACCGTTGCGGCACGCGCAATGAAGACCGCCGTGCGCGCGCATATCAAAGCGATTTCCGAGAAATACATCATCGAAGGCGAAACCGCCGATGGCGCTCTGATGTTCCTGCCGTCCGAGGCGGTTTACGCCGAGTTGCACGCCAATTTCTCTGACGTGGTTCGTGAAGGGTTCGAGGCGCGGGTCTGGATCGTCTCGCCCACCACCTGCATGGCGACGCTGAACACGATGCGGGCGATTTTGAAAGACGCAAGGATGCGCGAACAGGCAGGCGCGATCCGGAAGGAGTTGCACCTCTTGTCTGCCGACGTGGGGCGCTTGGGCGATCGAGTCGCCAATCTGGACCGCCATTTCCATCAAGCGTCAAAGGATATTACCGAAATCAAGATCTCCGCCGAGAAAGCAGGTACCCGCGCAAAGCGGCTGGATAACTTCGATTTTGAAGAGGTCGAGACGGACGACCAAAATGTAGTGCCGATCGGGAAAGGGTAAGTGATTTGGCTTGTTCGCCGAACTGACCTGACGCTCGAATCCATACTTGCACCCCCAAGGCACGGTTATTGCTGCGCGGGTGCCCGATCCGGATCTGAACAGCGATATGATGATCCATCCGGGAGCCGGCACAAGCTCTTGTAAAAACCTGCGTCGATCAATTGGTAACGCGGGATCAGGTGGGTTGCGTCCTGCCGGTCCAGATAGCCGCTGCAGGCTTCTGCATAATAGGTCTCGCGCCGTTCCGTTGATCCGTACCATTGATAGAAGGCCGCGGTCACGGCCAGGCTTTCATCCCCAGTTTGATGCATGGTTTCGGCAAAGCGCGTTGCAATGTCTGATTGTGAGGGCCAGCTGGACAGCGCATCCCAAATGCCGTTGTTGTCTGGCTCTCTCATTTCCCATGCAAGCAACAAGGAAATCGCGCTGGCATCCGCCTCAAGCGCGAAGACGGCGCGAGCATATTCTTTCATGGAAAGATTGTCGGAAGGACAGGCTCCTGTGGAAAGCTGCCAGAGGTGGCGTAGTTCATGCAGCAAAATGCCAAGCTGGAACTCCGTCGATAGAGAGCGATCAATAACGATCTGGAATTCTTCAGCATCCAGATAGCCGAGCGCGTTGTTCATCTTGCTTGAAAAACACAGGCTCAGTCGATTGGTCGAGAGGGCTTTGTCCAGATACGGGAACTGCTTTCGAGCGGGAGATAGCCCATCTACAAGGCTTTGCAATTCTTTCTGTTCATCGCTTTCGACCATGAGAAAGGGCGCGTTGATACAGGTGTCACTGGCGTGGGCCAGTGAGGGCGGGAGCACAAATACGAAAGCCAATGCCATCAGAAGTCGCATTCCCACAGGCTGCCCGGTGAAAAAGCTCTTGTCCAGAGCACTGCGGGGCATCCCCGTATTGTGATCGTCCAGGAGCGGGAAAGATCAGGGTTCGGTGTCACGAGGTTCAATTGATCACGACACATTTTGTGGCGTGCGTCCCAAAGCTTGACTGAACACCGAACTAATGTTGGTCTGAAGATTAATGTATAGGGTACCTGACCATCATGACTGACCCATCCCCTCTCGACGCCCACAAACCCGCTGTCATCGCCGAGTTGATCGAAAGCGCAGGCGTGGCGAAAGCCCACCTGCCGGTGAAGCAAATGCTGGTTCTGGGCATGCTGGCCGGGGCGTTCATTGGATTTGGTGCCGCCGCTTACACGATGGTCATGACCGGGGTGGATCCGACCTATGGGCCGGCTCGGTTTCTTGGCGGGGTCGTATTTTCTTTGGGGCTGATACTGGTGGTTGTCGGAGGGGCCGAATTGTTTACCGGAAATGCCCTGATGATCATGGCGACGGTAGACCGGAAAATCTCGGTTCGTGATCTTCTTCGAAATTGGGGTGTCGTTTACATTGGCAACTTGATCGGGGCCGTGGGTTTGGCGATTGCTTTCGGTTTTTCAGGTTTGCTTGACACGCCAATGGGGGGCACGGCTGTGACACTGGCGAATGCCAAGGCGGAATTGCCGTTCTTCCAAGGCATCGTGCGTGGTGCGCTTTGTAATGCGCTTGTGTGTCTGGCGGTATGGCTCACCTTTGCTGCGCGCACGGTGGCGGGAAAAGTTCTCGCGATCCTTTGGCCCATTTCCGGCTTTGTCTTGCTGGGGCTAGAGCACTCCGTCGCCAATATGTTCTTCTTTCCGCAGGGCTGGGCAGCAGGTGCCGATATGAATATGGGCGGTGCCTTGTCGAACATGATCAGTGTGACCATCGGCAATATTCTGGGCGGCGGCGGCGGTGTCGCTCTGGCCTACCAGTTCGCATACCTGGGCCAGCAAACTGGGTCGAAATAGGGAAGAGGGGCGAAGATTAGTTTTCTTGCCACTTCGCAGGGATCACCCCTCCCGCGTCTCATTCAACTCCATATGCCCATCGGTCTGGCTGAACACGCGGCGGAGCATCGGTTCAAAGAACGCCAGCGGTTTGGTCGGATAGTCCGGGTCAAAGCTTGCCTGATCATACTCGTGGCAGAACTTCACGCAGGCGTCGTAATGCGGGCTGTCTTTGTATTTCTCGCGGGCATGGCGATCACCGCCGAGGTGGTGGTTGTAGTAATAGCCCTGAAAGACGCAGTGGTGTTTCAGGATCCAATGGGTGCGTTCGCTGACATAGGGTTTCACGATGGCGGCGGCGAGTTCGCCGTGATTGAAAGGTGAGAGCGTGTCGCCGAGATCATGGATCAGTGCGGCCACCACCAAATCTTCCGGTTCACCCGCCTCACGCGCTCGCGTGGCCGATTGCAACGAGTGCTGATAGCGATTGATCGGGTAGGGGGTGTCTTCCTCGTCCAACTCTTTCAGCGCGACCAAAAGCCGATCCACCACCGCATTCGCATAGGCCTCGTCATATTCCATGACCGCGAGGAAATCTTCTTTCGTGGCGTTTTCGAAACTGGTCCAAGTGGGTTTTGCCCATTTGGTTTGTGCAGTGTCTGGCATGGCGTCCTCCCTTTGGGAAGAGCGTAGCGCCGAGGTGACGCCATGCCGTGTTGTTTGCGACAGAGTGGTGTCGCTTTAGGTGGTGTGGTCCACCACAGCGACGTGCTGGGCCAGTTTGCGCACCATGTCCATCCAGTTGTCGATCAGGGCCGGATCGGACGGGGCAGCTGTCACGCCGGGGGCGATCTTGCCATCCAGAACCGCTTCAACGGCCAGCGAGACCGGGATTGAGACAAGCCGCGCCATGGCAGTGCCGCGTTCATCTCCCCACGCATCCATCACATAGGTCTTGTGATAGGTGGTCGCGCCATCGTTTTCAGCCTTCAGCGCCACGCACATGATCACGCGATCCGGCTCACCCTCGTCATAGGCATTTTCGTCCCAGAATTGGTCAGACATCCCTTTCAGGCGCGCGTCGCCTTCGGACCCTTCCAGCGTTTCCACTTCGGCAAACACGTCTTTCCACGCCTCGGCCCAGCCGTTCAGGCGCAGGGTGCCGCGGACAAACAGGTCGACATCCCACTCCGGATCAAACCCGTATTCCTCCATGAACGGGAGCGAGTCGCGGTTGGGATAAACTTCAAAACTTTCCGCTTTTGCCAGCGGGGCGTCATAGGAGGTGATCGCGTCCCATGGGCGTGCTACGTCATAATCTTGCCCGTGTTTGATGGATTTTGACGGAGATCGCAGGGCCTTCAGCACGCCAAGTGGTGACCAGCTGAATTTATAGCGGAACGGGTTGGCGATCTTGGGAACCCCACCGCAATAAGAGAGAAACGAGAGCTTTTGCCCCTTACTTTCATCCTGACTGGCACGGTAATCGGCCACCAGCCAATGAGCCATCAGGTGGTCAATGCCGGGATCCAGACCCACCTCATTCACTGAACAGAGGCCAGCGTCTTTGAACTTTTGGTCCAGTGCCCGCATTTCCGGGGCGGTATAGCTCGACGAGACGAAATTGGCACCGTTTTGTAAGCACAGCTCCGCGACCGGGACATGCAGGTCACCAGGCAGCATCGATACAGCGACATCACCGGGTTGCAGCGCCGCATCAAGTGCATCCATGTCAAAGGCACGGATGTCCTTGGTAATATCACCAACGGCTTCTTCAGCTTTCCCGATGGTTCGGTTCCACACCACGACGTCATGACCATCTTCGATCAACCGGCGCAGGCCGGGAATGGCGGACAGACCTGTTCCACACCAATGAATTGTCATATCTGGCACTCCCTCTCAGCCAAATTTCAGTTTTGCGATAATGATCGATCCGACCAATGCGATGGCGATGGCATTCGCGGCAACCATGGGCCAAGCATCCAGCATTACGCCATAGATAAGCCAGAGCGTGACCGACAGAAGCACCAGCAGATTGGTCGAGAGCGATAAATCCTTCGTTTGCCGCGTGCGCCATGTGCGCAGGGTCTGTGGCATCCAGCAAATCGTGCTGACGATACCGGCGAGGCTTCCGATTAGGGTTTCCATCTCAGATGTCTTTCATGTGAGTGCGGAAAGTCGTCTCGGCCCGACCCCAGACGCCTGAATTCAAATCGGTAAGGGTCAAAAGGCTGGGCAAAAGTTGTCCCGCGTAGTCGATTGAGCTTTCCACCGGCAGCATCGAGGGCAGGTTGTCGATGGCCATTACATCAAGCACAGGGTCTTCGGCCACACGCAGGGCTGGTGCGACCCAGCTGGTCGCTTTGTTGTAGACCGGCACCGGGTTGTAATCACTGTCCGGGTCGCAGGCGACGTCGCCAATTGCGGTCAGCTTACGGTCAGCGCTCTTGGCGGCGCTTGGCACAAACACCGGAGTTTGCGGACCGGCGAGAATGCAGTTGATGAAAAGGTTATGGTCGAGGATTTCAGAAAACGGCCCGCCATGGGCGGTTTCGGCCATGTCCCATTTGGTCACCGTGACACCCATTGCTTCCATCAAGTCAGATGCCCCGGTGCCCACGCGGCCAAGTGCGCCGATCACAATTGCGGTTGGGCGGTCCGCGCCGGTCGCATCCAACTCGTCCTTCAACTCCGATAGCAGCGCGTCCTTTCCCGGATAGGCACCAACCTCTGGACAGATCTCGCCACGTTGCTGGGCCGCCCAGCTTTTCAGCGTGACCGCAGCCCCTGCAAAGCCTGCCCAATAGCCAAAGGCAGCCACGCGCCGCCCGTTTTCATTCACCAGATACTCAAGATCATAAAGCGTTCCGCCCCCAGCCTTGAAACGTTCCAGCAATGCGCGGCCCGAAAATTGCCCTTTGAAGGCATGGCCGAACATGATGTGTTTGTGGGGAAGGGGCGTGCCATCTTCGGGCAATTCCTTGAGGCCAAAAATGATCGCATCAAGCGGCGCATCCGGCCAGCTGTTTTCCGCAGCGATATCACACCCTGCCTCCCGGTAACCCTCAATGCCGATACAACGCACCCGGCTTTCTTCGATGGTTACGCGAATGCCTGCGTCAATCAATGCTTTGGCCCCTTCAGGGGTCAATCCAACCCGGTCTTCGTTTGGTCGCTGTTCAGCCCGAATCCAAAGATGTGTCATTTGCTCTCCTCACAACATTCCAGCGGTGCGCACCGCTTTGACCGAAGCCCGCTCTTCCATCGCTTGGATGAATTGGTTCAGTTTGGGATAGTTTGCAACCGTGACCCCGTCGCCGGGCAGCCATGTTGCAATCACATAAAGATAGATGTCCGCCAGTGTCCGCTGGTTTCCGACCACGTAGGGCGCAAAGTCACAATTATCTTCCAGATAAGCACAGCAGGTTGCCATGGTCTCTGGTACTTTTGCCGTCATGTCCGCGTGGCTTTCAGGCCGGTCGGCCCATCGCCCACCGCGCAGCTTATGCGCATGGGCGACATGCATTGTTGTGGCGAGGTAATACATCACTTCACGCATGCGAAATGCGGTCATGGGGTCTTTGGGGACCAATCCAGTTTCGGGGGACAGGGTGGCGATATATTCCAGCAATGCGCCGGTTTCGGTCAGAATGTCGTTCCCAATCACCAATGCGGGGACCCGCCCTTTGGGGTTGATCCGCAGATAGTCCTGGCTGCGCTGTGCGCCGCTTGTGAAGTCTACCTGATGCGGGGTGTAGGACATTCCTGCCTCTTCCAGTGCAATGGCCGTGGCAACCGAGATCGTATTTGGTGCGTGGAAAAGCTCCATGGGGATTTCAGATATAGGTCTGGGCATATTGACGGTCCGGTGCAGCCAAATGCGGAATGGCGTTAAACCCGGTCATGGATAGGCTGGTTCCAACCGGCAACAACCGATGGATCGAGCTGTTGTGGATCGATAGCATCAATCGGGTAAATGTGCCGGTATCCAACCCCATTGTTATGCGTATGGCCATGCCAATTACGCCGCCGGATGTAAAAACACCAACCCGTTTTCCTTGGGCTGCATATTCTTGCAACGCATCGTCCACCCGGCTTTGAAAGTCATGAAAAGTCTCGAAGTTTCCAGTCAGATGCCCATCCTGCCAGGCCGAAAAAACCAATGGCATATGAGCAATGAATTCGTCGCGTGATCTAGGCTTTTGCAGGTCAAACTGAGCGTGCATCGCGGCGGAAATGTCGTAGTAGGAGAATTCATTCAGACGCTCATCTATGGTGATTTCCGCAGCCCCGAATTCCTGTGCAGTTTGTTGCTGTCGATTGAGCGACCCTGAATAGATCACATCAAACTCTTCGTTGTGCGCCTTCATGTAGTCCCCCAGCCAGCGGGCTTGCTGACGCCCAAGGTCCGAAAGATTGTCATACCCAATTTCGTCAGTGGCGGTGGTGTTGGCCTGACCGTGACGGATGAGGGTAATCTGTGCCATGGGTGTTCCTTTGCGCAGCAAACTCAATAAGTGTTCATCACATTGCTAGTCGTTTGGATCCAATCTTGAAAGGGGGCTGGCGCAAAATCCACAGCTTATGTCGTGAATGACGAACTGAAAGCGGGGCTCAAATGCGATATACTGCACCGTGAGACGGAGAATTTACTATGGCTGATGGGCAGAATATGTCGGGAATTACCTTCACCTTGGATGGGCGCGAAGTTGTCGCATATGAAGGCGAAAGCATTTGGGATGTGGCAAATCGTGAGGGCACGCTGATCCCGCACCTGTGCCACAAGGACGTTCCGAATTTACGGTCTGATGGCAACTGTCGCGCCTGTGTGGTCGAGATCGAAGGCGAGCGCACCCTGGCGGCCTCCTGTATCCGCGCGCCCAGCGAAGGCATGGTGGTCATCACCGACAATGCCCGCGCCACCAACGCCCGCAAAATGGTGGTCGAGCTTCTGGTGGCCGACCAACCGGAAGAGCGCCACGATGCCAATGCCCACTTCTGGGATATGGCTGATCTGAATGGCGTGACCCAAAGCCGCTTCCCGAAATTGGAAGAAGGTCGTGTGCCGCTGCTGGATGACAGCCACGTTGCCATGTCGGTCAACCTCGACGCCTGTATCTCGTGTAACCTTTGCGTTCGTGCTTGCCGTGAAGTGCAGGTGAACGACGTCATTGGTATGGCGGGCCGTGGCCATGACGCCTATCCGGTCTTTGACATCGATGACCCGATGGGCGCCTCGACTTGTGTTGCTTGTGGCGAATGTGTGCAGGCCTGCCCGACCGGTGCTCTGATGCCTGCCAAGGTGCAGGACACGTCCGATTTCGACAAAGAGGTCGAAAGCATCTGCCCGTTCTGTGGTGTTGGTTGTCAGGTCAGCCTGAAGGTCAAAGACGACAAGGTGGTTTATGCCGAGGGGATCAATGGCCCCGCCAACGAAGGCCGCCTTTGTGTGAAAGGCCGCTTTGGCTTTGACTATATCAACCACCCGCACCGCCTGACCAAACCGCTGATCCGCAAGGAAGGCGCTGAAAAGGGTCTGAACGTTGATCCAGCCAACCCGCTGACCCATTTCCGCGAAGCGACATGGGACGAGGCTCTGGACGTGGCTGCCAAGGGGCTGATGAAACTGCGTGATGAGCATGGTGGCGAAGCGGTTGCGGGCTTTGGTTCTGCGAAGTGCACCAACGAAGAGGCCTACCTCTTCCAGCGGTTCATCCGCGAAGGTTTCCGTCACAACAATGTCGACCACTGCACCCGTCTGTGCCATGCCTCTTCGGTGTCGGCGCTGTTGGAAAACGTGGGCTCGGGCGCTGTGACCGCGACCTTCAACGAGATTGAAAACGCCGATGTGGCGATTGTGATCGGCTCGAACCCGATCGAAAACCACCCGGTTGCGGCCACCTATTTCAAGCAGTTTACCAAACGTGGTGGTAAGCTGATCGTCATGGATCCGCGTGGCGTGGGCATGGGCCGGTTCGCCACCCATCGTCTTCAGTTCAAGCCAAGCGCCGACGTGTCGATGCTCAATGCGATCATGCATGTGATTGCCGAAGAGGGTCTGCAAGACGACGATTACATCGCCAAGCACACCGAAAACTGGGAAGCGATGCGCGAGCATATCAAGGCGTTCAGCCCCGAGGAAATGGCCCCGATCTGTGGCATTGACGCCGAAGAACTGCGTGCGGCCGCCCGGACCTTTGCCAACGGTAGGGCGGGGATGATTTTCTGGGGTATGGGCGTAAGCCAGCATACTCACGGCACCGACAATTCGCGCTGTCTGATCGCGCTGGCGCTGATGACCGGTAATGTGGGTCGTCCGGGCACCGGGCTGCACCCGCTTCGCGGTCAGAACAACGTGCAGGGCGCGTCGGATGCGGGTCTGATCCCGATGTTCTATCCGGATTACAAATCGGTCGCCGACCCGGCGGTTCGTGACCAATATCAAGCGCTGTGGAATGTGGATGGCCTGTCTGATCAGAAAGGTCTGACCGTGGTTGAAATCATGGACGCTGTTTATGATCGCAAGATCAAGGGCATGTATATCCTTGGTGAAAACCCGGCCATGTCTGACCCGGATGTGACCCATGTGCGCGAAGCGCTGGAGCGGATGGAATTCCTTGTTTCTCAGGACATCTTCCTGACCGAGACCGCCTCTTACGCGGATGTGGTTTTGCCCGCCGCTGCGCTGGCGGAAAAAACTGGCACCACCTCAAATACCAACCGTCAGGTGCAAATGTGTCGCCCCGCCGTGCCGCCCACAGGTGAAGCGCAGGAGGATTGGTGGATCACTGTAGAGCTGGCCAAACGCATGGGCATGGGCTGGACCTTTGATCACCCGAGCCAGATCTTTGACGAAATGACCCAAGTCATGCCGTCGCTTGATAATATTACATGGGATCGTCTGGAAAATGAAAACGCCGTGACCTACCCGTCGCTGTCGCCGGAAGATCCCGGTCAGGCGGTTGTGTTCGGTGACGGTTTCCCGCGCGAAAATGGCCGCGCCCGCTTTGCACCAGCCACTATCCTGCCGCCCGCTGAAACCCCGGATGAAGACTATCCGATGGTGCTCACCACCGGCCGTCAGCTGGAGCATTGGCACACTGGGTCGATGACCCGCCGCGCCACGGTGCTGGATGCGATTGAACCCGAAGCGAACTGCTCGATGAACCCAAAGACCATGCGTGAGATGGGTGTTGAGCCGGGCGGAATGGTGCGCTTGAGCACTCGTCGTGGGTCTATCGACGTCATGGTGCGGGCGGATTATGCCATTGCCGAGAACATGGTATTCCTGCCCTTCGCCTATGTCGAAGCCGCCGCCAACATGCTCACCAACCCGGCTCTTGATCCGTATGGAAAAATTGCCGAGATGAAATTCTCGGCCGTGCGGGTTGAGAAGATCGAAGAAGGGATCGCGGCAGAGTAAACCCCGTGCGCAATTGATTTCGAATCAAAACGCCCCGCAGATCGTCAGCGGGGCGTTTTTGTTTTCGACGCTAAATGTGCTGGTGACGCGATGGCCATTGCTCTCACCTGCGTCACCGGATTCTAGATCCCCAGAGCAACCTTGATGCTGGGAAGCGTTGCGGCTGCCGCAACACCGACCGCTGCCCCCAAGCCCAGCCTGTGAAGCGGACGCGGAAGGGACGGGGCCAGCATACTGAGTGCTGCACAGATGACGGCATAAAACGCGAGGGCAAACGGATCCATCAGATTATGTCGAGCAAACGTAATGCCAATGCCACGGTTGAAAGCGAAGCGACCGCGAAGGCAAGCGTGCGAAGCACAATCACACCGGAACAATAAATCAGGTAATGGGCGACGATGCCGAAAAAGAACGTCATGGCAAGCGTGCCGGGATATGAATCATCAGGGATGCGTATCATTGCGATGATCGCCAGCGGTGCAAAAGCCACAAAAGCCTGCACATTGACTTTGTGCGCGCGCATAGCCCGCTGCGCCCAGTTTGATTGAGGGATGGCATTGGGGTCGTAATTGGCCAAAGCCCCCATCAGCCCCCTGGTTGCTATCCGGTCCAGAATATAGGGCAACCAGGACACGGCCACCCAAAGTGCTGTCAGGGTTGTGTAGAATTCGAGGTAGCTCATGAGAAAATCCTCCTGCTGGCATTTTACCATATAAGGAGGAAAATCCATAATTGGCGAGGGATTAGCCCCAGTTCACATCGCCCAAAAAGATATATCCGGCCCCGTAGATCGTCTTGATCAGGCGCGGGTTTTTTGGGTCTTCCTTGAGTTTGGTGCGCAGTCGCGAGATGCGAACATCCATCGCCCGGTCAAAACTTTCCCCGGCCACGCCACCCAAACTTTCCTGCATCTGGGCGCGAGAAATCAGGCGGTTTGGAGCGTCAAGGAACAGGCGCAGCACCTCGCCTTCCGCATGTGAAAATGTGGTCTCTTCTCCGTTGTCATCTTCCAGCACATAGCGATCAAAATGCGCGGTCCAGCCGCTGAAACGCGCTGTTTGCGAAATTGGTGCGCCGGATTTCTGGCTGCGCAGGCGGGCGCGCACGCGAGCAACCACTTCGGCGGGTTCAAACGGTTTGATGATATAGTCATCGGCACCCAGTTCCAGACCGGTAATTTTATCCTGAACCTGCACACGCCCCGAGATGATGATGATCGAAGCCCCACTTTCGAGGGCCAGCCGGTGAACCAGCGTCAGCCCGTCACGATCCGGCAGACCCAGATCCACCAGACACACATCAGGCGCCATCGTGTTGAGGGCGGCTTCGAACTCGGTTGCCCGTGAAAAACATGCGGTCCGAAAACCGGCATCCTCTAGCGCGTCCGACAGCATCCGGCGAATTTCCGGTTCATCATCGAGAATGGCGATCATTGGACGGCTGCTTTGCGGCTGTGTCATGTTCGGACCTCTTGGGACAGGAATGTGGCAAGCTCCCCTTTGGTAAAGGGCTTATGCAAAACAGGAAAGCCTGCTTTTGCCCGGCGTGGGTCTTCCGCAGGCAAGGAGGTCATCAAAAGCTTTGGTGTTTCGACGCCTGCGGCTTTAAGCCCGAGTAAAAATTCTGGGCCTGTTTGCGCGCCCTCTAAAATCACATCCGAAAGGATCAACCCAATCCCTTCCAATGACATCAATCCCAGCGCCTCTTCCGCCGAGGCCGCTTCGATCACCTGATGCCCCATGTCGATCAGCATTTCGCGAACCGAGGTGCGGATGTCGGGATTGTCTTCAATCAGCAAAACAAGGCGCGGTGCAATTGGGCGGGCGGGTTTGCGCAATGGCAGGCGGATCGAAACAATGGCGCCACTGTCCGGGTCGTTCGCGATCTTAATATGCCCGCCAGCCACCTTGGTCTGGTCATAAACCATGGACAGGCCCAGCCCGGACCCGTCCCCCCCTTTGGTGGTGAAAAACGGATCAAGCGCGCGTTCCAAGGCCTCGTCCGAAAAGCCTGGCCCGCTATCACTGACGCGAAACTCGACCCAGGTTTCCCGGATCGGTCGGGCCGAAAGTGTGATCCGGCCCGGCCCATTTCCAATCGCGTGGGTGGCATTGATGATCAGGTTCAAAAGCCCATCCTGTACCGCACCTGCATCCAGTACCACCGGATCGTTCAGGTTACAGGTCAGAATATCCAATCCAACCCCTTCGGGCAGGGTTGGTTTTGCCAATGTTTCCAACCCTCTGAGCAGCTCTGGCACATCGGTCGTTTCGAAGTGGGCCTCTCGTTTTCCAGAGATTGAAGCGATCCGTTCAAGCAATGTGCCTCCACGGCGCACAGCGGCGGTGGTGGCCTGCACCAGTTCCTGCGCGGTGTCGTTGATATTCATCTGACCCAACCGGCTTTGTAGGCCAAGAATGATGGTGAGCAGATTTGAGAAATCATGCGCGACACCAGAGGTGAGCTGGGCCGCCAGCTCTCGCTTGCGTGTTTGTGCAAGGGCCGCGCGGGCCTGAGCTTCTTCGGTGATGTCCATCGACAGGATGTAGACCCCGGTGATCTCATTTGTTTCGTCGTCACGATCGGGCGTCAGCGCGACACGGATACGGCGGCCGGATGTCTCGTGGCTGAATTCGAAGACATTCGCCTCACCCTTGAACGCCTTCTGAAAATACGGGGAAATGCGTGCATATGCCTCGTCGCCAAGAGCTTCGCTTGCATGCAGGCCAAAGAGATCGGTGGGGCGACCGGGAATGACCCGGCTCAGGCGTCGGTTTGAAAACGTATAGGTCAGATCCCGGTCGATCCGAGCGATATGGGCGGGCATCATTTCCGCGGTCAGGCGGGTGCGGCTTTCCATCTCGGTCAGCTCGCGCTTGGTCTCTTCCAGCGCCTTGTTGGTCGAGGCCAGCGCCCGGTTGGTTTGGGCGAGCTCTTCGGTATGGCTAAGTACTTGATCGGAAAGCTCTTCGGACCGCGCGCGCAGCAATCTTTCTTGGCGCTTGATATGGGTGATATCGGTGTAAACCGTGACCCATCCACCCTGTGGCAAAGGATTGCCTTCGACCGAGATGACATGACCGTTTGCGCGGGTGCGCTCAAGGTAGTGCGGAACAAAATCTTTGGCCTGATCGACGCGTGATTTCACAAAGGCATCAATGTCACCAACCGCGCCATATTCGCCGCGCTCGGCCAAAGCGCGAATGGTCTCGGCAAAATCGGCGCCGGGCCGGACGAATCTGTCCGGCAGATCGAACATGTCCTGAAATTGCTGATTGCCAATCACCAAACGTAGCTCTCGATCATAGATGGAAAGTGCCTGCTGAATAAGGTTCAGACCGGCCTGAGTGAGTGCGGTGGCTTCTTTGCTGTTTGGCATGAAAATCATCCCCTCCGCCCTTTTCGCTATCACCGAAGCCTCATGTGGAAAAGGGGGATGAAGAAGGGAGGGCGGAATATTTCACATGTAACAATTCGTAAGGATCCAGAAAAAATGGCGAAACCTTTAACACCGACCATTTTTTTCGTCAGGGCTGCCGGGCAAGAATCGCCAGGCAATTCGGGAACGTCGGACAGGCCGACGGTGGGAGGACAATTTGGGACAAGACTTAGCCAAAGCTGGCGCATTTGCTTCTATTCCGGCGCTACTCGACCGGAATGTGAAGGAATTTGGAAATCGCCCGGCCTATCGGGAAAAAGAATTTGGAATCTGGCAGAGCTGGACCTGGGCGCAAGCCGCCGAGGAAATTCAAAATCTGGCCCTGGGCCTGTTGGCGCTGGGGATCGAGCGTGGCGACCATGTTGCCATTATCGGTCGCAACCGCCCGGCCCACTACTGGGGCATGGTAGCCGCACAGAAAGTGGGCGCCGTTCCGGTGCCGCTCTATCAGGATGCTGTTGCAGAAGAAATGGAATACGTGCTCGAAAATTGCGGCGCGCGTTTTGTCATTTGCGGCGATCAGGAACAGGTCGACAAAGTGATCGAGGTGCAGGAGAAAATCCATCACATCGAACACGTGATTTATTTCGACAAGCGGGGCCTGCGGAAATATGACCACAGCCACCTGCACTGGTATCACGACATTCAGGAAGAAGGCCGCGTGGCGCATGCTCGTTTCGAAGACGAGATGGCCAAACGCGAAGCTGAGCTGACGTATGACAGCAAATGCGTGATGCTTTACACATCAGGCACCACCGGTCGTCCGAAGGGCGTGGTTCTGTCGAACCGCAATATCATTGAAAGCGCCAAGAACTCGTCCGAGTTCGACAATCTGGGCGGCAACGAAGACATTCTGGCCTATCTGCCGATGGCGTGGGTGGGGGATTTCATCTTCTCGCTCGGTCAGGCGATGTGGACCGGCTTCTGCGTGAACTGTCCCGAAAGCGCCGACACGCTGATGTCGGATCTGCGCGAAATTGGGCCAACCTATTACTTTGCGCCGCCACGTGTGTTCGAAACCCAGCTGACCAATGTGATGATCCGGATGGAAGACAGTGGCGATCTGAAATACGCCCTGTTCCACCATTTCATGGATTTTGCCAAAGCCGGCGCCGGTGAAAAATACGGCATGCCAAAGCGCAAGGTCACCACGCAAAAACGTACCTTTGAGCAAAAAATGCGCCACGGGTTCCGTTATGCGATGGGCGTTGGTTTTGCTGCGGAAGCTCTGGTGGAAAATGCCATTCGCCTAGGCGTTGCCAAACTTCGTTATGGCAAAGATGTCCGCAAGCACTTCAAGGCCAAAGACCCGATGGGTCTGAAGCTTTATAACGGCAGTTTGCAGGAATATTTCAAGTATCGCTGTGGCGATGTGCTGGTTTACGGGCCTCTGAAAGATACCCTTGGTTTTGGTCGCATCCGTGTGGGTTACACCGCCGGTGAAGCAATTGGTCCGGAAATTTTCGAGTTTTATCGTTCGATGGGGATCAATCTCAAACAGCTTTACGGTCAGACCGAAGCCACCGTGTTCATCACCGTGCAGCCTGATGGTGAAGTGCGTAATGACACCGTGGGTGTGCCTGCTCCGGGTGTTGAGATCAAACTGGCTGATAACGGCGAGATCTTCTACCGCTCGCCGGGGACCTTTGTGGAATACTACAACAACCCGGAAAGCACCGCCGATACCAAAGATCCGGAAGGTTGGGTAGCGACGGGTGACGCTGGTTTCTTCGACAAGAAGAACGGTCACCTGCGGATAATCGACCGCGCCAAAGACGTTGGTAAAATGGCCGATGGCAAGATGTTTGCCCCAAAATATGTCGAGAACAAACTCAAGTTCTATCCGGACATTCTGGAGGCTGTTGTCTTCGGCAATGACCGCGACATGTGCACGGCCTTCATCAATATCGACCTGACCGCCGTGGGCAACTGGGCCGAGCGCAACAACGTGGCTTACGCTTCCTATCAGGAACTGGCCGGCCACCCAGACGTTGTGTCAACCATCCAGGAACATGTTGAAACGGTCAACAAATCGGTCGCTGAAGACGAGATGCTTTCGGGCTGTCAGATCCATCGTTTCCTGATCCTTCACAAGGAACTTGATGCGGATGACGGCGAGATGACCCGCACCCGAAAGGTGCGCCGCAAGGTCGTCGAGGAGAAATACGCTCCGCTGATCGACGCATTCTATAGCGGCAAATCCGAGCAATATATCGAAACCGAGGTCACCTATGAGGACGGCCGCAAGGGTTCGATCAACGCCACCCTCGAAATCCGCGATGCGGCTGTTGTGGGCAATGGCAACACACAGGGGATGGCGGCAGAATGAGCTTAGATATGAACGCCAACAGCTACGTCACCGAAGACGGGCGCACAATTGGCCCGGTGGTAATGGACCTGAAAAACATCACGCTGCGATTTGGTGGTGTGGTTGCGATCAAGGATATCAGCTTTAACATCCGCGAAGGCGAGATCCGCGCGATCATCGGTCCGAACGGTGCTGGTAAATCCTCGATGCTGAATGTGATCTCGGGTTTCTACAAACCGCAGGAAGGTGAGGTTTGGTTCCGCGGCGCAAAGCGCCCGCCCATGAGACCTTATCAGGTGGCCCAACAGGGGCTGGCCCGGACCTTCCAGAACATCGCTTTGTTTGACGGCATGACCGTGCTGGACAACATCATGACCGGCCGTCTGAACCACATGAAAACCAATCTGCTTCAGCAGGCCATGTGGTGGGGCAAAGCCGAAAAGGAAGAGCTGGCCAACCGTGAAGTCTGTGAAAAGGTTATCGACTTTCTGGAGATCCAGCACATCCGGAAGACGCCGGTTGGGCGCCTGCCTTACGGCCTGAAAAAGCGGGTTGAGTTGGCCCGTGCGCTGGCCGCCGAACCTTCGCTTCTGCTGCTCGACGAGCCGATGGCCGGCATGAACGTTGAGGAGAAGGAAGACATGTCTCGCTTCATTCTCGACATGAATGACGAATTTGGCACCACCATCGCCCTCATCGAGCACGACATGGGCGTTGTGATGGACCTGTCCGACCGCGTGGTCGTGATGGATTACGGCAAGAAAATTGGGGACGGCACACCGGACGAAGTGCGCAACAACCAGGATGTGATCGACGCCTATCTCGGCGTGTCACACGATTAAGGGGGGAGACATGTCTGAACAATTGCTCTTTGCAGCGGAAGTCACCCTCAACGGCCTGATGGCCGGGGTTCTTTACGCTCTCGTCGCGCTGGGTTTCGTCTTGATCTTCAAGGCGTCCGGTATCTTTAACTACGCCCAGGGTGTGATGGCGCTGTTCGCCGCGCTGACACTTGTGGGTATTCAACAAGGTCAGGTGCCTTTCAGCCATCTGATCAATGCGATTTTCGGGACCAACATTCACCACTTCCCGTGGCAAGTGCCGTCGATCATCGCGATCATTCTCGCTGCAGGTGTGATGGTTGGCTTTGCCTGGCTGGTCGAGCGTTACATCCTGAAGCACCTTGTTGGTCAACCTGACATCATCCTCTTTATGGCGACCATCGGTCTGGCCTATTTCATGGAAGGTTTCGGGGACATCATGTGGGGGTCCGAGATCAAGACGCTGGACGTGGGTCTGCCCTCGGGTCTGAACGAGACCATCGACACAGTGACCTACAACTGGTTCGGCTACGGTTTCTTCATCGATAATCTTGATATCGTTGCCGCTGTGATCGCCGCCCTGTTGGTGGCTGCGCTGACCATCTTCTCGCAATACTCGAAACAGGGCCGGGCGCTACGCGCCGTGGCGGATGACCACTCGGCAGCTCTGTCTGTCGGTATCTCGCTGCGCTTCATCTGGGTTCTGGTCTGGTCGATCGCGGGCTTCGTGGCCTTGGTCGCGGGTATCATGTGGGGTGCCAAATCGGGTGTGCAGTTCTCACTGTCGCTGATCGCACTGAAAGCCCTGCCGGTTCTGATGCTGGGCGGCTTTACCTCGATCCCGGGCGCCATCATCGGTGGTCTGATCATCGGTGTGGGTGAGCAGCTTTTCGAATTTGCCATTGGTCCGCTGATCGGTGGCGCGACGCAGAACTGGTTCGCCTACGTTCTTGCGCTCGTCTTCCTCATCTTCCGGCCGCAAGGCCTGTTCGGCGAAAAAATCATCGAAAGGGTCTGATCAATGTTTTACCGCGAAGCTGGTGATTTCAAAACGTCCTACCGTGACGACAACCAGACCTTTCCGATCCGTCTGGATCGGGCTGGCTACTGGGTCGCAATTGCGGTCGCCTTCGGGATCGTTCCCTTCTTTGTGAACGATTATTGGGTCAACGCGATCTTTGCCCCGTTCTTTATCTACGCGATTGCAGCTCTGGGGCTGAATATTCTGACCGGTTATGCTGGTCAGGTGTCGCTCGGCACCGGGGGGTTCATGGCGGTGGGGGCATATGCCGTCTACAAGCTGATGGTGGCCTTTCCCGAGATCAACATCATCTTCCACGTGCTGATGGCCGGTGGCATCACCGCTGTGGTTGGGGTTCTGTTCGGCCTGCCGTCGCTGCGCATCAAGGGGTTCTATCTTGCGGTGGCCACGCTTGCCTCGCAGTTCTTCCTGATTTGGCTCTTTAACAAGGTGCCGTGGTTCTACAACTACTCAGCCTCGGGTCAGATCAACGCGCCGGAACGTTCCGTATTCGGGATCATCGTGACCGGCCCCAATACGGAAGCTTGGGCGAAATACCTGATCTGTCTGGTGTTTCTGGTGGGGGTGGCCTGGATGGCGCGTAACCTGACCCGCGGCATGACTGGCCGCAAATGGATGGGCATCCGGGACATGGATATTGCGGCTGAAATCATCGGGGTGAACCCGTTGATGGCCAAGATGACTGCCTTCGCCGTGAGTTCGTTCTTTGTCGGTGTTGCAGGCGCATTGTTCTTTGCAGTCTACCTCGGTGCTGCAGAAGCAGGCGAAAGCTTCGGGATCTCCAAATCGTTCCTGATCCTCTTCATGATCATCATCGGTGGTCTGGGCTCGATTTTCGGATCGTTTGCCGGGGCAGCCTTCATGGTGTTGATGCCGGTGTTTCTGAAAAACGTGCTGGTAGGCGGCATGGGATGGCCGACCGATTTGGCCGCCCATTTCGAATTCATGATCGTGGGCGGGCTGATCGTATTCTTCTTGATCGTGGAACCGCATGGTCTGGCGCAACTGTGGCGCCTGACGAAAGAGAAACTGCGTCTGTGGCCATTCCCCCACTAAGGGGGCCGCACGAAGCGGAAATGCCCAGACGGGAAACAAAATTTGGTCTTCCGGTTCATGAGGAGCGGATCGGGAGGCTCTCACCAAAGTGACCCGTAGAGGGCACGACAATTTGCTAATCTAGGGAGGAAGCAAATGAAATTCTCAAGAGTTGCTGCGGCGTCTGTTGCCGCACTGATGGTAGGCGCACCGGCGATGGCCGAACTGGTTTTTCCATCGCTGAGCTATCGGACCGGCCCCTTTGCTGCTGGAGGCATTCCTTACGCTGACGGTTTTGCCGACTACATGACCCTGCTCAACGAGCGTGACGGTGGTGTGGGTGGCGTCAAGATCTCCGTTCCGGAATGTGAAACCGCCTATAACACCGAAAAAGGTGTGGAATGCTACGAAGCCACCAAAGGCGAAGGCGCTCTGGTCTACAACCCGCTGTCGACCGGTATCACCTATCAGCTGATACCCAAAGCGACCGCAGATGACATCCCGCTTTACACCCCCGGTTATGGTCGTACCTCGGCTGCCAACGGCAAAGTGTTCAGTCACGTGTTCAACTTCCCGGCCAACTACTGGAATGGTGCTTCGGCTGCTGTGAACCACCTGCTGGACATCAACGGTGCTGACCTGAGCGGTAAGAAAGTTATCCTGCTGCACTTCAACGGTGCTTACGGTAAAGAACCGATTCCGACCCTGACCGCCCTGGGTGAAAAGCACGGCTTTGATTTCTCAGCCATCCCGGTTGACTATCCCGGTCAGGAACAGAAATCGCAGTGGCTGCAAATTCGCCGCGAGCGTCCGGACTATGTCCTGTTCTGGGGCTGGGGCGTGATGAACCAGGTTGCCATTCAGGAAGCCGGCAACATCCGTTTTCCGCTGGAAAACATGATTGGTGTCTGGTGGTCGGGTGCCGAACATGACGTGAAGCCAGCTGGCGACGCAGCAACCGGCTATAAGGCTGTGGCGTTCCACGGTGTTGGTTCGGACTATCCGGTATTTGGCGACATCCAGAAATACGTTGTGGATGCTGGCAAAGCTGCCGGTAACGGCGACAACGTTGGTACGGTTATCTACAACCGCGGTGTGTACGCGGCGATGATGCTGGCTGAAGCCGCCAAGAAGGCCCAGGAAATCCACGGCGTTGCAGACATCACTTCTGGTCAGATGCGTGACGGTCTGGAGCAGCTCGAAATCACCGATGCCCGCATGACAGAGCTGGGTATGGAAGGGTTTGGCCCGGCCTTTAAAGTGTCGTGCGAAAACCACGGTGGCCCCGGCACCGCTGCAATCTCGCAGTGGGATGCTGGCAAAGGCACTTGGTCGCTGATCTCGGACTTCGGTCCGTCGGACATGGAAGTGATCCAACCGCTGATCGATGCTGACTCGATGGCCTACGCCGCCGAAAACAACATCGCCGAGCGCTGCAACTAAGCCTCTGCACGAGACAGGTTCGGGCCCTCGTGGCCCGGACCATCAAACGAACGACTAGGTTAAGGACGACCAACCATGCTGGACGCCGCAGAAACCCAAGAGAACCTGCTTGAGGTCAACAATATCGAGGTGATCTACAATCACGTGATCCTCGTTCTGAAAGGTGTGAGCCTCTCGGTTCCGAAGGGCGGTATCACCGCGCTTCTGGGCGGTAACGGGGCTGGCAAGACCACAACGCTCAAGGCCATTTCCAACCTGCTTCAGGCGGAACGTGGCGAGGTGACCAAGGGCACGATTGACCATATGGGTGAAAACATTGCCGAGCTGAACCCGGCAGCGCTCGTGAAGCGGGGTGTCATCCAGGTGATGGAAGGCCGCCATTGTTTTGAGCACCTCACCGTTGAAGAAAACCTGATGACCGGCGCCTATACCCGCACCGATGGTCGGGCTTCGGTTCAGAAAGATCTTGAGATGGTCTATGAGTATTTCCCGCGCCTTGCCGAACGCCGCAAGTCGCAGGCGGGTTATACCTCGGGCGGGGAACAGCAGATGGTCGCCATGGGTCGCGCTCTGATGTCCAACCCCGAGATGATCCTTCTTGACGAACCTTCGATGGGCTTGGCTCCGCAACTTGTGGAACAGATCTTTGAGATCGTGAAGCGCCTGAATGAAGAGCAGGGCGTGACGTTCCTTCTGGCGGAACAGAACACCAATGTGGCGCTGAAATATGCCCATTACGGATACATCCTCGAAAACGGTCGTATCGTGATGGACGGCCCCGCTGCCGAGTTGCGTGAGAACCCGGACGTGAAGGAATTCTATCTCGGCATGTCCGATGAAGGCCGCAAGAGCTTCCGCGATGTGCGTTCCTATCGTCGCCGTAAGCGTTGGCTGGCCTAACCGCCACCGACGCCACCTGAACTATTCCGAATTGCCGGCAGATGTCGGCTCAGACAAGAGGTTTCACTCATGTCCAAGTATTTTGACGCTCTGGAGACCCGTTCCGCAGATGAACGCGCCACCGCCTTGTCGGTAGCACTGCCGGAACAAATCGCCCGTGCTCAGACCCTTGCGGGGTATGGGGACAGCCTCAAAGGGGTGGATGCTGCGATCATCACATCGGTTGCCGATCTGGCCGCCTTGCCGGTGTTGCGCAAATCCGAGATTGGCAAGGCGCAAGCTGCCAATGGCCCGCTGGGCGGTTATGCAGCCCTGGCGACCCACAAGTTTGCCCACATTTTTCAGTCGCCGGGTCCGATTTATGAACCTGGTGGAGTGGGACACGACTGGTGGCGTATGGGGCGCTTCCTCAATGCCTGCGGCATCGGCGAAGGCGACATCGTACAGAACTGCTTTGGGTATCACCTGACACCCGCTGGTATGATTTTTGAGAACGGTGCGCGTGCCGTTGGTGCCACCGTGGTCCCGGCTGGCGTCGGTCAGACCGAGCTACAGGTCCGAGCTGCGGCCGATATTGGCACAACCGCCTACGCGGGCACTCCGGATTATCTGAAGATCATCCTCGATCGTGCTGACGCGGACGGGATCAAGCTGAAGATCACCAAGGCGGCTGTCGGTGGCGGGGCGCTTTTCCCCAGCTTGCGTCAGGAATATACGGATCGCGGCATCACCTGCCTGCAAAGCTATGCCACTGCCGACCTTGGCAATGTGGCCTACGAATCCGATGCGATGGAAGGCATGATCGTCGATGAAGGTGTGATCGTGGAAATCGTACGTCCGGGCACTGGTGATCCTGTGGCGCCGGGTGAGGTGGGTGAAGTTGTTGTCACCTCCCTGAACCCGGACTACCCGCTCATTCGCTTTGCGACCGGCGACCTGTCCGCTGTGATGAATGGCGAAAGCCCCTGTGGCCGGACCAATATGCGAATCAAGGGCTGGATGGGCCGGGCCGATCAAACTGCGAAAATCAAAGGCATGTTCGTGCGTCCCGAACAGGTTGCTGACTTTGTCGCCAAGCATTCCGAAGTTGCTAAAGCTCGTGTGATCGCCACCCGCGAAGGCGAGATGGATGCGATGACCGTGCAGGTAGAAACCGATGCAACTGACCCGGCGCCATTTGTGAAATCCGTGGTCGAAACGCTTAAACTGAAGGGCAGGATTGAAATTGTTGCAAAAGGCAGCCTCCCCAATGATGGCCTCGTGATCGACGATCAGCGTGTTTACGACTGAGGACACATGACTTTCCCCGTCAGGTAGCTTCTTCCGCCTGATGAACTGGGCCGAGGAGTTCCTCGGCCCTTTTTTTGCACCCAATGTTGTTGAATTCCTCTTGCCAGAAATATCCCGGGGTGAGGGCGAAGCCCGAGGGGCAGAGCCCCTTTACAGGCTCACGAAGTGAGCAACCAACAGCAGGCAACGATGTAGCTATCGCGCCCTCAGTTCATCTCAACACCAAAAAGAAAAAGCCGCCCCAAAGGACGGCCTTTCAAAATTCGCTTGGCTGATGCCAGAACGTCAGGATTAACCCTGACGTGCCTTGAAGCGGCGCTGCGTTTTATTGATCACATAAACGCGGCCTTTGCGACGCACCACGCGGCAATCGCGGTGGCGGTTCTTCAGCGAGCGGAGTGAGTTACGAACTTTCATGTCCTATCTCCTTCAACGCGGCGCTGCGGACTGCGCCTAAGCTTCAATTTACCAGATCTGACTGCGGGGTCATCCCCAAAGCCCTTCTCCGGCGGTTCATGGTGGGCGATACTGGGATCGAACCAGTGACCCCTTCGATGTCAACGAAGTGCTCTACCGCTGAGCTAATCGCCCTGAAATCCTATCCGAAACAAGGTTTTCACCCCATCTCAAACAACACAACGCGGGAAACCCCGCGTCGGTCCCGTCCCTATAAAAGGAGTCGGCGCGGGACGCAAGGGCTTTTGGCGAGAGTTTTTTTGCCTTTATATGAAAGACAAGACCACCGTATGCGAGAGCCGATGCAAAACGATCCATATATGCTTTACATGCCAGAGGAAAGACAGACCAGCGTCGTCTTTGCTTCACCACATTCAGGCCGGTGTTATGAGCCAGCGTTCTTGCAAAAGAGCATTCTGGATGCCCATCTGATCCGATCATCGGAAGATGCGTTCGTGGATCAACTTTTTAATGCTGCACCGTTACATGGTGCCCCATTGTTGGCTGCTCAGATGCCCCGTGCCTATGTGGACCTCAACCGCGGTGCAGAAGAACTGGACCCAGCGCTGATCAACGGAGTACGTGGCGGAGCATTGAATGCGCGTGTCTCGTCCGGGCTTGGGGTCATCCCGCGTGTCGTCGCGGGCGCGCGCGCCATCTACAATGGCAAGATCAGCCTGTCCGAAGCAGAACAGCGTTTGACGAATATTTGGTTTCCCTATCACAAACAGCTTCAAGCGCTTCTGAACCAGAGCCGTGAGACGTTTGGTCGTGCGGTGTTGGTGGATTGTCATTCGATGCCACACGAAGCGGTGCGTGGGGTAACACGTAACGGGTTGCGGCCCGAGATCGTCTTGGGAGACCGACATGGGGCTTCGGCTTCGCAGGAAATTGTTGAACATATCGCAGAGGTGTTCGAGAAGGCGGGCTTTGTCGTGGCCCGCAATGCGCCTTTTGCCGGGGCGTATATCACGCAGCACTACGGTCGCCCGATCCGGAATCAGCATGTGGTGCAGGTCGAAATCGACCGCTCGATCTACATGAACGAAGCGCAGATCCGCCCCAACAATCAGTTTCATGACGTCAGGGATCGGATTTCGCAGGTGGTGCAGCAGATTTGCCAGATCGATCAGGGGCGTGATCGTCTGGCGGCTGAGTAGGAATTATTTGCGCAAAGCCCGCCCTTTCATAATCAGGTCCTTGCCGAACCGGGCACGAATTTCGTCGGTGGCCCGCTCGGCAGCACGCCTTTTGGCGGCATTTGGATCCAGCAGATCATCGGTCAGATCGGCACCCTCGGCGCTGACAAGATCGCTGATACCCACACCAATCAGACGAAACGGCCCTTCGTTCAGCGCCTTGTCCAGAAGAGGTCGGGCAGTGCGGTAAATTCGGTCGGCTGACTGCGTGCTGTCCCCAAGGCTGACGCGCCGGGTCAAGGCTGCGTGGTTGGCGCGCTTCAGCTTTAGCGTCACCACGCGCCCGGCCTTGTCTTTAGCCTTCGCCCGGTCGGACACCTGTTCTGACAAACGCCAAAGATGGCCATCCAAAAGTTCGAGTGAGGCTGTATCCTCAAAGAATGTCGTCTCTTTTGAGATGGATTTCATGGGTGCATGCGCAGATACGCGGCGCCGGTCTTCGCCCCGCGCCAGATGGTAGAGGCGCAGCCCCATGGAACCAAAGCGGGACACGAGGTCATCCTGCTCCCAGCGAAGAAGATCCGAGAAACCACGGATACCGGCACGCTCCAGCTGAGCCTGACCTGCAGGCCCCACCCCCCAGATCATTCGCACGGGCTTGTCATGAAGGAACTCCATCGTTTCGGCTTTTCCGATCACTGAAAAACCGCGCGGTTTGTCGAGATCTGAAGCCACCTTGGCGAGGAACTTATTGTGTGACAGGCCAATGGAACCGGTTAACCCGAGCTCGTCCTTCATCCGCTTGACCAATCCCGCGAGCATCACCGCAGGAGGTTCGCCGTGCAGGTTGGCCGTGCCGGTCATATCGAGAAAAGCTTCATCCAAGGACAAGGGTTCGATTGATGGCGTTAGCTCATCCATCATTGCTCGGATCTGTTTTGAAACAGCGGCGTAATGGCTGCCGCGGGGCTTGATGACCACGGCGTCCGGGCAGAGCTTCAGGGCCTGAAACATGGGCATCGCTGATTTCACGCCGCGAATGCGCGCCACATAGCAAGCAGTGGACACCACCCCACGTTTGCCACCACCAATAATGACCGGCTTGTCTGCCAGTTCCGGATTGTCTCGTTTTTCCACTGACGCGTAGAATGCGTCGCAATCCATATGGGCGATGGTAAGATCAAACAGTTCCGGATGCGTGGTAATGCGCGGACCGTGACAGGACGGGCACCGGGCCCGGTCGGGGAGGCCGGTTTCAAAACTGGTCAGACAAGAGCGGCACAAGCTGGGCATGGTGGAATTCTACCGTGGTGCAAGTTTGGCTGAAAGGAGAACATTAAAGATGGAGCCAGAGAATGGCGATTTCACCGGAGCCAAATTGGTTTTGCTGATCGGGGATCGGTTGGTGACCCTTCTCAGGGATGATCGCGAAGATATCCCTTGGCCCGGCTTCTGGGATCTCCCCGGTGGTGCGCGCGAGAATGGGGAAAGTGCGGAAGAATGCGTGCTGCGCGAGACGTATGAAGAGATTGGATTGCATTTGGCGCGAGAGGATTTGTGCTGGAAGTCACAATTTCCATCTCACACGGGGCAAGGTTTGCCATCTTGGTGGTTTGCTGCCCAACTGCCTCGTGAAGCAGTGCATGATGTGAGGTTCGGAAATGAAGGGCAGGGGTGGGATCTTGTCTTGCCCGAAACATGGTTGGCAGACGCCAGGTCCATACCCCATTTCAAGCCGCGAATCCGCTTAGGCCTTGCGGCGCTCGCTGCAACCCCATGTTGAATTCCCCCCCTTTTCACCCCATATATTGTGGAAAATCACAATTGGTTTAAGCGCGAGGGATAATATGAACGATCTTATAAACGGGCTTGGCGGCGGCAACATTGTGCTGCTTGTACTTGCCGCATTTCTAATTCTGACGGTCTTCAAAGGCGTCAAAATTGTTCCACAAAGTCAGAAATATGTAGTTGAACGCTTTGGGCGTCTGCAAAATGTACTTGGGCCGGGCATCAACTTCATTGTCCCGTTCCTTGATGTGGTGCGCCATAAGGTGTCAATCCTTGAGCGCCAACTGCCGACGAATTCACAAGACGCCATCACCTCGGATAACGTGTTGGTGCAGGTGGATACGTCAGTGTTTTATCGGATCCTTGAACCAGAAAAGACCGTTTACCGGATTCGCGACGTCGACGCGGCAATTGCCACCACCGTTGCGGGCATCGTGCGGGCAGGCATCGGTGAGATGGAACTTGATGAAGTGCAATCGAACCGCCAGCAGCTGATTGCGAAGATCAAGGTGCAGGTGGCAGAGGCGGTTGACGACTGGGGTATTGAGGTGACACGCGCTGAAATCCTTGATGTTAATCTTGATGTTGCCACCCGCGAAGCCATGCTGCAGCAGTTGAATGCTGAACGTGCGCGTCGGGCACAGGTAACAGAAGCTGAAGGTAAACGCCGCGCCGTTGAACTGGCCGCAGATGCTCAACTCTACGCGGCCCAAAAAGAAGCGGAAGCGCGTCGCATTACCGCCGATGCCGAAGCCTATGCAACTGGGGTCGTCGCGAAGGCGATCAAGGAAAACGGCATTGAGGCGGCGCAATATCAGGTTGCTCTGAAGCAGGTTGAAGCACTGACCGCAGTTGGCAGCGGAGAGGGCAAACAGACCGTGCTTCTGCCCGCGCATGCGCTTGATGCCTTTGGGGATGCCTTCAAATTGCTGAAAGGAAGGTCGTAATGTTATGGCATGAATGGTGGGTCTGGGCTGCTGGAGCCATCGCCCTTGTGATCCTTGAAACCTTTATCCCGGGATTCGTCTTTCTGGGATTTGCCGTCGGTGCTGCTGTGGTAGCCCTATTGGTCCTTATCGGACCCTCTATCGGACTGCCGGTACTCTTGGTGATATTTGGCGCAGTGTCTCTGACCGCCTGGCTGATCATGCGCCGTGTATTCGGGGTGCGTGCCGGACAATCGAAGAAATTCGACTCTGATATCAACGAGCTTTGAAGTCTCGTTTTGGCCGGAGCGGATTACTCCGTTTCGGCCTCATAGAAATACGGCAATGTGTCGTGAAGCACCTCACCTTTCATCAGCCATGAAAGACCAAAAGCCCAAAGGGCGAGGCTTTCAGCCCAGAAGGTGAAATGCCAAGCGTTGTCCCATTCCCGGCCAATCTCGGAAAACCCCAGCTTCATGACGCCGATCAAGGCAACCATTGCGTAGATCATCCAGCCAAACATACGATAGCAGGTGTTGCGCCGTTGCTTGTGTCGCGTCTTTTGCGGCATTGTGCAGCGAGTGAACAGGTTTTGCGACATGACACCAAGGCTTATCAGGAAGATCCCCGCAGCGCCCATGTGTAGTGCAGACTGCAGTACAGCACTGGTGATGAGTTGGTCGAACATCGCTAGCGGCTGATAGCATGTGTCCCGCGTGCAATGCGCGGGGATGGCGGCCATGACCAGCACGCTTGCACCGGCAATGCCGGACACACGTCGGTCGGTGAGCCATTCACGATCACGCGCCGGATATCCTTCGTAGGCAAGCAGAAACAGCCCGACACCGGCAGCTGCCGCAATGAACACATCTCGTAATGGCGAAAAGAAAAACTCCGAGATCGAGTTTTCCATTGGCATGTCCACAAGCATTGTGCCGATCAGCAAGGCAACTGGCAGACCAAGGCCAATGGATCCGATGGCACGGCGTAGTCGTATCATGGTAGCCAGGTCTGGGTGATGTCGGCTGGGCATGGGACCTCCGGGAAACTGGCTGCATTCATGCCGGGTGAACGTTGCAACCTTCTTAATTGCGCGTGTGATAATGACATGATCCTGAAAGGGAGATCACAGGGCAAGAGCCCCATGATCACAAGGTCACGATCAACCAGAGGGAAGGGGCTTTGCCCCTCTGCCCCCGACTTTGTCGTGGTCATTCACCCCAGGATGTTTTTGGCAAGAGGAAGAAGTCAGCTTCGACTATTCCTCAGCGCAGATTGTTTTGCCGGGTTTGTTACGATCTAAGTTCCGCAAGGATCGCTTCGGCCGCGGCGCGAGGATTCTCTGCGTTGCGGATCGGGCGACCGACCACAATGTGATCTGCTCCGTCAGCGATGGCCTGTGCCGGGGTTGCAATCCGTTTCTGGTCGCCAAGGGCGGCACCTGCGGGGCGGACACCCGGAGTGACAATCAATTTGCCTTCGGCTTGGGGCAGGGCGCGGATCAGGGCGGCCTCTTGCGGGGAGGCGATGACACCATCTGCGCCTGCCTCCATCGCGCGGGCCGCGCGTTCCAGCACCAGATCCTGCACATCACCTGCTTTATAGCACGAGGCATCCAGATCGGCGCGATCCAGCGAGGTCAGGATGGTCACGGCGAGGATCTTCATATCCTTCGCGCCTTTGCCTTCTTGTGCGGCACGCACCACATGCGGGTCCCCATGCACCGTCAGAAAGTCGAGATCAAACTGTGCCAGTCCGCGAACGGCGGCTTCGACCGTGTTGCCGATGTCAAAAAGCTTCATGTCGAGGAAGATCTTTTTACCGAACTCATCCTTGAGCTCATTGGCAAGGGCCAGCCCGCCCCCGGTCAACATGCCTAGACCGATCTTGTAGAAATTCACCGCATCCCCAAGTTCTCCGGCCAGTTTCAAACCATCAAGTGCATTGGGCACATCGAGAGCTACGATCAGGCGGTCATCGGCGAGGGGTTTGGCGGTCATGGCAGGCTCCTTTGTTCCAGCCTCTCCTAATGCGACTGTCTGGCAAAGGCAAATACACAAGCTGCTTCAGGCTGCGACCTTGATGTTTTTGATCAGAAAGGCCTCATTTTCGACCAGCCCTGCGCAATCTGGCAGGCGGCGGGCCTGACGAAGTGCTTCGCGTGCCAGCAAGAGCATGAGGTCATCGTTTGGAGCATCAGAGGATTGCCTGATGCGACACAGAAACTGGGCCCGTTTGAGATTTCCTCTTTCCGCGTCTTCCATGAGCATAACAACAGATGCGTGCAGCAAGTCGGGGTCACTGTGAGTCACATTTGAAATGGTTACAGTTTTAATCATTTTGGTCCCTCTCACGAGGGAAAGCTCGACCAATTTGGCGCTGGAAATAAGGGTAAAGTCGCGCAGCTATTCCCCCCGAAAACCAAACCCTTGCATTCAACCAGCAGGATGCCCAAATGTCCTAGGAGGCCCGAACAAAGGTGTGCTGCAATGGTGGGCACCAAATTATATCGGGCGCTTTGAAGAGGAGATTGATATGGACGTATCAAAATTCACCGAGCGGTCGCGTGGGTTCATTCAAGCCGCTCAGACGATTGCCATGCGCGAAAACCATCAGCGTCTTGTTCCTGAGCATGTTTTAAAGGCCCTTCTGGATGATGAGGAGGGGATGAGCGCCAACCTGATCCGTAAGGCAGGTGGGGCGCCCGAACGTGTGCAGGCCGTACTGGATGAGCGGATGGAGAAGCTGCCGAAAGTGTCCGGTGAAGGCGCGCAGGTCTATATGGACAACTCGATTGCCGTTCTGGTGGATGAGGCTGGAAAGCTGGCCAAACAGGCAGGCGACAGCTTTGTGCCGGTCGAACGTTTGCTGACCGCATTGGCTGTTGTGAAATCCAAAGCGCGGGACGCTCTGGAAGCCGGGGGTGTGGATGCCAAGAAACTCAACGCCGCGATCAACGACCTGCGTCAGGGGCGTACCGCAGACAGTGCCAGCGCCGAAGACAGCTATGAGGCGTTGAACAAATATGCCCGTGATCTGACCGAAGCGGCCCGTGAGGGCAAGATTGACCCGATTATTGGTCGCGACGAGGAAATTCGTCGCTCGATGCAGGTTCTGTCGCGCCGCACTAAAAACAACCCAGTTCTGATTGGTGAGCCGGGCGTGGGGAAAACGGCTATTGCCGAAGGTTTGGCGCTGCGCATCGTTAACGGCGATGTGCCGGAAAGCCTGCGCAACAAACGCCTGCTCGCGCTGGATATGGGTGCGTTGATTGCCGGTGCGAAATATCGCGGTGAATTCGAGGAACGTCTGAAAGCTGTGCTGAATGAGGTGACTTCGGCGGCTGGCGAAATTCTCCTCTTTATTGACGAAATGCACACGTTGGTGGGCGCCGGGAAATCTGATGGCGCAATGGATGCGGCCAACCTGATCAAGCCAGCGCTTGCGCGGGGTGAATTGCATTGTGTGGGCGCCACCACGCTGGATGAATACCGCAAATACGTGGAAAAAGACGCAGCCCTTGCGCGGCGCTTTCAGCCAGTGATGGTTGAAGAGCCGACAGTCGAGGACACGATCTCGATCCTGCGGGGCATCAAGGAGAAATACGAGCTGCACCACGGGGTGCGGATCTCGGATTCGGCGCTGGTGGCAGCCTCAACCCTGAGCCATCGCTACATCACCGACCGTTTCCTGCCCGACAAGGCAATTGACCTTGTGGATGAAGCCGCTTCGCGTTTGCGCATGGAGGTGGACTCGAAGCCCGAAGAACTCGACGCTCTGGATCGTCAGATCATGCAGATGCAGATCGAGGCGGAAGCGTTGAAGTTGGAAGATGACAAGGCGTCGAAAGATCGGCTTGAAAAGCTGGAAGGCGAACTCAGCGAGTTGCAGGAGAAATCCGCGTCGCTGACAGCAAAATGGCAGGCGGAACGTGACAAGCTGGAAGGCGCGCGTGAGATCAAAGAACATCTTGATCGGGCGCGGGCTGAACTGGATATTGCCAAGCGTGATGGCAACCTCGCTAAAGCTGGTGAGCTGTCTTATGGGATCATTCCGGAACTCGAGAAAAAGCTTGAAACCGCTGAAGACGCCGACAGCGACATGATGGTCGAAGAGGCAGTGCGGCCGGAGCAAATCGCTTCCGTGGTCGAACGCTGGACCGGGATCCCGACTTCGAAAATGCTGGAAGGCGAGCGCGACAAGCTGCTGCGCATGGAAGATCAACTGCACAAGCGGGTGATTGGTCAAAATTCAGCGGTGAAAGCTGTGTCCAACGCCGTACGTCGTGCGCGTGCTGGGCTGAACGATGAAAACCGCCCGTTGGGCAGTTTCCTATTCCTTGGGCCAACCGGTGTCGGGAAAACCGAGCTAACCAAAGCTGTGGCTGAGTTCCTGTTTGATGACGACAGCGCCATGGTGCGCGTCGACATGTCGGAGTTTATGGAGAAACACTCGGTTGCCCGTCTGATCGGTGCCCCTCCAGGCTATGTCGGCTATGACGAAGGTGGCGTGCTGACCGAAGCTGTACGTCGGCGCCCCTATCAAGTGGTGCTGTTTGACGAGGTCGAGAAAGCCCACCCGGATGTGTTCAACGTGCTGTTGCAGGTTTTGGATGATGGGGTGCTGACCGATGGTCAGGGCCGCACGGTCGATTTCAAGCAGACGCTGATCATTCTTACGTCGAACCTCGGCGCTCAGGCTCTAAGCCAACTGCCGGATGGAGCCGATGCCTCGGACGCGCGGCGTGACGTGATGGATGCGGTGCGGGCCCATTTCCGCCCCGAATTCCTGAACCGTCTGGATGAGACGATCATCTTCGACCGCCTGGGTCGGGCCGACATGGATGGCATTGTCGAGATCCAGCTGGATCGCCTCGGTAAACGTCTGGCGCGGCGCAATATCTCGCTTGATCTGGATGAAGGCGCGATGAAATGGCTGGCCGATGAGGGCTATGATCCGGTCTTTGGGGCGCGGCCTTTGAAACGCGTGATCCAGCGCGCGCTTCAGGACCAACTGGCCGAGATGCTCTTGGCTGGCGACGTGATGGATGGTGATACAATTGAAGTCACGGCTGGGACTGAAGGGCTGATCATTGGCGACCGGGTGGGGAATACCAATCGGCAACCGCCAGAAGATGCAGTGGTCCACTGATCAACACTACATAACATATGAGCCTGCCTTTCTGGCGGGCTCTTTTCGCTTTTCAGCATTGGAAGCAAGAAAATGCCCCCACCGATCAGGGACCGGCGAGGGCGGGGGCAGGCGAGTGGTAGGTTTGGGGACGAGGTGGCTTACATCTCGGAGGGGATCAGGCCCGCCTCTTGCGCGGCGGCAAATTCCTCCACGCTCAAAGTGCCATTGTCGTCCGTGTCTGCCTGCGAGAATGTATCGGTGCTGATGTCGTCATAAACGACAACCAGTTCGTCCATGGTGATTTCTCCGTCTTCGTTGGCATCGATATTCGTGGTCGTGGCAAAAGCAACGCTCGCGCCGAGGGCAAGGGTTAAGGTGGCAAGAGTAAAGGTCTTCATTGGATTTCTCCGTTTGATATTCCGTGAGTTGGTGTGCCCGTGCTGGACACGGGAACATTTGGACCAACGGTTAACCGCGCTGCATCCTCTCTGTTGTGGATTGCCGAATTTGAGCATGGCTTTGCGAAAAAGCACTCCACCATCAGGCGAGAAACCGCAGATGCAAATCGCTCGGATCGGAAGTGGCGGAACCTGACCGAAGAGCAGCGATGGTTTTGGCAAACCCCCGCGCAAATAGAGCGGAAACCGGTCACGGGCGGGAATGTGCTGACCAGTGGTCACGCTGCGCAATCCGTGAAGTCATATGCAGACTTGCTACTGATCCAAACCGAGGCACATGCGCAGACCTAGCTGGCGTGTGAGGTTCGCTTTCCTAAGTATCGCCCAATGTCTGCGTCCAGATTGTTACAAATCCCCAACGCGGATGTGAGGCGATGTGCTTTGGTGCTGATCCAATGATGTATTACCTCTGTAGCAAGAGAATTCAAAAGGTGCGCCGATGGCTTATAGATCCAAACTGAAATACTCAGATGTCACCCCCAAGGCAGATTTTCTGAATCGCCGCCAGTTGATGGGAGGGGCCGGGGCATTGGCGATCGGGTCTGCTGCAGGCGTTCTTCCGAAATGGGCGGAGGCTGCGGGGAAATACTCGACCGATGCAACGCCCAATACGTTCGAGGAAATCTCGACCTACAATAACTTTTATGAATTCGGCACCGGAAAAGGTGATCCTGTCGCCAACGCACAGCGTCTGACAACGGATCCTTGGTCCGTGCAGATTGACGGGATGGTGGATCGGCCAGGCAACTACGACCTTGCTGACATTCTCGCCAAGGTGAGCATCGAAGAACGCATCTACCGGTTCCGCTGCGTGGAAGCCTGGTCGATGGTGGTGCCATGGAATGGATTTGAGCTGAAACAG
>NZ_JAQIIO010000001.1:0-215000 GCF_027891095.1 Aliiroseovarius salicola | reverse complement strand
AACAGTACCTGAAACCGAACGCCTACAATCAGTCGGAGGCCCCTTGCGGGCTGACGGCGTACCTTTTGTATAATGGGTCATCGACTTGGTCTATCTAGCAAGCTTAAGCCGTTAGGTGTAGGCGCAGCGAAAGCGAGTCTTAATAGGGCGAATGAGTTAGGTGGATCAGACCCGAAACCGAGTGATCTAGGCATGGCCAGGTTGAAGGTGCGGTAACACGCACTGGAGGACCGAACCCACATCTGTTGAAAAAGATCGGGATGAGCTGTGCCTAGGGGTGAAAGGCCAATCAAACTCGGAGATAGCTGGTTCTCTGCGAAATCTATTTAGGTAGAGCGTCATACGAATACTCCCGGGGGTAGAGCACTGAATGGGTAATGGGGGCCCACAGCCTTACTGATCCTAATCAAACTCCGAATACCGGGAAGTACTATATGGCAGACACACAGCGGATGCTAACGTCCGTTGTGGAGAGGGAAACAACCCTGACCTACAGCTAAGGCCCCTAATTCATGGCTAAGTGGGAAAGCAGGTGAGACGACCAAAACAACCAGGAGGTTGGCTTAGAAGCAGCCATCCTTTAAAGATAGCGTAACAGCTCACTGGTCTAAATAAGTTGTCTTGCGGCGAAGATGTACCGGGGCTCAAGCCATGAGCCGAAGCTTAGGGTGTGCGTAAGCACGCGGTAGCAGAGCGTAGTGTGACATAGTTCCATTCCTCATTAGCATCTTCGGATGCCTTTGAGGATCGGAGCTTTCAGTGAAGCCGGCCTGTGAGGGATCCGGTGGAGAGATCACTAGCGAGAATGATGACATGAGTAGCGACAAAGGGGGTGAGAGACCCCCTCGCCGAAAATCCAAGGGTTCCTGCTTAAAGCTAATCTGAGCAGGGTAAGCCGGCCCCTAAGGCGAGGCCGAAAGGCGTAGCCGATGGGAACCAGGTTAATATTCCTGGGCCAGAAGGAAGTGACGGATCTCGAAGGTTGTTCATCCTTATTGGATTGAATGGGCAGCTTAGAGGTTCCTGGAAATAGCCCTTCATGAGACCGTACCCTAAACCGACACAGGTGGATAGGTAGAGTATACCAAGGCGCTTGAGAGAACGATGTTGAAGGAACTCGGCAAAATACCTCCGTAAGTTCGCGAGAAGGAGGCCCAGTTTCTACGCAAGTATTGACTGGGGGCACAAACCAGGGGGTGGCGACTGTTTACTAAAAACACAGGGCTCTGCGAAGTCGCAAGACGACGTATAGGGTCTGACGCCTGCCCGGTGCCGGAAGGTTAAAAGGAGGAGTGCAAGCTCCGAATTGAAGCCCCGGTAAACGGCGGCCGTAACTATAACGGTCCTAAGGTAGCGAAATTCCTTGTCGGGTAAGTTCCGACCTGCACGAATGGCGTAACGACTTCCCCGCTGTCTCCAACATCGACTCAGCGAAATTGAATTGCCTGTCAAGATGCAGGCTTCCCGCGGTTAGACGGAAAGACCCCGTGCACCTTTACTACAGCTTCGCACTGGCTTCAGACACAACATGTGCAGAATAGGTGGTGGGCTTTGAAACCGAGACGCTAGTTTCGGTGGAGCCTCCTTTGAGATACCACCCTTGTTCTGTTTGAAGTCTAACCGCGGTCCGTTATCCGGATCCGGGACCCTGCGTGGCGGGTAGTTTGACTGGGGCGGTCGCCTCCTAAAGCGTAACGGAGGCGCGCGAAGGTTGGCTCAGAGCGGTCGGAAATCGCTCGTTGAGTGCAATGGCAGAAGCCAGCCTGACTGCGAGACTGACAAGTCGAGCAGAGTCGAAAGACGGCCATAGTGATCCGGTGGTCCCGAGTGGAAGGGCCATCGCTCAACGGATAAAAGGTACGCCGGGGATAACAGGCTGATACTGCCCAAGAGTCCATATCGACGGCAGTGTTTGGCACCTCGATGTCGGCTCATCTCATCCTGGGGCTGGAGCAGGTCCCAAGGGTACGGCTGTTCGCCGTTTAAAGAGGTACGTGAGCTGGGTTTAGAACGTCGTGAGACAGTTCGGTCCCTATCTGCCGTGGGTGTAGGATACTTGAGAGGAGTTGCCCCTAGTACGAGAGGACCGGGGTGAACGAACCACTGGTGGACCAGTTGTCGTGCCAACGGCAGTGCTGGGTAGCTATGTTCGGACAGGATAACCGCTGAAGGCATCTAAGCGGGAAGCCCCCCTCAAAACAAGGTATCCCTGAGGACCGAGGTAGACTACCTCGTCGATAGGCCAGAGATGTAAGCGCAGCAATGCGTTCAGTTGACTGGTACTAATGGTCCGATAGGCTTGATTTGATCCAGTAGAAGACAGTTCTACTGATTAATCAAAAGCATACACACCATAGTGTACTGACTTGGAAATTGGATTTTTACTCGGTTTGGTGGTCATAGCACAAGTGAAACACCCGGCTCCATCCCGAACCCGGCCGTTAAGCACTGTCGCGCCAATGGTACTGCATCTTAAGGTGTGGGAGAGTAGGTCACCGCCAAACCTAGTAAAAATCCAAGTATCCTCTCATAACGATGACTAATCAAAAACGCCGCTTCCAGAAATGGAGGCGGCGTTTTGGCTTTGGGGGGGGAGAAGACAGTCAAACGACTGCCCGCCGCGCACAGCAATTGCGCTCTGGTAAAAGAGGTTTCGTCACGATTAGGCGCAGCGTCTCCTCGGAAAACTGACAGCTTTAATTGTTTCCCTCGTCCATGCCACGCATCTTACCGATTGCACTTTCAATTGCAGAATTTAGCTGAGTTCGAATTTGGTCAACAAATTCTACATAGCTAGCGAGGGGAGCTTTGATCTGAGGTAATTTCTCCGCAAGGGTCGGAGCATAGGTGTAGACCGCTAAGGCCAACAAGGCGAAGAGAACAACCCACAAGAATCCACTACGGAATGAGCCCTTTTTGACAGCCGGAACTTCGGCAGCCATGTCAGTTTCCGGCTCTGGGTCGCTATTGGCGTCGAGGGTTGAATTGATTTCTTCGATATCCGGCAATAGGTCTTTGCCGCGCCCTTCTGGCAGGGCTTCGATTGCTTCAAACTCGTCTTCCGTACCACGCAAACGGGCCATACGTTCGCGTATAGATTGGCGTTGTCCGTCATCCTGTTCGAATTCGTCCAAACCCATTTCGGTTTGAGTTTCGATCTGTTCCTGCTCTGAATGACGTGCGTCCAGCTCGCGCTGCGCTTCTTCTTGCAAGATGGATTTTACATCTGGGTCCAATTCTCGCTGGTTTGCGCCGAGAGGATTTTCGTCTGCCTCAGTATCATCGGTTGGAAGAGTGTCGAAGGAAGTGGCCTGTTCCTGTTCGTCTTCAACATCAGATTGTGGTTCTGGTGGCGAAGAGTGCAGTTCCTGTTCTGACGACTGCTCAGGCGGTTCTTCTTCCGTTGCGGATTGCGCACCTTTCTGGAACCAAGCGTGGCCACATGCCGAACATTGAACATCGCGTCCGCCTGCTGGCATGACACGATCATCTACCTCATATTGAGCTCCGCAATTGGGGCAAACCAAACGCATATTCTCACCCGTACCAGCGCCTCGACCGGCGAATTACCTGCCGTTTTAACAAGCAATATGGGCGAGATAGACCTGAAAATCAAACCAAGACAATCAATCCATTGAAACAATTCTCAGGCTGGGGCAAAACAGACCTTATAATTGGCAGGGGTGAGTTGTGATCGATCTGGCACAAGTGTCTTACGGGTATGGCGCGGGGACGCTTTTGAATGACATGACGCTGCAAGTGCAGCCCGGGTCGTTCCATTTTTTAACCGGACCATCTGGTGCAGGGAAAACCACATTTCTCAAATTATGTTACGGTGAACTTGTCCCGTCTCAGGGGGCTATTTCTCTGTTCGACTGCGATACACGGCAGATGACTCGTGACGAGGTTGCCATGATGCGTAGACGCGTCGGAGTTGTGCATCAGGATTGCCAATTCCTTGATCATTTGAGTGTTGCTGAAAACATCGCTTTACCTCTCACTGTATCCGGCCGTGCGATTAATGACCCGCAAGAGCTCAATGAGTTGCTGGCATGGGTGGGATTGACCCATCAGGCAGATGCCCGCCCTCCTGAATTGTCGGGTGGGGAGCGCCAGCGCGCAGCCCTTGCGCGCGCAGTTGTTATGTCTCCTGATGTGATCTTGGCGGACGAGCCGACCGGGAATGTGGATTGGGAAATGTCCCTGCGTCTTTTGACGCTTTTGGTCGAGTTAAACAAACTGGGTAAGACAGTGGTGATTGCCACCCATGATATGAATCTGATCCGACAAGCCAAAGCGCAAGTGCAGGCACGGGTTTTGCGGCTATCAGGTGGGCAATTGCACACGGCGGGGGCTGATCTATGAAACAGGGTTTGTCCAAAATCCTCGCCTTGGTTGCGGGCGACGCCCAAGCAGACCGGGCGGTGCCCCCCACCGGCTTCACCGCGCGATTGACCATATTTGCGGCGGGGGCGATGGCGTTTCTTGCTGTATTTGCGATGGCATTGTCACTTGCGTCAGGCCGGTTGGCAGATCGTTGGGGGCAAGCCTTGGCCAAAAGCGCTACAATTCGCATCACGGCACCTGTCGATCAGATGGATATTCAGTCTTTGGCCGTGATGGAAGTCCTGGCCACAACACCAGGAGTTAAAGAGGCGCGTCCTCTTAGCGACGATGAGCAGCGCAAATTGCTTGAACCATGGTTTGGACCGGATTTGCCATTGGAACGGTTGCCTGTGCCACGTCTGATCGAGCTGGTAGAAGATGATACAGGCATTGATGCTGAGGGGTTGCGTGCTCGATTGGCTGGCGAGGCCCCTGGGGCGGTATTGGATGACCATCACCGTTGGCGAGAACCGCTCGTCAAAGCAGCGGGACGGCTGCGATTGCTTGGCTATGTGGCGATGGGATTGATCACTACGCTTGCGGCGGTGGTGATCACGCTTGCGGCTTCTGCTGCCCTTTCTGCCAATGAACAGGTGATCCGCGTTCTGCGTCTGGTCGGTGCGCAAGATGTTTATATTGCGCGGGCCTTTGTCCGCCGATACACGCTGCGCACTTTTTTGGGCGCATCCGGAGGCATGTTGCTGGGGCTGATCGCAGTTTTTCTTCTTCCGTCTTCTCAAGATCAGGCGAGTTTTCTGACCGGGCTTGGGTTTCAGGGGGCTGAATGGGGGTGGCCTGTGCTCATCCCGCCGATTGCGGCTCTTGTCGCCTTTATTGCCACCCGTCAGGCTGCCCTGACCACTTTGCAGGAGAAACGCTGATGTGGCACGTCATACAATGGGTTCGATCCCTGGTGTTTATCGTTCAGATGTATCTGATGATGGTCATTGTCGCGGTTGGGTTTCTTCCGATCACCCTGTTTAGCAGAAAATGGGTGTTTCACACCATTCACCTGTATTGTGCATGGGTTCGCTGGACGGCGTCCTGGATGGTTGGGTTGAAATCCGAAATTCGTGGTGAGGTGCCCCAGGACGAAGTCATTATCGCGGCCAAGCATCAGAGCTTTTTTGATATTATTTTGATTGCATCGGTCATCCCACGACCAAAATACATCATGAAAAAGCAGCTCCGTTGGGCTCCGATCATTGGGTACTATGCCAAGCGGGTCAACTGCGTCGCGGTGGACCGTGGCAAACGGGGCGCTGCCATCAAGCAGATGGTGGCTGAGGTAAATTCGGGCCGGTCTCAACCCGGTCAACTGGTGATTTTTCCCCAAGGAACCCGTGTCGCGGCTGGGGCAGAGAAACCCTATAAGATCGGAACCGGAGTACTTTACAAGGAAACCGGCCAGACCGTGGTGCCCGCCGCCACAAATGTGGGTGTGTTCTGGAAACGTCACGGGATCATGCGGTATCCCGGTACTGCGGTGGTAGAGTTTCTGCCGCGGATCGAACCAGGCAAGAAGATCAAGGATTTCATGGGAGAAATGGAAGATGTGATCGAAACCCGCTCCAATGCGTTGATGGAAGATGCGGGGTTTGACCTAGAAACCGGGAAACGCAAATTTCTAGAAAACTAGAAAACTAGAAAACTAGAAAACTAGAAAACTAGTATTCTGGTTTTGTAAAAGGGGTGACGATGCAATTCATTGAGAAGATTGAAGACCTCGAAGCCTTGTATCGCACTCCCTCCACGGCTTCGTTGGTCAAACTGGCAACGCATCTGACTCCCACTTACCGAAAATGGATCATGGCTTCGAAGTTCTGTGTGCTCAGCACAGTTGGGCCGGAGGGGACCGATGGAAGCCCGCGCGGCGATGATGGCCCCGTGGTATTGGAACTGGATGAGCACCACCTGGCGCTGCCCGACTGGCGCGGCAACAACAGGATCGACAGCTTGCGCAACATCGTACGCGATCCACGTGTGTCGCTGATGTTCATGGTGCCGAAGGTGGATATCGTTGTGCGGGTCAACGGGCGTGCTCGGTTGACGGCCGATGACGGGCTGCGCCAGCGTTTTGCACGGCATGAAGGCGAGCAATTGCCCAGTCTGGTAACGGTTATCCAGATTGATGAGATCTATGCGCAATGTGCCAAATCGATCATGCGCTCGCGGCTTTGGAACGTCGAAGATTCGATGCCTGATGTGCCGACCCTTGGTGAGATGCTCAAGGAGCAGAGTTCTGGGACATTTGACGGTGACGCCTTTGACAAGGAGTGGCCGACAAAGGCATCCCAGACCATGTGGTGACGGCCTTCTTGGGGTAGGGCGAGCAAGAAAAGTGCTCGAGAACATGATGGCCGATGTGGATGGTGATGACCTGAGCCGTGTTCTGCGCGGCTTTGGCGTCGAACTCTGAAACGATAAGGAGGCCGCGTGGCCCCCTGTGCATTTCAATGAAGTTCAGGTTCAGGCGGCGAGGCCATTGGACCCCATTTTAAGGAATTTCTCACGACGTTCCTTTTTCAACGCGTCGCCTTTGGCGCGCTTGGCCAATGCCTTGATTTCAGCTTCGATCGCTTTGCCCACGGCTTCGATGGTGCCTTTGCGATCCCGTTGCGCACCTCCCATCGGTTCGTCGATGATGGTGTCGATTACACCCAGCTTCTTGAGATCCTGAGCGGTAAGACGCAGTGCATCTGCTGCTTCGCGCATTTTTTCGGCGTCTTTCCAAAGGATCGAGGCGCAGCCTTCGGGCGAGATAACCGAGTATACGGAATGCTCAAGCATCATCACAGTATTGGCGGTGGCCAGTGCCACGGCGCCGCCAGAGCCACCTTCGCCGATGATCACCGAGATGACCGGCACCTTGGCGTTCAGGCAACGTTCGGTCGAGCGTGCGATGGCCTCGGATTGGCCACGCTCTTCCGCGCCTTTCCCCGGATATGCGCCGGGGGTGTCGACAAGCGCCACGATCGGCAGCCCAAACCGGTCGGCCAGATCCATCAGGCGGATCGCCTTGCGATAGCCTTCGGGGCGCGCCATGCCGAAATTGCGCTCGATGCGTGATTTGGTGTCGTGGCCCTTTTCCTGACCCATGACCACAACAGGCGTATCTCCAATACGGGCGAGCCCGCCCATGATCGCATGGTCATCGGCAAAATTGCGGTCGCCTGCCAGCGGCGTGTATTCGGTAAAGAGCGCCTCGATATAGTCTTTGCAATGCGGGCGCTCAGGGTGACGGGCCACCTGACATTTGCGCCAGGCCGTCATGTTTTCGTAAAGCTCTTTTAGAAGCGCGTCCGCCTTGGCATCCAGCGCCGTGGCTTCGCCTTCCACGTCCATCTCTTCATTGGCCCGGCCCATGGCACGCAGCTCTTCTGCCTTGCCTTCAATTTCCGCCAGCGGTTTTTCGAATTCGAGATAATGAGTCATGGCCACGCCTGATTGATACCTGTTTTCTGTTATATGACGCTTGGGAAGCGGCAATGCAACGGGAACACACGCGAAACCAGCGCAAAGCCTGCGATGCTCGGCAGTTTCATGCATTGTTGCGCATCAGGGTAGCGCAACTCTCAGATAGTCTGAATGAGAGGCGTCAAGCCACCAGCCCAAGTTGGCGGGCGATTGTTGCAGCGTCATAGTAATCCCTTCCTTCAACAACCATGCCATTCTTGACCCGCATTACGCTGCAATACAGCGTCTCTTGTTGACGTCCCGTTGGTTCGAAAATTCCCAGCGAGGATTCCAGCGGTCCCGTATGTGTTCCTCGATTGACAAACTCGACAACGGCACGGTCGCCGTCCACTATCACGTTGGTAACCTTAACTTCCCCGTCCGGGAAAGCCCGTCGCCAACGTTCGTAGTCCATTCTGTAGCCTTCCGGGCCGACCTGACTTTCGCCGCGTGCAACGTCTTCGAATTGGCAATCTTGAGCGATTACCGCTACACCGCGCTCGGGATCGCGCATGTCCCAGGATTCATGGAACTGACGGACGACCTTTTCTGTGGGATGCATGAACGTCTACCTCCTGTTTTGGTTTGAGATGTTCCCATTCTATCACATCCACAACACGCTTCGATCCGGACATACGTCAATATATAGCGGTGAGCCGCGCGGTCGTGGTGACGCTCATTTGGTAAGGTCTACGTGTTCAAATTCTCACCTGCCCAAGAAAAAAGCCCCGCTATCATGCGGGGCCAGTCGGGGTTCGAATGTGAGTTGGATCAGCTGTTTGCGATCAGTTCGGCCTGTGCCACGATCACCTCTGCCTGTTTGATCGAGGCGATGTCGACAAGGCGTCCCTTGTAAACGGTGGCACCTTCGCCATTGGCCTTGGCGGTTTCCATTGCGGCGAGGATTTCGCGCGCCTCGGTTACAGCCTCTTCTGACGGTGTGAATACTTCGTTGGCGATCGCAATTTGTTTCGGGTGGATCGCCCATTTGCCGACCATGCCCAGAGTGGCCGAGCGTTTGGCCTGGGCGATGTAACCCTCGTCATCTGAGAAATCGCCGAACGGGCCGTCGACCGGCAGGATGCCGTGGGTGCGACAGGCCGCGACAATCGCGGCTTGCGCCCAGTGCCATGGGTCAGACCAGTGCTTTTCACCTTCGCGCAGCATGTAGTAGTTTTCCTGCGTGCCACCGATCCCGGTGGTCTGCATCCCCATCGAGGCTGCAAAGTCAGCGGCACCCAGCGACATGGCTTGCAGGCGGGGCGAAGCGGCGGCGATGGCTTCTACATGGGCGATGCCGGCGGCTGACTCGATGATCACTTCAAAGCTGATCGGCTTGGTGCGGCCTTTGGCGCGTTCAATGGCGGTCACCAGCGCGTCGACCGCGTAGATGTCTTCAGCGCAACCCACTTTCGGGATCATGATTTGGTCAAGGCGGTCGCCTGCCTGTTCCATCAGATCGACCACGTCGCGATACCAGTAGGGGGTGTCGAGACCGTTGATGCGGACCGAGACGTATTTATTGCCCCAATCCACGGTATTGATCGCCTCGATTGCATTCGCGCGGGCCATATCCTTGTCCGACGGGGCCACCGAATCTTCGAGGTCGATATTGATCACGTCAGCGGCTGAGCTAGCCATTTTGGCGAAAAGTTTGGTGTTTGAGGCCGGGCCAAACAGCTGGCAACGGTTCGGGCGGGCCGGGGCGGCGGGTTGGATACGGAAGGACATGCGTCACCTCTAAGCAATGAAGTTGCGATTTTCTTGGCGTAATCGTTATGAAATTGCGCGCGTGAAGGCAAGTCTATTTTGCTCATGCAGCATAAATGCCGCAAGGCGGCAACTTCCCTCCCAGCCATTAAATCCACGAAAGAATATTGCACCAAACAGCCTGAATGACGGAGTATCTTGTGCAATTGTCGTATTTTCATGAGCCTTTGCAAGAAAATGCACCAATAAATCGTGAAAATGACCTTCGGGAAATACTTAACACCGCAAAGAGGAAAGGGCCTAGGCCATGATCAAGACACCGTATCTTCTGTTCTTGGGCGACGCGCCCGATCAGCTCGCTGCAAAAGTGGCGCAGGGTATCAAAGACTGGCGCCCGGAAAACGCCGTAGGCCAATATCGCATGGACGGCTGCAAGGCTGATCTGGGGCTTGCAGATATGACCCTGCAAGAGGCCAAGGACGCTGGAGCAAAAACGCTGGTGATCGGCGTGGCCAACCGTGGTGGTGTGATTTCGCAAGAGTGGAAAAAAGTTCTGGTCATGGCGCTGGAAGAGGGATTCGACCTGGCTTCGGGCCTGCACAACCTTCTGAAAGACGAGCCCGATCTGGTGGCCGTGGCCGAGGCGACCGGGCAGGAATTGCACGACGTGCGCATCCCGGAAGTTGAATACCCGATTGCCAATGGCAAGAAACGCACCGGCAAACGTTGTCTGGCCGTAGGTACTGATTGCTCGGTTGGAAAAATGTACACCGCCCTTGCGATGGACAAAGAAATGCGCGAGCGCGGCATGAAATCGACCTTCCGCGCCACTGGTCAGACCGGTATTCTGATCACCGGTGACGGCGTGCCGCTGGATGCGGTGATTGCCGATTTCATGGCAGGCTCGGTGGAATATATCACCCCGGACAATGATGAAGATCACTGGGATCTGATCGAAGGGCAGGGCTCGCTGTTCCACGTGTCCTATTCGGGTGTGACGATGGCGCTAATTCATGGTGGTCAACCGGATGCGCTGATCCTGTCGCATGAACCGACCCGTGAGCATATGCGTGGTCTACCGGATTATCAGCAGCCCTCACTTGAAGTGTTGCGCGACACAGCGTTGGCGCTGGCTAAAGTGGCAAACCCGGCCTGTCAGGTGATTGGTGTGTCGGTGAATACGCAACATATGTCCGAAGGGGATGCCACGTCTTATCTGGCGCAGATCGAAGAGGATATGGGCATCCCGGCCACTGACCCGTTCCGATTTGGCGCGGGTAAGCTGGTGGAAGCTCTGGCGGTAATCTGATAGCTCCGTGAAGATGTGAAGCTGGGGGACGTTGTCCCCCAGACCCCCTAGGATATTTCAGGTCAGAAGAAGAGGATTGGCGCTTGGAAATCTCTGTTACGCCCGATGTGTTCAAGCTGGCGCAGGTGTTCACCATTTCGCGCGGATCGAGGACCGAAGCAAAAGTGCTGACCGTTCGCGTGCGTGATGGCGAGTATCAAGGTTGGGGCGAATGTGTCCCTTATGCGCGTTACGGTGAAACGCTGGAGAGTGTGACGGATGAGATCATGGGCTTGCCGGGTGATGTGACCCGTGAGGGGCTTTACGATCTGTTGCCAGCAGGGGCAGCGCGCAATGCGGTGGATTGTGCGCTGTGGGATCTTGAGGCGAAACGTGCTGGAAAGCGGGTTTGGGAGCTGGCTGGGCTGGCTGCACCGAAGCCAGAGATCACTGCCTATACCTTGTCTTTGGCGGAGCCTGACGAGATGCAGGCGCAGGCGGTAAAAAACGCCTACCGTCCGCTGTTGAAGATCAAGCTTGGTACGCCGGATGACATGCCACGTTTGGAAGCGGTGCGGGCTGGGGCTCCGAATTCGCGGATTATTGTGGATGCAAATGAGGGTTGGTCGGCAGAGGTTTATACCGATCTTGCCCCGCATCTGGTGCGCTTGGGCGTTGGGTTGGTAGAACAGCCTCTGCCCGCTGGTGAGGATGACGCACTGATTGGCATGGATCGCCCGGTGCCGGTTTGTGCTGATGAGAGCTGTCATGACCGGACCAGCCTGCCAAAGCTTAGGGGCAAATATGACGTGGTGAACATCAAGCTCGATAAGACTGGTGGCCTGACCGAGGCGCTTCGTTTGCGCGAAGCGGCGATTGCGGAAGGCTATGAGGTGATGACCGGCTGTATGGTGGGCTCGTCGCTGGCGATGGCACCTGCTGTTCTGGTGGCGCAGGGCTCGGTGGTGACCGATCTGGATGGGCCGCTATTACTGGCAGAAGATCGCGACGCGCCGCTTTTGTTTGATGAAAAGGGTGTGCATCCGCCATCCTCAGACCTTTGGGGCTGAAACGTGAGGCTGTTATCAGCCGCGCCCGGCAATCTGGGTCAGGAATACGCCCGCACCCATCACGGCAATTCCGCTCGCTCTAGCCAACGTCAATGGGTGCTGCGTGGCACCAAACACTCCGAAATGGTCGATGATTGCCGCCGAGATCAGCTGGCCTATGAGGACAAAGAACACCGCGTTGCCGACGCCGAAGGTGGGTGCGACCCAAGTGATGGTCAGCACATAAAACGCCACAAGGCACCCTGCCAGAAACAGATGTGGCGGCGCACCGATCGCTCCCTTGAGCGAGCTGCCCGAGAACAGGAACGCGACGCAGGTCACCATCAGCGCCACCAGAAACAGGATCATACCTGCAGCAACAGGCGATCCCATCCGTTGTCCCAATGCAGCGTTCAAGGCCGCAAGCACCGGAATGCCGATTCCGGCCACAAGCATGATCAGTGCAGATTGAGTGGCAGGCATTTTGGCTTCCCCTTCGTGACATCATCCGTTAGGCCGTTCTCAACAGCCAAGACAGCAACATCTCGCCCGTCAGTCCACCATGAAAATTCGTGACGCGGCGTTCCAATGAGGAGACCGATATGACCCGAACCGTTTATGTGAATGGCGAATACCTGCCTGAGACCGAGGCCAGCGTTTCGATCTTTGACCGTGGGTTCCTTTTTGCCGATGCGGTTTATGAGGTGACCTCGGTTCTGGGCGGTAAGCTGATTGATTTTGACGGCCACGCGGTGCGTTTGGAACGCTCGTTGAATGAGCTGGGCATCGAGAGCCCGATCTCGAAAGAAGACCTGCTTGAGGTGCACCGTAATCTGGTGAAGGAAAACGGTATCGACGAAGGTCTAGTCTATTTGCAGATCTCACGCGGGGCCGACAGTGACCGTGACTTCGTTTTCCCTGATACGGACAAAGTGAAGCCGACTGTGGTGCTATTCACTCAGAACAAGCCGGGACTGGCCGAAACGGTAAAACCGATCAAGGTGATCTCGGTTGAGGATATCCGCTGGGGCCGTCGTGACATTAAAACCGTGCAGCTGTTGTACCCGTCCATGGGCAAGATGATGGCGAAGGCCGCTGGGGCAGATGATGCGTGGCTGGTGGAAGATGGCTTTGTGACTGAGGGCACCTCGAATAACGCCTATATCGTCAAAGGCGGCAAAATTATCACCCGCGCCCTGTCGAACGATATCCTGCACGGCATCACCCGCGCTGCTGTACTGCGCTTTGCCCGCGAGGCGCAGATGGAAGTGGAAGAGCGCAACTTTACTATTGAAGAGGCGCAAGAGGCTGACGAAGCCTTCTTCACCTCGGCTTCGGCCTTTGTGATGCCGGTAGTTGAGATTGATGGCGTGCAGCTTGGTGACGGCCAGCCCGGCCCGGTCATGACCCGCCTGCGTGAGATCTATCTGGAAGAAAGCCTGAAAAAGGCAGAGTGATCCGGTAGCTCAATCAAAAGATGAAATCCCGTACCGCGAGGTGCGGGGTTTTTTGGTGTCACATCCAACGATGTCCAGACCATGACACTTTGCCCTGCGATTGGGCACGGTGCTCGCCTTGCCGCTGTTATGGGCGCGTTTTCCAGTGGTTATAAGGTATATGTGTCGCTCACATGCCCGACAATCCCTCCAACCGTCAGATCCGTGAGCCCCTCTGGTGATCCCCGCCCGGTCCGGGTGATGATCCGGGGTAAAACCTCGGAAAACAGCTCTTCAAGATCCAGCATCAGATCGTCGATCACATGGTCGCTTGGGCGCAGTGGCAACGGGTGATTGGGGGAGGAGCAGGTGGCCTGCACCTCATCATAGACTGCACGCGCCACTTCGGCGTCCGCGTTGGGCAGGGCCGCAAGGAATGTCGCGAAATCCTCACCCACGCGCGCGCGATGGAGCGCCAGCATCTTCTGCCCGCCATTCCAGATCGACATACCCAGCAGCACCATACCTCCCAGCATGAATACGCCCAATGCGGGGTGATACATGAACCCTGCTAAAGTGAGGGTGCAAGAGACACCCAAAAGAATCAGGAGAGTGCGGGTCACGCGCCGTTACTCTTTTGCTTCGCCCACGTTCTCAGCAAACGCGACCTTGAATTCAGCCTGTTTGTCGGGGCTGGCATCCGTCTGATAATTGGCCTTCCACTCATCCATGCTCATGCCATAGAAAATCTCGCGCGCTTGCGTTTTGTCCATCTCGATGCCGCGCTCGTTGGCGGCTTCTTGATACCAGCGCGACAGGCAGTTGCGACAAAAGCCCGTCAGGTTCATCATGTCGATGTTCTGTACATCGGTGCGCTTTTCCATCAGGTGTTCGCGCAGGGCGCGAAATGCAGCAGCTTCCAGTTCAATACGGGTCTGGTTGTCCATCATGGGCTCCAATTACAAAACGTCTTTCACATAGGATGAGCTGAGATCTGCAACGTCAACAGAAAGACTGCCCACCTCAGGCAAATGTCTGCGCATCACGGTCAGGATCAATCGGGCCAACTCGGTTTTCACCTCATCTGAACGACCTGGCAGCAGCGTGAGATGTGCATGGGCAAAACTGGCCGGCTCGGTGCCAATGCGATAGGCGTCACAGGGTAGGGCACGTACTTTCAAGCTCTCTGGATGGGGGATCGCTTTATGTGCCGCCAATGCATCGAACACCGCCTCGCAGACCTTCTGCTGATCCACCGCCGTTCCGGCATGTTCAATCCTCACATGTGGCATTCCGCAGGTTCCTTTTTTCTTGCCCAAAATACCTTGGGGTGAGGCCGAAGGCCTAGTGGCAACGCCCCTAGAGCCCGTTCTCCACCAATACCTCGGTCAGTATCGGTGCCAATCGTTCCGCCCACCACACTTGCTGCGCTTCGGTCTCAATCAGGTCATTGCGGATTTCGATCAGCACATTTGGAATGCCCAGACCCAACGCTTGCCGGTCGATGCTGTCCCCGTCTAGGTGCCCGCCATAGGGCTCGTTTTCGCCGACACACCATTCGCCCTCTGCTTCCAGCCGCTCAAGAAGCGGCGTGGCCACCCGGCTGTCTTTGTCGTGCAGTACGGCAATGTGCCACGGGCGCAGTTCGCGGCCCTGCAATTGCGGGGTGTAGGAATGCATTGCCAAAAGCACTGGTGCGCTGCGGCTCGCCAGAAGCGTAGCCATTGCCTTGTGATAGGGACGATGAAACGCAGCCAGCCGGCGTTCACGCTCTGTCGCATCTGCGTGGCGGTTGGCGGGTATGATGGATCCATCATAGAGCTTCATCATTACGGTCGGATCGTCTTCGCCGCGATTGGGGTCAATCACCAAACGGGAAAATCGTGACAGGATCGCCGGGCTGTCCAGTAGACGTGACAAATGCCGGGTGACGCCCTCTGCCCCCACATCATAGGCAATGTGGCGCTCCATGTCGGCTTTCGGCAGGCCCAGATCGCCACCATTCACACAAGCAGGCACCCGGTTCGACGCATGATCACAGCTGATCAGCCAGCGCCCGGGCAGCGTTTCCCCAATGATTTCATAGGCGTCGTGCAAAAGTAGGTCTTTCATCGGATCTCCATCATGAATTCCTGTCATGCGGATGTCATCTCATTCGATCAAAGTCATTTAAGGCAGGCTGAGCAAAAGTGCCAGTTCCCTTGATGCAACATTTTTCTGTGAGCGCTAACATTTCATTTCACTTGCTGCGGAAAATGGCTATAGAACCGGTGAACGAAGACGATATGGATATGGAGAAGCAGATGAGACGCCAACGGAACGTGAAGATTGTTGCCACCCTTGGCCCTGCTTCAAATGACTATGACACCATCCGGTCCCTGTTCGAAGCGGGCGCTGATGTCTTCCGTATGAACATGTCGCACGGCACCCATGACGAACAGCGTGCGCGCCATGCAATTGTGCGCCAGGTGGAAAAGGATCTTGATCGCCCAATTGCCATTCTAGCTGACCTTCAGGGGCCGAAACTACGCTGCGGTGTCTTTACCGCTGGCGCAACCGAGATCGAAGAGGGACACGAGTTTCGCTTTGATCTGGATGATGCGCCGGGTGAAAGCCATCGTGTCTGCCTGCCTCATCCCGAGATTTTTGCCGCGCTTGAAACCGGATCAACGCTTCTCGTGAATGATGGCAAACTACGTCTCCGTGTGAAAGATTGCAGCGCAGAACACGCCAACTGCATCGTTGAAGTCGGCGGTACAATTTCCGACCGCAAAGGGGTGAATGTGCCGGATGTGGTTCTGCCGCTTGCGGCCCTTTCGGAAAAGGACAAGGCCGATCTCGAATTTGCCTGTCAGCTGGGGGTCGACTGGCTGGCCCTAAGTTTTGTGCAGCGTGCCGAAGATGTCGAAGAGGCCCGCGCACTCGCGGGCGGCCGTGCATCGGTTTTGTCGAAAATCGAAAAGCCCGCCGCTGTGAATGCGTTTCGTGAAATCCTGAAAGCATCAGATGGCATTATGGTCGCAAGAGGCGATCTGGGGGTTGAACTGCCGGTCTATGCCGTGCCTCCGATCCAAAAACGTCTGATCAATGACTGTCGCCGTGCAGGCAAGCCGGTGATTGTGGCCACGCAGATGCTCGAAAGCATGATCGAAAGCCCAATGCCGACCCGCGCCGAAGTGTCCGACGTTGCAAATGCGATTTATGATGGTGCTGATGCAGTGATGTTGTCGGCGGAAAGTGCGGCTGGGGATTATCCTATAGAAGCCGTATCCACCATGAATGCCGTGGCAATCGAGGTAGAGCATGACGACACATATCGTGAGCAGGCAGATGCCCAACGCGTCGCGTCGCGCAGTGGTGTGAATGACGCGATCGTGGCAGCGGCGCGTGAAATTGCAGAAACCACTGACATCAAAGCGATCTGCTGTTTTACGCAATCCGGCACCACCGCGCTGCTGACTTCACGCGAACGTCCTCGGGTTCCAATCATTGCGTTGACCCCCTTAAAAGGCACGGCACGGCGCCTGTGTTTGTCTTGGGGCACCAATTGCTTTGTGACCCCCGGCGAGGTCGAGCGATTCAAAGCCGCCGTCGTTTCAGCTGCGCGGGCTGCTCGCACGGCCGGGTTCGCGGAAGAGGGCGATCAGATCGTCGTGACTGCCGGTGTTCCCTTCAATGTACCCGGTACCACAAACATCCTTCGGGTTGCCCCCTGTGATGAAAGGTTGATTTTCAGCACAGATACGGAATAATCGTCACACATTTTACCCTAGGACAATGTGATGACACATGATCTATCCCTTGTCGCAGGGGTGGTAATTTTAATACTTTCCATCCCTGCGTTTTTGAACGCAATGATTGACAGGCGTGCGCCCAAAGTCATGGCGATTTCTTTTTTGGTTGGGAGCGGCCTGATTATCTTCGCCATAGGGGGCAACCCGAAGGGCTATTCGATCAATGAGTTGCCGAACGTATTTGTTCGGGTGGTCGGAGCCTTTATGAACTAGGACGTTTTGGCGTTAGGCATGCACGCAAGTGCAACAAATCCCTTGCCATGGCAGGGAATCCCTTCTATATGCCGCACTTCATGCGCGCCCGGCTTATGTGGCATGCCGAGTCGCGTCCGAACCGAACCCAAGTAAGGAGACGGAAATGCCCAAGATGAAGACCAAGTCGAGCGCCAAGAAGCGCTTTAAGGTGACTGCAACAGGCAAAGTCCTGGCCAGCCAAGCTGGCAAACAGCACGGAATGATCAAACGGACGAAGAAATTCATCCGTAACGCCCGTGGCACCACCACCCTGTCCGCCCCCGACGCAAAGATCGTCAAGGGCTACATGCCCTACGACCGCTAAGAGGAGTATAGAATATGTCCCGCGTTAAAGGTGGAACCACAACTCACGCCCGTCACAAGAAAGTCGTCAAGGCCGCTAAAGGCTATTACGGCCGCCGCAAGAATACCTTCAAGGTAGCGCGTCAGGCCGTCGACAAGGCGAACCAATATGCAACCCGCGACCGCAAAAACCGTAAGCGCAATTTCCGCGCCCTGTGGATCCAGCGTATCAACGCTGCTGTCCGTTCGCATGACGAGGCCCTGACCTATTCTCGCTTCATCAACGGCCTGAACCTTGCCGGTGTTGAAGTGGACCGCAAAGTGCTGGCCGACCTGGCCGTGCACGAGCCGGAAGCTTTCGGCGCAATCGTCGAGAAAGCCAAGGCTGCTCTGGCCTAAGCCAAGCATCAAACGCAAAGATCAAAGTCGCAGGGGAAACCCTGCGACTTTTCTGTTTTTTGGGATGCGCGCTAAGCGTATTAATTGTGGTGTTTCAACGCCCCGAAACAGAGCCGCCATCAGGGCTGGTCAAGGTCGAACCTATATTTCCCCAGCCGCCATTGCTACCGCCTGACACCATGCTCGGAACGGCTGCTTTTGGATTCTTTGACTCGAATCCGGCGCCTTCAAGGAAATCCTTAGTGGATTGATCCTGATTGACGCCAGATTTGAGCGCGCCCGCCATTGCCTTGGCGTTGGTTGGGTTATTGCCACCGGCGAATCCCGGCGCGGCTGAGGTGACGGCGATTGCGATTGCTGTAATTGCGATAGTGCGGATCATTGAGTGACTCCTTGGTCAGTTGGTTGCATGCGCCTGCAAAATGGCTGTCTGCGATACGAACTATGCCGTTGGCCAACTGGCGGTGGCCGAGACTTGTTAGATCTGTTGATGAACGCCGGGTTGTCTCCGGCTCGAACATGGGTGTTCTCGCGTTTGACTGCATCGCGCCGTTGTGGGCGATATCGGCTGCCATCTCTTTGGCGGGGAGAGCTCCGAAAGCGACCTTGCTTTCCAATCTCTCCGGTGTCGCATTCAGCATTTTTGCTGCGATGAGAATATCATGTAATTAAAAAATTGTTCATACAATGCAAATTCTCGCACAGTAGACGATCCTGTCATCCTGCGAAATTTTCTTCGTCGAAGTTGAACATCATGAAAAACACAGGATTAAAATAACGTCGATTGAATCAGAGACAGGGCGCAAGAGCGTGCGAATCGGCTTGCTAGGCTCTCTGAAGCCGCTCTGAGGGACCGCGGGTGAGCAGACTGAACCCGCTTAAGTCACGTTAATCAGAACTTGCCTGTCCGATCCCCCTTCGCATACTTGCGTTTTCGCGTCCCAATGGGTAGCACGGCAGGGTGCAAACCGGGGCATTCTCCGGGGGTGATCCGGTGCGATACCGCCGGCAGGAAACCAAGGGACGAAGATGGACGATCTGAGGCAGAAATACATCGACGCCGTGGCAGGGGCCGCGGATGAGGCCGCGCTGGAGGATATCCGCGTTCAGGCGGTGGGTAAGAAGGGCGAAGTGGCCCTGAAAATGCGTGAGCTGGGCAAGATGACGCCCGAAGAGCGTCAGGTCATGGGGCCAAAGCTCAACGCGCTGAAGGATGAGATCAATTCGGCCATTTCCGCCAAGAGATCCGCTCTGGCAGATGCCGCGCTGGACGAGCGCCTGCGCACCGAATGGCTCGACGTGACCCTGCCGGGACGCCCGCAGCGCCAAGGTACGATCCACCCGATTTCGCAAGTGACAGAAGAGATCAGCGCGATCTTTGGCGACATGGGATTTTCGGTCGCCGAAGGACCGCAGATCGAAAGCGACTGGTACAACTTCGACGCGCTGAACATCCCGCCGCACCACCCCGCGCGGCAGGAGTTTGACACGTTCTACATGCACCGCGACGAGGGCGATAATCGCCCGCCGCATGTGCTGCGCACCCACACCTCGCCGGTGCAGATCCGTTCGATGGAAAAGACCGGCGCGCCGATCCGCGTGATTGCACCGGGCCGGGTGTATCGCTCGGACTACGACCAGACCCACACGCCGATGTTCCATCAGGTTGAAGGGCTGGCGATCGACAAAGACATCTCGATGGCGAACCTGAAATGGACGCTGGAAGAGTTCTGCCGCGCGTTCTTTGAAATCGACGGGATCGAACTGCGTTTCCGCGCCTCGCACTTCCCCTTCACCGAACCGTCGGCCGAAGTCGACATTCGCTGTTCCTGGGCTGGTGGCACGCTGAAGCTGGGTGAAGGCGACGACTGGATGGAAATCCTCGGCTCCGGCATGGTGCACCCGAAAGTGCTGTCGGCGGCGGGCGTGAACCCCGACGAATGGCAGGGCTTTGCCTTTGGCCTCGGCATCGACCGTCTGGCCATGCTGAAATACGGCATCCCCGACCTGCGTGCCTTCTTCGACAGCGACCTGCGCTGGCTGCGCCACTACGGGTTCAGCTCGCTGGACGTCCCAACCATGCGTGGGGGGCTGTCGCGCTAATGCCGATCTGGATGAATGTCATTGTGGTTTTGGCGATGGGTGCGCTTGTCCTGTGGGGTATGCGTGGCCTTGCGCGATCCATTGATCAGTCGATGGAGAACGAGGACACCGATGACACATCCACTTCGTCGGACGCGGCGGATGAAGAGGACAAGACATGAGCGATGAGATGGAAGACCTGCAGGTCACCTATCCCGGTGCCGGGACGTTCAAGTTTGGCGACAGTGCCAAGCTGTCCAAGCGTCTGATCGACCTTGTCCGTGCGGGCAAGAAACGCGCCACCTGCGGTGCGCTGGCCGATTTCAGGGACGAACCCGAAGCGATGCCTGTCGTGGGCCGCACCGATATTGCCGCCAATTGGGATGGCACACCCGCGCTGGTGATCAAAACCGTGAAGGTCGAAGAAATCCGTTTTTGCGACGTCACCGAAGAGATGGCTCTGGCGGAAGGAGAAGATGATGACCTTGCCGGGTGGCGCAAAGGGCACGAAGCTTATTTCGCCCGCAATGGCGGGTTTGACCCGGAAATGATGCTTGTGTTTGAGCATTTTGAACTGATTGAGGATTTGGCCGACCGCTGAGCCGGGGCCATTAGGAACGCCGTCAGGGCAACCGACTGAGGAAACGAACATGAAATTCACAATCTCTTGGTTGAAAGACCACCTCGACACCGAAGCCTCGGTTGATGACATCGCTGAGGCCTGCACCGATCTGGGGCTGGAAGTCGAAGAGATCACAAACCCGATGGATCGTCTGGGGGCGTTCACGCTCGCCAAGGTGACACATGCGGAAAAACACCCGGATGCCGATCGTCTGCGCGTTTGTACGGTTCAGACCAACGAGGGCGAAAAGCAGATCGTCTGCGGGGCACCCAATGCGCGCGAAGGCATCACGGTGGTTCTTGCCAAGCCCGGCGATTATGTGCCCGGCATCGACGTGACCCTTTCTGTCGGCAAAATCCGCGGCGTGGAAAGCCACGGCATGATGGCGTCTGAGCGCGAGCTGGAATTGTCCGAAGAGCATGACGGCATTATTGAACTCCCTTCGGGCGAAGTCGGTGAGAAGTTTGTCGATTGGCTTGCCGCCAATGATCCCACCAAGGTGGACCCGGTTATCGAGATTGCGATTACACCGAACCGCCCCGATGCGCTCGGCGTGCGCGGCATTGCCCGCGATCTTGCCGCGCGTGGTCTGGGCACCCTGAAGCCCCTGAAGGAACATAAGGTCGAGGGTAGCTTTGATAGCCCGATCAATGTGACCATCGACGAAGATACCAAAGACGAGGCGCATGTGTTCATGGGCCGTCTGATCAAAGGTGTGAAGAACGGGCCATCTCCGGCTTGGTTGCAGGCGCGCCTGAAGGCGATTGGCTTGCGTCCCATCTCGGCACTGGTCGATATCACCAACTTCTTCACCTATGACATGAACCGCCCGCTGCACGTCTTTGACGCCGACAAGGTCAAAGGCGACCTGCGGGTGCATCGCTCCAAGGGTGGTGAGACGCTGATGGGGCTGGATGAGAAGGAATACACCTTCCCGGAAGGTGCAGTTGTGATCTCGGATGCCGAGGGCATTGAGTCCATTGGCGGCATCATGGGCGGCCTGCCGACCGGATGCACCGAAGAAACCACAAATGTCTTCCTTGAGGCCGCAGTTTGGGACACGATCCAGATTGCCAAGACAGGCCGCGCTCTGAAGATCAACTCCGACGCGCGCTATCGCAACGAACGCGGTATTGATCCTGCTTATAATGCGCCTGCGATTGAGGCTGCGACACAGATGATCCTTGATCTCTGCGGCGGCGAGCCCTCGAACGTGGTGACCGCGGGCGAAGTGCCGGATGTAGCGCGGGCCTATAAGCTCGATACAGACCGGGTGCAGAGCCTGGTTGGTATGGACATTCCTGCCGATGAGCAACGCGCGACCCTGACTGCGCTGGGCTTTGAACTGAACGGCGACATGGCGCATGTGCCGAGCTGGCGCCCGGACGTACTGGGGGAAGCCGATCTGGTGGAAGAGGTGGCCCGTGTGGCTTCGCTCACCAAGCTGGTTGGTAAGCCCCTGCCGCGCGCCCATGTGGGTGTGCCCAAGGCGATCCTGACCCCGATGCAGAAACGCGAAGGCATTGCGCGGCGCACCGTGGCGGCGCTGGGCTACAATGAATGCGTGACCTACAGCTTTATCGATCAGGCAAGCGCTGAACGCTTTGGTACCGGTGGGGATGAGGTGGCTTTGGCCAACCCGATCTCGTCTGAAATGAGCCACATGCGCCCGTCGCTTTTGCCCGGTCTTTTGCAGGCTGCTGCCCGTAATCAGGCGCGTGGCTTCATGGATCTGGCGCTGTTCGAAGTTGGTCCCGTGTTCAGCGGTGGTGAGCCGGACGAATACGAACAAATGGTCACTGGTATTCTGGTGGGTAACACCGGCCCGCGCGATCGTTTTGGCGCGCGCCGCCCGGTCGACACCTATGATGCCAAGGCAGATGTCGAGGCGGTGTTGAACGCAATTGGCGCCCCCGCCAAGCTGACCTTTGTGCGCGATATGAATGCCTGGTGGCACCCGGGCCGCTCGGCCAAACTGGGTCTGGGACCGAAGAACATTCTCGGTGCCTTTGGCGAGCTGCACCCGAAAACCATCTCTGAGATGGACGTGAAAGGCCCGGTTGTGGCCTTTGCCGTGCATCTGGCGAAAGTGCCCTTCCCGAAAGCCAAAGGCACGGGGCGTGCGGCGCTGGGCGCATCTGATCTGCAACCGGTCGAGCGTGACTTTGCCTTTGTCGTTGACGCGAATGTGGAAGCGATCAATCTGGTGAATGCAGCCGCAGGTGCCGACAAGGCGCTGATCACCGATGTGAACGTATTCGACGAATTCATCGGCGGCTCGCTGGGTGAGGGCAAGAAATCGCTCGCCATCACTGTCCGCATGCAACCCCGCAACGCGACCCTAACCGACAAGGATATCGAGGCCGTAAGCGCCAAGATTGTCCAGAAGGTTGAAAAGGCAACGGGCGGTACGCTGCGAAGCTAACCGTTGAAACATGGCCCCTTGGGGCCATGTCCCATTTCTGGAGAATGGCTATGGCATTGAACGTATATCTATCAGGTGAAATCCACACCGATTGGCGCGAGCAGATAATCTCGGCGTGCGATGGGCTTGATGTGAGCTTTTCCGCTCCGGTGACCGACCATGATGCGTCGGATGATTGCGGTGTGGCGATCCTCGGGGAAGAGCCAAACAAATATTGGCACGATCATAAAGGCGCGTTGATAAACGCGATCCGCACCCGCAAAGGCATCGAAGAGGCCGACGTGGTTGTGGTGCGTTTTGGCGAAAAATACCGCCAGTGGAATGCCGCCTTTGATGCTGGCTATGCTGCGGCCAAGGGCAAATCGCTGATTGTTCTGCAACAACCTGATCACGACCATGCCCTGAAAGAGGTGGACGCTGCCGCCCTGGCTGTTGCGCGCGAGCCGGGCCAGGTTGCTGAAATCTTGCGCTATGTCCTGACTGGTGTGCTCCCCTCCTGAGGGGAGTCCTTTATGCTAATTCCCCTGTTCCCAAACCCTGACGCGTCGCATTAGGGTAAAAGCACAAGCTGGTATAACCGGGCGTGAAACAGGGAAAGGGCGAGTATGCTACAAGAATTCAAGGATTTCATTGCCAAGGGCAATGTCATGGATATGGCCGTAGGGATCATTATCGGTGCGGCGTTCACAGCGATTGTGAAATCGATGGTTGGTGATTTGATCAACCCGTTCATCGGATTGTTCATGGGCGGCGTAGATTTCACCAACATGTACGCTGTGCTGTCTGGAACAGTTGCCGAAGGTGCTTCGTTGGACGCAGCTCGTGAAGCTGGCGCCGCCGTCTTCGCATATGGTGCCTTCATCATGGCCGTGATCAACTTCCTGATCATCGCTTTTGTGGTGTTCATGCTCGTGCGCTATGTGAACAAAGTGAAAGAAGCAGCCGAGAAGGAAGAGGAAGAAGTGGTTGAGGATGCACCTGAGGGTCCAACCGAGCTTGATCTTCTGACTGAAATTCGGGACGCTCTGAAGAAGGCCTGACCTGATCAGACAATCGCCGTAGATGCGGTGGCATATTTCGGGGCGGCTTTGAAGCCGTCCCTTTTTTGTGTGAATGAATGCCCCAGGTGGGGCGCAAACAAGAGATAGAACAATGAACGAGATTATTACTGGAGTGTGGGGGCCGCTTCTTTTGAGCGCGGCTCAGGCATTGGTGGTGCTGGTGATCGGTTGGGTCGTGGCCGGTCGCCTTGGAGCACTTGCGCGAAACCGTGTGAACCGGACCGAGGGCATCGACCCGACGCTGGGCAATTTTCTGGCAAGCATCGTAAAATGGGCCATTCTGGCGATGGTGCTGGTCGCGGTGCTGGGGATCTTTGGCATCGAAGCGACCAGCATTGTGGCGGTTCTGGGTGCGGCTTCTCTGGCGATTGGTCTGGCTCTGCAAGGCACGTTGTCGGATCTGGCCGCTGGCGTGATGTTGATCGTGTTCCGCCCATATAAATTGGGTGATCTCGTCGATATCAATGGCACAGCAGGTACAGTCAGGGATTTGAACCTTTTCGTGACCGAACTTGTAACGCCGGACAATGTTCAGATCATTGTGCCCAATGGGCAGGCATGGGGGGCTATCATCAAGAACTATTCTGCCCATGACACCCGTCGTGTTGATATGGTTTTTGGGATAGATTATGGCGATGACGCCAATGTGGCGATGGGGATCATACTGGATGTGGTCAAGGCTGACACGCGCGTGATGAACGATCCTGAACCCTGGGTGCGTGTGACCAATCTTGGCGACAGCTCGGTGGATCTGACCACGCGAATCTGGGTGGCTGCAGAGGATTATTGGGATGTGAAATTCCAACTGACCCAAGCAGTAAAAGAAACCTTTGATGCCAAGGGTATCTCGATCCCATATCCGCATACGGTCGAGATTCAGAAGAAAGCCTGAGCGGTGAAAAAATCCGGGCTTGGTGTCGGGAAATCGGACATTTCCATTTGACACCGCCCGCGCCTTGGAATACTCACCGCCCACGATATGAGATGGCGTGGTAGCTCAGCTGGTTAGAGCACAGCACTCATAATGCTGGGGTCGGCGGTTCAAGTCCGCCCCACGCTACCATATCAGGCCCAATCCAGCGGAGCCCTTCAAGGCCAAGTCGCTGCGACGACCAAAGGTAAGCCCCGCCAAATGGCGGGGCTTCTTTTGTTTCGGGACAGAGAAGAAATTTCGGAATTGCTCTCTTTAACAAAAAAACAGGCCCCCGAAGAGGCCTGCCTTGTTGGTTAAATCCGTGAGGTCAACGAACCACGTAAACTGACGCATCCGAATGTCGCACGATACGGGCGGCGTTCGGGCCAAGCAGATAATCTTTCAAATCGGGGCGATGTGCACCAATCACGATCAGGTCTGCTTTGTTCAGCTCTGCTGTTTGCAGCACCTTTTCGTAGACAGAGCCAATTGCAACGACGTGCCGGGTTTTGGCGTTTACATCAGCACCAAGCGTCTCTTCGCAAAACTCATTCAACAGTTCCTTGGCCTTGTCTTGTGCGGTGGTGACATGGTGGTCTTGCAGGTACACCCCCACAATATTGGCGCCGAAATCGGGGACCACAGTGACGATATCAAGCTGTGCGCTATCCATATCCGCGAGTTGCGCTGCCCTTTCGAGGACCTTGCGATCCTCTACCGGGCGATTGATGTCTACGGCGCAGAGAATGGTCTTGGTCATGCCGTCACTCCTTCTGCTTCAAGTTTGCGGGCTCGTCCGGTCTGCAAGAAAGCCACGAGGCCCAAAAGCATCAGCGCCGGGATGAACATCAGTTCTTTCGGAAGCTGATCTGCCGTCGCTTGAACGCTGGTGATCGCGACAGGATCATCACCGTAGAAATCAAACGACCCCAGTTGGTTCGACAGTTCCGTTCCAAAGGCCGGTTCATCCAGTCGCATCACGTCGCCTTCCGGAGCCAGCATCAGCCCAAGAGCCTGCAGGCGGGCGTCGGCCCCTTCAGCCTCTGGAACAACCAGCGGCACCGTCAGGTCTTTGACCTCAAGCGTGTCGAAGTCTGGTCCCGAGACCACTGTGCGCAAGGTGCTGCCCGGTTCAGCCGATTCCAGCGCCTGTACAAATCCAGCAGGTTCGATCACCTCAAACGGGGGCTGGATCTGGTTCATGAAGAAGCCGGGACGGAAGAGCGCAAAGGCTACAACCAGAAGGGCAACAGTCTCCCAAATCCGCGAGCGGGTCAGGAAGAAGCCCATCGTGCCTGCGGTAAAGACCAGAATGCCGATGGTTGCGATGATGAAGACAATGATGCCTTGCATCCATGTCACGTCGATCAGCAGGAGGTCCGTGTTAAATATGAACACAAACGGCAGGGCCACGGTGCGCAGGCTGTAGAAGAATGCGGTGAAGCCGGTGCGGATTGCATCCCCCCCTGACACGGCAGCAGCGGCGAAACTCGCCAGCCCCACAGGCGGTGTCACGTCTGCCATGATGCCAAAGTAGAACACGAAGAGGTGCACCGCGATCAGCGGCACGATCAGGCCCGATTGCGCCCCCAGTTCCACGACCACCCCAACCATCAGTGAGCTGACCACGATATAGTTCGCCGTGGTCGGCAGCCCCATCCCCAGGATCAGCGAGAGGATTGCCACGAAGATCAGCATCAGAATCAGATTGCCGCCCGAAAGGAACTCGACAAAATCCGCCATAACCTGACCGATGCCGGTCAGTGATACGGTGCCAACGATGATCCCGGCGGTCGCGGTTGCCAGGCCGATGCCGATCATATTGCGCGCACCGTCGATCATGCCTTCAATCCAATCGGTTACACCTTCACGCAGGCGACCCACTGGGTCGTTCTCACCTCGGAAAAGAGCCTTCAGCGATTTCTGTGTCAGAAGGATCGCAAACAGCAGCATGGTGGCCCAGAAGGCCGACAGCCCTGGTGACTTGCGTTCAATCATCAGGAAGTACACCAGCACGATGATCGGCAGCAGGTAGTAAAGACCGGATTTGTAAATCTTTGCCACATCTGGCAGCTCAACAACCTCGGCATTCGGATCATCAGGTTCCAGATCCTCGGTCTGAGACGCGAGGTAGATCAGGCCGATATAGATCGCCAAAAGCAGTGCAGCGAGGATCCAGCCGGATCCACCGGGCACCATGGCAACGATCAGTTTGACCGGGAATTGCGTGGCGTAACACAGCAATGCGAAGCCCGCGAAGAAGGCGAACATGCCACCGATGGTCTTACCCATCGACACAACCTTGTTGCCGATGGTAGGCATGTTGTTTTTTACCGCTTCAAGATGAACGATGTAGACCAGCGCGATGTAGGAGATCACGGCGGGCAGGAAGGCATGGGTGATCACTTCGACATAGGAAATGCCCACATATTCCACCATCAGGAAGGCCGCAGCCCCCATCACGGGTGGCATGATCTGACCGTTCACCGAGGAGGCCACTTCGACCGAGCCTGCCTTCTCTGCGCTGAATCCCACCCGCTTCATCAGCGGGATGGTGAAGGTGCCGGTGGTGACAACGTTGGCGATCGACGAGCCGGAAATAAGACCGGTCGCCGCAGACCCCACCACGGCTGCCTTGGCCGGGCCGCCACGAAGGTGGCCAAGTGCGCCAAAGGCCATCTTGATGAAGTAGTTGCCCGCCCCTGCCTTATCGAGCAGTGCGCCGAACAGGACAAACAAGAAGACGAATTTGGTTGAGACGCCCAGTGCGATCCCGAAGACACCTTCGGATGTGATCCACATGTGGCTCATGGCTTTGCGCAAACTCGCGCCTGCCCAGCGGATCTGATCTGGCACCACTTCAGATGACCCGAAGAAAACGTAGAACAGGAATACGATGGCGAGTGCCACCATCACGGGACCTAAGGTGCGATAAGCTGCAATAAACAGGAAAATCAGGCCAGCCAGACCAAAATAGGCGTCGGTGGCATCTGCCAAACCGCCATTGCTTACAATCTTGTCATAGAAGAAATAGCCATACATGGCGAGGAATGCCCCGCCGAGGCCAAGCCCCCAATCATACCAGGGGATTTTGTCACGCGGTGAGGATTTGAACAGCGGATAAGCCATGGCAGCCAAGAATATGGCAAAAGCCAGATGGATCTGGCGCGAGTTATTGATCAGATCACCACTCAACACATAGGCTGAGATCGGAGACGCCAAAAGCACCTGAAAGATAGACCAGATCAGAGCCACAACGGCAATCATTGTGCCGACCCATCCGGTCGGCGCGCGGGCACCACTATCGCTGGCGGCGACCAGTTCCTGTAGCTCTTCTTCGCTTAACGCGCGATTTTCGGCGTCAGTCATGAACGTTCTCCCCGTTCGTAGTTGTCACTGTCCAACATCTGGTTCCGCGAGATTACTGACTTTCACGTCAGGTTATGGCTCAGGCTGAACCGTCGTTCCACATCAACCAATTGCAGTGTTTCAGGATGCGGAAAGGTAATGGGCCGGAGGGAAACCCCCGGCCCATGCGTGCAGGCTTACTTAATGATGCCAGCTTCGCGATAGTACTTCTCGGCGCCAGGATGCAGCGGTGCAGACAGGCCAGCGGTTGCCATTTCTTCCGGAACCAGAACACCAAATGCCGGGTGCAGCCCCTTGAAGTCTTCGATGCTTTCAAAGACCGATTTGACCAGGGTATAGACAACGTCTTCCGACACTGTGTCCGAGCTTACGAATGTGGCGCCCACACCAAATGTCATGGTGTCTGCGTCATTGCCGCGATACATGCCGCCAGGAATGGTGGCCGAACGGTAGAACGAGTTGTCTGCGATCAGCTGATCAACTTCTGCGCCGGATACTTCCACAAGAACCGAGTCACATGCAGTGGTTGCTTCTTGGATCGAACCCGACGGGTGACCAACGGTGTAGACCATTGCGTCAATCTGGTTGTCGCACAGAGCAGCGGATTGCTCAGATGCTTTCAACTCGGTCGCCAGAGCGAAATCAGCAGTGGTCCAGCCCAGAGCAGCCAGAAGAACTTCCATAGTGCCGCGCTGTCCCGAACCCGGGTTGCCGATGTTTACACGCTTACCTTTGAGGTCAGCGAAAGTTTTGACGCCAGCATCCGCGCGGGCCACAACGGTGAAGGGTTCCGGGTGCACTGAGAAGACGGCACGCAGGCCTTCAAACGGGCCAGCTTCTTCGAATTTCGAGCTGCCGTTATAGGCGTGGTACTGCCAGTCAGATTGGGCCACACCAAATTCCAGCTCGCCTTCGCGAATGGTGTTGATGTTGTAGACCGAACCGCCAGTCGACTCGACTGAACAGCGCACGCCGTGATCGCGGCGGCCTTTGTTCACCAGGCGACAGATCGCGCCACCGGTCGGATAATAAACGCCGGTCACACCACCGGTGCCGATCGTGATGAACTCTTCGGCAAAGGCTGCCGGAGCCATCACACCAGCTGCGGCGATGCCGTATGCTGCAATTTTCAGCTTTTGGAACATTATGAATTCTCCCCTGTTCACTAAGTTGCTGGTTATACTAGATCTTCGTCCAAAACTTCGGACAGAAGACGGTTGCTATCCTCGACATTCGCGATCCGCAAGCGGGCTTTTTCACCTGCATGGCTGACGAGTTTGCCGATTATCACCTCAACCAGAAACATGGTCGAGACATAGGATGAGTAGAAATGTGGGCTAGCGCTGGGCAATACGAAACCCGCCTGTGCGTGGCGCAAGGCCGGGCAGGCATGTGTGTCGGTGATCACCACCACATAGGCACCTTGATTGCGGGCAATTTCCACCGCTCGAAGCACCTGCGGGGCGAAGGGCGGCTTGGTGACAACGACAAGTGCGTCATCTTTGGTCATGTTTGCCAGCCCGCTGCCAAGCGATGCTCCCATTCTGCCCAGAAGCTGCCAGTTTCCGGCAAACATGTTTGCCATATATGCCATGTATTCAACCACTCCCGTCGACCCCAGTGCCCCCAGCAGGCTGACAACCCGCGCACGGGCAAGGGTATCAATAGCTTGGTCGAGCAGCTGTAAATTGACGCTTTCAGGCAGCGTTTGAAGATTGGTTTGGCAAGCAGAGAGATGCGCGGTCATGAAGTCGGATTTGCCCGCGCCATGATCTTCCTGAAGCCTCTGTGCACGGCTGGCGAAATCACCCATGCGCTGGTCGATTTTGTCGCGCAATTCCTCGCGCAGTTCATCTAGGCCAGTGTATCCGAGCGCTTTTGACAGGCGGGTGAAAGCAGCAGGCGAAGAGCCACTGGCTTGTGCAACGGTCCGCAGGGGTCGCGTCGCCATGTCCAGCGGATGGTGCATGATATATTCCGCCGCGGCGCGCAGCGTGTCTGTCAGGTCGCCATACCGGGTGGTCAGGCGCTGTTCAAACGATGTCCGCAAACCTCCCCCCTTTGGCTGTCTGGACCCAATTTCGGGGATTGTTCATTTTGTTTCATGATATGTCAATACTTGACTTATTTGTTTCACAATGGATAAGGCGGGGTAGAACGAGGTTGCCATGTCACATATCTTTCCACGCCACACCCAATCACTTCCGCCCCTAGCTGATCATGGAGAAGGGGTATACCTCTTTGATAAATCAGGGAAAAAATACCTTGATGGTTCCGGGGGCGCCGCTGTGTCCTGTCTGGGGCACTCTGATTCCGACGTGCTTGATGCCATGCGGTCCCAGATGGATCGACTCGCTTTTGCGCATACAAGTTTTCTTACATCGCAGCCTGCCGAATCGCTGGCGGATCGCCTGATTGCCAACGCGCCGGATGGGATCGAGAAGGTTTATCTGGTCTCGGGCGGATCAGAAGCGGTGGAATCTGCCTTGAAACTCGCACGGCAATACATGCTGGAAACCGGACAAGGCAGCCGCACAAAATTCATTGCGCGCAAGCAGAGCTATCATGGCAATACGCTCGGTGCGCTGGGCACGGGGGGCAACATGTGGCGGCGTGAACCGTTTGACCCGGTGATGGTCTCGGCCAGCCATATTGACCCCTGTTATGAATATCGCCTGCGCGAAGACGGTGAAAGCGAAGAGGAATACGGTCTGCGGGCCGCCAGTGCGCTGGAAGAAGAAATCCTGCGTCAGGGACCGGAAAACGTCATCGGATTTCTTGCTGAACCTGTGGTTGGCGCAACTGCCGGGGCCGTGCCTGCGGTGGCAGGCTATTTCAAACGGATTCGCGAGATCTGCGACCAATATGGTGTGCTGCTGATCCTGGATGAAGTCATGTGTGGTATGGGTCGTACCGGCACTTTGTTTGCATGTGAGCAAGATGGGATTGCACCTGATATTGTGACCATAGCCAAGGGGCTGGGTGCAGGATACCAGCCGATCGGAGCAATGCTATGCTCTGGCCAGATCTATGATGCAATCGCCGCTGGATCAGGATTTTTCCAGCATGGCCATACCTATCTTGGCCACCCAATAGCCGCTGCGGCGGCGGATGCCGTGGTGAAAAAGCTGACCGAAGGCGGCATGGCCGCACGCTCTGCACAGATGGGAAATGTCCTGTTTGAGGCGCTGCAAGCCGAGTTTGGCCAGCACCCCAATGTGGGTGATATTCGTGGTCGTGGCATGTTTCGCGGGATTGAACTGGTTGCGGATCGTGACAGCAAAACACCGTTTGATCCGGACAGAAAAGTGGCGGCACAGCTCAAGAAAACCGCCTTTGAAAACGGGCTGATCTGTTATCCGATGAATGGCACGATTGATGGGCGCCACGGGGACCACATCCTGCTGGCTCCTCCGTTTATCATTTCTGAAGATCAAATCGGAGAGCTCGTCGACAAACTTTCACGCAGTCTTGGGCAAGTGCTGTGACCCCACTCCCAAAGATTATGGTGGCCCCAAATGGAGCGCGAAAGGGCAAGGTGGATCATCCAGCCCTGCCGATCACCAAGGATGAGATTGTTGTTTGCGCGCGCGACTGCTTTGATGCCGGAGCAGATGGGCTGCACCTGCATATCCGTGATGCGGATGGCGGGCATTTGCTGGACGTCGAAACTTATCAGGAAGTTTTGGCCGCCTTGAAGGTTGAAGTGCCTGATATGGCGATACAGATCACAACCGAAGCCGTTGGGATCTATGCGCCTGACGTGCAGAAACAAGTCGCGCTTGAGGTTGGGGCGAATCTGGTTTCCGTTTCGATTGCCGAGATGTGTCGCGATGATGAAACGGGCGCGCGGGAGTTTTATGAAACCTGTGCAGCGCGTGGCATTGCGATCCAGCACATTCTATATGGTCGTGAAGATTGTGCGCTATTGGCGCGTGTCTTGCCAAAAGCGATGTTTTGCGACCGATCCCTGCAACTGCTCTTCGTGTTAGGGCGCTACAGTGACGGGCAGGTTTCACAACCCAGCGAATTACAACCGTTCTTGTATTGGATGGAAGAGAATGCGTTGACCCCGGATTGGGGGCTTTGTGCCTTTGGTCCCCATGAAACGGATTGCCTTGTGGCCGCATATCGGGCCGGAGGCAAATGCCGGATCGGATTTGAAAACTCATTCTTCATGGCAGATGGCTGCATTGCGCAGGACAATGCCGCACGGGTGACCGAGCTTGTGTCGCGCATCAGCTGACCTTGCCCTCTAGATAAAAATGGCCCCACCAATTGGCGGGGCCTTCTGATGTCCGGGAGGAGGACTATCAGATTTGCAGTGCTTCTTCACCCGTGATTGTGTCGAGGCCAAGTGCTTCACCTACAGCGGCGTAGGTCAACTTGCCTGCATGCACGTTCAGGCCGTTCAGCAGGTGTTTGTCAGCAGCACAGGCTTCTTTCCAACCTTTGTCTGCCAGCGATAGCATGAAGGGCATGGTGGCGTTGCCAAGTGCGATGGTCGAAGTGCGGGCCACAGCACCTGGCATGTTGGCCACGCAATAGTGCATCACACCGTCAACCTCATAAATCGGGTCGGCATGGGTGGTGGCACGCGAGGTCTCAAAGCAACCGCCTTGGTCGATAGCCACGTCCACCAGAACCGCGCCCGGTTTCATGGTCGAGAGTTGTTCGCGCGAGATCAGTTTTGGTGCAGCCGCACCCGGGATCAGAACCGCACCGATCACCATATCGGCGGTCTCGATCAGCTCGGCAGTGGCCGCGGCGGTCGAGTATTGGTTCTTGAAGGTGCCACCAAAGACGTCATCGAGATAGCGCAGGCGTGGCAGCGAGCGATCCAGAATGGTCACATCTGCGCCCATACCAGCAGCGATCTTTGCGGCGTGGGTGCCGACGACACCGCCGCCGATTACAACCACTTTGGCTGGGCCAACGCCGGGAACGCCACCCATCAGAACACCGCGACCACCGTTGGCCTTTTGCAGTGTCCAGGACCCAACCTGCGGGGCCAGACGACCGGCGACTTCCGACATCGGCGCCAGCAGGGGCAGGCCGCCACGGTCATCGGTCACGGTTTCATAGGCGATGCAGGTGGCACCCGACGCGATCAGGTCATGGGTCTGATCAGGATCGGGAGCGAGGTGCAGATAGGTAAAGAGCAACTGGCCTTCGCGCAGCATCTTGCGCTCAACGGCTTGAGGTTCCTTCACCTTGACGATCATGTCAGCCTTGGCAAACACCTCTTCGGCAGTGCCAAGAACGGTTGCGCCAACGGCTTGGTAATCTTCATCTGAAAAACCAGCGCCCATACCGGCGTTGGTTTCCACGATCACCGAGTGACCGCGGCCAATGGCTTCACCTGCGGCAGCCGGGGTCAGGCCTACGCGGAATTCTTGGGGTTTGATCTCTTTTGGGCATCCGATCAGCATGGGTGTCTCCTCTTACCTGTGCTGTTGTTCTTAAACTGCCCTAATTTTGTGCAGAAAACGGATGCAATTGTTTTGTAAATTCTACTGTATTTGATATGTTAAGTTCGAAGAAATTAGCGCAATTTCCCAGAAATGCGCAAGAAATGTGTGAGAAGATGGAACTCGACAGTATAGATCGTCGCATCCTTGGGGTGTTGCAGAAGGCTGGAAGAATCTCCAATGCCGACCTTTCTGAGCGGGTGAACCTTTCGCCCTCAGCTTGCCATCGCCGTGTGCAGCGGCTGGAGCAGGAAGGGTATATCAAAGACTATGTTGCCCTTTTGGATGCGCGAAAGATGGGATGTCCGTCGACCGTATTCGTAGAGATTACACTGTCGGGGCAAGCAGATGAAGTGCTGGATGCGTTTGAGCGTGAAGTTGCCTTGGTGCCGGATGTGCTTGAATGTCACCTGATGGCGGGCAAATCTGACTATCTTTTGAAAGTGGTTGCTGAAAGCACAGAGGACTTTGCGCGCATCCACCGCCAGTATTTGGCGCGTCTACCAGGGGTGTTGGGGATGCAGTCCAGCTTTGCCCTGCGCACCGTATTTAAGACCACGGCACTTCCAGTTTGATCGAATGCTAAGAACGTGACTGCGCGGGCACTCCAGTAGTGGCGTCACGCCAGTCGTGCCTTAAGTGGGCTTTCCTTGATGGGCAGATGCACAATGGCCGAGAACGCCCCCACACCGATGCCGATCCACCACACAAAGGTGTAATCTCCATAAGCGTCATACATCCGCCCTCCCAACCAGACGCCCAGGAAACTGCCCAGCTGGTGCGAGAAAAAGACGATGCCGTAGAGCGTCCCCATAAATCTGAGGCCATAGATATGGGCGACCAGCCCCGAGGTCAGCGGCACGGTTGCCAGCCAAAGTGAGCCCATAGCGATGGAGAATATGATCACAGACGTCGGTGTGATCGGCATCAAGATAAAGACGGCGGCAACTAGAGTGCGGCCGGTGTAAATTGCGGCGAGCAGGTATTTCTTGGAATAGGTCTTGCCCAGATACCCTGCCAACAGTGTGCCAGCAATATTCGCAAGGCCAATCAGGGAAATCGAAACCGCACCAAGCGCCGATGTTGTGGACACTCCAATCGAGGCCAGTGTTCCCGAGGGATCAATGGCCCCGCACATCTCGGTCACAAAGGCTGGGAAATGCGCCGTGATGAAGGCAAGCTGGTAACCACAAGAAAAGAAACCCAGGAAGATCAGCGTATAGCTTGGATCTCGGAACGCCTTGATCAGAATCTCACCCAAACTCTCTTCAAGTTCGGTTTTGCTGGCGGTGCTGTCAGATTTCATCAATGGCAACAATGCCAGTACGGCGATGATCGCGGCGGCGAAGACAACAAACACGTTCTGCCATGTCATGAACCCAAGCATGAACTCGGCAACTGGGGCGCCCACCACTTGACCGGCTGAACCGGCTGCGGTGGCGATTGCAAGAGCCATCGAGCGGTTCTCGTCACTGGCGGCGCGGCCCACGACAGCAAGGATGACACCAAAGCCTGTGCCAGCAATCCCAAAACCCACGGCAATTTCAAGGAACTGATGCGCCTCAGGAGAGACCGCATAGGAAGACGCGACCAGCCCAAAGGCGTAAATCAGAGCCCCCATGATGATCGCTTTGCGATCCCCGATCTTTTCGGCGATGGCACCAAAGATCGGCTGACCGATCCCCCAAGCGAGGTTCTGGATGGCAATTGCCAGCGAAAACTCGGCCCGAGGCCAGTTGAACTCCTGCGCAATCGGGATCTGAAACACACCAAAACTGGCGCGGATCGCGAAATTGACCAAGATGATAATGCAGCCAACCACAAGGATCGGCGTGATAAGGGGCGCGCGCGTTTCTGTCATGTGTAGAGCATGTCAAAACCAGCCAAATGGTCAATTCTTCGTTTCTGATGTGTCAGTTCATCTTTCCTTATCTGACGTCACGATTTATGGATCAGGAATGAGCAGTCTTACGGAAATTTATAATGATTTGGCCCGAAAGGGCGAGATTACCCCAGACCCCGCACAGGAAACCGTTCTTCCTGCACTGGAAGATGTGCGGGTGCACCTTGAGGCCGCACCAGTGCGCAAGCGTGGCATCCTTGGTGGCCTGTTCCACAAGCCGGTTGAAGTGCCGCAGGGGTTGTACCTTTGGGGCGGGGTCGGGCGTGGCAAGTCCATGTTGATGGATCTGTTTGTCGAGAATTTGGATATTTCCGCAAAGCGACGCGTGCATTTTCATGCCTTTATGCAAGAGGTGCATGAAGGGCTGAATGCAGCCCGCAAAACCGGCGTGGATGATCCTTTGGGTCCAGTGGCTGACAAGATTGCAGCAGATGTGCGGCTGTTTGCGTTTGATGAAATGCAAATCACCGACATCACCGATGCGATGATTGTTGGGCGGCTGTTCGAAAAGCTGTTCGAGGCCGGGGTTGTGGTTGTGACCACGTCCAACCGACATCCAGATGATCTTTATAAGGACGGCCTGAACCGTCAACTGTTCTTGCCCTTTATCCAGCTGATCAAGGATCAGATGGTGGTGCATGAATTGATCAGCCCAAATGACTATAGGCAGGATCGTCTGGCGGGAGGGCAGGTGTATTTCACACCTGCGGATGCCGAAGCACGCCGAGAAATCGATCAGATCTGGTCGGATCTGTCGGGGGGCTCCGCAGAGCCACTTACACTGACAATCAAAGGACGTGACGTCGTCATCCCGTCGTTCCGAAATGGCGCTGGGCGGGCCGGGTTTCATGACCTGTGTGGCGCGATGCTTGGTCCCCGCGATTATCTCGTCATCGCAGATGCGCTGAAAGTGCTGGTTCTGGAAAACATTCCCCGTCTTAGTCGGTCAAACTTTAATGAAGCCAAGCGGTTTGTCACGTTGATTGATGCGCTCTATGAGGCAAAGGTTCGGCTGATTGCATCTGCCGCGGCGCAGCCTGAAATGCTCTATGTCGAAGGGGAGGGGTCGTTCGAATTCGAGCGCACGGCCAGCCGTCTTCGAGAAATGCAAGACAAGGACTGGGGTCGCACCGACTGACTGCCAACAAAAAGGGGCCGCTCGTTGGCGACCCCGCTGGCGATCTCACTGCTCGATTGTGTCCGCCTGCTTAATTCGTCTAGTTGTGTCCCTTGCCAATCATAGGTGGGCGCATGTTTTACAGCGTCCTTATAATGGCCATTGCACCATCATGGGCAATTGTGATCACATTCGCCATTTTGGCGTTTTTTAGCGATGCAAGTCGCTATTTTTATTGGTCTTCGTACTGCTCAACAGGTTTGTCCGCTCAGGCGAACTGATTGCCCGTAGAATATCCTATATATAGAATTTTTTGGGGCAATTCGTCAATATTGTGGGGTCACATCAATATCTGCACCCTAGGATTGAGAAAAACTGAGTCGTTTCAGTGGGATGAGTCGCAAAGCTCATTTTGTATTGTTTCACACAGAATATTTTTTTTGTGATCACGAGCGAAAAATTCGAGGAAATCCCCGGTGTGGACGCAAATCACCCGTTGGTTTTCAGGATATCTCCGGCGAGGTAAAGCGAACCGCAAATCAACACGCGGCAGGTTGGGTCCTGCTTGATCAAGGCCGAGAGTGCAGCCTCGGCGCTTTCTGCTGTCTTTGCGTCCATTCCAACGGCCCGTGCCTCGGATGCAGTGGTCTCAGCAGGCAGCGTGTTGATCTCATTCGGGATCGAAATGGCGGTCAGACTGTCGGCAACTGCGGCTAGGGGATGAAGATAGCCAGCAATGTCCTTGGTGTTCAGCATCCCGCAGATGAGGTGGGTTGGGCGCTTCGGCAGGTCACTCAGGACTTTTGCAAGAGTTTCGCCTGCTGCGGGGTTGTGTCCTCCGTCCAGCCACAGTTCAGCATCACCAGCGGCGTCCACCAGCGGACCGGTTTTCAGCCGTTGCATTCGAGCGGGCCAGGTTACGTCTAGCATCGCGGCTTCGCACGCTTCTTCGCCATATCCGAGCACACGAAGGGCGGCGATGGTGGCGCCGGCGTTTTCGATCTGATGCGGGCCGATCAGGGTGGGCAGAGGCAGGTCGAGCAATCCGTTTTCGTCCTGAAAGATCAGGCGTCCACGTTCTTCCCACATGTGCCAGTGCTGGCCATGGATAAAGAGTGGGCAGCCCAGTTTGGCAGCGCGGGCCTCAATCACATCGAGCGCCTCGTCCGGCTGCGGTCCCACCACACAGGGGACGCCGCGTTTCAGGATCCCGGCTTTCTCACCGGCAATGGCTGTGAGGGTGTCCCCCAGAAACTGGGTGTGGTCGATCGAGATCGGGGTGATGATGGTCAGGGCTGGTTTCTCAACCACATTGGTGGCGTCCAGCCGTCCGCCCAGTCCGGTTTCCAGAAGTGTGTAATCCCCCGGCGTTTCGGCAAACGCCATCAGACCTGCAACAGTGGTGATTTCAAAATAGGTGATGTTTTCGCCGCCGTTCTTCTCATAACAGTGATCAAGCACCTCGGTCAGAGCGTCTTCGGAAATCAGTTCGCCCGCCAGACGGATGCGTTCGTGAAACCGGGCCAGATGCGGTGAGGTATAGGCGTGCACGCGTTTACCCACGCCTTCCAGCCCAGCCAGCAACATAGCTTGAGTTGAGCCTTTGCCATTGGTGCCCGCAAGATGGATCACCGGAGGCAGCTTGTCCTGCGGATTGCCCACCTGTTCCAGCAGCCGCCAGACCCGATCCAGTGTCAGGTCAATGATCTTCGGGTGCAGGGCCATCATGCGATCAAGGATGACATCGGACGAGGGGGCAGGGGTGTTGGTCATGGTGATCTCGTTCAAACAAGCGTTCACTTTCCCCTATCCGGTTTCACCCGGATAAGAGAGGTGGTTTGCGACCCATTCAGGGCAACATGCGCGTCAAATCTCAGCCTTTGGCAGCGGCCTCTTGGGGCTCTTCCGCGTCCTCGGCGGTTTCCTCTGGGGCAGGCAAGTCGCCTGCGACCGCTGGACCCTGCCCGGTCAGCATACGCAAAATCGTGACCAGCTCGGACTTCATGGCCTTGCGGTGTGTCACGCGATCAAGCATCCCGTGATCCAGCAAGTATTCGGCGCGTTGGAACCCTTCGGGCAGTTTTTCGCGGATGGTCTGTTCGATCACGCGGGGACCGGCAAAGCAGATCAGCGCGTTGGGTTCCGCGATGTGAACGTCACCCAGCATTGCATAAGACGCTGTCACGCCCCCGGTGGTCGGGTGGGTTAGCACAACAATATACGGCAGGCCTGCTTCTTTCAGCATCTGCACAGCAACAGTGGTGCGGGGCATTTGCATTAGTGACAGGATGCCTTCTTGCATCCGTGCACCACCAGCAGCGGAAAACAGTACCAGCGGGCGTTTCATTGCGACGGCACGTTCGGCGGCCGCGATGATGGCGTTGCCGACATACATGCCCATGGAACCGCCCATGAAGCTAAAGTCCTGGGCTGCGGCCACAATCGGGGTGCGCCCAATCTCACCTTCTGCCACCAGCATCGCTTCGCGTTCGCCGGTTGCCTTGCGGGCACCCTTCATCCGCTCGGGATATTTCTTCTGATCCTTGAACTGCAAAGGATCGTCGATCGGTGCAGGTACCTCAACCTCGGTGAATACACCGCCATCAAATAACCCGGTAAAGCGTTCCCGTGGGGTGATCGCCATGTGGTGGTCGCAATTCGTGCAGACATTCAGGTTCTCGGCCAGCTCGCGGTGAAAGAGCATGGAGCCGCATTCCTTGCATTTGGTCCAAAGGTTCTCAGGCACCTCACGGCGCGAGAACAGGGAGTTGATGCGTGGGCGGACGTAGTTCGAGATCCAGTTCATCGCCATATCCTTCGTCGTTTGGGCCTAAGTAATCTTACCCGACGGCATTTGCAATTGCTTGTCGGTATTTGAGGGGGGGTAAAGCCAGAACCACCAGAAAAGGAAGGCCAGAACCATCAGCGAGGTTTGGGTCAGGATAGAGGCGCTGACATAGGTGCTGGTCAGGACGGGATTTGAAAGAAACAGGGAAAGCCCGTCCAGTATGCCCTGATTCCCGATCACCACCAGACCGGCGTTGTTTGCCATGTGCAATCCAGCAGCAGCGCCGATATTCCCGGTGCGCAAGGTGATGAGCGCCAGAATGATTCCGGCAATTGTGGTGTGCAGCACGTAGAAATAGGCATTCACGCCGTAGGTCGAGATGTCGAAATGCAGAATGCCGAACAGGAAAGACGGCAGCACGGCCCAGAGCCAGATCGAAGAAAAACGCGCGCGCAGTTGTTGGAGCAGATAGCCGCGAAAGACCAGCTCCTCCGCCATGATTTGCATAAAGATCAACGCGAGGCTTGGCACCAGAAGTGTCAGCCAAAGCGATATGGGCATGTTTTGCTGAAGTTCGGGCTGAGGGTGTTCCCCGCTGGGTATTAGCCCGACCCCTTCGATGAAAAGCCCCAGGAAGACCAAACAAACCGCCGCTCCAAACCCATAAGAAAAGTGGCGCCACATGATCTGTCCGCTTGGACCGAACAAGCTGCGATAGTTGCGTTTGTGTAGGAACCGTACCACCAGCCAGAGGCCGATATGATACCCAAGGAACGTGGCGAAAAACACCATGGTCTGCGCGGGTGTGCTTGCGCCAAGGATGGACTGTGGAGTGATCCCCAGAGCCAGCCCCCCAGCGATAAAAAGTACAAATGTGGCGGCAAAGAACGCCACATGGATCAAAATAATTCCGAGCAGGCTGCGCCATAGCTCTCGGCGTTCCATGGCGGGCTGCCAAAACGAATTGGGGATTTGCTCATTCATTGTCATTCTCTGAAACTTACTGCCTGTCCTGTGGGTGGCAACGGGGAAATGCTGATATTGTGCGACGCATTGCGGCGGTCTTTCCGAAAAAGAGACAGATCAAGAGGACATGCCGCGAAATTGCCAAGCCGTTTGTGGAATTGAAACTATTCAGTTTGAAAATCGAAACAATCGCCATAAAGATGGCACTGTCAAAGAGTTAACACGAGTCACGCTCTCATGCCCAACCGCGTCATCGGTATTCGACATCGCCTTATCCAGTGGCGCGCAACGCGACATTGGGGGCGTTTGGCGCGTAAGGTGCGTGAATATGATCTCTCGACATTACGAAAATTGCGTGGATCAGCGCGCCATCTGCGCGCCCAACTGGATCATGTGATCCGGGTGGCAGACAGTCGATTGGCACTGCCGATGGTGGGCTCAAACGCTTTTCCAAAACCACTCTTTTGCGACTGGTCCTATCGACCGGAACTGTGGCGGATGCCCATTTCACCAATCGGATTGGCTGCGGCTCCTACCAAATCCACTTTTGGTGAAGAGGTGATGCTGTTTCACGATTGCCGTAGCTCTGAACTGACAGTACGGCAGGTGCGCAATACCAGAGAGGATGACCTTGCACCATTTGGTCTGCGCATGGATGTGTTCCGTTTTGACGGGTCTTTCCTGTCGCTGGTGATCGAGATGCCCGCCGCCTCTGTCGACGATTTGAAGCAACGCCACCTTGTGCGGATGAATGCCGTGGTCGAGATGGAAAAGAAGCTCGAGATTTTCACACGCCTCAACATCAAACATGGCCCCAATACGGAACAGCTGGTGCGCGAGCTTCCGTTTGAAGATCTGAGCGAGGATGGACGAGCAGAGGTCGAAGTTGAGTTCGACCTGGCTTATACAAATATGAACGAAAAGCGCGTAGAGCGGATGTGGGTCGATCTGGTGATCGAAAATCCAGAGATGAGCCAGATTGTATTGCGAGACATAAACATCAGCAGACGCCCGCGTGCTGAAGTGTGATCGCAGTTGAGCATTTCCTCCGTATTGCAAAGGACTGACATATGTCTGACATGACTTTGACCAAAGCACGCATTCATGCCGGTGTATGGGAAGGAGTGCTGGATGTGGGGAGCATGCTAGACCTGCCGGATCTTGAGGTCAGCCATCTGGCCAAACCTATTGGCGGAATGACAATCGAAGAGGATCCGGACCACCGTGGCAACTATTTGGTGCGCGTGCCGATCCCGGTTGAAGTTCTGAACGATGGGGTGCAGACCTTCGTGATTTCCGACACGGAAACAGGGGACCGGCTTGCCCACTTCTCCATCGTGACGGGCCAGCCTGTCGGCGATGATATCGTGGCAGAAATGGATTTGTTACGCGCAGAGCTGGACATGCTCAAACGCGCCTTCCGTAAACATTGCCTCGAGACGATGTAACCTATGGTGCTGCGTCCGCGCATTCCGATCAGTGCGCGCCTTGTCGGGCAGAAAGTTCGGTATGATGGGCGCGCCAAGTCTTTGCCCTCCGCACCGAGGCCAGCCCGTCTTGCGGAACGACATTTCTTTACAGCGGGCATCACAATGGCCAATTGCGCGCGGGGTTTGGAGCGACTGCAGCTGCTCTGCGTAAGGCAGACATACGTTGTTTTTCCTCGGACAATGCCGATCGATTGATCAGTGTGCTCATGAAAAATCGGTCCAACGACCGATAACTTACGCAGCGTTTCAGATGACATTGCTTTACGCGCGCGTCAATGTGACCGGACGGATAAGTACGTAATACGGCCAGCACCAGATTCCCCCACAGGAGCGCATCATGACCAGCTACCCCAACCTCCTTGCCCCGCTTGATCTCGGGTACACGACGCTGAAAAACCGCGTTCTGATGGGGTCGATGCACACGGGTCTTGAAGAGCGTGGGGACTGGAACCGGGTGGCTGAGTTCTATGCCGCTCGGGCGCGTGGTGGGGCGGGTCTTATCGTAACGGGCGGCATGGCGCCCAATGCTGAAGGGGGCGTGTTTCCCGGTGCTGCGGGTTTGTTCTCGGACCAAGACATTGCCAACCACAAATCCGTTACAGATCGTGTGCATGAAGAAGGTGGTAAAATCGCCATGCAGATCCTGCACGCAGGACGCTATGCCTACGGACCGAATTGTGTTTCTGCCAGTCCGTTGAAATCCCCGATCTCGCCTTTCCCACCTAAGGAGCTTGATGAAGAAGGCATCCAGAAACAAATCGCCGACTTCGCCACCGCCGCAGCCCGCGCCAAGGCGGCTGGATATGACGGGGTCGAGGTGATGGGCTCTGAGGGGTATTTCCTCAACCAATTCCTTGTTACCCATACAAATAAGCGCGAGGACCGCTGGGGTGGGTCATATGAAAACCGGATGCGTTTGCCGATCAAGGTGGTGAAAGCGGTGCGCGAGGCTGTAGGCCCAGAATTCATCGTGATTTATCGCCTGTCGATGATTGACCTCATACCCAATGGGTCAAGTTTCGACGAGGTTGTGCAACTCGCCAAGGAAATCGAAAAGGCCGGGGCCACGATCATCAATACCGGCATCGGCTGGCACGAAGCACGTATCCCGACCATCGCCACCTCTGTTCCGCGTGCAGCTTTCACTTGGGTGACAAAAAAGCTGATGGGGCAAGTGACAATCCCGGTGATCACGTCCAACCGGATTAACAACCCTGACACTGCCGAAGATGTACTGGCCGGTGGCGCGGCGGATATGATTTCGATGGCGCGGCCGTTTCTGGCAGATCCCGACTTCGTGGCCAAAGCCGCAGCGGGTGAAGCCGATCGCATTGCGCCCTGCATCGGCTGCAACCAAGCCTGTCTAGATCACACTTTCGGCGGCAAGATCTCAACCTGCCTTGTCAACCCGCGCGCCTGTTATGAGACCGAGCTTTCCTATGAGATGACCGACACGCCGAAATCCATCGCCATTGTGGGTGCTGGACCAGCCGGTTTGTCGACTGCACTTGTTGCAGACGAGCGTGGTCATGATGTGACCCTGTTTGATCGCGCCGATCAGGTGGGTGGTCAATTGAACATGGCCAAGAAGATCCCCGGAAAAGAAGAGTTCGTGGGACTTGTCGACTGGTACAAGCGCATGGTCGAGGCATCGGATATCGATTTGCAATTGGGCAAAGAAGTGAATGCGGATGATCTGACCGGATTTGATGAGGTGATCATCGCCACCGGTGTCTCTCCGCGTGATCCGGGAATTGAGGGGCAGGACGGCGACAAGGTGCTTTCCTACATCGATGTGTTGCGCGACGGTGCAGAAGTTGGGGACCGTGTAGCCATTATCGGCGCCGGGGGGATCGGCTTTGATATGGCCGAGTTCCTGACACAGGCCGGGGAAAGCCCGACAGAGAACCTTGAGGAATGGCTGGTTGAATGGGGCGTGGCAGATCCCGAAGAGGTTCGCGGTGGTCTGTCCCCCGAAGGGCCAAAACCCGAAGCCCCTGCGCGACAAGTGACCCTGATGCAACGCAAAGCGCAAGCGCTGGGCAAAGGATTGGGAAAGACCACTGGCTGGATCCACCGTGCGACCCTAAAGATGAAAGGGGTCGAGATGGTTGGCGGCGTGAATTACGAGCGCATCACCGACGAGGGGCTAATGGTATCCACCGGAGAAACTCGCGAGAACCCACAGGTGATCGAGGTGGACAACGTGATCCTTTGCGCGGGGCAGATCTCAAATCGCACACTCGCGGATCAGCTCGCTCAAAAGGGGATCACTGCCCATGTGATAGGCGGGGCAGATGTGGCCGCAGAGCTTGACGCAAAGCGTGCCATCGACCAAGGGTCGCGGCTGGCGGCATCGCTTTGATCGGTGGGCTGCGTTTGGGGCTCTGACGGAGCCTCCGGCGGGGATATTTTTTTTAGCAAGAGGAAGTGGATGGGCCGCAGTCTCGGTGAGGTAGCCCATGTTCTGGCGTCCGCATTTGGTGCGGACCGCGAGATGGATGCCACGTTGATTGCCCAAACCACACTGCTATCGGTCCTGAGCCTTCCTGTGTAGCTCGCAATTGTTGAACAGATCTTTGCCTGGATTTTTAAGTGTTGCTCCGATTGAATTGATGTGAAGGTTGTGTTTAAGGCGTTTTTGCTCTCGATTTTTTTGGGAAATATTAATCTTATCAAGATGATGACGGATTAACTACGGGTTGGTTTGTGCCTGTGGATAAGTTCCATGACGCAAACGATCCGTGCAATTTCCCCGTTATTGTCCGCACTCCTTCACAGTCTTGCCCCATTTCACAGCGATACAATTCCTTGCTGGGGATAGTATTGTAGAAAGATGGAACATGGATCGACTGACTGAAATGGAAGCCTTTGCCACCGTCGTGGACCAAGGTGGATTTACAGACGCTGCCAGGAAGATGGGGATTTCGAAATCTGCCGTTTCCAAGCATGTTTCCAGTCTTGAAGCCCGCCTCGGTGCGCGCCTTTTGAATCGCACGACACGTCGGGTCAGCCCCACCGAAATAGGTCTTGCTTATTATGACCGCGCGCGTCGCGTTCTGAATGATGCGGGTGAAGCAGACGCGCTGGTTACATCCATGCAATCTGCCCCCTCCGGTATTCTGCGTATCTCAGTTGCGACGGATTTTGGGGTCAACCACCTTTCTCCGGTTTTGGGAGAGTTCTTGCAGGAATTCCCAGATATCAATGTGAATATGGTGTTGAACAACCGCTATGTAGAGTTGATCAGCGAAGGCTTTGATATGGCAATCCGCGTTGGAGAGCTGGAAGACAGCTCTCTGAGAGCACGCAAGATTGCCGCAACCACCCGCCGCATGGTTGGAAGCCCGGCCTATTTCGAAAAATACGGCCGCCCCGAGCGAATTGACGACCTCAATGCCCATAAATTGCTGCACTATTCGAGCCAAAGCTCTGGTAACGTGTGGAAAATCCCAGCCCCGTCCGGAGAGATCCGTCAGGTGCGTTCCGCTGGGTGGTTGTCGGTGAATGATGGCCAATCACTTCTGAATGCCGCGATCTCGGGCCTCGGCATCGCTTATCTTCCCAGCTTCCTCTACGCAGATGCGATGGAGCAAGGTCTGGTCGAGGACACAATTCCGGACTTGCCGATGGACACGCAGGGGATCTATGCGATTTACCCGCCGGGCCGGTTTACCCAGCCCAAAGTGCGTGCATTCATCGATTTTCTGGTCCACGCCTTTGCGACCAAAGGCCCTGATCGCTGGTAACACCAGCCTTTCCCAATATCGCCTGTCCTGTCTGTGGGACGTCTTGAGCGGCCAGGTTTTACCTGCGCCGCTCCTTTTCTTCACCCGGAAGGGCAATTACTCTGTGGAGAGCAGAACTGCTTCGACGCGACGGTTGGATTCTCGTCCTTCGGGGGTCCGATTGCTGCTGAGAGGGGAAAGAAAGCCCACACCCTCTGCCAGAAGCTGATTTGCCGGAACACCGAATGCTTCGACCAATTGCGTTCGCACACTGATTGCGCGCTTCTTTGACAGAGCGATGTTGCCATCAAGACTGCCCTCAGAATCGGTGTGCCCAACGAGCGCCAGACGTGCATTGGGCGAAGAATTCAGAAAATCGGCCAATTCTGCGAGCTGAGTATCAGAGCCCGTACCCAATCTGGCGGACCCGGTTTCAAAACTCACATCGGACAACACCACATGTCCGGTGGACAGCAGCGCCCCTGCAAGTCCTGTTGACGTGACGGATGAAGCGGGCGTGGTGCTGATCGAAGCGGGTGTAGTTTCCGCAGTAGTGACGGTCCGGCTGACCTGTACAAACCCGTCAGCGCCACCATGACTGACCAACAGCCCGACAAATTCATCTCCTTTTTGAACCGTCGCGTACTGATAGCTGCCCAGATCAATGAAGAGATCAGGGGCGGTAAACTTACCCACCCAAAAGCGGAAGTCATAGCCGCCACAGGATACAGTCTGACATTGAAAAACAACGCGAAAACCATCGTCTGTAAGCTGATCTAGCATCGCTTGCATCAGTTGGTAATTTGTCTGTCCGTCCCCGTTGATCTGCCAGGCTTCCACCTGCATTTCACCCGGCAGGCTGATCTGGGGGACCTCTGACCCGTCAAAGCGATTGCGCGCGAACTCTGCCGGTGCAACACGGATTTCTGCGTTCTTCACGGCCCCGGACGGCAATTCCAGCGCAAGCGTCGGGCTTGCGAGGCTACAGACAAGAAAGGCAGACCAAAGGCGTATCATCGATGCAGGGCGTGGTATTCTTCATTTGGTTTCATGCCGACGGTGGACGCCATGCGATTGGACATTGAGAAGAAGCCCACAGTGGCGGCGATGTCCCATATATCCTTGTCCGTAAAGCCGAGGATCCGCATCGCCTGTCGATCATGTTCTTCAATCTCGGATGAGCTTTTGGTGATTTTCTCGGCAAACCCGAGCATGCCGCGCTGGCGATCATCAAGATCAGCGACGCGCCAGTTCATCACCATTGCTTCACCCAGTTGCGGATCACCGGACAGTTCGCGCACCGCTGCACCATGGGCGACCTGGCAATACCAGCAGCGATTGACCGAGCTGACCACCACGGCGATCATCTCACGCTCCAGTTTGGTCAATCCGCTTTCGCCCAGCATCAGCTCGTTATACATCGCCATGAAGGGGCGAAGTTTTTCCATGTCGAAGGCATATGCCTGAAGGACGTTGGGGACGAGGCCGAGTTTCTCTTGGCAAATATCAAAATACTTTTGAATGTCATCGGGCAGAGGGTCGACCATTGGCAGGTCTAGCTCTGTTACCCCATTATTTTGCTGCCCCATTTTCTGCTCCTAGGCCTGTTTTGTGCGGTAATGGTAGTGGCCAACCAAATGCATGCCAAGATTGGCGTAAAGCGGGTTTGCCGCTTGGTTTCCCTGAGTGACAATGAGCGAAAGATATTTTGCACCCTGTTCTTCTGCCCAGAGGGCGGCCTGTCGCAACAGATTTTGTGCGGTGCCCATCCGACGCAGGCTTTCTTCCACATGCAAGGCGTGGACCATTGCAATATCGTCGCTGATCCCGACAAATCCGACACCTGATGGCGTGTCATCCGTCCGTGCCAACAGACCGGTTTTGGGGCAGTCTGCCCGGTCCATCACGGCCTGTCGTTCGGATCCGATGTCTCCACGGTTCCACAGCTCTTGCATGACAGCCAGATTGGGCCAGATGCAGAAGGCAGATACCGGAGGAGGCGTTTCATGGGTCAGGCGCCCCACGGGTATAACCCAGATGTTCACTTCATCTATTTTGGAATATCCGTGCTGCTCGAGCATGTCATCCAGATGTTCATCCCCCGCCCTGATCTGGAACAGCGGTTCTTGTCCGATCTCACGCATTGCTTTTTCTGCCGAAGGAAGATCCGCCTCAGTGGTTGGCCAGTTCTCGGTTGCAGCGGAAACGCGTTTGCCACCCCCTTGACCGTCACGAATGATCCAGGCCCCAACGCGCTTTACATCTGCAGGGGGCCAGGTCGCTTCACAAACCTCAATCAGCGTCTCGGCGCTGGGCAATTCCTGGTGCAGCTTGGCGTTGGCGGTCATGTGTCCTCCGGGAATAACTGGTTCAGTTTGGCAATGGCATCAGACAAGCGCGCGACATCTGTGCCGCGCACTACGATATTTGCACCATACACCCCTTCATGCAGGAATGGGTAGGACCCGATTGAAAGATCGGGAAATTGCTGGGCCAGTTCGGCCAGTGGACCCGCCAGATCCCCTTCGCCGCGATTGATGCGGCGGGTTTGAGATAAAAGAGGTGCCCCGCCGGTGAGTGTTGCCAGCACGCTGGCGACCATTGCTTTGAAGACGCTGGGCACTCCTGCTAAGACATGTACGTTTTCGAGTGTAAAACCCGGCGCGACCGACACTGGATTGTCGATAAGTAGGGCGCGATCAGGGATGCGGGCCATGCGTTGGCGGGCTGTGTTGAAGTCCTTGCCGTCCTGCGCGTAATACGCTGCCAACAGGTCATAGGCGTCTTGGCGAATGTCGATGTGGTCATCAAAAGCTGTGGCGATGCAGTCGGCTGTAATATCGTCATGGGTGGGGCCAATCCCGCCCGATGTGAAGACGTGATCATAGCTGTGTGCCAACGTCTTGACCGCCGAAACGATCGTGTCTGCATCATCAGCCACAACCCGCACTTCTTTCAGATCAATGCCTATCGCCGTCAGTTTGCCCGCGAGAAAATGGGTGTTGGTATCCTGGGTGCGACCCGACAGGATCTCATCTCCGATCACCAGCATTGCGGCTGTAGGATTTGCCATCGCTTGCTCCTTTAGTCTCTTCGGTATAGGCCGGGGTTATGGAATTTCCCACCCCCCTTGTCCCTGCCCGACTGATCAAACGTTACAAACGTTTTCTTGCTGACGCCACGCTTGAGGATGGGCGAGAAGTGACGGCCCATTGCGCCAATCCGGGGTCGATGATGGGGCTGGCAGAGCCGGGCGCGAAAATCTGGCTTGAACCCAACGACGACCCGAAGAAAAAGCTGAAATATGGCTGGCGACTGGTGGACCATGAAAACGGCCATTTCACTGGGGTGGACACTTCGGTGCCAAACCGCGCTTTGAAGGCAGCATTGGAGGTGCGCGCATTTCCCGAGTTGGGCGCTTATGATCGCGTGCGTCCCGAGGTGAAATATGGCGAAAAAAGCCGAATTGATTTCTTGTTGGAAGGAGATGGGCTTACCTATGTTGAGGTGAAATCCGTGACCCTATCACGCAAATCCGGGCTGGCGGAGTTTCCTGACAGCGTCACCGCCCGCGGGGCGAAGCATTTGGGGGAGCTGTCCAACATGGTGCGCGAAGGGCATCGCGCGGTTATGTTCTATCTGGTTCAACGCACCGATTGTGATCGTTTCGATCTGGCCCGAGATATTGATCCCAACTATGCGCGGGAATTTGAATATGCACGAGCAGCGGGTGTTGGGGTGTTGTGTTATGACACGGTGATCAGTCCAGAGGGGGTGGAGATTGGCAAGCCTGTTGACCTTTTGCCCTAAGCCTCTGGCGATTTGGCAATGACTGCCCTATTTAGAGCAAAACAGCCGCTGTGAGAGCCGAAGGATGATGGCGATGGATGACAAGATGCGCGTGACCAAAGAGGGGATCCGCCTCTATAACCCCGAAGATTTCGCGGGCATGCATGCCGCTGGCAAGCTGGCGGCTGAGATCCTGGACCGGGTTGCGCTGATGGTGGCCCCGGGCGTGACCACGGCCGATTTAGATAAGGCGATCGAGGATATGGTGGACGAGGCGGGTGCCGTGTCTGCGACCATCGGCTACAAGGGCTACAAACACGCCTCCTGTATTTCGCTCAACCATGTGGTCTGTCACGGCATTCCGGGATCCAAAACCCCGAAGATGAAGAACGAGAAGTCAGGTCGTAAACATGATGAGCTGGTCGAGGGGGATATCCTCAACATCGACGTGACGGTGATTGTTGATGGCTGGTATGGTGATACGTCGCGCATGTTTAAAGTGGGCAAGATCAAACCGTTTGCCGAGCGTCTGATTCAGGTCACGCATGACGCGCTGATGGCCGGGATTGCTGCGGTGAAGCCGGGCAATACCTTTGGTGATATCGGGCACGCCATCCAGCAACATGTGGAAGAAAAACGCATGTCAGTTGTGCGCGATTTCTGCGGTCACGGGCTTGGCCGGGTGTTCCACGCCCCACCCAACGTGTTGCACTATGGCCGCGCCGGCATGGGGCCGGTTCTTGAAGAGGGCATGTTCTTTACCATCGAACCGATGGTTAATCTGGGTCGCCCGGAAACCAAGATCCTTGGCGATGACTGGACCGCAATCACCCGCGACAAAACTCTGTCGGCGCAGTTCGAGCACTCGGTTGGCGTGACGGCGGATGGCTGCGAGATCTTCACGCTCTCACCGGCGGACAAGTTCCACCCCACTTGGGGCTAAGCGATTGGTGGCGGATTAGTCCACCATTTCACAAACAGAGATCACTGTGTCGCCATAGCGGCGGCTGTCGAGAAGTTCGACGCCGTCGGGCAGGGTGATCTCGGCATTCTCTTCCCAGACAATCAATGCTCCGGGGGCAATCCAGCCCCCTGTCATGGCTGATGCCAATGCTTTCTCGCCCATTCCTTTGCCGTAGGGTGGGTCGAGGAAAATAAGGTCGTGGGGAGTGCCTTCCGGGAGTCGAGTGGCGTCCCGCTTCACAATTGTCACCTCGTCTTTACAGCGGCACTTGGCAACGTTTTCCCGGATGAGAGAGAGCGATTTCCGTCCATCATCCACGAATGTGACATGAGAGGCGCCCCGCGATAGGGCTTCCAGCCCCAAGGCGCCGGTTCCGGCAAACAGGTCGAGCACTCGGGCGTCCTCAATTGGATCACCAAATCGCCCACCCGTCAGCATTGAAAACAGGCTTTCGCGGACGCGGTCTGTGGTGGGACGCAGATGCGCCCCCGCATCCCCTTTGCCAACACTGGCCAGCGCCAGCCCACGAAAACGCCCTGCGATAATCCTCATTTCAAAAGGGTCTTCAGTTCTGTGGCAGGATCAGCAATCGCCACCTTGCCTGGAGATTTTCCGCTTTCGATCAGCCGTTTACCCACCATGTAGCCGCGCGGGTCGTTCATCGCATCCACCGCCAAAAGCGTGTCGCCAAGATAATACCAAAAGCTGATCGCACCATCGCCGCTGTCGCGCGTGACCACATTGTCATAGCCCGCATTCAGACCCGCGATTTGCAGTTTCACATCATACTGATCCGACCAGAACCAAGGCTTCGCGACGTATTCGATGCTTTCGCCCAGCATGTTGCGGGCGACCACTTCTGCTTGATCAATGGCGTTGGGCACGCTTTCCAGCCGGATCCGTTCGCCGCGATAGGGGAAGGATGCGCAGTCGCCTGCTGCCCAGACATCGGGGGCAGAGGTGCGGCCTTGCGCATCGGTTTTGATGCCGTTGTCGAGTGTAATCCCGGCCGCTTCGGCCAGTGCCGTGCCAGGGGTGATCCCCACGCCGACGATGACAAAATCTGTCTCGATTTCCATCCCGTCTGACAGGCGTGCACTGGTGACGCGGCCCTCTCCGGTCAGGGTTTCAAGGCCAACCCCTTCAAGGATTTTGACACCGTGGTTGGTGTGCAGGGTGCGAAAGTAATCCGAGGTCTCGGGTGCCGCGACCCGTTGCAGGATCCGGTCTGCCATCTCGACCAATGTGACCTGCAATCCTTTTTTGGCGGCGACAGCTGCGGCTTCAAGCCCGATATAGCCACCACCAACAATCAACACGCGACGCCCTTCGGTAAATTCGGGTTCCATCCGGTCCACGTCTTCCAGCGTGCGGACCACATGCACGCCCTCCAGCTTTCCCCCGATGGCGGCGGGTAGGCGGCGCGGAGCAGAGCCGGTGGTCAGAGCCAGTTGATCATAGGAAAGGCGTTCTTCCCCGATCACCACTTCTTTCGCGTCAGTGTCGATGGCATCCACACGGGTGCCAAGGCGCAGGGCGATGTTATTATCTTCATAGAAACTTTCGGGGCGCAGATAGAGACGCTCCAGTGCCATATCACCCAACAGATAGGCTTTGGACAAAGGTGGGCGCTGATATGGGGGGGCGGTTTCCTCACCAATCAGGGTGATCTGACCTTCAAACCCGGAATTGCGCAGTTTGGCCACAAGGGAGGACCCAGCCTGGCCAGCCCCAATCACTACGATATGGCTCATTTTGATCTCCTAACAATCCCGCATGTCTTGCAACCTAGACTGTGGCCAATTCAATGGACAACGGATCTGCGTTGCAACGTATTAGACCCAGATATTCCTACCCGGCCAAAGCATCAAGTTTTTGTGCCAGTTTTACATCGCGTTCGCTTAGACCGCCCACATCATGCGACGTGAGGGTGACGTCTACTCGGTTGTAGACATTTGACCATTCCGGGTGATGGTTCCATTTCTCGGCATATATCGCCGCGCGGGTCATAAAGCCGAACGCCTCGACGAAACCTGAGAATTTGTACGTTTTATTCAGCGCATCCCGGCCGTCCGCTGGCTTCCAGCCTGCTTCATAAAGCGCTGGAAGAAGGTTCTGCCGGTCCTCTTCAGTCAGTTTGGGCATGGTGATCCCTTTCATTTGTCAGATTTGCGAAATGGTCCCAGTTCGGCCAGTGCCGCGATGTCCTCTTTGACGAGCGCTGCTTCTTCTTCCACAAACCGGGCAACCGCATCGCGAAACCCTTCGTCGCGGATCCAGTGCAGAGAATGCGTTTGAACAGGGGCATATCCGCGCGCGTGTTTGTGATCCCCCTGAGCACCCGCTTCGACGCGCGACATGCCATGGGTCAGGGCAAAGTCGATGGCCTGATAGTAACACAGCTCAAAATGCAGGCAGGGATGATGTTCGATCGCGCCCCAATAGCGCCCAAAAACCGTGTCACGCCCAATAAGGTTCAATGCCCCGGCAACAGGGGTGCCATGCCGCAGCGCAAGCACCAGCAAAATGTCGTCACGCATATTGTCATGCAGCAGATCGAAAAATTGGCGGGTTAGATAGGGGCTTCCCCATTTGCGCGCGCCGGTGTCCTGATAAAAGTTCCAGAAGGCGTCCCAGTGGGCAGGCTGGATGTCTGCACCCGTCAGCGCAACAATCTCACCGCCAAACCCCTGCGCGGTGCGACGCTCTTTTCGGATGGCCTTGCGTTTGCGAGAGTTGAGACTGGTCAAATAGGCGTCGAAATCTGAAAACCCCTGATTTTCCCAGTGATACTGCAAGCCAGCACGCGGCAGAAGGCCCATAGCCTGCCCGGCAGTGGATTCGTCTTTGGTGCAGAACGTGATGTGCAAAGAGGACAGCTCGTTTTCGGCCGCAAGTTGGACGGCCCCTTGAATTAGCGCCGCTTGTCCAATCGTCTCATAGCCCAATCGCGTCAGCAGGCGCCGCCCAGTTGCTGGCGTGAATGGCACCGCCATAAGTAGCTTCGGATAATAACTCCCACCAGCCCGCTGATAGGCATCCGCCCAACTGTGATCGAAAACATATTCCCCCTGACTGTGGGATTTCCCGTAAAGCGGGGCACAGGCGATGATCCGGTCATCCGCTGTGACGGTCAGATAGTGAGGGTGCCATCCTGTCTGCCCGCCGACACTGCCGGATCGTTCGAGCGCATATAGAAACCGGTGAGTTGTAAACGGATCAATGGGGCGATCGGAGGCAGCTTCGGGGCAGGCGCAGGCATCCCAGTCTTGCGGAGCAATCTCCGAAAGGCTGGCGTGGGCGCGAATGTTCACCTGAGTGTCTGTCACCGGCTTATTGAGGCAGGGCGGCGGGACGAGGTCAAGCCTCGTAGCCTTCAAATGTGATGTTGTCAGCAATGGCGCGGGCCGTGTGTTCGACCTCTCGCGATTGCACCGTCCAGCACAGAATCGGAGTTCCGCGATCCTGTAGCCGCGTTACCGCATCACTGCCAAGATCGGCCACGTCGTGGCTAATAAAACTGGCGCCAACCCGGTCGAAATCTGGAATGTCGCGCAGGTAATTCCGCGTGGCAGCAGGTAAGAGGGGCCAGTCTTCTTGCAGGTAGGCGCAAGTCACAAGCCCCAATGGCAGATCATCACGATGCTTTGCAAATTCCAGCACGGCATGCGGGTTGAAGGACATGATCGCCACATCCCCTTCATAGGACTTCAGGCATTCCGCTGCAGCTTGCTCCAAGACGCCAGTACGCGGACCCATTGCCCCGTCCTGATCCTTGATTTCAATAAGAAGTGGAACTTTGCCGCCAATGATTTCAAGGACTTCAGAAAATGTGGGGATGCCTTCATTCCCTCCACGAAGAGGGATGTTCTGCAACTCATTTGCCGCCCTCAGGCGAATCGCCCCTTTGTCCTCGGCCAGTCGCGTCAGGTCGTAGTCGTGAAACACCATGGCTTGCCCGTCGCTGGACAATTGCAGGTCTATTTCGATGCCATACCTCTGCTCGATAGCAGCGCGAATGGCCGCGCGGGAGTTTTCCGGGCGGCCATCATTCACGTCATGCAAGGCGCGATGGGCTATTGGGGCATTCAGGAATGCGGATGGCAGTGGGGTCATTTGATCTGAAAGATCCCTTCGATCTCAACAGCCACGCCAAACGGCAAGCTGGCAGCAGAGACAGCCGATCGAGCATGTCGGCCAGCATCCCCGAGGGCCTCGACCATGAAGTCCGATGCGCCGTTGATCACTTTCGGCTGGTCGCCAAAGTCTGAGGTGGAATTTACGAAGCCGACCAGTTTGACCACGCGTTGCAGTCGGTCCAGATCGCCTCCGCAGGCCGCTTTGACCTGTGCCAGCAGTGCAATCGCACACTGTCGGGCTGCAGCAGCGCCGGTTTCGGCATCCATATTGTCCCCAAGCTTGCCGACAATAAATTCACCGTCCTTCATCGAAATCTGGCCAGATACATGGACCAGATCGCCAATCTGAACATATGGAACGTAGTTGGCCGCAGGTGCTGGAGCATCGGGCAGGGTGACGCCGATTTCGGCAAGTCTTTTCTCAAATCCACTCATGTCGCGTGTCTCCTCATCTCGTTTCCCGGACGCTAGCCCGGTTCGCGGAATTGGGAAAGTCGAAATGCGCCGCTTGCTCGTCTTGATACGCCCAGATGAAATTGTCTTTGAGGCGGGTGATCAGAAAGACCATTGAAGTGTGGTTCCACGGGAAACTATTATTCAGTGTGTATATCACGCTTTCTTGGGTGGTTGGTTGTCTAGCCTCGCTCCTGCACCCTGCGCGGATGCAGGAAGAGTTCGTTGCGAAATGCTGGCTATTCGGCAAAAAGCTGCAAATCCCTGTCGCCAAATAGTCACATTTATTCAAGCAAAGATGATCCCCTCTGGGCAAACTGATATCAACCTATATGTGTCACCGGATACGTAGATCAGAGGATAGACGCCCGAGCTCGGTATTTGCGGTAGATGGGTGCAATAGCTGTCGATGAAACACATCAATCTCCTGGCCATAGCGGCCCTTGTTGTACTCGGAGCATGCTCGCAGGCGCCGAGCCCAACAGGCTACGCGGATCCGCATGAAGAACAGAACCGCCGAACCCATCGCGCGAATATTACTTTGGACAAGGCGTTGATTAGCCCGGCGTCCGATGTCTATGGGCAGGTTCCGAAACCGGCCCGCGTTGCCGTGACCAATTTTTCGGACAATGCTGGCTTGCCCGGCGTTGTGGTGAACAAGTTCCTGCAGGGCAAGGTTGATGATGCGGTGCACAATTCCGTGCGCTTCCTGTTCAATTCGACCCTCGGGCTTTTGGGTCTGTTTGATGTGGCCAGCGATATCGGGCTGGAAGAGCGCAACAGTGATTTTGGCGAAACGCTTCACGTCTGGGGTGCTCCGGAAGGTGATTATGTGGTGCTTCCGTTCTTCGGCGCGTCGACGGAACGTGACGGCATAGGGATCCTCGTCGATTTTGTATTGAACCCACTAGGCTATGCATTGCCGACCGAAGTGCGGCATCTTCCAAAAGCCGCCTGGGTCGTGTCAAAATTTGGTGATCGATACGATTTCGCTGATAGTGTGGACAGTATCCTTTATAGTGATGGTGACGGGTATTCGACCTTGCAACTCTACTACCTCGACAGTCGTCGCTATGAGCTTGGTCAGGTGGTCGAGGATGATGAGTTAGATGATCTTTACGAGGCTTATGATGGGTAAGATTGCGATGATGAACAGACGTATGGTTGTCGGTGGTTTGGCGGCTGCATTGGTCATGCCGGGGGCTGCGATGGCGGCGATTTCGGCGGGGCAGGCAGAGATCCTGATTGGCAAGGTGGTGTCAGACATCAACTCCATCATCAATTCGGGGCAATCCGAGGCCAAGATGATCAGCCGGTTTGAAGGTGTCTTTAAGCAATATGCAGATACCAAATTTATCGCCCTTGCTGCATTGGGTGTTGATGGTCGTTCGGCATCAAGCGGACAGAAATCAGCTTTTATCAAAGCGTTTACCGGCTATATCGCCAATCGATATGGCAGCCGGTTCCGCGAGTTTGAAGGCGGTAAGATTGAAGTTGTCAGCACGCAGCAGGTCAAAAGCCGGTTTGAAGTGTTGACCAAAACCAAATTGGCAGGACAGTCACCGTTCGATGTTATTTTCATCGTGTCGGCCAAAAACGGCAAATTCATCGATATGCATGTCGAAGGGATTTCGATCGTGAAATCCGAGCGCAAGGAAATCGGTGCGATGTTGGATAAGCGCAAGGGTGATCTGGACGTGTTGATCCGGGATCTCGCGAAATTCTGATCTTTACGGATATCTGAGATTTGGCCTCGGCGTTTTGCGGCGTCGGGGCTTTTGTTTGTCTTATCATTCATCCACATGGTTGATTGATGCGGTGAGGTATGTTATTCATCCGTATGGTTGAACGAAAAAATGATCGAATCGCAGAAGATCGCCTGAGCGAAATCCTCAAGGCCGCGAGTGACCCCACCCGCCGACAGATCCTGACGTTGTTGGCGCAGCACGGTCCGATGCGGGTAACGGATATTCACCGCCAGTTTGAGATCAGCCTGAACGCCATCTCGAAGCATATCAAAGTGCTGGAGCGGGGCGGGCTGGTGGTGCGTCGCACCGAATGGCGCGAGCATATGATCGAAGTGCAGATGGACCCGTTGCGACTTGTAGATGACTGGTTCGCCGGGCTGCGCTCAATTTGGGCGCTGCGTCTTGAGGCATTGGATGTGTTGATCACAGATAAAGGAGAAAATGATGACTGATTTATCCCTGAGTGTTGACCGTATTATCAAAGCCCCGCGCAAAGCGGTGTTCGAGGCATGGCTGTCACCCGAAATGTTGAAAAAATTCATGTTGCCCGGCCCGGATATGAGTGTCCCAAGCGCCAATACGGACCCACGGGAAGGTGGGCGGTTCGAGATCATCATGAAGCCCGAAAGCGGCGAGATCCCTCACGCTGGCACATATCGCGAAATCTCGCCGCATGATCGCATCGTCTTTACCTGGGAAAGCCCTTATTCGGTGGATGATAGCACGGTGACACTCGATTTTGCCGATGCTGACGGTGGGACGCATCTGAAGCTCACCCATGTACGCTTTCTGAGCGAAGAGACACGTGACAATCACGAAGCGGGCTGGGGGCGCATTCTGGTTGCTCTGGTTGATACGCTTGCGGAAGAAAACGCGTGATGGTCAGCGTAAACTAGGACGCCGCGGTGCTGGTTATTCCGCTGTGCGTGAAAAATTGTCTTACGGCAACCACTGATGCGCTGGGCACGGCGGTTGCCGCGATACTCGCCGGGACAGGGGGGTGTCGCGCTTAGTTGCCCTGGCCAAAAATCCCACGGATTACGTTGATCAGCACATCTTCGACCACGTCACCAAGGTTTCCACCTTGTTGTGAGGGCGGGCGTCCGAATGTGTCAGATTCAGAAGAAAAGACCTCACCTTCAAAACGTGGGGTTTGGCCGGGGCGGATCATGGGAAGAGGGCGAGCAGGAATGTCGGCATGGATCTTCTTCATGGCAACTTTCCAGATCTCGGCGGGCAAACCGCCTCCGGTCACACCTTTAAGCGGCGTGTTGTCGTCGTAACCCATCCAGATTCCAGCGACATAATCCGCGGTAAAGCCGATGAACCAAGCGTCCTTGGCCCCTTGGGTGGTGCCGGTTTTGCCTGCCACTTCGCGCCCTTTAAGACGAGCGCGATGGCCGGATCCTTTTTCAACCACTTGGCTCATCATATAGACAAGCTGTTTGGCGGCGGATTTCGAGATTACGCGTTCACCCATGCCACCCGTTTGGGTCATGAGCGGGCTTTTGTCCCCAACAAGCGTAAGCTCGGTCAGCCCGTAAGGTGTCACAGATGAACCGCCGTTCAAAATACCCGCATAGGCCCCGGTGGTTTCCAAGAGAGTGCTTTCAGACGCGCCAAGCGCCAATGCGGGACCGGCTGCCAGATCACTTTCGATCCCAAATGTCGAGGCAACCGTCTTGACCGCCTCGCGCCCAACGGCTTCGGACACCTTTACCGCCGGCACGTTGAGTGACTTGGCCAACGCCTCGGTCAGGCTGACATTCCCGTAATGTTTGCGGGTGTAGTTCTTGGGGCACCATTCGCCAGAACCCGGAATGTTCAGGCAATAGGGTTCGTCCAGCACAAAGTCATTCCACTTGTATCCCAGATCCAGAGCGGCGGCATAGACAAAGGGTTTGAACGAGGATCCGGTCTGGCGCTTGGCCTGGGTTGCCCGGTTAAAGGCACCAACCACACGTTTTTCGCGTCCACCGACCATGGCGCGGACCGCACCATCGGCGCTCATCACCACGATGGCTGCCTGTGCTTTCGATCCTTCGCGCACCTTATTTTCAAACACCCAGTCGATGGCGTCTTCGGCGGCGGTCTGAATGGCGGGATCAAGGGTGGATTTGATCACCACATCTTCAGTGGTCTTGCGGGTCAGGAATGCGGGCATGTCGCGCATGATCCAATCGGCGAAATAGCCACCGGCCTGCGCTTTGGCCGCCCGCGACAGCACCGCCGGATTGTTCTGAAACTTTTTTTCTTGTTTCGGAGAAATGTAGCCCTGTTCGCGCATCATCCGCAGCACCGTTGCAGCGCGATCCTGTGATCGTTTCAGGTTGTTGGTGGGCGCGTAAACCGAGGGTTTCGGCAACATGCCCGCCAGCATAGCGGCCTGTGCCGGGTTAAGTTTTGCGGCTGGTATGGCAAAATAACGACGTGCAGCCGCATCAAACCCATGGGACCCCGCCCCCAAATATGCTCGGTTCAAATAGATGGTCAGGATTTCAGCCTTGGAGAACTTTGCCTCCAACGCCATCGCATAAACGGCTTCCTTCATTTTGCGCCAAAGCGAACCCTTGCGGCAGTCAGCTTCATAGGCCGCTTCGCTGTCCCATTTATCGGCGTCATAAGGCACACCCAGACACAGGAGCTTTGCCACCTGTTGTGTCAGCGTCGAACCGCCATGCCCAGACAAAGGTCCACGCCCTTCACGCATATTGATGCGGATGGCAGAGGCGATGCCGCGTGGGCTGAGGCCGAGATGGCGATAAAACCGCTTATCTTCCGATGCCACGACAGCGTCACGCAGAAAGGGGCTGACAGTTTCCGTGGTTACTGTGCCGCCGCGCTGATCGCCACGCCATGCATAGACGTCGCCATAGCGATCAAGAACTGTGACGGACCCTTTGGCTCGGCCGTCGAGCATGGTGTTGAGCTCGGGCATGGTCGAGGCAAAATAAAACACCGCCAAACCGATGATCAGCGCAACAACCACCGCGCCTTTCCACATCAGCCGCCAGATCAGGCGCAGCACCCACATGACCAGATGCACCGGCCACATCAGGATGCCGCCGCCGCCCTTCTTTCCTCCGCCTCCGCGTTTGGGGGCAGGTGACTTGCGCTTGGGCGCAGCTTTCTTTGCGGCGGGTTTCTTGGCCGCCGCTTTGGAAGAGGAGTAACGTTTGTCAGCCACCAGTACGGGGCGATTGCGGCCGGATGGGCTCATCTTTTCAGGATCCAGATCTGCTCGTTGAGGCGAAGGTAACGAATCAACAGGCCTCTGTGTAGTCCGATCCAACGCGTGATGCGAGTTTTCGTGAGGCCATGGGCAGGGTTTTGCACGGCTTGTCTAATGGTGAAAAATTAAGCACACACATTTTGCAGGCGCAGCATTTTTACGCATTAGCCGCTTTGTGATGCCTTTTCTCCCTCTTTTAACCCCCTCACCCTGCCCAAAAACCGCGCAATCCGCCTCGATATGGGGGACGGCGCGATCAGGTTTCGTGCCCAGAGAAAAGGAGACAGGCGTGAAACTGATCATTGCAGCGATCAAGCCGTTCAAGCTCGACGAGGTGCGCGAGGCGCTCGTGGATCTTGGAGTAAGCGGAATGATGGTAACGGAAATCAAAGGGTTCGGAGCCCAGGCGGGACACACCGAGATTTATCGCGGTGCGGAATATGACGTGAACTTCTTGCCGAAAATGAAACTGGAAATCGTTGTTGCGGACGACTTGGCGGAAGAGGTGGTCACCACCATCGCCAAGTCCGCACAGACCGGCAAGATCGGTGACGGCAAGATTTTCACATTGGATGTCGCAAGCGCGCTGCGTGTGCGCACCGGCGACACCGATCTGGACGCAATCTGAGGGGATGACCATGAAACGACTATTACTCACCGCAGGGTTGGTTGCCTTGCCCGGAATGGCTCTGGCGGAAGGCGAAGCCGCAGCCCACAGCCAGTTCATCTTCACCACACTCCTCTTCCTGATGGGCGGCTTTCTGGTCTTCTGGATGGCAGCTGGATTTGCGATGCTCGAAGCAGGGCTCGTGCGGTCGAAAAACGTGACGATGCAGCTGATCAAGAACGTGTCGCTCTTTTCCTTTGCGGCGCTCATGTATTGGCTGGTCGGATACGGTCTGATGTACCCGGGCGACGCATGGATTATTCCGGGCTTCCTTGGGGCGATTGCGCCTGCCGCACTGGAGCCTGTGGGCGTTGGTGCTGATATGGCGGACGTCAGCTATGCCTCTGTCGGGTCGGACTTTTTCTTCCAGCTGATGTTCTGCGCGACCACCGCGTCGATTGTCTCGGGTACGCTGGCAGAGCGGATCAAACTGTGGCCGTTCCTGTTCTTTGTCGTTCTTCTGACCGGTGTGGTTTATCCGATCGAAGCGTCATGGAAGTGGGGTGGCGGCTGGCTCGATGGTCTGGGCTTCCAGGACTTCGCAGGCTCGACCATTGTGCACGCAGCCGGTGGTTTCGCAGCCCTCGCAGGTGTGCTTGTGCTGGGTCCGCGTCTGGGCAAATACAAAGATGGCCGTGTGATTGCCATGCCCGGTTCGAACCTCGCATTGGCTACGCTGGGGACATTCATCCTGTGGCTCGGCTGGTTCGGCTTTAATGGCGGCTCGCAGCTTGCCATGGGGACCATTGGTGACGTCAGCGACGTAAGCCGGATCTTCGCAAATACCAATATGGCTGCGGCTTCGGGTGCCGTTGCTGCTCTGATCCTGACCCAGGTAAGCTTTGGCAAGCCGGATCTGACCATGGTGCTGAACGGTGCGCTGGCCGGCCTTGTGTCGATCACCGCTGAACCGCTCGCTCCGAGCCTGTTCCAAGCGCTGATTATCGGCGGTGTTGGTGGCGCGATTGTGGTCTACGCTGTGCCGCTCTTGGACAAGCTTAAGATCGACGACGTGGTTGGCGCCATCCCGGTCCACCTGATCGCTGGCTTCTGGGGCACGTTCATTGTGGCTTGGACCAATAGCGACGCAAGCTTCGTGACCCAAATCATCGGCTTTGCAGCCATCGGCGGGTTCACCTTCGTGGTCAGCTATATCCTCTTCAACCTGATCAAAGGCATCGTTGGCCTGCGGGTGGATGCGGATGACGAGATGCGCGGGCTGGATGTGGCTGAACTGGGCATGGAAGCCTATCCCGAGTTCACCAACGCGTAAGCAGAAATTGCCGCGCCTTCGGGCGCGGCAATGCCTTCGGCGAGGATATTTTCAGTCAGAAGAAAAGCTGCTGAAGGACACATAGATCTAACGGAAAAGGGGACGCGAAATGCGTCCCCTTTGTTTTATTTGGGTATCGACAGTAAAGGGTTAGACGCCAGCTGCCACAATCGCTTCGGCCAGAACCGGCACGGTGTCTTTGTTGAGTCCCGCGATGTTGAGACGCGAGTCGCCGACCATATAGATCCCGTAATCCACGCGCATTTTTTCGACCTGCTCAGGCGTCGCGCCAAGGCGCGAGAACATGCCGCGGTGTTCAGCGATAAAGCCGAAGCGATCCGAATTGGTGCGGCTGCGCAGTTCGTCGGCGAGTTGCTGACGCAGGCTAAGCATACCCAGACGGACCTCTTCCAGTTCTGCCATCCAGTCCGCTTTCAGACCGTCATCCTCCAGGATCATGGTCACAAGGCGCGCGCCGTGATCGGGCGGGAAGCTGAAGTTCTGACGGTTCAGATGGGTCAGGTTTTGCTGGGTGATGCCCGCCTGATCGGCATTGGCCGAAAGGGTCATCAGAAGTCCGGTACGCTCACGGTAGATGCCGAAATTTTTCGAGCAGCTGGCGGCGATCATCACTTCCGGTACGGCCTGAGCAATCAGGCGCACGCCAGCGACATCTTCTTCCAGACCATCACCAAAGCCCTGATAGGCGATGTCGATGAAGGGAATTGCGCCTTTGGCTTCCAGAAGTGCGGCCACTTCTTTCCACTGTTCAAAGTTCAGATTTGCGCCGGTCGGGTTGTGGCAGCAGCCATGCAGCAACACCGCGTCACCCGCTTTCACACCCTTCAGGTCTTCGATCATACCGTCGAAATCAACTGCGCGGGTGGCGTTGTCGAAATAACGATACTCCGCCATCGTCATCCCGAGATGTTTGATGATCGAGGGGTGGTTCGGCCAGGTCGGGGCGGACAACCAGATGGTGGCGCCCGGGTTGGCCATCTTGATAAGCTCCACCGCCTGGTGGATTGCACCGGTGCCGCCGGGTTGTGCGGCCATCGAGAGGCGAGTGTTGTCCTTCGCGTCACCCAGAACCAGTCCTGACAAGGCATTGCTATAGGCGGGATCACCGGCCAGACCGGTATAGGACTTGGTGCTTTCGATATCCCAAAGCACCTTTTCCGCGGCCTTCACCGCGCGCATGACCGGGGTCACACCTTGTGCGTTCTTATATACTCCGACACCAAGGTCGATCTTGTTATCGCGAGGGTCCTCACGATACATCTGCATCAGCGCCATGATCTTGTCGACGGGCTGAGCGTTGAGGGAATTGAACATCGCGTTATTCTCCGGTTGCGACTTTCAGGTCATTATACATGCCCCATTCCGACCAGCTTCCGTCATAGACAGCGTGGCGATTATGGCCAATGCGTTCCATGGCCAGAGCCAGAATACAGGCGGTCACGCCCGAGCCACAGGACAAGATTGCAGGTTTGTCGAGGTCCACTTTGGACGCATTGAAGGCATCGCGGATGCCCGCTTTGTCCTTCATGGTGCCATCGGCATTGAACAAGTTGCCAAAGGGCAGGTTTTTCGAATTCGGAATGTGGCCTACGCGCATTCCTTCACGCGGCTCTGGGGCTTCGCCGCGGAACCGTTCTGGCGAACGGGCGTCGATGATTTCGTAATCACCCAGTTTTGAAGCTGCGGCCACCTGGGTCACATCCTTGATCATGTGGGCCTGTCGACTGACTGTCATGTGACGGTCGCGGACGACCGGTGGCAGGTCTTCAATCGGGCGCCCCTCGGCCTTCCACTTCGGGAAACCCCCATCCAGCACGGCAATATCCATCTTGCCCATCAGGCGAAACATCCACCAGACGCGCGCGGCCGAGAACATGCCCATGCCGTCATAGACCACCACCTGATGTCCGTCCCCAATGCCCATCGCGCGCATTCGCGACATGAACTTTTCAACCGGGGGCACGGTGTGGGGCAGATTGGAGCGCAGGTCGGCGATTTCGTCTATGTCGAAAAACCGTGCGCCGGGAATATGATCTGCGTCATACTCGGCTTTTCCGGCGCGTCCCATATCGGGAAGATACCAGCTGGCATCAATCACCCGCAGGTCCGGATCTTTCAGATGGGTTTCAAGCCATTCGGTCGAAACAAGGGTTTTCGGGTCGCTATGCGGCATGAGAAGGCCCTCTTTGATGTGTCGGTTTATGCCTACAAAGCGAGGCGTGGTTAGGCAAGGGATGAGGAGAAGAAACCGGCCAAAAAGCGTGCCATTTATCTTGTTGGCTTGGAAGGTGGAAGCTAATGTGCGTGTGTTTTGACAAGAGGCTCCCGCAAATGGAAAGCATAGCTCCGCTTCTCACCTATGCAATTGCTCTGTCCATTGCCGCTGTGATCCCCGGCCCAGGCATTGCTGCTCTGGTGGGTCAATCTCTCGGCGGTGGGTTCCGTATTGCGATGTATATGCTTGCCGGTATTGCAATAGGTGACTTGATCTATCTGACGGTGGCTATTGTAGGCCTCGCTGCTATCGCCAAAGTTTTTTCAGGTGCCTTCATCGCGGTCAAACTCCTTGGTGGATTATATCTCATCTATCTGGCCTACAAATTCTGGTGCAGCGAGGTTGGTGTGACCCAGGTGCATAAGCAAAAGGGGCGTGGAACAGCCAAGGCTTTTCTTGGTGGGATCGCAGTCACGCTCTCCAATCCCAAGGCGATTGTCTTTTACCTCGCCCTATTGCCAACCGTCGTGGATTTGGAAATCATCAGCTTTCTGTCATGGGCTGAACTGTCGGCGCTGACAATCTTGGTTCTCTTCAGCACGCTTACACCCTACGCTTTTTTGGCGGCCAAGGCGCGGGGGTGGATGAAAAGCCCGACTGCACTATTGCGCCTAAACCGAGTGGCAGGTGGTGTGATCGGGGCTGCAGGTACGGTTATTCTGGGGCAGGCTCTCGTAGAGGCGGCGCGGCGCACCTGACGGGTTGTTTGCCTGAGCAAAAAAAGGGGGCATCAGCCCCCCCCGCACTCGCTACCCAACTTCTGCTTAAAACAACACTCGATAAACTCGTTGATGGTTTTATTTGGACATCGCGTTTTTGATCACGCTGACAATGGCAAGCAAGGCACCTCCACCAACACCACCCGATGCCAATTGGCCAATGATGCCCATCAAATCCATGCCGCCGCCTGAAAGCGCGCCCGCACCGATCATCGAAAGGATCTGTCCGCCAACGCCGCCTCCGACGATACCCGCGATCGAATTGATCAGGGTGCCTTGGTTGATTGAACTGACGGTTTTGCCCGCCACGTTGCCACCGACAGCGCCTGCGATAAGACTGATAATAAGTTCCATGACTTCCCCGCTTGTGATCCGAGCTTCCGCTCTGTTGCATTTCACGAAACAGGATATCACTGGGTGGGATAAGGGGAAAAAATTGGGAATTTACCCCGTGTTTTACGCGCAGCGTTATTTAGGGCGCGAAGCTTGCGCACGGCGAGCCGCCTGTTCAAGAGCATCCCGGAATCGAGAACGATCTGCCTTTGAAAAGGGGCGCCCGCCACCCTGACGGAATGGATCCGCTGCGCGCAGGTCGGTCATGAGATCACGGGTGGCCAGTTGCTGACCTATGTTCTTTTCCGTGAGCGGCTCTCCGTTGGGCCGCAACACCTGTGCGCCAGCTTCAACGCATTTTGCAGCGAGAGGGATGTCACCCGTGATGACCACATCCCCGGGACCCGCCCGATCGGCAATCCACATATCCGCCACATCCGGCCCGTCCGGAACATAGATCATCTCAACCAACGGGTTTTGCGAAGGACGCAGGCCTCCATTTGAGACAAAGAAGATCTTGAGGCGATGACGCGTGGCCACCGCCTCGGCCTCGGCTTTCACCGGGCAGGCATCTGCATCGACATAGATCACGCGTAAAGCGCTTCTGCGTGGAAACTCACATGGTCTTCCATGAAGCTTGAGACAAAGAAATAGCTGTGATCGTAGCCCGGCTGCATGCGGAAGATCGCTTGCTGGCGCCGTGACGCAATGGCATTGGCCAACGCTTCGGGTTTCAGCAAGTCGATGAATTGATCCTTGGTGCCTGTGTCGATCAGCATCGGACCTTCAAACCCGTTGTTCTTCATCAGAAGGCTTGCATCGTGGGCAACCCATTTGGTGTTGTCCCCACCCAGATAGGCGCCCAGCTGTTTGCGACCCCAATCTGACGCCGTCGGGTTGCAGATCGGCGAAAAAGCCGACACGGAACGGAAGCGCTCGGGCATGGTCATGGCGATGGTCAATGCACCGTGCCCGCCCATCGAATGACCCGTGATCCCCTGCCGGTCGGCGTCCAGTGCAAATTCGTTGAACACTAATTCCGGCAGATCCTCGGTCACATAGTCCCACATGTTGAAATGTGGTGCCCAAGGATTCTCGGTGGCATTCACATAAAACCCGGCTCCCTGGCCGAGGTCGTAAGCGTCGTCATCCGCCACACCTTCTCCGCGAGGTGAGGTGTCAGGGAATATTAGCGCGACTCCCTCATTGGCCGCCCAAGCCTGAGCACCTGCCTTGGTCATCGCGTTTTCGTGGGTGCAGGTCAGGCCCGACAAATACCACAGGACTGGCACCGGACCGTCCTGTGCTTCTGCCGGTTGGAACAGACCAAAAGTCATGTCGGTGCCGGTGGCTTTGGATGCGTGGGTATAAACGCCCTGTACGCCGCCGAAACAGGCGTTTTCCGATTGGATTTCCATCATCGCGCTCCTTGGTGATGTGGTTTGGGTGATACGGTTCTGTGAGAGCTAACTAAAGCCGGGGCGCGATTGCAATGGGGAATGCGCGGATCGCAAAAAGGACCATGCCCAGAGCCCAAAGTGTTCCGCCCCCGTGGATCATTCCTATCGGCGTGCCGAACCAATCAGCAGATACCCGCATTGCAGCCCCCATATGCAAACAAAGGAAAATCGCGATATCAATTGGGCGGCCTTCTATGGGTCGGCCTGAATGACCTAGAATTGCCCTTAACATCACAATCACGGTCATCGAACCGATTGCGCCGGCGCCTATAGCGTGACGAATTTGACTGCCGGTCGCCAGATCTCCCAATCCCGCCATGGCCAGCAGCGCCATGGAAATCACCAGCCACGCGTAGGCCGCGTGTTGGGCAAAAAGAAGCGGTTCGGACCAGACCGATAGGCCACACCAGCGTGACAGCCGTAATGCAAGGGATGCGGTCGCGGCGGCAGCGAGTGCACCTGTAACAACAGTTGCGCCAAGCGCAACCCAGCTGATGGCGGCCGCAACCGTCAGAGTGATTGCTGCCTGATCAATGGTGCCAAAAGAGGCAGGCAGCTTGGGTGCTCCACGTTTCTTCAACCAGTTGCGGCTAAAGGCCGGAGTCACACGCCCACCAATATGCACCATCAGGATGACACTAAGCGCAAACCCCGCTGTCAGCCCGATATCTGCATCCATCCAAAGGAAGGTTGCCTGTGCAAGGGCCAGAGCAAATATGACCCCGGCGACGACGAAGTTGCGGCGATTGTTTGCCAGCACCAGTTCGCCCAGGGCCAGCCCCGCGACCACGGGCAAGAACAGAAGTGCGATGATCTGAGAAGACAGGGCCTCGGGATCCACGAACATTCCCACGCGACCGGCCAGCCAAAGGGCAAACAAAAGCGCGATACCAACGGGTGGCAATGCGTCGCGACGGGTCCAGTTTGGGATGGCAGTAAACAGAAAACCAGCAGCGGCGGCAGGCAGATAACCAAACAGCATCTCGTGCTGATGCCACAAGAAGGGGTCGCTCATACCTTCTGCGGCCCCCATGAAGAGAACAAGCCAAAGAGGAATCGCGAGCCCGGCGAACAGGCCTGCGGCGGGGAAAAACAGGCGATAGGCGCCGGTCAGAAGGATCATGAGCTTATCCAGGAGATAATGGCAGAGACGGTCAGAATCGACAGGACTGTCGATACCAATATGGAGGCTGAAACGCGATGCGGCGCAACGCCATAGTGTTGGGCGAGAATAAAGACGTTTCCAGCAACCGGCAGACCCGCAGCGGCGATCATTACGCCTGCTGGATAGGTCGCGACGTCAAAGACCATCAGGGCGAAGAAAGCGACAGCAGCCGGGTGCAGAACCAGTTTGGCAAAACTGAGCCATGAGGCCACAGACAAGCGCTCAGCGGATTTGACTGCGAGGGACGCCCCGATGGCAAAAAGTGCCCCGGGAGTAGAGGCCCCTGACAGGATCTCAAGAAACCGGTCGATGGGTGCGGGAAGAGCCCAATTTGTGGCGGACCAGGCAAATCCCAAGGCGATGGAAACGATCATTGGGTTGGTCACCAACCCTTTGCCAATCGTTGACAGGATGGCCGGGCTGACCCGCCCATCTCTGTGCCCTGTGATGAGGATCACGATCAGGCTGCCAAAGACAAACAGATCCACTGCCAAAACCAGCATGACCGGACCAATGGCCGCTTCTCCCAGCAGAAGCGCCAACATGGGGACGCCGAGAAAGCCGGTATTTCCGATCACCGCGCATTGCGCTTCGACCGCGGCTTCTTCGACGCCGACCTTTCGGATCAGCGCAATGAGGGTTGCCAAGACGTAGACCACGGCGCCCCCAGCGACATAGGCCCAAATAAAAGGCCAGTTGATCACTTCGGCCAGCGTCAGGTTGGCAGAGAAGCGAAACAGCATCGCTGACAGGGCGAAGTAGAACACGAAACGGGTCAGATAGGCTGTTGCGATCGGCGGAAAGAAACCGCGCGCTGCGGCACCGAACCCAAGCCCAATTAGGGCAAAGAAGGGAAGGGTCTGGAGCAGCACATCAATCATAAAACCGGGCTATCGCAGATCGACGGTAATTAGAACCGTAAAAGGCCATATGCTCAGACCAGCATAAGTAGAATTGTGGGATTGACGACATTGCTCTTCCTCTGCCACCACTTGGCCATGACTTCATTCGTATTTCAACACCGACGCGGCAGTGGCAATGTGGGCGATGAGAATTGCAGCCCCGGCCTTTGGTTCGATTTCGGGCCGTCTGTATTTCAGAACTTTGGTGAAGATGTACCAGCCTGCGATGTCGTTGTGTTTGGAGGAGGGCAGGTGGCGCAGCAGTGCCTTGATGGAGGGCTTTACCACAGTCCGGATGCGCGGGCCCGTGTGATCTGGGGCATTGGGATGACCCAAAAGCGCGTGAAAACCACGCATTTTCAAGCGCTGCAAGGCTTGTTCACTTTGATCTCCAGTCGGGATCTCGGCCTTCCGGGCATCGCTCATGTGCCATGCCCTAGCGCGATGTCACCTTTCTTTGATGCCCCCCCGCAGCCAAGCCATGATGTGGTCCTGTTCACCCATGATCGCAAGTCGGATGGATTACAGAAACCCGATGGCATCCCATCGCGCGGCAACCATGGGGGTACGCTCGATGAGACGTTGGAGTTTCTGGCTTCTGGCGCGACCATCGTGACCAACTCATATCACGGGGTATATTGGGGCATGTGTCTTGGCCGACGTGTCTTGTGTCTGCCGTATTCCAGCAAGTTCGAAGGATTCCTGATCCCGCCTGTCGTGGCGGATCCAGCGAATTGGCTGAAAGACCTATTCAAGGCAGAATCTCGCCCCGATATCCTGCCCCATGCGCGCAGCGCAAATCAGGTGTTTTATGAGATGGTCATGAACTTAGCGTGATCACTCGCGCACGGGTGTTCCAGTCGGTCTGTCTCTACATAAGCTCGCTCTACCCGGCGCCGATCAGTACGCCCGCCGCAAAGACCAATGCCCCGCCCAACACGACCTGCATGGTCGCGCGCGCAAATGGCGTTTGCATGAAGCGGTTCTGAATCCAGACGATGGCCCAAAGTTCGATGAACACGACGATGATGGCGATGGTTGTGGCGGTCCAGAAGTCTGTGATCAGATAGGGAAGGGCGTGGCCCAAGCCACCTAATGTTGTCATGATGCCCGAGGCAAAACCCCGTTTGACCGGGCTGCCGCGCCCGGACAGTTCCCCATCATCCGACGCCGCTTCGGTGAAACCCATTGAGATCCCTGCACCGACCGAGGCAGCCAGCCCGACCAGAAATGTAGTGTGGGTGTCATGGGTGGCAAAGGCGGTGGCAAAAATTGGTGCAAGGGTTGATACCGACCCGTCCATCAAGCCCGCCAGACCGGGCTGAACCCAGGTCAGGATGAATTGGCGGTGGGCGTCCGCGTCCTCTTCGCTGCGGGCATCGTCTTCGAGGTGCTCCGCTTCCAGGCGTCCAGCAACATCGCTGTGATCGGCTTCGGCTGCTGCGAGGTCGCCCAGCAACTTGCGTGTGTCGGCATCAGATGTGCGATCTGCGGCCTTGCGATAAAACTGCTCTGCCTGTCGCTCCATTTCGCGCGCTTCAGCACGAATGGTTTCGAGACCCAGATTCTCTACCAGCCACACGGGGCGGCGGGCGTAAAACCCGGCGACATGCTCGCGCCGAATCAGTGGGATCACATCCCCGAACCGGGATTTGTGGGCCTCGATCAGAATGCGTCGGTGTTCGTCCTCTTCTTCGGCCATGCCGTCAAACACCTTGGCAGAAGAGGGGTAATCGACCCGCAGAAGCTCGGCATACTGCCGATAAATCCGTGCATCATCTTCTTCGTTTGAAATTGCCAATGCGAGGATCTCTTGCTCCGAGAGGTCGGAGAAGCGACGACGATTGAGGGTGCCGGACAGCATGGGGAACTCCTGAACTAGAAGTGTTCAAACCTAGCGAATTGCTTGCCTTTGACAAGGCGCTTTGGTGTCGCGTTTGGCGTGATCCATAGCAATGAAAAAAGGGGAGCCCGAAGGCTCCCCCAAGATTTCGATGCCTTTGGTCGGTTCAGAACTCGACCACGGCCCGGATTGATTTGCCTTCATGCATCAGATCAAACCCTTCGTTGATCTGATCGAGGGTCAGTTTGTGGGTGATCATCGGGTCGATCTCGATCTTGCCGTCCATGTACCAGTCGACGATCTTGGGCACATCCGTGCGCCCCGAAGCGCCGCCAAATGCGGTGCCGCGCCAGACGCGGCCGGTGACCAGTTGGAACGGACGGGTCGAGATTTCGGCACCCGCAGGGGCCACACCGATGATGATCGATTCACCCCACCCTTTGTGGGCACACTCCAACGCCGTGCGCATCACGTTCACATTGCCGGTTGCGTCAAACGAGTAATCCGCCCCGCCGCCGGTCAGTTCAACCAGATGTGCCACCAGATCACCTTCGACCTTCGAAGGGTTCACAAAGTCGGTCATGCCAAAGTGGCGTCCCATCTCTTCTTTGCTGTCATTCAGGTCCACACCGACGATCTGGTCGGCCCCGGCCATGCGCAGGCCCTGAATGACATTGAGGCCAATGCCGCCCAGGCCGAACACAACAGCGGTCGAACCGATCTCGACCTTGGCGGTGTTGATCACCGCGCCGATCCCGGTGGTCACGCCGCAGCCGATGTAACAGATCTTGTCAAAGGGCGCGTCCTTGCGCACCTTGGCCAGCGCAATTTCCGGCACAACCGTGTGGTTGGCGAAGGTCGAGCACCCCATGTAGTGATGGATCGGCGTGCCATCGAGCATTGAAAACCGGGTGGACCCATCGGGCAAGAGACCCGCCCCCTGCGTCGAACGGATCGATTGGCACAGGTTGGTTTTGGGGTTCAGGCAATAGTCACACTCGCGACATTCAGGTGTGTAAAGCGGGATGACGTGGTCGCCCACCTCCAGCGAGGTCACACCCTCGCCCACTTCAATCACAACGCCAGCACCCTCGTGGCCCAGAATGGCCGGGAAGATGCCTTCAGGATCGTCGCCCGAGCGGGTGAATTCGTCGGTATGACACAGACCCGTGGCCTTGATTTCCACAAGAACCTCACCCGCACGCGGGCCTTCAAGGTTCACTTCCATTACTTCCAACGGTTGTCCGGCGGCTACGGCGACGGCGGCACGGGTGCGCATGAGAATTCCTCCAAAAAGTAAAAGCGTTTTTCGGTTTGTCTTTACGGTTTTCCCGTATGAGAGAAAGCGAAAAACGCTTGAGTAGGCTGACGAACCGACATGATGGACCAAAGCCCCCAAAACGGATCATTTCCTAGGGTGAGCGAAACCTTGGATGAAATCAATACGTGGGCGACGTGACCTTGCCTTGACGCGACATGTATCGAAAAAATGCGTCATGAATTCGAAAACCTAATGCTCTATTGCAGCTAGGTTCCACCCGCAGGTTCAATCGGAAAAGCAGACTGGAGGAGCGCGCGTTAAAGCGCCTTTAATCCACCCAGAAGCATGTCGGTAACCAGATCGGCATATTCCTCACGGTTCAACCCCTGCCCCGGTCGGTTCCACATGTAATACCAGTTGAGAATACCGAATACCGACATTGTGACGGGGCGCAGTTTTGCACCATCTTCCAATGCATCCGGTGCGGCAGATTTCAGGGCCTCACCCATCATGTCGATCAGACGACGTTGCAAATCAAAGAGGTTCTTTTGCAGCTGCGGCTCCAGCACCGACAATGCGTCGAGCTGCAACTTGTGCTCTGCATCTGCGCCCTTATAGGCGGTCAGAATGGCCCGGACGAGACCACGTAACCCGTCGGTTTCAGGGGCGGCTTCCACTTCCTCCACCAAGGATGACAGGTGATTGTCGAGGATGTCGTAGAGCAGCGCTTCCTTGCTGTCATAATAGTGATAGATCAACGCTTTCGAGACGCCGCAATGTTTGGCCGCTCCCGTCATCGAGGCGCGGTCGAACCCATGCTCGGCGAAATAGGCCGCTGCCCCCTTGCGGATGGCAGCGCGTTTTTCTTCGTGATCGCGGGCAATCCCTCGCGGCATGGGTCACTCCTTCGGACGGTTGTCGACGATCCTTACAGCTTTCCCCTCGCTTCGCGCAACCGCTCCGCTTTTGCTGACATGAACCTTGGCTGATACGCCGACATTGGATTTGATCTTGCCAGACAGGGCCCGGGCGGCGGCTTCGGATGCCTCGTCGGGCTGACCTTCGGCCAATTCCACATGTATATGCATCTCGTCCATACGTCCCGGGCGGGACAATTCGATCTGGAAATGAGGTGAAAGCGCCGTCACATCCATCAACTGTTCTTCGATCTGGGTCGGGAAGACATTCACGCCGCGCAGAATGATCATGTCATCCGAGCGTCCGGTGATCTTTTCCATCCGCCGCATTGATCGCGCAGAGCCCGGCAACAGGCGGGTCAAATCGCGGGTGCGATAGCGGATGATCGGAAAGCCCTCTTTGGTGAGCGAGGTGAACACCAGCTCCCCCAGCTCGCCATCTTCGACCACTTCGCCGGTGTCGGGGTTGATGATCTCAGGGTAGAAATGATCTTCCCAGATATGCAGCCCGTCCTTGGTTTCGACGCATTCATTGGCGACGCCGGGTCCGATCACTTCGGAAAGCCCATAAATATCCACCGCATGCATGTCGAAGGCATCTTCGATTTCGCCACGCATGGCATTGGTCCAGGGTTCGGCCCCGAAGATGCCGACCTTGAGCGGGCTCTTGCGTGGGTCGAGCCCCTGTTTGTTGTATTCATCGAGGATCGACAGTGAATAGGAGGGGGTTACCGTAATGCCGGTCGCGCCGAAATCCTCGATCACGCGCACCTGGCGCTGGGTCATGCCGCCGGACACCGGCACCACGGTCAGCCCGTATTGCTCAGCCCCGCCATGCACGCCAAGCCCGCCAGTGAACAACCCGTAACCATAAGCATTGTGAAGAACATCTCCCGGCTTCAGACCAGAGGCCCGAAGGCAGCGTGCCACAACAGATCCCCACATGGTCAGGTCATTCTTGGTATAGCCAACAACTGTGGGCTGACCGGTTGTGCCAGAGCTCGCATGTACGCGGGCAATCTGCTCGCGCGGGACAGCAAACAGGCCAAATGGGTAATTGTCACGCAAGTCCTGCTTCACCGTGAAGGGAAATTTCGCCAGATCCGAGAGTGATTTCAGATCGTCGGGATGCACCCCGGCCTCGTCGAATTGTTTGCGGTAAAAGGGCACGTTTTTATATGCATGGCTTAGGGACCACTTCATCCGCTCCAGCTGAAGCGCCTGAATTTCGTCCCGTGATGCGATCTCGATCGGGTCCAGACTGTCCCGGCTCGGTGTCAAATCTTCCATGCGTTTCTCCCTGACGCTGCGCCTCGTGTGGGGCGCGGATGTTGGTTGATCGGCGAGCTGTTCCTCACACTCGCCCGATCGAAAAGTCATTCCTCAAAATGGGTGCCTTTGATCTGTCGTGAATGTCCGCGAAACAGGGCCACCTGTCGTCCATCCTCGCCCTTTACGACGACGTCGTAGATGCCTGACCGCCCTGCGCGGCTGGTCTCAGTGGCTGTGGCTGTCAGGTGTTCACCCAGCTGACCGGGGTCGAGATAGGTGATCGAATTATGCTGGGCGACAACCCGCAGATTGTAACTGTTGCACGCAAAGGCAAAGGCGCTGTCGGCCAGTGCAAAGGTGAACCCTCCGTGGCAGATGCCATGCCCATTCACCATATCGGCACGCACCGGCATCGAGATCACAGCCCGTCCGGGGCCGATGTCATCCAGCGTCATCCCAAGCGCCTGGCTGGCCGGATCATCGGCCCACATGGCTTTGGCTGAACGCTCTGCGCGTTGTTGAGGTGTCATTGTCTCTCCCGGCTCCCTATGGAGAGGATGCACAAAACCGACCGGTCGGTCAATAGTTCTGTGGGGATGTCCAATAAGATTGGAGCCAGACACAAAAAAACCGCACCAAAGGCGCGGGGATTGGTAGCTCCCGGTGCCGCGGACTGGATGGGGGCTAAACGAACGCGGCACCGGGTGAGCTGTTGCTCGCTATAGGATCATATCTGCCGGTGCTTCGCGGCAGCAACGGGGAGGCTTCGAGAAAAAACACGGATTATTTCACGGCAGAATTTGGGCAATTGGAGGCGATGCACACTAGGTATTGATTTGAACGACGGAGCAAGGCAAGCTGGTGGCATGAATATCCAACATTCCAATTCTAACATCCCTGGCGGGCCACCGTCGGAACAGGTTGTTTTTGATCGAAGAGAGTTGGGCGTGATCATGGGGCTCTATGGCCGTATGGTTTCAGCGGGGGATTGGCGCGATTACGGCATGAGTTTTCTCAAAGATCTGGCGGTGTTTTCCGTGTTTCGTCGCACGGCAGAACACCCGCTTTATCGGATTGAGAAAAGACCGAGGCTGCGCCTGAGGCAGGGCCAATATTCAGTCATTGCCATGGATGGGCGCGTGCTCAAACGTGGAGATGACCTGCGCAATGTCCTGCGCGTGCTGGAGCGTAAGCTGATCCGTTCGATCGACTGAACCTGATGCGATCCGGGGTTTTGGAAAACCCTGCGCCTGAAGTCGTGCCTACCAAAGCCGGCGCCGGGCAGTGACCGGACCATCCCCTTGGTTTTCAATCCGCGATTTGGCGTCTTCGATCTTTTCAAGGGCGACAGCCATGTGATGGGCATTCGCATGGATCAGGCGTTCATGGTCAAAGACCATAGCCACATGACCTTTCCAGAACAGAAAATCCCCCCGCGCCAATGGAGCAATATCCGGAATGGGTCGCCCGATTTTCTCCTGCATGTCGCTGTCTGCGGGGCAATCAATCCCCGCCGCGAGAAGGGCGGCCTGTACAAGCCCAGAGCAGTCGATCCCTGCCCGAGAATTCCCACCCCAAAGATAAGGCGTACCAAGAAAAAGTCCGGCTGTTTGGGCGGGGTCGCGCAGGAAATCTCCCCGCGACGTCAGATGAGCGCTGGGGACGAAAAGACCATCTTCGGTTTCACAAAAGCGGCCATGATCGGCGACAATGGTCAGACGCGACCCGAACGAGATCGCCAGATCTTCGCGGATTTTAAAATCCGGTTCCGGGTAAAGATGTGTGGCGGCGGCGCTGACCCAGTGGGTTGCCCCCTGCGCGGAGCCAAGACAGACAATGTCCATATATCCCACATAGCCATCCCGTTCAGCCTGCACAAAGGCGTGCCCCTCATGCTCTTCCAGCATCAATACCTGCTCGCCATACAATGCCTGCCGGTCGCGAGGGCCATTGGGTTGGCGCAGAATGTCAGCGACGGGCGTGATGACCCGTCGCAACATGCCGGGTGTAAAGCGTTGGGCCTTGACCAGACCACGCAAAGTTTCATGTGCGACGCGTGGATTGGCTGGGGTCAGGCGTGGATCACTCATAGGTCCAAAAGATCCTGCAGGGCGGCAAGAATTGCGCGCGCTCCCATACCCACGCCACCTTTGGGCCGGGCAGGGGCGGAGGTCGGGTTCCAGCCATAAATGTCGAAATGCATGTAGCGGGGCGTGTCGGTCACGAAGCGATTCAGGAATAGGGCGGCGGTGATTGATCCGGCAAATCCACCTTTTGGGGCGTTGTCGAGATCTGCAATTCCCGGTTCGATCATCGTTTCATAGGGGGACCACAGCGGCATTTCCCAAACCGGATCGGCGACGTGTTTTGCGCCATTGCGAATGGCGTCTGCGTCTTCCGGCCGCGTGGCGTAAAAGGGGGACAGATCTGGTCCCACCGCCACACGGGCAGCCCCTGTCAGGGTCGCCATCGAGATGATCAGATCGGGTGTTTCCTCATCTGCCAGAGCCAGCGCATCCGCCAAAACCAGACGTCCCTCGGCATCGGTGTTGTTCACTTCTACCGTCAACCCCTTGCGGCTGGTCAGGATGTCTCCGGGTCGGAACGCATTGCCAGACACGGCATTTTCCACGGCAGGGATCAAAACGCGTAGGCGCAATTTCAGCCCAAGCGACATGATCATTCGGGCCAGCCCAAGAACAGTGGCAGAGCCCCCCATATCCTTTTTCATCAGCGCCATCGAACCGCCGGGTTTGAGATTCAGGCCGCCCGTGTCAAAGCACACACCTTTCCCAACAAGCGTCAGCTGCGGACCTTCCTCACCCCAGCGCATGTCGATCAGGCGTGGGCAGCGGTCGGGCAGATGTGCCGCCCGTCCCACAGCGTGGATCATCGGATAGTTTTGCTCGAGCAAAGCCTCACCTTCGGTCACGGCAATATCCGCCTGAAACTGGACAGCCAGATCGCGGGCAATCTGCTCCAAATCGGCTGGGCCCATATCCTGTGTCGGGGTGTTGATCAGATCGCGTGTAAGGGCTTCCCCAGCGGCAATGGCTTCGAGACGAGCAGCATCCACACCGTCCGGGGCGATCAGTTCGGCAACTGGTCTGCTTTGATTTGCGTAACGGTCAAACCGATAGCCTTCCAAGAGCCAGCCCAAAGCGGCCTCATCCAGCGCTTCCCCTTCCAGCGAGCCTTGCAGTTGATATGTTCCGGCTGGCAGTTTGGCCCGGGCCGCAGCCAGCCCAAAACGTTTCCGCGCGCGGTCTTTTGGTGCACCATAGCCAACGAGAGCCACGGAAACTGTCCCGTCTTCCCCGGGGACCGCAAGCACTTCACCTAGGGCAGCTTTGAACCCGTTTGTCTCTGCCCATGTTTTTACACTGGCTGGTAGGGTTTCAAGTGCCGACATATCCTCTTGATCGATGACATGAAGTGGCACGGCTCGGGACGTGTTGGAGGCAAAGCGCATGGGGATAGTGAACCTGTCTGATTGTGTTGCCCAAGACTACCTTCCCCAGCTCTGCCTGCAACCCCGGGACCGAGGATCGCCGTGAGATCGGATGCCAATCAGCCGGGTTATTCAGACACTCATGTCCTGTAAATCCCACACTGCAATCAAAGATCCTTCGCCAACGCGGTTCAGGCGTGCCAAAACCGCCTGACACCCTATGCCGTCGGAACCCCCAACCAAATCCAGGGCATCCCTACAGATCCGCGCCAGTGTCGTCATGCCAAGCTTGCGGGCAATGGCAAGCAACGACCGTATTTCATGCCTCGCCTCTTCTGCCTGCCCCCCCAGATGCATTTTTTTAATCTGAGCAAGGCAAACGGCAAGATCCTCCAAGGATTGATTGACCATTTTGTCGGCCCCGATCGGATCGAGTTGCAGGTACAAAGTCTTGAGTTGCTCCCTGTCCAAGAGGACGGTTTCCTTTTGATGCAAATGCTCTACTGCGCTCACGGCGACACCCCATTAATGTATTCCCTCGTGCCGCCGAGCATGTCGCTTCTTTCTCAAGAAAACGTATATTCGGCCCGCAGAAATCACTCGAATTCCCAGCGAATTGTCGCTAAAACCACCCGAAACCGAAGGAGAACGACATGGACAAAGCCAAGCCCCTTCCCGCCTATCTCGTACAGCGTTATGAGGGATGGAAAGCCACAGGATATGCCGAGAACAAAGCCTGGTATCGCCGTTTGGCAGACGAAGGCCAGCGCCCGCGTGCCATGATTGTGTCCTGCTGCGATTCTCGCGTGCATGTGACGTCGATTTTTGGGGCGGATCAGGGCGAGTTCTTCCTGCACCGAAATATCGCCAACCTGGTGCCACCGTTTGAGCCGGAAGGCGATTACCACGGCACTTCGGCGGCGGTGGAATACGCTGTAACGGCTCTGAATGTCACTCATCTGATTGTGCTGGGACATTCAAGTTGCGGTGGTGTGAAAGGATTCCACGACATGTGTAAAGGTCATGCGCCGGAATTGTCTGAGGGAAGCAGCTTTGTTGGCAAGTGGATAAGTCTGCTGAAGCCTGGTTATGAAAAGCTGGAGGCAAAAGCGGTTGAAATCACCGACCGCGATCTGGAAAAAGAAGCGGTGGTCGTATCGCTCAACAACCTGATGACCTTCCCATTCGTGCAAGAAGCTGTGAACAGCGAGCAATTGTCGCTGCACGGTCTTTGGACCGATATTGGGGAAGGAAGTTTGGAGTATTACGACGCAGCAAGCGACACGTTCCAACCGGTCTGACGCGGGCGCAACCCATACCGCTCGTTAATCAACTCAGGTCATGCTGAACTTTTGACCGATGTAACGTTGAGATTGGAAATGCCGCTGGAGACGCTGGTCGATCTGAAACGATCAGCGGACCTGATGGAGGTTTCCGTTGAGAAATATATCCGAGATCTGATCCGGTCACGGAGCACCCAGAACAAAACGGGCGGCACTGAACAATCAGAGCCGCCCTTTTTGATACGCTCCCCGATCAAGGGCGCCAGTTAAGCGCCCACCCTTCGGGCCAGCTCAGCTTGGTATTGATTGTGACCTCAGCTTCCTCGCCGGGGGCCAAGGAAAGATCCCAGACCGATAGCCCGCGCTTATCTTCGTGATCGGTTTCTTCCGGTCGGGGCGTGGCACGGATCTCGACCTCAAGATCTTCCTGTTCGGAATAGGTGAGCGGATAGAAGGCGCGCACCTCTTGCACCTCGCCAGTCAGGTTGGTCACACGGAAAAGCGTGTCCTGCTCGCGGGTGTTGGTGGTGGTGATAATCCCTCGATCTCCAGTTTCATTGTCGGCCACCACATGCTCCAGACGAATGCCTTCAAGGGGGCCGAAGGGTAAAGTGGTTTCGTCACCGGCGGCGAGGAAGGGCATTTGTGTCTGGCCCATCAATGTATCGCCGCGATAAATGCGAGCGTTTCCTCCGAGGAAGGGTTCTTTTGTGTCATTGCTCAGCTGGGCGACAAGAAACGCGGTCTCATCGCGACGCGGCACCGCATAAATTTCTGGCGTTACGGGCAGAATAAGACTGTCCAGATCCAGAACCTGTGCATCTCCTGCGAGAGCCGAAACCTTTTGGTTGTAATGATAGGTTACAGCCACGCCGCCAGTATCGACGTGCATACCCGCTTCCTCAACGACAACCAGCTCACGCTCAACCATCGGGGCCGCGGCCATGTCCATTAGCTCGGAGGCGGCTTGTGTCTTGCGAGATGTGAGGACCGGTTTGTGGATGCTGGCTTGGTTTGCGTAGGGGGTGGAAGGTTCCACCTGCCCTGACGGGCGCTGTGTCGACAGGGTCAGATCAATGTCATTCCAAACAGCTTCGGACGGTAGGCGGATTGCGAATTTCCGGTTGATAGTCAGGTTTGGGTTTTGTCCTTCGTTCAGGTGTAGTTCGTACATGGGGATCCAGCCACCGTTGCCGGACTTGCTGGTGAGCGCGACCGAGACAGTTTGAGGCGCGGTGAGCTGGACAGGAATGGAGAGGAGATCCGGATTGTCCTTTGGTGGAGAAAGCCGTTGAAACTCTCTTTCGGCATTGGTGAGCTGAGCTTGCAGATCAATCTCTTGCTCTTTGCCCTCAGCAAGTGCGCGGTTCTTTGTAGAGATTTGGGCACGGATGTCTTTGGACTGATCTCCGATCAGGTTCAGCATTGCGGTAAGGTCTTCGACAGTCGCGGCTTCCTGTGGGGCGCTGATGGTCGAGAGAAACTCCAGTTGGCGCTTGAGGGCAGCAACTTCGTCACGAATAGCCGTCAGCGTTTCCTGATGTGATTTCAAAGCCTCTTTTGCGGTTTCCACCATGCCATGGGCACGAGTTTGGGCTGCTGTGTACAGTGTTCCAGGGTCAACTGACGTATCGGGTAGATACCCCAGCGCGCCCATCTGTGCACCGTCAGAAAGAAGGGTGATGTCGGGCAAGCCTAGCTGCGTATCCGAAGTGATGAATGGCACAAGGATGCGATGCTGGCCTGCTGGGAGATCAACAGTGATCTGGTGGGTTTGGGTCGCGCCATCTGGGTAGAGAATGGCGGAGATTACCGGGGCAGAGGCGTAGAAATCGTCAGCCCAGAGCGGCAGGGGCAGGGTGGTGAGGGCGGAGAGCAAGAGGGCACGTCGCATGAAATATCCTTATCAACTCAATGTTGTGATGAGTTGAGCATGGCTGCGGTTGGATGGGAAGATGGAGAATATCTGCGGGCGGAGCTTTGCCGGAGGTGATGTGCGCCTGCCCCCACATCTGCGCCCCGGTGGGGCTTGTTTGGGGTTGGGGGGCCTCGGCTGCGCCTCGGTAAGGCGCGCTGCCCCTCGCGCTGCGCGCTCACCCAGAGGTATTTTCAGCAAGAAAAAGAGAGCAGGGTTTTGTGCCAAAAGAAAAAGCCCCACCGGATAGGCGGGGCTTTTCGGAATTGGTTGGAAAAGGGATCAGCCCTTTTTCAGAACCTCACGGCCCAGAAGCTCGGCGATTTGCACGGCGTTCAGTGCAGCACCTTTGCGCAGGTTGTCCGAGACACACCACAGGTTCAGGCCGTTTTCCACGGTTACGTCCTGACGGATGCGCGAAATGAAGGTGGCGTAGTCGCCGACACATTCGACCGGGGTCACGTAGCCACCGTTTTCGCGTTTATCGACAACCAGAATGCCCGGCGCTTCGCGCAGGATGTCGCGGGCTTCGTCTTCGTCAAGGAAGTCTTCGGTTTCGATATTCACCGATTCCGAGTGGCCCACGAAGACCGGTACGCGCACGCAGGTGGCGGTGACTTTGATCGACGGGTCGATGATTTTCTTCGTCTCGACGATCATCTTCCACTCTTCTTTCGTGTCACCCGAATCCATGAAGACATCGATATGCGGGATCACGTTGAATGCGATCTGTTTCGGGTAGACCGACGGTTCCACTTCCTGACCCGGCACATACATGCCTTTGGTCTGGTTCCACAGCTCATCAATCGCGTCTTTGCCCGAGCCCGACACTGACTGGTAGGTCGACACGACAACACGCTTGATCTTGGCGCGGTCATGCAGCGGCTTCAGGGCCACAACCATCTGCGCGGTTGAGCAGTTGGGGTTGGCGATGATGTTCTTGTTTTTATAGTCATGGACCGCTTGCGGGTTCACTTCCGGAACGATCAGCGGGATGTCCGGGTCGTAGCGGTAGAGCGACGAATTGTCGATCACCACGCAGCCGGCAGCAGCAGCTTTCGGTGCATAGGTCTTGGTCGCCTCAGAGCCCACGGCGAACAGCGCCATGTCCCAGCCGGTGAAGTCGAAAGTGTCCAGATCCTGGGTGGTCAGGGTCTTGTCACCAAAGCTGACTTCGGTCCCGAGCGAGCGGCGCGATGCCAGCACAGCAAGTTCATCGACAGGAAACTGGCGTTCCGCCAGGATATTCAGCATTTCGCGGCCCACATTACCTGTGGCGCCCACGACGGCGACTCTATAGCCCATTACGGCCTCCTATATATCATAACGTCTTTGAACCACCCAAAGACGGAGGGTGCTTAGACCAAAATTGCTTTGTGGGGAAGGGCAATCCCGACGATCCGCCATGATTTCTCGTTGACTTGTCACCCAAATGCTGTGATAGGAGCGCATTCTGTCCGGCTGACGCGTGAGCAGCCCGTCCATAAGAATGTGGCAGACAGAGTGATGCGCGCCTGAAAACCAAAGCGGCGCGATAGAAAAAGTTCCCAAATCACGCGGGGTGCTGACGGCCGGATCGGCGGGCAGGAAACTGCAAGGGGATATGCCCCACCGCGAGCGCTGGTCGCAACCGATGCGATAGGCCCTGCGCGCTGCGCGGCCTGAAACCCGTGTGAAACGGTGCGCAAAACTGCGTGCTAGAAAGACGATTATGACTAAATTTGCAGAGCTCGGGCTGGACCCGAAGCTGGTGGCATCTGTCACCGAAGCCGGGTACGACACCCCTACACCGATCCAAAATCAAGCGATCCCATTGGTCTTGGCGGGCCGCGATGTGATGGGTTTGGCGCAGACGGGCACCGGCAAAACCGCCGCTTTTGGCCTGCCGCTGATTCACCAGCTGTTGGGCAATCATGAAAAGCGCCAATCGAAGTCGATCAAGGCGCTGGTGTTGGCCCCGACTCGAGAGTTGGTAAACCAGATTGCAGTAAACCTGCGCGACTATGTGAAGGGCACCCATCTGAAGGTGATGACCGTGGTGGGCGGCGTATCTATCAATCGCCAGATTGAACAGCTGAACCGCGGCACCGATATTCTGGTGGCCACTCCCGGTCGCCTGATCGACCTGATGGACCGCCGGGCGATCCGCTTGGACACCGCAACCTTCCTTGTTCTGGATGAAGCGGACCAGATGCTCGATATGGGGTTCATTCACGCCCTGCGTCGGATTGCGCCAGAGCTGGGTACCCCGCGCCAGACCATGCTGTTTTCCGCCACCATGCCGAAGCAGATGGAAGAGCTGTCGCGCGCTTATCTGACTGATCCAGCCAAAGTGCAGGTGACGCCTCCGGGTAAAGCCGCAGACAAGATCACCCAGTGTGTTTACTACGCCCAAGACAAGGAAGACAAAGCGCGACTGTTGATCAAACATCTGCGCAACGAACCCGATGGTCTGTCGCTGGTGTTTTCGCGCACCAAACACGGCGCTGAGCGGCTTATGAAAAAGCTGGTGGCCGAAGGGTTCAAGGCGGTTTCCATCCACGGAAACAAATCACAGGGTCAACGGGATCGTGCGCTGGCTGCGTTCCGTGCGGGTGAGGCTCGGGTGCTGGTGGCCACTGACGTGGCTGCGCGCGGCATCGATATTCCCGGCGTCAGCCATGTCTTTAACTTCGACCTGCCGGAAGTAGCCGACAACTATGTCCACCGCATTGGCCGTACCGCGCGCGCCGGTGCTGATGGTGATGCGATCAGCTTTGTGTCTGGCGTTGAACTGGGCCTGTTGCGTGACATTGAAAAACTGATGAAGATCTCGATCCCCGTGCTGGGTGGCGAACGCCCGCAAGAGGAAAAACGCCCGACCCGCCAAGGCCGTGGCGGCGGCGGAGGTGGCCGTGGTCGCCCCGGCGGTGGTCGTAGCCAGGGTGGAAAACCTGCAAGCCAGAAAACCGGTGCACGCCGTTCTGGTGGCGGAAACTCCGCTGCGCCGTCTGGCGGTCGCCCGGGTCGCAATCGCCGTCGCAAGAAGGCATCTTAAAGATACGCAAAAGGGCGCCAAAACAGGCGCCCTTTTCTTTTTCGGCATTTTCCGGTCGGGTTTAGTCGGTGCGGTCCTGACTGAACAGGTACAACAGACAGCCCACCAGCATCGGCACCGCGAAATACAGAATGACCGTCTGGTAAGGCGTCACAATGTTCGCTCCTTCAGCGGCCTGTGCGGATTTGAAAACGGTGGCAGAGCTGAACTGGAAAAACCCCACGCCGCCGATGCCAACCATGTTCATCAACGTCACCCCGCGCCCCACCAGATGTGGCGGATAGAAGCTGCGTCCATGGGCCATGATCAGCGGGAAGCTTGAGGCAAACAGCCCAATGGCCGCCATCAGAAGGGCAACAGTCCAAACCCCTGAACTGGGCATTGCCCAGAGGGCAAAGACAAAGCCAACTGCTATCATGTTACCGATGAAGATCACCCATTTACGGGTGCCAAAGAGGCGATCCAGCGGGCCATATGCGAAGTTTCCAACCACCATCGCAAGTGCAATCCCCATCGTGACCCAACCGATCCCTGTGGCATCCATACCATAGATATCTCGCATGAAAGGTCCGGCCCACGATCCGCGCAGCCCGGCAGCGGCCGAGTAGTTCACAAACATGATCGGAAAGATCGCCCAAAGCGCGGGCAGTTTTAATAAATCAAGAACCGATCCTTTACGGTCACCCTCATGCTCTGCCTTGGGCGGGTCTTGCACGGTAAGCAAAATTGCGGCGGCCACCACAAGTGTAACAACCGCCAATGCCCACAGGCAGGCGCGCCAGCCAAAACTTTCGACGGCGAGCGCTAGCGGCAGGGCACCTGCAATATTGCCAAGCGCGCCAAAGCCGATAACCATGCCCGCCAATGTGCCGAATACGCTTGCAGAGTATGTGCGGGCAAAAATGAAGTAAGATGCCATCAGGACGGGCGAACATCCCACGCCAATCAGCATCATCGCGTAAAGTACATGGTCCGGTTGGGTCGCATTGGCAAAAAACAGCGCGCCGCCGCCGCCGCCAATGGCCAAAAGGCTCGCAGCCAGCCGCTTGGGGCCGATATTGTCGAGCGCCCAGCCGACTGGTAATTGCATAAGGGCAAAGACCAAAAACCAAGCCCCTGACGCCCGCGCCAGATCTTCGGGGCTTGCGCCCAGATCAGCCTTCAGGGCAGGGGTCATCACGGCCAGAAAGGCGCGGTAGAACTGGCTCAGCACATAGGCAATGATCAGCGAAAAGATCCCGACCCGCATGTTGCGCCTCCCTCTCGAAAAACAACCCGGCCACAAGACACGGATGTGCCTTCCAAAACAAGGCCTAAACGACAAAAGCGCGAGCCTTCGCCCGCGCCTTATTTCTTGCCCAAGATAGCTCGTGAGGGGCCGCGCCCCAATCCCCGCTTATCCGTTGCGTACCGTATCGATCATCAGTTGCACGTTTTCAGGATCTGCGTCCGGGGTGATGCCATGGCCGAGATTGAAAATATGCGGACCATTTTTAAACGCTTCCACAATAGCCCGGGTCTCATCAACTAGAGCCTGACCGCCGGTGACCATGTGGCTCGATTTCAGATTGCCCTGCACGCAGCCATCGACCTGCACATTGGCGGCGCCCCATTCCGGACTGACCGAGTTGTCCAGGGCCACACAATCCACACCGGTGGCTTTGGCAAAACCGATATATCCCTCACCGGCTTCGCGCGGGAAGCCAATCACCGGGATACCCGGGTGGCGGCGCTTGAGTTCCTGAGTGATTACACGGGCAGGCTCTACGGCGTATTTCTGAAAATCCTCGCCCTTTAGCGATCCAGCCCAACTGTCGAAAAGCTTCACCACTTCGGCGCCCGCTTCGATCTGCTTGGACAGATATTCGATTGTGCCCTCGGTCAGACGATCCATCACCGCTTCGAAAAGCGGACGGTTCTCCGCTTTGAGCGCATGCGCCGGGCCTTGGTCCTTGGTGCCCTGACCGGCGATCATATAGGTGGCCACGGTCCAGGGCATGCCAGCAAAGCCAATCAGCGTGGTTTCTTCCGGCAGTTCACGGCGCAGGATGCGGACAGTCTCGTAAACCGGGGAGAGGTGGTCGTGGATATCATCCTTGCCGACCAGCTTGTCGAAATCTCCTTGACAGGTGATGGTCGATAAGCGCGGCCCTTCGCCGGTCACGAACCACAGGTCCGCACCAAGTGCCTGTGGCAGCAGCAGGATGTCTGCAAACAGGATCGCTGCATCAAATCCATAGCGGCGGATCGGCTGCAAAGTCACCTCGGCGGCAAGTTCGGAATTGTAGCAGAGCGATAGGAAATCCCCGGCTTGGGCGCGTGTGGCGCGATATTCCGGCAGGTAACGCCCGGCCTGGCGCATCATCCAGATCGGAGGGGTGGGCAGCGTTTCACCCGCAAGGGCCCGCAGGATCGTCTTTTGCTCGCTCATAACTCTTGCCTTTCCTGTCATCTTGTCCCGGCACTCGCCCGTTAGGCTCGTGATGTCAAGCACACTCTCGGTCGCATCTGTTTGACCTATGTTATGGACATGGTGATTCTGCATGTTAAATGAAGCGCATGACACAGACCAATCTCACCCCCGTTCCCACCGCCGAGGCCCCATTTAAAATCGGCACCCGCGGCAGCCCGTTGGCGCTGGCGCAGGCCTATGAAACCCGCAGGCGCCTGATGGCGGCCTTTGAACTGCCGGAAGAGGTGTTTGAAGTGGTGGTGATCCACACCACCGGCGACAACCGCTCGATGATCGACGCGGACAAGCCGTTGAAAGAGATCGGCAACAAGGGTCTCTTCACCAAGGAAATCGAAGAAGCGATGCTGGACGGGCGCATCGATATTGCCGTGCATAGCTGCAAGGACATGCCGGTTGAGCAACCCGAGGGATTGGTGCTGGATTGCTATTTGCCGCGCGAAGACACACGAGATGCTTTTGTGTCGTTCAAATACAAATCGATTGCAGACCTGCCGCAAGGGACCGTAGTGGGCACCTCGTCCTTGCGCCGCAAGGCCCAGTTGTTGAACAAACGCCCTGACCTGAATGTGGTCGAGTTCCGTGGCAATGTGCAGACCCGCCTGAAAAAATTGGAAGCAGGTGTGGCTGAGGCTACATTTTTGGCGATGGCCGGGCTCAACCGTTTGGGCATGGATGACGTGCCAAAAACTGCGATCCCGACCGAGGATATGCTGAACGCCGTGGCGCAGGGTGCGATTGTGATCGAGCGCCGGATTGCCGATGACCGCGCCAAGGTGATGCTCGCGGCAATACACGACAAGACCACAGGCGAGCGGCTTGACTGTGAACGCGCTTTCCTTGGCGCTCTGGATGGATCCTGCGAAACGCCAATTGGCGCATTGGCCACGCTGAACGGGGATCAGATCACCTTGAAAGGCGAAATCCTGCGTGTGGATGGATCTGAAGCCGTGTCCGACCAGATTACTGGCGCCATTGTCGATGGCCCCGAACTGGGCCGGAAATTGGCGGCGGACCTTTTGTCGCGGGTCGACGACGATTTCTTCGACTGGAAATAAAACTAGAATACTAGAAAACTAGTTTTCTGGTTTTGAAGAGGGCGCCTGTTTGGGCGCCCTTCTTCGGTTCTAAAGAATCAATTGGTCGGATCACATGCGCTCGATGGCGATGGCAATTCCCTGCCCGCCGCCAATGCACATGGTGATCAGCGCTTTGGATCCACCGATGCGTTCCAATTCGTAAAGCGCTTTGATCGTGATGATTGCCCCGGTCGCGCCCACCGGATGGCCAAGCGCGATGGCTCCGCCGTTCGGGTTTACCTTCGCCGAATCCAGCCCCAGCCCCTTGTTCACTGCGATGGCCTGGGCGGCAAAAGCTTCGTTGGATTCGATCACATCAAAATCACCAACCGAAAGCCCGGTTTTCGCCAGAAGGTTTTCAACGGCTGGGACCGGGCCGATGCCCATCACGTCTGGGCGTACACCTGCATGAGCATAGCCCAGAATTCGAGCGCGGGGTTTGAGGCCCGCCGCCTCTGCCGCTTCCGCTCGCGCCAACACCATGGCGGCAGCGCCATCGTTGATGCCAGATGCGTTGCCTGCGGTCACCGTACCGTCCTTCTGAAACACAGTACGCAGGCCGCAGAGAGCCTCAATTGTGGTCGGTTTCGGATGCTCGTCGCGTTTGAACTCCACCGTCTCGCGACGTTGCTTCACTTCAACAGGTACAATCTGGTCATCGAAATACCCGGCCTCAATGGCCTTGGCGGCCCGGGTCTGGCTTTCGAGCGCAAAGGCATCCTGATCTTCGCGGCTCACATCATGCTCGGCGGCAACGTTTTCCGCAGTCACCCCCATGTGCCCGGTGCCAAAGGGGCAATTCAATGCGCCCAGCATCATGTCCTGCGCGCTTACATCCCCCATCTTTTGCCCCCAACGGGTTGCGGGCACGATGTAAGGGGAACGGCTCATGCTTTCAGCGCCGCCGGCGATGGCAAAATCAGCGTCTCCCAGCATCAGGGCCTGCGTGGCCGAGACCACTGCTTGCACGCCGGAACCGCAAAGTCGGTTCACATTCATCGCAGGTGTGGTGTCAGGAATACCTGCATCGATTGCGGCAATGCGCGAGAGGTACATGTCACGGGGTTCTGTGTTAATCACATGACCAAACATGACAGTGCCGACCTGTTCGGGTTCAACGCCTGCGCGGGCCATGGCTTCGCGGGTGACATGAGCGCCCAAAGCGCTTGGGGCGATTCCCGCCAAGCTGCCGCCAAATGTGCCGATTGCGGTGCGGGCACCGCCTAGGATGACGATATCGGTCATAATGATCCCTTCATGATGCATCACTGAACTATTTGGCTCAGAGTGCCATGTGGGCAGAGGATCTGTCTGCTGTGACGCTTCGTCAGTTGCGGTGCGCCGCCACGTCAGTCATCCACACGAGGCTGTGAAACCAGCTCATTTGAGAGTTGCGCTATCTGCCGGCGAAACTCTTCGGGATCCGACAGCAGCGCTTCGAGTTTGGCTTGATAGGCATCTGCGATGGGCGACAAAGCTTCGATCATCTCGCGCCCTTTTCCGGTCAACTTCAACTCGACCAACCTGCGGTCGGCAGGGTTCACCGTCTTGGTGACGTACCCAGCTGTCTCAAGCCGTGAGGCCGCTCGGCTGACTTTGGGCTTGTCCATGTCGACACGCTTGTGAATTTCACGCACGCTGACGCTGTCGGACTGGCTCAGATGGGCCACAACCCGCCATTCAGACACGCTGATGCCATAGGTGTCGCGGTAATGACGCGCAAATCCGTCGCTCACCCGGCTGGACAGAACCGCGATCTGGTAAGGCAGGAAATGGTCGAGCTTGAATCTGGTCACGTTAGGGTCTTTCGTTTCGTTTAAAACAATCTGCCCCGACCACTCGCTTATGGCAAGTGTTGGGGGGGTGCCCGAAGGTCAGATCAGAGGGTCATAAGACCATTGCAATAGCGCTTGACGCTGGCGGGGGCGGCAAAAGATGTCACCCGGATCGCAATTGGCGCGGATCTGGCCTGCATGACGTGAGAAGGCGCGCCAGCGTTTGATCTGTGCCGCATCCGTTTCAGGTAGGCGCCGACCCAAGTAGTAACGACAATACCATTGAAACCATCCGCGCAGATCCGGGCCGATGATCCAACCTTTCTCGCGCCAGACTGACAGGGGCTGGCGACTTTTCACTCCAAAATAATTGATCGAAGGGTCGGGCGTGTCCGACAGTTTTGCGCCTTCGAACCAGTCGGCCGGAAATTCATTCCGGCAATCATTCATGTATTTGCCCTCGAAAACCCCCATTGCCAGCATTTCGACGGGTGTGTGATGCGGGGTGAAGCTGGGATCGAACTCTTCACCCATCGGGGCTTCCAGAAGATAAGAATAGCCCAACTGCATCCGGTCATTCACATGAACCGCGTCGCCAACGGTCATGATTTAAACCCACTTGGCCATCGGTGGCAGGCTCATCAGGACCGCATTGGCATCATGCCCGGTGGCCAGGCCAAATTTGGTGCCACGGTCATAGACCAGATTGTATTCGGCATAGAGCCCACGATGCACGAGCTGCGTGTCCTTGTCAGCGTCAGACCATTCCGTGTTGCGGCGCTTTTCGGTCACGGGAAGAAAGGCGGGCAGGAAGGCGCGACCGATATCCTGTGTCAGCGTGAAATCTGCCTCCCAGTCGCCGGAGTTGCGGTCATCCATAAAGATCCCGCCAACGCCGCGCGCACGCCCGCGATGGGGTACATAGAAATACTCATCCGCCCAGGCTTTCAGTTCCGGGTAGAGGTCTTCTCCATGAGGATCGAGATGTTGTTTCTGTATCGCGTGAAAATGTGCGGTGTCTTCGTCATATTCGATGCAGGGATTGAGGTCGGATCCACCACCGAACCACCAGGCGTTTGGCGTCCAGAACATGCGGGTGTTCATGTGAACCGCCGGGCAATGCGGGTTTTGCATATGGGCCACCAGAGAAATGCCCGAGGCCCAGAACCGCGGGTCCTCTTTGATGCCAGGCACTCCGCGTGCGGCCATGGCTTGTTGCGCGGCCACCCCAAGGGTTCCGTAAACGGTCGAGATATTCACGCCGACTTTCTCGAATACGCGGCCACCCCGCATGACGCTCATCAGGCCACCGCCAGCGTCCGACCCATCATCGGTGCTGCGTTTGGTGTTGGTGACTTCAAATCGCCCGGCTGGTGCGTCAGCGAAAGGACCAGTGTTCTGATTGTTTTCCAGGTCTTCAAATGCCGCCACAATCTGATTGCGCAACTCTTCAAACCAAGCGCTTGCACGGGATTTCTGATCTTGCATTTGGTCACTCATGGCGGGGTCCTCTGTCCTGTCGATACTGGTCTATCAGCGCGAGTTATGGTGACGAGCTATCAGGTTTTCCCCTGACAAGCCAAGCGCACAATTGAGTAGAGTGGCAGCATGTCACGACGTGCATTGGGGGATACTGATATGAAGAAACCGCTCTTGGGATGCGTTCTTATTCTGGGACTCGCTGCCTGCCAGACAACGACACAGTCGCAGATTGCAACGCCTGTTCCTGCGGGCTGTGATCCTCAAGTGGCTGCGCATTTGGCCACTTTGGGTAAAGAGATCAAAACTCTCGAGGCACGTCAGGAACGGGGCTATCGGACAAATAATTCGGTGGTGCAGATTGCCAACCCACTGAATCTTTGCGCAAGCCCTTTGCCATTTGTATCGGTCTGCGCACCCAGCCCAGAGATCAGATCCACTCTACCGAGCTATCATGAGCATAAAGCAGAGCGTGCGCGGTTGGAGGACCTCAAGTCAGAACGCAAAGCGCTGGAGGACGCCAACAAGGCGTGCCAGTAAAGTTCAATGGGCGGGGTTGCCGACAACATCCAAAAGGCTACGCCCGCCATCAATGGTCAGGATGTGGCCTGTCATGAAACTGGAGCTGCCTGAGCATAGGAACTGTGCCGCTTCCGCCACTTCGGTGGCACTGGCGATCCGCCCAAGAGGGGTACCGTCGATAATTTCCTCGCGTGTGCTCTTGTCGCCCCGAATGGTGTCGCGCAGGCTTGCGCTCATCAATGATCCAAAGCTGACGGCGTTGACCCTGATGCGACTTGGCGCCAGCGCAACCGCAAGTGATCGGGTCATTTGATCCACCGCAGCCGAGGCCACCGAGTAAGCCAGAAGGCCGGGTTGAGTGCGGGATGCGGCGATTGAGGACAGGTTGACGATGGCACCAAGGGGCTCGTCCTGTTCATCTTCGCTCAGGTTCATTCCTTGCTGAATCATGCGCTTGGCCACCAATTGGCTTAGTCGCAGGCTGGTCATCAGGTTCTGATCCAAAAGCGTTTGCACGGCCAGATTATCCGCATCCATTGGATCGGATAACATCACCTGCCGTGAGGCATTGATTAGTATATCCACCCGCTCAAAAGCATCGATCGTGGCAGACAGAAGGTTGGCAATGGTCAGCTTTTCACGCAGGTCACCCGCGAAGATGCGGGTATTGGAGGGCGTGTCATCTTCGTCTTCGGGGTTTTCACCCCATTGTTTCAAAAGACCAGCTTCGTCCATATCTGCACAAATCACATTCGCACCGTGATCTGCAAAATGGCGGGCGATGGCCAGGCCGATCCCGTTGGCGGCCCCTGTGACAATAGCGGTTTTGCCTGCGATGGAAAAAGACATGGTGCTCTCCTGATTCCCCGAACTTGAGCCTATGCGAACTCAGCGCGTGTTGCGACCGGCCTTTGTATTTGGTTTGGCGGCACGGATTACCTTGAAGCCGGGGGTACCGCCAATTTCTTCAACCTCGCGGAAATACTCGGACAATGTGTCTTCGTAGGGAAGGTGACGGTTTGCGACCATGATCAACTGTCCTGATCCTTTCAGGATTTTCGCAGCGGTGCGAATGAAGGCCCGACCCAGATCAGGATCCCCTTTGCGTCCTGTGTGAAATGGGGGGTTCGAAATTACCGTATCGTAAGGGGCTTTAGCCAGATATGTGATCGCATCCCCCCAAAGGAAATGTGCACGTGGATCAGTGATGTTTTTCCGGGCACAATCAAGCGCAGATGAATTCGCCTCGATCAGGTCGATATGCTCAACGGCGTCTTGTTTAAGCGCATGATGGGACAACAGCCCCCACCCCGCACCCAAATCTGCGATGCGACCCTTGAGTGTCGTGGGCAGGGCTTTGATCAATGCCTCGGACCCCTTGTCGATCCCATCGGCGGAAAAGACACCCGGGCGGGTGATGAAACCCTCTTGCAGACGTTTGTCTTGTGCCGTCCAATCCGCCACATTCGCACCCGTGATCCCGGCAATTTTGCCATGCGCTTTGGAAATCACACCTTGAAGATTCGAGTGTTTCTTGAGTGATTTCAACAGACTATCAATTCCATCGGTTTTCTGCCCGTCAAGAATGATCAGGCCGCCGTCTGTTCTGGCGCTCGCTTCTGCGATCCATGCCTGCGCCAGTGCCTTGGCTCGGGGAACACATATGACCGCAGCCGCAAATTGCTTGTCCGGCAAGCTGGGGGTCACATTCCACCCTCTGCTCCGCCATGCTTCATGCACAGGGAAGTCTGGGGCAACAATGTCCACCCGTTCCTTGGGAAGATCAGACAGATTGGTGTCCAGACCAGGGTTGAAAACGGCGATCTGACCCTCTTCCGGCAGGGTGAGAACGCCGTCACCAAGTGCGAGAGACAATCGTGTATGGAACATATGTGGACCTCAGATCACGCCATGGATCACGGCGGGTTATGTCATGGTAAGCGGCAGGGTGGAAATATCCAGAGTTTCGGCGCAATCACTCTTTTTCCATGGTGCATTGCAATGGATGCTGGTGTTCGCGGGCAAGCTGCATGACTTGTGTTACCTTGGTTTCCGCGATCTCAAATGAATAGACCCCCACCACGGCCAGCCCTTTCTTGTGCACAGTCAGCATCAGCTCAAAGGCCTGCGCATGGTTCATGCCAAAGAACCGTTCCAGCACCATCACCACAAACTCCATCGGAGTGAAGTCATCGTTCAGGATCATCACTTTATACATCCGGGGACGGCGCGTTTTCGGCTTTGTGGCCAGCGCAACACCGGCTTCTCCATCGTCATCGCTTCCCGCATCATAGATCGGGGCGGACATATGGGTGGGTACAAAACGCAAGGAACTTCTCCGCAGGTTTGACATGTTGAGGCCGTAAACCATTTCGGCCATTCTACTGGTTATGGCGAGTATATAGGGTTCGTGTCGGTGTTTCAAAAGTGCCGGACCGTCCCCGATTCAAATTGGTTCCGGTCCTAGGTGCCGGACGTTATGAGGCTCTTAGCAGAATGCGCACAAAAGTCACAACAATTGGTTTCGACGCAGATGACACCCTGTGGCAGAACGAACAATTTTTTCGCCTGACGCAGGAGCGGTTCGCAGAGCTGCTGTCGGATTTTGTCGACCCTGATCATCTGGCTGCGCGTTTGGTGGCGGCTGAACGGCGCAATCTGGGACGATACGGATTTGGGATCAAAGGTTTTACCCTGTCGATGATTGAAGCTGCCATTGAGGTGTCAGATGCCAAAGTGCCGGCAAGCGTCATTGCCGAGTTGATCGATGCGGGGCAGGAAATGCTGGCACACCCGATTGAACTGTTGCCCCACGTCGAAGACGTGATTACGGAACTGTCGCGGGATCACGCGATCTTGTTGATTACAAAAGGTGATCTTTTGGATCAGGAACGCAAGCTGGCGCAATCCGGATTGGGCGAGATGTTTGAAGCGGTCGAAATTGTCTCTGACAAGGTGCCTGGCGTTTATACCCGTGCCTTTGCGCCGTTTGGCGGCACGTCCACCGCGATGATGGTAGGAAACTCGGTCAAGTCTGATGTGATCCCGGCGCTCGAAGCCGGGGCATGGGGCATCCATGTACCTCATGACCTGACATGGGAATATGAATTGGCCGATGAACCCGCAGCCCATGCTCGGTTTCGTCAGATAGAGGATCTGGGGCAATTGCCCAAGTTGATCCGTGAATTGGTATAGATCTGGTATGATCAAGTTCTACAGCTTCTAGATATAGCGGGCGTGTTCCGGGGGACACGGCAATTCACCACCCGAATCCCATTGAAAAGAATGTCTTTTCCCTATCGCATTTCCCGTGTTACGCTGAAGAAAATAAACGAGTGGGCAACAGACCCGCGCTTCAGGCAACGACCTGATTTGAGGCAGAAAAGGTAAGCGACGTGCAGACACGTCTTGGGCAGTCGGCCAGACATTGGCTATTTCTTGCAGTTATTTGCTGTATTTCAATGCTTGCGATATCGCAGGCAAGCGCCGCGCCTTATGCGGCTATGGTGGTTGATGCCCGATCCGGCAAGGTGCTGCATTCTCGAAATGCCGATACCCGGCTGCACCCGGCCTCCTTGACCAAGATGATGACGCTCTATGTGGCGTTCGAGGCAATTACCCGTGGTGAGATATCTCTCGACACCGTTGTGACGATTCCCCGCAAAGCGGCGGCGGAACCGCCGTCAAAGCTGGGATTGCGAACCGGTCAGAAGATCAAACTGCGCTATCTGATCCGCGCCGCGTCGATCAAGTCTGCCAATGACGCTGCCACTGCCATCGGAATTGCAATTGCCGGGTCCGAAGCAGCATTTGCGCGCCGAATGAACCGCACCGCCAAGGCAATGGGGATGACGCGCACGCATTTCAAGAATGCCCATGGCCTGACCGAAAGTGGACATCTGTCGACTGCACGGGACATGACCACTCTTGGGCGGCATGTGTTTTATGACTATCCGGATTATTACAACCTGTTTTCGCGCCGGACAGCGGATGCCGGGGTGCGTAAAGTGGCGAACACCAATACCCGCTTCCTGAACAGCTATCGCGGGGCGGATGGGATCAAGACCGGCTACACTCGCGCGGCAGGTTTTAATCTTGTGGCCTCGGCGGAGCGGGGAAGTGAGCGGATCATCACCACAGTCTTTGGAGGGCGATCAACTGCGTCGCGCAATGCGAAAGTGGCAGAACTGATGAACCTTGGTTTCCGCCGTGCCCCCAGCCGAGTTGCTGTGCGCAAACCCCAACGACCGGCCTATACGCCTGGTGGTGTGGCCCCCGGTACGGCTGGCAAGACCATACGGCTGGTGACGGCTGTCAAGAAAAGCCTGCGCCCGAAAATGCGCCCCGGTCCCGAAGAGGCGACACCTGTGACCTCCACACAGCTGGCGGCCCTGACCGAAGGGATTGCGGAAGCGGTGGAAGAGGTGGCCCGTAGCGAAAACAATCTGGTACGAGCCTCAATTTCGGCACCTGCAACTGCGATTGCCAAACCTGTTTTAGGCGGAGATATCGCCCCGCTTTCTGCGGTTCCCCCCCCGCCACGTCCCGCTGCGATAGTGCTTGCGGCACGCCCGGCAAAAAACGCAGCACCTGTGCCGCAAGAAGTTGTGACGCGCATGTCGACTTCGGGTGGGCGCCATTGGGGGATCAATGTCGGCATCCTTGGATCTCGCTATCAGGCGGAACGGCTGTTGTTGAAAACGGCGCTTAAGGAAATCGACACGCTGGATGATGCGTTGCGTAAAGTGGTGAACCGACCGAAAGGGTGGTATGCGAACTTTGTTGGCATGACACAGGAACAGGCTGACCTGGCGTGCCGGCGCCTGACAGCCCGCAATTCAGATTGCATGGTCTTGGGTCCCAGCTGATCTTTCGCAGTGATGCGACGGGGGATGCGAGGCTCTGCCTCGCGCTCCGAGGTGTTTTCGGCAAGAAAAAAGGCCCAGGGTCCGGTTGCCTTTTCAGCCTATGCACTATTGCGATACGGCCTCTGATGCCTTCATGTCGAAGGCGGCGGCCATGAGGGCGCGCGTGTATTCTGTCGCGGGCGCGTCAAAAATCTGTTTGGCTTCGCCGCTTTCTACGATGTCGCCTGCGCGCATGACGAGGACTTTGTGTGAAAGCGCGCGGACCACCCGCAGATCGTGGCTGATAAAGAGATAGGCCAGACCGTATTTTTTCTGAAGATTGCGCAGTAATTCGACAATCTGCACCTGGACCGTCATGTCGAGCGCAGACGTCGGTTCGTCCAACACCATTAGTTTCGGTCGCAGGATCATCGCGCGGGCGATGGCGATGCGCTGGCGTTGCCCACCGGAAAACTCATGCGGATAGCGGTGCATCGCGGCGGGGTCCAGTCCGACCTCTTCCATAATCTCTGCAACCATCTCACGCCGGTTTCGTCCCGGTTCTACCCCATGCACGGTCAGCCCTTCGGCAATGATTTCCTCGCAGGTCATACGCGGGGAAAGAGAGCCGTAGGGATCCTGAAATACGATTTGCATGTCGCGCCGCAGGGGTTGCAGTTGGCGTGACTTGCGCCCCTGAATATCTTCGCCCAGAAACACTACCGGCCCTTCGGAACTGATCAGGCGCATCACCGCCAAGGCCAGTGTGGTTTTCCCGGACCCGCTTTCGCCCACGATGCCGATGGTTTCACCTGCCCGGACCGAGAAGCTTGCAGCATTCACCGCTTTGATATGCCCTACGGTGCGCCGCATGAGACCTCGTTGGACCGGGAACCAGATGCGCAGGTTTTCGGTGTTGGCAATCACGGGCGCGTCTTCGGCCACGGGATCGGGCCGACCCTGTGCTTCAGCATTGATCAGGGTCTTGGTGTAGTCATGCTGCGGATTGGCGAAGAGTTTGGCGGTGGGGCCTTCTTCGACAATAGCGCCATCTTTCATCACGCAAACCCGGTCCGCGATGCGGCGCACGATGCCGAGGTCATGGGTGATGAATAGAAGTCCCATCCCTTCGCTTCTTTTGAGATCCATGAGCAGATCAAGGATCTGTGCCTGAATGGTCACGTCCAGCGCAGTGGTGGGTTCGTCTGCGACCAGAAGTTCCGGCTCGTTGGCCAGTGCCATGGCGATCATCACGCGTTGGCGTTGCCCGCCTGACAGTTGGTGCGGATAGTCGGACAGTCGGTTTTCCGCATCGCGAATTCCCACTTTGTTCAGAAGGTCAAGGATGCGGGCGCGGGCGGCATCCCCGGTTAAGCCCTGATGCAAGGCGAGGCTCTCAGCGAGCTGTTTTTCAATTGTATGCAGAGGGTTGAGCGACGTCATCGGCTCCTGAAAAATGAAACTGATGTCGTTGCCGCGAACGTCCCGCAGGTCAGCGAGAGACGCCCCAATCATCTCGCGCCCTTCATAGGTCACGGACCCTTCAACTGATGCACTCTCAGGCAACAGGCCCACGGTGGACAACGCGGTTACAGATTTCCCCGAGCCGCTTTCGCCAACGATGGCCACGGTTTCCCCGCGTCCAACCGAGAAACTCACACCCTGCACAGCAGGATGGAGCTTGCCGTCTTGGCGGAAGCTCACCCGCAGGTCTTGTACTTTGAGAACATTTGCATCCGTCATTGGAAGGTCTTTCGCGGGTCAAACGCATCGCGCACGCCTTCGAAGATGAAGACCAGCAGCGACAGCAGGATTGAGAATGTGAAAAAGGCGGTGAAAGCCAACCAGGGTGCTTGCAGGTTGGCCTTGGCCTGACGGGTCAATTCACCCAGTGACGGAGCCGAAGAGGGCAGGCCGAAGCCGAGGAAATCAAGCGACGCAAGTGTCGAGATCGTGCCGGTGATGATGAAGGGCAAGAGCGTAAGCGTGGCCACCATCGCATTGGGCAGTACATGTCGGAACATGATCACACGGTTCGACACACCAAGCGCTCGAGCGGCGCGGACATATTCGAAGTTGCGGGCGCGCAGGAATTCAGCCCTGACCACGCCGACCAAAGCGGGCCAGCCAAAGAGGACGGTCACGAAGACCAGCAGCCAGAAGCTTCGTCCCAGAATGGCGAATAGAATGATGATCACATAAAGCGACGGGGTTGATCCCCAGATCTCCAGAATCCGCTGAAAGATCAGGTCGGTCTTACCGCCGAAATAGCCCTGAATGGCCCCAGCCGCGACGCCGATGACTGACGTCAGCACTGTCACCACGATGGTGAAAAAGACCGAGAGGCGGAAGCCGTAGATCACCCGTGCCAGAACGTCGCGCGAGGTGTCATCGGTGCCAAGCAGATTCTGGCTTGTTGGCGCAGAGGGCACTGCCCCGCCAGTGTCCACAATCGTCGTGTAGCTATAGGGAATAGGCGGCCAGAGCAGCCAACCCTTTTGGATGTATTCCCCATCCACCATGCCGGTCGCAGCCTGGGCGATGATCTCGTCTGGATCATCCCAACAGGCTTCAAGTCCACCGGACTTGATCAGGCATTGAACCTCGATGTCGCCATAGGGTGCCTCGGTTTTGAAATCGCCACCAAAGGTGGTTTCGGGGTAAAACTTAAGGATTGGGGCATAGAGGTCGCCGCGATAGCTCACCAGAATTGGTTTTTCGTTTGCGAGCACCTCAGCCAGAAGTGACAGGCCGAAGAGCAGCATAAACAAGATCAGGGACCAGAAGGCCCGGCCATTTCGGCGGAAATTGCGCCAGCGCCGTTGATTGAGCGGGGAGAGTGCCATTTCTTATGTTTCCCGCGCTTCGAAATCGATCCGTGGATCGACAAAGACATACATGAGGTCCGACAGGATTCCGACCACTAGCCCAATCAGCCCAAACACGAAAAGCGTGCCGAAGATGACGGGATAGTCACGTTGCAGTGCCGCCTCGAAGCCAAGCCTGCCCAGACCATCCAGCGAAAAAAGCGTTTCGATGATCACGGAGCTTCCAAAAAACACGCCCAGGAACACCGAAGGGAAACCGGCAATCACAATCAGCATCGCGTTGCGAAACACATGGCCGTAGAGCACCCGGTTTTCCGCAAGCCCCTTGGCGCGCGCTGTGACCACATACTGTTTTTTGATCTCGTCGAGGAAACTGTTTTTCGTAAGCAGTGTCAGCGTGGCGAAGCTCGCGATGGTCGTGGCGAGGACCGGCAAGGTGATGTGCCAGAAATAATCGCCAATTTTCCCCAATAGGCTCAGTTCTTCAAAATTGTCCGAGGTCAGGCCCCTGAGAGGGAACCACTGAAAATAAGACCCGCCAGCAAACACCACCAGAAGCAGGATCGCGAAAAGAAAACCGGGGATTGCATAGGCCACGATGATCATACCCGAGGTCCAGGTGTCAAAACGCGACCCGTCCTGCACCGCCTTTCGGATGCCCAGAGGGATCGATACGATATAAGCAATGACTGTGGACCAAAGCCCCAGTGTGATTGAAACCGGCATTTTCTCGGCGACCAGTTCAAACACGCCAATGGATCGGAAATAGCTCTCGCCAAAATCAAGCCGGATATAGTTCCACATCATCAGGAAGAATCGTTCAACGGGAGGCTTGTCAAAGCCAAACTCTTTTTCCAGTTCCGCGATGAACTCGGGTGGCAAACCACGTGCGCCAAGATAGCGTTCATCCCCGCCGCCGTTGCCGCTTATCTCCGAAGTGCCGCCGGTGATGCTTTCAAACACATCCCCCTCGCCTTCCATCTGGGCGATGATCTGGTCAATTGGCCCACCGGGGACAAATTGGGTCAGGGCAAAGTTTACAATCATGATCCCAAGCAGTGTCGGGATGATCAGAAGCAGCCTGCGCAGGATATAAGCGCCCATTGAGAGGTCCTGTTATTGTTTCATTGCTCGGGTATCAGCGCAACGCGCCAGAGGCCTTCAGTGCTGCTTCCTTTTCTGCACTGATCCACCAGAAGTCCAGTTGCCCCAGCGCATAAGGTGGCAGGTCTTCCGGGTGCTCATACATGTTATAATAGGCAACGGTGTGTTTGTTTTTATACCATTGCGGCACCATGAACCCCCGATGGCGGAGCACACGATCCAGCGCATGGACAGCTGTGCGCAAGTCTTCAAGCGTCTGTGCTTCGCTTACGACTGGCAAAAGCGCGTCAACCGCCGTATCGCGCAGGCGCATCAGGTTGCGCGAACTGTCATCGGCTGTGCTGGATGCGAACCATTGTTTCAACCCTTCTCCTGGTTCAAAGCCCAGAGTGAAAGAATGGGTCACTAGGTCAAATTTGCCTTCACGCTCGCGTTCGATCAGTTGCGAGCTGTCGACGCGGTCCAGTTTGGCCTGTACGCCGATCCGTTGCAGGTTCTCGATATAGGGGTTGATGATCCGGTCAAACAGCGGGCTGAAGGTGACAAAGGTCAACGTTAATGGTTGCCCATTCTTGCTGCGCGTCCCGTCATCGCCGACCACCCAACCGGCTTCATCCAGAAGCTTTGAGGCAGCGCGCAGCACTTTTCGCGAAGGCTGGCTGTCTCCTGCGCGGTTCTCGGTTGGTGTAGGGGCGTCTTCGCTCAATACACTCTCCGGGATCAGGCCCTGATCGACCAACGGCTGCAGAATGGCAATCTCACCTGCACTGGGAGCCCCAGCGGCCGCAAGATCCGACCCGGGCCAGAAACTATCGACCCGTTCATACAGCCCGTAAAAGAGTGTCTCATTGGACCATTCAAAATTGAACATCATCTCGATGGCGTCACGAACCCGCTTGTCCTGCCAATTTGTGCGATCCAGATTGAAGATGAAACTTTGCGCCTGTCCGACCGTTTCGTCAGTGATCTCTTCCTTCACCACATCCCCGCTTTTCATCGCCGGGAAATCGTAACTTAGTGCCCAGTCCTTTGAGGAGTTTTCGTTCCTGAAGGTGTAGGTTCCTGCTTTGAAGCCTTCCAGCGCTGCGGTGCCGTCACCGAAATAAACAATATGGATTTTGTCGAAATTGTTCGTTCCGACATTGAGAGGGTGATCATAGCCCCAGTAATCGGGATTGCGTTTGTAGGTGACAAAGCGATTATATTCATGATTGTCGAGCATATAGGCGCCGGTGGTCATGAAAGGTGCGTCGCTGCGCTCATCAAGACGCGCCCCGGTTTTCTCGAACCATGCTTTGGAGAATACGGAGGAAGAGCCGGCAAAGCTGATCCTCTCGCGCATGGGGGCGGTGTCAGAGAATGTGAATTTTATCTGGTAGGGTCCAAGCACTTCGACGTTGGTCACAAGGCTGGAGACAACTGACCGATATTCGAAGATTCCTTGTTCAAGAATGAGGTTAAAGCTGAACTCAACATCCGCGGCGGTCATGGGCGTGCCATCGGCAAACGTCACATCGTCGCGCAGATTGAAGACCACCCAATCAAGGTTCTCGGGATATTCCAGTGTGGTGCAAAGGAAGCAATACATCCCATAAGCGTCGTCCGCAGTGCCTGCCATCAGGCTCTCCACTCCGATCGTGGCGCGCTGGGCGGGGCGGCCTTTGCGGGTGTAGGGGTTGAAGCTGTCGAAATTACCAAGCCCGGATTCCGAATAGGTGCCCCCTTTTGGGGCGTCCGGGTTCACATAATCAAGATGCGTAAACCCTTGTTCGTACTTGAGGGATCCAAAATTGGAATATCCATGCGCTACGGTAACCGCATCTGCCCGAGCGGACCACGCGGTGAGGGTAAGTGCTGCGGCCGCAACCATGCCAGTCAGGGCGATTTGCCATACGGGCGCTTCGGCAGGGGCGGGTACGGCTTTTGCCACAGCCGAACGGGTCTTTCCTTTGCGGGCCTCTTGCATGTGTTCTCCTCCGTAAATGCGCGAAATTTTTGTAATTCCAAGCTAAAACTGCACCCGGATAACATTCAAGGCGCAACTTGGTGAACTCTGCGTTAAACGCCCGCACTGAGCAAGTTTTTGCACGCTAACTGGCGGCTTCCGTTTTGTTGGCCATAAAAAAGGCCGCCAGCACGGGGCTGACGGCCTTTTAAGAATATGTGGTCAGACGTTTAGCCGCCGATTGATTGCAGATACGCAATCAGGTTGACGCGGTCGCCCTCTTTTTTCACGCTCAGGCTCATTTTGGTGCCAGGCGCGAAGGCTTTCGGGCTGGCGAGCCACTCATTGAGTTTTTCTGGCGTCCAGGTGTCGCTGCCGTGGCCGAGCAGGGCCTCAGAGTAGTTGAAGCCACCAACCGATGCGATTGGACGGTTCACCAAACCGAAGAGATGGGGGCCGCTGCTGTTGGCGCCGTCTTCCAGCTTGTGACAGGCTTTACACTTGCTCCAGGCTTTTTCGCCCTTGGCAACGTCGGCTGCCGCCAGAAGGTCGGCGAAGGGCACGGCTTCTTCGGCTTCGTCCTCGGCGTGGCTGTCATCTGCCACGGCAATTACATAACCGGTTGAGGCATGGTCTTCGTCGCCATGTCCGCCACCCGAGGCATAAAGGCTGCTGGCCACCCAGTTGCCCAGAAGGAAGATCAGCAGGGCGCTACAGATGGCCCCACCAGCTTTCGTCAGTGTCATAGTGTCGAACATGTCGCGTCTCGTCTCATCCTAAAGTTAGAAGCCTTCTAGCCGCTTCCCAACTGTCATTTCAAGCGATATGACGCTAACAGCCATGGACAAATTGCCCTAGGCGCAGAAGGAAGGTAGCAAATGACCGGTCGGATCGCATTTCAGGGGGAACCCGGAGCCTATTCACACGAGGCCTGCATCAAGGCGCGTCCGCATATGGAGGCAATGCCTTGTGACACCTTTGAGGATGTGATCGCAGCCGTCAGGTCCGGTGCGGCGGATCAGGCAATGTTGCCGATTGAAAACTCGACCTATGGGCGGGTCGCTGACATCCACCGTCTGCTGCCTGAAAGTGGACTGCATGTTCTTGATGAAGCCTTTGTGCGAGTGAGAATCAGCCTGCTGGGGCTGCCCGGTGCAAAAGTTGCTGATATCAATCTGGTGCGCGCCCATCTGGTCTTGCTGCCACAATCCGCGAATTTCCTGAAGCTGCACGGAATCAAGGGTGTGTCAGCAGCCGACAGCGCTGGGGCGGCCGCAAAGCTGGCCAAGACCAAAGTGGCGGGCGAAGGGGTTCTCGCGTCCTCATTGGCAGGCGAGATCTATGGGCTCGATGTGTTGGCAGAAGATGTCGAGGACCACGGTCACAACACCACACGGTTTGTCATCATGGGGCGCGAGCCGCAACATGAGCGCCGCGGCGAGCACGGTATGATCACCACTTTTGTTTTTCAGGTGCGCAACATTCCGGCTGCGCTTTACAAGGCAATGGGCGGCTTTGCGACCAATGGTGTGAACATGACCAAGCTCGAAAGCTATATGGTGGATGGGTCTTTCACGGCAACGCGGTTCTATGCGGATATCGACGGGCATCCGGAAGATCCGGGCGTGCGTCTGGCATTGGAAGAATTGGACCACTTTACTGAGACGGTGGATATTCTGGGTGTTTATCCGCGCGATCCCAGTCGCGATATTTAACCCCAGACCCTACGCGCGGCGGGCGGACGAATTACCGCCGCACACGGTCTTCGATTGTTTGCGCGTAGTCAGCGACGCGATGGCGGAACCGCTTGACCATATTGGCCCGCGCCAATTTCATTGATTGCAATAGCAGTCGGGCAGGAATGGATTTTGGTTTCAATTCCACGTCCAGGTTCATCCGTGTGCGGTGCGGAGACAGGGACATGAGGTCCACCCGCACTTGCGCCTCAATCCCAGACACTTTGGAAAACAGGGTCAACCCATGTGGGGCATCATACTTGATCAGCTCAAGATCCGCATCGCGATCTCGATTGCGGTAAGGAAAGCGGGCCTGCCAGGTCATTCCGCGCCCAGGTGCAGCCAATGCATCGGTGCGCACCACTTCAGCCCCCCGGCGCAGCGCGGCACGTTCCATGCCATCGAAATCGGATACAGCTGCAAAAACATATTCGATGTTGGCAGCAATATCTTCACGAGTGGAAAATTTCATGATGGCCCCGTCGCGTGCCCGGTCAGATCCGGGTCTGGTTTCGCGCTTTAATGTGCGTCTAATCCAGTTGATCTGCAAGCCAGTTTCTAAGCAGAAAATGGGCGATGGAGCCTGCGCGCGCGGGTTTGACCTTGTGGTGTTGGCCTGCGAAGGCCTGCATCATTTCTTCGCGTGTCAACCATAGCGCGTCGTCAAGCTCATGCGGATCAATCCTGATTTGATCTGTGGTGGCCTCTCCGCATGTACCTATCATCAACGAGGCCGGAAAGGGCCAAGGTTGGGACGCCAGATAAGACACCGCGCCCACCTTCACGCCAGTTTCCTCAAACACCTCTCGTCGTGTGGCAGCTTCAATCGTTTCGCCCGGTTCCATAAACCCGGCAAGAAGGGAATACATCCCGTCTGGCCAGCCCGGGGACCGCCCAACAAGAACCCGGTTCCCATGGGTGATCAACATAATCACCACTGGATCGGTGCGCGGGAAATGCATTCGTCCGCAAGAAGGGCAGTTGCGTTGCCAGCCAGCGTCAGCGCTTTCCGATGCCTGCCCGCAGAATGAGCAAAACCGATGGGTGCGATGCCATTCGAGAATGGCACGGGCTGTGGCAGCGATTTCTCCTTCCTGCGGGGAGAGGGTCGTGAGCATCGTGCGAAGCTCAAGAAAACCTGCCCCATCAGGTGCAGCCGGGTTATGATGTTCCGCCGTATCCAGAAAGCTGCTGGTGTCGGGGTGCAACACGCCCTCCCAGTCCGGCACATTGCAGGCAAAAACGGGAGTGCCGTCGGACAGTCCAAGAAAATTCGGCGCCTCGTTGCATTCGGATATGATTTCATGTGTTGGCTCCAACCACTCAAGTTGGCATGTGCCATCATCCAACTGGCGCACAAGAGGTTTCCCGCGCCATATTGGCAGATACTTTCCACCCGTCTGCATGTCTGCGAGTTTTTCTGGTTCATTCCGCAGATGGGCCGCGCGATCCAGACGTCCTGCACCAAAGCTGACGGTTTCAGAGTTTCTCATGAAAGTTTCCATTCTTGGCAGGGAGTGGGCGGTAGAGCCTGTTCTGGTGAGGCGTTAATGCAACCTTTGGGGGTATTATATAGAAATACTCATCTTTTGATGGTGGGTGGCGGTGAGCAGGGTTAAGCTGACATTGCAGAACACTCCGCCGCAATGCAATGTGCAAATACCCTAGGCAAAATGATGGACATGCGCGGCTCAGAGGCAGAAATGTGAGGCGATAACATATGTTAGATGCCGTGTCAGAGGATCCGCAGCAGGAAGTCATCAGTCGAATGCAACTTCGGCTTATGGCGACGACAGATCTGCACATGCACCTTCTGCCCTATGACTATCTGACCGACCGGCCCAATTCGCGACTGGGGCTGGCGCAAACCGCGAAATTGATCCAGCAGGCCCGAACAGAGAAACGAAATACGCTGCTTTTTGATGCGGGAGATTTCTTGCACGGGACAGCAATGGGGGATTTGGTGGTCGAGCGTGCATCGAATGCCTCAACCGATGCTGATGTCCACCCAATGATCGCTGCAATGAATCACTTGCGCTATGATGTGGCGACGCTGGGCAACCATGATTTCGACCGTGGTGTGGATGTCCTTCTCTCGGCGATTGAGCAGGCTGAATTTCCGATCATCTCGGCCAATACGGTTTTGAACAGAGGTGGGAGACCCTCCTATGACAGTACTTTTGTACCGCCCTACACAATCCTCAATCGTGTGTTTCCTGATAGCGAAGGCGAACAGAAATTGGTCCGGATCGGCGTAATCGGTTTTCTGCCACCCAACTCGATCCACTCAGACTTAGATGATGCCCCCACGCTTTCGACCCGAGACATACTTGAAGCGGCGCGTGATTTCATCCCTCGGCTGCGGGCAAAAGGTGTGGATCTGGTGGTGGCTCTGGCGCACAGCGGAATAGGTGAAGTTGAGCCGCAGGAGGGCATGGAAAATGCCATCATCCCTCTTTGTGCACTACCCGGGGTGGATGTTGTGATCGGCGGCCATGCACATCAACATTTCCCACGCCCAGCGTCTGATTTAGAGACTGCTCATCACTGGTTGGATCATCCCGAGGTGGAGGAAGATCCCGGATTGATACACGGCAAGCCCGTTGTCGTACCCGGATTTTGGGGATCCCATCTCGGTGTGATTGACCTAGATCTGGAAGGGACTGCTGATGGCTGGCGGGTCGTCTCAAAGAGCGCCAATTTGCGCGAGGTTGCAGAGCGGGGAAGTGAGCAGATTGGACCAGAGTTTTCGACACTTCTGGGCCAGTTGCACGAAAGCACCCTGACGCATGTGCGCACAAGGATCGGATATGCACATCAGGATCTGAACAGCTATTTCTCGCTTGTCGGGGCAGACCCCTCGACGCGCCTAGTTCAACAGGCGATGGCTGATTTCACCTGTCAGCTGATCGAAGCCGGAGCAGCCCCCGACCTGCCGGTATTGGCGTCATCTGCCGCGTTCAAATGCGGGGGGCTGGGTGGACCCGGATATTACACGTCAATCGATGCAGGTGAACTCACGCTGCGTTCGGTTGCGGATCTTTACATATTCCCCAATGAGCTTGCCTTGGTGAGGGCCAATGGCGCGTATCTGCACAATTGGCTCGAACGGTCAGCCAGTGTGTTCAGTCAAGTGGTGCCTGGTCAGCGGTTTCAGACCCTGAAAGCGCCCGGCACGCCGGGGTATCTGCTCGAAAGCGTATTGGGGCTGACCTATCAGATCGACCTTTCGCAACCTGCTCGATTTTCCCCGTCAGGTCAGTTGAACGACCCAAATTCCCTACGGGTTCGGGATTTGTGTTATCAGGGTAAGCCTGTCGCTGAAAGTGATGAGTTCCTGCTGGCGACCAGTGATTTCCGCATTCGGGGCGGCGGAGGTTTTCCCATCATTGACCCGTCGCGAATCGTTCCGGTTAAGCCAATTTCGATCCGTGATCTGCTGCGCCATTTTGTCGAGGATACAGGGCGGATCGCTCCGGGATATGACCGCCAATGGAGCTTTGCTCCGGTGGCCGGTGCCAGCGTTCAGTTTCCCTCGGCACCTGAAGCGCGACGGTATCTAGAGGATTTTCCTGAGATGAATATGCGCATGGTTCGCGAAAAGAACGCGCGTGGTTTCTCTGTTTACGAGCTGATGTTGTGACGACATCAGCAAAGACGATGAATTCCCATGGCGGTCTTGCTCGCAAGGCTTGCATCACCCCGCGACCCAACTTATATGAGGCAGCGAGAGGTTGGCGCGGGCAGGCGCCTCGCCAACCTGGTCAGGTCCGGAAGGAAGCAGCCACAACGAGCCCCGCTTGGGTCGTGTTCAGCCTCTCACCTAGCTTCAAAATCGCAGATTTTGAAGCACCCGTTAGGCGATTGGAGCAATCACCGAGAGGGTAACGAACGCGAAACACTAGATGGAGGGACTTTATGATTGTCGCAAACACCCTTCAGGCAGGACGTTTCTGATCTACTGCGCCAAAGTGGCCAAGATCACTGCCTGATCCACCATTCTGCCGTCGCACTGCGATATTCGGAATTGTTGTGTCCTATCACACAGGCAAACACATGACTTACAATCTGACGGACCTTGGATGGTCCAATTACTTTGCTCGCCAGGCTTTGGATCTGAGTGAGCTTACCCCGTTTCGCATCAGCGAAGTGCACCGCGACCGACTGTCCGCCCTTGGGGTGGAGGGCGAAACTGGTCTGATCTCGACCGATCACTCCACCGGCGATTTTGCCGTGGGGGATTGGGTGCTGGCAGATGAACAGTATCGCATTACCCATCTGCTGGAACGCCAGACCGAGCTTAAGCGTCGCGCCGCTGGCACGGATGCACGGATGCAGTTGATTGCGGCCAATGTAGATGTGCTTTTCATCACCTCGTCCTGCAACGCTGATTTTAATCCGGCGCGGATCGAACGTTTTCTGGCGCTGGCGCATGAGGCCGGTTGCTTTGCGGTTTTGGTGCTGACCAAGGCGGATCAATGCGACGATCCCCGCGAGATGGTGCGCGAGGCAGAGCGACTTGCGCCAGCGCTCCCGGTGCTCGCAATCAACGCTCTGGACCCGGACGGGATTGGCCAGCTGGAAGGCTGGCTGTCGCCAGGGCAGACGGCGGCTCTTGTCGGCTCATCCGGTGTTGGGAAAACCACGCTGATGAACGGTCTGTGCGGGCTGTATGACGCCACACAGGGTATCCGCGAGGATGATGCAAAAGGGCGCCATACCACCACATCCCGGGCGCTTCGGCCCACACGAAACGGTGGTTGGCTCATCGACACGCCGGGAATGCGGGCTTTGCGTCTGGCGGATGCGGGGGAAGGGATCGACGCACTGTTTGACGATCTGGTCACACTCGCCGCAGCCTGCCGCTTTTCCGATTGCCAGCATGGTTCTGAACCGGGCTGTGCGGTGCAGGCCGCTATCGAAAATGACGAGCTTGATCCGGATCGGTTGCGTCGCTGGCAAAAACTACAGGCGGAAGATCGGCGCAACTCTGAGACCATCGCCGAGTCCCGTGCGCGCGATAAAGCGTTCGGCAAGATGGTGAATAGTGTGGTTCGAGATTCGCATCACAAAAAAGGACGTTAAGCCCCGTCATGTGCAGGCGCGGCGGCCCAGTCCTGCTGCGCCTGTGTTTCCACCGCACAGGGGCGCACCGCGCGCAGCCGGGCCAGTGCTTCGTCTGGCGCCTCTCCCAGTTCGACCATCAACCGCATCAGCACCATGCCGGAGCGACCGCAGCCACCGCGACAATGGGCCAACACCTTGCCTCCACTTCGCAAAATCGCCAGTGCTAATGCAGAGACTTCTGGCCATGTCGCGACCACCTCATCCCCCGGTGTTCCGAAATCTGCGATTGGAAGCGCATACCAACTGAAACCTTCATCCTGCAGGTCATCCCCTAAGGATGCTGCGCCCGCTGCTACCATCTCAGCATGTTCGGTCATGGTCAGCACCAAGTCCGGGTTCCATGCTGTGACAAGCGTGAGGTCATCAGCGTATGGGGAGAGAACCCCGGGCAGGGGGCAGATGCCTAAAGTGCCGTTGCCAGCGGGCAGGGAATGGATGGCAAAGAACGTCATGCGACGCACCTATCATGCGGTCTGGGATTGACCAAGAGGGTCTAGGGCTTTCCCGGTGGTCTTTCGGTGGACGAACCGGACCGGGGCGCTTACTCTGCCCTGAATACGAATCCGCTTCATAAGGTTCACATGTCCGACACGCCCGCCGACGCCCAGCAGGAAAACAAGCCCTATCAGGTGCTTGCCCGTAAATACCGCCCCGAGACCTTTGCCGATCTCGTGGGGCAAGAGGCGATGGTGCGGACGCTCAAGAATGCGTTTGAAAGCGACCGGATCGCGCAGGCCTTCGTGATGACCGGGATCCGCGGTGTGGGCAAGACCACCACTGCCCGGATCATCGCCAAGGGGATGAACTGTATCGGGCCGGATGGGCAAGGCGGACCGACAGTCGAACCTTGTGGCAAATGTGAACATTGCGTTGCGATTGCCGAAGGCCGCCATGTGGATGTGATGGAAATGGACGCGGCCTCGCGGACCGGCGTGGGCGACATTCGCGAGATCATCGAAAGTGTGCATTACCGGGCGGCCTCGGCACGCTACAAGATCTACATTATCGATGAAGTTCACATGCTCTCGACCAGCGCGTTCAACGCGCTTCTGAAGACACTCGAAGAGCCGCCCGCCCATGTGAAATTCATCTTCGCCACCACTGAAATTCGCAAAGTCCCAGTCACGGTGCTGTCGCGCTGCCAACGGTTTGACCTGCGCCGGATTGAACCCGAAGATATGTTGGCGATGCTGAAACGGATCGCCGCGGCGGAGGGGGCTGAGATCGCGGATGACGCGCTTGCCCTGATCACCCGTGCTGCGGAAGGGTCTGCCCGTGATGCGCAGTCGCTTCTCGATCAGGCGATTTCTCATGGGGCTGGTGAAACAACTGCTGATCAGGTGCGTGCCATGCTGGGGCTGGCCGACCGGGGCCGGGTGCTCGACCTTTTTGATCTGATCATGCGCGGCGATGCGGCTGGTGCGCTTTCGGAAATCGGCGCGCAGTATTCCGATGGGGCGGATCCGATGGCCGTGCTGCGGGATTTGGCTGAAGTCGCCCATTGGGTCTCGGTGATCAAGATCACGCCCGAAGCGGCGGACGATCCCACCGTGTCGCCTGACGAACGTACCCGTGGTCAGGCGATGGCCGAAAAACTGCCAATGCGGGTGCTCGCGCGCATGTGGCAAATGCTTTTGACTGCACTGGAAGAAGTGGCCCATGCCCCGAATGCCATGATGGCAGCGGAAATGGCGGTCATTCGAATGACCCATGTTGCGGATTTACCAACGCCAGAAGAGCTTGTGAAAAAACTGAAAGACGCCCCTGCTCCGCCACCTGCACCTGATGGTGGAGGCGGGGCTCCTGCGCCCGGTGGAAATGGCGGCAACTCGGCAATCGGCGGATATGCGTCCGCCCCGACAGGCCGCCCGTCTGGCCCAACCGCACTTGCGGTGGCGACGGCCCCGGACAACGCACTTGCACACTACGCGCGTTTTGAAAACGTGCTGGAGCTGATCCGCACCAACCGCGACGTGAAGCTGCTTGTTGAAGTCGAAGGCTGTGTGCGTCTGGCGGCCTATCAACCGGGACGGATCGAGTTCACGCCGACAGAGGATGCCCCCAAGGATCTCGCCGCGCGTCTGGCGCAGCGTCTGCATGGATGGACCGGGGTGCGCTGGGGCGTCACGCTGGTCAACGGATGCGAAGAGCCAACCATCGTAGAAGTGCGAGATGGAGAGAAGCTCGCCTTGAGGCAAGAAGCTGAAGCGCACCCGTTGGTTCAGGCGGTCATTGCGGCGTTCCCGAAGGCAAAGGTGACAGACATCCGATCCACTGCCGACCTCGCTCAAGAGGCCGCCACGGAGGGCCTGCAAGAGGTCGAAGACGAATGGGATCCGTTTGAGGAAGAATAACCTCTTCTTGTAACCCCGCATCCCCGCCCGTATCTAAGGGCCAAGCTGAAATTTAAGGAGCATCAGATGTTCAAAGGACTTGGTGGGCTCGGCGACATGGCCGGGATGATGAAAAAGGCGCAGGAAATGCAGACCCGCATGGCGGAAATGCAGGAGAGCCTGGAAACCATGACGGTTGTCGGCGAAAGCGGCGCAGGTCTGGTGAAAGCCACCGCCACTGCCAAAGGCGTGCTGACTGCGCTCGAAATCGACCCGACCATCTTCAACCCGGATGAAAAGGAAGTGGTCGAAGACCTGATCCTCGCCGCCATCAAAGATGCTCAGGCTAAGGCGCAGGATCGCTCACAGCGCGAGATGCAGGAACTGACTGACAGCCTCGGCCTGCCCAAGGATATGAACCTGCCGTTCTGATCGGCAGTCGTTTTTCATGACAGACGCACCGCGTGATATCGAGAACCTGATCGAGCTGATGGCCAAGCTGCCCGGCCTTGGTCCGCGCTCGGCCCGCCGCGCGGTGCTTTACCTCATCCGAAAACGTGCCCTTGTGCTGACGCCGTTGGCTGACGCCATGCAGGCAGTCGCTGAAACGGCGCGGGAATGTGTGACCTGTGGCAATGTCTCGACCTCGGATCGTTGCGACATCTGTACGTCTGCCAAACGCGCCAAAGGTGAGATCTGTGTGGTCGAGAATGTAGCCGACCTTTGGGCGATGGAACGTGCTGGCATCTTTAAGGGACGCTATCACGTGCTTGGCGGCACGCTCTCGGCTCTCGATGCCGTTGGCCCCGAGGATCTGGGTATCCCGCGCCTTGTAACCCGTGTGATTGAAGAAGAGATCACCGAAGTCATCCTTGCACTGAATGCCACTGTTGATGGTCAAACCACGGCCCATTATATCGCCGAAGAACTCGAGGGACGTTGCTTGGTCTCTTCCCTCGCGCAAGGTGTGCCGGTCGGCGGGGAGCTCGACTATCTCGACGAAGGCACAATTTCCGCCGCGCTTTCGGCTCGCAAACGGATGTGATTGGCGTTGTAAGATTGACCTCGCAAAGCTCGGGCTTTTTATGCGCCGCTACGCGTCACAAATAGGGGCTTTGCCCCTCGCGCTATGCGCTCACCCCAGGATATTTTAACCAGAAAAGGGAAGGGGAGACCGTAAAGCCTCCCCAATGAGTTAGCTCATTGCTTGATGCTGGGGCAGCGAACTGTGAGTTCAAATTTCATATTCGGCAGGGTGCAGTGAATGTCAGCTTCGGCATCACTTAGGAATTTCGCTAAGTATCTTGATCGCGCCTGATTCTCGCATTGCTAAGGGATATGTCTAAGTATGATTCTGACCTCGACCTGTACTTCTCAGCTCTTGGTGACCCGACACGGCGTATGATCCTTCAGCGTCTTGCAAGGGGCGAAGCGTCAGTGAGCGAGTTGGTTAAGCCGCACGACATGGCGCTGCCTTCGTTTATGGCGCACCTGAAGAAGCTCGAAGCGAGCCAATCTTATCATATCGAGGAAGCAGGGCCGAACACGCATATGCGCGCTTGCGCCGGATGCATTTACACCTGCCAAAGACTGGCTGAGCGAACAGAGCGCGATTTGGGAGGGACGGCTCGACCGCTTTGACGACTATGTCAAAAACCTTACGCAGGAGCGCAACATATGAAACTTGATCCGAAAACTGACCTCACATTTACCCGCACGATCAATGCGCCCCGCACCCTGCTTTGGGAGTGCTGGACCACACCGGAGCACATCAAGAATTTCTTTGTGCCCAAGCCGCATGGGGTCGATGCCAGCGAGATTGACTTGCGGGTCGGCGGTAAGTTCAACACTACGATGAACGTCGAAGGCCATAGGATGGAAAGCGAAGGCGTCTATCTCGAAGTGGTTGAAGGGGAACGCTTGGTCTTCACCGACACCTATTGCGAAGGTTGGAAGCCGGCCGCTGATCCCTTTATGACAGCCATCATCGAGTTTGCCGACGATGGAAATGGCGGAACGACCTACACCGCCACCGCACGTCACCGATCTCCAGAAGCCCGTCAGAGCCACGAAGACATGGGGTTCTACGATGGGTGGGGCACCGTCGCGACGCAGCTTGAGGAATACGCCCAGTCTCTCAAATAATCGAAAGCGGACTTTGCGCAGATAGCAATTTTGTCCGGCAAAGCAAACCCACCGCATCCTTCCCGACTATAACCGCCGCGCTGTATGAACCGGACATTCGCAGCGCAACCACAAACATCCGGTTCTGGGTGTCCGTGTCAATTTAAGACGCAAAGGTCAAAGTTATCTGACGTCGAACAATGAGTTGCCTCATTTCCTGGTGCGGTCATCGGCGTCCCCGCCTGTACCGCACTGCACAGTCTTTGTGGTATTGGTTAACATTTCCTTATTTTCTGGTCGGAAATATCCCGGGGTGAGGCCGAATGGCCGAGGGGCAGCGCCCCTTTGGGACCGATCCCGTCGCATCGCGACGATCAAAATTGTTCCAGTAACCGTTCGAAATAGTCCCGTTCACCCTGTGGACGGGTCGTTTCACCAGAGCGTTTGCGCAATTCATCGGTGAGTTCCTGTGCGCGGCGACGCATGTCTTCTTCACTGACAAAACCTCCATCAGTTGCACCTCGACCTGATTGGCTTCCTGTGGATCGGCCCAAAGGATCGCGCGCATTGGCATTGCCCTGATCTTGTCCGGTTTGCCCTTGCTGCCCTTCTCGGTTTGCCTGTTGGCTTATGGCTTCGTCAAAGCGTCTCAGGCCTTCGCGCAGCGCTTCCATCGCCTCGGCCTGACGGTCCAGTGCGCCCGCGATATCGCCTTCGTCCAATGCATCTGCGGCGTCATCCATGGCACGCCCTGCCTGACCCAAGGAATCGCGGGCCGCGTTGCCAGCTTCACTCCCGACGCCGGGCAGGGCACGGCGCTGGGCATCAAGCTGTTGTTGAAGTTGACGTTGTCGCGAGGCTAGCCCTTCGCCTTGTTGACCATTTTCGCCTTGTTCGCCGCCTTCACCCGAATGGCTTTGCCCTCGTCCCTGACCGCCATCACGTCCGGTATTACCCTGGGATTCCCCGGCCTGATTGCCCTGTCCACCCTGTTCCTGCAAATCTCGGAATGCTTCGTCTGACAGCCCCTGTTGTTGACGCAAGGTATCTTCCAACCCATCGCGGGCCTGTTGGTTTTGCCCCTCGCCCGGGCCCTGTGTGACCTGCATGTTCTCCATCATGCGCCGGAGGCCTTCGAGCATCTGCATGGCCTCATCCATGCGCCCTTCACGCATCAATTCTTCAATCCGGTCCATCATGGCGTCGAGGTCGGCAGAACTCATTTCCATGCCATTGCCATTTGGGCTTTGTTGATCAGGCTGGGCATCTTGCGGCATCTGGGCAAGACGGTCGAGATAATCGTTCATCGCACGGCGCAGCTCGTCCATGAGTTCTGCCAATTCTTCCGGAGTCGCACCGTCTTGCATCGCCTGCTCAAGGCGTTTCTGCGCGCGGGTCAGCCTATCGCGGGCGCTTTCAAGCCCGTTCTCTTCAAAAGAGAGGGCAATGTCCCAAAGTGATTGGGCGATCCTGTCTTGTATATCCGGGGTTAGCCCTGCCCTGATACCTTCCTCCAGATCCCGAATTGTAGCGCGCAGCGCCAGATAGCTTCCTTCTGGAAAGGCCAGATCTTCCGGGCGGTGTGACACCGCGCGAAGGAGTTGCGCAACACGGGCCGCCCCTTCGCGAGCCCAAAGCAGATCGCGACGAAGCTCGATAAGCGCGCGGGCTTCACGCGTGAAAAATCGGCGCGCAGGAAGGGAAATGTGAAGTGGGCGGGCCTCGCCCGTCTGGCCCATCGCATCTTCCACCATCAAATCCACGATTACGGCAAGCCCGGCCCAAGGATGTTGCGCGAGGTTTTCCTCCCATACCTCTTCGATCTGCTGCATCTCCCCTCGGTAGGGGCGCGGCAGGTCCAGTTGCAATTCCGGGCGCGGGTTGGGAGAATGGATAAGGCCGTAGCTCCGGTTCACGCGCGGCAGGTTCAAGTTGATTGTGGCGGTACCCGCAGCCACCCCATAGTCATCTGTTGCCACAAACCCTTGTTGAAATGTCCCAGAAAGCTCTTGCGTCAGATCGCCATTGGTTCGGATCTCTGGTGGCAAATCGCCAATTGCGGAGAAGCGCCAGCTGGGGTTCGGCTCGCCGCGGCCCAAATTGATGGAAAGGTTGCTGTCTTGCGAGATCTCGGCCTGCATCTGGGCAGCAGCAGAACCTGAGAACACCTCTCCTGATAACGACACCGCCCCATCTTCAAGACCATAAAACCGCAAGGTCAGGCGGCTTCCAGCCGGAACGGGAAGGGCCCCGTTGGGCTGATCGTTCAGGTAAAGGCTAGGGTGGCCAGTATAAGCAGGCGGCTCGATCCAGCCTTCCCAGGATGGGGCCACGGGGCAGCCCGGGCAGGACGCCGTGGCGGTGTTGTCAATGATCGGCATATGGCCTGGCACGCCCCCAAATCCCAAGGCCATGACGCAGGCCACCGCCGCCATCAGGCGCAGGGCAAATGGATCGTTGTCAGCAACACTCAGATTGGGCTGGGGCGCCGTTGCATGTGTGGCGACCTCTTCCATCCTTGCCACATGTGCCTGCCATAACGTTTGCGATGCGTCCGACCCTTCTGGTTGCGCTGGCAGATCTCGCAAGGCGGCAAAAGGGGCGTGAGGCAACGTTTGATCCAACCTTGCCTCGACATCTCTACGTGACGGGAGGTGGAACTTGCGCAACCCCCAGACCAGCGTGACCAGCACTGCAACGCCCAGAATCGCAAACCCTGTCGCCTGAAACCCTACAAACCGAGCCCATGCCACCGCACTCATGCCCACCGTTGCCAGGGGCCAGAATGCACGCCAGCCCCGCTCCAACCCAATCGCGGCCCATGTCAATCGCAGGGGCCAGCGCAGCTGTTTCATCAGCTCGGGCGAAAGGTTTGGCCGGGTCATGTCACCCCGTTTTGGTTACATCCACTCGGGGATGGTATCGCGGCCAAGCATTTCTTCATAGGTGGGACGGGCGCGAATAACGGAAAATTGCTCACCCGAGACTAGAACTTCCGGGATCAGGGGGCGCGAATTATATTCCGACGCCATCACCGCACCATAGGCCCCGGCTGAACGGAAGGCGATCAGGTCGTCGGATTTCAGCGGCGCCATATTGCGCTCTTTCGCAAAAGTGTCGCCGGTTTCGCAGATCGGTCCGACAATGTCATAGCCACGCTGCTCAACGCCTGGCTCGGCCTCGATCACCGGAATGATGTCGTGATGTGCCTCATACATGGCCGGGCGCACAAGGTCGTTCATCGCCGCGTCCACAATCAGGAAATCGCGGCCTTCGCCCTCTTTCACATAGATGACAGAGCTGACCATCAGCCCTGCGTTGCCCGAGACCAGCCGCCCCGGTTCAATCTCGATTTCGCAACCCAGATGGCCGACGGTTTCGCGCACCATCTGCCCATATTCAATTGGCAGGGGTGGCGCATCATTTGAACGCTCATAAGGAATGCCGAGCCCGCCACCCAGATCCAGCCGGGTGATGTCATGGCCGTCTTCACGGAGCGCTTCAGTCAATTCGGCCACTTTCTGATAGGCCAGCCGGAACGGCTCCAGCTCGGTCAACTGGCTGCCGATATGCACATCAATTCCAACCACCTTGAGACCCGGCAGCTTGGCGATCTCGGCATAAACTTCACGCGCGCGCGCGATCGGGATGCCGAACTTGTTTTCCGACTTCCCGGTTGAGATCTTGGCATGGGTCTTGGCATCCACATCCGGATTCACCCGCACGGCCACCGGGGCTTCTACGCCCATCTCGCTCGCTACTTCAGACAGCGCACGATATTCCGGTTCGCTTTCAAGATTGAACTGGCGGATATTGTGGCCCAATGCCAAACGCATCTCATCTTTCGTCTTGCCCACGCCGGAAAAGACAATCCGTTCACCCGGCACACCGGCGGCAATCGCGCGGTGAAACTCGCCACCCGACACCACATCCATACCCGCGCCCAAATCACCCAAGAGCTTTAACACCGCGAGGTTCGAGTTGGATTTCACCGCAAAGCAAACCAGATGATCCGCCCATTCCAACGCTTCGTTGAACAGCGAGATATGACGTTTCAGCGTTGCCGCCGAATAGACATAAAACGGCGTGCCCACCTGGGCTGCAATCTCGGGTATGGAAACGTCTTCGGCGTGCAACACGCCATCGCGATAAAGGAAATGATCCACGGGCGAGGGTTCCTCGTGTTTGTTGTTCTGTCTGCGCTTTCTTCTGCCCTAGCGGAACTGCGCCGCACGTTCAACAAGAACTCCCCTTTCTTCTTCTGACTGAAAGAATCCCGGAGCGCGAGGCAGAGCCTCGCAAATGAAAACGCCGGCCATAGGGACCGGCGTTCAGGATTGTTGAACCAGGCGGGGTTACTGCGCCGCCCCATCCTCGGGCGATCCCGGTCGGATCGGCTCGCCATCTGCGCCGCATGCAGCAAGCCCCAGAAGGGTCAGGATCAGGACGATGCGGATCATGCCAGCTTCTCCGTCCAGCGCGCGATCTGCTTACGAACCTCAGAAGGGGCGGTGCCGCCGTAAGACGTGCGCGAGGCAACCGAATTGTGTACGCCCAGCACGTCGAACACCTCCGAAGTGATCGCGTCATGCACAGACTGCATTTCCTCAAGCGACAGGTCCGGCAGGTCACAGCCTTTACCCTCGGCCATGGCCACCAGCGATCCGGTCACATGGTGGGCGTCGCGGAATGGCATATTCAGTGCACGCACCAACCAGTCAGCGAGATCGGTGGCCGTCGAAAAGCCCGACGCCGCTGCGGCTTCGAGGTTTTCGCGCTGTCCTTCCATATCGCTGACCATGCCGGTCATGGCGGCAAGCCCCAACATCAGGTTGTCGGCAGCGTCAAAGACCTGTTCCTTGTCTTCCTGCATGTCCTTGGAATAGGCGAGCGGAAGCCCCTTCATCACTGTCATCAGACCCACCGAGGCGCCCATGATCCGACCGATCTTAGCGCGCAGCAGTTCTGCGGCATCCGGGTTGCGTTTCTGCGGCATGATCGACGACCCGGTGGACCATTTGTCCGACATGCGTACAAAACGGAACTGGGCGGAGGACCAGATCACCAGCTCTTCGGCAAGGCGCGACAGGTGCATGGCGGTAAGAGTGGACGCGGAGAGGAACTCCAGCGCAAAATCCCGATCCGCCACAGCGTCGAGCGAGTTGGCGGTGGGGCGGTCAAAACCAAGCGCCTCGGCGGTCATGTGGCGATCAATCGGGAAAGAAGTGCCAGCGAGCGCCGCCGAGCCCAGCGGGCATTCGTTCATCCGCTTGCGCGCGTCTTCAAAGCGGGAAATGTCGCGGCCAAACATCTCGACATAGGCCATCATGTGATGGCCCCAAGTCACCGGCTGGGCGGTTTGCAGATGGGTAAAGCCGGGCATCACCCAATCCGCGCCCATTTCGGCCTGCGACAAAAGCGCCCGCACAAGGGCAGTCAGACCTTCAATGGCGGCATCCATCTGACCGCGCACCCACAATTTGAAATCGGTCGCGACCTGGTCATTGCGCGAGCGCGCCGTGTGCAGACGGCCTGCGGGCTCGCCCACGATCTCTTTCAGACGCGCTTCGACATTCATGTGAATGTCTTCAAGAGCGGTTGAGAACTGGAACTCGCCCTTCTCGATCTCTGACAATACGGTGAGAAGCCCTTCACGGATCGCATCTGCATCGCTATCTGTAATCACGCCTGTCGCCGCCAACATCGCGGCGTGGGCGCGCGAGCCTTCGATGTCTTGTCGGGCCATGCGCTGGTCATAGCCGATGGATGCGTTGATCGCTTCCATGATGGCGTCTGGACCGGCGCTGAAACGGCCGCCCCACATGGCGTTTGCAGATTTCGTGCTGTCACTCATTCGTTTGCCCTTCGGAGGTCACATGTCTGTCTTGCGTTCCGCCTTGCTATACGCGTCCCTCGCGCTTGGTGCAAATGCCGCGTTTGCCGATACAGCGGCTTTGGAAGCGTTGCGTGAAGGCGAGATGAAAAAGCTTGTGTTCCATTCCGAGCCAGTGGTTGCCAGCGCAGCTTCCTTCTTGGATACGTCGGGGGGGGAATACAGCCTGTCCGACTATCAAGGGAAATACGTCCTCCTGAATTTCTGGGCCACTTGGTGCGCTCCTTGCCGCAAGGAAATGCCAGCGCTGGATGCGTTGCAAAAGGAACTGGGGGGAGAGGCGTTTGAAGTGGTTCCCATCGCCACTGGGCGTAACAGGGTGCCAGCCATCGAGATGTTCTTCGAAAAGGTTGGTGTGACCGATCTTCCGATCCTTCTGGACCCCACTCAGGCTCTGGCCCGTGACATGGGGGTGTTTGGTTTGCCTGCCACCGTAATCCTGGATCCGGAAGGCAATGAAATCGCGCGGATGCGCGGCGAAGCGAATTGGAATTCCGATAGCGCCAGAGCGATCTTGACCTCTCTGATTGAGGGGTAATTCGCGCATTTTCCATTGCGGATGAGCCAGGCTTTTGCCGATTGGAGGGGCTTGCTGCGTGAGCCTGAAGGGGCGCTGCCCCTCGCCGCATGCGCGGCTCACCCCGAGGTATATGAAGCAAGAAAAAGAGGCAAGATCTTGAGTGACATGCATGTGCCGGCGGTATGCATGAGCTTTGGTGTTGCCCCGATTTTGACCCTCGGTTTGTGTTGGTGGATGAAGCGATCACACCTGCTGAATGGGGTGCGGACAATTGGCCTGATGGCGCTGAACGCAAATCATCTGTTGCGTGTTTAGCTTACCGCCCCTTGTATCACACCGTTGAGGTAGTAGATCAGTGGGATGAGTACGAGGCTTAGCGCCAGCCATTCGGCTTTTCTGTTAACTGCGAGAATAAGTGCCGGAATATGAAACGCTGCCAGTATGAGGCCAATGAGTGTTATCCAACCCTGACCTGCCACGTCTGGAAAATTGGGTGGGTCGAAAGCAAGTGCGAAAAACCAAACAAAGTTCAGGGCGGCGATTGCGAATATGGCACGTCTCATTCGAAAAGCTTAGATTGACCGGGGTGGTTTGGCAAACAGGGCACGTCTGATGACGTCTGAGCGCAACGCAGCAATTGCCAGAGTAGGCTTTATGCGCGAATTTTCGGCCAAATTAAGGAACGCCCGCTGCGCCGAAGCGGGTCGAAAGTGCTTGCCCGGCGTGCGATCAGATTCGTTCACTGATTTCACGCCGGGGACGCGATGCTAGTTGTTGTCGGGTCCGATCATGCGAAAGAACATGTTTCGAAATTGCGGCACAAACAGCAGAATCAGAAAGATCACGTCCAGCACTGTCATGATGGCGGGAACGAGGTAGGGATTGCTCATGCCTTCGGCGATGGATGGAGGGCCAACATAGGTCGTCGTGACGAAGTTGCCGAAGTGATCAACAATTGAGATTGCCCAGTACACTACAGCCAAGATCCAAACCAACAGTCCCCGACGTGCAATGACCGCCCAAGCCAGCGGCACGGCAAAGACCGCCGCAAACAAATCGAGATATGCAGGATAGCACCAGGCTTCTGATTCGGCGCCCGCGGCGATTTCATTGATAAGCGGGATCGCGATGAACCGGGATAACTGCAGCAGCGTCCAGATGACTGTTCCGATCAGGAATACCCGTTCCATACCATTTAGATCCGAAAATCTGCTGTTTGTCGCCGTCTGCATTCTCAAGGTTCTCCAAAGTCGAGCTAAAAGTAACATTTGATGTTACGAAATGGCGTGCTTTCGTAACCGCCAAAGTTACTGATTGCAAGGCCTGGTCGTTTACTTGGTCGTAGTAGAAGCAGCTGTTGAGATTAAGCGAATACGATTGCCGATCTCGCTGGTCAGATCTGCAATGCTTACCTTCTCGAGGCTTTGGAGAAGGGTCTCTTTGGCATCGACGGCCAGCTCGTTCAGGTATTCACCGATTATGGGCGCAATATCGACGCCCTCCCTGCACTGGCCACGCGGGCGAAAAAGAAACCCGCCCGAGCCGTCGTCGACCGCGCCATAGGCATCGCGGAGAGAAATTTTTTCTGGCGGCCTTGCAAGAATACTTCCGCCGCCAGCCCCTGGGCGGCTTTCTATAAGTCCCGCTTTCTTTAATTGTGAAAGGACCCGGCGGATCACGACCGGGTTTGTTCCGAACCCTTCAGCCAACATGTCTGACGTTATTGCACCATCATCTCTGTGGTGCGCGAGCACGGCAAGAATGTGGGAAGCTATGATCAGTTGGCTGTTCAAAATATTCACATGTGCAGACGTTGGAAGGTTGTTTGAGTTTCATTAGTCCAATTTGGCCTAAACAACCATCCAAAGATTTGTTTCGCGGCCCACCTCATTGGTTAAACGGAGTTCTCTGCCCAATTCGCCGCGCGATGAACGAACGCGGGCTTCGCTTGGATGGGTGGGTGGTGCGGGCTGAAAGTGCAACCCATCTGTCGAACGGGCGGCAGCGTTGTCCATCGGGGCAAGCTATGTGTCGCGCAAAAGCGGGCAGGGGCATTGCCCCTCGCCTCTTCGAGGCTCCCCCCCAAGGTATTTCGGGCAAGAAAAAAGGCGGGCGGAAGCTCGCCTTTTGCATTGTTGGGGGATTGAGAGGGGGCGCCGCTGGGGTATGGTGGGCCTGTTGAATGGGGGAGTGTTATGGTTTCACGGCGTTATTCTTTGATGGTATTGGCTGCAGCAGCGGTCGCTCCGAGTGCCTTGATGGCTGATGCAGGTTTCCGTGCTTGGTTGGCTGGGTTTGAGAAACGCGCCCGGCGCGCGGGGATCAAGCAGGCGACGTTGAAGAACTTGCGGTCAGTGAAATACCTGTCCTCAGTAATCAAAGCGGATCGCAAGCCTGCGGAAACAGCTAAGTCATTGGATTTCTATATTTCCTCGGCGGCGTCCCAATCGCGGATCAACACTGGCAAATCCATGGTGCGCAAGTATGCCGGTCTGTTGGATGGGCTTGAACGCCGCTATGGCGTGTCGCGATACGTGATTGTGGCGATTTGGGGCATGGAAAGCAGTTTTGGCGGATTTCGAGGCAAGACCTCGACCCTCTCAGCGCTTGCGTCTCTGGCCTATGAGGGGCGACGGCGCGAGCAGTTTGAGGCGGAGTTGATTGCTGCGTTGCAGATTTTGCAAGCCGGGGATGTGTCGCCTTCGCAAATGGTTGGGTCTTACGCCGGGGCCATGGGGCATACGCAGTTTATGCCCAGTTCTTATCTGAAACATGCGGTGGATCATGATCGCGATGGTCGGCGCAATGTCTGGGGCGCTGATCCATCAGATGCGCTGGCATCAACGGCGGCATTTCTGGCCGAAAATGGATGGTCCAAAGGACCAAGATGGGGGGAGGAAGTGCGACTGCCACAGGGGTTCGATCTTGCGCTGACCGGTCGAGTGTATCCTCGCTCTCTGGATCAATGGGCAAAGCTCGGGATCACCCGCCCAAGCGGGCGTGGGGTGTCGGGAAAACGCAAGGGGGCGATTATTTTACCGGCTGGACCCAACGGGCCGGCCCTGATGATTTATCCCAACTTTCAGGTGATCAAGGCCTACAACTATGCTGACAGCTATGCGATCAGCGTAGGGCATCTGGCGGATCGGATGGCGGGCGAAGGTCCGTTTCGAACATCTGTGCCCAAACGCCCGTGGGGCATGAGCACCAAAGAACGGGTCGCGTTGCAGAACCGTCTGAATGCACTTGGATATGAAGCAGGCCGGGCCGATGGCGTGATTGGTGAAAAAGGCCGCGCGGCCATACGCGCCTATGAACGAGCCGAAGGGTTGCGTGTGACCGGTGTGCCCAGCCTCGAATTGCTTATCCGCCTTCGCTAAGATCGCTGTAGCGGTGGCAATCCGTTGTATGGTTCATGATTATACCGCAGGCCTCCATCCAGGCGTAAACGATTGTCGGGCCACAGAATTTGAACCCGGCTTTCTTCAGATCTTTTGAGATCTGTGTGCTGAGGGGAGAGCTTGTCGGGACATCTTTTTGGCAGGTGTAATGCCCAATCAGAGGGGCGCCATCGACATAGTCCCACATCATCTTTGCAAAGGCTTCGGATCCACCCAGATCCAGATAGGCCTGTGCGTTTGTGACTGTGGCTTCGATTTTGCCGCGATGGCGAATGATGCCGGGATCGGACAATAGTCGGGCCACTTCATCCTCACCCCAGCGGGCAATTTGTTCAGGATCGAAGCCGTCAAAGGCGGTTCGAAAATTATCGCGCTTCCTAAGTATTGTGATCCAGCTGAGGCCAGCTTGGAACCCGTCGAGAATCAACTTTTCCCAAAGGGCGCGTCCGTCCCATTCCGGCACTCCCCATTCGAGATCATGATAGTCTTGGTAAACCGGATCTTCACCACACCAGCTGCATCTGTGCATTTTATCATCAGATATCAAAGTCTTGCCCTCGATCGATGGAATTTACAACAAATTCTAGCATTTACACATTGTTATCGAGTTTGACGCCAAGGTGGCAATATTGGATCCGCCGCCGTGACCAAGGTGCTTGTTACTGGCAAATTGGATGCCGAGCTGGGGAACAAGATGAGCAAAGAGATCAAAAGCAGCCCGTTCGATTTTGCCATGCAAAGGCGTGAAAGCGAAACTTTGGATATGGTGCGGGTCGCGCTTGCGCGTAAACAGGTGAAACTGGCGTTTCAGCCCGTGGTGCAAACCGCCCGCCCGGACCATATGGCGTTCTATGAAGGGCTTTTGCGGGTTACGGATCAGCAAGGTCGAATTATCCCCGCCAAGGACTTTATTGATGTGGTTGAAGACACTGACATGGGGCGCCAACTCGATGCGTTGGCGATCGAGAAAGGGATGGAGGCTCTTATGGAAGAGCCCAGCCTGCGCTTATCGATCAATATGTCCGCGCTGACCATCGGCTATGCCCCGTGGAATGAGGCGCTGCTTTCGGCCCTGTCCGAAGACCCAACGGTCGGCGAACGGCTTATCATCGAAATCACAGAACGCACCGCACTTGAGAAACATGAAACGGTTAAAAATTTCATGTCGGATTTACAAAGCAAAGGTATTTCGTTTGCTTTGGATGATTTTGGAGCTGGATACACATCTTTCAAATATCTCAAAGATTTCTATTTCGATCTGATCAAGATCGATGGGGAACTGATTAAGGGGATTCACGACGATCCTGACGCACAGGTTCTGACCGAAGCGCTTTTGGTACTCGCCCACAAGCTCGATATGTTTGCCGTCGCTGAGAATGTCGAATCCTATGAAGATGCTGCGTTCCTGACCACTATCGGGATGGATTGTATGCAGGGATACTATTTTGGGGTCCCTACGTTCACACCCTACTGGCGCCTGTTGGATCAGCTTGGGAAGGCTGGCTGAAATCGTTTTGTATCAGGTGGATAGCATCGCGTTGTTTCCCGTTGGATTTCTGAATTTATATGGGTTCCCCAGGCTTTTTTGACGTCTCCTCACCCCAAGCTTGACTTTATTCTGCGATGCAGCACAGGATGCCGGCACCGCAAACACACTGAGTGGGGTGGCCAGTCTCGGGGGAGAATTGGTGCATGACCCGCTCAATATCACGGAACGTGGCGACGATGGCCGAGGGAAGGACCATCGCTCAGACCACATCGCTGGAGGAAGACCATGACCAATGTCGTAATCGTATCGGCCGCACGTACCGCGGTTGGAAGTTTCTCAGGTTCGTTCGCCAACACCCCCGCCCACGATCTCGGCGCTACCGTGCTTGAGGCAGTGGTCGAGCGTGCTGGGATCGATAAATCGGATGTGGATGAGACCATCCTGGGCCAGGTGCTTTCCGCAGGGCAGGGTCAGAACCCTGCACGTCAGGCGCATATCAACGCTGGCCTGCCGAAAGAATCAGCTGCTTGGAGTATCAACCAGGTTTGTGGCTCTGGACTGCGCACCGTGGCGCTGGCAGCCCAGCACATCCAACTGGGTGATGCAGGTGTTGTTGCTGCTGGTGGTCAAGAAAACATGTCGCTGTCCGCTCACGTCGCGCATCTGCGGGCTGGTCATAAAATGGGCGACATGAAGTTCATCGATTCGATGATCAAGGACGGTCTGTGGGATGCATTTAACGGCTACCACATGGGTCAGACTGCGGAAAACGTTGCCAATGAATGGCAGATCTCGCGCGATATGCAGGACGAGTTCGCAGTGGCGTCGCAAAACAAGGCCGAAGCCGCACAGAAAGCTGGCAAATTTTCCGATGAAATCACTCCCTTCACCGTGAAGACCCGCAAGGGCGACATCATTGTCGACAGTGACGAATACATCCGTCACGGCGCCACAATGGAAGCGATGCAAAAACTGCGTCCCGCGTTTGTCCGTGATGGTGGCACTGTGACTGCGGCCAACGCTTCGGGCATCAACGATGGTGCTGCCGCCGTGCTGTTGATGTCGGCAGATGAGGCCGAGAAACGTGGTCTTGAGCCGCTGGCCCGCATCGCGTCCTACGCCACTGCCGGCCTCGATCCGTCGATCATGGGCGTGGGTCCGATCTATGCATCGCGCAAGGCGCTGGACAAAGCTGGCTGGGCCGTGGGCGATCTGGATCTGGTCGAAGCCAACGAAGCCTTTGCAGCGCAGGCCTGTGCCGTGAACAAGGATATGGGTTGGGATCCGTCGATCGTGAACGTGAACGGAGGCGCCATCGCCATTGGTCACCCGATTGGTGCTTCGGGCTGCCGTATCCTGAACACGCTGTTGTTTGAAATGAAGCGCCGTGAGGCCAGCAAAGGTCTGGCCACGCTGTGCATCGGCGGCGGTATGGGTGTGGCCATGTGCCTTGAACGTCCGTAAGTGCAAAATATCTCATCAAAAGGGGCGCTTTGGCGCCCTTTTTTTGTGCCAAATGAGCGGAAACCCCTCCCCTTTCGCATTTGTTTCACGCACCTCTTGCAAGGCGGGGTTGATTCGCCACACTGGCGGTGGTTTTCGCTCTGGCAGCAAAGACGAGAGTTGAAAATCGGTTGGGAAATGAGAGATTTGCCGGAATTCTTGCTGCGATTGCAATAAAATAGCCGCAGCGCAGAAATTCTTTCCGCAATATTGTTGCTCTTTCCTGTTTCGACGGGTAATAACATTACCGAGGAATTCAATCATTTTGGGAGATCACACCATGGCAAAAGTTGCACTCGTCACCGGGGGGTCGCGCGGTATTGGCGCCGCCATTTCGAAAACCCTGAAAGCCGAAGGTTATGAGGTCGCCGCGACCTATGCCGGCAATGACGAGAAAGCTGCCGCCTTCACCGAAGAGACCGGCATCAAGACCTACAAGTGGAATGTGGGCAGCTATGAAGATTCAAAAGCGGGCCTTGCTCAGGTCGAAGCCGATCTGGGCCCGATTGACGTTGTTGTGGCCAATGCTGGTATCACCCGCGATGCACCGTTCCACAAGATGTCGCCCGAGCAGTGGCAGGAGGTGATCGACACTAACCTGACTGGCGTGTTCAACACCGTACACCCGCTCTGGCCGGGTATGCGTGAACGCAAATATGGCCGCGTGATCGTGATCAGCTCGATCAATGGTCAGAAGGGTCAGTTTGGCCAGGTGAACTATGCCGCCACCAAGGCTGGCGATCTGGGTATCGTGAAGTCGCTGGCACAAGAAGGTGCGCGTTTTGGCATCACCGCCAACGCCATTTGCCCCGGCTACATCGGCACCGAAATGGTGATGGCCGTGCCGGAAAAAGTGCGTGAAGCCATTATCGGTCAGATCCCCGCCGGTCGCCTTGGTGAGCCGGAAGAAATCGCCCGCTGTGTGGCGTTCCTCGCGGATGAGAAATCCGAGTTCATCAATGGCTCGACCATCTCGGCCAACGGTGCTCAGTTCTTCGTCTGATCTAGCACGGGCAAACTTGCTGAACGGGTCGCGTTACCGCGGCCCGTTTTTTTGTGGCGGAACGAATCCAAGACAGAGAAAAGATTTCACGAAAGGCCTGTGCCCGGAGCGCATGGGCACAACGATAATAGTGCTGCATTTTGGTGTTATCCGTGGTTTCCAGCATCTTGAAGTCCTCAATATAGTTTGATGAAATTTAATATGAGGGCATTGAAGCTGCCGAACAAACGAGACTTTCGCGACTTTCAGTTAAGTGATATTGAACTGAAATGTCTGATCGCCTTCCTCCCCTGACCGCCCTCCGCGCTTTCGATGCTGCTGCCCGCCACATGTCGTTTCAAAAAGCAGCAAGCGAACTTCATGTGACACCCGCAGCCTTGTCCTTTCAGATCAAGTCGCTGGAGGAACATCTTGGCGGCCCGCTGTTTTATCGTCTCAACCGTGCGGTGGAATTGACCGAGGCAGGGCGGGCACTGGCACCGGGGGCACAAGAGGGGTTCGAAGCGCTGTCGACCGCATGGCGTGCTGCACGGCGCAGCCTGGAAACAAATGTGCTGACTGTGACTGCTGGCCCCGCTTTCACATCGAAATGGCTGGCCCCGCGCATGTATGCCTTTGCTCAGTCCCACCCCGAAGTGGAGCTGCGCTTTGCGGCCAGCTTGCAGATGGTGGACCTGTCACGTGATGAGGTGGATGTGGCAATCCGATTTGGATACGGGCCAGATGGTGGGCTGTATTCGCATCCTTTGTCTGAGGAATGGATCACCCCGGTCATGACGCCGGAAATGGCATCGCAATACCCAACACCGGATACTTTGCTTCAGGCTCCCCTCATCACTGATCATTCAATCGACTTTCTGCAACCGCGCTGTGATTGGGCGGCTTGGTTTCGCTCTGTGGATCTGACCGCCAACCCGCAGCCTGCGCTTCGGTTCAATCAGGCAGATCACGCGCTGGATGCCGCCTTGGCGGGGGCAGGGGTGGCGCTTGGTCGCCGTTTCTTTGTCTCGAAGGACTTGATGGAAGGGCGCTTGGTGGCACCTTATGGGATTGCGATATCCACGCGCGCGCATTTCCGTTTTCTCTGTGCGTTAGGGCGCGAGACCCGACCTGAAATTCAGGCGCTTCGCGATTGGATGCTCGAGGAAATTGACAAGACCGCTCATGTGTCCGATGGGATGATGATCACACCCGTTGAGGAGCTTACATGACCCGATCCCGCGCGACCCTTGTCGGCTTTGTTGCCGTGTTGCTCTGGGCGCTTTTGGCCCTGTTCACGGTTGGATCGGCACCAGTCCCCCCCTTTCAGCTTGCCGCCCTCTGCTTTGCCGTCGGGGGCGGTTTGGGGGTGGTCTGGATCGGAACCACAAGCGGGTTTTCCATTCTTCGCAACGTGAGTTGGCGGGTGTATCTCTTCGGAACGCTCGGCCTGTTTGGCTACCATGCGCTGTACTTCTCGGCGTTGCGTTTGGCGCCTGCGGCTGAAGCGGGGCTTATTGCCTATCTCTGGCCGCTTCTGATTGTTCTCTTTTCCGGCTTGCTGCCGGGGGAGCATCTGCGCCCGATGCATGTCGTTGGGGCGCTGATTTCGTTTGCTGGGGCAGCCCTGATCGTTCTCGGGGGGGCAAAAGGCTTTTCTGTGGAGGCACTGCCCGGTTTTGGGCTTGCTTTCCTCTGCGCGCTGACTTGGTCAGGCTATTCGGTGCTCAGTCGTCGGCTTGGCGACACCCCGACCGCGTCAGTGGTGGTGTTTTGCCTTGCAACGGCCGTTCTTGCCACAGCTGCACATCTGATGTGGGAACAGACAGTCTGGCCAGACAGCAATCTTGGCTGGCTTTCCATCCTTGGCCTTGGCCTCGGCCCTGTTGGACTGGCGTTCTATGTCTGGGATGTGGGGGTTAAACGCGGGGACATCCAATTGCTGGGTGTCGCATCTTATTCCGCGCCATTGCTGTCAACACTTGTGCTGATCTTGGCCGGAATCGCAGCTCCGAGTATAACTCTCTTATTGGCCGGGATCCTGATCACGACCGGAGCCGTTTTGGCAGCGCGCGCCAGTGCTGGATAACATCCAACCCGTCATGGGGCCAAAGGCAATGGCGCACGCAATTGGGGCAGAAGATTTAGGCGTTTTCCAGCCGAGCAATTTCTTCCTTGATCTTAAGCTTCTGCTTCTTCAGTTCGGTGATTTCGCTGTCGCTGCTTCCAGGTGATCTTTGTGCGGCTTCGACTTTACCCTCCAGGGCCTGGTGTTTGCGACGCAATTCTTCCACATGCGAACTGACGCTCATGGCGATCCTCCTTTGAAACGTGATTACCTGCTCAGTGCAGCACAAAATTACGCGGGTGTCACCAATTCGTTGCAATTCTTGGCATAATTATACTCTCTGCGAAATATTATTAACCAGTTACCCAATCGGGAAGGGGTGACCATCACGCAGAATAGCCGAAACCTCGGGGGTGTAATGCTCTACATCCCCTACATGTTGTGGTCCATCATGCAAAATCAGAGGAGCGGCCAAACGAAAGGCTGCGCGGCCACCTTTGCGGGCCCGAACGATGATCAGAGCAGATTCTCGCCCAATCCGCGGGCAGAGCGGTTGGACCAATATCGACCCAAGCCGACCATCGATACCGGCCATGATCTCGGGCAGCCGTTCCGCCTTTTGAATCATGGTGACATAACCACGCGGTTTGAGTCGACGCGTGGCCTGATCGAGCCAAGTCGCCAGCGGCACATCTTCGCCCAAAGCCCCTTCGCGCATCGCATCAGGTGAGGCTGTACCGCGGTCGCGCAGATAGTATGGGGGGTTCATGATAACGTGGTCAAAGCTCATGTCCCGTACGTCGCCGGGCATCCGGGCAAGATCCCCTTCGTGAACGTCGAACGCAATGCCATTGTTTTTGGCGTTCATCTGGGCAAGTTCCACATATTCTGGCTGGCGTTCAACACCAACGAGATGCAGGCCGTCGACGCGCGTGCCCAGACACAAGGCGGCAGCACCTGCACCACAGCCCAGATCGAGAACTGTATCACCGGGATTGGCGGCAATCGAGGCGGCCAGAAATACGGGATCCACACCTGCGCGATAGCCATTGACCGGTTGGGTCAACACCAGTTGCCCCCCCAGAAACTTGTCCTCGCTGAAACCCGTCTGCTTTGCGTTCAATCCACTAGCTTTCCGTTGCAATATCAAGATCCCGCAGAATTGCCCGTGCCCTGAACAGATCCTGATCGCGGACCATGATGCGGCGAGGTAAGATTCCTATCGATCCTTCTAGCGCACTCATATGGACGTCCATCACAAATAAGGCTATATCCTCGCCCTCAAGAAGGGCTGTTACGTATGGTATGAGTGTGGGGTCTGTGGTGCGAAGAAGCTCTTTCATGGACAAAGACTTAAGGGCAAGCCGATAGTTTTCCAATGGGTTTGTCAAACGATGTGACGGGATCGTGAGCAAGATGAAAGACGCAAGTTACAAGCCGCATGAACGCCTCGGGGCGCACCTGACGGCTGAATTGGACGCGGTGAACACGCTGATTCGTGAGCGGATGGCGTCAAAACACGCCCCACGTATCCCTGAAGTCACCGCGCATTTGGTTGAAGCTGGTGGAAAACGCCTGCGTCCGATGCTCACCCTCGCCGCGGCGCGTCTGTGCGGCTATGACGGCCCCTATCACATTCATCTGGCCGCCACGGTTGAGTTCATCCACACGGCAACGCTTTTGCATGATGACGTGGTGGACGAAAGCGCGCAGCGACGTGGACGCCCTACGGCCAATCTTCTGTGGGACAACAAATCGAGCGTTCTGGTCGGCGACTACCTCTTCTCGCGCTCGTTCCAGCTGATGACTGAAACCGGATCGATCGACGTTCTGCGCATCCTGTCCAATGCCTCCGCGACCATCGCCGAAGGTGAAGTGTTGCAGTTGACGGCGGCGCAGGATCTGAAAACAGATGAAGACATCTATCTGCAGGTGGTACGCGGCAAAACCGCAGCGCTCTTCTCCGCAGCGACCGAGGTCGGCGGAGTGATCGCCGGTGCAGATCCGGCCCATGTGCAGGCGCTTTTTGATTATGGTGACGCGCTGGGGATCTCGTTCCAGATCGTCGATGACCTGCTGGATTACTGGGGCGGGGATGCCACCGGTAAAAACATTGGCGACGACTTCCGCGAACGCAAATTGACCCTGCCGCTGATCAAAGCGGTGGCCAAGGGAGACGATGAAGAACGCGCCTTCTGGACCCGCACCATTGAGCGCGGTCGTCAGGAAGAGGGTGATCTTGAACACGCGCTTGCACTTCTGAACAAACACAATGCACTCGAAGAGACACGGCAAGAGGCGTTGGCCTGGTCGGAAAAAGCCAAAACCGCCATGGAAACGCTGCCCCAGGATCCGATCCGCGACATGCTGATTGATATCGCGGATTACGTGGTGGCACGGGTCAACTGACCGCCACCACTGAATATCTGCAAGCAATGACAGAAGGGCGGCCAGATTGGCGCGCCCTTTTTTCTTGCTTGAAATACCTCGGGGGTCTGGGGGCAGAGCCCCAGCACAACATCACGACAATTGACAGGCTTCGACCCACCAATTTGGTTGCTCATCCCGTAACACCGCCGCTGCCCTTTCAGCCTGCTCACGCGTTTCAAACAAAGCGAAACAGGTCGCACCCGATCCCGACATGCGAACAAGGCGGACATCGGGAAGCGCGTTCAGCGCCTCAAGAGTATCCGCGATTTGCGGCGTGCCCTTGATCGCCGGTGCCTCAAGGTCATTGCGCTGGGTTGCGAGCCAGTTGATAAACGCCGCGGTGGTTTTCCAGCGTGGCAGTTTCTTGGGCATCGGGGGGTTGTTCTTACACTCGAGCGCTTTGAACACCGACGGGGTCGACACCTCAACACCAGTGTTGGCCAGGACTGCAAAAAGCGGTGGCATAGCTTCGATGGGGCTCACGTCCTCGCCGATCCCGCGCATCCGCGAGGCCTGCCTCATGAGGCAAACCCGAACATCCGCCCCAAGTGTGGTCACATCAGGCAGCCGCGCGTCTCCGGTCAATTCTGCAAGCGCCAGAACAGTTGCCGCCGCGTCCGAACTGCCCCCTCCGATCCCCGCCATTGCCGGAAGATGTTTGGAGAGCGTGATGTGTACCGGCACCCCAAAAAGATCGGCGGCCTTGCAGACGAGGTTTGACCCATCTGTGGGCACACCCGCAGCTTTTGGTCCAATTACCTCCAGGCGATTGGCGTCATTCGGGCGCACCGTAATCCGGTCACCGACGTCGGCAAAGACGACAAGGCTGTCCAGCAAGTGATAGCCATCTTTCCGCTGCCCGGTAACATGCAGGGTCAGGTTCACCTTGGCGGGTGCAAATATCTTGGTGATCTGCATCTCATTCAGATCCACGAATTCAGTTGCCGGCCTGCAATGGGGCAGCCCCTTCTTCTTCGAGTACCTGATCCAGCCCCACCTCCAGCTTGCGGCGAATGCGGTCTGGGTTCAGCTCTTCCAGATCCGTATCGTCGGTCACGAAGCTCAGCGAGCGTTTCCATTGGAACTCTGCCTCACGCTTGCGCCCCACGGCCCAATAGGTGTCGCCCAGATGGTCATTCAGGATTGGATCGATTGGCAGGAGTTCCACAGCCCGTTCCATCTGTTTGACCGCTTCATCATAGCGGCCCAGACGGTAATAGACCCAGCCGAGGCTGTCGGTGATATATCCGCTATCTGGCCGTTCCGCCACCGCGCGCTCAATCATGCCAAGGGCCTCGTCCAGCTTTTCGCGCCGTTCGACAAGGCTATACCCGAGGTAGTTCAGGACATTTGGCTGATTGGGGCTGAGATCCAGTGACTTGCGGAAATCGGCCTCTGCAGCAGGCCAGTCATCCAGCTTTGACAGGACAATCGCGCGTTGGAAATAAACCCGCCATTGCGTGCTGACCTCGCCCTGAAATAGGGAAATTGCGTGATCAAAGGCAACACGGGCTTCTTCGTGCCGGTCCTGGCGAGACAGGAATTCACCCAGCAGGGTCGGGATGCGCGCACGCTCCGGGAACTGGCCAGACAGGGCGCGCAACTCGCCAATGGCTTCATCCGCGCGATCATTGTTGTTCAGCGCCAATGCGCGCCCAAGGGCGGCTTGTAAAAAGATCGGACTGTCTTGTGGAATGCGGGCATAGGCTGCCACTGCCAGATCATATTGCCCCAGCTCTTCATGTAGTTGCGCTGTCAGCAACGTGGCAGCATGCAGGGTCGGGGCCAGATGTTCTGCAATCCGGGCATAGATCAGCACGGTGGAATGTGAGGCGTCCAGCGACAGGTTGTCAGCGATCATGTAGAACAGCTCTGCGGCACCATCTCGCGCCCCGCTGATCGCGGTATAGGGCAGGGGGGTCGCCGACTTGAGAGTATCAACCATCGCTGTGAGTTCATCATCCAGCACACCACCGGTGGCTTCTTCAATCAGGGCAATCGCTTCGTCATATTTCTCAAGCTGGCTCAGGATCTGGGCATAAGCCACCACCCCGCGCCGGTTCAGTTGGAACTCGGCCAGCTGATCGCGCAACAAGGCATCTGCCGTCTCGAAATCCCCGACAAGTGCGGTAGCGAGCGCTTTTTGGAAAAGTGCGAATCCGGCGGTGTCTTCGTCCTTGGCCAACTCATCGTAGATGGATAGCGCCTGAGACATCCGCCCGCGGCCCAGTTCAGCCCAGGCGCGCAGCATGTTGGTCATCAGGCTGCCAACCGATACGCCGGCATCAAGCATCTCCAAGGCGCTGTCCCAGTCTTCACGCCCCAGCGCATCACCTAAAAGCACCAAGCGGGCGACACGGTTATCGGCATTCAAGGCTTCCAGCCGTCTGGCGTATGGGGTGGCGTCCGGCAGCGGGTTCAATACCAGTTGGGCGATTGTGACGCCCTCAAGGATTCCCTCATTTTCCGGGTTCTGCGCAATGGCACGGGTGCCGTAGTCCAATGTCGCGTTGAAATCGCCCTGAAAGTCGGCCATCCGCGTGGCAAGATAGGGGCCAAGCCCGGTCTCCTGGGCCTCGGCCTGCGCTGTGGGAACAGCGGTCAGGAGGGTCGAGAGGGTCAGCGCCACAGCAAGGGGCGCGCGCAGGGAAAATTGCGGGAGGAGGGGGCTGGAAAGGCGCCGGAAAAATCGCAAGGGCTTCTCTCTCTTTCTATGGCTCGAAGCAGTTGGCTCGACCCTACCTGCACCCATATCCAAAGACAATGAGGGGCCGCATATGCAGCCCCTCACATCTCGGTCAGATTTTGCCGATTTACATATTCGGGTAATTTGGCCCGTCACCACCCTGCGGAACCGTCCAGGTGATGTTCTGGCTGGGATCCTTGATGTCACAGGTTTTGCAGTGCACGCAGTTCTGGAAGTTCACAACAAAGCGCGGCTCTGCGCCCTCTTCCTCGATCACTTCGTAAACACCAGCCGGGCAATAGCGCTGGGCGGGTTCTGCGTATTTCGGCAGGTTCACGTTGATCGGGATCTCGGCGTCAGCCAGACGCAGGTGGCAGGGCTGGCTTTCCTCGTGGTTTGTTGCCGCGAAGCTGACGTTGGTCAGGCGGTCGAAGGACAGCGTGCCATCGGGTTTCGGATAATCGATTTCCTTGTGCTTCGATGCATCTTCGGTGGCTTCCGCATCGGTCTTGCCGTGCTTCACCGTACCAAAGAGTGAGAAGCCAAAGAGCGAGTTGGTCCACATGTCCAGACCACCCAGCATCAGCGATGCGGTCAGGCCCCACTTGGACCAGATCGGTTTCACGTTGCGGACCTTCTTGAGGTCCTTGGCGATCTCGCCTGTGCGCAGTTCGGTCTCATAGTCCGACAGCTCGTCGCCCGAACGCTCGGCGGCGATGGCTTTCACGGCGGCCTCAGCGGCGGCAATGCCCGACAGCATGGCGTTGTGGTTGCCCTTGATGCGCGGCACGTTCACGAGACCCACCGAGCAACCCAGCAGCGCGCCACCCGGGAAGACCGATTTCGGCATCGATTGATAACCGCCTTCGGAAATCGCGCGTGCGCCATAGGCGATGCGCTTGCCGCCCTTCAGCACCTTCGCGATCTCGGGGTGATGCTTGAAGCGCTGGAATTCCATGTAGGGATAGAGATGCGGGTTCTTGTAGTTCAGGTGCACCACGAAGCCCACATAGACTTGATTGTTGTCCAGGTGATAGAGGAACGACCCGCCACCGGCGTTTGAACCAAGCGGCCAACCCATTGTGTGGGTCACGGTGCCTTCGGAGTGATTTTCCGGGTCAATTTCCCAGATCTCTTTCATGCCGACGCCGAATTTCTGCACGTCGCGACCGGCCTGAAGGTCGTATTTGCCGATGATCTCTTTGGCCAGCGAACCGCGTACACCTTCACCGATGAACACGTATTTGCCGTGCAGTTCCATACCTGGCTCGGTGTTCGGCCCGTAAGAGCCGTCTTCTTCCAAGCCAAACACACCGGCAACCACACCTTTGACTTCGCCATTCTCGCCGTAGACGAGTTCCGAAGCTGCCATTCCGGGGAAGATTTCCACGCCCAGCTCTTCGGCTTGCTCGGCCATCCATCGGCAGACATTCGCCATCGAGACGATATAGTTGCCGTGGTTGTTCATCAGCTTCGGCATCGGCCAGTTGGGCAGACGAACCGAGCCTGCAGGCCCAAGCATCAGGAAGTTGTCTTCCTTCACCGGAACTGTGATCGGCGCGCCTTTTTCCTTCCAATCGGGGATCAGTTTGTCAATGCCACACGGGTCCAGAACGGCACCCGACAGGATATGCGCGCCCACTTCCGAGCCTTTTTCCAGAACAACAACCTCAAGGTCAGCGTTCAGCTGTTTCAAACGGATGGCGGCTGATAGACCAGCGGGGCCAGCGCCCACGATGACCACATCGTATTCCATGCTTTCGCGTTCAATCTCGCTCATAATCTTTTCCCCGGAGTGACCGTTTCGGCAAGATCGTTAGCCCGCCGTATGGGCAGGGTCAATCGCTACACGGCGTCATTCCAGATGTTTGCGACTTATCTGACGGTTTTTTCCTATTGTTTGCGCTGCCAGTTGCGGATCAGGTGACGGCAGCGGGAGATATTGCATCCTCGCGTTCTTTTCGGCGCAACCAAATCCAGACAACAACCACGGCAAGAATCGAAAAATAGCCATCAATGGCGTAGTGCCACCCCTGATAAACGGACAGGAATTGGTATAGTGCGACGATCAAGATCGAGATCGGCAAAAATCCGCGGTGCCTGTCGTAGAGATAGAGCCCGAACATGGTGGCCGCACCAATATGCACGGATGGGAAGGCAGAAATGCCTGCACCCGCCCTTTGCACATCGTTGATGTAGTAGGACCAGAGGTTCTCGGTCAGGGCGTAGAGGTAATTGGGCATGAGACCTACGTCGTGCAGAGCGGCTCTCATCCCCTCAAAGTCACTGCCACCGACCAGGCGATCATAGTAAACCGGACCCGCAGACATAAACGCCACCGCCAGCACATTGCCAAGCCCAATCCAGGTAAACAGATAGAGAATTGTAAACCTGCGGATGCGCTGCGTGTCATTGTCGAAAAGCACCATCAGAACCGGTAGGAAAATCGCGGGAACGGACCATATTGGATAGTAGATCGGGGCCACCCAATCAGGGTTTATCCACCCCGACACTGCATGTGTGAACACCCATGGATCACGGCCCAAATGCAAAACACGGTCCAGATCTGCAAACAGCGGATCCGCCCAAAACGGGACCAGAAATGGCATCGTCGCCTTCATGATCGTGAACATCGAGATGAAAACCGCACACAGCCCCACCGTTATGATCGCTTTTGACAGGCGGTTCACGATATCCGCGCGGTTGTAGAGGGCGGTTGCAACCAACAACAAAGGGACACCCCACCAGCCGTTTGAGAGGGTCTCAAGCACGATCCAAGGCACAAATTCCACCATCTCAGCGAAGAGATGCAGCGGATTATCCCGGAATATCATTGTCACCAATCCGCTGATAACAATGTATGCAAGAATGGTCAGGGCGAATAATCGCATTGCAAACTGCTCAGATTTGTTTTTCTTTTATGGTCAACCTAGCGCCTGACCGGCGCATTGCCTATAAAATTTCGATAACGAAGCCTTGGTGCAGCTCCAGGGCCGAACAGGACAGTTACGCTTCATGGACAAGATACCGCTGACCCGCGCGGGACACACCGCGCTGAGTGAGGAATTGAAACAACTCAAGAGCGTCGAACGCCCGGCGATCATCGAGGCCATTGCCTCGGCGCGCGAGCTTGGCGACCTTAAGGAAAACGCCGAATACCACTCGGCGCGCGAAAAACAGGGCTTTATCGAAGGCCGGATCAAAGAGCTCGAAGGCATTCTGTCGCTGGCGGAAGTGATCGACCCGGCCAATATGTCCGGCACGGTGAAATTCTCTGCGACTGTCACATTGGTTGACGAAGATACCGATGAGGAAAAAACCTATCAGATCGTGGGTGAGCCGGAATCGGACCTGGAACGTGGTAAACTCAATATCAAATCCCCTCTTGCCCGCGCCCTGATCGGCAAGGAAGAGGGGGACAGCGTAGAGGTCCGAACCCCGGGTGGGGAACGTGGCTATGAGATCCTAAAGATCGAGTATATCTGAGATCTTAGTTAAAATGGTTGATTGCCGGGGGTGAGGGCATGGATGCGGATCAAAAGCCAGAGCTGACAAGGCCGGGCGCGCAGGCAACGCCCTCTCTGCCCACGGCAGATCAACCGTCGATCAGCCGGAGCGAGATCATCGGCCTGTCGATTTCGGCGGTTTGGCTGTTCGCCTGTGCGGTGTTCTTTCTTGTCCTTGGCGGGGGGTCGTCAGAAGGGGCTGACCCGCTGCGTTTTATCATGACACTTCTGGCGATCTTCATGCCCGTGGCGTTGATCTGGGTGGCGGTGGCTGCCATGCGCTCTGCCCGGATCATGCGTGAAGAGAGCCATCGCCTTCAGGCAGCTATCGACGGGATGCGCCATACCTACCTGCAACATCAGGCGGCAGGGGTAAAGCAACCCTCGGAGGTGGAAAGGAAGCTCGAAGAAATCGCGGCGGTCAGCAAAAAGACCGAAACAGCGCTGGCGACATTTACCTCGATCCGCCCGGGGGGCATTAAAACCGACCCTGCTGCGACACCAGCGATGAACCCGGAAGATGGGCAGCTGGTGCCTGAGGATCAGGCCAGCCTTGCATTGGGCACGCCATTGGAAGACTTTTCGCCGCCGCTGTCGATCGAAGATTTCATCAGCGCCTTGCACTTCCCGGAAACTGAAAATGACGCCGAGGGTTTCCGCGCCCTGCGCCGTGCCCTGTCTGACCGACAAGTCTCTGGGCTGGTTCATGCCGCTCAGGATGTACTGACACTTCTGTCGCAAGATGGAATCTATATGGATGATCTGCGCCCGGACCGCGCCAAACCCGAGGTCTGGCGAAAATTTGCCGCAGGCGAACGCGGCCGATCCGTGGCCGCCTTGGGCGGCGTGCGGGATCGCTCATCGCTGGCACTGACCGCCGGACGGATGCGGCAAGATCCGATCTTTCGAGACGCTGTTCACCATTTCCTGCGCAAATTCGACCAGACATTTGCTGGGTTCGAAGGAAACGCATCGGATGCTGATATCGCTGCCCTGTCCGATACGCGTACCGCCCGCGCGTTTATGTTGCTTGGCCGTGTGACGGGCACATTCGACTAACATCTTCTTTCCTCTTGCATGAAATATCCCGGGGTGAGCGAGCTTGCCTCGCGAGGGGCAGCGCCCCTTTCCGAGGCGTAGCCGAGGCCTGGCCCAAGCCAGTCGACCGTGAGGGAGAAAAGGCGCGGGAGCCGATTAGAATACACCAATCGAGACAATGGGGCGCCTTCTCTTACGTTCAGGCGCGCTATTGGCGGCTCACTTTGTGAGCCTGAGGGGCGTTGCCCCTCGCGAGGCAAGCTCGCTCACCCAAAGGTATTTGAAGCAAGAAAAAGGCGGATCAACTTCCGCTTGGATGCCAGATCAGGAAAGATGCCAGATAGGCAATCAGGGTGATGCCCAGTGCAGAGGCGACAAATCCGCCCACGGCCAGTGGGGTGAGGCCAAAGAGCGCGATCATTGCCCCTGCTGAAACTGCCATCAGCACGACCACTGACGCAACCAAACCCATCACCTTGCGCACAGCCTTGTGGTGGCGGGCACGCCACAGACGGCCAAGGGAACTGACCATTCGACCAATATCCGCTTGCATGGCCACAAGTGCGGGCACCACCAGCAAGACCAGCAGCATGCCAAATCCTAGCCCGTAGGTCAGGGTGATGACCGTGGGTTTCAGGAACTGCGCCTGACGCGAGGATTCGTAAAGCAGCGGTGCAAGGCCCAGCACGGTTGTTGCTGTCGTCAGCATGACAGCGCGCAGCCGGTCTGCTGCTCCGTCGATGATCGCGGGGATCAGGCCGCGTTCTCGGGCGTATTGGTCGATGGTTGTGACCAGAACGATACTGTCATTGATGATGATCCCGGTCATACCGATCAGGCCCACCACCGAGAACATCGACAGGGGTACGCCCCAGTGGACGTGGCCAATGATCGCACCAACAAGCCCAAATGGAATGATCGCCATCACCACAATTGGCCTTGTCCAGCTTGAGAAGATCCATGCGAGCGTCAGGTAGATCCCCAACAGCGCCAGGATCAATCCGATCCGCGCATCTGCCAGAAACTCGTTTTGTTGCTCGCTAAGCCCTCCCAACTGCCAGGTCACGGTGAAGTCTTCGGCGATCTGCGGCAGGATTTCGGTTTCCAGCGTGCGGGTGATTTCCTCGGCCCGTGCCGGGTCGCTTTCGTCAAGATCCCCGGTCACGTTGATCAGGCGAATTCCGTTTTCACGCTCGACACTGGAAAACCCCGTGCGCGAACGGACCGACACCAGATCGGATAGGGCCACGTAATTACCCGCCTGTGTGCGCATCTGCGTATTGTCGAGGAAGTCAGCGGTTAGCTCGTCGTCTGGCAATTCGACCCGAATGGCCGCTGTGCGGGTGCCATCGGGGAAGGTGGCAGCCTCCAGCCCGTTGAGGCGCGCGCGCAACACGCGGCCCAGACCGTCGATGGTAAAGCCCAACGCCTGACCTTGTGGGGTCAGATCCAGAATGAGCTCATCCTTGTCATAGGCCATACTGTCTTCAAGAGCGGAGACTTCGGGATATTGCGCCAGTGCTTCGGTGAGCGCCTCAGCTGCCGCTTTCAACGTGTCACTGTCTGCACCGAACAATTCAACGTCTAGGCTATCCCCCCCCGGTCCATAGCGCGCGCGGCGGAAGCTGAGGGTTTCCAGCATCGGGTGGCGGGTCACATTGTCCTGAAGGGCAGCCACGAAATCCCCGGTGGTAAAGGGGCGCAGATCGGCGTCGATCAACTCCATGATCACCGCACCAAGCAGTTCCGTGTCCTTGCTTTCGACGCCCGACAGGCCACGGCCGGAATTGCCACCGGTTTGCGCAAGGGCGACCGTGATTGGCTCCACGCCATATTCGGTTTCAAAAGCCGTGGCGGTGCGGTCGATTGCATCTTGAACAAGTCCCATCATCTCTTGCGTGTCATCACGGGTTGCGCCCGACAGCATCGCAAAGTTGGCCGTGATAGTGCTTTGTTCCGGCGCGTTGAAAAAGCGGAAGGTCAGATCGCCGCGAATAAAGATCGAGACCTGAGTGACAAGCAGCAGGATGGTGGCGGCCATCACCGGATAACGCGCCTTCACTACCCCTTTCATCAGCGGACGGAAGGCATGATCACGCACCCAGCGGAACCCTTTGTTCACCTGCCGCGACGGCCAATCATACCAGTGTTCTTTTGCAGTATGCGTCAGCGCATGGGCCATGTGATGTGGCAGGATCAGGAAGCATTCGATCAGCGAGGCGATCAGCACCACAATCACGGTGAAGGGAATGTCTTCGATCAGATCCCCCATACGGCCACCGATTGAGGTCAGACCGAAAAAGGCGATCACGGTGGTCATGGTGGCGGAGAAGACCGGGGGAAACATCCGGCGTGCGGCGTTCTCGGACGCCTCAATCGGGCCTTCACCCAGACGACGTGCGCGGAAATCGGCGTGCTCTCCCACCACAATCGCGTCATCCACCACAATGCCCAGCGTGATGATCAGCGCAAAGAGCGAGATCATGTTGATCGTCAGCCCCGCCATATACATCAGGAAAAGCGCGGTGAGCATGGCCACCGGGATCCCCGCTGCCACCCATAGGGCGGTGCGGGCATTGAGAAACAGAAACAGCAGGATCAGGACCAAGCCCAGCCCCATCGCACCGTTTTCCATCAGCATGTTGATCCGCGCGGTGATCAGCTCGGACCGCGTGCGCATTAAGGTGATCTCGACTCCTTCCGGAAGCGAGAGCAGCATCTCTTCGCGTATTTTCTCGACCTCTTCCTGAAGCGCAATCGCGTCCCCTGCCGCCGAGCGGGACACGTTCAGCGCCACGGCGGGCTGATCCCCTACAAAATAGGATCGATCTCGGTCCACGCCTTTGGTCAGAACCCGCCCCACATCCCCAACCGTTAGGGATGATCCGTCAGGGTTTGACCGCAGCACAATCGCTTCGATCTGATCTGCCGAGCGTTTGGCCACACCGGTACGCACGCGGGCCGCACCAGATGCCACGTCCCCCGCCGGGTCTGTTGAGACCTCTTCGCTGATCGCGGAGGCGATCTGTGACATGCTTACGTCATGTTCGATCAGTGAGAGAGAAGGCACTTCGATCAGGATCTCCGGAGCGACCACACCGCGGATCGTGGTGCGGGTTACACCTCGATCAAACAGCCGCACGATCATTTCGTCGGCAAAACGTCCCAACTGGTCGATGCCAACAGGCCCGGTGATCACCACATCCGTCACGCTGTCCCGCCACGCGCCGCGCCTTACCTGCGGGGCGTCGGCATCTTCTGGCAGGGTGGTGGTTTCATCCACGGCGACCTGAACGTCATCCGCCGCCTGCGAGACATCCCAGCCGGGTTCAAACTCCATGTCGATCCGGGCGCGGCCTTCGGTGGCACGCGATTCCACGCTTTCCACGCCGTCTACGGCCAGCAAAGCTGGTTCCAGAACCTGAATGATCCCGGCGTCCACATCTTCTGCACCAGCCCCACTCCAGGCCACTGATACCGTGACACTTTCCACCACTACATCGGGGAAAAACTGCGCCCGCATACGTGGATAGGACAGAACGCCCAGAGCAATCAGGATCACCAGCAGAAGGTTGGCCAATGTCGCATGTCGGGTGAAATAGGACAGGATCCCGTCAGCGGATCCGATGGCAGATTTGAGGGGGGACTTCATCGATCAGCTCCCCATCCGCGATTGCAGGCGGGCGAGTGTTTCTGCTGGCATCTTGCCCGTTTCAACCTGTTTCAGGATCCGCGCCTTCGCGTCATCCGGCATTCTTGTGCTCTGTTCGACAAAAGCACGAATGGCGGATTGCTGGTCCGCGCTCAACTCCACCTCTTCCGGCTCTTCTGGGCTGCCACCCGGTCGCACGGGTTTGATACGGATGCCTGCCCCCAAGGCCGGGTTGCGCTCTGCCACAACCTCACGCCCTGATAGTCCTTTGGCGCGCACAAGAACGCTGTCTCCCTGACGCCGCATGAGAGTGACCGGAGCCTCCTCAAGACGATCCCCGTCCCCCAGCACCAGAACAGTTCCATTTGCTCCGAGGGCTGAGGCGGGCAGCAGGGCAACGCGCTCAAGCGCAGGTTCGGCCACTTCCACGGTTACGAAATCGCCGGGGCGCAGACCTGTTGATGTGTCGAGCGTAGCAAAGATCAACCGGCCCGTCTGACCTTCGCCCACATCCGCGGCTTCTCGGGTGATGGTGCCCTGTGCTGTCAGTGCAACGATGCCACTGTCCAGCCGCACGGTAACGGAAGCGGCGGGAAGGTTTCCGGCCACATCCAAAAGCCGGGCATACTGCGCGGTGGATAGGCGGAAACTCACTTCAAGGTCGGTCGGATCGATGATCTGCGCAAGTTTTTCATTATTGGTCACAACGCCGCCGCGCAGGGCGGTCACCTCAGCCAAGGTGCCGGAAATCTCAGCATGGATTTCGGTTTCTTCCAGACGGCGCTGGGCTTCGTCCAGCTGGATATTGCGGCGCGTGAGTGTGGCATCAGCGGTCGACACACGGGCCTCGGCGCTGATCACGGCCTGGCGCTTGGACAAAACGGCCTGCTGGGCGCTGGCGGCTGCAAGGGCGGCGGTTTCCACGGCAGCTTCGGTACCAACCCGGCGCGAGACCAGATCTTTCTGGCGTGTCAAAGCCGCTTCGCGCAGTTCTGCCTGACGTTTGGAATTTGCCAGATCATCCTGTGCCAGATCCAATGCAGCACGAGCGTCGCGCAGTTCAGCCTCGGCCTGTGTCAGGTCGGTTTCTGCAAGCTCAAGCGCCCGCAGGAAATCAGTGGGGTCGATGCGCAGAAGAAGCTGGCCTTCGGTGACCCGTGCCCCGGTTTCAAACGCCTCGGTCATTTCCACCACGGTGCCGCCTGCCAAGGTGCGCACATCCAGTGAGCGGCGCGCGGCAAGTTCGCCGTGCACAGAAAGGATCGGCACCTGACGACCTTCGAGATAGGGGATCACATTGGCGGTGAATAGCCGTTCACGCCCCTGCGGGCGCGCATTTTCGCGTTCTGCCCGCTCTTTGAAAGCAGAAGACAGCTGCAGGCCCGCAAGCGCCAGAAGGCCAAGTGTGGCGGCAAGCAGGAAAAGCCCGGACAGGCTGCGGCCAAGAAAGCGCATATGCGTCACTCCAATTGGGTACCTTCCCATCTTGCCCGGCTTTTGCCCGGTGGCAAGGTGTGGATGGTCACATGTGTTGGAGGTGATACGCCTAAATGGGCGATTTCCGTCGTTTATTTCTTGCGCTGCTTGTGTTCTTCAAGGCGAGGAAAGATCTCGACGAAATTGCAGGGATGATGGCGATAGTCGAGCTGCGCCTCCAAGATCTCGTCCCATGCATCCTTACAGGCCCCGGTGCTGCCGGGCAGGGCAAAGAGATAGGTGCCATTGGCCACGCCACCCGTGGCGCGCGATTGCACCGCAGAAGTGCCGATTTTCTGCACTGAAATCATGGTGAAGACGGTGCCGAAGGCCTCAATCTCTTTTTCATACACGTCCCGATGCGCCTCAACCGTCACGTCGCGCCCGGTGAGCCCGGTGCCTCCGGTCGAAATGATCACGTCGATCTCGGGATCGAGCGACCATGCGCGCAGCTGGTCGGCAATCTCACCGCGTTCATCGCGGATGATTTTGCGATCGGCCAATTGGTGTCCGGCGCCTTCCAACCGCTTCACCAGCGTGTCGCCGGAACGGTCTTCATCCATGCTCCGCGTGTCTGAGACCGTCAGGATCGCAATGCGCACCGGAATGAACGCGCGGGTGTTGTTGGCGGGGATGTGAGACATGGTCGGGCCTTTCAATGCATGTGGCGCAGTTCTGCCCTGAACATATCGGGAAATCCCTGATGTGGATCAAGGGGTGATCAGAGCGAACGCAGCTTGGCCTGCAGCTCCAGCAAATCAGCCCAGGCCTCGCGTTTTGCGGCCGGATTACGGAGCAGATAGGCGGGGTGGAACATCGGCAGGATCGGTTTGTGCCACGCTTCTTCCCAACGGCCGCGCATCCGGGTGATGCCGCGTTTGCCAAGAACGGCCTGGCACGGCGTGTTGCCCATCAGCACGATCACATCAGGGGCCACCAGCTGCACATGGCGCTGCACAAACGGCACCATCATCGCCATTTCCTGTGGGGTGGGTTCGCGGTTCTGCGGCGGGCGCCACGGCATCACATTGGTGATGTAGATCGCATCTTTCGACAGCGGTGCCTCGCGTCCCATGTTGATCGCGGCAAACATCCGGTCAAGCAATTGCCCGGCGCGTCCCACAAAAGGCTTGCCTTGAATATCCTCGTCTCGACCGGGGGCCTCGCCAATGATCATCACGCGTGCCGCGGGATTGCCATCGGCCAGCACCGTATTGCGTGCGCCTTTTTTCAGGTCACAGCCCTCGAATGCCTCAAGCGCTGCCTTGAGCCCATCCAGATCCTGCGCCCGTGCCGCCTGTTCCTTGGCAATCGCCACGTAATCCACTTCTGGTTCGGTGACTTTCCCCGGCTGGATGGCCTGCGGTTTTGGGTGTGCGGGGGCGGCGGTTTTGGGCTTTCGCGCTTCCAGTTCATACCGGTTGATCGGCGCGTCACAAATGGCGTCTGTCACGCCCAGCTCGACCTGCCAGTCAAGATGTGCGCGGGCGATGTGCCAGTCGAGATCAGAGAGCGCGGGTGATTCCATGAGATGCAGGGTAGGCGGTGGGAAAGGCAGGGGCAACGGGTGTTGCGACTTGGAGTGCCAAAGTGCCCGGTTGCTCTGGGGCTTTCTCTGATCAAAATTCCCGGTGGGATCGGGAAGGCTGTGAGAGCATTCCGTGCGGGCAACAGGCTGGAAGCAACGATTTTGGTTGAAAGGTGGTAAACATGGACGCGTGTTTTCCAGGAGAACGGCTTGACCAGCGCGGGCGGGTCTGGCTCCTCTTTTCTAGTTTTCTAGTTTTCTAGTTTTCTAGTTTTCTAGTTTTCTAGTTTTCTAGTTTTCTAGAATTAATCGCTTCCGGTGCCGCAAAGCCCTCACCCCATGGGCAATGCAGGATAGACGTCGCGCTCGCCCGCCCATATAACCGGCCCAGACACGCAGGAAGACACGGACCGGAGGCCCCCATGACATTTCGCCAGCGCCATCTTCTGGGCATCGAGCATCTGCACCCCGAGGAAATCAAAGCCATCCTCGATCTTGCGGATGAATATGTAGAGCTTAATCGCCGGCAGGTGAAACATTCTGATGCGCTCAAGGGGCTCACGCAGATCAACATGTTTTTTGAAAACTCCACACGCACGCAGGCGTCGTTTGAGATTGCTGGCAAGCGGTTGGGCGCGGATGTTATGAACATGGCGATGCAGGCCAGTTCGATCAAAAAAGGCGAAACCCTGATCGATACCGCGCTGACGCTGAATGCCATGCATCCTGACCTGCTGGTTGTGCGTCACCCGCATTCCGGCGCGGTGGACCTCTTGGCGCAGAAGGTGAACTGCGCGGTCTTGAATGCGGGCGACGGCAAGCACGAACATCCGACGCAGGCGCTTTTGGATGCGCTGACGATCCGGCGCGAAAAAGGCCGCCTACACCGTCTGACCATCGCGATTTGCGGTGACATCGCCCATTCGCGCGTGGCGCGTTCGAACCTGATCCTGCTGGGGAAAATGGAAAACCGTGTGCGCCTTGTCGGACCACCTACCCTGATGCCCAGCCAGATCGACCAGTTCGGGGTTGAGGTGTCTCATGACATGAATGAGGGTCTGAAAGACGCCGACGTCGTGATGATGCTGCGGCTTCAGAAAGAGCGTATGGATGGCGGGTTTATCCCATCCGAGAGGGAATATTACCACCGCTATGGGCTGGACGCCGAAAAGCTTGCTAATGCCAAGGATGACGCGATTGTCATGCACCCCGGTCCGATGAACCGGGGGGTGGAGATTGACGGGACCATTGCCGACGACATCAACCGATCCGTCATTCAGGAACAGGTCGAAATGGGCGTGGCCGTGCGCATGGCCGCGATGGACCTCTTGGCCCGCAACCACCGGATCATCGCCCAGGAACAGGCCGAGAAAGAAACCTATGCCTAAGCGAGCCGCAAAAGACTGGCTGTCGCTGGATGAGGGCGAAGAGGTGATCCTTCGAGGCGAAGCCCGGCGCGAAACCGCGCTCAGAATTGCCGTTTACACGACACTTGGCACCACCGCGGTCTACGGCGTGCTCGGCAGTTTCGTCGGGCTGTTCAGCTGGTCCTTGGTGCCCGTCTTTGCGCTGATATTTTACCTCGCTTTTGCTGCTTTCATGCTGGGGCTTCGTCATCAGGGGGATTGGGCTTTGACCGACCGCGCGCTTCATTTGCGCAAAGGGATGCGATTTGGGCGCGACAGTGTTGCGGCAGTCAAGCCCATGCCGCACGCGGTCGTGGTTACGATCCGGCGGGGCAATGCAATTGCCACTCAACGGCTGGATACAGATGCCCCCAGCGATCTGACCGAAGAACTGAAAAAAACGCTTGAGAGCGAAGGCGCGGAGCATGGCTGAAATGAAACTGGAACCAAGACTTGAGGATCAAACCACCCCCGATCTTGATCTGGGCGAAGAGGTGATCGCGCGCTTTCAGGGCAACCGCACCACCTATGTCAAAGAACATGTCATGCTTGCGGCACTTGGGTCGGTGCTGATGGTGGTTGTGCTGATGGCGATGGGAAATGCCCATGCGTGGACCGGGGTGGTTGGAGCTGTGGCCGCGATCACCATTCGCGGAGTCTACCTGATCAAAGAGCAGACCGGGTTCATCTGGACCCTCACCAACCGCCGCCTGATTGGCCCGACCGGGTCAGGGATCCTTATGGACAATATCACCGCCGTGAACACAATCTTCACCGCCGCCCAAGTGGTGACTATCGCCGGTGACAAGCACATGCTGAAATACCAGGCGGATGCGAAAGAGACGAAGGCGCAGATTGATCGGGCGCGTGGGGCTTGATCGGACACCGCTGCGAACGCGGTTGTTCCAATAGAACAGCGGCAACGGCTGCCTTGCGGACGAAACTGCCGTTCACAATATTGCCGCAAATGTCTGCTTCTACTCTGATGACTTTGGAACAGCCGGAAACCGGCGTGATCTTGGCAACCAACGGCGTGTTGATCTGAGGGTTTGATGAAAACTTTTGTGCTGATTGCGTTATTGCTCGTCCCGGCGACGGTGCTGGCTCACGAAGATCGCGAAAACCATTTGGACAACGGCGTGATTCACGTTCAGACACGTGAGTTCTTGTTGGGAGAGCTTCACCAATGGCCAAAAGCGAACGTGGATTTCTCCACTCACTTCGGGGTCCGCTCGTCAATTTGGCTGCGGGAATTTTTGGATAATGACCCGGTTTTGAAGTATCAGGACTTCGTCATACGTCGCACCAGAGATCAGAGTTTTACCGGAGCTCGGTATCTAGCCTTACAAATGGCATTGACGCCCATTCCTTCTCGAGACTGTAGTCATTGCTTCTTCGACTTAGTGAATGACCCATTCCTACAGGTCGAAGGCTACGACACCTATTGGAATGGCTTTTATACGTTGAAGTTTCTACCGAAAAACGCAGAGATTGAGCACGGCTTTCGATGCGAACTCCAACCGCAACGTATTCAACCTGGTGAGTTGGACAGTTGTAGCGTAGTGGTCGTCTATCCCTACGACACGAACATCGTCTTGAATGGATTCCGTATCCTCCCCGGTTTGGTCACGGAATACGGGCAAAACTTTGCGGACATAGCTCAGCGAATGCTTGAGATTGCCACCTGCATAGACATCACCGGCAAACTGATACCTGAGGGTCCTGCTGAGTTTCCGCAATTACTGCAAAACCATCCGAATCTTAAGCGGTGTGAGATTGAATTAACGGGATAGAAGAAAGTGTTTTCCTACCTTGCAAAAAGACGTTCGATAATAGGAGATATCTGGTTTGTTTGGGCTCATTGCGGTCAGAGGATTCAATCTGAAATCTCGGCATCAATCGGCATCAATCGGCATCTAATCGGCATCTATAGGTTTCCCAAACTCTGTCAGAATCCTTAGTCAGAGGTAAAAAATCGCCGGCAGTTTCCCCTCATCTTTGGTTCGAAAATATCCCTGTCAGAAGTATCTTTCCCTCAGAGATCCACCGCCCATAAACTCTCTGTAGAAACGCCCGCCAAAACACATTAGGACATTTGCAACCAAACCCCATGCCAAAGGGACTGCTTCGATGACCACCACTTTCACCAATGCCCGCCTGATCAACCCGGAAACCGGCGAGGATGCGCTGGGCTCATTGACGGTCGAAGATGGAGTGATCAAGTCGATCAACAAGAAACCGAAAGGCGAGGTGATCGATTGCGGTGGAAAATGTCTTGCCCCCGGCCTCATCGATATGGGTGTGAAAATCGGCGAACCGGGCGAGCGCCACAAGGAAAGCTTTCGCACCGCGGGCGCAGCCGCAGCAGCCGGTGGCGTGACCACGATGGTCATTCGCCCCGATACCACCCCTGCCGTGGACACGCCGGAAACGCTCGCTTTTGCCACCCGCCGGGCGGCGGAAGTGGCTCCGGTGAATGTGGTCGCTCTTGCCGCTCTCACCAAAGAACGCGCCGGGCGCGAGATGGTTGAGATGGGTTTCATGCTTGATGCCGGTGCTGTTGCCTTTACCGACTGTGATCATGTCGTGACCGACCCCAAGGTCTATTCCCGCGCGATGACCTATGCCAAGTCGCTGGGCGCGTTGATCATTGGCCACCCGCAAGAGCCGACCCTTTCGAAGGGGGCCGCCGTGACCTCGGGCAAATTTGCAAGCCTGCGCGGCCTGCCTGCCGTGTCGCCGATGGCGGAACGGATGGGATTGGAGCGGGATTTGGCCCTCGTGGAAATGACCGGCGTGCGTTACCACGCCGACAGCCTGTCGACAGCAAAGACCCTGCCAGCGCTGAACCGCGCCAAAGAGGCAGGTCTGAACGTAACCGCCGGTGTAAACATTCACCATCTCTGCCTGAACGAGCTGGACGTGGGCGACTATCGAACCTTCTTCAAGCTGAAGCCCCCGCTGCGCGCGGAAGAGGACCGGCTGGCAATGATCGAAGCGGTGGCCTCGGGGTTGATCGACGTGGTGTCGAGCTTCCACACTCCGCAGGATGAGGAAAGCAAACGCCTGCCATTTGAAGAAGCCGCTTCAGGGGCCGTGGGTCTTGAAACCCTGCTGCCAGCGGCGATGCGTGTGGTGCATTCGGGGCTGATTGACCTTCCGACCATCTGGCGGGCCATGTCGCTCAATCCTGCCAAGCTGTTGGGCCTGCCCGGGGGGCGTCTGGACGAAGGGGCGCCGGCCGATCTTGTGCTTTTTGATCCGGATGCGCCGTTTGTGCTCGATCGGTCAAAGTTAAGGTCCAAGTCGAAAAATACTCCCTTTGACGGGGCCCGCATGGAAGGCCGTGTGATTGGCACCTGGGTGGCGGGTGAGAGTGTCTTTGACGGGTGAAGGGGCGCCGCCCCTCGCGGCTCTGCCGCTCACCCCGAGGTATTTTAGGCAAGAAAAAGGGCGTCAGGCTTTGGGTTGTAAGACGCGCTTGCCTTGTGCCACTGATAAGATCTGAAACAAAGGAACCACCATGCCTGACATCACTTCGGCGCCGGTCGCCCTGATCCTTGTGGCCGTATTGGGCTATTTGCTGGGCTCGATCCCGTTTGGCATCGTGATTGCACGGCTGTTTGGATTGGGGGATTTGCGCCAGATCGGGTCGGGCAATATCGGCGCCACCAATGTGTTGCGCACCGGAAATAAGCTGGCGGCATTTCTGACGCTGATTGGCGATGCGGGCAAAGGGGGGGCGGCGGTTCTGATTGCGCGTTTCCTGATTGGAGAAGATGCGGCGCAAGTGGCCGGGTTCTTTGCCTTTCTTGGGCACTGTTTTCCTGTATTTCTGCGGTTCAAAGGCGGTAAGGGCGTGGCGACCTGGCTGGGCACGATGCTGGCGCTGTCGTTCCCATTGGGGCTGGCGGCCTGCGGTGCGTGGCTGGTCACAGCGGTAATCTTTCGTATTTCAAGCCTGTCGGCACTGGTGGCCGCTGCACTGTCACCAATGGTGGCACTTCTTCTGGGCAAGGGCAGCCTTACGTTTCTCGCGGCAGCACTGGCTGTCTTGATTTTCTACCGTCACAAGGCGAACATCACACGTATTCTGAAGGGTGAAGAGCCGAAGATTGGCAAAAAGGAGTAGATGACGTGAATTTTCAAACCGCGATCAAAACCTGTTTCTCCAAATACGTAACTTTCCAAGGTCGGGCCGCGCGGTCAGAGTTCTGGTGGTTTGCGCTTTTTGTTTGGGGCGGACAGATCATTCTGTCGATGGTGGACAGCGTTGTGTTTGGCACCGTGACCACGATGGAAGGCGGGTTTGAGGCCCAGACGAACATGCCGATCCTGTCCGGTCTCTTTGCCCTTGCGACCTTCCTTCCGGCCATTTCGGTTGCTGTGCGTCGGTTGCACGACAAAGACCGCACCGGCTGGTGGTATTGGATCGTGCTGGTGCCGGTCCTTGGCTTCCTGTTGCTTCTGTTCTGGTTCGTGACCGAAGGCACGCGCGGTGCAAACCGCTATGGTCCGGACCCGCTTGGTGGGGATGAAGGCGGTGATGCGGGGTATGACTACGCACCGTCTTCAATTCCCCGCGTGGACAATTAATCCACCAGAAAGATCTTGTCGCGTGACGTCGCCCCTTGGGTGAGTGTCAGGCGTGATTTCGAAATGCCCAGGGCGGTCGAGAGGAGTTTCTCGACCGCTTTGTTGGCTTTGCCATTCTCGGGCACCGCGGTCACGCTGATTTTCAAGCCACCTTCGACCTCTTCCACCGCATTGCGCGCCGCTTTTGGAGTGACGCGCACGGCCAATGAAGTGCCGGGGATCGCGAGGTGAGTGAGGGCGCCTTTCTTCATATGGCCTTGGTGGCGGAAATTGCCGGACCGGGCAAGGGCGCGCGGAATTTGGGGCAAGATTTCTGGATGTAAATTTGGTTTACATCTTGACGAATGCGGTACAAGGCCCGACATGTTCCCGGTGCCTGCCGTTCTGCGGCCCAGCCGGCAATTCTGCAGACGAAAGAGAAATATGTCATGCCTGATCGCAACCAAGCTGCCCTTGATTTCCTGCTGACCCGCCGTTCGCGGCCTGCCAAGACGTTGACAGGACCGGGTCCAGACCGGGCTGATTTGTTGCCGATCCTGACTGCGGCTGGACGCACGCCGGATCATGGCAAGTTGGAGCCCTGGCGCTTTATCGTGCTGGAAAAGCCCGCGCTGGAGCGATTGGGCGCGCTGGTCAGCGAACGTGGCGCGGCGCTGGGTATCGACGAGATGAAGGTGGCCAAGGAGCGCCACGCCTATGACAACTCGCCCCTTGCGGTGGTTGTGGTGGAAAGCCCCGTTGCATCTGAGAAGGTGCCAGCGATTGAACAGACCTATTCGGCGGGGGCGGCTTGTTTGCAGCTGTTGAATGCCGCGTTGGCGAGCGGCTGGGGGGCAAACTGGCTGACCGGTTGGGCTGCGCTGGATCGCGATTTCATCCGGGATGGGCTGGGTCTTGAAGACCACGAATGCATCGCGGGCATCGTGCATATCGGCACCGAAACCATCGCCCCGCCAGAGCGCCCACGCCCGGACATTGATGCGATCACCACTTGGGTGGAGAAATAAGGTAAGCGACAGATGTTTGACGATTTTTTCCGCTCGGTCGGGCAATTGACCGATCCGCGATTTCGCAATGTTCTGCTCAAGGGATTGGGCCTGACCGTGGGCCTTCTGGTGGCAATCAGCTGGGGTATGGTCACATTGGTCGGGTTCCTGATGCCCGACGTTTTGAGTCTGCCTTTTGTGGGAGAGGTGTCGTTTGTGGGCGGTGTCGCCATGTGGTTGGCGCTCCTTCTGATGATTGTGCTCTCGGCAGTGCTGATGGTGCCGGTTGCGGGTGCGTTTACGGGCCTGTTTCTGGACGAAGTGGCAGACGCGGTTGAAGCAAAGCACTACCCCCATCTCGCCCCCAATGCTGAACAGCCCATCACCACAGCGATCCGTGAAAGCCTTGGGTTTTTCGGCGTCATCGTTGGCGTGAACCTGATCGCGTTGATCCTGTTTTTCTTTGTCGGCCCGCTTGCGCCAATCCTGTTTTACGCGGTGAACGGCTATCTGCTGGGGCGGGAGTATTTCACCATGGCAGCGATGCGCCGGATAGAGCGCGATGCCGCTCATGCCTTACGCAAACGCCATAATGGCCAGATCTGGATTGCGGGCACGCTGATGGCGGTGCCGCTGTCGATCCCACTGGTCAACCTGCTGATCCCGATCCTTGGCGCGGCGACGTTTACCCATATGTTCCACCGATTGGTGGGGCGCTAAGCGCCTCACATTAGGGATATTCCCCCGCATGTGGTAGAATATCCAAGCCCGTTTTAGGGCAGGGGGTGACAACATGCTGGAATATGCACTTGCGTTGGCAATGACCGGGGGTGGTGAACTGCCCGGTTGGTGGACCGCATTCATCGCCAATCCGATCATGATGGTGTTGGTATTTGGCGGCGCGCTTGGCATTTTGATGATGGTTGTGCTGCGCTGACACGCCACTATAGATAGGGGCTGCGTTGCGGCATCAGTTTCAATTCAGTAACGCAAGCTGTGTTTGGCAGGGTGATTGATGATGCGATCACCTCGGCAATGTCCTCCATCTGGATCATCTTCGCTGGATCTTTCCCCTCTGGATTGATGCCCGCTGTATTGACAAAACCCGGATGGACAAGCGTCACCCGCACCCCATCTTCCCGCACATCTTCAAACAGAGCCTTGGCAAATCCGGCCTGCGCATGGCGGAGTGCACAATGGATGGCGTGGTTTTTCCAGCCGAGCCAGGATGTTGGCCCACAAATGTAAACAAATGTGCCTTCGGTGTTGCGGATGGCCGGAAGGATATGGGCTGTCAGTCGAATGGTGGCCCTCAGCACCTGATCTATCGACTGGTCCCAGTCGTCAAACCGATCCGTCGAAACCGGACCATAGGTGAACTTTGCAGCGCAATGAACAAGGGCATCAAGCCGGTCTCGCGATGTAGCCCAATCTGCCAGTTCGGCAACCGCCTCCATGTTGCCCATCTCAGCCTCGAAGGTTTCTCCGGTTCCGCCGGCATACCGGACCAGTTCCAGTGTCTTTTCAAGGGCCGTGGACCGGCGGCCATGGGCCAGAATGTGCCAACCTTCGGATGCAAGCCTTATGGCGGTCCCTTGACCAATACCACTCGACGCACCGGTGATAAGAGCTGTCTTGACCATGATCCTCCCTCCTGCTGCCGAGAGTATAACATGAGAGTGACGGATGAAGTGAGTCTCACAGGTCGGATCAACGCTTGTATTTCGCAAATTGGCGCAAATTGGGTATGATCCGCAGAGGAAGGGGAGGTATTCATGATGTCGGATGAATTTCAGCCGTGTGACGGGGGATGCACATGCGGGCATGTGCGCTACCGGGTTACGTCTCGTCCATTGATCGTACATGGATGCCACTGCCGATGGTGTCAGAGGCAATCCGGCGGGGCCTTTGCGGTCAATGCCCTGGTTGAAACTGACCGGGTGAAGTTGCTGTCCGGTGATGTTGAAGAGATGATGCTTCCGTCGCCGTCAGGAAAAGGCCAACGCATGGCGCGATGCCCGAAATGCAGGGTGACGGTGTGGAGCAATTATTACTTCGGGGGGCTGCGGGATTACATCCGCTTTGTGCGGGTGGGGTCTTTGGACAACCCTGATCTAATGCCGCCGGACGTGCATATTTTCACATCTACCAAACAGCCTTGGGTGATCTTGCCGCCGGATCATATGGCGGTTGAGACCTATTACGATACCAAAACCACCTGGCGCCCGGAAAGCTTAAAAAGACTCAATGATATCATGGTTTTAGCGTCCGATGGAAAAGAGTAACCTACGGTGGTTACTCTTCCGGTCCCATCCGATTGAACCAGTCGAAATCGCGCACTTCGATCACACCGGAGACGATGATCCCTGCCACGATTGCCCAGACGATGGTGCCCCAGATCGTGACGATGATCAGAGTCCGCCCGAGATTGAAATTGGCAGGGGCACCAGCATGGGTGCCCGGCACAATCTCACCCTCATCCCCCTGCGTGCGCAGACGGATGGGCAGGACCACAAACATGGTCACGAACCAGATCACGACGTAAAGGACAATGGCCGCGGTGATGCTCATCAGACTTGTTCCAACTCGACCAGGGTGCCGTTGAAGTCTTTCGGATGCAGGAACAGGACCGGCTTGCCATGGGCGCCGATCTTCGGCTCTCCGGTGCCCAGCACACGCGCACCAGCCTCTTTCAGCTTGTCACGCGCGGCAAGAATGTCATCAACCTCGTAACAGATGTGGTGGATGCCACCGGCGGGGTTTTTCTCAAGAAACCCGGCGATAGGAGAGTTCTCACCCAGAGGGTAAAGCAGTTCGATCTTGGTGTTCGGCAATTCGATAAACACCACGGTCACGCCGTGATCCGGTTCGTCTTGCGGCGGGTTCACCTTGGCCCCAAGAGTGTCACGATACTGCGCCGATGCGGCCTCCAGATCCGGCACGGCAATGGCGACGTGATTCAGGCGTCCAATCATCTCTCTCTCCCTTACATCAAGTGTTGAGGGTTTATGCCGTGTTGGGCGCAATGGGGCAAGGAATGTTATGCCGCAGGGCAGCATATGCGGTGCGTTTGATGTAGAGGCACTAGGTGTTAACCCGCTGTTCACCCTTTTTCGCTTTCGTGGGAAGGGAAAGGAATCGCTGCTATGAGTGATGATCTCGAACGCTTCATGATGAACCAACCCGCAACCCCTGACCGTCCGTTGCAAGGCAAGACCGTTCTGGTGGTTGAAGACAGCAGATATGCGTCGGAAGCCATCCGGCTTTTGTGTTTGCGATCCGGGGCGCGGATCCGGCGAGCGGACAGCCTGGCCTCGGCGCATCGCCATTTGCGGGTTTATCGCCCGACCATCGTGATTGTGGATATGGGGCTGCCGGATGGATCGGGGGCCGATTTGATCAGGGAACTGGCAATGGAAACCTGTCGGGTATCGGTGATCCTTGCGATCAGTGGTGATGACGGGGCTCATGCGGCGGCGCTCAAGGCGGGGGCGGATCGGTTCATGACCAAACCGCTGGAAAGCCTTGCCGTCTTCCAGCAAACAGTGCTGGACCTGCTGCCGCAGGGCGAAGGTCCAAAAGGGCTACGTGAGTTGCCCAGCGATGTGGTGCATCCGGATGAGATGGCGTTACAGGATGATTTAAGCCACATGGCCGAGATCATGCGGGATGACCCGGATGCCGCAGAAATTGGGTACATTGCACGGTTTCTTGGCGGGGTTGCGCGCACAGCGCATGATGAAAAGCTGCAAATCGCCGCTGATGATCTGGCAAGAGGCGGGGCAACCCACACCGAGCTGCGTCAGCGGTATGATCGGGTTGCAGGACTAATAGAGAAACGCCTGTCTGAACGTCGCGCTTTGTGAGCGATAACGCATTGAAATGCCTTTGCATAAATGCGGTCGTTGCAAAGGCCGTCATGGGGATGCAGGCCTTACTGGCGCCCTGAAATTCGCACGCAAACCTGCCACAACTAACGCATTTGATTGTTTATTTGGTGATAAGGCAAACCAGTATCTCTAACCCAATTTGCCGCCGGATAGCCTGCTTTTGCCCAAACAGGTTCATATTCCCGCCCCAATTCCATGCGAGCTTTAATCAATGCGACGGATGTCCTGAATATTTTTGCGACACCTAGATGCGGAGAGGATTGGCCAATGAAGACGATTTTGAAAGCCTTTGCTGATGACGAATACGGCAATGCCGTTATTGACTGGGCCGTTCTGTCGATCGGCGTAATGATGTTGATGCTTGCCATTGCACTGTCGTTTGTGGTTCCGGGCGATGCGGTAGCAAATGGCCTGCCCACACCAGAGCAGCTGTTGGATGCCGATGGCACCAAGGTCTGATTGGATCCAAGTGCCTGCAAAGCGCGCGTTTCCACCTCATCTGTGATCAACTCGCAAACCATGCAAAACAAAAGCCCGGGCACTGGACCCGGGCTTTGTTGTTTCAACACCGATGCAAGATCACTCCTGCGGGATGACCCGCAGATGCAATTCACGCAGTTGCTCGTTGTCTGGCACGCTGGGCGCGTCCATCATCAGGTCTTCCGCGCGTTGGTTCATCGGGAACATCATCACTTCGCGGATGTTTTCCTGATCGGCCAGAAGCATCACGATCCGGTCCACGCCAGCGGCACAGCCACCGTGCGGTGGGGCGCCGTATTGGAACGCGTTGACCAGAGCGCCAAAGCGCTTTTCAACTTCTTCCTTGCCGTATCCGGCCAGTTCAAAGGCTTTGAACATGATCTCGGGCTTGTGGTTCCGGATCGCGCCGGACAGGATTTCATACCCGTTACAAGCCAGGTCATACTGATAGCCCAGCACGTCCAGCGGATTGCCATTCAGCGCATCCATACCACCTTGCGGCATCGAGAACGGGTTATGTTCGAAATCGATCTTGCCGGTTTCCCCGTCCTGTTCATAGATCGGGAAGTCGACGACCCAGGCAAAGGCGAAACGATCTTTGTCGGTCAGGCCGAGTTCTTCGCCGATCACGTCACGGGCACGACCTGCGACCTTTTCAAAGGCTTTCGGCTTGCCGCCGAGGAAGAAGGCGGCATCTCCCACGTGCAGCCCCAGCTGGCGACGGATCGCTTCGGTGCGCTCGGGGCCAATGTTCTTGGCCAGCGGACCGGCGGCTTCCATGCCTTCACCCTGATCACGCCAGAAGATATAGCCCATGCCCGGCAGGCCCTCTTGCTGGGCAAACTTGTTCATCCGGTCACAGAATTTGCGCGAACCACCTTTCGGGGCCGGGATAGCACGAATTTCCGTGCCTTCGTTCTCCAGCAGCTTGGAGAAGATCGCAAAGCCGGAGCCGGCGAAATGCTCGGACACGACCTGCATCTTGATCGGGTTGCGCAGGTCCGGCTTGTCGGAGCCATACCACAGGGCCGCGTCCTTATAGGAGATCTGCGGCCAGTTGGTGTCGACCTTGCGGCCACCGCCGAATTCCTCGAACACGCCGCGCAGCACTGGCTGGATCGTGTCAAACACGTCCTGTTGTTCGACAAAAGACATCTCCATGTCGAGCTGGTAGAAGTCGGTGGGCGAACGGTCAGCCCGCGGGTCTTCGTCACGGAAGCACGGCGCGATCTGGAAATACTTGTCAAAGCCTGCGACCATCATCAGCTGTTTGAACTGCTGCGGCGCCTGTGGCAGGGCATAGAACTTGCCCGGGTGCAGGCGTGACGGCACGAGGAAGTCGCGCGCGCCTTCAGGGCTTGATGCAGTAATGATCGGGGTCTGATACTCGCGGAACTCGGCGTCCCACATGCGTTTGCGCATCGACATGACCACGTCCGAACGCAGCTTCATGTTGTCCTGCATCTGCTCGCGGCGCAGGTCGAGGAAACGGTATCTCAGGCGAGTCTCTTCCGGGTATTCCTGATCGCCGAATACGATCAGCGGAAGCTCACCCGCGTCGCCCAGAACTTCGAGGTCACGCACAAAGACTTCGATCTCGCCGGTTGGCAGGTTCGGGTTCACGAGGCTTTCGTCACGCTGAAGCACGTTGCCGTCGATGCGGATACACCATTCGGAACGGACCTTTTCCAGCTCGGCAAACACCGGGCTGTCGCCGTCGGCGATCACCTGAGTGATGCCGTAATGATCGCGCAGGTCGATGAACAACACCCCGCCATGGTCACGGACACGATGGACCCAGCCGGACAGGCGAACGGTATCGCCCACGTTGGATTTGTTGAGCTCGGCGCAGGTGTGGCTGCGATATGCGTGCATGAATTCACCCTTTCTTCGGGGAGGCCTCTGAACTTCAGGCTGATACACTAGTCTCTGGCGTGAAAGTCAAGCAGAAGGGGGCGATTTTGCATTCTACTTGGCAAGAAAGCTCTGCAAACGGTAGGATGACGCAACTATAGGCGTTTCGAGCAGAGAAGAATTCATGACGTCAATTGATGAAAAGAGCCCGGGTGAGGCGCAGGGGTATGACCCCGTGCAGGCGACCGAACCGGTTGCCTCGCTGCTGACCGGTGCGCGGGCAGGAAAATTTGTGGTGCTCCTTTATCTCGGGGCCACGCTCTATTTCCTGATGACGTTCTGGAGCAATTGGTCTGCGGATTTCAGCGCCTATTATTTCGCCGGGTATTTCTATGGGCTCGGAGAACTGGACCAGATCTATGCTGGCCCCTCTGACGTGATCGGGCCGGAAACCCCCAAACGCTGGGCCGAGGCATTGGCGTTGTTTGGGGAAAGCAATGTGGCGACCTATCCGTTCCTTTACCCGCCCTGGACTGCGGCAGTGATGGCGCCGATTGCGGACCTCATGTCCCCGCGCACCGCAATGAAAGCCCTGCTTTTTATCAATATTGCCCTGCTTTATGGATCGGTTTTCCTTGCATGGCGTTTGGTGGGGCGCCGGTTGACCAGCTTGCCGGTCTGGATGCTGATGAGCCTGCCAATCCTTGCGATCACCGTGCAGTCTAACTTTGCACTGGTGTTGGGGCAGATGCAGCTTTTGGTGTTTTTCCTCTGCCTGTTGGCGTTTGAGCGATATCAGGCAGGATCCGACATGAGCGGCGCCTTGTTTTTGGCGCTTGCGGCCTGCCTGAAGATTACCCCGGCGGCTTTTGCGATTGTCTTTCTCTGGGATCGCAGTTGGAAGGCGCTGATTACATTTACCGTGGCCTCGCTTGGGGGACTTGCCGTAAGCATTCTATGGATGGGCTGGCCGTTGCATGACACGTTCTTCAGCAAGATGAGCACGCTGAACGGGCTTTTGTTCATGTCCAATGTTGGTGTTCCACTGGATGCCTACCTGTATCAGCTCATCGACCTGATCCGTGGGACCGCTCCGGTCTATGACAGCGCCGAGCATGTGGTGCCGCGTCCGGTCTGGGTCGAGGTGATTGTGAAACCCATCTTTGTGGCTGGCTTGGCGGCGATCTGGTGGTGTACCCGCAAGATGCCACGCCATGAGCGGGTCGGGGCGCAGCTTTATGCGCTGGCTCTTCTGGTGCCTTTGGCCGCACCACTCGCCTGGGTGCACTACTTCCTGCTTCCGGCCTACCTGATGCCCGCACTGGTGTTGCAATGGACACGGGTGGGGATCGGACAATATCTCGGCTTCCTTCTGGCCTTCAATCTTCCGGTCATGTGGTTCTTGCTCGAAGCGCAGCTGTGGGCCGAACTGCATGTCATGCTGCATCTGATGGTGTATGTGCCAATCTTGTTCCTGCTTTTGGCATTTGCGATCCTGCGTCCGCTGGGCGGAACGCTGCGGGAAACGCCTGGAAACGCAGGTTGATCAGATCATAGGTGCGGTTTTCCGGGTCGCGGTGTGATTACGAAACAAGCTGGACAGGGATCCGCTCGCGTAAAGCGTTCATCAGGTGGATCTCTTCTGCGCGATGCAGATCTGAGGGATGCAGAACTGCCTCCTCAATCTCGCCGAGGTTCAGAAGGTGTTGACGAAAGGTGCCCGGCAGGCAGCCGGACGCCAGTGGTGGGGTCAGCCACCTGCCTTCGATGCGCGCAGCGATATTGGTGATCGTGCCTTCACAAATTTCATCCCGTTCGTTGAGGAAAACCCATTCGTCTATGTCTGAGGGCAGGGCGGCGCGGGCAGAATTGTAAAGTTCGCGCTGGGTCGTTTTGTGAAGCAGCAAGAGATCATGTGACGACAATCGCGTGTCATGGATTGCAAACCGCCACATTGTTGCCGGGGCGGGCATGGGGGCGGTGCTCAGATCCAACATCCCGTCCCGCGAAAGGGTGAGGCGCGCGCGCAGCGGTTCGGATGCGTCTGTTCCTGACACCAGAACGCGCGCTTTGGGTTCATCAAACTCAAATCCCAGAGCGTCGGCCGATCGCGCCATCCGTGACATGTGCAGATCCAGCCGATCCACCCCATCCGGCCCAAGCGCAAACGTTTCGATCAGTTGGGTTCGCTCGGGAAGATCCGTAATGCTTCGGCATAGCGGGCTTTCCATAGGGCTTCCTCATATTCCGACAGGGCGGTGCTGTCCCAGACCACGCCACCCCCAACATTGAGCGTGGCCTCGCCATCTTCAATCATAAGCGTGCGTATGGCCACATTGAAGCAGGATGCGCCATCCGGTGCCGCCCAGCCGATGGTGCCGCAATAGATGTTGCGCGGGTTGGGCTCCAGTTCGCGCAATATCTCCATTGCGCGGATCTTCGGCGCCCCGGTGATTGAGCCACAGGGAAACAGTGCCGTCAGGATGTCAGACAGCGCGACGCCGTCAGCCAGTTCCGCAGCCACGGTCGACACCATCTGATGCACGGTGGCGTAGCTTTCCACCCGGAAAAGCTCGGGCACATGCACAGAACCCGGTTTGGCCACGCGCGAGATGTCATTGCGCAGAAGGTCCACGATCATCAGGTTTTCGGCGTTGTTCTTTTCGTCGTGGATCAGGAAATCGCGATTTGCCGCATCTTCCTCCGGATCAACCGAGCGCGGCTGGGTACCCTTCATCGGGCGGGTTTCAATCCGTCCCTCCGCATCGGTGCGGAAGAAAAGCTCGGGCGAGCGGGACAGAAGGTCGGGAAACCCGTCCTGCTGCACCATTGCCCCGTGTAAGACGGGCTGGCGGGCAGACAGGGTGGCGTAAAGTGCCGCCGGATCGCCATAGGCGTCACAGGTGATCGGGAAGGTCAGGTTGGCCTGATAGATGTCACCGGCCCCGATCGCCTCATGCACCTGATCAAAAGCGCTGCGATAACGGGTGGATGTCCATTGTGGTTTCAACGCCCCCAACCCGGCCTCGCCTTCGGGCAGCGGGGTGGCCGGCACCGGGTTTTCATACACTCCGAAACGTAAAAGCGGCAGGCGACGGTTTTCCGGCATCAAGGGCGCAAGCTTCGGTTCCAGCGCATAGCCCAGCTCATAACTGGCGTACCCTGCCAACCAATGCCCGTTCGCGCGGGCCAGATCCAAAGCGGCGAGCGCAGCAGGGACCTCATCCGGACCCATCGCCTCAATCACATCGATCGGGCGGGCAAACTGGATGGCATCACCTTCCGGGCCTTGGTCAAATCTTAACTGCAACGTGCGGTCCTTTTGCTCTCGCGCTGGCCTTTATAGATCGTGGTGCGCAGGGTGAAGGGCAGAATGCGCCACTTTGTCGAAGTTTTACGCGTCGGCGATAGAGGAACAGGGTGCCCGGTACGAGAAAAGTCCTTTTGCGGGATTTGCGCCGAGGGGATTGCGCGGTATAGTTGTCAGAACACCGGAGCTGTTGCAATTCAGAAAAATCCGGGCAGGCACGACTGATGAAAATGGAAACAGGTGGTTCGTGACGGGGCAATCCGACCGCATGATTGGAACGCTGATCTGGGCCGCTTTGGCCGCCCAACTCCTGTACCGCTTTTGGGGGGCGTGGCCGCTTGACCTGACCGCCGTCTACTTCGCAGCTCATTTCTTTCAATCGGGGCAGATGGATCTGGTGTACGGTCCGGTTGACAGCTTTCTCTGGGTTCATAATCCAGCTGAATGGGAAGCGCTTGCAATCGCCTTTGGCGGCCATCCACAGCAGATCATGCCATATGTCTATCCACCGCTTTGGGCCGGGCTTCTGGCACCGCTTACCCCGATTCTGGAGTATCTGGAGTTTGCCAAGATAATTCTGGTTCTGAACGTGCTGGGATTGGTCGCTTGTGCGTTGATGATCTGGGACTGGACCAGTCGCGGGTTGAGAACTTCCCAGACCGGCGGGCCGGGATTCATGCTCTACTCCCTGATTGCCGCCGCCGGGCTTTTGTTGACGGCTGCGCCTCAAATCCTGCTGCTGTACGGTCAGCCTCATGTGCTGGTCACCCTGTTGACCGTGGCCGCGTTTTGGTGCGTGACACGGGAGTATCGGATGCTGGGAGGCGCTTTGCTAGCCGCTGCCGCCGCCGTGAAGATGATGCCGCTGCTTTTCGTGGTTTTGTTTGTGATGGACCGAAACTGGCGGTCCGTGGCGGGGTTTGTCTTGACGGGGGTCGCGCTGGCACTTTTGTCCGTCGCAGTTGCGGGCTGGCCCTTGCATCAGGCGTTTCTGACCAAACTTTATCATGCCAACGCCGGCCTCTTGGTGTCACAACTGAATGTCACTCTGGAACTTGGACTTTATCACATAAGAGGTCTCTTCTTGGGCAATTTGGATCTGCTCATGGCGTCCCCTGAATTAGAGCCGCGCCCGGTGTGGATCGGTTGGGCCGGGAAACTGACCCTTGTGGTGGGCACTTTGATGATCTGGCGATTGCCGCGCCATCTGCCAGAGCATCCACGTTTGTTCCTGCGATTTCTGGCCATGTCCCTTTTGCTCATTCTCGCCGCACCGCTGTCGTGGTCTCACTATATGATCTTGCCGCTGATCCTGTTGCCCGGCCTGATCGGATATCAGCCTGGCTGGCAATCGGTGTTGGTGAACGTGATTGCAATCATGGTCTGGTCCTACACAGCCTTCAGCATGTTGGCGGGATTGGAGCAAGGCATCCTTCTCTCGGCTTACCAGATAATAGCGGCCCTGAGTTTCTTCCTTGGTGTGGTTTGGATGTTGGCACGTGCAAAAGACCAGGCCGTCGGCTCTCACATCCCTCCGTCACCCCCTTCTTCAGCCCCCGGTTTGCTCAATAGGTGAGGAGAAGGTGCATTGGGGGCTTGCGTTGCGACTTCCGATCACTATAACGCAGGACAATTTGCGTGTGAGGCAGACTCGCGCGTACACTCTGCCTTGACCTGCCGACGGGGGACCCCATGCCTAAAAGAACCGATATCAATTCCATCATGATCATCGGGGCGGGCCCCATTATCATTGGTCAGGCATGTGAGTTCGACTATTCCGGCGCTCAGGCTTGTAAAGCCCTGCGCGAAGAAGGCTACCGCGTCATTCTGGTGAACTCGAACCCGGCCACCATCATGACCGACCCGGATATGGCAGATGCGACCTATATCGAGCCGATCACCGCGGAAGTGGTGGCCAAGATCATCGAGAAAGAGCGTCCCGATGCGCTGCTGCCGACCATGGGCGGTCAGACCGGTCTGAACACCGCGCTGGAACTGGATGACCTCGGTGTGCTTGAGAAGTTCAATGTGGAGCTGATCGGCGCCAAGCGTGACGCGATTGAAATGGCAGAGGATCGCAAACTGTTCCGCGAGGCAATGGACCGCTTGGGTATTGAAAATCCCCGCGCCACCATCGTCACCGCACCCACCAACCAGAATGGCAAAACCGACCTTGATGCAGGTGTGAAAATCGCGCTGGAAACGCTGGAAGACATCGGCCTCCCGGCCATCATTCGCCCCGCCTTCACCCTCGGTGGAACAGGTGGTGGTGTTGCCTATAACCGTGAAGAATATGAACATTTCTGCCGCACCGGCATGGATGCGAGCCCGGTGAACCAGATCCTCGTCGATGAAAGCCTTCTGGGCTGGAAAGAATACGAGATGGAGGTGGTGCGCGACACCGCCGACAATGCAATCATCGTCTGTTCCATTGAAAACGTCGATCCGATGGGCGTGCACACGGGCGACTCGATCACCGTGGCCCCGGCGCTCACGCTGACCGATAAGGAATACCAGCTGATGCGCACGCACTCGATCAACGTGCTGCGTGAGATCGGTGTGGAAACCGGCGGGTCGAACGTGCAATGGGCGGTGAACCCGGAAGATGGCCGTATGGTCGTGATCGAGATGAACCCGCGCGTGTCGCGCTCGTCCGCGCTAGCATCAAAAGCCACCGGTTTCCCGATTGCGAAAATCGCTGCGAAACTCGCCGTGGGGTATACGCTCGACGAGCTGGACAATGACATTACCAAAGTCACGCCTGCCTCGTTTGAACCGACCATCGACTATGTCGTGACCAAGATCCCGCGCTTTGCATTCGAGAAATTCCCGGGTTCCAAGCCCGAGCTGACCACCGCAATGAAATCGGTGGGTGAGGTGATGTCGATCGGCCGCACCATCCACGAATCGATGCAAAAGGCACTCGCTTCGATGGAAACCGGCCTGACCGGCTTTGATGAGATCGAAATCCCCGGTGCCCCGGAAGAAGCCGCGATCATCAAGGCAATCTCCGAGCAGCGCCCGGATCGCATCCTGAAAATTGCACAAGCCATGCGCTTTGGTCTGTCGAACGACGAAATCCAGCGCGTGACCGCATTCGACCCGTGGTTCCTCGACCGGATCCGCGAGATTGTGGATGCCGAGAATGCCGTGAAAGAAAGCGGACTGCCCTCGGACGCCGCCGGTTTGCGCAAGCTCAAGATGCTTGGCTTCTCGGACGCCCGTCTGGCCAAGCTGACCGGGTTTGATGAAACCGATGTGCGCAATGCCCGCCGTAAGGCTGGTGTGAATGCGGTGTTCAAACGCATCGACACCTGCGCGGCCGAATTTGAGGCCCAGACGCCCTATATGTACTCGACCTACGAAGCCCCGATGATGGGCGAAGTGGAATGCGAGGCCCGCCCGTCGGATCGCAAGAAAGTGGTCATCCTCGGCGGTGGCCCGAACCGGATCGGTCAGGGGATCGAGTTCGATTACTGCTGCTGTCACGCCTGTTTTGCACTGACCGATGCGGGTTATGAAACCATCATGGTCAACTGCAACCCCGAGACGGTTTCGACCGACTATGACACCTCGGACCGTCTGTATTTCGAACCGCTGACCTTTGAGCATGTGATGGAAATCCTGACCAAAGAGCTGGAAAACGGCACCCTGCATGGTGTGATTGTGCAGTTCGGTGGTCAGACCCCGCTGAAGCTGGCAAACGCGCTTGAAGCAGAAGGCATTCCGATCCTCGGCACCACGCCGGACGCAATTGACCTTGCCGAAGACCGTGAACGGTTCCAGGCGCTGGTGAACCAGCTTGACCTGAAGCAACCGAAGAACGGCATTGCGTCCACCGACGCCGAAGCGCTGGCCATCGCCGAAGACATCGGCTTCCCGCTGGTCATTCGCCCCTCTTACGTGCTGGGTGGCCGTGCGATGGAAATCGTGCGCGACATGGCCCAGTTGGAGCGTTACATCGCCGAAGCCGTTGTGGTGTCGGGCGACAGCCCGGTGCTGCTCGACAGCTATCTGGCAGGGGCCGTTGAAGTCGACGTGGATGCACTCTCGGACGGTGAAAAGGTCCATGTGGCGGGCATCATGCAACACATCGAAGAGGCCGGCGTGCACTCGGGCGACAGCGCCTGTTCGCTGCCGCCTTATTCGCTTTCGCCGGAAATTATCCTTGGTCTGCGTGAGCAATCCAAAGCGCTTGCGTTGGCGCTGAACGTGGTGGGCCTGATGAACGTCCAGTTCGCGGTAAAGGATAACGAGATCTATCTGATCGAAGTGAACCCGCGCGCGTCGCGCACCGTGCCTTTTGTGGCGAAAGCAGTGCAAAGCCCGATTGCCTCGATTGCGGCACGGGTCATGGCGGGCGAGAAGCTCGACGCCTTTGATCTGGTGGATCCTGAGATCGACACCTATGCAGTGAAAGAGGCCGTTCTGCCGTTCGCCCGCTTCCCCGGTGTCGACACGCTGCTTGGGCCGGAAATGCGCTCAACCGGTGAGGTGATGGGCGCGGACAAAAGCTTTGCCATGGCCTTCCTCAAGGCACAGCTTGGCGCAGGCACCGTGTTGCCGAGCGAAGGCAAAGTGTTCCTGTCGATCAAAGAATCCGACAAGTCTGAGCAACTTGTTGAAACTGCCAAGATGCTGAAAGATCTGGGATTTGCGATCATCGCTACCCGCGGCACCGCCAAATACCTCAAGGAAAATGGCATCGAAGCGGAAGAGGTGAATAAGTTCTACGAGCCGGGCCGCAACATCGTCGACCACATGAAAGACGGTGACGTGCAACTGGTGATGAACACAACCGACGGCGCGCAATCGGTGAACGATAGCCGCCAGATGCGCAACGTCGCCCTGATGGACAAGATCCCTTATTTCACCACGCTGGCCGCCTCCCACGCCGCCGCACGCGCGATGAAAGCCCGGGTGGAACGCGAGATTGAAGTGGCGCCGCTGCAAGACGCGTGATTGACCGCACATTGGAAACGAAAACGCCGCCCTTTTGGGCGGCGTTTTTCGTATTGGTCGTTTATGTCTTCTGTATCTCTCGGCTGTAGGCGGGGCAGCGCACGACCCTCCCCGAAGGAGGGTGCTTCCTACCCAGCTAATGTGAGGCGCTAGGCTTTGTCAGGTCTTTGAAAAACACCCCAGAGGACGGCCCCCATGCGAAAAGGTGTGAAAAAGAACCTCGGGTTTGATCGCAAAGCGATGAGAAGAAGTTCTGATCATGATGGCGAATCCAATTGATAGAATTACAGCTTTCATCACAATCTACGTAGAGCAGCAGAGCTGTGTTTTCGGAGTACCTCTTGTTCGCAAGCTTCTTATTTACGGAATCTAGCATCTCTTGTCGGATCAGAGGCCAAGTTTCTGAATCCTTGGCATGTACGAGCGCAAGGTGTTCTTCAGGCGTTTCGGCTTTTTGCCAGGCAAAATCTCTGTCTTTGTCTTTCTTGAATTCTACGCCTACTCTTGTAACTTCTATTCTGCCCAAAGACGACGCTTTGAAATTCGGTTGTAAAGAATGCCAGCGGTATTCTGCATCGAACTCGACCTCACCGCCTTTGCCGTTATCGAGGCAAAAGCGCAACTCAATTGATTGGTCCCAATGATTTGGCAGTGAACAGAGCTTTTTCGCAAACTGGACAGTAGGCAGGACTTCATCACGAAGTTGGCTATGGGTGCGTTCAGCGTGTCGAGCAAAGTGTCCACCAGCTACTTCTTCTAGTTTGTCGACAGTTCGCCATAGCTTCTGCTCTACATCAAACAGAGAATGCCAGCTCCTGAACCATTTCATCGAAGGTAGCTGGTCTCGCCAGTTCGTTCTGCTCATCTACAAACTCTATCGTAGTTGCCCCCACAAATCATATTCCCCAGCCTCATCCACCTCAACACTCACAATCTCACCAACCTTCAGCCCCTCGGTCCCCTCGTCAATAAACAGGTTCCCGTCGATCTCGGGCGCATCCGCCTTGGTGCGGCAGGTGGCGATGCCGTCTTCGTCGATGTCGTCGATGATCACATCCATGGTCTGGCCGACCTTGGCGGCGAGTTTTGCTTCGGAGATCGCTTGCGCCTTCTCCATGAACCGCTCCCACCGCTCTTGTTTTACCTCGGCGGGGACGTGATCTGGCAGGGCGTTTGACCGTGCACCATCGACGTTCTCGTATTTGAAGCAGCCAACCCGATCCAGTTGCGCCTCGTCCATCCAATCCAGCAGCGTCTGAAATTCCTCTTCCGTTTCACCGGGATAGCCGACGATGAAGGTCGAGCGCAGGGTGATATCCGGGCAGATGTCGCGCCACTCTGCAATCCGGTCCAGCGTACGTTCAGCCGCCGCCGGGCGCGCCATGCGTTTCAGCGTGTTGGGGTGGGCGTGTTGGAACGGAATGTCGAGATAGGGCAAGATCAGCCCGTCCGCCATCAGCGGGATCATCTCGCGCACATGCGGGTAGGGGTAGATGTAGTGCATCCGCACCCACAGGTCTTTACCCGCGCCAAGCGCCCCAAGATCGCGGGCGAGATCGGTGATATGGGCCCGATGGCCGCGCTCTTCCGCGTGTTTGATATCAACCCCATAGGCCGAGGTGTCCTGCGAAATCACCAAGAGTTCCTTGACGCCCGCTTCCACCAGTTTCCCGGCCTCACGCACAACCGCGTGGGCGGGGCGGGACACAAGCTTGCCGCGCATGTCAGGGATGATGCAGAACTTGCACTTGTGATTGCAGCCTTCCGAGATTTTCAGATAGCTGTAATGCCGCGGGGTGAGTTTCACGCCAGAGGCTGGCAGCAGGTCGACAAACGGATCTGGTGACGGTTCCACCGCGCCATGTACCGCATCCAGAACCTGCTCATATTGGTGCGGACCGGTCACGGCCAGCACGCTGGGATGGGTGCCGCGAATGTAATCTTCTTCTGCGCCCAGACAGCCGGTCACAATCACCTTGCCGTTTTCGTTCAGCGCTTCCCCGATGGCCTCAAGGCTTTCGGCCTTGGCTGAATCAAGAAACCCGCAGGTGTTTACGATCACCGCGTCGGCGCCGGAATAATCCGGACTGATCGCATACCCTTCGGCGCGCAGCCGGGTCAGGATCCGCTCGCTGTCCACCAGAGCTTTGGGGCAGCCAAGAGAGACCATGCCGATCTTTGGCTGTCCGTCACGAACGGGGTCAGTGATCCGGGCCTTGGGGGCCAGGTCGGGGCGGAGGTTGGGCGGGTTGATGGCGTCAGTCATGGCGGGCCGTATAGCGGCATCCGGTCAGGCAATAAAGGGGATTCTCTGATCTGCTTCTTGTGGAGGAGAGTGACCTTCGGGCAGACACTCAGCCGTCACTCCTGTTTTGGCACGTGCTGATCAAGCATGATCGTGTTGCCGTCAGGATCGGTGATCAGCAGGTGGTCTGGGTCAGTACCATCCGGATCAACAGGCCTGGAGGGGGTGATACCGCCCTCTTGCAACAGGTTCTGGATGGTGCGGATATCGTCGAACTCTTCGGCGCTTACACCCGGTGCCGACCAGCCAGGGTTGAAGGTCATCATATTGCGCTCGAACATCCCGTGAAACAGACCAATCACAGTGTCACCATTTTGCACGATCACCCAGTTCTGATCCATCTCACCGCCGATCTGCCTAAATCCGAGCGCCTGATAGAATTTCAGCGATGCCGCGATGTCCTTTACCGTGAGGCTTAGGGAAAACGTGCCGAGCTGCATGATGGGTTCCTTCGTCCAGATCCTGCCGCAGTATAGCATGTTTCCGGCTCTGCCGCCTTCCTCTTGCCTTAAATATCCCGGGGGGCCGAAGGCGGGGGCAGCGCCCCCTCAATCACATCCAGAATTTGGACCATAAAAAAGGCGCGGGACATGCCCACGCCTTTCTGAATTTCTGTTGTTACAGCGATTACCGCTTGCGGTCGCGGCGCGAGCTCATCGGCTGGAAGGCCACACTCACGTGGGCCTCGCAATAGGGTTTGCCCTGTTGGACCGGCAGACCGCAGAACCAGAATTCTTCAGTGGCCGGGTCGCCGATCGGCCATTTGCAGGTCTTTTCGGTCAGCTCCATCAGGTTGAGCTTCTTGGCCCCTTTTTCGATCTCATTGACCTTGGCCAGCGCTTCCGGGCTAACCTCGTTGGCCGAGGGTTGCGGCGGCAGGGGTTGGCCGGCCGGGATGATCTGTTTGCGGGCGGGCACAGCCGGCTTTTCCGCCGCTGGTGCGGCAGCCGGCGCCTCGCTGGCGGGGGCCGCTTCTTTCTTGGGTGCGGGTTTGGGCTTGGGCGCGGCCTTGGGTTTGGCCGCCGCTTTTGGAGCAGCCTTTTCCTTGCTCGCGGCCTTGCCACCACCGCCGGTGCGGTTTGACAGGCCAAGGCGATGCACCTTGCCGATCACTGCGTTGCGGGTCACGCCACCCAGTTCTTTGGCGATCACCGAGGCTGATTGCCCCTCGCCCCACATCTTTTTCAGAATCTCAACGCGTTCGTCGGTCCAGGACATGTATTTTCCCGTCTTTCGGTCTGTTGGGCCATAGGCCCACGATTTATCCGGGCCAGAGGCCCACGTTTGTCAGGGCCCGTCAGCCCCGTGAATTCACGAAGGCTTATATTAGTCACCCCGGCGCGGGATACAAGCCATTAGCGCGCTTGTATTGGGCGGCGTGTTGCTCGGGTCTCACGCCAGGCCAGGATCACACCACCAGCAATGATGATCCCGGCGCCCAAGATGCTGGTTGCAGCGGGAATCGCGGAAAAGCCCACAAAGTCGTAAAGCCCCGCAAAAATCAACGTCGCATATTGGAACGGGGCAACAAAGCTCGCATCCGCCCGCTTCATGCCCTGAATGAAACAGGCCTGCGCTGTGGCCATCATGGTGCCAAGACAAGCCAGCGCGATCCATTGCCCGGCACTGGGTGTCTGCCAGACAAACAGCACGGCAATAGTCGCGATGGTGCAGCCGATCGCGTTGTTGAACCAAAGGATCTGCAACGGGGCCTCGCGCCCGGTCAGCCGTTTGATCAGGGTGATCTCGAACCCCATGATAAAGGCGGCAGCAAGCGCGAGAAGGGCGGCGGGGTGAAAGCTTCCAGTGCCGGGCTGGATCAGAACGAAGGCACCGACAAGGGCAATTGCCGCCGCACCCCAGCGCCATGGGCCAACCCGCTCGCCCAACAGCGGGATCGCCAGTACCATGGCGATGATCGGGTTGAGAAAGCTGATCGCCGTGGCATCCGCCAACGGAATGAACGTGACCGCGGCGAACATCAGCGATATTCCAGCCCAGCCTGAGGCCGAGCGCGCCACGTGCAGGCCCAAAGCGGGGCGCGAGAAGCGTGGACGCAACACGCCTGCCATCAAGCTGATGGCAATGAAGGCAAACAGGAACCGTCCATGGCTGATCTGCAAAGGATGCAGCGGATCACCCAGATGGTCCTGCCCTGCCAGTTTGGCAAGCAGGGTCGTTCCGGCAATGAGAGCCGAGGCCAGCAGGATGAACCCTGCAGCGGCAACTGGGTCTTGGCGCGTTTCCATCTCTCCTGCCTATCGCGCAGTCCGTGCAAGCGAAAGGGGGAGTTGAAATGACTGGACAGAATGCGTGTTGCAAGCTACATCCCGGCGCATGATCAAACGGACCAATACAATTCGCGGCCTTCGCGCTGCTGACCGACGCCGACGCACTTGCGCCTGACGTCCGCTTTCGCTTGATCCGCGCCATTTTGGCGCATCTCTTCCAAACCAATTGAAATTGTTGACTTGAGGCCCGCCACACGGCACCAAAGGGCTTTCTTGTATCCTAGAAGGAAATGACCATGATCCCGTCGCTTTTGCCGACCTATAACCGTGTTCCCCTTGCGTTTGCTGAGGGCCAGGGCAGCTGGCTCGTCACGGATGGGGGCGAGCGATATCTGGATCTGGGCGCAGGCATCGCCGTGAATGCGTTGGGGCACGCCCATCCTGCACTGGTCGAAGCGATTACGGATCAGGCCGCAAAGCTGTGGCATGTGTCGAACCTGTATGAGATCCCGGGCCAGCAGGCGCTGGCGGATGCGCTGGTCGAGAAGACCTTCGCAGACACCGTGTTTTTCACCAACTCGGGCACCGAAGCCTGTGAACTGGCGGTGAAGATGGCACGTAAATACTGGTATGACGAAGGCGATCATGACTGCGTCGAAATCATCGGTTTTGAGGGTTCGTTCCATGGCCGGTCGTCAGCGGGCATTGCCGCGGCAGGTGGCGAGAAGCTCACCACCGGATTTGGGCCGCTCCTGCCCGGGTTCACGCATCTTCCCTTTGGGGATCTGGACGCGTTGAAAGACGCGATCAGTGACACCACCGCCGCGGTAATCATCGAGCCCGTTCAGGGCGAAGGGGGTATCCGCCCGGTGTCGGATGCGGATCTGAAACAGATTCGCGAGATTTGTGATGAGGCTGGCGTTTTGCTCATATTTGACGAGGTGCAATGCGGCGTGGGCCGGACCGGCAAGCTCTTTGCCCATGAATGGGCCGGGGTAGTGCCGGATATCATGATGGTTGCCAAGGGCATTGGTGGGGGCTTTCCGCTGGGCGCGGTTCTGGCCACCGAAGATGCGGCTTCGGGCATGGTGGCGGGCACGCACGGATCGACCTATGGCGGCAACCCGCTGGCCTGCGCAGTGGGCGGCAAGGTGCTGGAGATCGTGTCGGATGAAGCCTTCCTGGCTGAGGTAAACCGCAAGGCGGGGCTTCTGCGTCAGAAACTCGAAGGGCTGGTGGCCGAACATCCCGCGGTCTTTGACAGCGTGCGTGGATCGGGCCTGATGCTGGGCCTCAAATGCAAGGCGCCAAACACCGACGTGCTGTCCGCCTGTTATGACGCCGATGTTCTGGTGGTGCCAGCAGGCGACAATGTGCTGCGCCTGTTGCCTGCGCTGAACATCGACGACAAAGACATCAACGCCGCGCTGGAGCGGTTGAATACAGCGGCCGAGGCCGTTGAAACCGCCATTGCCGCTCAAGAGGAGCAGGACGCATGACCCATTTTCTCGACATTAACAAAACCGACATTGCGGACCTGAAAACCATGCTCTCCACCGCGCATGACATGAAACAGGCGCGCAAGGGTTTGCCCAAGGCCACGCCTGACAGTGATCTGCCGCTGAAAGATCACATGGTGGCGCTGATTTTTGAAAAGCCCTCGACCCGGACCCGCGTCAGCTTTGACGTGGGTGTGCGCCAGTTGGGCGGGCAGACCATGGTGCTGTCCGGCTCTGAGATGCAGCTCGGTCATGGGGAAACCGTGGCCGATACCGCTCGTGTTTTGTCGCGTTACGTGGACCTGATCATGATCCGTACCTTTGAAGAGGCCACGCTGCTGGAGATGGCGGAATACGCCGATGTGCCGGTGATCAACGGGCTGACCAACCGTTCGCATCCATGCCAGATCATGGCTGATATCCTCACCTATGAAGAGCATCGCGGCTCGATCGAAGGCAAGAAAGTGGTCTGGGCCGGGGATGGCAACAATGTCTGCGCATCTTTCCTGCACGCCGCGGGCAAGTTTGGATTTGATGTGACCTTCACCGGGCCGGAAGTGCTTAACCCCGAGCAGGTCTTTGTGGATGAGGCACGTAAGGCTGGTGTCGCGGTTGAGATCGAACGCGACCCGACAAAAGCGGTGAAAAATGCGGATCTGATTGTGACCGATACTTGGGTCAGCATGCATGATGCGCCGTCGGCGCGCGAACGCCGCCACAACCTGCTGCGGCCCTATCAGGTCAATGATGATCTGATGAAGGCCGCCAAAGACGACGCGCTTTTCATGCATTGTCTGCCAGCGCACCGTGAGGAAGAAGTCACCAATTCGGTCATGGACGGCCCGCAGTCAGTGATCTTTGACGAAGCCGAAAATCGGCTCCACGCCCAAAAGGCGGTGATGCGCTGGTGTTTGGATAAGTAAAACAACCATCACGTGATAAAGATGTGACGGGTGGGCTTTTTTGGTCCACCCGTCTTAATTTGTGTCGCGTTCCGGGTTTATTCTGACCCTGAGGTGGCCGGGATTTCTGTTGCGCAGACCTGCCAGTATTAAACGGTTCCTCGTGTTTTATTCATTCCCTGTTTAAGTGCATTTTTTTTGTATTTCTGCCAGCGGTAGGCGCCACCTCAACCCCAGTGTCCCGCATGAGTTTTGAACCCTATTCTCCCTTTTCCCAAGCCCTTGGGGATCCGCTGTTCGGAGCGCTGCTGGTGGCAGGTCTCTGGTCCTATTGGTTCGGAGGGATTTATGCGCGGTATTGGATCATGCGATATATCCGCCTTGCGGGGCTGGTGCTGCTGATCATGCTGATCTTTTACCTGATTGGAATTCTGGCGTTGGGGGCAGGGGCACAGCTGGCAGAGTGGTGGTTTGGTCAATCGCCATCGTGAAAATTGTGTCGTTTCAAATGAAAAGCCGCGCTGGTGAGCGCGGCTTTTGGTGTTTCAGGGTCTGAAGATGATCAGCCGACGACCGAGTTCAGGATGAAGAAGATCACGCTGGACAGGATCGCAGCGGCCGGGACGGTGATCACCCAGGCGGCCACAATTGTCATGAAATGCGAACGACGGACCAGCTTGCGGCGGCGGCGCTCCTCGGCACCCAGGCGCTTTGCGTCTGGACGTTTGGCCACATTGTTGCGCAGGCGGCGCTCCATGTGCCACTCGCGATAGAAACCAACACCAAACACGCCGCCAACAGCGATATGGGTCGAGCTGACGGGCAGGCCCAGCCAGCTGGCCACAATCACGGTGATGGCGGCCGAAAGGGCTACACAATAGGCGCGCATCGGGTTGAGTTTGGTAATTTGGCTGCCCACCATGCGGATCAGTTTCGGGCCAAACAACACCAGACCGAAGGTGATACCGAAGGCACCGATCACCATCACCCAGACCGGGATCGGAACCTTGGCGGCAAAATCACCCACGCTTTCGGCATGCACAATGGCCGCGAGAGGACCGACCGCATTCGCCACATCATTGGCGCCGTGCGCAAAGGACAGCATCGCAGCCGAGAAGATCAGTGGCAGGCCAAACAGCGTTTTCAGAGATTTGGTGCGGTTCTCAAGACCTCGAGCCTGTTTTGCAATCAGCGGAGCCGAAATCGCATAGGCCGCGCCGCCAACCAAAGCTCCGATCATCAGCGCAGTCACCAGATCGATCTTTATGATACGTTTGAAACCCTTGATGGCGAGATAGGTGCCAAAGGCGGCTGCCATAATGCCAACCAACACCGGAACCCAACGTTTCGCGGCTGCGATCTTATCATCCTGATAGACAATCTTGACCTTGATGAACGCCAGAAAAAGGGCGGCAATGACACCCCCAAGAACCGGAGAAATCACCCAGCTGGCGGCAATCTTGCCCATGGTCGGCCAGTTCACGGCGGCGAAACCCGCCGCTGCGATACCGGCGCCCATCACGCCCCCCACAACCGAATGAGTGGTCGAGACCGGTGCCCCGATCCAGGTCGCAAGGTTCACCCAAAGCGCGGATGAGATCAGCGCTGCCATCATCGCCCAGACAAAGACGCGCACTTCAGAAAAGCCAGACGGATCAATGATGCCTTTCGAGATGGTCGACACAACATCGCCCCCTGCAAGCATCGCGCCAGCGCTTTCGAAAATCGCGGCAATCGCAATGGCGCCACCCATGGTCAGAGCATTTGCCCCCACGGCGGGACCCATGTTGTTGGCAACATCATTGGCGCCGATGTTGATTGCCATGTAGGCACCGAACGCGGCTGCCATTACCACCACAAACGAGGTTGGTGTTGATCCGAAGAAGATTGCAGCTACAAGGGCAGCTATCACGATGAATGCCAGCGCAATGCCCATGCCCACCAGAGGGCGCGATGTATATTGTGCAGCATATTCAAGCTGGCTGATCCTTTTGAGATCCTTGTCCAGCGAGCGCCACTGACGGCCTTTCGTTGTCTTTGTCATGGCCCGGTTCCCTCTCGTCTCTGGCCCGATCATGCGAGAACGGATTTTGCCCGATTCTATTGAGGGGCGTCATAAATCCGTCGCGCAGACGTTACATTCTCTGGCTGCGCTAGCGGGTCGACGGTGCAAATGCAAGGGATTCTGCGTGTGAGGGGAAAAGCAAATTGTCACGCAGCTCCCGAACGACAGAAGCTTAGAAGAGAAGGCTTCAAAGCAAGTCAGAAATTGCGCAACAGCTTTTTCAGGCCAGGCTCGTTCACCATCTTCACCGCCTCATCCGGCCGCACCCAAGTGCGGTTGCGCTCGTTGGCTTCCGGGAAGTCGTCGGTCAGTTCCTTGACCTTGAGCTGGAAGACGGTGGCCTCGCAGGGGGCAATGGCGCCATCCTCAAGTTCCTTGTCATAGGAAAAGGCCCCGACAGGCGTCTCGTTCAGATTGCCCTTTGTCACACCGGCCTCTTCCCAGGCTTCCTGAGCGGCGGCTTCGGAGGCGGGCCTGTCTTCCATCAACCAGCCCTTGGGCAGGATCCAGCGACCGGTGCCACGCGATGTGATCAAGAGGACCTCTTTCTCATCTCCATTGCCCCGATAGCACAATGCAGCCACCTGCGCGCGGCGCGGGCGGCGGAACATAGGGAATACAAATTCATCCCAAGCGTATTTCAGCATTGGTGGCATGGTTGGTTCGGGAACGGCCTGTTTATTGTATTTTTACTGCGTATCGGTGGGAAATAAGGGGTCTGTGGATAAACTTCAACCCAATGGCCGCGCTTTTGAACCGCAACCTTTTGCCTCACAACAGGGTGTGGCGGCGGAAAGGGGCATGTCATTTGCATGGTGCGTCCGGTGGCTCACTTCGTGAGCCTGACGGGGGCTTTGCCCCCGTTCCTGCCTATTAGGCGGACCCTCCCCCAGAATATTTGGAACAAGGAAAAGAGAAGGGGGATCTCAGCGGCCAGCATCCCTCGGTGCGATACAATGTGCTATTTGGAACGGGGTTTTGCCCGCAAGGTTGGATCCGCCTGGGTTGGGTCTTCGGGCCAGGGGTGTTTCGGATAGCGTCCGCGCATGTCCTTGCGCACATCCGCATAGGAGTTGGCCCAGAAACCGGGAATGTCGAGCGTGGTCTGCACGGGGCGGCGCGCAGGCGAGAGCAGGGTGACGCGCAGTGGCGTGCGGCCCACGGTGGGGTGTCGGGTCACGCCGAACATTTCTTGCAAGCGGATTTCAATTTCCGGCGTCTCGCCGGAATAGTCGATGGGTACTTTGCGGCCTAAAGGTGTGGTGAAATGCGCAGGGGCAGCTTGATCCAACGCCTGCATCTGGTTCCAGTCAAGCCGCGCGCGCAGTGCCTCAAGCGCATCAAACTTTTTCCAGTCTGCGGTGGTTTTCACACCTGTCAGATGGGGCAGGAGCCAGTCTTCAAGAGTGTCCATCAGGGCAGCTTCGGTCATGTCGGGAAGATCCGTACCACCCGTCCGCACCAGCTCGACCCGCGCCACAAAGCGTTTCGCGGCATCTGACAGGCGCAATCCCATGTCGCGCACGCCATCCAGCATTGCGTGGGCGATGGAGGCAGGGGGCGCGTCTTTCCAGATCCGGTCATCCAGAACAACCGCACCCAACCGTTCCTGCCGCCGCGCCACCACGCGCCCGTCTCGTTTCGACCATTCACAGTGGTCGTGCCAGACGATCTGACCTGCAAAGATCTCGCGCAGCTCACCTTCGCTGATCTGGATGGCCTGACGTATCTTTGCTTCGCGCGGGTTGCCATCGGTGTCGGTGACGACAATCAGGCGGGTGCCCGCCAGTGAGGCGACCTCATCCATCACGCAGCCCTTGCCGCCTGACAAAACAAAGCGCGGGATGTCACCGGGGCGGCGAAGGCCCACCCGGTCAGGATAGGCCAGCGCCGCCATTTGCGCGTCGGTGAATTCAGATGTGTGTGTGACCATGCGTGCAAGGCGTTTGGCCTCAGCCCGGATCCGCTCAACCGCTCCTCTGTTGGATTGCAAACCGCGCCTCCGGGCAAAGCCCTTGGGATCGTGGATCGCATCAAGTCGCAAGCTCAGGTCGAGATCCACCCCGCGCGAAAGCGGATCGCGATCCACCCAAAGCGCCGCCAGCGGAGCCGCGGGTTTCCCGGCTGTGGCCATCATATGTCCCAGACGTGGATGCATCGGCAGGCGGGCAAGCTGTCGCCCGTGATTGGTGATCTTTCCGTCCGTGTCGAGTGCACCGAGGTCAACCAGCAGAGCCTGTGCTTCGCTCAGAACACCGGAGTTGGGGGGGGTGAGAAAGGCCAGGCCGGATCCGTCCGTACTGCCCCACATGGCAAGCTCCAGTGCCAGGGGGGCAAGGTCGGCGGTTTCGATTTCGGCGGGCGGGAAGGGGGGCAGGCCGCCTTCTTCGCCTTTGGTCCAGAGGCGATAACAGGTTCCCTCGGCCACCCGCCCGGCGCGGCCCTGCCGCTGGGTGGCTTCGGCTTTGGACACCCGTTCGGTGACCAGCCGTGACATGCCGGACCCCGGATCAAACCGGGCGCGGCGTGCAAGCCCGGCATCGACCACCACCCGAATATCCTGAATGGTCAGCGAGGTTTCGGCGATGGCCGTGGCCAACACGATCTTGCGGCCTTTCTTGGCGGGTTGGATTGCGGCACGCTGGGCCGCAAACTCCATCGCGCCAAAAAGCGGGTGCAAATGGCAGTCTGCGGGCAGCCGCCGTTTCAAGGCGGTTTCGCAACGGCGGATTTCCCCTTCGCCAGGCAGAAACACCAGAACGCCGCCCTCTGTCTGTGGCAGCGTTTGAAGAACCAGATCAGCCGTTGCCTCGGGGATCCGCGCACCCTTGGCCAGAGGCCGATCCAAATGCTTCGTTTCCACCGGAAAGGCGCGCCCTTCTGAGCGCACAATCGGCGCATCGTCCAAAAGGCGCGCCACCGGATCAGCATCAAGCGTGGCAGACATCACGACAAGCTTCAGATCATCGCGCAGCGCGCCCATTGCTTCCCAAGTCAGCGCAAGTCCAAGATCCGCCACCAAGGAGCGTTCGTGAAATTCATCAAAAATCACCGCGCCCACGCCCTCAAGTGAGGGATCGGATTGCAGCATCCGGGTCAGGATCCCTTCGGTGACGACTTCGATCCGGGTGGCTTTCGAAACCTTTGCCTCGCCGCGAATGCGATAGCCCACCGTTTCGCCCGCACGCTCCCCCAGTGTCTGCGCCATGCGTTCGGCGGCGGTACGCGCCGCCAGCCTACGCGGCTCGAGCATGATCAATCGCCCGTCAAACGCCCCCGCTGCGAGCATTTCCAGCGGAACGACAGTTGTCTTGCCCGCTCCCGGAGGGGCCATCAACACCGCGCGTCCCGCCTGTTCCAGAGCAGCAAGAAGATCAGGAATGGCGTCATGGATGGGCAGATCATCAATCATGCCCCCTTATCGGAAAGCGCGCCGCTCCCGTCCAGCCCTTCATTTTCTGGTCTAAAATATCCTGGGGTGAGTCTCGAAGGGGCGAGGGGCAAAGCCCCTTCTGAAACATAACAATGTAGCGCTAACTCTCTGGACGAAGGCCTGTGCCCTCGCTATTCAATTTTCAGATTTCGGGAGGGCAGGTATGGATATTCAGGATCTGGCAGATCGCGTGGCCGCGGGTGAACGGCGGGCATTGGCGCGGGCAATTACGCTGGTGGAAAGCGCGCGCAAGGATCACCGGGCGCAGGCGGGCGTGTTGCTTGAGGCCCTTGCCCCCCTGAAACGCGAAGCGCTGCGCATCGGCCTGTCCGGCACGCCGGGCGTGGGCAAATCCACTTTTATCGAAGCCTTTGGCATGTTCCTGATCGAAAAGGGGCTGAAGGTGGCGGTGCTCGCAGTTGACCCGTCTTCCGCCCGTTCCGGTGGATCCATTCTGGGTGACAAGACCCGGATGGAAAGCCTGTCGCGCGAGAAAAACGCCTTTATCCGGCCCTCCCCTTCGCAGGCGCAGATGGGGGGCGTGGCGCGGCGGACACGCGAGGCGGTGTCGCTGTGCGAGGCGGCGGGATTTGATGTGGTGCTGATTGAAACCGTGGGGGTCGGGCAGTCCGAAACCATGGTGGCGGACATGTCCGACCTGTTTCTCTTGCTGATCGCCCCGGCGGGCGGCGACGAGTTGCAGGGGGTCAAACGCGGCATCATGGAAATCGCCGACATCATTCTGGTGAACAAGGCCGATGGTCCGCTCAAGGAAACCGCCATGCGCACCTGTGCCGATTATGCGGGCGCGCTGCGCCTTTTGCGCAAGCGCCCCTATGATCCTGTCCATTTCCCCAAAGCGCTGATGGTGTCTGCTGTGACCCATACGGGCCTGCCGGAGGCCTGGGAGGCGATGACCGAACTGACCGACTGGCGCCGTGCCGAGGGGCACTGGTCGACCCGCCGGGCCGAGCAGGCGCGCCACTGGTTTGAAGAAGATGTGCGGATCGGCCTTCTCGCCGCGCTGGAAAAAGGCGAGATCCGCGATCGGTTGAATGTGCTTGGTGGGCAGGTGGAGCGTGGCGAAGTTGGGGCAAGCAAGGCGGCGGAGGAAATGATTTCCCATATTCGCGCCGAGATGAGCTGACGCCAGGTTGAGAATCTCCTCCCGCACCTTCTCTCCCTTTGGTCGATGGGGGGTGGCTCACTGCGTGAGCCTATGCCTCCGGCGGGGATATTTAGGGTCTGAAGAAACGGAAAGATTGCCCTTCTTCTGACTATAAATATCCAAATCCACGCCCTCCGATTGCGTTGCCGTTCAAGATTGTGTGCGACCATTGCCCCAGTTCCCATTTCCTGAAAATGCGGGTGGGACGCGTTTACACTCATCTTTGAGGTGGATGGGAGCTGTGTGAGCCCTTTCGGCGGGGGCTTGATATGCGCTAACATCTGGGCTAGGCATGAAGCAGCATTGAAGGAGATATGCCGATGAAACCAGCCAGGACCCTATACCGAGATTAATTCGCCGGTCCTGTTTTGGGCTGTCGTGATTTGACCGCCCCTACGTTTCATCCCATCCTTCTGCGCCATTCCAGTATTTGCGCAAGTATATGTTCCGACATTCGGAGTCCCTCATGTTTCGTTATTTCGAAAACCTTGTGAATCCATTTGCCCCCCATGAGGGCGGCGCCCCGCCTGCCACGCTTTGGGCGTTCATGAAAAGCCAGTATGGACCGTTCAAAAAATGGATGGTCTGGATGGCGTTGACCGGTGTGTTGGTGGCGCTGATCGAGACCGGGCTGATTTTCTATACCGGTCGCGTGGTCGACCTGATGAACGCATCTGAGCCGCAAAGCTTCTGGTCTGCTCATGGGTGGGAGCTTTTGTCTGCCGCGCTGTTTATCCTGATCTTGCGCCCTATTGCGATTGTGGCGAACCGGTTTTTCCTTGAACAAACCCTTGCGGGCAATATGCAGGAGCAGGTGCGTTGGCGCGCGCACAAGCACATGCTGGGTCAGTCGCTGTCCTTTTTCCAGAACGATTTCGCCGGGCGCCTGTCCAACCGGGTGATGCAGATTGGCCCGGCGGTCGAGGACAGCACCTATATGTTCTTCGAAGGGATCTTCTACGCCACCACCTATGTGCTGTCGGCAATGCTGATCCTTGGTGCGGTCGATTGGCGTCTGTCTCTACCGTTGGGGATTTGGTTGGCCCTCTACGTGCTTTACACCCGCCATATCGCCAAACGCGTGGCCGTGGCCTCCGAGAAATGGTCGGACGCGCGCTCGCTGGTCACTGGGCGGGTGGTGGATGCCTATGCCAATATCGAAAGCGTGAAACTGTTTGCGCAGGGGCAAGGCGAGGAGCGCTATGTGCTCTCGGCCTTGCGCCGCTTGCGGCTGCGTTTCATGCGATTTCTGCGGCTGATGACCGAGCTTTCTTTTGGCCTCAATATCCTCAACGGGATGTTGATCACCGGCGTGCTTGGTCCCGCGCTCTGGCTCTGGACATCTGGACTGATTTCCGTGGGTGAAGTGGCCGCGGCCTCGGCGCTGACCGTGCGGTTGAACGGCATGTCCGGTTGGATCATGTGGGTGACCATTCGGCTGTTTGAGCATGCCGGTGTGATCCGCGAGGGGCTACGGTCGATTGCCGTGCCGCATGAGTTGACCGATGCGCCGGATGCAAGTGAGCTGGCAATCAAGACGGGTGAGATCCGCTTTGACGGGCTGACCCATCACTACGGCAAGGGCAAAGGAGGCTTGGACAATGTGTCGATCACCGTCAGCCCTGGTGAGAAGGTTGGGCTTGTGGGGCGGTCCGGTGCGGGGAAATCTTCGCTGGTCAACCTCTTGATGCGGTTCCGTGACCCCGAAGGCGGGCGCATTCTGATTGATGGTCAGGATGTGGCGCAGGTCACGCAGGACAGTCTGCGCAAGCAGATCGGCATGGTCACGCAGGACAGTTCGCTTTTGCACCGCTCGGTGCGCGCCAATATCCTGTATGGTCGCCCTGATGCCAGCGAGGGCGACATGATGGCCGCCGCCAAGCGGGCTGAGGCGCATGAGTTCATCCAGACGCTTGCCGACCCGCAGGGACGCAGGGGCTATAACGCCCAGGTGGGCGAACGCGGTGTGAAACTGTCGGGTGGTCAGCGCCAGCGCGTCGCCATTGCCCGCGTGATGCTCAAGGACGCGCCTGTTCTGGTGCTGGACGAGGCCACCTCGGCGCTCGACAGCGAGGTTGAGGCCGCGATCCAGAAAACCCTTTACGGCATGATGGAGGGCAAGACGGTGATTGCCATTGCCCACCGCCTGTCGACGATTGCCCAGATGGACCGGATCATCGTGCTGGATGAGGGCCGGGTGATTGAACAGGGATCACATGACGAGCTTCTGCACATGGGCGGCACCTATGCAGGTCTGTGGGAGCGGCAGTCCGGCGGGTTCCTTGCGGATGAATGACATAAAAGCGAGCGCCTCGGTGCGCGCTTTTTCATTCGTGCCCAAACGCATCAATCAGCGGCTGCGGGTTGGGAAAGCCCGACCGCAGATGCCAGCGCAGGATGGTCCATACCACCCGGCCTTGCAGGTCCCGGTTCTTTTGCTTGGTGGTGCCGTGGAAGTGCATGTATTTCTCTGACGGGATCGTAACCTTGTCACGCAGGATGGTCCGCCCGTTCTGGCGGCAGATATTTACGCCCACACCACGCCCCCGGTCGTCTTTGCGTGTGGTGCCATGGCATTCGATGCCTTGAAGATCATTCCAGTAAAAGAAATTGGCACGTCCACTGGGGCGCCCGACAATGAAACCATACATCACCACCATTTGCCCATCTGAACGTCGGCTCACGCTGGTGGCGCGAAAGGTCAGGCCGCGCACCCGCTCTCCCAGATAATTGCGAGCCGGGATATCGGCTTTACTCGGTTCGCGTGGCAACATCAGATCAGACGCATGAAGATCTGCCGGAAGCAGAAGAGAGAATGTCAGCAGAAGAGCAGAAATGCGATGGGTGAATGTCATGCCAGGACCTTGAAATGGAAGGTGAACCTAGCATGAAACGGAGTGTCCTCAAAATTCCGGGGCTTTCCCGTCTCTATTGGCAGGGTTTTCCTTGCCCCGGTCCCGCGAATCCCTTAGTTCCCTGACTGAACCGGCCCCGAAGCCGTACGTCGAACTTCTCGTTCCGACTCACTTGACGTGCCCCCAAATCACGTTTAATGAGCGCGAACGGAATTCGAGGTGCTGCTTTTGCGGCGCCTATGACTATTGACCGGCCAAATGTGGGTATCCAAAGCGGACGGTGTGCGGGAACAGGGGAAGAACCCTATCGCCCAAACATCGCAAAATCCTACCAATTTGGCCCGAGAAGCAAGGAAGAGACCATGTCGCGCGTTTGCGAACTGACCGGAAAAGGCCCGATGACTGGCAACAATGTCAGCCACGCGAAAAACAGAACCCGTCGTCGGTTTCTGCCGAACCTGAACGACGTTACCCTGCAGTCAGAGACTCTGGGTCGTGGTTTCAAACTGCGCATCTCGGCTGCTGCCCTGCGTTCGGTTGATCACCGCGGTGGTCTGGACGCGTTCCTGGCCAAAGCCAAAGACACTGAGCTGTCGGCCAATGCGCTGAAGATCAAAAAAGACGTCGCAAAAGCCCAGGCCGCAGCATAAGCCCGCTGCCTAAGCTTTAGCATCCCGGTTCAGACCGGTAGGATATGCCGCCCGAGGGAAACCTCCGGGCGGTTTTTCCTGTTTGGGGCCAGTCAAATTTCAATTCGCCGCGCAATGTGGGATGTCTCGAACCTTTGACACAATGCGCGAGACTCTGTGAAACTCATCGCCGCCCCTCAGGAAAATGAGGCCCAACTGTCAGGCATTTTTGACCTTAATCAAAGGCGGCTATGCGTGACCAAGCAGAATCTAGAACCCTTCAGGTATCCCCAAAACCAGTCTTGGAATTTTGAGCATGGACCAATTTCTGCTATCTGTTTTTTATGTCAGAATTTCATCCATTATCGCGAGGCACAGTACGCCAACTTGCCGCCCTTGAAGTGAGGGAAGATCAGGCAAATTTGGTGGCTTCCAACCTTTTGACGATGGCTCAATCAATATTTGAACCCGGTTCTGAAATTTTTGGGATCTGGGATAACGATGAGCCGGTCGGTTTATTGGCAATCGTCGATATGTCACACCCCGAAGCCGAACTGGACGAAGGTGATGACCCGGACGGAATATATATTTGGCGCTTGATGGTTGATCGGAATTATCAGCGCCGTGGCCACGGATTGGCCGCTTTGGATTTCTCAAGAGAACTGGCGCACAGAAAGAAGCGTAGCAAACTTGTGGTCGGAGTTGTCGATGAACCGGGATGTGCGTTACCGCTCTATGAGGCTTTCGGTTTCAAGCGTACTGGCAGAATCCTTCAAAACGAAGTGGAACTAATTCTCCATCTAGGCCGAGTTCAAGTTTCAGTATGAACTTCAATTGCGCACATGGCCGATATAGCAAGCACGTGTGGGTTTTGTAGTATCCGTCACAATGGGCTCACAGCGGATATTTGGGCAGCGCTTGGATGCGAAGACCAAAGTCTAATGTCCTCCGCCCCCCTGTTACCTTTTGTCGCTTGCCAAGCCCGATAGACAGGCGTAGCCATTACGCATGATCCGCGGTTTTGTCGCATATCTCCTTACGTTGGTCCTTGTTGTGACCGGCTTTTCGCTTGCGCAGGCGCGGGGCGAAGGTCCGCTGCTCATGGGGCCGTCTGGCATGGTCGGGCTGGAGATGGTGATCTGTACCGGTATCGGCATGACCACGATCACCGTGGGACCCGATGGTGAACCGATCGAGACCCAGAATGTCTGCCCCGATGGGGCGCAGAATTTTGTGGCTGAATTCCATGTGCCTGTGATGGATCGCCCCGAAGGGCGTCTGGTCACTCTTACCCCGATCACGGTTACGCTTTCGGTGACAGAACGCCCCGAAACCACCCCTGCGGCCCGCGGTCCTCCAACCCTGATCTGACCCTTCGTCCGGGCGTTTTGCCGTCCGTTTGCGTGGGAAAGCCGTGTCCGGCACAGGCCTGCCCATCTTCTTCACGCAATGAGCGGAGCGCAAAACACCTGTGATTGCAGGGTGTTCCCTTTCGCGCAACCTCGCGCATTTCCCATTCAGGTCAGGACTATAGGAGCTAACATGTCCAAGATGAAAACCTTTCTTTTCGCCAGCGCTGCTGCGCTTGTCACCCTTCCCGCCTTTGCCGAAACCCACATCATGGTGCAAGACGCCTATGCCCGTGCTTCAGGTCTGTCCGCCAAGGCCGGGGCTGCTTTCATGCAGATCATGAACCATGGAGATGAGGCGGATCAGCTGATCGACGTGCGCTCGGATATTGCCAAGCGGGTCGAGCTGCACACCCACAAAATCGACGATCAGGGTGTGGCCAAGATGATGCATGTGCCCGAAGGGTTTGCGATCCCCGCAAGTGGCATGCATGAGCTCAAGCGTGGTGGGGATCACGTGATGTTCATGGGCCTCAAGGGCAAGATACTTGACGGGGATGTGGTGACCGTGACCCTCGTTTTTGAAAAGGCGGGTGAGCTTGTTGTCGAGATCCCGGTGGATCTGAAGCGTGGCCAGATGGGCAGCGAAATGAAGATGAACCAGGGGGCAATGGATCATTCCAATATGGATCACGGAAACATGAACCAAGGCGAGGGCGCCGCATCTGGCGCAAGCAACTGAAAAGGCGTAGAATTCGAATTGTCCGGCCACGCGGTCTTCGCGTCCCCTGCGGGCCGGGCATTCCGATCTGGGGTTTAGTCACCCCCATCGGTGTTTCGGGGTGAACATGGGGCACATGTTCGTCTCGAAACGCGTATGAGATTGAGCGCTTTTGTAGCGCCTCGGCATTTCCCTTTGCAAATAGAGTGCCGAAACTCTCCGAATGACCGCACCCAATTGGGTGCGGTCAGGGTTTGTGTGGGTCGGGTATGGACTGCCTTTAAACGTGATGGGGCGGGGTCCCCTATGCTCCAAGCACGCCTTCCACCCATTCTGGGACCGTTTCGGTGGCCGGCCCGTGCAGGGTCCGGTCGAAAAGCGCGCTGCCTTCGGACGGTTCGAGATTGATCTCAAGCGTGGCGATTCCCATGGCGCGGGCCTCGGAGACAAATCCCGCAGCCGGGTAGACGGTGCCAGAGGTGCCGATGGCCACAAACAGATCAGCTTCGGTGAGCAAGCTGTAGATTTCGTCCATGTGATAGGGGATCTCGCCAAACCAGACGATGTCGGGGCGGGTGGCAGCGGCGTTGCAGGACGGGCAGGGGGCGGTGGGGTCCATTTCGCGGGGGGCATCCCAGCGATGGGCACAGGCGGCACAGAGGGCACGAAGCAGTTCGCCATGCATATGGACCACCCCTGTCGCGCCGCCCCGTTCGTGCAGGTCATCGATGTTCTGGGTGATCAGAGTCACACGGCCGGGATGCTCGGCTTGCAGGCGGCCAAGCGCTGTGTGGGCTTCGTTGTGATGAGCATCCAGGCAATTTGCGCGACGGGCGTTGTAGAACTCATGCACCAAGGCAGGGTTCCTGGCGAACCCCTCCGGTGTGGCCACCTCTTCGAGGTCGTATTTGGTCCAGATACCACCCGCGTCACGAAACGTGCCCAGCCCGCTTTCAGCCGAGACACCGGCGCCGGTGAGGATGACGATATTCTGGTGATGTGCCATGACTTGCCCTTCATTGTCCGGGCAAGCGCAGGGTTCCGTCTGGAGGGATCAGCGATGCCCGCCCAGACAGTCGATGGCTTTTTGCAGAAGGTCAAGCAGGGCGGCCACATCAGCCGGGTCCTGTGCTTCGATCCCCTGCGCTTCGGCAAATTCGGCAAAACGGCCCATGTCATCGGCGACCCTGTCCACGTCATCCCATGCGAAACGCAGCCGCACCGGCGGCAAGGGCAAGGGACCCATTTCAAGCGAGACATGCCGGTCTGCGACGATCAACGTGAACGGCTCGCCGTCAATCACCAGTTCGGCCCGCAAGTTTGTCTGCGGGGTCGCTACCCGTTCGATTGCGCCCGCCAGCGATACAGCGCGGTAGCGGCTGTTTTCCGGCTCTGACGGCTCATCCGGTATTGGCATTTGGCGCCCGAATCGGGCCAGCTCGAACAGGATGCCGCGGGTGTTGATCCCTGACGGGGTCAGGCGATAAGACCGCCCCGCCTTATGCACCAGCCCGGCGTCAACCAGTTCGGACAGGCGGGATGAGAGCATATTGGTGGCAATACCGGGCAGCCCAGCCTTGATTTCACCAAAGGATGTGGGCCCTGCATGCAGCTCCCGCAGGACATGAAGCCCCCATCGGTTCCCGATGACATCAAGCGACCGGGAGATCGGACAGGTTTGGGCATATGGTTTTGCACGTTTCATGGGGTCATCATCTTGATGGTTCTAAAGTTTGCAAGCACATGGCGAGTGCATGGGCGCATTATTGCGGATCAGGTGACAAGGCCAGAGGGATCCGGTATCAGATCCAAATGACCACGCGTGTTCTTTTTGTCTGCCTCGGCAACATCTGCCGATCTCCCAGCGCCGAGGGCGTGTTCCGTTCGATTGCCGCACAATCGGCTCCGGAACTGGACCTTGTGATCGACAGCGCCGGCACATCCGACTGGCATGTGGGCGCGCCTCCATACGGTCCAATGCAACAGGCCGCAAGAGGGCGGGGATATGAGCTGGCACCGCTGCGTGCGCGCCAATTCCTGCGGAATGATTTTGATCGGTTTGACCTGATCATCGGCATGGACCGCGAAAATGTTGCGAATATCGAACGGCTGCGTCCGACTGGCAGCAACACCCCGGTTAAAATCTTCACTGATTACGCGCCGGACAGCGGAATGGATCACGTGCCCGACCCCTATTACACCCGCGATTTCGATCAGACTTTGGATCTGGTCGAAGCGGCGTCCCGTGGTCTGTTGACGTCCCTTAATCGGTAAGACGCAGCACGAAGATCAGCTTTTGCAGTAGGTGCTGACAGCTTCGCCGAACTGTTTGTACTTTTGCCAGAACTTCTCGTCCGTACGACGATCCGACTGGCGCAGCTCCTGGCTTTTGTGCGGATCTTTGAAAAACTTAACCACGCGCGATTGTTCGCTCCTGCTCAACATAGCCCCTGCTACATCCTCAATACATCCACAGAGATTGCGGGATGCGGATGAACGATCCGCACTCAGGCAGGCTTTCTGGATGCTCCCCGCCGAGACGGGGGTGGACGCGACAACACTGACACTCATGATGCAGGTGATCACCAGATGTTTCATTCGGCGGCCTCTTCTTTGCTCGACTGCTGGGCGCTGTGGCCCGAAATTTGGCCCCCATTGGTGGGGGCTCATTGCTCTCATTTTAACACAAAAACGGGTTTTATGCAATTTTTGCGGTGAATCCAGCGAATGGAACCACCGATCCGAATTGTGTCTGGTCACACATTAATGCGTTTGATTTGTGGATGCAAAGCCTCGAAATCCGGACGGGTGCAAAGGGCGGTGGCGTCGGTCATCACTGCGGCAGAGGCGGCGGCAACACCATTCACAAGTGCATCTTCGGGCGGACACCCGTTCGCCAGCGCCAAGGTGAACGCCGCGACAAAACTGTCTCCGGCCCCCACTTTTGAGCGCACCGGGACATCGGGGCCACTTGCCAAATGAGCGCCCTCTCGTGTGGCCAGAATCGACCCGTCCGCGCCACGCCCGAGCACAACCATCTTGGCCGCTCCGCGATCAATCAGACCTGAGGCAAAATCAGCAGCGTTCCGTAGGCTGATCAGGGCAGTCCCGGCCAGCATTTCACTTTCTGCCTGAGCCAGACGCAGCACCGAAATCTGGTGCGCGCCGTCATCCGCCTGCCCCTGCTGGGCCGCATGGACCAGCGCAGCCCCGGAGGTGTCCAGCAACAGCGTGCCCTTTTGCTGGGCGACCAGAGTGGCCAGAGATGTCGTGAAATCATCGGGTAGCCCCGGAGGCATGGAGCCCGACAGCACCACCATCATCTCTGGTTGCAGCCGAGCTTTGATTTCTTTCAGGCAGTGGTGCGCATCGACCGGTGTCCACTGGGGACCAGGCATGACAAAGCGATATTGTGTGTTCTGTGCCCGATCCCTGACCGCAAGGGAAAGACGGGTTTCGCCCGGCATGTCAAACCGGTCGAACGGAACTTTTTCTTGGGCGAGAAGTGCTGCGATCTGATCGCCCCGAAACCCGGCCAACGCCACAAAAGCCGTTGCCTCACCACCTAGGATATTGATGGCGCGGGCCACATTTGTGCCGCCCCCACCGGGATCAAGGCTGGGCGCATCACAGCGGATCTTGTCCTCGGGCCGGACCTTGTCGGCCTCGGTGGTCATGTCGAGGGACGGGTTCAATGTGACCGTCAGGATGGGCAGTTGGTCAGGCATGGAAAGCTCCGGCCAATGGTTATTGACCGGAGCCTAGCGCTGGTCCCTTGCAAGGTCCATGCGCAATATAGCGGCATCTGTTGGCGGGTGGGGTCAGGCCGCCTTGGTGCGGATCGTCTGGCCGACCACATCCTGTGCCACATCCGCCGGGCTGACCTTGCGGCGGGCCGCTTCGGACAGGATCGCATCCATGGTGGCATCCAGCGCGGCGAGCTTGTCGTCGACCCAATCCACCCGACCCGAGATTTCGAGGATCTCTGTGGCGACATTGATGATGCCCCCGCCATTGGCCACGAAATCAGGTGCGTAGAGGATGCCACGATCATGCAGGCGCTTGGCATCTTCCGGGGTGGCCAGCTGGTTGTTGGCCCCACCGGCCACGGCCTCGACCCGCAATTGCGGGATGGTGTCGGCATTCAGGATGCCACCAATCGCGCAGGGGGCAAAGATATCGGCCTTTGCAGCATAGATCTCATCCAGCCCCACGGCTTCTGCCCCAAAGCTGGTCACGGCCATCTTCACCCGCTCGGGATTGATGTCGGTCACGATCAGCTTGGCGCCAGCAGCGGCGAGGCGATAGCACAGGTTCCATCCCACATTGCCCAGCCCCTGCACGGCGATGGTCCGCCCACGCAGGGATGGGTTGTCGAACTGATGCAGCGCCGCCCGGCGGATCGAGTTGAAGATCCCGCGCGCGGTGATCGGCGAGGGATCTCCCGACGCAAACTCACCATCCGCCAGCCCCGCCACATAGCGGGTTTCCTTGGCCAGTTCCGCCATGTCACCCGTGGTCATGCCCATGTCCTCGGCGGTCCAATAGCGCCCCTGACAGGCCTCAACGGCCTTTCCGAAGGCACGCAGCAGTTCCGGCGTCTTTTCGGTGCGCGGATCCCCCATGATCACCGCCTTGCCACCGCCCAGCGGCAGGCCAGCCGCCGCGTTCTTATAGGTCATACCCTCGGACAGGCGTTTCACATCGGTCAGTGCGTCGTCTTCGCTGGCATAGGGCCGCATACGCAGCCCGCCAGCCGCTGGGCCCAGCGTGGTGGAGTGGATGGCGATAAAGCCGACCAGACCGGTGGCTTTGTCTTCGACGCGCACAACCTCTTCATGGCTGCTCGTCGGGATGGTGGTGATGGTCATGAAATTCTCCCTTTCCCCAAGGGTAGCCGGGGCCCGGTGAGGATTTTCACCAATTTCACGCGTGAAGGTTTCTAATTTTGGTGATAATCTGATGTCAAAACCAGAATCACGAGAGAAAATTTATGGACGCCACCGACAGACGCATCATTTCCGCCCTTCAGGTGAATGGGCGCCAGAAACTCGGGGAGCTTGCAGAAGCGGTCGGCCTGTCCCCGACCCCCTGCGCAAGGCGGGTCGCGGCACTGGAAGAAAGCGGCGTGATCACCGGCTATGGCGCGCGGGTCGATCAGACCAAACTTGGCCTGCCGGTCACGGTGTTCATCGAGGTCGAACTGGAAAGCCAAAGCCGCGAGGCAATCACCGCCTTCGAACGTGCCATTTCCCGCATGGAAGAGGTGATGGAATGCCATTTGATGAGCGGATCCCGCGACATCCTTTTGCGCGTCGTGGTGGCCGACCTGACCGCTTTTGACGAGTTCATGGAAAACCACCTGATGCGGGTGGACGGGGTGAACCGAATGCGGTCGAGCTTTACGTTGCGGACAATGGTGCGAAGGAACCGCCTGCCGATGGGGTGAGGGGCGATGGAAGGGCCTCGCCCGACCCTGGGTGGGCGTCGAAACCCTCGCACTTTGCGATGTCACTTCTTCTCGCGCTACCCATCGTTTGTTGAAACGTCGCAAAACGCCCTCCCGTCATGCCGAAGGCATGCCAATTATCAACGGCACACCTTTGGTGTGACGGGGAGGGTCGGGAGTGGCCAGGCGTTCCGCCGTGCCGGTTAGATGATACCCAGAACGCGCAATCCCAATCCAACAATTAGCATAACCCAACCGACCACAGTGGCACCGTCTTTGATCAACTTTACAGATTTATAGGTTGTGCTGTTGTGAATACGCTCCACGATTTCAGGATATTTCTGCATCATGATGGCCATCTTCGACGTGCGCCCGAAGATGCGCGTTGCTTCGTCTGCCCCGGGCAATCTCGGAGCTGTATCTGGTATGGGCATCAGGCTGTCATTGGTAAGCGCGGGAATGTCCTGCGCCCATTCCTCGGCCAATGCTTCATCAGAAATGGCCTGCAAGACCGGAAGTGCCTCTTCCAGTGTGGATTTCTCGTCAGGGGTCAACTCCCGCAAGCTCTGCTCTTGCAATATACGTCGGTTCTCGGCCACCTCTGGGTGGGTCGCCCGCACGGCTTTGGCCCCTTCTTCCAGAGCGGATTGCAGGGCGAGGTTCTCTTCGCTTGGGGGGAGTTCGCCGCTGATAATCTGACGCGTCAGCCCCGCATGAACCGTTGTGAAATCCATCTCGATCCGTTGCGGGTCATTGCCGTATTTGCGGAAGGTGCGAGAAAGCTTCTTAAACTCGGTTGAGCGTTCATTGATTCCGTTGGAGTAATTCTCCATCACATCCTCGAGCGCATCCTCAACCTGACTGAGGGTTGCACCCAGCAAGTCGGGCTTGGCCATCACGCGCGGGACTGTATGGAAGGTGCAGGTGTCTTGGTCAAAGGCAAGGTCTTCTGCGACGGGGAGCTTTTCTGCCAGATATGCGGCTTTGATCTCTTCAATCTTCTGCGCAATATGCTCCGGCCCATTTTCCCAGTCCTCATCCGGGATTAGCGCCACGCGGCGTTGCAGTTCCCAATCGAGCGGTTTGCCGTCGAGGAAGCCTTGGTACCAGTCAGCCCAGAAGTTGAACGCCCCTTTGTGCGCTGAGTTGAATGGTGCGAACAGCTCGCCTGCTTGCCAAACCCTGCCCTGTTCGAGGGGCCAAAGCTTGGTGAGGAGCAGTTGTTCGCAGCGCGAGTCAGCAAGCGCTTTATTACTTAGGCCAATACCTTTTCTGACTTTGGCTGTTTCGAAGGCCAGAATCCCTATTGCAGGTTCTTGCACAGACTGACTTATCCAGCGTGCATTATTGTTTGTAGAAAGGCCGTCGATAGAAAAACCGGTGCCAGGCGCAATTGCCGGCATATCAGTGGGGCTAGTTGAAACAGACAACATTCTTCCGATGCGGCTTTCTCCTAAGAAAAAGACCACAGGTCGATCGATTGGTTCATACGGTGCGGAGATTCGGGACGTGGTCTTGTTGATACCGCTTAGGACCTCAACTAGAGCGCGCAGTAATCGAAGTGTATCACCCGCAGTGTTATGAGAGAGCGTTGAAACGGATTTAGCTTCATATTGCGCCATTTGATCAGAAAGCACATAGAAAGACCTCAAAGCGTGTCTACCCAACAAAATCTGCCTTGAATATGAAGATAACCAACCAAGCTTCTGAATCTCTGTGTTCTGGGCTATTTCTAACTCGTCTTGGTGCGCTTGCTTCGTGTCACCCATTGACCAATCCCCAAATCCCTATAATACGCTCCTCTTATGACTGACCTGAACCACATCCGCAATTTCTCCATCGTGGCGCATATCGACCACGGGAAATCCACGCTGGCTGATCGCCTGATCCAGGAGACGAACACCGTCGCGGATCGGGATATGAAAGAGCAGATGCTCGACAGTATGGATATCGAGCGCGAGCGCGGCATCACGATCAAGGCCAACACGGTGCGGATCGAATACACGTCGGATAATGGCGATGATTATGTGCTCAACCTGATCGACACCCCCGGCCACGTGGACTTTGCCTATGAGGTCAGCCGCTCGATGCGCGCGGTGGAAGGATCGCTCTTGGTTGTGGATTCGACCCAAGGGGTTGAGGCGCAGACGCTGGCCAATGTCTATCAGGCGATTGAGGCCGATCACGAGATCGTGCCGGTCCTGAACAAGATCGACCTGCCTGCGTCCGAATGTGACCGCGTGGCGGAACAGATCGAGGATGTGATCGGCATTGACGCCACCGGCGCCATTCAGGTGTCGGCCAAGACCGGCGTGGGCATCCGCGAAACGCTTGAAGCGATTGTGAACGAGCTGCCCGCCCCGAAAGGGGACGCCGATGCGCCGCTCAAGGCGATGCTGGTGGACAGCTGGTATGACGCTTATCTCGGCGTGATCGTTCTGGTGCGGATCATCGACGGGAAACTGAAAAAGGGTGACCGCATCCGCATGATGTCGACCGACGCCGTTTATCCGGTGGATCGCGTCGGTGTGTTCACGCCTGAGATGAAACCGATTGACGAGTTGGGACCGGGTGAAATCGGCTTCCTGACTGCCTCGATCAAACAGGTGCGCGACACCCGCGTGGGCGACACGATCACCCATGAGAAGAAGGGCACAACCGAGGCGCTGCCGGGCTTCAAACCCGCCCAGCCGGTGGTGTTCTGTGGCCTCTTTCCGGTGGACAATGCCGAGTTTGAAGACCTGCGGGATTCGATTGAGAAGCTGGCGCTGAACGACGCGTCATTCAGCTCTGAAATGGAAACCTCGGCCGCGCTGGGCTTTGGCTTCCGCTGTGGCTTCCTTGGTCTACTGCACCTCGAAGTGATCCGCGACCGGATCGAACGCGAATATAACATCGAGCTGATCACCACCGCGCCCAGCGTGATCTATCACGTCTATCTCAAAGACGGCTCGATGATCGAATTGCACAACCCGGCGGACATGCCCGACCTCTCCACCGTTGACCACCTTGAGGAGCCGCGCATCAAGGCGACGATCATGGTGCCGGACGAATATCTGGGCGACGTGCTGAAACTGTGTCAGGACCGCCGCGGCATCCAGATGGACCTGACCTATGCCGGCTCCCGCGCGATGGTGGTCTATGACCTGCCGCTCAATGAAGTTGTGTTCGACTTCTATGATCGCCTGAAGTCGGTGACCAAGGGCTACGCGAGCTTCGATTACCAGATGATCGGCTATCGCGAGGACAACCTCGTGAAAATGTCGATCCTTGTGAATGACGAGCCGGTCGACGCGCTTTCCACCATGGTGCACCGGGACCGTGCCGAAATGCGCGGCCGGGCGATGGTTGAAAAGCTCAAGGACCTGATCCCGCGCCACATGTTCAAAATCCCGATCCAGGCGGCGATTGGCGGCAAGGTGATTGCGCGCGAGACGCTTTCGGCCATGCGCAAAGACGTGACCGCGAAATGCTACGGCGGCGATGCGACCCGGAAAAAGAAACTGCTGGAGAAGCAGAAGGCGGGTAAGAAGAAGATGCGCCAGTTCGGTAAGGTGGATATTCCTCAGGAAGCTTTCATTAGCGCATTGAAGATGGACAACTGATCGCAGGCGCGTTTCCCGGAAAATCGCCTGCACCTCCCTTCACAGAGTTATCCACATCCCAACCCCTTGGGATCACGATGGGATTCGGCATGCGTCCACAGTTTTTCCACAAATAAAACCGTTGTTTATCAACAGCTTATCCCCAAGAAATTTGCGAAATTCGCAGATTTTTGCTTGAGGGAATCGCATCCCGGTGCAACAGTCTTCTTACAGCAGGTCATCTTCGGAAGGCACGCTGGACACCAAGGCCCTCGGGTTGAGGTGGGCTGGAAAGGGTCTTCGGGTCCGGTCTGGTTTACCAAGAGAGATTTTCGGATCTTGATTGGATCGCCGGAACTGATCTTCGGATCGGGACTGGTTTGCCGGGACAGGTCTTCGGATCGGGACTGGTTCGCCGGGAAAGATCTCCGGATCGGAACTGGCAGGGGAGGGTTCTTTCGAACCCGAACCGTTGAATGGGCCGACCTTCGGGAAAGCCAATTCAGGAAGGCGTCAGGGGGCCGCAAGGCCAATGCAAAGACCGCGTCTGAGCACCTGGCGCCTTTACCTATTCTACCCCCTCACAACATCGAAAAAGCGTTGCCCCAAATGCGAAGCGGAGCCCGCTTGCCGTCTGGCCCCCGAACTCCGCTTGCTGCGTCAGTATGCATTCCGCGTCTAGCACCTGTAGGGTGATCTATAAGGATCGGGCCGGTCTGGATCAACAAGATATTGTGGGGTGGCGGAGTGTATCCACAATATTGTTGCCGTCGTGCAAGATGTGGGGGTAATTGAAATTGCCCCAGTGCGCGGCGGCGAATTACGCAGTAAATCACGGGCGCACTTGTTGCTGTTCTGCGTCATTATCCCGCCCCGCAGGGGCAGCGCCCGTTCGTAAGGGCTTTCGCCGCTCCACTGGAGCGACTGTCCCTTCCTCATCCCTGCGGGAGGGCGCTTCCTCTGCCTCGCACCACACGCAACCAGTCCGACAGCGGCACCCAGTCACCATACACGCCGATACCGATGCCCACCCAGGGTCGGGCGCTGCCCCTGCTCAGGTGACCCAACTCACCACCACCTCCACCAGCGCTTGCGCCCCACGGGTTCCCCATCCCCCTCACGTTCCTCCGCATCCGCACGCGCCTTCTCCTTCCGTTTCCGCTTTGCCGCAGCCTCGGCCAGTTCCGGGTCCAGATCCTCTGGGCCCCATGAATTGATCTTCTCTTCCAGCCGCGCCCATTCTTTCTCGCGCGCGTCTTCTTTCGCCTGCACCTCTTGTTCGGACAGGGGGCGTTTCCACCCCGTCCGGGCAACCCAATCCCGGCCATAGCGTTTGCCGGTTTCGGGATTCACCGGCCCAAAAAGCTCGTAATCCTCATCAGCCCAGATCCGGTGCAATTCGTTGATCGTGACCAGCGCGACAATCGGTTTGCCGTGGCGTGTGATGATCATGCGCTCCTCGCCCTTCAGGGTGCGTCGGATCATTTCGGTGAGGTTGAGGCGCACGTCGGTCAGGCGGATGTAGAGGGGTGGGAGGATTGTGGACATCTGGGGCCTTGAAAAAGTTTAAAGTTTCGGTTTTCGGGGGGTGAAAACTTGCAAATTTGTCCCCGATCCTCGTTAAAGAGTTTAAAGTTTTGCTGAGCCGAGCGTTCGGCGTTGCGGTCACAGGGGGGCAGATGAAATCACCGCTGTTCAAGATTGTCATGACGTTCTACGGGATCATCGGGTCAACCGTGGCATCGGTGTTTGTGGTCGGCGCATTGGTGGTTGGCGTGACCGGGTTGTGGGCATTGCTTGGGGCCGCTGTGGTCGGGTTTATCTTAGGATTTCCAGTGAGTTACTATGTCGCACGGGCAATGATGGGCGACTGATCCAGATCAAGGAATGAGCCGGGCAGGGGCGTAAGACTTCGCGGAATTGATATATAGCCATGAAGGAAAGCCAATGTTCCGTTTGACCGCCGTTATTTACCTTCTGCTTGGAGGTACATTTGCCGGGATCTTGATTATTGCCGCGCTGGTAACTGGATTTGATACTGGGCAACCTATTGTTTATTCAGCGATAATTGGTTTTATTCTGGGGTTGCCCGCATCTTGGGTGGTGGCCAGAAAGATCAGCGAACTCTGACAAATTAGCGGTTGAAAGGGACCGGGTGACAAGGGTATGCGTGTGCCCAGCGGTCCCTTAGCTCAACTGGATAGAGCAGCTGACTTCTAATCAGCAGGTTGAGGGTTCGAGTCCTTCAGGGATCGCCATTTTATTACTATAAATCAGTATGTTATCAGCTTGTCTGCCTTGTGCAATATGAGGGGCATATTCTTAGGGAAGCGATAAGGAAGCAATACAATCAAGATTTGTTTGTTGTATTGGGATCACGGTTAGAATCTTTGTAGGCACTGTTGACCATTTCTTCCGGCCCTTTACTGAACTTGATGCGAAACACACTTCAGAGCTGCTCCGAACCTATCGCGACCCCATATTCTGTGACCAACCAGCCAACGCTGCATTTGCAGGTTGGGCAATTGTGGAAGCTCACTGCAAGCGCGAAGTGAACTGGCGCAAATTCCAAGAGACGACGTGGAAATGCCGTCGGCGCGAGCAGTCAGTTGCTCTTTGGTTGTGAGATGAGATGCTCAATCAGAAGAAATTCAGGGCACCATAGCAAACCACTTGTGGACGCACGGACCGCAGACGAGATTTGAGTAGAGCTTAACCACACATTATTTTCTTGTGCAGCAAGGGCTTAAGTAGCACCATGGATGCGAGCGGAAATCGGTTTGGATTGAATGCGGGCCGACCAACGAATGAGAATGGAACTGATCATGACTGATCCAGAAACGCCGGACATTGCAACTTCAAAGTTCATCGAGGAAATTGTACAGCAGCATTGGGACGAACATGGTTCGGCCTGTTACCTAAGTAACTTGGGGTTCAGGCTAAAGAATGAGCTGCCAGAAAGCGCCGCAGTTCTCCATGATGGCTTGCATGAATACCTGCGACGAAACCCCATAGTGAAAGTTGTTCAACATCCCAACATCCATCAAAAAATCGGGGCTGTACCATTATCAATTACAGTTCCAGACCATGTTGAGAATTTGTTCGCTCCAAAAGGCAAGCTAGCCGAACCAAATCGAAACGTGTCTTATAGGCAGGAGTTCTGGGATGCATTCATCAAGCCTATTGATGGAATAGTTCGAATTGTGTGCATTGGTGACCACGGTGAAGTCGAGATATCTGATGAACAAGTCGCTAAAATGGAAGGGAATTGCTATAAAATTTTTCCGGATGACCTGACGAAGGAAATGCGAGGATCTCCGATTTCTGAACGCGTTGCTGCTACTCACCAAGCAATAGAACTTTGGTTGGAAAAGCACTTGCTTGGTCAAGAGGCTTTCTCGGTTCTCAAGAGGCCTTCAAGCCCTAGAGGCACCGGTCATCTACAAAACCTTCTCAATGTTTTTGATGGATTGTCCGACGAGGAGCTTTCTCGGATTAGCATTCCGCTCGATATCTTGGTCAAGCTGAACTCAAAGAAATGACAGTCGAGCATTACATAGTTTTCATTGGGGCAAACGCTCCTTTGTCGACCGAGCTGACTTCGATGAAGGCTCGAATTGCTGGTGCGTGCATCTTGGCGCCGGCAGCAAAGAAGAAACAAGTTGGCGCAACGCGGGCTTCAATTTCGCTGGCGCTTAGGGTGCTAGTAAAGGAACTTTATAACGCGGGAGGCCACTCTGAGCCAGCACGACTATCCTTGTGGTTCTATGAGCCAGAGACGGCAGAGCAGTTTAGAGAAGTGTGGAGTACATTTGGTCACTCTGCGTGGGTCGAAACTGTGCCACGGAACTTAGTGAACAAGGTTCGGCCAACGAGAGAGTACATTGAAAACAAGATTAATGATGTCCGCCCAATGCTTCACGAGATTTCCGCAGCAACATACGCAAGCAGAAAATCTTCTCCTCTTTCCCTGCCGTTACGAAATTTCAATTCTTCCATCACAAGAGATCTTAAAACTTATTGGTACAATGACCTTAGCTCGGATAAATTGTCTCGTGAAATAAAATCCTTAAAGATGCGCTTTCGCCAAACTAGGGATAAAGTCCGCGAAGGATTTAAAGATGATAAAGCGTTGATATTTAAACCCGCAAAAGACACCGAATGCCATGGAATTGCTCACCCAATTGGATCTGAGGAAAAAGCTTTTGCGTGCGGGAGGTTTCGCTACGGGGTCGCACTGTTTCCAGGCTTCCACTATGATGTAACCGCTGCGAAATCAGCAACGATACAGTCGGACCTTAAAACTTCGTCGGGTGCAGAGCGCTCACTTAAGAGTGAAAAACGGAGATACATAAACATTTTCCCCAACGATCACCTTCTACCGGAAAAATAAAAACGGAGTATGAAGTCATACTCCGTTTTGAATTACGCTGAGTTCTCTGCCACGGATTCAACTACCAAGTAGTCGATCGCCGAGTGCAGCAATCCAGCTTTTTGATCATAGCTGGCGCGGCACTTATGTAGTCCCCTCTAACACGATCAACTCAAAATCACGCTTAGAGCTTTCCACCGGATAAGGCTGTTAGACAATTTATGCGCTAAAACCTAAGGAAATGTCAATGGTCAAGCAGCGCGCCAACAATGCTCAATGCTACCATAAGCAACGGAGTCATGGCACCTACCCAGCCCCCAAAGCGCCCTACGTAAACGTTACATAGGGCGCTTCTCAATTTCGGATCATTCCTACGTATAGGTAACGTTATGTAGGAGGTCCCTCCGGCCTTCGAACAAACACATATCGATCCTTGGCGTCCTGCAACTGTTTGGCCGCACGCTCGGGGTTATCGTTCACGGCTTCCGTCATGCGTTCTGCAAAGCTGGTGAATGCCACAGGCAGTTCTTCATGCTCCCACCCTTCGAGCGCCGCCATGGTTATGCAGGTGCCTGTTACCTGTTTCAGCAAGCTTGCAATATGCTCTTCGCGCTGCACTTCCTTCATTGGGTTAGGATCTGCTCCGCTGCGCATCTCGATCAAGTCGTCATTCATTTCAGCACACACCACATCCCACAGGGGATGATTGGGCCAGCGGGCGCGGTTGCCGTCGTTGGGGTCGGGTTCCGCATATCGGACAAGTTCACCAGAAGACCGGCAGAGGTCGCCAAACTGGTTGAAGAACTGCTCCCACGTGCGAATGCCCCAGCGGTCTTTTAACAGGTCTTTGCCTGCCCGGAATTCAACCCGCCAGATTTGGTTCTGAGCGGCCTGCTCCTTGTCAGGGGAGAGCGGGCCGGGGACGTGCCCATTATGTAATGTATAGGGGGCGTTGGTGTTGCCCACACCTCTACGTAACGTATGGTTCCAGATGTCCCACCAATGGCGTTTGCCATGGGCAATCACTTCAGACCGTTTATTATATATGATCACCTGTCGGTTGGAGACGCTGCCCGAGGTGACGGAGGAAACCCAACCGGACTTTCCGTGCACGGCCACATCCTCATATGTAATGTTATCCCGCCGCCGGGCGGCGCTGTGCGCAATCAGGTTGTTCGGGTCCAGCGTGAGATCATTCGCCAGCACATCGACGCAGAAATCAGCGCGAGAGATGCTGACGTCCTCTGGGCCATAGCGAACACCAAAGTAGTCCAGAACGCGCTCACAATGCGCCTTGGCGGCTCCCAGCCCATGGAGGGACAGGAAGAACGATCCGAAGGACAGGCGGATACCCCATTTGTCCCGCGCATTGGGTTTCTTGATCGACCAGCTTGCCCCCTCGGGGCCACCATCCAGTAAGAACCGATAGCCTTTGCCGCCGTAGGGCTTCAGTAAGAACTCTGCGCTGCCATAGGAGATCAGCACATCTTTCTGTTCTTCCTCGGCAATTGCTTTCTGCGCTTCCAGATATTCAAAAAGTTTCGGGCCGATATTGGCCTGAATAGACAGGGCCAGAGTGTCAAAACCCCGATGCAATACTGTGTAGTCTTCAGGGGGTTCTGTATTTCCAGAGGGGGGTGCTACTATCACCCCCCTCTTGGGCGTGCGCCCATTCGAACGGTGTGCTTCGCCACGCGCTTGGGAGCCTCCGGCGGGGTAGCTTTTATTTTGGGGCCGGACATGCTGTCCGGCTTTTGCTTCACTTGCTTGCATTGATCTGCCTCCCAATCCAGATTTCTGCCCGCTCAAGGCATTTGGCTGCGTTCAGCAGGTCAGAATGCGCAAGGCTGTTTGTGTTCTGCCATTGCCCGTCTGCGTTTTTGTAAGACCGGGTTAGGTCGATGGAATAGAATCCATCATTAGCCCAGATGGTTGCGTTGATCAGGCCCAGCCTGAGTTTGTGTGCGGGTTGGTTGCTCATGTGGCAATCTCCTTTGAATTGCTGGCAGCGGATACAGAAAGGGCGTGAGGTGCGTTTACCCCACGCCCTTGGAAGAGCCGTCCGGCCCCAAAATCCCCACAACCGCTACCAACCGTTGCGGGGCAAAACTCTATTTTTAAGAAGGTGCAGCGCTGGTGTTGGCCACGCGTTTTTCGGCGATCCATTTTTGCAGATCTCGGCGCGTGTAACGGACCGAACGGCCAGAAACCTTGATGAAAAGCGGGCCGCCACCGCGCACGCGCCAGTTCTGCAAGGCACGAACCGAATAACAGAGGTAGCTGGCGGCTTCTTTCTCGTCGATCAGTTGATCAAAATAGTCTGGGTGCGGTTGGGTTAGCATGTTCACCTCGCTGCATTTGGTTGCGTTGAGGGGAAGATGCGGCGTGGCTGAAAGATCTTCAAAGGACAGTTGAATGCACGTTTGTGTTTTTAGTTGTCCTAAGAATTCATATCCCTAAGAACTCGCACAATTCGTTTCCCTAAAGCGACTTCGCTATGGAAACTTTTAACCGCAAATGCCTTCAGAATAATGAGCACAAAATCGAAATACCTACCCGTGTAAGCTTCTTCTATGGGATGATAGTGGCAATGGCGCTTGGGGCTTTCACCCGTACCGTTTCTGAACGCGGTGGTAAGGTCTTGAATAAGGTGATCGAGCGGCGTGTTCAAAGTGCGCTTGGTTGGAGATTTTTCTTCCTCTCGTTCGTCAAACACGCGGTCAATGGACCAAGAGATCATTTTTGCAAGGTTTTGAGCGCGTTGTGTGGAATTTCCATTGGCCTCCCAATAATCCTCCTGTTCGGGAAAGTTGAATTTTCCATTAAATGGTGGGCGGTACTGTATCGCATAGTCGATATCAAATACGTTTCGTTCATTGAGCTTTTCTATCGCCTTAGAAAATCGCTCTGCAGCTTTTTGCAAACTTCTCAACTCTCTAATCTGCGACGGATTAACCGGTTCGTATGCTTGCCTGACCGCCGCTTGATATCGCCGCAGGTCTTTTCCAAGACGGTGCCTCAAACTGTCGTCATCAGTTTCAATTCCGCTTACACGACGAATTTCTTCAAGAAGCTCAGGTGTGATGCGCGATCTGATTTCTTTGGGGCGTTCGGCGGGGAAATCCGGATCATCGTATCTTGCGAGTGTGTCAGTCATTCGGCTTGCTCACGCCCAAGGTCCACAAATTTGACCACGCAGCTTCTCGTCCGGGCGATGCTTCAACAAGTATTGTTTCCGGCGTTTTGTCGAAAACCTGAAGCAGGAAGTAATGGGGGACCATGTGAAATGTCCGATGGGTAGGCAAGGCAGGAATCCAGAACAAATTGGCAGGCCTAGCTCTAATGTAACGGATTGACGGTCAACACAACCCGTGGGGGCGAGCGTTATAATGCGTTAGGGGAATGGGGCATAAGGCGTAGGATCCAGCCTAACGCACGGGTTTAAACTTAATGGCATGACACAGAGCTTATTAGTTACTCGTCCCTACCGTGGTATTACCGCATAATTATATAATCAGGTGGTACCGAATGTGAGTTTTTGCTGACTTGGGTTGAGGGGGAAATCTGTTTTGAAGCACATGGTAAGGTTGGCTGCATAGTCTCAATGCGCATGAACAAGTAGCTCCACCAGACTATTCGAAAGACCGCAAAAAGCCCAAACTGCCGAATGCGGCAGTCAGACGTACTGGTAGTGTGCCTACCCATCGGTCAGGCCATCGAGGAATGCGAAGGTGCCATGGGATTGGAAATCGCAATGACCGCTAGATTTCTTGGCAGATCGGAGCGATAGTCAGCTCGTCGGTATCAAGGCTGAATGAAATTGACTGATAAATTCGATAACTTCTATCTGCCGAACTTCCAGTCGACCTGCACTGAGCCGTTTTGGCTTTTCCTCAAAGAGTACCGGGAGACAATCGAGCTATTCTACTTTGGGCTGGAACTAGCTCACGCTACGGACAGGACAGCGAAAATAACCAGTGAAGCACTGCTCCCCGGTGAGACGGACGAGACAAGGCGCGCAGAACTAACAGAGACGCTTGAAAACTCTGACAGAGCAGTAAAGCGATACAGCTCGTTCGCAAGGCTGAACTCTAAGAACATGAATACCAATATCGTCGATGGTTTTCTCTGGTACTTATCCAAGATCATTCAAGAAAGCATGCAACGGCGACATGAGCTAGTGAAGTCTGGTGAAACTCTTCGTGTTGAAGAAGTCTTCGACTTCGCTAGCCGCAAGGAAATGATTGATTACCTGATCGATCGAAAGATCAACGCCTTGTCGTATGGGGGTATGAAGCAAGTCGAAAAGTACATCTCAGACGCCTTGGGCATCGAGATGTTTGAGAGCGATGAAGATCGAAGGCTGCTAAAGATCTTCGTGGAGATGAGAAACATTCACGCTCACAACCGTGGTCACCTCAACAAGATCTTTCTGGAACGCGTAGGGCCATTTGAGGACCTTGGCTTCAATTTTAAAGAAGGAAAGCGAACCCACTTCGGTTATGACAACCTAGTTCGATTGTCGGCTGTGTGTATAAGGACCGCGCATTCACTGGACGACAAAGTTGCAAAGAAGTTTCGGATACAGCGCAAACGGTGCTCGACTTGGCAGAAAGCTGATGATGCGAAGCAAGCCTAATCCATAATGCATGTCTGCGCTCGGCGAACGTTCTCTGGATAGGCTATCCTAGGGGATTAACTCGGAGCAACGAGCCTCATCCATCAATGGCCGCAAAGCACGGGTAGTGGTCGACCTGATTGTTGAGATGAACGAACGTAAAGTCCACATTGCAGACATTACTGAACCTGCCCTGCTTCGGGGCAAATTTCCTACCCGGGTATACGCCGGGCAGGATTCCCTACGTATGTAGATACGAGGCGATTTACACTCCTACGATACGTAGGTTGGGGTGATCATTTGAAGTTTGTTGCAATGTCCCAGCCAATCGGCTGGCAACCGACCCCGCCGCCCTCTGCACCGCATCGTCGGCAAGGTGCGCATATCGGAGCGTGGTGGTCAGGTTCTTGTGGCCCAGTATCTCTTTCAGTGTGAACGGGTCGATCCCGTCTTTCATGGCTACCGATGCATAGGTGTGGCGCAGGTCGTGAATGCGGACGTCTGGCAGACCAGCACGTTCTCGGATGCGCCGCCATGGGCGTTCCAGATCGGTGATATGTCCCTCGTCAGTGGTCCCCAATATTGCATAAGGGTTTCCCTCGCGGCGGGGCAGGGACATGAGGATGTCATAGGCTTCTCTGGGCAATGGAATGCGCCGACGTCCGGTCTTACTGTCTGGCAGGTCGAGGTGATTGTAATGAACGTAATCCCATTTGAGGGTCTGGATCTCGTTGCGGCGACACCCTGTCAGCATCAGAAGCAAATAGGCTGACACCACATGGATGGTTTCGCTTCCTTCAGCGAGAACGTCTTGGAGAACTTGACCAAGTCGATATTGCTCTTGATCGGAGAGATAGCGCTTCTTTTCTTCTTCGCGATATTTCTTGATGCGGCGGGTTGGGTTCGCGCCTTCCTCACGCAATCCCCAATCTTCTGCGACGTTAAACATCTTTGAAATCACCATCAGCGTGCGGTTTGCATGGTAGGGCGTGTTGCGCATGTCAAAATGCAGGTTTGCCACATCCGCGCGTTTCACATCATTGATCAGGAAAGCGCCCAGTTTAGGGCGAATGTGGTTCTTAATGATCGTGCGGTAAGAGCGCAGCGTATTGGGTTTGCAATGCTGCGCCACATACTCGTCCAGAAAGCGGTCACAGAGTGCCGCAACAGTAGGCGCGCGACGCTGGGTCTGCCGATCTGCCGAAGGGTCTTCTCCGCGCGCTACGTCGCCCAGACGCTGCTTTGCAAGTTTGCGGGCCTCATCGGTTGTCAGAGGTCCGTGCTGCCCAAGTGTGAGTCGACGTGTGCGTTTCCCGGCGCGATACTGGATGACATAGGTGCGCTTGCCCGTGGGGTAGACACGAACCCCAAATCCTTTCACCTCGGCGTCCCAGATAAGGTAGCTATCGGCTTTCGGCTCCAATCCTTCGATCACACGTTTTGTCAGTTTCATGTCTCACTCCGTTCAAGTCGGCGCGGAAATAAGGAAGCTATAAGGAAGCAATCGACGCCGAATTCTGGCGTTATTCATGAAATGTGAGCGTGGAGCGCGTCAACGTAAATCGTTGTTTTAAATGTGTTTTTGTCAGTGTGGCGAAAATGGGAGAAATACAGAGAAACCGTCTGGACCGAGCTTCTAATCAGCAGGTTGAGGGTTCGAGTCCTTCAGGGATCGCCATATTATCAAAGGCTTAGCCAGAGATGGTTGAGCCTTTTGTCGTTCTGGGTACCACAATGGGTACCAAATCGCATTGATTGCTGCATAAATCGACAGCTTTCCCAGATTCGTGAATAGCGCTCAACCAAGTTGGCTTCATTTGGATCCCCACCCGACCCCCATTGGCCTCATCACACGCATCCTTCTAAGGACACACAGGAAATATTACGGAATCTCAACAATTCAACCTATAGCAGAAAAGGGCGGGAAGCCGTGGTTCGCTGCAAGAGCAGCAAGTCAGTTTCCTCGAGTAAAAAGCAGATTTCTTGCGAAAGGCGGGTATCTTGTGACGGGGAAGACGTTTGGCCTAACACCAGTGAATGTATCCATTGCGCAACCAAAAATGGGAGCCGCAACCAGACTTTCGCCAAACAGACGGCCGAAGGGTCGGTGGCTCCTCAATTTTGGTTTTGAACGACCAGTTAGGCTTCACTTCTTTCAACAACATAAGCTCGAGGTCGTCTCCACATCCACAGGGGCACCGCATGGACACCGACCAATCATCACCATCATCGCGGCAAAGGTAAATATGACGCGATGGGAGCGGGCTTGGAGGCGTGTCAGAATCGACGGTGATCAGCCGTCGCCTGGGACCATAGCGCTGCCATAAAGATCGAACCCAGAAACGAAATGTCATGCTGCTTCCTTTCGCCCAGGCTGAGCCAACGCTGGCAAATTCAGCGGAGGCTCGATGAGCCCGCGACCGAGATCGTGCATCGGGCCACATTCGAAATCATCGTCAGAAAAGAATTCGATTTCTCCCGCCGCATGGGAGAATACCCAAAACCACTTTCCCCAAAGCCGCTTTCCATGTGCAGTCAGCCTTCCCCGCGGCTGTTGCCATCTTCCGATTGTGAACGCAAGCATTCGCAATTAGATGCAAAAGCGTGGAAAACAGCCGTTTGCTACAAGTGCAAACCAACGGAATAATAGAGAAAAGACGCCATTCAGGCGGCATCGACTAAGGTTATCACTCTACATGATTGCATGGAGTGTGAAATCCTACGCGGCTAGATCTAGCGGCTACGTGAATGCCTACACCTTCGGAGATTTGCTTACTTTACATCATGCGAATTACTAGTTGAAAGGTGAGATCTCCGTGAGGCGCCACTGCGTTTTGAAAATAAATAGTTAACCAGTTTCTCAATTTGGCGCATAGTGCATGAATATTACTCAAGATATTTGGGGGGGGGGAGCCAAAAATGGAAGCACCAATTTCCAAGAGACGATTGGAGAGTGTAAAAGGTGCTGGGCGCCGGGGATTCATGAAACGTGTAGTCGCTGGAGGAAGCGCAGCGGCTGCGGTTGGAGTTTCGACTCCGTTTTTGAGCAATGCCGCGACGGCCAAGGGGAAAACCCTAAAAATACAAAGTCTGTGGACTGAGAAGACCATCGGATACTCGACATTCGCGAAGTGGTGCGAATCCGTTCAAGAACTCACGGGCGGTGAAGTGAAACTTCTGCCATTCCCGGGGGGCTCTATCGCAGAGATATTCGACATGATGGATGCTACTTCGGCGGGGGTGCTGGATGCCATGCAGTGGGTTCCCCATTACTCAGCAATTACAGGGGCCATGCCCGCAGGCGCGTTCTTGACGTCCTTCCCAATGGGATTGCCTCACCCACACCAGTGGGACATGTTGTTTGATAGCTACGGCGGTACCGAACTTGCGCAAGAGCTATATGCACGGCACGGGCTACAATTCGTTGGCCATGTTCACCACGACATGAACTTGATCCACTCAAACAAGCCGATCCATTCGCTCGATGATTTCAAAGAATTGAGTATTCGAATGCCCGGCGGATTGGTTGCCGATTGCTTTGAGGCGATCGGCGCGCGAACAATCGCACTGGCTGGATCGGAAGTTCAACCTGCTCTGGAAAGTGGAGCGATCGATGCCGCGGATTTTGCCGGACCGGCAATGAATTTTGACCTCGGGTTCGCCGATGTCAGCAAATACATCGTCATGGGACCGACATCGACGCCTTGCCTCCACCAACCCGTCGACCTGACTATAGTCGCGTTCAATCAAGGCGTGTGGAACGATTTGCCTACGCCGACACAGGCGCTTATCACCGAATTGGTTCGTGCGTTTTCCTCCGAGCATTTTACGGCGCACCAAAATGCAAATATCAAGGCCTGGGCGGATTTTCAGGCTGCAGGGGTGGAAGTGACGCGGCTTACCGAAGACGATGTTGAGAGGTTCAGGAAGGTCGCACTGCCCCTCTGGTTCAAGTGGGCAAAAAAAGATAGAGATTCTACGAGGATTTTCAAGCTTCATCTCGACGTCATGCTTAGTCCGTCGGTGGCCTATCTGTCGCCTGATGATATCAAAGATTTCTCGCTCGAGTGACCGGGGCGGGCGAACAAAATCAACCGGCTAGCCCCGATGCGCGTCTGAGTGGGGCGCATAGAGGCCCGGACTCTCGCAGGAAGCACGGTATTGGCGGTCTTCTGTCAACCATTCGCGCCAAAATGTTTGCCGTTTTTGCATTCATCTTGCTGCTGGTGGTAACTGGCACGATAGTCGCACAAAGCGCTATTAATTTGGTTCAGGTTCAACTTTCCTCGATTACACAAGAAAACCTGCCTTCGGTCATAGCTGCCTATAACGTGTCACAGTCGATGACCAAAATCAGGACGGCGGCCGCGGCCATGGCAACCGCAGAAAACGTCGTCGCATTGACGTCAAAAAACAGCGCCTTGAACGATCACATTGAAAAAACGCTAGATGAAATTTCAGATCTCGAATTGACCGGCGCTGGCGCCGATGACGAAATAAGTCTCAAAGCGCTATTGTCGGAAGTTTCTGCCCTTACACACGAGCTGTCACAGACCGTCGATCAAAGGCTTCAGATCCGCGAGCAGGCAGACCGTGAAATCCAGTTGCTGACTGATCGGCACTTTGCGTTCAACGAAACGCTCAGACCGCTTATCGCATATGAAACAGTCAAGCTTGGGGAAGAAAGCGAACGAATTGCGGCGTTCACGGATGCTTCGCTTGTTCGGATAAGTGGCATCAGTTTGAAAGGGCTTATTCCAATCTTGGCGATAAGCGCAGAGCAAGCAAAGATGCGAGAGGCAGTCGCGGGAGCTTTCGCATCGATATCTATTGACGAACATGACGAACATTGGCGCGAGTTCGTGCGATCCAGTTCGGTGGCCAGACGGAATATCGTCATCATCAATTCTGACCCCTCGGCAAATCGGATTGTCGATACCGCCGATCTGAGAGGCGCATTCGAATACCTGCTGTCGCTGACTGTGGGAAAGTCCGGTGCGTTCGACCAGCTAAGGATAAACTTGTCGGAGGGCATCACACAGCCCTTGGTGCGCGATGACCTTTTTAAGCAGATCGAAGACGCATTCGTTGGATTTGACCGGCAGGTGCGTCTTTCCGTAACGCTGCTCCGCGGACAGACGGTAACGGAAAGTGTCGACCTCAACCGACAGGTGTCGGAGAGCCTTGAGGCGATCACAGAAGCGAGCGTCAGCCGGTTTGGAGCACTTTTGGAATTGCAGGCGCTGGGAAACCGGGTCGTCGGTATCCTGTCGGTGGCCGCTTTCGCGCGTGACAAATCGGATTTGGATCTTTTACGAGGCGAACTTAGCACCATTAAAGCCGCAACAAGTGAGGTTTCCAATCGCTTATCAGGAGTTCTGGATTTCATGTCTGTGGTCGAGATGGTCGCCCAGCTGATTGGTTCGGGTGATGGCGAGGTTGGTGTTCTCGCGCTCCGCGAAAGTGAGTTACGCAACATTTCGATCGTCGAAGAAACGCTTTTGAAGACAAATGGGCTCACGCTTGAAATGAGCAATATTTCCGATGAGATAGTCTCTGGCGCCCGCGAGATGACGAACAGCAGCGCGGCGCATGTTCTCGCTTCCCTAAAGTCAAGCCGAACGACACTATTGGTCGTGTTTGGCGGGCTCCTATTGGCGATTATTGGAGCGATTTATTATTTGAACCGAAGCCTCGGAGCCCGCCTCAGTGCCTTCAGTGGCGCGACACTTGCCCTAGCTGAAGGCAATCTACGCGATCCTCTTCCCAAGCCCAGCGGTAACGACGAAATCGCGCATTTGATGCGGGCGCTCACCGTATTTCGGAACACTGCGGTGGAGATGGAAGAAAGCAATCTACGCGAAATCTCTCAGGCTCGTCAAAGGCTGTCTGATGCGATCGAGAGCATTTCGGAGGGTTTCGCTCTGTTCGACCAGGATGAGCGCCTTGTTGTGGCAAACCACCGTTATCACGAGATCATGTTCGGCACTGTGCAGAGCGCTTGTCAGCCGGGCAATTCATTTACTGAAATCATCGATCTGTCCCGCCGGGAAAGGCGGTTTTTGCAAGCAGCCAATGACGATGGCTGGGCCGAGCGGCAGAAAGAGCGATTCCGCAGCGGGACCCGTGCCTATGTCCAGGAAGGTGAACACGACACTTGGTATAGGGTTAGCATCCGAAAATCCCAAAACGGTGGCACTGTGGTAGTTATTTCCGACATTTCCGACATAAAGCTGATGAGCAACGAGTTGGAAATGGCCAAGAATGCCGCCGAAGCTGCAAACGAAGCGAAGAGTGCATTCTTGGCTACCATGAGCCATGAGATCCGAACACCGCTTAACGGGGTTATCGGCATGAGCCGCTTACTTATGGGTACGCGGCTGAACTCTGAGCAACACGACTTTGCCACGACGATTGTCGATGCTGCTGAAACGTTGCTGGAAATCATCAATGACATTCTTGACTTTTCCAAAGTCGAAGCAGGGGCGCTCGAGCTCGAGGAAATCCCTATAGATTTAACTGAATCCGTTGAGGCCGCAACTGAGCTTGTTGCCGCTAAAGCGGATGAAAAGGGAATAGCGCTTGTTTGCAATATAGCTCGAGATGTTCCGCGCGGAATCGTTGGTGACCCGACACGATTGAAACAAGTTCTATTAAACCTGCTCAACAACGCGGTGAAATTCACTGATTCAGGCGAAGTTGTACTTTCTGTCACTTACGCCACACCCAAGGAAGCTGCCCTCCGGTTTTCTGTGCGCGACACAGGGATCGGTATCCCGTCTGACCGCATGACTCGATTGTTCCATTCGTTCAGTCAGGTAGATGCCTCGACGTCGCGGCGCTTCGGGGGGACCGGTCTAGGGCTTGCGATAACCAAAAGTCTAGTTGAGTTGATGGGCGGAAAAATCCACGTTGAAAGCGAATTTGGAAGCGGTTCAACCTTCAGCTTCGATCTGCCGGTACAAGTTGCCGACTTACCGGTTTCTCTGGATACCACAATCCAACTGAACACCGTTCGGAACAAGCGTGCACTGCTTGTCGTCGACAATAAAACCAGACGGAATATTTTGAGTGAGAAATTATCCCAATGGAGTATAAATTGTACTTCGTTGGGCACGGGGAAATCAGCAATCGATTTGGTCAATGCAGGGGAAAAGTTCGACGTCGTGTTACTTGATTTCGATCTACCCGACACGCCCGGACTCGAGCTGTTGGAAAAAATTCGCATAAATAGCAGGGGCATTGAGCTTCCGGCTATCATGTTAACATCGATGTTGCCAACCGATGATACGTTTTTGAGCCGCCTGCGTTTGACTAGCCAGATTACATTGCTGACGAGGCCACCAAAGTCGGCGCAATTGCTAAGGGGGTTGTCGTTGGCGGTTGGCTCCGGCACTGGCTCCGCAACCCATCAAGTCCCGGCGGAAGAAGAAGTCTGGCCGCCCGCTGAAATAACGATTCTCCTGGTGGACGACAACAAGATCAATTTGAAAGTCGGGAAAAAAATATTGAATAAGAACGGTTATACCGCGGATATTGCAGCTAGCGGACAGGAAGCGGTCGATCGATGCGCGGTGGCTACCTACGACGTAGTGTTGATGGATATCGAAATGCCTGAGATGGATGGGGTCGAGGCATCCAAGAAAATTCGTGAAGCTGCCGGCGATGGCGAGCGGCCCTTCATCGTTGCCCTAACGGCAAATGCAATGGTATCGGACCGCGACAGCTATTTGGCCGCCGGAATGGACGATTATCTGAGTAAACCAATCGACGAAGAAAAGCTCCTGGCAAGCTTACAGACAGCAGCGCTTTTCAGGCATGATTTGGCGGACGAAGGTGGTGAAACCAACGATGGGGAAGACTGACATGAATGCTTCGGTAATCGATATCGATGCGCTCCGGCGTCTACTGGCTGTAATCGGTGGCGACACTGAGGATCTTGATGAGCTTTTGCGTGATTTCCAGAGCGAAGCACCGGAACTGGTGGACAGGATGCAGTTGGCTTCCCGATTGGGCGATATCGATGCTTTGCGCATCGCTGCGCACACACTGAAATCCAATGCACGCGATTTCGGGGCTGTTGAACTCTCCGCATTATGCGCAACAATGGAGCAGGAATGCCGAGACAACCGGGGCTCGGAGCATGGAGAAAAGGTGGATGAGATCGCTGTGCAAATGGCATTGGCAGTGCAGGAACTTAGCAAGTTAGTCGAGGTCGGATTGAATGCTAGCGGAGCGACCGATTGAGCGATAAAGCCAACCAATCCCTTGCGGCCAGCCAACCAAGTGCCGAGACAGAAGAGATGACGGCTTCCATTCTCGTCGTTGATGACAGCCGCACTAGCGCGACGAAACTGGCCAAGGCGGTGATCGCGCTCGGTCACCGGGCCGCGAAAGCAAGCGATGGCGGCGAAGCGCTCCGGCGCCTGGGCGAAGAAGAATTTGATGCCGTACTTCTGGATATCGTTATGCCGGGCCTTGACGGTTACGGCGTATTGGAAGCGATGGGCAGCGACGATGCGCTTAGTGAAATCCCGGTAATCGTTGTTTCCTCGCTGGATGACGAAACAGCGAGTGTCGTTCGAGCCATAGAGCTTGGCGCGGTCGATTTCCTCCCCAAGGATTTCGAGCCCCCGATCTTGAACGCTAGAATGGAGGCTGTACTTGCTGCAAAACGGCTCCGTGACCGGGAGCTGACATATTTTCGCGATGTGGATCGCTTGATAAAAGCTGCGCACATAATTGAGGCCGGAGCGTTTCGGCCGACGGAGCTTGCCATCGAGGATGTTTCAACGCGTTCGGACTCCCTAGGCCGCCTGGCGATCGTATTTCAAAGCCTTGCGCAAGAGGTCTACGTGCGCGAAAAGCGCTTTGATCAGACGGCACGAACCTTGCGCGGAACTATTCTGGTTCTAATTGCCGGGCTGATATTCGGGATCGTTCCTGCACTCGGCCGCATGACCGCCGCGCTCGAAGTGCCTTCGCTTGGTGTCGTGGTCTGGGCGAATTCGGTCGCTGCGGTGGCATGCTTCGGAATTGGGATCGTGAGGGGCGGTAGGCCGAAAATCCGCAAGAGACATCTCGGCTTTTTCCTAATCTGGGCCTTGGTGCTGGGTTGCTTCTATCAAATTGCCACAGTGACGATCGCAAGCCATGTCGAAGCATCTATGATCGCCTTGATCGGCAGTTCCAGAGGTTTCATGGTATTTGCGCTGGCAGCATTGATCGCGGTTGAACGACCGAGTTTGCAAAGGCTACTTGGTCTTGGCATCGGATTTGTCGCCGTTTCAGCAGTTCTGTTTGGTCAGGGTGGCGGAAGCGCCGCGGACAGTATTCTTTGGCTAGGTGCTGCGTTGCTTCTTCCTATGCTGCTTGCAATCCACACCATCCTCATGACTTGGCGACCGAGGGAGATAGACGCTTTTATGACGGTTGGGATCATGATGGCGCTGTCGACCGTGATGCTTGCTCCTGTCGCCATCGCGACGGATACGATGATCTGGCCCTCGGCTGGCGGTGGCCGGGTGGGAATGATCATTCTTGTCCTTGGTCTTGCCTCCGGCGTCGCGGTTGCATTGGCCCTGCACATCGTGGCCGAAGCTGGTGCCGTTTTCGCCGGTCAGATTGCGTATTCCCAAACACTCGCAGGCATCGCATGGGGCATGTTGCTTTTAAACGAAATCCTTCCCCTCATTGCCTGGCTAGCCTTCGGGCTTGTCCTTGTAGGGTTCTGGTTGGTTCAACCCAAAAAGGCCGGGGAAGAATTTTCGGCAACTATTCCAATTGGACGATAACGGGATGTTAGGTCAGTTTTAACTCAACACTGCGAAGGCGGCTAGCTTCCTTTATCGTGTAGGGAGCCGCTGCATTCCCTATCGATGCCAAGACTGCGCTTACCTGCCTTAGACGTGCCTGCAGTAAATGGGTTTTGGATCTGCGGGTTTGTCTTGCGCGTTCTGGAAATGTCGCACAGGTACCAATCTTAGTCTTGCGTGTTGCGCTGGAGCACATCACTGGTTGGTCTAGGGCTGAGCGTTCTCAGTTTTCTTGAACCAGTATCGATCAATCGTCGGCTTCATGTGGTAGTCTGGATAATTTGTTGCTTTCGCGTCAAAAGCGGAGACGCTGTCCAGCGCACCAAACCACATTTTTGTTTTTCTTTAACTATTTTTGTTCACCAGATCGGTCGGAACCCCGTCCGTCAAACATCCGTAACGCCACTTGCTCAAGACGCCAATCCAGCACTTCCTGATACCGCCGTTTAAACTCCGGTGAGTTCACAATCCTGCTGATTTGCCAGCGGGAGTATCCGGTAGCCCGAGCGCATTCGTATCGCTTGCCTGCCGGATTTTGCAGCATCCAAAGCAGCACCGCTTCGTGACGGTGCTGCCATGCGGGGTATGGGCGCTTAGTCATCACCGCGTTTCTCCAAGAACTCCTTAATTTCTCGATAATGCGAAAGCGCATAGGGGACTGGTCGTTCATCAGTGAAGTGGTAATTGATGTAATGGTAAGGTGGGTTGGTTCTTTCTAACCACGCAAGAAGTTGCTTACCGGCCTTCCTGTTTTTCAGTCGCCGCAAACGTTCGGGATCTTGACCAAGTCGATCTGCAAACGCTGTGAGCGGCATGTCACTATTTGCATAGTGAGCGATGATCAGGTCTTTTTCAAAATCACTCAGAGCCT